>CYUH01000015.1 GCA_001403755.1 Chryseobacterium senegalense | reverse complement strand
GCACATTTCTTTAGGTTGTTTTATTTTACAAAAAAATTTTCAAGTCGCTTTTAGGCGGCTATTTCTTTGGGAAATATCTTGGCCTCAACAAAATTCAACGAAATGAAAGACCAAGAAAGACTAGCTGCGCTAGAAAGCCAAATGTCCACTTTGGTAAACTCGCAAAAAGAGTTTACCTCGAAGGCGCTACAGATGCTCGCCCTCGGAACCAAGAACATCTATTCTAAGGAAGAGGCCGCGCTGTTCCTCAACCTGGATCCGGACTATCTCTACCAACTCAAACACCACGGCAAATTGAAGGCCTACAAAAAGAAGGGGCAAAAGAAAATCTACTTTCGCAAAGAGGACCTCGAAGCTTATCTTCTGGGGGATAATGTGGAGGAAATACAAAATGATGACTATGTCGCATTCGAGCAGGAAATTCTGGAGCGATGGAAGAAATAACCAACAAGCCGGCTGAAGAGCAAAAAATCCCAGTACTCTACCAAACCGCTTCCGAGACCACTACCATTTTCGATATGGTGATGAAGTATCTTGAAAGCAAGTATGACCTTCGCTTTAACGCCATCGCCCTGGAGATAGAAATATCGCTCAAGGGAAAGGAGGGCTGGACAGAGCTAAACATCAACTCCCTGCTGATAGAACTCGTACAGGCCGGGATTCAGATTACGATGCAGAAGTTGGAGATCCTCGTACGGAGCCACCTGATAAAGAGATACAACCCGTTAGCGGAATACTTTAAAAAACTCACCGGCTGGGACGGCGAAGACCATATCCGGAAGCTGGCGGGATTTGTTCGGACCAACGACAGCGAAGCGTTCCGCTACCATCTCGAGAAGTGGCTGACCCGCGCCGTGCTTTGCGCATTGAAGAAAGACTATGTCAACAAGCAGTGCCTCGTGCTGGCAAGCTCCAAACAGAACACGGGCAAAACCACCTTCCTGCGGTTCCTCATCCCGGACGGGCTCAGGGATTATTATTCCGAAAATGTCACAGTGGACAAGGACGGCATCATTGCCATCTGCAAAAATTTCATCCTCAATGCGGACGAGCTGGCCGTGCTGTCCAAATCGGATGTCAACACCCTGAAATCCTTCATCTCGATGGGTGGCGCGAAAGTAAGGGTGCCGTATGGGAGAAAGCCGGAGAACATGGATAGGATATGTTCCTTTGTTGCCTCAACCAACAGAACAGATTTCCTTACCGACGAGACAGGAAGCGTAAGATGGCTGGTTTTCGAAGTTTTAAGCATTGACTTCAATTATTCCAAGGAAATAGACATAGACAAGGTATGGGCGCAGGCGTACCACAATGCTTTTGAAAGAAAAAATTACCAACCGGAAATGACGCTCTCGGACATAGAGGCTAATGAGCTGAGGAACGAACAGTTTTCCCAGCTTTCACTTGAGCAGGAAATCGTTTCCGCACACTTCGAGAAATCGAAGGACATCAAGGATTTTCTTACGGCGACGGACATCGTTGTGGCAATGAACAACGCCCTGAATTTAAGATTGAACAACATCAAGGTCGGAAAGGCGCTCACCAAGCTCAAGTATGAAAGAATCAAGCATCCGAAACTGCAGGTTTACGGCTACCTGATCCGAAGAAAGATTGACTGAAAGAAAGTTTAAATCCTTGACATTCAATTTATCCTACCTACTTACCTAAGTGGACTTACAGAACTCATTTACAAATCTTTATCAAGGTAATAAAATAGATAAGACTTTACCTAAACTACCATAGTTAAAGAAGGGATCCAATTAACAGGTAACAACAAGGTAAGTCATTAATTAATATAACTAACTGATATTCAATATTTAGGTAGGCAGGTATGGAAAAACGGTAAAAATATAACTGGATATAAAGAAATAAATTTTAAAAACACAAAAAATGAATTGCAAACAAGCCAACGAAAATATCAGCATCAAAGAAGTAATGGAAAGTTTTTCTCTATTCCCAAGCAAAGAACATCCGAAAACTGCCTATTATTATGCTATCAATCGACAAGAACGAACGCCAAGTTTATTAGTGAATTATGTGAAAAATATTGCCTTTGATTTTGGCACTGGAAAACAATACGATGTCGTGTCGATAGTTCAGGAGCTCAAACAATGCACTGTATCCGATGCTCTTGAATATCTTGAAAAGTTTGATTTTTCTTTTCAAAAGCAAAAGGGAAATTTAAACAATCCAAAAGAAGAAACTAAATCTTATCAAATATTAGAAGTAAAAGAAGTGTCGCATCCAGCGTTGATTGAATATTTAAAATATAGAAAACTCGAATCTCAAAAATCTGAACTTAAGGAAATTCATTACGAAATGAATGGGAAGAACTATTTCAGATTAGGATTCAAAAACGATTCGGGAGGCTACGAAATCCGCAGCAGTTTTTCCAAAATCTGTCTTGGAAAAAAGGATATCACCACGATAAAAAATAATTCTGACAACCTCAAGGTTTTCGAGGGCTTTACCGACTACCTCTCCCATAAAATTTTAGAACCGGAAAAGACACCTTCCGACTATCTAATTCTGAACTCTGTCGCCATGGTTCACAAGGCATCAGGGCTTTTTGGAAATTATAAATCTGTCGAAATGTACTTGGATAACGACCGCGCCGGCGAACAGTGCAGGGATTCAATTTTGAAAATATTCCCGGAGGCAGATGACCGGTCGAATGAATATTTCCGTCATCAAGATCTGAATGATTTCCTGATATCACAGGAAGAAAAGACACTTGAAAATAAGCTTGAAAAAAATCAAACAGCCATACACGAGCCCGAGGAAAACCGGAATATTTACAGGAGAAAAAGATGAAGATTCAACCAAGCCGACCTGCTTAAAATAAGCACAGGTGGAATACTCTAAAAAAGCTGGGTAAAAACTTGCCATGTATTTAGTGCAAAAAGTACCCAATGTTTACAACAAGCGTATGCTTGTCGTAAAAATCGGGCTTTTTGGTTTCCTCCTGTCGTCGGAAACACTTGTTTGGAAATGGAATTCAAGCCAGTAATTTAAAATCATAAAAAAATTAAACACCACATAAACACAATATGAAAAATGACTTTTTAAAACAGTTTGTAAGACAGATTTCCGAGCAGCAAATTGCAAAGGTTGCAGAAGAAAAAAGAAGGAACCGCTTTCGCGAAATTGGTCGAAAGGGAGGTTTGAAAAAGAAGACGGCGAACCAATTTTCGAAGGTAGTCTCAGTTCGTTTTACCGAAAAGGAGTTTGAGAAAATTCAAAAGGAGGCTGACTTCTACAAACTCAAAATATCAAAATATTTAAGACTGGTTTCAACCGAAAAAGAACTCAAAATAAACGAGTTTAAAACCGACGCGGTTCTGTTGAATTACGGCAACAATTTTATAAGGATATCCAATCTGCTCCGGAACAGAGAATGGAATGAGTTTGAAAACAAAAAAGAGATCCTTGAGGAAATTCAAACCACAACGAGGTTGATCCGGGAATACCTCTACCAAAAAATCATCGAAAATGAACAATTCGGCAACGACGAGGAGGATCAGTAAGATCGCGATTGAATACAATGGCAATGACAAAGGCACGGCGGAATGTATTTATTCCAACAACCTGCTTTCAACAATGCCGGAGGAAAGATTTGAAGAGATGAAGATTGTCGCCGAGAGAAATCCGAATGTAAAGAAATGGGCTCTCACAGGTTACATTTCTCCGGCAAAGGAAATTGGAGACATACTGACCAACGACGAATTGAAGGAACTGGCTTTAAAATCATTGAAGGATGTGGGACTTACGGAAAATAACCAGGTCGTCCTGGATGTCCACAATTCCACGAAGCAGAAACATATCCATTTCATCGTGAACCGCATAGATGTTTTTGGTAAATGCACGGTGAAGTCGGCAAACATAGGTAAACGCTTTGGTGAATCGGTTCGAAATGTCTGCAAAGAGATGAATCTCAAAACAGATGTGGAAATCGGAAAGGAGAAAAAGCAACAGATGCTAAAAATCCTGCAAAACTGTATGAAGGTCTCAAGAAATTTTGATGACTTGGTCGATTATATGCGGAGATGCGGTTACAGAGTGACGCTCTCGCAGAATGTGAAGGAGGGTATGTCGGGGATGCGGATTGTCCGGCTGAAGGACATCAACGACCATACCCAGAGGCAGTACCATCCCGGTTACAAACTTTCGGAGATCACCAGCAAACTGAAGATTAAGGACATCAAAGAAATCCTAAACCGGAATGCGGAAAACCATCATTTGGCAATTTTCACTCAGAGTAATCCGCAAACGAACGAAATAAAGCATCCGGAAAAATCAGGGCTCAAGGAGATTGAGAATGCCGTGAAGGAACTGCTCAAACCGAGCTACGCACAGGCGACAGACGATGAATTGCTGAGGAAGAGAAAAAGAAGGCGATAGGTTTAAAAAACATCAATAAAAAAAAGAAAATGAATAACAACGAATTTAACAACCATGACATGAATACAGAAAATTATTCTTCACAAGATGCAGGCATCGAACTTTTGCACCGCGTCATAGAAAGCAATAAGGCGGTAGAAATTTCGGGGAAGGCGATTTTCCACATGTACTGCGACATCAAGGAGGATATAAAAAAAATCCAAGCACTGGCACATGAAGATAATCTAAAACGGCAGGAATTGCTTAAATCCATCCCCAACAATATTATCGCAGAATTATCTCCGGACGTTATAAAGCATCTGGAAAAATTCCATCAGAAATCAGATACAGTTAAATATTGGTTTTTCGGAATCCTGCCTATATTGCTGGTTGCATTTTTTATTTTATCAGCAACTGTTTATCTCGGAAAAATCTGGTACAGCGAAAGCATCCGCACCAAGACCGAGGTTCGAGAGGAAATCCTGGAGGAGATCAAGGATGAAAACAAGGCGATTTATGAAACCGAGCAGGTGAAGCAACTAGAATACAACACTAAGCTGATGAAAAAATGGATGCAGAAAAACCCAAAGGACGCAGAAAAGTTTTTGAAGTTTAAGGAGGGGTATGAGAGTAGGTAGACTAAAAATTATTTGTCCAGTTTTTTAATAAAAAACTGGACAAATAATTTTAAAAACGGTTTATACATCCACATTAAACGGTGATTAATATTGAAAAGACACCTTGAATTTTTTTTAAAATAATTTTCACCTACTGCTGTTTTATCCATGTTATGATTTTTTTTGAAACTAATTTTAAATACAACAAAATGTAAAAAAAAACCTTAATTTTTTCTTTTATATATTTAATAACTTTACTAAATTAAAAATTAAAAATAAATTTATTATGAAAAATTTACTTTTGACATCGCTTACAATTTATGCAATTTTATCCTTTAACGCATGTTCAGATTTACGTGAAGAAATTAGTTCACCAAAATTAGAAATGAACAAATATTCTACAAGTAATAATAAAAGGATAACAGAAAATGAAAAATCTTCTGACTTACAGTTTCTTGCAAATCTGAATCTCGAAAAGTTAAATAAGCATTTTGAAAATCTAAGTTCTAAAAGCCTAAATGAAAAAAGAAATTATGATGGTTTCCCCGATTACTACGGGGGTGCCTTTATCGATGAATCGGGAAAATTAGTTATTCAAATTAAAGGAAGTATTAATAGATATAAAAAAAATATTTATGATATAATTGGAAATGAAGAAGTTAAATTTAAATCTTGCAAAAATTCTTATCGAGAATTAAGCGAAATCATGAATACTATTTATGATTTTAAAGTGAATCCAAATAATAAATCAATTTCAAAGAATTTCAAAACTGCAATATTATCAGACAGAGAAAATTTGGTAATTATTGAGTTAGAAGATTTTAATATACTAAAAGAAAAAGAATTTAAGAAATATGTAGTTAATTATAAACAACAAAACCTAAAACAAAAAACACTATTGTAAAGACCGAAGAATTCAATTTAAAAAAAGTCTGAATATAGAACAACAAACACTCAATACTTAGAATCAAAAAAATTGAGCCAATAAGAGTTATTGTTGAAAGAATTAAATTAATAAAAAAATCTTCAGGAAAATAAGAATAAACTACAAAGGATAGGCAAGCTAAACCAGAAAATAAAATTCTGAAACTAAAGCCATTAAAAAAAATAGTTTTAAAAAAGATTGAAATTTTATTCTTTTTATTTTTGCTATGTAGTTTGATAATATTCATTATTGCATAATCTTGCTTATTAATTCCAGATGCAATAGTCTTCCATAAAATTGTTTGCAAAGTAAGAATAATAGCAAACTTCAAAAAATTCACTGAGTCAATTTGTTTGCCTGAAATGTTGAATTTTATTTTATTTTCACTTGCAATTCCTAAACTACTAACTACAATTAAAGCAAAGAAAATCAATGAAAACAGAAATACGAGATAATAATATTTATTCGAGAATCTTCTCAAATAAAAATCAATTATTGCACTTTCTTTAAAGTAAGCTCCTTGGTTAATGATTGATTTAATAAATAATAAATATTTTTCCATAAAAAAAGGGTATAAATAAAAATTTATACCCAATAAATAGTTAGATACAAATTAAAAATAATAAGGAAGTGCTAAGCGCCGTTTGCGCTGAAAGTTTCTGTTTCAGCACTTTTTTTCTGAAAGAAAAAATAAAAATTTTCTTTTGCCGAAAGTTACTTACTTTACTTACTTTCTACAAAAAATGAAAAGCAGAGCAAATAAAAGTGAAAGCATTTCAAATTATAAGAAATTACTTTTTGTTTTTTAATTTCTCATATAAAGTTCGAGTGTATCTACCTTCAACCTAACCTGTAACCATTTTCTAAGTTTTTGTTTTTCGGCTTCCGGGAGTTCTTTTTCAGATTCGTATATCGCTACAGGAATTACAGCAGCAGAATCAGCATCAGAAAGTATTTCCTGCTTTGCAGCAGAAAGTGACTTCAAGTCGGGGAATATTGCTTTGGCTTCGGAATAAAGATTTTCTGTATTGAAGGTATAGCGGTCTATTTTGGCGTTCAATTCGGCAGCGATTTTCGCAGCGTCATTGCCGGCTTCATTATTCTGAATTTTATTGGCTTTGGCGAGGAAAGCACTGTCCTGACGAATAATCAGTTTGGTATTTTCTAAACCGAAATCTGCCATCTTTTTGTTTTCTTCGGCAATCTGATCTGCAGTAAAACGCCTTGTCAGAAATGCGAGTTCGACTTTCCGCGGACTGGTTGAGTAATAAGTTTTCCGGTAAACTATGGTGTTTCCTTTATCTTCAAATTCTTTGGTGATAAACTGTGAAACTTTGTCATAAAATCTTTGTTGCTGAATGAAGCGATAAGCAAAATACACACTCGGAATAATCATCAGCAAGGTGATTGCAGTAATCCAGTTTCTAACGGAAGTAGCCCTTTTATTATCCACCAAACCAACAGCCGGATAATTGAGGTATTTTACAATAATAAAGGTGGCGATGCAGATAAAAACACAATTGATGGTATACAAAAACAGTGCGCCTGCAAAATAACCGAAATTGCCTGTAGCCAAACCATAGCCTGCTGTGCAGAGCGGTGGCATCAAGGCCGTTGCAATGGCCACGCCCGGAATTGGATTTCCTTTTTCAACTCTCGTGACTGCAATTACGCCTACCAAACCACCGAAAAAGGCTATTAACACATCGTAAATATTCGGTGCTGTTCTTGCTAAAATCTCCGACTGCGCTTCCTTGAAAGGCGAAATTAAAAAGTATAAAAATGATACTATTAAACCCACTAAAGTAGAAATCAGCAGATTTTTAAGCGATTTTCTTAAAAGCGTGAAATCGTAAATCCCTAAAGCGAAACCTGCGCCCACAATAGGTCCCATTAACGGCGAGATTAACATCGCTCCTATAACTACCGCCGTTGAGTTGACATTCAGACCAACCGAAGCGACCATAATGGCACAGGCCAAAATCCAGAAATTGGAACCCGAAAAGGAAATGCTGTTTTTTACATTTTCAAGGACTTTCTCTTTGTTCTCTTCGCCGTTGTGAAGGTTAAAAAGTTTGTTCATTGCCGACTGATTTTAGAAACAAAAATACGTTATTATTCTTTATACCATTTCAGTTCCTGAATATTAGCCGGCATAGAAATACCGTTGGTAAGTAGATTGATTTTCACCTGATCAATCATTTCGCTGCGAATCATCAAGGCATCGCGCCGGTAATCTTCGGCTGCTACCCAGAAAAAGACCTTGATATTGACGGAATTAACACCCAATTCGTCCGTCATTACGAAAGGTTCGCGGTCTTCATCTTTTAAGGAAAGCGGATGACTGTTCATTGTGTCCAAAATGATTTTCTTGGCTTGGTCGATATCATTTTCATAAGCAATACCGACCATAAAATCCATCCGGAAGTAACCGTCTTCGGTAAAATTGAACACTGGTTTTTTGATCACGTCGCTATTCGGAATATAGACATCTTTGCCGTCAAAAGTCTTCAGTTTGGTGTAGCGGAACTCCATGGATTTTACCCTGCCGAATATATCGCCGATACTCACCGTATCATTAATGTTGAAAGGCCTGTTGAACGACAGAATAATTCCTGAAATAAAATTTTCTCCGATATCCTTAAAGGCAAATCCCAAAATCACCGCGGAAGCACCTGCTGCGGTTAAAACTCCTGTAGCAATCCCATCCAAACCGGCAACTTTCAGTCCGAACATAATAACGATAATGACAAATACCGTTTTAATGGCTTTGATCAAAAAATTGGTCATCAACGGGTCTGTCGATTTGCCTGCTATAAACTTCCGTGAAAGGTCCGTGAGTTTATTGGCTATAAAAATGCCCAGTGCAATAACCAAAATTGCGGCAAGGATACTGGGAATCTGTTCTACAAAACTGTTCCAACTGTCCTGAAATGACCTTATTAATTTTCCGGTTTCCATTTATATTTCATATTAATTAACCCGAGTTCGGGATAAGATTAAAAAATAAATTTGCAAGAAAAAGTAATAATTCGTATATTTAAGTATCTAACATTCAAATATTTAACGAATTATTACTTATGATTTTGAAAGACCAAATTACAAATATTTTTGTACAGGTTGATGATTTTTGTAAAGAATTTGAACAAAAAATCAAACAAATGAAACTTGAGGCTCTTGGAAGTGACAAGAAAAGAAGAAATAGAAAAACTCAAATGTCAGATTCTGAAATAATTACCATCATGATTGGATTTCATTTGGGAGCTCACAAAACTTTCAAGCATTATTACCAACAAATTATTTGTGGATATTGGAAAGATTTGTTTCCCAAAAGCCTTTCCTATAAGAGATTTGTAGAACTTCAGCAAAGAAGTTTTGTAGTTTTCGCTCTGTTTCTAAAAGAAAAAGCTTTGGGAAAATGTACAGGAATCAGTTTTATGGATAGCACAACTTTAAAAGTTTGCAGGAACCAAAGGATACACAATCATAAAGTATTCAAAGGTCTTGCAGAGCGTGGGAAATCTTCAATGGGTTGGTTTTATGGTTTTAAATTGCATTTGGCTTGCAACGAAAAGGGCGAACTTTTATCGTTTTATTTAACGAAAGGAAATGTGGATGATAGAAACCCTAAACACATCAAAAAAATGACAGAGCAACTTTTTGGGAAATTATTCGCAGACAAAGATTACCTTTCCAAAGCCTTGTGGGAGATGCTTTTCGCAGATGGAATACAACTTTTCACCAAACTTCGAAAGAATATGAAAAACCATATTATGAATATGGAAGATAAAATTTTGCTCCGAAAAAGAGACATCATTGAAACGATAAATGACGAATTAAAAAATCATTGTCAAGTAGAACATACTCGTCACAGAAGTGTAAACAATTTTATGATGAACATTCTTGGAGGACTTTCTGCATATTGTTTCTTTCCAAAAAAACCATCACTAAACTTAAAAAAAGTAAATGACGGCCAATTATTTTTAAACTTTGCTTAACCCGAACTCAGGTTAATTTATTTTTTAGCTTTTGGATGATTTTCAGCAAAGCTTCTCTGTTTTTGGCTTCGTGATAAAACTTGGGCAACTTCTCCAAAAGGGTAAAATGGCTTCTATCTTTATGTTCACGCAAGTTGGCTGAAATATAATTTTCTAAATAGTTGAGATGTTCGCCGTTGAAAGCAAAAACCACATCGTTTTTAAAAGAAGCCAACAACCAAAGATCTGCATTAAAAAATGAAGAAGCGGGCATCTCTAAAATAGCTTTTGTTCCCGAAATACAAATTTCTGTTGATTTTTGTTTGTTGTAACCGCAATGCTCGCAATACAAAGGCACTTGGTTGCCTTCTATGTTTGCTTTTGCGACCGCTTTATTTTCGCATGATGGACAAACCACCCAAACTTCGTTGTAGAAATCTCGGGGAGTTTTGTTTTGGTCTTGGAAACGGCTTGTCATTTTACTATTTATATCTTATAGTTATCCAACAACTATTAAGACTTGTAAAAAATAAGGTCATTTCTTTTTCTGCATAACCCCAAAAAGTATAATACCTATTGGTATCACTAATAGTTCTAGGCTCACCAAAAGAAGTTATAAAACTTTCCAAAAAATTCTCTTTTGTTACTCCATTGTTATATAAAGGCAAATCTATTACTATCTCAATTAATTTATCGTTTGTATCAAAATAGAAATTTAAATAATTTGCCTGTACGTCTGGTAGCTTGCTTGATATTTTCTGCAGTGGAACCGATAAAAACATAGATTTTATCGAATTAAGCTCATTATTTACTTTATTTATTTTGCGGTTAGGAACACCAGTATTATCTTTTACAAAATAAAAATAACTTGAATATTTTGAATCTTTAACAGCCCCATACGGTATCTTGAAATTATTAATAACCTCTTTTACCACTTCATTTTCAGATGTAATGCTTTTTAATTTCTTATAAAACACTTCCTCAAAATCATTTTTGGACATTCCCAACTTATATGACTCAAGATCTATTTTGTCAATATTAAATGATTTATCAAGATTTGTTAATCTGTAATATGCAAAATTGGTATATATATTATCGGGTTCTTTATTATAAAAGCTAAAATAATCCTTTGCCGTATTTTTAGCCTCTGTTTCTTTCCATTTTTTCTTGAGGTCGCTAATACTATTTTTCGATAATTTTCCTTTTTTCTGCTTACTTAGTAAAACTAAATCGGATAAGGCTTCAAACATTTCTTTGCCTTTAGCTTTATCGTTGTAAGGAAAATAAAAGCCAATTGCATCTATCTCTTCTCTAGTAGGTTTACCGTCTACCACTATTGTATATTTCTGTTTATTTTTAGGAGTAAGAATCACCATTCCACATTCGCCAATCGCTTCATCTAATATGCCTACTTCTTCTATTTCTGCTAAGTCCATATTTTCATAAACCAGCAATGCTCCTTCGATACCATTAATGTAATTAACAGTGAGATCATTATAGTTAAACATGAAATTATTTTTAGGATTCTTAATAGCGATGTCATCATTATTATTTTTCACTTTTTTTCCATTGGTAGCGAGCTGTATTGCATTTATTTTTTTTGCTAATGTTTCGAATTGTTTATAATCGGCAACTTCTTCTTGTGCAGTTACCGTATATGGTATGCTAAGCAAAAAGACTAGGAGTAATTTTATGGTTTTCATGATTTAGCTATTTTGAAAGATTATAGGTTACACCAAAAAACCATGCACCCTTGTAAACATTGTCGTATCGAATTTCGGTATCGGCTGTATTCACAAATGCATATTTATTTGGTTCTTGCATTGCTACTAAATTTGAAACATTAAGTCTTTTGACTTTTAAGAATGAGTATCCAAATGATGTTACCAACCTATTCCTCTCTAGAAAAAATAAAGAAGGACCAGCATAAAAACCTAAACTCGAATTATCAGCTAGACTAAGACCAAACGAAAAACCAGGTTGTACCAGCCATTGTGGATAATTGGGATAAACATGTAACAAGCCTCCTAAAGCATGCGTAACTTTATCTGAATTACCTTTGGAAACTTCTTTACTTCCTGATGCGCTGGTGTAAGTAGAATAATTATCATTGCTAATAAAACTTAAAAAATACCCTGCGCTGAAATTGATTTTCCAACCGCTGTAAGTTTGTATTTTTATTGGAAAATAAGAATGTACAACAGTACCTTTTTTATCTTTTAATTGTAGTGTGAATGTATGTGTATCATCAAGCAATTGTTGTTCTGGAAGTACAATTGTGTATTGATTTTTTATGATTTTATCGTAAAGTAAAATTGCATTTTTTACATTCGATGATATTTCAAACTTTTTTTCGATGATTTTTGTGTAGAGATCATTAATATTCAGTATTTCAGCTTGAAATACATTAGATTTTGAAAGTTCTTTAGCCAATTTAGAATATTGGTCATAATCAGATGTTAATTGAAAATATGTCCTTTTTATTACATTAAAATCGTGATCAATTTGATTGAAGCTTTCAATATCATTTCCCTTTTCTTTAAAATGATAGCTAAACAATTTCTTGGCGTTTGAAACAACTTGTAAGGAATCTGTAAATACTGAATCTGAAACAATACTTTCCAAACGTTTTTGAAATCCTTCCAAAGATTTAATATTCTTATAACTACCATCAAATTTAACAATGTCAGAAGATAATTTTTCAGTAAGTGAAGTAAATTGATGATTTTTGGATTCTCTGTTAGGAACTATCACACTATCACTTACGCCACTGTTCTTTACCGCCATCTCATTAGTCATTTTCTCCAGTTGCCTGATTTTATCCTGAATAGAATTTTGAAAATCTATTAACTGTTGAGTAGTTTCAAAATTTATATTTTCTGATTTCGATAACGATGCTCCTGTAACTTTAAAAGTATTTACATTTCTCAAAACAAACCGTATATAAGTTCCTTTTTTTAAAACTGACGGTATTCTGCTATCCTTTGATAAATCTACAGTAATCACATTGCTATATAGATCTTTTTTATTACCATACTTATCCTGTCCCCACACTACCCCCGCATATAGCATCAGTAGCATAATTATTAATCTTGTTTTCATAATTTTAGTTTTTAACAAGGTTTTCATAATCGGATTGAGTTTTAAACTC
Organism: Chryseobacterium senegalense; assembly: GCA_001403755.1. GTDB lineage: Bacteria > Bacteroidota > Bacteroidia > Flavobacteriales > Weeksellaceae > Kaistella > Kaistella senegalense. The sequence goes on along the minus strand of CYUH01000015.1, from coordinate 1,465,960 downwards.
TAACAATTCTTTCCATTTATAATCTTTCAAATCGAAATAATAATAATTTCTAAAATTTTCTTGTAAAAAATATTTTGAAGTAAATTCACTTTTATCCGCTCTGATAAGATTTAATGCACCACCATCAATCGAAGTAATCATTAATATATTAGCACCTTGAAGTGATTTTATCTTTATTGCTTTCTCAATTTCAATCGAAATTGGTGTTTTCTTTAAAAAATAGTTCTTGTCATTAGGCATAATCAATTCTGATGTACTATTAACACCTATTATTTCTAACCATTTACTCTTTTCAGTACTAACTACTTTCCTTTGAAACACTTCATCAGTATCATTTTCATAAAAAACATCAAAAAACAATAAATTATAATTGTAAATCTTGTAAATACTTGGAGATTCATGGTAAGCATCTAATGCCTTATTAATCGAAAAATACCAGCCTTTACCGATGTCAACTAAATTTATTCCCCAAAATTTATAGGGTTTAGCTAAGTCGACTCGAAACTCATATAATTCGCTATACATAAGTCTAGTAGGCAAATTATTGGGAAATTGATTCAAAACACATTCCCCTTTCGTTATATTCTTAGAAGGGTGTGTTTCTTTAAGTTTTGAATTTATAGATCTTACTTCCTTTTGATTATTTGAGTTTTTAGCATCCCCAAATCCCAAATGCACCTGATTAGCTTTAGAGTCGTTGCCTTTTTTAGCTTGTTCTTCTTTTTTCTTTTGGGCTTCGGCAATAGCTTTTTGCTTTTTTTCCTCTTCTTTCTTCGCAGCTACTTCCTTTACACGTTTATCCTCGGCAGCCGTGGCTTCGGCCCTACGGCGGCACAACCAGAACAATAGCAACTTTTCTCGGTTGTAAAAGTTGCACCAGCTAATCGGCAACAATTAGGTTTGTAATCGTGAGCTACTTGTGCAAAAGCGGTGTAATGCAATCCTATAAGTAATAAGACTAAAAGTAATTTTGTTTTCATGGTTTTATTCTTTTTAAGTTTTCATAAATTAAGCCGAGTTCGGGATAAGATTAAAAAATAAATTTGCAAGAAAAAGTAATAATTCTTATATTTAAGTATCTAACATTCAAATATTTAACGAATTATTACTTATGATTTTGAAAGACCAAATTACAAATATTTTTGTACAGTTTGATGATTTTTGTAAAGAATTTGAACAAAAAATCAAACAAATGAACCTTGAGGCTCTTGGAAGTGACAAGAAAAGAAGAAATAGAAAAACTCAAATGTAGGATTCTCAAATAATTACCATCATGATTGGATTTCATTTGGGAGCTCATAAAACTTTCAAGCATTATTACCAACAAATTATTTGTGGATATTGGAAAGATTTGTTTCCCAAAAGCCTTTCCTATAAGCGATTTGTAGAACTTCAGCAAAGAAGTTCTGTAGTTTTCGCTCTGTTTCTAAAAGAAAAAGCTTTGGGAAAATGTACAGGAATCAGTTTTATGGATAGCACAACTTTAAAAGTTTGCAGGAACCAAAGGATACAAAATCATAAAGTATTCAAAGGTCTTGCAGAGCGTGGAAAATCTTCAATGGGTTGGTTTTATGGTTTTAAATTGCATTTGGCTTGCAACGAAAAGGGCGAACTTTTATCGTTTTATTTAACGAAAGGAAATGTGGATGATAGAAACCCTAAACACATCAAAAAAATGACAGAGCAACTTTTTGGGAAATTATTCGCAGACAAAGATTACCTTTCCAAAGCCTTGTGGGAGATGCTTTTCGCAGATGGAATACAACTTTTCACCAAACTTCGAAAGAATATGAAAAACCATATTATGAATATGGAAGATAAAATTTTGCTCCGAAAAAGAGACATCATTGAAACGATAAATGACGAATTAAAAAATCATTGTCAAGTAGAACATACTCGTCACAGAAGTGTAAACAATTTTATGATGAACATTCTTGGAGGACTTTCTGCATATTGTTTCTTTCCAAAAAAACCATCACTAAACTTAAAAAAAGTAAATGACGGTCAATTATTTTTAAACTTTGCTTAACCCGAACTCAGGTTAATTAATATACCCTCATCAATTTGCGTGGTGAACAACTCTCTGAGGAAAAGGAATTTCAATATCGTGCTCTCTGAACGCTTCAAAATATTTAACTCTCAATTCACTTTTGAGATTTTCTACCCTGAACGGATCACTTGACCAGAAATAGACATTAAAAATCAAGGCAGAATCTGCATAATCATTAAATCTAACGAACGGTTCCGGTGTTTTTGCCACTTTCGGATTAGTGGCAGTTAAAGATTTTAAAAGATCCATAACAGTCTGAACATCGGAACTGTAAGCAACACCCACCTGAATATCAAACCGTGAATTGAGATTGCTGTGCGTCCAATTGAACAGATTGTTTTTGGTGAGAAAAGTGTTCGGCAGAATTACATATTTGTCGTCACGCGTTAAAACGGTGGTAGTTCTCAAATTAATTTCCTTCACCTGACACACCAGGTTATCCACTTCAATAATATCGCCCACTTTAATGCTGGAATCCAACAGCAACACAATTCCTGAAACAAAGTCGCTGAAAATATTCTGCAAACCCAAACCAATACCCACCAATAAAGCTGCGGAAGCGCCCATCAAAACAGAAACATTAATCCCGATCATATTCATCCCCAGAATGAAACCAACGACATACAGCACATATTTTATCAAACTGAAAATGGTAAATTTCTTGGATTCGTCGAGTTTCTGCGAACGGTAAATCAGTTTTCGGATAATTTTCACAATGAAATTCAAAGCCAGAATGAAAATGACTAAAAATATCAGCGAAGAAACCGAAATATCGGCTTTACCAATGGTAAAAAGTTTGAAGTTCAAGAGTTCTCTGAACGTAAATTCTATATTTTTCATAATTTCTACATAATTAATCTTACACCACCCAAATCTGCCACACGATAACTAAACCGGTCGCTTGGCGAGGCTATGAACATAAAGTTTTTCGGTATATTCCAATGGCGGGAAAGTTCATCGATCAGTTGTGGTGTAAACTCGCCGGGAATTTCTATAAACTCGATATCAATTTCCGGATAGGCACGGTCCAAAACACGAAGGTCCGATTTTAAATCTCCGTTGTCATCACCTTCTCGGAAAACATTTACCACTTTAAGTTTTTTGGTGGTCTCGTTATTCTGCACATACTGCATCACCTTATTCATAATGGCCACATCATCTTTTTTTGTAAAAAACACGAACTCCTGCGAATGAATATTGCGGTTTAAACGCCGTAAATATCTGTTTGACCTGACGAAAAATTTCCTGAAAGGTCTGGAAAATGCTTCTAAACCCGAAATTAAAGCCGAAATAATGATGGTTCGGTTCAGCATAACGCCCACCACCAATAATGCCGGAATTAAATATTGCAGAAACGTATAAAAAGCCGCTTTGTTAAGCAAAATGTTACCAAAAAATGCTAAAACTACAAACGAAACCGCAATCAGAACATTCAAAACAGTTGCTCTTTCGGGACGCGGAAGTTTTCGCCGCTTGATTTTCAGCAGTAAATTCCCTATTCCGAAAAGTGCCATTACCGAAAGAAATGAAAAGGTATAAACCCCTGCAAGCGAAGCCAAATCGCCTTTTGTAGCAAACAATACGGAAACACACAGAATCAGAAAACCTATTGCAATTCTGTAAAAAGAGCCTTTTTTGTTGGTTTTCAGAAAATAATTGGGCAAGATTCTATCTAAAGTCATACGGTTTACCAAACCCAAAACACCCACGAAAGACGTAAGAACTGCACCACAAAGCACCAAAACCGCATCAATGGAAATAATGGTTGCAAGCCAACTTCCGCCGGTTTTGCTGCCAAGGTAAGCCAATAATGCCGAACTGTGCTCCTGAACATCGGCCACAGGAATTATAAAAATCACCAAAAGCGCCATCACAGGATTGAAAAAACTAACTACGGCCCACATATTTCTTAATGTTTTCGGGAAGACGCCGTGCTTCTGTTCTTCCACAAAATTGGCTGAACTTTCAAAGCCTGAAATTCCCAACATTGCTGCAGAAAATCCTAAGAAAAGTGCCGTGAGTAAACTTCCGCCCTTCACCGGCAAACTCCAATTGAGTTCGAAAACATCTAAACCATTTCCCAAAACAAACACAATTCCCGTAATAAGCAATAAACTTAAAGCGGCTAAATGGGTAATAAAGATTACCACCGCAACAATTGCCGATTCGGAAATTCCCATAATGGTTAACAGCGTAAAAATGCCTAAAACCACTACTGTTGCCAACATTACATTCACCGGAATTAAATGGTCGAGATAATGCATGGCTTCCGAAGCGGAAATTACCGCAGTTGCCATATAAGACAGCACCGTTAAAGCTGCGGCAACTGAAGCCACTTTTTTTGAGGACGTATTGAGCAATACATTGTAAGCACCGCCGTTTAATGGCAAAGCACCCACAACTTCTCCATATATTTTCCTGAATAGAAACAAGACCACAGCAACTACCAAAAGTGAAATCCAAGCAAACTGACCGGCATACATCACGGTGAGCGCTGAAACATACAGACAACTTGAACTAATGTCGTTTCCGCTGATTGCTGTGGACTGTAGCTCGTTGAGTTTTTTATGAACGGACTTTTCCATTTCTTACATTTTTTTCTTTAGTTTTTTCCTGCATAATTTCGTTGATGCCAATCATTCCTATAGTTCCCACCGGCATATCCACGCGGTTTCTGAGGCCGGTATAACGCGCTTCCAGTTCTACAGGCAATTTTCGGTCCGAAGCAATCTCTTTCACTTCAAACTCCTTGGTGCAGGACATAATGTTATAAAGATCACTTCTGCGGTCTTTCAGGTTTCTTACGCTGCCATATTCGTGGAGTTCGTCCAATAATTTTAAATCTACATCAGCAATCAAAATCATTTCAGTGTTTGGTGTGGATTCACTTTTCACGGCGTTACTCGGAAAGGCAAAATCGCTTGGCGTGAAAACCGCACTTTGAGAATAATGAATATCGAGATTTTCCACCTGCGGAAGATTGCCCACATTTCCTGTAATTGCCACGTAACATTCGTTTTCTATGGCTCTAGCTTCGGCACATTTTCTTACACGCATATAGGCATTTTGCGTATCGGTAAGGTAAGGCACAAACAAAATCTGCATGCCCTGATCTGCCAAGATTCTGGGAAGTTCCGGAAATTCAACATCGTAACAAATTAAAACGCCCACTTTTCCGGCATCGGTGTCAAAAGTCTTAATAGTATCTCCGCCTTTCAAGCCCCAATACTTGGTTTCGTCTGGCGTAATGTGGATTTTGTCGTAACGGTCTATTTTTCCATTTCTATGGCACAGGAAACCCGTGTTTTTCAGTTCGCCGTTTTCGTAGAAAGGCATACTTCCGGCAATGATATTGACGTTGTAAGCAACAGCCAATTCACTAAATTTATCCCGGATTTGAAGCGTATATTTGGAAAGCAAACGCATGGCTTCGGCTTCAGAAACATTTTTGAATTCCGCCATTAGCGAGGTGTTGAAATATTCCGGAAACAAGGCAAAATCGGATTTGTAGCCGGAAATGGCGTCGACAAAATACTCTGCCTGTGTAAACAAATCATCCAAGTTTTTATACATCCTCATCTTCCACTGCACCAAGCCGATGCGGACGTTTTTCTTTGGTGTTTTTTTGTCGGAATCTTCATCTTCATAAAAGACATTGTTCCATTCCAAAAGCGTTGCAAATTCATTGCTCTGCACATCTTCCGGAATATAGTTTTTAATAATTTTCTTTACATGGAAATCGTTGCTCATCTGAAAACTCAGCACCGGGTCAAAAATTTCCTTGTGTTTTACTTTTTCAAGATACTGTTTTGGTGAAAGTTCATCGGCGTATTTATGATAAAAAGGAATTCTGCCACCGAAAATAATATTCTTAAGGTTCAGTTTTTCGGCAAGTTCTTTTCGCGCGTCATACAATCTTTTGCCTAATCTTAACCCTCTGTAATCCGGGTGGATAAAGACGTCTATACCGTAAAGCGTTTTTCCGTTTTCATCAAAGGAAGAAAAAGTGTAATTTCCGGTGATTTGTTCGTAGGTATGCCTGTCTCCGAATGTATCGTAATCTACAATTAGCGAGAGTGCGCATCCGGCAACTTTTCCGTCAATAAGGACAACCAACTGCCCTTCCGGAAAAATTTCTGTTAATTTTTGGATGGATCTTTTGCTCCAAAAACTGCCCTGCCAATTGGGATAGGCCATCTTCAGGACATCCAATAATTCTGAATATTGGTCAGGTTTTAGAGGACAAATTTCTATATGTTGTGTTGTGTTCATCATATTAATGATTTTGAATTTTAGATGTTAGATGTTAAATGTTGTTTTCCTGAAGTTTAAGAAAACGGTTCGGAGTAAGGAAAATTTTAATGCTGAAGATTCTTACGGAACGTTTCGGGTGTTTGACCTGTAGAATTTTTGAAATATTTCCCAAAATGAGAATTGTCGCTAAAACCCAATTCCAAAGAAATCTGCCTCACGGAAAGTTTTGTGTGGGAAAGCAGCCGTTTGGCTTCTAATACAATTCGGTTTTTAATAACGTTACCTGCAGATTTGCCAAGATATTCTTTTACCACCGCATTTAGATAATTAGGCGTTACGGACAATTGAGCAGCGTATTCCTTAGGCATTTTTTTCTCCCGAAAGTGCAGATTGACCAACGTACGGAACTCGGAAACCAATAAACCCTTGTGGTCTGAAACAGAAGCCTCGAATTTAGAATTCTCTGATGCCGAGGACATCTTCAGCACGCAGGTTTTCAGCAACAAACAGATGACTTCCCGAGAATAGCCATTCTTTTTTTGGAATTCGAGTTTGATGTTTTCAAAAATGTTCAGCCAAAAATGTTTCTCTTCTTCGACTATGTCAATATATACCGGCAAACTTTCTACCGCCGTATCGCTTTGCACCAAATCATTACCGGTAAATATAAGATTGTAAAAGGATTTTGAAAAAAGCAGGATATAGCCTTCGACATCGGAAGCAATATTCCAAGAATGTATCTGGTCGTAATTGATAAAAAAAAGTCGGTTTGGTGCGATTGGGTATTCTTCAAAATCGATGCTGTGCGAGCCATTACCCTCAACGGTGTAAATTAAAGCGTAAAAATCGTGGCGGTGTGGTTCCGAAAGATGCGGGGCATCCTTTAGGAAGTGGGCAAAGCGGTAAAAGGCAAAATCTACCACGTCCGCATCATGCTCTTTTATATTTTTAACAGTATATTTTATCAGTGTGTCAAAATCTTCCATAAGTGATTTAAAATATACCACAAAGATAAAATACACCATAAAATAATTATGGTATATTTTAACATTGTCATGGAACAATTTATAAGTTTAAATTATGAAATAGTTATTTATCAAATGCGTTTCACGAAATGGTTTTTTCTTTTTTTTACTTGATGGCCAACATCCGAAATGACTTTCTTTTCCACATAAGAAGAGTTCATCACGCTCAATAAGCTCATATAGTTCAGCTCAAAAGCAACCGTGTCTCCCACTTTATAGTTTTTGCAAGAATTTTGCAGGTCCAAGACCAACATATCACTGCTTTGCCCAACGATTTCGAGGTTTTTATTGACGGGCTTAATATTTTTGGGTGACAAATCCAACAGACCAATATCCACAATCGCCCTTGTGGTATTTTTTATTTTTTTCAGGTTATCAAAATCTTTTTTCTCTCCGGTGAGATTTGTTCCTAATTTTCCTTCAGGAATATTGGGTTTTTGTTTAATCTCAATAATTTCGGCGTTCAGTTTAAAAACATCGTGATGCATGCCTTCAATAAGGGCATCGTCGTAAACATTGGTTCCAAAGAACAAAGTTTCGCCAATACGGAAATGGTTGATATACGGTGGCATTTCGCCCTTCAACACCAACGGTATCGACACAGATGCACCTCCTGAAATATAGGGAATATGAACATTGAACGTCTTTTCAATTTCTTGTTTCGACTCGTGAAGCAGTTTCATTTTGTCGTAATCGGGCAACACGCCGTTCATGCAGCAAAGATTGGTTCCGATACCCACTATTTCTATGTTAGGAAGTTTCAATATTTTACCAAAAAAATCTAAAAGCTTTTCCCGAACAACACCTTCCCGCAATTCACCCATTTCAATCATTATAACAACTTTATGAAATTTATTCAGCGAGACTGCTTTACTGGACAATAAGGACAAGGTTTCAACTTCTGTATTAAAACTCACATCAGCATATTTTACAACATCATCCACAAAAGTTAAAGGGACGGGCTTAATATAAACGGTCTGTAGGTCCGGGTTTAGGGCTTTTATCTCTTTTAAATTTGAAATTCTGGAATCGCAGAACTCGCCAATAGGCAACGAAAGCACTTCATACAGAAATGTACCGTTACCGCACAGCACTTTGGTTACCACGCTCCATTCTATATTATTTTCAGCAAAAAAACGATTAAGATAATTGAAATTCTCCCTTAGTTTTCTTCTATTGAGTGTTACTATTGACATTTTTTTCGTTTGGTAGGCGCATTTCGAGATACTTCGAAGTAAAGCCTAATTTTTCGTAAAGATATTTTGCGGGATTATCAGGTTCGCAATGCAGCGCAATAGCACCCTCGCAAACCTTGATTGTTTCCTGCATCAGTTTTTTTCCAATTCCTCTGCCTCTGTATTTTTCGTGGGTAGCAATGTAAACTAAAATATTTTCGGGAATGTATTTCTGCATCCCTGTTTTATTGACTACGACTGCACCCACAATCATTTCTTCGTCTGTAGCGACAATCAGATAACCGCCTTTTCCGTTTTCATTTTCGGAAACGTAGTTTAAGGCAAGCATAATATCGTCTTTCGGGTCGCCAAATTCTTGCAAATGCTCAAAAAGAAAATTAGCAACTTCTTGACGGTACGATAGCGGAATGTGTGTATTGGAAAACTTTATAATTTGCATTTATGTTCGTTATTTTTAAACCGGCATCATTGGATAAGGCATAGCCACATAATCCTGGGCAGGCGTAGCCTCTTCTTCATTGGGGAAGAACAAAACTGGTCTTTTGGATTTATAAACTATATTTTCAGTAAAATTATTTTTGAATAGTTGGGTAAAAGATTTTTCCGTAGAAACATTCACCGCAATCAAATCCGAATTATTTTCGTCTCCGATTGCCAAAATATCGTTGTGAGGTTCCAAAGAAAATTTTAAATCCTCTTTAATAGTAGAAATTTCAGAATTGTGTAATTTTTCACTAAAAATTTGTACTTTATTTCCTAAATTCCGGATGCTACTTTTGCGCTCGAAAGCGTCGATAGCCACAAGACGAACATTGGCTTTATTCTTTTTGGCGATTGGCATTACAGACTGCAGTTTATCTTCCACCGCCTTTACATTGCGAATCGGAAAAAGGATTTTTTCAAACTTTTCCTTATTGAAATTTTCAGGAATCGTCATGACCGGTACCGCACTGTTTGCGATAATCTCATAGGTATTCGAACTGATGAAGCCCGGTCTTCGTTTTGGATATTGCACAGGCATCAAAATGAGGTCTATGTTTTTCTGATTGCTGTATTTCAGAACTTCTGTAGCGACAGATCCAATGGCGTGTTGGGCGATAACATCTTCATTTGTAATTTTACTCATCACCATTTTGCAAGTTACTAACTGTTTTTCCGCAGACTCAATCATTGCGTTTCCGTGGAAAAAAAATTTTCCGCTCGATACACTTCCTGTTCCTAACAATGAGAAAGAGATCACATTAAGCACATGCACCTTAGCACCGTGACGGTTAGCCACTGCTGCAGCGATGTTCAGAAATTTTTCATTTCTACGGGTAAAGTCTAGGGGAATCAGTATATTTTTTATTGCATTATTCATCTTCATAAAAGTTTAGTGCAAAGGTAAAATATACCATACTTTTAGTGTGGGAAGATTTAGGCGGATGGTGGTACAATTTACATTCGTGAATACTAGACGCTTGCTATCTACTGGAATATAATCAAAACCTTTAGAAATTATATTATTATTTAGGTTAATTATATTTTTCATAGCAAATTCGTTCCTCAGGAAGCACTAAATGTATTACATTGAAATATTGGTTCTATTCTTACTGATATTATTAAACGGCATTTTCTCAATGAGTGAAATCGCATTGGTATCTGCAAAGAAATTCAAACTTGAAAATTTTCATTGAAGACCTGCGGGTTTTTTTGAAGTTCTATGATTTGGTCGACAATTGTAAAGGCGTTTCTTGACTGTAAGTAATAATCTAGGGTAGTGGTGATAAAAAGATTTTTCATAATTATTTTTTAGTTTAATTATTTGTTTAGTTATTACGTTTTTTACTTAATTAGTTATTTATTTGGTAATGAGGACACTTTTCTTAATCTTAAAATTCTTTTGAAACTAACCTTGATAAAGGCGCTTTTGGAATTTTGTAAATATAAATGAACACTGCGCTTATATCTTTATACGTATAATTGAGGTGCCTTTTTCGTTGCTAAATGTTTATAAAAATGTGAAGTATTTCTAAAACTGAAACAACGTGGAAGCAGGAAATGAATTTGCCTAGAAGGGTAGGTGGGTTCGTCAATATTTTAATTAATCGAAGAATTAATATTGATGAATTCCCAAATTCATTTTTTTTAGGAAGCTTCCATTTTAATTTTGCATACAGAAATACACCGGAAATCGGAGGAAAGGATAAGAGCTTCCGATTTTAGATATTTTAAACCTTAATAGCCACTCACTTATTAGAAAGCGGCACGGATTTGCGATCTATTCAAGAGTTATTAGGACATAACAGTAGCAGAACCACAGAAATCTATACGCACGTAAGCACAAAAAGTATACAACAGATCAAAAGTCCGTTTGATGATTTATAAAGAAAAAAATATATCTTAGTCATCAGAAATAAGTCTCACGGAAATCAGACATATACCTACCAAATACGTTGTATTTGTCTGACAAAGTAAGACATATAAACAAGTTACCTGCAATTTTATCCAACACAATGTCAGAAGTAAACAAAGTTTTTGAACCCGAAAATTGGGAAATCGCCACAACTGAATATATAATTGATAATTTAAAAAATCAGAAAAATGAATTTTCCATTTTTATGTGGAAAAATATAGAAAACAAAATTTCGCCTTTAGATTTATATAAATATTTGAAAGCTAGATTTGGCTTACCAAATGGAATGATGATGTTTACAAAGGAAAGAGGAACAACTGAAAACTTAATTCATTGGCATTATCACATTCTCAGTTTATCAAACGAAATTCATTTTATTGGTAAATCTTCAGGAATTGAAGTATGTTTAAAAATAAAAAAAGATATTCTATTTAATAAAAAAGATTGGCAAATTCTTATTAATAATGTAAAAAAATCTTACTCGAAATTTGGAAAAGAAATGGGACAAGTTCAAAAAGAATTTGAACATTATACATTATTTATAAATCCATTTGCGAGGTTAGATAAAACATTACTGAATTTAACTAGTAAATTAAAGTTGATAAAAATAGATGAACCAAAAAATACTCTAGAACCAGATACTCCAAAAATTGATAGAGAGAATTTTTTCTCTGAATACAAAGAATGGGTAAATAATATTGAAGAAGCTGCTAGTCTTGGAAGTACTATCAGAATGCTTTGTCCTGTTCTTGGAGAATCATTTATTAATTTACTAATTCTCTTATTAGCAAAAGATGAAATAAAAAAAGATAAGAGACTCTATGACGACTTACTAAAGAGACAAATAGATGTCAGAATAAAATCACTTCATATCTATTGTAATGGTTTTACCAAAGCTATCGATTCCAAAAATCAAATTTTTAAGGATTATCATACAATTATGAATAATAGAAATGATTTTCTGCATGGAAATATAGATCCAAAATTGTTAATGTTTGAAGATGTATATTTTGATGAAGGTGACACTCCACTTTTTAAAGAAGATGGTGGAATTATAAGTAAGACAATGAATAATTTTTTAAAAAATGTTGAACCAAAAATTGTATTGGAAGATTACGAAAAGACACTTAAATTTATAACGTTTATTCTTCAACATTTAGAAGAAGGCACAAAGAAATCAGTTATAATTTTGATGTCAACTCGATTACCAGCAATCAATAGACAAACTGATAATCTTGCAATTCTTTTTCCTAATCTTTTAGCTGAAGGATATATTTAAAAAAAAACTGCAGGTAACATAGTATTGGCAAAAGACGGGGTGAATATTGTCTATGAGAATTCAGTTAACAGTATCTGCAAAAATGCTTTTCATATTGCTTTTTTTAGTAATTTAGAAATCTGAAAAAGCATTTTGCTCAGGTTCGGTCTTCCTTTGAAATTGTCAGCAAAGTTGCCCGTCCTTCGCCAATACTTTTTCCGTTATACGACATCGTAACCGAACCCTCGTAATAAAAAAAGTTGCGAAATTTGGAAACTTTATTTATCTTTGACAAAATTAAATGAAGTGAAATATTTTGAGACCAAATTTTTAGAGGAAGCAAGAGAATTTATCAAAAGTCTTGATTCTAAAACTGCGAAAAAAATATTTTACAACATTGATTTGGCTGAGCAGACTAACGACCCAAAATTGTTCAAGAAACTTAGCGAAAATATTTGGGAGTTTAGGACGAGATATGCTGGAATTCAAATTCGGCTTCTTGCATTTTGGGACAAAACCGAAAAAGAAAATACTTTGGTGTTCGCAACTCACGGATTTAAAAAGAAAGTGAGTAAAGTTCCGCCAAAGGAAATTGAAAAGGCGGAAAACATTATGAATAACTACTTTAACAACAAATAAAATGGCAAAAGAAAAAATGAAGTCCTACTCTCTTGCAGACATGAAAGACGAATTTATCGGAAAAGTAGGAACAAAAGAAAGAGACGACTACGAATACGAATTGAGAATGGATGTTTTGGGGAAAATGATAAAAACCGCAAGACAGGAGCGGAATTTAACTCAAGAACAACTTGGAGAATTAGTTGGTGTTCAAAAATCTCAAATTTCAAAACTTGAAAGCAGTGCAAATAGTGCAACAATTGACACAATTTTAAAAGTTTTTCGTGCATTAAAAGCCGAAATAAACTTCAATGTGAAAATTGAAAACGATTACATTCAACTTGCATAAAACGACGTCGTATAACATAGTATTGGCAAAATGCGGGGTGAAGGGATAGTTGAAAGTTTTGAAATATTTAGTCGCCGCTGCTTTTTCGTATTGATTATTTGTGTAATTTAACAATCCGAAAAAAGCATCGGCGAAGTGCGGGCTAAATTGAACTTTTCGTTCCATTTAGCCCGCACTTCGCCAATACTTTTTCCGTTAGCAGAAATGGTTGACAAAAATTCCGCAGAAACCAAAGAAAAATAATATGAAAAGAATATTTTTAACTTTTTCAATAATTTTTACAAGTTTAATATTACTGAACTGTAGTGAAGATGATTGTTTTACTCCACCCGAAAATGTTGTTTTTGAATTCGTAAATGTGTCAGGAGAAAATTTATTACAGAATGGAACATTAGATAAATCAAAAATAATTATTCAACAAAATGATGGAAATGGAAATTTAATTGGAATTAAAACAAATATAAGAGAAGATAATAAAATCTCTTTAGAAGGAGTTGGTTGGAGCGAAAGTAGTAAAGATTATGATGTTTACTTAACAATGAATCCTATAAAAACATTTAGATTTAAAATTACATCTTCAAAAATAACTGGAAAATGTTCTGGTTATAAAATTGAAAATATTCAAATTGAAGGTATAAATTCAACAAGCGAAAACGGCTATTACAAGATAATCGTTGAATAGAAAACCACTTCTGCTAATAACTAAGCTTTCGTTTTGTCTGCAAGACAAGAAATGAAAGCCCGTTGAACGGAAGCTCCGGTGGCTTTTCAGCAGTATGATGGTCCTCTTATGGGGATGTCGTTTTAAGAATTTAGATACACAAAGCAGTTTTTCGGAGGGACTGAAGCATTCGCCAGATTTCTTCACGGCTTAAAATAGTAGGGAGTTTTTTCACTTTTGGAATCGCGGGAAGATGGAGGTAGCTGTAAGGCAAGCCTTCGGTTTTCAGCAAAAACCGCAGGCCGTAAACGGTATGTTTAAAGTACGACTGAGAAGGGGTTTTTGATCGATTTTGAAGTTCAAAAAGGTAATCTTTGATGTCTTCCGGGTTTAATTCGGTAGGGGCTTTACCGAAATGAAGCGCTAAGGCTGCAACTTGACGGGAATAATTGTCGAAGGTACGCCTGCTTCTGCCCAGGATGGAGATATTTCTTTCTAAGCGTTGCAGAAGTTCGGCAAAACCGTTAACTTCGCCCGAGGCACGGTTCACGAATTTGTTGGTCCTTAAATCCTCCGGAGATTTTTTTTGTAGCCATTTGATGAGTTTTTAAAAGGTTAATAAAAACAAAGTTACTAAAACGGCGAATGGGAAAAGCTACCGGAGGTTTGGTTCAACATAGTATTTGCAAAAGGCGGGATTGAAACCAAGTAGAAAAATTTGTTGCATTTAGCCACAAAAAAACTTTTTCCTTTTACAATTTTTGTATATTAGCAAAAGGAAAAAAGTTTTTTTGTTCAGAGCCGTTTTAGTTTAACTTTTCGTCCAATTTAGCCCGAACTTCGCCAATACTTTTTCCGTTATCTGCAATTCCCCTACTCGAAAACGGAGTTGTTTTTAGCCGCTAACGAAGAAATTTTCACTATTTTGAATAATCAAATGGTCAAAAATTAAAATCTATAACTATTTGATTATCAATGAATTAATTTAACGTTAGTCAGAACCTTAAGGCCTCAAACATTTTGCAAAATCTTAAAAAACATATTGAACAATTTGTAACCATTTCCGACGAAGAATGGATATTCTTTTCCGGCAAGTTTGAGCATAAAGAATTTCCCAAAAAAGAAACATTACTCAAACTCGGAAAAACGGAAAATTACTTGTCATTTATTGAAAGTGGAATCATTCGATTCTTTGTTCCCGGAATTGACAACGACCTGACTTTTGTTTTTGCATTTGACAATTGGTTCGTAAGTGCCTACGATTCTTTCATAACCCGACAACCAACTACCTATGAAGTTGAAACCTTGACGCCAACAAAACTGTATCGAATCTCTTACGAAAATTTGCAAACGGTTTATAAGGAAACCGGTTTTGGAAATTTAATCGGAAGAATGGCAAGCGAATATTTGTTTCTGTATAAAACCAAAAGGGAACTTTCTCTATTGCAAAAAAGTGCAGAACAAAGATATCTTGATTTATTCACTGAACAGCCGCATCTCATCCAAAACATTCCACAAAAACATCTTGCTTCTTACATTGGTATTACACCGCAGGCTTTGAGCAGAATAAGAAAACGAATTTCACATTAAATTCATTTCTTAACCCGGGTTCATTTTTTCAGCCTATTTTTACAACTAATTTTGTCCTATTAATCAAAAGCAAAAATTGATATGGACACAAAAAATAAAAACATTATTATTACCGGAGCTTCTTCCGGAATTGGAAAGGCCATTGCTTTAGAGTTGGCTTCAAAAGCTAAAACACTTGTGCTAATTGCCCGCAGAAAGGAATTGTTAGAACAACTTTCTAAAGAAATTACAAAAGTTAACCCTCGTGTTCTTGTAAAAATATTCTCAGCCGACATTACCGATTCCAATAGTCAAGATGAAATTTTGAAACAATTGAATGAGCAAAACATTTCAATAGACTTGCTCATAAATAATGCCGGATTGGGTGATGACAATTATTTTCACGAAAGCGATTTGAATAAACTACAAAGCATAATCGACTTAAATGTGAGTAGTGTAGTATCGTCTACCTATAAAATCGTACAGTCAATGATGGAAAATCCACAGGGGAAAGGAATCCTTTTTGTTGGTTCGGGTGCCGGAATTGCTTGGATGCCCGGAAGTGCGGTTTACTCTGCCAGCAAACATTTCATTACCAGTTTTGCAATGAATTTAAAATCGGAACTGCAACCTTTTGGCATTGAGGTATCTATGGCTGCACCCGGACCTGTTGATAGTGAATTTGACAAAAATGCTTGCATAAAAGGAGGTATGAAAGGCGGTCCTTCACAAAAGTCCCGCATTTCATCAGAAGAATGTGCAAAGGATATAATAAAACAATTGGAGATAGGAAATACTCTCATTCTGCCCGGTAAAAAAATCAGACAGTTGATGAAAATGTACATCAACTTTCCTTGGTTTTTAAGAGCAAAGTTGTTACTCAATGAAGGAAAAAAATTATACAACCAAAAATATTTATCAAAATGAATTACTTAGAAATATTAACTGTGGTTTTCATTGGCTGGGTTGCCGGAGCAGAGTCCGGTTCTTGGTCTTGCGTACATCCGGTCATCACCAAACTACCGCCTAATGAACAAATACTATTTCAAAAAGGACTACTCAAAACCTTTGGAAGAGTAATGCCCATCTTAATGCCGCTAAGTCTTATTCTTTTGATTTCATATTATATCGGCATTGATGATAAAAATAGCATAGCAGGTTACGGATTGCTTTTTGCAACAGTTTTACATACTACAGCTATTATGACTACCGTATTATTCAATGTTCCGGTAAATATGGCAACCGGGAAATGGGCCGATGGTAAATATAATTCAGACTGGAATAAAAAAAGAAAGCTCTGGCGATTTTTCCAAGGTTACAGAGCAATTGTGTTTGTGGTTGTATTTATTATTTTAGTTGTTTTAATTTCCAACCGTTAAAAAAGGTTGCATACAATAACTAAGCTTTCGTCTTGTCCGCAGGACAGAAGATGAAAGCCCGTTGAACGGAAGCTCCGGTGGCTTTTCAGCAGTATGATGGTCCTCTTATGGGGATGTCGTTTTTAGAATTTAGAGGTGTAAAGCAGTTTTTCAGAAGGACTGCTTTTTTTGTGGCGTTGGGTAGCCTTTATTGGTGGATTTCAGCGGTTTTTCCTCGCTTCAGAACATAGGTTCCCTTACCCGCAAAGGTTATTCCGCAGACAAAGGTTGGGTGACGAAAAGAAAGTCCTGCGGCGGACCGCGCTGCCCGAAAATGGCAATGGTCACCAGGTTTCCCTCCTTGCAGCACCGGCATTTATTGAGCAGCGTTTTGGGTGTGAAGCTTGATATTTCTTACTTCCATACAGCGCAGTCCGCAACCGTAGATCAGGCCGATGAGCAGTCTGTGTTTCAGGAGTTCGGCACTTTGAAGCAATCGCCAGATTTCTTCACGGCTTAAAATAATGGGAAGTTTTTTGACTTTTGGAATCGGGGGAAGATGGAGGTAGCTGTAAGGCAAGCCTTCGGTTTTCAGCAAAAACCGCAGTCCGTAAACGGTATGTTTAAAGTACGACTGAGAAGGGGTTTTTGATCGCTTTTGAAGTTCGTAGAGATAATCTTTAACCTGCTCAGGATCCAGTTCAGTAGGCAAAGTTTTAAAATGCAGCGCTACAGCGGCAACGTGCCTGGAATAATTGTCGAAGGTACGCTTGCTTCTGCCCAGGATGGAAATATTTCTTTCGAAGCGTTGCAGAAGTTCGGCAAAACCATTAACTTCGCTCGAGGCACGGTTCAGGAATTTGTTGGTCCTTAAATCCTCCGGAGATTTTTATGTAGCCATTTTATATGTTTTTTAAGGGTTAATAAAAACAAAGTTACTAAAACGGCGAATGGGAAAAGCTACCGGAGGTTTAGTTCAACAAGGTATTGGCAAAAAGGGGGCAGAAGTGTAAGCCTCAACATTTGTAATTCTATTGGTCTTTGGTGCATTAACCAAGCTGACGTTTTTCAAATGCCCCTTCTTCGCCAATACCCAACCCGTTATCTGTCATCCTTTTTCATGCATATTCCTGAAATAGGTTGACAAAAAATTCATTAAATATTGTCAAACTATGGAACAACAAAAATTCATTAGGTGTCCAAAATATACCTATCAAAAATTACCTTTTCAGATTAAACTTCAAATTGTTCAAAAGGTAACCAACGGACAGATTTCTATCAATCATGCTGCTAAAACGTATGGAATATCCAGATCAACAATTGATTATTGGGTTAAAAAATTAGCTACCTTTAATCAAAAATCTATTGGCATGAGTAAAGATCAAGAAATTAAAAAACTTAAAGAGAAAATCCAGGAACTGGAGTTTGTGAAAGACTTCCAGCAGGATCTTATCCTTGATTTTGAGGAAATCGTAGGCAAGGAACTCTCAAAAAAGCATTTACCCAAAGACTTGATAAAAGAACTCGAGAAAAAGAAGAAAAACCGTTTAAAAAACGGTGGCTAGCCGATGTCTTTGGGATATCACGACAAGGCTATTATAAGCGGATGAAGCATCTGGAAACACAGTCTCATCAGTATGAATTAATTCTCTCCGAAGTTCGCAAAATACGCAAACTTCAGCCCCAATATGGAACCTTAAAAGTCTTTAAAGAGCTTTCTTTTTTCTTTCATCAGCAAGGAATAAAAATGGGGAGAGATCGCTTCTTTAAGCTGTTAAAATGGAACGGAATGCTAGTGAAAAAATCTAAGAATTTTATCACAACAACCAACTCTAAGCATAGGTTTTTCAAGAATCCCAACCGAATATTGGACCTTGAAATTAAACAATCCGAACAAGTTTGGGTGAGTGATATCACGTACGTGAAGCTTCAAAATGATTATGCTTATTTAGCGCTCGTTACAGACGCTTATTCAAAGAAAATTGTGGGTTTTAATATTGACAACCATATGAGAACGGAACTCGTTGTAAATGCTCTTAAAATGGCTTTAAAAGAAAGATCTTTCCCTGATAGAAAAATCATTCATCATTCTGACAGAGGAATCCAGTATTGCAGCCCAGAATTTGAACGATATACACTAAAAAATGATATTATTTTAAGCAATACTCAAAACTCTGATCCTTATGAAAATGCTGTTGCAGAGCGGATGAACAGAACTCTAAAGTACGAATACGGATTAAAAGAAACCCTACCCGATTTGAAAACTGCTCAGAAAATGACCCAGCAAGCTGTAAACCTCTACAACAACCATCGATTGCATTTTTCACTCAATTTTCAAACCCCTGCAAAAGTGCACCTCAAAGAAAATGTAAAATATAAATCCTACAAACGAAAAAAAATCCTAATTTAGAACCACAAAAAAACTGAAAAAATGTGTCAACTATTTCAGGATAATACATCACCGAACACACATTCATAAATCAATAATAATTTCATAAATTTGAGGTTTTATGAGTGAGATTTAATTATGGCTAAACAGTTAGAACTTTTCGATATCTTCAATGAATCATTATATTTAATTCAGTCTGATTTATTTCCAGACACAGAGTCTGATGAAGTCGAATTTAAATCCGCCGCAGGAGGGTTTCCTAAAGATTTTTGGAAAACTTATTCTTCTTTTGCGAACACTAATGGCGGAATTATTGTTTTAGGTGTTAGAGAAAAGAATGGGAAATTTTATTATGATGGCTTAACAAAAGAACAGCTTGTAAAATATCAAAAAGATTTTTGGAATAGCGTAAATAATCCTCAAAATGTTTCTTTGAATATTCTCAAAAATAACGATGTTTGTGAATATGAATTGGATGGAAATATAGTACTTTGCTTTAATATTCCACCAGCAGAAACAAAACAAAAACCAATTCATCTTTCACCAAATCCTTTTGGTAACACATACAAAAGAAATTATGAAGGAGATTATCTGTGCAAAGACGAGGAAGTTCGTAGAATGCTCGCAGATGCTGATCTTTCATTTAGTCCTGACAGCAGAATTTTAGAAGGATATTCTATTGACGATTTAGATTTAAATTCTCTAAAACAATATCGACAAATTTTTGCTACACTTAGACCTTCACATCCTTGGATTACATTAGACGACATAAATTTTTTAGAAAATATTGGTGGATATAGGAAGGACAGAAAATCTCAAAAACAAGGTTTCACTCTAGCAGGAATGTTAATGTTTGGAAAATATGTGAGTATAGTTGATGAGGAATGTTGTCCAAAATTTTTCCCAGAATATAGAGAAATTCTATCCGAAAATGAAGATACTAGATGGACTGATAGAGTTTATCCAGATGGAACTTGGGAAAGTAATTTATTCCAATTTTATAAACTAGTTTACCCAAAACTTTCTTCTAGATTACCAAAACCTTTTCAGCTGAATAAAGGCCAAAGATTAGAAGATACTCCTGCTCATACTGCTCTTAGAGAAGCGTTTGTCAATGCTCTTATTCATACTGATTATAGTGCTCCAGGTAGTATTATAATAAAAAGTTCTCCTAATTCTTTTACATTTACTAATCCTGGAACTTTATTAGTTACTCTTACTCAATTTTACAAAGGAGGAATTAGCCAATGTAGAAATACAAATCTTCAAAAAATGTTTTTGATGATGGGGACAGCTGAAAAAGCGGGAAGTGGTGTTAATAAAATCCTTTCAGGTTGGAGTTCTTCACACTGGAGAAGACCTTATGTCATTACTGAAAATGAACCAGATAGAATAATTCTTGAAATGCCCATGTTCAGCATCATTCCTGATGAAACTCTCAGCGACTTAAAACATATGTTTGGTACTAACGTTGAAACATTAGGAAAAGATGAACTTACTGCTCTTGCTGTATGTCATATCGAAGGAGATATTACTAATATTAGACTACAGTATTTAGTTGACAAACACAAAACAGATATTACAAAAATGCTTCAAGATTTATGTAAAAACGGATATTTGGTTTCAGAAAATAAGAGTAGATGGACTACTTATCATTTAAATTATAGTGATAATCTGGATAGTTCCAAAGCTAATCTGGATAGTTCCAAAGCTAATCTGGACAGTTCTGATAATGTTGTGACTACAGAATCTATTGATAATAATCTGGATAGTGCTAAAGCTAATCTGGATAGTTTCAAAACTAATCTGGACAGTTTGAGCAATAGTATGGATAGTAATAAAAAACAAACTCGAGTAAAATATGAAATACTTGAGCAAGAAATAATAGGAGTTTGTCTATTAGATTATAAATCTGCAGCCCAAATTGCTTCTGAAATAGGTAAAACAGAAAAATATCTAAAAAATGATATATTACCTAAAATGATATCAAATGAAAAACTAACAAAATTGTATCCAGATAATCATCCAAATCAAAAGTATATTGCAAAGAAATAGGACTACAGATAATAACTAAGCTTTCGTTTTGTCCGCAGGACAGAAGATGAAAGCCCGTTGAACGGAAGCTCCGGTGGCTTTTCAGCAGTATGATGGTCCTCTTATGGGGATGTCGTTTTTAGAATTTAGAGGTGCAAAGCAGTTTTTTCGGAAGGACTGCTTTTTTTTGTGGCGTTTGCCTTATAAGTATTCTAAGGACTGAGTTATTAAAAATATACCTCTCCAGAAAAATATTAATTACAATTGCGGGAAATAATAGTCGGAAAAAACATATCTTAGTGATTAGAAATAAGTCTCACGGAAATCAGACATATACCTACCAAATACGTTGTATTTGTCTGACGAAGTAAGACATATAAACAAGTTAGCAGAAATTTTTCACCAACACTATGCAAAATTTTAACACTAGAGTTTTTACATTAATTTTAATTCTGATTATTAACGTTTCAGCCTTCTCTCAAAATCATTTTTTTGACAAAACAGAAATAGATAGTTTGACTTTTACGAAAACTAGAAATCAAATTAATCAATTACCAAATTCAATGTTTGAAAAACATACTTTTAAAAAGTCAAATAATGAATTACCATATAGATTATTGCTACCCCAAAATTTTAATAATCACAGGAAATATCCAGTTATTATTGCCCTACATAATTCTTCTCGAATTGGAAATGATAATGAAAAGCAATTAGAACATTTATCCAAAATTTGGATTAGACCTGAAATTTATGATAAATACAATTCAATTGTTATTGTTCCTCAATTTAATAGTCGCTCTTCAATTTATTTAAAAGACGAAACAGGAATTTTGATTTCTAAACCGTCTACTGATGTTAAATTAGTTTTAGATTTACTAGAAGAAATAGAAAGCAACTACAAAGTTGACAAATCAAGAATTTATTTAGTGGGTTATTCAATGGGAGCATCTACAGCACAAAACTTAATAAATTTGTCACCTAAAAAATTTGCAGCAATAGTTTCTGTTTCTGCAGTTCCAGATTTCTCGAATATAAAATTTTGGAAGAAAAAGAGCATTCTTTTAATTCACGGAGAAAATGATATAGACAATCCTTACGAAGGAAGTGAAATACTATATTCTAGACTTAAAGGAAATAAAAAATTATTTTTCAAAACATATTCCAACTTAAATCATCATAATATTACAATTCCTTTGCTGCTAAGTGAAGAAATACCAAGTTGGCTATTTAATCAGAAAAAATAGAAAACTTCTGCTAATAACTAAGCTTTCGTTTTGTCTGCAAGACAAGAAATGAAAGCCTGTTGAACGGAACCTCCGGTGGCTTTTCCTCCCCACTTGGTAATCTTATGGAGTTATCGTTTCTAGAATTTAGGATATTAGAGCAGTTTTTTAGAAGGACTGAAGCATTCGCCAGATTTCTTCACGGCTTAAAATAGTGGGAAGTTTTTTCACTTTTGGAATCGCGGGAAGATGGAGGTAGCTGTAAGGCAAACCTTCGGTTTTCAGCAAAAACCGCAGTCCGTAAACGGTATGTTTAAAGTACGACTGAGAAGGGGTTTTTGATCGCTTTTGAAGTTCAAAAAGGTAATCTTTGATGTCTTCCGGGTCTAATTCGGTAGGGACTTTACCGAAATGAAGCGCTAAGGCTGCAACGTGACGGGAATAATTGTCGAAGGTACGCTTGCTTCTGCCCAGGATGGAAATATTTCTTTCGAAGCGTTGCAGAAGTTCGGCAAAACCATTAACTTCGCTCGAGGCACGATTCAGGAATTTGTTGATCCTTAAATCCTCCGGAGATTTTTTTTTGTAGCCATTTCATGAGTTTTTAAAAGGTTAATAAAAACAAAGTTACTAAAACGGCGAATGGGAAAAGCTACCGGAGGTTTAGTTCAACAGTGTATTTCTATTAGCGGGGTTGAAGTTTACATAATGATGATTTTCGCTAAATGTTCTTTTTGTTATATTTACAAAAACCAATTATAATAAGTCCCGCCAACATAAATACCCAACCGTTAGCTGTAATTCCCCTACTCGAAAACGAAGTTGTTTTTAGCCGCTAACGAGATAAAGTCCGTACTTCATATTACTATCTTAAATTCTTTATTCTTATCTTAGTAATCGCTCCTTGAAAAGACCGGTTTAAGCAATGGTGTTTAAAAACCCGTCTGCAATTCAGGTAAGATTGCACAAAAGTCTTTGGTAGTAATACTTCAGACGGCGTTAGTTTTTAATGGCGAGTCTGCGATAAGCAGATATCCCGATCAGAATAATTTCAAATTTAGCAAAGTGCAGTCCTTGGAGCTTTTTATTGGTTTAATTGAAAAAATTGAGACATGGAAACTAAGAAGCAGATTTCACTCGAAGTGGTAAATTCCAATGCTGCGGGAATAGACATTGGAAGCCGTAGCCATTGGGTAGCAGTAGGGCAAAATGCAGAGGATGTAAAAGAATTTGGCGTGTACAGCCAAGACCAGTTGGAAATGTGCCACTGGTTACACTCGAATGGCGTTACCTCGATCGCCATGGAATCCACCGGAACTTATTGGCAAAATCTGTTCTCAACTTTGGTGGGACAAGGTTTTGATGTGATTTTGGTTAATGGCAGACAAACCAAAAATATCAAAGGAAAAAAGACAGACATTAAAGATTGCCAATGGATTCAAAAACTTCATTCTCTGGGGCTTTTGAGTGCCAGCTTTTTACCCGATTCGGACACGGACACCGTACGAACCTATTCCAGACACCGTCAAAACCTGCTCAAGCAATCTGCATCATGCACCAGGAGAATGCAAAAATATCTGCGACTGATGAATATGAGGCTTGAGGTTGTGGTAAGGGATATAGTCGGTCTTACAGGATCTTGCATTATTGAAGCTTTTCTAAACGGAGAGTACAGGGGAGAGGAATTGGCAAAACTCCGTCATTACAATTGCCGAAAATCAGAGGAGGAAATCGCAAAAGCTCTGCAATTCAATGGGCGCAAAGATTATCTCTTTGCCTTGCAGCAAGAGTGGGATTCCTACAAACACCTCCAGCAACAAATCATGGATACGGATTTGCAGATCGACCGGCTCCTGAAGGAATTCATCGAAAAGGACGGCCATAAGAAACAGCATACCATTGAAAAAAAAAGCACAAGCGTAAAAATAAAAACGCAGTAAGCCAAACCGACATGAATTTAATTGCTTACCAATATTTTGAAGGGATAGACTTGATGGCGATTGAGGGGGTAAGTGAGGGATTGATTATGGCTCTCATCGCAGAAGTCGGATTAGATGGGATTAGAAAATTTCCCACTGCAAAACAATTCACTGCATGGCTCAGGCTCGCCCCCAACAACAAAATAAGTGGTGGCAAAGTATTATCCAACCACATTCCGAAGGGAAGTTCGCGGCTGAAAATAGCATTCAGAAACACGGCCAATGCCATGGGCAACCTAAAGGAGGGATGGCTCGCTGAGTTCTTCAAAAGATTAAGCTACAAAAAAGGAAGGGCAACTGCTGTTTCTGCACTCGCCCGAAAGCTCGCCGTCATTATATGGAATATGCTCGTTAAGGGGCAAGGTTACAATCCGCCTTCACAATACCTTTTTCTGGACGAGAAAAGAAAAATAGCAGCAGCCAAAAGAATACAAAAACAAATCACTAAATTTGGACTGACTAATAAGGATATTGAATTCAAAACAAATTGATTATCAATAGTAAAGTTTAACGTTAGTCAGAATTCTAAAAAAAATCCCTCAATTAAGGGATTTCAATTTTATGTTATTCTTAGTTTAACCATTTTATCTGAATTAAATAACTTTTCTGTTATATCGTTTGGTAATGCTGTATAATTTGAAAAATCTTCCAAGGAATAAGCCAAATCATTTTTAAAAATATTTATTGCATTTTTTAAACAAGTAGGCTTATCTATATAAACTTCAATTGGTTCTTTTTTAGTATAACCATTTCTACTCATTTCAATTAAAAAATATTTATACTTATTTTCATCTAGGCATTTTAAATCCTTTGCTCTTCTTATAATTGAAGACATTGAAGTTAACCAATAATTTTTTAATTCACCTAAGTCATTAAGTCTAAGATTTCTTAATGTATTTTTTATTGATTTTTCAGGCATTAAAAATTCACTTGCAAATTGATTGGCTTCTTTTTCTTTATCTCTAAATGACGAAATCGGAAAATTATTCTCATTATGCATTAAAACATGCCCTAATTCGTGAGCAATAGTAAATCGCTTTCTATCATTAGAAAAATTTTTGTTAACAATAATAATAGGAAATCCCTTATCAGAAATAAATGAAACTCCGTCAAATTTTTCATCATCATCGATTTCATAAAGAATAATACCAACCGATTCTAATAATGAATAAATATTTTTAATAGGTTCATTTGCATCAACTTTCAAAATTCTTCTTGTATAATTAGCTATATATTCTGGAGAAAAACCATCATCAACATTTAACGGAGATAACGTAAAATCTGGCCATTCAATTGCCTCTGAAAGTTCATCAACTACATAACCAATTACTTTACATTTGTTTTCAAATTTCAGAATTTTAGCCTTGCTAACTGTTGCTCTTTTTCTATAGTTTGCATTTTCAATCGTGGAATTGATTTTACGATTGAAAAATTCGTCAGGAAAATCCAAAAAATCAATTATTTTCTTTTGGAGTTCTTCTGATAAAACGCCTAGTCCTTTCTCAAATTTAGATAGATTGGATTGAGAAAGACCTTGAATTTTACTTGATAACTCTGTTTGCGAGTAACCTCTAAATTCTCTTGCGAAAGTTAATTGTTTGTGGTTCATAGTGTTTTACTCATCTCAATAATTGCCAAAAGTAATCAAAGTGCTGCTGATTATTAATTAGCTTTCTTAATAGAAGTTTGTCCCTTCAACTTAGGAACAACTTCCTCAATTTCATTAATTTCAACTTTAGTAGAAATAGAAATATCATTTTCTATATCTTTCTCACCAATTGAAAAATTAACTTCTCCATCATCAATATAAATCAATTGTGGATTCACAAATTGTCCAAATCTATTTTTTTGATAACCAAAATACAAAATTGGCTCATCATTATAATCAGAATTTGAAAACAAATCTAAAACTTGGTTTTGACTTAATATTGATTGGACATTAATAGTTTTGATATTCATTGGTTTACCTTTTCCATTCAACTTTTTGAACAAAATAAGATAACCATTAGTTCTTAAAACCAATCTTTTATACCTACCGTAAAATGCTTTTTCTCCAAAACTATTGGAAAGAGATTCGGCAAAACTACTTTGCATTACACTAGCTTCAAAAGTTCTAGACCTATGTGAAGGCTGGAATGACGATAATACAATATTCGTCTTATCTAATGCAGTATAAAATACGTTAAACAATAGTTGTAGTTCTTTCTTTAACTCAACTTTACATTCACTTTCAGAAGCAAGTCTTCTTTTCCCTTGCATTCTTCTTGACAAATTATTATCTTTGTCGGACAAATCAGAAAAATTTAGTTCTGTCATAATTTTAATTATTTAAATGTGCAGCACTTTGAAAACCTAAAATCTCTGCTCCCAACAGAGATTTTTGTTTATACAAATATACGAAAAAAAATTGAGATTATATAATTTTTACACAATTTTGTATATAATTTTTACAAAAAATTGTATATTTAACCACAACATACTGAAAATTAAAGAACTACAACTAATAACTAAGCTTTCGTCTTGTCCGCAGGACAGAAGATGAAAGCCCGTTGAACGGAAGCTCCGGTAGCTTTTCAGCAGCATTTTGGTCCTCTTATGGGGATGTCGTTTTTAGAATTTAGAGATACCAAGCAGTTTTTTAGAAGAACTGCTTTTTTTTGTGGCGTATGGTAGTCTTTATTGGTGGGTTTCAGCGGTTTTTCCTCGTTTCAGAACACAGGTTCCCTTACCCGCAAAGGTTATTTTGCAGACAGCGTTTGGGTAACGAAAAGAAAATCCTGCGGCGGCCCACGCTGCCCAAAAATAGCAATGGTCACAAGGTTTCCCTCCTTGCAGCACCGACATTTATTGAGCAGCGTTTTGAGTGTGAACCTTGATATTCCTTACTTCCATACAGCGCAGTCCGCAACCGTAGATCAGGCCGATGAGCAGTTTGTGTTTCAGGAGTTCGGCGGTTTGAAGCATTCGCCAGATTTCTTCACGGCTTAAAATAGTGGGAAGTTTTTCACTTTTGGAATCGCGGGAAGATGCAGGTAGAAGTAAGGCAAGCCTTCGGTTTTCAGCAAAAACCGCAGTCCGTAAACGGTATGTTTAAAGTACGACTGAGAAGGGGTTTTTGATCGCTTTTGAAGTTCAAAAAGGTAATCTTTGATGTCTTCCGGGTCTAATTCGGTAGGGGCTTTACCGAAATGAAGCGCTAAGGCTGCAACGTGACGGGAATAATTGTCGAAGGTACGCTTGCTTCTGCCCAGGATGGAAATATTTCTTTCGAAGCGTTGCAGAAGTTCGGCAAAACCGTTAACTTCGCCCGAGGCACGGTTCAGGAATTTGTTGGCCCTAAAATCCTCCGGAGATTCTTTTTGTAGCCATTTTATATGTTTTTTAAGGGTTAATAAAAACAAAGTTACTAAAACGGCGAATGGGAAAAGCTACCGGAGGTTTAGTTCAACAAGGGTTTGGCAATAGCGGGCGGAAAGTACAAAGTTCACGTTTTGTGCTTCGATTAAAATTTGTATTTTAGTTGAAAGTTTCGGCTTCGATTTTCCCGCCATCGCCAAGCCCCGAAACGTTAGCAACAATATAAACGAACTGCATATTCCTGAAATAGGTTGACAAAAAATTCATTAAATATTGTCAAACTATGGAACAACAAAAATTCATTAGGTGTCCAAAATATACCTATCAAAAATTACCTTTTCAGATTAAACTTCAAATTGTTCAAAAGGTAACCAACGGACAGATTTCTATCAATCATGCTGCTAAAACGTATGGAATATCCAGATCAACAATTGATTATTGGGTTAAAAAATTAGCTACCTTTAATCAAAAATCTATTGGCATGAGTAAAGATCAAGAAATTAAAAAACTTAAAGAGAAAATCCAGGAACTGGAGTTTGTGAAAGACTTCCAGCAGGATCTTATCCTTGATTTTGAGGAAATCGTAGGCAAGGAACTCTCAAAAAAGCATTTACCCAAAGACTTGATAAAAGAACTCGAGAAAAAGAAGAAAAACCGTTTAAAAAACGGTGGCTAGCCGATGTCTTTGGGATATCACGACAAGGCTATTATAAGCGGATGAAGCATCTGGAAACACAGTCTCATCAGTATGAATTAATTCTCTCCGAAGTTCGCAAAATACGCAAACTTCAGCCCCAATATGGAACCTTAAAAGTCTTTAAAGAGCTTTCTTTTTTCTTTCATCAGCAAGGAATAAAAATGGGGAGAGATCGCTTCTTTAAGCTGTTAAAATGGAACGGAATGCTAGTGAAAAAATCTAAGAATTTTATCACAACAACCAACTCTAAGCATAGGTTTTTCAAGAATCCCAACCGAATATTGGACCTTGAAATTAAACAATCCGAACAAGTTTGGGTGAGTGATATCACGTACGTGAAGCTTCAAAATGATTATGCTTATTTAGCGCTCGTTACAGACGCTTATTCAAAGAAAATTGTGGGTTTTAATATTGACAACCATATGAGAACGGAACTCGTTGTAAATGCTCTTAAAATGGCTTTAAAAGAAAGATCTTTCCCTGATAGAAAAATCATTCATCATTCTGACAGAGGAATCCAGTATTGCAGCCCAGAATTTGAACGATATACACTAAAAAATGATATCATTTTAAGCAATACTCAAAACTCTGATCCTTATGAAAATGCTGTTGCAGAGCGGATGAACAGAACTCTAAAGTACGAATACGGATTAAAAGAAACCCTACCCGATTTGAAAACTGCTCAGAAAATGACCCAGCAAGCTGTAAACCTCTACAACAACCATCGATTGCACTTTTCACTCAATTTTCAAACCCCTGCAAAAGTGCACCTCAAAGAAAATGTAAAATATAAATCCTACAAACGAAAAAAAATGCTAATTTAGAACCACAAAAAAACTGAAAAAATGTGTCAACTATTTCAGGATAATACAGAACTGAATGAAAAAAATAACACTTCTTTTCCTAATTCTAATTTTTGGAAATTTAGCATACGCTCAAGAAAAATTAACTCGAACTGAAAAATTAACAGCAACTTCTAAAGTTTGGGGATTTCTAAAATATTATCATCCACAAGTAGCGAAAGGTAATTATAATTGGGATGAGCAACTTTTTGAAGTTTTACCAAAAATTGAAACAGCAACAACAAAAAATGATTTATCCAAAATTTATCTCGATTGGATTTCAAGTTTGGGAAGTATTGAAGAATGTAAAAAATGTAATCAAAAAAGTGAAAATATATACTTTAACAAAAACTTCAATTTAAGCTGGATAAACAATAACAAGCTTTTTACATCTGAACTTTCTGAAAAACTTAAATTCATCGAAAACAACAGATATCAAGGAGAAAGCAATTATGTAAAATTTGAAAACAAAAAAGTTGGAAATTTAAATTTTACAAACGAATTAATTTACAAGGATTTAGATTGGAACAATCAAAATTTAAGATTACTAACTCTTTTCAGATATTGGAATATTATTGAGTATTTTTTTCCGTATAAATACCAAATAGATGCAAATTGGGATGATGTGCTTATTGAAATGATTCCGAAATTTTTTAATTCAAATTCTGAAAATGAATTTCATTTAGCAATGCTTGAACTTGTTGTAAGTATTGATGATAGTCACGCAGGATTTGTATCTAACGAAACAAACAAATATTTTGGGTATTATTGGATTCCTGCAGATTTCAAGCTTATAAATGGAAATGCAGTTATAACAAAATTTTATAATGATTCTTTAGCAAAAGCTGATGATTTAAGGATTGGCGATGTTATTACAAAGGTAAATAACCAAGAAGTAGAAAAAATTTTCAAACAAAACGAAAAATACATAAATGGCTCTAACTTGGCAAGAAAAAGTAATAATGCCTACTATACAATTTTTAACGGCTCATCAGATTCCGTTAACATAGAATTTATGAGAGACGATAAAACTTACAATAAAACTATAAAACGATACAAGTTCAAAGAGTTCGGATATGAACGTCAAAAAGAAACAGAAAAATTTAAAATCCTAAACGAAAGTATTGGTTACGTCAATATGGGAATTTTAGAAAAACAAGATGTTTCAGAAGCAATGGAAAAACTTAAAAACACTAAAGCAATCGTTTTTGATATAAGAAATTATCCGAAAGGAACTGGTTATGCAATTGCAGAATATATTTCTTCAAAACAAAACGATTTTTTTAAAGTAACTTATCCTGATTTAGATTATCCTGGAAAATTCATTTGGAGAAATGGAACTCAATGCGGGATAAATGGAGAATTGAAGTATAAAGGAAAAGTTATCATTCTGGTAAACGAAACATCTCAAAGTCACGCAGAATTTACCGCAATGATTTTACAAACTGGAGATAATGCAATAACAATTGGAAGCCAAACTTCTGGTGCAGATGGAAATGTAGATAAATTTGAAATGGTAGGAGGATATAAAACAATGATAACAGGAATTGGAATTTTTTATCCGGACGAAACAGAGACTCAAAGAAAAGGAATTAAAATAGATATTGAAGTAAAACCAACAATACAAGGAATTATTGACAGAAAAGACGAAGTTCTTGAAAGAGCTATTGAATATGCGAACCGATAAAAATATACTGTTGCTAATAACTAAGCTTTCGTCTTGTCCGCAGGACAGAAGATGAAAGCCCGTTGAACGGAAGCTCCGGTGGCTTTTCAACAGCGTTATGGTCCTCTTATGGGGATGTCGTTTTTAGAATTTAGAGGTGCAAAGCAGTTTTTTCGGAAGGACTGAAGCATTCGCTAGATTTCTTCACGGCTTAAAATAGTGGGAAGTTTTTTCATTTTTGGAATTGCGGGAAGATGGAGGTAGCTGTAAGGCAAGCCTTCGGTTTTCAGCAAAAACCGCAGTCCGTAAACGGTATGTTTAAAGTACGACTGAGAAGGGGTTTTTGATCGCTTTTGAAGTTCAAAAAGGTAATCTTTGATGTCTTCCGGGTCTAATTCGGTAGGGACTTTACCGAAGTGAAGCGCTAAGGCTGCAACGTGACGGGAATAATTGTCGAAGGTACGCTTGCTTCTGCCCAGGATGGAAATATTTCTTTCGAAGCGTTGCAGAAGTTCGGCAAAACTGTTAACTTCGCTCGAGGCACGATTCAGGAATTTGCTGGTCCTTAAATCCTCCGGAGATTTTTTTTTGTAGCCATTTGATGAGTTTTTAAAAGGTTAATAAAAACAAAGTTACTAAAACGGCGAATGGGAAAAGCTACCGGAGGTTTAGTTCAACATCGGTTTTGCCAAAAGCGGGGCTGAAGTGCATATTTAGAGACTTTTGTACTCATTTAAACATTTGTACTTTTTATGAACTTTAGTGCTAAAAATCCTCGCCTTCGGCAATACCCAAAACGTTAGCGGAAACCCTTGGAGAACTCAAGAAAAAATGAGTAAAATAACTTAATCCTATAATAATGTTTGATTTTCGTTTACAAGTATTTCACAAAGTAGCAAAACGACTTAATTTTACAAAAGCTGCCGAAGAATTATTTATTACGCAGCCAGCAGTTTCAAAACACATACAAGAAATTGAAAGTTTTCTGAAAACTAAACTTTTTGAAAGAAATGGCTCAAAGGTAAAATTAACAAAAGCAGGAATTATATTATTTTCTCATACCGAAAAAATTTTTGAAACCTATCGTAATTTAGAATTTGAAATTAATTCTCTTTCTCAAAATTTCAACGGAAAATTAAGAATTGGTGCGAGTACAACAATTGCTCAATATCTTTTACCTGAAATTTTAGCATCGTTTCATAAAAAATTTGACCAACTTATCGTTTCTTTAGAAGCTAATAATACAGAACAAATTGAAATTGCGCTGCAAAAAAATGAAATTGATTTGGGTATCATAGAAGGAAAATCCAAAAAGGCCTATCTAAAATATACTGAATTTGTCAAAGACGAAATTGTTTTAGTTTCAAATAGCACAAATCCTCTCTCAAAAAGACAGAACATTACAATTGATGAGCTAAAAAACATTCCTCTCTTGTTTCGCGAGCAAGGATCAGGAACACTAGAAGTAATTGCACATCATTTAAAATCTTTGAATGTAAAAATTTCAGATTTAAAAATTGAAATGCAATTAGGCAGCACTGAAAGTATTAAAAACTATATACTTCACAGCAACACTATGGCTTTTATATCATTACATTCCATATACAAAGAACTTAGAGAAAATAAATTTACAATAATAGATGTTCAACATTTGTCTATCGAAAGGAATTTTTACTTTATCCAACAACAAGGTCAAGTTGAGGCTTTACCTGAATTATTTATGAAATTTGCCAATCATTATAACTTTAAGTAATGACGCATAACTTTTTACAATTTCCAACATATCCTTTATTTCAAGAAATTTGTACTAACAATAATATATAAAGTAAGATGGAAAATCAAAAAGGATTCAAAAATTTATTAGACAAAAGTATAACCACTAGAGAAGTGATTTTTTTATTAGCAGTTGTACTCTGCTTGTCTCCATTAATATCACCGCCGATTGCCTTACTTATGGGTTTAATAATTGCGCAATTTATTGGACATCCATATTTACATCTAAATCATAAAGCAACTCATATATTGTTACAGGTTTCTGTTGTTGGTTTGGGCTTTGGAATGAATGTTACAAGTGCATTAAAAGCGGGTAAAGAAGGTATTTTATTTACAATAGTTTCTATTATTGGAACATTAGTAATTGGTTTCTTTATGGGTAAGTTTTTAAAGATAGAAAAAAAGACTTCTTATTTAATATCAGCTGGAACAGCCATTTGTGGTGGAAGTGCTATTGCTGCTATTTCTCCTGTAATAAAGGCAGAGGAAAAACAGATATCGGTTGCATTAGGAACCATATTTATTCTAAATTCTGCAGCCTTATTTTTATTTCCTTTTATTGGGCATCAGTTAAATTTATCACAATCACAATTTGGAATGTGGTGTGCAATTGCTATTCACGATACCAGTTCAGTTGTAGGTGCAGCAAGTAAATATGGTCCGCAAGCTTTAGAGATTGGTACAACTGTTAAATTAGCACGAGCATTATGGATAATTCCTGTTGCTTTTTTATCAACTTTTATTTTTAAAAATAAAAACAGTAAAATAAAAATTCCTTACTTTATTGGATTATTTGTTCTTGCAATGATTGCAAATACCTATATTCCCTTTCTTCAGCAATACAATCATTATTTAACAAATATTGCAAAAGCAGGATTAACGCTTACCTTGTTTTTAATAGGATGTGGATTGAACAGAAAAACAATATCTTCTGTTGGATTTAAACCATTAATTCAAGGTGTAATTCTATGGGTGATTATAGCAACTGCTGCACTTTGGGCTGTAACAACTTTAACAAACTAATAAATTCAAAATATGAAAAATAAATTCAAAATTGGAATGTTAATACTATTCTTTAGTATTATTGCTACCAAAACTCAAGCGCAACAAATCTTTGACGGCAACATAAAAAATAATTCTTTAGCAATAAGTCCAACCGAAAATATTGCATTAGCATCAAACAGCGACGTAAATTTCGTAAGTGTTTATAATCTAAAATCTCGTAAATTAATAAAAAAGATACCTGGATTCATCAGTCCAAGAAACATCATTTTTTCGCCTGATGGAATGAAGTTTTACATCACTGACAGCAGCACCGGATTTTTAACTGTACTGGAAACAAAGAACTTTAAAATCATTGAAAAATATGCGGTAGGCTTTGGAGCATTTGGTTCAGCAATTAGCAACAATGGTCAAGAAATTTATATTAATAATGAGGCAACAAATACAGTAACGGTAATTGACCTTTCAAGTAAATCGGTAAAAAAAATAATAACAGGTTTTGCCGAACCAAGACAAGGTATTAAATTAAACGCAACAAATACAAAGATTTACGTGACCAATTTTGCCAGCGACGCTATTACGGTTGTGGACGCAGCAACTTTAAAAATCGATACAACTATTACTGGTTTTAGCAAAATAAGAGCTATATCTATTACTAAAGATGGTGAAACATTATTTGCTGCTAATAGTGGATCCAATTCCATTGCAGTAGTTAATTTAAATACAGGTATAATCGCTAAAACAATTTCTGTAGGCAAAGATCCTTATGGCGCATCATTATCTTCAGATGAAAACATTTTATTGAGTGGAAATAAAGAAGATAATTCTCTTTCAATAATTGATGTACCAACACTAACTAATATTGGAGTGATAACAGGATTTAATGAACCAAGACAAGCGATTGTTTACTCTAAAAACGGTAAAAATGTATTTGTACTAAACAAAGATTTATCTATTAGTGTAGTTAATCTTTCTGAAAAGAAAATAATATATAGTATTCAGAATTAATAAATTTCCTAAAAAAGGTAAAAGGGCTATCCGCTAACAGCCGTTGCTCGCAATTGCGAATTTTGTGGTAAGTTCTCGTTCTCGTTTCGCAAGAATTTTTATCTTTAACAGAAAATAAAAAGTTCCGAACTTCGCAACTGACGAGAAGCGGCGGAACGTTAGGCAACATTGTTGACCAGCCAATCGACCAAATCAGACACCTTTTCAAAGTCATCTATTTTTTTTTCTCATTCCTTTATGGTGCAATCAAATTCAAGTTCCGCTTGCATTACTATTTCAATAAAATCAAGGTCATCTAACCATCCTTTTACATTCTCATCCATTTCGGTTTCAGGCGCAATATTATTGATAACCGAAAAACAACGTTGCCTAATAACTAAGCTTTAGCTTCGCTCTGTTCACTTCGTTCGGGTCGTCTTATCCGCAGGAAAGAAGATGAAAGCCCGTTGAACGGAAGCTCCGGTAGCTTTTCGCCAGCATTTTGGTATTCTTATGAAGATGTCGTTTTCAGAATTTAGATACACAGAGCAGTTTTACAGCACTTTGAAGCATTCGCCAGATTTCTTCACGGCTTAAAATAGTGGGAAGTTTTTTCACTTTTGGAATCGCGGGAAGATGGAGGTAGCTATAAGGCAAGCCTTCGGTTTTCAGCAAAAACCGCAGTCCGTAAACGGTATGTTTAAAGTACGACTGAGAAGGGGTTTTTGATCGCTTTTGAAGTTCAAAAAGGTAATCTTTGATGTCTTCCGGGTTTAATTCGGTAGGGACTTTACCGAAATGAAGCGTTAAGGCAGCAACGTGACGGGAATAATTGTCGAAGGTACGCTTGCTTCTGCCCAGGATGGAAATATTTCTTTCGAAGCGTTGCACAAGTTCGGCAAAACCGTTAACTTCGCTCGAGGCACGATTAAGGAATTTGTTTGTCCTTAAATCCTCCGGAGATTTTTTTTTGTAGCCATTTCATGAGTTTTTAAAAGGTTAATAAAAACAAAGTTACTAAAACGGCGAATGGGAAAAGCTACCGGAGGTTTAGTTCAACACGGGTTTGGCAATAGTGGGGCGAAACTGCAAAGTTCAACGGTTGTTCTTCGATTCAACTTTTGTGCAAAATTGAAGATTTGTGCTTCGATTGCCCCACCATCGCAAAGCCCCGAAACGTTAGGCGATATGATAAAAACAATAACTTTGAATGAATACTAATATATTTCCAGCAATAAATAGCGAAATTGCATTTTATAATCCGTCTAATTTTAAAATAACATTTTGTGAATTATCAACAGAAGAATTTTTTAAAATAAATGATGACCCAAAAGATTTACAAAGTTCTATAAAAAGATCTATAATTTTGCACGAAACCAGACATTACATTGATCACATTGCAACATTGTGGGGACAAAAATATATGTTGAAGTTTGGCAAAGCAATAGATACAAGGTTAAGCCTAGATTATTTGAATTATAATAAATTGGTTGAATATTCCATTGATTCTAAAAGATTATTTTACAAAGACTATTATAGCGAAATTTATTCCACAAATAGATTTAAAATGGGGGATAAACCATGGTTGTCTAAAACTGTTATTGCTCATAAATTTGATAATGATGGAAATTCAGCCCAAAGTTCTCCCATAATTATGTTTAGATTTACAAAGAACGATGGTACAGAAGAACCAATTGCGAGAGTTCCGTTATCGATTGTAAGTCTATTAGAAACAAATTCTACATTTGAGGAAATCAGAACAAGGGCAATCTCAATTTCAAATCAAGCTGAAGATGTAAAACTTGTTGAACATATAAACTTCAATAGAGAACTTGTTTGTGATCTAATTTATAATCAAAACTTAGCAGTATATAATGTTGCTGTACATTTAGCGGCAAATGTATTGAACATAGTTGATATTGCAAAAGCTATAGAAACTTCTTCGATATTTGCTACTGTCGCATTGAATATGCCTTCTGAATTACTTAAAAAGATGTATATTAATCCTGATAATTATCTCGCTTGGAAAAATGAAATTCCATTTTTAATAGAAAACTTCGATTACGGATTTATTTTCATGAATCTCTTGTATAATTATAAAAGCTTTTATAATAGAGAGATTATTACAGTTGAAGATATTCTTGATGCA
The DNA here is from genome assembly GCA_001403755.1 of Chryseobacterium senegalense. Classification (GTDB taxonomy): domain Bacteria; phylum Bacteroidota; class Bacteroidia; order Flavobacteriales; family Weeksellaceae; genus Kaistella; species Kaistella senegalense. The sequence continues at coordinate 1,429,129 of CYUH01000015.1, read as the reverse complement.
TCAAAACTCGGAAACTACGAACAATTCAACGATTCGATTGTAAAAGAATCTGATCAAATCCTAAATGAAATACAAAGTCAAAACAATTTCAAACGTATTTTTGAGGAAGAATTCAGTAAAGGAAGACAATTATTTGATAAATTGGGTGTTGGTTTTGAAAAGATAACAATTTCAAAAGCAATGTATGAACTTAAAATTATACCTCATTATGAGTTTTCTGATACTCCATTAGTTCTTAAAGATTATGACAAAAATTTTCTTTACAAAAATATACCCCATATTACAGAAGACTTTGATGAATGGGCAGAATGCTCGGCATTGATTGAAGATGAAATAACAAATTTTTATGAAATTAGGGGGCTTTAAATATCACATCGCCTAATAACTAAGCTTTCGTTTTGTCTGCAAGACAAGAAATGAAAGTCCGTTGAACGGAAGCTCCGGTAGCTTTTCAGCAGCATTTTGGTCCTCTTATGGGGATGTCGTTTTTAGAATTTAGAGGTACAAAGCAGTTTTTTCGTAAGGACTGCTTTTTTTGTGGCGTTGGGTAGCCGTTGGAAGTGGTTTCTGCGGGGTTTTATTGGCTGTAGGGCACAGCTTCCCTTACCCGCAAAGGTTATTTCGCAGACAGAGGTTGGGTAACGAAAAGAAAGTCCTGCGGTGGACCGCGCTGCCCAAAAACGGCAATGGTCACCAGGTTTCCCTCCTTGCAGCACCGACATTTATTGAGCAGCATCTTCCGGTCGAAATCCAAATGCTGAAGCTTGATATTCCTTACTTCCATGCAGCGCAGTCCGCAACCGTAGATCAGGCCGATGAGCAGTTTGTGTTTCAGGAGTTCAGCACTTTGAAGCATGCGCCAGATTTCTTCACGGCTTAAAATAGTGGGAAGTTTTTTGACTTTTGGAATCGCGGGAAGATGGAGGTAGCTGTAAGGCAAGCCTTCGGTTTTCAGCAAAAACCGCAGTCCGTAAACGGTATGTTTAAAGTACGACTGAGAAGGGGTTTTTGATCGATTTTGAAGTTCAAAAAGGTAATCTTTGATGTCTTCCGGGTTTAATTCGGTAGGGACTTTACCGAAATGAAGCGCTAAGGCTGCAACGTGACGGGAATAATTGTCGAAGGTACGCCTGCTTCTGCCCAGGATGGAAATATTTCTTTCGAAGCGTTGCAGAAGTTCGGCAAAACCGTTAACTTCGCTCGAGGCACGATTAAGGAATTTGTTGGTCCTTAAATCCTCCGGAGATTTTTTTTTGTAGCCATTTGATGAGTTTTTAAAAGGTTAATAAAAACAAAGTTACTAAAACGGCGAATGGGAAAAGCTACCGGAGGTTTAGTTCAACAAGGGTTTGGCAATAGCGGGCGGAAAGTACAAAGTTCACGTTTTGTGCTTCGATTAAAATTTGTATTTTAGTTGAAAGTTTCGGCTTCGATTTTCCCGCCATCGCCAAGCCCCGAAACGTTAGCAACAATTCCCCTACTCGAAAACGGAGTTGTTTTTAGCCGCTAACGAAGAAATTTTTACTATTTTGGATAATCAAATGGTCAAAAATTAAAATCTATAACTATTTGATTATCACTGAATTGATTTAACGTTAGTCAGAATTTTATCAAAAACCCCGCAAAAAACAACTCGGGAACAAAATTTAACAATTCGGAAATCATATTTGACAGTTCAATCAAAACAAATTCTTCAACAAAAAATAATTAGTCAAATTTACCAATCAAATTGTGAAAAGAATGAAAACAAAGAAAATTTTGAAAATTATCGGCTTAATTTTATTTTTGGGATTAGTAGGAATTATTGGTTTAGGAGTTTATTTTTACAAAACAAAACCAATTTTTGAAGGAATTGTAAATAATGACGAATCAAAACTTTTTTATTTTCCAAGCAAAGAAATGCTACCTTTCAAAGAGTTGCCACATTCAGAAAAAGTTTTAAAAGTTAATGAGTCAATTAACATTTATACTTATGTGTTTAAGCCAAAACAAGAAACAAATTCAAAAATATTTTTTATTCATGGAGGCGGAGGAAATGTAAGCACTTACCAAGATATGATAAGACCATTGGTTGAAAACGGATTTGAAGTTTATGCTTTTGATTGGAGAGGTTTTGGAAAATCAAATGGAATTCCAAATTATCAAGGGGTTTTGAAAGATACTGAAATGGCATTTAAAGATTTTTTAAATTCAGAAAACAATGGAAATAGCAAAATAGTTGTTTATGGAATGTCTTTAGGAGGTCAACTTGCCGTAAAAATAACTAAAGAAAATCAATCTAAAATCAATTTATTAGTTCTTGATAGTTCTATTGAATCTGCACAAACTTTAGCAATGGATTATTCTCCAATTTCATTTCTGAAAGAAAAAGCGAAAAATTCTCCTCAAGATTTTAACCAAGAATATGTTGCTGTACAAGACATAAAGTATATTGAGAATGTTCCTAAAATAATTATTCAAGGGAAAAATGACAAAATTGTTCCTGTAATTAGAGGAAAAAACCTTTATAATTCCGCAAAATTTCCGAAAACTTATTGGGAAAATAACTCTGAACATATCATGACATTGATAGATTTACCAAAAGAAACCACCGAAAGAATTAAAAAACAATTGGAATAAGAAAAACTTCTGCTAATAACTAAGCTTTCGTTTTGTCTGCAAGACAAGAAATGAAAGCCCGTTGAACGGAAGCTCCGGTAGCTTTTCAGCAGTATGATGGTCCTCTTATGGGGATGTCGTTTTTAGAATTTAGAGGTACAAAGCAGTTTTTTCGGAAGGACTGCTTTTTTTGTGGCGTTGGGTAGCCTTTGGAAGTGGTTTCTGCGGGGTTTTACTGGCTGTAGGGCACAGCTTCCCTTACCCACAAAGGTTATTTCGCAGACAAAGGTTGGGTAACGAAAAGAAAGTCCTGCGGCGGACCGCGCTGCCCGAAAATGGCAATGGTCACCAGGTTTCCCTCCTTGCAGCACCGGCATTTATTGAGCAGCGTTTTGGGTGTGAAGCTTGATATTTCTTACTTCCATACAGCGCAGTCCGCAACCGTAGATCAGGCCGATGAGCAGTCTGTGTTTCAGGAGTTCGGCACTTTGAAGCAATCGCCAGATTTCTTCACGGCTTAAAATAATGGGAAGTTTTTTGACTTTTGGAATCGGGGGAAGATGGAGGTAGCTGTAAGGCAAGCCTTCGGTTTTCAGCAAAAACCGCAGTCCGTAAACGGTATGTTTAAAGTACGACTGAGAAGGGGTTTTTGATCGCTTTTGAAGTTTAAAAAGGTAATCTTTGATGTCTTCCGGGTTTAATTCGGCAGGGACTTTACCGAAATGAAGCGCTAAGGCTGCAACGTGACGGGAATAATTGTCGAAGGTACGCTTGCTTCTGCCCAGGATGGAGATATTTCTTTCGAAGCGTTGCAGAAGTTCGGCAAAACCGTTAACTTCGCTCGAGGCACGATTAAGGAATTTGTTTGTTCTTAAATCCTCAGTAGATTTTTTTTGTAGCCATTTCATGAGTTTTTAAAAGGTTAATAAAAACAAAGTTACTAAAACGGCGAATGGAAAAAGCTACCGGAGGTTTAGTTCAACTTAGTCTTGCTAGCTTTGTAGCTACTGTTGCAAAGCTAGCAAGACTAAGTAAAAGATGCAAATGTCTAGCAATTTGTCACAAATATTTACTAAATTTGTGACAAATAATTTTCAAAAAGTGACGCAAAATACTCATAGTCAAATAGAAAACAAGATAAGGAAGTCTTCAAAGGGAAAAATATTTTTCGCAGAAGATTTTCAAAAATTTGGCACTTCGGAAAATATCCGCCAAGTCCTTCGTCGATTGGAAGAGCAAGGGGTTATCGTTCGCCTGGCTCATGGAATTTATTTAAACCCAAAAAAGGATGAGCTTTTAGGAATTGTTTATCCAAGTATAGAACAGATTGCTAAAGAGATTGCCAAACGAGATAAAGCCAGGATTGCACCTACGGGGGTTATGGCAATGTATCTTCTGGGACTTTCCACTCAAATTCCTTTGCACGCTGTATATTTAACCGATGGTGCGCAACGGGAAATCAACATAGGGAAAAGCAAAATTAAGTTCAATAAAACTTCTCCGAGAAATTTGGCTGTAAAAGATGGCCTGCTGCAACTTATCATTCAGGCGTATAAAATTACTGGCGAGAAAAATATTTCACAAGCTTTTGAAGAAAAACTTATCCCATATATTAAGAAATTAGACGAAAATATCTTGAATTCTCAGTTGAAATTTGCACCAGTTTGGATTCAGAAAAGAATTAGAAATATAAACCTATCATAAAATGTGGCATCAACAACTTACTAAGGAACAACGGGTTGAAACTTTAAATCAGTTAGGCTTATCTACAGGTTATGTGCCATTTGCAATAGAAAAGGATTGGTGGGTTTGTATGGTGTTACGCGCCGTTTTTCAGTCAAAATATAAGGATCAGATTATTTTTAAGGGTGGAACTTCTTTAAGTAAAGCGTATCAAATTATCGAACGCTTTTCCGAAGATGTTGATTTGATTATTGATAGAAATTTATTGGGGTTTTCTGCGGAGCCCGGCACAATAACACAAATGAAGAAACTGCGTAAAACTGCGGGGAAGTTTGTGATATCGGATTTTAGAGAAGAATTAGAATGCCAGTTGAAGAACTTGGGTATTTCTCCAAACGATTACGAAATCAAATATTCAGAAATTGTGGACGATTTAAGTGATCCTAATCACTTAGAGTTGGTTTATAAAAGTGTAATGCCTCAAGAAAGTTATGTTCAGCAAAAGGTATTGATTGAAATGGGCGCAAGAGCAATGACCGAACCTTCCGAGAGAAAAATGGTTCAATCATTTATTGAAGATTATTACCAAGAAGCTCCATTTTCACTACCGCCATTTGAAGTATTGGTTACCGTGCCGACAAAAACTTTTTTGGAAAAAATTCTTTTGCTTCATGAAGAGTTCTCAAAACCGAAAGATCGAATTAGAAGTGAGAGGATGAGTCGGCATTTGTTCGATTTGTATCAACTTTATTATACCGATTATGGTAAAAATGCTTTAGCAGATGATGAGCTTTTTGAGAAGATTGTGGTATTTAGAGAGAAAATGAATCGTTCCAAATGGATTAATTATGAAAATCACAAAAAGGGATTTATCAATATTATTCCTCCCAAAGAAGTGATTAACGAATGGGGAAACGATTATAAAATTATGCAAAGCAATATGATTGTAGGGGAAAGTCCAAGCTTTGAAATTTTAATTCAAACAATGGAAGAAATTATGAAGATATTAAATAATGATTAGATTATAGGACGAGGAATGTTCGATAAAATCACAACTTCAATGTCATTGAATACCAGTTTCGTTGAACAGAAAGTAAAATCCCTATTTAATAACATCCTCAATAATCTTATCTAGTTTTGCATCAGGTAAAGAATTGAGATAAGACATGGTAGAATTAATGTCCTTATGTCCCAATGCTTCACGGATGATTTCAATTGAAACATTATTAAACTTGAGAGCAGTTGCAAAGGAATGCCTTGCGCAATAGTATGTGATGTTTTTGCTGATTTTTAGTTTCGACATCATCGTCTTCAGATAAGGATTTACATACACCTGTAAATATTTGGCGGACTTGTTTTTTAAATAGGTTACTTCCGTGTTGTTGTCCTTCAGAATTCTAAATATCAATTTAGATTCAGGATCCGATTGGTACCGTTCAATAATTTCCTTGGAAATCTCGGTAAGTTTAAATCGTACAGCAACGCCGGTTTTAGTCCGCAGATAACTAACCGTATCATTGTAGATGCCATTCTTTTCTAATTTTAACACATCTATAAAATTGATTCCGCGCCCGTAATAGCTGAAGAGAAACATGTCCTTGGCAAATTGTTCGTACTCGTTTGCAGGTTCGTAATTGACAAGTTTGCCGATTTCTTCCTGCGTGAGAAATTCCTTTTTGCTGGTGCTTTTTACACTTGATATTTTATATTCTTTAAACGGGTATTGAGATTCCTTAATAATTTTAGACTTTATCGCCAAGTTGAAAATATAGCGGATCGTGCGAAGTCTCATTCCAATCGTAGCTGGTTTGTTTCCCTTCAAAACGCAATAATTCTCATATTTCTTTAGACATTGGAAAGAAAGCTCATTAAACCCAATATCTTTTTTGCCAAGAAAAGTTTGTAGCGATTGCAGCGTCTGCTTTTCAATTTTAGCAGAACCTAATTTGTCCAGAGATTTAAGATTTTCGGTGTTTTCAGAAATAAATTCGGTAAAAGTTTTTGTCTTTCCTTTTCCCTTAAAGTTTTTTATGCGGTCAATTAAATCAGGTAGGGTGTACTGGATATTCTCATCCTCCAAATCATCGATGATTTTTTGGATAATCACTTTATATTTTTCAATAAAAGTGTTGATTTTTTGGTATTCCGGATGACTCTTTTTTACCCGTTCTGTTTCAAAACTCCATTGTTCTTCTTTACACGATTTCTGAATTGATAAGCTGGTATTTTTGCGGTCTTTAATAAACAGCGCAACGATACTTTTTTCACCATTGGCTTTTGAACCATTTTTGAGAGTAAATTGAAAAGTAGTCATGATTTTATCTTAAATTTTTGACGAACATTTGACGAACATTTATGTTGTAAAAGTAAGATAAAATAAAATAATCTGAAAATTAAAACGGTGTAAAATATTGATAATCAGAGAGAAATAAAGCATTATAAATTAAACTAAAAATATAATAAAACATAAAAAAAGTGACTCATAATCAGCAAGTCCTTGGTTCGAGCCCAAGCTGGGCCACACTGAAAATTAGACACTTACGAAATTTTGTAAGTGTCTTTTTTTTTAAAAGTTTCCGGTTTTCACTCATCCAGCGATACAGTGCGCTTTGCATTAAATTACTAAATTATTATAAAGGTTGGCTACTAAAATTTTAAGTTTTCACTAATGTTTTTAATTTCAGTCTTAATCTCGCTGAACATGTTATGAATGCCATGATCAGAAAATTCCTCTGGTTCGTATTCTGACGTGTTAATACTGCATGCAAACTCCCAAATCTCATGGATTTCAGCAAGAGGAATTTTTAAAGGTTCATAAAAATTGTTGTCTGATTTCACGCAGATGTGGTTGCCCTCATGGAATTGAAATCTTTTATATACAATCCCATCGTTTGTAGTAATGAAAACGTAGGTTTTATCTGTTTTCAAATCGGCGAGGTTCTCCACATATTTTCCCACGATGTAGGTGCCATCTTTATATGGTGGCATGGAGTCTCCGGTTGCCGGAAAAGCCCGGAATTTTCCATTTCTTAGGAATGGAAGCGAAAGTGTTTGCAAGCCTTCAATATATTCGGGATCCTGATAGCCGTTTAGGTAACCCATAGATGCTTTTATGGGAATGATTTCAATTTTATTTTCTCCCTTGGAATCCACCGCTACAGGCACCAAAATTTTATTTTCTGAAAGCTTTATCATTTCCTCCAGAGGATATTTCTTGATGTCGATACTCAGCAAAAGGTCGATGCTTACTTTAAAATATTTCGAAATTTTTACCAGTAAATCCATTGGCGGTTCCGAACTGCCATCTTCGTATTTTACATATCTCCCACGGGTAATATTCAGATCATTGGCTATGGTCTGTTGGGTAAGTTTCTGGCGATTTCTTAAATGCTTGATGTTTTCAGAGAAAATTGACATTGTTATAAATTATAACTACAAATATACTAATTTTTGTTATAAAACATAATAATTTTGCCCGTATGGAAAAAACAATTGCACACTTGGATTTGGATACTTTTTTTGTTTCCTGTGAGCGGCTTCAAAATTCGAAACTGAACGGAATTCCCGTAATCATCGGTGGTGGAGATCGTGGAGTAGTAGCTTCCTGCTCTTACGAGGCGAGATATTTTGGTGTTCGTTCTGCAATGCCAATTAGAATGGCACTGAAACTTTGTCCCGAAGCAAAAGTAATAAAAGGTGATCACGAACAATATTCAAAGCTATCAAATGAAGTCACCGAGATTATTCAGGAAAAAGTTCCTTTGGTTGAAAAAGCGAGTATTGATGAGTTTTATCTCGACCTTACGGGGATGGATCGCTTTTTTGGGTGCTATCAGTGGACCACGGAAGTGGCAGAATCCATAAAAAAAAATACAGGTTTGCCAATAAGTTTTGCGGTCTCTGCTAATAAAACCGTAGCAAAAATCGGAACAGGAGAGGCGAAACCTTTGGGAAGAATTGAAATCCCAAACCGGGAAATCCAACCTTTTCTTAATCCTCTGTCCATTAAAAAAATTCCGATGGTTGGGAATGTAACCTTTCAGCTTCTTTCAAGAATCGGAATCCGACACATAAAAACTTTGGCTGAAATGCCTGTAGATGTATTACAACAGATGATCGGTAAAAACGGAGCTGAACTCTGGAAAAAAGCCAACGGGATAGATGATTCGCCCGTGGTTCCTTATTCAGAAAGGAAATCGCTTTCCGCCGAGCATACATTTGCACAAGACAGCATCGATTTGGAAAATATGCGCAGTATAATCTCCGGAATGGTGGAGCAACTTGCATTTCAACTAAGACAAGAAAAATGGCTGACCTCGGTGGTTACGGTTAAAATTCGTTATGCTAATTTCGATACCGAAACAAAGCAATGCCGCATATCCTACACATCTGCCGATCATACGCTGTTAAAATATGCCCTGGAATTGTTTAAAAAACTCTATACAAGGCGGATGCGCCTGAGATTGATAGGAGTCCGTTTTTCTGGATTGGTTCACGGCAGTCATCAGATGCTTTTATTTGAAAATACTGAAGAACTCATGAATCTTTATCAAAGCATGGATCGTATTAAAAACAGATTCGGAAAAACCGCCGTAGGTCGCGCATCAGGACTTTTAATTCAATAGAGGAAAGAATTTAACATCCAAAATCCACAACCTAAAACATGTACCTAAATTGTCATTCCTATCACAGCTTGCGCTACGGAACTATTTCCGTGGAAGATTTGGTGCGCGATTCTGCAAGATTGGGAATTTCAGCATTAGCACTCACGGATATCAATACCATTACCGGAATTTATGATTTTTATAAACTGTGCAAAGAATTTGGTATAAAATCTATTGTAGGGGTAGATGTTCGGCTGGATAATCAACAATACTTCATTGCTTTAGCTAAAAACAAGCAAGGCATTACAGAAATCTGTCGGATGCTCACCGCCCACAATTGTGATGGGGAAATATTACCAAGACAAAATCCAGACTTACCGAACTGCTTCATTATTTATCCACTAAAAAATATCCCCGAAGTATTAGAGAACAATGAATTCATCGGCATCCGTGCGGAGGAACTTCATGTTTTAATCCAAAAAAAGTGGCAACAATTTTCAGAAAAAATAGTAGTGTTGCAACCTGTAACCTTCCGTACAAAAAGAGAACACAATCTTCATAGGATTCTGCGTGCCGTGGATCGAAATACCTTGCTTTCCAAGTTAAACCAGGAGGATGTTTGCTATACTTCGGAAACATTAAAACCGCCTCCGGAACTTTTAAATGATTTTAAACATCATCCACAAATTCTCATCAACACTAAAAAAATTATTGATCAATGTGGTTTCGAGTTCGAGTTTGGTGTACCGAGGAATAAAAAACATTTCACTGATAGTAAGGAACATGATGAGAAACTCTTGCGAAAATTGGCTTACCAAGGTTTGAAATTCCGCTATCCTGAAAATAATGAAATCGCCGAAAAAAGAGTGGAAAAGGAACTGAAAGTAATCAATCAGTTGAATTTCAGCGGCTATTTCCTGATTACTTGGGATATTGTAGAATACAGCCGCCGCCGTGGTTTTATGCATGTGGGACGAGGTTCTGGAGCTAATTCCATCGTGAGCTACTGTCTGGGAATTACAGACATTTGTCCAATCGAACTGGATCTTTATTTTGAAAGATTCTTAAACTTAAACCGAAAATCACCGCCTGATTTTGATATCGACTGGAGCTGGCGTGAGCGCGATGAAATTCTGAAATATATCTTCGAAAAGTACGGCAGCGATCATGTGGCATTTTGCGGCACCAATGTGGAGTTTAAGTACCGATCGATATTCCGAGAGGTCGGTAAAGCTTTCGGTTTACCCAAAGAAGAACTGGATGCTCTGGCAAAAAATCCTATGGCGCTTCACGATGATAATTCCGTGGTGAAAATGGTGCAGAAATACGGAATTCTTTTGGAAAAATTCCCCAACCAGCGGAGCATGCACTCCTGCGGAATCTTGATTTCAGAAGAACCGATTACCAATTTTACTGCCCTGGAGATGCCTCCCAAAGGTTTTCCGATTGTGCAGTTTGATATGCATGTGGCAGAGTCCATAGGGTTTGAAAAATTCGATATTCTTTCACAAAGAGGATTAGGAACGATAGACGATGCCGTGAAACTCATTAAAAAAAATAGGGGAATAGACGTAGATATTCGCAACACTCGACTTTCCAAAAATGAAAAAACAGCCAACGAATTTTTAACAAAAGGAAAAACCATCGGCTGCTTCTATATCGAAAGTCCCGCTATGCGAGGGCTGTTGCGACGGCTGAAATGCGATAATTATAAGACTTTGGTGGCGGCTTCGTCCATCATTCGTCCCGGTGTGGCGCAGAGCGGCATGATGCGCGAGTATATTTTCCGGCATAACAATCCCGGTCAGTTTGAATATTTCCATCCTGTTTTCAAGCAGCAACTTGGTGAAACCTACGGCATCATGGTTTATCAGGAAGATGTCATTAAAATTGCGCTTCACTACGGTGGTTTGGCTGCTGCAGACGGTGATATACTCCGCCGTGCGATGAGCGGAAAAGGCAGGTCGCTTGCCGCTTTGCAAAAAGTAAAAGATCATTTTTTTGAATCTTGTAAAAAGCTCGGGCATCCCGAAAAACTCTCGCAGGAGGTCTATCGACAAATTGAAAGTTTCGCAGGATATTCTTTCTGCAAAGCTCATTCCGCGAGTTACGCAGTAGAGAGTTACCAAAGCCTTTATCTGAAAGTGTATTATCCCATTGAGTTTATGGTGGCAGCGATTAACAATGGTGGCGGATTTTACCGCACCGAAGTCTATGTCCACGAATGCAGGATGGCCGGTGGAAAAATTCATAATCCCTGTGTAAACAAAAGTATATTGCAAACAACTCTTTATGGCGAAGATGTTTATTTAGGTCTGATGCACATTGAAAAACTTGAGGCCAAAATTGCGCAATTTATCCCAGAGGAACGTCAGGAAAACGGCGAATACACTTCATTGGAAAATTTTATAAAACGAGTTCCGATCGGCATTGAAACCTTGCAAATTTTAATTTTTTGTGGCGCATTTCGGTTTACCGGAAAACAGAAAAATGAGTTGCTGATAGAGGCACGGCTAATTATGGTAAATTTCAAACCTCAGAACCGATATCTTTCATTTTTTGAGGAACCAAGAAAGGATTATCAATTGCCACAATTGAAAAGAAATCTTTTCGAAGATGCTTTTGACGAGATTGAGATTCTGGGTTTTCCTGTTTCTTGCAGTCCGTTTGATTTGTTGGCGACGAAGTTCCGGGGCGATGTGATGGGCAAAGACCTTTTGAAATTCCATAAAAAACAAGTCCGCATGCTGGCTTATCTCATTTCTCGCAAGCATGTGCCGACAAAGAAAGGCACGATGTATTTCGGAACTTGGATAGATTCCGATGGGGAATATTTCGACACGGCCCACTTTCCTGACAATCTTAAAAACTATCCATTTCAGGGTGGTGGTTGCTACCTTTTGCTCGGTCTGGTGGAAGTCGATTTTCATTTCCCGACCATCACCATTTTAAAGATGGCGAAAATGCCATTTATCCCAGATCCGCGTTACTCCGTGGACAGCGGAAAATCCTACGAAATTCATCAGAAAATCAATGAAGATGTGAGCATGACTAGCCGAAAACCTTATCCACAGGAAAAAGAAATAGGACTTCCCAGGAAGAAAATGCTAAACTGATATTTTTATCTTCTATGGCCAAATCAAGGATGATAAACTTTAAATTTTAAAAAAGAAAATATGTCTCAATAGTAGAGATTTACAAGATTTTTACTTCACCGATTCATCAAATAGTCTTTGATAATTTTTAATTGCAATGAAAATTTTAATTAAAAAAAAACGCTTAAAAATTTGCTGATTTAAAAATTACGAGTTAGGTTTCCATCACAAAACAAAAAAATGTACAACTCAATTATTATTTCTTCTATTATCATTTCGGCTGTGATTTCAGATTCCGGGGAGGAATAATTTTGATGTAATCGAAAGAAATATTTGAAAGCCTCCCGAGAAATCAGGAGGCTTTTTTTATTTCCAAAAATTAAGTATGGCAAAGAAGCAGCCATCGTAATCTAAGCCAACAGTAAGCAGGGTTACCGGAAAAATTTCAACGCAGAACTCAAAGAATTACAGCAAAGTGAGTTGTGGCAAACGGGAATGCAGTTCAAAAATTAAAATCTCAACTTTCCACAACGTCCAGGCGCATTAAAAGAATTTGTAAACGCAGTTTTAGGCGAAAATGATGACATCACTTATTTTCAATTCACCAAAAAGAACAATCGCGAAGAAGGTCCGGCGGTGGTAGGTGTAGAACTCAAAAGCAGTACCGATTTATTGGTTATGGAACAAAAAATGAAAACTAAAAAAATAAACTATCAGCATCTGAATGAGCAGAAAGAGTTGTTTACGCATTTGATTTTGTAAAATTTAAATACTAAGAAAATTTAAAATTCTTTATAATTCGGAAGAAGTGGAGATTCCAATTTTTTCAGCAAGCGAGGTATTTTCTATGCTCTTAAAATTCCATTTTTTTTAATTGCCATTCATTTTATTGTTATCTTTAAGGCTTATGATATTTTCCTGATAGAAAGTGGAATTTCCAGCGTATAGTATATTGGGAAACCTTCAATTTTCTTTTATTTTCAAAAAGTTAAAAGTTTAAAGAATGAAAAATTGTATTTTTAGAACCCAGGTGTTGATGATGGTTTTCTTTGCCACTTTGTTTGCCGCACAAACAGGAAGTCTCAACATCAACATCTATGATGATTTCTCCAAGAAACCTTTACCGGCTACCATTACTGTGGTTTCTACCGGAAATTCTTTTTCTGGCGAAGGAAATGTGGTGTTGAATAATCTACCAGCGGGAAATTACAGTTTCCAAATTCTTTCCGAGGGCTACGAAAGTGGTCTGCTGAACGACATCAGCGTAGTTCCAAACCAAAACCTAACGTATTCTTTAGGTTTAACTAAATCTAAAACTAGGGAAAAGGAAATTGAAGGCGTAATTGTGAAGCGAAAAGTTTATAAAACCACAGCAGAATCGCCGGTTTCTCTCAGAAATATAACAAGTGAGGAAGTGCAAAAAAATGCCGGCTCCAACCGTGATATCTCAAAAGCAATCCTTTCGCTTCCGGGCGTTGGAACTACTGCAACTTTCCGAAATGATCTGTTTATCCGCGGCGGAAGCTCGGCTGAAAACAAATTTTTTGTCGACGGCATCGAAGTTCCGGTCATCAACCATTTCCAAACCCAAGGTGCAAGTGGCGGTCCGAAAGGGATTCTGACCATCGATTTCATTAAGGATGTAGATTTTTATAGCGGAGCATTTCCCGCGAAAAGAAACGGGACACTTTCTTCTCTTTTTGAATTTAACCTGAAACAGGCGCGAAAGGATAAAATCGGTTACAAAGGCGTCATTGGTTTCGACGATATCCAATTGATGGCAGATGGTCCGCTTTCTAGAGATCAAAGTTGGAGCGGGCTTTTCAGTGTGAGAAAATCGAATCTACAATTTTCGTTTAAAGCGATGGGCGTGCCGTTTTTGCCTTCTTATTCGGATGCAACGATGAAAGTTTCCAAGAAATTCAGTTCCGGAGATGAACTTTATTTTATTGCAATAGGCGCGGTGGATAATTTTAAATTCAACACCAATGCCAACGAATCGCTGTATAATTTAACTTTAATTGAAAGACTTCCAGTTTCCCCGCAATGGAATTACACGGTCGGTGCGGGTTACCGTCATTTGGCGGAAAACGGAAACTGGCTGTTTACCTGGAGCCGGAATATGCTCGATAACAAGGCGACGAAATATTACCGTAACATCGAAATTCCCCAGAATCTTCTGATGGATTACCACTCCCAGGAAAGTGAAAATAAAATCCGAATTGACCGGAATTTCAGTTGGGGGGACTTCCAATTTAGCACCGGTGGAAACGTGAATTTTGCCAATTATTTCAATAATTCTTTTTTAAAGATGATTACGCAAAACGGACCGGCTCTAGATGATTACCAATCGGAATTCAACCTTGCTCAGTACGGTTTCTATCTTCAAACTTCCACAAAATTTGCGGACGATCGTTTGGAAGTTTCGGGCGGAATCCGTTTGGATGGCAGCGATTATTCAGACCAAACTTCAAACCCGCTAGAGCAGTTCTCGCCAAGAATTTCTTTAAAATATAAAATCAATAACCAGTTTGCGCTAAATTTCAACTCCGGAATTTACTTTATGTTGCCGACTTATACTGCTTTGGGTTTTATGGAAAATGGAAATCTTCTCAATAAAAATTCTTTGAAATACATACAGAATTCTCAGTTGGTCGGAGGTGTGGAATTCAACGGAAAAAATAATCTTCGCATTACGGCGGAAACTTATTATAAAAATTATAGAAACTATCCGTTCTCTTTGCGTAACGGCATTTCTCTGGCGAATTTGGGCGGAGATTTTGGTGTCGTAGGCGCGGAACCTTTGGACAGCAGAGGTTCTGGCGAAACCTATGGTTTTGAAATTTTGGCGCAAAAAAGAACACTTAACGATTTCTACGGAATTGCATCGTATACTTTCGGACAATCCAAATTTAGTGACATCAACGGAGATTTGAAACCATCGAGTTGGGACAGCCGTAATATTTTTTCCTTAACTGCTGGGAAATATTTCAAAAGAAATTGGAATTTCGGGGCAAGATTTAGGCTACAGAGCGGGCTTCCGGAAACGCCTTACGATATTGCAAGAACCCAATTGGTGAATGTCTGGAATATCGCGAATTCACCGGTTTCGGATTATACTTTGCTCAATGCCGAACGCGGAAATTTGGTGCATCAACTGGATATTCGTGCTGAGAAAAAATGGATTTTCAACAAATGGCAGATGACGTTTTACATCGATGTGGTGAATGCTTACGGTTCTAAAAAGCCCAGCGCTCTTCCTGTAATCGCCCTGGAACGTGATGCCAACGGAAACGGAATTATCCTGAATCCATCCGCGCCACAGAACGAGCAGATCTACCAATTAAATTATGGCGAAGGAGACCGATCCACGCCGTTGCCTTATTTTGGATTTATTTTTGAGTTTTAAAAATTGGAATGCTTAGTAATTAATGAATTTTTAAAATATTAAGATTAAAGATTTTTTTTATTTAATCATCTTTAAAATTTTACTATAAAAGAAGCCCGCAACGAAAACCATTAAAATCTAAACTCAGGCTGCAGCCAATTGATTTTTCTGTCATTTCAGATTATGATAGATTTCGTATTTTAGATAAAAATTTTTTAAGAATAATGTGGTTCAGAAATTTAATGGGTTTTGATGAAGTAAATCCCTTACAAGTACAAGAAAATATTGCTATTGATGGCGAGGTAATGACTTCCTTAGTTAACGGAAAGTCTTACCAACCCGGAGTTTTTGAAGTTCCGACTCTGCAAGAATTAAAAAACAGAATCGACTTATCGGTATTTGATGGTAACATTAAAATCACAGAAATTATAGGAAATGTTCGCGCACTTCATGGTTTGGCAGAAAATGAAAATACGATGTTTCAGGCAGCTTCTCAATTCAATATGTTGGAAATGATCAGTCCGTCTGTAACTCCGGAAATGGGCGTTGATCGCTATGAAAACGACCATACTCAAGGTCCTGCCTGTGCGATTGCTTGCGGCGCTGGAACTATTTATCGAAATTATTTTGCGCCAATCAATGGGAGAAAAGGACAAACCTCAGCGAACCAAATCGATGGTTTAGATGAAATTGGAAAGTTTTTCGGAAACGATAAATCAGCATTGTGGAGGATGCAGAACGGCTATTGTTTTCCCACGGAAAAGGGTTTGAAAACGATTTCTGAATCCATCCGAAAAATGAAAACGCAAGAATATGAATCACTGAAAAATCTCTTGAAAACCGGTATTCAGTGGAATACGGAAGTAACCAATGGTGCGCACAAACAACTCGTTTCGCAAATATACTGTGCGGCGTTACCGATTGGATATTCCGATATTTATTCCGGCGATTGGAAAGAATTTGCTTCACTAGTTTTAGATGCAACCTATGAATCTACTTTTTACGCTGCAACCGAAAATTACCAAAAAACCGGATGTCCAATCCTGCATCTTACTTTGGTCGGCGGCGGCGTTTTCCAAAATGATTTAGCTTGGATTTTAAGTGCTATAAAATCATCGGTAGAAAAATTCAGGAATGTTCCTCTGGATGTCCGAATCGTAAGTTATGGGAAAAGCAATCCGGTAATTTCGGATTTTGTGAAGGGATTTCGTTGAATTTGTTTAAAATAGAATTTTATTATTTTAAATTTTAATAAACTACAAAATCATGCTCAGCTGCACTCTTTTCCGGGCTTCATCTACCTCAGTTACGCGAACCTGTACGTGCTGATGCAGCTTCACCACCGCATTAACGTCCGATACAAATCCTTCCTTAAGTTGAGAAATATGCACCAAACCGCTTTCCTTGATCCCAAGATCCACAAAGCAGCCAAACGCAGTGATGTTGTTCACGATTCCGGGGAGTATCATTCCGTGTTTTAGATCTTTGATTGTTTTTACCGTCGGATCGAATTCGAACACTTTGGCAGATTTTCTAGGATCGAGCCCGGGTTTTTCAAGTTCTTTCAGAATATCTTTAATTCCTAAAATTCCGATGGTTTCAGTGGTATATTTTTCCAGATTTATTGATGAGATTTTTTCTTTATTGGCGATAAGATCAATGGTTTTGATGCCTAAATCTTTTGCCATTTTTTCTACAATCGGATATGCTTCCGGATGCACGGCGGAATTGTCGAGCGGATTTTTTCCGTTGGCAATTCTAATGAATGCAGCTGCTTGTTGATACGCTTTTTCACCTAATCTCGGAACTTTTTTTAGCTGTTTCCTGTCTTCAAAAGCACCGTTTTCTGCGCGGTAATTCACGATGTTTTCTGCCATTTTTTCTCCGATTCCCGATACGTAACTTAATAGCGATTTGCTCGCCGTATTCAGGTTGATGCCTACAGAATTTACACATTTCATCACGGTGGCGTCTAATTCGTTTTTTAGTTGGGTTTGGTCTACATCATGTTGATATTGTCCTACGCCGATGGATTTTGCATCAATTTTTACGAGTTCCGCCAACGGATCGGAAAGTCTTCTACCGATGGAAACAGCACCACGAACGGTTACGTCAAAATTCGGAAACTCATCTCTTGCAATTTTACTTGCAGAATATACCGATGCGCCTGCTTCTGAAACCACAAAAACTTGTGGTGGTGTATCGAAAGCAATTTTCTTGATGAAGAATTCGGTTTCGCGGCTTGCGGTACCGTTTCCAATAGAGATCGCTTGAATGTTATAAGCATTCACCATCGATTTTATTTTCTTCATCGCCATCGCGGTTTCGTTTTGTGGAGCGTGTGGGAAAATAGTTTCGTTGTGGAGCAAATCGCCTTTCTCATCAAGGCAAACTACCTTGCAACCGCTTCTGTATCCCGGATCGATCGCAAGGATTCTTTTTTCTCCTAAAGGCGGAGCTAGCAGCAATTGTCGGAGGTTTTCAGAGAAAATATTGATGGCTTTTTCGTCGGCTTTTTGTTTAGCTTCCTGCAGGGTTTCATTCGAGATGGCAGGCTCCAGCAAGCGTTTATAACTGTCGCTGATTGCGATGGCGATTTGATTGGAGCATTCGTTATTGGATTTCAGGATCGCGTTTTCGATGAGGTCTAAAGCTTCATCTTTATCGACTTCTATTTTGGACTTCACAAAACCTTCTGTTTCCGCTCGGAGAATTGCTAAAAGCCGGTGGGAAGGGATTCTGCTCAGGTTTTCTTCCCACTCGAAATATTGCGAAAATTTCTGGGCGGCTTCTTCGTCTTTTTTGGCTTTTACCACTTTAGAAGAAATCACAGCTTTTCTTTGGAAGAGTCTGCGGAGGTTTTTGCGAACATAGCCGTTTTCGTTAATCCATTCCGCGATGATGTCTCTCGCTCCTTGCAAAGCCTCTTCATTGGACGTTATTTCGGAATTGAGGTATTTTGCCGCTAGCGAATGCAAATCATTGGATTTCTGGCTCATAATCATTTTTGCCAATGGCTCCAGGCCTTTTTCTTTCGCGCTGTCCGCTTTGGTTTTCCGGCGTTTTTTGTACGGCAAATACAAATCTTCCAGTTCCTGAAGGTCGTAACTTTCCTCGATGCGTTGTCTCAGTTCAGGGGAAAGGGCATTTTGCTCCTCAATGGATTTCAGGATGCTTTCTTTCCTTTTGATGAGTTCTTCAAACTGAGTATTTAGTTTTGCGATCTGCTCAATCTGTACTTCGTCGAGGTTGCCAGTAGCATCTTTCCGATAACGTGAAATAAAGGGAATGGTGCAATCTTCATTCAAAAGTTTCAGGGTTGCATGAATATTTTTATCGGAAATAGTTAGGAATTTTTGGATAAAACCGGTCGCCGTCATATTTTGTTTTTGAAGCTGCTAAAATAGGGAGAATTCCGCGAACGACTGCATAAGGATGTGGTAAATGGTGAGAAGCATTCATGGCTAACTAATGCTTTTCTTTAATTAATACTTAATTGCAAAAGACTTCATAAAATTTTCATCGTGGGTGAAAAGATTAAGTGATTCACAGAATTTGGCAACAAATATTCTTTTAAATTAAGTTGAGCTTAAATAAAGAAAAACACGGCCGAAACCGTGTTTTTATTATTGTTTACGCCTCTTGATCGTGGCCATACATTTTGTTATAGAGGTCGATGAATCTTTCTTTCACTGCTTTACGCTTCAATTTTAGTGTTGGAGTGAGGATTCCCGACTCAATGGACCAAACTTCCGGGGTGAGTTCGAAACGTTTGATTCGTTCCCAATTTCCTAGTTTGGAATTTAGGTAATCGATTTCTTTGCTTATTCTTTCTTTGAGTTCAGGGCTCTTTGCGATTTCCTCAGGTGTTGTTCCTACTTTAATTTGCTTTCTTTCTGCCCAATGTTGCACGAAATTGAAATCCGGCTGGATGAGTGCGCAAGGCATTTTTTCGCCATCACCAACGACCATGATTTGCTCGATGAATTTCGATGCTTTGGCTTGGTTTTCAATAGCTTGCGGAGCGATGTATTTACCTCCGGAAGTTTTGAACATTTCTTTCTTGCGATCGGTGATATGCAAATATCCTTCTTCATCGATATGTCCGATATCGCCGGTTTTGAAGAAGCCTTCTTCGGTGAAAACTTCTTTGGTCATTTCTTCATTCTTAAAATAACCTTTGAATATAGAAGGACCTTTCACGGTGATTTCACCATCTTCCTGAATCTTCACTTCAAGATTATCCAAAACATGACCCACGGTTCCTACTTTTATTTTCCCGAAACTATTTACTGCGATTACCGGCGAAGTTTCCGTTAATCCATAACCTTCCAAGATTGGGATTCCCGCGTTCTGGAACATTTTGTTCAAACGTGGTTGCAGTGCTGCTGAACCAGATACCAAAGTGATAATGTTTCCACCCAAACCTTCTCTCCATTTTGAAAATACCAGTTTGTCTGCGATGATTTCTTTTAAACCTGAAGGTTTTCCGATTTCCTTTTTCGCTTTGTTGACACCGAGTGCCCAAAGGAAAATTTTAGTTTTTAATCCGCCTGCGCTGGTTCCTTTGTCATAGATTTTATCGTAAACTTTTTCAATCAATCGAGGTACAACCGTCATAATATGAGGTTTCACTTCCTTGATGTTGTCGCCCATTTTATCGATGCTTTCTGCAAAATAAACCGAATATCCGTTGTTTTGATACAGATAAAACAACATTCTCTCGAAAATATGACAAATCGGCAAGAAACTCAGGATTCGGATATCTTTATAATCGAGTCCTTTGATGCGTGGAATTCTTGGGTCGGAAGCCAAAACATTTGAAACGATATTTTGATGAGAAAGCATTACTCCTTTTGGCCGTCCTGTTGTTCCCGAGGTATATATTATTGTTGCCAAATCTTCAGAATTGATGCTGTTGGATATATCCTCAACTTCATTTTGGGTAGCATCATCATTACCTAAATCCAGGATTTCGTTCCAGTTTGCAGCTCCTTCAACTTTATCAAAAGTGAAAATACCTTTTAAAGTAGCTACATTGGTTTTGATTTTCTGTACTTTTTCAAGCAATTCGCGGTCGGAAACAAAACAATACTGAACTTCAGCGTTGTTGAAAATAAAATCATAATCTTCCGGTGAAATTGTAGGGTAAACCGGTACGGAAACTGCGCCAATTTGAGCAATTCCCAAGTCCATTACTGCCCATTCAGTACGGCTTGCGGTGGTAATCAATGCTATTTTATCTCCCGGTTTGATGCCCAACTTCAATAATCCACGGGATATTTTATCCCCAAGATTATTAAATTCTTTGGTTGAGGTTTTCTCCCATTCTCCGTGGTATTTGGTGATGAACATATCCTCTTGCGGATATTTTTCTAATGCATAATGTGCAAAGTCAAAAATTCGTTTTATCGACATAGTAATTCTTTTATAACTGATCTCCTAATGTGAGTGGAATTTAACATTAGGTTTGGGTAAAATTATCATTTTTATTTTAAACAGCAAAAACTATTTTTTGTTCATCACTTTTATTAAAAATAATCTTTATTTCTTTGATAAAATCATTAAAAGTCAGTTTTTTATGAATATTTTAAAGGACAGATGATTTAATTTTCAAAATTTTTAGAAATATTGTAGCTTTACGGACAAACAATTATATACTTATATGGACTTTAATTTATCTGAAGAACAATTGATGATTCAGCAAGCAGCAAGAGATTTTGCACAAAACGAACTTTTGCCGGGAGTAATAGAAAGAGACAATCAACAGAAGTTTCCATACGAACAAGTGAAGAAGATGGGAGAACTGGGGTTTTTGGGAATGATGGTGGATCCTAAATATGGAGGTGCAGGTATGGATAGTGTTTCTTATGTCTTGGCGATGGAAGAAATCGCTAAAGTTGATGCTTCTGCTGCTGTGGTAATGTCGGTTAACAACTCTTTGGTATGTGCCGGACTCGAAAAATACTGTAATGAAGAGCAGAAAATGAAATATCTGAAACCTTTAGCAAGTGGCGAAGTGATTGGTGCATTTGCACTTTCGGAGCCGGAAGCGGGTTCGGATGCTACTTCCCAAAAAACCACTGCAGTAGATATGGGCGACCATTATATCCTTAATGGTACTAAAAACTGGATTACCAACGGTGGAAATGCAACGTACTATATCGTGATTGCACAAACTGATCCAGAGAAAAAACATAAAGGAATCAATGCCTTCATCGTAGAAAAAGGTTGGGAAGGTTTCGAAATCGGACCCAAAGAAGATAAACTGGGAATCCGTGGAAGCGACACCCATTCTTTATTATTCACAGATGTGAAAGTACCCAAAGAAAACAGAATCGGAGAAGACGGTTTCGGTTTCAATTTCGCAATGGCAGTTTTGAATGGAGGTAGAATCGGGATTGCTTCGCAAGCTCTCGGAATTGCTTCCGGAGCGTATGAGTTGGCTTTGAAATATGCTAAAACCAGAAAGGCTTTCAAAACGGAAATCATTAATCACCAAGCGATTGCATTCAAATTAGCAGATATGGCAACCCAAATTACCGCTGCTAGAATGCTTTGCTATAAAGCTGCAACCGAAAAAGATGAAGGAAAAGACATCTCGGAAATCGGTGCAATGGCGAAACTATATGCATCACAAGTTGCCATGGATACTACGGTTGAAGCCGTACAAATCCACGGTGGTTACGGCTATGTAAAAGAATATCACGTTGAAAGAATGATGCGTGATGCTAAAATTACGCAGATTTACGAGGGAACTTCTGAAATTCAGAAAATTGTAATTTCCAGAAGTATCGCTAAATAATTCAACCTAAATAAATTCGCTATGAAATACGTGTGGATGTCTCTTATTGCAATTCTATTGGTTTTGGCAGGTGTTTTTTATTACCGATATTATTTTGTTTTCGGTGAAGGCGTGAAATCGGGAGTATTAAATTACGCCGTGAAAAAAGGAAACGTTTTCAAAACTTATGAGGGAAAACTGATTCAGCAAGGTTTCGGAGCCAATCCGAGAACCGGTAATTTAACCAGCTACGAATTCGAATTTTCTGTGGAAGATGAAGCCATTTTCAAACAACTCGAAATCAACAACGGAAAAACCTTCGATTTGCATTATAAAGAATATCACGGAATACTTCCTTGGCGGGGAAATACAACGTATGTTGTGGATAAAATAGTGAATATGAAATAAGTTAAATCCTTCCCCTTGTGGAAGGATTTTTTTTTAAATTTTTAGTAAATTTTAATACTTTTATTTAATGAAAAAATTAACGCTCTTAACCGCCTTATTTTCCTTGAGCTTTTCAGCACAAGTGACCACACTTACTGATGATATTGCTTTTCAGCTTTCGAAAAAACCTTTGCATTGCATCAACCAAGAATATCCTAACAAAACAGCGCACGTTATTAATAACGAGATCGATGTAAAACTTACGCCCAAAGAATTACACCCAAGTTTTTATGGCTGTTTCGATTGGCATTCGTCGGTTCACGGACATTGGATGCTTGTAAAATTACTTAAAGACAAACCATTTCTTAAAAATAAAGAAGAAATTATCAATATTTTGGCTGGTTCTTTTCAACCCGAAAAAATAAAAACAGAAGCAGAATATTTTAATAAATATCAAGTAGCCAAAGGCTTTGAGAGAACTTACGGCTGGGCTTGGATGCTACAATTAGATGCAGAATTGGCAAATTGGGATCATCCAAAAGCGAAAATTTGGCATCAAAATTTAAAACCTCTCACTAATGAGATCGTAAAATTGTGGAAAGAATACTTACCGAAACAAACGTATCCTAATAGAACAGGAGTGCATCCAAACACTGCTTTTGCACTTAGTTTTGCTATTGATTGGGCGAGAGCAACTGGAGAAAAAGATTTTGAAAATCAATTGATAGAAAAAGCAAAATATTTTTACTTAAAAGACGAAAAAACACCTGCTTACTTAGAACCAGATGGAAGCGATTTCTTCTCGCCAAGTTTAGAAATTGCAGATTTAATGACCAGAATTTTACCTCAAAAAGAATACGTAAAATGGTTTAATAAATTCTATAAAAAACGAAGTTTAGAAAATATTTCTCAGATTCCTGTAATTTCGGATATTAATGATTATCAAACGGTCCACTTGGTTGGTTTAAGTTTTACCAGAAGTTGGTGTATGAAAAATATTGCCAAAATTTTACCTGAAAATCACCGATATAAAAAACATTTAAAAGAAACTTCTGTCAACTTTTTAGAAAATGCCTTGCCATTGGTTTTTAAAGGAAATTATGGTGGCGATCATTGGTTAGCGAGTTTTGCGGTGTATGCTTTGAGTAATTAACATTTCTAGAAAACATAACGCTCTCGCTGCTTAAGTAGATTGGGCAAATCTTAAACTCTGCGCCTATTGATCTGCTCAATCAGCATAATCTGTGAGAGCATAAGAATTAGTTGTAAATCCTCTTAAATTAAGAATTTGTCGATTTGAAATTATCTTTTTACCGCTGTAATTATTATCAAAATCCTCCAGAAAATTCTGAAGGATTTTAAATTTTAAATGTTTTAATTCTCTATTTCTAATTATTCTTTCGGCATATATTTAGAAATGTCGTCATCATCTTTAGGCGTTTCTTTAGTTGCTTGTTGTGCATTTTTAGGCGTTTCTTGCGCTGTAGATTTTGCAGCTTCGGTGGCTTTTATTTTTTCTTTTTCAATTGCCAATTGTCTTTGGAACTCTTCTTCGCGTTTTTTCTTATTTCTTTTTGCCACGAAATACCAAATTCCGCCTGCGATAAGGAAAATTGGCCAAAACGGAAGCAGAAATATCAAACCATCGCCCAAAACTTTGAAACCTTTCATAAAAGCTACACTGAAACTGTTCGGATCTTCCTCAACTTTCTCGTTGGCAAAGGCTGTTCCGGCAATATTTTCGTTTTGCACTAAAGTAATTTCGACGTCGCACATTTGCGAAGCAATTCGATCATAGCCTTCAGTTTCGGTACTTTTCAATTTCACCTCGCCTAATTGTGAGGAAACATCAGAAACCAAGCCATCAAAATACTCAAACGGAACTTTTACCATAACATATTCTCGCATAATTCCTTCGTTCTTAGTGAAATTTTCGGAAATCAAATCGGCGCTGTTTTCCCTGATTTTTTGTCTTAATAAAGCTTTTGCTTCGTCAATATTTTCCACCTGAATTTCCAGTTTTGCGGTCTTTACTAAAGGCGAAATTTCCTTTTTTGGAAGTGCTGTCACCGAATTGTTTTGGTTTTGTGCAGGCTGATTTTGCGCAGGATTTTCCGCAACTTTCGGTTGAGATTTTGTCTGTTGCAGGATTTTGTCGGCAGTTTTCGTAAGTACAGAAATCACATTACCACCTTTTTCTAATGATCGATTTGCGGAATCTAAAGTTTTTACCACTTCGGTTCCTACTTTCACATTTTTGGTTATTTTTTCAATTTCTTTGTTGATGGAATCGATTTGCCAACTTCCGGATTTTATTGTGCTGTCAATGGATTTTTTTTGCTTTTCAATCTCCGGAAGGATTACTTTTTTGGTAATTCCGTCGGAATCGTTGATGGTTTTCGAGATGGAATCCAAAGTTTTGATGCCGTCGTTGGCTTTCGTCAACAAACTGTCGGCATGTTTGATGCTGTCAGTGGTTTGCTGAATCGTGTTTTTATCACAAGAAACCAAAGCAACTGCAACGAAACTGGCTAGAAATATTTTCTTCATGGTTGATTTTAAATTAAAAACTGTGGAGTAGAATCAAATAGTATTCCTTAATAATGCTGAAAATTATTAATTTATTGTAAATGAATGTTTTGCAAAATATTTTACCACTTATTTTACAAAAAAAATCTTCAGATCGACTGAAGATTTAATGTTATTATTGTTGATTTCTAAATTCACTGATGAAGTGGAGTTTCACATTCGGAAATTTTTCCTGAGTCATGTGAATGGTAAATGATGAATCTGCTAAAAATACCAATTGTCCGTACTTGTCTCTCGCCATAAAGCGCTGCTTCAATCTCGCAAATTCTTTAAATTCTTCGGATTTTTCGTCAGCTTCAATCCAACAAGCTTTGTGGATTGAAAGTGGTTCATAGGTACATTTCGCTCCATATTCGTGCTCCAAACGGTATTGGATTACTTCATACTGCAGTGCACCCACGGTTCCGATAATTTTTCTGTTGTTCATTTCCAGGGTGAAAAGCTGCGCCACACCTTCATCCATCAATTGATCGATTCCTTTTGCGAGTTGTTTTGCCTTTAATGGATCATCATTGTTGATATATCGGAAATGTTCCGGTGAAAAACTTGGGATTCCTTTGAAGTTGATTTTTTCTCCGGCAGTTAGGGTGTCGCCAATTCTGAAATTTCCGGTATCGTGAAGTCCGACAATATCACCCGGGAAACTCTCGTCCACAACTTCTTTTTTATCCGCAAAGAAGGCATTTGGAGAAGAGAATTTCATTTTTTTGTTTTCTCTTACCAACAGATAATTTTCATTTCTTTTAAAAGTCCCGGAAACTATTTTTACAAAAGCAAGTCTGTCGCGGTGTTTCGGGTCCATATTCGCGTGGATTTTAAAGACAAATCCAGTGAAATCTTTTTCTTCAGGTTTTACAAGCCTTGTTTCGCTTTCTTTGGGCTGCGGTTTTGGAGCGATGTCGATAAACGCATCAAGAAGTTCGCGAACTCCGAAATTATTCAGTGCAGACCCAAAAAATACCGGCTGCAGATCGCCCTTAAGATAATCTTCGCGGCTAAATTCCGGATAAACCGACTGAACCAGTTCCAGCTCTTCCCGTAAAGTTGCGGCAGCTTTTGCTCCGATAACTTCATCGATTTTGGTGTCGTTAATATCATCAAATTTAATTGCTTCGCCAACTTTCTGTTTTTTCTCCTTTAAAAATAACTGGATATTATTTTCCCAAATATTATAAATTCCCTGAAAATCCGTCCCCATACCGATCGGCAAAGAAAGCGGACAAACGGTTAAGCCAAGTTTCTGTTCCACTTCATCCAAAAGATCGAAAGCGTCTTTACCTTCCCGGTCTAACTTATTAATGAAAACAAACATCGGGATATTTCTCATACGGCATACCTGAACAAGTTTTTCGGTCTGTTCCTCAACTCCTTTTGCCACGTCGATCACAACAATAACAGAATCTACAGCGGTTAACGTACGGTAAGTATCTTCCGCGAAATCTTTGTGACCGGGTGTATCGAGAATGTTGATTTTATGATTTCGGTATTCAAAAGCCAAAACCGAAGTTGCCACGGAAATTCCTCTCTGTCTTTCGATTTCCATAAAATCGGAAGTTGCTCCTTTTTTAATTTTATTGGACTTTACAGCACCAGCTTCCTGAATTGCGCCTCCGAAAAGAAGAAGTTTTTCCGTTAAGGTGGTTTTACCGGCATCCGGGTGCGAGATGATCCCGAAGGTTTTTCGTCGATCTATTTCTTTTATGAGTTCTGACATAATTGTATTTGAATGTGCAAAAATCGTGTTTTTTTATGGAAAATGAAAACGAAGTTTTTACCGGTGCCAATTCTTGTATTTATCTTTTTGCTCTATATTTGTTGAAACTAAATTGTAATGGATAAAAACAGTTTGCGAAAAAAATATATTTTCGACTGGAAAGGCGCTCTTGCACTTGTTGCTGGAATGATCGGCGGAACTTCCTTAATCGCGATTCTCAATGTTTTTTCGATGATGATATTTAAAAATAATTTTCAATATCAGGATTTTTATTTAATGGTGATAAATGCTGCAGGATTTTTGGGTGCAATTTTCGCTTTCGATTACTTTGTCGCAAGACCGCAAACCGGCAGGAAGCTGAACTTCAATTTTTCTCCTACAAATGTCGGTACCTATCTTCTGATTTTTCCGATGATGTTTGGGATGATGTTGATTGCCGAATTTATCACTTCACAAATTCCGATTACCGGAGCATTTTTCGGAGAATATTATGCTTATTTTTCGAAAATGATGGAGCAAATGACCAATGATAAAGCTACGATGATTGTGATGGCGGTGATTATGGCTCCAATATTTGAGGAAATCGTTTTCCGTGGAATTATTCAGAAAGGATTGATCAATAAAGGCACAAAACCCGGCGTTGCGATTGCGATTTCATCCGTAGTGTTTGGCCTGATACATGGCAATCCTTGGCAGTTCGTAGGCGCGGTTTTGCTGGGAAGTGTTTTGGGATTTGTATACTATAAAACCAAATCTTTACTCTTGCCGATTTTTCTGCATGCTTTCAATAATCTATGTTCCTCGCTTCTCATTTTTTACGGAAATACTGAAAGTTTTGCCGATGCTTTCAAAGTTCCTGAATGGGTTTTATTAGCTTTAGGAATTGTTTTATTTGCCGTTTTTTATTATTTATTTACTAGAAAGTACAGAGTACATTATTCTGACATTTAAAATTAGAAGAATTGATATTTATGAGCCAGGAAATCCTTATTGCTACACATAATCAGCATAAAAAAGAAGAAATTCAACAGATTTTAGGAAGCGATTTCAGTGTCACTTCATTAGCGGATTACGATTTGCACGATGAAATTGTAGAGGACGGAAATAGCTTTCATGAAAATGCCTTAATCAAAGCAAAATATTGTTTCGAAAAAACTGGGAAACCCAGTCTCGGCGACGACTCCGGATTGGTGGTAGAAGCTCTCGATGGAAGACCCGGGATTTACTCCGCGCGGTATGCGGGAAACCATGATTTTGCTAAAAATATGGCGAAAGTGCTCGATGAAATGAAAGATGAAGACAATCGAAAAGCTTATTTCGTCACCGTGATGTGTCTTGTTGATGGTGCTGGAACCCATTATTTTGAAGGGCGAGTTTATGGAAGCTTAACCCGGGAAATTCGCGGTGAAAAAGGGTTTGGTTATGATCCGATTTTTATTCCCGATTATCATGAAATTACCTTTGCAGAAATGAAACCCGAAGATAAAAACGCAATAAGCCACAGAAAAAAAGCCATTGAATTGTTTCTCGATTTTCTAAAGAAGTAGGATTTTTTCCATTAAAAAAAAGGTATTTGCAGAATTTAGCTTTGATTTTACACTTAAATTTAGATTGAAAAATTGTATTTTTGCAGCTTACTAAATATTAAAGATGTTAGAAAAGATTGATGAATTATTGGTTGAGGTTGGCAATTTCAGCACGACGAATAAAGATGAGATTGAGCAATTCCGAATTAAATTCAATGGCAAAAAAGGAATCTTAAATGATATTTTTGCCCAATTTAAGGATGTTCCCAACGAGCAGAAAAAAGAGTTCGGACAAAAAATCAACACGCTGAAACAGGCAGTCGAGGCAAAACTTGATTCCCTGAAAAATGCATCTACATCGAACCTCATTCTTGAAAAAGAAGATTTAACGAGACCTGGATTTCCCACTGATCTTGGTACGCGCCATCCGATAAATTTGGTAAAAAATAAAATCATCGAGATTTTTAAATCTATCGGTTTTGCAGTGGCCGACGGTCCGGAAATCGAAGATGATTGGCATAATTTTACAGCGCTAAACCTTCCGGAATATCACCCGGCGAGGGATATGCAAGATACTTTCTTCATCGAAACCAATCCCGATGTTTTGCTGAGAACCCACACTTCATCCGTACAAATTCGATATATGGAAGAAAACCAACCACCAATGCGGATTCTTTCGCCTGGTAGGGTTTTCCGGAACGAAGCTATTTCGTCTCGCTCACATTGTATTTTCCATCAAATTGAAGGTTTGTACATTGATGAAAATGTGAGTTTTGCAGACTTGAAACAAACCATTCAGTTTTTTACCACCGAACTTTTCGGGAAATCGAAAATCCGTATGAGACCTTCTTATTTCCCTTTCACAGAGCCGAGTGCGGAAGTGGATGTGTACTGGGGACTGAATTCCGAAACCGATTACCGAATCACCAAAGGAACCGGCTGGTTGGAAATTATGGGTTGCGGAATGGTGGATCCTGCAGTTTTGAAAAACGTGAACATCGATGCGGATAAATATTCCGGTTACGCTTTTGGGATGGGAATTGAAAGAATCGTGATGTTGCTTTATCAAATGAGCGATATCCGAATGTTTTTTGAAAATGATAAAAGAATGTTGGAGCAGTTTAAATCGCTTTAATTTATCTTTAGAAAAAATATGAAGACCGTTTCAATTGAAACGGTCTTTTTTTATATATTATCTTTTGCCAATTGCTCCTTTGCAAACGGGCTTTATATTTATTTGCTGAAATTCAGGGGATATTTTACATTTTTATACGAATCGATGCTCGCTTTCAATGAACCGACTGCGAGTTCCGCTTTTATTGCCAAAGGAACTAGGTTTTTGTCGTTGCTTACCCACATTGTTACACCTTCTTTATCCTTGAAAACACGTCCACTCATCACTTGAGGAACAATTTTTAAAGCATTGATCGTTCCAAATCTTGTTTTAAGATTTTCCGTTCCTACAACTTTAATTTGGAAGGGAAACATTTCATCATCAATCCAAACGTTCAGTTTTTTTACACTTCCAATCTTCAGCTCACCTGGCTCCAAACTTCTTAAATAATAAAACGCAGAAAGCATATCCTGAATTCCTCTCACAGAGTTTACCACGCGGGAAGTGTTTTTTTCTTTATCCGTTAAAATTAAAGTATGGTTGTTATGATTAAAACTAGTTTCGAAGTGTTGGGTATAAGTTCCTTCCTGTACATTCCTCACATAAAAACTTGGTAAACCGGTGTTATAATTGATGTAACTTTCGTAGAAATCTTCCACTTTAAAGAAAGCGCGAACAGCACCGGTAGTTTTACCATAACCTTTCACATAGAAATGCGGTTGACCTCTGTAGGTGGTTTTTAAGGTAGTTAATGTTGCGGTTCCGGCATTTAAAAGTCCGTAGTGAATTCTATAATTTAAATATTCGCCAGACTGGATATTATCGAGCTTTTGAGAGAATCCCAAAGCAAAAATCATCATACTGAAAGCGATTAACAATTTTTTCATAGTCTTTCGTTTTGCAAAAAATTTGCCACAAATATAAAACATTGATTTGGAAGCAATTTAAAATGACATTTGTCACTCTTATGCAATTCGCTGTTCTTTTATTTTTCTTAAATTTGTGGCACTAATTTTCTAAAAAAAATCATCAATGATTACAACCGATTTATTAATAATAGGAGCTGGACCAACCGGGCTTTTCGCAGTTTTTGAAGCAGGCTTGCTGAAAATGAAATGCCACCTTATCGATGCCTTGCCGCAACCAGGTGGACAGCTGACAGAGCTTTACCCCAAAAAACCTATTTTTGATATTCCAGGTTTCCCCTCAGTGAATGCAGGAGAATTGATCGATAATTTAATGGAGCAAATTAAGCAGTTCCAACCGGGATTTACCTTGGGCGAAACCGCTCAAACTTTAAATAAACTTGAAGATGGAACTTTCGAAGTGGTAACCAACAAAGGTACCGTTCATCGTGCGAAAGCTGTAGCAATTGCCGGCGGATTAGGAACATTTGAACCTAGAAAACCGACCATCGAAAACATCGCTGATTACGAAGAAAAAGGCGTGGAATATTTCATTAAAGAACCTGAACATTTCCGAAACAAGAGGGTAGTAATCGCAGGTGGTGGAGATTCTGCTTTGGATTGGAGCATTTTCCTGGCCGATGTTGCAAATGAAGTAACTTTGGTTCACCGAAGAAACGAGTTCCGTGGTGCCTTGGATTCTGTTGAAAAAGTTCAGGCTTTGAAGGATCAAGGAAAAATTAAGTTAGTCACTCCAGCAGAAGTAACTGGAATTAAAGGTGAAGGAAAGGTGACGGCAATTACTTTGGAAAAAGAAGGCGAAACTTTCGATGTGGAAACAGATTATTTTATTCCGCTTTTCGGGCTTACTCCAAAATTGGGAGATATTGCAAATTGGGGCCTAGAAATCGAGAAAAATGCCATCGTGGTGAATAATGCATTGGATTATCAAACTAATATTCCGGGGCTTTATGCTATTGGCGATATTAATACTTATCCCGGAAAATTGAAACTGATTTTGTGTGGGTTTCATGAAGCTACATTAATGTGTCAAAGCGTTTATAATATGCTGAATCCCGGTAAAAAATATGTTTTAAAATATACAACAGTAAGTGGAGTAGACGGTTTCGATGGAAGCCGAAAGGAAGCGGAAAAAGCTGTTGTGAAGAAGATTGATTAAACTTTAGAAACAAAAAAATGCAGGATATTCAATTGAAAATTACCGACCGAAACGGCCAGACTCACGAAGTTATTGCGCCTACCGATATGTCCATGAATTTAATGGAAGTAGTGCGTTCCTACGAATTGGCGGAAGAAGGTACCATCGGAGTTTGTGGCGGAATGGCGATGTGTGCGTCTTGTCAGGTTTATGTAATTGATGGTGCCGAAAAATTGGAAGAAATGGGAGCTGAAGAAGATGCAATGCTTGCGGAAGCGTTTCACGTTCAGGATAATTCCAGATTGGGTTGCCAAATTCACATCACTGAGAACATCGATGGATTGGAAGTTCAAATCGCGCCTTATCCATAGAAGATTGTTACCCTTTTTAAATAGCAAAATCCCGCAACTGCATGTTACGGGATTTTTAATTTTTTATAGTTTTACTTTTCTTCGAAATCCGTGAGCAATGTAATACGATTGCATAACGGAAATCTCCAAAATTGTGCTTGCTTATTTTTTAGGAATTTCCTTTAAAATTTCTTTCAAAAATGTCCAAAATTTCTGTGTAGATGGAATATTCGCTTTTTCCTCGGGTGAGTGCGCTCCACGAATCGTAGGTCCGAAACTCACCATTTCCATTTCAGGGTAATTTGCACCAATAATTCCGCATTCTAATCCTGCGTGACAAGCGACCACGTGAGGTTTTGATCCGAAATCTCTTTCATAAATTTTCTCCATGATTTTTACGATTTCCGAACCTGGTTTTGGTTTCCAACCTGGATACGAACCGCTGAATTCCACCTCAAAACCTGCCAATTCGAAAACAGATTTCAATTGTTCTGCAACAGCAAATTTTGTAGAATCCACCGATGATCTAGATAGATTCAAAATTTTCAAAGCTCCGTCTTTCAGCTCGACACGAGCGATATTATTAGAAGTTTCTACCAAATCAGCAACATCCGGAGACATTCGGTAAACACCATTGTGTGCCGATTTTAATGCTAAAATTATTTTTTTGGAATCTTCCTCAGAAATTCCTTTTTCCGGAGTACTGAAATTTTCAATATTTATTTGAAGATCCTTCTCTACATTTGCAAATTCTTCTAGAATTGAAGCTTTCAAAATATTAGCATTTTCGATGAATTCTACCGCATTTCTCACCGAAAATACAGCATTTGCTTCGCGCGGAATCGCATTTCGCAAACCGCCACCATCAATCGAAATCAGTTGAATATTTTGGTTGTAAAGTCCCGTATACAATAACCTTCCTAAGATTACATTTGCATTTCCGAAGCCTTTATGGATGTCCATTCCGGAATGTCCACCTCTCAAACCTTTGATCTCGATTTTCACAATTTGGCCATTAGCGTCTTCCAAATTATAGTTTTGCCAAGCAGTTACGTCGATTCCACCAGCGCAACCGATATCGATTTCGTCATCTTCTTCGGTGTCTAGATTCAGAAGTATTTCACCAGATAATTGCCCTGGTTTTAAGCCAATTGCTCCAGTCATGCCTGTTTCTTCATCAATAGTGAAGAGCGCTTCCAGAGCGGGATGCGGTATATCAGAACTTTCCAAAACCGACATTATTGCCGCCACGCCCAAACCGTTATCCGCGCCCAAAGTTGTACCTTTGGCTTTTAACCAATCGCCATCTACTTCCATTTGGATTCCTTGGGTTTCGAAATCAAAAAGGACATCATTGTTTTTTTGGCAAACCATATCGAGGTGAGATTGCATCACGATTGGTTTTCGGTCCTCCATTCCAGGAGTTGCTGGTTTTTTAATGATAACATTTTCAACTTCGTCCACGGTGGTTTCCAAACCAAGACTTTCACCAAAATTTTTAATGAATTCAATTACTTTTTTTTCTTTTTTAGAAGGTCTTGGTATTGCGTTTAATGCAGCAAAATTTTTCCAGATTATTTGTGGTTCTATTTGCGTAATTTCCATTATAAATAATATTTTCCTCAAATTTAAGAATAAAAAAATGCCTGAAAAAAAGTCAGGCAATTATTTGTATTGAATTTATAAAGTTGGATGTCTTAGTAATCTTATTTTAATAACCACTCCAAGAAATTTTTTTTAGTTTATCCTCGTTCTCTTTCCAAAAGTACCATCATCAGTAATGATAAAACTACGAGTGATTCATCCTGATCGTCGATATCAATTAATCGGTCGAGTTGAAACCTTCGCCCGATCAATGATGGCATCTTCTTGAGGCGGAAATATTCTTTTCCTGCGGCATCTTTCACTGTGTAGGTCGGATTCAGGAAATATCCGGTGAACATTCCAACAATGGGAATTTCTCCAATGAAACCATCCAAAACTTTTACCCAAGCATTATCTTCGCTGATTTGGTATTTCAAAGAATTATTTTCATCCAAAACATCGTAGTGAGATTTCCATAGAGAGCGCATTCCTTTTCGGGCGAGTCTGCCGAAATTCTTGCCGTTTTCCAAGTCGGTCATCGAGTAGGATGCATTAAAATCGATCCATTGGTTGGCCTGAATTCGGAAGAGTTCCCGAGAGCGTGTTTCATCATTGAAAATAATGACATCTTCCTTTAATTTAAACATTTTCTGACGAACGTATGCTACATAATTCCCGTTTTTGTCGGTGATATTAAAATCGCTGGAAAGGGTGGTAATTTTAAATTTGAAATCGAGTGGATAATTTAAATTTTGAAGAATCATAGATCTATTTTAACCAAAGATAATAAAAGGGGGGAAACTTGCAATTTGAGTTTTTAAATTTTATTTTTGTAGTATGGATTATCCGAGCAAAGTTTTAGCAAAAGCAGTAGAAGAAATTTCGGGATTACCTGGAATCGGAAAAAAATCGGCCCTGAGATTGGCATTACACCTGCTGAAACAGCCCGAAAGTCAAGCGATTGCTTTGGGAGATGCGCTGAATAAACTCGTCACCGAAATCAAATACTGTAAATATTGTCATAATTTCTCCGACGTGGAAATTTGTGAAATTTGCGCCAACCCGAAAAGAAATGTAGAAATGCTCTGCGTAGTAGAAGACGTGCGAGATGTGATGGCGATCGAAAATACCGGAAAATACAGAGGGAAATATTTGGTTTTGGGCGGCAAAATTTCGCCAATGGAAGGTATTGGTCCCAATCAACTTCATATTTCTTCGATTGAAAAAAAACTGGAAAGCGGAGAAGTTAAAGAGCTGATTTTCGCACTGAGTGCGACGATGGAAGGCGATACGACGGCTTATTACATTTATAAAAAATTCAAGAATTTTGAGGTTAATTTTTCTACCATCGCTCGCGGAATATCGGTGGGAGATGAGCTGGAATACGCGGATGAAATTTCATTGGGTAGGTCGATTCAAAACCGGTTGCCTTACAATGAAAAAAGTTAATTAAACCAACAAAATTCCTATTTTAGATTCATGGCAAATGGTGTTTTGTAAGTTTTTAAACATAGTTCAATGGTGATTTCTGTAATTATTCCCGTTTTTAATGCTGAAGAAAGCATCGAAAAATGTCTTGATTCCATTAAAAATCAAACGTGGAAAGGAGATTTTGAAATCATCGTTATCAACGATGGTTCCACGGATCGAAGTGAAAAAATTCTTGAAAGTTACCGACAAAAAAATCCGGAAATGCCGATTCTATTGATTAATCAACAAAACGGCGGTGTTTCCAAAGCTAGGAATACAGGACTGAAGATTGCAAAAGGAGATTACATTGCTTTGCTGGATTCCGATGACGAATGGCTACCGGAAAAAACCGATAAACAGATGAAATATCTTCAAAATCCGGATTTCGGGGTGGATTTTATTACTTCTTTATGGAATGATGAAAAAGTAAATTTTCCATACGCAATTGGTAGTAACGGTTTAGTTGCTATAAGTCTGCACAAATTATTGTTTAAAATTACGGGCCAAACTTCTACGGCCATTTTCAAAAAGAAAATTCTCGAAAATACTGGTTTATTTAACGAAATACAAAGATATTCGGAAGATGCGAATTATTGGATGAGAATCAGCGAAACCAACTCGATGTTTCTACTTCCTGAAAAACTTGTAATTGCAGGAAATGGGAAAAAATCTTTCGGGTTTTCCGGACTTTCTGCGAATTTGAAAGAAATGGAGAAAGGAATCCAGAAAAATATTTGGGAAATGTATCGAAATAAACGAATTAATTTATTGCAATATCTTTTTTATTTTGTATTTTCCAAATTAAAATACATCGTGAGGCCAATAAGAGCAAAACTATGAAGGATAAATTACTTTGGGGAATCAGAGCGCTGTTTTATGCGCCTTTTTTTGGCAAATTTGGAATTCCATCCTATCTTGGGAAACCTATTTTTCTTAAGGGAACCCGCAATATATTTATCGGAAAAAAAGTGAGGATTTTCCCACATTTACGAATGGAAACCCACAATGGTGGAACCATCCGAATAGAGGATGATGTGGTGATTTCTCAGAATGTACACATCACTTCCGCAGGTCAGATGGTCGTAGGGAAGCGTTCACTGATTCTAGCCAATGTTTTCATCACCAATATTGATCATGATTATACCGAAATCGGGAAACATGTTGTAAAACAAAAAATAATCGTCAGTGAAACTACTATCGGCGAAAATTGCTTTATCGGAATGGGAGCTGCCATTATGGCGGGAACCGTATTGGGAAAACAATGTATTGTTGGTGCAAATTCTGTGGTGAAAGGCGTTTTCCCGGATTATTGTGTTATCGCAGGTGCGCCAGCGAAAATCGTAAAAAAATATAACCAGCAAACTAAAATCTGGGAGAAAATAAGTGGATAAATTGAAAAACATACTAATTACCGGTGGAGCCGGATTCATCGGAAGTTCACTTGCACTGAAATTAATAAATCGCGGATATTCAGTGACGGTTTTAGATTCTCTTTCAGCGCAAATTCACAGTGAGAATCCGGAGAAGAATTCGCCGCTTTATCAACGTATTTTTGGAAAGGTAAAATTCATTAAAGGTGATGTTTCTAACAGGAAAGACATCGAAAAATCCATCGATCACCAAGATGCCATTATACACCTAGCTGCAGAAACGGGAACAGGTCAGTCGATGTATGAAATCGAAAGATATAACAGGGTGAACGTTTCGGGAACAGCGCTTATTCTTGATGTTTTAGTTAATAAAAAAAATGGTGTAAAGAAATTTGTTTTAGCATCTTCCAGAGCGGTATATGGTGAAGGTAAATATCAGGATTCCGCTGCGAAGATTGTGTATCCTAACAGCCGCAGAACCGATTTTATGGAAAAAGGAATCTTCGAAATGACCGATGATAAAGGTGAAATTATAGAGCCACTTCCTACTTCGGAAGATTCTAAACTTCTTCCAACTTCGTTTTACGGACTCACGAAATTGCAGCAGGAACAAATGGTAAAACTCGTTTGTCCATCGATAGGCGTTGATTTTGTTATTCTTCGTTACCAAAATGTCTATGGAGTGGGGCAATCGCTTGTGAATCCGTATACTGGTATTTTGTCGATATTTTCTTCGCAGATTTTAAGTGGTAAGGATCTAAATATTTTTGAAGATGGTTTGCCCACAAGGGATTTTATCAACATCGAAGATGTCACCGAAGCAACGATAAGAAGTTTGGAAATGGACACTGCGATTAACCAAACCATCAATATAGGAACCGGAATTGCAACCACCGTAAAATCTGTCGCTGAAGATCTTGTAAAAAAATATCAGAAAGACGTCACTGTTTCAGTAACCGGAAATTTCAGGATTGGCGATATCCGACATAATTTCGCAGATATTTCTTTAATGAAAAAGCTTTTGAATTATCAACCCAAGGTAAGTTTTTCCCATGGAATGCAAGCTTTCACCGAATGGGTTTTGAAACAGCCGGTTTGGGATAATGATTTTGAAGCCTCATTGCAAGAAATGAAACAAAAGGGTTTCCTGAAAACATGAATCTGGCAGGAAAAAAAATATTGTTTATCTCAGCCCATTTTTTCGGCTACGAAAAAGCGATCGTCAAGCGATTACAAAAATGGGGAGCTGAGGTAGATTTTTACAACGAAAGACCCTCGGATTCTCTTTTGTCTAAAGGAATTATCCGCGTAAATAGCCGTTGGTATCAGCGAAGTATCAACCGCTATTACCGCAAAATTTTGTTGGAAATTTCAACAAAAAATTATGATTTTTTGCTATTAATAAAAGGCGAAAGTATTCCGTTTTTCTTTCTTGATGCTTTCCGAGATATAAATCCGTTAGCTGAGAAAATTTTCTATTCCTACGACGCAGTTGACGAATATCCAAAATTCCAAAAACTCTATCCGTTTTTCGATAAAAATTTCACTTTTGAACCACGTGATGCTAAACGTTTTGGTCTGCATTTTCGCCCATTATTTTTTATTGAAAATTACAAAAATGTCCAAGAAACAAAAGAACAAAAATATGATATAACCTTCATCGGAACTGCTCATACCGACCGTTATGCGATTGGTGAAGAGGTTCGGAAAATTGCGGAACAATTTCGTTTGAAAACATTTTTCTATTACTATGCTCCCGGAAGAACTGCATTTATGTTGAAACGTTTTTTCGATCGGCATTTGCAACATTTTGACATTAGAAAACTTAGTTTTACCAAACTGCAACACGCAGAAATTGCTGAGATTTATAGCCAATCTTTTGCTGTTTTGGATATTAATAAACCTTTTCAAAATGGTTTAACAATGCGAACATTCGAAGCATTGTCATCCGGGAAAAAAATTCTCACAACAAATTCAGATATTAAGAATTATCCTTTTTTTTCGGAGGAAAATGTGATGATTCTGGATCGGAGAAATTTGAAAATCAATAAAGACTTTTTTGAAACCCAATTTGCTGAAATCGATGCTGAAACATTATCCAAAATGTCTTTGGACAGCTGGATAGAATGTTTGTTCCTTGATCCTCAAGATCAATACTGGGGAATAAAAGAACGAAACTTTGAATAAAATCATAAAAAAAACGGCTTAGAATTACTAAGCCGTTTTGTTTGTTGTGTAAAGCGTAATACTAATTTCCTGCTGGAGCCGGAGTGTTTACCGGAGCAGTTGCAGGGCTGTTTGTAGCAGGCGCTGTTTGTGGAGCAGGAGCTTCTGTTTTTACCGGAGCAGTTGGAACCGTAGTGCTAGGTTTCCCAGTAAGAATAACACTTAGTAAAATAAGAATTATAATTGCGCTTCCCAAAGTCCAAGTTGCTTTTTCCATGAAATCATTGGTACGTTGTACTCCAAACTGAGCAGATGAGGTTCCACCGAAAGTTCCGGATAAGCCTCCACCTTTTGGATTCTGTGCCATGATGATGATAATTAGTAAGATACTCGCAATCATGATCAGAATCATGAATAATGTAAATATTGTGCTCATTTTTTGTTTAAAGTTTAAGAAGTGCAAATATAATTAATATTTTCAAATATAAAACATTAAACGAGGTCTATTTTAGTTAGTTGAAAATCCCATCCTGAAACAATTTTTTATCAGAAGAAATTTTATAAATATTTCTTATCTAAAATAGTAAATTGATGCTAATCAGGCTATTTTTTTTATAAATTCGCAAGTATGAAAAATTTTCTTCAGCACCAAGTGAGTTTTGAATCTTTAACTACACTTTTTGGTCAAGCGCCGATCGCATTAGCTATGTTGATGGGAGAAAATCAGGTGGTAGAAATAGCCAACCAGCAGATCCTGGATTTATGGGGTAAAAGCGAGTCTGTTATTGGGCTGCCTCTACTGGAAGCACTTCCCGAAATTAAGGATCAAGAATTTCCCAAGATTTTGCAGGAAGTATATCGAACAGGAAATCCTTATAAAGGAAACAACATGCTGGCAAAATTAGAGAAAAATGGTATGTTGACCGACTGCTATTTTGATTTTCTATACTCACCAATTTTTAAAGATGAAAAAATAACAGGAGTTAGTGTGGTTGCTACAGAAGTTACTGATAAGGTTCTTTCTGAAAAGAAACTATGGGAAAGTGAACTCCGTTTTAAGGAATTGGTAGAGTCTTCGGATTATTCTACGGCCATTTATAAAGGTGAAGATTTAATTATAGAATTTGCCAATAATCAAATGATTAAGACCTGGGGAAAAGACAGAACGGTAATTGGTAAGACCTTACAGAATGCTTTGCCAGAACTTCAGGGGCAACCGTTTATTGATATTCTAAAAAACGTTTACAGAACAGGAATACCCTATTTCTCACAGGAAGATCGTGTAGAATTATTTGTGGATGGGGTTTTACAAACTTTTTATTACAATTTTTCCTACAAACCAATGCGTGATGCGGACGGAAACGTATATGCGATCATAAATGTAGCCGTAAATGTAACAGAGTTGATCAATGCTAGAAAAATAGCAGAATCCGCCGAAGATGAATACCGAAATTTTGCCAACGCAATGCCAAATATGGTTTGGAGTGCAGGTCCTAACGGAATATTAGATTATGGAAATGCTAATCTGTTGAGATTGCTTAATTTAACGATTGATGAAATCGACAAATTTGATTTTACTAAAATCGTTCACCCGGATGATCTGCCTAGCGTTGCGAAAGTTTGGCGAGATATTTCGGATAATCCAAAACAATTCGAGTTGGAGTATCGAATGTTCGACAGCGAAAAGAATGAATATATCTGGTATCTTACCACCGGAACTCCTTTTTTCAAAGATGGTAAATTTTGCAAATGGATTGGAACCAGTACCGATATTAATGAATTTAAAAATCTGGTGAAACAGAAAGATACTTTCCTGGGAATCGCTAGTCATGAGCTAAAAACTCCGTTGACTTCCTTAAAATTGTATGCCCAGTTTCTCGAAAAAATACTGAGGAAAACCGGTGATGAGAAAAGTGCAGAATATGCAAAAAAAATTGATATTCAGGTTGCTAAACTTACCTCTCTTATTGGTGATTTGCTGGATGTAACGAAAATTAACTCCGGCAAAATTCACCTTAACCAAACCCAATTCGATTTCCAAACAGTGGTGATGGAAATTGCAGAAGAAATGCAAATGTCGACTTCTCATAAAATAGAAATTGATACGCCAAAAGGAGGTACGGTTTTTGCAGACAGGGAGCGTATAGGGCAGGTGATGACGAATTTAATGTCAAACGCGATTAAATATTCACCCGATGCAGATCGCATCATTGTGGAAACGGAGCAAAAAGACAACGACATTATTTTTACAGTGAAAGATTTTGGAATAGGAATGCCGTCCGATAAAAAAGACCACGTTTTCGAACAATATTATCGCGTAAGTGGCGATGAGGAAAATACGTTTCCGGGATTAGGTTTGGGATTGTATATCGCCGCACAAATCGTGGAACGATCTGGCGGGAAAATTTGGGTCAACAGTATTTTAGGAAAAGGATCTACATTTTCTTTTTCTCTTCCTTTAGTACAAAATTAAATCTAAAAAAAATGAATTCAAAAAAAATAGTAATCGTAGATGATGATGTGGCGATCCTTGATTCTCTAGGATTAATGCTCGATTTTGAAGGTTTTGAAGTAAATGCGTTCGAACGCGGATCCGAAATATTCAATTATGTAGAATCTGTATCTAAACCGGATATTATCCTTCTCGACATGTGGCTTTCCGGCGAGGACGGCAGAGATATTTGTAAAAAATTAAAAGAAAATGAAACTACGAAAAATATTCCGGTGGTGATTATGTCTGCGAGTAGAGGACTGAAACAAACCGCACTTCAGTCCGGTGCAAATGCTTTCATCGCAAAACCTTTTGAAATTGATGAAGTAGTGGATAAACTCCATAAACTTACTACTTGATTTTTTTCAAATGATTACTTCGACTAAGCTTAAAATCTAGTTGTAATTAATAATCGGCATTCTGAAATAAATATTGTATATTTGCACTATAATTTATAAAAGGCTGCTGCCTTTGCTTACTCTATTACCGTTTAGAATTCTAAATTTTTCTTACTCAGTTATCGTTTTTTCGCAGTTGCTTTTATACATTATCACCCACAAATTTTTCGGTACACTGGTGTCAATGATTAAACCGAATTGCAACTAAGACAAACTTAAATACGATAATAATATATGGCAGATTCTTTCTCAAAAAAAGAAAATTTCAAGAAAAAACTTCAAAAACAAAAGGAGAAAAACCTTAAGCGTGAAGAACGCAAAACCAATAACAATAAGGGAAAAGCTTTAGAGGAAATGTTTCTCTATGTCGATGAAAACGGTCAACTTACAGAAACCCGTCCCGATGATCAAAACCGCGAAGGTGTAAATCTCGATGACATCCAACTCGGTGCTGCTCCAATTCCGGTGGAAGACAAAATTCAATCCGGAATTGTTACCTTCCTTAGCGATAAAGGCTACGGATTCATCACTGATGACAGTACGAAAGACAATATTTTCTTTCATGAAAACAATTGTGCACACCCTGTGAAAAAAGGAAACAAAGTTTCTTTCGATAAAGAGCGTTCCCCGAAAGGTTTTTCCGCGGTGAATATTCAACTCATCAAATAATTATTGCGTAAACAATAATCAAAATAATTCTCATTGAAAGCTCCATATTTGGGGCTTTTTTGGGATTTTGCTTAAAATAATTTAACAGTTCGGAAGCAGGTCTGCACTTTGACTTCCGTATATATTTCACTAAATTTGTGACCCAAAATTTTGTTCTAATGGATTATTTGAAAGGTTTAAATGAAGCACAATATCAAGCCGTAACCACCCTGGAAGGTCCGCTTATGGTGCTCGCAGGCGCGGGTTCCGGCAAAACCCGTGTACTCACCATGCGCATTGCCCATTTAATCACCAATCTTGTTGATCCATTCAATATTCTTGCGCTTACCTTTACCAACAAAGCAGCTAAAGAGATGAAAGAGCGTATTGGAAAAGTGGTAGGACAAAGTGAAGCGAAATCTCTGTGGATGGGAACTTTTCACTCGGTTTTTGCAAGGATTCTAAGAAGTGAAGCCCACTTATTGGGTTTTCCGTCCAATTTTACAATTTACGACTCTCAAGATTCGCTAAACGTCATCAGAAAAGTGCTGAAAGATAACAATATCGATGCGGATTTGTACAAACCGAAAAAAGTTCAAGCCAGAATTTCCAATTATAAAAATAATCTAATTACCGTAAAAGCCTATTTTGGAAATCCCGAACTCATCGAAAATGATGAGCGTGCAAACATGAAACACATGGGATTGATCTATCAAAAATATGTGGAAGCTTGTTTTAGGAACGGTGCGATGGATTTTGACGATTTGCTCTTAAGAACAAACGAGTTACTCACCAGATTTCCTGAGGTTTTGGCGAAATATCAGGATCGTTTCCGATACATTTTGGTCGATGAGTACCAAGATACCAACCATTCGCAATATTTGATTGTAAAAGCTTTGGCTTCAAAATTTGAAAATATTTGTGTAGTGGGCGATGATGCTCAATCAATTTACTCATTCCGAGGTGCGAATATTTATAATATATTAAACTTTAAAAAAGATTATCCCGACGCGGTTACGGTTTCGCTGGAGCAAAATTACCGATCCACCCAAAATATTGTAAATGCTGCTAATGTGGTGATCTCTAAAAACGTTCAGCAGTTTAAGAAAAATGTATTCAGTGAGAACGAAGAAGGAGATAAAATTAAAGTTTATCGTGCTCTTTCTGATGCGGATGAAGCAAGTTTTGTGGCTTCGAATGTTTGGGAAAAACACAATTTCGAGCAAAGAAAATTTACCGATTTTGCGATATTGTACCGTACCAATTCTCAAACTCGTGCTTTCGAAGATGCGTTGAGAAGAAAAAATATTCCTTATAAGGTATATGGTGGACTTTCCTTTTATCAAAGAAAAGAAGTGAAGGACTTAATTGCCTATCTGCGAATTTTGATCAATGAAAATGATGGTGAGGCGCTGTCCCGAATCATTAAT
Organism: Chryseobacterium senegalense; assembly: GCA_001403755.1. Classification (GTDB taxonomy): domain Bacteria; phylum Bacteroidota; class Bacteroidia; order Flavobacteriales; family Weeksellaceae; genus Kaistella; species Kaistella senegalense. Next base: position 1,385,676 of record CYUH01000015.1, on the reverse strand, counting down.
TATCCGGCTCGTGGAATCGGGGAAACTACTCAGAATAAATTAGTGGTTTTTGCGGATTCCCAGAATGTATCCGTGTCTTCAGTTTTGGATAATTTAGGAATTTATGCCCCACAATTGGGATTAAACAACGGAATTTTAACCAAACTTTCACATTTCTGGTCGATGATCAAAGCTTTTCAAGTAATGCTGAAAACCGAAAATGCTTACAATGTAGCGATGGAAGTGGCTAAACGAAGTGGTTTGATTAAATTTTTGAAAGACGATCAAACACCCGAAGGAATTTCCAGAGTAGAAAATATTCAGGAATTGATGAACTCGATGCAGGGTTTCATCGAAGAACAACAACAAATTGAAGACGGTGATCCTTCATTAGCCAATTTTCTAGAAAACATCGCGCTTTCAGCGGATACACAAACCGATAAAGACGAACAAGGAGATCAGGTTTCACTGATGACGATTCACCTTTCGAAAGGTTTGGAATTTCCTGTGGTACACCTTGTTGGTTTGGAAGAAAATCTTTTCCCAAGTTTCATGAGTTCTTCGACCAGGGAAGAGCTTGAAGAGGAGCGAAGATTGTTTTATGTGGCTTTAACCCGAGCTGAAAAACAGGCATATTTCACTTATGCAGTTTCCAGGTTTCAGTGGGGAAAAATTACAGATGCGGAGCCTTCGCGGTTTTTGAGTGAAATGGATGCTCAACATTTAGAATTTATTAATCCTGTTGCAGAAACTCGTTTCATCAATCGGTCCGGCTTGAAATCGAGCATTTTTGATGATGAACCTGCCGAACCAAGATTTTTCAAAAAGAAAGAAGAAAAGAAAAGCATTCAAAGAAGCGAACCTTTGCCTGCTTCCCAAAAATTAAAACCGGTTGCAACGGCTAGAATTACCAACCCTAGCGGAGCTTCATCAGAAAATATTGAAGTTGGCGATCAAGTTCGGCATGACCGTTTTGGGGTGGGAGAAGTGCTTTTCCTCGACGGAACCGACCCTGAAAATATAAAAGCCAAAGTAAAATTCCAGCATGAAGGCGAGAAGAATCTGATTCTTAAGTTCGCAAAATTAACCAAGATCTAATCTTCATAGCGTAACGTTATTTGTTAATCCGCTGTTAATCAATGTAAAATACAATTTTTTAAATAAAAAGATATTGAAAACTCTTCAATATTTTTTTTAACATTAAAAGTCTACTTATTTTGTAGACTTATTTAAATGATTTAATGTGCAGATCGAAATTTGTAAAAAACATTAATTAATAAATCATTTTATGAATAAAAGAAAAACTATTTTATCCGCTTCGGTATTGTTTTTTTTAGCATCCAATGCCTATGCACAGACCGACAGCACTAAAGTGAGCAATGTAGAGGAAGTGGTGATTTTAGGTTCCAGAAATGGAGCAAGATCGAAAATCGACAGTCCGGTTCCTGTAGATGTTTTCAACTTGAAGCAAGAATCCTTGGTATTACCTCAAACGAATATTTCTGCAATTCTAAATTCAGTTGCGCCATCGTTTACCTCAACGATTCAAACCAACGCCGATGGAACAGATCATTTGGATCCCGCTCAGTTGCGAGGTTTAGGACCTGATCAAGTTCTGGTTTTAGTAAATGGAAAAAGAAGACACACTTCTGCTTTGGTGAACGTAAATGGAAGTCCAGGTAGAGGAACAATTGGTACAGATTTAAATGCGGTTCCATCTTTTGCGATCCAAAAAATTGAAGTATTGCGAGATGGAGCTTCAGCGCAGTATGGCTCTGATGCTATTGCGGGAGTGATGAATTTAGCATTAAAGAACGATACCGGAAAGTTGGGTGGCCAGGTTTCTTACGGCGGTAATTTAACTCCTACGGCCAACGATCATACCGGAGATTTTGATGGACAAACCATTCAGGTTGACCTTAATTATGGTAATAAAATTGGGAAAAAAGGTGGTTTTTATAACCTAACTTGGGCATCCACTTTTAGAAATCCAACTTCAAGAGCCGGAACGGAAAGTGGCGCAATTTTCAACGCTTACAACGCGATTGAGCAAAGAGCATTAAATAATGGTGTAAATCTTTCTTCGCTCTATAGTAATATCAACAATACTGCAAACACGCAGCAAATCATTGATAATATTCACCAATATTCGCAACAGGTAAGCTATTTTTCCCAGGAATTCCAGAATCAGATCCAAAATGCCAATACAATTACTGCTTTGCAAGGCCTATTAGGAGCGAATGTTACGGATCAGGAATTGGCTTACCGTGGTTTGAACCGAAAAGATTTCAATATGCAAGTTGGGCAATCTAAGCTTAATAACCATCAGTTATTTGCCAATATCGAAATGCCAATAAGTGATACTTGGAAGGTGTACACTTTTGGAGGTTTTAGTTTAAGACATGGAACTTCCGGTGGGTTTTACAGACGACCAAATCAAAGCAGAACCTTTACCGGGATTTATCCCAATGGTTACTTGCCGGAGATCGGAACCAATATTTTAGACCTTTCGCTAGTGGCGGGAATTAAGGGAAAATGGAACGGTTGGAACATCGATTTAAGCAATACATTTGGCCAAAACTCATTTGATTATACCATTAAAAATACCGGAAATACTTCATTACGATTTGCCTCACCAACTGAATTTGATGCAGGTGGTCTGAAGTTTTCTCAGAACACCGTAAATTTAGATTTTTCTAAGAATTATGATATTCTAGAAGGTTTTAATGCAGCTTTCGGAGCGGAACATCGTTTTGAAAACTTTCTGATAACTGCTGGTGAAGAAGCATCTTATACCGCTTATGACATCTACGGAAACCCGCAAACAGCATCCACGCCAAACAACATAAAACCAACCGACTTTTTTGGTAATTTGCTTTCAGGCAATTCGCAAGTATTCGGTGGTTTCCGTCCGGCAAATGCAGTGGATAAAAACCGTCAGTCCGTAGCTGGTTACTTGGATTTTGAGTTGAATTTCACCAATTGGCTTTTGGTAGATGCCGCAGCGAGATATGAGAATTATTCGGATTTTGGTTCTACTTTTAATTATAAGTTGGCTTCACGAGTGAAGTTGGCCGACAATTTTAATTTTAGATTTGCAGGTTCTACCGGATTTAGGGCGCCGTCAATACATCAAATTTATTATAACATTACCTCAACATTATTTACGGATGGGGTGTTGAAAGAAGTTGGAACTTTCAGCAACGATTCGGAGATTGCAAACTCACTAGGAATTCCAAAATTAAAACATGAAACTTCCAAATCTGCGAGTGTTGGGTTTACCTATAAAATACCGTCGGCAAATCTTACTTTTACGGCTGATGGATTTTTTACAAGAATCGACAATCGAATTATTCTAACAGGCCAGTTCCCAAGATCGGTTGCTCCTGAATTGTTTGATCAATCTGGTGTGAATTCCGCTCAATTCTTTACCAACGGTATCGATACTGAAACGAAAGGTTTGGATGTGGTAGTTTCACATCACGCACGATTTTCTGAAGCGAAACTCGACAATAATTTTGCCATAAATCTCAATAGAACTAAGCGAGTGGGGGATATTCATTCTTCCGGCGCTTTACAAGCAGCTAATTTAGAGAATGTGTACTTTTCAGAAGCATCCAGAATTTATCTAGAAGAAGCGGTGCCAAAAGTTAAGGCGAGTTTATCGCACAATCTCACTTGGAAAGACGCTACTTTTTACCTTAGAAATACCTATTTCGGAAAAGTGACCAGTCCGGATATTATTGATGCAAATGGAGATGGAGTGGTATCTTTGAATGAACATCAAACGATTACAGATAAAATCGTTACCGATATTTCTGTCGCGTATCAATTGAATAAAAACCTAAGTATCACGCTAGGTGCGAACAATTTATTTGATGTTTATCCGACGAAAAATCTTCCTGCTTCATCAAATAACGATCAATTCGTTTATTCCAGATCAACATCACAATTTGGTCAGAACGGAAGATATGTATTTTCAAGGCTTAACTTTAGCTTCTAAATAAAGTTTCAATTAAAAAACGGATTCAATTATTTTGAGTCCGTTTTTTTTATCGTTAAAGATTTCTACTTCACCAATTCTTCAAATAAACGTTCAAAAGTAGCATCTAAATCCTTTGTTTTCCCGGGATGTGGCCTCGAGGTTTGAATCACCGAACTTCTCACGGCAGTAAGCCAGCGGAATCTTTCCGGAATATCCATAGTTCCTATTTCGCCACCGGCTTTTTCGCCTTTTGCAACATTTTTGAAGTTTTCCAGATTTTTTGTAACATCCTCATAATCCAATTTGGAGTGCATCAACTCAAATTTTTTCGGGCACAGATGGAACTCCATTCGGATGTATTTTTCCTTTTTAGAAAACATTACGAGACCGATATTGAAAAATTCTTCTCTCTCAACCTTCGGAACAAGTCTGATTACCGCGTATTCGTAAATTTTATCCTCTTGCATTTTTGGCTTCGTTTAAAAATATTTCAGAATTTTCTAATCTGGTTTTCAGGAAATTAAAATAAATTTCTCGTATTTCTTCAGGCGATTCATCGGCGTCTTTCCATTGTAGCCATTCTTCCGGGATCAAATTTACAATTGACCGGAAAACATCATCATTTAAAACTGATTTTGCAAACGCATCAGCTTGGTCCAGTTCCGAAGCCTGAGAAAGCAGAACGTGATCTTTTACATATTTGAAAGGTGTTTTCGCTGCGGAATCGAAGTTTTGCCAAGAATGATGGAAATAAAATGAAGCTCCGTTATCGATCACCCACAATTCTTTGTGCCAAAGCAAAAGATTGGTGTTTTTGAACGTACGATCGATATTGGTGATGAATGCATCCAGCCAAACAATTTTAGATGCCAATAGCGGATCTATTTTTACGGAAGCATCGTAAGCGATTGCTCCGGAAAGGAAATGTAAACCCAAATTTAATCCTTCGGAAAACTTCAGCAAATCCTGAATTTCTTCGTCGGCTTCCGTTCTCCCGAAGTCCACATCAAGGTTCGCAAAAACCAATTCTGGAATTTTCAGACCCAGAACTTCTGTAATTTTGCCACCCAAAAGTTCGGAGATCAGCATTTTAACACCATGACCAGCGCCACGGAATTTTAAAACATATTTAAAATCATCATCAGCTTCCGCCAAAGCAGGCAACGAACCACCTTCGCGAAGAGGAAGAATGTAGCGCATCACCGTAACAGTTCTAAGAGATAAATCCATAAAATCAAAAATACACAAAAAAAGGGAAGAACCAGTTTTGCAATTACAAATTAGTCGTTGTGATAAGGTTTTCCTTGAAGAATTTGATCGGCACGATAGATCTGTTCCACAAAAAAGAGACGAATCATTTGATGAGTGAAAGTCATTTTCGACAAAGACATTTTCTCGTTTGCCCTTTGATAAATTTCCTCCGAAAAACCATAGGCGCCACCGATAAAGAAAGAAATTCTCTTTACAGAAGCATTCATCCAACTGTCGATTTTTGAGGCGAATTCTCGGCTGGTAAACTGTTTTCCTTTTTCGTCGAGCAAAATGATGTAATCGGAATTTTCGGTTTGATTGAGGAACAGCTTTGCTTCTTCTTTTTTGAGAAGATCGGGCGAAAGATTTTTTGCATTTTTCACATCCGGGATTTCAGTGATTTCGAAATTCCAGTGTTTCGGGAGCCGATTTTGATAATATTTTACAAGCCCGCTGATTTCTTTATCATCAGTTTTTCCGATGCAAACCAAATTAATTCTCATTTCTTATCTTTGTTCTGCAAATATAGATTAATGGGCATTAAAACTCCTCAATTCATTCTCAAAATTCGTGAATTTCTTGATAGTATTCATATCCCTTTTCTAGGCATTTCGCTATGGAAAATGTTTGAGATTTATGGGCAGGGTGTTTTCAAAATGCAAATTGGCCGAAGTGCTGCGAGTATTTCGTGGAGTTTTTTCCTTAGTTTGTTTCCCTTTATTCTCTTTTTGCTGTCTTTATTACCCTATCTTCCGCATTACGACAAACTTCAGTTTTATATTTTTGAGGTTTTAATGCACAATATCTTTCCTGCACACATTCAGAAAGATGTTTCCGGTTATATTCAAACTTTTATTCTGCCTAATATGAAGAATATCAGTAATTTAACCATTATTTTCGCCATGATTTTTGCGGTGAACGGAACGCATTCTTTGATTAATGGTTTTAATCTTAATACCAATCTTAGAAGAGGTGCTGTAAAGGAATATTTGGTAGCATTTGTAATTACCATCGCGTTTATTTTCCTCATTATTGCTTCGTTATTGGGCATTTATTATAGCGAAGTCGTCCTGAAACTTTTCACCCCGGAAATTAATATTTCCTGGTTGGTAGATAATATGTCGAAAATCATCGGATTTATCTCTTTTCCTATTTTCTACTTTATCTTGCTGGCTCTTTTTTATTGGGTGGGTTGCCTAAAGATTACTACGTTTAAACAAGCAATGCCGGGAGCGGTATTAACCACAGTTTTATTTGTGATTCTTACCTATATTTTCGCGATTTATGTAAGAGATTTTGCCAGATATAATGTTCTTTACGGATCGATTGGATCAATTATTTTGGTGATGGTTTGGGTAAATATCAATATCATTTTGATTCTTTTGGGCAACGAATTAAACATTGCTATTAAGAAAGTTAGAGTAGAAAAAATGATTGCAGATGAAGTAAAACTTAATGCACAATATTTTGATCCGAATATTTTGCAAGATATGGAAGAAGCCGATGAATCGCACACCATTACTGCCAAAAAATAGATTTATTCCAATGTTCTTCTTCTTTTGAAAGAGAAATTAAGCACGGCAAATCCTACAAGACCGGAGAGTAGAGATGCCACTAAGACGGCAAATTTTGCTTCATCCTGGATCTCCGGAAATCCTTTGAAAGAAAGCAAAGCAATGAAAATCGACATGGTAAAACCAATTCCTGCCAAAAGCCCGACTCCGATCATTTGAGACCAAGAACTTTTGTCTGGTAATGTGCTTATTTTCAGCTTGATGAAAATATAAGAAAACAAGTTGATGCCAATCACTTTACCTAAAAATAGTCCCAAAATAATTCCGTAACCGAAATTGCTGAAAAGTCCGTCTACCATTCCGTTCTTAAATGCAATATTGGTATTGGCTAGTGCAAAAATCGGCATAATGATAAAGTTAACCGGTAAGTGGAGTTTTTGCTCCAATTTTTCGAGAGGTGAAATTTCAGTCGTCGAAACATTCGTAGGAATCGCAAAAGCCAGCAAAACGCCTGCAATCGTAGCATGAATGCCGGAATGATGCATGAAATACCACAGAAAAACTCCCGGAATAAGATAGATAATATGCTTGACGACATTTAATCTGTTCAAAATGATTAAAATAACAACCATCAAGGCACTCCAACCTAAATAATACCAATGAATTTGGTCGGTATAGAAAATGGCAATCACTACAATTGCGCCCAGATCATCAACAATGGCAAGTGCAGCAAGAAAAATTTTCAGAGAAACCGGTACTTTTTTTCCCAGCATCGAAATGATTGCCAATGAAAAAGCGATATCCGTTGCCATCGGAATTGCCCATCCTTTCGCAAAATCTGTTCCTTGATTGAAAAGGAAAAATATCAAAGCGGGAACCAGCATTCCACCTAGTGCAGCAACAATCGGCAACGATGCATTCGAAAAACTCGAAAGTTCGCCTTCTACGATTTCGCGCTTAATTTCTAAACCGACAAGCAGAAAGAATATCGCCATCAAACCATCATTAATCCAAATACTTACCGGATAATTAAGGTGGAAAATTTCAGTGCCTATTTTCGTGTCGAGTAGATTTTGAAAGGCATTGCCAAGTGATGAATTTGCGACCAGTAAGGAAAGGGCAACGCAAAAAATAAGTAAAATACCTGAAGATTGTGAATTATGTAGAAATTTTTTGAAATATTGAGTAATAAGCATTAATTAATTTTTTTTGTTAAAGTCGTTTTACACGCGCAACCCCGTTGATATTTTTCAGTTGTTTGAAAGTTTCCTCTAATTGACTTCTGTTTTTCACTTCTAAGTTGATATTTCCCAAGAAAATACCGTTGTTGGATTCAATCGACATACTTTTCATATCCATGTTCATTGAATTACTGATCACCGCGGTGATATCGTTAATCATTCCCATTCTGTCTAAGCCCTCGATTTCAATTTTAATTCTGTTTTTGAAGCTTTCTTCATTCACCCATTTTGCAGGAAGAACCCGATAATCGTATTGTGCACGCAAGTTAATTGCATTCGGGCAATTATCGTTGTGGACTTTTATCCCATCAGAAATAGTGATGAAACCAAAGATTTTATCACCCGGAATTACAGTACAACATTTTGCGAAACCGTAGTTCATTTTTTCTTCATCTTTCCCAAAAACAATCAAATCCAAATTGGTTTCCGGAGCTTCTTCGAAGGCCTCGTTTTTGTTGGGAGATTTTCGGAAACGTTGCAAAATATTGCTGAAAAGGCTTTTTCCTTCAGAGTATTTTTTAATGTCGCCAATATCCAAACTACCATTTTGGAAACCTAAAAATAGTTCCTGTGAAGATTTTAGGTTGAAGAATTTCTGCATTTTATTGATTTCCTCATCATTAAAATTCAGTTTTGCGTGGCGCATTTTTCTTTGCAAAATTTCTTTTCCTTCTTCAACCAAATGATTTTTTTCAGAATTTAAAATCGCTTTAATCTTCGATTTGGCCTTTGAAGTGACCACGAAATCAAGCCAATCTGCTTTGGGTTTTTGGTTTTGTGATGACAGAATATCAACTTGATCCCCATTTTGCAAAACATAAGAAATGGGAACTAATTTTCCATTCACTTTCGCACCGAGACATTTGGTTCCCAAATCGGAATGCACTGAAAATGCAAAATCTAAAGCGGTAGAACCTGTTGGAAGAATCTTTATTTCCCCTTTTGGCGTGAAAACAAAAACCTCCTTGGAGTAAAGATTCAGTTTGATATTATCTAAAAGTTCCGTGGTGCTCAGCGATTGTTGGTTTTCTAGAACTTCGCGTATTTCGGTTACCCAAGTTTCGAAGTTTTTTTCGTCGCTGTTTTGTCGGAATCCTTCTTTGTATTTGTAATGGGCCGCGACACCTTTTTCGGCAATATCGTCCATTCTTTCAGACCGAATTTGTACTTCAATCCATTTTTTATCTGGACCTAAAACGGTAAGATGTAAACTTTCGTATCCTGTTGATCGCGGTTGCGTAATCCAATCGCGCATTCGCTGTGGATTGCTATGGTAGAGGTCGGTAACGATGGAATAGATTTTCCAGGCCAGGAATTTTTCGTTTTTAGCATCCGAACGGTAAATAATTCGAATTGCATAGTTGTCATATACTTCATCAAAGGTGACGCCCTGTTTCAGCATTTTCCTGTAAATCGATGAAATGGCTTTAGCGCGGCCTTTTATCGAGAAGCTTAATCCCTCATCCAGCAACTCTTCGGAAACCTCCTTTTTAAATTCTTCGATGTATTTTTCTCTGCTTTCTTTCGCGAGTTCTAATCTTTCGACGATATCAAAATAGACATCAGGATTATTGAATTTTAAAGACAAATCCTCCAATTCCGATTTGATGTTATAAAGTCCTAAACGATGGGCAAGTGGAGCATAAATGTAAACGGTTTCCGAAGCGATTTTTTTTTGTTTCTCCGGTGTCATGCTTTCTAATGTTCGCATGTTGTGCAGCCGATCCGCAATTTTAATTAAAATGACACGGAAATCTTCGGAAAGGGTAAGCAAAAGTTTACGGTAATTTTCCGATTGAATGGAGATATTCTGATGGTTCATCACCGAAATTTTGGTAAGCCCGTTTACGATATCAGCAATCTTTTTCCCGAAAATTTTGTTCAGGTCTTCATACGTGTATTCGGAATCTTCAATAACGTCGTGCAGCAGTGCGCAAGCGATCGAAGTTCCACCTAAACCAATTTCGTTGGCCACAATTTTCGCCACTTCAATTGGGTGGTAAATATAAGGTTCGCCGGTCTTTCTACGCTGATCTTTATGGGCATCCAAAGCAATATCGAACGCTTTTCGGATCAGTTTGTTTTGATCCTCATCCAACGTGCGATATGTATTGGAAATCAAATCTTTGTAGCGAGCGAGAATCTCCTTGTTTTCTTGTTCTAAATCGTAAACCATCTTCAAAAAATCGTTATAGACACGAAAATACAAATAATATATGAATTTATTGCCATTAAATTAATTTTATAAAAGAATGTAACGCAGATTCGATATTCATATATAAATGCGAAAAGGTAGTTTCTATAAAATGTGATATTGTGGCACTTTCCCAAGGTATTATTCGTTATATTTGAAAATAAAAAAGAAGAATGAACAAATTTTTTCCCGTCCTTCTTCTGAGTTCTACCCTTTTTTTTGCTCAGAATATCAATCAGAAATTGGATGTTGCGACCAAATCTTTACTCAGTTCGGCTCCCGCTTATTCGGCGAATTTGTCGCTGTATGTTGCCGATGAATCTGGCAATTTTATTTATGAGTACAACGGTAATCAGGGACTTTCTACCGCTTCTACCCAGAAAATTTTCACGGCTGCTACGGTTTTAGAAACTTTAGGAAAGAATTATCAATATACCACAACCGCTTCCTACACCGGAAATTTATCATCAGGAAATCTCATTGGAAATTTATACATCTACTCCAATGGAGATCCTACTTTGGGAAGTTGGCGCTACGAAAATTATCGTCCTGAAAATTTTAAAGCAAAATTTATTGAAGCTATAAAAGCAAAAGGAATTACCAAAATTTCGGGTGATGTAATCATTGACGATACTTACTTTGATTTCCAAAAAGTTCCTGGTGGATGGCCTTGGAATGATATGGGAAATTATTACGGAGCAGGAGTTTGGGGTGTGAATTGGCGAGAAAATCAGTTTGATGTCAACATGAATGGGAAAGAAATGAAAGGTGTAAACATTGATTTGCCGAATGTAAAATGGATTAATGATGTGAAAACCGGCGGAAGTTCTGATCAAAGTTTGGTGTACACTGCGCCGTATTCGGAAGTTGCTCAAATCACAGGCATGCTCCCTGGAAAAGCGATTACGGTTTCCGGAGCGAATCCCAATCCGCCACTTTCTTTGGGCAGCGAAATACAGAAATGGTTGAAAGAATCGGGAATTGAATGGAACGGTACTGTCACTTCGGTTTCTGTTGAGAAAATCAAAGGGAAAACCATTCCTAATGCACCTTCAAATAACGTAATTTTAGAATATAAGTCGCCGACTTTAGACAAAATGGTTTATTGGTTTATGAGGAAAAGCATCAACTTTTATGGCGAAACCTTTATTAAAACTTTAGGAAAAGTGAAGAAAAATGAAGGAAGTTTTGATGCAGGAATTTCTTATTTGAAAGAATTTTGGAAAAGCAAAGGCATTAATTCCGCGATGATTAATTTCGCTGATGGCAGCGGACTATCTCCACAAAATTATGTTTCCGCGAGAGCCGAAGTGCAAGCTTTGCTTTGGAGCCGCAAACAGCCGTGGTTTAATGAGTTTTTTGATGGTTTTCCTACGCAAGGCAATGGCATGAAAATGAAAAGCGGCACGATGAAAGACACGAAATCCTTTGCAGGCTATCACACCTCCAAAGATGGAAAAAAGTATGTGTTCGCAATTATCATCAACAATTATCAGGCTTCCAATATCAGTGATGCTTTATATAAAGTCCTAAATGTTCTGAAATAATCAGCAATTTCAATGAAACGAAGAAGTTTTTTGTCTAAAATCAACAACTGGGTTATCTATATTTTGCTCACCGCTGCCATCGGCGGGGTGGTGATTGCGTCGGTGATTTTGATCGATTTTTTAAGAAAAGAGGAAATCAAGAGAATCGGACTTTTTGCAACCGCAATGAAATACCAACAAGAAGCGCAAATCATCGAAGATCCCATAACGCTGGATTTGTTATTAAAAATTAACGAAACGAACAATACAATTCCGGTAATCGTGACCGACAAAAACAAAAAACCTATAGGTTTACAAAAAAATATTCCGGAAAATATTGTAGAAGATGAGAAGAAAATGGGCTCGTTACTCAAAAAAATGGAAAACTCCTACGAACCGATTGAGTTGCAGATGCCCGATGGAAACAATCAATATGTGTATTACATGAACTCTACTGTCCTCAATAATCTTCGATATACCCCGTATATTCTAGGTTTGTTGGTGATTGCCTATATTTCGTTTTCTTTTTGGTTTCTGAGAACGATTAAAAAAACAGATGAAGGTTATGTTTGGGCAGGTTTGGCTAAAGAAACTGCTCACCAAATCGGAACGCCACTTTCTTCCATGATCGGCTGGATCGAGATTCTCCGCATGGAAAATGAAAACAGTGAGGGAGTAAAAGAAATTGAAAACGACATCAACCGCCTGAAAACAATTTCCGAAAGATTTTCCAAAATTGGATCGGTTCCAGAGTTGAATGATTTGAATATCAATGAAACCTTGCAGCAGAATTTCGATTATCTGAAATCGAGAATTTCTACCAAAGTTCGGTTCATGCTTATTCTCCCTAAACAAAACATTCTAATTCCGCACAACCGAATTTTGCTGAGTTGGGTGATTGAAAATATTGTGAAAAACGCTGTAGACGCCATGAAAGGCGAAGGTAAATTGGAAATTGAGCTCTACGAAAAAAATAAAAATATCATAATCGATTTCAAAGATTCCGGTTCGGGAATGACGCCTTTTAAAGCAAGAAACGCTTTTAAAGCGGGATATTCTACCAAAAGTCGCGGTTGGGGGCTAGGTTTGTCTTTAGCAAAAAGAGTGATTAAAGAGTACCACAATGGTGACATCCGAATTGCACATACCGAAGTTGGCAAAGGAACGACTTTCCGGATTATCATGAAAAATGCTTAAGTTTTTCCGGGTTTTTTCGTGATCAATATATTATTTTTAGGAATAGTTTTTCTTTTTATTCCCGCCCGTCACACTAAATTTATTTTTTCAACTTGCTTTCGTACAAGTCAATCCACTGTTGTACGCTCATTTTGGTCATTAATTCGCCAATGAGTTCGTACGGAATTTCTTCAGGTTTTTTAAAACGGATACAGCTTTTGCCCATATCTAATTTTTGTGTGCTGTGTTTGGGAAATTCCGCTACGAACCAATCCAATAGTTCAGGATTAGCATAAATTCCCATGTGATAGAAATTAATAGAATTTTTTTGCGAAGCTATAGAAGCAAAAGGCAATGGCTCGGCAGGTTTACAGTGATAACCAGCGGGATAGATCCGATGCGGAACTACGTAGCCCAGCATACCGTAACTCATGGCCGCTTCAAATCCTTCGGGTAGATTTTTCAGGATCGTTTTGTGCAAATTATTAAAAGCGTCTGCTCTTTCTGGAGGCACGTTATTTAATATTTCTTCAATTGATTTCGCTTTTGTTTGCATTACTGTGGATTTAAAAAGTTGAAAAAATTTCGGATCAGTTCTTCATCGATAATCGAAATAGGACGATAAATTTCCCAGTTACTATTTAATATCTGTATTTTTTTTTATAATGGCGAACCCTATTTACACTGTGCTCTAACTTTTTTTTAAACCTTCGTCTTTGTCACTGTAAGGTTCATTAAAATGGAGAATTTTGCAGTCATTCATAAATTCTCAAAGTTAGATTGTAGTTTGTATTTTAAAGCTTAATTTATATGAAATTTACGTAATTTATAAATATTAAAAATCAATAATAATTTAGAAATGATTCGGAATGCCGGTGTGTTTTTTCCGATTACTTCCAAGTTTAAGTGGACGGGTAATTTACAAAGAGGAATAATTAATATAATAATTTGCGTCAAATTTTACGGGAGCATCACTTTCCAAAGATATCGTTTGCCAGGTTTCCGTAGGCGAAATTTCCTGGTTTCCATTAATGCGGATCGGAAGTTTCAGATTTTCAACACTATTTTTGTAACGGAATTTCAACTGATTTCCGGTTTGCGAATATTCCATAGTCGGGATTTTCGTAGTTCTTAAATACTGGTCGAAAACCGATGAAAAATCAATACTGGATTTTGTCGAAATATAATTTTCAATCTGTTGGGTAGCAACGGTGTGGTGATAGAAATCTTTATTCAAACCACGCAATATCTGTCGGAATTTCTCATCATTATTGATCACTTGGCGAATGGTGTGGAGCATGTTGGCACCTTTGTAGTACATGTCGCCGCTTCCTTCGTTTCGAATGCCGTATTTCCCAATAATCGGAATATCGTTTTGCACTGCCTGTCTTGTTCCCCTTACATAGGTTTCTGCAGCCGTTTTATCCATATATTTCTCCGTAAACAAGGTTTCGGAATATGCGGTGAAACTCTCATGAATCCACATATCTGCCTGATCTTTCGCAGTGATGTTATTGGCAAACCACTCGTGTCCGCTTTCGTGAATGATGATGAAATCCCAATTCAACCCTACACCTGTTCCCGATAAATCTCTTCCCAAATACCCATTTTCGTAGCGGTTTCCGTACGCTACATTGCTCTGATGTTCCATTCCTAAATATGGACTTTCCACTAATTTATAGGAATCTTCGTAGAACGGATAAGCACCAAACCAGTATTCGAAAGCCTGCATCATCGGTTTTACCTGCTGAAATTGCTTTTTTGCTTTTTCTAGCTGATAATCCAGCACCCAATAATCCAGATCCAATTTTCCTTTTTCACCCTCGAAAGTGTCTTTAAAGTTCACATATTTTCCTATATTCGGAACGATTGAATACGGGTTAATGGTATTTTTTACTTCCCAAATGAAGGTGTTTTTGTCTTTTTCTTTTTTTTGTTTTATCAATCTTCCATTCCCCACACCCACTAAATCTTTTGGAGTGATGATTTTCATTACGATTCCTTGGTCTGGTTCGTCGCTCCAAAGGTCTTTCGTAGGCAACCACAGCGAAACGCCGTCACCTTCTTGTGCAACACTCATGAAAGGATTCCCATTTTGGTCTTCGCTGAAAACCCAACCGCCGTCCCACGGTGCTTTTTTCGCTACTTTCGGATTTCCGGAGAACTGTATGTTAAACGTATATTTTTCTCCTTTTTTAAAAGATTTTCGGGTTTCAATAAAGATAAAATCGCCATTTCTTTTCGGAGTAAAGCATTTGTTTAATCCAATGAATTGATATTCCATCGGTTGTTGCAAATCAATTTGGAAGGTTGGATTCTTTACATCTTTGGTAATCTCGAAATGAATCGTGTTGCTTCCCGAAACCATCTTATTTTCAAAATTGGGCTCCACGGTAAGTTCATATTTTTTCACATCCCAAAAATCGCGGTAAGGAGTATTCGAACCTTTCAATGAATCTTCATTTTTAATGGTTTCACCTTTAGGGAAAAGGTTTTGTGATGTTGCAATCCCGAAATAAAAAAGGGAAACAACCAGCGTAATTTTTCTCATAAACAGAATTGGTAATACAATAACAAATATAAATATTATTTGCTAGCTAATGGCTAATCCCGTTTGGCTCGATTTGTGTTCAAAAAATCAGTACTTTTGAAAAAAATATTTTTAATGAAAATTAGAAACCTAATTGCTGTTCTGGCTTTTACTGCACTCGTTTCCTGCAACAAAGACAAGGAAATCCTCAATACTTTAAATGAATATAACCTCTCAATGGAATCGAAAGGATATCATTTTGGTGATGCATTAACGCTTCCAAAAGAGGTTACCGATGATGCGGAAAGCATTTCCATCAGTTTTGGTGACAAAGAAACTTCAAGTCTTGTGGTTGATCCTAAATTTTTTACTTTAGGTGATAATGCAGTTACTTTTAACATCAAAAAGAAAAACGGCGAAATCCTCTCGCAAGACGCTACCATCAATGTTTTTGCCAAAAACCCTGAGACGAAATTAAGCTATACCATTATAAAAGAATATCCACATGATCCGAAAAACTTCGTTCAGGGATTTCAGTTGGAAGGGAACACTATTTACGAATCTGACGGACAAAACGGACAATCTAGAATTTTAAAATATAACCTTGGAAGCACGACACCGATTGTTTCTACGCCGCAAACTGCCGATGTTTTCTCGGAAGGATGTACCATCGTTGGGGACAAAGTATATCAGCTTACTTGGCAAAATAAGAAAGGCTTTATTTACAACAAAAGCGATTTGAGCTTGATCAGCGAATTTGCTTACTCGAACTTAATTGGTGAAGGTTGGGGATTAACTTTTGATGGTAAAAACCTGATTCTTTCCGACGGGACTAAAAATATTTATTTCCTTGAGCCCAATAATCCATCAAAGATTGTCCGTTATATTTCTGTAGCCGGAAATACCGAAGCTTATGAAAAAATCAATGAACTGGAGTATCACAAAGGATTTATCTACGCGAATGTTTGGCAAAAACCTATAATTCTGAAAATAAATCCTGCAAATGGGGAAGTAGTAGGGAAATTTGATTTCACTGAAATTGCACAGAAACATACCACCAACGAAGATGACGTGCTGAACGGAATTGCCTTCAAAGGTGAAAATATGTTGGTTACCGGCAAATATTGGGACAAAATTTACGAAGTAAGCATCCAATAATAACTTTACATAATTCCTATTCAAATGACGTTTTTTCGACGTCATTTTTTTATATTTGATGAAATCATTGCGTTGAGAATTTTAATTATATTTTTCCTGTGTTCGTTCTTCGTGGTCTCTGCGCAGCGACAACTCCCTTTTGATTCTTTAAAATTAAAAGATACAAAAGACTTGTTAGCCGATGATTACGGGAATATTTATCTTTATAAAAACAAAGATTTTAGCTTAACCAAATTCGATTCGCTCGGTAAACAGAAGGGGAAGTTGATGCTCACTTTGCCTTCCAAAATTCAATCGGTGCAGCATCCTTTGAGTATTCCTTCTTTTTCAAAGAATGCTCAGGAGTTGAAACTATTTGACCAGAATTTGAATGAGATTCAGAAGATCAATTTCCGGGAAAAATTCGGGCAGATTACAATGGTTTTTGCTGAAGATTTGCAACAGATTTGGCTCCTCGAGGAAAGTTCAAAACGATTGCTTCAATACAATTTTAGGGACGACAAAATTATCAGCGCCTATCCTTTTGATATCGATTTTGAAAATGTCGTCGATTTTTTAATTGATCAACAAAAAGTGTACGTTTTATCTTCAAAAACCTTCACCGTTTACGATTTTAATGGAAAAAAGCAGAAAGAAATTCCGGTCACTTCCGGGAGAAGAATCGTCCGCGAGAACCAGAATATCTTTATCATTGCCCAAAAAGAAATTCTATTGCTCAAAAATGAGGAATTGAATCCCATTTTCCAGGACGAAAATGCACAAATTGTGGATAAAAACACAGCTTCTTATTTTGTTATCAAACACAACAAACTTTATCTTTACCCCATCCAAAAGATGCCTGGAAAAAAAGCAGATTTCATCGAAAAATAATCGTGGTTTTTAGCTTTCAGGGAGGCATTATTCATACAACTTTTAAAACAAATATTTAGAATGCATATTGCGGTTACAGGAAATATTGGCGCGGGAAAAACTACTTTAACTACCATGTTGTCAAAACATTACGGATGGGACGCTCAGTTTGAAGATGTAGATCATAATCCTTATTTGGAAGATTTCTATGCGGATATGAGCAAATGGAGCTTTGCGTTGCAGATTTATTTTCTTGGAAGCCGTTTCCGACAGGTGAAAGAAATTCGCGAAAGTGGAAAAAACATTATTCAGGATCGTACCATTTATGAAGACGCACACATTTTTGCAGAGAACCTTAACGATATGAATCTTCTGACAGAACGCGATTTCAAAAATTATTCTGCGGTTTTTGAGTTGATGAAAAGTTTTGTTTCGGCACCAGATTTGCTCATTTACCTGAAGTCCGACGTACCTAATTTGGTAAAGAAAATTTATAAGCGTGGCCGCGATTACGAAGCTACAATTTCCATAGAATATCTTTCTAAACTCAACCAAAAATACGAGAAATGGATCTCGGGCTACAAAGAAGGAAAACTATTGATTATAGAAGTTGACGATTTAGATTTCGTAGAAAGGCCAGAAGATTTTGGCTATATTCTCGAAAGAATTGAAACAGAACTGCATGGTTTGTTTTAGTTGAAAATTAAGGTTAACTTTTAATGAAGAACGTTTTGCAGAATAAATTTAACCTTAAAAGACTATAAAATTATGATTAAAGTTCTTCACAATAATAATTGTTCCAAATCGAGAGCCATCTTAGAGCATCTGGACGAAAATAATGTCCCGTTTGAAATCATCGATTTCATCGAGAATCCCTTGACGGAAATTGAATTAAAAACAGTGCTGAAAAAGCTGAATACCGACGTACAAGGACTTATTCGCAAGAATGAAGCATTGTTTAAGGAAAAATTTGCTAATCAGGAATTATCGGATGATGAATGGATAAAGGTTTTGGTGGAAAATCCATCCTTAATCCAGCGCCCAATTTTAATCAAAGGAAATGTCGCGATGATTGCAAGACCCATTGAAAACGTGAATTTTTTTATTGAAAACTAAATTAAATTCTTAAACGTTTTTTGAAGTGGACCATATTGAAAATCAAATCCCGCGGATTTGATTTTTTTGTTGGAAACGCGGCTGCCGTGTAGAAGGATGATGCTCATTTCACTTAATAGCAATTTGATAAAAAAGGCGGGAAAAACTTGCATAACATTCTAGCCAAAATTTTCATGAGTTTTTCGTTTGTTGGGATATCGTCTGCAACCGCATTGTAGTTGCCATTTATAGTTGGTTTTTCAAGGGCGAAGATATACAAGTTTACTAAATCCTCTAGATGAATCCAATTATCCATTGTTTTCCAAAACCTAATTTTGCCGGAAATACATTTTGTGTAATTCACGATTCCTCCTACAGAATTTTATCGGAAGTGAAAGTTCCGTAGCAATTAAACCCAGACGCAGAAATAAATGCTTTTAAATAATTTTTGTTTATCTAGCAATAATTCTTTAGTAAAAGGGCTGTGTTGATGCGACTTTCAAAATGTTCCTTTTGATACTTTTTCGTTCATCTTTTGCCAATGTTTGCTCCGACGAGATAGATAATCGCATCGAGATTTTTAAATGGATTTTCTTTAATGAAATTCATTTGGATTCCATTGAAAATTCGTTTTCTTGAGTGGGATTTCGTCTTGCTAGAATCCGAAAATGGTGCTTCTCTGAGTTTTTTTACTAAAGATTGTCCTATAAATCCGCTTGCGCCAGTGATTAAGACATTCATTTTTGCGATTAAGTTTTTTTTAAAGCATCATAACGCCAGAGATTTTTCCTACTTCCTTGTAGATTTTGATGACTTGGTCGGCATCGAGAACAAATGCATTAATGCTGAGAGAGGTGTATTTCCCGTTCTTGCTGTCCTTCGTGGTGAGGGTGAATTTTACTTCATCGAAAACTCTGTAAATTTCGGTATGTTTCAATTCGTCATTGGTTACAATGAATTTGAAGAGATAATCTTCCGGAAAATCGTGGGTTGCTTCCAGTTTTTCTTTTAAAGATGCATAGAAATCATCAGGGTTTACATTGGCTTGATCATCTACTATATTTATCATGTGGCAAGTATTAAAAATTGTAAAAAAAGTTTCCGGAATTAACTGGAAACTCAAAGTTAAAGATATTTTTTGTATTACTTCATGCTATTCAAAGAATTCATGATGGTGGAAGCATTTTGCTGCTCATGACTTTGAATAATATTGAAAAGTCCGTTTACCATTTGCTGAGAAGCGAAATTGCTGATTCCTCCGGTTAATGCGCTGGAACTTTGTCCGCCCATAAGTGTTCCTAGAAGATTGGATCCGGCTAAAGCTTTGTCTAATGTGCTCACCAAACCGAATTCATTGAGCTTTGCATCAACTTTTGGGGCAATTGCCGCCATTAATTGTTCGGATGTTCTTTCTTTTAAGATTTGGGTTGCAGTTCCGCTACCACCTTGTATGATACGCGCCGCATCTTCTGCAGTCAGATTGTTTACTGCATTGGTAAGAATCGGACGAGAAACATCCACGGTAAACGCTGCTGCCTGAGCGATGTATTCTTTTTCTTTCTGAACCAAACTGTTTAAACCTAATTTCTGTAATGTACTGTTCAAATCCTTAAGGTTTTGTGGCATCGCTGCTTCGATTAATTGATTGGCTAGAAAGCTGTTTTTGTCACTGAAAATGTTGAGCCCTTTGGTAATTCCGCCAAGAAGTATTTGTTTGAGCACTGCAAGCCCAACGCTAGAAGTCGCCAATGCTACACAAGATTGTGTAGTGGTTCCCAAGGTAGCGAAGGCCATGGTGGCTACGAATATTGTATTTGTTTTCATGAGGCAAATTTAATAATGTGAGCTATTATTTTTCAAAAATTAAGCCAAATAATCATCTATTTTAAAAGCTAATTTACTATATAAACGCGTAGTGCATTATAAAAAAGGTTACTCATAATACGAAAATTTCGTATATTGTATTGACTACCAATCTAATACATTATGAATAACCTAGATGCAATTTACGATTTTATTTTAAAGGAATTAAGAAAATTAACCATCAAAGAAAATTTTTATTTCAAACCAATTAAACGAAAATCATCTGATTTAGAACTCATTGCAATAAATATTTCTGCAGAATATTTATCGATAGATTCAGAATATCAGTTGTTTAGATACCTCTCTAATTCAAAACTAAAGGGAATGATTGAGAGAAGTGTGTTTAATCGCAGAAAAAGAAAGCTTTTCTTACACTCGGAAAATATTAGAAAACTTATGGTTGCTAAATTTAATGAGATGGAAACCAATTTTATTGTAGATTCGATGCCTTTAGAAATCTGTAAAAACGCAAGAGCAAAGCGCTCTAAAATTTGTAAGGAAAATGAATTTTCGTTTCCCAGCAAAGGTTATTGCGCTTCTCAATCGAGTTATTATTATGGTTACCAATTACATGCAGTTTGTTCTGTTTCCGGAGTTTTCCAAAGTTTTGATATTTCTACAGCAAGCATTCATGATATTCATTTTTTGCAAGATATCAAGCATCAAATGAACAATTGTACGTTGATTGGAGACAGGGGTTATTTATCCACCCAAGTGCAAACAGATTTGTTCAATTATGCGGATATAAAACTGAATACACCCATGAGAAACAACCAAAAAAATTATAAAAAACAAAAATATATTTTCAGAAAATCCAGAAAAAGAATTGAGACTTTATTCTCTCAACTTTGCGACCAATTTAAAATCAGAAACAATTACGCAAAATCTTTTAACAGTTTTAAAACAAGGGTATTGAGCAAAATAACAGCATTAACTTTCATTCAGTTTGTAAATGTTTTTGTTTTCAATAGAAAAATGAATAGATTTAAAATTGAATTAATTTAATAATGCACTACGAGTATTATAACTACTTAACGAGTTAAATATAAACATTGTGTACTGATTAATTCTACATGAATCAAGACAGTTGCTTAAAAATCAGTCGCTTTCAGATTTTTGAAAACGGCTTTTTTTGTTGGTTTATTATTCCTAAATTTGGGAGTCAATCTTTAATTTATATAATGTAATGAGAGACAAATTCATTAACTGGGGAATTATAATTCTTGTTTTGGTGTGGGCAACGGCATTGCTCATCAAAGCGCATTATTGGATTCCGATTTTACTAACCTGCATTTACGCAGTAGGAATTTATAATTGTTTTCAAACAAAGCATGCAATTCTCAGAAATTTCCCTGTAATTGGGTATTTTCGGTATTTTTTTGAGGGAATTTCCCCGGAAATGCAACAGTATTTCATCGAAAGAGAAACCGATGGAAAGCCTTTCCCAAGAAATCAGCGTTCCGCAGTGTACAGACGTGCAAAAAACATTAGCGATACTGTTCCATTTGGTACTCAGTTGGAAGTAAACCAGAGGAAATATGAAGGAATTAAACATTCTATCTATGCCAAATCACCCAAAGAAGAATTGCCGAGAGTATGGGTTGGAGGCGAACAATGTACTCAAAAATATCACGCTTCTTTATTCAATATTTCTGCGATGAGTTTCGGATCGCTAAGTGATCGCGCGCAAATCTCATTAAATCGTGGCGCTAAAAAAGGAGGGTTTTACCATAACACAGGCGAAGGAGGAATTTCACCTTACCACCTGGAAGGAGGCGATCTTTGCTGGCAAATCGGAACCGGATACTTCGGTTGTCGGGACGACGAAGGAAGGTTTTCACCGGAAATTTTCAAGAAAAATGCTACCATCCCGAATGTGAAAATGATTGAAATTAAAATTTCCCAAGGAGCTAAACCAGGTCATGGTGGAGTATTACCAGGATCAAAAAACACTCCGGAGATTGCTGCAATTCGCCACGTAATACCAGGAA
Organism: Chryseobacterium senegalense; assembly: GCA_001403755.1. Taxonomy (GTDB): domain Bacteria; phylum Bacteroidota; class Bacteroidia; order Flavobacteriales; family Weeksellaceae; genus Kaistella; species Kaistella senegalense. The sequence goes on along the minus strand of CYUH01000015.1, from coordinate 1,363,324 downwards.
TGACGATTATTTCTCCACCATCGCACTCCGCGTTTTCAGATGCTGCAGGATTGCTGAAATTTGTTCAGGAATTAAGAGAATTATCAGGCGGAAAACCGGTAGGATTCAAGCTATGTATCGGTGATACCAAAGAATTTGAAGACATTTGTGTTCAAATGAATGTCCTTAAAATTTACCCAGATTTCATCACCATAGATGGAGCGGAAGGAGGAACGGGAGCTGCTCCTCCAGAATTTTCCGATGGAGTAGGGATGCCTTTGGAACCAGCTTTAATTTTTGTAAATAGAACTTTGAACAACTTTAATCTACGTAACAAACTTCGTGTGATCGCAAGTGGAAAAGTGTTGACAAGTTTAGATATTCTTCGTGCCGTAGCGATGGGTGCCGATATATGCAATAACGCGAGAGGATTTATGTTTGCGTTGGGCTGTATTCAGGCATTAAGATGTAATACCAATAATTGTCCGACTGGAGTTGCTACACAGGATAAAATGCTCATCAAAGGACTGGATGTAACTGATAAAAGCGAAAGAGTTTATCATTTCCACAAAAATACTTTGCATACTTGCAACGAACTGATTGCCGCAGCCGGAAAAGATTCTTATGATCAGGTTGATGCTTCCATGTTTATGAGAGGTGATGAATTTGAGCATCTTTCGGACGTCTATTTCCCGGATATTTTAGGAAATGTAAAACAGAAATCAACGACTTATTAATTCAAAATAATTAACAAAAAATCCGGTAAAATTATTTATCGGATTTTTTATTGAGTTCCTCGTTATTGCGGATTTCTTCCAAATAAGAAATCTTCAGTGAGTCGTAAAGAGATTTTCTGCTGACCATTAACGAGATGAGTGAAGACACCATTCCAGCAAGCATTAAATGAAATATTAAAGAATGCCGGTCGGTCATCTCAAGAACGATAATGGCTGAGGTAAATGGAGCGCGAGTAATTCCTGTCAAAAAGGCGACCATCCCGGCAAGAATTACGACATTGGTTTCGTTTGGTGATAAGTGAATCCATCCCGAAATTACAGAGCCGATACTGGCTCCAGCGGAAAGAGCAGGCGCGAAAATTCCGCCGGCACCGCCAGATGTAAACGAAAGCGCCGGACCAATCATGCGAAAAATTGGGACGTACCAGTCTTCATGCTTGTTGTCGCTGAAAAGCGTTCTTTCCATAATTTCTTTTCCGGAGCCTAATATTTCGCGGTTCACAAAATAGGCGAGTGATGCAATGATTAATGCTGAAATTACAAGAAAAATAATATTTGCAGTATTGGTTCTAAGTCTTTTTTTCCAAGCACTAATTTTCAACATCAAAACTGAAAGTTGGCTGGCAAAAATTCCTGAAATTCCGGACACTAACATCACAGGAAACATAATGGTAAGACTTACATCTGAGGTTTTCGGGTATCCAAGATAGAGGTAACAACCTGCTAAAGTTTGTGCCATTAAACCTGCAATAATTACCGCCGTGAAAAGTGCTGTTTTAAAATAGTTGATGTGCGTTTTTGCAAGTTCTTCCACTGCGAACACAATTCCGCCCAAGGGAGTGTTGAAAGCTGCGGATAAACCTGCCGCTGCACCGGTCATAATCATGTTTTTCTTCGAAATTTTTGGCCACCAATCGGGGAGATATTCGTTCACTTTCCGGAAAACTGATCCCGCAATTTGAATGGTTGGACCTTCACGCCCTACCGCACCACCACCAATTACCAGTGCCAAACTTGATAAAATTTTTAAAACAATGATTTTCAAACTTAAAAGATGACGGATTTTGGTGTGTTCCTTCGGGTTTGCAAGCTCGACCGCCGCCATTACCTGCGGAATTCCGCTTCCTTTTGAATAAGGAGCGAATTCTTTTACCAGCCACCAAGACACTACAAAACCTACGGGTGCGATGATGAAGATCGTCAACGGATTCCAATCGAAAATAAGGTTCATGAGTTGTTCGCCCCAAGTGAATATTTTAGCATAAAAAACGGCACACACTCCCGTGATCAAAGATGCGATCCAAAACGGAATTGCCTGCAACAAGTTGTGTTTCAGTTTTTCGTTGTGGAGATTATCAAATGATTTTTTTAAACTTTGTCTTAGGTAAACAATGATAGGCGGCATATCACAAAATTATCATTTTTAAAATTAAGATTGTAGAATCTAGCGAAAAAAAAAATCCGGTAAAAAATTACCGGATTCTGTATGGTTAAGAAAATTCTTATGCTTCTTCAGCAGGAGTTTCTTCAACATTTTTAGCTGGAGCAGCTTTCGGAGCTGCAGGAGCTGGCGGAGCATCAGAAACGATTTCAAATTCGAAATTGTGTTCTACACTTCTGTGAAGTCTGATGATTGCGTTTACCTTACCAGTTCTCTTGATGGTATTTCCAGGGATTTTGATGTATTTTTTGTCTACATTCACCCCTGCTTTAGCCAATTCTTCAGAAAGGTTAGCATTGTTGATAGATCCGAAAAGCTTATCACCAGAACCTACTTTAGTAGCGATAGTGATGTTTGTTTTCTTCAATTGCTCAACGATTGCGTTTGCGTTTGCGATCAATTTAGCTTCTTCCTCTTTTCTAGCTTCCAAAGTTGCCTCTAGATTAGCTTTGTTTTTTGGAGTAGCCAAAAGAGCTAAACCTTGTGGTAACAAGTAGTTTCTTGCATACCCTGGTTTTACGTTTACGGTATCAAACTCTAATCCTAAGTTTTCTACGTCTTTTTTTAGAATAATTTCCATTGTTGTTGTCCTTTTTTATTTAGAAGTTAGGCGTTTTTGTAAAACAACCAACAACTATTTTGTTTTGTAATTATTTTAATAAATCTGCTACGTAAGGCATCAAAGCAAGGTGTCTTGCTCTTTTGATTGCAGCAGAAACTTTTCTTTGGTATTTCAAAGAAGTACCGGTATATCTTCTTGGTAAAATTTTACCTTGCTCGTTTACGAACTGAAGAAGGAATTTTTCATCTTTATAATCAACATGCTTGATTCCGTATTTTTTGAATCTACAGTATTTTTTTTCAGATTTTGTGTTAATATCTAGTGGAGTAAGAAATTTTACTTCAGATTCACCTCCAGCAGAGGCTTGTTTAGCCATATCATCTATTGCCATTGTTGTAAATTTTTAGAGGGTTAAAATTAAGCTTTTGCAGTTTTTAGTTTGTTTCTTCTAGTTACTGCGTAGTCTACAGCGTGCTTGTCTAATTTAGTAGTCAAGAATCTGATAACTCTTTCATCACGTTTGAAAGCAAGTTCTAAATCTGCAACTACACTTCCTTCGCCTTTAAATTCGATCAAAGTGTAAAAACCATTCTTTTTCAATTGGATTGGATAAGCCAATTTTTTAAGTCCCCAATTTTCTTTGGCAACGATTTCGCAATTGTTTGAAGTCAAAAGATCTTCGAATTTTTTTACTGCTTCCTCCACCTGTGCGTCAGATAGAACGGGAGTTAAAATGAAAACAGTTTCGTAATTGTTCATAATGTTAAATAAATTTGTTAAATATTTCGAGGTGCAAAAGTAATATTTTTTTCTGAAAGTCACAATATCTCAATGCAATAAACTTTAATTACAAAAATTTCTGCTAGTTTTTTGCTGAATTAATATCCGGACTAAAACACAAAATCTTTCATTCTAGAAAATGCAAATTCATTCTCATTCATCCATTGCAGGAAATCTTCTAATTTATTTTCCATTCGTCGGCCAGAGTTGTATTTTCTATATAATGGTACCTGAAAACGGTATTTTTCCAAATCAGTAAATTGCCATGAATTTAAATAGATTAGGGCAAAATCTTCGTTTTTTAAAGTTTCTACAACCATATTTTGGTAAAACTTCAGCGGAACTACCTGAAAAACAAAATCATTATAGGGAATTTGCGAATAAGGCGAAATGCTTTCAGGAATTATGCTCAAACCGTTCTCTTCGAAAATTTCGGTGCTTCTTTTCAATCTTTTCAATGGAAAAAGAATATTGGCATTTTCGATATTCGAAATGTAACTGAATTCTAAATTTTTCAGGTTATTTATGGAAATAGTAACATCTTTCTGGCGAATTCCACGGATAATTTTTTCAATAAAATCTTCCGTGTTTCTTTTGACCGTTTCTATTTCCGAAATTTCCGAATGGTCATTGAACAAAGCGATTTCATGACCTTTGTTCACAATTTTTTTTATCAAAGGTTTCAATTTATCTACAAGAGAAATCTCAATGAAAAATGAAGCTAATATATGATGATTTTCTAAAATCCGCAGAATTGAGGAAACATTGCTTTCAGTGATTTTTAAAATTTCGTCATCACTCATCAGCTCGTTTTTTCGGAATTTCCGGTGATGATTTATGATGTTGAAGGTTAGTAAAATCATTAAAATTATTTTCCAAGTTTTATTTTCAGGTTTTTCAACATGTCTTTGGTCATTGCAGTGATATCGAAATCATAGGATAATCCCCAATCTTTTTTGGCAACAGAATCGTCTATAGAAGCCGGCCAAGAGTCTGCAATTGCCTGTCTGAAATCCGGTTGATAATCAATCGCGAAATCCGGCATTTCTTTTTTAATTTCTTCGGCCAACTCCTTCGGTGTAAACGATAGTCCACCTAAATTATAAGAACTTCGGACGGATAAATTTTCTTTTGGAGCTTGCATTAATTTCAGGGTTGCATTGATGGCATCATCCATATAAAGCATCGGCATAGCGGTATTTTCCGAGATAAAACTGGTGTATTTACCTTGTTCTACAGCTTCATAAAAAATTTCAACAGCATAATCTGTTGTTCCGCCACCGGCAGGGGTTTTCCAGGAAATCAAACCAGGATATCGAATGCTTCTTACATCTACACCAAATTTATCGTGGTAATATTCGCACCATTTTTCTCCCGCCATTTTCGAAATTCCGTAAACAGTTGTTGGATTTAAAACTACATCTTGACCTACATTTTCTTTCGGAATTCCTTTTCCAAATACTGCGATAGAACTTGGCCAAAAGATTTTCTTTAACATTCCTTCTCTCGCCATTTCACAGAAATTCAACAAAGGTTCTACATTCAGTTTCCAGGCAAAAAGTGGCTGTTTCTCGGAAGTTCCGGAAAGCAAAGACGCCAAATGATACACTGTTGTAATTTCGTAATCTTTTACAATTTGGCGAACGAGTTGGGTATTGCTTACATCCATTCTTTCATAAAATCCCGCGGAAGTTAAGTTTTTGTCCCAGCGATCGAGGCCGGAAGCAATTACATTTTCTGCACCATGAATTTTAACCAAACGATTGGTAAGTTCTGTTCCAATTTGTCCGAGAGCTCCTGTGATAAGAATTTTTTCCGTGTAGGATTCCATTTTTAGAATTTAGATTTATAGTTAAGCAAATTTAAAAATTTTAAGCAATTACCGATGATGAAACTTGTAAATAATTATCAATGTTAAAACTTTATTATACCTTATTATTTGACCTTAAAGCCCTTTTTTCTGTATTTTTGTTGAAATTTCCATTATGAAAAAATCACTTTTCCTACTTGTATTTTCTGCGAATGCTGTTTTTGCACAGTTTACCGATTTTAATATTATTAAAGAAATTCATACCCAAAATAAAGGATTGGTCGTTTCCGCACATCCACTTGCGAGTGAAGCCGGCGCAAAAATGATGAAGATGGGAGGTAATGCTTTTGATGCTGCCATTGCAACACAATACGCGTTGGCGGTTGTTTATCCACAAGCCGGGAACATCGGTGGCGGTGGTTTTTTGGTGGGTGTAAAAAATAATGGCGAAAAATTTACAATCGATTTTCGAGAAACAGCTCCTGCAAAGGCTTCTAGAGATATGTATCTCGACAAAAACGGAAAAGCAAATACCACTCTTTCGCAATACGGACGATTAGCTGCCGGCGTTCCGGGTTCGATCGCTGGATTTTATGCGACTTTGAAACATGCAAAACTTCCGATGGAAAAGTTGATTCAACCTGCGATAGAATTAGCTGAACAAGGTTTTGCCATTACTGAAAAAGAAGCCAGTTTGTTGAATGATCAAATGCAACATTTTAATGAGCACAATAAAATAAAATCGGTTTTCCAAAAAAATGAACCTTGGAAACAAGGCGATATCTTGGTGCAAAAAGATTTAGCCGAAACACTGAAAAGAATTCAAAAATTTGGAGAGAAAGGTTTCTATGAAGGCAAAACAGCCGAATTAATCGTTGCCGAGATGAAACGCGGAAACGGAATCATCACTTTAAGCGATTTAAAAAATTATAAGGTGGCGGAAAGAAAACCGATTACTTTTGATTATAAAGGAAATGAAGTGGTGTCCATGCCTTTGCCATCAAGTGGCGGAATTTTATTAGCGCAAATGCTAAAAATGGCGAGCTACGAAAACCTCGAAAAACACCAGCAAAATTCTGCGGAAGCAGTCCAAATTATGGTGGAAGCAGAAAGACGCGCCTTTGCCGATAGAGCCGAATTTATGGGTGATCCTAACTTTATAGAGGATAAAACACAAATGCTAATTTCCTATGCGTATCTGAAAAATCGTTGGAAATCTTACAACAAAAATTTAGCAACGCCAAGTTCCGAGGTAGGAAAAATTATCCCTCAACCGAACGAATCTACAGAAACTACACATATTTCTATCATTGACAAGGAAGGCAACGCAGTTTCGGTGACCACTACACTGAACGGATATTACGGGAGCAAAGTTGTGGTTGCAGGAGCCGGATTTTTCTTAAATAACGAAATGGACGACTTTTCCATAAAACCAGGCGTGCCAAACATGTTTGGAGCTGTGGGAGGCGAAGCTAATAAAATTGAACCCGGTAAGAGAATGCTTTCCTCGATGACTCCAACGATTGTACTGAAAAATGGTAAACCTTACATTGTGGTGGGAACACCGGGTGGAACTACCATTCCAACATCGGTTTACCAGTCGATTGTGAATGTTCTTGATTTTAAATTAAACCCAAATTTATCCGTAAATGCTCCGAAATTTCACCATCAGTGGCTACCAGAAACAATTGCGGTCGAAAAAGGTTTTCCGGAAAGTACGATTAAAGCTTTAGAAATTAAAAATTATAAATTTGACAGAATTAACCAAATTGGGAAAACAGAAATGATTTTAATCAACGAAAATGGAAACGCAACCGCTGTGGCAGATGGACGTGGGGATGATTCGGTGGCTGCAGAATAAGATATTTCTAGTTACACCAAAATTCTTAAACTCTTCGGTAACACTTTGATGTGAACCGGAGATTTTATTTTGTTGAATTCTCCGTCAAGATGCCAATTTTTTGTGGAAACCTTAAATTCAATTTCCGAAACCGGTAAGTAGGTTACATAATCGTCGTCTCTAAGGCGTTTTGTGAACATTCGAAATGCGAAAAATGGGGAATAGGTAAGTGGAAATTTTTTCACCAGAACCAAATCTACCAAGCCATCACTTTTGCTCGCTTTCGGAGCGATATATGCATTATTCCCGAATTGGCGGGTATTTGCGATGTTCAGCATCAAATATTTTCCGTTGTATTTTTTATAATTCTCGGTGATGAATTTTACTTTGATTGGCTTATAATTAAAAAAAGTTTGGATAGAAACTTTAATATAATTTTTGAAACCACGCTCCGTTTTTTCGAATTCCTTAACCACTTTTCCGTCAAAACCGGTTCCTGATACATTGATTGATAGTTTTTCATTAACCAGAAAAGTATCAATATTTCGGGATTTTTTTGTTTGGATTTTAGCTAAAAGTTGATTCAGATCTTTAGAAAAATGGGTTTCATTTGAAAATCCGTTTCCGGAACCAGCGGGGAAGATTGCCAGAATTTTTTCGGTATTAATTAATTTTTGAGCGACCGTAGAAATCGTTCCGTCTCCACCAACTGCCACGAAAACATCCACCCAGTCGAAGTTTTCACGAATAAAATCGAAAGTGCCTTCAATGGATTCAGAAATGTAATATAGCGGATTTTCAACTTTTTTTAAAAGCGCATCCAGAAAAGGTTGATAATTTTTTTTCGCTGAAAAAGGATTGATAATGAAGGCGACTTTTTCCATAAGGATAAGATTAAAATGCCTGATAAAATGGTGTTTCATCAGGCTTCTCTATTTTTTATTAAAGTTTCAGTCTGGTTTTGAACTCGTCGTTTAAAAATGGTTTTATTTCCGAAAGCGGAATTTTTATGAGAACGGGACCAGCGGCGTATGCGGTAATTTCATATTGATTGTAGAGGAAATAAAGATTTTCCTTGTCGAAGTAGAAATTATTATTCAGTGGAATTTCTTTTACCAAAAGCATGGATGCCTGTTCTTTTTCTAAATCATTTTTTAGGAAATTGTCCATCAAGATGCGGCTCCAAATTTGCGAATGTTGAACTTTCAAAATATCCGAGCGCTGAAGCGTTTTGTTGGTTTTTAAATCAAAAACTTTATAAATTTCGTTATAGTACCCATGTGCGCCACCGGTGTAGCCACTCGCAGTGTATTGAATGGTCATGAAATCCTCCATTTTGGAATGTAATTTCATGTCTGAAATTTGATCCCAGGTCTGCTCAAAATCGGGTTTCCATTCGGCAATGGTTTCTGTAGAATTCTGGAAAAAATCTGTTTTTTGCTTTTTAAGTGCTTCTAGAATTTGATCTTTTGAATAAGATTCCAGTTTGATGTTGATAGGCGCATATACACTGTCGAGAACCGATTTATTCGAAATATTTGGGAACACCAAAGTTTTCGACTGGAACATGGTGGAAAGCTTATTATCAATTTTCAAAGAATCGGTAACTTTTACGGAATCGATAGCGAAAACGGGTGTAGAAACTGCCGCAGAATCAGTTTTTACGGAATTTTCTGAAATTTGTTTTTCAATTTTTGTACAACTAAAAAATGAAAAAAATGCTGCGGAAGTAATAATTAAAGTTTTCTTCATTTTCATAGTGTTTGATGATTAAACTTTTGAGCAAAAAACCGTCCAAAATGAACGGTTTTATTTTGATAATATGTTAAATTTTCATTCTAAACATCAATATTTGCATAGATTGCATTTTTCTCGATGAATTCTCTTCTTGGAGGTACTTCATCACCCATTAACATCGAGAAGACGTTGTCAGCATCAGCTAGACTTTCAATGATAACTTGTTTCAAGATTCTGTTTTCCGGGTTCAATGTAGTTTCCCAGAGTTGTTCAGGATTCATTTCCCCAAGACCTTTGTATCGTTGAACTTCTACACCTTTTCCGTCCGGAGCCATTTCCAACGTAAGGTCTTCGCGCTCCTTCTCGTTGTAAGCGTACACTTTTTTGTTTCCTTTTTTCAGTAAATAGAGTGGTGGCTGTGCGATATAAATATAGCCGTTTTCGATGAGTTCTTTCATATAGCGGAAGAAAAACGTTAAAATCAACGTAGAAATGTGCGATCCATCAATATCCGCATCGGTCATAATCACAATCTTGTGATATCGCAGTTTGGAAATATTGAGCGCTTTGGAATCTTCTTCAGTACCTACAGAGACGCCAAGAGCGGTGTAGATGTTTTTGATTTCTTCATTGTCATAAACTTTGTGAAGCATTGATTTTTCAACGTTCAAAATTTTACCTCTTAAAGGAAGAATTGCCTGGAAATGACGGTCCCTACCTTGTTTTGCAGTACCACCTGCCGAATCTCCCTCCACGAGGAATAATTCGGAAATTTCCGGATCTTTCGATGAACAATCAGAAAGTTTTCCCGGAAGTCCGCTTCCGCCCATCGGGGATTTTCTTTGAACGAGTTCTCTCGCTTTTTTTGCTGCTTGTCTTGCCTTTGCTGCCAAAACAACTTTCTGTACGATGATTTTCGCTTCGTTGGGGTTTTCTTCCAAAAAATTGGTAAGCATTTCGCCTACGATTTTATCTACCGCTCCCGAAACTTCGGAATTACCAAGTTTGGTTTTGGTTTGTCCCTCGAACTGAGGTTCCATTACTTTTACAGAAATCACTGCAGTTAAACCTTCTCTAAAGTCATCACCGGTAACTTCAACTTTTTCTTTCGCAGGAATTCCTAGTTCGTCCGCAAATTTTTTCAAAGTTCTCGTTAAAGCTCTTCTAAAACCGGCTAGGTGAGTTCCTCCTTCATGCGTGTTGATATTGTTGACGTATGAATGAAGATTTTCGTTGTAAGAAGTGTTGTATCGCATCGCAACTTCTACCGGGATATCATCTTTTTCACCTTCCATGAAAATTACATTGCTCATGATCGATTCGCGATTTCCATCGATGAATTCTACGAATTCTTTTAAACCGCCTTCAGAGTGGAAGATTTCAGATTTGAAATTTCCGTCTTCCATTTTTTCTCTTTCATCAGTTAAAGTGATCGTAATACCTTTGTTTAGATAGGAAAGCTCTCTTAATCTGCTCGCTAAAGTATCGTAATTATAAACCAATTCGGTGAAAATGGTATCATCGGGTTGGAAGAATTGTTTGGTTCCTCTTTTGTCGCTGTGCCCAATTTCGGTTACTTCGGTTTGTGTTTTACCTTTCGCATAGGTTTGTTGGTAGATGTTCCCGTCACGGTAAACGGTGGTAATCATTTCATTAGAAAGTGCATTCACACACGATACCCCAACTCCGTGCAGACCTCCGGAAACTTTATAGGAATCTTTATCAAATTTTCCTCCTGCACCAATCTTTGTCATCACGACTTCCAAAGCCGATTTTTGTTCTTTTTCGTGTAAATCTACTGGGATTCCACGTCCGTTATCGCTTACTTCTATTGCATTACCTTCTTTGATGGTAACGGTGATCGTGTCACAATAACCTGCTAAAGCTTCATCGATAGAGTTATCTACTACTTCATAAACCAAATGGTGAAGTCCTCTGCTACCTACATCACCAATGTACATGGAAGGACGCATTCTAACGTGCTCCATTCCTTCTAATGCCTGAATACTACTTGCTGTATACTGTTTGTTGCTCATATTTTTATAGATTCTTAAAGATTCCGAAACCGAAATTTCGGGCACTTTTATTCCTCTTTTTAATTGTTAAATTTTTTCTAAAAATGCTTACAAATATCGTGATTTTTTTCGAGGTAAAAAAGTTAATGCTTCTTAAAAAATCCAAGAAGTTTTCCACAACAATAGCTTTATTTTCAGAAATTTTTTGCAATGATGATTTTAAGCTTAAATTTATTAAAAAAGTAGAAAATTAACTGTCATAAATCATGTTCATTATTGAAGGTTTATGTTTACTTTTATTTACCCAAAATTTTCAAAATCATGGATGATTTTATTGCTGCACGATCGCAAATGGCGATGTCTCTTGGTTTTCACATTATTTTTGCCTGCGTTGGTATGGTAATGCCTTTTTTGATGGCATTCGCTCACTGGAAATATTTGAAAACCGGAAACGTCATGTACAAAGGACTTACCAAAGCGTGGAGTAAAGGGGTGGCGATTTTGTTTGCAACAGGAGCTGTCTCCGGAACTATGCTTTCGTTTGAATTAGGATTGCTTTGGCCGGGATTTATGAAACACGCAGGTCCTATTTTCGGGATGCCTTTTTCATTGGAAGGAACTGCTTTTTTTATTGAAGCCATTGCATTGGGATTTTTTCTTTACGGATGGGAAAAATTCAACAAATGGTTTCATTGGTTTTGTGGATTTCTGGTTGGCATCAGTGGTTTAGCTTCCGGAATTTTAGTTGTGGCGGCAAATGCTTGGATGAATTCCCCTTCGGGTTTTGATTATATCGACGGGAAATATCAGAATATCGATCCGATCAAAGCAATGTTCAATGTAGCGTGGTTTCCACAGGCATTTCACATGACGGTTGCGGCTTTTTGTGCAACCGGATTTGCGGTTTCCGGTGTTCATGCCTATTTAATTTTAAAAAAGAAAAATATTGAGTTTCATACCAAAGCATTCAAAATCGCTGCGGGTTTTGCCTTGATTGGCGCATTCGGAGCGCCGCTGAGTGGTGATGTAGCTGCAAAATCGGTAGCAGAAAGACAACCGATCAAATTAGCTGCGATGGAAGCTCATTTCGAAACTGAAAAAGGTGCCGCTTTCGTGATTGGAGGAATTCCTGACGAAGAAAAAGCTGAAATCAAATATGCATTAAAAATACCGAAAGTTTTGAGTTTTTTGGTCAGCAATGATTTTAATGCAGAAGTGAAAGGTTTAAAAGATTTTCCTCGTGACGAATGGCCGCCGGTTGCGGTGGTTCACTATGCTTTTCAAATCATGATTTTCTTTGGCGTGGTGATGATTATTATTGGTGGAATTTATTTGATTGCACTATTTTTTAAAAAAAATTGGCTCACCAAAAATTGGCTGTTGAAAATGTTCATGTTTGCAACGCCTTTTGGTTATATTGCATTGGAAGCTGGTTGGACGGTAACCGAAGTTGGTCGTCAACCATGGATTATTTACGGAATCATGCGAACTGTTGATGCGGTGACTCCGATGCCGGGAATTCAGTATTCTTTCTATTTTTTCACTGCAATTTTTGTTTCGTTGTCTTTTATTATTATCTTTCTTTTAAGACGACAAATTCAAATGGTTCCGAAACTTTACGATCCTACTGACCCAGAGTTTAATTCTAAAAACAAACCATCATGATCTACGTTGTAATAGGTTTTCTATGGCTTTCGATCTGTCTGTATATTATTTTTGGCGGAGCAGATTTTGGGGCGGGAATTGTGGAACTTTTTACCCGAAAAAGCAATCGTACCAAAACGAAAAAACTTATGTATGAGTCGATCGCACCTGTTTGGGAAGCTAATCACATGTGGCTGATTATTGCAATTGTGATTTTATTTGTAGGGTTTCCCGAAATTTATACTACGCTTTCCATTTATTTGCATATTCCTTTGGTTTTGATGCTTTTGGGAATTATCGCACGCGGAACGGCATTTACTTTCAGGCATTATGACGCGGTGAAAGACGATTGGCAAGGAGTTTACACCCAAATTTTTTACTATTCCAGTTTGCTGACTCCGTTTTTTTTAGGACTAATTGCAGCGGCTACAATTTCACATGCTATCAATCCGGAAGCTAAGAATTTCTTAGATTTATATATTTTCAGCTGGTTCAATTGGTTCGGCGTAGCCGTTGGCTGTTTCACGGTTTCTATCTGCGCTTATTTGGCTTCGGTTTTTGCGTTAAGAGAAACCAGCGATCGACTTGAATTGAATTTGATGATCAAAAAATCCAAACAAACCATGATTTTTGTGGTCATTACCGGAATTTTAGTTTTTTTGACCGCTTATTTGTCCAATATTCCTTTGCTAATTTGGGTTTTCTCGAAACCAATCGGAATTATCGCGTCAGTTGCTGCTACAATTTGTTTGTTTTTAATTTTAAGAACGATGAAACGTGAAAAGTTACTTCCGGTGAGGGTTTTAGCGGGTTTTCAAGTGGTGATGATTTTGGTTGCTGCGACTTATCAGCATAATCCGGATATTATTCTTCTAGGAAATGGGCAACATCTTTCTTTGTTGGAAAACGCGGCTTCACCGAAAACGATTTCTGCTTTGGGTTGGGCTTTGGTGTTGGGTTCCATGTTTATTCTACCGTTTTTGTTTTATTTGATGTTTTCTTTCAGCAGACAACGAAAGTAGTTTTAACAAAAAAAACGAACCGAAGTCCGTTTTTATATTCCTATTTTATTGCTCTTTAAACCAATTTTATCAAAACCTGATCTTCGGTTTTTTCAACTTTAATTAAACTGTTTTTGGTTAAATTTTTCGTCGCTTTGTCCCATTTTTTTCCGGAAAGCTGGCTTTTAGCTTTTACATCCGCCAAATTCATGGGATCTTCTTGGGAATTTAGAATTTCTAATACCAATTTTTCATCCTCATCCAACTCGAACTGAGGAGCAGCTTTTTCAGGTTTCATTTGTGGGAAAAGCAAAACTTCCTGGATGGATGCATTGTTGGTAAGGAACATAATTAGACGGTCCATTCCAATTCCTAATCCCGAAGTTGGTGGCATTCCGTATTCCAAAGCGCGAAGGAAATCATTATCGATAAACATTGCTTCATCATCGCCACGTTCGGAAAGTGCTAGTTGCGCCTCGAAACGTTCTCTTTGATCGATTGGATCATTTAATTCCGAATAAGCATTTGCGATTTCTTTCCCGCAAACCATTAATTCAAAACGCTCGGTTAAACCTTCTTTGCTTCTGTGTTTTTTGGTTAAAGGCGACATTTCGATCGGATAATCCGTAATAAACGTTGGTTGAATGAAGTTTCCTTCACATTTTTCGCCAAAGATTTCATCGATTAATTTTCCTTTACCCATTGTTTCGTTCACATCGATGCCGATGGATTTTGCGAAATTGTACAGTTCCTGTTCGGTTTTTCCGGTGATATCGAAACCTGTGAATTTCAAAATAGCTTCGGTCATAGAAACCCTTGGGTAAGGAGCTTTCCAGCTGATCGTATGTTCCCCGAAAGAAGATTCTGCACTTCCATTTACTTGCGTAGCACAAAATTCTAAGAGTTTCTCGGTGAAATCCATCATCCAATTGTAATCTTTGTACGCAACATAGATTTCCATTGCGGTAAATTCCGGGTTGTGTGTTCTGTCCATTCCTTCATTTCGGAAGTTTTTCGAGAATTCATAAACCCCGTCAAAACCACCTACGATGAGTCTTTTCAAGTAAAGCTCATTGGCAATTCTTAGGTATAATGGAATATCTAAAGCATTGTGATGGGTGATGAAGGGTTTTGCAGCAGCTCCGCCGGGAATCGACTGAAGGATTGGAGTTTCTACTTCAAAATAGCCTGCATCATTGAAAAACTGACGCATCGCGTTGAACATTTTTGTTCTTTTTACGAAAACTTCTTTTACATGAGGATTCACCGTTAAATCCACATAACGCTGTCTGTATCTTAGTTCCGGATCGTTGAAAGCATCGTGTGTTATGCCGTTTTCGTCGGTTCTGGGTTGTGGTAGTGGTCTTAATGATTTGGTCAGTAAGGTAAAGTTTTCAACCTTTACCGTCATTTCGCCAACTTGTGTTTTGAAGAGTTCTCCTTCAATACCTATGATGTCGCCAATGTCTAAAAGATGCTTGTAAACCTCATTATAAAGCGTCTTGTCATCACCGGGACAAATTTCGTCGCGATTGAAATACACCTGGATTCTTCCTTCAGAATCTTGCAGTTCAGCAAAACTGGCTTTACCTTGAATTCTGCGGCTCATTAATCTACCTGCAATCTTCACTTTTTTACCTTCTGTAAAATCGTTCTTTATAGATTTGGTGGATTCTGTGATTTGGTATTCTTCCGCAGGGAAAGCGTTAATGCCCATTTTTTCTAGGGTTGCCAACTTTTCTCTTCTAATGATTTCCTGTTCTGATAACTGCATGTTTTCTTGCTTTTTAAGTCTGCAAATTTAGTGATTTTCTCCGGATTCTTGATGTGTTTTTTCATAAAAAAAGCAGCCATTCAAAGACTGCTTTTTTATTTTTTTTCTTTTGAATTATTTCTTCAAACTTAAGATGTAAGCCACCATTTTCTTTGCGTTCTCCGGACTCATTCCCGGATGCGCGGACATCGGTACACTGCCCCAAACGCCGCTTCCTCCATTGATGATTTTCCCGGCGAGCATTTCTGTATTTTCAGGAGTGCTTTCGTATTTTCCGGCAATATCCAGATAAGACGGACCAATTAGTTTTTCGCCGATTTGATGACAGGTCATGCAATCTGCACCTTCTAACAAAGTTTTTCCTTCGTCGATGCTTTTAGCTAAATCTCCTAGGGAATCCTTCTTCACAACAGGTTCTGGAGTTGAAGTTACCGTTACATTGCTATGATCGGGAATGGATGTGGATTCAGATTTTGAACAGGAAACCAGCATCGAAATCGCGAAACCGAAAACCAAAGCGTTTTTCATCGTCAATTATTTTGTAGTTGCAGAGTCTGCAGCAACAGGAGTAGCCGCTGCAGGAGCAGGTGCCGCTTTTACAGTGTCTGTTACAGTTACTTCCGGTTCTTCCAACATCACGTTGCTTTCTGTTGCTGTTTCTTTTTTAGCGCAGCTTGCCAATACCAAACTTCCGATGAATGCGATTGCAAATATTTTTTTCATAATAAATTTATTTTGAGCAAAAATAGAAAATTCAAAATTAATTTTTGAATTTTAGTGATAAAAATCGGAAACAGATTAATTAATTCTTATTTATAAGTGAGATCAAATATTCATTTAGTCATAACTCCTTTCATGATAAGTGTAAATTTGTAAGATGAAAAGACCGATAAATTATTTTTTTTAAATAAATGTAGTTTTTTTAAAAAACATTTATACATTTGTACCAATGAAAACAAACAACAATACAAACTGGTGGTGGCCTCAAAACTTTCAAAGTCTTGAGCATTACTCTTTTGTGTAAAAAATAATATTTTATCAAAAAATTAAAAGACTTTGACTTTATGTTGAAGTCTTTTTTTTATGTAAAATCAAAACAAAATCATGAAATTTAATCGAAATATTCAGCTGAAAACTACGGTGAAATCTACCTTGAGCGATCTCTTCACCCCCATTGGAATTTATTTGCGTTTACGTGATCAATTTCGGGATACCATACTTCTCGAAAGTGCCGGAAATCAAAATAATGATAACAATTTTTCCTTTATTGCAGTGAATGCCATCGCTGGAATCGAGATTAGAAATTACCAAGAAGCACACCTAAAATTTCCAAATGAAAGTGCAGAAATAATCAACATCGAACAGGAAAAACTAACAGATTTGCTTCAAGAGTTTTCCAATTCCTTCGAATGTGTAACGCCTAATCTTCCGATCGGGAAATCTGCGCAAGGTTTTTTTGGCTACACTTCTTACGATGCAATTCCGTTTTTTGAAAATATAAAATTCAAAGAGGCTTCTGAGGAAAATAAGATTCCACTTTTGCGATATCGTCTCTATCAGTACGTGATTGCAATTAATCATCACAACGACGAAATGTTCCTTATTGAAAACAAAATCTCAGGATTAAAATCGGAGATCTCCGTCATTGAAAATTTAATACAACAAAAAAATGCACCAATTTTTCCCTTCCAAAAAATAGGAGAAGAAGCATCAAATTTAACTGATGAAGAATACAGAAACGCGGTAGAAACTGCCAAAAAACATTGTTTCCGAGGTGATGTGTTTCAATTGGTTTTGAGCCGAAGATTTCAGCAAAAATTTATGGGCGATGAATTTAATGTTTACCGGTCTTTGCGAAATATCAATCCGTCGCCGTATTTATTTTTCTTCGATTATGGCGATTATAAACTTTTGGGTTCGAGTCCGGAAAGTCAGTTGATTATAAAAGATGGTAATGCAATTATTCACCCAATCGCAGGGACTTTTAAGAGAACCGGAAATGTGGAAGAAGATTTGAAAGCCGCAGAAGAGCTTAAAGATGACGCTAAAGAAAATGCGGAACACACGATGCTTGTAGATTTGGCGAGAAACGATTTAAGCATTTTCGGAAAAAATACCAAAGTGTCCAAATTGAAAGAAATTCAGTTTTTTTCACATGTCATTCACATGGTTTCGGAAGTTACTACTGAGATTTCTGCAGATCAAAATCCTTTTGAAATGATTGCGACCACCTTTCCGCAAGGCACACTAAGTGGCGCTCCAAAATACCGTGCAATGCAACTTATTGATGATTATGAAAAGACTTCCAGAAGCTATTACGGTGGATCTATTGGCTTTGTAGGTTTCGATGGAAGCTGTAACCAGGCGATTATGATCCGTACTTTTTTAAGTAAAAATAACACGTTATTTTACCAAGCTGGAGCCGGAATTGTCGCAAAATCTTCTGCTGAAAATGAACTTCAGGAAGTAAATATCAAATTGGGCGCTTTAAAAAAAGCCATCCTGAAAGCAGAAAAATTAGTATAAATTATTGAAAATAAATAAGATGAAAATATTAGTCCTTGATAATTACGACAGTTTTACTTATAATTTGGTTCAAATGATTGAGCAAATTGTAAACGAAAAAATTGATGTTTTCAGAAACGATAAAATTTCTTTGGAAGAGGTCGACAAATACGATAAAATCATCCTGTCTCCTGGTCCCGGAATTCCGGAGGAAGCGGGAATACTTTTGGATTTGATTAAAAAATATGCACCTACGAAATCTATTTTCGGAGTTTGTCTCGGTCAGCAGGCGATTGCGGAAGCTTTTGGGGGAACTTTAATTAATCTTTCAGAGATTTACCATGGGGTTGCTTCGGAATCCACTAAAATAAAAGAGCATAAAATTCTTAAAAATTTACCTGAAACTTTAGAAGTCGGAAGGTATCATTCCTGGGCGGTAAATCCTGAAAATTTCCCCGATGAATTAGAAATTACCAGTGTAGATAAAAATGGAATGATTATGAGTTTGAAGCATAAAATCTACGATATCCACGCAGTACAATACCATCCGGAAAGCATTTTAACACCTAAAGGAAAACAAATATTAGAAAATTTTCTAGCTTAATTTCCGAACCATCAAATAATATAGAATGAAAGAGATCTTACAATATTTATTCAACCATAATACGCTTTCAAAGTCCGAAGCGAAAGCGATTCTTACAGAAATTGCGCAGAATAAATTCAACGAAAATGAGGTTACCGCTTTTGTAACCGTTTTTCTGATGCGAAGCATTACCCTCGAAGAAATGGAAGGTTTTAGGGAAGCTTTACTTCGGCTTTCTGTGCCGGTGGATTTGGGAACTCAAGATCTAGTCGATATTGTGGGAACTGGCGGCGACGGAAAAAATACTTTTAACATTTCCACATTGGCGAGTTTTGTGGTAGCCGGAGCCGGACAAAAAGTTGCTAAGCATGGAAATTACGGAGTGTCGACAATTTCCGGATCTTCAAATGTCTTGGAAGAACTGGGTTATCAGTTCAAAACAAACTCCGAAGATTTGCGCCGGGACTTGGAAAAAAGCTATATCTGTTTTCTTCATGCGCCTGTTTTCCATCCAGCTTTGCGCTCGGTAGCACCTTTGAGGAAAGGATTGGGCTTGAGAACTTTTTTCAATATTCTAGGTCCGCTGGTGAATCCCGCCAAACCAAAATTTTCCATGATTGGCGTTTACAGTTTAGAAATTGCAAGAATTTATCAGTATTTGCTTCAAAAAAATGAAGAGAATTTTTTGCTCGCTCATTCGCTCGACGGTTATGATGAAATATCCTTGACTTCGGATACCAAAATTTTCGATAAAACTGGCGAATATATTTATTCAGCGGAAGAATTAGGTTTCAGTACTATCGATCAGGAAAGCATTTTCGGTGGAAATTCCACACAAGATGCCGCAAAAATCTTTAGAGATATTTTGGAAGGAAACGGAACCACAGAACAAAATTCGGTGGTAATTGCCAACGCGGCGATGGCGTTAAAAAACACCGAAAAATTTGGTGGTTACTCGGATTGTTTGGCCACAGCTACAGAAAGTTTAGAAAGTGGAAAAGCGTTGCAATGTTTACAAAATCTATTGAATTAAGATGAATATTTTAGACCAAATTATCGCAAGAAAAAAAGAAGAAATTTCTTTTTCCAAATCTAAGGTATCGTTGAAAGACCTGAAAAATTCAGCTTTTTTTGAAAGGAAAACCTTTTCACTGAAAGAATCGTTGGTTCAAAATTCCGGAATCATTGCCGAGTTTAAGAGGAAATCGCCGAGCAAAGGAATTATAAATAATCAATCTGATGTTTTGGAGGTGGCGAAGACCTACGAAAAATTTGGAGCAAGTGGCATGTCCGTATTAACAGATTCTGATTTTTTTGGTGGAAATTTTGAAGATATTTTAAAGATTAGAAATGAAATTGAAATCCCGATTCTGCGAAAAGATTTTATGGTTGATGAATACCAGTTTTATGAAGCAAAGTCCATCGGAGCAGATGTTGTTCTGCTTATTGCAGCGTGTTTGTCATCGGTCCAGGTACAGGAATTTACCGAAATTTCCCATGAGTTAGGATTGGAAGTGTTGCTTGAAATTCATACTGAGGAAGAATTGAATTGTTTTAATAAAAATATCGATTTGGTGGGAATAAACAATCGAAATTTGAAAAATTTCAAAGTGGATTTGCAGCATTCCGTACATTTGAAAAACTTACTTCCAGCCGGAACTTTATCCGTTGCAGAAAGTGGAATTTATAGTGTACAGGATTATCAATTTCTCAAGCGCAAAGGTTTTGATGGGTTTCTGATGGGCGAGTATTTTATGAAAAATGAAAATCCGGGACAGAAATTTGAGGAATTTCTTTCACATTTAGCTAGGTAGAAATTTTAGAATTTAACCATTGAAAATACCTTTAGAAAGTATTTAAAAGATGAAATTAAAAGTATGTGGATTAACAAAACTCGATCAAATTCAGGAATTAATTTCTTTGAAAGTAGATTTCTTGGGCTTTATTTTTTACGAAAAATCACCGAGATATGTTCTTAATCATTTAAACTTAAAAGAAATATCGAAAATTCCGCATGCAGGTAAAGTTGGAGTTTTTGTGAATGAAACGATTGAAAATGTGATTGATTTTTCAGTGAAAGCAAATCTTAATTTTATTCAACTTCATGGTGATGAGGACGATCATTATATTGCGAATTTGAAAAATAATTTGCCTAACCAAATTAAAATGATCAAAGTCATAAGAATTGGAAATCAAACTTTAAAAGAACTCCAAAAAAATGTTAATCAACAAGCATCAAACATCAACTATCTCTTATTTGATACCGATTCCAAAGCTTTCGGAGGAACAGGAAAGACTTTTGATTGGAAAATTTTGAATGAAGTTGAAATCCCTTTTCCATATTTTCTAAGCGGTGGAATTTCTTTAGAAAATGTCCATAAAATCCCAATGCTAAACACTCAACCGTTTTCCCTCGATATCAATTCCAAATTTGAATTGGATCCGGGAATAAAGGATTTAGACAAAATAAAAGAATTTATAAAATTGTATAATACTTTATAACGAAAAATAAGTTTAATGACTTATCTGAAAAACGTTGTACAAAATAAAAAAATAAAAATATGAATTACCAAAACCCCGATGAAAACGGATATTACGGAGAATTTGGTGGCGCTTTCATCCCGGAAATGCTTTATCCGAATGTGGAAGAGTTGCAGCAAAATTATTTGAAAATTATTGAATCCCAAGAATTCCAAGCGGAGTTTCAGGATTTGCTAAAAAACTACGTCGGAAGAGCCACTCCGTTATATTTTGCGAAGAATTTAAGTGAAAAATATCAAACCAAAATTTATCTGAAGAGGGAAGATTTGAACCATACCGGCGCACATAAAATCAACAATGCGCTCGGGCAAGCTTTACTGGCTAAAAAATTGGGCAAAAAACGCATCATTGCGGAAACCGGAGCAGGTCAACACGGCGTTGCAACGGCGACAGCGTGTGCGTTACTTGGTTTGGAATGCATTGTTTATATGGGCGAAATCGATATTGCTAGACAGGCTCCAAATGTTGCACGAATGAAAATGTTGGGAGCAACCGTAATTCCCGCAACTTCGGGGTCCAAAACGTTGAAAGATGCGGTAAATGAAGCATTGAGAGATTGGATCAATAATTCTACGACCACCCATTATATTATCGGAAGTGTCGTGGGTCCGCATCCGTTTCCTGATTTGGTAGCTAGATTTCAAAGTGTCATTTCCAAAGAGATAAAATCGCAATTGAATGAGAAAATCAGACGTGAAAATCCAGATTATGTCATTGCCTGTGTAGGTGGGGGAAGCAATGCAGCAGGAACTTTTTATCATTTTGTAAATGAAGAGAAAGTGAAAATTATTGCCGCAGAAGCAGGTGGTTTTGGTGTAGAATCCGGGAAAACAGCAGCTACTACTTTTTTAGGAACATTGGGAGTTTTACACGGAAGTAAAAGTTTAGTAATGCAAACGGAGGACGGGCAAGTTATCGAGCCGCATTCGATTTCTGCAGGATTGGATTATCCTGGGATTGGGCCGTTTCATGCAAATATATTTCAGCAGAAGCGCGCAGAATTTTTTAGCATTAATGATGATGAAGCTTTACAATCCGCTTTTGAATTAACAAAATTGGAAGGGATAATTCCAGCGCTGGAATCGGCTCATGCTTTGGCTGTTTTAAAAAAGAAAACTTTTGAAAAAGACGATGTCGTAGTGGTCTGTCTTAGCGGACGTGGTGATAAAGACATGGAAACTTATCTGAAAAATCTGGATTAAAAATTACTGAAAATGATCAATAAAAAACTCAATATTTATTTTACCGCCGGAATTCCAACGTTGGAAAATACCACTGAAATTATAAAGCTCATACAAAGCTCCGGTGCGGATATGGTGGAAATCGGGATGCCCTATTCTGATCCCGTTGCTGATGGCGAGACCATTCAAAAAGCGCACGAACTGGCCTTGGAAAATGGAATGACTATAGCTAAACTTTTAGAACAACTTAAATCTATTAAAGATGAAATTAAAATTCCCGTGATTTTGATGGGATATATCAATCCTGTCCTTAGTTTCGGGTTCGAGAATTTTTGTGAAAAATGTGCTGAATCAGGTGTTTCTGGATTGATAATTCCTGATCTTCCACCGATCGAATTCGAGAAATATTATCGTCGAATCGTAGAAAAATATGGTCTTACGTTTACTTTTTTAGTGACGCCGGAAACTTCAGATGAAAGAATAAAATATCTCGATGATTTAAGTTCCGGCTTTTTATATGCCGTGAGCTCTTCTTCCACTACCGGAAACGAAAAAAAATCGGTTAATAATCAAGATTATCTTCAGAAATTAGCATCTTTACCATTGAAGAATCCTTTATACATCGGGTTTGGCATTAAAAACAGAAAAGATTTTGATGAAGTGACTGAAAAAGCAACAGGAGGAATCATTGGAACTGCTTTTGTAAAAATTCTTCTCGAACAAGAAAACTGGAAAAGTGAGGCGACAGATTTCATCAAGAGTATTAAAGGAGAAAATTTGTAAATTTACATTCGAAATGCGTTAAAAAAGTATCCCGTATTGGTAGGGTTAAAGATTTTAGCTGAAAAGGAAACACTAATTTTTTTAATTAGACTTTGATGTAGATATAAAAAAAATAACCGCTTCGGCGGTTATTTTATGGAAGAAATGAAGTTATTCTCTCATCATTTTTGTTTCGCAAATATACAAATTTTAATATAATTCACAATATAGTGATAAAAAATAATATATTTTTTTTAATCTTAAAATCAATTCGTTATCATGTCACGAAAAGTTGTTAGTGGTCCAATACGAGACAAAGACCGGACCAAAGAAAAACTGATTAAAACAGTTGGCGAAATTATCAAATCCAAGGGTTTTCACGAGTTGAAAATCACCAATATCGCCAAAGTTGCGGGAGTAGATAAAAAATTGATATATGAATATTTTGGGACTGTAGAAAACCTTATTAACGCCTATCTTCAGACGGAAGATTATGGCAGTAGTATGAAAAATATCGATTTTGCCAATATCGATGTTTCTGATCACGGAAAAGGATTTGCCAAAATACTTATTGAAAATATGTTTGATGCAATTTCGAAAAATAAAGAGTTGCAGAAAATAATCGTGTGGGAATTGTATGAGTATAATGATATTTTGAGAAAGCTGGCGGATCATCGGGAAGAGGTGGGTGAAGAGATTTTTCAGAGTGTTATGCATCCATATTTTAAAGCCAATCATAAAAAATTTCGCGCAATTTTGGCCATCCTGATTTCTTCCACTTATTATTTGAATATTCACGCGCAATCGAACGGTAGTAAGTTCTGCGGATTAAATATTAATGATCCCGAAGATAAAAATATCTTTCTTGAAGTGATGGGTGACATCGTGGATAACGCTTACGAAAAGTATAATTAAGATTATTAGAATTCAAGTTTTTCAATGATTTTAGATCATTTCAAAAATTAAACCTCAATGTGTTTTTATTCGATGCATAATAATTAATTTTTGTAATTTTGGCTTTCAAAAATTCGACATCATAGTTTGCTACAATCTCTATGATTTCCTAAAATATTATGATGACAACCACCCAAAATAAAATTTTATTTTTCCAGGATTTAGGTTTGATGGAATATCTTGACGCATTCAATTATCAGGAAAAACTGATGAAAGAAATCATCGAGCTGAAATTGAAAAACCGCGACAGGACCGATGGAGCTTATGAAGAAACTCCTAATTATCTTCTTTTTGTGGAGCATCCGCATGTTTATACCTTAGGGAAATCTGGTGATGAAGAGAATATGCTTGCAAATTCTGAGAAGTTAAAAGAAATAAATGCAACTTTTGTAAAAACCAACCGCGGTGGCGATATTACTTACCACGGTTTCGGACAAATTGTGGGCTATCCGGTGTTGGATTTGGATAATTTCAAATCGGATATACACCTTTATATGCGAAATTTGGAAGAAGTGGTTATAAGAACGATCGCAGAATATGGCCTGAAAGGTGAACGAAGCGAAGGTGAAACCGGTGTTTGGTTGGACGTGGGAAAACCGTATGCTAGAAAAATTTGTGCGATGGGTGTGAAAACTTCCAAGTGGGTTACCATGCACGGATTTGCACTGAATGTGAATACAGATTTGCGCTATTTTGAATACATTATCCCTTGTGGCATCAAGGACAAAACGGTTACTTCATTGAAGCGCGAACTTGAGAGGGAATTTTCCGTAGAAGAAGTAAGTGAATTAAAAGACAAAATAAAAAAACACTTCAAGGACGTGTTTGATGCTGATTTGAAATAACTTTAGCAAATCTGTTTATTTTACGATTTCTCGATAGGTCTGCAAAGGTTGAAAATCCTTGTTCTTTTGCTCTTTAATTTTATCTGAGATTAAAATTCCAAACAGATGGTCAATCTCGTGTTGAGCAATTACTGCAGTGAAACCTTCAATAATTTCGATGTGTTTTTTGCCATGTAAATCTTCGTATTCCAGCTGTATTACCTTGCTGCGATAAAATTGATCCCGAAAATCTGCAATTGATAAATCTCCTTCTGGTCCTAGGTTTAACGTTTCGGATTTCCAAATGATAACCGGATTAAGGAAATATTGTAATGGTTTTTGAGGCAAATCAAACCGTTGCACCCAAACGATATTCCGATTGATTCCCACTTGCGGTGCAGCAATTCCAACACCGCTTCCGGTTGAAAGCAATGCGAGTTTCATGCGGTTTACCAGTATTTTAGAATATCGATTTCTCGGTTTCACGTTGACTGATTTTGCCAGCAAAACCTGATGTTGCAACGAATTTTCTTTTTGAAAAATCGGAAGTGGAGTTGTGATATCCCCTTCCGTAATTCTGGATTTTTCAGATTTAGAATATTGTTGTCCGTAAGCTAAAAATCCAAGAAAAAGAAACCAAACCGATAGCCGTTTCATGGGTTAGAAGGTTTTAAATCCTTTGTAAACTTCGGTGCTTCTCTCGAACATTCCCGAAATCTGTTCCCTAAATTCATTCAAATGCTCGGTGCCAGTATGTTGGTAATGGTGTTCCTGAGTTTCCCACAATTCAACCAAGAAAAAAATTCCTTTATTTTCGATATCTTCGATCAAATCGTATTGCAAACACCCATCTTCTTTGCTGGTTTCGAATACGAGTTTCTTCAGAAGTTCGATAGCATCCATTAAATAATTTTCTTTGATGTGGAATAAAGCTACGATGTATAAATTTTTCATTTTTATAAAAATATAAATGCAAATTTAATCAAAGCGCACTAAAATTCGTTGAATACTTTTCCACAAAACATAAGATTCCGAAACCAAAAAATGTTTATCATAAAACCAAAAAAGAGGCATTAAAATTAAGATTTCTTTAATCCACAAAAATTTTTATCTTTGTGAAAATCCAAAATGTAAAAATGGCAGAATATAAATTATTACTTCCTTCGATGGGAGAAGGTGTGATGGAAGCTACAGTAATCACTTGGTTGTTTAATGAAGGCGATACCGTAAAAGAAGACGATTCTGTCGTTGAAATTGCGACCGATAAAGTAGATTCTGATGTACCAACACCAGTTTCGGGTAAAATTGTAAAAATCCTAAAGCAGAAAGATGAAGTTGCTAAAATTGGTGAAGCAATCGCGATTCTGGAAATTGATGGAGCCGGTGATGCTGTAGGAGAGCAACCACAGGATGCTAAATCTCATGCCGAAGTGCAAACGGAAATTCCTCAGCTTTCTAGTGAAGAAGTGAAAGAACTGGAAAAACCTTTGCATCATTCAGCACCGCAGGAGTTTTCCGGTGAAATTTATCTTTCGCCTTTAGTTAAAAATATCGCACAGCAAGAAAATATCTCTGAATCCGAATTGCAATCCATCAAAGGAAGCGGTTTGGACGGAAGAATTACCAAAGAAGATATATTGGCCTACGTTGCAAATCGAGGCAATAGTAAACCAGCAGAAGTTGTTCAAACATCGGCTCCTGTACAGTTTTCAGCTCCTGTCGCAATTCCTGTGAAAGTGGGAGAGGGCGATGAAATCATCCAGATGGATCGGGTTCGAAAAATTATCGCTGATTCGATGGTGAATTCGAAAAGAATTTCTCCACACGTTACCTCTTTTATCGAAACTGATGTTACAAACGTCGTAAAATGGAGAACAAAACATAAAGATATTTTCGAAAAGCGCGAAGGTGAAAAACTGACTTATATGCCGATTTTCGTGAAAGCTATTGTGAAAGCGATTCAGGATTTCCCACTGATCAATGTTTCTGTGGATGGCGATAAAATCATTAAAAAGAAAAATATCAATATCGGAATGGCAACTGCACTTCCGGATGGCAACCTGATTGTTCCGGTGATTAAAAATGCGGATCAGCTCTCACTTTCAGGGTTGGCTAAAGCAATTAATGATTTAGCACACCGAGCGAGAAACAAGAAACTCAGACCGGAAGATACACAAGGTGCAACTTATACCATTTCCAATGTTGGAGGTTTTGGTAATTTAATGGGAACACCAATTATTCCACAGCCACAGGTGGCAATTCTTGCCGTTGGCGCGATTGTTAAGAAACCTGCAGTTCTCGAAACCAAAGATGGCGACGTAATTGCAATCCGAAATCTGATGTTCATGTCTCACTCTTACGATCACCGTGTAGTAGACGGTTCTTTGGGTGGTATGTTCCTGAAACATGTTCACGATTATTTACAAAATTGGGATTTGAATACAGAAATATAATTTAAAGTTAAACTTCATTAAAAAACCTTCGGAGATATACTCTGAAGGTTTTTTTTACTCGCTTTTATAAAGAGCGTATTTTTTTACATGATTTTCGCAACCTCGTCGCAAAGCCATTCCAGCATTTCGCGATCCTCGGAGGTAAATGGATCTAAAGTGTGAGAATCGATATCAATTTGCCCAATGTTTTCGCCATTTTTGATGATAGGAACCACAATTTCAGCCTTTGTATCGATGGAACAGCTTAGATAATTGTCCTGATCATGCACATCTGGAACCACGAAAGTTTCGTTGGAAACCGCTACTTGTCCACAAATTCCTTTTCCGAAAGGGATAATGGTGTGATCGGTTTCTGCGCCAACATAAGGGCCCAAAATAAGTTCCTCTTTGTCTCCATTTTTAAAGTAGAATCCAGTCCAGTTGAAGTAGGATATTTCTTGATCCAAAAGCTGACAAATTTTTTGAAGTTTATCTTCAGTGTTGTGGGTTGGACTTTCTAAGATTGACGAAAGTCTTTTTTTTATTTCTGACATTGTATGATATTAAGAAAATTCTTTGAGTTTTAATTCATCTTTATAACCGAACATTCCGCGTTCCTTAATCATATCAGCAACGCCTTCGGGTACTTGTTTTTCCCAACCTGTTTCGTGGTTGGCGATTTTTTGGAGTATTTCCCGGGAATATATTTCAGAGTAATCGGGGTTGTAATCTTTGATATCCACAATCCGTTGATTGAGTTTGAAATATTTGTACAATTCCTTTAAATTGTCCTGAACTTTTAAGTTGTTGGAAGTAAGTGATTCGTGGGTTTCAGGATCTTTATACGGATAAAGATATACTCGCATGTGTTGTTTAAAGAATTTTCCAAATGCCTCCAAAATTCCACCTGAAAGGTTTTTGTAATAGTTTTCATCAAAGACGTCCAAAAGGTTATTTACGCCCATTCCAACACCAATTTTACCATTGGTATAATTAGCAAAATAATCGATGAGACGATAATATTCGGAGAAATTCGAAATAATAACGGTATAGCCCAATTTAGCCAAAACATCTACTCTGTCGAGGAAATCCCTTTCATCAATATATCCTGCAGCTCTTAAATTTGATATGGTAATTTCGAAAAGAACCACTGTCTCTTCATGTCCGCAATTGGAATCGTCCATAAACATTTTAAGACCTTTCTCGAACATATCGATGTTGACTAATGTTACCGGTCGGAAACTGCCTCGTACTGCGAAAATATTTTTTTTGTAAAGAATATCTGCCGGCAACATGTTGTTTCCCTCTGAGTTGAAAATCACAGCATCTGTCATACCGCTTTTTACTAGTTGCAGACTCATCAATCGGTTATCAACATAAGTGAACGCCGGGCCGCTGAAATCGATCATATCAATTTCCACATTGTCGGTAGAAATATCATCATAAAGTGATTGGATCAGCTTTCTAGGATTATCTGAAAGATTAAAAGCTCCATAAATTAAATTCACTCCAAGACTTCCTAGTGTTTCTTGCTGCAAAGTAGCATCATTTTCTTTGAATTTCACATGAAGAACGATTTCACTGTAATCATCGGTCTCGTTCAGCTGAAAACGCAAACCCACCCAGCCGTGACCTTTCAGGGTTTTATTGAAATTGATGGTCGTAACTGTATTTGCATAAGAAAAAAATTTTCTGCCGGGATTATTTTCTCTGGTTAATCTCTCTTCAATTAACGCAACCTCATACCGAAGCATCTTACGGAGACGATTTTGCGTCACATATCTGTTTTTGGTTTCTTTACCATAAATCGCGTCGCTAAAATCTTTATCATAAGCAGACATCGCTTTCGCAATGGTTTGTGAAGCTCCACCAGCTCTGAAGAAATGTCGAACAGTTTCTTGTCCTGCTCCGATTTCGGCGAAAGTTCCGTAAATTGTTGGGTCTAAATTAATCGCTAAAGCTTTCTGTTTTGGTGTTAATTTTTGATTAATCACTGGCAATTCTATTTTTTTGTAAATTTACCAATAATAATACCAACGCCAAAAAAAATGAAGTTGAAATTTTTAGGAACCGGCACTTCTCAGGGGATTCCTGTAATTGGTTGTAAATGTGATGTTTGTGTGTCTTTTGATCCTAAAGATCATCGTTTCCGTTCGTCAGCTTTGGTTACTACGGATGCCGGGAAAAAGCTCCTGATCGATTGTGGACCGGATTTCCGGATGCAAATGTTGCAGAATAATGAAGACCATGTGGATGCGATTCTTCTTACGCATGAGCATAATGATCATGTAATTGGTTTGGATGATGTGCGCCCATTGATATTCAAGACCAGAAAAGATATGGCAATCTATTGTTCCAAAAGAGTAGGAGATGAGTTGAAAACTCGTTTTGCTTATGCATTTGCGGAGGATAAATATCCCGGAGCGCCATCGTTTGAACTTCATGAGATTACAGAAAATTTTGAACTGTTTGATACTGAAATTATTCCTATGGAGGTGATGCATTATCATTTGCCGATTTTTGGGTTTAAGTTGAAGAAAATGGCGTACATAACCGATGCGAGTTTTATCTCGGAAACTGAAAAAGAAAAGTTGAAAAATCTGGATTTTTTGATTCTGAACTGTATCCGAAAAGAGCATTTTCACCCTGCGCATTTTATTTTGCCCCAAGTTTTGGAACTTTTCGAGGAGCTGCAACCTAAAAAAATGTATTTAACGCATATTTCTCATCACATGGGTTTGCATGCGGTTACGGAATTGGAACTTCCTGAAAATGTACATCTTGCTTACGATGGAATGGAGATTGAATTTTAATTGGAAGCGACTCAATCGCTGAAACGTCTTATAAATAATGAAATTTATAGAAAAATTATTTTTCAGAAATAAAAATTAATTCTATATTTGCACACCAATTTAAAGCAGCCCAGTTGGCGGAATTGGTAGACGCGCTAGACTCAAACTCTAGTACCGCAAGGTGTGCCGGTTCGATTCCGGCACTGGGTACAAAAAACGCTGTTAATCATTGATTAGCGGCGTTTTGATTTTTTACGTTAGTTCATCTGTCCACATTTTGTCCGTATTCGACAAAAATTTTGATTAAAATTTTATTTGAGGCCCAATATTTTGATTGATGATGATTTTTTTGATCAAAACAAAATGCCTTGGATTTCCACAGCCAATAAATTCACAGCAATGGTAGAGGTGAAAATGATGAATGTAATAAGAAAATACACCATCGAATTCAGCAAAAACCAAAACAGTCTCGTCGGAACCAAAAGATTGAAATTCTCTGATTTCAATATCGTTCCACCAAAGAAAATGGGAGGAATGGTTTATGTGAAAAACGAAATCGATTTACTGTTCAGTTTGGCAATTCATGATTAAGAAAGATTCATTTTAAGTAAATTCAGTTATACTTTTTCATTATTATTTGTTTTTGGCTTCCTTTTTTAGGAAGTCTTTTTTATTTATAATGCTGAAAAATTCCTCGATCTGTGGCGGTCCATAGCGCTGCTTTTTGCCCGGCAATTTTTAATCCTCTGTTGGTCCAGGTATTACACGTCTCTGCAAAATTGTAACTTCCTTTTGCTTCGTAGAAAGCGTCATCTTTTCCATACACTGCCTCGGTTTTTATCAAAATCGGTTTTCCGTTTAGATCGCGATCAAATTTTGCTCGGATAAATTTGATCAATTCTTCGTATTGCGATTTGGTAAGGGTGATTTTCTTGCAATCTTCGCCAACTTTCATTTCATCATAAAAAGTGCAGTGCATCGCAGATTCGCTCAACCAAAATGCGGCTTTCAATGCGGTTGAAACCTTTAAGTCTGCCCAAGTTGGCGTGTCCAAATAGAAGCCCTTGTCGCCCCAACCAATCGAAAGATACTTGAAATCGGTTCTTTTTGATAAGGTATTTTCAAACGGAATTTCTTTGCTCCAGTCGAATACTGCAGATTTCACAGGAACTACCAAATCGGAATGAACTCCATTGGTTATCAGATAAATTTCTATGTTTTCCGTTTCCGCTACAGGCTTTTTAGGGATTTCAATATAAGGGATTAGCAACGCACATAAAACATAAAGTCCCACTAATCCCATGATTGCTACGATAGCCTTTAGTAAAAACAGTACAATTTTCTTCATATTCAAATGTAACAAAAAATTAACGCAGAGGAACTTTCAAATGATTTTTCGAATTAAAATTATTCCTAAATTTAAACATAAATAAAAATAGGATAGATGCCAAAGAAATCTAAAAAAAATAAAAGATTAAAAATTCGTGTGAAAACGGCTCCGAAAAGATTGCAAAAAAAACGCTGATTTTCAACTGAAATTTTTGCGGTTTTCGTATCGTTTTTTTCTGAACTTTAATTGAATTAAAGGTTAATAGAAATGTATTCTCATTCTTTGGAGACTAAAAATTTCCGAAAGGCATTACTTACCCAAAAATTCGATATTTCTTTTCAAGCCCGCAAACTTGGTTCTTTTCACTGGAGATTTTCGGAAGATTTCTGAAAAAAGCTCTTGAGAAAGTTCTTTCCAATCTTCTTTTTTCGCATTTGCCAGAAAGTGATTGGGTTTGAATTTTTCCTGATGATGAGGTGCTGAAAACCGATTCCACGGACAAACATCTTGGCAAATGTCGCACCCAAACATCCAATCTTCCATTTTATTTCTAAAGGTTTCGGGGATTTCGTTTTTCAATTCGATGGTTGCATAGGAAATACATTTGCTTCCATCGATAATTTTCTCAGAAACAATGGCGTCCGTTGGGCAAGCCTCTATACATTTGGTACAGGTTCCACAATGATCGGTGGTTGGGGAATCTTCTTGAAGCTCCAAATCAATCATGATTTCTGCCAAAAAATAAAAAGAACCGCTTTGTTTGGTGATGAGGTTTGCATTTTTGCCTACCCAGCCAATTCCGGATTTTTTCGCCCAACTTCTTTCCAAAACCGGCGCCGAATCCACAAAAACCCGACAATGAAAATCTCCGATTTCCTCTTTCAGTTCCGCCACCATTTCATTCAATATTTCTTTAATCACTTCATGATAATCCTGCCCGTAAGCGTATTTCGAGATTTTAAAATTATCAAGGGACGAAACCTTATCCTTCGGGAAGTAGTTATAAGATAGAGAAATTACCGATTTGCAACCTTCGACCAACAAAGTAGGATCAAGTCTTTTATCGAAATAATTTTCCATGTAAGCCATTTCCCCGTGATAATTATTGTTGAGCCAATTTTCTAGCGGTTTGGCATCTTCTTCGAGAAATCCCGCTTTCGAAATGCCACAACTTTCGAAACCAAATTTTTTTG
This sequence comes from Chryseobacterium senegalense, assembly GCA_001403755.1. Lineage (GTDB taxonomy): Bacteria > Bacteroidota > Bacteroidia > Flavobacteriales > Weeksellaceae > Kaistella > Kaistella senegalense. The sequence goes on along the minus strand of CYUH01000015.1, from coordinate 1,330,907 downwards.
CTTTGGTTTTAATGAGATGAGAATATTTTTCGGCGCGATTCATTTTGATAGTGCAAAACTAACATTATTTCATAAATTTGCTATTAAATTTTGCGAATCCTGTTCCTGCAACTGGATTTTGTCAAGTGTTTTTTATTCAACCTTAAAAACAAATTATTTATGTCATTAGTAGAGGTATTAAAATCTGGAAACTATCATTTAATCGACGTTCGCGAACCGATGGAACTCGAAATGAATGGTCACATTGAAGAAGCTCAAAATATTCCTTTGGGTGAATTAGAAGCTAGAAAGCAAGAAATTCTAAATCTTAGCGGTTACAAAATTTTCTTTTGTCGCAGCGGAAACAGAAGCGGGCAAGCCGAGGAATATTTTAAATCTCAAGGCATGACCGATGTGTACAACGGAGGTGGTTACGAAGAAATAAAGGAAACGCTGGAAAGTTTATAACATTAAAATAAGTCAAATTGTTAATTTGGCTTATTTTTTTTCCAAAATGTCATAAAAAAAAGTTAAAAAATATAAATGGTTGTTTAATTTTTGTTAATTGATTATCAATTTTTTATGCTATTGTTTGTATAGGTTTCCGCCTTCTCAATCAATTTTGGCACGATTTTGACAAGTAATCATTTCGTAAAACTTAAAATTTAGAATTATGAATTCAATGAAGAAAACAATCCTAGCTTTAGGAGTAATGACAGCAGGATTAGTAAGTGCACAAAGTGCGGATATGAGAAACATGATTAAAGTAGGTGCAAATGTTGGATTAGCAGTTCCAGCTGAAAATGCTTCTGCAAACTTAGGTCTAGACGTTGCTTACCAAAATTTGGTAACCCCAGGATTTGGTTTAGGTATCGCAACTGGTTATAGCCACTTCTTCGGAAAAGAAAACAACGGAAATAACAATAATGATTTCGGAGTTGTTCCTGTTGCTGCTTTAATTAGAGTATATCCAAAACAAACTGGTTTCTATTTAGGAACTGACCTTGGTTACGGTTTCATCGTTGGTGATGAAAAAGTTGCTTCTAACCAAAATGTTGATAGACCTGACGGAGGTTTCTACATCAAGCCAGAAATCGGTTACCACAACAGAGATTGGAACTTCGCTCTTCAATATCAAAAAACCTTTACTGGTGATAAAGGTGAAATTGGATCTCAAAAATACAACGCTGGAGCAATCGGCATAGGTGTTGGTTACAACATTCCATTAGGTAAATAATCAATCTTTTGATTTTTTATAAAACGAAGCCTTCTCGAATTTTATTTGAGAAGGTTTTTTATATTTATTTCAAAACAATTATTATCTTTGGTAGATAACACTTTCAAAAATGGAAACTAAAAATAAATTCAAACTTTTCCTGCCGGAAATTAAGGAGGATTCTAACAATAAGATTACCGTGCTCTCTGCCGATGTCCGAAACAAGGTAACCTATCTTGCTTTGTATGAAACCATTGACAAAAAGGTCGTTCAGAAACACGAAAGCAGCTACGCAACCGAGGATTTTGCTTCTTTTTCCGAAATCGCCAATCGTTTTATTTCCGATTTTTCGCTTTCCGGAATTTCAAAAATTGCTGTAGCGGTTCCGGGACCAGTAATTGGGGGCAAAAGTGCGCCGGTGCGGCTACCATGGACATTGGATGCTGATGAAATTAAAGCAAAAACTCAGGTAGACAAAGTTTATCTCATCAACGATATGGAAGCTTCGTCCTATGGTTTAGGAAATGATGACGAAAGTAATTTTCTTACCATTCATCAATCCGACAATTTCATCCCCGGAAATATTGCTGTTCTAGCTCCAGGTGCGGGATTAGGAGAAGCCGGCTTGTTCTGGGATGGCGATACTTTAAGACCTTTTGCTACTGAAGGTGGGCATTGCGAATTTTCCCCGAGAACCAATGATGAGGTTGAATTTTACCAATTTTTACAAAAAATTTATGGCATTGTAACTTGGGAATCCGTACTTTCTACCTCTGGTTTATTCAATATTTATCGTTTTTTAAGAGACGTAAAACAGCAAAAACAACCGGAATGGCTGACGAAAGAAATCGAAGCGGACAACTTTACCGATGCTTTGATTAACGGCGCCTTGGAAAATAAAGATAGAATTTGCGAAATGACGGTGGATACCTATATCATGTATCTCGCTAGAGAAGCCAATAGTTTGGTGTTGAAATTAAAAGCAACCGGAGGTTTGTTCCTGAGTGGTGAAATTCCGGTGAAACTTCAACAATACCTTAAAAATGACAAGTTTTACCAAAGTTTTATCGTAAGCGATAAAATGGAAGTGGTGCTGAAAGATATACCTATTTATCTGGTAAAAGACGAGCAGACTATCATCAATGGAGCTGCTTTATACGCAGCATTTTCGTAAAACTGCATTCACTAAGCATAAAACTCCGGCTTTCGTCGGAGTTTTTTTGAATTAATTGCTCAATGAGAATCTTATTTTTTATTTTTACCAAATGAAACTGTACGTTATTAGCGGATTAGGAGCAGATTTTAAAGTGTTGGAAAAAATAAAATTTCCAGCCAATCTCGAAGTGATTTTCTTACCTTGGTTAATTCCCGAAAAAGGCGAACATTTTAAAGATTATGTCGTGAGAATGGCCGAAAAAATCGATGATTCCCAACCGTTTTCTCTTCTAGGATATTCATTCGGTGGTATTATGGTTCAGGAAATCGATAAGATAAAACCTGCTGAAAAAATCGTAATTCTGGGAAGTATAAAATCCGACAAAGAAAAATCCAGATTTATTAAAGTAGGTGAGGTGACACGCATACCGAAATATCTGCCAGAAAATATTTTTACCGAAAAATCAGCACTTGGATATTCTTTTATTCGGAAATTTTTCGACCCGAATAATCCAAAAATCATGGAGTATTTTAACGTTCGAAATCCATATTATTTAAAATGGAGCATCGAAAAAATTGCCGCTTGGAAATTTGAAGAAAACCCTAAAGTGATTCAGGTTTTAGCGGATAAGGATATTGTTTTTCCCATCAAATATTCCAAACCCAATTACGTGATCGAAAACGGAACTCATCTTTTTCCCGCAACAAAACCGAGAGAAGTTTCCGCGATTTTAGAGGAGATTTTCGCTCCAGATCTAGCTGCATCAAAGCAATAATTTTGCCTCTTTTCAAGAGTTTTTTAATTAAATCTTAAAAATAATTTATTTCCGGGAAATGTTTGCTCTCGGTTAATTTTAATATTCAACAAAAAAGCTATTTTTGTATCATTATGCAATCTATCAGTGTTTTTGAAATCATCAAAGTCGGAATTGGTCCATCAAGTTCACATACCATGGGTCCTTGGAATGCGGCTGAAAGTTTTTTAAATTTAATTCGCAGAAGCCACTCCATTTCCGAAGTAAAAGAAATTTTTGTTGAATTTTTCGGATCGCTTGCCAAAACAGGAATTGGTCACGGAACAGATATTGCCGGAATGCTGGGACTTTCCGGTGAGAATTTCAAGACTATCGATACCTCGTCCATCGATTTGAAAATTGAAACCATCAAATCTTCTAACCAAATTAATCTTGCCGGAGAAAAGGTCATTCCTTTCGTATATGGTAAACATTTAATATTAAATAAAGAAAAATCCTTAGATTTTCATCCAAACGGAATGATTTTTCAAGCCGTTTTCGAAAATGGTGAGATGTTATCCCAGGATTATTATTCAGTTGGTGGCGGTTTTATTGCGACTCAGGAAGAGAATTCGCTGGAGAAGCATTGTATCAGAACGCTTTATCCGTGTCATAATGGCGAAGCGATCATTAAATATGTTAATCTTCTAAATTTGAACCGAATTTCAGATTTAATATTCCTCAACGAAGAATCTTGGCGCAGCAAAGAAGAAACAAAGAAAGAAGCACTTTATATTTGGCAACAAATTAAAGAATGTATCTACAAAGGCGTAAACAGGGAAGGAACGCTTCCTGGTGGATTGAATGTAACGCGCCGGGCAGCCGGATTGAACCGAAAATTATTGAAAGATAAAGTCTACAGGAATATCGATGAATGGTTCCAGATGGTTGTAGATGCGGAAGAGAATTTTGTAAACATCAGCAAATGGGTTTCGTGCTTTGCATTGGCGGTAAATGAAGAGAATGCGAGTTTCGGGCGTATCATCACAGCACCTACCAACGGAGCAAGTGGAGTGATTCCCGCGGTTTTGATGTATTCACAAGCTTTTACAGAATTCAATAAAGAAGAAGATATCATCCGTTTTCTTTTGGTTGCAGGCGAGATCGGTACACTTTTCAAGAAAAATGCAACGATTTCTGCAGCAATGGGAGGTTGCCAAGCGGAAGTAGGAGTGTCGTCGGCAATGGCAGCAGCCGGTCTTACCGAAATTATGGGCGGAACTCCAGGACAAGTGCTTATGGCAGCGGAAATTGCAATGGAACACCATTTGGGAATGACCTGCGATCCTATTGCAGGTTTGGTACAAATCCCTTGTATTGAGAGAAATTCGATGGGCGCGATAAAAGCGATTACCGCAGCGAATATCGCTATTGAATCGGATCCATCCAAAGCCAGAGTTTCTCTAGATCAGGTAATTCAATCGATGTGGGATACCGCGCAAAGCATGAATGATCGTTTCAAGGAAACTTCCGAAGGTGGATTGGCAATTGCGGTAAACGTGGCAGAATGTTAAGCTGAAACTGGGAAGTTTTATCAAATTATTTATCTAAAATTCCTCTGATTTTATTGGCATTTCTAATGAGATCTTCCAACAAATCATAATTCTCTTTTTCTAAAGCAGATTTGAATTTTCTTAGTTGCGAAATATGCTCATTCAGTACGTCCAGCACATTTTCTTTGTTTTGTTTAAAGATTGGAACCCACATTTCTGGGTGCGATTTCGCTAAGCGAACCGTACTTGAAAAACCGGTACTTGCAAGCTGAAAAATCGTGTCTTCCTCGCGTTCTTTTTCCAAAACAGTGTTCGCAAGTGCATAAGAAGTAATGTGTGAAATGTGTGAAATATAAGCCGTATGAATATCATGATCATCCGCATTCATGTAGATCAAATGCATATCGAGGTTTTCAATGACCTTTTCTACCATTCTCAATGCATCTTCAGCAGAATCTTCTCGATCGCAAACGACGGCAGCTTTTCCAGAAAAACTCTCTGAAATTGCGGATTGAGGACCCGAATTTTCCGTTCCCCACATCGGGTGAAAAGCTACGAAACGTTTCCTCATCGGATGATTGCGAACAGCTCCTACGATTCCGTGTTTGGTAGAACCTACATCCATTACTGTTTGGTTGTCATTGATTAAATCGAGCACGCTTGGCAAAACTTTTCTTGCCGCATCTACAGGTATAGCAATAATCACCAAATCCGATTGCTTTACCGCATTTTCCAGAGATGAAAACTCGTCGATAATACCTCTGTCTTTGGCTTCAGTTAAATGATTTTCATTTTGATCTACTCCAAATACATAAGAAACCATTCCTGCAGATTTTAGTTTCAATGCCATGGAACCTCCAATTAATCCAACACCGATGATTGTAATTTTCATCCTTCAACAATACTTTAATTAGAATTTTTTAACGAAGTTTCTTTAAGGTCTTGAAAGTTGCATTTTCCTTGCATTTTTCAAAACCGATTTCAAATTTTGGGTTTTTATTCGGGTACGTAAGCAGATATTCAGGGCAAGGTTTTTTCTGAGCTTGGCTTCTTTCAAAATCGATTGAACCTTTAGTGATAATGCTGTCTTTCAAAAATTTTTCATCTATATTATTCAGATTCATCTGTTCTGAAAACGCAGGTGTATAAACTATTTTTTTTGAAAGGGTTTCTGCTATCACTCTGGAGTTTGGAAGATATCCTCTGCAGCTTGCGCCTTTTTTGTTTAGGATAAAGAATACCAACATCAGCCCGGGAATTAGGCCGATAAAGAAAAATTTCAATTTTCTCATTTAAAAAATTAAAAGGTTGATGTCGTGGTACGTTAAATTGAATCGGTCGCAAACCAGTTTTTTTGTATGACGACCTTTGTACATATACAAAGATTGCTTCATTTCGTTTTTACGAACCAGCATGTTCTCGAAACCGCCTTCTTCATCATAGTTAAGGAGATAGCTGAGGAAGAAATTAGAAACAGCTTTCGTCGTTGTTCTTGGCATTTTCGAGGTAAGGTTCGGTAATCCGCAATGAATTACACCGTGTTTTATGATGTAAGGATTTTCCATATCGGTAAGCTCCGAAGTCTCAATAATATTTCCGTTATCGATGGTTACATCGATAATTACGCTTCCTTTTTTCATCTTCGAAACCATTTCTTCGGTCACGATTGGAGCTAAACTGTTCTTTGAAAGTGCACCAATTACAACATCTGCGCGTTTCAGACTTTTAGAAAGTTCTTTAGGGTCAATAATAGAAGTCGGTACTCTGCCGTCAACCATCATATGTAATCTGCGCAGTTTTGATAATGAATTGTCGAATACTTTCACACTTGCTCCTAATCCTAATGCCGCTTTTGTAGCGAATTCTCCAACGATTCCAGCACCTAAAATTACTACTTCGGTTGGTCTTACACCAGTAATTCCACCCAACATTAATCCGTTCGATAATGCTAATAATTCGGCTGCATAAAGAATGGAAATGTTTCCTGCGATTTCCCCAATGAGTCTTACCAAAGACAGTTGCTTGTACTCATCGATAATAAATTCAAATGCGATGGCATTGATTTTTTTCTCGGAAAGTTTTTTGAAATAATCTTGATCTCTAAGGTTAATTTGTAGCGCAGAAACTAAATAAGTACACGGTTTGAAATATTCAATTTCTTCTTCAGTCGGTGGATTTATTTTCAGTACCAAATCCTGTTGAAAAGCTTCTTGAGGATTTTGCGTAATCGTTGCTCCTGATTCAGAATATTGCAAATCAGTGAAAAATGAACCTTCACCAGCGCCACTTTCTACAACAATATGGTGACCATGCGCCACCAAAACCTGCACTGCATCAGGTGTGAGGCAAGTTCTGCGTTCATTCAGGCAGGTTTCTTTCGGTACCCCGATGCTGAACTGTTTGCCTTTTTTGATCACTTCCAATTTCTCTTCTTTTGGGATGAGTTCTTCTTCTGAAAAAGGAGTGAAAACATGTGTATTGCTCATTAGAAATCAATAATTATTTAATAGAAATCTTATAATTTAATTGCAAAGATAATCATTTCGTAAGGATCTGTGCTTCGGTTGCTTAAAACTTGCTGAGAATCGGTTTTACTTAAAGTTTTTAAAATCATTTTTTTAAACGAAATCAATTCTTCTTGTTTCTCCATCATTTTCAATTTTGAGTTCATGATGTGGAAAATCTTCGAGTTCTTCTTCATAAATCTCCGGCCATTCGATAATGCAGAGGTAGGAATTATCCAGATACTCTTCGATACCAATGTCATAAACTTCAGATATGTTTTTCATTCGGTACAAATCAAAGTGGAATACATTTCCTTTCGGTGTATGGTATTCATTCACAATTGCATAAGTTGGAGAAGAAACCTCGTCGGCGCTGCCCAGATTTTTCAATAAAAACTGTGTAAAAGTCGTTTTTCCCGCTCCTAAATTTCCTTTCAAAAGCAAAATAGGATACTGTAATTCCGGGAGAATTTCTTTCACCACATTTTGCCAATCTTCTATTTTATTGATGTTGAATTGCATTTTGGATTATTTTTTCAAAAATAATTAAAATTTGTTGGGCGCGAGCGAAGCGAGCGCCAAAAAGTTGAATCATAAAATAATTGCAGTTTTTTTTTGTTTTAAAATTTACGATATTCATCAACATACTATTGCAAAATAATCTCATTAAGCGATTTTCTTAACCTCGAAGCGCCAATTTTTTCTTCTAAAAAATTCATATTTTTACACCATGATTTCAAAAGCGACCATCGATAAGATATTCTCCACCATTCGTGTTGAAGAAATTATAGGTGAATATGTGCAGCTGAAAAGAGCCGGCTCCAATTTTAAAGGATTAAGCCCTTTTCATGATGAAAAAACTGCAAGTTTTGTGGTTTCTCCAAGCAAGCAAATCTGGAAAGATTTCTCCAGCGGAAAAGGAGGTACGGCTATTTCTTTTCTGATGGAAATAGAAAACTTCACCTACCCGGAAGCACTTCGCCATGCAGCCAAAAAATACGGGATCGAAATAGAAGAGGATACCCGCGAACTTACGGAAGACGAAAAAAAGTCGCAGACCGATAAAGAATTGTTATTTAAAATTCATGAAGTAGCAAGCAATTTTTTTCAGGAGCAACTTTTTGAAACGGAGGAAGGCAAAACCATCGGTTATTCTTATTTTAAAGAAAGAGCACTTCGCGATGAAATCATTAAGAAATTTCAACTGGGATATTCCCCTGAAAAGAAAAATGCATTTACAGAATATGCTTTAGATAAGGGGTACTCGAAAGAAATTTTAGAGAAATCTGGACTTTCCATCTTCCCTGAAAACTCGCCTAACGGTGTTGATCGTTTTCGAGAGAGAGTGATTTTTCCTATTCACAGTTTTTCGGGCAGAGTTTTAGGATTCGGTGCAAGAATTCTTAAAAATAACCTTAAAACCGCCAAATATCTCAATTCCCCTGAGACGGAAATTTACCATAAATCCAATGTTCTCTACGGTTTAAACCAATCGAAACAGTCGATTTCAAAAAATAATCTTTGTCTTTTGGTTGAAGGTTATATGGATGTAATTGCGCTGCACCAAAGTGGGATAGAGAATGTAGTTTCCAGCTCCGGAACGGCACTTACGGTGGAACAAATCAAACTGATTAAGCGACTTACCGAGAACGTAACAATTCTTTTTGATGGTGACAAAGCAGGAATTAAAGCAAGTTTCCGAAGCATTGATATGTTGCTTTCAGAATCTATGAATATTCGCGTTTTGCTATTCCCCGATGGCGATGATCCCGATTCTTTTGCCAGAAAACATTCACAAGAATATGTGGAAAATTTCATTCAAAAGGAAGCTAAAGATTTCATCGATTTCAAAGCCGAAATTCTTTTGAAAGAAGCTGGCGATGACCCTATAAAAAAGGCAGAATCCATCCGTGATATCGTGAAATCGGTCGGTTTTGTGCAAAATGCATTAAAACAAGAAATTTATTTAAAGGAAGTTTCCAATAAGTTTCAGCTTTCAGAACAATCACTTTTTAATGAATTGAACGTTCAGAAACAGCTTCAGAAACAACAAAGCACGCCACAACATAAGCAAGAAGCGCCGATAAAACCTAAACTGGAAAAAGTTCCCGATGTCATTGATTCGGTAAATCCGATTTTGGTTTTGGAGGAAAAAATGGTGGAACTGATGCTGAAATATGGTGACCGAATTCTTAACCGAACTGATGAAGAAAATAATGCTTATCAAATTACGGTTATCGAAGAAATTATCACCCATTTGGAAGTCGACCAGTGCGAAATTCAGTCACCATTGAATCAGAAAATTATTAATGAAATAAAATCGGGAATTGCTGAAAACGAGTTGCGTTCGGGGAATTTTTTCATGACACTCATGGACGAAGAAATTACCGGGAAAATTGCTGATGCTTTGGTAGAACCTTATGAAAATAGTGATTGGGGTAAGTATCAAATATTTTTCAGTACGGAAGAAGAAGTGCTTCCGAAATTGGTTCAGGATGTGATTTTTCGCTACAAAAGAGAGTATATCCTGAAAATCATTAACGATATGAAAATGCAACTTTCGCAAAATGAGAACAACGATGAAACGTATAAAAAAATCATCAGCCTCAACCAACTCAGAAAAGAGCTTGATGAAAAGCTTTTCAGAGTTTTATGACAGTTTGTCGGATTTTCCGTTATGGAATATTGTTTGTAAATTAGTCAGCATTAAAAATAGATCTTAAAATTTGTAATTAAAAATAGTATGGACATAAAAAAAGATTTCAGAGATTTCTCTGTAAAACACTTGGGTAACAGCGGTTTGGTAACCGATCAATATATGGGAATGTTTGGACCAACCAATCTTACGCCATATATCATGGAAGAAAGACGATTAAACGTTGCACAAATGGATGTTTTCTCGCGTTTGATGATGGATAGAATCATTTTTCTAGGAACCGGAATTGATGATCAGGTAGCGAATATCGTGACGGCTCAGCTTCTGTTCTTAGAAAGTTCGGATGCTTCCAAAGATATTCAAATCTACATTAATTCCCCTGGTGGAAGCGTTTATGCAGGTTTAGGAATCTACGACACGATGCAAATCATTAAGCCGGATGTTTCTACAATTTGTACCGGTATGGCAGCTTCGATGGGTGCTGTACTTTTGGTAGCCGGAGAAAAAGGCAAACGTTCCGCATTGAAACATTCCCGCGTGATGATTCACCAGCCATCTGGTGGCGCACAAGGTGTTGCTTCTGATATGGAAATTAATTTAAGAGAAATGTTGAAACTTAAAAAAGAGTTGTACGACATTATCTCTATCCACTCCGGACAAACCTATGAGTGGGTTGAAAAGGCTTCTGACAGAGATTATTGGATGACTTCTACTGAAGCAAAAGAATTCGGTATGGTGGACGAAGTTTTAGAAAGAAAAGTAGAAAAGTAATCAATTCAATTTACTTTCCTCAATAAAAAAAGAACGCAAATTTGCGTTCTTTTTTGTTATAATTTGGATGGTTTTTAAGAATTAAAACCTTCAATAATTTTAGCAAAATCTTCAGCTTTCAAAGCCGCTCCGCCGATCAAACCGCCGTCGATATCGGGTTGGGAAAAGATTTCTTTAGCATTATCCGGTTTTACAGAACCTCCATACAAAATCGAAATTTCGTCCGCAACTTCTTGTCCGTATTTCGCAGCAATCAAACTTCTGATGTGCGCGTGAATTTCTTGCGCTTGTTCCGGAGATGCAGTTTCGCCGGTTCCGATTGCCCAAACAGGTTCGTAAGCGATCACTACTTTCTTGATTTCCTCAGCAGAAAGCGTGAAAAGTGCAACTTCAGTTTGGTTTTTTACAACGTCCAAATGTTGTCCGGCTTTTCTTTGTTCTAAAGTTTCACCATTGCAATAAATTGGTGTTAAGCCTTTGTCTATAGCCAATTTCACTTTTCTGTTGCAGTGCGAATCGGTTTCTCCGTGGTATTGTCTGCGTTCAGAATGCCCGATTATTGCACCGGTTGCATCGATGGATTCCAGCATATCCGCGGAAATTTCGCCTGTAAAAGCGCCACTTTCATGCTCGCTCATGTCCTGTGCGAAAACTCCGATTTCATCTTGCTCATAGATATCTTTTGCCATCATTAAATACAGTGAAGGCGGCGCGATCCACACTTCGCAGTTGGTGGCGTTGTTTTTTTTGTATTCGAGTAATTGAAACATTAATTGTTGGGCTTCAATCACATTTTTATTCATTTTCCAGTTTCCTGCAACGATGTTTTTTCTCATAATTTCCAGTTTGTTAGTATTTCACGATTATTGGATTTTTAGTCAAGATTCCAGATGTTTTTTAATAATTTATAAAAACGGTGCTCATCTTCACTCACTTTGTCATCCGCTTTAATTAATGATTTTGCGAACTGGGCAAAACTTCTTCTCTCTTCCTCCACCGAATCGTCATAAAAACATCTTGCGTGAAATTCGAAATGATCTTTCCAATCTTCCGGTTGCAATGTGGCAATAACGTCCAGTTCATTATCTAGATTCATTTTAAAGGGAAATTCTTCCGCAAGATATTCTTGCACTTTTAATCCTTCAGCGGGAGCAAATTCTCCATCAACAGAAGAAAGGATCATTAAAAGATGATAACCTGCGATGGATTTATTAGATTTTTGCATGGTATGTAGGTATATATTTGTTGAAATTTAGTTTTTCAAATAATCTTTTGCCGACATTTTGTCAACGATTTTTCCATTTTGTAAAGTTAAAACAAATGGGTTGCTTCTTGCAATTGTTTTGATCGCAGTTGCATCCATTGTAGCATTATCAATGGTTTTAAAAGTATTTGGCTGGGTTGAAATTCCCAAGACCAAAGCGTTTTTTTGAGATTTAACTTTCGATTCGGCTTCAGCGATTAAATCTTTGTCGGCTTCGTTGGGTTTGTATGAAAAAATTAGAATGGCATTCGGTGATTTCAGTATTTCATCGGTCAATTCCATTCCTTCCGGAGTTTCAGGTTTAAACTTTGAAATTTCTGATGAATAACCTTCTTTCACAATTTTTGAAGTTGTTTTTCCATCCTCGATTTTCCAAGGCGAACCTTCTTCCCAATATTTTTTGTCGTTCACATAATCATCTTGATTGACTTCTAAAACCGCGCCGGTTTTTGTGTTTTTTAATGAATAAAAAGTTTTGTATTCAGAAGGGTCTTTCTCTAATTTCGATTTTTCTGCATTCAAATCTGTACCAATTTTATAATCTCTGAAATCGATGAGCGGTTCATGCAAAATTCCATGAGCGATGACGAATCCCATGATGATTGAAAATAGTGAAAGTGCAAGATATTTCGATGGATTTTTTGCCTGAAGCAACTGAAACTGATTTCTATACAAAAGCCACAACAAAATTAAACCAATCAACAGCACTAAATCCTTGAAAAAACTTTGCCAAGGCGTGAATTTCAGGGCATCTCCGAAACATCCACAATCGGTAACTTTATTGAAGTAGGCCGAATAAAACGTGAGAAATGCGAAAAATACACATACTGCAATTAACGCAGAAAGCGTGAATTTAAGTCGTATTCTTAGCAACAACATAAATCCTAAAACCAACTCCAGAACCACGACGAAAATTGAAATCGCTAATGCTTGACTTTCCAAAAATGGCATATTGAACACCGATGGTGAAAAATATTCTTCCAATTTAAACGAAAATCCCACCACATCAACCGCCTTCACAAAGCCGGATGCAATAAAAATGAGGGCGATGATGATTCTTAAAATGTGTTTCATGGATAAGATCAGTTTAAATTTGATTAGATTATTTTATGTTCAAATTTTTGTTCCGAAAGTTTAATCAAACAAAAAACCGCATAGTTTAGCATATCGAAATAGTTGGCATCAATGCCTTCCGAAACCAAAGTTGCTCCGGAGTTATCCTCTATTTGTTTGGTTCTTAGTACTTTCTGGAAAATTAAATCGGTGATTGATGAGATTCTCATTTCTCTCCAAGCTTCACCATAATCATGGTTTTTACGCAACATCAATTCTTTTGCTTCGTTTGCAAAATGGTCGTACAAATTCAAAATTTCGTTTGTATCTTGCTTAAAGTCATCTGCGAATCCTTTTTCCAACTGAATTAATCCGATAATTGCATAATTCACAATGGCGATGAAGTTTTCCTCTTCAGATTCACCAACTTTGGAAATTCCGGTGGTTTGAAAATTCCTCAAACTTTTTACTTTAATGAAAATCTGATCCGTTAAAGAAGGAGTTCTGAGCACGCGGAAGGAAGCACCGTAATCACTAAGTTTTTTACTGAATAAATCTCGACAGGAGTGAATTATTTCGTCGTATTGTATTGATGTTTTCTGCATAAAATTTCTAAACTTTTCAAAGATAAGAATTTTGATAGGAAGTTGGAAGTTCAATGCAGAAAGTTTCTGGCAAGTATTTGCTAAATTTGCACCTATGGAACCTGAAGTTTATAAAAGTTTTTCGCCTTCTTTTTCTGTTAATTGTCGCGGCAACCTTCTCGATTTGTCTTCTCCGAAAATTATGGGAATTCTCAATTTAACTCCTGATTCGTTTTCGGATGGTGGTCAATTTAATGACGAAAAATCAGCCTTGCTTCATGCTGAAAAAATGATAAATGAGGGCGCTGAAATAATCGATATAGGAGCGCAATCAACTCGTCCGAATGCTCAGTTTTTATCGGCGAAAGAGGAAATTTCACGGATGGGAAAAATGATTTCTTTGATTAAAAAAGAATTTCCGAAAACTTTGATTTCTTTAGATACTTTTTATGCCGAAGTGGTGGATTTCGGTTTTAATGAAGGTATAGATCTCGTCAACGATATTTCCGGTGGTATGTTTGATGAAAAAATGTTTGAAACCGTGGGAAAAACAGCACTTCCTTATATTTTGATGCATGTAAATCCGACCTATACATCAATGCATGAAAAATTGATCAATGAAGATATTCTCTTGAATATGAATCGTTATTTTTCAGAAAAAATCCAGCAATTACAAGCATTTGGAGTGAAAGATATCATTCTGGATCCCGGTTTCGGATTTGGAAAATCCGTTGAGCAACAATATCAGATGATTGATGAACTCGAACATATCGGATTTGGAAAATTTCCTTTATTAATAGGAATTTCGCGGAAATCTTTTATCTACAAACCTTTAGGAAAAGGACCGCTGGAAATACAGGAAGAAACGCAAAAACTACATCTTAAAATGCTAAAAAAGGGTGCGCGAATTTTTCGTGTTCACGAAGTTGCCGCGACGAAAAAGACTTTAACCTTTTAGAATTTAGTTCAGCCCAGAAAGTTTTTCAGCGTATTCTTTTGCGAAAATTTCGCGATCTTCATTGAGCTTTTCTAAGTTTTCCGGCAAAATATAATTGAAAAGCAATTGCTCTTGATCATCCAAAAAAATAAGTTCTTTTTCCTCGCCATCGATCATTTGGGCGAAAATTTCCCACATGGAAGTGTCTCTTGATTTCAAAAGTTCGAAAAATTGAGAAGCTTTTATTTGAATGATTTTCATTTGATGATCTTTATTTTTTAGCAAAAGTAATTCAATTATTAAAATCCTAAAAAATTAAGTTTTAATTGAATGGCAAAATTTTCTTTAAAAGATGGCGTGGAGTAGTAGCCAACCCGATAGAAAAACCCGAGATTGAAAGGCGTCCCAAGAAAATGATTGCTTTCTAAACCAATTTCCTGGTAGAGATGATTGAGTTTTTGGAACTCAAAATGGTGTAATTCCGGATTTTTCATATCTCCTGAAATTCCTCGATAAACCAAGTCGAAACTCGAAGTATTTTTCCCGAATGTTTTAAAATACCACGGAATTCGATGGGTAAGATAGTAGCCTACAAACTTGTCGTTATAGTATTTTCCGCTTTCCATCGTTGCAAATCCGAGGAAAGAAGTAAGGTTGAAGTTAAAGCTGTTTTTTCCATTTCCAAGCCCATTCATGGCGAATTGATGCCAAATTGGTGTTTCCCCTGAAACTAAACCTCCGTACATGCGAATGCCTGTGACACCAGCTTTGGTTTTGAAATTATGTTGAGCTAAAAGATCAACTCTGCTGTAATTGAAATCTCCGCCAAGGGTTTTTAATCCTTGTTCAAAATTCAGATAAAATTCTGGAAAACTCTGTTCATAAGTAAACTTACCGGAGGGAGTCATGATATTTTTAGAATTTGGTGCGTATTTGAAAGTGATTTGTCCGGCAAAATTGTCAAAACGTTGTCCTAGATTCATGAAATCATAATTGAAAGTAGCTTCCTCTTTGTCTTTTTTAGCGGAAATTTTCATGGTTAATGCATTGCTAAGATCATTTTCAAATGATAATTTAAGGCCTTCGAAATGATAGAATCTGTCATTTTTCAGATCAATTCCGGAATTCATAATCTTCATTTTGAAATTCCACAAATTTTCATTGAAACGTCCTGCTGTCATTACATCTTTGTAATATTCAGCGCGGAAAAATGAGTTCTTTTCCAGCGTGGTTTTTATGTCAATTCCTGCTCCGTACTTCCAGTTTTCGTCTTTAAAACCATACGCGATATAAGCGTCCGGCGAAATGTATTGGTTGAATCGCTCGTTGAGTTTTGCAGCAACTCCCAGCCGAATCCCTTCGTATTGGTTATATTTAATGATTTGAGAAGCATCAAAATCGAATTTTCCCACTCTTATTTTTCCTTTAATAAGTCCGGTAAATGCATTGATTTTCTGATCGAGTTTGTATTTTTTACCAACGCTGTCGATTTTTTCGTAGGTCATATTTTCTCTAGCCGTTAAAGAATCTGTTCGGAATTGGTTGATAAGACTTCCGTCGGAATTTTTCACCGACATGGTGTAACCAGAGAAATCTTTTTTATTTTCGTCAATTGGGGTTTTGAAATCGAAATAATCAGCGACTACAAAAACGTAATTTCCGAATTTTTTCTTCTTTTTTTCTTTGTCCTTATCATCAGATTTTTGAGTCTCAAAAGCCGTGGCGCCCATTCTAACTTTAAAATTTTCTTTGCTCAGAAACCATTTGTTGTTAATGGGTTTCCAGATGCTTGTGATGCTTCCATCGCTTTTTTTCTTGCTGTTGCTTTCGATTTTTTTTAAACCGTATGTTTCTGCATCAACATAAAGATAACCATTGAATTTCCTTTTATTTGGAGCTTGTTTGTAATCCACCTGACGAAAACGGATCACATAATTTTTTCTTCCTTCAATATCGATGGAATCGGTGAGGAAAAAACGGTAAAGGGAACGGTTTTCTTCACGGATTTCGCGCGGAATGCGATTTCTGTTGGAGCGCAATGTCATCATTTCGTAGATCGGTTGTTTCAATCCGGAAACACGGTTGTCGAGAACATTGATTTTTTCGCCATATTTTTTTGAAAAAAGATATTCAGAGGCTTTTTCCCAAAGGAAAAGTTTGCTGGAAGCCATTAGTTTCATCACATTCACACTTTCGATAGAATCTTTTTTTCTTTCCTGCGTCTGAATTTGCTCCGGAAGTTTCTTCAAAGAATCTAACCTTTTCTCCAGATAATTATTGTAATGTTTAATACTGTCTTCATCAATATCTAAAGAGATTTTTTCGTAAGATTTAAAAGAGTAGGAGTCTAAACTGTTTGGCGAATTTTTTTCGTAATTATCATTTACTTTTTGTAAAATTTCAAGTGCCAAAGGATCGCTTTTATCATTGATAATAACGGTTTCAATCGATTGTGTTTTAGGATCAACTTTGGTGAGCGCAATTTCCATCACTTTGTCAACCACTACATCGTCTTCATGAAATCCGGCAGCCTTCACGGTTACTTTTTTACATTTACTTCGAAAATTCAGTTTTCCTAAAGCATTGGTTTCTCCTAGGATTTTATTGTTGCATAACACCCTTGCATTTTGAATGGGTTTCCCTTCACCAGCTTGCAAAACAGAGATTTGTGATTGCCCGAAAATGTTTAGGAAAACCATTAAAAAAAGCAATGTTGATAGTTTATTCATAGAAACAAAATTATTTAAATTATCCGAATGAAATCGTATTTTTTATTTTTATGTAGCGCTGGGTAAATTATTTCTTAAGATTAGGAAATCCGACTCCACTTATTTTTTCCTTTATAGAGTTTCATATAGTAATTTCTCATGTCCGAATTTTCCGGTTTGGTGAGTTGTGGATCGGTTGTAAGCAATTGTTCTACAGCATTTTTTGATGTTTTAATGATTTCCCCATCGGCTACCAAATCCAGTTTTTTAAAATCCACCACGCCGCTTTGCTGTGTTCCCAAAATATCACCTGGGCCACGAAGTTGCATATCAACTTCTGAAATTTTGAATCCGTCGTTGGTTTCAGTCATGGTTTTGATCCGTGTTCGGCTTTCTTTGCTGAGTTTGTCAGAAGTCATTAGGATGCAGTAGCTTTGTTCGGCACCACGGCCAACTCTGCCGCGCAACTGGTGAAGTTGGGACAAACCGAACCGTTCTGCACTTTCTATCACCATTACCGAAGCGTTTGGAACGTTTACGCCAACTTCAATTACGGTGGTTGCTACCATGATTTCAGCTTTTCCGGACGCGAAATATTGCATCGCGGCATCTTTTTCTGCCGGTTTCATTCGTCCATGGAGCATGGTCACATTTTTTCCTTCAAAAAAAGTGGTAATATGATCAAAATTTTCCATGAGATTCTTGTAATCCAAAGTTTCAGATTCTTCAATTAATGGATAAACGAAATAAATTTGCCGGCCTTTTTCGATTTCATCCTTGGCAAATCTGAAGACGGAAAGTCGATCTTGTTCCCTTCTGTGAGCAGTGATGATGGGTTTTCTGCCGACAGGCATTTCATCGATTACCGAGACATCCAAATCACTGTAAAAACTCATCGCCAAGGTTCGCGGAATCGGTGTTGCAGTCATGACCAAAATATGTGGAGGAATTTTATTTTTTGCCCAAAGTTTCGCTCGTTGAGCCACTCCAAAACGATGTTGCTCATCGATAATCGCAAGTCCGAGGTTTTTGAACTGTACAATATCTTCCAAAACAGCATGTGTTCCTACCAAAATTGCAAGTTCACCGCTGAGTAATTCTTCATGAATTATTTTCCTTTCGGAAGTTTTTGTGGACCCGGTTAACAGGCGAACTTTGATTTCCGTATCCTTTAATAATTCATAAATTGAATTGAAATGTTGCTGAGCCAAAATTTCCGTCGGAGCCATCATACAACTCTGAAAGCCATTGTCCATTGCGATCAACATGGTGAGTAAAGCCACCATCGTTTTCCCGGAACCTACATCTCCTTGCAGCAACCTGTTCATCTGAATCGGCTTTTTCATATCCGTTCGGATTTCTTTTAAAACCCGTTTTTGTGCGTTGGTAAGATCGAAGGGAAGTGCATTTTTATAAAAATTATTGAAATTGTCGCCAATCCTAGGGAAAGGATTCCCAATTACGGAAGTTTTTTGGTGTAGTTTTTTCAAACCGTAACCCAACTGAAAAAAAAATGCTTCTTCAAATTTAATTCTTCGGTTGGCATGCTCAAAATGATAGAAATCTTTTGGAAAATGAATGTGGTAATATGCAGGAATTCTTCCGATTAGCTTTAAATTTTTCATTAAAGCTTCGGGCAAATTTTCTTGCATTAATAATGGTAAATTTTGGGTAATTTCTGAAAGGATATTTTGAAAGAACTTATTATTAATCCCTCTTTTCGATAGTTTTTCACTTCCTGGATAAACGGGAAGTAGCGACCCGTAAAGCGCTTTCTTCTCGTCAACTTCTATCTCCGGATGAGGCATGGAGTAGGTGCCATTAAAAAGATTTACTTTCCCGAAAATAAAGATCTCGCGGTTCAGCGGAATTTGCTCTTTCATCCAATTGGAATAGCGAAACCAGACCAATTCCAAAGTTCCGGTTTCGTCGCGGAATTTTGCGGAAAGCCGTTTTTGTCCTTTACCATAACCAATTTCCTGTAAATCAGTAATTTTTCCTTTGAATTGAATTTCGGTTTCAGGCTCTTCTTCTAAATCGCCGATTTGGTAGATTTTACTTTTATCGATGTAGCGCAACGGATAAAAAGTAAGAAAGTCTTCAACTGTCGTAATTCCCAAGACATTCCGAATGAATTTGGCGCGTTCCGGACCGATTCCTTTGATGAATTCTATGGAAGTTTCTAAGTCGATTTTTATTGCATTAAGCGAAAGGCGAATTTCGGTAAAATAAAAAAGACTTCCAAAAATTAATTTGAAAGTCTAGGATTTTAAAAGAAAATAATTATTTTATTAATCTTTAATGGTTGATTTAAATTTTTTCTGATAATTTTCCCATTGTTCTCGGGTATTGATTTTTTTGTATTGATCTCCGGCGATGAAGGGGATGTAAGGTTCCATTTCTTTGGCCGTAAGCGCACCCTGCAAAATGGTAATTGGCATACTTTGCTCATCCAAAAAAACAGTCGTAGGAATGGTGGTTACATTCATGAATTTAGCGAAATCGTGCAAAGAATTTTTGCCTTTATTATCGATCTGGTTACTATTTGAGAATGTTCTGCCGAAAAGTGTGATGTTTTCGTTGCTTTCGGCATTAAACTTTACCGGATAGTAATTTTCATTCAAATATTTCGCAATAATCGGATGGTTGAAGGTGTTTTTCTCCATTATTTTGCATGGTTCGCAACTATCAATATAGAAATCAATCAGTATTTTTCTGGGTTGATTTTTTTGCGCTTCTACCGCCTGTTCCAAGTTCATCCATTTCACTTGTGAGTAGGAGGAAGCTGCGATTAAAAGGAAAAGTATGTAGGTGAATTTTTTCATTGCGAGTTGGATAGCAAAATTTGGTTTTAGTTAAATATTATCTTACCTCTTGCATCAATTTTTTCACATAAGGTGAAATAATAATAAGTACAACTCCGGCGATTAGTGCATATATTCCCAATTGTTTATAACCTTCCGTGTAGGTTAAAAATTTATCTAAATTGGATGCATTTTCGTCTGCTGTAGCCATATTTGCTCCGATGATTCCTGCAACATATTGCCCGTAAGCAGAAGCCAGAAACCACATTCCCATCATCATTCCTTGCAGTTTTTCGGTGGAAAGTTTGGTCATAATTGAAAGGCCAATCGGTGAAAGACAAAGCTCACCAAAGGTAATGACCAATAGTGCGATGGTGAAGATATTAAGAGAGGTAATTCCTTGTAAATCGGCAAATAATCTGGTAGCAAACAAGACATAATATCCTAAACCAAGAAAGATAAATCCTAAACCGAATTTAATGATGGTATTAGGTTCAAGTTTTCTTTTGCTCAACCAAAGCCAGAGTAAACCAACCAACGGCGCTAAGAAGATGATGAAAAAAGCTCCACCGGAATTGTTAACACCATTTGGATCTAAACCAAGCAAATCTTTATTGAGATTATTAGCCGCAAAAATGCTTAGCGAACCACCCGATTGCTCATAAATTCCCCAAAATATAATGGAAAAAATGATGAAAACTAAAGCTGCCCAAAGTTTTTTTCTTTCAGCAGAAGTCACCTTCGTCATTTCATAAAAAAGGTAGAGCAGTGTTGCCGGACCTACGACATACATGAATAAATCCGTGTATTGCGGAACGGAAACCATCTTCATGATGAGAGGTACGAAGATTAATGATAAAATGTAAACGCCATATTCTTTCCATTTTTCTACAGCAACTTTGGTTCCGTCTGCAAGTATTTTTTTGGGCGCAAGTCCTATTGGACCCAGACTTCGCTGTGTGAATACGAAATTAATGAGTGAAATAACCATTACGATTGAGGCCAAACCGAAAGCGACATTCCACCTTTTATCTTCAGGTATCATGGAAGAAAGCATTTCGCCTTTCCCGATAGCGATACACAGATAGCCACCGAGCAGCGCGCCGAGATTAATTCCTGCATAAAAAAGCGAGAAGCCCGCATCTCTTCTGGAATCATCTGATTTATAAAGTTTTCCCACCATGGTGGAAATATTTGGCTTAAAGAAACCGGTTCCAACGACAGTAAATGCAATTCCCAAAAAGAAAAACTGATGTGGTTCGAAGGCCAGAATCAAGCTTCCGACAATCATTAATGATCCACCCCAGAAGAGCGATTTTCGGAAACCTAAAATTTTATCGGCGAAAATTCCGCCAACGAAGGTAAATGCATATACAAACGCTTGTGTAGCTCCATATTGCAGATTTGCTTGCTGATCTCCAAAATTTAATTGAGAAATCATAAAGAAAACAAGCATTCCGCGCATTCCGTAGAAGCAGAAACGTTCCCACATCTCCGAGAAAAAAAGTGACCAGATTTGCTTTGGATATTTTCCTTTGAAATCCTGAATTTGTTCGAGAGTTAATTCCATTATATTTAATTATTAAACGAAAATAAAAAAAACCTCTGACATTGCAGAGGTTTTAAAGTTTTTTGTGCTAATTTTAATTGACACCGTTCATCATTTTTTTCAATCTTGGAGAAAGCACGGCTAAAATAACTGCAGCGATACCACATAATACAACAAACACCATGAAAAACTCATATAAGTTATGAATTTCAAATCCGGCAAAACTTGTATTTGCTGTTGGCAATTGCTCTTTCTCAAATAAAGCTACTTGCTCTGTTGTTAAAGTGGTCTTTTTATCTAAAACATCTTGCAGGTTAACTCCTAATTTTTCCGCTTTAATAAATTTGTCGCCAGTAGCAGGAATTAAAGCTCCTAAAGATCCCGCCAAAGCGTAGCCTGCAGCATTGGAGATAAAGAACACTCCATACAGTAGAGAGGCAAATCTTTTTGGTGCTAATTTACCGACCAATGATAAACCAATAGGCGATAGGCATAATTCCCCCATTGTTTGAATTAAGTATAATAAAATTAACCATTTTATTGCAAGCATTCCTGAGTTGCCCAAATCTTTCACATTGTGAGCGATAATGAAATAACTTAAGGCTATTAATGCTAAACCAATTGCTTGTTTCATTGGTGATACAGGCTCTTTTCCGTTCGCTCTCAATTTATCCCAAAGTAAACTAAAAGGTAACGCTAAAGCTACTACGAAAATACCATTAAAAATCTGCACCATTGACGGAGGCATATTCCATCCGAAAATATTACGGTCGGTCTGATTATCTGCAATAAAAGTTAAAGAAGAACCAGCCTGTTCAAAAGCTGCCCAAAAGAATATGATAAAGAATGAAACAATGTAAATTACCCAAATTCTTTGTCTTTCTACTTTATTTTCAGCAGAACTCATAATTAAAAATGCCAGTGAAATACCAGCGGAGTAAATGAAAGGATATATTAAGCCTTTTATAAGTTGCCCCATTGATACAGAACTAAATCCGAGTTCTCCCACCAAAAGATACCTGAACACAAAGAATAAAGCTACAAACAGCCCGATCGCTATACCTATAGCTTTACTCGAAAATTTCGCAGTTTGGGTTTCACCTTCTTCGAAATCGTCACTTGTATTGTTTTTCGGTAGCCCTCCAATAGGTCTTCCTTCAGGAGTTACAACATATTTATTTTTCAGGATAAAGAATGTTATCGTACCAATAATCATTGCAATTGATGCTGCCAAAAATCCCCATTTAAATGCAAATATATCTCTAGCTCCAGTTGCTGCATCTTTCACATCACCAAGGTAAGGACATATAAACTGCCCAAGAAATGCTCCCAAGTTAATACCCATGTAAAAAATAGTGAAGGCAGAGTCTAATTTGGATTTCTCCTCTTTAGGATATAAACTTCCCACCATGGAGGAAATATTCGGTTTGAAAAATCCATTTCCAAATATGATGATAAACAATGCTAACCACATGATTAATTTCGCATTTGATAAACTATTTGAAAAAATGGATGCGCTTATAAACAGTAAGAACTGACCAAGAGCCATTACTGAGCCTCCTATTATTATTGCGTTTCTGTTCCCAATATATTTATCAGCGATAAAACCTCCTAAAAGCGGCGTCAAATAGCATAATGCTAAAAATCCGCCGTAGACAATTGCAGCATCCGCCTCTTTTATCAATAGAGAATTTACCATAAATAATGTTAGCAACGCACGCATTCCATAGAAGTTGAAACGCTCCCACATTTCTGTACCAAATAAGACCCAAAGACCTTTCGGATGTCTAGCTTTAGCTTGTACTGTATCCATTTTTTTATTGTTAATTTTTTGTTAAGACTAGCAAATATAGTTTTTTTTGGCTTTTTGCAAACATTTTTGAGCAAATTAAAAAAAAATCGCAGAGTATTCTGCGATTTTTGTATTCATTAATGTCCTTTTTCTTTCATAATTTTATTCAGCCTTTTCAGCATTGAAAGTCCGAGCAGGGTTGCGAAAATCAGAAGTCCGAAATTCACTAAGAAATAATTTGTTTTGTTTTCATAATCGTACCACGTACTTGCCAAAATCCCCGAAAGTTTGTTCCCCACGGAATTTGCGAGGAAAAAACCTCCCATCATCAAAGCTGTAAACCTCACTGGCGAAAGCTTTGATACAAAAGAAAGTCCCATTGGCGAAAGACACAATTCCCCAATGGTAATAACACCATAACTTGCAACAAGCCACCATGGCGATACTTTGATAGCGCCGTTTTCTCCTGCCTGCACGGCCAAAACCATCACCAAACAAGAAAGTGCCGAAATGAAAAGTCCGATCACAATTTTCGAAGGGGTAGATGGTTCTTTTCCTCTATTTCTTAATAGCATCCAAATCCCTACAATAATTGGGGTTAATACGATTACCCAAAATGGATTGATTGATTGGAAAAGTTCTGTATTGTATAAGAAAACTTGGCTGTTTTCAGCAGATTCCAATTCTGCTTTTTTTTCTGGAGCGATATTTTTAAAATAAACATCTTTTCCTTGCTCTTTTAATGTCGTCTTATTTTCGTCCTTTTGCGCACGAAATTGGTCATCATACACAGGAACTTCTTTGGTTTCATAGGATAATCCTTCAACCATATAAATAGATTCCAGAGGTTTTTCTAAGGAAGGACTAACACTACGATCAGTATAATAGTTTGCCCATCTGGTTAAAGCAGTACCATTTTGCTTGAAAACCGCCCAAAAAAACATTGAAACTAGAAAGATAGAAAGCAAAGCACCAATTGAAGGTTTTTCTTCTGGTTTTGCTTTAAAATAAAGAGAAAGGTAGAAGAAAATTACAGGAATAGTCGCGAAAATAAAAGCATCTGTAGAATCGCTTCCAATTAAATTTCCTGGGATAAACCACCCGATAAGTCCGGCAATAATTGCAGGAATGAAAACTTTCAATAATATTTCCGAAAGCTTGGTATCGCCTTCCTCACTTGGTTTCATGATCGCAGCATGTCGATAATGTTTCATTCCAAGAGAGAAAATAACCAATCCCAACAACATCCCGACTCCCGCTGTGATAAATGCTTCTCCCCACCCGAATTTATTCCTCATGAAAGCTGCAATAATATTACAAATAAATGCACCAATATTGATTCCCATATAGAAAATGTTGTAACCAGAATCTTTGTTGGCTTTGTATGGCTCTTCGGAATAGAGGTTTCCTAAAAGCGTTGAGATTGTAGGCTTAAAAAATCCGTTTCCGATGATAATCAGTGCGAGCGAGGTATAGAACATTGGCAAATCTTTAAAAATTCCCATTCCAATATATCCTGCAGCCATTAAAATTCCGCCCAAGTAAATCGATTTGATATATCCTAAAACCCGATCGGCCAAAAATCCACCAATAAAAGGAGTTAAATAAGTGAGGGCTATATAGGTCCCGAAAATATCGTCAGCATTTTTGTCGGTAATTCCGAGTCCGCCACCAATACCTTGTGGTTCAATCAGATAAAGAACAAAGATTCCGAGAATTAAATAATAGCCGAATCTTTCCCACATTTCCGTGAAAAAAAGATAGGGAAGCCCCTTTGGATGTTTGGCAGTAGATTTTTCCATAAAAAATTGAATTTGCCCAAAAATAGGATTTTTAATTTAATATGAAAGTCATTCCAGCCATTTTTTAAATTCTGCGGTGGAAGAAGCGCTGGTAATTAAAGCGACTTTGTAATTTTTAACTCTTATGGAAAGTCGGTCACCAAAGTAAGGCTTGATCCTTTCAATAAAATTGATGTTGATAATTTCACCACGATTGATTTGAAAGAAGG
This sequence comes from Chryseobacterium senegalense, assembly GCA_001403755.1. Lineage (GTDB taxonomy): Bacteria > Bacteroidota > Bacteroidia > Flavobacteriales > Weeksellaceae > Kaistella > Kaistella senegalense. Next base: position 1,305,637 of record CYUH01000015.1, on the reverse strand, counting down.
TTTTGGGATCAAGTTCTTGCGCCAAATCTGAAAGTTTATATCGGAACCCGTGCTCTTTTCCTTTTTCATCTATGGCTGTTAATTTTCCCGCATTTGAAAGTATTGCGGCAGTGTTTTCGGTATTCAGGATATGGATTTCTTTTGCAGTTTTAATGATGATTCTTTCTTTGTATGCTTTTGTTTTTTGATGTAGAAGTTCAGAAATCAATTTCCAGTCCGGATTTTTTTCGGATAAATTGAGGCTTTCAAATTTTTTCATGGCTTGGGAGAAACGTTCAAAACTCACGGGCTTGAGCAAATAAGCGATACCGTTTACGTCAAAGGCATCTTGATAAAACATGTTGTAAGCCGTGGTGAAAATGATAGGAGAGGTGATAAAATTTTCCTTCAGCATCGAAAAAACATTGCCATCCAACAATTCAATATCGCTGAAAACCAAATCTGCCTGTCCGTTTTTTTGAATCCAGTTTTTAGTTTCTTCCTTACTTCTTAAATAAGCCAAAATTTCAATTCCCGAATCATAATATTTCAGATGTTCGGCGATGATTTCGGCGTTCAGTTGTTCATCTTCTATGATTAAAACTTTCATATTATAATTGGCTAAAGCTAAATTGTTTTCTGATTATTAAAGCGAGCTAAAGCCCGTTCCTATTGATTAGATAACGGGTATTTCAACAATATATTCGCTTTCATTTTGGCTAAAAGTTACTTTTTTTCCAAAGTTAATGTCATAACTTTTTTCTAAAAAATGGTTTCCCAAGCCGGAACCTTTGGTGTAATCCACAGGTTTGAAATCGTTTTTTATCTGAACAAAAGCATTCTTCCTTTCAACATTAACTTTCAAAGGAATTTCTTCCGAACCGCGGTTGTGCTTAATGGCGTTTTCAACACACAACTGCAACGAACAGGGAAAAATGTACCCGTCTTGATTATCAATTTTAATCTCAAACGAATAAGCGTTGCCGAACCTCTTTTTCATTAAAGAAATATATCTTTCAAGAAAAATAATTTCCTCTTTGAGTGAAACCAGTTCTTTCTCGCTGTGGGTGAGGTAGTAGCGGTAAACATCCGATAAATCAGCAATAAAACTTTCCACCTCGCCAGGTTTTTTCCTCACCAGACCGGAAAGAACGCTTAAATTATTAAACAAAAAATGGGGTTCCAGATTCTTTTGAAGGATTTTGTGCTGTAACATTTCTTTTTCTTTTTCGGTTTGCAGAAGTTCAATCTCTGTTTTCGCACTTTCACGGAAATAAAAATAAGCCAATGTCAAACCGCTGATATAAAGATGAAAAATGACCAAGGTAAACACAAAATTCCCCACCATCATACCTATGGCTGTATCTAGACCATAAAAAATCAGTCGCTCTAACCAAAAGTAAATGCCCTGACTGACGGCAAATATTACAATGGACAGAAAAAAGGCCGCCAACATTTTAGATAATTTCCTGAATTGGGTTTTTGAAATTATTTTCCAAGCAATAACAGTACTTGCCAGAGAAAATACACAGGTGATAATTCCAAAAATGTGCGTAGATAAATTGAAAAAATCAATGTCCCCAAACTTTCTCGTAATGTGCAGCACATAGGTTTGCACCGTATTTACCAAGACAATAAATGCCAGTAAAAGGATAATGTTCGATATAAATTTGTGATGCTTCATGTTAAAAATTCAAAAATGGGCATTTTTCGTGAAAGATAAATGCCTAAATTTATATTATTTAGTTGCCGTAACCAGGAAATCTTTTATTTCACCAGCTTCGGTAAAGGTTTGGATTTTGGGTTGCCCTTTTTCATCAACATAGATCATCAGTTTTGGCTGTCCTTTTTGGTCTGCAATGAACAGCCCTTGCGAATTTCCTTTGGTTTTGCCTAAAAATAAAAGGTTTCTGATTCCATGCGTTTGATAGATTTCACGGATTTTTGTTTTTCTGGCTTTGTCATCAGTGATTTTTTCGACTTCTTTAATAGCTTCATTTCTCTGATTTATTCCTTTTAAGGTTGGATAGTCATTCACAAAAAAACCGCGTTGAGAAAAGATTTTACCTGCGTCTATGGATTCATCATTTAAAATTTGAATCACCTGATCATCCCGATAACGGTCCATCGTGATGGACATTCCGCTGGTGGTTTTGCCGTCGGCTGTTTTCTTGGCTGCATATACCAAACCGCCGCATTCGTCCCCCAAATCGTTGAAAAAAATCATCCCTGCCTGTCTTTCCCGCTTTTCCCAATCTTTGCCGTCCATCCTCCCGGAGTGCTGAAGTTCTTTGTTGGAGATTACCATTCTGATGGTACCATCTTTTTCAATAATGTTAATTCTTTTCACATTAATTTCATCAAAATTTTCAATTTTTTTTTCTAATCGGAAAGAATTTAGAAGGGTAAAAAGGGTAAATGCTGCACCGAAGAGAACTACTCCCAAAGGCATTTTAACTGTTGATTTCATTTTAATAATTTTTTGATTGTTTATTTTTTATTTGCTTAATGCTTTTTCGAGTTCTTCTTTAAAATGTTCAGGTTCATCGCTCCAGACATTATGACCGGAAGTCGGAATGACTTTGAGATCAATGGAAGGATAATTTTTGATATTTCCCGAATAGGTTGTGCTGCCAAAATCCATAAAATCGTATTCGCCATTGATGATGGTTATTTTTCCGTTTTTATTCATCGCATCAGGGTAATCGTAATTCCAGTTGACTGTTTTAGGCATCGCGTTAGCCACTCTTTGATTATAATAAGCCATTCCGCCTTTGAAGTTTTGAAGGCTTTTATTTAGCTGATAAGAATTTACCGAAGCAAACTGAATCTTCCATTTACGTGTGGCTTATCTCGGCGAAAGATTTTGTTTTTTTTCATAAAGCTGTAGCAAATCTTTTACTTCTTTTCTTTCCATTAGAAATTTTACCTGATCGTTCTGGCGCTTGGTGAAAACATCGTCCGCCGACTATGCTACCGGTATCACTGCACCGACCAGTACCATATTTTTCACCATTTCGGGATGCTGTTTTAGAAATTCCATTCCCACAAGGGTTCCCATGGAATGACAAAGAAATTTTGCCCTCTTGATGTATAATGCTGTCATCAGCGTTTCGATATCGCCTACATTTTTATCGAATGTCAGTTTTTTTTCAGGAGCCGAAGGTTGGGACATCAATGAACCGCGCTGATCGTAAAAAACAAAATGGAACCGACCTTTCAAACCTTTTGTCGCATCCAACATATAATCGTGGTTGGCTCCAAATCCACCGTGAAGCACAATAACCGTGTCTTTAGAAGTAGATAGAGATTCCTTTACATAAATTCTTAAACTGTCTTTGGTGTTAAAATACCATTCTTCATACTTATTTTGCTGGGCGGATAAGGACACTGCGATCAGCAGAAAAATTATTGGTGCTAAAAATTTCATTATAAAATGTTTTTTGGTAAATGATGAGGCAAATGTATTTTGTGCGGATGCACATTCAAACAGTTGGTAAATCAATCGGGGAAAATTTGAAATAAAATGACGGAAAAACACAATTAAAAAACCACCCAGCTACTGAGTGGTTTTATTTATTGTTTGTGGGTTTCCTGTTTTATAAATTCTTCAGGAGGAAATCCGTCATCATTTGGTAAAGTTGTGGTCTTGTGTTTCCGCCATAAATCCCGTGGTTTTTATCAGGATACGCCATAAATTCGAATTGTTTTTTGTTCTGAATTAAAGCTTCTGAAAACTCCATGGAATTTTGAAAATGCACGTTGTCATCAGCTGTTCCGTGGATTAGAAGGAATTTTCCTTTCAGCAAATTGGCAAATTCGGTTGGCGAATTTTCATCGTAGCCTTTTGCGTTTTCTTGCGGAGTTCTCATGAATCTCTCAGTGTAAATCGAATCATAATATCTCCAGTTTGTAACTGGTGCTACCGCAATTCCTGTTTTGAAAACGTCTGCACCTTTTGTTAGAGCCAAACTCGCCATATAACCGCCAAAACTCCATCCGAAAATACCAATTCTGGATTTATCGATATAGGTTTGCTTACCGAACCATTTCGCAGCAGCAATTTGATCTTCGATTTCGTATTTTCCTAAATTTAAATAGGTTACTTTTTTGAATTTTGTTCCTTTGTAGCCCGTTCCGCGTCCATCAACGCATGCCACTATATAGCCTTGCTGTAACAAGTGATTGAACCATAATCCATTACCTCCGTCCCATGAGTTTGCAACACTTTGAGATCCCGGTCCGGAATATTGATACATAAATAGCGGATATTTTTTATTGGGATCAAAGTTTTTTGGCTTCATAATCCACGCGTTCATTTGATCGCCGGCTTCGTTCGGAATCGTGATAAACTCCTTGCTCACCATATTATCAGCTTGAAGTTTTTTCAGCTGCTCATCATTATTCTGAAGTTCTTTCACTGTTTTTCCGTTTCCGTCTTTTAAAACATAAGTGTAAGGTTTCGTCGCAGTGGAGGAAGTTTCGATAAAATAATTATAATTTCCGCTGAAATTTGCGCTGTTGGTTCCATTGCTGTTCGAAACCAAAATAGCTTTTCCGGTTTCGATATTCACTTTAGAAACCACTCTGTTGATGCTTCCTTTTTCGGTGGTTTGTACCAGAACTTCTTTTGTTTTAGGATTAAATCCGTAATAATCAGTTACTTCCCAATTTCCTTTGGTGATTTGTTTTTTCAGTTTTCCGCTTTGGTCATACCAATACAGATGTCTGTTGCCATCTCTTTCGCTGCCCCAGATAAATGAATTGTCAGCTAAAAATTCCAGCGTAACATTATCGGTTTCGATCCATTTATCATCACTTTCTGTGAATAATTTCTGAATAGTTCCGGTTTTTGTATTCACTTTTAAAACATCCGATGCATTCTGCAATCGGTCTGAAGTAATCAAAACAATTTCGTCAGGTTTTGCAGTTTTATAGACATTCGGAATGTAATAATTTTTGAAGTTCGATAAATTTAATGCTATTGTTTTCTGAGAATCCAAACGATATAAATGCGCTGAAACCATCGAGTTTTTTTCACCCGCTTTTGGATATTTAAAACGCATTTCAGAAGGATAAAGTTGTTTTCCGTAAATCGGGATATAGATTTCCGGAACTGCAGTTTCGTCGGATTTTACAAAGACAATAGCGTCCGAATTTTTGGTCCATTCGTATTGCTTTGCGTGCCCGAATTCTTCCTCATAAACCCAATCTGCAAGTCCGTTTATTATTGAGTTTTTCTTCCCATCTTGAGTGATTTTCGTAATCTTTTCTGAGTTTAAATCTTGGTAAAATAAATTGTTTTCAGCAATAAATGCTACCTTAGTTCCGTCTGGTGAAAAAGTGGGTTCTTGAACGTAATTTCCGTTGTTTAAACTTAATGTTTTTCCTGATTTTAAATCTTTTACATCAAATTTTCCTAGGAAAGAATGGCGATAAATGGGCTGACTTTCTTTTAATAATAGGATCTTCGACTCGTCATCATTAAATAGATAAGATTCAAAACTTCCATCGACAATATTACCTTCTTTTGCAGATGTTTTATAAGAATATTTGGCAATTCCACCTCTTTCGATTACGGCATAATTTTCACCATTTTTTAAGGAAGCTATCCCTGCAATTCCTTTTCCGCGGTAGTATCCGGAGTAAATTTTATCTAAAGTTATTTCCTGTGAGAAAGTTGCTACAGAAACTAAAATAGAAACGGATAAAAAGATTTTTTTCATTGTTAAAATTTGATAATGATCAAAGATAACAAAATTATCAAAATGCGTCCATCATTCTTCAACAATAGAAAATGCTTTTATTAGAGTAAATATCTTCATCCAAAAAATGAAGTTTTTCTTGACGAAAAAAAGCTGTATTCTTAATAAAAAAAATTACGATTCCTTATTTTCATTATGAGTAAAACCAATGGTTTTTCTCGGTTTTTCAACCATTTTGTAGCTATCGAGTTCCGCCTTCAATGCTTCAATTCTACTGGAAAAATCATCATAATTGTTGATTGAAACATCCTGTACAAATTGGGCAACGTGATTTAGATATTCTCCTGTATGTTTTGCGGAAGCTTCTCGAAAAGCGGCTTCCAAAAGTTTTTCAGTGATTTTTATATTTGGAGAGCTGTTTTTTAGATAAATATCTCTGATTTTCTTCTTCAAACTTTGCGTGAAATCGATGATCATCGTATTCGAAAACACTTTCATTTTCATTGAAATATCTTTCCAGAACGGTAAATGATCGGCATCATTCGCTTTTAAAATTTCCATTAAAATAGCATCTTTGGAAAGATTTTCCTTTATATAATACAGGATCATTTCGGCGCGTTCATGGGCATTTGGCGGAAAAATGGGAATCGTTACATCAAATCGTCCCGGCGCCAGAATCTCCGTATCAATATCAACTAAAGAATTTGCTGATCCAATCATCAATATGCCTTCTTTTTCGAACTGATTTACGTAATGCAAAACAATTTCTTTGGTTTCTTCATAACAAGATGAAACCGATTTTTCCTGGCTTCTTTCACTCATAATCGTATCAAAATCATCCATGAAGAGTAAAACTTTGTCTTCGCTCATTATTTCAACCAAAAAATCGTTGAAATTGGCTTTCCTACCATCCACAAATGAAGTTCCGAAATAATATTTTTTAATCTGTTTAAACTGAAAATCAACAATTTCTGCAATTTTATTAGCCCAGAAAATTTTTCCACTTCCGGGAGGTCCGTATAAAATAATTCCTGCTGATTTATGAATTCCCCAATCCGTAAGCAGCGAGTGATGTAAAAAAGGATCTAAGGTTTTCGAAATAAAGAAAAAAAGGTCACGATAACCGATGAAATCTCGCTCAGCAAGACTGGTTTTTTTTCCGAAATAATCATAAACAAATTGGTAATTGCCACCCAGCTTTTGATCGATTACATAGCTGGAAACTGAGGATTTATAAAAACCATTGTCATAGATTTTTACTTTATCTTTTTCTAAAATTTCGGTAACTTTATCTTGGGGTTGCTTTATGGTTTTGGCGATATCTTCAACGGATTTACTGTGGCCTAAAACCTCTTCATATTTCTTCAAAAAAGTTATATTTTCTTTAGCGAATTTTATGAAATCTTTCTTAACCTCAAAATTTGTCGAAATGCATTCTGAAATTTCCAAATCGAAATCTTGGATAAATTTGATAAAGCTTTCGGTGGATATTTGAAGTTCTTTTGCGAGTTCGGCTAATTTCATTTTATCAATTTTTTTTGCAATTACAAATTGGCAAAAATCATGCTGAATAGAAATTTCCTTACCCGAGAGAAATAGTCTGAATAAAAATAATTGAAAAAGTACTTTTATTAGAAATTAAGGTTCGAAACTTTCAAATTTCCCATTGTCATAAAACATTACAATCCTGATAATTTTACTTTTTTGATTTTCAGGTGTTTGTAAGGGAGTTTGATTTTCCTGAACGCCTAATCGCTGAAAATCGGATATTTTTTCTTTTTCGGGAGTTTGTGCGGAAATTTTCGATTCTCGCGGAATATGTTTTTGTGTTGAATCTTCACATTCCGTAATCCCAAAATTATCATCGTCAATTAAAGAAAACAAATCGGGCAGGGAAGTGGGTTTCTGTTTTTCAACAATGATTTCCGGTTCTGGTTTGATGAGCATTTCACCGTCGCCCTTGATTAGCCAATCCCACTGAATTTCTGGAAACCGCTCTTTAATTTTAATGAGAAAATCCAAGGATGGTTTATTTCTACCGGAAGTAATATGCGAAATATTCGAACGCTGCACGTCGATCGTATCTGCAAATTCAGAAGAAGAAAGTTCTGAATATTCTATAATTTTTGAAATTCTCTCGTTCAAATTCATAATTACAAATGTAAATAAATAATCCAGTACAACAATACACAAAAGTAAACAGCAATAAACTAAACTTATTTACAAAAGTAAAATCAACAAGATTCTTGTTGGTTTTCAGATGTTTGAATTTCTTTTGGTATTAATTACCTATGTAAATTTTCCTTATGATCGTCATCAATTCTTAATTTTCTTTCTTTTTTATGCTCCGGAAAAATTAACGAGAAAAATATACTTAGTCCTAAAATACTAACAATAATGAGCAATGAATGTGTTGTGGTAAATCCAAATGAATCCAGGTAGGAATGGAAAAGCATTTTCAAACCGATAAAGGTTAAAAGCAAGGCCAAACCTAATTTAAGGAAACGGAATTTATCGATAATTCCTGCTAATAAAAAGAACATCGATCGAAGCCCGATAATTGCAAAAATATTGGAGAAAAATACAATATAAGGATCTTTAGTCACTGAAAAAATTGCAGGAATACTATCGACTGCGAAGATTAAATCGGTGGCTTCTATAATAAGTAGAACCAGAAAAAGCGGGGTAATTTTCTTCACACCATCAATTGTTACAAAAAATTTGTTTCCAACAAAATGGTCATGAACTTTAAAAAATCGTTTCGCAAACTTTACCACCGGGTGATTTTGAGTATCAATTTTCTCATCGTTGTCTTTATCGAAAAACATTTTGATTCCTGTGAAAACGAGAAATGCTCCGAATACATACATGATCCAACTGAATTTCTCGATCAGCGCTGCTCCAACGAAAATAAAGATAAAACGCATCACAATCGCTCCCAAAATTCCCCAAAACAAAACCCGATGATAGTTCTTCTGCGCAACGCCAAAAGCAGAGAAAATAAGCACCATTACAAATATATTATCCACAGAAAGGGCGTACTCAACCACATAGCCGGTTAGATATTCCAGTCCGAGATTTTGATTATACAATTGGATACTGTGTTCCAGATCTTGCGGAATAACTTTGACGGGATGATGATGAGAAGAAATCACCTGTTGTAGTTTTTCCATGCTATCGATGCCGTGGAGTAGGTGACCGTAAGTGATCAAAATAAAATAAAAACACATGGACAATGCAACCACAAAGAAACTCATCAGTCCTGCTTGTTTCATTGAAATGGTGTCGGATTTTTTATTTAATAATCCCAAGTCTAATGCTAGGATCAAAAAAATAAATAATATAAATCCTAGAAGAAAAAGTGATTCGCTACTCATATAAAATATTTATTACAAAGATAGGAAATTAATCATTTTTACTCTGATTTACATTTGTAATTACGTTGTTAATAGTAAGATTTTCCACAAGATAATGTGTTTACGTTTTTTCCCTACAAATGGGCATTCCAATGTACTTTTTAACTTAAAGTACATTTAAAAAATTAGTTTATTTAAATAGAATAAATTACTGATATTTAACTTTATATAAAAATTCTTTAAATACAATGCAATCCACAATTTTATCAACAGACAAACTGACATTTTCAATTGTTTAGTTAATTTACAAAAGTGAATTTCTTAAATCCGGTTAAAAAAATTAAATTTGAAAATTGTAAAATAAATTTCTATGCGAGATAGTCTCATTTATCGAAAATGCCCCGATTTCCCAAACCGCTATATTTCCCCGGGAAAATTATTTTTTTTCCTACAGAAGAATTACAGCGATTGTACTTCAGAGATCGGAACATCTTTTCTGGATCAACCTATTTATAAAATGCGAATCGGATCAGGTGGAATAAAGGTTTTGGCTTGGTCGCAGATGCATGGGAACGAATCGAATGCTACACACGCAATGCTTGATTTGTTGGAGATTTTTAAACATCAACCCGAATTGAAAGAAAAATTGTTTTCGGAGATAACTTTGGATTTTATTTTCATGTTGAATCCAGATGGATCAGAAAAATGGTCGCGCAGAAATGCGATAGATATTGATATGAACCGGGATTTTTTAAAGCTTTCGAGCAAAGAATTTCCTATTTTGAAAAATATCGCTGAAAACGGTAATTATGATTATGCATTAAATCTTCATGAACAACGTACGATTTTTACTACGGATGGTGAAAATCCGGCAACGCTTTCTTTTTTAGCACCTTCAATGAATATAGAAAGAGAGATTACTGAGACTCGAAAAAAATCCATGGCGGTGATTGTCAAGATTTTTGAGGCGTTGAAAACTGAGATTCCGAACCAAATTGCTCGATATTCGGATGAATTTTATCCAACCTCTACGGGAGATAACTTTACTAAAATGGGGATACCGACAGTTCTATATGAAGGTGGTCATTTTCCGAATGATTATAAAAGAGAAGGTACCCGAAAATATTATACTTTGGCGCTATACGAAGGTTTAAAGGCGATTGCGGAACTGAAGGGTGCAACTGATTTTTGGGAAAAATATCAGGAAATACCGGAGAATAAGGAATCGCATTACGACATAATTTACAGAAATGTGAAATTGAACACCGATCATAATTGTATTCTCGACATCGCAGTACAGTTCAAAGAAGAAATTCGCGCCGGTGATGATGAAATTTCTTTTGTGCCTATCGTGATGGAAGTAGGTGACGTTGGCAAAAAAAAGGGTTGGAAAGAAATTGATTGCACCGGGAAAAAATTTATTTCCGACAAGAAATTTCCAATACTGGATGCGGAAGTTGATTTTAAAATAGAATAGAAAAAGCGAGACTGAAAAGTCTCGCTTTAAATTTGTAAACTGTTGATAATTAGTTCACAACCTTGATTCCGGATGCTACAAATCGAATTTCTTCCTGTGGTTTGGTGATGGCATCAATTTCCTGTTGCGATTTTTTCGCATCTTCAGCGTAATGTTTCTGCTCATCAACTGAAATTATTTTCGTCTCTGCGTTGCCTTCTAATACTACGTTTTTTCCAATCAAAGCAGTAGGAACGAAGAATCCGTAATCTTTCATTTTCACAAAAAACTTCTCGTTGTTTTCTGTTTCTAGAGTCAACCAGCAGCCTTTTTTATCGCAAACATCGGTTACTTTTCCTTTCACCGCAACATTTTCTATTTTTTTTGATTGAGCCAGCTTTTTATCCAATTTTTCTGGTGAAATTGCTTTTTTTTCAGCTTTTGCAGAAATTACATTTCCATAAACGTCACCTACTAAGGCATTTCCGGGAGGCGGACCCATCTTTTTCTCGGTTTCCTGAGCGAAAACCATGGTTGATAATGCGATGCTTACTAGGAATGCTAATTTTTTCATGAACCAAATTTTTACAAAAATAATAATTTTTTCCAATCTTATTTTTAGAAAAGGTGCATTTAAGTTTAAAAGCTATATTAATTTTAAATAAAACTTAAGATCTTTAAATATAATTTATACATTTATTCATTATCTTTCAACAACAAAAAAATTCGGTACTAATCGTATTTATCTAAAGCCATATTCAAATTTAATGGAAAAAAAACTCAAACTTTGGGATGCAACAATGCTCGTAATGGGCTCGATGATCGGTAGCGGAATTTTTATCGTAAGCTCAGATATGATGCGAAATTTGGGTTCCGGTTACTGGCTCATCGCCGTTTGGGTAATTACCGGAATTATGACGGTAGCGGCGGCGATTTCTTACGGTGAACTTTCAGCAATGTTTCCCAGAGCGGGCGGACAGTACACTTATATGACCGAGATTTTCGGAAAAATGACGGGTTTTCTCTACGGTTGGGGATTGTTTACGGTAATACAAACGGGCACCATTGCGGCAGTAGCAATGGCTTTCGGAAAATTTACCGCTTACCTGATTCCTGCGCTCAATAATTCAAATCCTATTTTTCAAAGTGGAAGTTTCAAAATTACTTGGGTGCAAATTTTAGCAATTTTGATTATTCTTTTGCTCACTTTTATCAATACCAAAGGAATGAAAAATGGCAAATTTTTGCAGAATATTTTCACGACTTCAAAAATATTAGCGCTGCTTGGAATTATCGTTTTCGGATTTCTTTTGGTTAAAGATTCGCAATGGACGGAAAATATGAGTTTTGGCTGGAAGGGCTTTCAGGATTTTGGGAAGGAAGTAGGAAATGATCTGGTTCCAACCGGTTGGCAATCGATCGGAAGTATTACCCTTCTTGGCGGAATTGCAGCTGCGATGGTCGGGTCGGTCTTCAGTTCTGTTGCTTGGGAAAACGTAACTTTCATGTCGGGCGAAATTGAAAATCCAAAGAAAAATGTAGTAAAAGCAATGGTTTTGGGAACCATCGTTGTGATGATTTTGTATCTACTCGTGAATTTCGTTTATTTGAACGTACTTGATCGAGACGAAATCGCATTTGCGGATAAAAATCGTCCTGCGGTAGCAGCTTCGGAAGTTATTTTCGGAAATTTAGGTACCGTGATTATGGCGATTTTGGTGATGATTTCTACGTTTGGTTGCATCAATGGATTGGTTTTAGCCGGCGCACGCGTCTTCCAAACTATGGCGAAAGATGGACTTTTCTTCAAACAAGCCATAGAAAACAATAAAAACGAAGTTCCCGAAAAATCACTTTGGATGCAGGGAATTTGGGCTTCAGTCCTTGCTCTCAGCGGTCAATACGGCGATTTACTGGATATGATTTCCTTCGTTATCGTCCTTTTCTATATGATTACGGTTTTCGGAGTTATTTACCTCAGAGTCAAAAAACCAAACATGGAAAGGCCCTACAAAACATGGCTTTATCCCATAACGCCCATCTTATATCTATTGATCGGCAGTGCATTTTGTATCCTGTTGATTTGGTTCAAACCTCAATATACATGGCCTGGTTTCATCCTTATTTTGCTTGGCTTGCCAGTATATTGGTTCTTCAACATACGGAAAACCGATTAAATTTTTTTAGGAGCATCAAGGTTTTCTATATTTTCCAAGACTCCACCTGCTGTCCGTTGCAATCTTCCGCCGACCTTGTCGGCGGAAGGATTTCCACTTCCATCAGGGCTAGAAGTTCTGTCGTTTTTATTTTGAAAATTCCCCAAAATAGCCTTACATTTATTAAAATTTAAAAAATGTCAGAACCCGTTCCTATTTTTCAGTCATCATATCTTTACGAAATAGAACTTGCCAAAACCAAACTCGCCTCGCGTGATATACCAAGTCACATTAAAAATGAATATGTGAATAATGTGGCAGTGTTTCCCATTTCACAGAATTATTTTCTCTTGGTCAATCAACATGATGTCGACATGGCACAAAAAATTCTAAAAGAAACCAACGAAATCACCGAAGAAGAAAATCCGGAATAAACGTTTTTTTTTTCAAACCGTATTTTCAAATTTTAATGCGGTTTTGAGTTTAATTTCATCCAAAAAATTATCCTATTTTATTCCCAAAACCGTTCGATTTCCTTTTGTACTGCCTCATAAATTCCGTATCTTTGGCTCAAATTTTACAAGAAAATGATCGATTGGAAAACCGTAAAAGAATACGAAGATATTACTTACCAAAAGTGTGGCGCTGTAGCTAGAATTGCTTTCAACAGACCGGAAGTTCGCAATGCATTTCGCCCAAAAACAACCTCAGAATTGTATGATGCTTTTTATCACGTTTCAGAAGACTCTTCTGTAGGCGTAGTTTTGCTTACCGGCGAAGGTCCAAGTCCAAAAGATGGCGGACATGCATTCTGTAGCGGTGGCGACCAAAAAGCGCGTGGCGAACAAGGCTATGTAGGCGAAGATGGAAGGCATCGTTTGAATATTTTGGAAGTTCAGCGTTTGATTCGCTTTATGCCGAAAGTGGTTATCGCCGTGGTGAACGGTTGGGCTGTCGGTGGCGGACATTCTTTGCACGTAGTATGCGACTTAACTTTAGCGAGTGAAGAGCATGCGATTTTCAAACAAACTGATGCCGATGTGACGAGTTTCGATGGTGGTTATGGGTCGGCTTATTTGGCGAAAATGGTCGGTCAGAAGAAAGCTCGAGAAATTTTCTTTTTAGGAAGAAATTATTCAGCCAAAGAAGCGGAAGCAATGGGAATGGTAAATGCCGTGATTCCGCATGCAGAACTGGAAGATACTGCTTACCAATGGGCTCAGGAAATTTTAGAAAAATCACCTTTATCTATTAGAATGTTGAAATTCGCAATGAATTTAACGGATGATGGAATGGTTGGCCAACAAGTATTCGCAGGCGAAGCAACGCGTTTGGCATACATGACCGAGGAAGCCAAAGAAGGCAGAAATGCGTTCCTCGAAAAAAGAAAACCTGATTTCGGGGAGAATAAATGGATTTCTTAAAAATAATAGACTTCGAATAGGAGCTTAGACTCAGATTTTTAAAATTGGTCTGAAATCTTACAACTAAAATTTATGATGGATTGGATAAAAGCAGCTCGGCTGCGAACTCTGCCGCTGTCAATGAGCGGGATTATAATGGGATCCTTCATCGCAAGATGGAGAATCGTGGAAAATGGCGGAACTTGGGAATGGAAGATTTTTGCGATGGCAATTTTGGTGACGCTGCTTTATCAAATTCTTTCAAATTTTGCCAATGATTACGGCGATGGGGTAAAAGGTACCGACAAAAATAGAATAGGTGAAGCCGAACAAAGAACTGTAGCCTCTGGAAAAATTACCGCAAATCAAATGAAAAATGCCGTGATTTTATTTGCAATGCTATCTTTTTTGGCAACAATCGCACTTTTGTATCTCGCATTTTTCAAAGAAAATTTTCTGAAAGAATTCTACATCTTCGTAGCATTGGGAATTGCTTGTATATTGGCAGCAATCGGCTATACGGTTGGTAAAAAACCTTATGGATACTTAGGTCTCGGAGATATTTTTGTGTTTGTGTTTTTTGGATTAGTTTCCGTTTGCGGTAGTTATTTCCTGTTTACCAAAACTTTCCACTGGGATATGCTTTTACCAGCAACAGCTATTGGAATGATGAGTGCAGCAGTTTTGAATCTGAACAATATGCGCGACATTGAAAACGATGCAATCAGCGGTAAAAAAACGCTGGCTTTGCGTTTAGGATTCAGGAATGCAATGGTTTATGAAGTAATTTTATTACAACTTCCTTTGATTCTTATGCTGGTTTTTATGATGATGAACGGTTTGCACACCGAAAGAAAATACTATGCTTTCATCTTTTTTATTTTGATGTTTCCAATGACGGGGCTTCGAAGAAAAATTATGCAGGTAAAACAACCAAATGAACTAGATCCTTTCTTAAAACAAGTGGGAATAATGACGTTGATGATGGCAATTTTAGTTGCATTTGGATTAAATTATTTTTAGATGATGAAAATAGCATCTGCAAATAAATCGCAAACAACTTAATCTTTATAATTATTAAACTCGATCGGGACGATTTTAATTTGTTTCGTAATATATCTTTTTACTTCTATCACTAAATTTAATACCTAAAAAAATGAAAATACAATACCTCGGACAAAACTGTTTTTTGTTTACTTACAACGGAAAAAATATTTTAGCAGATCCTTTTTACAATTTTGGTAAAGCTGAATCGGGATTCGATATTGCCGCTCAAAAGATCGATTATGTGCTGATTACTCACGCTCACGGCGATCATACTGCTGATGTGAAAGAAGTTTTGCAACATCATCCGGACGCTGCAGTGATTGGTCAACCGGAAATTTGCGGATACTTCGCTCATTCAAATTCCATTGATATCAATTTTGGAGGCTCTGCAAAAATTGATGATTTGAAGATTTCGATGGTTCCGGCAAGTCACACAAGCTCATTTCCAGACGGAACTTATGGTGGAGAACCTTGCGGTTACATGTTCAAGTTTCAAGGGAAAAATATTTATTTTGCGGGCGATACAGGAATTTTGGCAGATATGGAAATTTTTCCAAGACTGTTCGGAAATATCGATTTGGCAATACTTCCCGTAGGTTCTCATTACACCATGTGTGCAAGAACAGCAAGTTTTGCCGCTGCTGAATTATTAAAAACGAAAAAAGTAATTGGTTGCCATTTCGATACTTTTCCGCCAATTAAAATCAATCACGAAGAAGCGAAAGAACTTTTTGCAGAACGGAATATCGATTTTGCTTTACCGCAATTGGGAGAGGAATTTGAAATTTAATTTATACTTCGCCAATACCCCGCGTTATTTTTTGTATTTTTGTTGAAAATTTAGAAAATATGATTAAGAAAAATGAAGAAATTTGGAAGGAGTATCCTTTAAATCTGGGATTTGCAACTGATTTTAGAATCGAGTTTTCAAATTTGGGTAGAATGAAGACGTTTTCTAGACTTGCTCCAAAAGGAAATATTATTAGTGGTTCGTTACAAGGCGGTTTTCCCATTTTCAGAACTACATTTACGGATGAACTCAAACCTAAAGATGCCGAAAAACTTCAAGAACTCGATAAAGAAATTGCCGAACTTAATGCCGAAATTAAAAACTTTGGATTAAAATCACCTATTGAGAATAAATCCGAAAACTTGCGCCATAAGCTAGATGATTTAAAGAACAGAAGAGCTGAACTCGTTAAGACAAGGTCAAAACTTAATACAAAGTTTAGAAAGAAAGTTTCAAAATATGTAGCGATTTTGGTTCATAAAGCGGTTGCGGAATTATTTATAGGAAAACCTTTAGATGAGTCTAGAAAGTTCGTGATCCACCACGATTTTGATAAGTTAAATAATAAAGTGGAAAATTTAGGATGGGCAACTCAGGAAGAATTAACCGAACGCCAAATGAAACATCCGAAAGTCATTCTGAACCAATTCAAAAAGCAATTCGAAGATAAAAAACCGAATGTAAGAAGTACCAAACTCTCGGAAAACGACGTGCTTTTCATCAAATCAAAATTGGGAAAAAAAGGAGTGACGATGAAGAAATTGGCACATCAGTTTGGGGTTTCAGAAATGCAGATTCACCGCATCAAAACGGGAGAAAACTGGAGCCACGTAAAAACAGTGAGTGAATTAAAAGCAGAAATGCAAAAATAAAGAAACAAAAAATGGCAAGCTACCTAAATCACACCGCTACAACCGTTTACCTTTGCTGCGTTCCCACCCTGGAGGATTCACAGGAGCTGGTTGTTTAGGACTTGCCGTTGCAAAGATAAGGGTTTAATTCAAAAATCAAAAATCTAATTTAAAAAAAATTAAAAATTATAATTCTCGGATATGGTAAAAAACGTTTATGCAGTTGGTTTTATGTTGTTTATAGCGACAATGTGCTTCTTTTTTGGAATGTATTTTTTTGGGATGAATGTTGATTATTTCAACAATTCAATGCTGATCAATGCATTTTTGCTTCCTGTGGTGTATGTTGTCGGAGCGTATTATTCCGTAACTTCTGCAAAAAAGTTAGGGTTTCCAATGGGATTTCGGGCAGTTTTTGGAAGCGCTTTCAAACCCATGTTCATTGGAGGATTCCTTTCTATGCTCACTATTTTCACTTTTCTGAATTTTGCAGATCGAGATGCAAAAGATTTACTTAATTTTCAATACATCGAAAGACAGAAAACGGAACTCAACAACGAGTATGAAAAGGCGAAGATTGGTCTTAAAGAAGAAGCTGAGAGAAAAGAGCTTGAGAAAAATTACCAAGCCAGACTTCAGAGTTTTTCTCCGGAAATGATTAAGGACAAAGACATGTTTTCCTTTCGCCAGTTTACCTATTATTTCGGGGCAGTGATGGTTTTTTATGTAATTTTATCCGTGTTTTTCGGAAGTTTTTTCCGAAGCCGAATTCAGGAGTAAGGATTTCATCACAAAAAATTTTAATTAAAACTTTATATTGTTCAACCGAACAGTGAAAATATAAAAATTCAATGATTTTATCCATCATCATACCACTTCTTAATGAAGAAGAATCTCTTGAAGAATTATTTTCAAGAATTGATTTGGTTTGCGAAACCAATAATTTGTCCTACGAAATTTGGTTTGTAGACGACGGAAGTACCGATCTTTCATGGAGTATTATCGAAAATTTGAAGGTGCAGAATCCGCAGATTCATGGGATCAAATTTTCTAGAAATTACGGGAAATCTCAGGCGCTTCACGCAGCTTTTGCAAGAGCAAACGGCGATGTAGTGATTACCATGGATGCTGATTTACAGGATTTTCCTGAAGAAATTCCGGAATTGTACGAGATGGTAAAAAACGAAAATTACGACATTGTTTCCGGCTGGAAGAAAAAGCGCTTCGATAATGTGATGACCAAAAATATTCCTTCAAAACTTTTTAATGCAGCAGCGAGAAAGGTTTCGGGAGTTGAACTTCATGATTTTAACTGTGGTTTGAAAGCTTATAAAAAGCAAGTTGTAAAATCCATCGACGTTTATGGAGATATGCACCGGTATATTCCGGTTTTGGCTGCCAATGCGGGTTTCCGGAGAATTACCGAAAAAGAAGTCAGACATCAGGCTAGACCTTATGGTACATCAAAATTTGGAACTGAACGATTCATTCGTGGATTTTTAGATTTAGTAACGCTCTGGTTTGTAAGTCGTTTTGGAGGAAGACCGATGCATTTTTTTGGCGCCGTAGGAACTTTAATGTTTATCATCGGATTTCTATCCGCACTTTGGTTGGGAATTTCAAAATTAATCGATGTTTCGAGAGGAATTTATGGACACCTTTTGACCAATAATGCTTGGTTTTTCATTGCTTTAACGATGATGTTGATGGGAACTTTGCTTTTTATCGCAGGATTTTTGGGTGAAATGATTATCAGATCAAACCGTGAACACAAAAATTATAATATCGAAGAGGTGATTTAGACTTTCTTAAAATAAATTAGAAAATTAATAAAAAACTAATGAAAAATCTGCTTTTTTTCGTGTTGATATTTTCCGTGATTTCTTGTGGAAAAATCTCGCCAAAAGGAAATATCGAAAGCAAAGATTTTGTGGTGGCAGAATTTGTAAATCTTAATGCAAAAGGAAAATTTCGTTTGTTTTACATTCACTCCGATAAAAATTTTGTCAATGTGGAAACCTATCCGAATTTGATTGGAAACTTAAAAATGGATGTGAAAGATAAAACTTTGAATATCGAAGAAAAAATAGAAACGCAATCTGTTGACTTTTATAATATTACCATCTATTCAAAAAATAATTTAGAGAAAGTTGCCATTTCCGATTCCGTCGAAATCAATATTTCTAGCGAAATAAAAACCGATAATTTTAAATTAAATTTAAAAAATAATGCTAAATTTATTGGGTCGGTAAATTCTCGAAGAGCAGAAGTGGAAATGACGGACAAGAGCCGCGCTAATTTTTTAGGAAAAACAAAAGATGCAGTGATCAAGATCGCTGATACAGCAAGTTTGATCGCTCCTTATTGGTTTATTGATAACTTGAATATCGATTCCAAAAACGGAAATTATGTCGAAGTAAATGTGAAAGATTCATTAAAAGGAGATATCAAAAATACCGCAAAATTTGTGTATTACAACGATCCAATCCGAGCTTTCAAGATCGAGAAAACAGCGAATGTGAATAATAAAGAATTGAAATAACTGCGACCTTTTGGAATAAAGGAAAAAAAACAATTAAAATTGGATGTTATATTGAATTTCAAATTCTTTGAATTATTTACCCTTTCCTAAATCTTTTAAAAAATTAAAATAAATGTTTAACAAATGGAAATAAATTTGTGAAGTTTAAAAACTTTGATTTTCAAATTTCCATCTTCTAACTAAAAAAATATGACAACTTTAGAAAAAGCAAAACTCTGGCTCACAGATATTTTCGACGAAGAAACCAAAAATACCATCCAAAATTGGATTGATACCAATTCTGAAGAACTCGAAGATTCTTTTTACCGAGAATTGGAGTTCGGAACCGGCGGAATGCGCGGCGTAATGGGAGTTGGAACCAATCGTCTTAATAAATATACATTGGGACAAGCTACCCAAGGCTTGGCAAATTATCTTCATTCGCAGTTTCCTGGCGAAAAAATAAAAGTCGCAATCGCATATGACGTTCGAAATAATTCCAAAGAATTTGGCAAAATGTGCGCAGATGTGCTTACAGCAAACGGAATCAAGGTTTTATTATTTAAAGAACACCGACCAACTCCCGAACTTTCTTTTACCGTTCGAGACAAGAAATGTAATGCTGGAATTGTTCTGACAGCTTCTCACAATCCGCCTGAATATAATGGTTATAAGGTATATTGGAACGACGGAGCACAAATTGTTCCTCCTAACGACGATGCGATTATTAAAGAAGTTTATGCAGTGAAATTCGAAGAAATCAAATTCAGCGGTAACGATGAATTAATCGAATGGATCGGAGAGGAGCAAGATGACGTCTATATCGATGCATGTATTGAAAATTCCCTCTATCAAAAGGATAAAAAAGGATACGATAATCTCAATACCGTATTTACTTCCATTCACGGAACTACGTACACCACCATTCCCAAAGCTTTGCGCAAAGCAGGATTCCAGAAGATTGATTTGGTAAAAGAGCAGATGATTCCAAGTGGAAATTTCCCAACGGTAGTTTCCCCGAATCCGGAAGAACCTGCAGCATTGGAAATGGCGATCGACTTGGCAAGAATTACCAACGGAGATATCGTGATAGGAACAGATCCGGACGGTGATCGTTTGGGAATTGCGGTGAGAAATTTAGATGGAGAAATAAAACTTCTAAATGGAAATCAATGCAATATGATTCTTACATATTATATCTTGGAGCAATGGAAAAAAGCTGGAAAGATTACCGGAAAAGAATTTATCGGTTCTACAATTGTGACTTCCGATGTGTTCATTGATATTGCTAAAAAATTCGGAGTTGATTGCAAAATTGGGTTAACTGGATTTAAGTGGATCGGAAAAATGATCCGCGATTTTGAAGGTCAAGAAAAATTTGTTTGCGGCGGTGAAGAAAGTTTCGGGTTTATGACCGGAGATTTCGTTCGAGACAAAGATTCTTGTGGCTCTATTTTACTGGCTTGCGAAATCGCAGCTTGGTGCAAAGCTAATGGCAAAACCATGTATCAGTACATGATCGAAATTTACAAAGAGATCGGCATGTATCATGAAGGACTCATCAATGTTGTAAGAAAGGGACGATCCGGAGCAGATGAAATTAAACAAATGATGGCCGATTTCCGCGAAAATCCACCGAAAGAAATCGCAAATTCTAAAATTGTTGAAGTACGAGATTACCAGGAACAAACTTCATTAAATCTTTTAAGCAACGAAAAATCCGTTATGGACGGCATTCCAAAATCCAACGTATTGATCTATTATACTGAAGATGGAACCAAAGTTTGCGTTCGTCCTTCAGGAACGGAACCGAAAATTAAGTTTTACGTTTCAGTGAAAGATGTTATCGCTTCTGAACAGGAATTCAAGGAAAAATTAGTGCTTTTAGATCAAAAAATAAATCAAGTAAAAGCAGATTTAAACTTGTAATTTCAAGTCAAATTTCAATTAATACCAAGAAAGCGGTAACTACTCTAATTGCCGCTTTTTTAATAACATAATAAATAGGCCACGTGAAAGTATCCAAACTCGCAGAAAACCTCATAGGTTCAGAAATCATTAAAATCGGAAATCAAGTCAACGAATTAAAAGCTCAAGGTGCGGAAATCGCGAACCTTACCATTGGAGATTTAGATTCCAATATCTATCCAATTCCGGCACAACTGAAAGAAGAAATTCAGAAAGCGTATCAAAATAATTTAACAAATTATCCGCCAGCAAACGGACTTTTATCTTTAAGAAAATCAGTTTCCAAAGACTTAAAGAATCGTTGGAAGCTCGATTATTCCCCTGAAGAAATTTTAGTGGCAGGTGGTTCTAGACCATTGATCTATGCGACATTTAAAACTATTGTTGATGATGGAGATAAGGTGGTTTATCCGATTCCGTCTTGGAACAATAACCATTATGCCTATTTAACCAACGCCGAAAAAATTGAAGTAGAAACGTCGCAATCCAATAATTTTCTGCCAACTGCAGACGATTTAAAACCTCATTTGGAAGGCGCGGTTTTATTGGCGCTTTGTTCCCCACTAAATCCCACTGGGACGATGTTTACCAAAGATCAACTTACTGAGATTTGTAAATTGGTTTTGGAGGAAAACAAAAAACGTGGCCAAAATGAGAAACCGCTTTATTTGATGTATGATCAAATTTATGCAATGCTAACTTTCGGGCAGGAGCATTTCAATCCGGTTTCTTTGTTTCCTGAGCTTAAAGAATATACAATTTTCATCGACGGAACTTCAAAATGTTTCGCTGCGACAGGTGTTCGCGTTGGTTGGAGTTTTGGTCCTGCAGCAATTATAGATAAAATGAAAGCTTTGCTCACCCACGTTGGAGCATGGGCACCGAAGCCAGAGCAAGAGGCGGTTGCCACATTTTTAAATGAAAAGGAAAACGTAGATATTTTTGTAGGCGATTTTAAAGCAAAAATTTCAGAAAGTTTATCCGTTCTTCATCAGGGAATTCAGGATATGAAATCCCGAGGACTTGCTGTAGAAAGTATTCAACCGATGGGAGCTTTGTATCTAACCATCGAACTCAATTATCTTGGAAAAACCAAACCAGATGGTTCATCAATCGTGGATTCTTCGGATCTTGTTTTTTATCTGATTAATGAAGCCGGTGTTGCGCTGGTTCCGTTTTCGGCTTTTGGCAATTCCCGGGATATGCCTTGGTTCAGGGCTTCTGCAGGCGGTTTGTCTTTAAACGAAATTGAAAAAATGTTACCAAGATTAGAAAACGCACTTTCAAAACTAAGCTAATTGATGAAAATTATAGCTGTAATTCCTGCGCGATACCAAGCCAGCCGGTTTCCGGGAAAGCTAATGCAAATTTTGGGCGAAAAAACCGTCATTGCAACGACATATCAAAACGTGGTCGAAACCGGTTTGTTCGATGAAGTTTTTGTCGCTACAGATTCTGAGATTATTTTTGAAGAAATCAATAAAATCGGAGGAAATGCTGTGATGACCGGAGAGCATGAAACGGGAAGCGATCGAATTGCAGAAGCTGTTCGAGACATCGAATGCGATATCGTAGTCAATGTTCAGGGGGACGAACCTTTCCTGAAAACTGAACCACTGAAACAGTTAATTTCGGCTTTTAATGACGATTTAGAGGAAAAAATTTCTTTAGCTTCGTTGAAAATTCAATTAAAAAATAAGGAGGAAATCGAGAATCCAAACAATGTGAAAGTAATTACCGATAATGACGGTTTTGCTCTGTATTTCAGCCGTTCCGTAATTCCTTTTCCGAGAGAAATTCATCCGGATGTTGCTTATTTTAAACATATTGGTGTGTATGCTTTCAGAAAAAATGCTTTGCTGAATTTTGCGCAGTTGCCGATGAAACCTTTGGAAATATCAGAAAAAATCGAATGCATCCGGTATTTGGAATATGGCATGAAAATTAAAATGATCGAAACCGATTTTGTGGGAGTTGGCATTGATGTTCCTGAAGATTTGGAAAAAGCCCGAGCAATTTTGAACACAGGAATTTAATTTTGGCTTACTTAAATTCAAAAAGTATATATTTGAAAAATAAATTGATTGATTGAATGAAAAAGATCGTATTGGTGTTGATGATATTGGTGAGTGGAATTATTTCTGCACAAACCGCCAAAGAAATTATCGACCAAAATATAGAAAAATCGGGTGGTTTAACTAATTGGAAACTTTTGAATTCCATTATTTTACATGGTAAACTCACGCTCGGAATCAATGATTCTTATCCGATAAAAATTTTCCAACAAAGACCAAATTTGACCAAAACCGTTATCACCATTAATAAAAAAGAAACGGCGATCGAAGGTTACGACGGGAAAAAAGGTTACGCGATGAATTACGCAACCAACAAAATTCAGGAATATCCGAATTATAACGCTGAAAGTTTCGATACTGATTTTATCGATTGGGAAAACAAAGGTTTTGAAGCTAAATATCTTGGAAAAGAAAAAGTGGGCGAAACATATTGTCACAAAGTAGAATTGACCAAAAATGTCAACAAAACCATTTACTATTTCGATACCAAAAATTATATGTTGTTGAAAGAAGTGAAAAGTGATGAAACTCTTTCGTACAGCGATTATAGAAAAGTAGGAAGTTTGCTAATGCCGTTTAGAATTGAATCTTCTTCACCGAAAAAAGACAGCGATTATGTGATGATTCTCAACACTATTGAAACCAATAAAGCGTTGCCTGCAAATACTTTTAAGTTTTAAAAATATTAGTTTACAAGAAATTTTTCACAGTAATAAACCTACAATTATGAAAAAAATATTCATTCTTTTTTTATCAGCTGCAGCTTTTTTGCAAAGTTGTACCCAACAGAAAAAGGAAGTTTCACAGGATAAAAATGTTATGATCAAAAGCATTTACGACTACAAAGTAGAAGGTTTGGACGGTAAAGAAATTAATTTTGCCGATTTTAAAGGGAAGAAAATCCTTATTGTGAACACCGCTTCCGAATGTGGTTTTACCCCTCAATACGCTGATCTAGAAACGCTTTCCAAGGATTACAAAGATAGATTGGTAGTCATTGGTTTCCCAGCCAATAATTTCGGAGGCCAAGAACCGGGAAGTAATGCCGAAATTGGTGCTTTTTGCCAAAAAAATTATGGGGTAAGTTTTCCGATGGCTGCTAAAGTTTCGGTAAAAGGTGATGATACTGCACCGATTTTTAAATATCTCACGGAAAAAGAATTGAACGGCGTAAAAAACACCAACATTCTTTGGAATTTCACGAAGTTTTTGGTCGATGAAAACGGTAAATTAATTGATAGTTTCATAAGTACGACCAAACCAACAGACGACGCAATTACCAAATATTTAAAATAAAAAAAGCCGCAATTCATGGAAATTGCGGCTTTTCTTTTGTTCATTATTATCGATATCTTTCGTGTTCTTTATTTTTCGTAAATCGATCGGTAATCGGTTTGAATAAAGTTTTATATTTCTCAATATCAAATACTTGAGAATCGGTAAGTGCTTTGTAAGTAAGCCACGCACCGAAGGGGAAAAGTACCATATTTGGGAGCCAGGCCGCCACGTAAGGATCCAATTTTCCGGACCAAGCCATGTTTTCTACCGAGAGATTCATAACATAAAAAATAATGAAAACCACGATAGCGATGACTACCGGAAGTCCCAAACCTCCTTTTCGGATAATTGATCCTAAACTCGCGCCAATTAAGAAGAAAATAAGACAAGTTACCGAATAAGCGAAAATACGCTGTTGGTATAAAATAACGCGCGAAAAATAGCCGTGAAGCTCTTTTATTTGGGAATTCTTGCTGGTGTTCAAACTCTTGATTCCGTCGATTTTGTTGTACGCAGAATACAATAATTCTTCCTTTTTCTTTTGTTCTAAACTTTCTATCGTAGGAGCAGCCACGATTTTTCCTTTAAATTTTGTTTTATCGATATAGCTCACAATACCGTTGGTTTGGTTGATCAGTTCATTGCTGATGTTGCCAATTACATTATCATTTTCTTTCTTAGCTTTTTCAATGGTGGAATTGAGTTCGATGAAATTTTGAAACGAATAATCATCGGTAATTTTTTGAGATTCTAAAGCTTTATTAATGATATCAGAAATATTAAAATGGGAAACCAACGTATCGAATTTTATCGCTTGATCCGGCTGTTTCAATCTTTGATTATAGTCCGCGTTAGAAATATTATCTTCAAAAATATGCCCATTGAAAAGCACTAATTTCAGGAAATTTCGGTTGGTGGCAGGTACAAATTTTCCTTTTTCAGCAACAATTGATTGTTGGTTTTCGAAAGAATTAGCCATTTTGTGAATAAAAACGCCTTCTAGATTTTCACCGTTCTCGCCGGAAATTTTATCAAATTTCACACTATAACCTGGAATTTGCTGGATAAATTGCCCGGGTGTGAAATTGAGCGCCGGTTTCGTAGCAGCAATATTGTAGAGCATATTTTTGGCTTTCCGCTGGAAATCGGGAATTACATTATTGGAAAATATAAAAAGGAACAGCGAAAAAATAAAAGCTACACCAAACAAAGGCAACATAATTCTTGTTAATGAAATTCCGGCAGCTTTCATTGCGGCGAGTTCGTACCTTTCTCCAAAATCGCCAAAAGTCATAATGGAGGCGAGTAAAATGGTAAGCGGAAGAACCAACTGGACGACAATCGCAGAAAGGTAGGAAAGTAATTTCAGAATTTCCCAGTAACTAAGACCTTTTCCGGTGAATTGTGCCAATCGGATCCAGATGATGTTCACCACAAAAATGAAAAACAACACACTGAAAATAAAAAGAAATGGGCCGAAAAAAGTTTTAATGACGTAGCCGTCGAGTTTTTTTATCATGCGCCAAATTTACCAAAAAAGTTTTTAAAAAATTCACATAAAAAAATCCTCCCAAATAGAGAGGATTTTGTGATTATAACTCGGTTATGAGATAGTTTTTATACTGATTTTTGTCGAAGGTAAACATCGAATTGCTCAATGTTTGGTTTTCTTTGTAATCGCTTATTGCTATTACGGAAACCGAATTGTCGGTTGAAAATTGCTCTAGTTTTACCACCTGTTTTTTCGCATCGTTAACGAAAAGGTTAACTTCTTTAATTCCGTTATTCTTCGTTGGAATCAGTTTGATATGGTCCGTTTTTACACCATTTACGGTAATTTTTCCGAGATATTTTACGTTGTATCCTTTTTTATATTCTTCTACATAATTTAGTGGCGAAAATATTTGAGAATCGGGTGTTGGCTTCGCAACCGTTACTTCCTGATCTTCGGCGGAGATATTGTAAACCTTGTTGCCATCGAAAATCTGTTCTGTTCCCATGATTTTCAATTTGTATTTATCCTTGGCAGAGTAGAAGATACCTGGTTCGGTTTTGGTTACTTTCTTGTTATTGCCGGTTCCATAAACAAACTTAAAGTAAACATTATTTTTTGCTTTATAGTTACTGGAAACTGCATCAAGAATTGACTTTGCTTTTGTATCGATTTTCTGAGCAGAAAATGTTGCTGCTGTTCCCAAAACGAAAACTCCAACGGTAATTTTTTTTAATATACTTTTCATAGGTCGAATTTATTGTTTATAAAGGTCATCTGCAATCGCCTTTTTCCACAATAATTTTTGGGTATAAGCTAATGTTGGCGATTTTATTCTTTTTTTATTTTTTGGATGTAAACTTTTCTTTAAAGTTAAACCATTGTTTAAAATTAAAAGTTACTTGCGCAATTCTTCCAAAAACTGTTCCAAAGAATTTAAATCGCTTATAAGCACTTCTCTCGCTTTCGCACCGTTAAAGCCGCCTACAATGCCGCTGGCTTCTAATTGATCCATGATTCTGCCGGCTCTGTTGTAACCCAATTTCAGTTGTCGTTGAAGCATTGAAGTGGATCCCTGTTGGGTGGAAACAATAATTCTTGCCGCGTCTTCGAATAGGGCATCTTTTTCATTTGGATCGAAAGCACCAACGCTTGTAGTTGATTCTTCGCTGCTATATTCCGGAAGCATAAATGCGCTTGAGTATCCTTTTTGTTCTCCAATAAATTCAGCAATTTTTTCAACTTCTGGGGTATCAACGAAAGCACATTGAAGTCGTAGGATTTCGTTTCCATTAAAATAAAGCATATCACCTTTTCCGATCAATTGATCTGCTCCCGGAGAATCTAAAATCGTGCGGGAATCCACACTTGATATTACACGGAAAGCCGCTCTCGCAGGGAAATTTGCTTTAATCATCCCGGTGATAACGTTCACAGAAGGTCTTTGTGTTGCTACAATTAGGTGAATTCCAACGGCTCTTGCTAATTGAGCTAATCTTGCAATCGGAAGTTCTACTTCTTTTCCTGCGGTCATAATTAAATCCGCAAATTCGTCCACGACCAAAACGATGTAGGGTAAATAGCGGTGTCCGTTTTCAGGATTGAGTTTTCTTTCGGAAAATTTCTTGTTGTATTCTTTTAAGTTTTTACAAAATGCATTTTTAAGCAAATCATATCGTTGATCCATTTCTATACAAAGCGAGTTCAAGGTATTGATTACTTTGTGAGTATCGGTAATAATCGCGTCGTCACCATCCGGAAGTTTTGCGAGATAATGTCTTTCAATTTTGGAGTAAAGAGAAAGTTCCACTTTTTTCGGATCCACCATCACGAATTTCAATTCACTCGGATGTTTTTTGTAGAGTAGGGAAGTGAGGATCGCATTAATTCCTACAGATTTTCCTTGTCCCGTCGCACCTGCCATTAATAAATGAGGCATTTTTGCTAAATCTGCCATGAAAATTTCGTTCGAAATCGTTTTTCCGAAAACCACCGGCAAATCCATATCCGTATTTTGAAATTTTTGGGAAGCAATCACACTTCTCATCGAAACCATCGAGGGATTTTTTCTTGGAACTTCAATTCCAATGGTTCCTTTTCCTGGCATCGGTGCGATAATTCTTATTCCTAGAGCAGAAAGATTCAGCGCGATATCATCTTGTAATTTTTTAATGGAAGCTACTCGGATTCCGGCTTCCGGAACAATTTCGTATAAAGTTACGGTTGGTCCAACCGTCGCTTTTATCTCAGCAATTCCAACATTAAAATTCTTAAGAAGTCCAACAATTTTATTCTTATTTTCTTCTAATTCGTCGCGGTTGATGGAAATTTCTTCGTTTCCGTAATCCCTTAGCAAATCGATCGTCGGCATTTGGAATTTCGCAAGATCTAATTTGTGATCGTACAGTCCGTGTTTATCAATAAGTTCCTGTGATTTCTGATCGGTTTCATCCAAAACATCCATCGTTTTTGCAACCTCTACTTTGAATTCGATGTTATCTGTTTTTGGAGTTGAAGTAGACGTAGGATTAAAATTAATTTCTGGTGCAGAAGTTTCCGTTACCGTGATTTTCTGAGGCATTTCTCCGTCATCGAAAGTTGTTTTATTGGGAGTTTTAATCGTTTCAAAATCATTACTTATTTCCACTTCGGGAAAACCTTTTACCGGAATTTCTACCGGAGTTACCGCCGCAGAAGTTGGAGCAACGACATTTGTTTTTTCCGTATCATTTTTAGCAATTTCCTCCAATTCTTCGTCTGCTTCGAAGTTTTCCGAACTTGGCATCATCGCTTTTACCTTTCCTAAAGTATTTTCATTCAAATCATTTATTTTTGATTTGATATTTTTTGGGTTTAAATTAAATTCTAAAACAAAATAAAGAGCGATACTTACAAAAAGAACTAGCCAAAGTCCCGCAGTTCCAATTACCGAGTTTAGAAAATCCATAATTTGGAAACCATAAACGCCACTTAATACACCTTCACCTTTCGTAATTGCACCCATAAAAATTGGCAACCAACATATAAAAAATAAAGAATGGCCAAAGGTTTTCCAAGGTTTGAAATAATTCTTTTTCATAATCATCGTGCCGAAAACGAAAAAAATAAATGCTATTGCAAACGCAGCAATTCCAATACTTTCAAAAATAAAAATATTGCCCAGCCAATCGCCGATTTTACCAAAAATATTTGATGATTTCACCGTTTTATCGAGCATTGTACCAGCTTGACTTTGATCAGCTTTCCAATTCAGCAGATAGGAAACGAAAGAAAAGGTAAGAACAATAGAAATAAGAACGAACAATACACCAAAAAAAATACGTGGTTTTGATAAGATTTTACTTTGTTCGGAAGTAGATTTCGGGGAGGTTTTAGCGTTTTTTTCCATAATATCAATGAGGGCAAATTTAATAATAATTTTAAGAAATTGTGACCATGTTAGGTGTTTTATTTAGCATTAAAATGTTGAAATTTTCTCCATATTTCTTTAAGTTTTTGATATTGATGAGAAATAAATAATGATTTTGAAAATGATTAGAAATTCTCGATATTAGTGTTTTTTGTGGAATAATATTTGAACTCGATTGATAATTTTAAATCAATCACAATGAATCCAAACAAAGAAAATAACAACGAAGAAAATTCTAAAAAAGTTGCTCCCGAAATTTTAGAATCCGCTGAAGACAACCAATCTAAATCAGCACCTGAAAATAGAGACAGACTGCCGGAAAATGCTGAAAATGCAGTTCCGCCAAAAGCTTGGGAGAATCAGAAAAAAGCTTATGACGACGCTTGGAAAAACAATAAAAATCAAAATCTTGATAATGATTTTTAGATTTCAGAAACAAAAAAATTCCACTTCAAAGGTGGAATTTTTATCTAAAGCTGATTCAGTATTTAATTGTTAAAAATCTTGACCGGTTTTTTATTTTCATCCAAAGCAACCAGCGTGAAATCGCCTGAAACCGCTTTCTCTCTCTTTTCTTCATACATTTCCTCAACGAAAACTTCTACATTCACTTTCAAACTTGAGTTGCCGACATATTTTACTTTACCGATAAGTTCAACCAACGTATCTGCAGGAATCGGTTTTTTAAAATCAATTCGGTCGCAACTTACCGTTACAAAGGACTTTCTTGCAAATCTTGTTGCGGTCATAAACGCAACTTCGTCCATCATTTCCATCACCGTTCCACCAAACATGGTATTGTGATGATTGGTAATGTTCGGAAATACTACCTTGAAAACATGGGTTTCGGAATCTTTAATTTTTGGTTCGTAATTCATTTCTGTGGGGTTAAAAATTAATGTTTGAAATGAATAGAAATTTTTCTACTTCAAATCGCGAAAGTTTTTGGGGATCCGACTTCTTATTTCTAAATTACGGTTGCGCGACAGTTCGTGAGTTTCACACGATTCACCCTTTTCGCCGGCAAATATAGCTGTTTTTGTGAAAAATTTAATGATTTCTTAGTGGCAATTGACGCAGATTTTAAAATGTAGAAAAAATAAGGTCTAATTTTTAAATTTCGAAAAATTGCCGACTTGTGCAAATCCGAAAGTTTATGAAAAATAAGTTGGAATTGGAATCATTTTTGACTTAACAAATTAATTTTAAAAACCACTAGTATGAGTACAGAAGATAAAGACAAAGAATTAGAAAAAAACTTAGAAGAACTAGATTATAGTCCTAAAGAAGATATTTTCAACAAAGAAGAAGCAATCCCGATGGACGGGGATGGCAATCCAATTATCAACCCAAATAATTTAGCTGACGAAATGCCTTATGGATTGGATATTCCGGGTTCGGAAGATGACGATAATTTTGAACAGGTTACAAGCCAAATTCCCGACGAAGAAAATGAATATTACAGTTTGAGTGATAATGAAGATGACCACGAGGAAGCAAATGAAGACCTGATTGAATAATCACAGCCTTACTTTTTTAAGTAAGGTTTTTTTTGTTGATGAAAAAATGTGCAGTGGATTTTTCCTTATGTTAAATATATTAACGGTATCAGTAAGGAAAATACAATTATCTCTCTTTCTCCATGAACGAACAAGCATAGAAGTTATTTTTTATTTAATTGAATTTGAGTTCATTTTTGAAATTGAATAATTCAGAACAAAATTGGAAAGTTAGACAAAAGAAAATTTTAAATCGGAGATTGAGTTTTTAAAATTTTATGTGATAAAAATAATTTTAAAGCAATCTGATATTCACAATATATGTTAAATTCCATATCTGTTAATATTTGCACAGATTTTCTAATTTGAATATCTTTAAAACCACAAAATTTCAAATCTCAAATAAGAAATCTCAATTTAAGCATGACTTTCCAAGAACAAATACAACAAGGCATTCCCACAGAATTACCTCAGCCGAAACCATACGACCCAACCATCAATCACGCTCCGAAACGTAAAGAAATCTTAACGGATGAAGAGAAAAAACTTGCTCTGAAAAACGCCTTACGTTATTTCGAACCCAAATTCCACGCAGAATTATTGCCGGAATTCAAGGAAGAACTGGAGAAGTTCGGACGAATTTATATGTACCGTTTCCGTCCGGATTACGAGATGAAAGCGAGAGACATTGCAGAATATCCGGGAAAATCTGAACAAGCCAAGGCGATTATGCTGATGATTCAGAATAACTTAGATTATGCCGTGGCACAACATCCCCACGAATTGATAACTTACGGTGGAAACGGAGCGGTTTTTTCCAATTGGGCGCAGTATCTTCTGACGATGAAATATCTCTCGGAAATGTCGGACGAACAAACTTTGGTAATGTATTCCGGGCATCCGATGGGTTTGTTTCCTTCGCACAAAGATGCACCGAGGGTGGTTGTGACGAATGGAATGATGATTCCGAATTATTCTAAACCGGATGATTGGGAAAAATTCAATGCGTTGGGTGTGACGCAGTACGGACAAATGACAGCAGGATCTTATATGTACATCGGTCCGCAAGGAATTGTTCACGGAACGACAATTACAGTTTTGAATGCTTTCAGAAAAATCAGTAAAGAACCGAAAGGCGGTTTGTTTGTGACTTCAGGTTTAGGCGGAATGTCGGGAGCGCAGCCAAAAGCAGGAAATATTGCAGGTTGCGTTACCGTGATTGCAGAAGTGAATCCAAAGATTACTAAAATTCGTCACGACCAGAAATGGGTGAACGAAATCCACGAAAATCTGGATGACTTGGTAGAAAGAGTGAGAAAAGCTCAGGAAAATGAGGAGGCGGTTTCTTTAGCTTACCTTGGCAACATCGTTGATATATGGGAGAAATTTGATGAAGAAAATCTAAAAATAGATATTGGTTCAGACCAGACTTCGCTTCACAATCCTTGGGCAGGAGGTTATTACCCTGTTGGACAAACCTTTGAGGATTCCAATAAAATGATGGCAGAAAATCCTGAATTATTCAAAGAAAAAGTTCAGGAAACCTTGAGAAGACACGCTTCCGCCATCAATAAACACACAGCAAAAGGTACCTATTTCTTCGATTACGGAAATGCTTTCTTACTGGAAGCATCAAGAGCCGGAGCCGATGTAATGGCAGAAAATCCGACTTTGGGAAGAGAGTTTAGATATCCTTCTTATGTTCAGGATATTATGGGACCGATGTGTTTCGATTATGGTTTCGGGCCTTTCCGTTGGGTCTGTGCGAGCGGAAATCCGGAAGATTTACAGAAAACGGACGAAATTGCCTGCGAAATTTTAGAGGAAATAATTAAAAATTCTCCCGAGGAAATTCAGCAGCAAATGAAAGACAATATTCAGTGGATTAAAGGTGCACAGGAAAACAATCTGGTTGTGGGTTCACAGGCAAGAATTTTATATGCCGATTCGGAAGGTAGAATGAAAATCGCAGAAGCCTTTAATAAAGCCATTAAAAACGGTGATATTGGGCCGGTTGTTTTAGGTCGTGACCATCATGATGTTTCCGGAACAGATTCGCCGTACCGTGAAACTTCCAATATTTATGACGGTTCCAGATTTACTGCGGATATGGCGATTCATAATGTGATTGGCGACAGTTTCCGCGGCGCAACCTGGGTTTCCATTCACAATGGTGGCGGAGTTGGTTGGGGAGAAGTAATCAATGGTGGTTTCGGAATGCTCCTCGACGGAAGCGACGATGCCGACAGAAGATTAAAATCAATGCTGTTCTGGGACGTGAACAACGGAATTTCCCGACGAAGCTGGGCAAGAAATAAAGGTGCCATTTTCGCCATCAAAAGAGCCATGGAAGCTGAACCGAATTTGAAAGTTACGTTGCCAAATCTAGTTGACGATAAACTTCTTTCTTAAATTCTTAAGTAAATCTTTGCACCTCAAATTTGAGGTGTTTTTTTTTCGTTAAATTTTATCAATAAATTTAATAGTATATTTCTATACTAATTTTAATTTTTTAGTATTAAAATTGTCTAATTTTATTCCAACAAAAAATATATTATTATGAAAAATTTATTTAAGCTCTCAGCACTTTTGTTTTTATTTGGTTTTCTGCTAATATCTTGTGATGGAAGCAGAGACGATATGGAAACATCAAAAAGTATTTATGAATTGGCATCCACGGACGCTGATCTCTCTAATCTAAAAGCTGCCATTGATAAGGCGGGACTTGCTTCTACTTTAAGCGTTTCTGGAAGTTTCACAGTATTTGCGCCATCAAATGCAGCTTTTACACAATTTCTTACCGATAACGGTTTTGCAAGCCTGAATGATGTTCCTACCGCAGCACTAAAAGAAATTCTTTTAAACCATGTACTCGCATCAAAAGTAATGGCAGCGCAGGTAACCACAGGCTATGTTTCTACTTTAGCGAAAGGTAATGCCTCTTCTGCAAAGAATTTAAGTATGTACATTGACACAACATCTGGTGTTAAAATCAACGGAATTTCTACCGTTACCAAAACTGACATTAATGCTAGCAATGGAGTAATTCACAAAGTTGATAAAGTAATTGGTCTGCCAACAGTTGTAACTCACGCTTTAGCAAATCCTAATTTTTCTTCTCTTGTCACCGCACTTACCAGAAGTGACATGCCAAATTTTGTGGCTATATTAAGTGGGACCACCAACTCACCATTTACTGTTTTTGCTCCTACAAATGCAGCGTTTACTTCGCTGCTGACAGAGTTAAACCTTCCTAATCTTGGTGCAGTGTCTACATCAACTTTAGAAAATGTCCTAAAATATCACGTTGTTGCTGGTGCCAATGTATTATCAACTGATATTACCAATAATATGAATGTTACTACATTCCAGGGTGGTACTTTCAACATTACCACCACGGGCGGTGTAAAAATTACCGATGCCAATAACAGAATCTCGAATGTAATCGCTACAGATGTGCAGTGCAGCAACGGTGTTATTCATGCCATAGACAAAGTTCTTTTACCATAGTAGTTTGTATATTTTAAATGTTAATGTTTGATAAGCGTCCCTTCCAAAGGGACGTTTATTTTGTATGTTGCGAGAATCTTTAAATCCATGAACTTTAATTTACCATTCTATTCCTTCCATCGCTGCATAGAATATTTTATTAAATACCTATCAAGCATAAATTACCTCATCCAATAGGTTCTGATGTGGTCCACAGTATTATTTAAAATCATAAAAAAAACCGTCTGTTTCCAGGCGGTTTATTCTTTATCTGCAGTCTTTCACATCACTCAGCATCAACCTTTGGCTGGATGTATTTGCGGGAACTGCAACATCATTAGACGGTATATAATAAAGGGTACTCGCAGTCTCAGGTACATAAATTCTCACTTTCATATGTGAATAACCGGTTGGCTTATAAGAAACCCAGAAACCAGAAGGATGCAACCCCCAAGTTCCGTATGCAATGATTGACTTTTCTGTATTAAAGCCTGCCAACATTGCATATTTTTCGAGTTCAGAATAGCTGTAACTGCTTGAAGAAAAGAGTTGGCGAATTTTGTTTTCCGCTTCCAAAACAAGTTGTACAGATTTTGGGAGATTGCTTTTCAGGTCGCTCATCACTCCAGAAGGAACGAAATCTAGCCCCATTTTGTTTAATGCTAAAATATCTTTTGATGAAAGTAATTTTGCCGCAACCAGCTGGAGTTTTGTATCCAGATTTTTAAAACTGGCTTTCGCAATAATCGCCCACAGCAGAGCCTGCACATCGGTTTGCTCAATTTCCGGGTGGTTGTACCAGTTTTTCACCAGTTTGTTTACAATTTCTTCTTTCGGACCTTTTAGCGGGGCATAAAGATAACCGTCTCCTTTGCTGGGTGCGTAAGTTCCGGCTTTCAGGCAAAAACTTTTTAATTCAATTTCATAATATCCGGGAGTTAAGACATAACCCTTCTCCGTAAAGTCAGCACTGCAAAGGGTTTTGAAATTTTTCTCCGATGCAAATTCCGGTGATTTGATATTTTGCGTGTCGCAATCCTTAAAATTGGTGGTGATGGCTTCTTTTGTCACGGCATTTTTCACATTTTCGCCAACAAGAGTGGTAGCTTTTTCCGTCACTTTCTTTTTAGCAACGTCTTTCAGGGCATCGAAAATTTGAGCATTGCTGACTATGAATACCATGAAACTCAGGAATAGAAGTACTTTTTTCATCTCAATTTGAATTTTTAAATTAAATCGTTTCCAAATATAACTTAAGAATATTATACCGTGTTTAACAAAAGGTTAAATTACAAAATTTTTTGACAACTTTTATTTAAAATATTTTAATCTCAAAAAATTTTCTTATAAAAACCCAAAACAAATATAAATTGATCTTGTTTTAAATATTTGTTATGACCTAAAAGTAGATCTGTGAGTTGCTGTATCAATGTTTGCGAAATACTAATCTTTACGAAGTTTTTCAGGGAAATTGGGATTTCTAGTTTTTACTTATATTTCTACCGGACACAAATGAAAAGGCGTTGCAAACAAAAGCAGGAATGAAAGATTCTTACAAAAAAATATTGAAATAAAAATAATTATTAAATTTTCCAACAAATAAAAAACTCCGCAAAGTGATTTTGCAGAGTCTATTCTCAATTAATTAATGATCTTATCCTAAAACAGTTACGGAATTTTGCAGCATTTCGTACAAAGCATCCCTACCATTGTCGGGTTTTACGTTTACAGCGCGTGTTCCGTTGAAATGCAAACAAGTCACATATCCAAGCTGCACCGCATCGAGGCAAGTAAATTTAACGCAATAATCCAATGCTAAACCAACGATCTCTAGCAATTGAATGTCGTGATATTTCAAGAAATCGTCCAGACCGGTTTTCACAAAATGGTTGTTATCTTGGAAGCCGCTGTAGCTGTCGACATCGGAGTTTTTTCCTTTTTGAACAATGTGTGTTACTTTATCTCTATTTAAATCTTTATGAAATTCTGCTCCGTATGTTCCTTGTACACAATGATCCGGCCACATAAATTGTGGAATTCCGTTTAATATAATGGTTTCGCCAACTTTTTTTCCATTGTTGGAAGCAAAACTTTTGTGATTTGCAGGATGCCAATCTTGGGTGAGGACGATTTGATCATATTCATTTTCTTCCATCAGAAGGTTGATGTATGGGATTATTTCGCTGGCTCCCGGAACCGCAAGTGCGCCACCTTCGCAAAAATCGTTTTGTACATCTACTATTATCAGTGCTTTTTTCATAAGTTAATTTGTATTAAAAAAAATAGAATCGTTTGAGATTTTGGGTAAATTTACAAAATAGAAAGTCAAATTTTCAGCCAAATTCAGTAATCAGCCAAATCGACAATATAGCATAGTAAAATGGACAATTTGAGACAAAATAAATAACCAGTGGGAAGTATTGGAGAACTATGCTGAAATTTTACGCTTGGCAATGCGATTTTAATTTTGTACATACTAAAATTTAAAAAAAGAAAAACGTTGGTAGCCAAAAAATCGATATTCAATCGGGAAGATTTAGAAGAAATAAAATTGCGAATTTCCAAAATTAGCCCACAGTGTGAGCGAAAATGGGGAAAAATGAATGCTGCGCAGATGTTTCGACATTGTGATCAAATCCTGCAGGTCGGTCTTGGTATAATTATTTTGCCCAAAATTTCTCCTATCATAAAATGCATTGGAATTTTCACTAAATATGAAATGAAAGTTTTCAATAATGGAATTCCGCCAAATATGCCGACTTTTGCAAAGGTAATTACCACAGAAAACTGTAATTTTGAAAAATCAAAAAGTCAGCTATTGGCGACACTCGACGATTTTGTTGCAAGAGGTTTGAAAAATAATTTGCTTTCCGAGCATCCGCTTTTCGGAAAAATGACACAACAGGATTGGGGTTTTATGGAATATAAACATCTTCATCATCATTTAAAACAATTTGGAGTATGAGTTTTTTTAATAAAATATTCGGGAGTTCGGAAGAAGAAAAAGCATTACCGGAATTTTGGAAATATATTGAATCTGAAGAAGATTTAAACCGAGCCATTGCTACTTCGGCAGAAAAGAAGGTTGCGATTTTCAAACATTCCACAAGATGTTTTATCAGCAAAACGGTATTGAAAAACTTTGAGAAAGAAGTTGAGAATTCTAATAAATATGTGGATTATTATTTCCTAGATTTACTTGCACACCGAAATTTATCAAATAAAATTTCCGATGATTTGGGCGTAACTCACCAAAGTCCACAACTGATCGTGTTGGAAAATGGAGTAGTGGTGAATCAAGCTTCTCATCAAAGTATTTCTTTATCCTTAATCTAAATTTACCTCTTTTCCATGGAAAATATCGAAACTTATTTATCTGAAATCTTAGAAATTCCAAAAAATGAGGTTACCCAATGCAGCAGTTTTTATGAAACGAAAAGTGTTGCAAAGAACGAATTTCTCCTGAAGGATGGTGAGGTGTGTAATGCTACTTATTTCGTGGAAAAAGGATTGCTGAGAATGTATTCCATTGATAAAAACGGAAAAGAACACATCATTCAGTTTGCCCCGGAAAAATGGTTGATTTCGGATAGAAGCTCGCTTTACTTCAATGAAAAATCGAACTATTATATAGAAGCCGTTGAGGAATCTGAAATATTGTTATTAAAGAACGATTTTTTTAAAAATATGGGTTTACATTTCCCGAAAACTGCTGAAAAAAACGATTTACTTTTGCAAAAGCATATCCGAAATTTACAGAATCGGGTGAATTCACTTTTGGCGGAAACTGCAGAAGAACGTTATATGAATTTCATTAAAATGTATCCCGATATTTTGCTGCGTGTTCCGCAATGGATGGTGGCTTCTTATTTGGGAATTACGCCGGAAAGTTTGAGTAGAGTAAGAAAAGAATTGGCGCGGAAGAATTTTCAGCCTTCATAAAAAAAAGGAACTCAAATTGAGTTCCTTTTCCTTTGTTTCTATTGTGAAATTATTTTCCTAAATAAGATTTCAAAATCTTACTTCTGGTATTGTGTTTCAAGCGTTTTATTGCTTTTTCTTTAATCTGACGAACTCTCTCTCTTGTAAGATCGAAAGTTTCCCCGATTTCTTCTAAAGTCATCGGATGTTTGCCGTTCAGTCCGAAATATAAACGAACCAAATCCGCTTCTCTTGGTGTCAAAGTCTGCAGGGCTCTTTCAATTTCAATCTGAAGAGATTCCAGCATCAAATCTTTATCCGGACTTGGTGATTCACCGGAACGTAAAACATCATATAAATTAGAATCTTCACCTTCAACCAATGGCGCATCCATTGACAAATGTCTTCCGGAGTTTTTCATTGATTCTTTGATGTCGTCTTCGCTCATGTCCAAAACTTCCGCCAATTCTTCCGGAGAAGGTGGTCTTTCGTTTTCCTGCTCCAGGTGTGCGTAAGCTTTGTTGATTTTATTGATAGAACCAATTTTATTTAAAGGCAATCTTACAATTCTGGATTGTTCTGCCAAAGCCTGCAAAATCGATTGGCGAATCCACCAAACGGCATATGAAATAAATTTAAAACCTCTGGTTTCATCATATCTTTTAGCAGCTTTCATCAAACCAAGATTCCCTTCGTTGATCAAATCGGGTAGGGAAAGTCCCTGGTTTTGGTATTGTTTCGAAACAGAAACCACGAAACGTAAGTTGGCTTTAATTAGTTTTTCAAGGGCAACTCTATCGCCAGCGCGAATTTTCTGTGCCAATTCTACTTCTTCATCAGCGGTGATAAGGTCCACTTTACCAATTTCTTGTAGATACTTGTCTAGTGAAGCGGTTTCTCTATTGGTAACCTGCTTGGTAATTTTTAATTGTCTCATGTATTAAAACCTGTCCACTTTAGGACTGCAATATATTATACGATGCGAATGGCAAAAAGGTTACACTTACTTTAAATTTCAATGATTTAAAGGTGGTTTTACTTCATTTTTTAAAAAAAGTAATTATTTCCGCTTGAAATGTTGAATTAAACGATGTTTCATAAAAAAAACTCATTCTGTAGGTAGCAGAATGAGTTCAAATAAATTAATTTGAGGGTCAATTATTTAATAATTAATTTATTAGATTGAATTTTTCCGTCGGAAATATACTGCAGAAGATAGATTCCACTTTTTGCTTTGACAGAAATAGTGTTTTTACCCTTTATTACCATTCCAGAATAAATTGCTCTTCCGGACATATCATTTATTACGATATTTCCTTCCTTAGCCGCATCGAAAGTGAATGTTCCGTTGCTTGGATTAGGATAGATGCTGCTTTTTAGCAGATTTGAATCATTTGTAGACATCGGCTGCGCACATAAATATGGAGTGTAATTTACGGTCCCTTTTGTAGAATCGTCTACACTGTGGAGAATTACACTTTCAACCATGGCATCATCAGATAATTCGCCTTCTCTCCAGCAATTATTTTTTGCGCTCAATGCATTCGGAGTGTTGTTGTAAACTGCATAAAGTTGTCCGCCATTTCCATTATCTTTGAAAACGTTTTCGCCCACACTTCCCAAACTTCCACCACCTAAATCAGCAGAAGCAGTTAATTGAAAAGTGATTCCCCACAAACTTCCGCGGATTTGGTTTTTCTCAATTTTAAAAACGCCGTTTCCATAAAGGTTAATTCCGCTTCCACCATTGAGCGGATTGGTTTCCACATTGTTATTGGTTAAGATATTATTAGAAATTGTTCCAGTACAGTTATTTCCGGTAATGGTAATGCCGTATCGGTTATCTGAAATGGTATTTCCATCAATCAAAACATCATTTGCAATTCCCAGCAGCGATGAAACGGAAATTCCACCTACCTTATCGCTTGTTCTGTTACCGATGATGGTATTGTTAAGGATTTTTGTAGTCGCATTGGGGCCACTTGCACCCATATTAATCTGAGGACGGTTAGAATTTAATTTGTTATTTTTTGAAAGATAATTATTCGAAAATTCCAACGCCACGGAAGAGTTTGCGCCGGAAGCAACCACCGGTAAATCGTTTTCAATAAATTGCGAATTTTTCACGACAGGTGCTCCGGTAGAAAAGTTTATTGCAGCGCCGCTTGTTTGCCCGGATTTATTGTATCTCACGATGCAATTGTCCATCACGAAATTTCCGGTAAGTGCTTGAATTCCGCCTCCGTATTCGATTGTTGTATTCTTGAAAGTAACCTGCGCAGTTGATTCCAGACGCATTCCTTTCCATATACTCGCTGGATTAGTTGCCGTAATAACAAAATTATTGGCAGCTGTATCGTAGGTTCCCGCGATGGTAAGGAGATTCCCCGCATTAATTTTTAGAGTAGTGTCTTCATTCATTAAGAGTGTATCGCCATTGCTGATGGTGATATCTGCAGTCATCTGATAATCGGTACCATTATTCACCAACACCGTTGGAGCCGCAGCAGAAAGTGAAGCAAGGTTATAAGTAACACCAGTTCCCGGACTCACGAATTGAGAAAAAGCAAAAGTCGAAGACAGCGTTAAAAATAAAAAGGAGAGTTTTTTCATTAAAAATAATTTTGATTCAAATTTAGAAATATTATGCTGAAAATAGTAGAATTTAGTTATCAAAAATTTATTTTTGAATAAATATTTAGTATTATGACATTTTCACCTATTATTATAGGAACCATGCGTTGGGGAATTTGGGGCGCGAATCATTCAGTTAAAAATGTGCAGCATTTAATTGAAGTTTCGCTTGAAGAAGATCTCTTTACTTTCGACCATGCAGACATTTATGGAAACTATACCACAGAAAAACTTTTTGGTGATGCTTTTTCTCAAATGAATATCAATAGGGAAGAAATACAATTGATTTCTAAATGTGGAATTGAAATGCCCTGCAAAAATCGAAAATATCAAATCAAATCCTACAATTATTCTAAGGAACATATTATGAAGTCGGTTGAAAATAGTTTGGAAAATTTACAAACCGATTATTTGGACCTTTTGTTGCTGCACCGTCCGTCACCGTTAATGAATCCTGAAGAAATTGCCGAAACTTTTGATGAATTAAGG
The DNA here is from genome assembly GCA_001403755.1 of Chryseobacterium senegalense. Lineage (GTDB taxonomy): Bacteria > Bacteroidota > Bacteroidia > Flavobacteriales > Weeksellaceae > Kaistella > Kaistella senegalense. Next base: position 1,264,119 of record CYUH01000015.1, on the reverse strand, counting down.
GAACAGAAAAAGGTAAGGCATTTCGGGGTTTCCAATTTTACGCCTTCACAATTTGAATTGATTAATGATGCTTTTCCGTTGATCACCAACCAGGTAGAAATTTCGATTAACCATACCGACGCTTTCGAGGATGGAACTTTGGATCAACTGATGAGAAAAGATTTGCAACCGATGGCTTGGTCTGTTCTGGGCAACTATTTTTCAGCTGAATCTGAACAGAATAACAGAATAAGGTTAATTTTATCGAATTTATGCATAAAATACAGTGCCGACGAAAATCAGTTGCTTTTGGCATTTATTCTGAAACATCCCGCCAAAATTATTCCTGTTATCGGTACTTCAAGATGGGAAATGATTAAAAAATTCAAAGAAAGCCTCGATATTAATTTGGAAAGGGAAGACTGGTTTAAACTGCTGGAAGCTGCGCGAGGGAAGGAGGTTAATTAATATTAATCATAAAAAAGTTGTTTTTTTGATTTATAATTGTATCTTGCACCTGTTTTTATATCCGAAATCAATATTTGTTCATCCTTTGTTGACTTTCATTTATAATTTCAACAAGTATTAATTTTTTTAATTTTTTTTATGATGAACATTTTTGTTTCAAACATCAATTACTCTACAAGAGAAGAGTCATTGCAGGACCTTTTTTCAGAATTTGGCGAAGTATCTTCTGCTAAAATTATCACAGACAGAGAAACCGGTAGATCCAGAGGATTCGGTTTCGTAGAAATGGGCGACGAAGACGGTAAAAACGCTATCGAAGCTTTAAACGGAAAAGAATTGGATGGTAAAGAACTTAACGTTTCTGAAGCTAAGCCAAGAGAAGACAAACCAAGAAGAAGTTTCGACAATAATCGTGGTGGCGGTTACGGTGGAGGAAACCGTGGCGGTGGTTATGGTGGCGGAAATCGTGGCGGTTCAAACTGGTAAGATTTGTATTCAAAATAATAAAGCGGCTTTTAAGCCGCTTTTTTTGTACCGTATATTAGAGGGGAGAAATTTATCTTGTGCGGATTAATATATACGCATCACTGAAATAAATATTTTCTCTCCCAAAATTTTCACGGATGAGATTGTCGAAAATGATTTTGATATGATATTTTCCCAAATCATGCTCCAGTGTTATATCTGGAACAGAAACACGCCCGGTTCTGTTGCTGTACTTTGCCATCAATGCTTTTATTTCCCTACTTGCATCCCAGTTTTCACTGTTGTTTACGGTAATAACTAAAAGTTTTTCTTTTTGCTGGCTGCGTATCGTAAAAACATCCTGCCCAACAGTTAAACCTTCAGTATCCCGAAAATTGCCAACCCTTGCAAAAAAATCATAATCCTGTACAAACATTAGCTTATTTTCTGCTATAAGTTCGAAATTTTCTCCAAAAGAGTTTTTGGTTTTGTCAACATTCGAAAATGCAGACCGAACCTGACTTTGTATTCCGTAGAAATCCCCTTTATTAATTTTATTGGTAATTATCTTTTGATACTTTAAATTCATAAAATTCAGGACAAATTCCGTTTCATCACGTTTTACCAAAAAACCGATTTTATTGGAAATTTCATCTGCAACGGTATCTGAAACTTTTACACTGAAATCAATTTTACCGTTTTTAACTAGGTTATTTTGATTAAGGATATTTTTAAGTTCTGTTTTCTGACTTCTTTTCGCGACAGAAAATGTATTGAGATAGGGGAAAACCAGCGCAAATAATCCAATCGCAAAAAGACTAATCGGGACAAATTTAATCGTCGCTTTTGGTGTAAAAATAAAATAAAAAACAATCAAAGTCAGCCAAATCGCCAGCAACAGTACAAAATATCGTGGTTCGGTATATCCGTATTCTAAAATTCTCGTGAAAATAGCGGTAAAAAGTAAAACAAGAAGCGGGATAAGGGTAAAATAAAATATTCTGGAAAAAACTCTTACCCAAGAAACCGTAGATTCCTGTTTTAAAGGATGCACCAGAAGTAAAGCCAAAATCCCTACGACTGAATATGCTAAAATTAAATATGAAACCCAGCCTCTCGGAAGCTCCCAGTTTATAAGGATTTTAGCAGAATAAAAGTAAAGAATTACCGCATAAATGATTAAGAGCGGAATTAAAATATATTGTGTGAAAAATTTCAGAATTACAGGATAGGTTCCGTCTTTTTCCAATTGCAGAAGTCCCTCTTCATTAAACAGTAGAAAAATGAAACTGCTGCCGAAAATAGAAAGGAAATAGAAGGTTTCTGCATAGTATTTTTGATTAAAGTTAAAATCAAAAAGCTGGTCAACGGCCAGAATCGCGAGTTCTACACCACCTATTAAAACACCGGTAAAAATCGCGGTAAGAAATAAATTAATAAATAAATTCTTGTTGTATTGCCAGAAATTCAGCTCTTTCTCTTTTCCGAAAAAAGCAATAAACGATACTAAAAGATGTGAAAGAATAAACGTCGGTACAATCAAAAACGCATAACGCTCGGTGAAATATTTTTCTTCTTCGGGAAGGATGAAATAGAAAAAAACGAGAAAAATTATTCCTAGAATTTCCAATAAAAAAGCGCTCCCTAAGCGTTGCGATAGCATCTTAATCGCAAACATCAGTGAAATTCCCAAACATGAAACCAATGAAAATTTCAGGTAGAAAAAATAATTCGGGTGGCTATTGAAATCGCCGTGCGCGAAGCACATCAGCGAAACTGCTCCTAAAAAAGCCATCAACAAAACCATTGGATATTCGCGGATCACAAGACCAGCTTTTCCTGTTATTTCTTTAATTTTTTTTAGCATGACGATAGGGTTAGCTTTGATTAAAATCGGGATAGAAGTTGCGTCAAAAGAGAAAGTTTTATTTTTTCTTTTTGTCTTTCTTTTTCTTCTTTTTATCCTTTTTTTCGGTTTTCTTACCCGAAGTTAATTCCTCTACAAAATCACTGATTGGATTTTCCTGTTCGGGAGTTTTGGTACCGAAAAGATCTGTAAGTTCGGAAGGATGAAGCAGCTTCACATCAACCAGAGTTTTCACCAAATCGCTTCCGGAATTTCCGAAATATTGCTCCACAAAAGATTTGGTTCGGTAATCGCGATAGTCTTCAAACGGAATTGCAACATGGTATTTAAAGATTCGGCCTTCTCTTTCCGTTGTTAAAAATTCTTTATCTACCAATATTTTTATAAAAGTAGAGACTGTATTTTGGTGAGGTTTCGGTTCAGGATATTGCTCCATCACTTCTTTCATGTAAGCGGAATTCAATTTCCAAAGGATGTTCATTAAAAGTTCTTCGGCATGGGTGAGCTGATTTATTTTCATAGTTTTAATGCTGAATTTGGATATGGGTATAAAGATAAATAAAAGATATGAAAGCTGCGATAAGTGCGCCCGAAACGACTTCTTTTATGGTATGTCTTTTAAGGATGACTCGAGATATTCCAACTACTATTGTTATGATAAACCATGCTATTCCCAAGATTGCATTGCTTGAAAAAAATAAAGCTGCGACGAAAAGGTTGAAAGCGGTGTGCATGGAACTTTTTATAAAATAATTGCTGATCTGCATTGCTATCAGCAAAATCATAATAAAAACCATGATAAGATCCGTATTTTCATTTACCGCAAAATCATACAGAAGATAACTGGCGATAGAAACGATAATAAAGAAATAGAGACTTTTGCGTTGTACTCGGTCCGAAACGTCCATGTTGGAATATTTTCCTGTTTTCACATTCCAGAAAATCCATAGTGAAATAGGAAGTGCTGTGAAAAGAAATAAAGGTAAAAAATAATAAGAACTCTCCTGTACTGAGTGATTCTCATAACTGAAATACAAAAAATACAGGAAAAGAGAAGTGAGAGGATTGAAGAAATTGGAAATGATTTTCCAAACTTTGTTTTTCGATGTAGTAGTATTTTGGAACATAAAAATAAATAGTGACTCAAAAATAAGTTTTTTTATCTGTTTATAATTAATATTTATAAAGATAAGCTAGCCGTAAAGACAAAGATTTTTATTATTTTTGCTGAATATTTCGATTAAATATGAAAGAATTTTCAAAAGATGTGTACCTTAAATGGTATGAAGAAATGACGATGTGGAGAAGGTTTGAAGACAAATGCCGTTCTCTTTACCTCAAACAAAAAATCAGAGGATTTTTACATTTATATAACGGCCAGGAAGCAATTCCGGCAGGTTTTACCCATGCGATGGATCTTACAAAAGACAGCATGATTACCGCTTACCGATGCCACATCCATCCGATGGCGATGGGAGTTGATCCTAAAAGAATCATGGCGGAGCTTTGCGGTAAAGCTACGGGAACTTCAGGTGGAATGGGTGGTTCAATGCACATTTTCAGCAAAGAAAAAAGATTTTATGGTGGCCACGGTATTGTGGGCGGTCAAATTCCTTTGGGAGCAGGAATCGCTTTTGCGGATAAATATTTCGAAACGGGTGGCGTGAATATCTGTTTCTTCGGTGATGGCGCAGCAAGACAAGGTTCGCTTCATGAAACCTTCAATATGACCATGAACTGGAAGCTTCCTGTGGTTTTCGTTGTAGAAAACAATCAATATGCGATGGGAACCTCCGTAAAAAGAACTGCAAACCACGAAGATATCTACAAATTAGGACTTGGTTATGAAATGCCATGTTTACCTGTAGATGCGATGGATCCTGAAAAAGTAGCGGAAGCTGCTTACGAAGCCATCGAAAGAGCAAGAAGAGGGGATGGACCAACTTTCATCGAGGCCAGAACTTACCGATACAGAGGTCACTCTATGTCTGATGCTGAACCTTACAGAACTAAAGACGAAGTTGCTGAACATAAGAAAGATGATCCTATCGAAATCGTGAAAAAAAGAATTCTTGACAACAATTGGGCGACAGAAGATGAGCTGAATGCTCTTGATGAAAAATCAAGAGAATTCGTTGAGGAATGTGTAGAATTTATGGAACAATCACCATATCCAACTGCAGATAAAGTGTACGAATATGTTTACGCTCAAGAAGATTATCCGTTCCTAAACAAATTAGAAAATAATTAATCATTTATTTTGAAATCGAAAACTGATTTTCTAGGATTCGTTTTTAAATTTTAAATAAGAAAAATATATGGCTGAAGTAATTACAATGCCGCGTCTTTCCGATACAATGACGGATGGTAAAGTGGCTAAATGGCACAAAAAAGTTGGTGATTCAGTAAAAGAAGGAGATATTTTGGCTGAAATTGAAACCGATAAAGCCGTTCAGGATTTTGAATCGGAATTCAACGGAACACTTTTGTACATCGGTACCGAAGAGGGTGGTTCTTCTCCTGTTGATGCAGTCTTGGCTATTATTGGTAATGCGGGTGAAGATATTTCAGCTTTGAAAGGTGGAAGTGATGCCGCAGCAATTCCTGAAGAAAATAAAACTGAAGACAACGTTACTGCTGTGGAAACTACAAAACCCGTGGAAAAAGAAGAAGCGCAAACTGCTGCTGAAATTCCTGCAGGTGTTGAAATTATTACCATGCCTCGTCTTTCGGATACAATGACTGAAGGAAAGGTAGCAAAATGGCATAAAAAAGTAGGAGATTCCGTAAAAGAAGGCGATATTTTAGCAGAAATAGAAACAGATAAAGCTGTTCAAGATTTCGAATCAGAATTCAACGGAAATCTTTTATATATCGGTACCGAAGAAGGGGGAGCAAGCCCTGTAGATGCGGTTTTAGCAATTATTGGTCCTGCAGGAACTGATGTTTCTGGAATTCTTTCCGGAGGTGGAAAAAAATCCGAAGCTCAACCAGTTTCTGAAGAGAAAGTAGAAAAAGTGACGGAGTCACAGCCTGCTCCAGTTGCAAGTTCATCAAATGAAAGAATTGCAATTTCTCCTTTAGCGAAGAAAATTGCAGAGGAAAAAGGCATCGATGTTCATGCTTTGAAGGGAACCGGTGAAAACGGAAGAATTGTTAAAAAAGATGTTGAAGGTTTCAGCCCTGCTGCAACTTCTTCAAATCAACCGAAACCGGCTCAAGCTGAGGCAAAACAAGCTCCGCAAGTAATGAGTTTTGTTCAGGGAGAAGATTCCGAAACGCCAAACTCCCAAGTGAGAAATGTGATTGCAAAAAGACTTTCTGAAAGTAAATTCACCGCGCCACATTATTACCTGATTGTTGAAATCAACATGGATAAAGCAATTGAGGCCAGAAAAGAAATTAATTCGCTACCGGATACCAAAATTTCATTCAACGATATGGTGATTAAAGCTACCGCAATGGCATTAAGAAAACATCCACAAGTGAATTCTACATGGCATGCTGATAAGATTGTTCACCACGGTAATATCAATGTTGGTGTGGCAGTAGCAATTCCAGATGGGTTGGTGGTTCCCGTTCTGAAAAATGCAGATCAAATGAACTACAACCAGATTTCCGCTGCGGTAAAAGACTTGGCAGGTAGAGCGAAATCTAAAGGTTTGAAAGCCAATGAAATGGAAGGTTCTACTTTTTCTATTTCCAACCTGGGAATGTTTGGTATCGAAACCTTTACTTCAATTATCAATCAACCGAATTCCGCGATTCTTTCCGTCGGTGCAATTATAGAAAAACCTATCGTGAAAGATGGTCAAATCGTTGTTGGAAACACAATGAAACTTTCGTTGGCATGTGACCACAGAGTAGTTGATGGTGCTACAGGAGCCGAATTTTTGCAAACTTTGAGAACTTATTTGGAGCAACCTTTGACTTTATTGCTCTAATTTTCATAAAACATATTTCAAAATCCTTTCAAAATATTTTTGGAAGGATTTTTTTCTTTAAATATTACAATCATTTTCACTATTTTTGAAGTTATGATAAGAGCAAAAAATATTCATAAATCATACGGAGATTTAGAGGTTTTGAAAGGAGTCGATATCCATATCTTGGAGGGAGAGGTTGTTTCTATTGTTGGAGAATCCGGCGCCGGAAAATCTACACTTCTGCAGATTCTTGGAACGCTAGATACTCCCACGGATCCTAAAAATTTCGATACGGAAATCGCTTTGGCAGGGAAGTCCTTTATTAATATGAATGACCGCCAACTTTCTATATTTCGCAATGAAAATATTGGTTTTGTCTTTCAATTTCATCAACTTCTACCGGAATTTTCAGCTTTAGAAAACGTATTGCTACCGACCAGAATTTCCGGGAAAAATGAAAAGGAGTCTTTGGAAAAAGCATACTCACTGTTTGAAGATTTGAATATCGCGCACCGACTTCATCATAAACCCAACGAAATGTCTGGTGGTGAAGCGCAAAGAGCCGCGGTTGCAAGAGCATTGATCAATTCACCGAAGATTATTTTTGCAGACGAACCTACAGGAAATTTAGATTCCAAAAATGCAGACGATTTGCACCAACTTTTTTTTGATCTTCGTGATAAGTACAACCAAACATTTGTTATCGTAACGCACAATGCGGGTTTGGCGGCCATTACAGATCGAAAATTTGTGATGAAAGATGGTCAAATTATTTCTTAATTGTAATTGAAATTCCCATTCCTAATTTTTTTAGTAATTTTAAAAGATTGAATATTCAGCATTAAATAACCTTCACCATGTCCATAAAGTTTCTAGCTGAAGACGACCGACCACGGGAAAAATTTTTACTGAAAGGTAAAAATTCTCTTTCTGATGCAGAATTGCTGGCAATCATTATGGGGAGTGGTAATCGGGAAGATTCCGCAGTGGATTTAAGTAGAAAAATTCTGAATTCTGTAGGAAATAATTGGCATAATTTATCCTTACTTTCGATTTCGGATTTAATGAAATTTAAAGGAATAGGCGAGGCGAAAGCAATTTCGATAGCCACCGCATTAGAAATTGGCCGAAGAAGAGCTTCCCAAGAAGTTCCAGAAAGAGTAAAAATCAGCGATAGCAAAGATTTTTATTCGGTTTTACATCCGTATTTATCCGATTTGCAAACAGAGGAATTTTGGGCTGTTTTTCTTAATCAAAACAATAAAGTTTTAGGAAAATCGAGACTTTTTTCTGGAGGAATTAACCAATCGGTTGTTGATATCAGGATTTTGTTTAAGACTGCGTTGGAATGTTTTGCCACTGCAATCGGCATTGCCCACAATCACCCTTCAGGAAATCTTAAGCCCAGCCAAGAGGATTTGCGAATTACCAAGCAAATCAGCGATGCGGGAAAATTACTCAATATTCAACTGTTGGATCATTTAATTATTTCACAAAATTCTTATTTCAGTTTTGCTGATGAAAATTTGTTATGATTAAAATAATTAAGTACAACGAAATTGATTTTGATCAATACTCTCGTTTTTTAGATAAAGCCATTCAAAATACAGATTACGCTGATCATCATTTTCTAGATATCGTTTCAAATCGCCAGTGGTTTCTACTGGTTTACGGAAATTACGAAGCGATTATGCCAGTTTCTTATGTACGAAAATATGGTTTAACTTTTGTTTTGATGCCCAAACTTTGTCAGCAACTGGGTGTATTTTCTGAAAAGGACGATCCTAAAATAAATCAAAAGTTTTATGATTTTTTAGACCAAAATTTTTTGGTAGCGATCTATGCTTTTAATGCTGATAACACGTTTTCACAGCATGTTCAGAGGAAAACTTCTTATTTAATTCGCAAAAATGATTACTCGACCGTAAAGAAAAATTATAGCAGTCATCGTCGTCGAAACGTGCGTATAATTGGCGATTTGGTAGGAAATATCAAGGTAAAAAATGATTGGCAAGAAATCGACAAGAGTTTCTTTGTAAAAAATATAAAAGGCACCACTAAGGATGCGGATAATCTCCAATACTTACATATTTTCGAAAAACTTCTCGAAAACAAAATTGGTCACCTCAGAATTTTGGAGTTTAAGAACAGTGTTCAATCTTTCGTTTATTTGTATGAAGGGAAAAATCGCAGGTATCTGAGTTTATTTATTAATCGCATTCCGCAGGTTAATCCGAATTTTCCTTCCATAATGATCGATCATTGTCTGCAGGAATTTATTAATGATAAAGATTTCGATTTTATGGGCAGCGAAATAGAAAACGTTGCCAAGTTTAACGAGCGTTTTGGGAGTTTTTCTTACCAATATACACTGCTTTGCAACGACAAGTTTACTTTATTGAAAAAGTTGTCGAAGAAGTACAGAATTATCACTAATTTTGCACCTTAAAAAAATAATGATAGATTCGCCTTTTTTTCCGTATGCTTTTGCTCTGTTGTTAGCACTGCCATTTCTGGTCTTCATCAGGCAGTTTGTTTTTAGCTATATTAAACTCAAAAATCAGGAAATAAAATTATTAACAATTAAAGGCAATTCCGAACAGCGGGTTCATGCTTACGAGCGGCTCACCCTTTTTTTAGAGCGGTTGAAACCCTCAAATTTAGTCACCAAATTTGATAAAAATCTTGCTCCTCACGAGTTTGTTTTTCTAATTGAAAAGACGATTAGTGAAGAATTTGATTATAATGCATCGCAACAGCTTTATATCACCGCTAAAACTTGGAAAAATGTGGTCAATTGCAAAAATAATATGTTGCATTTGCTTCATAAAACCTATGAAAATCTAAGCGACAGTTCATCTTTGGACGATTATAAAACAATTTTTTTGATGAATTATATGAATGAAGAAGATTTCATCGCGAATTGTTTAGAAGAGTTAAGAAAAGAAAATTTAATAGTAAATTAATATAAATAAATGATACCAAATTTTAAAGCGCATCCTTGGCATGGGATTTCTGCAGGTTCAGAAGCGCCAGATGTTGTGAACGTTTTTGTAGAAATCGTTCCCTCCGATACCATTAAATACGAAATCGATAAACAAAGTGGTTACCTTAAAGTTGACCGTCCTCAACAGTTTTCCAATATTATTCCGGCTTTGTACGGATTTATTCCAAGAACTTATTGCCACGATGAAGTCCTTAAACTCGCCTTAGAAAGTGGAGCTGCTGATGTGAATGCCGGAGATTTAGATCCACTGGATATTTGTGTACTTAGCTCACACAATATCCATGCAGGAGGTATGTTAATGGAAGCGATTCCAATCGGAGGTTTCAAAATGATTGATAAAGGAGAAGCAGATGATAAGATCGTTGCGGTGATGAAGGGTGATCACGCTTTTGGACATTTCCGCGATGTTTCAGAATTACCACAAGCTGAAATCAAGCGATTGATGCACTACTTCCTGACCTACAAAAATCTTCCGGATGAGCCGGCAAAATGTAGAATTGAAGAGGTTTACGGAGCTGAACATGCTAAAAAAGTGATTAAAGCTTCTCAGAAAGATTACGCAAGTAAATTTGGCGGTTAATTCAAAATACTTTTTAATGATAATAAAAACAGATGTTCACATCTGTTTTTTTTGTTGATTTTCTTCATGAAAAAAAATACAGGTATTTGAAAATAAATGTGTACTTTAGATTTAAGGTTTTATTTAACAATTAGTTAACATTAAAAAAATAATCTATGAATCTATTTATTTTAGTACCTATTTTTGGTATTTTGGCCTTAATTTACACCTTTGTGCAAAGCGCATGGGTAAGTAAACAAAACGCAGGAAACGATCGGATGAAAGAAATTAGTGGTCACATCGCGGATGGTGCAATGGCATTCTTAAAAGCGGAATACAAAATTATGATGTATTTTGTAGTTATTGTGGCTATTTTGCTCGGTGTGATGGGCGCTTCTAATGCCAATTCCCATTGGAGTATAGGCTTGGCGTTTATCGTGGGTGCAATTCTTTCGGCTTTAGCTGGTTTTATAGGGATGAAAATCGCGACTAAATCTAATGTGAGAACCGCTGAAGCTGCAAAAACCTCTTTATCCAAAGCTTTGAAAGTTTCTTTTACCGGTGGTTCCGTTATGGGAATGGGCGTTGCTGGTTTAGCGGTTTTGGGTTTGGGTGCTTTATACCTTATCATTAAGCAAATCTTCGCACCTGGTTCTTCTGTTGATTCTCACGAAATGGAGAAAACCATCGAAATTCTTACCGGATTTTCATTGGGAGCAGAATCTATTGCACTATTTGCAAGAGTTGGCGGTGGTATTTACACCAAAGCTGCCGATGTAGGTGCTGATTTAGTAGGTAAAGTAGAAGCCGGTATCCCGGAAGATGATCCCCGAAATCCAGCTACAATTGCGGATAATGTGGGCGATAACGTAGGTGATGTTGCCGGAATGGGTGCCGATTTGTTCGGTTCTTATGTAGCAACGGTCTTAGCAACAATGGTTTTGGGTAGAGAAACTTTTTCTCAAGATGCCTTTGGTGGTTATGCACCGATTCTTTTGCCAATGCTTATCGCAGGAACGGGCATTATTTTTTCAATGATTGGAACTTTATTTGTGAAAATTGCAGATCAAACAGAATTGGATACGGCACCTGTGCAAAATGCCTTGAATTTAGGAAACTGGGGCAGTATAATACTTACCGCGGTTTCTTCCTATTTTCTTGTCAATTATTTATTACCAGAAACAATGACGTTAAGAGGGCATGAATTCACAAAAATGGGTGTTTTCGGAGCCATCATAGTAGGATTAATTGTAGGAACATTGATGAGTATCATCACCGAATATTACACGGCAATGGGCAAAAGACCTGTAAAAAGTATTGTAAAACAATCGTCCACTGGTCACGCAACCAATATTATCGGTGGTTTATCAGTCGGAATGGAATCTACCTTATTACCGATTTTGGTCTTAGCTGGTGGGATTTATGGTTCTTTTCTTTGCGCAGGACTTTATGGAGTCGCCATCGCAGCAGCCGGAATGATGGCTACAACTGCAATGCAATTAGCAATTGACGCTTTCGGTCCTATCGCTGATAACGCCGGTGGAATCGCCGAAATGAGCGAGCTGCCGAAAGAAGTTAGAGAAAGAACTGATATTCTTGATGCTGTTGGAAATACTACCGCTGCAACAGGAAAAGGTTTTGCCATTGCATCCGCAGCATTAACGGCTTTGGCTTTATTTGCAGCTTTCGTTGGAATTGCGGGTATTGATGGAATTGATATTTATCGCGCTGATGTTTTAGCTGGATTGTTTGTTGGAGCAATGATTCCGTTCATATTTTCTTCATTAGCCATCACCGCTGTTGGGCAAGCTGCAATGGCCATGGTGGAGGAAGTGAGACGACAATTCAGAGAAATCCCCGGAATTCTTGAAGGAAAAGCAACCCCTGAGTACGAAAAATGTGTCGCGATCTCTACGGATGCTTCCATTAAAAAAATGCTACTTCCGGGAGCAATTGCGATCGTTTCCCCACTTCTTGTTGGTTTTATTTTTGGGCCTGAAGTTTTAGGTGGATTTTTAGCAGGAGCTACTGTTTCTGGTGTGTTAATGGGAATGTTCCAAAATAACGCCGGTGGAGCTTGGGACAACGCAAAAAAATCTTTCGAAAAAGGTGTTGATATCAATGGACAAACTTATTACAAAGGTTCTGATCCGCACAAAGCGTCCGTAACCGGAGATACAGTCGGAGATCCGTTCAAAGATACTTCCGGGCCTTCGATGAATATTTTAATTAAATTAATGTCGATTGTTTCATTGGTAATAGCGCCTACATTAGCAATTTTACATAAAGATAAAATAGAGGAAAACAGAAAATTAAAATTAGAATCTTTGATGGCAAATGCTGGAACTATGGCCGCTACAACTGATGCTGTCCAAGGAATGAACGCAGGAACTTCAGTAGAAGCCCAAGAAGTAAAAGGAAGCCTGAATGCAGAAGGAGATTTTGTGTATGATACTGGTGATATTCAAGAAATTAAATTAACCAATAAATCCATTGCTATCGGAGAAAACAGCCAGTTATATGCCTTGTATAACGGAGTGAAATTGGAAGATCAAAAAATGCTAGATCCCAACCAATGGTACACCATTGAAAATCTTTATTTCCAAAGTGGAAGTGCAGATTTGAAGCCAGGATCGGATACGCAACTAAATAATTTGGCCGAAATCATGCATGCGTATCCTAATCTTAAAGTGAAATTAGGTGGATATACAGACAATACCGGAAACGAAAGTAGCAACTTGAAATTATCAAACCTGCGGGCACAAACTGCAAAATTGAAATTGCTGGAAATAGGAATTTCTGCAGATAGAATAGAAGCGGAAGGATATGGTTCGCAATTCCCAGTATGCGAAGCCAATGATACCGATGAATGCAAAGCTCAAAACAGAAGAATTGATGTAAGAGTTCTAAGTTTTTAAGAAAATATGATTACGTATGATAAAATCCCAGCTTTGAGTTGGGATTTTTTCTTTTATGGTATTTTTTATTTATAGATCAAAAATTTCGCAATTTTCCTTGAGCAATGGCAAAAATCTTGTATATTGCTTAGGACAATGAAGAGATTTTTTTTAATAGCATTCAGCCTCATTTTTTTTACCTTGAATGGCCAATCCAAAGCAGATTTAGTTTTGGGAAGTTGGCTGGCCACGGATAAAAGTGTAGCGGTAGAAGTGTATAAATTAAATGGTGAATTTCGGGCAAAAGTACTATGGTTTGATCAAACTTTGGGCAGCGGAAAACCTATGAATATGCGCTACGATACGGAAAATCCCAACCCTGCTCTTCGTAAAAGAAAAATACTCGGAATGGAAATCCTAGAGGGATTGCGCTATAATGCTCATAATCATTCGTGGGAAAATGGAAAAATCTATGATGCCACCTCCGGTAGATATTGGGATTCTTCCGCTAGTTTAACCAAAGATGGAACCTTAAAAGTTCGAGGTTTTTGGAAATTCAAATGGATCGGAAAATCTATGACATTTAAGAAAATATCAAACGATGTATTAACTAAATTAAAATTTATATGAACTTAATTATCAGACTTTTATTAACTGCAGTAGTTGCTTTTTTCCTTACCAAAGTATTATCAGGTGTTCACATCGATGGATTTTCTACGGCAATTGTTTTTGCCATCGTCTTAGGTGTTTTAAATTTAATTGTTACTCCTATTCTGAAAATTTTAGGATTACCATTAACAATTCTTACCCTCGGCCTTTTCTCGTTAGTAATCAATGCTTTGGTTATTTTAATTGCCGATTATTTTATCGATGGGATGCAAGTTGATGGATTTTGGTGGGCATTTATTTTCAGCATCGCACTCTCATTAATCACTTCATTGCTTAGCGGAATTTTCACTTCAGCCAATGATTAATTTTAAATAAAACCTTCACTTTTATTTCTAACAAATGAAAACTTTTCCAACTGCAAAAATGGATCAGCAAACCAGGATCTTTACGATTCTTTTTGGTGTAATTTGCTTTTTGGTGATTGGTTTCGGCTTTTATGAAATTCTTACAGAAAAGGAATTTGCTCTTACATTCCCAGTGGCGATTGTTTGCATAGCCGTAATTTCTTCCTATTTAATGGTTCCTACGATTTCTGTCGATGCGCAAAAGAATATTTTAATTAAAAACAGCTTCGTTAATTTCAAAATAGTAAAAGAGGAAATAGCAAATGTGGAAATAATCACAGGAAAAAAATTTAATATTCGAACTTTTGGTGTTGGTGGAATGTTTGGTTATTTCGGTTATTTCAACGGAAACGACGTTTGGTATGTCACCAATGTTGACAAGAAAATACAAATCACAATGAAATCCGGGAAAACTTACATGATTTCGCCCGAAAATACCGAAGATTTCCTTAGACAACTAGAGCTGGTGAATTAAATAATCGGCTTAATTTTCTTTATCTTTGTCAAACTGCAGTCTGGAATTTCTTACTGCAGTTTTTTAAATTAATTTTTATGAAGCTAAAACACACCATTCTCGCTATTGCAGCACCTTTTCTTATGAATGCACAAAATCTGATGACGCCGGAAATTCTTTGGACGCTCAATAAATTGGGGGTTAACGCCGTTTCTCCGGATCAGTCTTCCTTAATCTATTCCATCGGGAAAACCGACCTAAAAACCGAAAAAAATAATAAGAAAAACTATTTTTTCAATATAAAGACGGCAGAATCCACGAATCTGGATTTAGGGAAAAAAGCGTTGATCCAATGGGATAAAAACGGAATTTATGCTCAGGAAGGAGATAAAATATTTCTATCGAAAGATGCAGGAAAAACATGGGCAGAATTCTACACCATGGGTGATGCAGATAATATCGTGATTTCTCCTGATGGAAAAAAAATAGCTTTCAGCAAGCAGGTTCTAGTTGAAAAGGTGATGGGAAAGGATAAATATTCCGATGTTCCCAAAACTACATCGCACATTTATACCGACCTCAATCACCGTCATTGGGATTATTTTAACGAAGGAAAATACAACCATATTTTCGTCGTAAATGTTTCTGAAAACGTAGAAAATGCCAAGGATTTGCTGGAAGGAAAAATGTGGGATTCACCGCAGAGACCATTTGGTGGAGCTGAAGATTTTATTTGGAGTCCGGATTCTAGCCAACTGCTATATGTTACTAAACCATTGAGCGGCGCTGAATATGCAAAATCAACCAATACTGACATTTTTGCTTATGATTTGAGTTCAGGAAAGACCAAAAATCTTACAGAAAGCAATAAAGGGTACGATATGGGACCTAAATTTTCACCGGACGGAAAAACTCTTCTGTGGATGTCGATGGAAAGAGATGGTTATGAGGCCGATAAGAATAATGTCAAAATTATGGATTGGAAGTCTCAAAAAGTTTCCAACCTTACCAAAGATTGGGACGAAAGTGTAGTGGGTGACGTTTTTTGGGCTGCAGATTCTAAGACGATTTATTATACCACAGCTTTCAGAGGGACCAAGCAACTATTCTCTTTGAATCCGAAAACCGCTAAAATTCAGCAGATTACCAAAGGAGATTTCGATGTGAATGAAATTTTGGCGCTCAACAAAAATTCATTGGTCGTTACCAGAACCGACATCAATCATAATGCGGATTTATTTTCTGTCGATTTGAAAAATGGTGCAATGAAGCAGATTACAGACGTTAATAAAGATAACTACTCCAAAATCACTCCCGGAAAATCCGAGTTGAAAATGGTGAAAACCACGGATGGCAAAGAAATGGGAGTGTGGTTTCATTATCCACCAAACTTCGACCCTAACAAAAAATATCCTACGCTTTTGTATTGCCAAGGCGGTCCACAATCGGCTTTAACGCAATATTTCAGCACCCGATGGAATTTTGCTTTGATGGCTGCTAATGGATATATTGTGGTCGCACCAAATCGACGAGGTATGCCGGGTTGGGGAACACAATGGAACGAGGAAATCTCGAAAGATTGGGGCGGTCAACCGATGAAAGATTATCTTGCTGCCGCAGATTTCGCGAAAACTTTGCCTTATGTAGATGGCGATAGAATGGGAGCGGTAGGAGCTAGCTACGGCGGATACAGCGTTTTCATGTTGGCGGGTATTCACAATAATCGTTTCAAAACCTTCATCGCGCACGATGGATTATTCGATATGAAATCTTGGGCGTTAACAACTGAGGAATTATGGTTTGCCAATTGGGATGTGGGAAGTCCAATGGAAAAACCGCTTCCTAAAGCTTTCACCGACTTCAATCCAATTAACTTTGTGGATCAATGGAATAAACCAATGATGATTATCCAGGGCGGAATCGATTATCGAGTGCCGTATGAGCAAGGTCAGGAAGCATTTCAAGCTGCAAAACTTCACGGTTTGAAAGCGAAATTCCTGTATTTTCCGAACGAAAATCACTGGGTTTTGAACGCTCACAACGGGTTGGTATGGCAAAGAGAATTTTACGATTGGTTAAGAGAAACACTTTAATCTGACTTTCAAATAAATAAAAAAGGCTTCTGAAATGTTCGGAAGCCTTTTTGTTATATAAGAAATTAAGTTTTTTATAATTGAACTTTTACATTGAAACCTGAGTTGATCTTCAGAGTAATTTGGTCTGCAGAAAGTCTGCTGCCTTGAATTTCAAAAATCAATGAATTCTGAGAAGTTCGAAAATATTCCAAGAGTTCTTCGCTGGCAACGGTGAAAGTAATCGTATCAGGATTCGTATTGTTCAATGCTGCTGCAATTAACTTCTCCGGAAGATTTGGTGCTTTGATGTAAATTTTTGCGTCTTTAATGACATCCAACTTTGTATCAAATTGTGAACTTACATATTGCATATTCAACGAATTGAGCTTTACAGATTTTAGATTATTGATCGAAAATTTGGGATTATTTTCTTTAATGGTTTTATCCAAATCAATATTCATCGGAATTTCCGGCGTTCTTGTGTAGGAAGTTGTACTCAAAGTTGCAAGCGGAACAGTTACATTGGTGCTAAACGGAACATCGAAAGGTGGTAATGCATCCAGTACTGAATTGGCAATTTCTCTACAACTTGTCGTGAAAAATAACACCATCATTCCAAAAATTAATGATAATTTTTTCATAATTTAAAATTTTATATATTTAAACCTGCATTAATCATTCCAAAAAGTATTTAGTTGCAAAAAAAATCAAATGAACTTTAAAGAGTCGCCAAATCGAATTTCTTCCTTTGCTCCAATAGTTGCCGAAGATTCCAAAATTTTAATTCTAGGCTCTGTACCGGGCGCGAAATCTTTGGAAATGAAAGAATATTACGCACATCCGCAAAACCAATTTTGGAAGATTATTTTTCATTTATTTAATGAAAATTTGTCTTCAGATTATGTTGAAAAATTAGAGCTTTTAAAAAGAAAAAATATTGCTCTTTGGGATGTAATCGATACTTGCGAACGAAAAGGAAGTCTAGATTCTGAAATTCGAAATGAAGAAGCGAACGATATTCAGCAATTGCTGCAAAACTACCCAAGTATTAAAGCTATTTTTTGCAATGGGCAGAAATCTTTTAAAAACCTACTAAAAATAACAGGAAAGGAAAGCGAAATTCCTGTATTCGTTTTGCCATCAACCAGTCCGCTTCACACGATTTCCTTCGAAAAAAAACTTAGAGAATGGGAAATCTTAAAATCGTTTTTATGAGAAAAATTTATGCTTTTACTTTTCTATTGCTTTTTGCTGTAGCCCATTCGCAGACTTATTCATTTGATTTTCTTACAAAATATATTGCGGTCGGTAAAAATGAAAAGGTACAGAATGAAGTGGTGAATTATTTCAATTCCGATAATTTCAATTATTATTTAAGACTTTTACGTGGTTCAGAAAATTTCTATGCCTTTCTTACGGATGAAGAGCAAAACAAAGTGCACGAATTTGAAGTGAGTGAAGATAAAATTGGAACGGATATTATTTTCAGTTTTAAATATGTAAAAACGAATAGTCTGCATAAACACCGAATCTCTCAAAATCACTATCGATATGAATGGAGTGAAAAAAGCCGCACTGGAGCCACTTTGAAAATTTTTAAAACAAAAAAAGCTAAAAAACCGACTAAAGAATATCAATTTTCTTTTAAAAAAGCCAATAAAAATTTGTTTCCAGTTTTCCGAATTGCAATAATGCATCCTTTCGAAAATGAGAAAAATATAACTTTTGATGGTAATATAATGGTCGAAAATGCGAAGTACACGTGCAATTATCCGCCTTGTAGCTGCGATTTTCGTTTAGCTGAGTACAAAAATGTATGGCTGGAATTGACTGTTCCGCAATAATGAAATTTATAAAAAAATTACGTTTTAATAATAAACTTGACAAAGCCTTCTCAATGTCGTATATTTGCAGGCCGGAAATCATTGGGTTTTCGGTTATTAATTTTTAAACCGTAATTTAAAAAATGAAGACATCTGATTTCAATTTCCATTTACCGGAAGAACTTTTAGCAGAACATCCCGCAGAGCATAGAGACGAATCGAAACTGATGGTTTTGGATCGAAAAACACAAACCATTGAGCATAAATTATTCAAAGATGTAGTCGATTATTTCGATGAGCACGATCTTTTCATCTTCAACAATACTAAAGTTTTCCCTGCGAGATTGTACGGAAATAAAGAAAAAACCGGCGCAAAAATCGAAGTTTTCCTATTAAGAGAACTCGATAAAGAAACCAGAGTTTGGGACGTGTTGGTAGATCCCGCAAGAAAAATAAGAATTGGAAACAAATTATTCTTCACCGAAGACGAATCGTTGGTTGCTGAAGTGATCGATAACACGACTTCCCGAGGAAGAACTTTGAGATTTTTATACGATGGTTCTTACGAAGAATTTCGCGCGAAATTGA
Organism: Chryseobacterium senegalense; assembly: GCA_001403755.1. GTDB lineage: Bacteria > Bacteroidota > Bacteroidia > Flavobacteriales > Weeksellaceae > Kaistella > Kaistella senegalense. The sequence continues at coordinate 1,244,998 of CYUH01000015.1, read as the reverse complement.
AAGAATTGGGTGAAACTCCACTTCCAAAGTACATCAAAAGACCAGTTGAGCCGGAAGATGCTGAACGTTACCAAACCATCTACGCCAAACACGAAGGTGCTGTAGCAGCTCCAACTGCCGGTTTACACTTCTCGAAGCATTTGATGAAAAAACTGGAAATCAAAGGAATCGATTTCGCTGAAGTTACGCTTCACGTTGGCTTAGGAACTTTCAACCCAATTGAAGTGGAAGATTTGAGTAAACACAAAATGGAATCTGAGGAAGCTATTATTGATCAGATCAATGCGGATATCATTAATAAAGCCGTTGCTGAACAAAGAAGAGTTTGCGCAGTAGGAACTACCACAATGCGCGCTTTGGAAACCTCAGTTTCTTCCAACAAAAAAATAGGTGCTTACCACGGTTGGACCAATAAATTTATCTTCCCACCACACGATTTTGGTGTAGCCAATGCGATGATTACCAATTTCCACACCCCAAAATCAACTTTATTGATGATGATTGCGGCTTTTGCAGGAAAAGATTTCGTGATGCACGCTTACGAAGAAGCCATTAAAAATGAATATAAATTCTTCACCTATGGTGACGCAATGCTGATTTTGTAATTAGTATAAAAAAGATATAAAACTCTTTATGAATGCACAATTTCGGTTGTGCATTCTTATTTTAGTAATTTTGAATTTTCAAAAAAAAAATTATGAAAGCCCTATTTTTTTCCACGATCATATTATTCGCGACCAACTGCCGACAAAACGCGCAACAACGAATCGAAGTTGTTTCTACGCTTCCCAAGGAAATCAAAGAAGCATCGGCGTGCGAAATTTCCAAAGCATCTAATTTAATTTGGACCATAGAAGATCAAGGTAACGAAAATTTGCTCTTCGGATTTAATAAAAATGGCGAACTGATTCGCAAAATCCGGATTTCAAACGTGGAAAACAATGATTGGGAAGATCTTTCTTCTGACGACGAAGGAAACATATATATTGGCGATTTCGGGAATAATGATAACGAAAGACAGAATTTGGCCATTTATAAAATTAATGCTGCTGATCTGAGTAAAGATGAAGCGAATGCTACGGAAATAGTGCAGTTTTACTATCCTGAACAAAAAGATTTCCCGCCAAAGAAGAAAGAAAAGTTGTTTGATGTAGAATCTTTTTTCTTTTATAAAGACCATTTTTATTTATATACAAAAAACAGAAGTTCAAAATTCGATGGAACTACCGCTCTATACCGCGTGGATAACAATTCCCAAACAAAACTTCCGGCAAAGAAATTAGCTGAGTTTGTGACTTGCGGAAATTTCAACCATTGCGCAGTAACCAGTGCAGCAATAAGTCCGGATAAAAAGAAAGTTGCACTTTTAAGTTCCGACAAAGTATGGATTTTCACTGATTTTAAAGATGATAATTTCTTTTCAGGAAAATCGAAAATGATCGAATTGGAGAACTTTACTCAAAAAGAAGGTCTGTGTTTCGAAACCAACGAATCTATTTTGATTACCGATGAATCAGCAAAAAAGGGAGAATCTTTTCTTTATCAATTAAAACTTTAATCTAGAAATTCATTCCAAATCCAACGACAAATCTTCCCTTGTCCGACGATCGGAAATAGGAGGCCTGAATTCCCACCATATCCAGTGCATTGAGCCAAATTCCTGCACCTGCGGATGTATGCCATTTTTTGGTAAATTCATTTGGTAGCCAAACCCGTCCGTAATCAAATCCGCCAAAAATTCCAATGTTTAAAGGAACAAAAGCATTTTGGAAATTCCCAATCGACCAACGAATATCCGAAGTTTGATAAAACGAACTTTTCCCATAAAAGCGATCAAATCGGAAACCACGAAGATCGTTGTCGCCGCCTAATGTTGCCATTTGATAGAATTCATATTCGTCGCTCAACAGCCATTTCGCCTTTGCATAAGTGGAAAAGGTAAGTTTTTCATTTTTGGTTAGGTAATGCGTGAATCCTAAGCCGGTTTCGAAAGTCGGCAGTTTTTGGTCGCCGTTTTTAAGGTTTTGTCGATAGGTGATTTGGCTGTCAAACTTCATTCCTAAGCTCGGATTTACCTTCTTATTCACATTTTCAAAGTGAAATCCTACGTCTATTCCTGCAAAATAATTGGTTGAAAACACATTCTCATCCACAATATTTGGAATCGCAATTCTACGATTTTCTGTTTTTTCGATTTTTATACCTTCATAAATTAATTTTGCGGAGAATAAACTCGCATTTTTTCTCCAATTGATGGATGGTTTGGCATAAAATTCTCCGGCGCGAACGCGGTAATATTTTTCCTCAAAAGTATCATGATCATTGATGGTGAGATTTCCATTTCCGAAATAATTTCGGATATAGTGAGAGTCTGTGTAACCCGCATTGATTTGATAGAACCAGTTTCCGACCATTCTCGGGAAAATTCCTTCGTAGCGGATTTCGTAACCGTTTGATAAGGTAAAATAATTGGTTTTTAAAGTATGTTTTGATGAAAATGGATTTTGGTTAAAACCTTTTTTTGTCCAACTCGTATTTAATCCTACAATCACGCCATCATCAGGGTTGTAACCTAAATTGAGATTGGTGGAAAATACGTTGAATTTTGGCCTTTTATACTGATATTCGTTCAGATCATAATTATCCGTAAGGGTGATTTTGCCATTTTCCGTATCGAAGGTGTTTTTCTTGCTTTTATAATCGTAAATATAAACTTTGTTCCCTTGCTCAACCGTGTATCTATCATTATTTAAACCGCCTAAAAGACGAAGCTTTATCGGATTATTTTGGTTTCCTTTAATTACAAATTGATCATCGTCACCTAATCCGTACATCCAAATTTCTTTCGTTTGTTTTTTAGAATATTTTTTCTCAAAAACCAATTCTTCGCCGCTTTTTTTCTGTCGATAAATTTTCACTTCCGTTTCGTTTTGTGGAAGTCGGGTGATGGCAAATCTGTCTTTTTTGTTCGTTCCGGTCAGCAATACGGTTTTTTGAAGGATTTTATAATATTCCAACGCGTATTGTTGAAGGTCATTTTTTCTGATTTCAAGATTTCTTTTAATGCGGTCAATGTCGTTGTTCTGTACTTCTTTTGGCAGTTTTTCAAATGCAGCAGCAATATTTTCTGAGTTGAGATGTTTTTGGATAAATGCTGCCTCCCGAAGCCAATCTTCTTTGGTAGAAGCTGTAGTAAAAGCCAGATCCAAAGGGTAGGGCTCCATATTGAACCATTTTATATTTTTAATTTTTTCATCAAAACTTTGCATATGGCGTAATCCCGGAAAATCGAGGATAAATTTCGTCAAAATACCGTCATAACGTACAAAAGCCTGATCACGGTCTTTAGGAATTGGAGATAGATAGATTAATTTTCCTTCCGGTTTCTGTTCCCATTTCCATTGGTCGTGGTGACGGTCCCAATCTCCAATTAACATATCGAAGAGTCGCGCTCGGATGTAATTATTTTCATCTATATTATATTTTTCATCTTTTGCCAAAAGTTTGATAACTTCCTCTGTCCCCAATATCTCTAAAGAATTTTCTTCCGTTTCCGCAGGTCTTTCTTCCAGATAATAAAACTCGTCGCCGAAATTCTGATTGAATTTTTCCAATCCATTCTGTTTAGGAACATACACCAAAGTCGGGTCGGTATGTTTCACGCCGACTGCTTCCGATAAATCTCCGATAGCTAAAGGAGTAAACGGGTGTGATGATGTATAAAAGTCTAAAAGAAACTGATCGGCAAAACCTCCTTCCAAATCTTCTTCTATATATTGGTTTTTAAAAGCAACAGATTGCAGAAACCGCACTCCGCTTTTCTTCAAAGCTCGAATCACGTATTCACCTTTAGGAGTGTTTAAGCGCAGTGAATTGGTTTGGTGTCCACCTCCTGATCGGCCGGGTTTTGCACCACCAAAAAGGTTGTCAATTTGCAAAGTCGGTACCTTCACGAGGGTTGAATAAGTTTCCCTGTAGTTTTTTCCCCACAAAATTTCATGGAGATGGCTTTTTTCGGTGATGGATTTTGGGTAAACAGAAGCAGTAGTTTCTGTTGGGAATGTCAAAGGATATTGGACGGTATTGTATTCTGAATTTTCTAAAATCTGTTTCTGAAATAGAAGTTTTTCCTGATTATTTTCTCTTCCGAAAAAAGATACAGAGGCATCTCCTGATTCCGAAATATTCAATACCGCATATCCGTTCTTTCCGTACGAAAAATCGTTCGGACCAACTGTTGTTGCAGGTTCGTTTTTGGAGCCGGCACCGCTGATGATCTGACGGATTTTGCCATCTTCGATATATTGTAAATTATGGTCGTGTCCAGAAACTACAATTACATTATCGCGATTCGCAAGCAATGTTTTTAATCGGGATGTTAGTTTTCTATAATTGGCATTCGACAAATCTTGATGAGTGATGCCGCCGGTTGCGCGAGCAAGATTAATTCCTGTGGCTAAAATTGGCAATGGAAATTTGCCTTCCAGAGGGAAAATTTGTTTTTTGAGGGAATAATATCCACCGTGAGAACCGTGGTCTATGAGTGGATGATGAAGCGCAACGATTACATTTTTATTTTGATTTTTATTGAGCTCACTTTCAAATTCTGAGAAAAAATCATCACGGGTTTTGATGTCGCATTTTTCATTAATTCCTAAATTTTTGTCCCAGTCTGCCAAAAACCATTCGGTATCGATGGTGAGAAGGGTGATGTTTTTTGAAATTTTTTTACGATCAATGGCGCAAGAATTTTTCGGCAGAAAGGCTGATTGCTCATTAAGTTTTGCGGTAATGTAATCTTGCTGCTCTTTTAATCCAATGATTCCTTTGCTGTACCAATCGTGATTGCCTGGAATAAAGATGGTTTTACCTTTAAAGTTTTTTACCAAACTTATTTGATCATCCAATTTTTCAATCGCTAATTTTCTATCTTTTCCTTCCTCTTTGGGTAAACCTCTAGGATAAATATTGTCGCCAAGAAAGAGAACCGTACTGTTGTTTCCCGCGGAATCTAAATGCATTTTGAACTGTTCGAGTATCGCTTGCGCACTTTGTTGATCAGCGTTGCCGGCATCACCGATGAGATAGAAACGATGAGCAATATTTCCGGATTTTATTCTTTCAACAGGAGCTTTTTTTACATTTTTTCCATATTGGGCATTTTCTGTAGCACAAGAAACCAAGACCATTCCTGAAAAATAAAAAATAGCATGACGGAAAATATTTAATTTCATAAATTTGAATCAAATTATAAGAATGAACATTCTAGACAACGCTGAGCGTTTTGTAATTCAGCAATTCAAAGATAAACTTTCTCCCGTATATTCTTTCCATAATTTGGATCATACCAAAAGGGTAGTAGAAGCTGCAAAATTATTGGCGGAAAAAGAACACATCAGTGAGAAGGATAAAGAGATTTTGCTTTTGGCAGCGTGGTTTCATGATGTTGGATATTGTGTTTCCTGCACCAAACATGAAAATATAGGAATGGAGGTTGCGGAGCAATTCCTGAAAGAACAGAATTTGAATGAAACTGAAATACAGCAAGTAACTAAATTAATTAGCGCAACTGCATTGAATGTTATTCCTGAAAATATTTTGGAAAAAATCATTAAAGACGCGGACACTTCTCATATTTCTGCAGCAAATTTTTTTGAAATTACCGAAACTCTTCGGGAAGAATGCAAGATGGTGCATGACATGAAATTATCCAAAAAAGATTGGGCAACGCAAAACCTTATTTTCCTTACAAAACATCAGTATTTTACCGAGTTTGCGCGAAATAACTGGGAAGAACTAAAACAGAAAAATATTGCTAAAACTAAAAAAATTATCGCAGAACTTAGCCAAAATAACGAAGATAAAATGGCACTTAAAGAAGAAAAAAAACTGATCAATAAGAAAAAACTAGAGAAAATGGATTCCCCAGAACGTGGTGTGGAAACCATGTTTCGCGTCACGCTGAGTAACCATACGCAACTCAGCCAGATCGCCGATACCAAAGCCAACATCTTGCTCTCTGTTAATGCAATTATCATTTCGGTAGCGCTTTCCACGATTGTGCCAAAGCTAGATGCTCCAAAAAATTCGCACCTTATTATCCCAACTTTTCTACTGATTATCTTTAGCGTAGCGACAATTATCATGGCAATCGCTTCTACAAGACCGAAAATTTCTTCAGGCAGCTTTACCAGAAAAGACATCGAAGAACGCAAAATTAATTTGTTGTTTTTCGGAAATTTTCATAAAGTTCCGCTAGAAGAATACATGTGGGCGATGAAGGAAATGATGAAAGACAGAACCTATTTGTACGATAGTATGATCAAGGATTTGTACTATCTCGGCATTGTTCTCAACCGAAAATACCGGCTTTTGCGAACAACCTACACCATTTTCAGCATTGGAATTATCGTTTCTGTGTTAGCGTTTTATTTGGCTTTTAAAGAAGTTATTTAAATTTCGGGACGAAAGGAATAATTGAAATCTTTTTTACCATACTGATAACTCACCCGAATTGCTTGGAAGCCCGTCATTCCTTGAAGATTCTCTAGTTCTACAATCTCAATATCATCTTTTAAAATGTCTTCATTTTGCAGAATTTTCAAGTATTTTAAATAATCATCTCTTTCGCTGTTTTCCGCAAATACAATGCTCAGTTTGCCGGGCGTCACCAATCTCTCTTCTGAATTTTTAATCAAGGCTTTATCAATTCTTTTTTTGATGACTTCATATCTTGCATTATAGCTTCCATCCACATCGAAACGTTTTTCATCCATTCGGAACTGAATGTTCAAAGTTCCTCCGTAAGCCAAAATAAGTGAGGTAACTTCCAAAGGGAAGGAAAGTTTGGTTTTCTGAGTCTGGAAAACAATTTCGGTTTCGCAAACCACGCGAAGTTGCCATAATTTTAAATTTTTCAAGAAAACATCGCTGTAGCTGAGTTGTGGCGCAATCGAAGAACCCATATATAAATTATGCTCCACGCCATCTGTTTTGAAGCGTTCGTAATAAAATGGGAAAATCTTCTGCTGTTCTTCTTGTCTTTTATCCAACAAATGCGAAATGCCTCTATTGATCAGTGATACACTTTCATCAAACCTTTTTATGTGATGATAAACCGATTGGGTGTTCGGATCCAAATTTTTAAAATAAGAAGTTATCAGGAAGTTGTTTTCCGCATTTTCTAGTTTTAATTCTTCGAGTAAAGGATGAATGGTTGCTGAAATGAAATGCTGAATTTTGGTTTCTGTATCAGCTTTCAAATCATTATCCAATAAAATTTGGTAAGCTTGAATTTTAGAAAGTACTGAGGTCAAATCCTTAAAACTGCTTAGTTTTTGCAACAAAATTTCTAAATCCGTAAGTTGAATCGAAAGATCTTGTTGTATTGCATAATTTCTTGAACTGGATGAATTTTTGATATCAGTTTGTCCGTAAAGAGGGGTCAGATTTTCAAATTTAATATTTTGATAAGGTAAGTCCGCTTCTACATTATAAAACTCAATATGTCTTTCTGCTTCTTCGCGAAATTTCCAGTGAACACTCGGGTGAATCGCAGTATATTCTCGCTGGATAATCGCTTCCAACTTAGTCTCCAAACCTACATATAGCCGCTCCATCGTATCCACTAAATAAGGCATCACACTTTCCATTTTATTAGCGATGACACTGTTCAACACTTTTTGTTTAGAGGTGATTTCAAATATTCCCAGGATTCTGTTGTCTTTAATTATTGGTGCAAAAATCACACTTTTTATTCCACTTTTATAAATATGATTAGCGATATGACTTTCTGGAAAATCTTTGTAAATCTGATCAATATCGGAAAAAGTAAAGTATTTTTTGCTTTGAAGTAACGTTTTAAATCCTTTTTCCCATGTGATTTCGCTAGCAAAATCAGACGCGGAACCAGAAAGCATGAAGCTGTCTAAAATATAATTAATAGGCGTTCTCACAAAAGTGTTATCGGTAACATTCACTGCGGTATAGCCCACTTCAAGATCTGAAATCATAAAAATCGACCGGAAAATACTGTTGATTTCGTTTTTCAGATTTTTATCATCTTCAATATTGATTAGTTTGCTTTTTAGGTTAGAAACAGCGATCTCAATGGTGGCATCATAGAAGGTAATCAGCGCAAAACCTTTTAGTTCCCAGCTTTCCGGCGGAAATTTTTCTAACCATAAATCGATGTCGTCATAATTATCCAACAATTCTTTGATGTCGGATTCACTCAGTTTTTTATGATTTTTCAAGGGTTTTATTTCCATAAAATCAATATTATTCAAAAACCGATAATGCTGGATAATTCCGTCCTTATTAGGAATATCAAAAATAAAAGGCATCGAAAAATTGACTGGAACATTGTAATAATCTCGCAAAATAAGGCAGCAACTGATGACATAATATTGATGAGGATCCATGCCATTAATGAACATATCGAAATTCTGTCCCGCATTTTGAAGGATTTCCTTAAATCGCTCTGAAGGATTGAAGAAATAGTTGTAAAAAGGAAATCCCGCAGCCTTTATTTCGTTTTTGGTGAGCATTGGCGGAAACAAATCGCGAAAGAGCTCTTTCAAAAAATCGCGGTGTTCCACAAAGAAATTAGGATCGCTAATTCCGGTTCGAAGCTCAGGAATCTGCGCCGCTTTTTCCAGAATAGATGCGTGCGATTTTGCATAATCAGAATCTTTTTCGGATTCCAGATGCATTTGGTTAAGTAACTTTTCAAATGAAAAATTTAATACAAGCGGGCTTTTAAAAACAGGTTTAAAGGACATATTTCTCAATTCGGAGCAAAGGTAATGATTATTGTAAATAATTCTAAAGACGTTGGGATTTCTCTTTTACTTTAAGCCTTTCTACGTCCTTAAAAAATTTATGGAAAAACCGTATCTTTGCGACTTCTTTAATTAAACATTTTTCCTTTGAAAGACATCCGTACTTTATCGCTCGATCAGCTCAAAGATTATTTTGTGACTTTGGGTGAAAAACCGTTTCGTGCAAAGCAAGTTTATGATTGGTTGTGGAGCAAAAATCTCCATTCTATTGATGAAATGACGAATCTTTCAAAAGAACTTCGGGAAAAAATTGCGCTCGAATACACCATTAATCCAATTTCAGTCGATCAATTACAAAAATCGACCGACGGAACCATTAAAAATGGGGTGAAATTGCATGACGGGCTTTTAGTAGAATCGGTACTTATTCCTACGGAAACCCGAACTACAGCTTGTGTTTCTTCGCAAGTAGGTTGCTCATTAAACTGTGAGTTTTGTGCAACTGCTCGGCTGAAGAGAATGAGAAATCTGGAAGTTGCAGAAATTGTAGATCAAGTAGCGCTGATCGATCGCCAAAGTAAATTGTATTTTGATAGACCGCTTTCCAATATTGTTTTTATGGGCATGGGAGAGCCGATGATGAACTATAAAAATGTAGTAGAATCGATTAAAAAAATCACCGAGCCGGAAGGAATGGGCATGTCGCCACGAAGAATAACAGTTTCAACATCGGGAATTCCGAAAATGATTAAAATGCTGGCTGATGAGGATTTGCGGGTGAAATTAGCGCTTTCTTTGCACTCCGCCATTGAGGAAAAACGAAACGAAATAATGCCTTTTTCCGATAAATTTCCATTGACTGAAATTATGGATTCTTTGAAATACTGGTACGAAAAAACAGGAAATACTGTCACTTTCGAATATTGCGTTTGGAAAGCAATTAATGATCAGGACGAAGATATAAAAGCGCTGATAGGATATTGCAAACAAGTTCCTTCCAAAGTGAATTTAATACAATATAACCCAATTGGTGACGGAAAATACGACCAGTGTAACAAAGATGCGGAAGAAAATTATGTTCGTCAGTTAGAAAATGCTGGAATTACCGTTCTCATTCGCAGAAGCCGGGGAGGCGATATTGACGCTGCTTGCGGTCAATTGGCGAATAAATCTGGTGAGTAAAGTTAAGGCAGGAAAAAAAAATTCCCGAAACGAAAAAAATTGGAGCATTTGAAAGTGTGGAATAAAGAATGTATGTTGAGGCACAATCGAATATCTGTATCATTTCAATAAAATAAAGCTACCACATCTAAAATGCAAATTATAAGAACGAATTTTCTGATTCTGGTTTTTTTAGTTTTTTTTCAAATTGCTTCTTCTCAGCAAACAGATTTTTTAAAAATAAAAAACTATAAAGTAGCGGAACTTTCAGAGGTTTTAAAGGAAAATTCGGGATTGGTACTTTTCAATGATAAACTTTTCACTTTCAATGACGGAGGAAATTCTTCTGAAATATTCGAAATCAATAAAACGTCTGGGAAAATTGAAAATGTTTTTAAAACCAATTTAATAAACAAAGATTGGGAAGCAATGGCAGCCGATTCCGCGAATTGGTATATCGGAGATTTTGGAAATAATGCAGGAACACGAAAAGATCTTAAGATTTATAAAGTTCCTTTTAATTCAGAAAAAACAACCGATTCTGTTCAAGCGATTTCTTTTTTCTATCCGGAACAAACCGATTTCTCCAGCCGTAATCTCAACAATGATTTCGACGCCGAAGCGATGATTTTTTTAGACGGGAAAATTCATGTATTCACCAAAGAATGGGCTTCAAAATCTACATCTCATTATATGATAGACCCTGAAATTTCCAATAATAATCCTGCCCAAAAAGTCGAGACTTTCAAAACTGATTTTGTAGTTACTGATGCAGCTTATTTTCAGAAAAAGCTTTTTTTAATAGGATACACGAAGAAAACAGAAGTATTTCTTTCCATTTTTAAAGAAACTGAACCTGGATTTTTCTTTAATGCAAAACCTCAGAAATATTACTTAGGAAGTGCTTTATCGATCGGTCAAATCGAAGGAATTGAAGTCGATGAAAATGGAATTTTTATCTCAGGAGAAGAATTTATTACTCCCTTAGGAAAAGCAAAACCTGCTTTGTATTTTGTTCCTCATGAAAAAATGAAATCGTTTTAAGTCATAAATCAACTCTGGTTTTGGCTTATTTGGAGGGAAAATTAGTTATATTTGTCATCATTTTCATCAAACATTCTTTATTTAATAGTTCGTGGCGAATATCGTAGCAGAAATCCGAAGACCGATCAACAGTGAAATGAAACTTTTTGAACAAAAGTTTTATGAATCTATGCAAAGCAATGTTGCGCTTTTAGATAAAGTTACAAGGTTTATCGTAACCACCAAAGGCAAGCAAATGCGACCAATGTTTGTATTTCTTTGTGCAAAACTATTGGGAGAAGTGAACGAAAAAACCTTTCGCGGTGCGTCCATGATTGAGCTGATTCACACCGCAACTTTGGTGCACGATGACGTGGTGGATGAAAGTTTCAAAAGGCGGAATTTTTTCTCCATCAATGCTTTATGGAAAAACAAAATTGCTGTTTTGGTTGGCGATTATCTTTTGTCTAAAGCAGTATTGCTCTCTACAGATCATCAGGATTTTGACTTACTTTCGGTTATTTCCAGAACCATTCGGGAGATGAGTGAAGGCGAATTGCTACAGCTTGAAAAAGCCAGAAAACTCGATATTACCGAAGATGTTTACTACGAAATTATTCGACAGAAAACGGCAACTTTAATCGCTGCATGCTGTGAAATAGGAGTTTTATCGAATGGAGCCGACGAAAATTTGGCGGTAAAAATGCGCGAGTTCGGAACGTTAACGGGAATGGCTTTTCAGATAAAAGATGATTTATTCGATTATCTCACTTCAAATATCATCGGAAAACCTGTCGGAATTGATATTAAAGAACAAAAAATGACTTTGCCTTTAATTCATGCTTTAAAAACGGCTTCTGAAACCGATCGAAAATATTATTTCACCACGATTAAACGTTACAATAACGATTCTAAAAGAGTAAAAGAGCTCATCGATTTTGTAAAAAAATCCGGAGGTTTAGATTACGCAATTGAAAAGATGAAAGCTTACCAACAAAAAGCAAAAGATATCCTGAATGAATTTCCCGATTCCGAAGCGAGAGAATCCCTGCATTTAATGCTGGATTATGTAATCGAAAGAAAGTTCTAGATTGAATATAGTTTCCTTGTTTGTTGTTGATTTACCATTTTTATTTTTCCGAAACTTTCAAATCTGCGTTATTCAATCGTAACGAATTTAAAATTACAGATACCGAGCTGAAACTCATCGCTGCTGCGGCAATCATCGGGCTTAGCAAAATCCCGAAAAACGGATAAAGCAATCCTGCAGCCACTGGAATCCCAATCGTATTATAAAAAAATGCGAAAAAGAGATTTTGTTTGATGTTTCTTAATAATTTTTCACTTAGGATTTTTGCTTTTGCAACGCCCAGAAGATCACCTTTTAAGAGCGTAATCTCAGAACTTTCAATCGCGACATCGGTTCCGGTTCCCATAGCAATTCCTACATTCGATTGTGCCAATGCAGGCGCATCATTTATTCCGTCGCCGGTCATCGCAACAATATTTCCAGCAGCTTGAAGCTTTTTAATTTCCGCTAATTTATCTTGAGGAAGTTGGCTCGCAAAATATTTTTTGACGCCTAATTCGGTTGCGACGGCTTTTGCGGTATGTTCGTTGTCACCGGTCATCATTATGATTTCCACCTTGTTTTTTTGAAGAAAATCAACGGCTTCCTTGGAAGTTGCTTTTATTTTGTCCGAAAAGCTTAAAAATCCTAAAACATTTCCTCCTTTAGCCACAAACGAAACGGTTTTTGCAAGGTTCTGTTTCTCAATGACTTTCTGCCTAATGTTGTCTGGGATTGTAATATTAAATTGTTTCAATAAAGCCTCATTTCCAAGCAAAATAATTTCGGAATGAATCGTTCCTTTGATTCCTTTTCCTGCAATATTTTCGAAGTTTTCAACTTTTTCAAAATCCTGATTTTCTTTTTTAAATTCTACCAACACAGCATTGGATAAAGGATGTTCGGAATTTTGATTGAGAGATGCAGCTAATTTTAAAATTAAATTTTTATTGGAAGTTTCCGAAACAAAAACTTCATCCAAACTCGGTTTTCCTTCAGTCAATGTTCCTGTTTTATCGGTAATTAGAATATTTACCTTTTCCATTTGCTCCAAAGCTTCAGCATTTTTAATGAGAATTCCGTTTTTTGCACCTTTTCCAATTCCTACCATCAAACTCATTGGTGTTGCCAAACCTAAAGCACATGGGCAAGCTACGATAAGTACTGCAACGGCATTTACAAATGCATAAATTAACCTGTTTTCATTACCGAAAATATACCACGCAAAAAAAGTGAGAACCGAGATCGCAATAACGGTCGGAACAAAAATTTTTGATACTTGGTCAACCAATTTCTGAATTGGAGCTTTGCTGCGGCTGGCTTCATTTACCATTTTAATGATTTGGGAAAGTAATGTTTCGTCGCCCACTTTTTCAGCTTTCATGAGGAAAACTCCGTTTCCGTTGATGGTTCCGGAAGTTACACGATCATCCTGTTTTTTTTCCACAGGAATCGGTTCTCCGGTAATCATACTTTCGTCAATACTCGAATTTCCTTCCGTTATTTTTCCGTCCACAGGAATTTTTTCGCCGGGTTTTACTTTTAATAAATCTCCGATTTTAATTTCAGCAAGCGGTACTTTTTTTTCAATTCCATTAAGAATTAAATTGGCGGTATCGGGAGAAAGATTCATTAGTTCTTTTATGGCATTACCGGTTTTTTTGTGTGCGCCGGCTTCCATTAGTTGTCCTAAAATCACCAATGTAAGAATTACGGAAACCGCTTCGAAATAGAGTGGTGCTCTGCCTTCGTGCGATATTTCGTGTGGAAAAATATTAGGAAAAACTAAGGCGACAATACTGAAAATAAATGCGGCAGCAACACCCAAAGCAATGAGTGAAAACATATTAAGATTCCATGTTTTAAAGGAAATCCAGCCACGTTTCATCAAAAACCAACCCGCGTAAAACAAAACAGGAAGGGTAAGTATAAACTCTAAAAATCCTTGCAATCGATGACTAAATGGGAATTTAAAAAACATTCCGCCCATTGACAGCATGAAAACCGGAACTGTGAAAACCAAAGCCGTGACGAATTTTTTCTTTAACAAATTAAAGGTTTCATCCTCGTTGCTGTTTTTTGATGGAATTTGCACCAAATCCATTCCACAAACCGGACACCCAACATTGGAATCATAAACCTTTTCACCTTCGCAAAACATTGGACAATAATATTTACCTTGATTATCGTTTGTCGTTTTATGGAGGATGGTTTTAGGTGTTGTGGCAGCAGATTCCGCAATCAATTCCTGGGTAATTTCCTCCAAATGCATATGACAAACCGGGCAACCGATATCAGAATCGTAGGTTTTATCAGATTCGCAAAACATTGGACAGAAATATTCGCCGATTTTATCTTTGAAACTTTCTGGAAGATTGGTTTTTGAGAAAGTTGCGGTTTTGTTTTTGTAATCGGCCCTTTCTTCGATCGGAACTAGGAACATGTTGCAAACCGGACAGCGTTTTCCGGGCGTGAAGTACACCTTTTCGCCTTCACATTCCATCGGGCAGAAGTACACAGAACTCGGGGAAATTTTTTCGGTGGGATGTGGATGATGATTTTCCATAATCTCAATACTCTTTTGTTTGTTACAAGTTTTTTTTAAGGTAAAATATATTTCACCTTATTTTAAAAAAGCGATTAAATTTTTCATAAGTTATGTCGCTGGTCTTTCAATCGATCAGCGATAAATTCAATTTTTGTTTTGCCGTGTCTGGTAGGTTTTCCGTCCTCGTCCACGCCTACAAATATAATTTTATCAATGGTAATAATCGTTTGCCGAGTCATCATGTTTCGTACTTCGCAAGTTAAAGTAATCGAAGTATTTCCAAAGTCAGTTGCTTCAATTCCTATTTCGATAATGTCGCCTTGTCTTGCTGAGCTGATGAAATTGATTTCGGAAATATATTTGGTCACGCAACGCGGGGTTTCCAACTGAACAATAGCGTAGAGAGCAGCTTCTTCGTCAATCCACTGAAGTAATCTACCTCCAAAAAGCGTATGATTGGGGTTTAAATCTTCAGGTTTGATCCATTTTCTTGTATGATAATTCATTTTTCGTTTTAAAAATAATTAAAAATTTATTTTGTTTATCGCGTGAAAACCAGCTTTTTATCGGTTGATAGTTTTTCGTCCATTCGATATCTTTCCAAATTAAAACCTTTCACTTCATCTAATGTTTTAACTTGATTTTCAGCGCAATATCTAACCATGAGGCCTCTTGCATGCTTGGTATAAACCACGATGGTTTTCGGTTTTCCATCTTTTATCTCATAAAAATCAAAATCGATAACCGGTGCATTCAGCTTTTTTTTGTCGATGACCTTAAAATATTCAGTGCTGGCTAAATTGAGGATTAAATCTTTGGCTTTCAGTTCACTATTGAGCTGTTCGGTAACTTTTTCTCTCCAGAATTCATAGAGATTTTGGTATTGATCAAATTGAAAATTTCTGCCCATTTCCAAACGATAAAGCATAATCCTGTCTGAAGGTTTCAGTAATCCATAAAGTCCTGAAATAATTCGGTGGTTTTTCAGTAAATAATCCACCGATTTCTTGTCTAAACTTTTCGCATCCAAACCTCTGTAAACCTCACCAACAAACGCCAACAATGCGGGTGCAGATTCTTTTGTACTGGGTTTAGCTTTCCATTTTTGGTTTCGTTCCCAGTTTTCATCAGCAAGCTTGGAGGAAATTTCCATCAGCTCGGATAAATATTTAGGTGTTTTCTCTTTAAAAAAGGTTTGAATAAAAGCGGCTTCTTCAATAAATTTTGGAGTTGTAGTTTTGAGAAGCTCTGTAGAATTTTCAATATTCATGAGCTTCGCAGGTGAAGTAATGATTTTCATTAATGGTAATTTAGCTTTGAAGTCTTCTTTTGTTGAAGATTTTTTTTAGATTCAAATTTCTCCTTTTCCTTGTCTTAAAATTTCTGGCTCGCCACTGGTAAGATCTACGATGGTGGATGCAATATTATCGCCGTAACCGCTATCAATCACAATATCGACGATATGGTCGTATTTTTCAGCAATCAATTCCGGATTGGTGGAATATTCAATGACTTCATCATCATCTTTAATCGAAGTTGAAGCAATTGGATGTCCTAGTTTTTCTACGATCAGTTGAGGAATAGGGTGGTCGGGAACGCGAATTCCCACCGTCTTATTTCCTTTATACGCGAGAGGTAGATTTTTATTGGCATCTAGAATAAATGTAAACGGTCCCGGAATTTTACTTTTCAAAAACCTGAATACTGAGGTTTCAATGGGACGTGTGAAACTGGAAAGATGGCTTAAATCATTACAAATAATTGAAAATTGTGCTTTTTCAAGTTTTACCTTTTTTATTTGCGCGAGCTTTTCCATCGCTCGAATGTCGAAAATATTGCAACCTAATGCATAGACAGTATCGGATGGATAAATAATAATGCCACCATCATTTAAAGTTTTAATCACCTCAGCAATAAGGTTTTCCTGAGGGTTTTCGGGGTATATTTTCAGAATTTTTGCCATATACAAATTTAAGAAAAATTGATTTATAATTTTTTTTGGCTAAAAATTTGGAACATTATAAAAAAGTTGTATATTTGCACCACAATAACGCGGGGTAGAGCAGTAGGTAGCTCGTCGGGCTCATAACCCGGAGGTCGCACGTTCGAGTCGTGTCCCCGCTACTAAGCAAGACTGTTCTTTTGAGCAGTCTTTTTTTTTACATTTATTTCAAAGGTATGCAAGATCTTCCGGGAAAAGCAATTTACGATTTCTATTTTACTCCCCATCGATATCAACTTTTTGTTCACGATCAATTTGGTCCTAAGGTAGAAATGCCGGTTTCTTATTATTTTAGAAATTTGGATACCATGCCCGAACTGGAACAAGTTGCCCTAGAAAACTGTAGAGGGAAAACCCTTGATATTGGAGCGGCTGCTGGTTCGCATGCAATCGAATTACAACGAAAAGGAATTCCTGTTACTGCCCTCGAAATTTCGCAAAATGCTTGCAAGGTAATGAACGAAAGAGGTGTGGAAAATGTAATCTGCGAAGATTTCTTTAAATTCTCTGGACAAAAATTTGATACTTTGCTTTTGCTGATGAATGGAATAGGAATTTCTTCTACGGTTGATGGTCTTCGGAAATTCTTCGAAAAAGCTGATGAACTGCTTCTTCCGGATGGGCAAATCATATTCGATTCCTGCGATATCGATTATATGTACGAAGAATTTCAGATGCCTCCCCATCATTATTACGGTGAAGTAAAGTGCCGCTACGAATATAACGGGCAGTTAACCGATTGGTTTGGCTGGCTCTACATTGATCAGTTTACGATGCAGGAGATTGCGGAAGAATATGATTATAACGTAGAAATAATTTTCGAAGACGAGAGCAACCAATATTTGGCCATCCTTACAAAAAATACTTAGAGTTTTTCTGCAGCATATTCGCTTTCGTTACTTAAGCGGTCAATAGCTTTAATTGCAATAGTATTGAGCTTTTTCCCAGATTGATTTGCTGGTAAACTTCTGCTTAACTGATCAGAAGTAAATATATGAGTATTCCAGACATCTCCATATTTAGCGAAAAGAACCCATCGAAAAACATTTTCTTTTGAGTTCCAACTGATTCGGTAAGATTCCGCTGATTTTTCAACCTTAATATTCGGCGTTGCAGGTTTTGTTACTTTGATCCAAGGGCTTACAGGAACCAACGCATCTTCTTTGTAAAGTTTTTTTACTTCTCTCAACATTTCCGGATTTTTCTTCAGTCCATCGATGCTGTAATGTATTTCGCCGGCGGTATTTTTTGGCATCATTCTGCGGATGGTACTCATTTGTCCGATAATTTCCGCCGGTTTGTTGTCTGATTTTACAGCGACTGTATTCAGTCCTGGCCAAAGATGGATGTTTTTAATGTTTTCATCTTTCCACCATTTCAGCAATGCGGAAAAACTTTGTGCACCGCCTTCTTTCCAATATAGTTGTGGAGAGTAATAATCGCACCAGCCCTCATTGAGCCATAGTTTTGCATCAGCATAAAGTTCATCATATTGTGAAGAACCGGTTACGCCTGCTGGGAAACCAGGTTTCCAGATTCCGAACGGTGAGATTCCGAATTTTACGGTTGGCTTTTCCTGATGAATTTCATCGTGGAGTCTTTTTATAATTTTGTTCACGTTTGCTCTTCTCCAATCCGCTTTAGAAAGGTTTCCTCCTGCTTTCTTGTAGGCATTCCAGGTTCGGTCATCCGGAAAGTCTTTTCCACCATGGTATTCTTTATAAGGATAGAAATAATCATCGATATGCACCGCATCGATATCATATCTTTTTACTAAATCTTTTACTACCGCGGAAACATGGTTCTGAACGCGCTCATCCGAAGGATCCATCCAATACATTCCGTTTTTCAAGCGGTAGGTACTTTCGGACATTTTTGCTGCCATACTTGAAGATGTTACGCTTCCACCTGTGGTATGATGTGCCCGATAAGGATTCATCCACACATGAAGTTCCATTCCTCTTTTATGGGCTTCGGAAATCCAAAACTCCAGCGGATCGTAAAACGGAGAAGGAGCTTTTCCGGTTTGTCCTGTTAAAAAATAGGACCAAGGTTCCAAATCACTTTTATATAAGGCATCGGAAGAAGGTCTAGCTTGAAAAATAACAGCATTGAAATTGGCATCCTTTAGCAGATCGAGAAGTTGTATTGCCTCATCTTTTTGTTGCTGTGTAGTAAGGGTGTTTTTTGTCGGCCAGTTGATGTTCGCAACCGTAGCAATCCATGCTGCACGAAATTCTCTGTTAATTTCCGGCAGATTTACCGTGATTTTTTTCTCCGAATCTGAAACTTGAGGATTTGGTTTAGTTGCAATAGGTTTAGTTGGTCCAGTGCTAGTTTTAGGAACAGATTTTGCTGGTTGCTGTGTGGAACAGGAATTAATGAAAATCGCTGATGCAATGATCAAAGGATATTTGAGATTTCGCAGTTTCATAAAACAAAAATACTATTATTAATAGAACTGTAAAATCTTCAATATGGTATTTTATTTTATTTACATCATAACTATCTTGTATAATTAATTGGAAGTGGCTGAAAATTAGTAAATAGCTTTATTTTAAAAATGGTGCAATTAATTTAGCTAAAGTTGACCATATTTGATTTAAGATTAATATTTTTGTAAAAACAAAGGTTTGGCAAACACAAAAAAATACTTCAAAAAAATACTCATCGGTTTCGGAATATTTGTAGCAATTTTATGCGCAGGTGTTCTGAGTTTACAATTACCCGTAATTCAAAATTTTTTAAAAGATCGGTTGGTAATATATTTAGAGAAGAAGGTCAAAACCAAAGTTTCTCTCGACCGGTTCTATGTTACATTTCCGAATAGTTTGGTGATGGAAAATCTGTATCTGCAAGGCCAAACCGTGGATACACTGCTGTATGCCAAAAAATTTGATGTCGGTTTAAACATTCCCAAGCTTTTAAAAAACACCGTCGATCTTACTTCTATCGATTTGGACGGGGTGAAAGCTAATGTTGTAAGAAACAAAGATGGTTCTTTTAATTTCGATTATTTTATCGATGCTTTTGCCCGAAAAGATTCTCAGGAAAGCGAGAGCAAGCCATTCGTCATTTCTTTAGATAAAATTAAGTTGCAGAATATCAATGTTTCATTTATAGATAACCAAGCCAGGAATGATATTAGTCTTAAATTTAAATATTTCGATACTCGGGTGAAAACCTTCGATCTTGATCGCAATTCGTTTGCCGTGGGAAATATTGTTTTGGATGGATTGAAGCTAAGATTGAAGCAAGATTTATTGGAAGAAGTTGCCGAAACTGTTGATGAAAAGGCGGATTCGCTTCGAGCAAAAAAACCAATGAAATTAGCATTAAATGGAATAAAATTCACCAATTTTAATGTGGATTACGGCGACGATAATTCAAAAACGTATGCTAAAATTCTTTTTAATGAACTGAATACAAAAATTAATAAACTCGATATTGAAAACCAGAGTTATGAGATCGATCAATTTCTTTTGAAAGGTGCGAATATTGATGCGAAAATGTTCTCGGCACCACAAAAAGTAGCGACAAACTCTGATCTTCCATCAGCTGCCGAAAAATCGCTAGAGCTGCTTCTAAGCAGAGCTATTTTAGATGATGTAAAGGTTTCATACAATAATACCGCGATGCCAAAAAAATCGCGGGGAATGGATTTCAACCATCTCGATTTTTCTCAACTGAATTTCGATTTGAGAGATTTTAAAATGCAGAATGGAACGTTTGCAGGAACAGTAGAAAAAGCTGAAATTAAGGAGAAGAACAACTTAGAAATACGAAAATTCAATACCGATTTTGTGTATGGCGAAAAGCAAGCTTACCTGAAAAACCTTTATTTAGAAACTTCAAGAACCGTATTGCGTGACGAAATCGTATTGAATTATAATTCCATAGAACAACTCTCCGCAAATCCTGGTGCAGTAAGTGTTTCAGCAAATATTTACAATTCAAAAATTGGCTTGGCAGATTTGCTAAATTTCGCTCCGGATCTAAGAAATACACCACCTTTCAATACTTATCCGAACGGCATCATCAATTTGGAAGCAAGGATAAAAGGAACGATGAATGAGATGCAAATTGCAAATTTACAAGCTTCCGGATTGGGCGATTTGAAGTTGGCGCTCTCCGGCGTGGTGAGAAATGCCACCGATCCTGGGAAATTATTCTATGACTTGAAAATCCGAAATTTCGGCTCCTCCGCAAAAACTATTCTTAAGATTTTGCCGAAAAATACCCTTCCTTCCAATATTTCTCTGCCTTCTTATTTTGCGATCTCGGGAGTTGCCCGCGGTACAACAAAACTGGTCGATACGAAACTGAAAATGGTGTCAACTTTGGGAAATGTAGCGCTGAATGCAGTGGTTGATATGCGTAAAAAAAATGCTGAAACGTATGTTGTCAATGCGAATTTAATGAATTTGCAGATCGGAAAAATTATCCAAAATACAGACCTAGGCATTGTTCGGGGAAATATCATTGCAAAGGGACAAAGCTTTGATTTTAAAAATGGAAACTTGGATTTTAAAGGAAATTTGGCCGCATTTGATTATCAAAATTATCGCTATCAAAATGTTGATGTTTCCGGGAAATTGAATTCTGGTAGATATAATATTCATCTACGTTCTCTTGATCCCAATGCAAATCTCAATTTATTGGCCTCCGGAAAATTGTCTGATAAAAATTCTAGCGTAAAATTGGGCGGAACGATCACCAAACTCGATCTTTATAAATTAGGTTTTTATCAAGACCCGCTGATTTTGGCAGGAAACATTGATGGCGAATTCAGCAATTTGAATCCTGATTTCTTGAATGGTTATTTGAATTTGGATCAGTTTGCAATTTCAGATACCAAAGAAGTTTTCCCAATTCAGGAAATGCGTCTGAAAGCTGAAACTACGGCGAATTCAAACGCTTTGTATTTCAATTCTCAGGTTGCGGATTTTACGATGACCGGAAAATACAAACTGTCGCAAATTTTCGGAGCGTTGCAAAATACAGTGAGCAATTACTATGATTTGGGCAAGAAAAAACAGCGAATCGATCCGCATCAATATTTTGATTTTACAGCTACTTTGAAAGATGACAATTTGATCCGAAAATTCGTTCCGGAACTCAAAAGTTTTGAAACGATTACCATGAACGGAAATTACAGCGCAGATTCCCAAAACATCACTGTTAATGCGCAAATTCCGAATTTAAAATATGGCGAAAATTTAATTGAAAATGCTTCGTTTAGAATTTATAATGAAAATGATGCATTGCAATATCAACTTGAAGCTCAGAAAATTTCAAGTGAAAAATTGGCTCTGAATCAATTTGCCGCAACCGGAAACGTTGCAAACAATGTCATTGAATACCGCGTTTCTACAAAAGACGACAAAAATGTTGAACAATTTTTAATTGCCGGAAATGCGCAATCGCTGAAAAATGCAACACAAATTTCTTTGAATCCGGATGGTTTAAAATTAAATTATAGTAACTGGAATGTCGCGCCAGATAATGTTCTACGTTTTGGGAATAATGGAATTTTCGCTCGCAATTTTGTCCTCAGCAACGGGGAAAGCAGTCTTGCCATAAATTCTGAAAATGAAAACGCAAATAGCCCGTTGAATGTGGATTTGAAAAATTTTAAAATAGAAACCATTACCGAAATGCTGAAAAAGGATTCTCTTTTGGCAAAAGGTACAATCAATGGAAATGTGAGGTTAAAGGATTATAAAAACCTCAATTTCACTTCGGATGTAAATGTTACAGATTTGGTAATGTATGGAAATCAAGTCGGAAATATCGCCGCAAAAGTGAATACTAAAACTTCAAAACTTTTATATGCCGATGTTGCACTTACTGGTTTTGAAAACGATATGAAAATTACGGGAGATTATAATATAGAATCGCAATTGCTTGATTTAGAAGCCGAAATTAATCGACTTCAAATGAAATCGGTTCAAGGTTTTACGCTAAATGCCATTGAAAATACTGAAGGTTACCTCTCCGGAAATTTCGATATCACGGGGAAAACCGATAGTCCGAAAATATTAGGGAAGTTGAAATTTAATGATGTTGGTTTAGAAATTGTGAAAACAGGAAGCAATTTCAGACATCTTGATGATGAAATAAGATTTGCATCGCGAGGAATTGTGTTTGATGAATTTAAAGTGAAGGATTCACAAGGAAATGCATTGACCTTTGATGGCGATATTTTAACCCAAAATTACAAGGACTTTGCTTTTGATTTAAAACTTAGGGCAAGAGATTTCATGGCCGTAGATTCACAACCGGATAACGATAAGATGATGTTCGGAATTTTGGCAATTGATGCCGACCTTGGTATTACCGGAAATCTGGATTTGCCACAAGTTGATGGTAAATTAGCAGTGACCGACAAAACCGATTTTACCTTTGTGATTCCTCAAACATCGCCTACGTTAAAAGATCGAGAAGGTATTGTGGAATTTATCGATCAGGACCAAATTGTTCTCAATGAAACCATAAAAGCCGACAGTATCGATGCGAAAACCGGCATCAAAGGAATGGACGTGAATGTGAATATTTCTTTAACCAAAGAAGCTAAAATTTCATTATTAATCGATAAAGCCAGCGGAGATTTCGTAAAACTTCAAGGTGAAGCTGAATTGACGGGAGGTGTGGATCCATCGGGTAAGACAACGTTGGTAGGCGTTTATCAGGTAGAAAGTGGAGCGTATGAAATGTCTTTTAACATGATTAAAAGAAAATTCGAGATCCAAAAGGGTAGTACCATCACGTGGACCGGCGAACCAACCACCGCAAACCTGGATCTTACTGCGATTTACAAAACGAATGCAGCCCCAATTGATTTGGTACAGCAGCAACTTTCCGAAGATCAGCTGAATTACTATAAGCAGAGAATTCCTTTCAATACTTTATTGGTTTTAAAAGGAGAATTACTGAAACCGGTGATTTCTTTTGATATTAAAACGGACGAAAATAACAATGCGGTTAATCAGGAAGTTATTGATAATGTTGAAACTAAGCTCAGCCAGCTCCGTCGCGATGAATCGGAACTCAACAAACAGGTTTTTGCACTCTTGATTTTGAATCGTTTCATTGGCGATAACCCGTTCCAAAGTCAAAGCGGAATTTCTGCCGGTACGATGGCGAGACAGAGTGTGAGCCAAATCTTGTCCCAGCAACTCAATAATATTGCACAGGATTTAATCGCTGGTGTAGATTTGACTTTCGATTTTGACAGTTATGAAGAATATTCTTCCGGAAATAAAAATACAAGAACCGATTTGAATGTTAATTTAAGTAAGAAACTATTAAATGATCGCTTAAAGATCACCGTTGGAAGCAATTTCGGCATCGAAGGAGAAGCGCGACAAAACGAAGAAATGACCAATATTGCGGGTAATATTACTGCAGATTACGCTTTATCGAAAGATGGCAGATATACCCTTCGTGCATATCGGAAAAATCAGTATCAAGTTGCTTTGCAAGGCCAAATTATCGAAACTGGAGTTGGGTTTGTGATCACTTTAGATTATACTGATTTCAAAGATATTTTCCAAAGAGCGAAACAAAACCGTGAGATCCGACGAACCAAAAAAGCATTGCAGAAAAATAGCGCTGTTGAATTCAAATAATTGATGATGAAATTTATGGGAAATACAATTCAGTTTAAAAAAATCAAGATAGCTACAGGTTTTTCTGTCGCAGCACTTCTTTTTTCATGTGGAACCGAAAGATTACAACCCAACGAAAAACTTTACACTGGGGCGAAAATTAATATCATTAATGACACGATTTCCAAGAAAGAAAAATCTTCATTAAAAGACGGTTTGGAGGATAATCTTACCCCCAAACCCAATTCTTCGATTTTGGGTTTGCGTCCACGTGTTTGGATTTACAATATTACTCCGGAACCCAAAAAAGACAAAGGAATTACCAACTGGCTGAAAAATAAAGTGGGACAGAAACCTGTTCTTTTGGGCGATGTAGACCGCGAATTTAACAAAGATATCATTGAGAATTATTCTGAAAATAAAGGGTATTTCAATGCGAAAGCACAGTATGATACTATTATCAATGGGAAAACTGCAAAAGTAGTTTATGATGTGAAAACCGGCGCAAGATATCTTATCAGCGATGTGAAATTTCCGGAAGATAGCACCAAAATTAACCGTGAAATTCAATTGGTAAAAGATCAAACATTACTGAAAAAAGGGAAACCTTTCGACCTCGATGTCATCAAAGCTGAACGTGAAAGAATTGATAATCGGATGAAGGAAAATGGTTTTTATTACTTTCATCCGGATAATATCATTGTTCAAGCCGACAGCACCGTTACCAACAAGCCGGAGGTCGAACTTGCTGTAAAATTGAAAGAAGAAACGCCGGAACTGGCCAAGAAACAATTCAGCATTAATAATGTGATTGTCTATGCCGATTACAACCTACGCGATGTGAAAGAAAATGTATATAAAATCCCTGTAAATATAGATTCCATAGAAGCTTACAAGGATTTTTATTATGTCGATCCCAAGAAAAAATTTCGTCCGGTCATGTTTGAAAGGGCGCTATATTTTAAAAAAGGCGACATTTACAATCGTGCGGATCATAATTTGACTTTGAACCGATTGATCAGTCTTGGAGTTTTCAAATTCGTAAAAAATGAATTTGTAATTTCTGATAGTTTAAAAAATAAATTTGATGCCTATTACCTGCTTACTCCTAAGGAATTTCAGTCTTTAAGAGTGGAAGCTTTGGGGAAAACCAATTCGGCAAATTATGCAGGTTCAGAACTCAATCTCAATTGGACCCATCGAAATATTTTCCGAGGTGCGGAACAATTGAAGGCATCTGTTTTCGGTTCTTTTGATATGCAGATGGGTGGGAGATCTTCTGCCTACGAACGAGGAGAAGGCAATATCTATCGGGCGGGCGCGAATGTTCAATTGTCGGTTCCAAGATTGTTAGCGCCTTTTAAATTTCAATCCTCAAGCGCATTTGTTCCGCGTACCAATGCCGAAATCGGTTATGAATATGTCAGCCGCAGCAAATGGTACACTTTGCACAATTTCAATGCATCGTTTGGATATATGTGGAAAGAAAATATCCGAAAGGAACATGAATTGAAATTGCTCGATGTTACGTTGGTAGCACCTGAAAATGTGACCGAAGTTTACCAAAATTATATTCAGGACAAACCTTATTTGCAGCAGGCAATTCAGAAGCAATTAATTTACGGACCTACTTATTCTTACACCTATACCAATACGATGTTGCCTAAAACCAACACGATGTACTATCGCGGTTACGTTGATTTGGCGGGAAATCTCACAGGCTTAATCTCCGGAGCTAATGCTAAGGCAGGCAAGGAAAAGCAGATTTTCGGTGTACCATTCAGCCAATATGCTAAAATGGAAAACGATTTTAGATTTTACCATCAACTTTCCACTAAACAAAGTGTTGCCGCGCGAGTAATTGCTGGAATTGCGTATCCATACGGAAATTCGCTCACGGTTCCGTTTTCCCGACAATTCTTTTCCGGAGGTAGCAACAGTATTCGAGCATTTCGAGCGAGAACTTTAGGTCCTGGTAGTTATGATCCGCGGACGCAAACCGGCCAATTGTTTTTCGATCAAGCCGGCGATATTAAGTTGGAAACCAATCTGGAATATCGCGCCAATATTTATAAATTCTTGAATATAGGTGTTTTTGCCGATGCAGGAAATGTATGGCTGGTCAACGAAGATGCAACGCGCCCAGGAGCGAAATTTTCTAAAGATTGGCTAAGCGAAATGGCGGTAGGAGCGGGCGTTGGACTGCGTTTAGATTTTTCTATTCTGCTTCTTCGTCTCGATTTGGCTATGCCGTTGCGGGTACCTTACTACGAGAAAAATGATCGTTGGATGTTCGATAAAATCGATTTTGGAAATAAAGATTGGCGTCGACAAAATTTAGTTTTGAATATTGCGATTGGTTATCCTTTTTAATCAGTTTAAATTTTATTAATTCAAGTAATTAAAGAGAAATTTCTTAGAAGATTCAAATAAAAAATTACATCATTTATATGTGTTGTAATGACCGAACTCTAATAAATTCTGATTTTAATAAATTCAATTCCTCCAACAATAGTTAAGAAATTTAAATTACAAAGAATAGGTATTTGCTTTTGCTCGTGAGGATTTTTGAAACTTCCACTTTATCACGGTCCATTGCATTTTTTGAATAACAATGGTGTACATTTCCAGAATAAGACAAAAAATTATTTAATTTCCGTTTTTTTAAATATTATGCTTAAAATAATATTTTTAGGTTATATTTGCCTTTATAAAAAGTAAAAAAAATGTACAATAAATTAGTAAGATTGGAAGTGATGAGGAATTTGGGCAAAGAAGTGAACGATTTCATCAATTCCTATCTAACTCCCGTTGAAAAAATATGGCAACCCACAGATTTCCTTCCGGATCCTTCCGCTGAAACCTTCAAATACGATGTGGAAGAGCTCCAAACCTACGCTCAGGAAATGGATTATGATCTCTTCGTAACTTTAATCGGAGACTGCATTACCGAAGAAGCTTTACCTAGCTACGAATCTTGGATTATGGGAATTGATGGGGTGGAACCAGAAAATAGCTCTGGGTGGTCGCAATGGGTTAGAAGTTGGACTGCCGAGGAAAACCGACACGGTGATTTGCTCAATAAATATCTCTATCTCTGTGGTCGTGTAAATATGCGAGAAGTAGAGATTACCACACAATATTTAATTCAGGATGGTTTCGATATCGGAACCTCCATGGATCCTTACCGAAACTTTGTTTACACCAGTTTTCAGGAAACGGCAACCAATATCTCCCATCGACGAGTAGGTTCCTTGGCCAAACAAACCGGGAACACCAAACTCTCTAGAATGTGTGGTGTAATTGCTGCGGATGAAGCACGACACGCAAAAGCTTACAAACATTTTGTAACCCGAATCTTCGAATTAGATCCATCCGAAATGATGCTTGCGTTCGAAGATATGATGCGCAAAAAAATCGTGATGCCCGCACATTTGATGCGCGAATCCGGCCAAAAAGCTGGAGAACTTTGGGGCCATTTTTCAGATGCTGCACAAAGAGCGATGGTCTATACAGGACATGATTATATCAATATTTTAAGTGATTTATTGAATGATTGGAAGATAGAACATATCTCCGGGCTTAACGAAAAAGCCGAAAAAGCACAGGAATATCTGATGAAACTTCCAGGAAGATTACAAAAAATTACCGACCGAATTGCTACTCCGGATTTGCAGTATCAATTCAAATGGGTGAAATCTTAATCCCTCATTTTGCTAATTTTCTTGTAACACCAGCGGTTGAGTATTTCAACCGCTCTTTTATTTTCTTATCTTTGCAATCTGAAATTTTATTCACATGAAAAGCAATAAAAAATTGGCGATTGATTTCGACGGAACTATTGTAGAAGATGCATATCCCGGAATTGGTAAACCCAAAACTTTCGCATTCGAAACGCTTAAAAAACTTCAGTCTGAAGGGTATCGACTTATTCTTTGGACGTATAGACATGGGCAATCTTTAGATGAAGCCGTAGAATTTTGTAAAAAAAATGGTGTAGAATTTTATGCCGTAAATTCAAGTTTTGAAGGGGAAGTTTTTGATTCTAATGCCGCTTCCAGAAAAATCGATGCAGATTTATTTATCGACGACCGTAATTTAGGAGGTTTTCCAGGTTGGGGTGAAATCTATAATATCATCAATGAAAGGATAGAATTCAGAGTTGAAGGTAAAGAAGTTTTACCTTATTCCAAAATGAAGAAAGAAAAGAAAAAAGGGCTCTTTTGGTAAGAATTATTAGTTATGATTATTTTAAAAACACTCGACGAACTGCGGTTAATGAAGCAAAGCGCACAATTGGTTTCCAAAACTTTAGGCATGCTTGCGAAAGAGATAAAGCCCGGTGCGACGACCAATCATTTGGATAAACTTGGTGGCGAATTTATACGCGATCATGGTGGTGAACCTGCATTTTTAGGAATGTACGGCTTCCCAAAAAATTTGTGTATTTCCCCGAATGCAGAGGTGGTACACGGAATTCCAAACGATAAACCTTTGGTAGAAGGAGACATCCTTTCTGTGGATTGTGGAGTTTATATGAACGGCTTTTATGGTGATCACGCTTACTCTTTTGAAGTAGGCGAGGTGGCTCCAGAAACCAAAAAATTACTGAAAGTAACCAAAGAATCTCTATACAAAGGAATCGAGCAATGCGTTCGTGGAAAAAGGGTGGGAGATATCTCAAATGCCATCCAGGAATATTGCGAAAAACACGGTTACGGCGTGGTTCGTGAATTGGTAGGACATGGTTTGGGCAGAAAAATGCACGAAGACCCTCAAGTTCCCAATTATGGTAGAAAAGGAAGTGGAAAAGTGTTGAAAGACGGAATTGTACTCGCGATCGAGCCGATGATTAATCTTGGAACTGAAAAAGTGAAATTTCATAGCGACGGATGGACGGTGACTTCACTGGATAACTCACCATCAGCACATTTCGAACATGATGTAACCATCATCAACGGGAAACCAGTTTTGCTTTCAACGTATCAGTATATCTACGATGCATTAGGAATTGTGAGTGATGAAGAAGCTCCATTTACATTAGATTTTTAATGAAAGAAATCGCGAAATTTCTTCTCAATAAAATTCCTCGTCCGATGCTTATTAATTTAAGCATTTTTTTGCGTCCGTTGATTTATTTATTTTTCAAAGGAAACAAATTTACTGATCCGATCGACGGCAAATCTTACCGTAAATTCCTACCGTATGGTTACGGAAAACAGCGTGAAAATGCGCTTTCTCCGGGGACTTTAAGTTTAGAAAGACATCGCCAAATGTGGCTATATCTGCAAAATGAAACCGATTTTTTTACTAAAAAATACAAAGTTTTGCACATTGCTCCGGAGCAGGAATTTCTGAGAAAATTTCGAAAAATGGACCACCTGGAATATATTTCAGCTGATTTATTTTCACCCATCGTTGATGTAAAAGCGGATATTTTAGATTTACCGTTTGAGGACGAAAGTTTCGATGTGATTTTCTGCAACCACGTTTTAGAACATATAGAAGACGATAAAAAAGCCATGAGTGAGCTTTATCGCGTGATGAAAAAAGGCGGCTGGGGAATTTTCCAAGTTCCCATGAAGAATTCTTTAGAAAAAACTTACGAAGATTTTTCCATTAAAGATCCTAAAGAAAGACAAAAACATTTCGGGCAATACGACCACGTTCGTTGGTACGGAATGGATTATTTCGATCGATTGAGAAAGAGTGGTTTTCAGGTGGATGCCAATTTTTATTCGAAAAAATTCTCCGCAGCAGAGCAAGCAAAATTCGGTTTGATAGAAAATGAAATTCTTCCGATAGTTTTCAAAAAATAATCAAATTATTCTTTAATAATCTTAAAAGTTTTATCATTATTTAATTTGATAAAATAAGTTCCGGTATCGAAATTTCTCATATCAATATCCAAGGTTTTGGCATTCTCCTTTTTTAATTCATAAACTGATTTTCCTGACACGTCAAATAATTCGACAGAATTTATTCCCACTGAATTTTGGACAGTCAAAATCGTGGTTACCGGATTTGGAGCAATTTTATATTGGGATAATTTATTTTCTGTAGTTGCAAGATTGTTGGATATAAAATGGATCTCTTCAAATATCGCATTGTGAATAACTAATGTTTTTTCATTGCCAGTATTTCCAAGGTAATAATGATAATTATGCCCAATCTCGAAAAAAGCGCATAAAGAGGCAAAAAATTGATTTACTTCTCCATTATCACCCCAATAATCTGCTAATGTGCAAGCTTTACTATTTACCGTAAACACATCCTGCCCACTAAACGATAAATTAGCTGAGACGGTATTGAAAAAAGACAAATTAAGTTGTGGATCAGTCGCTGCAAAATTGGTAACCTGTTGATAGGGCATGGAAGGTGGAAATTGATCCGGTTGAACTTCACTTACCATTTTTGTAATCTTCCAATTTGTATGAAGTAAATCGGAATTCTGAGCGGAGAAAAAATTCGAGATAAATAAAAAAAATAGAAATTGTTTCATAATTTTCTTGCAAAGATAGTTTTTCTGACATTTACTGCAAAGCGATAAAAATCCTTTTGTAACTTTAATGGTCAAACAATGTTTCACTATCTTTGCAGGGATTCACAAATTACGCGGATCAATATTATTTAATTTATTTAAAAAAAGAAATAATGCACAAGGCAGGATTCGTAAATATCGTTGGGAAGCCCAACGCAGGGAAATCAACCCTTCTAAACCAATTGATGGGAGAGAAGCTCGCAATTGTTACCCAAAAAGCACAAACGACAAGACGTAGAATTTTCGGAATTTATAATGAAGAAGATTTACAGATTGTTTTTTCCGATACTCCGGGAGTTTTAGAACCGAAATATGGCCTGCAAGAAAAAATGATGGATTTTGTAAAAGATTCTTTGCAAGATGCCGATGTTTTCTTGTTTATTGTAGATATTTTGGACAAAACAGAACCGTTTGATTTTTTGGTTGAAAAACTCAATAAAATTCCGGTGCCGGTATTGATTTTAGTTAATAAAATTGATGCTTCCAACCAGGAAGATTTGGAAAAAGCCATGGAAATGTGGCACGAAAGAATTCCAAAGGCAGAGATTCTACCGATTTCCGCATTGAAAGGGTTTAACACCGAAGTTATTTTACCGAAACTGAAATCGCTTTTGCCGGAAAATCCGCCATATTACGACAAAGATCAATATACCGACAAATCTGAAAGATTCTTCGTAAATGAAGCGATCAGAGAGAAAATTTTGCTTAATTACGAGAAAGAAATTCCGTATTCGGTGGAGGTTGTCACAGAAATGTTCAAGGAAAAAGAAGGAATTATTTTCATTGATTCCATTATTTATGTTGAAAGAGACACCCAAAAAGGAATTATTATCGGTCATAAAGGTGAAGCCATTAAGAAAGTTGGAACCGAAGCGAGATTAGATTTGGAGAAATTCTTTTCCAAAAAGATTCATTTGAATCTTTTCGTAAAAGTGAAAAAAGATTGGCGCAAAAACGATCGAGACCTGAAAAATTTCGGGTATCGATAAAGAATTCACGAATTCATTGACATTGCGAAGGAATTTTCTTATTTTTGATAAAATATTTTTTTCATGAATTTTTTAACTTCAGCCAAGAGCAATCCACAGCTAGTTGATGTCGTTTTGCTTGTGATCAGGGTTTTTGTAGGATTTGCAATGTTGTCACATGGTTTTCCAAAACTTCAGCAATTATTATCCGGCGAAGAAATAAAGTTTTTTGATTTTCTTGGATTAGGCCCGAAAATATCATTAACATTGGCGGTTTTTGCAGAATTTGTATGTTCGATATTTTTGATCTTGGGACTTTTCACGAGGCCTGCTTTATTTTTCTTGGTCATTACCATGGCTGTTGCCGGATTGGTTGTTCATAGTGGAGATGCTTTTGAAAGAAAGGAAACCAGTTTGTTATATTTATCGATTTACCTTTTAGTAATGGCTTTCGGACCAGGTAGGTATTCAATTGATCATTTGATTTCGAAAAGAAGAGAAACTTCCAATTGGTAGTTTTTGTAAATTTCACCATAATTTTAATACCTTCGTTAAACGGAGGTTTTTTTATGTAATCGCATATCCGATTTAACATAATATAAATTATAGGAGGTTTTATTTATTTTTAGGAAATTGGAAAAAATAGCATGATTTGCGAATACAAACCGTTTCCAAAAATTACAATATTTCCCGATAATATTCCCTGGTTTTTATTGTAAGCCATTCTCAGCAATTAGGATTTTGTTTTCTTTCTAATTTTTCGAATTTTGTTTAAATGAATTAGATTTATATATCATCTTGAAATATCTTTTAATATTTTTTAAATTCAAATTTTATTAAAAGTCTGACAAATTTCTTTTTGTGTAGGATTCTCAGCGATTAGATTCCTTTCAAAATTTGAAAATTTCTTCTCAAGCATCTTCTTATTATATTCTAAGTTAAACTTAAAGAAGTCATCAACATTAAAATCAAGATGCTATTCATTTTTAAGATTGTTAATTCTGTTATTAAATTACATGAATGAAAATCCAATTCTATTTAACATAATATGGAATATTTTTAAAAAAAATAATTACTTTTACCGCAATTACTACTGTTATGAAAAATTATATTTTATCCGCATTGATCATGTTTACAGCGTTGAGTTGTGAGAAAAAATCTAGCGAAATGGTAAGTTCAGAACCTAAAGTTTCCGATTCTGTCAACGTTCCCGAATCTAGTGAACCGATAGCACCTTCTACCCTTCAATCTTGCTATTTTGCTGCCAACGGAAAAGATTCTATTTTTGTTTCTTTGGATGATAACTTAGGCACAATTACCGGAAAAATGGGCTATAAAAACTTCGAAAAAGACAGCTCTTTCGGTGATGTGATGGGTACTCAAAACGGTGATACTATTAAATTGAGTTATACTTTTCAAGCTGAAGGAACTACTTCCGAACGAGAAATTTACTTCTTGAAAAAGAATAGTGAATTAATCGAAGGAATTGGTGATCACAAAACCGAAGGAAACAAAGATTTATATGCGAATCCAAATCAACTAAAATATCAAGGAAATACCTTAAAACAAGTTAATTGTAATGGTTTTGAGAAAAATTTTAACATAAAATAATCACAAAGTCAATACAAAAAATGAGTAAGAGCAACCGAAACTGGGTTGCTCTTTTAATTGAAGGCGGAAAAATCACTTACACCGAAGTTTTTTTATTTTAAATCTTATCTTTTAAAAAAAAGAAAATATTTATTAGTTTTGCTTTATATGAAAATCGACGATAGTAAAAATAAGCAGGATTTACAGCAATTGATTGATACCCAGCAATTTGTTGAACATATCTCGGTTGATTGTACCATTTTTGGTTTTGATAATGGTATTTTGAAAGTCTTACTTCTGAAGTACCATGATTTGGATGTATGGTCACTTCCGGGTGGTTTTGTTTTCAATGATGAAGACTTATCTGATGCCGCTTCCCGTGTGCTTTTTGAGAGAACCCATTTGTCGGATACTTTCCTCGAACAGTTCCATACTTTCGGACAGATTAATCGCACAGCCAACAATGCACACCAAATCCTACTCAAACATAAAAATATAGAAGTTCCACCCGATCACTGGATTTTCCAGCGATTTATCACGGTGGGATATTGCAGTCTGATAGATTTTAATTTAGCTGGAACCTTTCCCCATTCTCTCAACGAAACCTGCGCTTGGTTTGAGGTGAACAAACTTCCCAAACTGGCTTTCGATCATGAAAGAATTATCGAAGTGGGATTAAATCATATCCGTAAAAATATCGATACGCAAATCGTGGCGAATAATTTGCTTCCGGAAAAATTCACCATGAAAGATTTACAAACCGTTTATGAAACTGTGCTCGATGAAAAATACAGAAGAAATAATTTCCAACGGAAAATTTTGGCGCTCAACATTCTTGAAAGATTAGAGAAGTTTTTTGATGGTTCAGCAAACAAAGCTCCTTATTTATACAGATTTAAGCGTAAAAACTAAAATCATATTCTAATATTTTCCTTTAAAATTTGCCATATTTCCGAAAAATCCTAATTTTAGGCAAATCTAAAAATTATGTCATATTACCCGCTCACAACCATCCCGGATTATTATTTGATGGATGATCTTTTAACCGATGAACACAAGTTAATACGTCAATCTGTTAGAGATTGGGTTGAAAGTTTCGTGATGCCCAAAATAGATGAAGCTGCGCAAAACCACACCGATATTCCCGGGTTGATGAAAGAATTGGGTAAAATTGGAGCGCTCGGTCCGTACATTCCTGAAGAATACGGAGGAGCCGGTTTGGACCAAATTTCCTACGGAATCATCATGCAGGAATTAGAAAGAGGCGATTCTGCTGTTCGTTCCGCTGCTTCGGTTCAGAGTTCTTTAGTAATGTTTCCTATTAATGAATATGGCTCCGAAGAGCAAAAAAGATTATTCCTTCCTCAGTTAGCTTCCGGTGAAATGATCGGAGCATTTGGTTTAACTGAACCTAACCACGGTTCCGATCCCGGCTCTATGGAAACTCATTTCCAAGACAAAGGCGATCATTATTTATTAAACGGTGCCAAAATGTGGATTACCAATGCGCCGCTTTGCGATATCGCAGTAGTTTGGGCAAAGAATGAAGAAGGAAAAGTACAGGGATTGATTGTAGAAAGAGGTTTTGAAGGATTTACAACTCCGGAAACTCATAATAAATGGAGTCTTCGTGCGTCTAAAACAGGCGAATTGGTTTTCAATAATGTTAAAGTTCCCAAAGAAAATTTATTGCCAAAAGTAGTTGGTTTAAAAGGGCCTTTATCTTGTTTAAACTCGGCTCGCTACGGTATTTCTTGGGGAGTTATCGGTGCTGCAATCGATTGTTTTTGTACCGCGGTGCAATATTCTAAAGAAAGAAAACAGTTCGGGAAACCAATCGCATCTTTCCAGTTACAACAGAAAAAAATTGCAGAATTCCTTACCGAAATTACCAAAGCACAATTGCTTTGTCTTCAATTGGGAAATTTGAAAAATGCGCATAAAGCCACTCCTGCGCAAATTTCTATGGCAAAGAGAAACAATGTGAAAATGGCGATCGATATTGCTAGAGAATCCCGACAAATGCTCGGTGGAATGGGAATCATGGGCGAATTCCCGATGATGCGCCACGCCGCAAACCTAGAATCAGTAATTACTTATGAAGGAACCCACGATATCCATTTGCTCATCACCGGAATGGATGTGACGGGAATTAATGCGTTCGGATAAAATTTTTATTAAAAAATAATCAACAAGGCCAAAGTATGAAAACTGCTTTGGCTTTTTGTTAGTGCAATTTTGCTCCACCTTATTTCTCTATTTTCACCGAAAATACTTAGATTTTTCACTTTCATTAAAATTTTTATCTTTGTTAACTATGGAAATTGATACAAAACAAAAGGTTTCAAAGGAGATTTTATTAAAGGCTTTCAATCACATGATGCTTGCCAAAGCAATGGCAGATATCTACGAAGAAAACCGAAATATTTGTAAATACGTTCATTCTACTTCTCGTGGCCACGAAGCCATTCAGTTGGCAACCGCCTATCAATTAACCAAAGAAGATTGGGTTTCGCCTTACTATCGCGACGAAAGTATGTTGCTCGGAATTGGTTTTGAGCCTTATCGTTTGATGCTGCAATTATTAGCAAAAGCAGACGATCCATTTTCTGGTGGAAGATCGTACTATTCTCATCCGTCGAGCAAAGAAGAAGATAAGCCAAAAATCATTCATCAAAGTTCTGCCACCGGAATGCAGGCAATTCCCACCACGGGCGTGGCGCAAGGGATAAAATATATTCAGGAATTTGATTTAAAAAAATTCCAGAAAAACCCTGTTGTAGTCTGCAGCTTCGGCGATAATTCTATTACAGAAGGCGAAGTTTCTGAAGCGTATCAGTTTGCTGCCTTGCATCAATTGCCTATAATATTTTTAGTTCAAGACAACGAATGGGGAATTTCGGTAACCAAAGAAGAAGCCCGAACTTCCGATGCCTACGATTTCGCTGCAGGATTTGTGGGGCTCAACCGAATGAAAGTGGATGGAACCGATTTCGAGGCCAGTTTTCTCGCGATGAAAAAAGCCGTAGATTTCGTTCGTGCAGAACGTAAACCGATGTTGGTATGTGCAAAAACGGTTTTAATAGGTCATCATACTTCCGGTGTTCGAAGAGAATTTTATCGCGACGAAGAAGATTTAATTAAACATCGAGCTCAAGATCCTGGAAATATTCTTAGAAATCAATTGTTGGAGAATGGTGTTGACGAGGATTTATTAAAACAAATTGAAAAAAAAGCACGCCTGGAAGCGGAACAAGCTTTCGAAAAAGCGCAAAATGCTGAAGATCCCAAAGCGGAAACGGTAGAAAATCACGTCTTCGCTCCTACTCCAATCACCGAGGAATCTGGTGAAAGAGAACCAAAAGGTCAGGAAAAAATTGTGATGGTTGATGCTGCCATTCATGGCATTCAGGAATTGATGTGGAAACATCCCGAAGCACTTCTCTATGGTCAGGATGTGGGCGAAAGAATTGGCGGCGTTTTCAGGGAAACCGTGACTTTAGGTAAAAAATTCGGTAAAAAAAGAGTTTTCAATACTCCAATTCAGGAGGCGTATATCATCGGTTCTACCGTAGGAATGAGTGCTGTAGGTTTAAAACCGATTGTTGAAGTGCAATTTGCCGATTATATCTATCCTGGAATTAACCAGTTGATTACCGAAATTTCAAAATCAAATTATTTATCCAACGGAAAATTCCCGGTGAGCAATATTATTCGTGTACCAATCGGTGCTTACGGTGGTGGCGGTCCTTATCACAGTGGAAGCGTGGAAAGTATTTTGGCGAATATCAAAGGAATTAAAATAGCTTACCCAAGCAATGCGGCAGATTTTAAAGGATTATTAAAAGCTGCTTATTATGATCCTAATCCTGTGATTATGCTCGAACATAAAGGTTTGTATTGGAGCAAAGTTCCCGGCACTGAAGATGCAAAAACCGTAGAACCTGCAGAAGATTACGTTTTACCATTAGGAAAAGGAAAAATAATATTAGAAGCTGATCCGGCTGAAACTGAAAAAGGCAGAACCATGCTCATCGTAACTTACGGAATGGGCGTTTACTGGGCTAAAGAGGCATCGAAAAATTATCCTGGTCGTGTTGAAATCATCGATTTAAGAACATTGATTCCTTTGGATGAAAAATTGATTTTCGAAAGGGTAAAACTTCACGGAAAATGTATGGTTTTAACTGAAGAACAGATTAATAATTCCTTCGCCGAAGCTTTTGCTCATAGAATTTCAAAGAATTGTTTCAGATTTTTAGATGTGCCGGTTGAAGCGATGGGCGCACTGAACTTACCTGCAGTTCCAATCAATTTAATTTTAGAAAAAGAAATGCTTCCTAATGCGGAAAAGGTTTCGGAGAGAATAAAGGAAATGTTAAGTCATTAAAAAACTAAAAGCACCGAGATTGAAACGGTGCTTTTTTCATTAAAATTTAAAACCAATGGATTCATCGTGCTGAGAAAGATCTAGTCCGAGATGCTCTGATTCTTCCGAAACCCTTAGAGGAATAATGAAATCGGTAATTTTGTACAGCACCAACGCTCCAAAAAATGTAAAAAACGAAACCAGAACCAAAGCCAGCATGTGATGCCCAAAAACCGACCAGCCGCCATGCAACAAACTTGCATTTTCGCCATGCGCAAAAATTGCGGTAAGAATCATTCCCATAATTCCTCCTACGCCATGACAGGCAAAGACATCCAAAGTGTCGTCTATTTTTTTGAGTTTTTTCCAGTGCATCATTGAATTAGAAACTATTGCAGAGATAAACCCGATGAACAGACTTTCAGCAATTGTTACAAATCCCGCAGCTGGGGTAATTGCTACCAAACCGACAACCGCACCAATGGAAGCGCCTAAGGCAGAAACTTTTCTTCCATTAATTCGATCGAAAAATATCCAGGTGATCATTGCGGAAGCCGATGCTATCGTGGTGGTACCAAAAGCCATCGCAGCAGTTGCATTAGCCGCTAAAGCAGAACCAGCATTGAAACCAAACCACCCAAACCAAAGCATTCCGGTTCCTAATAAAACAAATGGAATATTCGAAGGTTGATGATGTGGATTTTTTCTTCGTCCCAAAACAATTGCGCCGGCAAGTGCTGCGAAACCTGCACTCATGTGAACTACCGTTCCTCCAGCGAAATCTTTTACTCCGAAAAATTTATTTAGCAAACCTTCCGGGTGCCAAACCATGTGGCAAAGTGGCGTATATATAAACAAACTGAAGAGAACCATAAATAATAGATAGGAAATAAAACGAACCCTTTCAGCAAACGAACCAGTGATTAAAGCCGGCGTAATTACCGCAAACTTCATTTGAAACAATGCGAACAAAATAAAAGGAATTGTGGGCGCCATTAAATGATGCGGAAGTGTACCTACCCTACTCAAAAAAGGGTAACTCAAAGGATTTCCGATGATTCCGTAATGAATGCCATGGAAAGTGAAACCTAAACTTTCACCAAAGGAAAGACTGAAACCGACAACCACCCAAAGAATGGAAATTACACCCAGTGCAATAAAACTCTGCAACATCGTTGAAATCACGTTTTTGTTACCCACCATTCCGCCGTAGAAAAACGAAAGTCCGGGAGTCATCAATAAAACCAAACCCGCTGCGGCAAGAATCCAGGCCACATCAGCACCTACAATTTTGTCTTCGCTGAGGAATTCTCCGGAGTTTGGGACAGGAATTTCAGTTTTCCAGAATAATGCCGCGATTGAAATCATTGTAATTACAACAAAAGAAGCAATCCATCTTTTCTCAATTTTCATAGTTTTTTATTTTTACCCCTGCTAAATTAGTATTTATTTTTAAAATTAATACAATTTATAAAGACAACCCTTATAAAAATTAGGAGTAAATTTAATTTTAAATGTTTTTATTTAAAATAAGCTATTGAAGTTATTGTTTCTATAGAATTAGTATTTTTGTAAAAATCTACCTTCAAAATGTCGGAAAATATTCAAAAAAAAATAGAAGATCTGCGCGAAGAACTTCATCAACATAACTATAATTATTACACCTTAGATGAACCTACAATTTCAGATTTTGAATTCGATTTGAAGCTCAAAGAACTTCAGGAATTGGAAGCAAAACACCCCGAGTTTTACGATAGCAACTCTCCTACTTTGCGCGTTGGTGGCGAAATCACAAAGAATTTCCCGACGGTTCAGCATCAGTTTCGGATGTATTCCCTTGATAATTCTTACGATTTCAATGATCTGGAAGACTGGGAAAAACGCGTTCAGAAATCCTTAAATGAGCCCGTAGAGTTTGTCGCCGAACTGAAATACGACGGCGCTTCGATTTCAATCTTATACGAAAACGGAAAACTTAAAGAAGCCGTAACCCGTGGCGACGGTTTTCAAGGTGACGAAATTACTGCAAACGTAAGAACGATTTCCGATATTCCGATGAAACTTCACGGTGATTTTCCCGAAAACTTTTATATTCGGGGTGAAATTTATCTAACGAGAAGAAACTTTGATAAAATCAATGAACGCCGTGCAGAAGAAGGTTTAGACCTTTTCATGAATCCAAGAAATACCGCATCCGGAAGTTTGAAAATTCAAGATTCGGGCGAAGTGCGAAAACGTGGACTTTCAGCGGTTTTGTATCAGTTTATTTCGAATGAAGTTCCCGCAGCGACTCATTGGGAACTTATTCACAAAGCAAAAAGTTGGGGCTTCAAAATTTCGGAACAGGCAAAATTGTGTTCGAACATGGATGAAGTGAAAGAATTCATCAGCTTTTGGGATGAAAAACGACACCAACTTCCTTTTGAAATTGACGGAATTGTTTTAAAGGTAAATTCCATCAAACAGCAACAGCAATTGGGCTACACGGCGAAATCTCCACGGTGGGCGATGGCGTATAAATTCAAAGCTGAAAAAGTCGAAACTGAATTAGAGAAAGTAACTTACCAAGTTGGAAGAACCGGCGCAATAACTCCGGTCGCCAATCTGAAACCTGTTTTATTGGCCGGAACTGTTGTGAAAAGGGCGAGTTTGCACAACGAAGACATCATCAAAAAATTGGGTCTGCACGAACATGACTTTGTATTTGTGGAGAAAGGCGGTGAGATTATTCCAAAGATTGTCGGCGTTAATTTAGAGAAAAGAAACCCTGAAAATCCGGAAATTCAATACATCAAAACTTGCCCTGAATGTGGAACTGAACTGGTAAAAATTGAAGATCAAGCGATACATTTTTGTCCGAACGAGTTGCATTGTCCGCCACAAGTTGTCGGTCGAATGATACATTATGTATCGAGAAAAGCTTTAAATATTGAAAATCTTGGTAGCGAAACGATCGAACAATTGTATCGCGAAAAACTGGTAGAAAATCCGGCAGATTTTTATGCTTTAACCAAAGAACAACTGCTTCCTTTGGAGAGAATGGCGGAGAAATCTGCACAGAATATTATTGACGGAATTGAAAAGTCAAAAGAAATACCTTTCGAGAAAGTCCTTTTCGGCATTGGAATTAAGCACGTCGGAGAAACAGTAGCCAAAAAACTGGCAAAAAATTTTGAATCGATTGATGAACTGAAAAAAGCTACAGCCGCAGAACTGATTCAGGTAGAAGATATCGGCGGAAAAATTGCAGACAGTATTATTGCTTTCTTCCAAAATCCCGAAAATATTTTGATGATTGAAAGATTAAAATCTTACGGAGTTCAACTGGAAAAAGGCGAAAACACGAATGAGGTTTTAAGCAATGTTCTGGAAAACAAAACTTTTCTTTTCACTGGGAAATTGTCGCTTTTTACAAGAGATGATGCCGAAGAAATGGTAGAAAAACATGGCGGAAAAAACATTTCGGCAGTTTCCAAAAACCTCAATTATTTGGTGGTGGGCGAAAAAGCAGGAAGCAAACTGAAAAAAGCGCAGGAAATTGGAACAATTGAAATCCTCGATGAACAGCAATTTCTGGATTTGCTTGGGAATTAATTTGATTTGGTTGCATTTTTGATTGTGTAATTTTATGAAGACACAAAATTATTCCAATCACCGGAAATTTTATCCGCCACATCACTTTGTTTTACTGCCTTTATTGATGATTATATTGATCATTGGTGTGGTGAAATCTTTCAATGATGTCGCAAATCAATTAAACTGGATTTTGTTTTCCATAGTAGTTTTTCTTCTTTTATATCTGGCCATCATGCTGCGGCAGCATTACGCTTTGGGAAATCAGAATCGAATTATCCGGCTGGAATTTAAACAGCGATATTTCGAAATTTTCGGAAAAAGATCGGATGATATTGCAGAAAAACTCAATTTTGGACAAATAGCAGCTTTACGATTTGCCTATGATGATGAGTTCAAGATTTTACTGGAAAAAACTTTAAATGAAAATATTTCAGGAGATGCGATCAAAAAATCCATCAAGAAATGGAAACCAGATTTTCATCGAGTTTAAATTTCCTCCGTCAACCAACATAAAAAAAAATAAATATTATGAAAAAATTTACTTTACTCAGTCTATCAGTATTCGCGCTGACGTTATTGACTTCCTGCGAAGCCATTGAAACTATTTTTAAAGCCGGAATGTGGTGGGGAATCATCCTTGTCGTTGGCGTTATCGGATTGGTTATATGGCTTTTCAGCAGAGGTAGAAATTAACTTAAATTACTTAAAAAAGAAAATTCCCGGCTCACGATGAACCGGGAATTTTTTTCTTACTCAATGAAATTTATCTGTTTTTGGTGCCAAAAATTTCCATTTAAATTTTGTTTCTGACTTCTTAAATTTCATGTTCTAAAATTGCAAACCGTGGTGATGATTCGAAAACCGCAACTGCTGAACTTCGTAAGATGTGATGAACCAAGGAATTAAAACGATTTTAGGAAAATAATATGACAAAAAAAACAGTTTAAAAAAAATAAAAAA
This sequence comes from Chryseobacterium senegalense, assembly GCA_001403755.1. Classification (GTDB taxonomy): domain Bacteria; phylum Bacteroidota; class Bacteroidia; order Flavobacteriales; family Weeksellaceae; genus Kaistella; species Kaistella senegalense. Next base: position 1,202,798 of record CYUH01000015.1, on the reverse strand, counting down.
AATAAAAAACTATTCAAGAATTTAGGTTTAAAAAAATGATAGAAAATTCATTAAAAATAGTTTGAAAAATTTAAAAATAGATGAAAATTTTTGTTGGATATGTAGCAACACTCCTTCGGAATACCATTATCTGTATGAAATATTATTTGATGAAAATAGCAATAATCAAAGATGAATTAAGAAGCCCATAAAATTTGAAATTTACGAAACTTATCATGCGATAAAAGACACGATAAAAAGAAGGTTGATAGAATAAAGTATGGGAAGACCACAATTTCCTCGGGTCGGAAAGACCAACACTAAATTGAAAAATTATCGAGCCAGAAACTTAAGTACTGCTTTGCTTACTATTGCTGCTAATATAATACAATAAATTTCGCAATCCCATATTCAAAAAAAAAATCGGTAATTTGCAAGCGACAAAAAATGAAGTTGTAAAAATGAAATTATGCATTGCCGAAAAACCAAGTGTTGCAAGAGATATTGCTAAAGTATTAGGTGCAGATATGCCTAAACAGGGCTATTTCGAAGGTAATGGATATTGGGTCACCTGGACTTTCGGGCACCTTTGTACCCTGAAAGAACCCCACGATTATAGTCCGCATTTCAAATCCTGGGATCTCATCTATCTACCGATTATTCCTGAACAATTTGGCATTAAACTAATTCCTAATTCAGGAGTTGAAAAACAGTTTAAAACTATTGAGAAACTGGTAAATGAATGTGATGAAGTCATCAACTGTGGCGATGCTGGGCAAGAAGGTGAACTGATCCAGCGTTGGGTTTTGCAAAAGGCGAAATGCAAAAAACCGGTGAAACGTTTGTGGATTTCTTCATTGACCGAAGACGCCATCAAAGAAGGTTTTAATCAATTGAAACCCGCCGAGGATTACCAAAATCTCTACCTCGCAGGAAATGCCCGTGCAATTGGCGATTGGCTTTTGGGAATTAATGCAACCCGACTTTTTACCCGAAAATTTGGCGGAAACAAAGGCGTATTGTCCATTGGTAGGGTGCAAACTCCTACGCTTGCGATGTTGGTTCAAAGGCAAAAAGAAATCGATGCTTTCAAAACCGAGGATTATTGGGAACTGAAAACCAACTACCGAGATGTGCTTTTCAGTGCGGCGATTGATCGGCTTAAAACCAAAGAAAAGGCAGAAAAAGGTCTTGAATATCTGAAGCAAAATCTCTTCGAAATCGTCTCATTTGAAATCAAAGAAGGGAGAGAAAAAAATCCGCGATTGTTCGATTTGACCGCGCTGCAAGTAGAAGCCAACCGAAAATTTGGATTTTCAGCTGACAATACTTTGAAATACATCCAAAGTTTATACGAAAAAAAGCACACTACGTATCCGCGTGTAGATACAACCTACTTATCTGAAAATCTATACCCAAAAATTCCGGGAATTTTGCGCTCCATGAATTTTTATAGCGAATATACAGCGCCGCTTTTGGAGCAGAAAATTCCAAAGTCCAAGGCTGTTTTTGATGATAGCAAAGTCACTGATCACCATGCGATTATTCCGACAGAAATTCCTCCCTCTTCAAATTTGAGTAAGGAAGAAAAACTCATTTATGATTTGGTTGCAAGGCGTTTTATTGCAGTTTTTTATCCGGAATGTAAAATTTCAAATACGTTGGTTGAAGGAAAAGTGGGAACGATTATTTTTAAAGCCAATGGAAAACAGATTTTAGAATTAGGATGGCGAGAAATTTATGTAAAAGATAAAAAAGACGATTCCGAGAAAAAAGATAAGGAGGAGGAACAATTAATCCCCGAATTTAAAGTTGACGAAAAAGGCGAACATTCCCCACTCGTTCACCAAGGAAAAACCAGCCCTCCCAAACCTTACACCGAAGCTACCCTGCTCCGAGCGATGGAAACCGCAGGAAAACAAGTGGACGATGAGGAACTTCGCGAACTTATGAAAAGCAATGGAATCGGCCGACCTTCCACAAGAGCAAATATCATTGAAACCCTTTTTAAAAGGAAATATATTGAAAGGAAAAAGAAAAATCTTCTTGCAACATCCACTGGCGTAGAGTTGATTGACACCATCGAAGACGAATTGCTAAAAAGCCCGGAACTGACCGGTGAATGGGAATTTAAATTAAGAAAAATAGAAAAAGGCGAATACGAAGCTTCTCAATTCAAGGATGAATTAGTGCAGATGGTCAACGAGTTGACCCGGAAAGTAATTAGCGAAAAGGCAAAGTTGATCTCTTTTCAGAGCGAGGTGAAGGATGTGCCCCAAAAAGAAAAAATTACTCGAAAAACGGCCACAATTCAATGGGAAGAAGAGCAATGTCCGAAATGCAAATCAAGTCGCTTGGTGAAAGGGAAAACAGCAATCGGCTGTTCCAATTTTAAAAATTGCGATTTCAAAATTCCATTTATAATTTTTGGGAAAAAAAATTCCGAGAAGCAAATTTTAGATTTAGTTTCAAAAGGAAAAACAACCAAACTGAAAGGTTTCACGGAACACCCAAATCAGCGATCTGAAGGTGTTTTATCTTTAACAGAAAATAATACGGTTGAATTGTACGATTGATATTTTTAAATAAATTTTATAAAGAAATTGATCGTTTTGTTTGGGGATCGCCTAATTCAAATTCAAAAATGCTACCTTTGTTGAAACATTAAAGAGAAGAAAACCTGCTCTTCCATAAAAAAAATAATAAAGGATTTAATAATTCCTTTCTAATCACTACCTAATGACAATAGACAAAAACCACGTAGTAGCGCTACATTACACGCTAAATTCCGTTGAAGAAAATGGAGAAAAAACTTTCATTGAAAGAACTGATGCCGATCAACCTTTCGCATTTTTATACGGAGTGGGAATGATGTTGCCAAAGTTTGAAGAAAACCTTCAAGGTTTGGCAGCCGGAGACAAAAAATCTTTTACCATTACTCCGCAAGAAGGTTATGGTGAAAAAGCAGAAGATGCGTTCGCGCAATTGCCTGTATCAATGTTTCAAGAAAGTGGAATGCCACCTGTGGGAGTAATCCTACCTTTGCAGGATCCTGAAGGCAACCAAGTAAATGCTGTAGTTCTTGAAGTTACAGACGAAATGGTAATAGTAGATCTGAACCATCCGATGGCCGGAAAGACTTTGCAGTTCGATGTGGAAGTGGTGGCAACCAGGCCAGCAACCGAAGAAGAATTATCTCACGGTCACGCACACGGAATCGACGGACATTCCGGACACTAATCCATCTTCAAAAAAATAAAAAAAGCTACGAATTTCGTAGCTTTTTTGTTATAAAAATTTCTAATATTAAGGATTAGTAGAGAAGATGGAGGCGTTGGCAATTAACGCTCTTCGGTTCATTTTCAAAATGTCTCTTACCCATTCTGCGAAATCTTCAGGTTGCAAAACTTTCTCCGGATTTCCGTCCGTAAGTCCACCTTGAATTGACATATCGGAAGCGATCGTACTTGGAGTAAGCGTAATTACACGGATGTTTTCCTTTCGCCATTCCGCCATCATCGATTGAGATAAAGAAACTACCGCAGCTTTGGAAGCTGCATACGCAGACATGTTGGCACCGCCTTTCAAACCTGCTGTGGATGCCACGTTTACAATATCTCCCTCTCCTTTTTCCTTCAAGTAAGGATGAACTGCCTGGGCTGCGTAATACACTCCGAAAAGATTGGTTTTCATCACCTGTTCCCAAGTTTCAGACGGCATTTGCTCTAGCGTTCCGAAATTTCCAATTCCTGCATTATTAACCAAGATATCAACACCGTTGAGATCTTTTACTAATGCGTCGATTCCTGATTTTACCGCTTTTTCGTCATCAATACTGAAAACAGAATAAGCAGCATTAACACCTAATTTTTTAATTTCTTCTGTGGTATTTTTCAGGTTTTCTTCGTTTCTTCCGGTAATTCCGATGTTCGCCCCTTCATTAGCCAAAGCAATAGCAACTGCCTTTCCTAGTCCGCTTCCACCACCGGTTATAATAGCGTTTTTTCCTTTTAAATTCATAATAATTTAATTTTTTTAAAGGCCAAATTTACGCAATACTTCTGCACCATCGTAATTTTCATTTAAAGAAATTCTGAACGCTAAGATTGAAAATTTGCATCAAAATTTTTTAAAGTTTTAAAGCAATAATTCTGTTAATTACCCCAACTTACCTTTTCATTTTCCACAAAATCAATTTCAGGATTCAGAATTTCAGAAATCACAGTTTTTATCGATTTCATGGGAATTGTCAACTGATTTGCTGAAATATCTTTATTTCCGAAAATGTGAAGATTTTGAACTCCTTTATTCACTTCCGCAAAACTCCAGATTCCACATTGAACGAAGTTGTCGGGATATTTTTTCTCATTCAAAACAGAATATGCATACACACAAAGCTGCATGGCCTGCTTATAATCTTCGCGGAAAAATAATCGTTCCAGTTTTTCTTCATCATCGGGCTTTTTCGGTTCAGAAATCGATAGGTTTTTGGTTTTTGCAGTTTTAAAATCAATGATTCTTAAATTTCCGTTCAGCCGATCTATTCGATCGATAAAACCGTAGAAAAACACTTGGTCGTCCTGTTTTTCATCAAGATAAAAACCAATATTTTCGAAATTTCCTTCTACATTCAAAATTTCCAGCGTATTTCCGTTTTCAATAAGTTTTCGGTCATATTCCAAAACATTTCGTACTACCCTTTCCGCAATCGATCGATGAATATAATTCATCCCTTTTTCGTAAAATTCAACTTGATGTTTCAATTTTTCTATTGCTGCATTGATTACTTCATTTAATTTTTGATTAGAGAGTTCTAAATCATTAGTTGATAATATTTTACCAATTAATTTTTCGTAAATAAGTTGAAGTGAATAATGAACCAAATTTCCGTAACTTCTTTGCGATAATTCTTCTTCTATTTCGGTGGATTCCTTGGTATTGAGAATTTTGGTCAAGTAAAAATCGATCGGATTATAAATGTAGGAAGTGAGATGTGAAGCTGAAATTCTGCTTTTCCATTCCATCAACTTTTCTTGAACTTTAGGCGTTTTTTCGATACGAATTGGCTCTTGGATCATCGGATCAGAAGTATTTTCGATGATGATGTTTTCGATCTGATGATGCCGATCTTCAATTTCCATTTGCGTAATGAAACGGCTTTTCTCCCCTATATTTACACCGGAATTTAACGCATTATATAGCAAATGAACTTGTTTTGAATCTTGGATTAACCGGTAAAAATGGTACGCATAAATACTGTCGTTTTCTAAAAAAGTATGCAGACCAAAATGATTTCTTACATCAAATGGAAGATAGGTGTTTTGGGTATTTCCCAATGGTAATTTCCCTTCGTTTGCCGAAAGAAGAATGATATTTTCAAAGTTTAAAAGACGAGTTTCCAAAAGGCCCATTACTTGCAAACCTTGCAATGGTTCTCCCTGAAAATCAATAGTTTCTGAATTTACCAATTGATTGATCAAAACTTCTAAAGTATCCATTTTGATATCCAACGAATAGGGAGAAATCTGATTTTTGATAATTTTAAAACTTTTTTCGAAATGGGAAATATTTTCAAATAAAATATCATCCAATTCCTTGAATTTCAATTGATAACAGAAATCAATCAACAGATCGAGAAATGCATTTACCGAATCGGGTTTGGTGAAAAGCTGCATATAAGAAAGACCGGATAGAAGCTCTTGTAACTGGTTTTTCGAGATATAAACAATATTTCTTTCCTCAATTTTTGCTTTGAAAGCAGCAATGATTTTTTGGTCGTCGTGATCATTTGGAAGTTCCTCCAAAATCGAAAGAACATCGTTGTAATAGTACGAAGAATCCTTCTTTTCTAATTGTTTTTGAAGATAAAAAATTTGCTTCATCGCATTACTGAAACCTAAATTTTTCAGCGGAAAACCCATCGTAATATTCAGGTGATCTACCGTACTCATCGCTTCCAAACTCGCCGGAAGTAGGTTTTCATCCAATAAAATCACTGCGGTATTTGACAGATTTTGATCTTTTAATTCCTTGAAAATCTCCGGAAGAACTTTGCTTTGCGTAATATTCCCTGAAACCTCGTAGGTTTTGATGGTTTTATCTTTTGCGAAATCATTTTCAATCCATTGAAAAGTACGACTATCATTGAATTCTTTCCAGGTTTTGTGTTGTCTTAAGAATTTTCCCGCTTCTTGTCTGGTATCGTTGATGTAATATTCGTCGGCTTGAAAGAAACATTGTGCTTTGTCCCATTGCAAAAGACTTTTTACCAATTTTTCTTCGACTGGAGTAAAGGCATTAAAACCGCAAAACACGAATTTCTTCTCAGTTTTCAGGACGTAATCTTCAATTTTCTCATTTGCAGATTCATGAATCATTCCTGACGTAGCCCAGTTTTTTTCGTTGAGTTTTTTCTTTAAAATCGGTAGAAAAAGATTCATTTTCTGCCAGAAATTCAGGAATTTTCTTCTCGGTATTTCTTCCGAATCGCCGAGGTTTTCGGACCAATTTTTAATTCGTTCTTCATCAAACATATACTGTAAAACTGCTTCATCTTTTCCATAAAATTTAAGGATATCATCCCAATCTTTTAAAATGGTAGGAAACCATTTTAAAAAACTGGCAAAATCTTCTGAAGGCTGAATTTCTCGATAAATTTCGAATGCAAAAAGCCATAATCCGACTCCTTGTACAGGTTGTTTTTCAGCGATTTCTTTAATTAAATCTTCTATGGTGAAAAAGTTGGGTAGAAAACCGGAATAACCTTTTTCTTTTAAGATTTTTTTGATGAAAACAATCGGTCTTTTTCCTGGAATCACAATATTGAATTCGGATAAATCGGAAGTTTGCGAGTAGAGTTCGGTGATAATTTTATTGAGAAATTTCATAAATCGTATAAACCTTAAAAATATAAAAATTAAAACGAAAAAGCACCAGAAAATTGATTTAATCTGATGCTGTCTTAAGTAATTTTAGGGTGGAATTATTTTACTACGATATTCTTTTCGATCCAAATATTTTCGCCGGAAGCGTCGGTTCCGTTCCAGAATTTAAAGGTGAAAGTTCCCGTTTGCTGCGGCCTGAAATTGATTTGAGAAGCTTTGGTTAATACTTCTCCACAGGTCGCCGAAGTTTTGAATTTATAAGCAGTTACTTCCCTTTCGAACTGGTCGGTGTGCAAATAATCATAACCATAAAAGCCTTCGCAATTGGCAGCATAATTTGAATAAGTTTTGATGGTTTGGGTGCTATAAACCTCCATCGTGTCCTGCGGAATTCTCACACTGTCGATTTTTAGTTGGTCAATATTGTTTATTTCATCGCCTTCAAATCGGTCATTACAACCGCTAAGCATGAAAATTGAAAAAGCCAGAACGGTAATTTTATATAGTTTTCCCATGGTAAATTTATTTCTTTTTACAACGTAATTAGCTTATTAATTATTGCTATAAGTTAGGAATTAAAATTTCCTTTCGATAAATAAACTACTTTTTTTGTCTCAAAGAATTCGCTTTCGAAAAACTCATGCAGCGAGAAAATTTCACATTTTAAACCCGCAAGTTCTTCTGCCAAATCGCCTCCTTTAAGGTATAGAACGCCATTATGTTTTGGATTAAATTGTTCTTTCTCGAATTTTCCTTTTAACCAACGTAGAAAAACCGGCATTTGGGTAACAGCTCGGCTAACAACAAAATGAAATTTTTCCTTCAAAGATTCTGCTCTTCCGTGGATTGCAGTTACATTTTTCAAGCCAATCCCTGCGGAAACTTCTTTCACTACGGTGATTTTTTTTCCGATGGAATCAATTAATGTAAACTGAACTTCCGGAAACAAAATAGCCAACGGAATTCCGGGAAAACCACCTCCAGTTCCTATGTCCAATACTTTTGTGTTGGGCGCAAACTCCATCACTTTTGCGATTCCCAATGAGTGCAGTATATGTTTTTCATACAGCGATTCCATATCTTTCCGGGAAACAACGTTGATTTTTTCGTTCCATTCCTTATAGAGATCCTCAAGTTTTGCAAACTGACTTTTTTGTTCTTCGGTAAGGTTGGGAAAGTATTTTTCGATGAGTTCAACTGCCATTTTTAGTCTAAATTTCTACAAATTTAAAAAAAAACAATTTTAGAACTCTGCATAAAAAAATTATCTTTGGCAATCTTAACAATAATTATGGAAAAATACTCAGCACGTCTGAACAGACTGAGCTTTTCACAAACTTTTGTGATGAGCAACAAGGTTCGCGAGATGAAAGCCCAAGGAATTGATGTCATCAGCTTAACCCTCGGTGAACCCGATTTTGATGTTCCGCAAAATATAAAAGCGGCTGCGTTCGATGCGATTGATAATAATTTTAGCCATTATTCCCCTGTGCCGGGATTTTTGGATCTTCGTCAAGCTATTTGCGATAAACTGAAGCGTGATAATAATTTGGATTATCAACTCTCGCAAATTTGCGTTTCCAATGGCGCAAAACAATCCATCATCAATGTTTTAGCATCCATTATCAATCATGGAGATGAAGTGATTTTACCGGCTCCATACTGGGTGAGCTATGATGAAATGGTGAAAATGATGGGCGGAAAGTCGGTTTTCATTGATACTTCTATCGATAATGATTTCAAAATGACCGCTGAACAATTAGAAAAAGCCATTACTCCAAAAACTAAAGCACTGCTTTACAGTTCGCCTTGCAACCCATCCGGAAGTTATTACCGACGTGAAGAACTTGAGAAAATTGCCAATGTGGTGGCGAAATATCCGCAAATCACTATCATTTCTGATGAAATTTACGAATACATCAATTACGACGGAAAACACACGTCGATTGCGGAGTTCCCGCAGGTTTATGAACAAACTGCAGTTATCAACGGCATGTCGAAGGCTTTTGCGATGACGGGTTGGAGAATTGGCTATTCCGCATGTCCTACTTGGTTGGCAAAAGGTTGCGAAAAAATTCAGGGACAAATGACAAGCGGTGCCAATACCATGGCGCAAAAAGCGTCCGTAACTGCATTGAAAACCGATCCGTCGGAATATCGTTATATGATTGATGAATTTAAAAAAAGAAGAGAGATTGTATATGAATTGGTAAAAGAAATCCCAGGTTTCAAAGTGAATTATCCGGAAGCTGCTTTCTACTTTTTCCCGGATATTGCTTATTATATTGGTAAAAATCTAAACGGAAGATTCATAAAAGATGCGGATGATTTTGCAATGTTCTTGCTGGAGGAAGCTCACGTGGGAACTGTGGGAGGTGTTTCTTTTGGAAATCCCACCTGTATTCGTTTTTCTTATGCGGCATCAGAAAATGAGTTGAAAGAAGCGATGAGAAGAATTAAAGATTGTTTGGTAAACGTCTCGATTAATTAATGATCGGAATTCTTAACAATAAAAAAGCGGGTCGAAATCTTCAACCCGCTTTTATCTATTCAGAAAGTATTAAAACTTGATAATATCTTTCATTTTTTCAGTCTCTTCGTTCACCAAATCATCGTCTACAAGGATTTTACCGCTATGTTCATCGATGATGATTTTCTTTCTCTGTGCAATTTCCATTTGTTTTTGTGGAGGGAGTGTAAAGAAAGATCCTTTCGGAGCGCCTCTTTCCAGACCTACCACTGCTAAACCTGTCGGAGTATTGTTGCGGATTCTTTGGTACGATGCCAACAATCTTTCGTCGATATTCTGAGCAAATTCTTTGGATTTTTCCAACAAATAATCTTCCTCTTTTTGGGTTTCAGCAACAAGATTTTCCAATTCTTCTTTCTTGAATTTCAAGTGGTTTTTCAAATCGCTGATCTTCGCATTCAGTTCTTCTAACGTTTCGTTTTTGTGAGCTATTTTAGCACCAAATTCTTTGATTCTTTTTTCAGCCAACTGAATTTCCAGATCTTGGAATTCTATTTCCTTTTCAAGTGCTTCAAATTCTTTGTTATTTCTTACCGTATCTTGCTGAGCTTTGTATTTTTCGATTAAAGATTTTGCATGATTGATCACTTCGTTTTTCGTATTGATCTCATCATTCTGCTCTTTAATTTCGCTTTGAAATTTTTCTGCTCTTTTTTCAAGGCCTTCAATTTCAATTTCCAAATCCTCAACTTCAATCGGCAATTCACCTCTTGTATTGCGGATTTCGTCTAATCTAGAATCGATAATTTGTAAATCGTACAGTGCTCTTAGCTTATCTTCAACAGAGATTTCTACAGTTTTTTTAGCCATATTTTATAAAAAATAATTTACAGGATTGGTTTTCTCAACAGATTTTGAGACTGCAAATTTAGGAAAAATTTCCGACAAAATCTCAATTAATTGTTGGGTTACAAATTGTTCGGATTCATAATGTCCAATGTCGCAGATCAACATTTTACCCTCGCTTTGGAAAAAATCGTGATATTTTACATCACCGGTTAAATAAGCATCGCATTTTTGGGATTTTGCTGCCTTAATCCCACTTGCACCACTACCTCCCAGAACGCCTACTCTTTTGATTTTTTTTGAAATTAAATCGGAATGGCGAATGACTTTTAAATTAAATTTATTTTTCACAAATTCCAGAAAATCAGCTTCTTCCATTTCTTCTTTTAAATCACCAAACCTTCCCAATCCTGTGTATTGATTTTCATTTTCAAGATTAATGATTTGATAAGCAACTTCTTCGTAAGGATGTGCGGCTTTCATTTCGCTGATGATTTGATTTTGTTTTGAGTCCTCAAAAACTACTGAAATCATGACTTCATCAGCAATCTCCCGTATATTTTTTGTGCCAGAAAAAGGATTCGAACCTTCGATCGGCCTGAATGTTCCGTTCCCAGAAACTGTAAAGCTACATTCATCATAAAAACCGATACTTCCGGCGCCAGCTTTGAAAAGCGCATTCTTTAGATTTTCGGAATATTCGCGCGGTACATATACTTCGAGCTTTCTTAAAATTTGAGTTTTGGGCATTAAAATTTTTTGATTCATAAGTCCTAATTCCTCACAAATCCGATAATTAACGCCAAAAAAATCGTTATCAAAAGCAGTATGAATTGCATAAATCGCTATTTTGTTTTCAAGGGCTTTCAGAACGGACTGTTCCACGTAGTTCTTGCTCGTAATCGATTTTAGACCCGAAAAAATAATGGGATGAAAAGTGACAATCATATTCATGTCCTTGGCAATCGCTTCATCAACTACTTTTTCCAAAGCATCGTGGCAAACTAGAATTCCCGTTACTTCCCGCGATGGATTTCCACAGAGCAATCCTACATTATCAAAATCTTCGGCCTGAGAAACCAGGATTTTCTTCTCGATTTCAAAAATCGCCTCGTTTACTGTCATTTTCTTAAGTTTGTGACGAAATTAAGAATTATTTATCTAAATTTAATTTTCAATACCAATCAATGGAAAAAGAGCATAATTATATTCCGGAATCCAAGAAATGGAAGCGACAGATTTTCAGAATTATATTTAAATCTGATACCAAATTAGGGTTATTATTTGATCTTATTTTGCTGGTTTTAATTGTTCTCAGCACCATAATCGTCATGATGGAAAGTGTGAGTATTTTCGATGCTAAATTGCATTCGCTTTTTGTATTTTTAGAAATTATCATCACCATTTTCTTTACTATTGAATATGTTTTGAGGATCGTCACCATCCGAAATAAGAAGTCATATATTTTCAGCTTTTTTGGAATCATAGATTTTCTGGCGATTTTGCCCTTTTATTTGAGTTTGTTTTTTCCTATTACCAAATATTTCTTAATTTTAAGAATGCTGAGAATGCTCCGTGTTTTCAGGATTCTCAATTTATTGGATTTCATGAATGATGGCTACCTGATCGTTCGTGCTTTGAAAAACAGCTCTCGCAAAATATATATATTTCTATTGTTTTTGGTGATATTTTGTGTGATTGTGGGTTCGCTCATGTTTATGGTTGAAGGTCATCGTGAGGGATTTGAAAGTATTCCACAAAGCATTTATTGGGCGGTTGTTACGATTACTACTGTTGGGTACGGTGATGTTTCTCCGGTAACACCTTTAGGAAAATTTTTATCGATTTTGTTAATGCTTTCGGGATACTCGATCATTGCGGTTCCCACGGGAATTGTCACTGCTGAGATGCGGAACAAACGTCAGAATTTAGAAAAAATTTGCGGAAGATGCGGAAATGATGATGTGGATGATGATGCTCGTTATTGTAAAATCTGCGGAGAAAAATTGATATAAAAAAAGGTGCATTTAACTAAAAATGCACCTTCTTAAAAGTATTCCCCATCATTTGTGTTCTATGTTTTCCTCTAATTTTTGTTGGATTAGATGATATTAATTAATGAGGGAATAAGCTTTTCATGGAGTTAGTTTTTACCATAGCCTTTCTTTTCAAGTATTTTTCTGTAGCAAATATACAGCATCTCTAATAAATTTTTTACCGTGAAAACACCCATTTTTATGATAAATTTTTACTAAAGAATGAGAACGAAAAATTCCAGTAAGTCTCAATAAAAAAACCGGAAGTTAATCTCCCGGTTTTACTATGACATGTAAGTGTATTAATCAACAATAATCTTTGCAGACTGTGATTTTGTGGTGATGAAGTACACTCCTTTTGGTAAATTTTGAGTATTAATTTTTTGGTTATTACTTACATTATTTATTGTTTGTAGCAATTGCCCGTTTACACTGTAAATTTTTACGGTTTCATTTTTATCGATCCCGCTGATTTGGAATTCGTTATTTTTAACAGGATTCGGATAAACAGTGATTTTTTTATTGTTTATTTCAGAATCGTTCGCTGATAAACCAGAGTAGCAAGTCCAAGAAAGATCATCAAAAGAAACACGATTGCTTGTAGCACTATCGATCAATTCAATCACCACATTTCCTTCAACATTAATATTTTCGATAGTTGTAGTCGTTACCGTTTTAGAATAAGGAATTTGTCCCTTCACTACTCCATTCACCATTAAGGTATAATTACCCTGAGAATCAGAGAATGGAAGGTAAGTTTTCACGGTTAAAGATCCAATTCCGCCGCTAATTGTGGAAGATTTCAAAGAACCTTGTCTGATACAAATTGATCTGCTTCCGTTGATGTAAATCTGGATGTCAGTTCTTGCATTGGTTGCAGTCCAGAAAATAGAATTGTTGGTCCATGATCTTTCCGCGTATGAAGATGATGGCGATGGCGCGCTTTCGAAATCTTCGGTTCCACAAGAAGTTCCGCCACCCTCTCCACCGGTAGTTGTGGTGGTGCCTTCTACGATTTCACTGCTTGCAGATTTATTTCCAGCAGCATCTTTAGCAATAATATAGAATGAATAAGTATTGGCTGGATCTAATCCTGAAATTGTTGCAAAATTGCTATAAACCGTGGTTTTTAAAACATTATTTACATAAACCTCATATCCGCTTACGGCGATATTATCGGTAGACGAATTCCAAGATAAAGAAATACTCGATGATGTTGCTTCTGTAACAGCTAAATTGATTGGTGCAGTTGGAGCTTCAGTATCGGTAGTGCTGCCTCCTCCGTTGAAGGTATCTGGCCAAGTGTTTTGTGCAGCTGGTCCACCCCAAATTACAGTTGCCAAATATGGATTATCGATAAATGGGTTTCTGTTTTTCTGCGTTTGTGCTACCACATTATTTCTTTTGATTTCAAATGCGGAAACGGGATCTTCAACGTTCCATTTCAATAAAATATCCGGAAAATCTGACGAATAAGTGCTTGGATTCAACGTAATATTTAATGGAAGACATCTCGAGTTATATCTTACATACATATACATCAAAATTCGAGCGACATCGCCTTTCCACTCATCGCCTGGAAACCAACCTCCACGACTCGTTTTATAGGCAGTTGCACCAGTTCCATCATCAAAGCTTAAATTACCTCTGGTGCTGTTCAAAGTGTTATCAGCCGGACGCAGATGATGTCCATCGGCTCCTGGACCCGATGTTCCTAGATTTGGTGTACCTTTAGATTTTGCATATACGTGTTCGCGGTTCCATGATCCTCCGATAGCACGGCTTCTTTGATGGGTTCCTGAGCTCTGTGAACCATAAATCAACAATAAATTTGCTGGATTCTCGGGATCTACATCGCTGCTTTTCATCAATTGTTGTAATTCGCTATACGAAATCACGGTGGTATGCGTATTCGTAATTAGTGTGGCCAATTCACTTTTAAGATCGTTGCCGCTCTTGTTAAAATTAACACCGGAATAGTACGCCGGAGCTGATTGTGCATAAAGTAAAATTGAAAAAATACTTACTAAAAAAGATAATTTTAGTTTCATGTTTTAAAATATATTTATTTTTTTTTCTCAGCGATGATGATGTTGTTTTTGAAGATTGAAATCGGTTCGTTTAGAAAACTAATGTTCAAAGGATCTTCAAATTCCAGAAAAATGATCGTATTGATTAAATAAAATGAAGCAGAAATGAGGTTTTCTCCCGAAGTGTTGGCAATCTCAACTGAAATTCCTTCTTCTAAATTTTGATTCGTTTCAAAAGATTCTGTCCAAACAAACTCGTTTCGATCAAAAGAAAAAACAGAAGTCCAAAGTCCGGGATGCCACTCTCCTTCTCCCACAAATAGTCGGTTTTCTTTAGCATCGATTCCGATCACATACAATGGGGCTTTCTTCCCACCAACATTAATTCCTTTGCGTTGTCCGAGTTTGAAATTTTCTATGCCCAGATGTTCACCAACCAGAAAGCCATCAAATAGCGAATATTTTTTCAATGATTTTGATCGCAGTTCTTCATATTTCGAGTTCCAGGAATCTGTATTTCTTCGGTAAAGAGGAGATGTGGCAGGAATTTCGACGATTTGGCCTTTGTGGGTCATTGATGTTTTGATGTGAAACTTCTTTACAAAGTTTTTAGTTAGCAAATCCCTTTTGATAAGGGGACGGCTAAAATAATAATTATTAATTAAATGAAATTTGGGAAAATTAATTAGTCGTTTTTAATGAATTAATTTTAAAAAAAAAGGAGGAAAAGAAATAATCTTAAAATGATTAAGCTATTGATAAACATTAATTTATGCGTTTAAAGAGCAAAATTACTTTACCTGATAATTCTTCCTTGATCTGTAATGAAAAGAAACCTGTAATGTGGAAATTGGAGTGCTAAATTTTTCCCTTTTTCTTTTCCTAAAACCATAATCGAAGTGCTCAAAGCGTTAGCGAATTCTGCAGAAGATCCATAAATTGTTACGCTCGTGAGACCGGTTGCAGGATAGCCGGTTTTCGGATCGATGATATGCGAATACCGTACTCCGTCGATTTCTGCATATTTTTCATAACTTCCTGAAGTGGCTACTGCACCGTGTTTTAGTTTTAAAATTTTGGAAATTTTATGCTTTTTAAAAGGATTTCTAATTCCAATTGCCCAAGGTTTTCCGTTCGGTTGCGTTCCCCAAGTTGCGATATCTCCAGAAGCGTTGACAATTCCGGATTTTACGCCTAATTTTTGGAGAATTTCCCGGCCCTTATCGGCCGCATAACCTTTACCAATCGAGCCAAAACCGATTTTCATTCCTTTTTGCTGAAGAAAAATCGTTGATGAATCTCGGTCGAGCTTTATGAATTGGTAATTCACGTTTCGAACTGAGTTTTTTATGGATTCCTCTGACGGCATTTCGGTCATTGATCCATCAAATTTCCAGATTTTATCTAACGCAACAATACTGATATCAAAAGCTCCCTCCGACATTTTCGAATATGAGATCGCTCTTTCAGTCAGCTCGAAAACTTCGCGATCCACTTTCACGGGTTTTATTCCGGAGTTTCGATTCACTTCAGAAATCTGGGTTTGCGATTGCCACTCAGAAATCAGATTTTCGATCCGGGTAATTTCATCGATGCATCGATCAATATTGTCGTTTGCAACAGCGGAATCGCGATCGACAACCGTGATATTGAACATTGAACCCATCAATGTAATTTGTCTTTCTACCAAAACATTTTCCTGTGCCGCAATGGAGATTTGACCTGCGATCAGCCATAAGATCGCTAGAACAAATTTTAATTTATTGAAAAAGTAATATCTTAGTAACAATCCGAAAGTATTTGTCCGTTTTGAATAAAATGTTCTAATGGTTTTCCTAAGAATTTCTGGCAAATTTCATCGAGAATTATTTCGACATCTTTCTGCATTTTTAAAGAACCGCAAATCATAATGGTTCCATTTTTAGCAAGTAATTCAGCGAAATAATTTTCGTTTTTGCGGATAAGATCCATCACATATTGTTTGTTTTCTTCACGAGAAAATGCAAGGTCGAAATGTTCTAATTGTCCTTGATTAATTTGGTGTTTAGCAAAAATCCGGTAAGAATTTACCCAATCATTATCATGTTTAAAACCTGCAAATAGCGAAATCTTCTTTCTTGAAATATTCTCCTGAATCATTCCTAAAAAAGGAGCAATTCCAGTTCCGTTTGCGATTAATGCGATATTTTCGGCAGCTTGTGGAAAATGAAAATTCGGATTTTCCATTATTCTTGCTGAAATTTCATCACCGACTTTTAAATTATTTAAAAATCCAGAGCCGAAACCATTTGGAAAAAGTTTTACAATTAATTGTACTGAATCCTGATTTTTTCCTATTGAATAAAATCTTTCTCTGTTATCTTTTGCAGGATAAATTGCCAACAAATCTCCGGAAGAAAATTTTTGATTTTTTCTTGGTTTTAAGACAATTTTAAAGGTAAGATTATCATCAGAAACCATTGTTTTTTCGATAACAATAAATTTCTTTAACCCCGGAATTTTAGTATTGTAAACAGCAGGAGCTGTTGCAAGTGGATGCTGCGTTTTTTCGCTCCAAACATGCGCCCAAGCTGCAAACTCATCCGCAGATCGATCATTTACAGTGAAAATTGAAGTAGTGGGTTCTGCCCAATTTTGCTTTGCCAATAAATCGTTTACTTTCACAGCAAACGCGCAAAACTCCTGATAAGATTTCGAGCCAAAACCCACCACAGAATAGCCAATTTTATTTTGCTGAGGGAATTTCTGCAGCAAAGTTTCAAATTGGTTGGCGTTGCTCGGAGGATCTCCCAAACCGTATGTGGAGGTAAAAATTACCATTTCTTTTGCACTATCAAAACTTTGAAACTGATTCATTTCAGCCAAATACGACCGCTTTCCTTCATTCAATAATTGGCGATGAATTTGGTTAGCAAAGAAGAGCGTGGTACCATTTTCAGAGCCTACCAATAAAACAATTTCTGCATCTTTTGCTTTTATTTTATTTTTAATTTTCGTGCGTGTTCTGCGGAAAGTAATTACAAATCCTGAATAAATAAAGCACAAGATGTTCAAAGAAGCTAGTCCTAAAATAAATGCCCAAATTGCATTCGTTCGGCCAGTATGTAGATCAAGATTGAACTTTTCAACTGCCGCAGAATACGGATATTTCGTCTCCGAAATGATGGTTCCGGTAACTTGATTGACCGTCACCGATTTTTTTCTTAAATGAATAATAAAAGGTTCCGCTTCATCCTCCGGAATAAAAGGAAATTCTACTCGTTCAACCTTGGAAAGTGGAGTTTCTTTAAAAAAAGAAATATCTTTTAATGCAGTTGCTTTTGTATCGGATGCAGATTTAGATTTGATTTCGGTATTTTCTCCCTTGAAAAAATCCAATCTGGCAAGGAAAACCAAAGTCCCCGTAAGCGCGATGACAAAAACCGGTATCAGAAGCCATCTTCCGGTCACCACATGAAAATATTGTGCAAAAAAATCTTTATTAATTTTATCGAAAAAATGCCTAATTCCTTTTTGTCTTTTAACGATTAGGATTAAACCACTGACGGAAATAAGCATCAGCAGAAAGGAAACTACTGCGACAATCGCTCGACCGGATTCCTTTAAAAATAATGATCTGTGCAAAGCGGTAATCCACTGAATGAAATCGCTTTTGGGTTTAATTTCTCCTAATTTTTTTCCGGTTTTGGGATCGATATATGCTTTGATGGAATTCCCATTTTCGTCCATCGCATCGATGGAAACTAATTGGTTGTGATCAATTTTAAGTTCAAGAACCTCAGAATATTGGTCACGCAAAACCGGCAAAACCTGAGCAAGGGTAATGTTTTCTAAGTTTTCAATACGGTGATTCTGCGTTTTTTCGGCTATGGCGTCATAAGCCAAAATAACACCAGTAACGGAAAGTATGATAAGAAAAGCACTTGAAACAAGGGCAAGCGCCAAGTGCGCATACCTCCAAATAGATAATGTCATACGCCTTACTGCACTTTAATAAATCTCACATTTCGGATGTATCCGTTGCCTTTCACACCTTCTCGATTATCCAGTGCTGCCGAAGATAAATCGATTTCAGCATCTTTGGTGTGGTATTTTTGAGTTTCTACTGCGCTTTCAAAACGGATTTTGTAGCCTTTGTCGAGTTTTGCGGTTTCAAATTCGATTACTCTTGTAGCTCGAGCTCCACCAGCAACCGAAGCACCCGTAATTCCGTTGAGCTTTTCTTTTTTTACTTTTCTGAATTTGTCCCAAGCTTTTAAGGTGTTGTACCACTCGTTATCGTCGCCAAGAACAGAAAGAGTTTTGTCGTATGCACCTTTTGGATTGATTAAAGAAATAATAACATACGCGTTTTTACCGGTATAATTCTGCATTTGCAGCATCACTTTGTATTTGGTGGTTTGCGCGGCAAAAGCAGTTGAAATAAATAATGCGATTGCGGCAAAATCTGCTGTTTTCCAAGTGTTTTTCATTGTTTTACTATTTCAAAAATTCGATGGAGATGTTGTTTTTTGTAAGAAATTCATTGTCTTTTGCCAAATCGTAAGCGGTTTCCTCAAACTCGGTTTTTAAATCTTTTTTAATCCCTTTTTCTACGAGAAATTTCATGATTTGATCGCCTTTTGCGGTAAGAGCTGATTTATGAAGCGCGGAATTACCATCAGCATCTTGTGCATTAAGATCAACACCGAGTTCGATCGCTTTTTTTACCAAAGATAAATCGCCTTTGTCAACGGCAAGATGAAGCAAAGTATTTCCGTTTTTTTGAGGCGTTTTCACGTTTAAACCTGCAGATCCTAACAAAGTAAGTTTTTCGGTAAATTCATCAGCTTGAGCGTCTTTTCCAGGATTTGCGACTGGTTTGTAGGAATTAAGCCAATAATATGCGAGATTATTTCCTTTAAGATCGACCGCCTTTACATCTGCTCCGTTTTTGATTAAAAATGCTACAATTTCAGTTGAACCTGATTCTGCAGCTTTCATCAAAGCGGTTTCGCCTTTTTCGTTTTTGGCATTGATGTTTTTAGCTTTTGATAATATGGTTTCCACGATTTTTAAATCTTTTCCACCTGAAGCACGCATCAATGCAGTATTTCCTTCGTTGTCAGCTTTGCTTGCATCAACATTTTTATTCAGAAAATAGGAGATAATTTCCTCATTTGGTCTTCGCACCAAAGAGTGAAGGATCGTTGCACCTTTTGGATTCACTGCTTTCGGATTTAATCCATACTTTTCAACCAAAGTTTGGTAAATATCCAAACCATTTTGTTTTGCTCTGGAACCTTGAGTTGCAAAAAATAATGCTTGATCCGTAGGTTTTACTCCTTTAGCAATTAGTTGATCAATAATTTTGAGATTTCCTAATTTGGCAGCGTAATCAGCGACGGTGCTACCGTATTGATCTCTTTCTTTAAAGGAAACTCCTTTTGAAGTGAAGTAATCCAATAATTTTAAATCGGTATCATGAGCTATAGTCAAATGGATGAGATTGGCTCCATCTTCGTTTTTCTCCTTTGGATCAACTCCAGCTTTGATAAGCGCATCATATACTGCGGTATTCTGATTTCCGCTTTCTGCTGCGTAACCTATTACCGATGCACCGTGGCTGTCTTTATAATGAACATCCGAACTTTTTTTAATCAAAAGATTTACCAATTCTAGATTTCCTGCGGCGGCTGCCCACTGAAGATAAGTTCTTGAATGGTGCGTTTTCTTATCAACGTTATTCCCTTTTTGAGCAAGTAAAAACTCAATTACTTCATTGGAAGCTTTATTATTAATGGCCATTACCACCGGATCAAAAAATCCCGGGTTCTGTTGAGCAGGATCGTTTCCTTTGGATATTTCCGTTTTGACGATTTCTACTGAAGGATTATTTTTCCAAAATCCACCATCTAGCAGGGTGTTTTTTTGAGCTTTTCCAAGGAATGAAGAAAAGATAACAAGTGCTGCAAAAAAAGTTTTTCTCATATTAAATTGGGATATTCGTTTCTAATTTTTATTTATAATAAATCTAAATAGCAAAATTAAACATAATTATTTCTTCAACAAAAAAAATATCAATATAATTGATATTTATCAGAAAATTGCGGAAATATAAAGCTTGAAGTTGCCTGCGAATACTTGAAAATGCTACTTGTTATATTAAAATTCGGTCTCGATCTCTGGAAAGGCGGTTTTTTAATTGCCACTTAAAATCTTATATTTGTGAACCTGTAAAAAATGAAAGAGTTGGTGAGAAAATTTGAATTTTTTAATTTCTAGCCACCTTTAATCTAATAAAAATATACTTTAAAACTATGAAATTTTTTATCGACACTGCCAATCTTGAGCAAATTAAAGAAGCAGAAGATTTGGGAATTTTAGATGGCGTTACAACAAATCCATCACTGATGGCCAAAGAAGGAATCAGCGGAAAAGAGGCGATTCTGAACCATTACAAAACCATTTGCGAAATTGCTGATGGCGATATTTCTGCGGAAGTTCTAAGCACAACTTACGAAGAAATGATCAAAGAAGGTGAAGAGTTGGCGGCGCTCCACCCTAATATCGTGGTGAAAATCCCAATGATTAAAGACGGCGTGAAAGCACTTAAATATTTCTCAAACAAAGGCATTAAGACCAATTGTACCTTGATTTTCTCTGCCGGACAAGCGTTGCTGGCTGCAAAAGCAGGTGCAACTTATGTTTCTCCGTTCTTGGGTAGATTAGATGATATTTCAGTTGATGGAATGAATTTAATCGAAGAAATCAGAATTATTTTTGATAATTATGTGTTCGATACTGAAATTCTTGCAGCATCCATCCGTTCACCAATGCATATTATCAACTGTGCGAAAATAGGTGCAGACGTGGTGACTTCTCCCCTAGCTTCGATTTTAAATTTACTTAAACATCCATTAACTGACAGTGGTTTAGCACAATTTGTAGCTGACGCCAAGAAAATGGATTAAGAAAATAAACTATTACAAAAAACCGCCTGACTGCTCAGGCGGTTTCTTTTTTAATAACCTTTAATCTTTCATTCAAAATATCTATCGTTCAATTAAATTGTGCGCAATATAATTATGGAGTATATTTGCAACTCGAAATAGTAAAATTTAAAAAAAATACAATGTCATTAATTGAAGATTTAAAATGGAGACACGCAGTAAAAGCGTATGATCCTACCAAAAAAGTTTCAGAAGAAGATTTGAATAAAATTCTGGAAGCAGCCAGACTTGCGCCTACCTCTTCCGGATTACAGCCTTTCCGTGTGATTGTAGTGGAAAATCAGGAATTGAAAGAACAAATGGTAAAAGGAGCCCTGAACCCGGAGGTAATGAGAGATTGTTCCCATGTCTTGGTTTTCGCAGCCTGGGACAATTATTCCGCAGAAAAAATCGACAAAGTTTACGATTATCATACCGATGTTCGGGAATTGCCACGCGGTCGTTTCAGCAGTTATACAGATCAACTGAAAGTGATCTACGGAGCGCAGACCGCAGAAGAAAATTTCGCTCACACTGCAAGACAGACTTACATCGCACTAGGTCTAGCTATGGCACAGGCGGCAGAACTGAAAATTGACAGTACTCCTGCCGAAGGTTTCAGCAATGCGGTAGTCGATGAAATTCTGGGTTTAAAAGAATTGGGACTGAAAAGTGTAACTTTACTGTACTTAGGATACAGAGATTCGGAGAACGACTGGCTTTCAAAGATGAAAAAAGTTCGTATCCCAATGGATGAATTCATTATCAAAAAATAATTTAGAAAATCACTAAATCCTCCCATGGATCAGCACAAAACTCCACAACTTGGTAATCAGCTATGTTTCCCTTTGTATGTGATCGCAAAGGAAATCACAGGTCTGTACCGTCCGTTACTTGAAGAACTCGATATTACCTATCCGCAATATCTTGTAATGATGGTAATTTGGGAGCATCAGCGGCTTACGGTAAATCAGATTGGTGAAAAACTTTTTCTAGACAGCGGTACGATAACTCCAATCTTGAAAAGGCTGGAAGCAAAATCTTATATTGTACGGCAAAGAAAAATTGAGGATGAGCGTGTTGTAGAAATCTCCTTGACTGATGAAGGTGAAAGGCTTCAGGACAAAGCTTGCCTGATTCCCGAAAAAATGAATGATCGGTTGAATCTTTCGGAAACTGATGTACAGGAACTGAAACAGGCGATTTCTAAACTTTTAGATAAAATAAATAAAAAATAAAAAAATCGATGAAAACATTATACACAACTAGCGTCACCGCAACAGGCGGACGCGACGGACACGTAAAAAGTGAAAACGGAATTCTGGAACTCGACGTACGCACTCCCAAATCCCTTGGTGGACAAAATGATGATTATGCCAACCCCGAAATGCTTTTTGCTGCAGGATATGCAGCATGTTTCGACAGCGCCTTGAATCTGATGATTAAAAAATCAAAGTCTGCGGCCGGTGAAACAATGGTAAACGCCAAAGTTGGAATCGGACAAACCGAAAACGGTGGTTTCGGTCTAGAAGTGGAACTGAATGTAAATGTACCCGGAGTATCCCTGGAAGAAGCGCAGTCTTTAGTGGAAAAAGCACATCAGGTATGCCCCTACTCTAATGCAACAAGAAATAATATTGAAGTAACGCTAAAAGTTACCAATAACTAATCTTACGCTGTAAAACGTAAAATAAAAATCGGCAGACTTCAAAGAAGTCTGCCGATTTTGTGACCCGGAAGGGACTCGAACCCCCAACCCTCAGAGCCGAAATCTGATATTCTATCCAATTGAACTACCGAGCCATTTAAAATTTTTGATGATGAATTTTAAATTAAATCCTCATTAATTTTTTAAAAAGAAATCTTCACACCTCCCAAAAACTGCGCTCCCAAAACTTTATATCCTTTGAAAGTCTGATAGTTTGTATTCAGTAAATTATTTCCGAGTGCAAAAATACTGAAATTTTTGTGAATTTTGTACTCCGCAGACAGATTTAAATCTGCAAATCCACCAATTTTTTCGTTTATGTCCTCGGTAGATACCAATACATTCGGTGTGGTACCTGCTTCCGCAAAGGTGAAGGAATTAGTCGTCTTGTCCGTGCTGAAAATAGCTTTGGCACCAAGATTTAATTTTTTACCCAATAAAGAATATTTTCCACCCAAAGATGCCACAACCAAAGGTTTATTGTAAATGTGTTCGTTATTATCGAGGTTGTATTTTGCGAAACTCAATTCACCATCCAACACCAAATTAGCCAAAGGAAAATATTGAATACTTCCTTTCACTTCGCTCACTGTTCCGTTATCGTAAGCGGCAGAGAAGGTGTTTGCGAAATCGTAGGGATTTCTGTCGAGCGTGAAATCTTTGTTAAATAAATCGTTTGCCTTGAAGAACATAATATTATTCACTTTTGCAAATCCAGCGCTAACATCGTATTTAATCATCTGATCCACATCACCGCGAAGTCCGAAATAGAATTTATACTTCGTTTCCGTCGGTTTTAATTCCTGATCGGAAACCAAATACGGATTTTCCTCTAATAAATTTGCGTAGGTATTCAGTTTCAAGCCTCCATCTACTCCACCATAAAACTTGAATTCATCAGCTGCAGCGATTTGTAATTCCGCTTTTGGGAACCAATACGTTTTGCTATTCTTTTCTTCTTCTGCTAAAAGATTACTGTTGTTTCTGGCATTAAGAAATGAGAATCCCGAACCTAACATTAAATAAGAATTACCTTTAAAAAAAGTAAGTCTCGGCGATAAAGTAGCATTAAAATAATTTGAAGAATTTTCATTTAGCAGCGAAAATTCGGAATTTAACGTTTCTAAATTAATTCCCAAATCCGCATTCATCGTCACCTCACCCATCGGAATTTCTACGCCATGTTTAGAAAGATTCACCAATAATTCAGCCTGAGCTTCCTTCGCATCAAATTTATCTGTTAAAATGGAAGATTTCAAACGAACGTCATTCAAAATGTTATTCGAATAGAAATCATAATATCCATTCACCCTAAAACGATTGGTTTTCTGTTGCAAATTCACCTCAGAATTGGGAGTTAACGCATAAATTCCGTAATAATTATAATCGTTCAAACCATAATCAGCGTTGATATTGAATTTTCCTCTTTCACCATAACCATTCAAATAAGCGCCAATATTGGCTGAATTTTGGCTGGAATCCCAGCTGTAATTCTTTTTCAGACCATTGGTAGAAAGGAAATGCAAATCTGCGCCTACTTCCATTTGGTTATCCAAAGTGGTAGCAATATTTCCGTCTGCAAGCACTCTACCAAAATTCCCCATTCCGATCTGGAAATAATTATTTTGGTATTCGGCATCGAATTTCGGTGAAATATCTTCGCCCTGAATAGTAGAAGTTTTGAAATCTGAAGCCGCCGGAACATCAGTAATGGTGTATTTTAGATTCAGTGAATCTTGTGTTTTCTTTTCTTTTGGTGGATAGTTTTTTTCCGCAACAACCGATGTTTTTTTCTTTTCTATTTTCTTTACTTCCGGTTCGCGTTTGCGGTCCAGAATAAGTTTTTCTTCTTTAATCTGTGAGAAAACAGCGGTAGAAGAAACCAACATTCCTAATAAAAATATATTTTGAATTCTTAAATTCATATTTTCTGTTTTAAAACCTTTTGGGGTTTAATGTTATTTTTTAATCTGATTTTTCACTTCTTTGGCTTCGGCGACAATATCCGGGAAATCCTGATAATTGGCGATAATCTGATCCACGGTATAACTCGCCTGATAATTATCTTTCAGCCCGATATAGTTTTTCGCCATCAAGACCAAAGCTTTTGCGCCCCAGTATTCTTCGGATGCAAAATTATTGGCAAGTTTGAAAATGGTTTCGTTGGATGATTTAAAGGCTTTGGCTTTGTTCTGGTAAAATGCTTTTGCATATAAAGCTTCCGCGGCAACTTCGGTATTCGATGATTTTTCCAGGGCCGTGTAAGCCGATTTAGCTTCACTGTCTTTTCCTCTGTTCATCAGACTTCTTGCTTTAATCACTTTGGCTTGTTCGATAACAGACGCCGGATTTTTGGAATTGGCAAGCACCAAATCCGCAAAAACTTCTGCTTTGGTGAAGTTTTTCTCTGCCGCAAAAATCTTCATCAGTTCCAGATTCGCGAAGTTTTGCAGATTCACGTTGGTGGAATTCGAAAGTGGCTCCAGATATTTTTTGGCTTCGTTGGTATTATTCTGTTCCAGATAAATCTGGGCAAGTCGGGTCTGCGCATCTTCCTGATAATCGTTCTGCACATTGGCCACTTCCTGCAGAACCAATAGTGCTTTGGCTGCGTTTGCGGTCCGGTAATAACTTTCGCCGAGTTCGTATTGTGCCTGATAAAGGCCGTCTCCCGTCGGGTTCTGGGTTAAATATTTTTCGTAAAGCGGAATTGCTTTTTTGTAATCTTTGGCTGCATAATAGTTTTTGGCACTGTTCAAATTTATTTCATCGAGCTCAGAAGCATCGATTTTTACGCCTAAACTTCTTGCAAAACTTTCGTAACCCGCAGTATCACCGTTTTTCACATAAACCGGACGTACCGCCTGAACAATTTTACTGGCATAAGCAGTGTTTTTATACTGATTTCCGAGTGACTTTAATTCAGAAAGTGCTTTGTCATTTTGGTTGAGGTCGATATAATTCTGTGCGCGGTAAATTTGTGCGTTGGCAACCAAATCCTTATCAGAACTGCTTCTGATTACCTGACTGAAATAATCATTAGAACTGTTGTAATCATCATTTGCAGCGTATGCAGTAGCGATCTCGTACTGCGCATCGTCAACATATTCGGAATTTTTGTACTGAGAAATCAATTTCTTAAGCGAAGAAATTTTAGCTTCGGTATCACCTTTAAAACCAAGCGCCATGGCTTTTTGGAACAAGGTATAATCATCTGCATTTTCAGCTTTATCGTAAATGGCAATCGCTTCATTCAGCTGATTGTCTGCATAATAAGTGTCTGCCAAACGAAGTTCCGCATCGTTTTTAAACTCAGGTTTTGGGTTTTTTAAATATTCTGAGAAATATTGCTTTGCTTGATCAAATTTCTTGGATTTAAAATAAGCATAACCCAAATCATAGGCAAGTTGTTGTTTTTCTGCGAAGTCCTGGTTTAGCAATCTCTCATAACGTACAATCGCGGAAGGGTAATTTCCCTTCTGATAATAGGTTTGAGCCAGCCAATAGGTTGCGCGAGTGTTGTATTCTTTATTAATGTTAAATTCTAAACTTCGCAGGAAATAAGTCTCGGCAGCATCGAAATTCCCTTTGTTAAATTCTTCGGTTCCCAGAAGGAAAGAAACTTCCTGATCAATTTTGTTGAGCTCAGGAGTGGAATTCGGCATCTTATCGATGGCGCTCAAAGTTCCTTTGAAATCTCCTGAGTACAAATAAGATTTTACCAAAAGTGATTTCAGCTCCTCGGCTTCTGAACTCCTTGGATATTTGTTGATGTAATTCTGAATCACGACCGGAGCAGATTCGAACGGATTTCCGATATCATAGCTTAGTTTAGCATACTGCACATGAGCAAGCTGCTGAACTTTCGGATCATAATTCATTTGATAGGCGGATCGAAATGCGGATAGCGCTTCCTGCTTTTTGCCAACAGAAAGATAAGCATTCCCTAATTGATAATATGCATTCTGGGAAGTCGCAGAGTTGCTGTTTATCAATTGGTTGTAATAAGAAACTGCCACGTCGTATTTTTTAAGCTGTGCCGAAACAAATCCCATTTCGTACAAATCGCTTTCCGAAGGTTCGGGTTTGCTGTACAAATAATTTTTCAAATGCGGATAAGCCGATGAATAATCACCTTTCATGAAATAGCTTTCTCCGATAATTTTATGAACTTCAGCTTTGTATCCTGTAGAAATAGACCCGTCGAGGAGAGAATTTCCTTCACTGATGGCTCTGTCGTAATCTTTTTCATTAAAATACATCTGCACATAGTAAGGTTTTACCAAGTGTGCATACTTTTCGTTATCTTTTATCTGATCAAAAAAAGTAAATGCTTTGTCATTCTGTTTGTCGGCGTAGTAAAGGTGCCCCAACATATAAGCGATATCATTTTTGTCGCTTTCTTCGGCATTTTTATAAGCTTCTTCCAAGGCTTCAATGGCACCTGCAGAATCACCGGTCATGAATTTTGCATAACCGAGTTTCATGATATACTGCGTATTTTCGTCTTTCGAAAGCTGGTACTGGTTAACGTTATTTAATGTTTCCAGTGCTTTATCAAAATCTTTTTGCGCCAGATAATAATCTGCAAGCGGTAGGTTTGCCTGCGCAAAATAAGCGGAGTTCGGATATTCTTTAATAAAAGCTTCAAGGCCCTGTTCTGCATGATTTTTTCTTAAAATCACTCCAATTACGTTATCGAAGAACTGGGAAGCCTCCTTGCGGGAATTTGAAAGTGCTCCGTTGTAGAAATACTGTCGCGCATATTCGAACTGAGCGGCGTTGTAGATTTTATTTTGATAAAGATTTTCAGCAAGACCATACCGGTAGTTTTCGCGGTCGCTGAAATATTGGGATTGCTGGGCATCAGATAATCCGTAATAGAAAATGGCTGCCGCAATAATAATTTTTTTTGAATTCATTTAATCCTGGTTTTCAGAAAGGTGTTGAATTGAATCGGGAACGTTGTATAAAGGATAAGAGAATCCTTACCGCTTTCCACATTTAGTCAACGAAAATAAGGAAAACTTATTGCCTGCACAACATAAATTACATATTGTGGAAATGTGGATAAGTGCGGTTTCTGATGTAGGAAGTATGATGTATGATGTAATAAGTACATTGTTCTTAGTATTCAAAACCGCAAAATCCGCGAGAATAATAAAAACATCTCGCAGATTTTACGAATTTAGCAGATTAATTTGATGTCTTTGTTTTAAAAAATCTTTTTTCTTTCCTCTTTTTTCTTACCTCTAAAAAACTCAATTCCTGTTTTTCAGCAATACCCAACCTTGTCTTTGTTCTGATTTCTGAGTTATTGCATCAAACCAAACCACATGATACCAATAAGTTCCGGTTGGCAAGGCGCGGCCGTTGGATTTACCGTCCCATACAACGTTATTCTTGTTTTGAGATTCAAAAACTTTGTTGCCATAACGATCAACTATCTGGATGGTGAAACTTTCCATTTTGTCTAAGTTTTCAATTGTCCAGGTGTCGTTGATACCATCACCGTTGGGAGAAAATGCATTGTGAATTTTAATGAAATAAATAGTTTTAGGTTCACCCAAACATCCCATTGCCGATTCCACCTGAACGGTATAGGAATTTGCGGTAGGATTCATTAATATTGGAGAAGTTTGAGCTACTCCATTGAAATAATAAAGATAAGGCGTGGCTCCTCCTGTAGCAATCACTTCGATGGAATTATTGGTTTGGTTGATCAGGCCGATTTTTGGTTGATTGCTGTCGGAAGGTTTAAATATGAATTCCGATACACAACCTAAAGTGTTTTCCGCTTTTAAGGTATAAGTTTCCCCAAAACGAACTTCCGAATAAGCAATGGTATGACTCGAGCTAATAGGAATTTCAGTTCCGTCGGGAGAAAGGAGTTTAACCGACGAAAAATCACTGAAATTTTCGATGGTAAAATTCAGGTCGTCTCCAAAACAAAGGTCAGTATTGCCGGAAAACTGTATCGCATTTGGTGTATTCACAAAATAGGTAATCTCCGCATTTGCCGGGCAATAACTTGCGCTAGAAACCGTAACTTTAATGGTTTTGTTATTGGAAACCGAATAATTGAAAGTATCTCCGGTGTTCGTACTGGTGTGGATTAGCGTTGCACCATCATAAAATTTGAAAGTAGCATTGCTAATATTAGAAGTAAATTTTTGCTTAAAACTATCCGCCGCAATATTAATAGAAACTTTTCCATCAGAATTGCCGTCTTTATCATCACAAAGAGTTTCATCAGCAGGATTTATCAATGGAAATGACTGACTAACGATGACAAAATTCAATCTTAAAGGTGGCACACACACACCATTCTGAATTTCTAGGTAAGGCGTTCCTCTGCTGATCAGGTAATTAGAAATTTCGGTACCTGTGAGCTCTGTTCCACTTGCATCGAAATATTTCATGGATGGAATCTGACCAACAGTATTCGAATTAATTACATCAAAAACATTATTTATGGTAAGGTCTATCGAACTAATTCCACATGCTGTTTTATTTAAAAATGAATCCGCAGAACTGCTTTTGGAGGGTTTTAAATAAACTCTTAAAACGATATCATCGCATACTGCAAAGCAAGTAGGATCAACTTTATTGAAAGCTTTGGCATAAACGATATAATCTCCGGTCGTTCCAGTCCAAAAATAGCCTGCTGTATTCAGGTTTGCAGTTCCGGTTGCGCCGGGAACGATTTCGCTGTTATCAGATTTATTATAGAATTTAATATCAAATTCATTGGTCGGATCTAAGATTTCCTTCTTGATGGCATTAAAATCAAAACGATTGGCATTGGTATCTGATCCTGCGCAACGTTCCTGCATCGGTACGGTTGGCAAAACAGTGGCTGCTCCTCGCGTAAAACTCACGGTAGTGGTTACCGAACATCCGCCGGGAATGGTTGTTTTCACTACAACTTGTTTGGTTACATCTACTGCACTTCCATCGCCTGCACTGCTTCCATCGGCATAATTGTATTGATAAAAATAAAATGGATACGATGGTTTTTGGAAATAAGCTTTCAAGTCGAAGGTCGTAGCTGATGCACAGAGTGAAATATTTTCAGCAGCAGGCATGCTCAAAAAACCAATGCTCAATGACCCACTATGGCAACTATTGACACCGGAACCTTCGAAAACCGAAAATCCCAAATGCAAATTGGTGTTGGCTGGAAGCACAAAATTCTCTGGATCAGCAACTTCTACTCCGGTACCTCCACCTATGCTCGTATAGAATTTAATGATATAAGGTTCTCTGCCCGAAGCCGGATCATATTTCGGGTAATAAATTTCATATAAATTAATGGTTTTTGATGCTAATCCTGAATTATCACACGCAGTATAGCTACTGCGTATAAGTCCAGGAAAACGTTGCTTGTCGTAAGTTAATCTATTACTTTCGTCACCGCTAGAACAAATTGGGGAACCATCTTTCTTAGTGACTTTCACATAATAATCTCCAGTTGTTTGTGTAGTACGATGAATTGGAAGAACCCGATCAGTTTTTATAGGCGTTGGATCTCCTACCTTGTACCATGTATATTTTAACGCAGGGTCAGGGTCATAAGTAGCATCAGAAACTTTCATTTCATAAGAACAATCCAAAGTAGCTTCAATTACCGGTGTATTCACCTTTTTAAAAGTTACCTGATCCGAAACCGCTGCACCGACCTGAGCTCCCAAAGGATCATGATAAGTCACTTCCACTTTCAGAACATCATTTGCATTGGGAGAAAAATTGTTTAAGGTATTGCTGGTTTCACTTAACAAAGTTGAATTTTGATACCATTTGAATTTTGGCGTGAGATTTTGGCTGGGAGTGAAGAGCCATGTTTGAGTTCCATCACTGCTCCATTGGCCATTGTTATAAGGTGAAGTTATTTCTGAATTGACTGGCCATTTTGCTTTATCTCCTATTTCGTTTTGTACGCCAATGATTGCCTTTCCTGTGCTATTGGCTTTTGTAACTTTAATGTAGATTTTATGATCATCTAAAATAAGAACTTGACTGGTAATGGTAGAACTATAACCTCCTGAAACGGTTCTTACTAAAACTTGATTAAAGTTAATGAGCAAGCCTTGTTTTCCGTTATACGGAATTATTCCGTAAGTTAATTTGTTGTAATAATTGGCATCATAATATCCAATATCAGTATAGCCAAAGAAAATCTGTGCAAAGTTCAGTATTCTCGAAGGATCAGTAGAATCTATTTGGTTATATGCCGTACTGGGAATTTTAATATTGGTAGAAGTAGCATCATTTCCACTGTGTGTTTTGTCTACATATTGATTGGTATTCAAATTATCAAAATCGGTTCCTAATCCAAAAAGCAATCTCCCATTTGAACCTACTACCAAACGGTTATATTGCTTACCATAGAAATCAAATGTAAAAGGAATTGTAATCGGGTTACTAAAATGATTATTTCCCACTTTATTTGAAAAAGGAATATTAGTACTTGCCGCAGGTACAATAAAACCTGTAGGTGATGAAATGGTATAATCCCCCGTAGAAGTAGCCACCGCATCAACTTTTAAATTGAATGTTTCCCCATCACAGAAATACTGGTCATTGGGATATGGAACATTGGTTGAAGGGTTATAAAGATTGACGGATTGCGCTAAAACTTTAAAAAATATAAGGAGAAATAATATCGTGTAGATTCGTCGCATTAAGATTGTGTTTTGTCAAAAATACAATATGTATTTGAAACCTAAAGAATTAATGATTTTTTAATTTTCGCCATCATTTAATGACCAAATAATGGCTTTTTCTTTGGTCGCTCGGAAAATTGTGTTGTGCTTCTCGTTCGGTTCGTCAGAATATTTCCAAATGAGATTTGCTGAGTTCGCGGATTTTAGGATATCGGCCAAAGCTTTCGTATGGGGAGCAATGTCTGGAGTATTGGAACCTGCAAACCAAAACTTGATTTTTTTTGTCGGAAGATTTTTCAGATTTTCTTCGGCAGATCTTACCAAAAAATGATTGTTCCACCACAAAGATGGATCGAAAGCGATGTAAAAATCAAACATTTCAGGCGCTAATAACAATGTTTCTGTCACAAAAAGCCCAGAAGCCGATTCTCCAATAATTCCCCGCTTTTCGGAGGTTCTGTAGCGCTTTTCAATTTGCGGAAATAATTCTTCTTTAATAAATGCTCTGAACTTTTCTGAGCCACCGACCACAGGAGCTATTTTTTTGTCTTCTTCCACTTCGGTAAAACCGGTAAGATCTCTTCTCCGCTGCGTATTTTCAATTCCTACCAAAATAATCGGACTGATTTTTTTCGATTGGATGAGTTGCGAAATCGTATTGGCAATGTGCGGAAAATCCTCTTTTATTCCACCATCCGCCATATAAAGAACGGGAAATTTCTCGGTCGAATTCTTATAATTTTCGGGTGTCCAAACATTAATCACTCTTTTTTCTCCAATGATTTTTGATGGAATTTTAAAAGTGTCGTGAGGCGGAATGGGATCTTTGGATTGCGAACTGGTGCAATTGAACATTAGAATAACCAGTAGAAAGCTCAGATAAAATAAGGGTTTTTTCATGGATGTTAATGCTTTTATTTGTTAAATAATTTAAACTGAAGCAGTTTCGATTGCATTTCAAATGTAAGAATTAAAAAATAAAGGCGTTTATTTAATTAAAATAATAAAGAAATCTTCCAAATTCATGAATTTGAAAAACTTAATTATCGATATCTTTCTGTACTATAAAATATTTCTAGGATGCAATCCAAAACTTCGCAATTACATCGGCGATAATTCAGTGAATTTTTAAGATGAATAAAGCAATTGTCAATAAAAGTATTTTTTGAAAAACCTTAAATAGTAATTATTTTAAACAACATATTTATTCTAAAACATATCTAAATTGACATCATTATTCCATGAACTTATTTTCAATCGTTTTGACTGGTCTCACTTTATCTTCCTCCACTCTTCTTTTTCCATTTCCATTTTTTCCATTACATTTGTGTAAATTAAAATTTTTATGAACCAGCTTTTCAGAAGAAAACGATACAGTGATCAGGAAGCTCCTTCGGGCTTGCTGCGTGTTTTAGGGGTGTGGGATATTGTTTTTTTTGGAATCGCCGCCATTATAGGAGCAGGTAGTTTCAGCAGTTTGGGCGAAGCGGTTTTCCGTGGAGGTCCCGGTGTGATTGTGCTGTACATCATTTGTGGTTTTGCGTGTGGTTTTACTGCGCTGTGCTATGCCGAATTTGCCAGCCGAATACCCACTGCAGGTTCTGCTTATACCTATGCGTACGCAAGTTTTGGTGAACTCATTGCTTGGGTTATTGGCTGGGCACTGATTATGGAATACTCCTTCGGAAATATCTATGTAGCCTTTTCATGGAGTGATTATTTTACCAGTTTTATGGGAAGAATTGGCGTACACATCCCCGATTATCTTACGTGCAGCTACACTGAAGCTAAAAAAGCTTTCCTAGGAGGTTCAGAAAACAAAGAACTCATCAATGCTTGGAAAACTGCACCCATTGTTGGAAATTTAAAATTAATAGTGGATGTTCCGGCCTTGGTGATTAATGGTTTAATTACATGGCTTTGTTATGTGGGCGTGAAGGAATCCAAGAATTTCAACAATTTATTTGTTCTCTTAAAACTTTTTATCATCTTATTGGTTATTGCTGTGGGAATTGCATACATCAATACCGATAATTGGTTTCCAATAAGCAAAGAAACAGGCGTAGCTTCCTTTATGCCGAATGGTTTTGCAGGAGTGATGAGCGCTGTTTCAGGAGTGTTTTTTGCCTATATCGGGTTTGATGCACTAAGTGTTTTGTCGGAAGAAACCAAGAATCCTCAGAAGAATCTACCACGAGGGATGATTATCTCCCTGGTTTTATGCACGGTAATTTATATTGTTTTAACGTTAGTGCTCACCGGAATGGTGGATTACCGCAAATTTGACGGTGTAGGAGATCCACTTGCTTTTATCTTCGAAAAAGCGAATGCGAATGTTGCTTGGATGGAATTTGTGGTTTCGTTGGCGGCCATTATTGCCATTACCACAGTTCTTTTGGTATTTCAAATGGGACAACCGAGAATTTGGTATGCCATGAGTAGAGACGGATTAATGCCTAAAAAGTTTATGGAAATCCACCCCAAACACAAAACTCCCAGTTTTGCTACCATAATCACCGGAATTGTTGTAGGCGTACCTATTCTATTTACGGACAAATCCTTCATCCTCGATTTTACAAGTATCGGAACTATTTTCGCATTCGTCTTGGTATGTGGTGGCGTATTGATGTTGCCGGCAAAAGAGAAGCTAAAAGGTCGTTTCCACCTTCCGTATATCAATGGAAAAATTATTTTCCCTGTTATTTTTATTGGAGGTTTAGTATTTTTCTACCTTTGGCAACCTGCATTTTTCAATCATATAACCGATTGGAATGACCCTGCAGAAGGCGAATTCCGTATTTCCATCGTCATCTTTATCATCATCAATTTGGTACTGTGTGTATTGGCTTTCCTTAAAAATCTATCCTTAATTCCACTGATTGGTTTAAGTTCTTGCTTGTACTTATTAACAGGAATGAGCCACAACAACTGGTTTTGGTTCCTGCTCTGGTTTGCTATCGGGATGATTATCTATTTCTCTTATGGCTACAACAATAGCAAACTCAACAATGAATTAAATGGAGATTTAAACTAAAAGAAATGGCTGAAAGGATAAGAACATTTAAAGAATTTTATGCCCATTATTTAAGCGAACACCGCAAATTGGGAACAAGGATTTTTCACTTTTTGGGAACGCTGCTTGTATTTGCAGTTTTGATTTATGTTATCCAATCCGGGAAAGAGCGTTTTCTGTGGTATATGCCAATTTTCGGTTACGGATTTGCGTGGTTTAGCCATGCGGTTATCGAGAAAAATAAACCTACGACATTCAAATATCCTCTATGGAGCTTGATTTCAGACTTCAAACTTTTCTTCGAACTATTAATTGGCAAAGAAAAATTTAAAATCTAAATTTCATAAAAAAAACTCTCGATCATTGCGACCGAGAGTTATTTTTTAAACTTTTGAAATAAGTTCGAGATTTTTCGCTTCTATTTCACCTTCATCAAGCTTGGCATCACCTTTACCTTTATCTAAATCGAGAACAACATTTGGATGATTAATTTGCATAAATGTTTTGGAATTACAATTGGCAAACCGGAGGTACCTTTACCTCTACAGAAAAACTCACCAATTCATTAATGAAAACTGCAGCATCCAAATTTCCGTATAAAACGAAAAATTTAAAATAAAAAAACTCCCGATCTGTCCAACAAATCGGGAGTTTTTCTATTCATTATTGATGACAATAATTCATCCTTTAAAAGTCTAAAATCTTCATTCCAGAACTAACGCATTACCTCTATTTAATGAGTATGCTTGCCTGCTGGTGGCGGATAATCGCCTTTATTTATCTCATCCATTTTTTGAGTAGCGGCCATGGAAACTACCAGATCGTTAAGCATCGAGCTTGCTGCACTTGGAGAATTAGGAAGTAAAACCAAGTTGCTTCTGTTGTTTGCTCCTATGGAATGTAACGTGTCGTAATGTTGTGTAACCACGATTAAAGCAGAGGCTTCTTGCGCATTGATTCCAGCATCGTTGAGCATTTTCACAGATTCTTCCAAACCTTTGGCGATTTCTCTTCTTTGGTCAGCAATACCCTGTCCTTGTAGTTTTTTAGATTCCGCTTCGGCTTTTGCAACCGCAATAATTCTGATTTTCTGCGCTTCAGATTCGTATTCTGCTGCAGTTTTTTCACGTTCAGCTGCATTAATTCTGTTCATCGCATGTTTCACCTGTTCATCGGGATCGATATCGGTAACCAAAGCTTTAATAATGTCGTAACCATAACTTTGCATGGCTTCCTGAAGTTCGCCTTTAACGGCAATCGCAACATCATCTTTTCTCACAAAAACATCATCCAGTTTTAGTTTTGGAACTTCTGCTCTTACCACATCGAAAACATAGGAAGTAATTTGATTTTCAGGATTTTCTAATTTATAAAACGCATCTGCAACTTGTTCTTTAATGACTTGGTACTGAACTGAAACTTTCATTCTAATAAATACATTATCCAAAGTTTTAGTATCAATAATCACATCGAGTTGCTGAATTCTTAAATTCATACGTTTTGCAACTTGATCCAAAAACGGAATTTTTAAATGCAAACCCGAATGCCGCACCGAATGAAATTTTCCCAACCGCTCTACAATGGCAGCTGTCGCTTGTTTCACCGTAAAAAACGAAGCGAATAAAACAATAAGTCCTAAAAAAATAAGTACCCCTAAGTAGGTCATAGTAAATGAATTTTAATGGTTAATAATCCTGCAGCCTGTACATTGCTGATGTCATAAAGATAGTAAAAACTTTTGTGCTATCCAAACTACATTGTCATGCCGATTTCTATCCCTTTTATTTTTCGGTAAAGATCGGTCGCGAAATTATCTGTCATCCCCGAAACGAAATCGATCACTCCTAAAACCTTCTGATAATCGGAACCTTCCTCATAAAGGAACTGTTTTGGCAAAAGTTTCAGCGCCATTTTATCATAAGATTTTCTCTCAGATTTTTTCTTTAAAATTGGTGGTATAAAATGATTTAAAAGCTCGTACATTACGTTGTAACCCGCATTTTCGATTTCGATAACAGCTTTGTGTCCGTAGATTTTTTCAATAGAAAAACTCTCGATTTCCTGTAGTGATTTGTTTTCTGTTTTATAAATGTCCAGAAGCGCTTTATCTAGATTTCCATCTAAAATGGATGCGAAATTGGATTTATACAATTCAATTGATTTATTAATCAACGCATTGATAACTTTTGCTCTTAAATATGAAATTCTTTCATTAGCATTGGTCAAAATCACCAATTTATCTTCTACCCTTTTGGTATTTTGATTTTCCGATTTAATGAGGTCCAGAAACAGATTTTCGCAATCCGAAGTCGATACTATTCCCAATCGATGCGCATCTTCCATCTCGATAATATTGTAGCAAATATCGTCGGCTGCCTCTACTAACCATACAAAGGGATGTCTTTTGAAAATGGTGGGTTCCTCGTTTTCCTGCATAAGATTCAGTGCTTTGGCGATATTCAGGAACGTCTCTTTTTCATTCTGGAAAAAACCAAATTTCTTGCGGTGAATCACACTTTTTTTCTTAGCTACCGCTTCGCATGGATATTTTGAAATACTCCCTAAGGTGGTCATCGTAAGCTGGGTTCCGCCTTCATCTTTTCCGTTTTGCTGATGGGTTAATACGCGAATTGCATTGGCATTCCCTTCGAAATTGATCAGATCTGCCCATTCCTTTTCAGAAAATTTTTGTTTTAAATCGGATTCATTTTTATCGAAATAACTTGCAATTGCATCTTCCCCGGAATGCCCGAAGGCAGGATTCCCGACATCATGACAAAGGCATGCAGCCGCAATCACATTATGTAAATTATTGTGGTAAAAGTTCTTCGCTTCTTCCGAAAGTTCAGTTTGATAATTCTGCACGATAAATTCTCCCACCGCACTTCCTAAACTTCGGCCAACAGAGGAAACTTCCAGGGAATGCGTCAATCGATTATGCACAAATACACTTCCAGGAAGCGGAAAAACCTGCGTTTTATTTTGTAATCTTCGAAAAGCTGCTGAGAAAATAATGCGGTCGAAATCCCTTTGAAAATCAGTTCTGGATGCCGACGTCGCTACATTTTGCCCCGTCCTTTGATTGGTGAAAATACTGTTTAAATCCATTTCCCAAAAATACGTTTTTTATTATGTAGAGAAAATGCTTTGCAATTTGAATTCAGATCAAAAATTCCAACTAGAAAGCCCTAAGGTCAATCGTTTGTTTGAATTTCCATTTGTATCTGCAACATTGTTTTGCTATCATTGCAAAAAAAATTTTTATGAAGAATTTATATTTTCTTGCTGCTGCGTTTTTTTGCAGCAGTATATCTGCACAAAACCAAATTTCTTTTGAAACTTCCGAAGGTTACCAATTGGGAAGTTTGAACGGACAGAATTCCTGGCAAATTACTGATGACGGTGAAGGTAATTTTGTTGAAAACCAGGTAGTTTCCGCTGAAAAATCCAGTGCGGGAATTTATTCATTTAAAAATGGATATACCGATGCGTATGATCCACAGATGTTCCCAATAATTGGAGCACAAAAAGATTTCGATCAACCTTTGGATTATAATGACGCTACGGTCTCTTTTGATGTTTTAGTTACCGAGACCGACGGTTCAATATTTGAAATGGCAGCTTACGGAATAAGTGCTGATGAAGAATATTATCCGGTATTTGATTTAGCTTTTGATTATTCCGGTACTCTACATGTTATCACCAGCATAGATTACGACATGGAAGACACGGGGGTTTCGTGGCAACCTAACCAATGGTATAAAGTAACAGTAAAAGTATCTGCAAATGAAATCAAGTATTTTATTGACGGGACATTAATTTACACCACTCCCAACTTCACACAGATTAATCTGGAAGGCATGAATTTTCTGCATGATAATTACGCCGGTGATGCCTATATTGACAACATTAAAATCAATGAAGCAAACATGGCGGTAAGCAATGTGAAGAAAGGCAACATCTCAGTATATCCAAATCCTGTAAAAAACAAACTGAAATTTAACCTCCCACAAGGCGAAAAAGTTTCAACGATCCAAATTTATAATATGGCAGGCCAAAACGTATTCACAAAGGATACAGCGGATTCCACACTTAATTTGGAAAATCTGAAAGCGGGCACCTATTTTATTACCGTTAGCAGTACGAACGGAACTTCTTATTCTTCTAAATTTATTAAAGAATAATTAGCTTAAAAATTTAATATAACACAGAAAATTCCCGAATTAAAGTTTGGGAATTTTTTTCATTACACCTTAAAGTTCTTGAAAGGATAAATATCGAAGCCAATCGAAACATTCATTAGTGAAAAATAATTCAAATATATTTTAATCAAAAAAAATCCCCTTCAAGACTGAAGGGGATTCGTGATTTATCGATTAAGATTTACATATATGCTTCAATTGGCGCACAAGTGCAAATTAAATTTCGATCTCCAAACGCTTCGTCGACACGCGAAACGGTGGCGAAGAATTTGTGATCTCTAACCCATTCCAAAGGATAGGCAGCTTTTTCACGGCTGTAAGGTTTGTCCCAAGAATCGGAAATCACCACTTGCTCGGTGTGAGGCGCGTTCTTCAAAACGTTATTCACAGGATCAGCTTTTCCTTCTGCAATTTCATCGATTTCTTTTTTAATGGAAATCAGTGCTTCCGCGAAACGGTCGATTTCGGCTTTGCTTTCAGATTCTGTAGGTTCAATCATCAAGGTTCCGGCAACAGGGAAACTCACTGTAGGCGCGTGGAAACCGTAATCCATCAATCGTTTTGCAACATCAGCAACTTCAATTCCTAGTGGTTTGAACTGGCGGAAATCTACAATACATTCGTGGGCAACTCTTCCTTTTTCATTAGCATAAAGAATCGGGAATTGCTCTGCTAAAACTTCTTTCAGATAATTTGCATTTAAGATAGCGTATTCTGTTGATTTTTTTAAACCAGCGGTTCCTAGCATTTTAATGTATGCATAAGAAATATTTAAAACCAAACTTGATCCGTATGGCGCTGCAGAAATTGCATCGATTGATTCTTTAGAACCAATTTTGATGTTTGGATTGCTAGGTAAGAATTTTACCAAATGCTCGGCGACGCAAATTGGACCTACACCGGGACCACCTCCACCATGCGGAATTGCGAAGGTTTTGTGAAGATTAAGGTGACAAACATCCGCTCCGATATTTCCCGGAGAAGTGAAACCAACCTGAGCGTTCATATTCGCTCCGTCCATATAAACTTGTCCACCATGGACATGGATCAATTGGGTGATTTCTTTGATATTGTCGTCGAAAAATCCATAAGTTGACGGATAAGTAATCATCGCAGCAGATAGATTTTCGCTATGTGCTTCGGCTTTAGCTTTCAAATCTTCGAAATCGATTTCTCCACTCTCCAGATTTTTAACGACTACCACTTTCATTCCTGCCATTACAGCAGAAGCTGGGTTTGTTCCGTGTGCAGATTGAGGAATTAGAACGATATTTCTATGACTTTCTCCACGGGATTTGTGGTATTCGCGAATTACCATTAATCCAGCATATTCTCCTTGCGCACCAGAATTCGGCTGAAGTGAAGTTCCCGCAAAACCGGTAATTTCTGCTAAATCTTTTTCTAATTGATGAATTAAAGTTTGATATCCTCCAGCCTGTTCTACGGGAACGAAAGGGTGAATGTTTCCCCATTCTGCCCAAGAAAGCGGAAGCATTTGCG
This sequence comes from Chryseobacterium senegalense, assembly GCA_001403755.1. Lineage (GTDB taxonomy): Bacteria > Bacteroidota > Bacteroidia > Flavobacteriales > Weeksellaceae > Kaistella > Kaistella senegalense. The sequence goes on along the minus strand of CYUH01000015.1, from coordinate 1,162,493 downwards.
TAGCTGCATTCAATTTCATGGTACAAGAACCAAGTGAAATCATGGAATGAGTTAATGAAAGATCTTTGCGTTCCAATCTTTTGATATAACGCATCAATTCGGTTTCGGTGTGGTATTTATTGAAAACTTCTTCTTCTAAAATCGCGTCGGTTCTCAACGAAGCAGCAGGAATTTGTATTTCTTCTTTAATTTCAAGTTTAAACCCTTGAGTTTTCTTGAATTGAGCTAAAGCATCAAAAAGGTATTGAAGCTTTTCAGCAGTTGTAGTTTCATTAATTGCAATGCTTACTACGTTTTCAGAAAAATAATTAAGGTTGATTTTGCGATCCAACATTAAATATTTCAATGCTTTTTTATCTTCTTCACCCAAACGGAATTTCACCGTATCGAAGATCGGTTCTTCAACAATGTCAAATCCTAAAGTTTTCAACCCGCTAAGAAGCGCATTGGCTTTAAAATGAATTTGATCAGCAATGAAATTCAATCCTTTCGGACCGTGATATACAGCGTATGTACTTGCCATCACTGCCAAAAGAACTTGTGCAGTACAAATATTGGAAGTCGCTTTTTCTCTTTTAATATGTTGCTCTCTGGTTTGCAACGCCATTCTCAAAGCGCGTTTTCCGTACGCATCTTGTGAAACCCCGATAATTCTTCCCGGGATATCTCTTTTATAATCATCTTTACAAGCAAAAAAAGCAGCGTGAGGACCACCATAACCCATCGGAATTCCAAATCTTTGGGTGGTACCAACAGCGCAATCCGCCCCCATATCAGCCGGAGATTTCAATTTCACCAAAGCCATCGGATCACACGCTACAACTACTTGAAGATTAAGTGTTTTGTAAGTTTTAATATTTTCTGTGTAATCTAAAACCACTCCATTTTTTCCTGGATATTGAAGCAAAACGCCAAAATAGGTTTCATCTAAAGACTGGGTTTGATGGTCGCCTTCTATGATTTCGATTCCTAAACCTTCTGCTTTTGTTTTTAGTACAGCAACAGTTTGCGGTAAAACCAGATCTGAAACGAAAAACTTGTTTGCATTAGACTTTTTCTGGTCTTTGGTTCTGCTTTCAAAAAACATGTGCATCGCTTCTGCAGCAGCAGTAGCTTCGTCCAACAAAGAAGCATTTGCCAATTTGAAGCCCGTTAAATCACAAACCACCGTTTGGAAATTCAGAAGTGCTTCCAATCTTCCTTGAGCAATTTCTGCTTGGTAAGGGGTGTAAGCAGTATACCAAGATGGATTTTCTAAAATATTTCGCTGAATTGCGCTTGGCAAAATGGTATGGTGGTAACCGAAACCGATATAATTGTCAAACAATAAATTCTTAGAGGCAAGATCCTTGGAATGAGCCAACATTTCATACTCCGAAAGTGCCTCGGCAATGTCTAAATCTTTTTCTAAACGAATTGAATTGGGGATGGTTTGGGCAATTAGTTCATCAATACCCGAAACGCCAACTTTCCGTAACATTGCCTGTTTATCGGCTTCGTTTAAAGAAATGTGGCGATTTACAAACTGTGTTGTGTTCATATAATTTTACTAGATTTATTTAGAAATAAAGGTTCGTAAAAGTACAATTTTTTGCACAAAGGCACAACGGCTGTGAATGCAATTCGAGTTTCGAAAATAATCATTTATTATTTTGATTAATTCTAAATTAGAATTATATTTGCAGCATGATTTCAACCCCCATCCCTTTTAAAGTCGCTCCTCTTGCTCCTTTCTACGAAAAAAACGAAGAAATGTACTGTGATAAAAAGAAATGTTGTAAAAAATTCAAGAAAGGTAAACGTTGTAAAAAATGTCCTGGTAGATTAAAAATGGCTTAAGAAAACTATTTCTTACTCCGAAAAATTTTTCACCAAAAGCAAAATTGCTATTGCCAAAAAAATAATTGCCAGAATAATTCGCAAAAACTTTGGTTGACCATTCGGATTTATACGGGTAGGTCTTTGTGGTTTAAACAGCTCTTCCACTTCATTTCGGAATTTTTCTTTATCATTTTCAAAAACCTCGGTGATGGTTATGGCGCGAACCACCGTTTTATTCAACAAAGAATTGGTTGCGTGAAGCAAAAGCTGAAATTTACCGTCTTTGAATTCTGTAATTTTAAAAGCCCTTTCACCATAACTTTTTTCGAGCCCGAAAGGCAAAATTTTCACAATATCTGCCTGATTGGTTTGCCAAGTAATGATGATTTCCTCGCCTTTTACCGCATGAATTTTATTGGCTGAAAAAGTTTTGATAGATGGTGGTAAATTTGAACGATTGGTTCGCTGTTGGTGCCCTAAATTATCATCATAAATCCTCCTTTTTTCTTTATCCATCAATATTTCATACGCTTCCTGGGCTTCGCGAAATCGAGCTGCAAAAAAATCATCGTTTTCGTTTTTATCCGGATGATATTTCAGCGATAATTTCCTGTAAGCTTTTTTTATTTCTTCCTCAGAAGCGTTCTCCGGAAGGCTGAGAAAATAATAGTAGTTTTTCATTCTGGAAGATTCGGGTTCGAACTTTTTAGAGGAACAAAAGTAAGTTTTTTTTTGTATTTCGCCCTGAAAAGCCATTTTTCGTTCAAAGAAATCATAAAAAAACGGAAAGAAATATTTCCTTCCGTTTTCACAAAACAATTGAGTTTAATGTGCTTTTATGCTTCAGATTTTTGAGTTCTACAAGCGCTATTGCAACATTTCGATGCGAATTTTTCTTTCATTTTACTTTTTAATTCAGCATATTTTTCGTCATCCATTTCACGGATTTTGTCGGCAAATCCGAACGGCGTTTTTTCTTGGATGTCGTACTCTTCAAAGATTCCTTTCATGAATTTTCTTTTCTGGGAAATTTTCTTTGCTGCAATTGCTAAACCTACCACTGCGAGAGCTCCCAAAGCTCCTTTTAAATTTGAATTTTTCATTTTTTACTTTTTAAAATTTATATAAAGTCCTTTTTATAGAAGACGGAATTTCTTGGTTTTTACTTTAAAAGTTTTATTATTTTAATGAAAAACTATTCAAAAAAAAACGGACAAAAGCCCGTTTCAATATTACTGTTTGTTTTTCCAAAAGAAATTTCCTTCGCAGCGTTTTCGCCAGATTTCTTTTAGCTTTTCTTTTTCTTCATCGGTCATTCCATTGAGTTTTTCTTCCTTCATTTTTTGGAAGGTTTCTTTTCCGAAACATTTTTTTCCACCTTTTCCGCCAAAACCGCCGAAGAGAATTTTGCAAAGTACCAAAATTCCCATTGCTTGCCAAAAGTCAATGCTTTTCACTCCGATGATCTCTGGCAAAAGCGCGTTCCAAAGCCACATTACAATCCCGGAAACTGCAAAAAACATGGCAATTCCAGCCAATACAAAAAATGCAATTTTACCTTTTACTTTATTACTCATCACTTTTTTCATTTACCTTTTTTAAAGGAGTATTTTTACTTATTAATTTTCAAGATCACGGTACAATTCCGACATTCTTACTCGTAAATATTTCATCGCATAGTTTTTTCTACTGATGATGGTTTTGATGTTTTCTCCTTGTTCATCGGCAATTTCCTGTAGTTTTTTTCCTTCAATTGCATTTTCCACAAACACCAAACGTTGCTTTTCGGGCAATTCTTCCAAAGCGGCAAATAATTCCCGCCACACTTCTTCCCGAAATGCCAATAATTCGGGATTTTCTGAATCATCGAGCAGCAAAATGTCTTTAATGGAGAAACTTCCATCTTCATCTTCATACACGAAATCTTCAAGATTTTCGGTTTTTTTCTTGCGGTAACTGTCGGTAATTTTGTTTCGGGTCACCTGATACAGCCACGCGCCGACATTCATAATTTCTGAAACATTCGTCAAATTGCTGAACTGGAACCAGACTTCCTGCAAAATATCTTCTGCATCTTCTGCATTTTTCACTTTCGGACGGATGAAAGACAACAGTTTTCCACCGTAATTTTTCACGGTTTGCGCAATGATGCTGTCCTTTTCGGATTGTGACATGGGTATAATTTCCAGCTCCATATTTCAGTAGACGACCGAAATTGCAGTTTACCTTAAATGTTTGATATTTTGATCAAATATAATTTAAATAAAAAAAACGGAATGAATTTCCGTTTGAGTGGCTTTTGTTTTGCCGATGTTTATTTTTCCGCTAAATCTTTCAGCAATTTCAAACCTTGATTGAAACCCGATTTTAAATGTTCGGAATATTCTTTTGAAGCATGAATAATGACCTGAAGCTGTGTTGAATCCTCGGAAATAGCTCTTAGAAAATAAGATTCTTCACTTCCGCTCCATTCTGCAACTTCTTTGCTTTTAGTATCTTCCACTCCATCTTTTATCATTCCCAAATGGCTAAAAACAACTTCTTCCGGCTCGTTTAAACTTTTAATAGTCGAAACCATTCCATCTCCTGAAGCTCCGAGAAAATAGGTTTTTCCGTTTACTTTCCAATCACTTTCGTAGTAGGAACCTTTGCCGAAAAATTGAGTCCACTGAGTGTAAGAGTCTTGGTTCCAAAGCAAATCCCAAACTTTTTGAATGGGCGCATTGATCATGATTTCAAAATTTGATGTTTCCATAACGATTACATTTTTTAAGTTATTCTGATTCTGAAAGATTTTTAATCAACTCTAAATTTTGTGGATATCTGGTGTTAAAAAATTCAACAAATTCATCCAAAGAATTCACTTCTACTTTTAGCAAAATTCCATTATCGTTGGGTTGGAGAATGTAGGTTACGGTAGAATCTTCCCAACCTTGCGGACTGAGTTCTCCATCCATAATCCAGCCAAGATGTTTCATTGTAAGCAATTGATTTTCTTTGTTGATGACCACTAAATTGTACACTCCGTTGTTCTCTTGATCGAGGAATTTCATGATGCTTCCTTCTTCCCAATTTCCTTCAAAATACGTTCCCGGATTCATTGCAGATGACCATTTTCCATAAAAATCTTGGGTGAACAATACGTTCCAAACTTTTTCCGGTGTTGCCGAAATTTGCGTGGTGAATTCTAGTAGTTTCATTAAAAATTTTTCTTAATTGTTATAAGCATTTTCTAAATCCTGGATGATGATTTTCTGCATTGTCGACATCGCTTGCATTACTTTTTGACCTTTGATCGGGTCGGTATCGTTCATCAATTCAATGAGTTTCTTCGGAACAATTTGCCAACTTACGCCAAATTGATCTTTCAGCCAACCGCACATACTTGCTCTGCCTCCATCAGCAATCAAAGAATTCCAAAGATGATCGGTTTCCGCTTGATTTTCAGTCATCACCACGATTGAAATTGCTTCATTGAAATCAAATGGATGATCGTAGGAATTATCCATACAGAAAAAGGAATAATGATCGATTTCGAAATGCGCAAGCTGAATATTATCCGGAATCTCATGCGTTTCATTACCTATTCCGTCGCCGTATCTTAAGACATTTCCAATCGAAGAATTAGGAAAAATATTAGTGTAAAATTCCATGGCTTCTTTTGCTTTTCCGTTGTTCTCATGGATAAACATTAAGGTAGGAATAATTTTTTGTTCACCCTGTTTTTCTCCAAAATAAATTTGCCAAGTTACGCCGTATCGATCGCGAACCCAACCATATTTTTTGCTCCAGGGATATTCGCCGAGTTCCATTAAAACAATTCCACCTTCGGAAAGATGTTTCCAATATCGATCGGCTTCGGCTTCCGTTTCGCAAAGAACCATAAAAGAAATTGAGGCATTTTTTTCAAACTGCGGACCGGCATTCAGAATCATCATTTTTTGTCCGAACAATTCGAAATTGATGACCACAGGAGTGTCCACAGTAACTTTTCCATTGAAGATTTCTGAATAAAAGTGAGCTGCTTCGTTGCCAGTTTTATCGAACCAGAGGCAAGGGAAAATATTATTGTTCATTATTTTATTATTTATTGAATTTTGTAAAGCGTTCAATGGAATGAAATTTATTGCTTCGATATCTTGAATTCCACAAATCTGCGAATCAATTCAAGTGGAATTTCTTGATTTTATGGTAGCTGATTAGAAACTTTCCCTTATTTGTAAGCCGATAATTTTGAACTTCTTCTGGAACCTAATTGCTAAACATTTCCAACTTCATTCATTGGTGAAGTTCGACAACTGAAATTAGTTATTCTCTACATATTTATGAAAACGATCGAGAATGGCGTACCAACCTACTCTTTGCATTTCGATTGAATTCTGCAATTCGGGTTCGAAAATCTCGATGATTTCGGTGGTATTTTCATCAATTTTATTGAACTTCACTTCTACTTTTCTACCATCGTCAAGATGACTTTTTACGGATTCCAGCATTTTGATTTCATCGATATAACCTGCAAAATCGTAACCGAAACTTTTGTCTTTATATTCCAATCTGTAATTGAATCTTCCACCTTCCCTAAAGTCACTTTCTGCTTTTGGGCAATGCCAATTGGAGGTCGGAAAATTCCATTTCACGATATGTTTAGGATTATAAAAATAATCCCATACCTTATGCACCGGTTGCAGGATTGTAATTTTGATCGTAATAGGATTTTCCATTGTGTATTTTTCTTTAAATATACTAAAAAAGAACGATTGTGAAAAAATCGTTCTTTTATTAACGCTGTTCCAGCGATTGATCATTTTTAAAAAAAATTACTTCAAAGCGGCTAACGCTTTGTCGTAATCCGGTTCCTGAGCAATTTCCGGAACTTGTTCGTTGTAAAGCACCTTGCCTTTCTCATCAGTTACAATTACCGCACGGCTCAGCAAACCTTTCATTGGAGAATCGATTAAAGTTACTCCGTAATCATCTCCGAAAGTGCCTCTGAAATCGGATAAAGTTTCCACATGATCTAAACCTTCGGCAGCACAAAAACGGCCTAAAGCAAAAGGCAAATCTTTGGAGACATTGATAACAACTGTATTTTCTAAAGTTCCTGCTTCTTCATTAAACTTTCTTGCGGACGCAGCACAAATTCCGGTATCAATGCTTGGGAAAATATTAAAAATCTTTTTCTTCCCATCATAATCGGAAAGGGTTTTTACTTCTAATTTATCATTCACCAAAGCGAAATCTCTCACGGTAAGTCCCACTTCCGGCAAAGCGCCAATAGAATGAATCGGATTTCCTTTTAGGGTAATATCTGCCATAATTTTAAAATTTTTAGTTCCTCAAAAATAGCAATTATCTGCTGAAATGCATTTTAAGGAAAGGTTAAATTAATCATAAAGTTCGTCTTAGCTCTCTTTCATAGCTTTATAAAAATACGTAAATTTGTACTTAAAAATTTAACAAAAAATATCAGAATGGCAGAAAAATCCAAAATCGTCTACACTTGGACCGACGAAGCGCCAATGTTGGCAACACATTCTTTCTTACCTATTGTAAAGGCATTTACCAAAACAGCAGATATTGAAATTTCCCCAAAAGACATTTCCCTTTCCGGAAGAATTTTAGCCAATTTCCCGGAATTTTTGAATGAAGATCAAAAAGTAGAAGACGCATTAGCAGAATTAGGTAAACTAGCCACTACTCCTGATGCTAATATCATCAAGCTTCCTAATATTTCCGCATCAGTTCCTCAATTAGACGCTGCAATCGCGGAATTGCAGAAACAGGGATTTGCTGTTCCAAACTATCCTGCAGAACCTAAAAATGCAGAGGAAGAAGGCATTAAAGCAAGATACGCTAAGGTTTTAGGAAGTGCGGTAAACCCGGTTTTAAGAGAAGGAAATTCTGACAGAAGAGCTCCAAAAGCTGTGAAAAACTATGCTAAAGCAAACCCACACAAAATGGGACCTTGGACTGCAGATTCAAAAACTAAAGTTGCTCACATGACGGCTGGAGATTTCTACGGAACTGAAAAATCGGTAACTGTCGAAAATAATTCTCAATTTAAAATAGAATTTTTCGGAAAAGATGGTTCCGTAAAGCTTTTAAAAGATCTATCTCCATTACAAGCCGGTGAAATTATCGATACGTCGGTGATGAGTTTAGCTGCTTTGAAAAGTTTTGCAGCAAATGCAATTGCGGAAGCAAAATCTGCAAACGTATTGCTATCTGCACATTTGAAGGCGACCATGATGAAAATTTCAGATCCAATTATCTTTGGAGCGATTGTTCAAACTTTCTTTAGCGACGTATTTGCAAAATATGCTGAGTTGTTCAATGAACTAGATATCAATCCAAACAACGGACTTCAAGATCTTTTCGATAAAATTTCAGGCAATGAAAAAGAAGCCGAAATTAAAGCTGATATTGAAAAAGCGTTTGAAAACGGACCGGCTGTTGCCATGGTGAACTCCGATAAAGGGATTACCAATTTCCATGTTCCGTCGGATGTTATTGTTGACGCTTCAATGGCTGCACTTATCAGAGGTGGAGGGAAAATGTGGAACAAAGCAGGACAGGAAGAAGATACCATCGCGATGATTCCTGATCGAAACTACGCAGGTTTTTATCAAGCAGCGATTGATGATATGAAGAAAAATGGAGCACTTGATCCACGTACCATGGGTTCTGTTCCGAATGTTGGATTAATGGCTCAGAAAGCTGAAGAATACGGTTCTCACGACAAAACTTTCAAGGCGGATGCAGAAGGAACCATTAAAGTTTCGGATGCGAATGGGAATGTTTTCATGGAGCAAACAGTTGAAAAAGGCGATATTTTCAGAATGTGCCAAGTAAAAGATGCTCCTATTCAAGATTGGGTGAAACTAGCGGTAAACAGAGCGAGACTTTCTGATACTCCAGCAATTTTCTGGTTGGATAATCAAAGAGCTCATGACCGCGAAATGATCAAAAAAGTTGAAAAATACTTGAAAAATCATGATACTAACGGTCTTGACATCAAGATTCTGAATATCGAAGATGCGATGACTTTAACTCTAGAGAGAATCAGAAAAGGTTTGGACACGATTTCGGTTTCCGGCAACGTTTTGAGAGATTATCTAACTGATCTTTTCCCTATTTTGGAATTGGGAACTTCTGCGAAAATGTTATCTATCGTTCCACTAATGAATGGCGGAGGACTTTTCGAAACCGGAGCAGGTGGTTCTGCACCAAAACACATCGAGCAATTCATCGAAGAAGGATATTTAAGATGGGATTCTTTAGGTGAATTTATGGCTCTGCAAGCGAGTTTGGAGCATTTAGCACAAACTCAAAATAACGAAAAAGCACAAGTTTTGGCAGACGCTTTGGATGTTGCAAACGAAAAATTCTTAGCAGAAGACAAATCACCTGCCAGAAAAGTTGGCTCCATTGATAACCGTGGTTCTCACTTCTATTTGGCAATGTATTGGGCAGAAGCTTTAGCAAATCAAACCAAAAACCAAGAGATTGCAGACGCTTTCAAACCTGTTGCAAAAGCAATGTTTGACAACGAAGGTAAAATTAATGAAGAACTCATCGGAGCACAAGGAAAACCTCAAGATATTGGCGGTTACTATCACCCAAATGTGCCAAAAACAGATTCAGCAATGCGACCATCCTCAACCTTGAATTCTATTATTGAGACAGTCTAAGTGTGAATTAAAATATTTTTAAACTACATAAAAAGCTCCCCGATAATTTCGGGGAGTTTTCTATTTTAAATCATTATATATTTTTTGAATTTGCTTTATTCTTTTACCATAAAAATAATTAAACCACCATCTTCCGCAACAATAAAGTGTAATTAAAGTAAACAGGCAACATCCAATAAAAGTTAGAATAAAAGGAACACCATCCAGCATTTTCAAATTCGGCATATAATCAAAGATTAAAAGCATTTCACACACCACAAAAGGAACAAATGCCACGTAAAAAGACACATAATATTGCTCATTAAGCTTAAACTGAAACATCAAATCTTTCAGATTGTCTTTAGCATTCAGATTGATTTCTCCAATATTTTTGTAGAATTTGAAAAATTTAACAAAATAGAATCCTGTTACTAACATCATCGAGGCCACCAAGGTGATGCAATACACTTTGAATTTGAAAAAATGAAAATCTTTAAAAATGAAAAATAAAATAATAAAAACGAACAGAACCATGGTACTCCAAAATTCGTTTCGCATTTTTTTTCTCAATATTTCCAGCGGAAGATGAATTTCTTTTTGCTGTTCTATGCTAATTTCCGGGGTGTCGGTTATTTTTTCTTTCTCCCAGATTTCTTTTAAATTATCGAGTTCCATGTGGTTGATTATTAATAAGTTGTTTTAATTTTTCTTTTGCGCGGTTCATTTTTACACGGGCATTTACTTCAGAAATTCCCATTTGTTCAGCAATTTGCTTACCCGAATAATTCTCTAGATAGTAGAAAATCAAAGCTTTGTCAATTGCATTCAGTTGGTTAATCGCCTCGTACATTTTCTTAAGTTTTTGCTCGTCTTCATCATCATAATCCTCCTGATTAATCTTAAAATTATTAACCTCATTATTCTGAATAAAACTTCGCCTTTTTTCAGACTTCAGAAAAAGAATGGCCGTATTCAAAGCGATTCTGTACAACCAAGTTGAAAATTCGCTTCTTCCTTCAAAAGTTGGATACGCTTTCCAGACTTGGTACGTGATCTCCTGAAAAAGATCTTTCTGATCATCGAAATTATCCATATACATCTTAGAAATCTTGAAAATCACTCCTTTGTGTTTTTCTATTCTTTCTAAAAATTCTTTCTCAAGTTTTAGCATCATGCAGTAATCTGTGCAGTAAGTAGCATTTTAAAATATTTGTTACAGAAATATGGTGAAAGGATGAAAAAAAAACCTTTCTGCAAAAAAACAGAAAGGCTTTGTATTTAGCAATCAATATTTGAATATTACATCATTTTAAGATTGTTCACTTCGAGGTCGGTAAGAATTCTCCAATGTCCGCGTTTGATATTTTTCTTGGTCAATCCTGCAAACATTACTCTATCGAGCGCTTCTACTTCATAGCCCAATCTTTGGAAAATCCTGCGTACTACTCTATTCCACCCGATATGGATTTCGATTCCCACTTCGTTTCTTGGTTTTCCTTCAATGTAGGAAATGCTGTCCACTTCCGCAACACCTTCTTCTAAACGAATTCCTTCTGCAATTGCGTTGAGATCGGCTCTGTCGAGTTTTCTGTCTAAAGTAACATGATAGATTTTTTTCATATTAAAAGATGGGTGCGTCAACTTTTTGGTCATGTGACCGTCATTCGTAAGCAGTATTACTCCTGTTGTTGATCGATCCAATCTTCCTACCGGGAAAAGTCGGTACGGAGATGCATTGGCTACTAAATCCATTACCGTCTTTCTGGCTTTTTCGTCTTTTGTTGTTGAAATATATCCTTTTGGTTTGTTTAAAAGTACATAAACCGGTTTTTCAGGGGTAATTCCTTGTCCATCGAAAATTACTTTATCAGTTTTCTGAACCTGGTAACCCATTTCTGTCACTACTTTTCCGTTTACCTGAACTAAACCTTGAGTGATCAATTCATCTGCTTCCCGGCGTGAACAAATTCCCGAATTAGCGATATATTTATTTAACCGAATGCTTTCTTTTGGTGTTTCTTTGGCCAGTTTATCAAATCGTCGTTTCTGCACAAAAGTTCTTGTTTTTTCGTTTTCCCCAAGTGGCCTTTCGTAATTTTTGAAAAGTTTCGTAGGCCTAGCTTTTTGGTCGCCTTTGGAAAATTTAGCATCTTTATCGAAAGATTTTCCGATTCTTTTTCCTGCTGGTTTTCTGGAAACCGGTCTGTCGAAAGTTTTTTCATAAGATTTCGCTTCCGCCTTCGACATTAATCTTGGCTCTCTTGTTTTTGCAGGTTTCTTTTCGTCGGAATTTTCAGATTTTGGAGCGCGTGCACGGGAAGCAGCAGATCTGGAACTTCCGGAATTGGAAATTTTTGAAATTCTTGTTTTTTTTGATTTGTCGTTGCTGTTTCTGTCTCGGCTCATTATCTGAAAAATTTTTTGCAAAGATAAAACTAATTCGTTGATTTATCGACAATTCTTTTGAAACCTGAAAATTTTGGTCCAAAAATCAATGATAAAAAGGAATAAACCTAAAGTTTTATTCCTAAAATCTATTAATAATACCATCCAGTAACATTGCTATTATTCCTACAAAAACCCATATTCTTAGAATATTCAGTAAATAAAAATAAGTCTTTTTCGCAGCATTTAATAGCAAATAAATTCCAATAATCACTACAAATAAACCTATCGCAAAATATAGATTGATGATGCTATGTATTCCGGTTTTGTTGATCAGCATCATCGAAACGAGCATCAGAATTACAAAAAAAATTACTACAATTTTTTTTGCAACAGAAATTCCACAATAGTTAGGAATGGTTTCATAACCAAATATCTTGTCTGCATTTTTGGTGAGGAAATCTTTAGTTATATCTATGATTAAAAGAATTAAAAAGAGGAAAACGGCCATCAGGAAAACGTTGACCGAAAAAGTATGGTAATAAACCATCATTCCGAAAAATGGGTAGAGCGTTAAGCTTACAAAAGTTAAATTATTAATAATCAATAATTTACTAAGTTTATGGCTGTAATACCACATAAAAAATTGATAAATCAGGAAGAAAACAAAAACTCGCGTGGAGATGTAAAAAGCGATTCCCAGCGAAAGTAAATTCAGTGTAAGATAAGCGTATAGAAAGTACTTCTGTTTCAGGAAATTTTGAATTTTACTACGAAATGGTTTTGTTAATTGATCTTTTTCCCGATCATAAAATTGGTTAATAATACCACCAGCAAAAATACTTAAAACAGTGCAAAAAATAATTCCGTGAACCTTGAAATCGAACACGAAATTTCTTAAACTTTCTTCCTGGTTAAATAGAAAAAACGTGGAAACATACAATGCAAATGTGAGCAGCAAACCTACAAAAACCCGCGCTCCCAAAAGGAGACCGGTTAATTGAGAAATTCTGTAAAGGATTGGATTTTTCATTAAGTAAGCGGAACAAGATCAAATAATGTATTTTTTCCGGCTTAATAATTAGAATCTGTAAATGACCTCTTTGTGGAAACCCTTGAGCATTTTTTCGGCTTTTGCATAATCTTTTGTGAAGCCCAAAATATAACCTCCGCCTCCACTACCACACAGTTTAAGGTAGTAAGCGTTCGTATCAAGCCCTTTTTTCCAAGCATTGTAGATGCTTTCCGGAATCATTGGTTTGAAATGTTCGTATGCCCAAACCGAAAGATTTTTGAGATTTCTGAACAGAGGATTCATTTCTTTTTTCAAAAACGCATCAATACAAGCATTGTTGTATCGGATAAACTCCTCCTTCATAGTTTTGCGGAAACCTTCAGTTTTCATTTTTTCGAAGAAAATTTGTACCATAGGTCCGGTTTCGCCCGTCATTCCAGAGTCTATTAAAAAAATGGCACCTTTGCCTGCTTCACTTTCTGGTATCGAAACTCGATCCACATTTTCTTTATTTTCAATAAGAATTGGCAGGTTCATATAGCAAATCAAAGGGTCAATTCCTGAGCTTTTCCCATGAAAATAACTTTCTAATTGACCAAACACTTTCTTTAAATCTTTCAACTCATCTTTTGTGATGTTTTCCGGTGTATATTTTTTGATGGAATATTTTTCAAAAATTGCCGCGACCAAAGCTCCGGAACTTCCCACCCCATATCCTTGCGGAATATTAGAATCGAAGAAAAGTCCATTTTTAATATCTTTCTGGAAATCCTGAACATTAAGTTGGAAAGAATTGGGTAAGTCTAAATTTATTAAATAATCAGAATATTTTTTTAAAGAAAGATTTGATTTTTTTTCGAAATCATTTTTTAAATCAGAAAATTTTAGTGTCCCTTTATAATAACTATAGGGCAAGGTAAGCCCCTGCGAATCTTCGATAATTCCATATTCTCCGAAGAGAAGTATTTTAGCGTAAAATAAAGGATTACTCATAATTTAATTTAAACCGTTGATTTTCAATTGCAAAATTACTAAATATTTACCAAATATTTCTATTTTAGTTTTAACAAAATTTAAGGCAAATTTTTAAAAAATTCTTAATTTTTATCGGCTCCTAATTTTACTTTCAGAAATCTAATTAAAACCAATCCAGCAAAGAAGAATATTGACATGGATAATGCTGCAAATCTCATGTTGCTGTACTTTTCGATCATTGTTGCAAATATAAAAGTGCCTAGAATAATCGCTAATTTTTCTAATACATCATAAAAGCTGAAATAAGTTGTATTGTCCATGGAATCTTCGGGCAAAAGTTTGGAATAAGTTGAGCGCGACATCGCTTGCAAACCTCCCATTACTAAACCGATGATGCTTGCGATTCCGTAGAATTGATATTCCACATTTGGGTTTTCTTTGTTTAAATAATAAGCGGAGAGACACGCCACAATCCATAGGATAATCGCAACAGAAATCACATTTTTATTGCCGATAATTCTCGATAATCTAGAAAAGATAATGGCACCGATAATGGCTTCAATTTGAATCAACAAAAGCGTGAGAATCAATTTATCTTGCGCAAGGTTGATCTCACTTTTTCCGAAAAGAGTTGCCATTAAGAAAATAGTTTGCATACCAACACTGTAGAAGAAGAAACTCGAAAGGAAAAATTTCAAATTACGGTCTGCGAAAAGTGTTCTTCCGACCTTGAAAAGTTCATGAAAACTTTCGATAACAATATCCCGATAAAAATTGATATTATCTTTCAAAACTTCCCAAAAACCACCTTGTTCCTCGTGTTTTTTGAAAATATTTTTATAATTGAGCAATACCAAATCTTTGGGTAATTGATCTTTAACAATACCAAATTGTGGCAAATGTTTAAAAGTATATTGTGAAAAACCAAACCACCAAGCTCCGGTTAAAAGAAAGGAAATTCTGGTATAAAGTTTAGCTTCTTCGGGATTTTTTGCAAAAACTTGTATTAAAACTAAACAAATTACCACTAAAACTACCGAACCAATGTAACCATAAACATAACCTCTTGCAGAAAGTGCATCTTGCTTGTCGCGTGTTGCAATATCTGGAAGAAAGGAATTGTAAAACACCAAACTGCCCCAAAATCCTACACTTGCAGTGATACTGAATAAGAGCCCTAGAAAAACATTTTGCATCCCTGTAAACATGGCCAAGCCCATACAGGAAGTCGCTCCTAAATAGCAGAAAAATTGCAGAAACGATTTTTTATTTCCAATGGTATCTGCTAAAGACGATAAAATGGGAGAAAGTAAAACGACAATCAAAAATGAAATCGTGAGGGAATAACCATAAATCGCATCTGGTTGATATTCTTTCCCAAAAATAGTGATCATGTGCCGCACAGGAACCTTAATCCATTGTCCGGTTTCCTTTACAAACTCGCTTCTTTCGGAAGCCGTGGTAAGAATCGAATAATAAATAGG
The DNA here is from genome assembly GCA_001403755.1 of Chryseobacterium senegalense. Lineage (GTDB taxonomy): Bacteria > Bacteroidota > Bacteroidia > Flavobacteriales > Weeksellaceae > Kaistella > Kaistella senegalense. Next base: position 1,147,143 of record CYUH01000015.1, on the reverse strand, counting down.
AAAAATAGTAGAAGTAATTACCAATGAGTACACCGAATTTGCCCAATCATAATAAGCCCATGCTTTCATGATTTTCGGATTGTTCTTGATGTTTGGAGTCTGTGAATGATCGTTTTCAGGCATTGGTAAAATAATTAATACAACAAAAATAAAAAAACCATTAAGAATCTGATGAAAAAATTCATTAATAATTCTTAATGGTTAAATCTAATGAAAAATGGGTTTATACGTTCTCAATGACGATGGCGCTGGCGCCTCCACCACCGTTGCAAATTGCAGCAGCGCCGTATTTTCCTCCATTTTGCTTCAATATGTTAATCAAAGTTACAATAATTCTTGACCCGGAACTACCAAGTGGATGACCCAGTGCTACTGCACCACCGTTTACATTCACTTTATTGGCATCTAGTCCTAAAATTTTATTATTCGCCAAACCTACTACAGAAAACGCTTCATTGAATTCGAAAAAATCGACATCAGAAATTTGTAATCCGGCTTTCTCAAGAGCGATAGGCAAAGCTTTGGAAGGTGCTGTAGTAAACCACTCCGGCTCGTGAGCAGCATCTGCGTATGAGATGATTTTTGCTAATGGTTTTAAGCCCAATTCTTCCATTTTTTCTTTCGACATTAATACCAAAGCAGAAGCGCCATCATTTAAAGTGGAAGCATTTGCAGCAGTTACGGTACCGCTTTCTTTCTGGAAAACAGTTGGTAAAGTCGAAATTCTATCAAAATTTACAGATTTGTATTCTTCATCTTCAGCGAAAATTATTGGTTCGCCCTTTCTTTGAGGAATTTCCACAGGAACAATTTCTTCGTTAAATTTCCCTTCGCTCCATGCTTTTGCGGAACGTTTGTAAGATTCGATGGCGAAATTATCCTGTTCTTCCCGTGAGATTTCGTATTTCGCCGCACATTTTTCGGCGCAAACTCCCATGTGAACTTTGTTGTAAACATCAGTAAGTCCGTCCACGAGCATTCCGTCCTGCATTTTCACGTCGCCTAACTTAGTTGCATTTCTTGCATTGTAATAGTGTGGCACCAAAGACATATTTTCCATTCCGCCGGCAACAATGATGTCTTGGTCACCAGCTTTAATGGATTGTGCAGCCATCATCACGGCTTTCATACCAGATGCACACACTTTGTTGATGGTTGTTGATGGTGTTTCATTTGACAAACCAGCTCCTAAAGCGGCCTGCCTTGCCGGAGCTTGTCCTTCTCCTGCCTGTAGAACATTTCCCATATAAACTTCTTGTACCAATTTCGGATCAAGATTGATTTTGTCTAATGCACCTTTGATGGCTACCGAACCTAATTTCGGTGCCGGAACAGTGGAAAGACTTCCCAAAAAACTTCCCATTGGAGTTCTTACTGCCGACACGATGAATACTTCTTTCATATTTTAAATTATAAGTTTATTAATACGGCAAAATACAAAAAAAAACACACTTCCGAAAAAGTGCGTTTTGATTTTATTTTAAAGGGATTGGTTAATGTTTGAGCTCTGCCACAACTGCCGGATTATGCTTGTGCTTAAACAAAATTGCAAAAGCGACTGCAATAATCAGTGCATAAATGGAGAAAACGAGCCATATCTCATGCCACATCTTTCCACCCTCCGGATTGGTGAAGAAGGTAGAAATGAGCCAACCACTTACCGAGCTGCCTAAAATCGCTCCGAAACCATTGGTCATCATCATGAATAAACCTTGTGCTGATGAACGAATTTTGCTATCAGTGTTACTTTCTACGAATAATGATCCTGAAATATTAAAGAAATCGAAAGCCATTCCATAAATAATATTTGAAAGAATAATAAGGATCAGCCCGAAACCTTCCGGTGCTCCCAAAGAAAAGAAACCGAAACGCAAAACCCAAGCTCCCATACTGATAAGCATCACTTTTTTAATTCCAAATTTATAAAGGAAGAAAGGAATTGCCAAAATGAAAAGTGTTTCTGAAATTTGAGAAATGGAAATAATCATGGTAGAATATTGTACTACCGCTGAATTTTTGAAAGCTTCTACTGCGCCGAAATCTTTTAAGAAGGTATCACCATACATGTTGGTTAACTGTAATGCAGCACCCAAAAACATTGAAAATACAAAGAACAACGCCATTTTTTTCTGTCCAAATAACTTGAAAGCGTCTAATCCTAATTTTTCAGACCATGTAGCATCATGAGCGATGAGTTTTGGAGGTGGACATTTCGGCAAAAACATTGCAAAAATCCCTAAGAAAATTGCAACAAAACCGGCAATATAAAATTGATTTGCATTAAGCGAATTCGAGAAAATTCCTGCTAACATTTCGCCCGTTTTAATACCTGTTTGCGAGAATGATTGCTCATCACTGAAAATATTGGTACACCACATGGCTACGATAAAACCTATGGTTCCCCAAACTCTAATTGGCGGAAAAACTTTTACCACATCATAATGACTATCCTTCAGTAATTTGTACGAAATAGAGTTTGATAGCGATAAAGTAGGCATGTAAAAACACATTCCTACCAATAAAATCCAAAAAAAGGAAGTTGGATCATCGGTTTTTGCCAATAGGAAGAGCGTAATAGCGTATAGAATATGAAGCATTCCGTAGAGTTTCTCGGCATTGATCCATTTATCAGCGATAATTCCCATCAACGCAGGCATGAATACAGATGCAATCCCCAATGTTGAAAATACTGCTCCAAATTCCGCTCCGCTCCATTGTTTATAAGAAAAACCATAAGTTCCGAGTGTGGTAAGCCACGCGCCCCAAACAAAAAACTGCAGAAAACTGATTATGGTAAGTCGTAATTTTAAATTCATGATTGATATTTCCTAGTTTATTCTATTTTTTTATTTCTTCTCTTAATCTCCTCTTGTATTTCCAAGGCCACATCGAAATCTTCGTCTCTCACTGCATCGTCCAAAAGCTTGAGTAATTCTTCCATAGAAAGCAGATGTAAGCTTCCAGTTTGAGGATTGTCAAAATCTTCTTCAGGTGTTACGGGAAGTTCCAATTCCAATAGGATTCCGGCTTCCGACAATACTTCTTTCGTAGTAAATATGGGAGCATCAAAACGTACTGCCATCGCCACTGCATCGGAAGTTCTTGCATCTAAAATTAGATCTTGACCGGTAGAATTTTCTTTAAAATTGATGTGTGAAAAAAATACTCCGTCGACGATTTGATAAATAATTACCGACTCGATTTTATAGTTGGTGGATAGTACAAATTTGGCGAATAAATCGTGGGTTAAAGGCCGCGGTGGGTTTAAATCTTTCTCTAGACCTAAAGAAATTGATTGTGCTTCGAAATTTCCTATTACGATTGGTAATTTTACGTTGGTTTCTTCATCTTCTAGCAGCAGTGCGTACGCTCCGGATTGCGATTGGCTGTATGAAATTCCACGTATGATTAGTCTTTTGTAATCCATGGCTACAAATATAATTGATTTTTTAGATTCCGAATTTATAATTCTTAATATTTCTTAAAAAAACCATTAAACATCATTTATAAATCTACTATTTTGTCCAAAGAAATATCAACGATAAACCAGCTTCCTTTTTCAATTTCAATTTTTTTAAAATTCGCATTCAAAAAACGAATTCGCGAATCGATGTTGTTCAATCCAATTCCTTTACTGATTTCTTGCGGACGAAAACCAATTCCATTGTCTCGAACAGAAATTTTCAGCTCAGGATGGTCGTAGTTGATATCTATAAAAGCTTCTTTCGCTCCGGAATGTCGAATGATATTATTGATGAGCTCCTGAATAATACGATAGATATGTGTTTCCACAACTTTACTAATCTGAAGTTGTTCTCCATTGAAGATGAAGTTGAACCGGATGCCATATAATTTTTCCGATTTTAGACAGAGGTTTTCAATTGTTTTTACCAATCCAAATTGGGTAATCGAAGAAGGAGAAAGATTGTGGGAAAGCTCCCGAATTTGTAAGTAAGAATTGTCGATAATTTCAGTAATTTCTTTAATAATAGCCGAGTTTTTCGGTTTCATCTCTTCAGAATTCAGTGCTAATAGATTATATTTTATAGCTGTTAAATCCCCCGCTACTCCATCATGCAACTCTTCGGCAATTCTTTTTCTTTCTTTTTCCTCGCCTTCCAAAACTCCATTCAATTTGCTTATTTGCTGTCGGTGTCGATGTTTGGTAACTTGCATTAAAATCCGGTTTTTATCATCATTAATCAATTTCACCTTGTAAGCCAAACCTAAACTAAAAAAAAGTGTTTCAATGATGATTCCTATAAAAAAATACTTGATCGGATTTTCCATCTGTAAGGAAGAAATCTGACTACCGGTGAACGATACCAAAGCAAAAAAAACAAAAGCACATACGCCAACCAGAAAGAAATTTTTATGTTTTGCGGAATGTTGAATGGCATGATAAAAAGTGATTACAAAAATGCTGAGCATGATCGGTATATATACAAATGTGAACAATTTCATGTATAAGTCCGGAGTTTTGAAGTAGTAAGCAATAATTGCCCAACCGAAAAAAAAACCACCGAGATTCCTCACGATTCTCATTATTCTGTTGAAATATTTTCTAATATGTTTATCGAGGTCCAGAAAGTGTAGCGCAAATCTACAGTAGTAATTATAAAAAACTATTTGCAGAAAAAGACATGCAATGTAAGTGAAAATTTCCGCGTTATTTTGAGTAAGAAATCGAGCGATAAAATGCTCAAAAGCATAGTAAAAATAGTCGTTTCGGCTTAAGAGATAAGTTAATAAAAAAACAATATAAAGCGCATAATATTTAAAGCTTTTTTCTCGAATGTAAATGAAAATTACTCCACTTATTATTAGAAAAAGAACCTGAAGAGAAATCGCCATATTCCATACAAACAAATCCATTTTGGTATTTTAGGAGGATATTTAAGTAAATTTACTATTTTTCGTTATAAAACAGAATTTTATCATGAAATATTTAACAATTTAAAGAATTTTATTTTTGTAAACAAAAAAAACGCCGGAAAATTCCGACGTTTCGTATTTTTTTTAAGGAAAAAAATTATCCTTTCAAAGCTTTGATTTTCTGAGTTAATTCCGGGATAATTTGGAATGCATCGCCCACAACTCCATAATCTGCTGATTTGAAGAAAGGAGCTTCAGGATCACTATTAATTACCACGATCGTTTTGGAAGAGTTCACTCCCGCCAAATGCTGAATTGCGCCGGAAATTCCGATTGCGATATACAAATTAGGAGAAATTGCTTTTCCGGTTTGTCCAACGTGCTCGGAGTGAGGTCTCCAACCGATATCGGAAACTGGTTTAGAACAAGCAGTTGCTGCTCCTAATATGTTTGCCAAATCCTCAACCATCCCCCAGTTTTCTGGAGCCTTCATTCCACGACCTGCGGAGACTACGATTTCTGCTTCTTTTAAATCTAGTTTACCGGAACTTTGTTCATGAGAGATCACTTTAGTATCCTCATTTGCAACGGAAAGATCTTTTACTTCTTCAGTTCCTGCAACTGGATTTTCTTTAACTCCGAAAGCGTTTTGAGAAACGGTAACGATAACACCCTGTGCATCAGCTTTGGCGTGCATAAACCCTTTTCCGGAAAAAGCTCTTCTTTTTACTTGGAACGGAGAAATACTTTCCGGTGCTTCCAAAACATTGGTAATTAATGAAAAATCTTTAATCACCGCCAACATTGGAGCTACAGAAGACGCATCAGTGGTGTGAGGAAATACGATAATATTGCCGTCAGCAACTTCTTTTACTGCCTGTGCGTAAGCTTTTGCGCTGAAGTTTTTCAATCCGTCGTCTTTCACATTGATCACATTATTTGCACCATATTTATACAAAAGATCCGAAGAATCTGTAGGATTAATGGTAATCGCGCTCACGGTTTCGCCCAATTGATCGGCAATTGCTTTTGCGTAAGAAACCGCTTCGAAAGCTGCTTTCTTATAAATTCCGTTTATATTTTCTGCGTATACGAATACTGCCATTTTTTTGAAATTTTAAATGTTGAATTTTAAATTAAATTACTTTTGCTTCCTCATGAAGTAATCTTACCAACTCATCAAGCTGATCTGCTGCGACCATTTTCACTGCTGCTCTGGCTGGTACAGAATCGTAGGAAACGCCTTCTACGCGAACTTCTGTAGCGCTAGGCTCTTGCACCGTTAGTGGTTTTGTTCTGGCAGACATAATTCCTCGCATATTTGGAATGATCAAATCTTTTTCATCAACCATACCTTTTTGACCTGCAATTACGGCAGGAAGCTTCACAGAAATGGTTTCTTTTCCACCTTCGATTTCACGAACTGCAGTAGCCTCGGAACCATTTACGTCAAGTCCAACACAGGCATTCACAAAAGGCTGATTAAGCAATTGAGCAACCATTCCAGGAACCGCTCCACCGTTATAATCGATAGATTCTTTTCCACAAAGCACTAAGTCGTAACCACCGTTTTGGGCAAAATTTGCGATTTCTTTTGCAACAGAAAAACTGTCTTTAGGATCGGTATTTATGCGAACTGCATCATTAGCACCGATTGCCAAAGCTTTTCTGATTACAGCGTCTGTTCCTGCATCACCAACGTTGATTACCGTTACGGTTGCACCTTGAGTTTCTTGCAACTTAATAGCTTTAGTTAATGCAAATTCATCCAACGGGTTAATAACCCACTGAATTCCGTTTTTGTCGAAAGCAGATTTATCTGCTGTGAAATTAATTTTAGAAGTAGTATCTGGAACACTACTGATACAAACTAATATTTTCATGTGTTAAATAATTTAAAAATTTAAAAATTTTAAAAAAATACACCTCAATAATATATTGATTAGGGAGCTGTAATTTGTTTTTTCAGTTTTGCTAAGTTAAATAATAATATATTATGCATGCATAGTATTTTTTGAAAATTAATATTTCATACATAATTTAACTGTTTGGTTTGGAAGGCCTAATCTCGATTTTACTTGGTAAAGTCCTTGGATTCATTTTGAAAAGATCCACGATTAACTCGCCGATATCTTCTGGTTGAATTTTCCAGGCGTCCTTTTCCGACGGTTCATTATTATTAAAATTAGAAGAAACCGAGCCCGGTAAAATTGTGGAAACTTTAATATTGTACTTGCGTAAATCAATCATCGCCGCTTGGGTAAAACCTACCACTCCAAATTTCGAAGCATTGTAACCAGTTCCGTTTTCGAAGAAATTGGTTCCGGCCAAACTTGCTATACTGATGAAATACCCTTCTGTTTTCTTTAGTGATTCTACAGATGCTTTTAAAGAATGAAATACTCCGGTAAGATTGGTATCGATCATACTGTTCCAATCTGCAGTATCGAGTTGATCAATTGGTTTAAAAATCCCTAATCCGGCATTTGCAATTACATAATCTAATCTTCCAAATTTTTTGATAATCTTCGAAACGGCATTCTTCTCATCTTCAAAATTTTTAACATCTGACGCAATTCCCAAAACCATCGATTGATCTTTTGATAAAAGGTTTGCTGCAGCTTCAGCATCTTCTTGCTTTCTACCGGAAATTGCTACTTTAATTCCGTTCTGCAGTAAAACCTGTGCGATTCCAAAACCAATTCCTTTGGTTCCCCCCGTGATGTATGCTACTTTATCCTTCATTTTTTTACAATTTAATGTCCTATGATTTAGCGTAATTTTCAAAGAAAAGCGGAATACTTTCGATTCCTTTATAGAAATTAAATAATCCGTAATGTTCATTCGGTGAGTGAATTGCATCGGAATCTAAGCCGAATCCCATTAAAACAGATTTTGCTCCCAAAACTTGCTCAAACATCGCTGTAATTGGGATACTTCCTCCACTTCGGTAGGGTAAAACTTCTTTCCCGAAAGCGGTTTCCATAGCTTTTTTGGCTGCTAAAAATTCTTTCGTATCGCTTGGCAAGACATAAGGCATTCCACCATGGTGAGGATTTACTTTCACTTTCACATTTTTCGGAGCAATTTTCTCAAAATATCTCGTGAATTTTTCGGTAATCTCTTCCGGAGTTTGATAAGGAACCAAACGCATTGAAATTTTCGCAAAGGCTTTCGAAGGAATCACTGTTTTTGCACCTTCACCTGTATAGCCGCCCCAAATTCCATTGCAATCTAAAGTTGGTCGAATCGAAGTTCTTTCCAAGGTCGTGTAACCTTTTTCACCTTCAACATCATTTAGGCCAATCGATTTTTTAAAACCTTCAGGATCATCTTTCAACTTGTTCATCTCTGCTCTTTCGTCATCAGAAACGATATCGACATTGTCATAAAATCCGTCAATCGTGATATGACCATCCTCATCGATCAAATTGGCAATCATTCTAGAAAGTACGTGAATAGGATTTGGAACTGCACCGCCATAAAGACCGGAATGCAAATCTCTGTTCGGGCCTTCTACTTCTACTTCAACGTAGCTCAGACCTCTCAAACCGGTAGTTACCGTGGGTTGTTCGTTTGAGTAGATGTGAGTATCTGAGATCAAAATAACATCGCAAGAAAGTTTTTCTTTGTTGTCATTCACAAAAGCTTCCAAACTTTTTGATCCAACTTCTTCCTCCCCTTCTAAAATAAATTTTACGTTACAAGGCAAAGAATTGGTTTTCATCATCGCTTCAAATGCCTTTAAATGCATAAAAAACTGTCCTTTATCGTCGGCAGAACCTCTGGCGAAAATTGCACCATCTGGGTGAAGCTCTGTTTTCTCGATATAAGGTTCGAAAGGTGGTTTTCTCCAAAGTTCCAACGGATCTGGTGGTTGCACATCATAATGTCCATAAACCAAAACGGTTGGCAAATTTTTGTCTATAATTTTCTCCCCAAAAACAATAGGATAACCCTTGGTTTCGCAAATTTTAACTTGATCAGCTCCGGCGGCTTTCAAGAATCCGGCAACGGTATCTGCACATTTCAAAACTTCATCTTTATACGCGGGATCGGCTGAAATAGAAGCAATTTTCAGTAGTTCAAACAATTCATCTACAAATCTCTGCTTGTTTTCCTGAATGTAATTTAATGTTTCTTGCATTTTATCTTTATTAATAATTATGAAAATCGAATCTTGTAAAAATAAAAAAAATGCCTCGCTAGAGCAAGACATTTTATTTGTTTATAATAAAATTAAGATTTATTTGCTGTGATTTTCTGCAGTTTCAACTTTTGCAGAATCGCTTTTTACTGCAGTTGCGTGAGCTTCTTTAGTTGTTGCAGAATCTTTGGTTACTTCTTCGGTATGATGAGTTGCAACCGGCATTCCGTCTCCATGAATCTCATCGTCGCTGTATCTCTCTGTGTTTTCGTCTAATTTCAGTACTCCTTTGTTGGAACCTTCTTGTATCTTCTGACAGCTGATCACCAAACTTGCAAACGCTACACCTAAAATAATTTTTTTCATAAGTAATCTCTATTGTTTTTAAAGGTTATATGAAATTGCTGAATTTTCACCACTTTTCGCACTGATTGTTGGCGATTTCATATCTTTTTTTGATTGTTCAAAAGTAAGAAATATTACCATTTGTCACAAAAAAATTAAATCTTTTCTAGACAGATTTCAAAATAATTTTTCCTTTTTGGCTTTGAGTGAAAATCAAATAGGCATTTCCACCATCCGAAATCTTATACTTTTTCTTGATTTCTTCAGGTGAAAGCGGATGATTCTTAGAAACTATATTAAATTTTTCCCCTTTTTTGATCGCTTTGGCTTCCACTTTTTCAACTTCCAAAATTCTTCCGGGAAATTCTTTCAAACGCTCATCTGAAGTGTAAAAATGAGAGTTGGGATGCAGTTTTTTTAGGTTAAATTTTTCCGAAATCAAATTGAAAGCTCCCGATTTCAAAACCGCATTGTTCGGGATATAAAGAAATTTCAGGGGTTCCGAAAAAGCGGAAATTGCCCTTTTCTCTTCATCTAATTTATACGCAAATTCCGGTTCGTTACTTTCTAAATTAATGGTAGAAATTTCAATTTGACTAGCATTCGCAGAAGAACCGATGAAAACCAAAAGTTCTTTAACCTCATTTTTTACCGCAATAATCTGAATTTTCCTTACAGATTTTAAAACAGAACCCAAGTAAGAAATATCAATCAATGGTGAAAGTTTCACGATGATTTCATCTGAAATTTCACTCAGTTTATCTTGAATTTCCAAAAGGTTGGGCGACAAATCTTCAAGGAGAAATTTCTTGTTCTTTTCTTGGTCACGTCTTGCCGGGTCAAGGTATATTAAATCGAACTTTTCGGTGTTTTCAGTCAAAAATTTTTCTAATTTATCATTAATAAAATTCGCTGTTCTGCCTAAAACCTTCCAATTATGTTTCACAATTTTAATAAGTTCCGAATGCTTTTCGATAAGGGTAATTTTTTCAAAATTTTTCGATAGAAAATAAGCGTCAATCCCGAAACCGCAAGTGAGATCGAGGAAGTTTTTTCCTTGCAAATTTTTAGCTTTAAATTCAGCCGTAGATTGCGATGACGCTTGCTCCAAATTGAGATTCGGAGGAAAAACAATTCCTTCTTTCAATAAAAACGGAAACTTTCTTTGAGCAACTTTTTTTCCTTTGATCTGTTGAATGATTTCCAGCATTGACACCTCTGGAAAAGGCGATTTTTTCAATAACAAAGAATGCAAATCGTTGTTTAGATTTGCATTGATGAATTGTTGTATTTCTGGTCTTAAAAGATTTTCCAAAGGACAATTATTCGTACATTTCACTTAATCGTACAGGTACAATTTTCGCTGAATCATAAAGCTCTTCGACGGATTTCGTTTTCTCCAATTTTGGATAAAAATTCACGCCGATTAATTTTATTTTTCCCTCATCTACCCAATGCTGTTCTTTGACCGCATTTTCATAGATTTTTTGCTGGAGCCAACCGGTTTTCAACAATGCGGAATAACCCCCTTTTTCTTCCATTTCAAGAAATAACTTCCATGATTTTTCGGCGAACTGTTGGGTAATGTTTTCGATATAATAACTTCCGTTTCCAGCGTCATCAAAGACATTGATAATGCTTTCGTATGCTAAAACAATTTGTTGCTTAAATGAAATTTCCTCCGACAGTTCGTCTCCATTTTCCACCCTGAAATCGTTGGTAAACACAGCATCAGCGCCACCAATCATCGCGGATGAAAGTTCCAATGTAGCTCGAATAATATTATTTTCAGGATCTTTTGTGGATTTATTCCTCAACGAAGTTTCCGCGAAAATAAAGGGAATTTCATTTAAGTTAAACTCTTTGGACAATTGATTGAAAAGCAATTTAAATGCTCTTAATTTTGCAATTTCAAAGAAATAATTGGAGCCAACTGCAAATTTAAATACGATATTTTTAAGAATTTCAGCACCGAAAATTTCTGCTAAATCTTTAGCTTTTGCCAATGCAATTGCTAATTGCTGTACAATGGTTGCTCCGGAATTTTGATGAATCGAAACATCAATTGCGATATTTCGGTCGAAACTTTTTGCTAAAAGTTCTTTCCCGAGTTGCTCGTTGATTTGGCCATTCTCATCCTCCGAAAAAAGATCAATCAAACTGAAATAGCGATTGCTTTCATCAACCGAAATATGTTCCGCAAGATCAACATTATTTATGAAAATAGCTTTTTCTTGAAGATTTTCAACATTTTGATTTAAAAGAAAAGCAAAAACATTCTCTTCCAAACTTTCGTGGTAGCGAGCAACCAAGTGCGTTGACTCCTCCACTTTCGGAATATTTTGCAATGGCTTGGAAACCGAATCATAATAAGGTTTTACAGTAATTCCTTCCAGATTTTCTTTAGAAAGAATTTCATAGATATCTTCGGTTTTCAGTTGTTTTTTAACTAAATTTTCCCAATCTTGAATGGAGGTTTTTGCGAACATATCTTAAGGATTTTTTTTCAAATTGGCGCTATCAACTACAAGGATGAAGATTTCTTCGTTCGGTTTTTTCATGAAATAATTTTCTCTTGCAAATTTTTCTTTTTCAGATTTATTATTCATGAGTTTCTTGAAAAACTCGTCATTTTTTTGGTATTCAGTTTTGTAGTATTCAAGCTGTTTCTCGTATTTATTGATTTCTCCGTTGAGTTCGTTAACGACTAAAAAAGAAGTGTTGTCGAAGAAAATCATCCAAACTAAAAATAAAAAAACCGTAACGAAATACTTATTCAGGATATATTTCTGAATAAATTTGAATGCCGGAGATTTTTGTTTAATTTCTTTAATCAGCTCTTTCATTTCCTTTAGAATCTAAAAAATAAATATACAGAAATTAATGGGATTTTTTCAGGGTATTATTGATCACTGTTGACAGAAAATCAATTGCCACGGTGTTTTGTTTCATGTTGGGAACGATCAAATCTGCTTCATTTTTCGAGGGTTCAATAAATTCCTGGTGCATGGGTTTCAAAGTGGTTTGGTAACGGTGCAAAACTTCCTGCAAATCACGACCTCGTTCCTGCGTATCTCTTCGGATTCTGCGAATTAATCTTTCATCTGAATCCGCATGAACAAATACTTTTAAATCATATTCTTTCAATAATTCAGAATTGGTTAGCACCAAAATCCCTTCTACAATCAGTACGTTTTTAGGTTCTACCAAAACATGATCGCCGGTTCGGGAATGAGTAACAAATGAGTAGATTGGCTGTTCAATGGTTTCTCCATGTTTCAGCGCTTTTACATGTTTTAGCAAGAGATCAAAATCGATGGATTTTGGGTGGTCATAGTTGAGGACTTCCCTTTCAGCAAGAGTTAACTGCTGATTATCGTGGTAATAATTATCTTGTGAAAGTACATTAACTCCTTCAGTGTTCAGTTGCTGAAGAATTTTGTTTACCACAGTAGTTTTTCCAGAGCCTGTGCCGCCTGCAATTCCGATAACGAGCATAAATAATAGTTTATGCAAAGATAGAATTTTGCACGAATGAATTTGAGTTTTGTGGCAGGAATTTAACTTGAAATTTGAAAATTAGACTCCTTTTTTTTCAATTCCAAGGAGATAATAAACCACTGCGCTTACGCGGGCCAAAAATTCGCGGGATTGGTTTCTGTAAAAACTTTGATTGCTGAAAACGTCTTGTGCATCGAATCCTAGCGCATTCATATTATTGTTTCTTGCATAAAAAAGCGCTCGCAAATTATGGAAGCCTTGGGAAACAATAATAATATCATTTTTTTTATAAATATTTTTGCAATTACTGATGCTCGCTTGGGTTTTGAAACCTTTTGGATCTTCGATAATGATATTTTCCGGAACACCTTCCTGATAAACAAGATAGTTTTTCATCGCAAAAGGTTCATCATAGCCTGGGCTTTTTTCACCACTGACGATGATTTTTTTTATTTTTCCATGATGGTAAAGCAGTGCGGTTGCATCCATTCTTTTGGTGAAATAAGGATTCGAAACTCCGGATTTCATTCTAGGTGAAGTTCCTAAAACCAGCGCAGTTTCTCGTGGCGGAACTTTCGAAATTTTGGTAAAAGTACGCCCGTTAGTTAATGCCACAACCCAAACATTCGCTAAAATCATCAGCAAAACGGCGATTTCAACAAGGTTGAAAAAAGATTTTAATATTTCTAAAATTCTTTTCAAAGGCTGTTCGGTTTTATGTTAAATCAAAATTAACCTTTATTTTCTTGCTTAAAACAAAAGACATGCACGCCAAAATTTTTCCCGACTGTTCTTCTTTTTCCGTTAAATATTCATTCTCTAAAAGTTCTACCTCGCCTTCTTCCAAAATACATTCGCAACTTCCACAAATTCCCGATTTGCAAGAATATGGTAACGGAAATTGTTGAATTAATAACTGTTGCAAAAGTTTCGTTTTATTATTTTGCAGCTTCGTTGAATAATCTTTCCCGAAAAGTTTAAAATCCACCGAAATGTCTTCTACCAAAGGAAATTCTTTTTCGACAGGATAAATATCATCATTAAACTCTTCAAACAATTCAAAATGAATATTTTTCTTTGGAATTCCATTGTTGTAGCAGGCATTAGCCAACGATTTAATCATCTCTCCTTTTCCGCAGATCAGCACTTCGTCGACTGCATCCCAAATGGTACTTTCCTCGTCGGTATCGTCTAAATGCAAAATTTGATTAATGATCAGCTTGAGTTTTTTTTCATCTAATCTTCCGTAAAACAGGTTGTCCGAAGTTTTTTCCTGCGAAAAGAAATAAAAAATTTGTAAGCGGTTGCCATATTTTTTTGCCAAAACATCGAGGTCATCTTTAAAGGCGATTTCTTCCGATTTTTTATTTCCATAGAACAAAAACAATCGTGTTCTGGGTTCCGTATGCAATATTTGTTTGAAATGGCTAATTAAAGGTGTAATGCCAATTCCACTGGCGAATCCAATGATGGTGCGGAATTCATGCGGTTTCGATACCAACGTAAACCGGCCTTTTGGTTCAGAAATTTCTAATTCGTCACCGACTGCATAATTTTCAAAAAGTTCTTTCGTAGAACTTTCTTCATTATTGATTTTAATACCTAAAGAAATTTTTGCCTCGTAAGGCGCAGAAGTCATCGAAAAATCATTCTGAAAAACCTTACCTTTTGCCGGATATTTTATGGTAACATATTGCCCGGCTTCGAAGCGGTAATTCGATTTCAAAACCTCCGGAATTTCAAATTCCAATGAGAAAGTGTTTTTGGTCAGCTGACGCTTTTTCGTTAATTTTAGCCTGTGAAATTCGGCTTGCCGCACCTTAGGTGAAAGTTTTTCCATATCAATTATGATTCAAAAATATAAAAATAAAATGAATAAATTAATTTTAAGTATACTGATTTTGGCAATGGTTTCGAGTTGCAAAAAAGAAACAAAAACCGACGAATTTACGGATAATTCCATCACTGATTCGGTAAAAAATCCGGAGTCGAATGAAGTTTCAGAAACGCTAATTCCATTCAAAAAAATTGAATTAACACCGGATGAAACCTCAAAAATGCTTGCTAAAAAAAATAATGATACCTTATATGTAACCAATTTTTTCGCTACATGGTGCGGACCTTGTATGGTTGAAATCCCGCATTTCAGAGACAAAATGAAGGAATTGAAAGGTCAACCTGTGAAATTCACCTTTGTCAGTTTGGACGCAAAAGAAGATTGGGACACCAAAGTGAAAGCTTTTGCAGAAGAAAATCATTTGTCGGAAAATATTGTTTTGGTGGATGGTGAACAACTCATTCCTGAATATTTCCACGCTAATTTTAAACAATGGGACGGCGGTTCTATTCCGTTTACTTTGCTCCGAAAAGGCGACAAATCTGATGAAACGGTGGGAATGATGAGCAAACAAATGCTGGATGAGAAAATTTCGTCTTTCTTCGTTTCCAAATAAATGGTGAAAAAAGTTCCACTGAAAACCAATTTCAGGTTGATTTGTTTGCTTATTATCATCGGAATTTTTATTTCGGTAATCATCAACCTGAACATTGGCTTTATAAAACTCAATTTTTACGACTTTTTTACTTCAACTTCAGAGAATTCACAAATTGCGCAACTCCGTATTAATAGGGTTTTAGCCATGCTTTTGGCTGGAATTGCGATTCCCACTTCTGGTTTTTTGCTGCAGGAATATTTTCAAAATCCTTTAGCTGGACCTTCCGTATTAGGAATTTCTTCCGTGGCGAGTTTAAGTGTTGCTTTTTATATTTTTTTCTCGCAAAATTTGGCACTTCCTGAGTTTTTGCAAAACAGTTTTCTAAGCATTTCCGCAATTGCGGGAAGTTTTTTGTTAATGCTGATTTTATTGGCTTTTTCCAGTAAATTTCAGGATAAATCTTTCTTGATTATTTTCGGATTTTTGGTTTCTGCACTGGCAGGAGCCATTGTATCTATTTTGCAGTTTTATGCCGAGAATCAAAGTTTAAAAAATTATATTTTATGGAGCTTCGGGGCGAATAACCAAGTTTCTACCAATCAAATTTTAATATTATCGTTGATTGTAATTCTGGGAATGTACCTGAGTTTCAAATCGATAAAACCATTGATTGGAAATGCTTTAGGAACGGCTTATGCCCACAGTTTAGGCGTAAATTTGAACCAACTAAAATATTTGGTGATTATTGCTTCTTCTCTTTTTTCAGCTTCTGTTACTGCATTTTTAGGACCAATATTATTCATTGGAATTGTGGTTCCGCATTTTTGCAGAATGATTTATAATCCGGCAAAACTTTGGCAACAATGGATTTTGAATATGATTTTAGGAGTTTTCATCATGGAATTTTTCTCTATTATTTCAGAAATCACGCAATTTCCTTTGAATGTGATCACTTCCCTCTTCGGAATTCCGGTGATTTTAATGATGATTTTGAAGAAAAAATAAATTTCGCTTTTCGCTAAATACAATGTTTTTACAATTAAAAAATACAACGATCGGTTATAAATCTCCTTTAATAAAAGGCGTTGACACTTCCTTGCGTTTGGGCGAAATTTGTTTGTTGATCGGTAACAACGGCGTTGGAAAAACTACTTTAATTAAATCCCTTCTCCATCAGATTCCAACTCTGAGTGGAGAAATTTTCCTGCAAAATCAATCATTAAAGAGACTTTCCCAGAAAGAAATTGCCCAACAAATTGCGGTAGTTTTTTCAAAATCTCAGGTTCCGGCGAATTTCACTTTGACCGATTTGGTTGCTCTCGGAAAATATATTCATTACCCTTATTATTTCAATCTTAATAAATCTGATATACAAGAAGTTGAAAATATTATCGAAAGTTTAAATTTAACCCAATACAAAGATTTTCCTTTGCAAAAACTTTCAGATGGAAACCTTCAAAAAGCATTTATCGGCAGAGCGTTAGCACAAAATTCTCCGATGATTATTCTTGATGAACCTACCACGCATCTGGACGAAGAAAATAAAATCATTATTTTAAAATTGCTGAGAAATTTAGCTAAAAATCAAAACAAACTGATTCTCTTTTCTTCCCACGATTGGCGTTTGGCAAAGGAATTTTCGGACAATATTTGGTTGGTTGATGATGGGAACCTAGATGCCGGAATTGCGGAAGAAATTCTATTAAGACACAATAAATTCCTTAATCCGGAGGTTTTTCGTTTCAACGAAAATTTTGTAGCTCCACAGATTTTCGCACCACAGTTGGAAAAGGAAATGCTGTATTCTTTTCTTCAAAAAAACTTTACGAAAGACCTCTCTTTGTTAAAATTTGAGTATAAGGATCAGTTTTGGGTGCTTTCAGATGATAAAATGCAAAGAAAATTCATTTCTTTTAAGGAGATTGCAGAATTCCTTGCAAAGCATCATTAATTCTACATTTTAAGTTCATTTAACATTTACTATGCATGCATAGTATTATGCAAATCATATATTTTAAGTAGTTAATAATCAAATACTTACGGAAATTCTTAAAAATACTATGCATGCATAGTATTTCTTTTATATATTTGTATAAATCACATCGTAAGAAAATTATGAACTCTAAAAATAACGATAAAGTTGAGAATGTAGATCTCATTTTGAAGTCGACTTGGCTCGCAGTTTCGAAGATGTATTCTGAGCTGGCGCAAGACCATGATGCTACTGCAGTTCAAGCACTTACACTTTTAAAAATCGATCCAAAAGAAGGAACAAGAAGCACAAATTTGGGACCGAAAATGGCCATTGAACCAACGTCTTTAACAAGAATTATCAAATTACTGGAAGACAATGGCTATATCTACAAAGAAAAAACCACCAATGATAAACGCGAAGTCATCATTAAACTAACTGACAAAGGTTTGATGAGCAGAAATTTATCGAAAGAAGTTGTGGTAAACTTCAACAAAAAAGTAGTCGAAAAAATTTCTTCTGAAAAAATGGAAATTTTCAAAGAAGTAATGTACGACATATTAAAAATAGCTAACGAACTGAATAATAAAAAATAATCAATATGAAAAGACGAATAAAACACGTTACCGTTCTTGGTTCAGGAATTATGGGAAGCGGGATTGCAGCGCATTTTGCCAATATCGGCGTTGAAGTTCTTCTTCTTGATATCGTTCCTTTTGAATTGACGGAAGCTGAACAAAAGAAGGGACTTACCAAAGAAGACAATGTAGTGAGAAACAGAATCGCTACCGAAAGCTTGGCCAAATTGGTGAAATCAAGCCCTGCTCTACTTTACAAAAAAGAATTTGCCGACAGAATTTCTGTAGGAAATTTTGATGACGATTTGCAGAAAATCAAAAATACAGATTGGATCATCGAGGTGGTAGTAGAAAGATTAGACATTAAAAAATCTGTTTACGAAAAAATCGAACAATTCCGTAAGCCCGGAACTTTGGTGTCTTCTAATACTTCTGGAATTCCTATTAATATGTTGGTAGAAGGTAGAAGTGATGATTTTAAACATTATTTTGCAGGCACGCACTTCTTTAACCCGGTAAGATATTTACCGCTTTTAGAAATTATTCCAACCAATGATACCGATGCTGAAATCGTGAAATTCTACATGGAATATGGCGCTAAATTTTTAGGAAAAACTACGGTTTTAGCAAAAGATACTCCAGCATTCATCGCAAACAGAATTGGAGTTTTTTCGATGATGAATTTACTGCATAATGTAAAATCTATCGGTCTTAATGTAACTGAAGTTGATAAATTAACAGGTCCGGTAATTGGTAGACCGAAATCCGCAACTTTCAGAACTGCTGATGTAGTTGGTTTGGATACCTTGGTTCATGTTGCCAACGGAGTTCACGGTTCTGGTGTAGAGGATGAACAATTTAAAGGAACTTTTGTTTTGCCAGATTACATCAATTTTATGATGGAAAATAAATGGCTAGGTTCTAAAACCGACGGTGGTTTCTACAAAAAAGTAAAATCTGCCGATGGAAAATCCGAAATTCAAGGGTTAAATTTAGAGACCCTACAATACGAATTACACGGAAAAGCCAATTTTGCAACTTTAGAATTAACTAAAAACATCGATAAACCAATCGACAGATTTAAAGTTTTAATTGGTGGCAAAGACAAAGCTGGCGAATTGTACAGAAAATCTCTGGGTGCTCTTTTCGCTTATGTTTCTCACAAAATTCCTGAAATTTCAGACGAGCTTTACAAAGTGGATGATGCAATGAAAGCAGGTTTCGGTTGGGAAAACGGTCCGTTCGAGATTTGGGATGCCGTAGGTGTTCAGAAAGGTATCGAACTCGCTACAGAAGCCGGATATGAAGTATCTGATTGGGTAAAATCGGTAACAAGTTTCTATAAAGTTAATGATGACGGTCAAAGTATTTTCTTCGACAAAAATTCGGGAAATTACAACAACATTCCTGGTCAAGAAGCCTTCATTATCCTTGATAATATTAGAAAAAACAAAACATTGTGGAGCAATTCTGGTTCTGCAATCCAAGATTTAGGAGACGGAATCATCAACTTCGAGATTCGCTCAAAAATGAATTCTCTTGGAGGTGAAGTTCTCGATGGTTTAAACAGAGCTATTGATTTAGCAGAAAAAGAGTACGACGGCTTAGTAATCGGAAATCAGGGTGCAAATTTCTCTGTTGGAGCTAATTTAGCCATGATTCTAATGATGGCCATCGAGCAGGATTGGGACGATTTGAATATGGCAATTGCGTACTTCCAAAAATCAATGATGAGAGTTCGCTACTCCTCTATTCCTGTAGTGGTTGCTCCTCACGGAATGACTTTAGGTGGTGGTTGCGAAATGACTATGCACGCTGATAAAGTAGTGGCTGCCGCTGAAACTTACATCGGTTTAGTAGAAACAGGAGTGGGTGTAATTCCTGGTGGTGGTGGAACTAAAGAATTTGCGATCAGAACTTCAAAAGAATTCCACAGTGATGATGTGAAAAACAATCGTCTTCGCGATGCTTTCATGAATATCGCGATGGGTAAAGTGGCAACGTCCGCTTACGAAGCTTATGATATGGGAATTTTGGAAAATCATAAAGACATCGTAGTCGTAAACAAAAACACCCAAATTCTTGAAGCGAAAAAAGTAGCAAAACTAATGGCAGAACAAGGTTATACACAACCAATTCAGCAAAAAGTAAAGGTTTTGGGTAAAGATGCACTTGGGATGTTCTACGTAGGAACCGATCAGATGTTAACGGGGAATTTCATATCGGAACACGATAAATTAATTGCTGATAAACTTGCAAATGTTTTAGTAGGTGGAAATCTTTCGGAACCGACCGTCGTTAGCGAGCAATATCTTTTGAACCTCGAAAGAGAAACTTTCCTTCAATTGTGTGGCGAAAGAAAAACATTAGAAAGAATTCAGTACATGCTACAAAACGGAAAACCACTTCGCAACTAATTTGTACAAAATAACAGGTGCAAAGTAAAAGTATTTTGAATGAGTTTTAAATTATGCACAATTTCTTAGAGTTAGAATACTTTCAAATAAGAATTTTGAGATAATTTTCACTAAAATGATCGCATTTCAAAATAGGATGATAATATTAATCAACAATTACAAATCTTAATAAAAGTACCCTGTACCTTGTACATTGTACATAATACATAAAATTATGAAACAAGCATATATAATAAAAGGATTCAGAACTGCCGTGGGAAAAGCCCCGAAAGGATCTCTGCGTTTCACCCGTCCAGATGTGATGGCGGCGACCGTGATCGAAAAACTAATGGCTGCAGTTCCACAACTTGAGAAAGATAGAATCGACGATTTAATCGTTGGAAACGCAATGCCAGAAGCGGAACAAGGTCTAAATGTTGCTCGTTTAATTTCATTAATGGGTTTAAATACGGACAAAGTTCCTGGTGTTACTGTAAACAGATATTGCGCCTCCGGGTCGGAAGCAATTGCAATTGCATCTGCAAAAATCCAAGCTGGAATGGCTGATTGCATCATTGCAGGAGGTACAGAATCCATGTCGTACATCCCGATGGGTGGCTACAAACCGGTTCCGGAAACCGAAATCGCAAAAACCAATCCCGATTACTATTGGGGTATGGGTTACACAGCGGAAGAAGTGGCAAAACAATACAATATTTCCAGAGAAGAGCAAGATCAATTTGCTTTTGAATCGCATTTGAAAGCGTTGAAAGCTAATGAAACTGGTGCTTTCAAAAACCAAATTGTATCGATTCCTGTTGAGTATAATTTCCTTGATGAGAATCAAAAGATCCAAACCAAAAAATTCGATTTTTCGGTAGATGAAGGTCCAAGAGCAGACACTTCTTTGGAAGGTTTAGCAAAACTTCGTCCGGTATTCGCGAACGGTGGTAGCGTTACCGCTGGAAATTCCTCACAAATGAGTGATGGAGCCGCTTTCGTAATCGTAATGAGCGAAGATATGGTGAAAGAATTAGGTTTGGAACCTGAAGCAAGATTAGTTGCTTATGCAGCTGCCGGTTTGGAACCAAGAATCATGGGAATGGGACCAGTTTATGCTATTCCTAAAGCACTTAAACAAGCTGGTTTAGAACTCAAAGACATCGACTTGATCGAACTTAACGAAGCCTTTGCCTCGCAATCTGTTGCCATTAAAAAAGAATTAGGATTAAATCCTGATATCTTAAATGTAAATGGTGGCGCAATCGCACTGGGACATCCACTGGGTTGTACTGGAACCAAATTGACTGTCCAGCTTCTTGATGAAATGAGAAAACGCGGCAACAAATATGGAATGGTTTCGATGTGCGTAGGAACAGGACAAGGAGCTGCTTCGATATTTGAACTTCTTTAAAGACTAATAGATAATAGACGAATAGATATTAGACGAATAGCTAATAAACGAATAGATAATAGACGGATAGATAATAGAGCAAGTAATTATTAAACAATTCCTAATGAGTGGTTTTAAAAGACATAATTTCAAGAAGTTGAAAATTTGGCAAATGGGTTTAGATATTGCCAAAAGTGTCTTAGAACTTACCGATTCTTTTCCAATCACTGAGAAATATAGCATAAAAAATCAGATGGACAGGTGTTCAATATCAATTCCTTCAAATATAG
The DNA here is from genome assembly GCA_001403755.1 of Chryseobacterium senegalense. Classification (GTDB taxonomy): domain Bacteria; phylum Bacteroidota; class Bacteroidia; order Flavobacteriales; family Weeksellaceae; genus Kaistella; species Kaistella senegalense. Next base: position 1,125,211 of record CYUH01000015.1, on the reverse strand, counting down.
CTGAAGGTTCAAGCCGAACGAATAAATCTTTCAGTCATTTTATTGATATTGCTTTAGGTTCGTCTTTCGAATTACAAACGCAATTGCTTTTAGCAAATGACAGAAAATATATTTCAGATGAAGCTTTAGAAATCCTTGAAATTAAACTTGAAGAATGGCAAAGAGCCACAATGGTATTCCAAAATACTTTGAACGAATAGAAAAAAGAAAAAAAATGACCTATAAATTAAAACCAATTCACTAGTCTGTTATCTATCATCTATCCGTCTATCATCTATAAAAAAATAAAAATTTAAAATCTAAAAATAATGGCCAATACACTTAAAGGCGGCGAATTTATCATTAAAGATATTCCTGCAAAAGAAATCTTCACTTTAGAAGAAATTAGCGAGGAGCAAAAAATGCTTCGCGAATCCATCAAAGAATTTATTGACAAGGAAGTGGTTCCGCATCATGAACGTTTCGAACACAAAGATTACGCATTAACCGAAGAAGTGATGCGCAAATTGGGCGAAATGGGCGTTCTCGGCGTTGCGGTTCCTGAGGAATACGGCGGTTTGGGAATGGGCTTCATCACTACGATGCTTGCTTGCGACATGGCTTCCGGAGCGAATGGTTCAGTAGCAACTGCTTACGGCGCACATACCGGAATCGGAACTTTGCCGATCTTGCTGTACGGTACCGAAGAACAAAAGAAAAAATACCTTCCAGATTTAGCTGCCGGAACCAAGTTTGGCGCATATTGCCTTACTGAGCCAGATGCTGGTTCGGATGCAAACTCCGGAAAAACAAGAGCAAAACTGTCCGAAGATGGGAAACATTACATCATCAACGGACAGAAAATGTGGATTTCCAATGCCGGTTTTGCCGATACTTTCACGTTTTTCGCTAAAATTGATGACGATAAAAACATCACCGGTTTTGTAGTAAACAGAAGCGAATTGGAAGATCCTTCCAGCTTAACTATGGGCGAGGAAGAACACAAACTGGGAATCCGATCCTCCTCTACCCGACAGGTTTTCTTCAACGATATGAAAGTTCCTGTAGAAAATCTTTTAGGAGAAAGAAACAACGGGTTCAAAATCGCTTTGAACGCCTTGAACGTTGGCAGAATTAAATTAGCTGCCGCAAACCTCGATGGACAAAGAAGAATTTTAGCTAACGCAATCCAATATGCTAACGAAAGAAAACAATTTGGCGTTGCAATTTCAACTTTCGGAGCAATCAGAAAGAAAATTGCTGAAATGGCGACCGGAATTTTCGTTTCCGAAGCTGGATCTTACAGAGCTGCTAAAGATATCCAAGATAAGATTGATGAATTGATCGCTGGCGGAATGAATCATCAAGAAGCGGAACTGAAAGGTGTGGAAGAATTCGCAGTAGAATGTTCTATCTTAAAAGTTTTCGTATCGGATTTAACCCAAAATACCGCAGACGAAGGAATCCAAATCTATGGCGGAATGGGCTTCTCCGAGGATGCGCCTATGGAAGCAGCGTGGAGAGATTCTAGAATTGCAAGAATCTACGAAGGAACCAACGAAATCAATCGACTTTTAGCAGTTGGAATGCTTATCAAAAAAACTATGAAAGGCGAAATCGATCTTTTGAAACCAGCAATGGCAGTTGGAAAGGAATTGATGGGAATCCCTTCTTTCGACGTGCCGGATTATTCTGAATTCATGAGCGAAGAAAAAGCAGTAATTGCCAATTTGAAAAAAGTATTCTTGATGGTTTCCGGAGCTGCATTACAGAAATACATGATGGAAATCGAGAAACAGCAGCATTTATTATTGAATGCTTCCGAAATCTTGAACCAAATTTACATGGCGGAATCTGCAGTATTAAGAGCTGAAAAACATTTCGCAGCAGATTCTGTGGAAGCGGCAATGGCGCAACTGAACCTTTACAAAGCAGTAGAAAAAATCATCGTAGCGGCTAAAGAAGGAATTATTTCTTTCGCAGAAGGCGACGAACAAAGAATGATGCTTTCCGGTCTTAGAAGATTCACCAAATACGCGAACCAACCTAATGTAATAGCGCTAACCGAAAAAGTAGCTGCACATTTCGTAGAGAAAGGTCATTACTAAAATTAGTTTTGATTAATACTGAAACGCCTCGGGAAACCGGGGCGTTTTTTTGATATTTAATTCTTTAAAATTAAAATCTAAAAATAATTCACTATAAAATAATAAAGAAAGCTTTGATAAATTGAAGCAAAACATTATTTTTGAGGGAAAACGAATATTTACGAAAGATGGGACACTTACCGAAGCTTATTGAAGATTTAGCATTGATATTAATTGTTGCCGCATTTGTCGTTCTTATTTTCCGGAAAATCAAACAACCTCTGGTTTTGGGGTACATCATCGCTGGTTTTTTGGTAAGTCCAAATTTTAAGATTTTCCCCTCTATTGTCGATAGCGAAAACATCAAAACCCTCGCAGAAATTGGGGTTATTTTCCTGCTCTTCAGTCTGGGTCTCGAATTTAGTTTCAAGAAACTGATGAATGTTGGTGGGTCGGCGTCTGTTACTGCATTTATCGAAATTATTTTCATCACTGTTGCAGGATATTTCACCGCTAAATTATTGGGTTGGAGCACCATGGACAGTCTGTTTCTCGGTGGGATGCTTGCGAGTTCTTCGACCACAATTATCATTCGCGCCTTCGATGAGTTGGGTGTGAAGACCAAAAATTTTGCTAAAACTGTATTCGGAGTTCTCGTGGTGGAGGATATTGTAGTAATTTTATTGATGGTTTTACTTTCAACGATAGCGGTTACCAAAGAATTTGAAGGAATCCAAATCCTCTTTACCGTTGCCAAATTACTGTTCTTCCTGAGTCTTTGGTTTTTGTTGGGAATCTTTTTATTGCCAACTTTTTTAAAAAAAATAAAGCACCTCGTTGACGAGGAAATCCTGTTGATTTTATCGATAGGTTTGTGTCTTGGGATGGTTTTGCTGGCGACTAATGTAGGTTTTTCGGCCGAGTTGGGTGCGTTTGTAATGGGATCGATTATCGCCGAAACTACCCTTGCCGAAAAGGTAGAACACACTTTGAAACCGGTGAAAGACCTTTTCGGTGCAGTATTTTTCGTGTCTGTGGGAATGATGATTAATTATGATGCGATGATTACTTATGCATGGCCAATTTTCATCGTCACACTGCTTACTTTGTTCGGAAAAATGGTGAGTTCTACATTGGGGGCGTTGGTTTCCGGGCAACCTCTTAAACAATCGGTGCAAGTAGGAATGAGCATGGCACAAATTGGTGAATTTGCTTTCATTGTGGCAACTTTAGGTTTGTCTTTGGGCGTAATTTCAGATTTCCTTTTCCCTGTTGCAGTGGGAGTTTCTGCGATTACAACTTTCACAACTCCTTATTTAATCAAGTTTTCCGAACCGTTTTATAATTGGTTGGTTAAGGTAATTCCGCCGAAATATCTTGCAAAAATCAACAAATATTCTGCGAATACCCAAAGCATTCAGGCCGAAAATAGTTGGCAAACTATTCTGAAAAACTACGGTAGGATCATCGTAATCAATGGTATTATCATTATTGCAGTGTACCTGTTGTTTTCGAATTTTATCATTCCTACCATCAATGAAAATCTGGAGAGCAATGATATTAAAAACATTATCGGTAACGCACTTCCGATTCTATTTATCCTTCCATTCTTATGGGCTTTAATGGCGAAAAGACCAAGCTCTGGTTCGTACAAAGAACTTTGGACCAAAACAAAATACAATCGCGGTCCTTTATTAATCATCGAAATTGCGAGATTTGTGCTTGGAATCGCTATTCTCGGATTTTTTCTCGATCGTTTTGCTTCTACCGAAATTTCTTTCTTTATTACCATTCCCGTTGCGTTGATCCTGATCATTTTCTTCTCCAAAAAACTAAACCGTTTTTACAATAGACTGGAAAAAAGATTCATCAGTAATCTGAACGACAGATCAGAAAAATCTGATCCGGACGCGGTCACCAGATTAGCAGGAACCACCGATGGAATAAGCAATCTTGCTGCTTGGGACGTGCACATTATCGAACTGGAAGTAAATCCGTTGGCAGATTATATTGGTAAAAATCTTAATGAACTGCAATGGCGCGAAAAATACGGAATCAACATTGGCTACATTCGTCGAGGTGAAAAATTGATTCATACTCCCGACCGAAATCAGATTTTGATGCCTTATGATAAAGTCGGAATTATCGCAACCGATGATCAGTTCCAAATCTTTAAATTTATATTTGATAGCCGAGAACTTGTTCCAGAGCAAAATACAGATCATATCAAGTTGGGTAAAATTTTGATCAATCACCATTCGCCTGCGAAAGGTTTATCCATTCGTGAATCCGGAATACGGGATAAAACAGACGGCTTAGTCATTGCGATCCGCAGAGGCGATGAAAGAATCTTAAATCCTGATTCTTCAGAAATTTTGCAAGTTGATGATATAGTTTGGGTAGTTGGAAACGGTAAAAAGATTGAAAAACTTAATGTAGAAATATAGAAAATGAGCAAAGAAGAACTGCTGAATAAAGCAATTAAAATAGCTGATCGAGCGCATAAAGGACAAACCGACAAATTTGGAACTCCTTATATTGGCCATGTGATTCGGGTGATGAATTACGGAAAAACGTACGACGAGAAAATCGTAGGCGTACTGCATGATGTGATTGAAGATTGCCCGGAAATCACTTACGATTATCTTTTAGAACAAGGTTTTCCCAATGATATTGTATTTGCGATTGAATGTCTTACCAAAACACCTTCAGATCAAGATTACACAGAATTTATCAAACAAACCGAGCGTTCCGCTTTGGCTGTTTCGGTGAAGCTCAATGATTTAAGAGACAACATGGATTTGACGAGATTTACAAAACCATTAACTGAAAAAGATGCCAAAAGATTGAACAAATATTTAATGGCTTATCTGTATTTAAAAGAAAAATATTAATCAGCAATTTTCTCGGAATCGCCAAGTAAATCGTTCAGTTCGGTCATTTCGGCTTCCGTTAAATCACGCCATTTACCGATTGGCAAGTCGAGTTTGATGTTCATGATTCTGATTCGCTTCAGCTTCTTCACTTCATATCCTAAATATTCGCACATTCTGCGAATTTGTCGGTTCAGCCCTTGAGTTAAGATGATTCTGAACGATAAAGTATCGATTTGCTCCACTTCACATTTATTGGTTATGACGCCTAAAATAGGAACTCCGTTTCGCATTTTATGAAGGAATTGCGGCGTAATAGGTTTATCGACGCGAACGATATATTCTTTCTCGTGGTTATTTCTGGCGCGAAGTATTTTGTTTACAATATCACCATCGGAAGTCAATAAAATAAGGCCTTCACTGGGTTTATCCAATCTTCCTACCGGAAAAATTCTTTTCGGATGGTTCACGAAGTCGACAATATTGTTTTTTTCGCGTTTTGTATCGGTGGTACATACGATTCCAACCGGCTTATTCAGAGCGATATAGACGTGTTCTTCCTCGGTTTTTCGGATCGAGATACCATCGACCATGATTTCATCTTCATCGGAAACTTTGGTGCCCAGTTCTGGTGCTGCGCCATTGACCGTGATTCTTCCCTGCTCCAACATTCGGTCGGCTTCGCGGCGCGAACAGAATCCAACTTCCGAAAGATATTTATTGATACGTGTTTTTTCCATGATGAGAAATATTATTAAATTCCATCGGAAAACCTGAAATTATTTTCCAAATACTGTGTTGAAGCATTTTCTATGGAGTAATCTCCGATTTTTGTTCGTCGTAAATTGGTGAGATATGCTCCAACTCCTAACTCTTGACCAATATCGTGAGCTAAACTTCGGATATAAGTTCCTTTGGAACAACCAACGGTAAAGCGTACAAGTGGCAAATCGATTTCGATATTATTGAGATAATGAATAGTTGTTTTTCTTGATTTCATTTCGACTTCTTTTCCGGCTCTGGCAAGATCGTAAGCACGGTTTCCATCGATTTTTATGGCGGAGAACACCGGAGGTTTCTGTTCAATTTCTCCAAGGAATTTTTCTAATGTTTCTTTGATAAATTCATCTGAAATATGGGAGAAATCCCGTTGCAGAATCTCTGGTTTTTCTGTGTCGTAGGATTCAGTTTGCACACCGATTTTAATTTCGGTTAAATATTCTTTTGGTGCATCCTGAATTTCCGGGATTTTTTTGGTGAATTTCCCGGTACAAACGATTAAAAGTCCTGTTGCGCGAGGATCCAAAGTTCCTGCATGACCAATTTTGAATTTCTTTGGAAGTTTAAACTCATTTTTGAGTTTATATTTCAGCTTATTTACGGCCTGAAAACTCGTCCAATCCAGAGGTTTGTCGAGTAAAATAATTTGTCCTTGTAAGAAATCCTGATCCGTCATTGGGGAAAACTAAATTGGTAAAAAAATGGTTCTCGCAGCCCGACCTGAGTGGAGCTCTTTTTGCCGTAACAAAGTGCAGGCAAAAAAGCGGGAACGGAGGGCGGAAAAGCTGCCCAAAAAATTATGCAAATTGTGTAAAATAAATCAGCAAAACGATTCCAACGATGATTCGGTACCAACCCCAAGGTTTGAAACCATATTTTGTTAAAACCCCGATGAAAAACTTGATGGCGACCACCGCAACCACGAATGCTACGACGTTTCCGACCAAAAATAACATTAGATTATCACCTTGCATCAGCATTTCGTAACCTTTTTGTTCTACTCCATTGTGGTTCCAATCTTTCAGGAAAATCGAGTACGTGGTTACCGCCAACATGGTAGGAACTGCGAGGAAAAATGAAAATTCTGCGGCTGCCTTTCGGGTAAGTTTTTGCTGCATTCCCCCGATGATAGAAGCGGCACTCCTGCTGGTTCCGGGCATCATCGCAAGACATTGCCAAAAACCAATGATAATGGCACTTTTGTAGGAAATATCTTTCTCATCATCAACGATTGGAGTTTTGAATAATTGATCGATAAAGAGCAATACTACTCCACCCAAAATGAGCACAATTGCGATCGGAACCGGATCGCCGAGAACAGCTTCAATTTTGTCGTCAAATAGTTTTCCTAAAACCAAAGCCGGAACTACTGCAACGGCAAGTTTTAAATAAAAATTAATGTTTTTGAAGTTGAAAAACTTCTTCCAGTATAAAAAAACTACCGCCAGAATGGCTCCAAACTGAATGGAAACCTGAAACATTTTCACAAATTCGTCTTCCTGAATTCCGAAGAGTGAACTGGTGAAAATCATGTGTGCAGTGGAAGAAACGGGAAGATATTCGGTTAAACCTTCGATAATGGCAATGATGATTGCTTTGATTAAATCCATTTGAGAGAACTATTTTTATTAAAAAAAACTTTGTCAAAGCGCACCTTAATTAAATATTGCTTTGACAAAGTTTGTTTATAAGAGATTAAATTTATTTATTTCTTTTCAAAATCGCATAAACTTCTACGGCAAAACCGGCGATCACCAAAACCGGCGCAATGCGGATTCTGCGAATGGAGAAAATGTCTTCGTTCCAGGAATTGGGATCGTATTTCCCACCTACGGTATTGGCATCAGCTCCCATCATCAATAGAAAACCTACAACAATTAGCGCCAAACCAATTAGCATCCATTTATAGTTTTCTTTGCCGAAATAGAAACTGTTTTCCTGAGAAACTTCTACTTCTTTTGCTCCGATATTGTCAGCGGAGAAATTTTTATATTTTTTAGCCATTTTTAAGAATAATATAAGTCATCAACATTCGATCTTAAGAATCTCCAAGTTGCGAAAATTGTACTGATTACGGTAATAAGAACACCAAGAACTAAAATCCCGGCCACTAAAATAATCAACTGATTATTGTCTTGCGCAAATGGAGTTCCGATTTCGGTGATAAAATAATACCAAGCTCCGAAAAGTACTGCCAAACCAAGGACTGCACCGATGATTCCTAATATTACAGCTTCCTTGATGAACGGCTTTAAGATAAATCTACGTTTGGCTCCAACCAACTGCATCGTCTTGATAATAAATCGTTTAGAGAATATTTTCAGCCTGATTGAATTGTTGATAAGCACTACTGCCAAAATCAAAAATAAGATTGAAAATCCTAAAATCCACTTCAAAATATTATTGAGGTTATTGTACACTTCCACCATTAAAGTGCTGTTGTTTTTCACATCGACAATTCCTGGTGTAGCTTTGATTTGTTTAATGGCTTCATCGATTTTTACAGGATCTACATATTCTGGTCTCAATGCGATTTCTACTGATGAAGGGAAAATATTTTCTTCGAAAAGCGCGCTACTTTCAATTCCCATACTTTTTTTAGCCTCCTGAGCAGCCATTTCTCGGCTGATGTATGTTGCACGTTTCACAGGCGTTAAACTTTGAATTTTCTTGAAAGCTTCAGCTTCTCTTTTTACAATTTTTACTGAATCTTTAGCATCATAATTTTCATCAAAATAAGCATTCACTACCAATTGTTCCTTGATATAATCGGAGTATTTTTGAGCATTGATGAGGATTAGCCCCATTAAACCTAATAAAAATAACACCAACGCAATACTAATCACTACCGTAATATTGCTTGAGCGAAGCCGTCTCTTGTTAAAATCTTCAACTGTCTTTGCCATTAAATAAAAAATTTCTGCTAAAATAGAAAAAAACTTCCGTAATTTGCGGAGAATCCTAGAAAATCGGTGTTAAAAAAAACATAAAGGACATCTTCCTAGTACCGCATTTTTATTAATTGAATATTGAATTTATGAGCGTTAGAGCCAAAAAACATCTCGGTCAGCATTTTCTTACAGACGAAAATATTGCACAGAAAATCGTGGAAGGACTGAGTTTGGAAAATTATAAAAAAATTCTAGAAGTTGGCCCGGGAATGGGCGTTCTCACCAAATATCTTTTGGAGAAAAATGCTGAAGTTTTTGTGGCAGAAATCGATACGGAATCTGTGGATTATTTGAAAAACCACTATCCAAAATTGCAGGATAAGCATTTTACCGGTGACTTCCTTAAAATCAACATAGCGGAAACTTTCGGTGATCAGGTCGCAGTTATTGGGAATTTTCCTTACAATATTTCGTCTCAAATTTTATTTAAAATTATTGACTTTTACGAAAATGTGCCGGAAATGGTCGGAATGTTTCAGAAAGAAGTTGCGGAGAGAACTGCAGCGGTTCCGCGTACCAAAGATTACGGAATCTTATCGGTTTTGGTACAGGCGCTTTACGATGTGAAATATTTATTTACCGTTCACGAAAATGTTTTCAATCCTCCTCCAAAAGTAAAATCCGGTGTTATTCGCTTAACCCGAAATCCGAAAGCGGGATTGGCAGGTAACGAGATTTTGTTCAAGCAAATCGTGAAAGCAGGTTTTAATCAGAGAAGAAAAAAACTGTCAAATTCTTTAAAGGTTTTAGAAATTCCGGAATCACTGAAAAATCATCCTTTCTTGGATCAGCGGGCGGAAGAACTTTCGGTGGAAGATTTTATATTATTTACCCATGAATGGATAAGCGCCTAATTTTCTGGCGTTTCTTCCGCTGAATTTTCCTCGTTTTTTTTCAGATCTTCGAGTTGTTGCTGCAGATTTGCAATGACTTCCCGAAGTGCTTTGATGTCGTTTTTGTTGGACGAAACATTGCTTTTTAGCATCACATTTCGTGCTTTTTCGATGTGGTCGTCTTCGTCTTCATCATCGGCAATATCTTCAATATCTTCCTGAATATCGTCGATATCTTCACTGATTTCCTCGATATCTTCGCTAATTTCCTCAATATCATCTTGGATTTCTTCGATGTCTTCTCGGATATCTTCGATATGTTCGTGGCTGCGATTTACCGACATTTGAATGAAAATTGAAAAATAAATTGCTTCCAAAGATAAAACTGTCGTAAGAACCAAGAGCATCTTATCTACAGAAACTATCCCGAAAATCGGCAATAGAAATGCCGTGATAAAAACCAGCGAATGTACGATGAGTGAAGGTACAGAGCCGATCCACCACATAATTTTATCGGTTACTTTTTCAAGGAACTGAATATTTCTTTCGCGCAATTCTTTTCGGCCCATACTTTTTTTTTGCAAAATTACTCAAAAATCTTTCGTAACACCCAAGCCAAACAGCGCAAAGTCGTATTTTGCGGGATCTTCCGCATTAAATTTGCGTAATATGAAGTCCAATTCTTCTACAGTTTTCCAATCGTTCTGTCTTCGTTGAAGTAAATTGAGTTTTCTTGAAATATTTCCCGTATGCACATCCAAAGGAATGGAAAGATATTTCTGTTCCAGGTTTTCCCAAATTCCAAAATCTACGCCTCTTCTATCTTTGCGAATCATCCAACGAAGAAACATCATCAATCTCTTTGCGGAAGAATTTTTATACGTTGAACTTACGTGTTTATGGCTTCTGTGAAGCGTTTTTCCGAGAAACCGATTTCTGAATCTTTCCAAAGCGTGGTAATAATTATGCTCATTTTCTTGCATTAAAAACAAATTTTCCAAGCTGTCATTTTCTTGATAAATCCTCTTGAAATTCATAATAAATTGCCGAAAATCTTCTCCGCTGAAAGTCCTGTGAATGCTTTTTCCTTCAAGAAAATCGAGATCTTTCCGGGTAACATTTTTCACAAAATCGAAAGGGGCATGATCCATAAAATTCATCATCTTTTCGGCATCATTGATGATTGATTTTCGGTTTCCCCAGGAAATTGTCGCCGCCAAAAACCCTGCGATTTCGATGTCTTGTTTGGAAGAAAAACGATGCGGAATCTGAATTGGGTCGTGTTCGATAAATTCCGGATTGTTGTAGAAATCGGCTTTTTCGTCGAGGAAAATTTTTAATTCATCAAAATTCATTGCTTAGAAAATGATAGGTTTGACGATTAAATTTCAATTAACAAAATTAAATTTTAATCGGCTCTAATGCTTTCGGCAAAAACGAATTGGGGAAAACTTCTCTTGCCTCGTCGGTAAAAACACTGAGATCGTGATAACGGTTGGAGAAATGACCTAAGATCAACTTTCCAACGTTAGCTTTTCTGGCGATTCGGGCTGCTTCTAAAGCGGTTGTATGTCCAGTATAATCAGCCATTTCCTTTAAATCGTGAAGGAAAGTAGATTCGTGATATAAAACATCTACGTTTTCAATAATCGGCAAAATCGTTTCTAAATATCGAGTGTCACTGCAAAACGCATAGGAAACAGATTTGCTTGGTTCCGTGGTGAGGATCTCGTTTTTCAGAACATAACCATCACTCAAAATAAAATCTTTCCCAAGTTTTAAGTTGTGATAATCGCAGGATTCAATTTCGGGATATTTTGCAATTTCTTGCATGTTGAGATGGCGTTCTTTGGGTTTCTCGCGGAAAAGATAGCCGTTGCAATAAATCCTGTGATCAAGGGGAATGGTGTATACTTCTACTCGATTATCTTCGTAAATTTTCTCGGATTCTTTGCTTTCGAGTTCATGATAAATCACCTCGAAACCTTTGTGCGTTTCGGTAATCTTGAAAATTGTTTCCAGCATTTCCCTAATTCCTTTCGGCCCATACACGTGAAGCGGAGTTTCTCTACCTAATAGTCTGAAAGATGCAATAAGTCCCGGCAAACCAAAACAGTGATCGCCATGAAGATGCGAAATAAAAATATGATTAATTTTTGAGAATCTTGCTTTTGCTTTTCGCAGCTGAACTTGTGTACCTTCGCCACAATCAATTAGAAATGCACGTTCTTCCATTTCTAGGAACTGAGCCGTGGGAGAGGAATTCACCGTAGGAATCGCCGAATTAAAACCGAGAATGGTAAGATAAGTACTCAAACTGTTGGAAGTTGGGTTTAGATGTTAATGAATTTGAAATACAAATTTAATGAATATTTGCTGAAGTTTCGCTACAGCATTCGTTGTAAAAAATTTAGAAAAAAAATCCCGAAAACAATTTCGGGATTTTATGATTATTTTAGGTTGATTATTTCTTTAACTCTTTAAATCTAAAATAAGAAACTGCAGCTAAAATCAACATGGTCGACAATCCTATGTACACCCATGCCGGAACGGGAATCGGGTCTCCTGCAGCGTAAGAGTGCAATCCGCTTAGATAATAATTCACCCCGAAGTAGGTCATTACCATTGAACAAAAGGCAAACATTGTTGCAACGTGGAACGCCCATCTGCTGCGTAAGCCAGGAACTAATCGCATGTGTAAAACGAAAGCATACACCATGATGGAAATGAACGCCCAGGTCTCTTTCGGATCCCAGCTCCAATATCTTCCCCAAGATTCATTTGCCCAAATTCCTCCTAAGAAATTTCCAACGGTTAATGCGAAAAGTCCTATCGTTAAAGACATTTCCGAAACGATGCTCAATTCTTTCAATGTAGTATCGTGATGAACTTTATATAAATTTTTACTTGAAATAATAAAGAATACCAAAGTAATTACTGCAATGATCATCGACAAAGCAAAGAAACCGTAACTGGAGGTGATAATCGCCACGTGAATAATTAACCAATAAGATTTAAGTACCGGAACAAGCGGCGTAATCTGCGGATCGAGTGCGGAACCACCGTGTGCGAACCCCATCATGATTACTGCAACCATAAATCCGGCAGCAGGAATCAGTGCATTAGAATTTCGATAAAGCAATAATCCTGCAGAAATACCTACCCACGAAATGAAGATAATTGCTTCATATCCGTTGCTCCAAGGTGCGTGACCAGACATGTACCATCTTGCAACAAGCCCAAGAAAGTGTGCGAAATAACCTATACAGCCAATGGCAATAATGCCTTTGATCACTTTGCTCAAAATCTTATTCGGTTTAAATAAATCTACAAATCCTAAGATAAGCAGTAAACCACCGATAATTGTATAGAAAATTAATAATTTAAAGTAAAGGTTTAGTTGGTTCATAAAAACCTCGACATCCACTTTAGATTGGGATGGAATTACGTTCTTTCCCCAAGTTTTCTGATAATCCTTTAGCTTGCGAAGTTCTGTATCAGCTTTGGACCAATTTCCGGTTTGCTGAGCTTCCAAAACACTTGAAAAATAAGGACCCATAACTTTTTGCGAAGCTTCATCTGGTTCGAAATTTTGGTCCAGCCAAGAATGCCAGGTGTTGTTCGGATCATTTTGAACCGGAACAATTCTCATAAACTGGCCACTGAAAAATTCGTTGAATGCTTGGACTCTATCATTCAAATCGATTACTGCTAAATCATATTTATTTTGCTCTGCCGGTTTTTTTCTGAAAGCTGCTTGATAATCTGCTTCCAAAACGTAGTGCAACTGACCTGTTTCGTCTGCAGGAAACATATTCATCAAAGAAGTATAGCCGTCTTCGTTGGCTTTTACTTTCTTTTTCAACTCATCACCGCCGTTAATTACTTTAATTAATGGGACCATGGTCCAGCTTGGGGTATCGGTATTGATCGACAAAAACCACTGATTTGCCGTTAATTTCTTACCATCGCTGCCTCGGAATTCATCTCTTTTATACAATTTTCGGAGAACATCCAGCGCTTGAGTATTCATTGGAACAATTCGACCTTCGTAATTCTGAACCAAAAGATATCCGAATTTGTCTGCATGTTCTTTTGAAATACGGTTTCTCGAAATAATTTCGTCCGCTGAAATCATTTTTGGAGATTTCAATGCAAAAGAATTGGCAGGTTTTTTTGCTGCAGGTTCTTCCATTAGTAAAGCATCTGCATTTCCGTGGTTGTGTCCGTCGTTTGCGGAATGGGTTTGTTTTCCGGAGCCATCTGTTCCGTGGGTATCGATTTCTTGCGCGCTGAAATTTAAACTTAATAAAAGCAATAAAACCGTAGCAATTCTTTTCTTATTCACCGATTTCAAATTTTCATTCAGTTTCCAGAAGTGGGAACCTTTCCAAAAGAAAGTGACGAACATTCCTAAAAACAAGAAAGCATAACCGATATACGAAATCAACGTTCCCCAGAAATCGTGGTTCACAGAAAGTACGGTTCCTTTTCTATCCGGATCGAAACTCGCCTGGAAAAAACGGTAACCGCTATGGTTTAAAACGTGATTCATATAGATTTTATAAGGCGTTTGTTTGCCTTCGTCGATGATTTGCACGTGGCTTTCGTAGGCACTTGGCGATGAACTTCCCGGATAGGTTTCCATCACGAATTTATCCAATTTCAAAGAGAAAGGCGTGTTGTAAACTTTCGGGCCGAAACCAAGCATCACATTCATCCCATCGATAGCGATTTGCTTGAAAGCATTTGGGTTTCCTTTTTCAACAGAAAGATCCACGATTTGCTTCGTTTTCGGACCTTGAACTTCTACTGTCAATTGATCCGGAACATCTTTATCTTTCTTTCTATCACCTTCATAAGCGATGAGTTTTCCCTTCTTCAAACCTTCAGGAACAACCAGTTTCAGTTCGTTAACGGTATAAAGACTTCTCAAAGCTAATGGTTGAAATTCATCTTTTTTTGTAGTTCCGGTTGCTTGGGTTGCCATCGTCATGAAATTAGCGTCAACAGGCGTTTTGATCATCAAATTTCCATTATCATTTCGAAATTCTACTGCACCTTCGATCGCGCGGTTGTAGGTTACCAAAGTTCCGTTGATTGATGTGGCTTCTCCCGGTTTGATATAAAAATTCTCACGTCCGGTATTTCCCGCTGAAACTACATGTAAATATTCCGCCCCATTTTGATCAGCTATTAAACTGTCTTTTTTCCTCTGAATATAGTGTAATTGTTTTACATTAATTTGCTTTCCATGGAAATCATAACCTGCTTTGAAGGTCTTGCCAAAGAGTTTAGCAATCCATTTTGATTTCTTGGCTTCATCGGAAATCATTGTGAATGGTACATCCTGATAGTTTAAAATGTCACCTTTTTCTTCGATTTGAATTTTAAAATAATTTTTATCAGTAATTACTTCATTGGAAGTTTCCCCTTCGCGGATGTGCATAATTCCTTCGTAGCTGATATATCTGGTGATTGCACCACCAATGAAAAGCAAAATAAAGGAAAGGTGGAAAACCAAAATTGGCCATTTCTCACGACGCAGAAGTCGGTACCTGGAAATATTGCCAATGAAATTTAAAATAAGAATAAACATAATGGCCTCAAACCATTTTGCTTCGTATATCAGGGCTTTTGCGACAGGAGTGCCAAAATCGTTTTCCAGGAAAGTTGCATACGCCATAGCAATCGCGAAAACCAGCAACAAAACCGCCATGGTATGCGTTGAAATCAGAATGTTTTGGATTTTTTTCATTTTTTTTGAAACTATCAGATTATATCAAAACTCAAATAGTTGCAAAAATACATTAGTTATTCTTAAAAACCGAATTTGAAAGATGTTATTTGTCAGTTTCTAAAAATTTCCAGCTCAATGAAAACCTTGAATTCAACTACTGATTGGTATTATTCAGCATTGGTACAAATTTATACGCGCCGAATTCTTCTTTTATAAACTCTTTTTCAGATTTTTTGGTAAATCGTGTCAGGATTTGTTCCTCCGTTTTTCCCAGCGGAATTACCATCATCCCTCCTACTTTCAACTGATGAAGCAATTCTGTCGGCAGAATTTCCGCACCGCAAGTCACCAAAATTTTATCAAAGGGTGCAAAAGTTGGCAAACCGGCAAAACCATCACCGAAAATCTGAAACTTCGGTCTTAAATGCAAATCACGTAGTTTTTTCTGCGAAAAATCATGCAGCTCTTTTTGTCTTTCAATCGTGTAGACCAAAGCATTCATCGCCACCAAAACAGCAGTTTGATAACCGCAACCTGTACCGATTTCCAACACTTTATCTTTCTCTTTTAATTGCAACAATTCGCTTTGTTCCGCCACTGTTGAAGGATGAGAAATCGTTTGTTTCGCTAAAATCGGAAATGCGCGATCTTCATAGGCAAAATCCTCAAAAATACTTTCCAGAAAAAGATGACGCGGCACTTCATTCATCGCTTTTAAAACATTTTCATCGGAAATCCCAATTTTCTCCCGAAGATATTCCACCAAAATTTTTCTTTTTCCCTTATGTAAAAACGTATCCTGCATGTCACAAAAATAGGAATTTTTGTTGATTTCTCCGCTTCGACGCTCTTCTGAAATCAAAAAAGCGTGATCTCCCGACGCTCAACTGACAACTAATTATTATCTTTGGAAAAATTAATTTTCTATGCTAAAAGCAGGTTTAGTCGGCGCGGGACATCTCGGCAAAATCCATTTAAGATTATTGAATCAGTCGGAAAAATATGAATTGGTAGGTTTTTATGATGCAGATCAAGAAAACGGAAAAAAAATAGAAGCAGAATTCGGATATAGATATTTCGACGATTTCGATGAATTATTGAAAGAAATCGACATGCTGGACATTGTAACGCCCACCGTTTATCATTACGATTATGCGATGAAAGCGATAGAAAATCGCAAGCATTTTTTCATTGAGAAACCGATAACCCAAACCTTAAAGCAGGCAGAAGAAATTCTTTATAAATGCAGGGAATTCGGCATCAAAGCGCAAGTTGGGCATGTTGAAAGATACAATCCTGCGTTCATCGGTTCAAAGGATTTTATTAAAGATCCCATGTTTATTGAAATTCATCGTTTGGCGGAATTTAATCCGCGAGGAACGGATGTTTCTGTAGTTTTGGATTTAATGATTCACGATTTAGATATTCTGCTTTCAATGGTAAAATCGAAGGTAAAAAATATCCATGCAAGCGGAGTTTGCGTAGTTTCTAAAACGCCGGATATTTGCAACGCCAGAATTGAATTTGAAAATGGTTGTGTAGCAAATTTAACTACTTCTAGAATTTCGATGAAAGCGATGAGAAAATCTCGTTTTTTCCAACAGGACGCTTACATTTCCGTTGATTTCTTGGAGAAAAAAGCAGAAGTTATCAGAATGAAAGAAGCGCCGGAAAATCCTAGTGATTTCGACATGGTTATTGAAAATGCTGAAGGCGAAAAAAACCAAATTATTTTCGAATATCCTAACATTCAACCGAATAATGCGATTTTAGATGAATTAGAAAGTTTTGCAGATGCGATTAATGAAAATCGAGAAGTAGAGGTTTCTTTGGAAGATGGAACAGAAGCGTTGAAAGTGGCTTTGGAAATTATGAAGTTAATCAGTTAAAAATGAAAAAACTCACCCTATTATTTATACTACTCTCTTTTTTCACTTTCGCACAAAAAGCAGAACTGAAAAAAGAAATTTCTAAAATTACCTTAGGTAAAAAAGCTACCGTTGCGGTATCTGTTTTAGGGATTGATTTTCCTTTTCAATACAACAATGAAAATGCGGAGAAAAAACTTCCGATGCAAAGTGTTTTTAAATTTCATATTGCTTTGGCGGTTTTGGATTTGGTCGATCAAGGCAAACTTTCTTTAGACCAAACATTATTCATCAAAAAATCCGAACTTTTACCAAATACTTGGAGCCCAATTCGGGAGAAATACCCTGATGGAAATTTTGAAATAACATTAGCTGAAGCTCTTAAATGGATGGTTGCAGAAAGTGACAATAATTGTACTGATATTATTTTAAGATTAATTGATGGAACAAAAACAGTTCAAAATTTTCTTGACAAAAATAAAATTAAGAATACTCAAATAAAATTTAACGAAGAAGATTGCCATAAAATCCTTAATCTTCAATATCAAAATTATACCACAACAAAATCCGCAAACAATACTTTAAAAGTTTTTTTTGATAAAGAATTAATTTCAAAAAACTCTACAGATTTTCTTTATAAATTAATGGTAGAAACATCAACTGGTAAAAATCGTTTAGTTGCAGGAATTCCGAAAGGAACAGAAATTGCGCATAGAACGGGAACGTCTTTTACTGAAAATGGAACCACTCCTGCAGTAAATAATATTGGAATTGTTACTTTACCAAATGAAAAAAAATACGCTATAAGTGTTTTTGTAAGTGACTCCAAAGAAAATTTTGATGTAAATGAAAAAATAATTTCGGATATTTCAAAAGTGGTTTTTGAGAATTTTAGCAAAAAGAAAAATTGATGAATAAATTGTTAACGCTTTTTTTCTCGGCAATTCCTCTTCTGCTTTTTTCGCAACAGCAAATAAAAACCAAGGTTTACATTGAAAATAAAGGTCGCGAAATTTATCTCTTTGCAGATAACGATGAGTGGGCGCCGGTTTCGTCGAAATTTGATTTTAAACTTCAGAACCTATCATCATCTTTAGCGAATCACCAAATCATTGTTATTCCTGCTAAAATAAAGAGATTTCCTGTTGCTCAACTTGTACCAATAAAACCTAACGACGCAACCAAATTTTCTTACAGCAATTATTTTAACATCGGAAATGTTTTGCAAGAAAACTATGATAAAGATTATATTTATGACTTGCCATTCGAAAAGGGGAAAACACAATTAATCTATCAGGGTTATC
Organism: Chryseobacterium senegalense; assembly: GCA_001403755.1. Classification (GTDB taxonomy): domain Bacteria; phylum Bacteroidota; class Bacteroidia; order Flavobacteriales; family Weeksellaceae; genus Kaistella; species Kaistella senegalense. The sequence goes on along the minus strand of CYUH01000015.1, from coordinate 1,106,796 downwards.
ACGGAAAGTTTTCTCATCAAAATGAATATGCACTAGATTTCGACTTAAAAATCGGAGATCAAATTTTTGCAGCGCGAGAAGGAATTGTAGTTCAGGTAATTGATAACTTCAACCAAAAGTGCGCTAATTCATCTTGCGCAAAATACAACAACAAGATTATCATAATGCACAACGATGGAACTTTTGCTGATTATGCTCATTTAAAATTGAATGGAAGTGCAGTGAAAGAAGGCGATTCGGTAAAAAAAGGTCAATTGATAGGTTACAGTGGAGACACAGGTTTTTCCAGTGGTCCGCATTTGCATTTTTCGGTTTTCATCAATAGGATCGATGGAAGTAGAACTTTTATCCCAACCAAATTTCGAACGCTAAACAATGAAGCAACAATTTTGGTAGAGGGAAATTCGTACAGCAAAAATTATTAAAAAATTAAAAATATAAAAATGAAAAACATCGTAGTAATCGGAGCAGGAACTATGGGAAATGGAATTGCCCATACTTTTGCACAAACTGGTTTTAAAGTAAATTTGGTGGATGTATCGGAGGAAGCATTGCAAAAAGGAATTTCTACCATTTCTAAAAATTTGGACAGAATTATTGCCAAAGGAAATCTTAGCGAAGAACAAAAAGCAGAAACTCTCGGAAATATCACCTCGTTCACTGAACTTTCAGAAGCTTGCGGAAATGCAGATTTAATCGTGGAAGCAGCAACCGAAAACCAAGATTTGAAGCTGAAAATTTTCAATCAGATGGACGAGGTTGCGCCGAAAAATTGCATCTTGGCAACCAATACTTCATCCATTTCTATTACCAAAATCGCTGCGGCAACAAAACGACCAGAGAAAGTAATCGGAATGCATTTTATGAATCCGGTGCCGATTATGAAATTAGTAGAAATCATCAAAGGTTACTCTACCTCGAAAGAAACTTTTGATGCCATTTTCGAAATGTCAAAAACTTTGGGAAAAGTTCCTGTGGAAGTGAATGATTATCCAGGTTTTGTGGCAAACAGAATTCTAATGCCAATGATTAATGAAGCGATTGAAACCCTTTACAACGGAGTTGCCGGAGTAGAAGAAATTGACACCGTGATGAAGTTGGGAATGGCTCATCCGATGGGACCACTACAGTTGGCAGATTTCATAGGATTGGACGTTTGTCTCGCAATCCTGAATGTGATGTACGACGGATTCAAAAATCCTAAATACGCTCCAAATCCATTATTAGTAAATATGGTAATGGCAGGAAAATTAGGGGTAAAATCTGGTGAAGGTTTCTACGATTATTCCGAGACTAAAAAAGCAGAGAAAGTTGCGAGAATGTTCCAAAGATAATTCTGAAACTCAAAAATTCTTTCGCTAATTCAGCTGATGATGCAGATCTTAAGTAAGAATCTGTAAATTTGTTGAATTAGCGATTTTTTATGCGACATCGAACTCAAGAAAAATTATTGCAAATTTCGATCTTCATCCTAAGTTTAGTGATGATTATTTTGCGGTTTTTGCTCAATGAAAAAGGACGCGTAAATCCCGATTCACTCAGATTTCTGCGCACTGCGGAGGTTTTCCCGGTTATTGATAATACCACTACTCCATTGGGTTATCCTTTAAGTTTAAAATTTTTTACGATTTTTGGTTTGGATTTGTTTTGGGCGAGTAAAGTTATAGGAATTTTCGCTTATATTTTCATCGTCTATTTTGCCTGGAAAAAAAGATTCTATTTAAAAGAAACCATTCTTGTGGGCGGGCTTTTCAGCTATATTTCAATATTTTCTTACACGATGAGCGAATCGCTGATTTTGCCGTTCATGTTTCTTTTTCTTTATGTTGGAAGGCAGCTTATTATTGGTGAACTTACCCATTTTAAAGGTTTTTTATATCTAAGTTTAGCGTTGCTTGCCTTATACAACATTCGTTATCCAGCTCTTTTTATCATTGTTGCGGTTTTTATTTATGGCGTTTTAAATTATCGAAAATCCTACGGTAAAATTTTTATTTATTCCTCCTTAGTAGGATTTAGCTATGTAGTTTTGTACAAATTTCTTTTTATTGATTATTTTAATGAAGATTACATCGATCAATTCTTGGAGATTGGACTTCATTCAACCTCAAAATTATTGATTGAACTGGTTCAGGGATTGGCCACCACTTTCAATCCATTCATTCATATTGCGAATCCGGCTGGTGGACTTATTAATTACGGAATTTATGGAATTGGGTTGTTGAATATTCTGTTAATCGCTTTTATTATCATTCAAAATCAACTTTCAGAAACGGAGCGATTCTTTGTTTTCGTAGGAATTAGTGGGATTATTTGTTCGTTTTTTATCCAATATTTTTATTCGGTAAATCCCATTGATTATCGATTAATGGCTCCATTTTCATTCCCAATTTGGTTGGTTTATTTCAGAAAGATATATCAAATTTTCGGAAAACTCACCTATGGCATTACCATTTTAAGTTTAGTAACCGGTTTTATTTTCACTTGGCTTTCCCGAGGAAATTATCTTGAAAACCGTCGAGAAATTGTCAAATTTTTGAAAGCTGAAAATTTGGAAGAAGGAAGAATTAACTTCTTTATGGAAGATGAAAAATTACTGGATAAAATGCAAATTGCCGAATTGATAAGCACCGTAAACCCTAATGTAAAGGTAACTTTCAACCCAAAGGATACGCTTCAGAACAATACCCTGACCAAATATAAAGTTTTAAGAAAAATTAAAATCGACGAGAATAAATATCAATAATATTTTTTATCTTTGAAAAAGTTTAAACATTAGAAAAAATGAAATTACCAAAATTTTTATTAGCCGACAATTCAGATTTTCCTGAAGATTTATTTGTTGTTCACACGGAATATCCTAGATTTATCCTAAACGTAGAAGAAGAGGAGGTTGAATGGTTGGATGATTTGGAAGGTGATGACGAGGAAACGATGGCCGATGAAGCGACCAAAGTGGTTGAAGCAGCCTTCAAATGGTGCGATGACGAACTCGCTAAATATGACGAAGAAGACGACGAATAATAAAGAAACAAAAAAAGGAACTCAATCGGGTTCCTTTTTTTTTGCTATTATTTTAATCGAAAGATTATTGTTTACTGAATTTCAGAAGCAGCAAATTTCCTTTGTACAGCTCTAATGTATTGCCTTTCACGACATATTTATTGGCCTCACTCAACATACTGAAAAAATTAGATTCTGCAGACATATCAGCGCATGCCATTTTGGTGGAACCGATATTTTTTGCTGAAAAGTTACCCGCTGTAGCATCCAAAAGAACTTCACCGAAATAACTGTTGCAACCTCCGTTTCCGGTGATCTTATCTGTTTCTATATTCAATGTTGGCGTTTTACCTTTCACTTGATCAGCCAAAATCCATTTCGTTCCTGCGATATTTGCCTGAGAACTTCCAACCTTTGTGCTCGAAAGCGAAGAACAAGATGCAAAAGCTGCGGCTGCAAATATTGATAAAAAAATGTTTTTCATAAGTGTAAATCTTTATATTAGATGATATTTCCGTGTCGCCTGATTCATTTTTAAATAATCACGACGCATTTTTACTGATTCAAATTTAAGTAATAAAATTTACCCAGCCTTCATTATAGAAAAATTTTGCTACTCAAAACAAAAAAAAAGCATCTCAAAAGGAGATGCTTTCTGTTTCGTAAAACTATTTCTATGACCTTAGTTCTGCAGAAAATTCTTTTTGGAACATGTTGATTAGGGAATTCATCACTTCGCTAATTTCTTTTTCTTCCAAAGTTTTTTCTTCGTTTAAAAGTTCAAAACTTAATGCGTAAGATTTCTTGCCTTCCGCAAGATTCTTTCCTTCGTAAACATCAAAAAGATTGATGTTCTTCAAATATTTGGAAGGATTTTTCTTCGCTGCCTGATACAATTCGGAATAAGTGATGTTTTTATCAATCAATAAAGCAAGATCTCTTCGGATTTTATTGAATTTTGGAATATCAACAAATTTTAAATTTCCAAGAGATCGAAGTTTTTGACAGGTTTCAATTTCAATTTCGGCGTAGAAACATTCTTGATCGATATCTGCATTTTTCAAAAATTCCAAAGAAACTTTACCCAATCTTGCGATGACTTCACCGTTTGTGATGAATTGCAAAGCATCAGAAAAACGCTCATCTTCCAAAGCTTTTTCTTCGATGTTTAAATTTAATTTATCCAAAAGAACTTTAACATAAGATTTCAAATAGTAAAAATCGGTTGCAGATTTGGATTGAATCCAGTTTTCAGCTACATTTCTTCCCGAAACCAACATCGCTAGTTGCTTTCTTTCCGTGTATTTTTCTTTTTTATGATAAATTTTTCCGATTTCGAAGAATTTAATATCCTGATTTTTTCTTTTGATATTATAATCCGCATTTGCTAAAAGACCTTCTAATAAAGACTTTCTCATAAAAGCCAAATCGCCACTCAATGGATTAAGGAGTTTCACTGCATCGGTTTCATCTTTTACGGAAGTAAGAGAATTGTTCATCACCTCGTTAAAACCATTACTTTGCAGAGATCGAGCCCAAGAATTTTCGAGAGCGTCCTGATCATCAAAACTTAATTTTACTGGAGTAAAAGAGATTTTTTGCGGTGCATCAATCTTATTGTAACCATAGATTCTTAGAATTTCTTCAATGACATCGATTTCTCTGGTAACATCTGCACGATAAGGCGGAACTGAAATTTCCAAACCATTTTGAATTTCGTTTAAAACTTCAATTTCAAGAGATTTCAGAATTTCTTTGATTTTTTCTTTATGAATTTTGGTTCCTAAAATTTGTTCAACTTTAGAAAATCTTAAAATAATATAATTGTTCTCAATTTTTTGCGGGAAATGTTCCAACAACTCCCCTTTCAAAGCTCCGCCGGCAATTTCCTGAATCATTAAAATGGCGTGACTGATAGCAGTACGCGTATTATTCGGGTCTACTCCACGCTCAAAACGGAAGGAAGCATCGGTGTTTAAACCATGATATTTCGCTCCTTTTCGAACAGCAACAGGATTGAAATATGCACTTTCGAGGAAAATGGTTTTCGTGTTTTCGGAAACTCCGGAATTCAATCCGCCAAAAACTCCAGCGATGCACATAGGCTCGTTGTTTCCGTCTTTAATCATGATTTCCGTTCCATTCAAAATTCTTTCAACCCCATCCAAAGTGGTGAATTTTGTTCCCTGTGCATTGACCCCAACTTTTACTTTTCTACCTGCAATTTTATCCGCATCGAAAGAATGAAGCGGTTGGCCCAATCCATGCAAAATATAGTTGGTAATGTCTACTATATTATTGATGGGGCTTAATCCTATAGCTTTCAATCGCTGTTTGAGCCAATCCGGAGAGTCTGCTACTTGAACGTTTTCGATCACGGCACCAATATATCTAGGGGCTAAATCCGAATTTTCTACTTCCAGCTGAAAATCGGATGCTCCTTCGATCGTCAAAGGTTTCGAAGTAATTTTTTCAAATTGCGCTTTCATTTGGTTGGAAACCAGAAATGCGTTCAAATCTCTCGCGACTCCGTAATGCGACATCGCATCAGTTCGGTTCGGCGTCAAACCAATTTCGTAAACTTCGTCAGTAGCGAGGTCAAAATAATCTGCAAAATTTTTCCCAATTTCGAATTTGTTTTCATCCAAAATCATGATTCCACCGTGATCATCGCTCAATCCTAACTCATCTTCCGCACAGATCATTCCTTGAGAAACTTCTCCACGTATTTTTGCTTCTTTGATCGCGAATGAACTTCCGTCTTTGGCATATATTTTCGTTCCGATTACCGCTACGGGAACAGTTTGTCCGGCTGCAACGTTCGGTGCACCACAAACGATATTCAATATTTTTCCGCTTCCTACATCTACAGTGGTTTTCTTTAATTTATCAGCATTAGGATGTTGTTCGCAAGTCAAAACTTTTCCTACGACAATTCCTTCCAAGCTTCCTTTTACGGATTCATATTTTTCAATTCCTTCAACCTCCAAACCAATATCGGTAAGATATTCTCCTATTTTATCAGATTTTAATTCGGTTTTGATGTAATCCTTGAGCCAGTTGTTTGAGATTTTCATTTGATTTTCCTATTTATTTTGAGGATAAATGTCCCTTTCGGTTTCTTGAAATTTGGGGTAATGATGTCATATCGTCGTACCCCGATAAGTTTGCAAATATCGTGTTTTTGGAGTTTAAAAAAAAATTGAGATCTGAAAAATTTCAAATCTCAATTCATTATTTTCTTAATTAAATCTTACATACCGATTACCGGCATTGAAAGCATTAAGATATTTTCTTCAGCTTCTAAACCATCAACCGGTTCGATAATTCCGGGTCTGTTCGGTTGCGACATTTTCATGGTGATATCATCAGAACTCAATACAGAAAGCATTTCTGTAAGGAATTTGGAACTAAATCCAATATTGATATCTTCCCCATTGTAATCACAGGGAATTTGCATATCCGCCTTGTTTGCATACTCTGTATCTTCCGCATGAAGGTGAAGAATGTTTCCGGACAACTTAAATCTCACTTGGTTGGTAGATTTGTTGGACATAATGGAAGCTCTTCGGATCGAACTTAAAAGTAAATTTCTGTTGATGGTCAACACGTTTGGATTTTCTTTTGGAATTACCGCAGAATAATTCGGATATTTTCCATCGATTAATCTACAGATCCAAATATTGTTTCCAAAAGTGAACTTCGCCATATTTTCATTAAATTCAATGATTACTTCATCATTAGAATTTGCTAGAATATTTTTGAAAATTGCCAAAGGTTTTTTCGGCATAATGAATTCAATAGGATCAGCATTGATCAAATCAGTTCTTTTATAAACGACCAATCTGTGTGAATCTGTGGAAACAAAGTTGGTTTCATCTTCTTTAAATTGAAACAGAACGCCAGTCATCACGGGTCTAAGCGAATCATTACTGGTTGCGAAAAGGGTGTTTGTAAGAGCTTCGCTTAATACACCTGCAGAAATTTTCACACTTTGTGCAGCGTCGAATTCCGGTAATTCCGGGTAATCTTCCGCGTTATCCAATGCAACTGCGAAGTTATCTTTTTCGTCTAGAATTTCTAGTAAACTTCCGTTTCCATCTTCAGAATCCTTTACGGATAAAGTTAAAGGCTGTTCTCCATAAGTTTTTACAAAATCCTGAAAAATCTTTGCAGGAACGGCAAATTTTCCGGTCTCGTCAGATTTTACTTCCAAAGTCGTTACCAAAGTGGTTTCGCCATCGGATGCGGTAATTTTCAAATTATTTCCATCAACTTCGAACAGGTAATTTTCTAAAATTGGTCTTGACTGAGAACTTGAAATCACCCCACTTACCGTGTTCAATGCTTTCTGTAACTCTCCGCTTGCAACAATAAATTTCATTTGTTATGTTATTTTATTGGTAAAATGGAACTGAAATTTGGTGGAATGCCCTTTTAATCCCCTACAGTTTCATTATTTTTTTATTATTTTGACAAATATAGGAATTTGGCACAAAAAAAGTGTCAAACTTTTTCATTAAAACAACTAAATTCAGCAAAAGTTATCAACATTAATCCGCTCCCGGGAAATTGTAAGATTTTTCGTCAGAACCATCGATGGTGATATTCAGAGCGAGATAGAGAAAATGTAGATTTTTGTTTCCCGATTTCGCTAATTCTCTTTGCCAGAGGTAACCACTCGCGATTCCGAAATTCTCGTCGATCTGATAACCGAATCCTCCAAAAACACGATTTCGAGCAAAAAATGGTTTCTCTGTTGCTACAAAAAACACTTCATCATAAGCATTGACAAAGAGCGTTCCCGGTTTTACCGATTCGGAATTAAGTGGAAGCGAAACGTTCATTCGGTAACGCAAACGGATTCGGTCGGAATGCTGATCTTTCTTTGGTTCATAAAACCAACTTTTTTCAGCTCTAAATCGGTTTTCAAATTTAAATTTATCGACTTTTACATCAATCACATCTTGTAACCAAACTCGCAATTCCTCCTTATCCATCGCATGATTTTTGTAGTTTCCGTAGCGACCAATTCCTACAAAAGGTTTATGATTTGGTGTTAAATTATAACCTATTCCACCTTTTATTTCGTAATAATCCGGATAAGAATAATCTTCAATTCCACGCATTTGCCCTTCACCATAAATGAAAAACTTCGGATGAATTTTATAGGTAATAGTGACCGAGTTGAAACTGGAAATATGCTCCTGACCGAAAATTGGGAAAAATATCCCTAAAAAGAGCATCAAAAAAAATATTTTTTTCATGTGTTTAAAAATGTAAATTTAAACAAAACTTATTAAAAACCAGTTTTGAAACTTAATCCGATATGGAACCACCTTCCAGGCATCGGAACACCGAATGTTTCAGTGTACTCAGCATTTAGAATATTGTTTACCATGACATAAATGTTGTAATTTTTGGTATCATAGCTCAATTTTTCATCGAGTATTTGATAACTTCCAGTGGAAACTCTTTCATTATATCGGTAAATCAATTGGTTTGTAAATTTTTTCAAGAAAAAAACTTCTAATTTAGCCACAAATTGATGTTTCAAATTTTCCATTACATAGCGCGACATCAAGGCGGATGGCTGCTTGTAGTTACTTTCTAAAAAAGTATAACCCACAGAATACGATTTCAAAAAGGAATTAAAATGTTGAGCCAATTCCACCTCTACCCCTTTTGTATTGATTTTACCGATATTTTCAGCGCGCCAAATATCGTTTGCATTTTGCTTTGACCAATCAATGGAATTATCTGAATCCCTTAAAAATCCACTGATTTTTCCGAGAAAATTCTGCTTTTGAAATCGGTATCCAATTTCAGCAGATACTGCATTTTCAGGCTTCAAATTTGGATTTCCGGCTTCGGTCTTGCTTAGATAATATAAATCCGTGAAAGTCGGAATTCTGTTAACTTTTGCAATATTTCCATAGATTTTATGATGATCATCAAAATCAAATCCTAGGTCCAAACCTGGATAAAAGAAATCCCCTTCTTTATCATAATTTGCCCACGAAATTCCGGGTGAAATATTCAGTTTATTTTCAAGAAAAGAAAAATGATGTTCAAAAAAAACTTGGGTCACAAACCTCTCGCGATGTCCCAAATTGTTACTGGCAAGGAATTCTTTGCGCAGTTCCACTCCCAAACCTGTGGTTCCCAAATCGGATCGGTAGTTTCCGTTAATCTCGGCACCCAAATTATTCCCAATGTGCATATTTCGATAAATTTCGGGTTTATTGCGGATATATTCGTACATATCTTGTCCTCTACGCCAATAAACTGCAGAATTTAATCCCCATTTTTCGTAATTTTTATCAATTCCTAAACTCACAATTGAAGCTTGCGTTTCTTCGTACTGATCTTTTGCGGCAGGTGTTGCATAAAAACCATTCGCTCCGAACTTCTTCTCCTGAATTCCGGCCTGAAAATTCACGTTTCCATGCTCGATTTTGTATCGGTTTTGGTAAAAGACATTGTTGATTTTGTAATCAGTATTGTAGCGGTAGCCATCAGAACTACTGGAATTTACCTGAATAAAATTTGAGGAACGTTCATTTCCAAAATTAGCTCCAACGCCCAAAGAATAGGTTTTGAAATCTCCGCCACTTGCCGTGAAAACAATATGCTCATCGGAAGAAGGTTTGGTGATAATATTGATAACGCCCGCATAAGCATTTTGCCCAAAACGCCGTGCAGCAGGACCTTTCACGATTTCTATTTTTTCAACAGAAGCTAAATCAAAAGGAATATTCATCGAATTATGTCCAGTTTGCGAATCATTAATTCTAATTCCATTTACTAAAATTAAAACTTGCTCGAAACTGCTTCCACGAACAGAAATATCGGCTTGAACTCCATTTGCTCCTCTTTTTCGAATATCCATTCCGGTGAATTGTGCCAAAACTTCTTCGATGCTTTTTGCAGGTGAATTTTCCAATTCTTTTTTAGAAATTACAGTGATATTTTCATTCACCTTTTTCAGTGGGAGATTCAGAAATTTTCCTTGCACCGTAATTTCGTTAATCTCACTTTCCTTTTCCTGCGCCGAAAACATTCCGATTACTCCCAAAAACAGAACGGAACAAACTACTTTTTTCATTTATGATATATTTTTATAGATTTATTTGAATTATTGATAAATATTCTTTAGAACAAAACATTAAAAAATTTATGTATATGCTAAAAAATAGTGGCAAATATAAACACTTATTCTCGTGACAAAAAAGCTTTTCTGTAATATTTACTTCAATTAAAAACGAATAAAGTGTAGCTTAAAAAACTGTATTTCGTAAATATCTGAAAGCCAAAAATTTTGGCTTTTTTTAATTAATAGTGCAATGAAATAATTCGATAATCTATTGATGATTTCACTACTTAATTCTTAATGCAGAAAAATAATATTTTGGTGGGAATTCCCCTCTTACTTAAAATGAAAGTCTATGAAAATTTCTGAGCAAAAAACCGTATTTTTGTAGGTCTCAATTTTACCTATGACTAAAAATCCAGAAATCGATATTAAAAAGGAAATTTTCGTTAAGAACGCACATCTTAACAACCTGAAACACATCGATGTTCTTCTTCCGAAGAATAAATTAATTGTGATTACGGGCGTTTCCGGGAGCGGAAAATCTTCATTGGCTTTCGACACTATTTATGCCGAAGGACAGCGCAGATATGTAGAAAGTTTAAGTTCTTATGCACGACAGTTTCTTGGAAAATTGGAAAAGCCGAAGGTGGACGACATCAAAGGTTTGGCGCCTTCAATCGCGATTCAGCAAAAGGTAATTTCTTCTAATCCGCGTTCAACCGTCGGAACTTCCACTGAAGTTTACGATTACCTGAAGTTGCTCTTCGCGAGAATTGGAAGAACTTTTTCGCCAATATCCGGTCGGGAAGTGAAGAAAGATTCGGTTTCTGATGTGATCGACTTCATAAAGAACAATGAAAACCAAACTTTTCTACTGAGAAACCCATTGAATTTTGACCTTTCTAAATTTAATGAGCAACTGAAAACGCTAAAATTATCCGGTTTTACAAGAATTGAAGTGAATGGAAATGTTGCCGCAATTGAAGATCTTGAGAGTTTCGGATTTGTTCCAGAAAAAGATATGGAAATTCAGCTCGTGATTGATCGATTCCGGTATGAAGAGGATGAGAACTTCTTGCAAAGACTTGCCGACTCTATACAAATGGCGTTTTACGAAGGTCATGGTTATTGCTCACTGAAAAATATCGAAAGCGGAAAAATCACCGAATTTTCAAATAAATTTGAGTTGGACGGAATGAATTTCATGGAACCCAATGTTCATTTTTTTAGTTTCAATAATCTTTATGGTGCTTGTCCGGAATGTGAAGGATACGGAAAAGTCGTTGGAATTGATGAAGATTTGGTAATTCCCAACAAAAACCTTTCGGTTTATGAGGACGCAGTGGCCAGTTGGAAAGGTGAATCCATGAGTGATTGGAAGAAAGAATTCATCAAAAAAGCAGGAACGCAATTTCCTATTCATAAACCTTATCATCAACTTAATAAAGAGCAGAGAAACTTTCTTTGGAAAGGCGATAACTCCAGAAATTTCCCCTCGATCAACAACTTCTTCAAAATGGTGGAGGAAAATCTTTACAAAATTCAATATCGCGTGATGCTTTCCCGATTTCGAGGAAAAACCATTTGCCCGACTTGCGAAGGATTGAGATTGCGTCAGGAAACGCAATACGTAAAGATTGACGGACATAATATTCAGGATATGATCGAGCTTCCGTTGGATGAATTGTTGCCATTAGTGAAATCATTAAAACTGAACAAGCACGACGCAGAAATCGCCAAAAGATTACTGTATGAAATCACGACTCGACTCGAATTTTTAGATAAAGTTGGCCTAGGATATCTCACGCTCAACCGAACTTCTAATACCCTTTCCGGTGGCGAAAGTCAGCGGATTAATCTCGCAACATCGTTGGGAAGTTCCTTGGTTGGTTCCATTTATATTCTGGATGAACCGTCGATTGGATTGCACTCTCGGGATACTGAAAATTTAATAGAAGTTTTGAAAAATCTTCGGGATTTGGGGAATACCGTGATTGTGGTAGAACATGACGAAGACGTGATGAAAGCTGCGGATTACATCATCGATATTGGTCCGGAAGCCGGATATCTTGGTGGTGAACTCGTTTTTGCAGGAAATTTCAAGGAATTGCAAAATTCAAATTCACTTACCGCTCAGTACCTAACAGAAAAATTAGAAATTAAGATTCCTGAAAAACGAAGAAAAGCAAAGGAATTTATTCAGATAAAAGGTGCGCGACAAAACAATTTGAAAAACATCGATGTCAATATTCCATTGGAAAATTTGGTCGTAATTTCGGGAGTTTCCGGAAGTGGAAAATCAACTTTAATGAAAGAAATTCTTACCAACGATATTCAAATTCAATTGGGAATGGGCGGAAAAAAAGCCGATTACGATTCCGTGGAATTTCCTAAAAAACTCATCAAAAATATAGAACTGATTGATCAAAATCCCATCGGAAAATCGTCGCGATCCAATCCTGTAACCTATTTGAAAGCGTACGACGATATTAGGGATCTTTTTTCCAAACAGAAACTCGCCAAATTGCAAGGATTGAAACCTAAACATTTTTCGTTCAACGTCGATGGCGGAAGATGTGATGAATGCAAAGGCGAAGGTGTAATCAATGTTTCGATGCAGTTTATGGCCGATATCGAATTGGAATGTGAAACTTGCCACGGAAGTCGTTTCAAAAACGAAATTCTCGATATTAAATTTGATGAAAAAAACATTTCCGATATTCTCCACATGACCGTGGATGAAGCATTGGAATTTTTCAGCGAGAACGACGAGCAAAAAATTGTGACCAAATTGAAACCTCTGCAGGAAGTAGGTTTGGGGTATCTTCAGCTCGGGCAAAGCTCTTCTACTCTTTCTGGCGGTGAGGCGCAAAGGGTGAAATTGGCTTCATTCCTTGTGAAAGGTGTTACCAACGAAAAAACACTTTTCATTTTCGATGAACCTTCTACTGGTTTGCATTTTCACGACATCAATAAATTACTTACTTCCCTTCAAGCTTTGATCGAATTGGGACATTCGGTGATTGTTATTGAACATCAACCCGACATCATTAAATCTGCAGACTACATCATCGACATTGGTCCTGAAGCAGGAAAACACGGCGGCGAAGTGGTTTTTACCGGAACGCCGGAAGATTTAATTAAGAACAAAAAATCGCATACAGCGAAATATCTAAAGGAAAAACTATAAAATATTGTTGATGTAAAATTCCATCTAAGTTCCTTATCCACAAAAAGATGTGAATAAAAAGTGTTTTTTAACATTCAGTTTACATTTCTTAGTAAAAAATGTTTTACATTTACTATGAAAATAAGAGAGAATGAAGACTTTTTTCTATTTCAGCATCCACAGAAATACCATTAAATTGATATAAAAATTTAAGAGAAGCATCGTCGGCTTCTCTTTTTTGTTGTTGTCTAATTAAAAAATGAGATGTTTTTATCTATTGAATCCGTTGCTAAACAGCGGATTCTCTTATTTGCGGAAAGTGACTCCACCAAGAATCGAACTTGGATCTAAAGTTTAGGAAACTTCTATTCTATCCGTTGAACTATGGAGCCGACGATCAAATGTACAAAAAACAAAAACTCCGCTGCAAAAGCAACAGAGTAATTATTTTGGATCTTGAACTTTTCTACTGATTCTTTTTATCGACCACAATTCTATCTTTTCTATTGGCCAATTCCCAGGCAGTTGCGAAAACAAGCTGAGCACGTTTCTGAAGCGCTTCATAATCAATCTTATCAGCGTCATCGGTTGGCTGATGGTAATCTTCATGAATTCCATCAAAGAAAAAAGCTACCGGAACGCCGTTTTTGGCAAAATTATAATGATCGGAACGGTAATACAATCTTTGCGGATCTTTTGGATCATCATAATTATAGTTTAGTTCCATCTGGGTTACTTTATTATTGGCTTCCACATTAATTTTCTTTAAATCGGAACTCAACATTTCGGAGCCAATTACATACACATAATTTTTTCCGCAATTTTCAGGATCACATCTTCCGATCATATCGATATTAAGATTAGCTACCGTATTTGCCATCGGGAAAATTGGGTTATCAGCGTAATATTTGGATCCCAGCAATCCATGCTCTTCGCCGGTTACATGAAGAAACAGGATCGATCTTTTCGGTCCATGACCGGATTTTTTGGCATTTTGGAAAGCTTTTGCAATTTGCATTACCGCAACAGTGCCACTTCCATCATCATCAGCTCCATTGTAAACCACACCATTTTGCGTTCCGACATGATCGTAGTGTGCGGAAACAACGATGATTTCTTCGGGTTTTTCGGTACCTGCGATAAAAGCCAAAATATTTTCCGAATCCGGCAAATTGCGCGCTCTTCCGGTATTTAAACTAGCTGCAGGAATTTTTTGGTAATAAGAATTCATTTGAGCAGGATGAGAAATTCCCATTTCCTTATATTGCTTAATCAGGTATTCGCCGGCTTTTTTCTGTCCCGGACTTCCGGTCTCTCGACCTCCCATTTCGTCTGAGGCTATCACATACAGATTTTTCTTGAGATCCTGTTGCGAAATAGTTTCCAATGATTGTTTGAAAACTTTACCGTCATAAGAATAATTTACCGAGGCACAGCTGCTAAGTATCACCACCGAAAATAGCGGAAGAAAAAGGTTTTTCATAATTATTTTTTTGAAGTTTAAAAGTAACAAATAAATTTTAAAACAAATTTTAAAGTTTATTTTTAAATTTGATGATATGATTAAAAGAAAACATTCGGGCAAAGACCTTACGATATTCTCGGAAATGACGGCGCTTGCGCAACAAAACAACGCAGTAAATCTCTCCCAAGGTTTTCCCGATTATGAAATTGATGACCGTCTGAAAAAATTTCTTGCCGAGGGAACCGGGAAAAATTTTAATCAATATGCACCCATGAGCGGACTTCCTATTTTGGTTGAACACCTTATCACCTTTAACCAAAACAGAAAACTACCAATTTCCCTTGTCAAAGAAAACATCACAATCTCTCCGGGAGCAACGTATGCAATTTACACTGCACTCGCCGCGATTATTGGTTTTGGTGATGAAGTGATCATTTTGGAACCTTCCTACGATTCCTATGTTCCGGCTATTGAAATGAATGGAGGTTTGCCGGTTTTCGTAAGTTTAAAAAATGACTTTGACGTGGATTTTGATATGCTGAAAAATGCCATTTCAGAGAAAACAAAGGCGATAATCGTCAATTCACCGCATAATCCTTCCGGTAAAATTTGGAAAAAATCCGATTGGGATCAACTTTCTTCAATCATAGATGCTACAGAAATCGTAGTAATTTCCGATGAAGTTTATGATATTCTTACTTATGATGAGAACGAATTTAATAGTGCTTTTCATCATCCTAAACTCCGCGAAAGTTGTTTTAGTATATTTTCTTTTGGTAAAATGTTTCACATCACCGGTTGGAAAGTGGGTTATATTTTGGCTTCAGAGGAACTTACTCTTGCTTATCGCCGTGTTCATCAATATTTAGGTTTTAGTGTGAATTCGCCTGCACAATATGCTTTAGCAAAATATCTCGAAATCTTTGATGCTGAAGAAAACCAAAAAATCATGCAACATAAAAGGGATTTTTTCTTAAATGAATTCAAAAATCTTCCGTTTTCAATGAAAGGAAAAGCCGAAGCCGGATATTTTCAGGTGTTGGGTTATGAAAATATTGCGAATGTTTCAGATAAAGAATTTGCGATTTGGCTAACCGAACAAGCGAAAGTTGCAACTATTCCACTCTCGGCGTTTTATCATGACGAAACCAATACGGGAATGATTCGTTTCTGTTTTGCCAAAAAAGAAAAAACGATCGTTAATGCGGTATCCAATATCAAAAAATTTCTAGATTAATATTAATTGAATAGAAAAAAATTCATTTATTGTTCGCTAAAATTAGTAAGGAAGTAAATGAGAAAGAAATCGGCATGATCGTCTAACAAGCAAAGTATTGATCATTAACAAAAATTAATAGCAAATTTTCGTTAAATAAGCAACAGCGGAAATTTCGCTTACCAAAATTCAATATGCTAAAATCTATTTTTTTTGCGTTTAACGAATTGAAGTAACTCACTTGAATTTAAATTTGAGCATTCAAAAAAAATATATTAATGAAAGTCCCCGATTACTCAACGAAAATTGCTCATTAGGCATATTCAATGAAAATTCGAGTCGTAATTGGGCATAATATTAGCTGTGAATTTTCCAGAAATCGTTTCTAAATTTCCATTTAATAGAAACTATACCAGAACCATGACAAAATCAAAAAAAAATATTACTGCGGAAACTGAGCATTCGCGGGAAGGCCTTCAGCAATTTTTTATGGATTCCATTATGGAATTATATTGCGCAGAAAAAATCGTGGGCGAATCTTATCAGAATATAAAACATGGAATTTTGTCTGAAAAATTGAAGATTATTTTGGACAACCATTATGCGATTCATCTCAGTCATTTGGAACGACTTGAAAAAATCTTTAAATTACACCATGAGACGCCCCGCTTTAAAGATTGTGAATCTTTCACCGCATTGATCAGCGAAGCTCAGAAACATCTAGAATTTTTCGCTAATGACCCGCTAAATTGGGATATTTCCCTTATTTTGACCGCACAAAAATTGGCGCATTACAAAATTGCCGCTTACAGCGCAAGTGCTCATTTGGCAATCAATCTAAATTTACATACGGAAGCAACACTTCTTGCAGTTGATGTTCAAGAAGAAGAGGAATTTATCCACAATTATCTTGAAGAATTGATTCATGAGTTTTTGAAACCATTTCGATAGTTTTTTTCGTCATTTTATTCACCACTATTTTTTGCTCTAAATAAATACCGATATTTTTCATTTGCGAAAGATTAAACATTTCAAAAATTATCACTTACAAATGGATAATTCTTTATATTTGATAATCAAAATTTTAGAGATGCAAAACTGCCTGGAATGTGGTGATCAAATTATCGGAAGAAGCGATAAGAAATTTTGCAACGACGGCTGCAGAAACGCCTATAATAATAAAAATAACCGAGACACTTCGAACCTGATGCGAAATATCAACAACAAGTTGCGCAAAAACCACCGCATTTTGAGTGAACAAAAATTCGTTGATGGAAAAGCGAAAACTACCCGCAACAAACTGACTTCCGAAGGTTTCGATTTTGAATATTTCACCAATGTGAAAATTTATAAAAACGGTGCTGAATATCGTTTTCTCTATGAAATTGGTTATCGCTTTTTGGAAGACGACTGGATTTTAGTGGTAAAAAAAGAATGATATTTTCCTTAATAAAAAATAGAAATTATAAGTTAAAATCAGCTTTACATTTTCCTGTCGAGTATTTTTTTTTGGATAAAAAATTATTCATTCTCATCAACCAAACGAATTTTATCCTCTAAAATTTCAATTTTCTTATCTCGATATAATCCACCGATGGCTTTCTTGAAATTCTTTTTGCTCATCTGCAGTTCTTGTTTAATTTCTTCTGGTTCGGACTTATCGGAAAGATAGAGTAATCCATAGTTTGCATTTAATTTATCCAGAATGATTTGCTGAAATTCATCGTTGTTTTCGTAACCTTCCGGCTGTAGGGAAACATCAATTTTACCATCTTCTCTCACAGATTTGATGTAACCAATTTCTTCTGAAAGTGGGAATAATTTTTTATATACATCGGATGCGTAAATCAGTCCGATATATTTTTTATTGATGATGACATTCCAGCCCAATTCGCCTTCTCCCATTAAAATCAAATTCACTTTATCGCCTTTGCGGAAAGGCAAATCGTCGTACTGTGGATTTCTCTTAAACCTTGTGGTACCAGTTATTAGTCCTAAAGATTCATCAACGTAAACGTAAACCAAATACCTTTTTCCCTCTACAATTTTCTGTTTTTGTTGCTTGTAAGGTATAAACAAATCTTTGATGATTCCCCAATCCATAAAAGCGCCACTGGGAAGACTCTGTACGCAGGTCATCACGGCAAATTCGCCTACTTCGGCATTGGGTTTCTCGGTAGTTGCTTTCAGTTTATCATCGTCCTGATAAACGAAAACTTCCATTTCATCACCGATTTCGGCATCTTCGGAAGCAAAAATTTTCGGAAGAAATGCTCTTTCTCCGTTTTCATCTTCCAGAAATAATCCGGAATAATTTTTTTCTGCGATTTTTAATAATTGAGTTTTGCCGGGATTCATAGGTTAGCGTGATAAATAATTGACTGCAAAGGTAAGAAAACTAAAGGAACAGAAATTGCAAAATTTTGTCATGCCCTCTTCAGTCATCAGAAAATATTATTATAAGCAGGAACTCCTGATCCTGACGATCGTTTATGTGTCAGGAGCGGTCTACAATTATCTCGACGTGCCGAAGGAAGTTTTCGATGATTTCCGGGCTTCTTTTTCGAAAGGTGTTTATCTGAACAGAAACATCAAACCTTTCTTTAAATACAAAAAAGTGAGTGATATTTAAAAAAAAAAAAAACATCTCCGCACAAAACGGAGCAGCAGGTATCAGAAATGATTCCGCAACCGTCAGAAATGCTTCCGCAACCGTCAGAAAAGGTTTCGCGACCTGCAGAAATGCTTCCGCAACCTTCAGAAAAGGTTTCGCGACCTGCAGAAATGGTTGCGCAACTTACAGAAATGGTTCCGCAACATGCAGAAATGATAAAACAACATTGCGGAACGATTTCCGTAGCTGATTATTCAAATAATGCATCATTTTTTATAAATTTTCATAATTAAATTATATTTTAATTATTAAATAATCAAAATAAATACTTGTTTTTTTTTCTGATCAATGCTGATCCTAAAAATTATGGCTTTGTGATAATGTTATCATTAAGCAACAAAAAAGAGAAGCCGAAACTTCTCTTTATTGATGATCTATTTTTAATGATTACATGTGGAGTGCAATTTTTCCCGTTGCGTCCAAAGCGGCCTCTTTAATCGCTTCCGCAAAAGTTGGGTGTGCATGCGACATTCTTGCGATATCTTCTGCACTGGCGCGGAATTCCATTGCGGTCACCGCAGCGGCAATCATATCTGCAGCTCTGGCTCCGATCATGTGAACGCCTAAAACTTCGTCAGTTTTCTCATCAGCGATGATTTTGATGAAACCATCCACATCACCGGAAGCGCGACTTCTTCCCAAAGCTCTCATTGGGAAATTTCCTACTTTTATGGCAACGCCTTCTGCTTTCAATTGCTCTTCTGTTTTACCTACCGCAGCAACTTCCGGCCACGTGTAAACAACACCTGGAATTAAATTGTAATTGATGTGAGGTTTTTGTCCTGCAAGTTGTTCTGCTACCAAAACACCTTCTTCCGATGCTTTGTGCGCCAACATTGCTCCTGCAACAACATCTCCGATTGCATAAATGTTGGAAACATTCGTTTGCAAATGCTCATTGGTTTTTACTCTTCCTCTTTCATCAAGATCTACACCTGCTTTTTCAATGGAAAGTCCGTCTGTATAAGGTTTTCTACCTACGGAAACCAAAACATAATCCCCTTCAACAACTACTTCTTCCCCTTTTTTATCTTTTGCAGTAACCTTTACAGAATCTCCATTTCTTTCCACTGCCTGAACTGCGGTTGAAAGCATGAATTTCATTCCTTGTTTTCTTAAAACTTTATTGAGCTCTTTCGATAATGCGCCGTCCATTGTAGGGATAATTTTATCCATAAATTCGACTACAGTTACCTCAGAGCCTAATCTTTTGTACACAGATCCTAATTCCAGTCCGATAACTCCACCACCGATAACTACTAAATGTTTCGGAATTTCTTTCAGTTTTAATGCTTCAGTAGAGGTGATGATTCTTTCTTTATCTATAGTAATGAAAGGCAATGAACTTGGTTTGGAACCCGTCGCAATAATGATGTATTTTGAATCCAAAATTTCAGTGGAACCATCGTTTTTGGTAACTTTAACCTGAGTTGAAGATTCGAAACTTCCAACACCTTCGAAAACGGTAATTTTATTTTTGTCCATTAGGAACTGAATTCCTTTGGTAGTTTGATCGACAACTTCGTCTTTTCGGGCAATCATTCTTGCCAAATCCGCAGTAGGTTCGTTGATTAGAATCCCATGATTTGCAAAGTTGTGTTTTGCATTTTCGAAATGCTCCGAACTGTCCAAAAGCGCTTTGGAAGGAATACAACCCACATTTAAGCAGGTCCCACCCATCGTAGGATACTTCTCGATGATTGCAGTTTTCAGACCTAATTGCGCACAACGGATCGCAGCCACATAACCTCCAGGACCAGAACCGATTACGGTAACATCAAATTGACTCATTTTTATTTTTTTATGATTTTTATTGATTTTTTGAAGTTTACAAATTTACAAAATATTTCGCCACCCGTTTGCAGATTCTGCTAAAAATCTAATAACAGATTTTCATAATTTTTAAGAATAATTTCCTTGGAAAATCTAGTTTTTATCGAGTTGATAATCAATTTTTTATCGTATGTTCCAGCACAAATCTCTTTTACTTTTTCTGCAAATTGCTGGTGCTGTTCGATATCGGAAATTTCACCATTAATTTTGTTTTGTATAATTTCATTAATGCCACCCGGGCAATTATTGGCCAATGAATAAATTCCACACGCCCCTGCCTCCAACAGAACATTAGGGAAACCTTCATAACGTGACGAAAGGATAAACAAGTCTGCAGACTTCAGGAATTGATAAGGATTTTTCTGTTGTCCATGAAAAATAACATTATCCAGTTTAAGGTCAATTTTCATTTGATGAAGAATTTCCCGATCTCTTCCTTCGCCAATAATGTGCAGCTTTATTTTTTCATTTCTAAGGTGCGTAAAAACTTTCAGTAGATTATCGAAACCTTTTCTGGAAGAGAGATTTCCGATGGCAACAACATTTTTGTAATCATCATTAAATGTCTCCGGTTTTACGGAAATATCCAATTTTTTATTAATGAAATCGAAATCAACGGGATTATTTATTTTAACGAGTTTTTCTTTTTTGATATTGAAATACTCAATCAAATCATGCTTCATATCATCGCTCTGACAAATAATCCGATGATAATTGTTGTAAAATTTATAGAAGAACCGAATTTCTTTGCGAGTTACGTGTTTCGAAACAACGTTGGTTTCTCGGGCAATAAACTTTGTTTTGGGAAAAAACTTGATAAATAATGACAAATAAGCATTCACTTCGCCGAAACCGCTGAAAACAATATCGGGTTTACGCTTCTTAATTTCCAGTAAAATAGGTTTTAATGAATGCCTGATTCGAGGAGTTTTGATGTCGATAATTTCTACATCATCCTTTAAAATTTCCAGGAAACCACCTTCTTTTCTGAGCAAAAGAATCTTGGGTTCGAACTGATTTCTCAGAAGATGATTGGCAAGCGTGGTGACAATTCTTTCTGCGCCACCGGTTTCCAAGTCGGGCAAAATAAAGATGATGGAGATTTTTTTCATTTAAAAAAATTCACATAAAAAAATTCTATTGGAAATTGATATTGGAAGTGAAACAAACTCCATTTGTTTAAAATTATTTCGAAGATTCTTTTTTAGTTTTAATGATGATCAGACTGTTTTTTGCATCTTCGTCATATAATTCGATCGCTTTTTCATTCTTTACAACTTCCATAGATTCAATTGTTTTTGGATCAATTTGATTGAAATTCTCATCAGGAATTCGCTGCCCATCAATAATTATTAATGGTTTATTTTTCACCTCTTTATTGCAACACAAGCAGATACTTTGGTTTTTGTGAAGCGGAGTAATATTCAAACCTTTTGTGTTTTTTAATTTTGAATTCTCGTTAGGTCCGTCGATTCCTTGCGTTCCGAATTCTTGTGCGGAGAAAATCCCAAAACAGAATATCAGTATTACAAAAACAAACTTCTTCATTTCTTTTAATTGGCGACATCCGAAATAAATTTAATGCGAAGCATTCTCACCTCTTCATCGCTAAGATCATCCCCGAATTCTGCAAGAAGCACTTTCATACTGTCGCTTTCACTTTCTCCCATAAATTCCATGAATTCCTCAACAATATCTTCATCAAAATTCTCATCAACATAATAATCAATATTCAATTTAGTTCCTTGATATACAATGCGTTCCATTTCTTTTAGCAGTTCATCCATTGAAAGATTTTTTGCTTTGGCAATGTCTTCAAGATCAATTTTTTTGTCGGTACTTTGTATGATGAACACCTTGTGACTAGATTTATTGGCCACTTGTTTCAGTACCATATCTTGGGTCCTTTCGATATTGTTTTCTTCAACATACTGCTTGATGAATTCCGCAAATTCTTTCCCAAATTTTTTGGCTTTTCCATCTCCAACACCATAAATTTTTGCAATTTCTTCAATACTGATCGGATATTGGACAGTCATATCTTCCAAACTTGGATCCATAAAAACTGTGTACGGCGGAATTCCTTGCTTTTTAGCGACCTTCTTGCGAAGTTCTTTCAGTTGGTTGAAAAGTACTTCATCCAAACCGCCATTTTGTTGCACCTGAACTTGGTCCGAATCGGCTTTTGTTTGAGCCAAATCATATTCACGGTCTTCTGCGATGAGGAAAGGATTTTTATCTTTTCCGGAAATCACTTGCAAACCTTTTTCAGTTAATTTTAAAACACCGTATGTTTCAATATCTTTCTGTAAAAAATTCTGTACTGTAGCTTGTCTAATCACCGATTTCCAAAAGTTTTCCGGCTCATTTTTGCCAATACCAAAATGTTTAGTGGTTTCTAATTTATAAGATTTTGTTACCGGATTTTCTTTGCCAACAATCACCGTAATGAGATCTTTAGTGCGGAATTTTTCTTCCAATTCTTTCACTAAAGTTAAAACCATTTTCAATTCTTTGGTTGCATCTTTCAGTTTCGGAGGGTTCACGGAATTATCGCACATGTTCGCACCTGTACCGTTCACCGGATCAAATTGTTCGCCGAAATAATAGAGAATATACTGTCTGCGGCTCATGGATGTTTCGGCATAACCTACTACCTCGTTCAGCAACTGCAGACCAATTTCACGTTCCGAAACAGGTTTCTGCGCCAAAAATTTCTCCAATTTTTCAATATCTTTTGGATCGTAAAACGCCAAACAGATCCCTTCTCCACCGTCACGCCCTGCCCTACCGGTTTCTTGGTAATAACTTTCCAAAGATTTCGGAATGTCGTAATGAATCACAAATCTCACATCGGGCTTGTCGATTCCCATCCCGAACGCGATGGTTGCGACGATGACATCGGCTTCTTCCATCAAAAATTTATCTTGGTTGGCCACTCTTGTTTTTTGGTCCAAACCGGCATGATAAGGAAGTGCGTTGATGCCATTCACCTGAAGAAGCTGTGCAAATTCCTCTACTTTTCTTCGGCTGAGGCAATATACAATTCCAGATTTTCCTTTATGTTGGTTGATGAATTTTACAATTTCTCGATCAATATTTACTTTTGGACGCACTTCATAGAAAAGATTCGGCCGGTTGAAACTTTCTTTAAACACCAATGCTTTCGACATTCCCAATGTTTTTTGGATATCATCCTGAACTTTGGGCGTCGCTGTTGCGGTAAGTGCAATCACGGGAACATCAGCAATTTTGTCGATAATCAGTTTCAGATTTCGATATTCCGGACGGAAATCGTGTCCCCATTCCGAAATACAATGCGCCTCATCAATCGCAACAAAAGAGATGGTAATATCTTTTAAAAACTCCAAGTAATCTTCTTTGATCAAAGATTCGGGAGCCACATAAAGCAATTTGGTTTTTCCGGACTTAATGTCGTCGAAAACCTGTTTGGTTTGCGTTTTATTTAACGAAGAATTCAAAACATGAGCGACACCTTCATCGGAAGATAGCCCGTTGATCGCATCGACTTGATTTTTCATTAAAGCAATTAAAGGCGATACGACAATCGCAGTACCTTCTGAAATTAGCGCCGGAAGTTGGTAGCAAAGCGATTTACCACCACCTGTCGGCATTAATACGAAGATATCTTTTCCTTCCAGAAGATTTTTAATGATTTCTTCTTGTTGGCCTTTAAATGTAGAAAAGCCGAAATATTTTTTAAGTTCCTTCGATAAATCGGCAGTAATTGTTTTCATTTGTAATTCCAGTTTTTATGATAATAGTTGAACATCGCACCTGTTCTTTTCTAAAATTCAATTGCAATTTGCGGTCTGTTCATCTAAAATTGTTTGCTAAATTTGCATATTAACCAAAGTTAGAAAATAAAAATCAAAATAAAAAAATTGAAGATTAATTTTAATTAAAATATTAGCAAACATTTGCGTATATTATAAGATTAATCTTTCTGTCCCAATTTATCAAAATGAATCATCCTGATCTACTCCACATTGCCAAAAATGCACTTTCCATCGAGATTATCGAGCTCGAAAACCTTAAAAACCGTCTCGATGAGAATTTCCTGAAAGCCGTAGAAATCATCAATTCTGCAAAAGGAAAACTCATCATTGTAGGAATTGGCAAATCGGCTCATGTGGGAAATAAAATGGTAGCGACGCTGAATTCTACCGGAACGCCCTCTCAATTCTTACATGCTTCCGAAGCTATTCACGGGGATTTGGGTGTGATCCAAAAAACCGATGTTGTGCTTTGTATTTCTAATTCCGGAAATTCCCCGGAAATTGTCAACCTTCTACCTTTTTTGAAAGAATATTCTTCTTCATTAATTGGAATGACTGGAAATTTAAACTCCCGACTTGCTGAGTTTTCGGAAGTTGTTCTCAACACCTCTGTAGAAAAAGAAGCTTGCCCAATCAAATTGGCTCCCACCAGTTCTACGACGGTACAAATGGCGTTGGGAGATGCTTTGGCGGTTTGCTTGATGGAACTCAACGGTTTCCGCGAAAACGATTTTGCCAAATTTCATCCGGGCGGAAGTTTAGGTAAAAACCTCACCGCAAAAGTGGAGCAATTTCTTTCTCCTCAAAAACCGTTGGTTTCTGCAGATGCTAATATTCGGGAAATCATTATTTCCATCAGCGCATCCACACACGGAATAACCGTAGTTGAAGAAGATGAAAGAATTACTGGCGTAATTACCGACGGCGATTTGCGAAGAATGCTGATGAGCGAACAGGATCTCTCGAAAATATCAGCCAAGGACATTATGAGCAGCAACCCAAAAAGCATCGACAAAAATGCTTTGGCAAAAGAAGCCATGCAAATCCTAAAAGATAAGAACATCGGCCAACTGATTGTTACCGATCAAGGAAAATATTTTGGAATCATCGATATTCACAGACTTTTAGACGAAGGTATCAATTAAATTTTTCGGAAAATATTCGGTTTCTGTTTTCATCAATAATTCAGTAATTTCGCAAACTTAATTTTTAACCTTTGGAATATAAATAATGAGTGAAGGAAAAGACATGTCGTTTTGGGAGCACATCGGCGAATTGCGTGGTCACCTAATCCGTTCGTTAATCGCGATGATTGTAGGTGCAATTCTGGTAGGTTTCAATGTCAACTGGATTATGGATCATATATTTTTCGGTCCTACACGCAATGATTTCCTTACGTTTCGGGTGGTGAATCATTTTTCCCGTGAGCTGATTGGCCACGACAGCATTGTGTTGCCGGATCATTTTGCGGTGCAGCAAAAGAAATTGTTCCAACAATTCAATGTGATGATGTCGGTATCGATATTTGGCGGAATGGTAGCGGCTTTTCCCTATATTGTGTGGGAGCTTTGGCGATTTATTTCTCCCGCTCTTCATCCCAACGAAAGGAAAAATTCGGTGTTTTTAATCAACTTTGTATGGATTCTTTTCATGGTGGGAATTCTTTGTGGGTATTTCCTTATTTTACCGTTTGCCATCAACTTCGGTTTGCTGTTTAAAATATCCGATTCGATCACCCAGCTTTTTGATCTCAGCGATTATACAACTCTATTTATGCAAGTAGTTTTGGGAAT
The DNA here is from genome assembly GCA_001403755.1 of Chryseobacterium senegalense. GTDB lineage: Bacteria > Bacteroidota > Bacteroidia > Flavobacteriales > Weeksellaceae > Kaistella > Kaistella senegalense. Next base: position 1,080,747 of record CYUH01000015.1, on the reverse strand, counting down.
GGGCATTGTTTTCCTTTTCCCGGTAATTGTATATTTCCTTACTTCGATCGGAATTTTAACTCCAAAATTTATGAAAACTTATCGCCGACACGCCGTCGTGCTCATTATGGTGGTTGCTGCCGTAATTACGCCGGCTGATGTTTTGAGCATGATGATGGCTGCTTTCCCGCTGCTTTTATTGTACGAATTCAGTATTATGATGAGTGCTTATACTTATAAGAAAGTACAATCCAGAACCGATTTAGCGATAAAATAAGAGGCAAAACATTGTCCTATTAAAAAAAATGTTACAATATAAAAAAACGGAAAAATCCCTTACGAGAAGGGATTTTTTTTAGTTAAAACCTAAGATTAAGATTGTCCGTCTTCTAGGATTTCTTTGTTCTGATATTCCTGAACTAGATCGATGGCATTGGAAATTACATCGCTCAATGCGGTGATGAAGGTGTTTTCTTCCGCAAGACTCATCGCGTGCTTAAGGGCATCGATTTCTTTCGGAATAATTTCATAACTGATATCTCTACCAGATTGATGAATTCCGTCAATTAAAAGCCCATTGATTTCATCTTCGGTTCTCCCACGAAGATGTTTTTCGTTTCGGATGATGATGTGGTCGAACATTCGTCCTGCAATTTTTCCGCATTCCTGGATATCCTCATCTCGCCGATCGCCAACCCCGGAGATAATTCCTATTTTCTTCGGTGATTCTACATTTTTCAGGTAATCTTCAATCGCTTCATAGCCAGCAGGATTATGCGCGAAGTCTATTAAAACTTTGAATTTTTTAAATTTAAAAATATTCAGTCTGCCTGGAGTAAGGGCAGGACTCGGAATGAATGTACGAAGCGAATTCGCGATATCTTCAATCTCAAAACCTTGAAGATAAGCCGCCAAACTTGCTGCCAGAACATTAGAAATCATAAATTTGGCCTTCCCTTCCATTGTGATGGGAACGTTTTGGGCTTTTACGATTCGGATTTTCCAGTCGCCTTTTTTGATCGTGATGAAACCATCTTCGCAAACACAAGTAATTTTACCTTCTTTAGCAAATTTCTTAATATGAGGATTGTTTTCATCGAGACTGAAAATGGCCACTTTCGAATGTAAATCAGGCATTAACCTCATGGAATAATCGTCATCCGCATTCAATACGCTCCACCCATCTTTTTTTACTGCATCGAGCACCACTCTTTTTACTCGGGTTAAGTCTTTCAAATTATGAATATCGTTTAAACCCAAATGATCTTCTTTAATATTGGTTAAAACCCCAATATCGCAACTGCTAAATCCTAATCCAGAACGGAGGATTCCACCTCTTGCCGTTTCCAGAATTGCAAATTCTACAGTTGGATCTTTCAGAATAAATTCTGCAGAAATAGGTCCGGTTGTATCGCCTTTGCTCAACATTGTATTTTGAATATAGATTCCATCGGAAGTGGTGAACCCCACACGATAGCCATTATTTTTCACAATATGAGCGATCAAGCGTGTTGTGGTGGTTTTTCCGTTGGTCCCCGTCACCGCGATAATTGGAATTCGGAAAGGTTTTCCTTGTGGATAGAGCATATCGACCACCGGTGCGGCAACGTTTCTCGGTAATCCTTCGCTTGGCGCAAGGTGCATTCTAAATCCTGGTGCGGCATTCACTTCCAGAATTGCACCTCCGCTTTCCTTCAGGGGTTGGGTAAGGTTTTCTGCCATGATATCGATTCCGCAAACATCGAGACCGATGATTTTGGAAATCCTTTCGCACATCGTTACATTTTCCGGGTGTACCATATCGGTAACATCGATGGAAGTTCCGCCTGTGGAAAGGTTTGCGGTGGATTTTAGATAAACAATCTCCCCTTTTTGTGGAACGGTTTCTAGAGTGTAATTAAGTTTTTCGAGCAGTTCGTTGGTGTCTTTATCCACCAGAATTTCGGTGAGGACATTTTCATGACCATACCCTCTTCTCGGATCTGTATTTTCTTTATCGATAAGTTCCTGAATGGTCATTTCGCCATCTCCTACAATGTGTGCAGGAACTCTTCTGGCAGCGGCTACCATCTTGTGATTAATCACCAAAACCCGGAAATCAAATCCCGTAATATATTTCTCTACAATTACTTTTCTGGAATAGTTTTGCGCATGCTGAAGACCAACAATTGCTGTTTCCATGTCATTAACATTGATGGAGGAACCTTTCCCATGATTCCCGTCGAGGGGTTTCAACACGATCGGATAGCCGATTTTGCGAATTACCCTTTCCAATTCTTCTGCCTCAGTAACCAAATCACCTGATGGAACGGGAATCGCTGCTTCTTCGAGCATTTTTTTAGTTAATTCTTTATTACAAGCTATATCGACGGAGATCGAACTTGTTTTACCGGTAATGGTCGCCTGAAAACGTTGTTGGTTCACCCCGTAACCCAACTGCACCAAAGAGTTTCTACCCAATCGAATCCACGGAATATTTCTCGCGACAGCTTCTTCCACAATACTTCCGGTAGAGGGACCCAATCGTTCTCTTTCGCGAATCACCTTTAATTGTTGAATGCATTCGTGAATATCATAAGGGCGATCTTCTACTAAACATCTGACGATTTCTACAGATTGTTCCGCAGCATACACGCCAGAATTTTCTTCTAAATAACTGAACACGACATTGTACACGCCGGGAGTTTTTGTTTCCCGGGTTCGGCCAAAACCCGTATCCATTCCTGCTAAAGTCTGAATTTCCAGCGCAATATGTTCAATAACATGGCCCATCCAGGTACCCATTTCTACTCTTTTAAAAAAGCCGCCTTCTACCCCTTCCGAACAGCGGTGGGTAAACAAAGAAGGAATCAGGAGCTCAATTCTTTCGCGGAAGCCATCAATTTTATTGGTTGGCAAATGCTCCATTTCCTCTAAATCGAGACGCATTTGTATCAGTTTTTTTCGTCGGATGCTCCAGATATTTGGACCTTTTAACACCTGTATTTTCTCAATTTTCATAGTTTCTTTCTGTAATATTGGTGAAAGTGTTGCTCAGTAATCATATCAAAGATAAAATAAAACCTTCATAGTTGATATTTTTTCTGAAAAAAAAATATTTAACGATTTTCAATAGAACTAGAAACGCTACATATTTTTACGCAGCAATAATGATCATTGTCAATTCTCAACTGTCCATGCAATGAATTAAAGCAGTCAATCAATGCAATTGTAAGCATCATCGAGGATACAGGTAAATATTTTTTTAGTAAATCTGTCTTTAAAATAAAGTCGGGGTTTCCAAGTTGCTGAGGTTTTCTGCAACGAGTTGGGGATTGTAAATTGGATAAAGGAAATCTTCCACCGGAATGTCATCAAGCCAGCGATATTGGATTTCGCGGTTAAGCAAAATGGGCATTCGGTGTTTGGTGTTGTGGATTTCTGCCATGAGCGGATTGGCTTCGGTAGTTCCTACCGTGCAGGTAAGAATTTGTTCATCGGTTGCTGGATCAGTCCAAATATTGTACAGTCCGCCAAGTGCGAAAATTTCTTGGTCTCTTATTTTGATGAGGTAATGGTCTTTTCTCTTCCCTTTGCCGTCCAGCCATTTCCACTCGTGGAAAGCACTGACTAAGATGAGACAGCGGTTATTGGTGTAGTTTTTATAGGTTGGCTTCTGGTGAACTTCTTCAATTCTGGCGTTCAGGGTTTTCTTTGCGAAATCGCTATTGTTGGCCCAAGATGGAAGAAAACCCCACTGCGCATCCAAAATATGATCTGTATCACGGTCCAGTATCACCGGAAGTTTGGTATTGGAAAAGCCATTGATATTGTCGGATTGGGTGTATGATTCTCCAACGTATTGCGCTTGGTAGGCTTTCTCCAGCTCTTTTTGGGTAAAATCGACACTAACGTAGTTGCACATTATAATTTTGGTTTACTCAAAAGTAGGGAATTTTTGATTATTGAAACGAGCAGAATATAGAAGATGATATTGCGCTTACATTTCTTGAAGTAAGCATTTGTAATTCGCCTTAATGATTGTTACTGATCTTCAATTGATAACAACAATCCATCAGAAGCGTGCAGATTGTAAGGAAGCAAATAATTGAATTTATTTGTAAATGATCATTCCTAAACAACATACTGTTGTCTTAGCAAGTTATCTTGATCAATTTTAATGATCTTCTAATGCTTTAAGATCAACCTTAAAATGTTTAATCTAGATATCCCTATGTAATTTTTAGTTCCTTATCCCTCGGACGGAACACCTTTTGATTAAACAGTTTAATCCATTCACTAACATTAACAAAAAAAATATGAGAGCAATTTGGAACGGAGCCATCGGTTTCGGTTTGGTAAATATCCCTATAAAACTCTACTCTGCAACCGAAGAAAGTAATCTTGATTTGGATATGCTAGATAAAGAGGATCTTTCCAATATTCAGTTTAAAAGAATCAATGCAAAAACAGGAAAGGAAGTAAAATACGAGAACATTGTAAAAGGTTACAAGTTGGAAGATCAATATATCGTATTGACGGAAGAAGATTTCAATGAAGTAAGTCCGGAAAAATCAAAAATTTTGAATATTAAACAATTTGTAAATATTCAGGAAATCGACAGTGCATATTTCGAAACCTCCTACTTTCTGGAACCGCAAAAAAATGGTGAAGACGCTTATCGACTTTTGCTGAACGCCTTGATCAAAACCAAAATGGCAGGAATAGGAACTTTTATATTACGCGAAAAAGAGATTCTTTGTTTGGTTCGTCCCTATGAAGACAAAATACTGATGGTTAACCGAATGCGCTATCCGGAAGAATTGCGCAGTTTCGAGGATTTAAAACTTCCATCCGCAAAAAAGCCGCAGACAGAAGAATTAAAGATGGCAGAATCGCTTATCAAACAGTTGCAAACTACATTCGATCCAGACAAATTTAAAAATACCTATAACGAGGATTTGATGAAAATTATTGAAGCTAAAGCCAAAGGCAAAACCAAAAAGACAGAGGCCAAAGAAGAAGTCTCAACCACAGCGACTGATTTAATGGCTCAGCTCAAAGCAAGTTTGGAAGCAGGAAAAATGAAGGCTGGTTAATTAGATTAACCTTGATCATTTAAACACTCAACAACAAACTCAAAGCAGCAAAAATACACCAGAAATGAAATCCCTTGATCAGTACAACGCAAAGCGCGATTTCAATAAAACCGCTGAACCTGAAGGAAAACCAGAAAGTTCGAATGGGAAGTTAAAATTTGTGGTTCAGCGTCATGCAGCAAGTCGCCTTCACTATGATTTCAGGTTGGAGATGGATGGTGTTTTGAAAAGTTGGGCCATTCCCAAAGGTCCTTCTCTAAATCCTGATGACAAAAGATTGGCCATGATGGTGGAAGATCATCCTTACGCTTACCGGACTTTTGAGGGAACTATTCCGAAAGGAAATTATGGCGCCGGTGAAGTGGAAATTTGGGACGAAGGAACCTATGAGCCGTTAGAAAAACTCAAGGGAAAAAGCGATGATTTGGTGATGAGAAGCGAGCTTCACCGGGAATCAATGAAATTTATTCTACATGGTAAAAAACTTAAAGGGGAATTTGCTTTGGTAAAAATTAAAAACTCGCAAGATGAAAATGCGTGGTTGCTTATCAAACATAGAGACAAATTCGCTTTAGAATATTACGATGCAGAAGAAAACACCGATCCGAACTCCAAAGTTACCGCAGCTTTAGAAATCAAGAAAAACAAAAAAGCACAATTTCAAGACGAATCAATAAAATCATATAAAAACTACGCACCCGCTCTTTCAGGAGAGAAAAAACTTAAAAATTTTATTACTCCCATGCTTGCCGAAAGCTCCGAAAAACCTTTTACAAAAAAAGGTTGGGCGTTCGAAATAAAATGGGACGGTTATCGTGCCATCGCCGATTTGCGTAATGAACTTCAACTCTACTCCCGCAACGGACTTTCCTATCTTGATAAATTCAAAAAAGTGGCCAATTCATTAAAACTTCAGCACCATCAGATGATTCTCGACGGGGAATTGGTAGCCTATGACGACACGGGGAAGCCAAATTTCCAATGGTTACAAAAAATTGGCGACAACCCCAATATTATGGTGATCTATCAAGTATTTGATTTACTTTGGCTCAACGGACATTCTACCGAGAACCTCACTTACCTTCAAAGAAAAGAACTGTTGAAAGAGGCTTTGGTAGAAACAGAATTGGTGAAATATCACGACCATATTTTGGAAGATGGCGAAAAGTTTTTCACCCTAATCGAGAAAATGGAGTTAGAAGGAATGATGGCCAAACAGACCGAAAGTACCTATCGGGAAGGAATGCGAAGCAGCGACTGGCTAAAAATCAAAAGTCAAAAAACAGAGGAAGTAATCATTTGTGGTTTTACAGCACCAAAAGGAAGCAGAAAGAAATTTGGCTCGCTTATTTTAGGAAGATACCACGGAGAAGAACTGATTTTTTGCGGGCACACCGGAACCGGATTCAGTGATAAAACTTTGGTGGAACTGTATGAAAAAATGAAACCGCTCATCACCGAAAAATCACCATTTAAAACCATTCCTAAAACGAATGATAAACCTACCTGGCTGAAGCCCGAACTGGTTGCAGAAATTAAGTTTACCGAGTTAACGAATGACCACATTTTTCGACATCCGGTTTTTCTCGGTTTACGCGAAGATATTAATGCGCATGAACTGAATTTTGAGAATAAAACAACCGCAAATGAAGCGTTCGCACCCCTAAAAAAATCAGTAACCGAAAGAGAAAATGAACAACTCCAGAAAATTGATGAACAGCAAGTAAAACTCACCAACCAAAACAAACTTTATTTTCCAAAAGATCAAGTAACAAAAGGTGATGTTATTGATTTTTATCAAAAAATTTCAAAATATATACTTCCTTATTTAAAAAACCGTCCACAATCTATGAACCGATTTCCGAATGGAATTGATGGAATGAGTTTTTATCAAAAAGATGCCGCAGAAGAAACTCCAGACTGGATTGAAACCCAGCAAATTTTTTCAGAATCTACCGAGAAATATATCAATTATATTATTTGCAACGACAAGGCAGCAATGGCTTATTTGAATAATTTGGGCTGTATCGAATTCAACACCTGGACAAGTCGAGTTAATACCTTAGATCAACCGGATTATTTGGTGTTGGATTTAGATCCCTCGGAAAACAATACGTTTGACGAAGTAATCGAAACCGCAAAAGTGGTAAAAAAGGTATTAGACAGAGGAAAAATTGATGGTTTTTGTAAAACTTCCGGAAGTTCGGGAATTCACATTTATATTCCGATGGGTGCAAAATATTCGTTTGAGCAGGTAAAAGATTTCGGGCATATTCTGATGCAGCTGGTTCAGAAGGAACTTCCGCAACTCACTACCTTGGAGCGTGCCCTGCAAAAAAGAGATAAAAATAAAATCTACTTAGATTATCTTCAAAACCGACGCGGCCAAACTTTGGCAAGTGTTTATTCTCTAAGACCAAAAAACGGCGCTCCTGTTTCCATGCCCATTGAATGGAGCGAACTGAAACCAGGTTTGAAACCTACCGATTTTAACATCGAAAATGCGTTATCGCGATTGGAAAAAAAAGGCGACCTCTTCAAGCCTGTTTTAGGAAAAGGAATCGATATGCTTATAAGTATAGAAAAATTGGGTGAAAATTAAGTTGATTGCCGTGCAAAAACGCGGTCAATAATCTTTTTTTCATCATCGTACGCACTTCATTTGCTTTTGGCTGCGATTTTGATAATCCATCTTTATGAAAGCTCAAAATTACAAAAATCACAAAAAGTTTTATCCGCCCCATCATTTCATTTACCTGCCACTTTTGGGAATTTTGCAGGTGGTAGCCATTTGGAAAATTTTCACTGATGACGCCCATCAACTCACCTGGATTTTATTCGCAGTGATCATGTTTCTGCTGCTTTATCTTACGTTAATGGTTCGTCAGCACTACGCTTTGGGAAATCAAAACCGGATTATACGGCTGGAATTTAAGCAACGTTACTTTGAGCTGTTTGGCAAAAGATCGGATGAGGTAGAAGAACGGTTAAACTTTGGTCAAATTGCGGCCCTTCGTTTTGCCTATGATGAAGAATTTAAAGCATTACTGCATAAAGCTTTAACGCAAAATATTTCCGGTGATGAAATTAAAAAATCCATCAGCAGCTGGAAACCGGATCATCACAGAGTGTAGAATAACATCAAAAAGAATTTTTATGAAAAGCTGTCTTACGATTTTTATTCAGTTTTTGTCATCAGTTTCTTAACCGCGTGCAGCGCTGTAGGAACCGTGTTTGAAGTCGGGAAATGGTACGAAATTTTCCTTACTGTAATCATCATCGGAATTATATTTTTCCTATTTGGTAGAACTAAAAAATAAATATTGATCATGGAAACGCGAACTGCAAAGATCATTTCATCTCTTAAACCGTCTAAAATCCTTAAAATTATGAAGGATCCGGTAAAATCTGCTAAAGCGGTAAGTTTGATTTATACCACCGATCAGGAGCAAGACGGAATTTTCCGAAGAAAATCAGGTAAAAAATTCGCTTATTTTAATGGGGATGAGAAAATTAAAGACAAGGAAGAAATTGAGCGAATCAACAAACTCGCCATCCCTCCTGCTTGGGAAAATGTGTGGATTTGTGCACTTAAAAATGGTCATCTTCAAGCAACCGGAATTGATGCGAAACAGCGGAAGCAATATCGCTATCATCCCCTGTGGAATGCGCTTCGGAATCATACCAAATTTTACAGAATGTTGCAATTCGGTTACGCGTTGCCGAAAATGAGACTTCAGTTGGAAAAAGATTTGGCTATAAAATCCCTTGAAAAAAGGAAAGTTCTTGCCGTGGTAGTAAGTTTAATGGAAAGAACCAACATTCGTATAGGAAACAATATTTACGAAAAATTGTACGGTTCATTTGGTTTAACAACGCTCAAAGATAAACATGTTGATATAAAAGGTCAAAAGCTAAAATTTTCTTTCAAAGGAAAGAAAGGAGTTTATCATGACATTGAACTGAAAAATGCGAAACTGGCCAAAGCCGTGCAAAACTGTAAAGAAATTCCGGGAAGAGAACTGTTCCAATATTATGATGAAAACGGACAGCGACATGCTATCGAAAGCGGAATGGTGAATGATTACATCAAAGAAATCAGCGGCGAGGACTTTACAGCAAAAGATTTTAGAACCTGGAGCGGAACGGTAAATGCATTAATCGCCTTTAAAGAAATTGGTGAAGCAGAAAGTGATAAAGAATACAAATCGAAAGTAAAAGAAGCTCTGGAAAAGGTTGCCGCACATTTGGGAAATACGGCGACCGTTTGCCGAAAATATTATGTGCATCCTTTGATCATCAATCTTTACGAAAATAAATCGATTAAAAAATACTTGGACGAACTTGATCAAATTGAGATTAACGATGGCAAAGCCGGTTTAACTAAGGAAGAAAGCATTGTGATGAAAATGTTGGAAAATGAAAAACTTTAGGCAGTCGATTTTTTTAGAATAAACCATTTTTAAAATGCCGGAAGGACCAACCATCGTTGTTTTCAAGAAAAAGCTTGAAAAGTTTTCGGGTAAAACCGTCACGGAAAGTGGTGGTTACAACAACCCTTATCAAGACCAGATCTCTGGTAAAAAACTGATTTCTTTGGGCACTTTTGGGAAATATCTCCTTCTTGATTTCGGAGATTCTTTAATTACCGTACATTTTGGTTTGTATGGAAGTTTTTTAATTAATGAGCAGAAAAAAGTGAATCCCAGTTTCTCGCTCTTTTTCGACGAAGATTATGTTAACTTTTATGTGGTAAAAATTAAAAAAATCGCCGATAAAAATGTATTTAATGAGAAGTTGAATGTTTTTTCTGAGCAATATGATGTTGCAGCAACGGAAAAATTATTGTTGGGCAAAAAATTTCTTACACAGAAAGTTGGTGATGTACTGATGAACCAAGATATTTTTCCAGGCGTCGGGAACATTATTCGCAATGAAGTTCTTTTCATGAGCGACCTTCATCCGGAAAGTATTGTGGGAAAAATTCCCCGAGAAAAAATACGGGAATTACTCCAAAATATTCGCAAGTTTTCTCTTGCTTCTGTACCATTGATTGAGGGTAAAATTTGGAAATCTTCCGCAGCAGTTTACCAGAAACAACTTTATAAAGGCGATGAAGTTACTGAATATGTTTCCCAAAAAATTAAGCGCAAAACATTTGTGAACGAAAAAACTCAGAAACTCTACCGCTAAGTTTCGATGAAAATCCACTACCTCTCGTTCAAAAAATCAAATAAATCCTTATCGGAAATTAATCCCAATTTGGCTTATTCACTTAAAAAATCTTTATTCTAATAAATTGAATTTATAAATTTTAGTTTGAAAAAAATTATGCCAGATACTGTGAGAAGAGCACTGATTTGCATAAGCCTAAGGAAAACAAGTCATCTATATAAAGCTTTATCGGTCAAGGTTGTATTATTCTGAAAATTCTAAATCTGATGCTTTTAAAACTCCAGTTTCCTTAATTTCTGACACCAAAAGTTTAGGTCTGGCTCCTTTTTATCAATCTGGAAAAATATTAAACACCTTTTGCCAACCTTCTCACCATTCCGTTAAAAATAATTCCGTGAAACGGCAAAACAGAATACCAATAGAGTCTTCCCGTTAATCCATGAGGCCGAAAAACCGCTTTTTGCCAAAGCCTTCCTTTGTAAACTTTAAACATCAACCACGCTTCGCCGGGAAGTTTCATTTCTGCAAAGAGAATCAGTTTTCCTTCTTCTTTATTAGCATACAACACCCTCCAGAAATCGAGGGCATCACCCTGATGAAGATTTTCAGGATGTGTTCTTCCGCGTCTCAGTCCTGGTCCGCCAGCAATTAAATCCATAAATCCGCGAACTTTCCAGAGACTTTGACCGTACCAACCGTTTTTGCCGCCTAACGAAAAAATCCTGTTCATACATTTTTCGCGGTCATCATATTTTTCCGTTCTTAAATCAACAAAGCAACCGTATTTCGGAACATCAAGATAATCTTTCAGGCTGGAATCGCTTCTGCTGCTGATAAAACTGTCTTTCCAACTCGAAGCAATTTCATTGTCCTGAATTTTAGCCAGCGTTCTTCTTAAAGCCGTATCATAAGAAAAAGGCTGAACTCCCGTAATCTGTTTGATTTCCGCAAGACTTTCCGGTCTGCAAACCACTTCAATCTTCATACTTCCGACTAAAGCAGAAGCTAAATTATATGATGTTGAGGTAATAAAATACAGCCAATACGAAGACAATTTCGGCGTCATTACAGGAACGGTAAAAATCTTTCGTTTCAATCCTCTTATTTTGGCAAACTCCAAAAGCATTTGTTTATAGGTCAAAACATCATCACATCCGATATCAAAACTTTTGTGATAAGCCTCTTCTTTAAATAAAGTAAAAATCAGAAAATCCAGAACATTGGCAATTCCGATCGGCTGACATTTGGTGTGAAGCCATTTCGGAGCCACCATCACCGGTAATTTTTCCACCAGATCTCTGATGATTTCGAACGATGCACTTCCTGAACCAATGATAATTCCAGCTCTCAAAACTGTTGCCGGAACTTTACATTTCATCAGGATTTTTTCAACTTCAAATCTTGAACTGAGATGTTCAGATAATTCTTTTTCATTAGCCAAACCCGAAAGATAGATGATGTGTTTGCAATCGGTTTTTTCAATATAATTTGAAAAATTAATGGCGCATTGTTTTTCACTTTCCGCATAATCGTTGCTGTTGCTCATCGAATGCATCAGATAATACGCCCCGGAAATATCTTTCGGAATATTTTCCAGGGTTTCGGGTTTCAGAAAATCCACTTCCACCACTTCTATCTGGGCATCATCAATATCCACACTTTTGGAAAAACGGTTTTTATCCCTGCAACAGCAGATTGCCTGATAACCCTGGGCAGCGATTACATTGATCATTCTTTTTCCGATGTATCCGGTAGCTCCGGTAAGAAGAATTTTTTTCATAAGTTTGGATTTTGGTAAGGGGAAATTACTTCAGTTAATGAGAAAATTATACCTTTTCTAAAAGATGTCCGAAAAAATCTTTCTTTTTTGAAAGATAACTTTCATTCACGTCATTTGATTCTATTTCCAAAGGAACTCTGTGATGCAGAATAATTCCGCTGTTTTCCAGAGATTTAAGCTTATCAGGATTGTTCGTCAGCAGATTAATTTCCTTTACATTCAGAAGTTTAAGCATTTCCACCGCTACATCAAAATTTCTCCCGTCTGCGGGCAAACCTAATTTTAAATTCGCTTCCACGGTATCAAAACCTTTTTCCTGCAGCGCATAAGCTCTCAATTTATTGATGATTCCGATATTTCTGCCTTCCTGCCGAAGGTAAATAATCATTCCTCCGTTTTCCGACATATATTTCATTGCAGCATCCAATTGCTGTCCGCATTCGCATTTTTTAGAATGAAAAATCTCGCCTGTGATACACTCCGAGTGAAAACGCACGTTTACTGTTTTGCTGAAATCTGTACTTTCTGCCACCCAAACCAAGTGCGGATTCCAGTCTTCTTCGTGTTCTGAAAATGCATAAACAGTAAACATCCCAAAATCAGTAGGTATATTTGATTGTGCCTGTATTGTCAACATAATTCAAAAATTAAATGGTTTATATAGTACAAATTTATACTTTATTTTAATGCAATGTAAAATTATTTACTAAATTTGTCCATAAATAAATTCTATTATGCAAGAACAAGCCCATATCACACAGGAAAAAATATTTGAATTATACGGAGATTATCTTCTGAACCACGGAGAAAAACCGAAAAACGTTTATCTTTTTGCGAAAGAAAATAATTTTGAGGAGAAAGAATTTTATCACTATTTCTCAGGATTTGAGCAAATTGAAAGAGAAATATTGAATCATCTTTTCTCGAAATCTCTGGAACTTGCTTCGGAAGTGAATTCTTCGAGCGAAGTAACAACTAAAGAAAAACTCCTGAATGTGTATTACATTTTCTTTGAAAATATGACGATGAACCGTTCTTTAGTTTTATCTATTTTAGGAAGCAATAAAATCCAGAATATCAAAAAGCTTCAGAATCTTAGAGAAACCCATAAACTATTTGTTAACACGCTCGATTTCAACGAGTGGGAAATGATTGAAAAAGCGAAAGAAGACATCCGAAAATTCAACGAAAAATCGAGACAGGAAGCACTTTGGCTCCATTTGGTTTCCGCCATTGATTTTTGGAAAAAAGACACTTCTCCCGATTTTGAAAAAACGGATATTTTCATCGAAAAAACGGTCGATACGGGTTTTGAACTGATGGACAACGAGCCATTGAGAAAAGTTTTCGACCTTGGAAAATTTCTGTGGAAGGAAAATTTTAAATGAGTTGATGAATAGCGATTGGCAAATGCTTTTGGTTTGTAATAAGCTAATATTTATTTGGGCAGCTATTTCCGCCCTCCACTCCCGCTTTTTTGTGCCAATGCTTTTCCCAGTCTTACAAAAAGAGCTCCGTTCAGGTCGGGCTGCTAGATTTGCCGATTCAAAATTTAAATTTAACAGAATTAGGTACTTCAGTTGCGAAAATTAAAGAGAAAACGGGAGAGTGTTCCGCTCCGTAGGTGCGGAATCTGCGTAGAAATTACGAATAATTGTGTTAAAGAGAACTCCGTAGGAGTTCAATCTGAAATTTAAAAGATGAATTAAAAATAGCACTCCTACGCAGTGCCTCAAAATGGAAAATAAATTCTTTTTCTACACAGATAAAGCTCCCAAAGGAGCTTAAGAAATAAATAGTTATGATGAGCTTTTCGAAGCACCGCGAACTTAAAACAATTAGCAATTAAAAGTCATTGCGACATTGCGTTAAAATCATTTGACAGACAAAATTTAAAAATGAAAACATTAGATAAAATTCCTACAGGAAAAATTGAACGGACAAGCAGTCTGCTTAAAGCGGGAGCAAAAGTCGGTGTCAACTACCTGAAATATTACGGAAACAAAATCACGAAAGATGAAGATGAGGCACGAAAAATTCTGAACGAAGACAATGCTGCAGACATTTACGATTCGTTAAAAGAATTAAAAGGTTCTGCGCTGAAAGTTGCCCAAATGCTGAGTATGGAAAAAAATATTCTTCCGGTGGAATATGTAGAAAAGTTCTCACTTTCGCAGTTTTCCGTTCCGCCTTTGTCGGGTGCTTTGGTGAAGAAAACCTTCAGAAAATATTTCGGGAAAAATCCGGAAGATATTTTTGATGAATTTTCCGCCGAATCGGTAAATGCCGCGAGTATCGGACAGGTTCATACTGCAAAAAAAGACGGCAAAAAACTGGCGGTGAAAATACAATATCCCGGTGTAAGAGAAAGCATTTCGAGCGACCTGAAAATGGTAAAACCGATTGCTATGAAAATGTTCAACATCAAACAAGAAGGTTCGGAATCTTATTTTCAGGAAGTGGAAGACAAATTGTTTGAAGAAACTGACTATAATCTGGAACTGAAACGAAGTCAGCATTTTGCTGAAGAATGCAGTCATCTTCCGAATGTGAAATTCCCTCACTATTATCCGGAATATTCGTCTGAGAAAATCATCACAATGGACTGGATGTCGGGAATTCATTTTTCGGAATTTACCAAAAAACAGAATTCTCAGGAGGATTTGAATAAAATTGGACAGACACTTTGGGATTTTTATATGTATCAGATGCATATTCTGAAAAAAGTTCACGCCGATCCGCATCCGGGAAATTTCCTGATTTCGGAAAATAATGAATTATTGGTCATTGATTTTGGCTGTATCAAAGAGATTCCGGAAGATTTCTACATTCCGTATTTCGAACTGGCCAAAGAAGAAAATCTGAAAAATCCTGAAATTTTCCGTGAGAAATTATTCACCTTGGAGATTCTTCGGACAGAAGATTCAGAAAAAGAAAAAGAGTTTTTTGCCAAATTATTCTACGAATTACTGGAATTGTTTACGAGACCATTTAATCAGGAAAAATTTGACTTTTCTGATGAGTCTTTCTTTCAGGAAATTGCCGATCTGGGACAGAAGTATGCGAAAGCGAGTGATATGAAAGGAATGAATACCAACCGCGGTTCCCGACATTTTATTTACCTGAACCGTACATTTTTCGGATTGTATAATATGATGCATGATCTTAAAGCGAAAGATGTAGCCATTAATCATTTTAAAAATTTTATAATTTCTTAATGAATGCCTTCAGGATTACCTTCCAAAATCTGTGAAGTCTGCGGACTGCCTTTCAACTGGCGGAAAAAATGGAAAAAAAACTGGGACGAAGTAAAATATTGCAGCGAAAGATGCCGGAAAAACAAAAAATCAACATCCTCTGGTTCACCAAAGATTTGAGAACGAGAGATTCAGAGTCCTTATACAATGCAATGCAGGAAGAGTTGCCTTTTCTTGCACTATATGTTTTTGACGCTGAATTTTATACTCAAAAACAATCGGGTTTGAGAAAAATTGGAAAATACCGTGCAAAATTTTTGCTGGAAAGTGTTGAAAACTTAAGACACAATTTAGCGAAACAGAAGATTCCTTTTTCAGTTAAATACGGCAACACGGAAGATGTTTTCAGAGAAATTTCCGAGAAATTTGAAATCGTGAAGATTTTTTGTCAGGATGAATGGACAAAAGACGAAGTTGACTTACAAGGTAAAATTGAAAAAGCAATTCCAGCTGCCATTTGGGAAAAGTCGTATTCTCAGTTTCTGGTTCATCCATTTTTTGTTTTAAAGACTTTGGATAAGATTCCGATGCTTTTTACCGCGTTCCGGCAGAAAATTGAAAAAAATCTGCTGATTCGCCCTGAATTTCAATCGGAAGATTTGGTGTACGATAAATCGGAAATTCATTTTAAAAGCGATACCATTTCGTTAAAATCGTTCGGTTTTGAAAATTTTGAAACGGATGAAAGAACAGCTTTTCCTTTTTCGGGCGGAGAAAATGAAGCATTAAAAAGATTGCAGCATTATTTGTGGGAAACTCAAAATCTGAGTCAGTACAAACAGACCCGAAACGGTTTGGTCGGAACAGATTACAGTTCAAAATTTTCGGCTTGGCTGTCGGATGGAAGTCTTTCTGCGATAACCATTTACCACGAAATAAAAAAATATGAAGAGGAATTCGGAGCCAATGATTCGACTTACTGGCTGATTTTTGAATTGCTTTGGCGGGATTTTTTCAGATATGTTTCTTTACAGTACAAAGACTTGATTTTCTGGAAAAGCGGAATTAATCATCAAAAATATTTCGCTGAAAACAATAATACATTCATTCAAAGATGGAAGGATGGTGAAACGGATTCCGATTTCGTGAATGCCAATATGCTCGAACTGAAAAATACAGGCTGGATGAGCAATCGCGGTCGCCAAAATGTAGCTTCGTATTTCTGCAAAATTCTGAAACAGGATTGGAGAATCGGAGCGGCGTACTTTGAGGAAATGCTGATCGATTATGATGTTCACAGCAATTACGGCAACTGGATGTATCTCGCCGGAGTCGGAAATGATAATCGTGACCGGACTTTTAACCCTGAAAAACAGGCAGAAATGTATGATGCTAACGAGGAATTTAGAAAATTATGGCTAAAACACTGAAACATACTGCCCAATTAATTTTTCCGCATCAGCTTTTTGAGGATATGAATCATCTGGATAAAAGTCAGCCTGTGTTTTTGGTGGAAGAATTTCTGTTTTTCAAGCAATATTCTTTTCATAAACAAAAGATTGCCTTTCACCGCGCAACGATGAAATTTTATGAAAGTGAACTAAAAAAGGAAGGTTTCGAGGTTGAATATATTGAAAGTTCATCGAAATTCAGCGACATCCGAAATTTAATTCAAAACCTTGAAAAAGAAAGCTTTAAAACGATAAAAACAACGGATGCTTGCGACAATTGGCTGGAAAAAAGATTAAAGGAAACCACATTAGAACTCGAAATTTTAGACAGTCCGCTTTTCATCAATACCAAAGAAGATCTGAAAAATTATTTTAAAGGTAAAAAAGCCTATCATCAAACTGATTTTTACAAACAGCAGAGAATCACCCGAAATATTCTAATGAAAGCCGGAAAACCGTTGGGCGGGAAATGGACCTACGACACCGAAAACCGAAAAAAATATCCGAAAAATAAAAAAGCACCTGCCATTCATTTCCCAAAAAACAATGAATTTTACGAGGAAGCAAAAGATTACACCGAAAAACATTTCGCCAAGAATTACGGAACGCTTACGGATGAACAGCTCTACCCGACTACTTTTAAGGAAGCCAAACAATGGCTCGAACAGTTTCTGGAAAACCGTTTTCTGGAATTTGGCGTTTACGAGGACAGCATCGTGGAAAAGGAACATTTTCTACATCACAGCGTGCTTTCTCCGCTCATGAATGTCGGACTTTTAACACCTGAATATGTGCTGGAAAAAGCGATTGCATTTGCAGAAGAAAACGATATTCCAGTGAATTCTCTGGAAGGTTTTGTCCGCCAGATTTTGGGTTGGCGCGAATTTGTGCGTGGGGTTTATGTGTATCAGGGAACGTATCAGAGGAATAAAAATTATTGGAAACACGACAAAAAACTTCCGGAATCATTTTACACCGCCAAAACAGGAATCCGCCCCATTGACAGTTCGCTTCAGAAAATCCTGAAAACCGGGTATGCGCATCACATCGAACGACTGATGATTTTTGCCAATTTTATGAATCTTGCTCAGTTCAATCCAGACGAAGTGTATCAATGGTTTATGGAAATGTTTATCGATTCCTACGATTGGGTAATGGTTCCGAATGTGTATGGAATGAGCAGTTTTTCGGACGGCGGGAAGATGAGTACGAAACCGTACATCAGCGGAAGCAATTATATTAAAAAAATGAGTGATTTTGCTGATGGAGAATGGAATGAAAAATGGGATGCGCTGTTTTGGAATTTTATTAATGACAACAAAGAATTTTTTGCTAAAAATCCAAGATTGGGAATGATGCTGAGAACACTGGAGAAAATGCCGGAAGAGAAACGAAAACAGCATTTTAAAGCAGCAAAGGAAGTTATTGAAAATTTAAGATGATTTTTTAAACATAAAGGAATCAAATGTCAACAGGAACGGGTTTTAACCCGTTGGCAAAAAGAAATAAAATGTTTGGCTTTAGCCTAAACTTAAAAATAGTTTTTGAATAAAGCCCGACGCAATTGATAGAATATTCATCAAAATTAAAAATGAACAAAAACCTCAACATAGAACAAATCGACAGAATCATTGAAATGGCGTGGGAAGACCGAACGCCTTTTGAAGCCATTCAATTTCAGTTCGGAATCAGCGAATCGGAAGTGATTGAACTGATGCGTTCGGAACTGAAAGAATCGAGTTTCAAACTTTGGAGAAAAAGAGTGAATTCGGGAGTGAGCCAGAAACATCTGAAAAAGAGAAGCGAAGAAATTAACCGCTTTAAATGCAGCAGACAAAGAGTGATCAGCAATAATAAAATTTCTAAAAGATAAATTCATTATGAAAAATATCGTCATCATCGGTTGCGGAAAGGGAATCGGATTAGCAACAGCAAAAATTCTTGCAGAACAAAACAAAATTATCGGAATTTCCAGAACGGAAAATCCTGAATTGAATCATCCGAATATTGAATTCCACACCATGGATATTCTTTCGGGAAACTTAGATGAAATCAGTTTTCCGGAAGTCGTGGACGGGCTGGTTTATGCACCGGGAAGCATTAATTTAAAACCTTTTAATCGACTTTCTGTGGATGATTTTAAGAATGATTTTGAGATCAATGTTTTGGGAGCGGTAAAAATGATTCAGAAACTGTTGCCAAATCTTAAAAAGTCGGAAAGTGCGTCCGTTGTGCTTTTCAGTTCCGTGGCGACAAAACTGGGAATGCCTTTTCACGCTTCGATTGCTGCGAGCAAAAATGCGGTGGAAGGTCTTACAAAAAGTCTGGCGGCAGAATTTTCGGCTCAAAAAATCAGGGTTAATGCCATTGCACCTTCTTTAACGGACACGAATCTGGCATCACAGCTTTTAGCAACACCTGAGAAAAGAGAAGCTTCCGCGAAAAGACATCCGTTACAAAGAGTGGGAACGGCTGAAGAAATTGGGGAAATGACGGCTTTCCTCGTTTCAGATAAATCGTCGTGGATCACAGGGCAGATTTTTGGAATTGATGGCGGAATGGGAAGTGTTAAGCTTTAGTTGGAGGGTTTGAGAGTTGGAGCGTTGAAGGGTTTAGATCCTTCAACCTCTTTATTAGATTATAAAAAATATTTAAAATACTTAGATTAAATTTGCGCTATGAATACTGATTTTTTCATTGATCTGCTTCATCAGGTTAAAGAATTTGAAAATTCCGAAGCTTATAAATCTCACTCTAATGTTGAGGATTTCCGTCTTTGGCTGAATGATAAAAAATACCGAAAAGAGAGCCCAACCAAACTTTTTAAAAATGAACAGCATCAGGTTTCTTTTACAGAAAATGAAATCTGCAAACAGGTTCTGCTTTTGGGACGATATTCCAGACAATTGATTAGAAAGGGCTTGAATGATTTCCCTGAATTGGCCAATGAAGAATTCACCTACCTTTACCGATTGAAGGACGAACCGAATCTGACTAAAATTCAGTTAATCGAAAGAAACGGTCACGAAAAACAAACCGGAACTCAAATCATCAAGCGTCTTCTGGAATATGGATTAGTTAAAGAAAAGAACGACGGCGAAGATAAAAGAAGTAAGCGTTTGAACCTCACCGAAAAAGGTGAAGATTATTTCAACCGTTCCGTTGAAAAAGTGAATATGACGTCGCGAATTCTTGCCGGAAAACTCGAAAATAATGAAAAAGCCGAACTTTTGGAATTACTCAGAAAGCTGAATGATTTTCACTCGCATGTTTACTCTGAGTATAAACGCTCTAACATTGATGAAATTCTTGAAATATCCGCTAGTTAATTGATTTAATACTATCAACCTTGCAATAATACCAGATTTATGGCTGGCCGATTTTATCTTGCCATATTACCATTCGAAACTTCAAGATTTTCATAGGTTAATTCTGAGATTAAAGCCGGTAATACTCTTCGAGTAAATTTCAGTTTCAGGATATTATTCCAAATTTTGTGCTTTTAAAAAAGTGAAGCATTAAACTAAAGGAAAATTGATTTACTTCCCGATACAAAACTTAGAAAAAATATTCCCCAAAACCTCATCATTTGTAAATTCTCCGGAAATTTCGCCGAGGTATTCCAGGGCGTTACGAAGTTCATAGGCCAAGAGTTCGGTGGAGATTTTGGTGTGTACCGCTTCTTCTACTTTCTGAACGGATTCCAGGGATTTTTGCAAGGCCTGAAAGTGTCGCTGATTGGTGATTACGACATTGTTTTCCTGTGTTTTAAGCTCCTCAACATAGGAGGAAAGCTCGTTTTTCAGATCCTGAAGATTTTGGTTTTCGAGTGCAGATATTTTGATGAAATCAAATTCCTGTGCGATTTCCTGTCTTAGCAAGGCCTCCATTTTTTGGTGTTGTGATGGTATTACTTCATCAATTTTGGTCGCGCAAATGATGAGTTTTAAATCGTCACGAAGCAACGGCTTAATCATCAATAAATCTTCGGTAAAATCATTGGTTGCCGAATCGATGAGGTAAATCAGGATTTCCGCCTGCTCCACTTTTTCAATGGCTTTTTTAACACCGATTTTCTCGATTTCATCGGTAGTTTCCCTTAAGCCAGCGGTATCAATCAGCCGGAAAGCATTTCCTTTAATGTGCAGCAATTCTTCGATCGTGTCGCGGGTAGTTCCGGCAATATTGCTCACAATGGCGCGCTCTTCTTTAAGCAGGGCATTTAGCAGCGTTGATTTTCCTGCATTGGGTTTCCCTAAAATCGCCACTGCTACTCCATTTTTCACCGCATTCCCGTACTGGAAACTTTCGATAAGTGATTTTAATTTCTCTTCAATTCTTTTTAAAAGTCCAATAAGTGCTGTTCTGTCAGCAAATTCTACATCTTCCTCTGCGAAGTCCAGTTCGAGTTCTATTAACGATACAAAATTGAGCAAATCGGTTCTTAGGATTGAAATTTCATTGGTAATTCCACCTTTCAATTGATTGATCGCTACTTTTCGGGAAGCTTCATTTTCGCTGGCAATTATATCTGCGATTGCTTCTGCCTGAGAAAGATCAATTCTTCCATTCATGAACGCACGCATGGTAAATTCGCCGGCTTTGGCCATTCTTGCGCCGTTTTTAATTAAAACTTCAAGAATTCTTTTCCCAATGAAAGGCGAACCGTGGAAGGAAATTTCCACCACATTTTCTGTAGTAAAAGTTTTTGGAGCCAAAAAAACCGAAACCATAATTTCATCGATGATTTCTTCACCATCCACCATGTAGCCGTAATGCACGGTATGGCTTTTCTGTTTTTCCAGATTTTTACCTTTGAAAGATTTTTGGGCAATACTTACCGCTTCTTCCCCGGAAAGACGGATGATTCCGAGTGCTCCTATTCCGTTGGCTGTCGCCAAGGCGCAAATCGTGTCTTTGTTCATGGTGCAAATTTAAGCAAAACTTCCCGACCTGTTTGTTTCTATTGCGAAGGTTTATTTCTGATGAGATTTTTCTTTAACCATCATTATTTGAAAATAAAAAAAGTGCAACGATTGCTGCACTTTCAAGATAATTTAAAATTTAATTAAAGCGGTTTTACCAATTCTAAAAACCATTCTTTCACTTCGCCTTCCAAATCGTCGGCTAATTTCTCTTTACACCAATCGTGGTAAGCATTTAACCAATTTCTTTCAGGTTGTGTAAGCAAAGAAATTTCAATCACATTACGGTCAAATGGACAAATGGTGAGGGTTTCGAATTCATAAAAAGTTCCGAATTCGGTTTGTTCCACTTCTTTTACGGCAATCAGATTTTCGTGACGAATTCCGTAGTGATTCTCAAGATAGAAACCAGGTTCGTTGGAAAGAACCATTCCCGGAATCAGTTCCTGGAAATTCATGTCTTTACGGATGTTTTGAGGGCCTTCATGTACGTTCATGAAACTTCCGACACCGTGTCCGGTACCGTGGTTATAATCTTTTCCTTCTTTCCAAAGTGCAAGTCTCGCAAAAGCATCCAACTGAACGCCGCGAGTTCCTTTAGGAAATTTCACCATAGACAGTTTAATTAATCCTTTCAATGCCAAGGTGGAATTGCGTTTGAACTCATCGGAAACCACTCCTAAAGCCAAAGTTCTGGTGATATCGGTATTCGCTCATGTGCGGATCTGTGGAATATACGATGAAGGCATCGATGTGGTTTTCTGCAGTTTTTTTTCTGTAACAGTATTATTTTTTCTTTAGGTGTCATTATAATAATTTGAGTAAAACTTCCCGAAGATTCGGACTTTCCAAACCTGTTTTTTGTTTTATAACCATTTTAAAAATTTGGAAGCATAATACCGAACCGAATGATGATGAGCCTCATCATAAACTAAACAATAACGCATTTATTGACCTTAATTTTAAAATTTTTACTAATTTCATCGGGCAAAATAATTTACATGAAATATTACTCAAAATTTTTAATGACTTCGGCAATTTTAGTCGCCGGATTATCATGTGGGCAAACTCAGCAAGAAATGGTAAAATCCATTATGGCTGAAGCATACAACAATTCTCAAACCGAAAAATTAGCATTTGAATTAATGGACGGAATTGGTCCACGGTTAGTTGGAAGCCCGAAAATGCAGCAGGCTCATGATTGGGCGGTTAAAAAGTTCGGCACTTGGGGAATCTCTGCAAGAAATGAACAGTGGGGAGAATGGAAATCTTGGGAACGCGGAACTTCTTCGGTGGAAATGGTTTATCCGCAACTGAAATCTCTGGAAGGAAGACAATTGGCATGGAGTCCGGCTACATCTGCAAAAGGAGTAACAGCGGAAGTGATTATGTTGCCCATATTCCAATCAAAAGAAGAGTTTACAAAATGGCTTCCGAAAGTGAAAGGAAAATTGGTGATGGTGTCGCAATATCAAACCTCCGGAAGACCGGAATACAACTGGAAAGAATTTGCTACAACCGAATCTTTCGAAAAATATCAGAAGGAAACCGAAAAAGCAACTTCAGAATGGAATAAATCTCTTGAAACCATCGGATTAACCTGGAAAACTTTAAACAAACCTTTTGAAGAAGCCGGAGCTGCCGGAATTGTGTGGAGCAACTGGAGCAAAGGTTTTGGCGTGAATAAAGTTTTCTTTGCAGGAACAAAAAAAATCCCTGTAGTTGATGTTTCTCTTGAGGATTACGGTCAACTGTACAGAATGCTTCAAAACGGAATCACTCCTAAACTAAAAATTATTGCCAACAGTAAAGATTTGGGAACTGCGCCTACTTTCAACACTGTTGCAGAAATTAAAGGAACCGAAAAACCTGATGAATACGTTATTCTTTCGGCTCACCTTGATTCCTGGGATGGCGGAACCGGTGCAACGGATAACGGAACCGGAACAGTAACCATGATGGAAGTGGCTCGAATTCTAAAAAAATTAAATCCAAACCCTAAAAGAACCATTGTTGTTGGACTTTGGGGAAGTGAAGAGCAAGGTTTAAACGGAAGTCGCGGTTATGTTTGGGCTCATAAAGACCAAATGGCGAAAGTTCAGGCAGTTTTCAATCAGGATAACGGAACCGGAAGAATTCAGAACATCAGTGGACAGGGATTTTTGAATTCTTACGATTATTTACAGCGTTGGATAAATGCCGCTCCAAAGGAATTAACTAAGGATATTAAAACTACTTTTCCGGGATTTCCTGGAGGTGGCGGAAGCGATCATGCCTCTTTTGTAGCGGCAGGAGCTCCTGCATTTATGCTCGGTTCTTTAAGTTGGTCTTACGGAAATTACACATGGCACACCAACAGAGATACTTACGACAAAATTGTTTTTGATGATTTGAAAAATAACGTGGCTTTAATTGCAATTATGACTTATATGGCAAGTGAAGATCCTGAAAAATCTTCTGCAGAAAAAATTAAAATGCCTGTAAATTCCTCAGGAAAGGTTGCAGAATGGCCGGAAGTGAAAGAGCCAACCAGAAAAGGAGGGTTTGATTAAGAGAAAACAGTCTCTAATCTAAGATAAAAATCCGCAGAATTCTCTGCGGATTTTCCTATTCAAACTCGATCCAAACCGGAGCATGATCACTGCTCTTTTCCCATCCTCGAACGTGCATGTCCACTTTTGCTTCTTTAAGTTTGTCTTTTAATTCCGGTGAAAGCAAAAAATGGTCAATTCTTAAACCGGCATTTCTTTCGTAGGCATTTCGGAAATAATCCCAAAAAGTATAAATAACTTCATCGGGATAAATTTCGCGGATTGGATCTGTCCAACCCTGATTTAACAGTTCAAAAAAAGCATCACGAACTTCAATTCTGAAAAGTGCATCATTAATCCACTTTTCCGGTTTATAAACATCTTTTTCTGTGGGCATTACGTTGAAATCGCCGATTAAGATTGCAGGTTTTTCTGAAGAAATCAACAGTTCGGCTCTTGCTTGAAGTCTTTCAAACCATTTTAATTTGTAGTTGAATTTTGGTCCCGGATAAGGATTTCCGTTGGGTAAATAAATACAGGCAATAATGAGATCTCCAATTTTTGCTTCCAGATAACGGCTTTGCTCATCTTCATCATCACCGTCCAAAATATCTGTCCTCACAACTGCTTTTTCATTTTTTGACAGAATAGCAACACCGTTCCACGATTTTTGACCTTTCCAAACTGCGTGATAACCGGCTTCTTCAATTTCTTTGAGGGGAAATTTTCCTGTGGCGCTTTCAGTTCCTGCAGACACACAATGTCAGGTTTTGCTTCATCAAGCCATTTTAAAAGTACGGGAAGTCTTCCGTTGACACCGTTTACGTTATAGGTTGCGATTTTCATTCCTAAAAATTTGAATATAAATGTAGGTTTTTAAATTTACATTTTATGTCTTGGCAAACCAATTTCGTGTTCCTGAGGATACGGTTTTCGCCACGTCATGCTTACATCTTCGTTAATTTGGCGGTGCAATTCGAAACGTTTCTCTTTGTCGTTACCATATCTTAGATCCTGGAACAAACGGCATTTTCGACATTTTCTGGATGCTTTATTTTCGCTGGCAATTATATCTGCAATTGCTTCTGCCTGAGAAAGATCAATTCTTCCATTCATGAATCCACGCATGGTAAATTCGCCGGCCTTCGCCATTCTTGCTCCATTTTTAATTAAAACTTCAAGAATTCTTTTCCCAATTAAAGGCGAACCGTGGAAGGAAATTTCCACCACATTTTCTGTAGTGAATGTTTTTGGAGCTAGAAAAACCGAAACCATAATTTCATCGATGATTTCTTCACCATCCACGATGTAGCCGTACTGTACGGTATGGCTTTTCTGTTTTCGCAGGTTTTTACCTTTGAAAGATTTTTGGGCAATACTTACCGCTTCTTCCCCGGAAAGACGGATAATTCCGAGTGCTTCTATTCCGTTTGCCGTCGCCAAGGCGCAGATGGTGTCTTTGTTCATGTTGCAAATTTAAGCAAAATTTCCCGACCTGTTTCTTTCAATTTTGCAGGTTTATTTTTAATGATACACAAAAAAAGTGCAACAAATGCTGCACTTTCAGAGGATTTTAAATTCTATTTAAAGAGGTTTTACCAATTCTAAAAACCATTCTTTCACCTCGCCGGCCAAATCATTTTCCAATTTCTCTTTACACCAATCGTGGTAAGCATTGAGCCAGTTGATTTCAGGTTGTGTAAGCAAAGAAACATCAATTACATTACGATCAAATGGACAAATGGTAAGGGTTTCGAATTCGTAAAAAGTTCCAAATTCGGTTTGTTCCACTTCTTTTACGGCAATTAAGTTTTCATGACGGATTCCGTAGTGATTTTCAAGATAGAAACCAGGTTCATTGGAAAGTACCATCCCAGGAATCAGTTCTTGGAAATTCATGTCTTTTCGGATATTTTGGGGACCTTCATGCACATTCATAAAACTTCCGACACCGTGTCCGGTACCGTGGTTATAGTCTTTTCCTTCTTTCCAAAGCGCAAGTCTCGCAAAAGCGTCCAACTGAACGCCGCGAGTTCCTTTAGGAAATTTCATCATAGAAAGTTGAATTAATCCTTTCAATGCCAGTGTGGAATTGCATTTGAACTCATCAGAAACCGCTCCTAAAGCCAAAGTTCTCGTGATATCGGTAGTTCCTTCCAAATACTGGCCACCGGAATCTACTAAAATTGAGGCATCATTGGTCACAGATTTACTGCCTTCTTTGGGTGCAGAATAATGCATAATCGCCCCATTTTCTTTATAACCAATGATACTTCCGAAACTTTCGCCCACGAAATTCTTCCCTTCTTTTCTGAAACCATACAATTTTTCGCCAATTGAATATTCGGTCATTGCTTCTTTTCCGGCTTGGTGAGTAAGCCAACATAGGAATTTCACCATCGCTACTCCATCGCGCTGCATCACGGTGCGGAAGCCCTGTAATTCGGTTTCGTTTTTAATGGCTTTCATTAAATTTCCAGGAACAGGCGCTTTGATCAAAGTATTTTTCTCTTTTAAAGCTTCAAAAATCAATTGATTACTGTTTGGAGAAACCAATACTTTCTCATTCTGGATGGCTTGAAGTTCCGTGTAAAAATCTTCATAAGGCAACATTTTCACCTGCGAATCCTCCATTTGTTTTCTGGCATCATTATCCAATTTTTCTAAATCCACAAAGAGTTTCGCTTCATTTTTAGTCAGTAAAACATATCCTAAAAACACAGGATTGGATTCTACATCGCTTCCTCGTAAATTTAAAGTCCACGCCACATCATCTAGACTTGAAATCACATGCACCGAAGCTTCCAAATCTTCCATTTTCTGACGAATATCCAATAGTTTTTGCGCAACGGATTTTCCGGCTCTTTCTACCGGATGTACAAACACTGGATTTTTCTGACCGTCGGTATTACGATTGGTCCAAATGTCCTTTAACAAAGGTAAATCGAGCAGTTCTATATTTTTTCGAGCTAATTTTTGGTGTAGATCTTCCCAATTGGAATGTGATGTTGCAACTGCATTTACCGCGACTTTTCCGCTATTTGGAATTTGCGAAATGATCCAATCGATATAATCCGGAGTGTTTTCTTCACCCATTTTCATCAATTCGATTCCGGAATCTTTTAGTTCAGCAGCAGCTTGAACAAAATATCTACCATCCGTCCACAATCCTGCTTTATCCTTGGTGAAAACTACAAAACCCGCCGAACCTGTAAATCCGGAAATCCAACTGCGCTCTTGCCATTCCTTGGGCAAATATTCGCTCATGTGCGGATCTGCGGAATATACGATGAAGGCATCGATATGGTTTTCTGTCATTTTTTGGCGCAAGGCCGATATTTTGTCTAAGGAATTCATAATCGTTAAATTTTGCGTGAATTTACAAAGAAAATGAGAATTCAAGATGTTTTACGACCTGATTTTTTCATAAAATTAAGTGTTCATCAGAATTACATTAGGTTTAAAAAACAAAAAAGTGCGCTGAAACAGAATTCAGCACACTTGATATTAAATTGATCAAAATCTGTTACGGATTATTTTCCGGCAGCCTTCATTGCAGCTTCTTTTGCTTTAAATTCCTGGAATTTAGCTTCCTTTTTATTGGATAAATAAAGACCTTTCAACAAACTTACTGCATCGATATTTTCCGGCTCATTTTCGTACCATTTTTCAGCGTACGGCAAAGCAGCCGCCAATCTAGCTCTTCTAGCTTCGATAATTTTGTTGGCAGCATCAGTTTTTCCAGCTTTTTTTGCTGCGTTGTACTCCTCGATTGCTTTAGCATCGTCTCCCATAGTTATATAGGTAAGGTTTTGCCAAGCTTGAGCAAAATTTGGTTTCAACTCAACCGCTTTTTTGTAAGATGCGATCGCGTCATTCACTGTTGCAGGATCTTTACTTTGCAGAACTCCCAGATTGTACCAGTTGTTAGCATCAGTTGGATTTTTCTCAGTTTGAGTTTTTAGGTTTGCTACGAACGCATCAGTTTTCCCTGATTTGTAGTACGCAGTTCCCTGAAGTTCTGAAAGTTTTGCACTTGAAGGGAATTTTTTCAATCCTTTTTCAATTAATGTTAAAGCTTCATCGGTTTTACCTGCTTCAATCAATAAAGCTGCATTAGTTTCGTACAATTCTTTTTCAATGCTTGGGCTCGTTTCCGTCTTGAAATCGGTGTAATCTGCGGTAGCACCCATTTTCTTATACAAATCCCAAGAAGTTTTATCTAAAGAATCTACGGATCCTGTTTTTTTGTTTTTTGCAGTATAAGTGGTGTTTACACCTGTGTAACCAGAATCGATCAAGTCATTATACACTGCGATTGCTTCAGATTTTTTTTCAGCCAACGCATAATTTAATCCTGAATAATAAAGGTATTGTTTATTATCTTGTCCACCAGCTTTCAATAAGTCGTACACTTCTTTAAATTTAGGTGCAGCGGCAGCGTAGTTTTTAGCATTATAAGCGTCCATTGCTGCTTTGTTGGCAGCATCGATCAGTGGATTGATGGTATTACCAATTTTTCCTGTTAAAGTAGTGGTATAGGATTCTTCTTTCAAACCTTGGATTCCGGATTGGTCAGCTGCAGCTTTTCCCACGAAATACACTTTGTATTTAGAAGCATCTTTTCCGCTGTAAATTTTTTCTTTACCCAAGTCGCTCATCTTTGCAAGATAAGTTGCACCATCGGCATTTTTACCCGATTTTAAAAGTGCTAAACCTTTGGCATAGTAATATTGTTCCAGAACGGAAGGCTCCAACAGATGTGTTTTGCCTGCCATTACCGACTCGGCAGCTGAGATCTGCGCAGTGGCAGTAGCAGCATCACCTGCATCGATTGCTTTTACCGCAGCAGCGATTTCTTTTTTTTGTGCAAATGCTATGGTTGCTGAAACGAGAGCAATGCTTAAAAATATTTTTTTCATGATATTTAAATTAAAAAAATGGTTGGTACTATTCTGATTCCTCAGAATTATTTTCATTTTCTATTTTCTTATTGTTTTCAGCTTCCTGTTCTTCGATTTTCTTCAGATATTCGGGATCGCCCATGTTACTGATGGCGTTATCACCGGTTTGAGGAGCATCTTTAAATTCAGGAATTACCGAATCTACAGCACCTGGAAGTTCAGCTTCCGGATTTTCTGCCTCTTCGACTTCTTCTACATCTTTATCCATTTCCACTTTGGCAATCGCCGCAATAGAATCGTTGTTTTTAAGGTTAATCACTCTTACACCCTGAGTATTTCTACCCATCACGCGCATTTCATTCATACCCATTCTTATGGCCACTCCGGATTTATTGATGATCATTAATCCATCTTCATCGGTTACGTTTTGTATAGCGATCAAGTTACCAGTTTTTTCGGTAATATTTAAGGTAATTACCCCTTTTCCGCCGCGGTTGGTAACGCGGTAATCTTCCACTGCGGTACGTTTACCATAACCTTTTTGGGAAACCACCAAAACGGTTTCATTCTGCACATCGTTCACAACAATCATACCAATAACTTCATCATTATCTTCCAAAGAAATTCCGCGAACTCCGATCGATCCTCTACCGACCGCTCTTGCCTTTTCCTCAGGGAAACGGATACATTTTCCGTTTTTGGTAGCAATCATGATTTCGGAATTTCCATTGGTTAATCTTGCCCCTAATAATTGGTCATTATCTCGGATTTCAATGGCATTTACCCCGTTCGTTCTTGGTCTAGAATACGCTTCCAAAGAAGTTTTCTTGATGGTACCTTTCTTGGTAATCATCACCACATTCATTTGGTTGATGTAATCGAGATCTTTCAAATCATTGGTTCGGATGTACGCTTTAATTTTGTCATCAGGTTCAATGTTAATTAAGTTCTGTACCGCACGTCCTTTTGCTGTTTTAGATCCTTCAGGAATTTCAAATACTCGTAGCCAGAAACATTTACCTTTTTCGGTAAAGAACAACATGTATTGGTGATTGGTCGCCGCCACGATGTATTCTAAGAAATCTTCGTCTCTGGTTGTTGCAGCACGGTTTCCTACGCCGCCTCTACTTTGAATTTTATATTCGGAAAGAGATGTTCTTTTGATATAACCTGCGTGAGAAATGGTAAGAACCACTTTTTCATCCGGAATGAGATCTTCAATAGACATTTCGCCTCCTGAATAATCGATTTCGGAACGTCTCTCGTCGCCGTATTTTTCTTTAATATCTAATAATTCGGTTTTAATGATTTGGTAACGTCGAGGTTCGTTGGATAAGATATCTTCATAATCTCTAATCAAGTTCATAATTTCTTCATATTCCGCACGGATTTTGTCGAGCTCCATTCCTGTCAACCTCGCCAATCTTAAATCCAATATTGCTTGCGCCTGAATTTCGGAAAGATCAAATTCCTTCATTAATCCATCTTTCGCTTCAGCTGGATTTGAACTGTGACGAATGATGGCAATAGCTTTATCCAAATCATCCTGAGTTCCGATGACCTTCATGAAGCCTTCGAGGATATGAGCTCTTTCTTTGGCCTTTCTAAGTTCGTATTCGGTTCTTCTGACGATGATTTCGTGACGGTGATCTACAAAATGATGAATGATTTGCTTTAAATTCAACTGCTCAGGTCTTCCTTTTACCAATGCGATATTATTCACACTGAAAGAAGTTTGCAATGAAGTGTATTTGTAGAGCATGTTGAGAACAACATTCGGGATTGCATCGTTCTTCAGTTCGTACACAATTCTTAAACCACTTCGGTCAGACTCATCCCGGATTTCATAGATTCCCGGAATTTTATCGTCTTTCACAAGTTCGGCTGTTCTGGCAATCATTTCGGCTTTATTCACCTGATAAGGGATTTCCGTAATGACAATGGCATTTCTGTTGCCCACTTCTTCAAAGTTTACTTTAGCACGAAGAATGATACGCCCTCTACCGGTATGAAAAGCATCGCGAACTCCATCGTAACCATAAATGATACCACCAGTTGGGAAGTCGGGAGCGATGATGTGTTTCATCAACTCATCGATGGTAATCTCATTATTATCAATGTACGCAACAATCGCATCGATACTTTCTGAAAGATTATGAGGCGCCATATTGGTCGCCATACCTACTGCGATACCCGAAGTACCATTCACCAAAAGATTTGGGATTTTTGTAGGCATCACGGTTGGCTCTGTTAGCGAGTCATCGAAGTTATTTTGGAAATCAACGGTTTCTTTATCCAAATCTGCTAGAATCTCGTCGGAAATCTTTTTCAATCTTGCTTCCGTATAACGCATTGCTGCAGGCGGATCCCCATCCATGGAACCAAAGTTCCCCTGTCCATCAACTTGTGGATAACGCAAACTCCACGGTTGTGCCATACGTACCATTGCATCATATACCGAGGAATCCCCATGTGGATGATACTTACCTAAAACATCCCCCACGATTCTTGCCGATTTCAGATATTTCCTATTCGAAAATACCCCCAATCCGTACATACCATATAAAACTCTTCTGTGAACAGGCTTTAAGCCATCTCTTACATCGGGTAAAGCTCTGGAAACGATAACCGACATCGAATAATCGATATAAGAGGATTTCATTTCATCAACAATGTTGATAGGTATTAACCTTTCTCCTTCTTTTTGCATAATCTATTTTAATGAATTGAAAATCAAACATTTATAAAAACGCTTAATTATTCTTTTTTTTCTACATTTAAGAACGGGCTAATTTACGAAAATTTTACCGATTTTTGCGCTAGAATTATCGACAATAAATCTTAAAAAAAGTTAAAAAAATGAGCGTTTTAAGTCTTACTTTTCATTCTACCAGCAACATCAGTTCATCATGGGATCACTACACAGAAAACACGCTCTTCGAGATGATCGAAAACCTGATGGATGTGGAAAATTACATCCTTTCCGATGTAGAAAGCGACATGATTAACGAGGGTAAAAACACCAATCTTTTATTAATGTTTGACAACACGGAGAAACGCCAAGAATTCATTGATATTGAGTTGCGAAATATCACTGAAAGAATCCAAGGTGAGTTCGGAGAAGAAGTAATGGTGTTTGTGACTTTGCTGAATCCAAAACAGAAATAAATTTCAATTAATAGAATTCGACACTCCACTGATGCGACTGAGTGGATTCTGGAGTCAAAGAAAGAATCCCTTCCTTTTCTTCGAGTTTACCAGACGTGTGATGACTATCTGCGAGTCCAAGCCATGGTTCGATACAGATAAAAGGGGCGTTTTTCTTCGTCCAAATTCCAACAAACGGAAAATCAGGAAAGCTCACTTTAAATTTTGGAACCTTATCTTTAAGTAGAGTTAAATGAGAAGTGGTTGAGTTTTTTAAAACGATAGCATCTTGCTCGAATAACGAATAATTCAATGGTAGCAATTTCTCATCCAAAACAATTTCTTTCGTTTCGCCGGAAAATAAATTGTTGGATAATTTATAAGCAGTTAGATTATCTGCTCGATCAAATTCCAAACTGTAGTTCTCCAAACTACCAACGATCGAAAAAGCTGGATGCGCACCAATCGAATAATACATATTAATGCTTGAAGTATTGGTTACGATATATTGAATAAATAGTTTATTTTCAAGGAGATAATATTTTATAGTTAAAGTGAATTCAAATGGATAAATTTCAAGCGTTTGGTGAGAATGTTTTAAAGTGAAGGTCGCAGAATCTTCCGTACTTTCAGTAATTTCAAAATCATAATCTCTAGCAAAACCATGTCTTGGCAATTGATATTTTCTTCCATCAAATTCATAGGAACCCTGCTTTAATCCCCCAACAATCGGAAACAAAACAGGCGAAGTTCTGTCCCAAAAACTTCGATCAATTTCCCATAAAAATTTTTCCTGACCTTTATAAACTGAAACCAATTCCGCTCCTTTTGGGCAGATTTCTACTTTCAGA
Source organism: Chryseobacterium senegalense (assembly GCA_001403755.1). Classification (GTDB taxonomy): domain Bacteria; phylum Bacteroidota; class Bacteroidia; order Flavobacteriales; family Weeksellaceae; genus Kaistella; species Kaistella senegalense. The sequence goes on along the minus strand of CYUH01000015.1, from coordinate 1,047,729 downwards.
AATTCATTCTTTATCGTAATATTTCCCACAATATTTTGGCCTAAATAACTTCTAGAAATCTCATCGTATCCACGTTGTCAGCATACACTTCCAGTCCCGGATTTTGTGCTTCGCCAAAATTAATGGAATCCAATCCCAATGTTGGTTTTGCAACAACCGCTTGAATATTTTCGTCATTTTCACCAATAAATTGCTCTACTTCTTCGATCGAGGAATATCTTGAAAAATTAATCACCGAAAGTGGAGAAAATAAATCATTTTCTTCCTTCAGCATCACAAAATTATTATCCCAGAATTTCACTTGATTAAGCAGGTAAACTGCGCGGTTGTATTCGTAGTTATTGGCGTACTTATGATGGTTGATAACTTCTTTGAAATTCAAAAAATTCTCAAAAAGAATATCAACTTTCATCTCTTCGGGGATAAAAAGTCTCGTCACATTTCTGCATCCCAAACCATAATACCTGAAGATATCTTCAGCTAAAAGTTGCAATTCCGCTTCGGTCTCGTCGCCTTTCAGAACCGCAATCGAAGTCCTATTTTTGCGGATTATGCTCAAGTGATCCTTAAAATAATATTCAAGATATCGCGCAGTATTGTTGCTTCCTGTAGCAATTACCGCATCGAAATTCTCAAGTTTTTCGACCAAATGAAAGGGAACCGTTCCTTCAGAGAATTCATTCCATTTTCGCAGTAGAAAAGGCAGTAATTGTCGGTCTTTGGAAGATAACTTAATTAGTGGAATATGATTGCTCAACACCACCGAGATCACATCATGAAATCCGACCATTGGGATATTTCCGGCAAGAATTAATCCTACTTTTTTAGAATGGACCGGCGTTTTATAATTGGAAAGCCATTGATTTAATTTTTCTTGCGTCAATAAATTCGCCCATTGTCTTAAAGCAAATTTCTGATTTTCCAGGGTAAACCACGAATTTTCGATTTCCGATTTTCTTAAAAGTGATGAAATTTTTTCGTCATCCTCAGTATAATTTTCAGGATTTTTATCTAAAAAATTCAAGAGATACAAGCTTAATTGGCAAAGTCCTGAAATTTGTTTTTCTTTATTCATGGTATGGAAATATTGGCTGATTCTTGATCATTTTGCGCTGGTCAGATCAATCATTTAAAAACATCTTAAAAAAAAGTACCTATACTTTCTCATGTATATACGGCATTTCAACAGCGCATGAAAACTTCAATGATCATGCATCATTTTCGTTGGCAAAGATACTTAATTGTCGAACGGAGTGCAAGTAGGTACAATGGTAATTGTTGGAACTATTTTGTTTACACATTTAAGTTATAAAATACGCTTATCCTTCAAAATATGGAGGTATTGGATCTGGCAATTTTCGCAGTACCTACAAAAAATTTCGACTCCTATTCTATCCATCAATAAAGCCATCACTATATACAATTCTATATGTAAGGAAATCGCATGCAATAATAATTTTTAATAAAATGTAAAATTGTTGTCAAATAAATTAATATTCATACAACTTTATGACCTAACTTTAAATAAAATTTAAAAGTTTTAAATTATGATTTAAAAATTAATTTCCAGAGGCAAAAAAATGCTTTTCTTTTTTATACCAATATAACTATTAAAATAATCTTGTTTCTATCATAAACGGGGGATTGAAAATTGTAGCTTATCAAAATTCAATATTAAACAATGCAAGATAACTTAATGAAATCAATCCCATTGACGAACTATTAAATTCAAATGAGTTTTAAAATAGATGAGAATGATCAATCTGTTGCACCATTTATTTTTCGCACGAAAATTTTATAAAAAAATAATTCAATAAAACTTAAAAATGGCTCATGATTTGCCACCGTTAAAAAAGTTAAACAATGCTCCTTTCATAGTGAATCAAAAACAATCTAATCCTGTAAAATCTTCTAGAGTTGACGTTGACGATCGGTTGCAAAATGTAGAAATGACCAATTCTATTTTAAAGGAATTTTAGTAGGATACATGGGACTTTTTAGAGATCAGCATTAGTTTGGATTACAATTGATTAGCATCAGCATTATAAAAATGGATTTTTGCAATTTTCAGTGAGGTACTCGAAAAAGATAAAAAAAATTAAAGCAAATAAATATTATTATGAAAAATGAAAAACCAAATCACAGCGCAAAAATTGATGACCTTTCTAAAAACTTCATCTCGAACGACGGAAAAACTTTCGTATCAGAACACGGCATCCCTGTTCATGATTCTCACAATTCTTTGAAAGCTGGAGAAAGAGGACCTTCGCTTTTAGAAGATTTTCTTTTGAGAGAAAAACTAGCACATTTCGACCGGGAAAGAATCCCAGAAAGGGTTGTGCACGCGAGAGCTGCGGCGGCGCATGGGGTTTTCACCCTTCAAAAAGATATGAGCGAATACACTTCCGCTGATTTTCTCAATGGCGTTGGAAAAGAAACCCCCGTATTTGTAAGACTTTCTACTGTAGCAGGATTTAAAGGTTCGACAGATTTGGCGCGAGATGTAAGAGGATTTGCAGTGAAATTCTATACCAACCAGGGTAATTTCGACCTGGTAGGAAATAATATCCCGGTATTTTTCATTCAGGATGCAATGAAATTTCCGGATGTTGTGCATGCTGTAAAACCGGAACCTGATAACGAAATGCCGCAAGCCGCATCCGCTCACGATACCTTCTGGGATTTTGTTTCTCTATCTCCGGAAGCCTCGCACATGATCATGTGGACGATGAGCGACAGAGCGATCCCGAGAAGCTTAAGAATGATGGAAGGTTTTGGAGTGCATACTTTCAAATTAGTAAATAAAAAAGGGAAAGCGCATTTTGTAAAATTCCATTGGAAGCCGGTTTTGGGTGTACATTCCGTTTGTTGGGATGAAGCGCAAAAGATTTCCGGAAAAAATTCAGATTTCCATCGTGAAGATTTATGGGAAAACATTGAAAAAGGCAATTTCCCAGAATGGGAATTTGGCGTACAGATTATTCCTGAAGAAGATGAGTTTAAATTTGATTTTGACATTCTAGATCCTACCAAATTGATTCCTGAAGAATTAGTTCCTGTAGAAATTATTGGGAAGATGACTTTAAATAGAAATCCTGACAATTTCTTCGCGGAAAACGAGCAGTCCGCTTTCTCTCCGGGAAATATTGTTCCTGGAATTGATTTCAGTAATGATCCCTTATTGCAGGGAAGAATCTTTTCTTATCACGATACCCAAATGCATCGATTAGGCGGAGCTAATTTCACTCAACTTCCAATCAACAGACCATTAAATGATGCTCATAATACACTTCGGGATGGTTTTGCACAGCACAGAATTTATAAAGAAAAATCGCATTACACTCCAAACTCGGTTGCAGGTGGCTGTCCTTTCTTAGCAAAAGCAACAGAAGGCGGTTTCATTTCTCATGGTGAAAAAATTGATGCACATATCATCAGAGGTAGAAGCGAAAGTTTCCGCGACCACTACAGTCAAGCAAAAATGTTTTTTAACTCCCAATCCACGTACGAAAAAAATCATATAAAAGACGCATTTTCATTTGAATTATCAAAGGTAAAATCCCCGGCAATTCGCCAAAGAGTCGTTCAGCAACTTAGCAATATCAGTTTAGATCTTTCATCGTATGTGGCAGAGAAATTAGGCTTAGAGGCACCGAAAGAAGCAGTACCAGTAGATAACCATGTACACAATGCAGACCAAAGTCCGGCAGATGTTGCATCAGTAATCAAAGAGCCAGCTACCAAAAAATCGGATGCTTTAAGTATGGCAAATACGAAAAAAGACAGTATAAAATCCAGAAAGATAGCGGTTTTTGTTACTGATGGTTTTGATGCAAGTTCGTTTGCCGAACTTAAAAATGAACTGGAGAAGGAAGGAGCTGAAGCTTGCCCTATTGCTCCAAAATTAGGAAAAGTGAAAGATAGCGAAGGAAAGGAAATTGAGGTAAAAGACACGTACTTTAATACAGCTTCTGTACTTTTTGATGCAGTATATATTGTGGGCGGTGAGCAAAACTTCAAGGCGGTATCAGAAATTTCCAACGCGGTGGAATTTGCAAACGATGCCATCAAACATTGCAAAGTGATTGGCGGCTGCAATGGTTCTGAAATGTTTTATTCAAAGGCACCACTTTTTGCAAAAGCAGGCAAAGACGATAAGGCATTTATCCTGACTAGTGATGTTAAAAAATTTATAAATACTTTAAAACAACACAGAAATTGGGATCGAGAGCCGAAACTAAAATAATAAATATCAGAATTTTAACTTACTGATAATGTTATCATTTTAACCATATCTTTAAATATAAATTGAAACCTCTTTTGGTAAAATTATAATTTGAGGATATGTGTTTTTATTTATTTGTCTTTATATATCTTTTAATATTAATTTTAAAATAAATCATTGGAAAATAAATCTATCCAAAGTTCAACCATATCATTGATTGGTGGCGGACCTGCAGCACTTTTTATGCTGAAACATATTTATGAAAAAAAACTTCAACTCAAAAAGATTTTTGTATTTGAACGAAACGAAAGATTTGGAGTTGGCATGCCTTATGGAAAATATGGCAGTAAAGAAGAACACGTGGCCAATGTCAGCGCCAACGAGTTGCCCGTATTATTCGAGTCTTTTACAGATTATATCAAGAGAAAGCCCAACCAAGGGTTTGAAGACTTTGTTAAGGGTGGAAATATTAACGAATATGAAGTAATACCAAGACTTCTATTAGGAAATTATTTAGAAGAGCAGTTCAAAATATATGTATCTGAAATACTTAAGATGGGTGTTGAGGTAGAATTGTATTTAAATGCTAATGTTGAAAATATAAAAAATTACGAAAATAATTTTCATATAATAACTGAAAATGAAACCTTTAAGTCGGACTTTATCGTTATTTGCACAGGCCATATATGGAATAAAGATTTTGAGGGACAAGTAGAAAATTGGTTTGACTCCCCTTATCCGCCTTCAAAATTTGCAGGTACCATGAATTTTCCTGTAGCGGTTAGAGGTGCTTCACTTACTGCCGTTGATGCAATTAAAACTCTTTCGCGTTGCAACGGAACTTATAAGAAATTAAATGATGGTTCACTAGAATATGTATTATCCGAAGATAGTCCTAATTTTAAAATACATCTTTATTCATTGAATGGTTTTCTTCCTGCTTTAAGATTTCATACAGAAGATGAAGCATTTGATATAAAATGGACTATGTCAAATGAAGAAATACACGATTACAAAAATAAAAATGGTGGATTTGTAGATTTAGATTATGTCTATAAAAAAAACTTTTTAGACCGATTGAAAGTTAAGGATGAGAAATTTTACGACAGGGTAAAAGATTTATCAATAGAAGAATTTGTCGAAGAAATGCTTGAAATCAGAAAAGAATTAGACAGTTTTGTATTGTTAAAAGCTGAATTTACTGAAGCAGAAAAATCAATAAACAGAAATCAATCGATCGTGTGGAAAGAAATACTTTCTGCCTTTAGTTATGCGGTAAATTATCCAGCAAAGCATTTTCCTGCTGAAGATATGTTAAGATTAAAAGGTAAATTAATGCCTTTAATTTCTATTATTATTGCTTCGCTTCCTCAATCCTCGTATCACGAAATAATGGCTTTGTATCATGCAAATGTCCTAGAAAGCTTCTCCGTTGACAGAGAAAGTGAAGTGGTTCCTAACGAAAATTTCGGTGCCGTGTATAAAATGGTGAAGAATGGAAAAACTGTAGAAGTAAAATATAATATGTTCGTCGATGCAATCGGGCAAAAGCCAATGAATTATGGAGATTTTCCGTTTGAAAGTTTAAAAGATGATCAATTAATTTCTACCGGATTTTTGTATTTTAAAAATAATAGCGCAGCAGAAGAAGAGCTATCCAAAGGAAATCCGAATGTTAAACAGGATTCTACCGGTAAATATTATTTATTGGTCACAGGTTTAAATATCGGAGATCATTTCGAAAATAAAGATATTTATGCGGTATCCAACAAAAGGTTTTATAATATGTCCGTTCCCTTTATTGGCGGTTTAAACCCCGATTATTCCGGTATGGATTTTTGCGATACATCAGCTGAAAGAATTGTGGATTCTATTTCAGAATTTATTTTTTGATGACCACAACGCTATTTAATTTGAATTTTCTTTTATAATATTTAAACATTACGGTTTTTAAAAATCCTTTTTTTTTGAAATTAATTTCGATTTAAAATTATCCAAGATGGAAAAAACTTCAGTAGATCCTATTCAAAAATTATCTCCAAAAAAGATCCTCAAAATCATGAAAGATCCAGAAAAATCTGCGAAAGCGGTGAATCTGGTGTATACTAGCGACCAATATATGGATGGGTTTACAAGAAAAATGTATCGAAATAAACTTGCTTATTACCAGAATGGGATGAGAATAAAAGACAAAGAAACCATTCAGAGAATAAATCAATTGGCAATACCTCCTGCCTGGGAAAATGTTTGGATTTGCGCCTTGGAAAATGGTCATCTTCAAGCTACCGGTGTAGATGCAAAGAAACGGAAGCAATATCGGTATCACCCGCTTTGGAATGCTTTGCGCAATCACACCAAGTTTTACAGGATGTTACAGTTTGGTTACGCCTTACCGAAAATTAGGTTGCAGTTAGAAAAAGATTTAGCATTGCGCAATTTAGAAAAGAGAAAAGTTTTAGCACTAATCGTAAGTTTAATGGAAAGGACAAATATCCGAATCGGAAATAATGTTTACGAAAAATTATATGGCTCTTTTGGATTAACAACCTTAAAAGATAAACATGTCGATATCAAAGGCGCAAAAATCAGTTTTTCATTTAAAGGAAAAAAAGGAGTGTATCATGATATCAGTTTGCGAAATAAGAAACTCGCAAAAGCAGTTTTAGCATGCAGAGACATTCCCGGCAAAGAACTTTTCCAGTATTATGATGAAAACAAACAACGACATAGCATTGACAGCGGAATGGTAAATGAATACATAAAGGAAATAAGTGGTGAAGATTTTACCGCAAAAGACTTCCGAACGTGGAGCGGTACGGTCAATGCTTTTATCGCTTTTAAAGAAATAGGTCTGGCCGAAAATGAGAAAGAAGTAAAATCAAAAGTAAAAACCGCATTAGAAAATGTTGCTTGCCACTTGGGAAATACAGCAACTGTTTGCAGAAAATATTATGTTCACCCGCTGATCGTAAATTTGTACGAAAACAACTCCATCAAAAAATATTTAGAGGAACTAGACCAAATAGAGATAAATGATGGAATTTCGGGATTAATATCTGAGGAAAAAGCTGTAATGCGAATTTTAGAAAACGAAAAACTAAAATGATTGATTGCAGAATTAATTTTTTTTAAAAAACTGCAATGATTGCACTATTTTCCAGCGACTCATAGCAAAAATAAATCAACAAACTCTTCATCACATTTTGTTAAAAGACTTTAGTTTAAGCAAGAAAAAAAATTAGTTTCCTGCCATCACTTATTGAACCAAAATCGGGACAATACAGAGAAAATTTTTTATCTTTGTGGAAATTTAAAATATAAAATAGCAATGGCTATCAAAATAACAGATGAATGTATCAATTGTGGAGCTTGTGAACCAGAATGTCCTAATAATGCGATCTACGAAGGCGCTGTAGATTGGAAAGCTTCCGACGGAACCTCGCTCAAAGGAAGAGTTGTTTTGAAATCTGGTTTAAGCATCGATGCAGACGCTCCTCAAGAACCCGTAAGCGATGATGTGTACTTCATCGTTGCAGATAAATGTACTGAATGTAAAGGCTTCCACGAAGAGCCACAATGTGCTGCAGTTTGTCCTGTAGACTGCTGTGTTCCAGATGATGAACAGGTAGAATCCGAAGAAAGCTTACTTCAGAAAAAAGCATTCCTGCATGGGGAATAAAACGTTTCCGCTCACTTTTTGTGGGCTTTTTTTTTAGATATTTTTCTCAAAAATCATCTCTGCAGTTTGCTGCAATTTCAAATCTCTTAAATTAAAAAGTAAAAATGAATAAAAAACACAATTTCAGCGCAGGTCCTTGTATTCTTCCGCAAGAAGTTTTCGAAAAATCTGCTCAAGCCATTTTGGATTTCAACGGAATCGGCCTTTCTCTTCTCGAAATTTCCCACAGAAGTAAAGATTTTGTAGCGGTAATGGATGAAGCCAGAGCCATTGTAAAGCGGTTAATGAATCTGAATGATGATTACGAGGTGCTATATTTAGGCGGTGGAGCGAGTTTGCAATTTGTAATGGTTCCTTTCAATTTGATGAAGTCCGAAAACGGAAAAGCCGCTTATCTCGATACAGGAGTTTGGGCTGCAGGCGCAATTAAGGAGGCGAAAAAATTCGGTGCAGTAGATGTTGTAGGTTCATCAAAAGAAGATAATTACAGCTTTGTTCCGAAAGATTACACCGTAGGAAGCGAATACGATTATTTCCACTGCACATCCAATAATACCATTTATGGAACCCAGATGAAAACTTTTCCTAAAGTTGATACTTTGATGGTTTGTGATATGAGTTCTGATATTTTTTCCCGAGAATTGGATTTTTCTCAATTTGATTTAATCTATGCCGGAGCTCAGAAAAATATGGGTCCGGCGGGAGTTACTTTAGTCGTAGTGAAGAAAGAAATTTTAGGCAAATCAGGTCGCGATATTCCTTCAATCCTCGATTATTCTCAGCATATTGCGAAGGAATCCATGTACAATACACCTCCTGTATTGCCGGTTTATGCCTCACTTCTCACCTTGCAACATTTAGAAAACAATGGCGGAATTGCAGCTGCAGAAGCTAGAAACGAAGCCAAAGCAAAACTCCTGTATGAAGAAATCGACCGCAATCCACTTTTCGAAACTTTCTGCAAAAAAGAAGATCGTTCGCTGATGAATGTTTCCTTCAGATTATTAGATGAATCCAAAAAAGAAACCTTCGACAACGCCTGGAAAACGGCAGGTATCAGCGGTTTGAACGGTCACAGAAGCATTGGTGGATACCGCGCAAGTTTATACAATGCCTTGCCGCTAGAAAGTGTTCAGGTTTTGGTAGATGTCATGAAAAACTTATAACCAATTAACATCATTAATTACTTATAAAATCATTATGAAAGTATTAGCCAACGATGGTCTTTCAGAATCCGGAATAAATGCTTTAACCAGTTCCGATATTGAGTTTGTGGAAGCTAAAGTTTCCCAGGAACACCTCGCTGATTTCATCAACGAAAACCATATAGATGTACTTTTGGTAAGAAGCGCTACGCAAGTTCCGCAGGAATTAATCGATGAATGTCCTTCCCTAAAAATCATCGGAAGAGGAGGTGTAGGCATGGATAATATCGATGTGGAATATGCAATTGAAAAAGGCTTATTCGTCATTAACACCCCGAATGCTTCTTCAAGATCCGTTGCAGAAATCGTCTTTGCCCATTTCTTTTCATTGGCAAGATTTCTTCACGAATCCAACAGATTGATGCCACTAGAAGGAGATACGCATTTTAATGCGATGAAAAAATCCTTCTCAAAAGCGATTGAATTAGAAGGGAAAACGTTAGGAGTGATCGGCTTTGGCGGAATTGGTAGAGAAGTAGTGAAAATGGGAATTTCTTTAGGAATGAAAGTGAAAGTTCTCACCAGAAAACCTAAAACTGAAACCATTTCTTTAGAATTTTTTGATGGTCAAAAATTGAATTTTGAAATTACATCAACCAATAATTTTGATGAATTTTTAAAAGATACCGATTTTATTAGCATCAACACACCAAAAACCAGCGAGTACATCATTGATACACCTCAGTTTGAGAAAATGAAAGATGGCGTATTTATTGTAAATACAGCAAGGGGCGGAGTAATCAATGAGGTTGCCCTACTCGATTATATCGAATCCGGAAAAGTTGCAGGTGCCGCATTGGATGTTTTCGAAAACGAACCCACACCGGAACTGCAGTTGCTGATGAATCCTAACCTCTCACTTTCCCCACATTTAGGTGGAAATACACTGGATGCTCAGGAAAAAATTGGTGCGGAACTCGCCATGCAAATCATAGATATTAAAACGAAATTATAGATTAAAAATGCCTATATTCAAGCCATTTCGGGGAATAAGACCAAGCGAAGATTATGTTGACAAATTCCCTACTCATCCTTTAGATAATTTCACGCAAGAGGAAATTAATAAAAAGGCGCAGGAAGATTCCTCCTATATTCAAATGATTAAGCCTTATGTGGTAAGTAAATCCAAAGATATCGACCGAAATTTGCGGAAGATAAGAACAAGTTTCGAAGAATTGCTTGATGATAAGAAACTCGTTCAAGACAATTCTTCCTATTATCTTTATGAGCAGGTTTTGCCCAATAAATCGATATTTCGTGGACTGATGGGTTTGGTAAGTGTGGAAGATTTTCGAAATGGTAAAATCAAAAAACATGAATCCACCATCACCCAAAGAAAAGAAAAGCTCGCCTATTATTTAGAAAAAGTAAATCTCCAGGCAGAGCCGGTTCTTTTGACTTATTTGGCAAATCCGAAAATTGAATTGCTCATGAACCATGAGGAAAAAAATGTTCCAATTATCAATTATGTTTCGGATAACGGAACTCGCCACAAAGTTTGGCGAATCGATAACCGATTGAAAATGATGCAGTACAAGGAAGTTTTGGAACAAATCGATTCTTTTTACATAGCCGATGGACATCACCGTATTGGATCTACGGCTCTCAATGCTCAGAACCAACAAAAGAAAAACAAAAAACACAACGGAACCGAGCATTACAACTACGTTTTCAGTTTTTTAGTTTCTAACCAATCCATCAAAATTCATGATTACAACAGACTTTTGGAAGATCTGAATGGTTTGTCTGAAACCGAATTTTTAAAGAAAATTGAAGAAAACTTCCTGATTCATGAAAAAGGCGAAATTCCGTACTACCCTTCGCAGAAATTCCATATATCAATGTATTTGGGTGGTAAATTTTATTCTCTTCACGTAAAACATGAGTTGCGAAAGCAGCAAAGCGATTTCAATGATTTGGATCACTTCCTTTTAGAAGAATATATCCTAAAAGATATTTTAGGAATTGAAAATCCTAAAACCACTGATAAAATTACTTACAGCAAAGGAAATTCGAGCATTGAAGGAATTAATTTAATTAAAGAAAAAGTAGACTCCGGGAAATATAAGGTTGGATTTGGAATTTATCCGGTTAGCTTCAATGATTTGCTAAAAGTTTCGGACAAAAACATCAAAATGCCTCCAAAATGCACTTATATTGAACCGAAACTCGTTACAGCTTTGTTAATGTACGATATGAAACAGTAATTTTTATCAATTAATTTGTTTAAATTTGGTTTCAAATTATCAATTTATGAAAGCAAAATTATTCACCATACTTCCGCTCTTTTTGGGCGGAATTTTATTTTCTCAGCACCAAGCGGATTCTATTAAATTCAAAAATATTTCTGACGAAATTTTAACCAATGGACTTGCCTACGAAAACCTGAAAGATTTAACAAAAAATATTGGTCATCGATTGAGCGGCTCCGATGCCTATGAAAAGTCAACCGATTGGGCAGTACAAAAACTGAAGGAAGCCGGTGCAGATAAAGTTTGGAAAGAAGAAGTTACTGTTCCGGTTTGGATTCGTGGTAAAGAATCTCTTCAGATTAAAACGCAAAATGGCACTTGGAAAACACTGAAAATGCTTTCTTTAGGAAATTCTGAAGGGACGAAAGGTAAAAATCTGGAAGCAGAAATTATTTTCGTGAAAAATAAGCAGGAATTTGATCAACTCTCTGCCGATCAAGTGAAGGGAAAAATTGTTTTCTTTAATTATGCTTTTAACCAAAAATTCATCAACACGGGTCAAGCTTATGGTGATGCAGGAATGTATCGACGTGCGGCGGCTTCCTGGGCCGGCAAAAAAGGTGCTAAAGCCGTAATCATACGTTCGCTTTCTTCTGCTGTTGATGATGTTCCCCATACCGGAATGATGCGCTACGATGCCGATGATACCGCAAAAATCCCGGCGGTTGCGATTGGTCCGAAAAGCGCTGATGAATTGGAGCAATCCTTAAAAACGCAAAAAGTTTTCGCTAAACTTAATTCAAATTGTGGAATGAAAGGTGAAAAAAAATCCTATTCAGTCATTGGAGAAATTACTGGAAATAAAGATAAAAACGTAATAGTAGTCAGTGGTCACCTTGATTCTTGGGACGTTGGTGAAGGTGCTCATGACGACGGAGCCGGAATTGTACAGAGCATTGAAATCCTCCGAACCTTCAAAAAATTGGGATTAAAAAATAATCACACGATCCGAGTAGTTTGTTTTGCCAACGAAGAAAATGGCGTGCGCAGTGGTAATACTTATGCCAATACTATTCAGGAGAAAAACGAAAAACACATCTTCGCAATCGAAAGTGATGGCGGTGGTTTCACTCCAAGAGGAATTGCCCTTTTGATGAGCCCTGAGAAACGAAAACAAATCCAATCTTGGGGAAGTCTATCTCTACCTTACGGCGCCCATGATTTTGAATTACAATATGCAGGAACCGATATCCAACCTATGGAAAAATTGGGCGTTCCTTTGGCTGAACTGGTTACGGATTCCCAGAGATATTTTGAAATCCACCATTCGGAAGAAGACACTTTTGACAAGGTAAATCATCCTGAACTGCATTTGGGAGCAGTAGTAATGGGACAATTAATTTACATGATCGATAAAAATTGGTAATGAGAAAACCTGCATTTCATAAAAGTTTGTGGAACTCGGTAAAAGGCGTGATTTGGATGCTGAAATCAGAAAGAAATTTCCAAATTGAAATTTTCGCGCTGTTGGTCAACCTTTTCCTGATTGTTTATCTTCGCTTGTCAGCCATCGATACGGCGCTTATTTTAATAGTTTGTTTTGCGGTTTTAAGTTTAGAAATCATCAATACATGCATCGAAAAAGTTTGCGACATCATTCAACCAGGATTTGATGAAAGAATAAAAATCATCAAAGATAGCGCTGCAGGAGCTGTTTTATTAATGGCAATCGCTTCGGTGTTTGTGGGAATTTTGATTTATTGGAAGTATTTTTTCTAGAAATGTACATTCTCGAAAGAATCTTTAGCCGCATCATAACCAATTTGAAAAATCTCTTCCAAACGATGCGTTTTTTTCTCGAAAGTTCCATACTGTGAAAGTTTTTTAGAACTAATGATCCAATCACAATATGAAAATTTATGAATTTCCGTCCGATGTGACAGCAATTCGTAAGCCCGTGTAGTAACAGCTTTTATAGAATTCAGATTCGAAACTTCCACATCCTGAGGTAAAGAAACATAAACTCCGATCAGTTTTTTACAATCATTTTGGATAATATCAGCAGGGAAATTATTCAAAACACCTCCATCACTGAACATTTCCTTTCCAACAATATAAGGCGTTGTAATCCCGGGAATGGAGCAAGAAGCAATAATTGCATCCACAATTTTGTCTTTATTGTTGAATATTTTCTGATCACCGGATACCAGTTCTGTTGCGATAATTTTAAGTTCAATTTCTAGATCTCCGATGGTCATTTCTTTAAAAATAGGATTCAGATAAGTAGAAAAGATTGTCGACGACACCAAGCCCGGCTTATTGAAGGCAAAATGTTTCCAATGAAAGAAATAAACGGACTTGAAAAAATCCAGTATTTCTTCGGGAGATTTCCCAATTGCATGAAGACTTCCAACGATAGAACCCGCGCTGCAACAAGCTAAAATATCTGGGTTGATGTTTTTCTCTTTTAAAAATTTTAAAACTCCAGCATGAGCAATTCCTTTGGTTCCGCCTCCGGAAAGTACCAATCCTAGTTGATGTTCTTTCATGATAAAAATTTTAATTTAAAAATAATAAAACCACATCCAAAAGACGTGGTTTTTATTAAAATTCTGCTAAATATTAGATATGAATTACTTCGCCATACGCTGCTGCAACGGCTTCCATCACCGCTTCAGAAATTGTTGGATGCGGGTGAATAGATTTTAAAATTTCGTGACCGGTAGTTTCCAGTTTACGCGCCACTACTGCTTCAGCAATCATATCAGTAACGCCATCACCTACCATGTGACAACCTAGCCATTCGCCATATTTCGCATCAAAAATTACTTTGATGAAACCATCAGTATCGCCGTTTGCGGTTGCTTTTCCGGATGCTGAGAATGGGAATTTTCCTACTTTGATTTCGTAACCTTTTTCTTTCGCTTGCTTTTCAGTTAAGCCTACAGAAGCGATTTCCGGATGACAATAAGTACAACCAGGAATATTGCCATAATCGATTTTATCTACATGAAGACCTTTTATTTTTTCTACACAGGCAATTCCTTCTGCGGAAGCAACGTGTGCTAATGCTTGAGTTGGAAGAATGTCTCCAATTGCATAATATCCGGGAACTGAAGTTTCGTACCATTCGTTCACTAAAACTCGTCCTTTTTCGGTTTGGATTCCTACTTCTTCAAATCCTTGTCCTTCAATATTTGCAGAAATTCCTACGGCAGACAATAGCATATCTGCTTCTAGGGTAACGTTTCCATTAGCAGTTTTCACCATTGCTTTCACACCGTTTCCGCTTGTATCAATAGATTCTACGGAAGCGTTGGTCATAATTTCAATTCCTGATTTTTTCAAAGATTTTTCAACATGTTTTGAAACTTCTTCGTCCTCAACAGGAAGGATATTCGGCATAAATTCTACAATCGTAACTTTGGTTCCCATGGTGTTATAGAAATCCGCAAATTCTACCCCGATAGCTCCTGAACCTACGACAATCATTGATTTAGGCTGCTGCGGAAGCGAAAGCGCTTGTCTGTATCCAATTACTTTTACCCCATCTTGTGGAATATTTGGCAATTCTCTGGATCTTGCTCCGGTTGCGATGATGATATGCTCGGCAGAATATTCAGTTGCATTTCCGTCTTTATCGGTTACACTTACTTTTTTTCCTTTTTGAACTTTAGCAGTTCCCATGATCACATCGATCTTGTTTTTTTTCATTAAAAAAGAAATTCCACCGCTCATTTTGGTAGCAACTCCTCTACTTCTTTCAATGACTTTAGTAAAATCGAAACCTGGATTTTCCACTGCATTTAAACCATATTGTTCGGCATGTTTCAAATAATTGAAAACATGTGCAGATTTCAACAATGCTTTCGTGGGAATACATCCCCAATTCAAGCAAATCCCACCCAAGTTTTCTTTTTCGATAATGGCAGTTTTAAAACCCAATTGTGCCGCTCTGATTGCGGTAACGTAACCACCGGGTCCACTTCCGATGACAATAATATCGTAGTTCATTGTTTAAAAATTTGATGCGAATTTACGGAAATTTTTCGATGGAATTATCTTCCTTTGCCAAGAATCCAAGCGTTTCATTGAAATTATCATTCTTAAAAGCCAGAAAAAAAGGTATCAAAAAAAAATCGTTAAGTTTTTCGGATATAAACAAAAAAGCGAGCCCAAAAGCCCGCTTTATTTTATTTGCAAATCGTAAAATTAAATTTTAGGAAATTTTGCAGGGTTGCTCTCATGGAACATTGCATATACTTTCTCTACCATATCATCCACACTTGGTTTACTGAAATAATCTCCATCACTTGCATAAGGCGGACGGTGGTTTTCCGCAGAAATGGTTACGGGTTCGGAATCCAAATACTTGAATGCTTTTTGCTTTTCAAGAATTTGCTGAAGAATAAATGCTGAAGTTCCGCCTTCCACATCTTCATCAATAACAACCAGTCGGTTGGTTTTCTTCACGCTTTCTGCGATTTCGTGCTCCAAATCGAAAGGAATTAAAGATTGAACATCAATTACTTCTGCCGAAATTCCTATTTTTTCTAATTCTTCTGCTGCTTCCATCACCAATCTCCATGTGGATCCGTAAGTTACCAAGGTAACATCCTTTCCTTCTTTAGTTACTTCAATTTTTCCTACAGGAACAGTGAATTCTCCTAAATTATCAGGTTGTTTTTCTTTTAAACGATAGCCATTTAAACACTCTACGATTACGGCTGGTTCGTCCGTTTGAAGCATTGTATTATAAAATCCTGCCGCTTTGGTTAAATTTCTTGGAACCAAAACCAAAATTCCTTTGGAAAGGTTGATAATTCCCGCCATTGGAGAACCGGAATGCCAAATTCCTTCCAAACGGTGACCACGAGTTCTAATGATTACCGGCGCCTTTTGGCCACCTTTTGTGCGGTACTGTACCGTTGCTAAATCATCGCTCATGCCCTGCAAACAGTACAAAATATAATCAAGGTACTGAATTTCAGCAATCGGTCTCAACCCTCGCATTGCCATACCGATTCCTTGTCCCAAAATGGTTGCTTCACGAATGCCGGTATCTGCAACTCTTAGCTCACCGTATTTTTCCTGAAGTCCTTCCAAACCTTGGTTTACATCACCAATATTTCCGGCATCTTCACCAAATACCAAAGTTTCAGGATATTTACTGAAGATTTTATCGAAATTATTTCTCACCACTACTCTGCCGTCCACGATTTCAGAATTTTCCGAGTAAATTGGCGCAACTTCTTTCACATTCGTCGCTTTCCACTGGGATTGCGAATAAAGATGAGATGAATAATTATCTTTTTCTACCGCATAAATTTCATTAAATTTCGTCTGGAGATTTGCTCTTTCAACGCTTGTATTACCTCTAGTTAGCAATAAGGTTTTTCTTAGCAAATGAAAAATATCTTTCTTTGAAACTGAAATGATTTTCTTGAATTTCTCAATCTCATTTTCGATTTCAGCATTTTGAGTTTTTAAATTTTCAATTAATGGAAAAACGGCATTCTTCAAATTCTGAATGGTGGACTGATAATTTTCCCACGCTTTCTTCTGACCGTCTTTTACGAATTTTTTTGCGTCCGATTCTATCTTTTCCAGATCTTCTGCTGTAGCCAATTGCTGCTCATTTCCTTCAATTTCGATAGAATAATTCAAAATCCATTCTTTAAACTGAACAAGCCCATCGAATTCGGATTCCCATTTCAGGCGTTCTTCATTTTTATATCTTTCGTGCGAGCCGGAAGTGGAATGTCCTTGAGGCTGCGTTACTTCTACAACATGTACAACCACAGGAACACTTTCTGTTCTGGCAAAATGTTCCGCTTTTGCATAGGCATCGAGAAGCGCTGGATAATCCCATGCTTTCACCTGAATAATTTCGCAACCTTGGTTTTCGCCTTCTCTTCTTTGAAAACCTGAAAGCATTTCCGAAATATCCGCTTTTGCTCTTTGATTTTGAGTGGGTACGGAAATCCCGTAACCATCATCCCAAATGGAGACAATCATCGGAACTTGAAGCGCACAGGCAGCATTCAAAGTTTCCCAAAAATGACCTTCCGCTGTGGAGGCATCACCGATGGTTCCAAAAGCAATTTCGTTTCCGTTATTGGAGAATTTTTCAGAACCTTCAAATTTTACAGATTTGTATATTTTGGAAGCTTGCGCAAGTCCCAATAATCGTGGCATTTGTCCTGCTGTAGGAGAAATGTCCGATGAAATATTTTTTTGTTGCATTAAATTCTTCCATGTGCCGTCTTCATTTAAACTTCTTGTGGCGTAATGCCCATTCATTTGTCGGCCAGCGGAAGCAGGTTCGCGTTCTACACTTGTATCTGCGTACAGTTGGGCGAAAAAGCTCTCAACCGTAACCGCACCAATGACCAAAGAAAAAGTTTGATCCCGGTAATATCCTGAACGAAAATCTCCGTTTTTGAAGACTTTTGCCATCGCCAATTGTGGCAGCTCTTTTCCGTCTCCGAAAATCCCAAATTTTGCTTTTCCGGTTAAAACTTCTCTCCTACCGAGATAAGACATTTCACGAGAAATTCTTCCGAGTTTATAATCTTCTAAAACATTTTTCTTAAAATCCTGAAAAGAAATCTGTTGCGTTTCTATATAAGTGGCCTCCATAAATATCTGAATTTTCACAAATATAAATAAATTTGAGAGAACCTTCTAGTTTAGTTCCTGACTAACCTTTAAATTCTTTATCCATGGATCAAAGAACAGGTTCAAGAGCCGTGATCCTCAGCACAAAATTTCAAAAAGAAACGCTAAAAATGCATGGAATAGAAAATAAAAATAACAAAAATCATCTCTATTTTGCTTACTGGAACTATCTTAATTCGAAAAAACGGCTGCCTTTAGAAAAATTTTAATGAAAAAAATTATTAGTTTGAAAATGGAAAAAAAATCGGAGCCAAAATAAATTGACTCCGATTTCTGTAAAACGTAAAATTTAAAATATGAACTTAGTTTTTTAAATTAATAGTAAGGTCTAAATCCGTTTCTTTCAAATAAGCATCAATAATTTCAAATGCTTTTTGCTCATCTTGTAAATTAACCATTAATCTGATGGTTTTTGCTGTAGGAGTAGTGGTAAATGACATGTATTTATCGTTCAAAAAACTTGTAATATTTCCCTGAGTTAATTTTGATTTGATCAATTGTATTTCCGCAAGATTTTCGCTTTCAAATACACTTACTCTTGTTTCTCTTTCCATATTCTTATTCATTTCAATTTTGAATCTTAAAAATACAAAAATTTCAATAAACTACATGTTAACATTTCTTAAATTTAAAAAAAAATGATTATTCTTACGAAAAAAGCTCTTTAAATCTTCTGCACAGCCACCGCGATTTTATCGATGGCAATTTGAATTTCTTCTTTCGAAACATTCAAATGTGGACGGAAACGAATCGACTGATCGCCGCAAGCAAGAATAATTAATCCATCTTCATACAATAATTCTCGAATTTTATCGCGCGCCGCCCCGCTTGGCAAATCAATCGCGCACATCAAACCTCTTCCTCTTGCATTAGAAACTTTATCCGGAAATTGTTGTTGCAATTTTTGAAGTTCTTCCAAAAGATATTCGCCTACAACTCTAGCATTTTCAACCAAATTTTCTCTTTCGATCACCTCCATGGTAAGTTTGAAACGCATCATGTCCACGAAATTCCCGCCAAAGGTGGAATTGATTCTGGAGCTTTCTCTGAACACATTTTGCGGAATTTCATCAAACTTCTCTTTATTTGCCAAAACGCCACAAACTTGTGTTTTTTTACCAAAAGAAATAATATCAGGTCTCACCGTGAAATGTTGGAAAGCCCACATTTTACCGGTAATTCCAATTCCTGTTTGTACTTCGTCAAAGATTAAAAGTACTTCATTTTCATCGCAAATATTTCTTAAACCCTGGAAAAATTCATCTCGGAAATGATGGTCACCACCTTCTGCCTGAATCGGCTCGATGATGATGCATGCCACTTGATCCGGATTTGCCAATATCGCTTCCTGAATATGGAGCAAAGCCAATTGTTCATTTTTAATGGTTTGCTGTAAATTTTCTTCAGTAATCGGGAAACGCAAGTGTGGATTGGTAATTCTTGGCCAATCAAATTTTGGAAAATATTGATATTTTCTTGGGTCTGAAGTATTTGTTAAACTCAATGTATAACCACTTCTTCCGTGAAATGCCTGTTTGAAATGGATGCAAATGCCGGCTTCATGATCAATACCTTTTTCGAAATTTTTACGGGTTTTCCAATCGAAGCACGCTTTCATAGCATTTTCCACGGCCATGGTTCCACCTTCGATAAAGAAAGTGTATTGCAACTCTTCCGGAATCGCAACTCTGGAGAAAACCTCCATGAAATCTGCAAATTCCTGAGAATAAACATCGGCTAAAGTAGGTTTGTTTACTGCCATTTTACCCAGCCATGCGGATTTCTCAACTAGATAAGGATGGTTGTAACCAATTGAAGCAGAACCAAACATGGAAAACATATCGAGGAATTCTTTCCCGGTATTTCGGTCGTGAATCCAGCTTCCGTGGGATTTCTCGATATCCATCACGAAATCGAATCCATCAGCTAAAAGGTGCTTCCCGAGAATTTCTTTCACTTTATTGGTCGTTTGGGGTTGAGATGAAATTGTATCGTTCATTTTTATTTCTTTATTTAATGCTTTATCTAATGTCAAAGATTAAAGCTGTTAATATTTATTTAAAAAACTGATTTATAAGAGTTTATAAGTCAAATTTAATTCCTTGAGCTAAAGGAAGATTGGTGGTATAATTAATCGTATTGGTTTGTCTTCTCATATAATATTTCCAAACATCCGAACCGGATTCTCTTCCGCCGCCAGTTTCTTTTTCACCACCGAAAGCACCACCGATTTCTGCACCAGATGTTCCGATGTTTACGTTGGCAATACCACAATCTGAGCCTGATTGAGAAAGGAAAAGTTCAGCTTCGCGAAGATTCTGCGTCATAATTGCGGAGCTTAAACCTTGTGGAACATCATTCTGCATTTCAATAGCTTCTTCAAGATTTTTATACTTCATAATATAAAGAATCGGGGCAAAAGTTTCGTGTTGTACAATCTCGAAAGAATTTGCAACCTCGGCGATGCATGGTTTCACATAGCAACCCGATTCGTATTGTGCTCCATCGAGAACGCCGCCTTCTACCACAAATTTTCCACCTTCCGCTTTGCATTTTTCAATGGAATTCAAATATTGATTTACTGCATCTTGATCGATGAGTGGACCAACGTGGTTGTTTTCATCTAAAGGATTTCCGATTTTTAATTGTCCGTAAGCTTTAACCAAACGGTTTTTCACTTCATCATAAACTGATTCGTGGATAATCAAACGTCTTGTGGAAGTACATCTTTGTCCGGCCGTTCCCACTGCACCGAAAACCGCACCGATAATCGACATATCTAGATCTGCATTTTCGGTAATGATGATGGCGTTATTTCCTCCTAATTCCAAAATTGATTTTCCGAATCTTTCAGCCACATTTTTCCCGACGATTCTTCCAACTTTTGTAGATCCGGTGAAAGAAACCAATGCTACATTTTTATCTTTTACCAATTGATCTCCAATTTCGTGATCGCCCACAATCATTGAAGAAATTCCTTCTGGTAGGTTATTTTCTTTTAAAACTTCACTGATGATATTCTGACAAGCGATTCCGCAAAGTGGTGTTTTTTCTGAAGGTTTCCAGATGGTAACATTTCCGCAAATCCAGGAAAGAGCCGTATTCCACGACCAAACTGCAACCGGAAAGTTGAAGGCCGAAATAATTCCCACAATTCCCAGTGGATGATACTGCTCATACATGCGATGTCCAGGTCTCTCGGAGTGCATCGTATAGCCATGAAGCTGTCGCGATAAACCTACCGCAAAATCGCAGATATCAATCATTTCCTGAACTTCACCAAGACCTTCCTGCAAAGATTTCCCCATTTCATAAGAAACCAATTTCCCTAAATCTTCTTTATATTCCCGAAGTTTCAATCCAAATTGGCGGACTAATTCTCCCCTTTTCGGTGCCGGAATCATACGAAATTCCTTAAAAGCCGCTTTCGAAGTTTCAATGATTTTTTGGTAATCCTGAGCATTGCCAGTTTTCACTTTTGCGATTAATTGACCATCAGTGGGTGAAAAACTTTCTATAAAATTTCCGTTGGCAAAGTAATCTCCACCAGTTGAGACTCCGTTATTTTCTTTTGAAATTCCTAAATTTTTGAGCGTTTTTTCAATTCCGAAATTATCTTTCATTTGGGACATAGATTTAAATTTGAGTTGTGTTTAAAGATAAGAATTTTGCTCAAATCTGAAAATTTTCTCCAATCATTTGCATTAAAATCTAAAAAATAGTGATTTCATAAAAGATTTTACACCTATTGTAGAACGGTGGATTATTTGTAAAAAATCGTCGATTAAGAATATTTAAGTATTTTTGAAAAAAGAACAGAAAAATGGAAAATCAGCAACCCGAGGACAACAAAAATTCCAAGTTTAAAACCTGGTTCAAGCGAGTGGGAATCGGAGGTTTAATTTTTTTTACCGTAAAAGGAATCGCGTGGCTTTTCGTTTTTTATTTCGGTGCTGAAATTTTTCAGGATTGCTCCGGAAAATAATTTACCAATCGGATTTTTGGATTTCATAAATTACATTAATTCTTGGTAATTCGCCGTAATAGGCAATTTCTTCTTCGCCAATTTTTTTGGCTCCTAATTTTTCCATTGCCTTTTGCGACCGGATATTATTTTTTCCGACATGGAAAATCGCTGTTTCAACAAACTGAAAAATATAATCCAACATTAGTTTTTTCACTTGCGTATTGATTTTTTTTCCCCAAGATTTCGTTCCATAAAAAGTATAGCCAATTAAAATGGATTTTTTTTCTTCATCAAAATCATAAAATCTCGTTGAACCCAAAACTTCATTCGATTGCCTATCAATAATCAGAAAAGCGCCTTTACTTTCGAGGGCACCTTTAAAGAAATTTTCGAAAACTTCCCTTTTATAGCGGTCTTTATTCGGATGTTGCTCCCACACTTTAGGATCAGAAGCTACTTCAAATAATCTTTCGAAGTGGTTTTCTACTAATGGAATTAATTTGTAATTTTCGTTTTCTAAAATCGGTTGGATCGAGAAATTCATGGATATATTTTTTGTAAAAGTAAAATTAATTTTTAAATAAAAATATTTTAAATTTTATCAAAAAAGAATCGCCTTCTCCAGTTCCAGCAACTTTTGTTTTCGCCAAATTCCGCCACCGTAACCTGTCAAGGTTCCGTCACTACCGATTACGCGATGACATGGAATTAGAATGGAAATTTTATTCATCCCATTTGCGTTCGCTACTGCACGAACTTTTTTTGCATCGCCCAGCGCTTCGGATTGTTTCCGGTAATTCCAAGTTTCACCATAAGGAATTTGTTGGAGAATTTTCCAAACACTTTTCTGAAATTCTGTTCCAACAGGACTTAGCGGAACAGAAAACTCTTTGAGCTTGCCTTCAAAATACAATTCCAATTCTTTCTCTAAAAGTTTGAAATGTGGATTTTCGCCTAAAACAATGGTCGCATTCAGCGATTTTGCTAGATCTTTAAATTCCGTTTCGAGCATTTTTCTGTCAGTGAACTCCAACATGCAAATTCCCTCTTCCACCGCAGCAACGTACATCGTTCCAATTGGTGTTTCAATTCTTTTCAGGTCGATAATTCTCTGTTCTTTTGAATTTTTTGGTGAAACTCCAAAGATATTTTTAAAACTTTCACTGAAACCACTTAAGCTCTCAAATCCACTGTCGTAAGCTGTTTCCATAATATTATCACCCTGTTGCAATTTTTTAAAAGCGGTATTCAATCGGAACATTCGTTGAAAAGCTTGAAAAGTCATGCCATGATTTTTCTGAAACCATCTTCTCATCGTCGCCGGTTCGATTCCACGTTTTACCAAATCGTAATCTTTGAATTTCTGTGCGGGATTCTCTCTTAATTCTTCTAAAATCTCTTGAATATATCGAGGAGTTTCATCTGGATTTTCCAGTGGTTTGCATATTTTACAAGGTCTGTAACCTTTTAAAATCGCTGCTTTTTTAGAAGAAAAAAATTCTACATTTTCTGGTTTTGGTTTTCTTGCACGACAAATCGGGCGACAAAAAATTCCGGTGGTTTTCACGCCCATCCAAAAAACGCCCTCAAAATCGGGATTTTTATCGTTGGATGCTTTGTACATGAGTTGTGGTGAAAGGTTCATTTGGTATAAAGATCAAAAATTGATTGTTCAAAGTTATTGTTATCCAAAATAATCAACAACCGAAAAATTGACAACCATTTTGAGGTTTTGGCTAAAGTTATTGAATTACCATAAAAAAAAGCGGGCTAAAGCCCACTCCTATTGATATTTTTAAAATAAAAAAATTATTTTTTCACTGCAGCATCACGTTCAATCTGCTTAATTTCCTTTAGTTTTTCAACGATTTTATTTACAGTTTCAGGCTTTCCTGTTTTTAATGGTACAACAGTTTTTACATTATCCCATTTGAAAACCAAATCCACAGCATTATCATCAACCGGATTTAAAGCGATTTCAAAATATTCCTGCTTTTCCCACAGTTTCTGAACCGGAACCGTTACCGCATACAAATCCTTCGAAGCATCATAATCGGTTCCCCAACTTTGGGAATCGCTGTTGAGAAGGATTTTCCATTCTTTTTCGGTTGGCAAAATGTACAGACCATATTTTCCGGCAGGAACGATAACGCCACCAAAGTTAATGCTCTGTCTGAATTCAATTTTTGAAGAAGAATTAGCACCTGCTCTCCAAACTTTTCCATAAGGAACAAGCTCGCCGAAGATTTTTCTGCCTTTCACACCAGGTCTACCATAATCAACCGATATTTTAGACATTGAAAACTGTTGTTCAACCGTTGCTCTAGGACTTGCGGCTGGAAGCGTCCATTGTGAATAAGCAGAAACGGAGATGGCTAAAAGTGCTGTGATGAGGAATTTTTTCATAAATAATTTTAATTATCCTTTAATATTTTTTAGAATATTATTTAAAACATCCAAATTCTTTACCTCAATACTTTCTTCTATAGCATTATACAAATCCCCTAGTTCATAAGAATAATTCCTTGAAATACTAGTCTCAAGATTAACTAAAATTTCTTTAGTATTTGTATTTATAACTTGAAAAATATAATTATTTAAGAATGAAAGACTTCTATCTGCACTTCCTATTTTCTGTACAGATACTGTAATCAAAGTTTCTTCATTACGAGAATTAAAATAATAAGTTGTATCATTCTGCTTTTTCCAAGTGACTTTAGCAATCTTTGTTTGCTCAATTAGGCCCTTTATAAATTTTTGATATTCGTCTTGTATGTTTATCATTTTATTCTAAATTTATTGTTCTTTTTTCAATTAATCCAAGTAAGTCTGCCAAAAGACCATTTAAAGTTGAAAAATTTCCTTCTAAAGCATTAAAAATTGTAAAAGGTACTATTTCTTCACCATCTGGTCTAACACTTGATAAGGCATTTTGACAAATCTCTAAATGTTCATAAAGTTGATTAATTTTTTCACTATATTCAAAATCTTCTTTAAATGGTGAAATTAATCTTCTAACTTTTCTTGAAGTTTCATTCAATAAATCTCTTGCATTACTAAAATTAATATCTTGTGATAATTTTTCTAACTTTTGGATTATTTCTGTAAGCTCAATCGTTACTGTTTGAAGTTTTACAGTCTTAGTCGCACTTTCAGCGGCTTCCTTTGCTTTTTTAGCTTGTATAAATGAAAGTATTGAAAAAAATATGCCTCCTAAACCTATAATCGTTGAAATCCAAAAATCCCATTTTTGATAGAAATTCTCCATATACAAATATAAAAATTTTTACTCTACATCGCCTGCATCTTAAAACTCATACTTTCAATGACTTTCAAAATGGCTTCCACGGTATCCATTGAAGTGAGGCAAGGAACTCCGTTTTCAACTGACGTTCTACGGATTTGGAAACCATCCCGTTCGGATTGTTTCCCTTTAGTCATGGTATTTACAATGTACTGAACTTTTCCCTTCTGAATGAGATCTATCAAATTGATTTCCGGATTTTCTTCGATTTTGTAACCAATTTTGGTCATTACTCCATTCTCTTCGAAGAATTTTGCAGTACCTTCTGTTGCCCAAATTTTGAAACCGATTTCTTGGAAACGTCGGGCGATTTCGCAAGCTTCTTCCTTATGTTTATCCGCAACGGTAAATAAAATAGCTCCATGAAGGGGAACTTTTCTTCCCGCGCCGATGAGTCCTTTGTAGAGCGCTTTTTCAAGGGTTACATCTTTGCCCATTACTTCTCCAGTGGATTTCATTTCAGGGCCGAGAGAAATATCAACTTTGGTTAATTTGGAGAAAGAGAACACAGGAACTTTCACAAAAATTCCCTCTTTGTTCGGAACTAAACCGTCTTCGAAACCTAAATCTTTTAGTTTTTGACCAAGAATTACTTTGGTTGCCAAATTTGCCATCGGAATTTCGGTGATTTTACTTAAAAACGGTACCGTTCTCGATGAACGAGGATTAACTTCTATCACAAATACTTCATTTTCATATAAAACGTATTGAATATTCATTAATCCAACCACATTGAGTCCTTTCGCTAATCGTTTGGTATAATCTACCAAAGTATCGATTTGTTTTTGCGAAATATTCTGTGGCGGATATACCGCGATGGAATCTCCGGAATGAACTCCCGCTCTTTCGATATGTTCCATAATTCCCGGTATCACTACAGTTTCTCCATCAGAAATTGCATCAACCTCGACTTCTTTTCCGGTTAGATAACGGTCAATCAAAATTGGATGTTCAGAGTTTTCTTTCACCGCATTGGTCATGTAATGGTTCAGATCATTCTCGTCGTACACGATTTCCATGGCTCTTCCACCCAAAACATAACTCGGACGAACCAAAACCGGAAAACCAATTTCGTTGGCAATGACCAAAGCTTCTTCTTTTGTAAAACAAGTTTTTCCCAAAGGTTGAGGAATTCCAAGCTCTTGCAAAGCTGCTTCAAATTTATTTCTGTTTTCGGCACGGTCTAAATCTTCCAGCGAAGTTCCCAAAATTTGAACTCCGTGTGCTGCTAATTTATCGGCTAGATTAATCGCTGTTTGTCCACCAAACTGTACTACCACGCCTTTTGGTTTTTCGAGTTCGATGATGTTCATCACATCTTCCTCCGTCAAAGGTTCGAAATATAATTTATCGGAAATCGAGAAATCGGTGGAAACGGTTTCCGGATTATTATTAATGATAATCGCTTCATAACCTAATTCTTTAATCGCCCAAACCGAGTGAACTGTGGCGTAATCAAACTCTACACCTTGCCCGATTCTGATCGGACCGGAACCGAGAACAATTATTTTTTCTTTATTTGAAGGAATGCTTTCGTTTTCCTCTTCGTAAGTTCCATAGAAATAAGGCGTTTCACTTTCGAATTCGGCGGCGCAAGTATCTACCATTTTGTAAACCGGCATTACGCCATTGTTTCTTCGGAATTCAAAAATTTCTTTTTGGTTTGAATTCCATAAATGCGCGATATGAAGATCCGAAAATCCAAGTTTTTTTGCCTGAAGTAATATTTCTTTATCAAATTTATTCTCAGCAATCACTTTTTCAAAATCGATTAACTTTTTGATTTTCCAGATGAAAAATTTATCGATTTTACTCCATTCCACGATTTTTTTCCAATCGTAACCTCTACGTAAAGCATCGCCAATGATGAACAATCGCTCATCATCACAAACGCGAATTCTTCTTTCGATTTCCGCGTCGGTTAAAGCCTCTGCTTGTTTTGATTTAAGTCCAATATGTCTTAAACCCGTCTCCAGGGAACGGATTGCTTTTTGCAAAGACTCCTCGAAATTTCTACCGATTGCCATCACTTCACCAGTCGCTTTCATTTGTGTTGAAAGTCGGCGGTCAGCGGTTTCAAATTTATCAAAAGGAAATCTCGGAAACTTGGTTACCACATAATCCAAAGCTGGTTCGAAACAAGCGTAAGAGGTTCCTGTAACCGGATTCATGATTTCATCTAAAGTCAATCCAACAGCAATTTTTGCAGCAATTTTTGCAATCGGATAACCGGTCGCTTTACTCGCCAATGCTGATGAACGCGAAACCCGTGGGTTTACTTCAATAATATAATAATCGAAAGAATGCGGATCCAACGCCAGCTGCACGTTGCACCCCCCCTCAATCCCTAATGCACGAATAATTTTCAATGAAGAATTTCGAAGCATTTGATATTCACGATCGGAAAGCGTTTGCGAAGGAGCCACCACGATAGAATCTCCGGTGTGAATCCCAACGGGATCGATGTTTTCCATATTACAAACAACAATAGCATTGTCGTTTTTGTCACGCATTACTTCGTATTCGATTTCTTTGAAGCCGGCGATGGATTTCTCGATCAAACATTGAGTTACGGGCGAATATTTCAGTCCAAAGCTTGTAATTTCCTTTAATTCATCTTCGTTATGCGCAATTCCGCCACCAGTTCCTCCCATTGTGAAGGCAGGACGAACAATTACCGGATAGCCAATATTTTGTGCAAATTCCAAAGCACCTTGAACGGTGTTTACGATGTCGGATTCGGGAACCGGTTCGTTGAGTTCCTTCATTAATTCTCTGAACAAATCTCTGTCTTCCGCCTGATTAATTGCGGAAAGTTTGGTTCCTAAAACTTCCACTTTACATTCTTCCAGAATGCCGGATTTTTCAAGTTCTACCGCCATATTCAGCCCGGTTTGTCCACCCAAAGTCGGCAAAAGTGCATCCGGTCTTTCCTTACGAATAATGTGGCTCACAAACTGCAAGGAAATTGGTTCGATGTAAACTTTATCGGCGATTTCCACATCGGTCATGATGGTTGCTGGGTTAGAGTTGATCAAAATTACTTTGTAACCTTCTTCTCTCAAAGCCAAGCAAGCCTGAGTTCCAGCGTAATCAAATTCCGCAGCTTGACCGATTATGATTGGTCCGGAACCGATTACTAAAATTGTTTTTATGTCGTTTCTTTTCATTTTTTTTTTAGATTCGAGAGCCTAGAACCGAGATTCGAGACTTTCTTTTTTACTTAGATTATAAGAGTCAAGATTTGTGAATCAAGACTTTAAATTTTGTTTAAAACTGTAAATCATTTTCTGGATTTCAATCAAATCAGAAATAATTTTTTGTACAGAATCTTCGCTTAAAAGATTCAATTCTTTTGATAAAATTAATTGTGTTTCAAGTTCAAATGCTGATCCCAAAGCAATTGCAAGAAAATGATTGAATTCTTTGTTGTTGTTTCGTCCGCTTCCTTCAGCAATATTTGAAGGTATTGAAACTACACTTCTTTTCATTTGAGAAATCAATCCGAACTTCTCATCAGATGAAATATTTTGACAAATTAAATAAATATCCTTTGCTAGCACAATGGATTTTTGCCAAAAAAGTAGTTTCTCAAAATTATGCATTAATTCTTGTCTTGATTCTTGATTCTTGGCTCTTGGTTCTTAAATGTTTCCATCATTGCAATAAACTCATCAAAAAGATAATTTGCATCTTCCGGACCCGGACTTGCTTCAGGGTGATATTGTACGCTGAAACATGGATGGATTTTGTGCCTCAAACCTTCGTTGGTACGGTCGTTCAAAGCGATGTGTGTTTCTTCTAAATCGGTATTTTTCAAACTTTCTTGATCTACTGCATACCCATGATTTTGGGAAGTAATCGCCACTTTATTTTTGGCTAGATCCAAAACTGGATGATTTCCACCTCGATGACCAAATTTTAACTTAAAAGTTTTGGCTCCACAAGCCAACGCAATCAATTGATGACCCAAACAAATTCCGAAAATAGGCACTTTCCCGAGTAATCCATTGATCAGTTCGGAAGCTCCTTTCACGTCTTCCGGGTCGCCGGGACCGTTGGAAAGCATGATTCCATCGGGATTCATCAACAAAATTTCTTCGGCGGTGACATCCTGAGAAACTACCTTCACATCGCAATCTCTTTGAGTGAGTTCGCGCAGGATTCCCAATTTGGATCCGAAATCTACTAAAACCACGTTCAATCCTCTTCCGGGATTCGCAAAAGCGGTTTTTGTAGAAACTGTCTCCACTTGATTGGTCGGAAATTCAGTTGATTTCAGGGATTGTATTACTTCCTTTTCATCTGCGTTTTCGTCCACAATTCTTCCTTTTACCACGCCTTTACTTCTTAAAACTCGGGTTAATCTTCTCGTATCGATTCCCGAAATTCCAGATAATTTTTTCTTTTTAAAAAGTTCGTCTAATGAAATTTGATGACGAAAATTGGAAGGGAAATCGCAAAGTTCCTTCACGATTAAACCTTTAATAGCGGGTTCAATAGATTCGTAATCGTCACGATTAATGCCGTAGTTTCCGATCAACGGATAAGTCATACAAACCATTTGGCCACAATAGGACGGATCGGAAATCAGTTCCTGATAGCCCGTCATTCCGGTATTGAAAACCACTTCGCCCTCAGTTTCGAGCTGTGCACCAAAACCTTCGCCATGAAAAATTTCTCCGGATTCTAATATTAATTTCTTTTTCATTTTATTTATTTCGCACCTTTTATTAGCATTTTATTTATTTACAAAAACTCAAAACCTTTGCTTTCCAGCGCATCTTTCAGAATGGCCATTCTCGCGAAAACTCCATTTCTCATTTGTTGAAAGATTCTGGAACGCGAAGATTCTACTAAATCGTCATGGATCTCCACTCCTCTATTAATCGGTGCTGGATGCATAATGATTGCATTTTTTTTCATTGTTTTTTCTCTTTCCAGTGTCAAACCAAATTTTTTATGATAATTAGTGAGTGAGATTTTCATTTTCTCATCATGTCTTTCATGCTGAATTCTAAGCAACATCAGCACATCAACCTCTTTTACCAAATCATCGATGGAGAGATAAGTTCCATTGATGATCGCACCCTCATCAAACCATTTTTCAGGGCCGGAAAAATAAACTTTCGCTCCCAATTTTCTAAGCGCAACTGCATTGGAATTGGCTACCCTACTGTGTTTTACATCGCCCACGATTCCGATTTTTAAACCTTTGAATTTTCCAAATTCTTGATGAATAGTCATCAAATCCAATAATGTTTGCGATGGGTGATTTCCTGTTCCGTCGCCCCCATTGATAATCGGAAGATCGATTTCTTTTAATTCTTTATAAAACTGATCTTGCTTATGACGAATTACCAACAGATTTATGCCCAAACTCTGAAGTGTCTTCACAGTATCGTAAAGTGATTCGCCTTTATTCACTGAACTTGACGTCACATCAAACGGTACAACTTGAAGTCCCAACTTTCGTTCAGCGATATCAAAACTGGTTTTGGTACGCGTGCTGTCTTCAAAAAAGAGGTTCGAAACATAAATTTCTTTCGTGGGTTTCAAAACTTTTCCTTTTGAAAATTCCTCAGCTGCAATTAATAGTGAATTAATTTTCTCTACAGTTAAATCGGCGGTTGTAAGCATAATTTTTTCAGTTTAGGTCAAAAAAAAACGAAGCCAAAAAAGCTTCGTTATAAAAAACAAATATTGTTGATATCGGCAAAATTGCCTGTCTGTAAATCGTCTAATGGAAATAATCTTTTCATTAGGTGCAAAGATAGAAATTTATTTTGAACAACAAAGATGATTTTTACCAATGCATTATTTAGCAAATTAATTTTTATCCGGATATCAATCGCTAAAAACTATTTTTTCAGCTTTTAAATTTACCTACCCATAAATTTTTGTTCATTTTAATGCTAAATTAATATATATTTGCTAAAAAAGTATAGTTATGTCCAATTCTTGCCCGAAATGCCAACAGAGTAATATTGTAAAAAGCGGAATCGTAAAAGAGCGACAGCGCTTTCTATGCAGAGATTGCAACTATTATTTCACCGTGAAAAAATTAGGTAAACAAATTGATGATTATTATGTTACAAAAGCACTGCAATTATATCTCGAAGGGTTGTCTTTTCGCGAAATTGAAAGAATTATCGGTGTTTCGCACGTTACCATAAGTTCCTGGATCAAAAAATATAACATCAAAAGACCACCACATTCTGAATTCCACACAAGCTATAAAGTTTTTAAGCAAAGCGAGCTCATTACCTTTGTTCAAAACGAAGAAAACATAAAAGGCTCCGGCCTCATCATCACAGAGTTTGGAGATAAATACATGATGATCAGGTGGGAAAGATTTAAAAAATAGTGCAGAATCTGTTAGTTTTACTTTCAAAAATTCATTAACCTATACTATTAGCATAAATATATATTAAATTTCTTCAACCGATTTTTTATTTTAACTTTATTTCTCACAAAAAAACCAACTAAAAATTATTAATCCATGAAGAAATCAACAGTTTTATTAGGAATTATTTCATCGATACTCTTCCAAACATCTTTCTTTGCGCAAGACAATCCTTCGACAGACGATCTTCTAAAAAGAATTGAAGCATTGGAAGCCGAAAAAAACAAAACAAAAGATTGGGACGTTTCTTTATAAAGTTGGGTAAGAACCGAATATAACTTCGACAGTTGGCAATCTGCATACTCGAGAGAATATAATTTGAATCTTTTTCCACTAGATGAAAAACTGGATGCCAACGGAAACGATATCAACGATGCAGGCGCGAGTAATTTCCTTGCAATCACCACCAGAGTTGGATTAAAGTTTAAAGGTCCAGATGTTTGGGGTGCCAAAGCCACTGGAAATATCGAAGCGGATTTTTTCGGAAATACCGAACTCAACAAAAGTGCTGCGGGAACCGGAAGCAATGGTCTGCTTAGACTTAGACACGCTACGGCGACGCTTAGCTGGCCAAAAACCGCGCTTACCTTTGGGCAAACATGGTATCCAACATTTGTCCCAGAAGTTTTTCCTAAAGTTGCCAATTTCAACACCGGAATTCTTTTTAACCCATTTGGTTGGGCTGGGCAAGTAAAACTCACTCAAAAAATCACTCCGGAATTATCGTTTAGTGCAATTGCGTACAAAGACCGCGAATTTCAAACTGCAAACGCTGCCGGAGCTTCTACAAATTCTGCCACATTCAATTCCTCAGTGCCAACGTTCCACGGCCAATTACAATTTAAAAATAAATCCATCGTAGCCGGTGCCGGAGCAGAATATCAATCGCTGAAACCAGTGATCGAATCTGGAGGATTGGTTTCTGATGAAAAAGTAAATTCCGAAATGTTTTTTGGATATTTTAAATATTCCAACGAAAAAATAATCGCAAAACTTTATGGGATTACGGGCGGAAATCTTCATCATCTGGTCATGATCGGCGGATTTGCTGGATATGAAAACCCGAACGGAATTGAATCATACGAACCGACCAAAACATCTGCTTTTTGGGTAGATCTTGCCAGTGCAAATCCTAAAGTTGCCCCTGGAGTTTTCTTCGGATACACAAAAAATTCGGGTGTTGATGCAGGATATAAAAACCTATACGCAAGAGGTGTTTCGGGAACAAGGATTTTGGATCAGGTTTGGCGTGCTTCGGCAAGAGTAGATTTCAAGCAAAACAAATTCGCTATTACCCCAGAAATAGAATACACCGCTGCAAAATGGGGCGATATTGGTCTAGACGCAACGGCTACAAATAATATGAAAGATGTAGGCAACCTCCGAGCAATGGTAAGAGTAATGTATTCTTTCTAAATTTTTAAAATTTTATTTCATTAAAAATAATCCAAATACGAAATACTATGAATAACGACAACAACAATCTGCACAACGCGCTTCCAGTAGAAGACGAACGCACCAAAAACCGCACGATTTGGAATGTAATTATGGCGTCTTCACTCGGAACACTCATCGAATGGTATGATTTCTTCATTTTCGGAAGTCTCGCTGTGGTACTTTCAACGAAATTTTTTCCCTCAGATAATCCTACGGCAGCTTTCCTTTCAACCCTCGCTACTTTCGCTGCGGGATTTGTGGTAAGACCGTTCGGCGCACTATTTTTCGGACGTCTCGGTGATATGATCGGAAGAAAATATACCTTTCTTGTTACTTTGCTGATCATGGGTTTTTCTACCTTTCTCATCGGATGCGTTCCTGCTTACGAAACCATCGGATTTATGGCGCCTGTTTTAGTTTTAATCTTAAGGTTATTACAAGGACTTGCATTGGGTGGAGAATATGGTGGCGCAGCAACTTATGTGGCAGAATATGCACAACCACACCGAAGAGGTTACTGGACATCTTGGATTCAAACTACTGCAACAGTTGGTCTTTTCGTTTCTCTGGCCGTAATTTTGGTGACCAAAACAACTTTAACTAAAGAAGAATTTTCCGAGTGGGGCTGGAGAATCCCGTTCTGGATTTCCATTTTAATGGTTGGCGTTTCCTATGTTATCAGAAAAAACATGAAGGAATCTCCGCTTTTCGCTGCGGCCAAAAAAGAGGGAAAAACTTCTTCCAACCCGTTGAAGGAATCTTTCGGAAATAAATACAACTTCAAATTCGTTCTTCTCGCGCTTTTCGGGGCAGTTATGGGACAAGGCGTTGTTTGGTATACCGGACAATTCTATGCGATGAGCTTCCTGCAAAAAGTAATGAACGTGGAATCTTCTCAGGTGGATACGATA
Source organism: Chryseobacterium senegalense (assembly GCA_001403755.1). Classification (GTDB taxonomy): domain Bacteria; phylum Bacteroidota; class Bacteroidia; order Flavobacteriales; family Weeksellaceae; genus Kaistella; species Kaistella senegalense. The sequence continues at coordinate 1,013,722 of CYUH01000015.1, read as the reverse complement.
ATGGCTGCAGCTTTGTTTTTAGGTACACCTTTGTTCATTTTCTTTGGTTGGCTTTCGGATAAAGTCGGCAGAAAATCAATTATTCTCTTAGGAATGTTGTTGGCTATTTTTGCCTACAGACCGATCTATCGCGCGATGTATCACTCCGTAAATTTAGCCGAAAAAACCGTGGTTAAAGACAGCGAAACGATGAAAAGAGTTGCTAAAGTTCACGACAAAATTGCGACTGACAGTTTGATTACTTTCCATACCGAAAAATCCTTTACCGACGGATCTCTATTGAAGAAGGACTCCATCGTACACTGGACTCCAACAGGACCTGTAATGAAAGACGGAAAACCTGAAGCTGCCAAAATGGATATCGCTGTAACAGTGGATCCTTCTACCCGATGGAAACTCATCGCTTTGCTTTTCCTTCAATTGGTTTTCGTAACGATGGTTTACGGACCGATCGCCGCTTTTCTGGTTGAAATGTTTCCTGTTCGCATCCGGTACACCTCCATGTCCTTGCCTTACCACATCGGAAACGGTATTTTTGGGGGATTGCTTCCTGCGGTTGCTACATATTTGGTGACCAATGCGAAGGACACCGGCCATGCTGAATGGTATCTACAAGGATTGTGGTATCCAATTATTGTCGCTGCCGTTTCATTAATCATTGGATTTTTCTACTTGAATGGTAAAGACCGCAATGTGGAAGATTAATTTTTCGACTAAAATTTATTAACTTTAAACATCATAAAAATGGACGCAATAAAACGAATATTAGGAATTGTTTGGCTACTAATGGCGACAGTGGTTGCCTACTATGGCATCACGGAATTTGGCTGGCCGAAAATCATGTCGGACAAGCAAGAAGATCAGGTTTTTGGTTGGATTATTATGACGATACTGATGCCAATTATTGTCGGTGGATTGGCAATCTTCGGATGGTACGCACTGAAAGGTGAATACTCACAGGATAAACTTTAAAAAATCATTTACAATAAACGAAAATTCCGGCTCGTAAGTGATGCCGGAATTTTTAAAAAAGTTAAAAGAAAATGAAAAAAAGAGACAAGCAAAAATTGGTTATTCTAAGCATTATTCTATTTATCATTTTTAATGTACCGGTTTTGTTCTTGTTCAACACGTCTAAAATGGTTTGGGGTTTACCGATGATTTATGTATACATATTCACGGTTTGGTTTGGCTCCAGTTTATTATCATTTTTAATTTTCAAAAAATTCGATGAGTAGTCCGCTCTTATTTATACTGGTAATTTTATACCTTGGGTTACTTTTCTTCATTGCATATTGGGCAGAAAAAAGAAAAAGTAATTTTTGGGTAAACAATGCGTATATCTACGCACTTTCACTTGCTGTTTATTGCTCCGCATGGACCTATTACGGCAGCATCGGTGTGGCGGCTAACCAGGGTTTAGAATATTTGGCTATTTATATTGGTCCAGTAATCATCATCCCGGCTTGGATTTATATTAATTCAAAAATCATCCGGATTTCCCGGGTAAATAAAATAAGCAGCATCGCAGATTTTATTTCATTAAGATACGGCAACAGTAGATTTATCGGGGCTTTGGTCACCATGGTTTGTATTTTGGCAGTGATTCCTTACATTGGGTTGCAAATTAAAGCGATTTCCGAATCCTATCATCTAATTACTGCAACCGAAATTTCTGATAATATTTTCTTTGATTCTGCATCGTATGTGGTTCTTATCATCGCTTTATTTTCGGCGTATTATGGCACTCGCTATGTAGATGCTTCGGAAAAAAGACTTGGAATTATTTCTGCCGTAGCTTTTGAAAGTTTTCTGAAGCTCATTTTCTTTTTAATCCTCGGATTCTTTGTGGTTTACGGCATTTTCAATGGTTTTGATGATATTTATAAACAAGCCTCGAAACTGCCGGATTTCCATCAAAAAAATACGTTCACTGGTTTAGAAGGCGGTTTCAATTGGTTCTTGATGTGCCTGGTTTCCATGACGGCTATTTTCCTGCTACCGCGACAATTTCATACTACAATAATCGAAAATCGCACGGAAAAACATTTAAAAACAGCCATTTGGTTATTTCCCCTTTACCTTTTACTGCTTATATTTTTTGTTTTCCCCGTCGCTTGGGGCGGCAAAGTTTTATTTGCCGGTCAAAACGTTAATCCGGAATTCTTCTCAATACTTATTCCGCAAAAATTTGGCAATACTTTCATTGCCGCAATGGTATTTTTCGGAGGTTTAAGCGCCTGTATCTCCATGATCATTATTTCGAGTATTTCCCTCTCGGTAATGCTTTCCAACAACATCATCATACCTTACGGATTATTGAATAATTTCAAAACAGAAACCGAAAACACCAACAGCAAAACCATTGTCAGCATTAGAAAAATTAGTATTTTTTCACTGATTATTTTGGGATTTGTTTTCTATAAATTCCTGATCATCGGATCATCCTTTTTTTCCGTTGGACTGATTTCTTTTGTGCTTTTCGCACAACTTGCGCCTTCATTTTTCGGGGCTATTTTTTGGCGCCGTGGGAATTTTTATGGCGCAGTTACCGGAATGGTGGCTGGAGTTTTTATTTGCTATTTCAGTTTAATTCTCCCTAGTTATTTCGAAACTTCTTATCAGAATTCCACGATATATCATTTTTTAAAAATCCCTTACCTATCACCAATTGCCAATGTTTTCTTTTGGAGTTTACTGGTTAATGCAGCCTTATTTACCATCATTTCTTCTTCCGTAATCGGAAATTATCGCGAAAGGAATTTTGCTGAAATCTATGTAGACATCGACGATTATATTCAAAATCACGAAAACGCTTATATCTGGAAAGGACAGGCTAATATTTCCGATATCCGTAAAATATTAACCCGCTTTTTGGGCGAAAAGAAAACTAAACAAGCCCTCAAAATATTCAATTTAAAATACAATATTTCCGATGAAAACGACAGCGCAGATTCCCGTTTCATCAAATTTTCCGAAAATTTACTCAGCGGAAGAATTGGAACCGCTTCCGCAAAAATTTTGATTGAAGGGGTTACCAAAGAAGACAAGATCACATTGCCTGAAGTATTAAAAATTTTAGAAGAATCCAAGGAAAATATTGCGATGAATAAGCAACTTTCCGAACATTCCCTGCAACTTCGGAAACTCTCCGAAGAGTTACAAAATGCCAACGACACCCTCATCATCAAAGACCAACAGAAAGACGATTTCCTCGATTCCGTGGCTCATGAACTTCGAACACCGATTACAGCCATCCGAGCTACAAGCGAATTACTTTTGGACGATGAAGAAATGCCTTTAGAAATAAAAAAAGATTTCCTAGGCAACATTATTTCCGAAAGCGACCGCCTCGCAGAAATTATCAATGATATTCTGTATCTCGACAAATTAGAAGCCGGAACTACGCCCTTAAACATTGAACATAAAAATATTACAGAAACGTATCATAAAGCGCTAAAACCTTTGCATCAATTATTTGATCAGAAAAATCTTCATCATTCGGAAGTGAATCTTTTGAAAAATGAATTTTTTTATTTTGATGAAATGAAGATGATTCAATTATTTCAGAATATCCTCGGAAACGCCCTGAAATTCACCAACGAACAAGGAATGGTGCAAACAAAATTCCAGGAAAAGGAAGGAATGTTGAAAATTTCGATGTTCAATACCGGAAAAAACATCCCGGAAGAAGATCTGGAATTCATCTTTGAAAAATTTTATCAAAGCAAAAACCAAAACATTCGAAAACCCGTCGGAAGTGGTCTTGGATTAGCGATTTGCAAAAAAATAATTAATGCACACGGCGGAACCATTACCGCAAAAAACAAAGAAATCGGAGTAACCTTTGAAATACTCTTCCCAATCAAATGAATAGCACATGAAGAAAATATTAATTGCTGATGACGAACACAAAATTGTGATGACTTTGGAATACGCTTTCCGGAAAGCAGGATACGAAGTTTTCATTGCTAGAGACGGTTCCGAAGTTCTGGAAATCTTAAAAGATCAAACCCCGGACGCCATTTTACTCGATGTGATGATGCCGAATTTGGATGGATATTCTACACTATCCGAAATTAAAAAAAATGATAAATGGAACAACATCAAAATCATATTTCTTTCAGCCAAAACCGGTGAAAGCGATATCAGAAAAGGGATGGATTTAGGAGCTGATGCTTATATCACCAAGCCCTATTCCATTAAAAAACTGACTGAAAAAATTGAAGAACTGTTGAATTAATTTTCTCCTGAACTCAAATTTAAAACAAAAAACACCCTAAAGATGAATGCAAATGAAATGTTCCGCGAAAGTGTGGAAAACAAGGAGCAATTTTGGGCATCCCAAGCCGAAAATATTGAATGGTTCAAAAAACCAAAAACCATCCTCACCGATGATGGGGAAAATTACCCTACTTGGTTTTCTGATGGCGAATTAAATACTTGCTATTTGGCGCTTGATAAACATATTAATGACGGTTTTGGCGATCAAACAGCCATCATTTATGATTCCCCGGTAACCAATCGAATTCAAAAATTCACCTTCAATGAAGCGCGTGAAAAAGTTGCCAAACTCGCTGGAGGTTTAAAAAATTTAGGGCTAAAAAAAGGCGATACCGCGATTATTTATATGCCCATGATTCCGGAATCCTTATTTGCGATGCTCGCTTGCGCGAGATTAGGAGTGACGCATTCGGTAGTGTTTGGAGGTTTTGCACCTACAGAACTCGCCATCCGAATTGACGATTGCAATCCAAAAGCCATCATCACCGCAAGTTCCGGAATGGAAGTTTCGCGTAGAATTCCCTATATCCCATTCGTGCGAGAAGCCATCGCAATTGCTGATCATCAACCGGATCATATCGTTGCCTTCGACAGAAAACTTTTGGGAAATACCATCGATTTTGAAAATGAAAAAGACCTCACCGATTTCGAAAAACTCATCGCAGAATCCGATCCTGTAGACTGTATTCCGGTAGAATCTACGCATCCGTTATACATCTTGTACACCTCAGGAACCACCGGAAAACCTAAAGGCGTAGTTCGCGACAACGGCGGCCATGCTGTAGCATTGAAATTTGCCATCGCCAATATTTACGGAGCAAAACCAGGCGAAACATTTTGGGCTGCATCCGACATCGGTTGGGCCGTTGGTCATAGTTTTTCGGTTTATGGACCTTTAATTAATAGGAATACCACGATCATTATGGAAGGAAAACCTATCGGAACACCTGATGCAGGAACTTTCTGGCGTGTCATTCAAGATCATAAAGTCTCGGTGATGTTTACCGCTCCAACCGCAATTAGAGCCATTAAAAAAGAAGACCCTAACGGTGATTTGGTAAAAAAATATGATTTATCTTCGCTTCGAACGCAGTTTTTGGCAGGTGAAAGATGCGATGTTGCGACACTCGATTGGTACGATGAACACGTGGGAGTTCCTGCAATCGACCATTGGTGGCAAACGGAATCCGGTTGGCCAATGCTAGGATTAATGCCGGGTGTAGAAGAAGTAAAAATAAAACGAGCTTCGGCAGGAAAACCAATTCCAGGCTACGATATAAAAATATTTAGCGAAGAAGGTTACGAACTCGATGCACATAAAGAAGGGTATTTGGTGATTAAACTTCCGCTGGGACCGGGCGCATTATCAGGAATTTGGAACGACCCTGAACGCTTTAAATTTGGTTATTTATCGAGATTTCCAGGATATTATTTCTCTGGAGACGGAGCGATACAGGATGAAGATGGCTACATTTTTGTCACCGGAAGAGTTGATGATGTCATTAATGTCGCAGGACACCGCCTCTCTACTGCCGAAATGGAAGAGGTAGTTTCAGCTCACAAAGATGTTGCAGAATGTTGCGTCGTAGGAATTGATGATGATCTTCGTGGGCAAGTTCCTTTTGCAATAGCTGTTTTGAAATCGGGCTCCAAAACCAATGAGGAAGATTTAGAGAAAGAGATCGTCGCACTGGTAAGAGAAAAAATTGGAGCGGTAGCCTGTTTAAGAAACGCCATGGTGGTGAACAGATTACCGAAAACACGTTCCGGAAAAATCCTTAGAAAACTGATTCGAACAATGCTCGACGGAAAAGATTATCAAATCCCATCAACCATTGATGATGAAAGTATTGTAGAAGAATTGCAACAAAGGATTGATGCGTACAAAAAGGAAAAAAAATAGGCCTAAATATTTTTAAAACCAACCAATTTATTTTAAATTTAAACTCAATTTTCAACCGTAGTTTCAGTGTTTTTTCCGATTAGAAAAAGTAAAAATCAAAGCTGAAAAATCATTCAACCTCAAATTAAAAAAAATCAATACACATGAAGAATTATTTCATTGATGACCTACCCGATTATTTTAAACAATATAAAAAATCCATCAAGAATCCGAAAAAATTCTGGGATAAGATCGCCGACGAGAATTTCGTTTGGTACCAAAGATGGAGCAAAGTGGTAGATTACGATATGCAAGAAGCCAAAATAAAATGGTTTAAAAATGCAAAACTCAATATCACCAAAAACTGTATCGACCGGCACTTGAACATTCGTGGCGAAAAAACCGCGATAATTTGGGAGCCGAATAATCCAAATGAAGAAGCACAACATATTTCGTATAATGAATTACGCGATAGGGTTTGCAAAATGGCAAATGTATTACGTGACATGGGAATCGAAAAAGGCGACCGCGTGTGCATCTACCTTCCGATGATTCCGGAACTGGCTGTAACCATGTTGGCTTGTGCAAGATTGGGTGCCGTTCATTCCGTGATTTTTGCAGGATTTTCCGCATCTGCAGTTGCATCAAGAGTTAATGATTGCGGTGCAAAAATGGTGATTTGTTCGGATGGAAGCTATCGTGCCAATAAAGCCATCGATCTTAAGGGAATCATCGATGAAGCGATAGAAAAATGCCCCTCAGTAGAGAAAGTTTTGGTTGTAAAAAGAACCGGCAGCGAAGTTAAAATGAAAGAAGGCAGAGATTTCTGGCTCGAACCTTTATACGAAAAAGCGCCTGCAGACTTTATTTCTGTAATTATGGATGCTGAAGATCCATTGTTTATTCTTTACACATCAGGTTCTACAGGAAAACCAAAAGGAATGTTGCACACATGCGCCGGATATATGGTGTACACTGCCTACACTTTCAAAAATGTATTCAATTATAAAGAAAACGATATTTATTGGTGTACTGCAGATATCGGTTGGATTACCGGACATTCGTATATTCTATATGGCCCGCTTGCCAACGGAGCGACCACGGTTATCTTTGAAGGGGTTCCAACTTATCCTGAGCCAGATCGTTTTTGGCAAGTTATTGAAAAACATAAAGTTACCCAATTCTATACCGCTCCTACCGCAATTCGATCCTTGGCAAAAGAATCCGCCGAATGGGTTGAGAAACATGATTTATCAAGTTTAAGAGTTATAGGATCTGTGGGTGAACCCATCAACGATGAAGCTTGGCATTGGTATAATGACCATGTTGGAAAGAAAAAATGTCCGATAGTTGATACGTGGTGGCAAACCGAAACGGGTGGCATTATGATTTCGCCAATTCCATTTGTTACCCCTACGAAACCAACGTATGCTACCCTACCATTGCCAGGAATTCAGCCCGTTTTGATGGATGATAAACGCAACGAGATCACTGGAAATCAGGTGGATGGAAATCTTTGCATCCGTTTCCCTTGGCCGGGAATTGCACGCACCATTTGGGGCGACCATCAAAGGTATAAAGAAACCTACTTCACCGCATTTCCAGGAAAATATTTTACCGGAGATGGCGCTTTACGCGATGAAACAGGATATTACCGAATCACAGGAAGAGTTGATGACGTGATTATCGTTTCCGGGCATAATCTGGGAACAGCACCAATTGAAGACAGCATCAACCAACATCCGGCGGTTGCAGAATCTGCGATTGTCGGTTATCCGCATGATATCAAAGGAAGTGCGCTATACGGATATGTTATATTAAAAGATTCCGGGGAAAGCAGAGATCGCGAGAATTTGAGAAAAGAAATTAATCAATTAATTAGTGATACGGTGGGTCCAATCGCAAAACTCGATAAAATTCAATTTGTTTCGGGATTACCCAAAACGCGTTCTGGAAAAATTATGAGAAGAATCTTAAGGAAAATTGCTGAAGGTGATTTTGCGAATTTTGGGGATACTTCTACCCTTTTGAATCCCGAAGTGGTGGATGAAATTAAAAACGAAAGAATTTAATTAAATTCCACAATACTTTATTAAAAATAGCGCGAAACTTTTACAACTAAAGTTTCGCGTTATTTTTAATGTGGCAAATCCGAAATTACAAGAATACTTACTATCAAGCATGATCGTTCTAGCGAAGAAATTTTAATTTTAATATATTTCTAGAAATTAATTTTCATAAAAAAAGCCGTCTCAACATTTGAGGCGGCATTTTTATCAAATAATTTTATAGAATCTGTTTTAGCTCACCAAAACATCTCCGGTCATGATTTCAGGGATTTCTATTCCCATAACTTTCAAGATTGAAGGAGCAATATCTCCCAATTTTCCAGGTTTTAAGTTCCAATTTTTGTCTTTATCCATTACTATTAAGGGAACCAAATTGGTCGAATGCTGTGTATTAGGGCTTCCATCCGGATTTTTCATTACATCGGAATTACCGTGATCCGCAAGAATAAATACCGCATAACCATGTTCATAAGCCGCAGTTGCTACTTTTTCAATGCATTTATCTACGGTTTCCGCAGCTTTTACTGCCGCCTCAAAAACTCCGGTATGTCCTACCATATCGGTATTAGCAAAATTTAAACAAATAAAATCTGCAGTTTCGTTTTCAATTTCGGGTAGTATTTTTTCGGTAATGTCGTACGCTGACATTTCTGGTTTGAAATCGTAGGTCGGTACATCTTTCGGACTTGGGCAAAGCAATCTTCTTTCTCCCATAAATTCGGCTTCGCGACCACCTGAAAAGAAAAAGGTAACATGCGGGTATTTTTCGGTTTCAGCCACTCTGATTTGAGTTTTTCCGTTTCTTTCAAGAATCTCGCCCAATGTTCCTTCCAAAACGCTTTCATCGAAAACCACTTTCACATTTTTGAAATCTTTATCATAATTCGTCATCGTCACATAATAAAGATTGAGATGATGCATACCAAAATCCGGGAAATCCTGCTGTGAAAGCACTTCTGTGATTTCTCTTCCGCGATCTGTACGGAAATTAAAACAGAAGACCACATCTTGTTCATCAATGGTTGCTACGGGAAGATGACCATCTCTAAGACAAACCATAGGTTTTAAAAATTCATCGGAAACACCTTCTGCATAAGACTTTTCTATTAATGCAAGTACATCAGTGGTTTCAATTCCTATCCCATTGACCATCACATCGTAAGCCAATTTCACTCTTTCCCATCTTTTGTCGCGGTCCATTGCATAGTAACGACCTGTTACACTTGCTAATTTCCCAGTAGTATGTTGCATGTGCTGTAGTAAATCTGCGATAAATTCTTTCCCGGAATGCGGATCACAATCGCGACCGTCTGTAAACGCATGGACATAAACCTTGTCATGTAAGCCATATTCGTGTGCTGCACTAAGCAAACCTTTCAAATGGTTGATATGTGAATGTACTCCTCCATCCGAAACTAATCCTATGAAATGAACTTTTTTATTGTTTTTCGCGGCATATTCAAATGCCTGGGTTATAGTATTTTCTTTGCCTAAAGTTGCATTTTCCACAGCCATATTGAGTTTTACCAAATTTTGATAAACCACTCTACCTGCACCGAGATTCATGTGCCCAACTTCTGAATTTCCCATTTGCCCGAAAGGCAATCCTACTGCAATTCCACTCGCTTCCAAGGTGGTATTCGGAAATTTTTGATAACATGAGTTTATGAATGGTGTGTTGGCCTGCGCAATGGCAGAAACCTCCGGATCGAGTCCAATGCCCCATCCGTCAAGTATCGCTAAAATGGCTTTTTTTGACATTTCTTTTTATTTTTAATGACTACAAATTTAATAAATTGTGAGCAATAATGCTTTTAATCGGCATTTTCTTTTGACTTAATCAGCGTAATAATTTTTCGAAAGCTTTCCTGGCGGAACCTCTAAAATAAACTTCTCCGCAATAAGTGTAATTCAGTTTCTCCAGAATTCTCAGCATCGCAAGATTATCGAAATTAGTATCTACTTTGATGCTGTGGACTTGTTCTTTTTTCGCAAAGTTTTCAATTTCTACGAATAATTTGGAGGCAATTCCTTTTCCTAGAAACCGATCTGCAACCGCTACTCGATGTATCACCAGAAAATCATTATCACTAAGCCATTTTCCTTCAATGTTTTCATAAGCAGGCTCATTATTAAAAATCAATGCGGAATATGCTGCAGTTTCACCTTCGATATCAAAAATATGACCCACACCATTTTCTATATCTACACGAATCGTATCGGGATTGGGATATCCATCTTGCCACTGTAAACTACCTTCGTTTTTTCTTCTTAAAATTGCTTGCTGTATGATTTCCCAAATCACCGCTTGATCAGCCGGAGTTGCTTTTCTTAGAATAAAATTTTCTTGTGATTGCATTTTCTATTTTTAATAGAGCAAATGTATGCATGTTTATTTCCAAGTCGAAAAAAATACAGCATTAATGCATAAAAAAAAGAGACTATCCCAAAGGACAGCCTCTTCAATCGCTTTAAAAAAAAATAAATATAAAGAAAAAATTGTTTCTCTTGTAGCATCAAAATTAAACTAAAAATCTCAATCTGAAATCCGTGAAAACACCCTTTTTTTTGCTTAAAAAAACCGGTTTAAAAACGAGGCCACTGAAAAACCGTATCAATTTTAGGATTTATGGTTTTCGGTCATTAACTAAGAGCTTATTACAGGAGTTTAAATTCTGTAATGAGCTCTTTTCCTTTTTTTGAAGTTTTGATTTTATCGGGGGTATGAGGCTGCTTTTGGCTTAAGCATTGCCCGTTTTTAGATGTATTGGTTTTTTGCCCTTCCCTTTCAGATTAATTTCAGAATTCTCTTCAAATTGACTGCGAAAATAGCCATCGCTCCCTGCATCTGCATATTTTCTAGGCCATAGGATGTTGCTTTGCCGTATCCGTGGGCGTTTTTAAGCTCGCTGTTTTTCGCCTCAATCTTATACCGTTGCTTCGATTTCTCCCTGTAATAATCGCTTTCCTGAAAATCCATTTGATCCTGATGCAGTTCTGATTTTATGGAGACAGAATAGGTCTTAGATTTTGCTCCATCTTTGTAACAGCCTTCTCTCATGGGGCATAATCTGCATTTTTCTATATCAAAATAATATACATCCACTTGGTTTTTGCCAACATTCTTTTTGTTTTGGCGGGCTTTTCTTGTCGCCAGATGTCCTGCGGGACAAACAAATCTGTCAGCATCTTTGTTATAGTCAAACCGGTCTTGATCTTTTCTAAATCCCTGTGTAATAGAAGGATTCAGTTTTGCTACGATTTTAATGCTCTGATCACGGGCAATTTTCAGATTTTCTTTCCCGGAATAAGCGGCATCACCAATGATCGCCTCCACGTCCATTCCGTTTTCCTGGCTGATTTTTAAGAGTTTGGGCAGTTCTGGGCCGTCTCCTTTTTCGCCCGAAGTAACCACCGCCGCCGTAATAATGCGTTCCTCACTCATTGCCAGGTGTGTCTTGTAACCAAAAAATGGACTGTCAGCCGACTTGTGTCCTGTTTTGGCATCCGTATCTTTTGAAAAAACCAACTGTTCGCCAGTGTCATTGGCTGTTTCCTTTAACAGGTTCAGTTTCTCCTTTACTGCCGGAATCGAACTTAGGGAGGGCTCGTTTTCAATAGATTTTTCAAGCTCTTTGCAGTAGGCTAATTCTTTGTTCAAATCATTTTCAACATTCTTGGATGGCATTTTAGACTTAAACTCTTCGTCAAACTGATAAACTGTTTTGCGAAGTAACTTGGAACGTTCCCTAAGCACTTCCAGCGCCGAAAAAGGGTTTGATCGGGACAAGGTATGCGTGGCATCCACAATGATGGATTTGCTTTTTATGATGCCTTTGTCAATAGCTATTGCGACGGTTTTTCCTATCAGCAAATTCAATAAATCGGTGTCCTTCAAACGCAGTTTTCTAAATTTAGTGAGGGAACTGGGATTGATCACGTCCTCTTCCGGAGCCATTTCCAAAAAATATTTGAACGACATATCGAACCGCGAACGCTCCACAACGTCCACATCAGAAAGGGTATAAATACTTTTAAGCAAAAGATATTTAAACATGCGGATTGGACTTTCGGCATTACGACCATTATTTAAACAATATTTGTTCAAAAGTTCATCATAAATGAAGGAGAAGTCAATCAGCTCACTAATTTTACGAAGAATATTCTCCTTTGGAATGATCAGGTTATATAAATCAGAATAGGCACTAAACTGAACTCTTTGCTGTTGTACTAACATCTATAAATGACTGGTTTACACTTTAAATATACAAAAAAAGGAGCGAAAACATTACTGTTTTAACTCCTTTTTTCTGATTGCCCAGAAGACTTTTTCAGTGGCCTCTTAAAAACCGGTCTTCTTTTTTAACATTTGTGTTTGTTTCTGTGTGTTCTTCAGTGGAACAAAGTTACAACTATAAAGATAACGAAGTAAGGGTGAAAACACCCATTTTTACATTAAGTTATGTTTTATCGCAAATAATACAATACCTACCCTGGTTTTTACATTTAACTTTTGGAAAACAGAATCCCTATAACCATCTACTGTTCTGTGACTTACACACATTTGTTGACTAATTTCTTTGTAAGTAAGTTCGGAGCAAGCCATTCGAATAAATTCTAATTCCCTGTCTTTTAATCTTTCATCCATTTTATCAAGGAATTTCTCTTCAGTTTTAATCTTTAATAAACTTTGGGTAAGCAAATCGGTGTAGAAAATCCCTTTTTCATGTACGATATTGATGGCATCAAATAGAATTTCCGGAGACATATCTTTGAGCAGATAGCCTTTGGCTCCAGCTTTTAACATTCTAATTATCGTCGTTTCATTGTCCTCCATCGTGAGGGCAATTACTTTGAGATTTGGGAATTCTTTGGTAAGTTGCATTGTAGTTTCGATTCCATTTTTTATGGGCATATTAATGTCCATCAGCACTACTTCGGGATGTCTTTTATGGTTTCTCAATTCTTCCAAAAACTCTTGCCCGTTGAAACAATTCATAATGACCTGAAAATTTGGATTGAAGGAAATCATATTTTCCAAAGCTTTGGAAACTAATTTATGGTCATCAACAATGGCAATTTTTATTTTTTCCATAAGAATTATTTTTTATAAGAAACACACACTTTCGTACCTATATTTTCTAAAGAATTAATCATCAATTCAGCATTGATCAGTTCTGCACGGCTTCCCATATTTTTAATGCCGCTTCCGTCGTTTTTTAAATCTGCATTAAATCCAATTCCACTGTCATTGATTTCAATATTAAGAGTTTCCGGAGAATCTATAACCAACAATTGCAAATCTTTTGATTGGGAGTGCTTAATCACGTTGTTGATACATTCCTGAACGATTCTGAACAAAATGAGCGCGTGATTGGAGTTTATTTTCAATTCCTGATGATTGTTTTGGTAATCAACATTCAGCAGATCTAGTCTTTTGATCCTAAAAATTTCCCGCTCGAGCGACTCGACAAAGCCAAATTGTTTGACTTGTTTGGTGATAAAAACTTTCGAAAGATTTCTAATATCCTGAATGCATTCTCCCAACAGCAAATTGATTTCTTCAGCGATTTCAACACGGACTTTATCATCTGAAAATGAAATTTTATTGGTCATCAACCGTGCGACTGACAGTTTTTGCCCCAGATCATCATGCAACTCTTGGCCGATATAATTTAGCGTCTGTTCCTGGATTTCAACTTGAGACTTGGCCAATTCATGCTCAAAAACAGCTTCTTTGCGTTGTTGACTAAGCAAGAGCTGAGATTTTTTTTTCACAAAAATGCCGTAAATCGCTACCATCATCAATACTACGAATAAAATGATAATGGTAGAAAAAATTATTAAAATATCAACTTCATTTGTTTTCAATGATTTTCTTCATTTAGGTTTGTTTTTTTACTAAAAAAAATCCCGGTGAGCATTACCGTATAACCACTAAAATTAACAGTATAAAGTAAAATTAAGAAAATATTTCGTGAAATTGATAATTGCATGGCATTTTTGCTTATAATCATTAGGGGAAGCAAACCAACATACAAAATGATTAGGCTTATTGCGATCCAAAATGGATAATAATCCATGATATTAAGCACTTTCTCGGAGTTGAAGGTTTCAAAGAAAAACAAAGCAACGCTCGCTAATAACAATACAATCGTTGCAAAATAAGTTGGATACGGCAGATAAATAAAGAAATCTTTGATAAAGATAACAGAAATTATAATATTTAAAAGATGCAAAACAATAATTCCCAACTGTATTGTTTTTAACTTTTTGTTTTCCAATGTTTTATAAAAATAAACAAAAACCGCAAGAAAAAATAAAATGATAATCCCCACAACGTTGATTCTAACTACTTTGAAGGCATCACCATACAGAATAGTTCCGAGTAAAGACAAGGACTCGGAGAGAAAAACGAACAACATCGCGATAATAAAATAGTGAATTTGGCTTCCTAATTCTTTTCTTTTAATCACCATAAATAAAATGATTAAAATATAAATTACATTCAAAATACTAGAAAGTAATATTCTATTAATTTCCATAATTTACACAATTAATAAGGTGGATGTATCATGGAAAGATCCATCCCCGGAATCCCGTTGATTTCCTGGCCTCTAGATACTGAATCTGGCGCTTTTTTATCTTTCTGTCCCGGAAAATCTCCGTCGTTCGGAACGCCTGTTGGAACGAGGTAAACTGCTTGATAACCGGCGTATTTAGGATTTAATCTCGGATCAAATTTCCCATCTAGAGGGTATTGTCCCATTTTTATTTTTATTCCTAAAACTTTATGATTTTTCAGCGCTGCTTCTTTTTTTACAAAAGCAATGTAGCCTTCTAAATCTTCAATAGAATACCAATATTCACGAGAATCTTTGCTCCCATCTTCGCGGGCAGAATTGATAATCAGGTAATTATTTGAAGCATAAGTATTATCGAGTTCGTTCATTAATTTTTTATCAATCAATTTCTCTTTAAAATTTTCGTTGATAGCTTTGGGCTTTTCACCACAAGAAATCGTCGAAAAAAACACAAAAAACAGCATTGCGGGCGCTAAGGTGATTAATTTTATTTTCATGGTTTTTAATATTTAATCAAAATTACTTTATATTTGGAAACAATTTCAGGTGAAAACACCCTTTTTTATACAACTTTTCATTTTTTTTCAAATGTCTTTAGATCGTATTTCCAAAAATTACCAAAAAATAATTAACGAACTTCCACAAAATGTGCAACTGGTGGCTGTGTCGAAAACCTATACTGTAGAAGATATTTTACATGTTTACAATTCAGGACAGCGAATTTTTGGTGAAAATAAGGTACAAGAACTCGCAGAAAAATATCCACAGCTACCCAAAGATATTCAATGGCATCTCATCGGGCATCTGCAAACCAACAAAGTAAAATATATTGCTGAATTTATCGATACGATACAAAGTGTAGATTCCGAAAAACTTTTAGAAGAGATTAATAAACAAGCCGAAAAATTTCAAAGAAAAATAAAAGTTTTATTGCAGGTAAAAATCGCTGAAGAAGAAACTAAATTCGGGCTTGAAATTCACGAAGCCAAAGAAATTTTCCAAAATTATCTCCACGGAAAATACCCCAATATCGAAATCAAAGGATTAATGGGAATGGCAACTTTCACGGATGACAAAAAGCAAGTTAACAAGGAATTTTCCTTACTAAAGCAGCTATTCGATAAACTTTCACTCCTGAAAAAACTCGACATTCTTTCCATGGGGATGAGCGGAGATTTCAAGGAAGCCATCGCTTGTGGAGCCAATTCCGTGAGAATTGGTTCGGCGATTTTCGGTAGCAGACAATATTGCGTATAAGCTAATTTAGGTATGATTATTGCTGAATAATCTGCAAATTTTAAACTGAATTTTTATTAAATCCATAAATTTCCAATTGATGCAAAAGATCCTAATTGTAGAAGATGAAAAAGCAATTTCGGGCGTACTCCAAAGTATATTATCCGATGAACTGCCTGAATATGAATTTGTTATTGCCGAGGATGGACTGGAGGGCTATAAACTTATTGAAAAAGAAGATTTCGCTCTGGTTATTTCAGATATTAAAATGCCGAAACTTTCCGGTACTGAATTACTGAAACAAGCGTTACAAATTAAACATGATACCACTTTCGTAATGATTTCCGGCCACGCAGATATTGATACTGCCGTTGCTTGTCTGAAAGAAGGTGCTTATGATTTTATTTCAAAACCTATCGACATCAATCGATTGATTATCAGTGTTAAAAATGCTTTAGATAAAAGAATTCTTCAAAAAACAAACCAAGTTCTCAATGTTGAAAATTCAACATTAAAAAAGAAAGTCAACAAAAAATACCAAATGATCGGCCAATCTCCTGCATTGAAAAAAATTCAGGACATGATCGAAAAAGTAGCGACTTCAGATGCACGAGTGCTCATCACAGGTCCCAACGGCGCAGGAAAAGAATTGGTTGCTCATGCTATTCATTCGCAAAGTGACCGTAGCAAAGGCCCAATGATTGAAGTAAATTGTGCTGCAATTCCTTCAGAACTCATCGAATCTGAACTTTTTGGTCACGTAAAAGGAAGTTTTACTGGAGCTATTAAAGACAAACAAGGGAAGTTCGAACTTGCACACAACGGAACGATTTTCCTGGATGAAATTGGTGACATGAGTTTGATTGCTCAAGCGAAAGTTCTGCGTGCACTTCAGGAAAGCAAAGTTTCTCCAGTAGGAAGCGACAAGGAAATCAAGGTTGACGTACGAGTTTTGGCAGCAACTAATAAAAATATGCAGAAAGAAATCGCCGAA
Source organism: Chryseobacterium senegalense (assembly GCA_001403755.1). GTDB lineage: Bacteria > Bacteroidota > Bacteroidia > Flavobacteriales > Weeksellaceae > Kaistella > Kaistella senegalense. The sequence continues at coordinate 996,673 of CYUH01000015.1, read as the reverse complement.
GGAAGATTCCGTGAAGACCTTTATCACCGCCTTTCTGTAATTGAAATTTATGTACCACCTTTGGACGAGAGAAAAGAAGACATCAAACTCCTGGTGGAGCATTTTGCTAAAATAATTTCGGATGAACACGGAACAGCGAAAAAAGAATTCGACGAAAACGCCATCAAAGCACTCGAAGATTTCAGCTGGACGGGAAATATACGAGAATTGAGAAACGTAGTAGAAAGGTTGATTATTTTAGGATCGAATCCCGTGTCTGCAGACGATGTCGCTAATTTTGTGAGAAAATAATTATCCTCTTTATAAGTAAAATCGAAGAAGTTTGCTGTATTTTTGCCGCAAACTTTTTTTTATGAAAATACTTAATAAAGAATACACCAAGGCATGCCTCACCCTCGCACTTCCGGTGATGATTACGCAAGTGGGCCAGGTTTCTGTAAATTTATTCGATAACATCATTGTCGGAAAACTTTTGGGCGCACAGGCATTAGCATCTGTCTCCTTAGGTAATGCCGTATTTTTTTCCATTTTTGTATTCGCATTAGGGTTTTCATTTGCTATTCCACCTTTAGTTTCCGAGGCGCATTCTCAGGAAAAACACGAAACGATCAACTCGGTATTTCGCCATGGTTTTATCATCAACATAGGAATTGGATTTCTCCTTATGTTGCTGCTTTTCTTGCTCATGCCACTGCTCTATCACATGGATCAGCCAAAAGAAATTATCCCAGATACGATTGGATTTTTGAGTATTATGACCCTCAGCATTATCCCTTTTATGGCATTTCAAACGTTGCGTGAAGTATCTGAAGGTTTGTCTTATACCATCGGGGTTACCAAAGCCACGATTATTGCTAATGTGATCAATGTGGTCTTGAATTATGTTTTTATTAAAGGAATGTTCGGAATCTCACCGATGGGCGTGGAAGGTTCGGCTCTTGCGAGCTTAATTGCACGGATTTTCATGATGATTTTTCTTTATTATGTATTATTAAAAGAAGAAAAAACAAGAAGATATATTAAAGATTTTTCATTGAAAGTTTCCGAATTTTCAAAGGCGATGTTTACCAAAATGTTGAAAATTGGGTTTCCTACGGCTTTGCAGATGTTTTTTGAAGTAACCGCTTTTGCTGGAGCAGCTTTTATCTGCGGATTGATTTCGGCGAAGGACATCGCATCGCATCAAATCGCACTTTCTATGGCCTCTTTCACCTTTAATCTTTGTGTCGGTTTCAGCGTTGCATCCACGGTTTTAATAGGAAGAAAACTGGGTGAGCAAGATTATGTTGGGTTAAAACAAGTAGGTATCAATAATTTAAAAATTGTTTTCATCTTCATGTTCGCATGTGGACTGGTTTTTATTTTTGGCAGACATATTTTGCCTACCTTTTTCACCAAAGCAGAAGATGTAGCAGTAATACAATTGGCCGCTCAATTGATGATTATTGCGGCGCTTTTTCAGCTTTCAGATGGAATCCAGGTAGTAGCTTTAGGTAGTTTACGCGGAATTCAGGATGTGAAAATCCCATCTTTTATAACGTTTATCGCATATTGGATTATTGCCATTCCGTTGGGATACATTCTGTGTGTCACCTTGAAAATGGGAGCTTTCGGAATGTGGATCGCTCTTGGCTTAGGACTTACCATTTCAGCGGTTCTTCTGGTAGTGAGATTTCTCACGCTTTCTCAAAAGAAAATTATTGCCTTCGAAAAACAAAAACTTGCATAGGAATATTCGGAATTCCTCAAAATTTTAAATAAAACAGAGTTTGAAGATTGGCTTCAGACTCTTTTTTTTGCTTAAATAATTCTTATTGAAGTTTAATAATATCAGTAGAAATAGGATGCCCGATTATCAATTAAGCGAGGCCGATCTGTTTAACCCAAATTTTTTCGACTTATAAAGCATTTCACCTCATCTAAAACCTTTTTGTTTAATCATTTAAGATTTAAACTCAGCTTTTAGTCTTCCTAATTTAAGCGCAAAAATTTTTAATTTATCGTTGTTTTTTTTTAAAAAATCTAATCATACTCATCAACAAATAAGATAAAGAAAGCCGCTTCACTTGAATGAAACGGCTTGCTCTTAACAATAAAAAAAATATGAATTATTATACAATATGTTTTGGGGTGAACCCATCATCACTTAATTCTTGCTGTTCATAGTCAGCTTTCATTTCCGCTTCATAATCGATTTTTTCATGTTTACCCATTCTTCTAAGCAATGAATCGAACAGTGAATATACTACCGGAACGATGATCAAGGTAAGAAACAGTGAGGATATCAAACCACCGATAACTACCCACGCTAATCCGTTGTTCATCTCGGCTCCGGCTCCCTTCGCCAATGCAATCGGAAGCATCCCGAAGATCATCGCAATAGTGGTCATCAAAATCGGACGAAGACGTGCGTGATTCGCTTGGATAAGAGCGTCATGAGTATTTGCTCCAGCGGCTTTTCTCATGTTGGCGAAGTCGACAATCATAATCGCGTTTTTCGCAACCAAACCAATCAACATAATCATTCCGAGCATGGTAAAGATATTCAGTGAATTTCCTGTAAGGGCAAGAATTACCATTACTCCGATCAATGCCAATGGAATTGAGAACAATACTACGAAAGGATAAACAAAACTGTCATACAGCGAAACCATAACCAGATAAACTAAGACAATAGCCGCCAATAGAGCGATCCCTAAAGTACCGAAACCTTCTGTTTGGTTTTCCATATCACCGCTCCAGATGTAGTTTACGCCTGCAGGCTTTGTTTTTTCGTTATCCATAAACATCGCAGACCATTCATTTGCGACATCACCTACTGGCCGACCTACTACTTTGGAAAGAACTTTCACGGAAGGCGATTTATCTCTACGTTGCAACAAACTAGGTCCTGAACTCATTTCTACATTCGCAAACTGGCTGAGTCGGATTTGTTCGCCTTTATTATTAGTAAACATTAAGTTTCTAACATCATCAATCGATTTTCTGTTGTTATCTGCAAAACGAATATTAATATCATATTCATACTCCCCTGCGCGGAATTTTCCGTCGGTATTTCCATTAAATGCAGTTTGCATCGTTTGTCCCACACTTGAAAGATTCAAACCTAACGCAGCCATTTTATCACGGTCAATATTCACTTTTACCTCCGGACTTCCGGTATCAGTAGATAATTCGGCATCTACCGATCCAGGAACTTTTTTCAGCAACTCGAGGATTCTCGCAGCTTCTTTATTTGCTGTTTCGTTATCTGGTGCGGTTACTACCATCTCGATTGGGGCATTATCAGCTCCCATCAAGCCAATTGGTGCAGTTTTAAATTCCACTCCGGTGAATTTTTCTTCCAAATTCCTTTTGATCTTCGCCGCCATGATATCGGTACTTTCAGAACGCTCGGATTTATCTGTCAAAATCACCTGAACTTCGGATTGGTAAGCCGTTGCTTGCGCTCCACCAAATCCGGTGGATTGCTGCCCGACGGTGGTAATTAAATTCACTACATTCGGGTTATCTCTCAGATATTTTTCAACCTGAAGGGTAACTTGATTGGTTTTTTCGATGGTAGCATCTTTAGGCAATTCCATTTGCACGAGGAACTGTCCACGATCCATCTTTGGAAAGAATTCGCCTCCGATAAATCCGAAAACTACCAACAGCATTGATGAAATCAAAACAACAAAGGTTACAATTACTGTCATGATTCTTCTAAAACCTGTTTTCAAACACCATTCTAGAATATCTGTAATCCAATGGGTAAATTGATCTAATTTAGTTTCAAACCAAAGAATAAATTTCTCGAATGGGTTTTTTCCGGTAAGATGCACTACTTTTCCAAATCTTGATGACAACCATGGAATAATGGTAAATGAGGACAACAAAGAAAATAATGTTGCAATCACTACGGTAACACAGAACTGCGCTAAAATATTTGATACCAAACCGGAACTCATCGCGATTGGTAAAAATACCACTACAATAACCAAGGTAATTGCAGTTACTGTGAAGCCAATTTCAGATGCTCCATCGTAGGCTGCACGAATACGGCTTTTGCCCATTTCCATGTGACGGTAAACGTTTTCTAAAACCACAATGGCATCATCCACAAGGATACCAACTACCAAGGAAAGCCCTAGTAAGCTCATCAAGTTCAGCGTATATCCCATTATATACATTCCAATAAAAGTCGCGATCAACGAAATTGGAATGGACACCATTACAATAAATGCATTTCTAATATTGTGTAAGAAAAGTAACATTACAATCGCTACCAGCACAATCGCCAACACCAAATCGAAGATTACATGATTTGCGGAATCTAATGTAAAATCCGTAGTATCGTCAACAAGGGTCAATTTTACACCTTGAACTTTATAATTATTGGTCACCTCGGCCATTGTTTTCTGAATGCTTTCGGAAACCGCTACTGCATTTGCATCCGATTGCTTCTTTACTTGCAACAGAATCGTTGGATTCTGGTTGTATCTTGCAATTTTTTCCACATCTTTCTGACTATCGAATACGGTTGCAACATCTGACAAACGAACTTGTGCTCCATTTTTAGACGAAATAACAAGGTTGTTTAATTCTTCAACAGATTTGTATTTTCCGGATAATCTAATGGTCGATTTTGAAGATCTAGATTTTAAACTTCCGGTTGGGAAATCTAAGTTTGATGAAAGAATCGCTTGCTGTACCTCTCCGATACTGATGCCATAACCTTCCAGTTTTTTATCATCAATACTCACTTGAATTTCTCTTTCCTGACCACCGACAAGATCCACCTGAGCTACCCCATTTACACGGGAAAAAATCGGCTCGATTTTTTTATCCAACAAATCATATAATTCTTTGCTATTCAGCTTATCACTCGAAACACTCATGGTAATGATCGGAAGATCATCTAATGAGAATTTATTTAGAGAAGGCGCATCCGCATCATCCGGAAGCTCAGAAAGTATTGCATTTACTTTACGTTGAGCATCATTCAGCGCATAATTTACATCGGCTCCGGAATTCAGTTGCACCATCACTACTGAAAGACTTTCGTACGATGATGATTCTACTTTTTTTACGTTTTCTAAAGCACCCACTGCATCTTCGATTTTTCTGGTGACCGAAGTTTCAACCTCACTAGGCGAAGCTCCGGGATAAACCGTGGAAATCGTCACGATGTTGGTTTCAAATTTTGGGATGAGCTCATATCCCATCATGGAATAGCTCAACAAACCACCTAAAGTAAGAATCGTAAACAACACGATAATTAGCGATGGTCTTTTGATTGATATTTCTGCTAATTTCATTGTTTTATTTTACGATATTAATTTTTGATCCGTTTTCTAAGTTGATTTGTCCGCTGGTAATTACTTGTTCACCACCATTTAAACCACTGATAATTTGTACTTTATCGCCATAAACTTTTCCTGTTTGCACTTTCACCAGTTTCGCAGTACCATTTTGAACGATGAATATCTGACCTGAACTTACTCCATTTACGAAAGCTTCTGCTGGTACCACGAGCATATTTTGATTTTCAGCTCCATAATTGGTTTTGAATAAAGCGGTGGCATACATTCCCGCTTTTAATTTCCCATTATTAGCAACTTCTATTTCTACAGGGAAGTTGAGCGAAGCATCACTTTTTGGTGCGATAAACGAAATTCTTCCGGTAAAAGTTTCGTCCGGCAAAACATTAACATTAATATCCACTTGCTGCCCGATCTGGATTCTTCCCACTTGGCTTTCATCCACCAAAACAGAAAGTTTCAAACTGTTGATATTAACGATTTCAAACAAAGGTGTTCCCGGTGAAACTACGGCGCCCGGCTCTACCATTTTTTTATTGATCGTTCCGCTGATACCTGCTCTTACTTTGGTATCGTTCATTCGTACGCTTTGCGATCTCACAGCAGCTTGTGCATTTTTCAGCTGGAGTCTGGAATTATCTAATTGTTGCTTGGTAACACCACCTGTTTTGTAAGCGTTTTCGTAACGTTGGTTGTCGATAATGGCATTTTGTAAATTATTTTGAGCTTGGGTAACATCTACTTCAATTGCATCTCTTTTTATACTTGCCAACACTTGTCCGGCTCCTACGCGCGAACCTTCTTTTACATAAACACTCACCACACGGCCGGAAATATCCGCAGATTGGTTTGTTTCCTGTTTCGGAATGAAAGTTCCGTTTGCAGAATAATCGGTATTGATGTTTTCCCGGTTTGCGGTTACTACATTCACGTTGATTTTATCGATTTGTTTCGCTACCTCAGCAACTTCTTTTTCTTGTTTTGCTTTATTTCCTGCAATTTTATAGGCTCCCAAACCGATGAGTAACGCTGCTACGATGATATATATTAAAGTTTTCTTCATGATCGTTTTATTTTATATAATTTTTAAGTTCTCCTTTTGCTTTATAATATTGAATTTCCGCGATTTTGTATTCCAAAATAGCATTGCTGTAATTGTTCTTGGCTTCCACCAAAGCATTTTCCGCTTCCAACAATTCTGTCAGCGTTGCCAAACCGTACTGATAATTATGTTTGGTATTAGACGTTACTGTTTCAGCAAGACTAACGTTGGCTTTTTGGTTTTCTAAAGCCAAAAGACTGTTCTCGATTTGCGATTTTGCATTTTGATAGGATAAATCTAAGCCCAGTTTAGTGTCTTTGATGCTTACATCCAGTTTATCCAATTCTATTTGCGCCATTTCTACACGAGCTTTTGTAGCAAATCCATTAAAAATAGGAATATTAACGCCCAAAGTAATCGCTGAATAATCTGCCCAATAAACGCCATTTTTTTCACCATTGGTTAAAGGAAATTTGTTCCCCAACCCTTGCCAGCTGTAATTGGCATTGAGATTTACTGTCGGATAATACGCAGCTTCTACCGCTTTTTTATTATACTGCAGAAGTTCTCTTTGCTTGTTCAAAATTTTAATTTCAGATCTTTCATCGGTTCCCACAGTTTCATCCAATAAATGTGGAGTGATTTCCATATCAGCTTTGACCAGCTCTATCTTGTTCTCAATAGGCATTCCCATATAGAATTTCAATGCATTTTCTGCCTGATTGATGGCGTTTTGCTGCTGCTTAAGAATCGTATTGATGTTGGTAAGATTAACATTGGTTCTGTCGAGATCTATTTTTTTAGCAAGTCCGTTATCAAATAAGCTTTTAATAATATTTCTGGCCTTTTCTGTGCTTGCATAGCTACTTTCTAAAGTTTCTTTCTTTTGCTGAATTGTAAAAACTTGAAAATAAGCATTAGAAACTCTTTCGATAATCTGCTCCTCAGTAAGTTCTGCATTGAGCTGATAGAATTCTTTGGTTGATTTGGCAGCTTTAAGTCCAACAAATACTTGCTGATTAAATAATGCCTGAGAAAGTTGAACTCCTGCTCCGGCATTCCACTTTTGGCCCATTGTGATCAACTGAATATTACTTGGACCCCCGCTGAATGCGCCTACATCTAATGCGGTAGACTGCAAAATTGGGTTATAAGTTAGGTTAGCAACACCATTAATCTTCGGAAGAGCACCTGCTTTTGCTTCCATAATTTGATAATCTGCATTGCGGACATCCAGTTTGGCATTCTGCGCTTCTGCCTTATTTTGTAGCGCATACTCGATGGCTTGTTTCAGGGTAACGGTTTCCTGTGCCTGCATCCCGGTAATCGAGAATGCAAAGAACAGTACGCCGAGCGCCATTTTTCTCCAGTTATTCATTATATATTGAGTTATTATTTGTTAAAAATTTTATGGTAATCAAACCGTTTCGGATTTGCAGACTATATTATTTAAGTAATTTTTGCCTTTTTCAGTGGTGATGGCATACATGAAAAATTTCATCGATTCATTATTAAAGTGGGTTCTATCGATTTCTTCAGTATTGAAAAATGGTGAACTATCGTAGGACATGATAAGTTGAAAAAACATCTTACCGTATAATTTCTCATCAAAATCGTCCCGATAATACCCTTGTTCTCTACCTCTATTTATGTTATGAATGATTACCTCGGTAAATTTTTCAGAAAAATGCATCATATGTTGATTAAAGATCGTCGGATAATATTTAATGAGCTGGCGGATGAATAGTGATTTATTTGTTTGCACTGCCTTTTCGATCTGTTCATCACGGCAGAACATTCTTTCGATGGCATTTTCAATTTTAATATCCAGTTCGTTGAGTTTTTCGATTACTTCTTTTAATTTGAACTGAAGAACATCGCTTAAAAGAGCTTCTTTGTTGGTGTATTTTTGATAAAGTGTTTTTTTAGACATCCCGAATTCTTTCGCAATATCGTCCATTGTCAATGTTTTTGCACCGTTTAAGACAAACAAATCAGCTACTTTTTCTAAAAATTTTACATCCATTATTACAAATTTCGGCTGCGAAGTTACAAAAGAAAACTTAAAAACAAAAAAAGTTTCCTAGTTTATTTTAAATATTTTCCCTTTCCATGAATGTTTTTTCTATGAAAAAATTTTAATAGGTCATTAAAGGATAGCCAAAAATGAAAAACAAAAAGGGTGATTTTACTATGCAACTCATAATTTACATGGATTTTTATAATATAGACGTTATTCGTGATTCTTTTACTTTATAATCGTTCTACATTTGTATCACAAACTAACCAATAAAATTTTTTAACCATGAAAAAATTATTTGCAAGTGCCTGCGCACTTATGTCTTTCGGATTTGCTTACTCACAAGCAAACGTTGATGTATCTACTCAGTTAGGTAATTTAAACGAAGCTTATGTAAACCAAACCGGTTTCGTAAACATGAACTTCCTTACACAGGATGGGAATCGTAATTATGCCACTATCGATCAGGTAGGTGCCGGTAATATGAATTTTGCATTGAGCGATGGAAACCGAAATAAAATTGATGTTGATCAATATGGTATTCTTAACATGAATCAGGTTGAACAGTACGGAAATAGAAACGAAGCTTCTACACTCCAAGTTGGTTTAGCTAATGCTACTTCTCAAATGCAAATTGGAAATCGAAATGTTGCTTCTTCTACACAATTAGGGATGCTAAATGTTGCAAGCCAATACCAACAAGGAAATCGAAATGAAGCTAGTACGCTACAAGTTGGTGCATTAAACGACTCTGACCAAGAACAAATTGGTAATAGAAACGAGGCTTCTTCTATACAATTAGGTGTCAATAATGATGTAATACAGGAACAATGGGGTAATAGAAACGAGGCTTACGCATTGCAAGTAGGTTCGGATAACTTTATTTGGCAAACACAAGATGGAAACAGAAACGAGGCTAGTCATATACAATTGGGTAACGACAACGTAGCTGATTCTTGGCAAGTTGGAAATCGTAACAGCACTACAGGTTTGCAAGTTGGAAGTGATAACGAATTACACCAATGGCAATTTGGTAATGATAATACAGCAATCGATTTACAGATCGGTAACAGCAACTACACATCTGTACTTCAATTAGGAACAAATCATTTCCACTTAGGAACTCAAGTTGGTAATGGAAACACTTTAGTTACATTCCAATCTAACTAATAGCGGATCAAAATGAAATAATTATAGGGGAAACATTAGTTTCTCCTATTTTTTTTAATTAAAAAACACTACTTCATATAAAAGTTTTCTTAAAAAGGGTTTTTACACCCATTGTCGTAATTAAAAGTAACTAAATTTAAAACTAGTGTTTAATGTGATAATCAGGTCACTATAAATAAGTAATTTTATCAAACTAATCATGAAAACAATAACCAGAATATCAACTATTTTTTTGTTGGTAGTTGCCTTCTTCGCTTCTGCTCAACAGATTTCTTTTGAAAACGTCAATAGTAATAACGCTCTGGCTATCATCACACAGTTACAAACTACTCCGCAACAAGGCACAAATTCAGAAAGCATCAACTTTCAGTACGGAAATCACAACTTTTCTGAAATTTACACCAATGGCAAAACCGACGTATCAACGATACAAATTGGGGATTATAATTATTTGAACTTTAACAATATGTTCGATAAAAAATCTGCGAATCCTACAATCACTACACAAGGTAATAACAATATTATCGATATCACAGGAAGCAACAGTATATCAGAAAAAATACAGCTTCATGTGAAAGGTGACAATATGACGATATTTATGAGGAACTATTAAATATCCATTAAAATGAAAACGCTACTTTACATTTCCTTTATCCTATTTTTTGCAGTACAATTAACCTATGCACAGCAAGAAAAAAAAACGGTTACTTCAAAAATAGAAAGCAGTTTCGTGGAAGGCCAACTAACCTTGAAAGCAACTGCGACTAATTCTTCTGACACTTATTCTGAACTGAATTACCTATTCGTTTCCATAAAAAAAGGCAGTTCCGGAAATCTTTCCAATAATAAGCAATCCGGAAAGTTCACACTAAAACCTGAAGAGACCAAAACACTTTCTCAAATAAGTGTGAATATACAGAAAAATGATGCTTTGAAGGTTTTTCTTTTTATTAAAGATGAACAAACCGGCCAACTGATTTCCAAAGACAGTCTCGAAATCAACGCCAAAACTTTTACTCGCAAAGTAAGCAACGTCAATGAAAATGAAATTTTCGAATTGAAAGGTCTTACCATTGACCAAACAAAAACCAAAACGGGTAAAGATTTCTACGATCTGTTTTACCTTGAATACAGCAAGTTACCTGAAAAAATAAACACAGCTGTTACCATTGGAGAATTGCCCACTATGGGACGGGGCAGCCAAATTTCTGTAGAAGTGGATGATAGAACGCTGTACAGTTTTGCCGCTAATCCAAACGACGAATACCTCACAGAACAAGCTAACGTGTGTATTAAGATCATTCTAGATTATCACCGCAAGACCAGCTTGCTAAAAAATGAATTCCGATATTAAAAAATAAAACACCATGAAAACTTTTTTTATTCCTTTAATCTTCTGCTTTGCACCCACTTATTTCTTCGCACAGCAATTGGTTTACAAGCCCATCAATCCTGCTTTTGGAGGTGATACTTTCAATTATCAATGGATGCTGAGTTCTGCAAATGCCCAAAATCAATTTGATGACGGAGATAATAATTATAGTGATCTGTTAAAAGATTTCGATTCTATGGATAGTTTTACCCAAAGTCTCAACCGCCAACTATTAAGCCAACTTTCAGGTAAATTAATCGATGATAAATTTGGTACCAGTGGCGGTATAACTCCCGGAAAATACATGTTCGGATCGCTTTTTCTTGATGTTTCAGAGGCCTCACAAGGTTTAGTTATCAACATTCTCGATACCCAAACCGGCGAGCAGTCGCAAATCATCATTCCTCGATAATCAAAAAAAACTCCTACCATGAAAATAAAAATTCATTTCAGAAAGGAAATTTTATACTTTCTGCCTATTGTTTTTTCGTTGCAAAGTTGCAGTACCTTATTTAATCTGCCCGCAAACGGAGAAAAATCCACTTTAGGAGAAGTGACAAATTTAACAACAGAGCTGAAGGAAATTCCACCACCAAAGGACAAAATCGTTGTTGGAGTTTATAAATTCAGAGATCAAACCGGGCAATACAAACCTTCTGAAACCGGGAGTAACTGGAGCACCGCCGTCCCACAAGGAACCACTACAATACTTATCAAAGCATTAGAGGACAGCAAATGGTTTATTCCCATCGAAAGAGAAAATATTGCCAACTTATTGAACGAAAGACAAATTATCCGATCAACCAGACAAGAATATGCAAAAGATGGTGATAAAAATTCGCAGATGCTACCACCTCTACTTTACGCAGGGATTTTGTTGGAAGGTGGGATCATTTCTTATGATAGTAATGTGATGACTGGCGGCGTTGGAGCCCGGTATTTCGGAATCGGTGGTTCTACCCAATACCGACAAGATCGAATTACCGTCTATCTTAGAGCAGTTTCAACACTGAACGGAGAAATACTGAAAACAGTTTATGTTTCCAAAAACATCCTTTCTACAGGCGTTAGTGGTAATTTTTTTAAGTATATCGATACCGAAAGGCTGTTAGAATCTGAAGTAGGTTTTACACAAAACGAACCGGTACAGCTCGCCGTAACCGAAGCCATTGAAAAAGCTGTAAAAACCCTGATCATCGAAGGTCTGCAAAATGACATTTGGGGAAATGGAATCGATAAAAACAAAGTTCCTTACTACAATCTCATTTCCGGATATAAAAAAGAAAATGAGGTGAACAACCAAAGACTTCTTGGAAATAAAGTGGAAAACACAGTGAGAAAATCAAATTTCTTCACCCTGAATGTAGAAGGTCAACAAATTAATGGTGATTACAAAAATGCTGCAAATACCATCGGAAGTAAGTTTGGCATAGGCTTTTTTCTTAATAAAAACATCAACTTGGAAGCCAGCGTTAATACGGTTAAAATAAAAAATACCGGCATCATAGAACGAGATTATTTTGGGCCTGAGTTTAATATCCAATATCTCTTTTTGCCTCAGTTCAAATTTACACCTTTTGTGTATGCTGGTTTTGGTGCGTTGTTGTCAGATAATGATCCATTTATGAAAGCCAATTTAGGCGGTGGGTTGGATTACCTAATTAGCGACAATTTCTCTGCGAGAACTTATTTTCAATACGATTTTGGTTTTAAAGACAAATTGGATGGTTTCATCAGTGGAAAACAAAATGATAATATCATTCGAATAGGCTTTGGAATCAACTATTATTTCGGTAATCAACAAAAATAGAAACTCATGAAAACTTTATATACTTACCTCCTAATCGGTTTATTTTCGCTAACGCTTTTTTCCTGTAAAGAAGAAATTGTGGATCAAGTTCAAACAGGTTCCATCAAAGGAAAAGTGGTAACAAGAGGAACAAATACTCCTCTAAAAAACGTGAAAATAACGACTTCACCGTCCACCAATACAGTCTTTACAGCAGCTGACGGAAGCTTTGAAATTACCGAAGTCCCAATGGGCGATTATTCTGTAAAAGCAGAAGTTTCCGGATACCTCAATAATTTTCAATCTGCTAACTTAAAAAACTCCGGTCAAGTAGTTACTCTCGCCTTTGAAATGGATGATGATGAATCTTTAAATACAGCTCCTTCAATTCCGGAATTATTGAGCCCAACTGACAACGCAGAAAATCAACCACTCACCGTACAACTTTCTTGGAAATCTACGGATCCTGATTCACTGGACGTTTTAAAATATCGATTGATCGTGAAAAACAATTTCAACACCAATGTTCTTGAAGTAAAGGATTTGGAAGCAACCACTTACACCTTGGAAGATTTGGTTTACGGAGCCAGTTATTTTTGGCAAGTGGTGGTAAACGATGGAATTCACAATGATGTTTATAGCCCTGTTTATAAATTCACCGCGAACAAAGTTCCGCAAAATCGCTATCATTTTGTAAGAAAACAAAACGGAAATTCCTATATTGTTTCGAGTGATGAGTCGGGAACGAGTTTCAATCTCACCTCTAATTCATTCAACAGTTGGCGACCGAGAAAGAACAACAACGCCGGATTGATCGCTTTTCTGAGAACAGAAGGTGGAAATTCGCACATTTTCACTGCAAAACCCGACGGAACCGAAGTTTTTAAAGTTACCGGAATTCCTGTTGCTGGATTTAATAATACCGAACTCGACTTTGCTTGGAGCACAAATGGCGAAAAATTTATTTATCCGAATTTTAATAAATTATACAAAATTAATAAAGATGGTAGTGGTCAGGAATTAATTTACACGACTACCGACGGAAGCTTGATTTCAGAGTGTGACTGGAGTTACGATGGAAGTAAAATAGCATTGAAGACAAATGATCTGCATGGTTACAATTCTAAAATTATCATCATTGATTTGCTCGGAAATACCCTAAAAACCGTTTTATCAGACGCAAACGGCGCTTCAGGAGGCCTCAATTTCTCGGTAGATGGTAATTATTTAGTGTATTGTCATGATGTTTCTGGATATCAAGATGATCATTACCGACAATTGGATTCGCATATTTTCTTGTACAATCTTACCACCAACACTGCTCGAGACCTTTCTGTAGAAAGTGAAAAAGAAAATGGAACCAATGATTTGGATCCAAGACTATCACCCAACAATTCACAAATTATTTTCACCAATACTTCAAATGACGGAATTTCTGTGAAAAACATCATGGTTATTTCTATTTCTTCTGATACGGAATCTGAGAGATCAAGTCTTTTCAGCAACGGAGAAATGCCAGATTGGGAATAGTCATAACTTTAAAATAGAAAAGCAGAATTTTTCAATTCTGCTTTTTTTTTGATATTATAAAATAAATTTATTTCACCAAACTATTATCGATAGCGTATTTCACCAATCGTGAAGAATTATTGATATTCAGTTTCAGCATAATATTTCGCCTGTGAGATTCTACGGTATGAACACTGATGAAAAGTTTCTCAGCAATCTCTTTGGTCCGCAGTCCTTCACAAATAAGATTCAGCACATCCATTTCTCGAGCAGTCAATTCGTCAGCTCCTGAAGGTTTTTCCCTATCCGGATCGCTAACGCTACATATATAATTGAAGAGATCGTTTTTCGTATCTTCATTTATATAAACCAAACCTTTTTTCGCAGATTGTATGGATTTCAGGAACTCTTCGGAGCCGGTATTTTTTCCCAAATATGCTTTTATACCTTTATCAAAAAGTCTCTTAATAATTTTTACATCAGAATTTTTGGAAAGTACAATGATTTTCATTTCACTATTTAGAAGTAACCATTTGTCAATCAATTCGAATTTTTCACTAATGTTTTCTGCAGTTAAATTGAGAATTAAAAAATCTACTTTTGCTACATCAATTTGCTCAATCTCTTGATTGGAAGAGACTAAAAAAATAGGATGTAATTTAGAAAATCCGTTTGCATCCAAGAAATCCCTCATAAGTTCCAGAATGAACTGATGATTTCCATAAATTGTAATATTCTTTTTCATCATTGTTAGTTTTCGCTAAATTACTAAAAATCATCTAATTAGAAAAAGGTGAAATGACCCTTTTTTCGTTAATAAAGCGAGGGTAATTGATGATGGAATAAACGCCTTAATTAAGCAGATTTATGGATATATCGGGAGAGTTTAATTCCCAGATCGGTCCACACGATTTTGGGATTTGCATTTCTTCCTAAATGATAATCAGCGACTGAAATTTCTTCTAAAATCGCTTCAATATTGGCCCCATGGATATATCTAGAGAATCCTTCCCATTTGAAACCACCGGAATCTATTTTTTTATAGACCAAATCTACACTGCCGTAATTTTGGAGTAAAGCCAATCGAAACATTTCTGAGCAATAATCCAGGAAATTTTTCTGCTTTTCCCGGTTCCAGTCCGCGATATTTCTTGCCCAGAAGACAATATTTTTCAGGAATTCGGGTTTCTTTTTCACCTGAAATGCTTCGCGAACCCAGTTGATAAATAATTGCTCGAACTCGCTATCTGCGTTTTCGGTATTCAAGAGCTTTTGCGCAATGTTCCAATCTCCCTGCGCCTGAAAGACGATTTCGCGAAGATTTTCTTCACTGATTTTAAATTGCTTTTGAATAAAAGATTTCATCGCTTCATCCTTAATTCGCGGGATTTCAACCAGCTGAGTTCGCGAAAGAATGGTAGGCAAAATATTATCGATATTCTCCGCAGTAAGGATGATGTAGGTATCTTTCGGTGGTTCTTCTAGAAATTTCAGGAATTTATTGGCTGCAACAGTATTCATTTTGTCGGCTTGCCAAATGATGAGCACCTTGCTACCACCTTCGAAACTTTTAAGAGAGAATTTTTGATTCAATTCTTCAATTTCATCAGCGAAAATGGAGAGTTGCTTGTTCTGAGATTCCAAAATCCTGCTCCAATCTTCATCGTTGGCATACGGATGTTCCAGGATCATTTCCCGGAAACTTTGTCTGAACGGATCGGTAAGTCCACTGTTTTTTTCTTTGAACACTGGAAAACTTATATGCAAATCCAAATGGTTGAGGTGTTCTACTTTGGAAGAAGACAGTTCGTTTTCTCTTCGGAAAATCTCTTTAGAAAATGCCATTGCCAAAGGCAAAGTTCCATAACCTGCTTTGCCTACGAAGAGTTGTGCATGACCTACTCTCTTGTCTTCAATGCTTTCTATAAGGAGGTTTTTCAGTTTTTCTTGACCGACGATTTGTTCCCAATTCATTTTTCAAAGATAAATAATTTTTAGAAGCAATTCCTAGCGTTTTAATCGGCAAAATAGTTTATTCATGCTCCTATTCTGACAAGATTTTCAGTTATTTTTCTTTATTATTTCAAATAGAATTAGATTAATTTTTATAATTTTCTCGATTGATGGATTCCTTTCTAATGAAAAATCCGTCCTAAAAGCCCTTAACAAACTTTAACCAAAGTAAATTTCCTCAATTCAGTTATATTTAGGATATTTGCGCATTATTTTTAAAAATAGAGAATGAAAAGAATTTTTGCATTACCGCTGATTGCACTAGGATTTTTCCTCAATGCGCAATCGATTGGTAATTCTCCTTACGCTGCCTTCGGAATCGGGGATGTGAAGTACGACAACACAACTGATGTGAGTGCGATGGGTGGCATTTCTACTGCATATATCTGGGATTTCAACAATAATTTTAATTTCAGCAATCCTGCTGCAAATAAAAATATGGAACTTACGAACATAAAAGTTGAAATGACCAATGAAAACAACTTTTTCAAATCGAATTATGATAATATGAATGTCACCAAACATTCCACTTATCTTTCGAATATTACTGTAGCATTCCCTATTTCTAGTAAAATAAAATTTGGTTTAGGTTACCAACCGTACAGCTCCAAAAAATACTCGGTAATTAACAAAGAAACACTAGCCGATGAGACTATCAAAGCTAATCTTTTTCGTGGTGAGGGAACTTTGAGTACTGTACAAGCTGCATTTTCTTATCAAGCTTCTCCGGAATTAGGATTTGGTTTTAGAACCAACTTCTACTTTGGAAATCTTTACGATATCAACGAACTTACCTATAGCAACGCTGAGTTGATCAATGGCTACGAAACCAAAAATAAAATTAAAACCTTTAATTTTACCCTCGGATCTGCTTATCAGAAAAAATACGGCACTGATAAAAAACTGACTTTGGGAGCAACCTATAGCTTCGGTACAACTGGGAAAATGGAAACCAATTATACCAACAGTACCTACTATTATACTGACGGTGTTACCAAAAATAACGTCAGCATCATTGACGAAGATTTCAGTTCGGACAAAAACCTAATTCCTATGGAATTCTCTTTGGGAGCCGGATATGGTCGCGATACAAAATGGTTTGTGGGAACTCAGTTCGACTTCAAAAAAGGGGAAACCGTTCAATTCCTGGGGCAACCTTTTGCTAATGAAAATTCTTATAGAATTGCTGCAGGTGGTTGGTTTTTGCCAAATTACAACAACTTCCGAAATTATTTTTCCAGAGTTACCTACCGTTACGGGGCTTATTACGAAAAAGCAAATCTAGCAATCAATGGAACCAATATCAATCAGTTTGCCTTAACCGGAGGCGTTACTTTGCCTTTCGAAAATAGAAGTGCAAGCAGAATGAGCGGCATCGATTTGGGTGTTGAAATTGGGAAAAGAGGCACTTTGGATAACAATATGATCCGCCAAAACTTCATCAACCTAAAAGTCGGAATCAACTTTGCCGATAAATGGTTTGTGAAACGTCTTTATGATTAATAAATGAAATTTTACAGACAAATAAAATCTAAAAATATAGCCGCCTTCCTAGGTTGTGCTATATTTTTTGGTTTAATTTCATGCGATGAAGACCTTACTCAGGTCAATAAAAACAAAAATACCAATTTCCCTTCGCAAATCATTAATAATGCAAAGATTGTACAACGCGATTCCGGAATGGTAAAGCTTCGTGCTACCGCACCTTTAATTGAAAAATACGAGTTCATAGACTCCCCTTATATCGTAGCAAAAAAAGGCATCAACATTCTTTTTTACGATAAGAAAAAACCGACCATTCCTGGAAAAATCGATGCCAAATACGCTAAATTCAACGAGAAAAAGAAGTTCTACGAAGCAAAAGGAAATGTGAGAATCATCACCAATGAAAATCAGATTTTCGCGATGCAATCCGTATATTGGGATCAAATAAAAAAAGAAATTTATACCTCCGATACTGTTTTCGTGACGGATAAAGATGGTTCCACGCTTGTTGGCGCCAACGGAATGCGTGCCAAAGACGATTTCTCGGCATACACGTTCTACAACAATTCTGGAAACATCAACGCAAAGAAAATCCCAGAAAAAGGAAAATAAATTTTCGTACATTCGGAAAAATCTTTTTTTATGACCTTCAATGCAATCGGCCTAATGTCGGGAACAAGCCTTGATGGGCTTGATATTTGTTGCGCGACCTTCACCAAAGAACGTTCCCGTTGGAAATTTGACCTTCAGCATGCAGAAACCCTTCCCTATTCAGATTTTTGGGAGGAATCGCTTCGAAATGCCATTCATTTAAATGCGGAAGCACTTTTGGCATTAAATTCAAACTATGGATTTTATTTGGGTGAAAAAGTAAAGGAGTTCATCAACACTAATTCTATAAAAAACATAGATTTAATCGCATCTCATGGTCATACTGTTTTTCATCAACCTGAAAAAAGATTCACCCTTCAGATCGGTGACGGACGAGCGATAAAACTTTTAAATAAAATTCCGGTCGTATATGATTTCAGAACTCAAGATGTTTTGATGGGCGGAAACGGAGCGCCACTGGTTCCGATTGGCGATGAATTGCTTTTTTCAGATTTTCACGCGTGCTTAAATCTCGGTGGTTTTTCGAATATTTCTTTTAAAAAGGGCGGAAAAAGAATCGCCTTTGATATTTGTCCGGTGAATATTGTTTTGAATAAATTTGCACAACTTCTACATCAAAAATATGATATAGATGGAAATCTCGCCAAAAGCGGAATTATCAATCAGGAGATTTTAGCATCTTTAAATTCCATTGAATTTTACCAAAAAACACCACCAAAATCTTTAGGAATTGAGTGGGTGAATGAGAATATTTTCCCTAAATTATTGGATGAAACTCCTGAAAATATTCTGGCAACTTTTACCGAACATATTGCGGATCAAATTGCGACTGTTTTCAATGATTTGAAATTGAAAAACGTTTTGTTTACCGGTGGCGGAACATATAATTCCTTTTTATTAGAGAAAATAAAACTCAAAACTGAAACCGAAATCATTGTTCCAGAAAAAAAAATTATCGATTTCAAAGAAGCTCTAATCTTCGCATTGATGGGAGTTTTAAAATTAAACAACGAAATAAATGTATTGAGTTCCGCAACAGGAAGTTCTGCCGATCATTGTTCCGGATTAATAATTTAACTTAAAAAAATAAAAATTTTATGCAAATAGATATCAGAAAACTCTCCATTGAGGATTACGACGAACTGAGAGATACGATGCAAAAAGCGTATCCCACGATGTCGGAAAGTATTTGGTCGAAAAAAAGCATCCAAAAACTGCTAAAAATCTTCCGTGACGGACAAATCTGCATCACGGTTGATGGAAAAATTGCTGCAGTTGCACTTTCTTTAATTGTACAATACGAACTGTACGGAGACGATCATACCTACAAAGAGATTACAGGAAACTATACGTTCAACACGCATTCCGAAACGGGAAATGTGCTTTACGGAATAGAAGTTTTTGTAGATCCTGAGTACCGAAAATTGCGTTTGGCGCGCAGGCTTTATGATGTGAGAAAAGAACTGTGTGAAACTTTGAATTTAAAATCGATTATGGTGGGCGGTAGAATTCCGAATTACCACCTCTACAGTGCTGAACTTTCGCCAAGAGCATACATTCAAAAAGTAAGAAACAAGGAAATTTATGATCCTGTTCTGAGTTTTCAGCTCGCCAATAATTTTTTGCCGGTAAGAATTCTAAAAAATTATCTTCCGGAAGATGTACATTCCGAAGAAAATGCGGTTTTGCTGCAATGGAACAACATTTATTACAGCAAAAAACCAAATACCATGCAGGATTCGGTAATCCGACTTGGATTAGTACAATGGCAAATGCGGCATTTCAAAACCATCGACGCGTTTTATGAGCAAGTGGAATTTTTCGTGAATGTAATGGCAGATTATAAATCGGATTTTATTTTGTTCCCGGAACTTTTCAACACTCCTTTGCTCGCACCTTTTAACCATCTTTCGGAAAGAGAAAGTATGTTTAAATTAGCTGAACTTACCGAAGAAATCAAACTGAAACTTTCTGAATTTGCAATCGGCTACAACATCAATATCATCGCCGGAAGCATGCCTATCGTAGATAATGGAGAGCTGTATAACATCAGCTATTTGCTGCACCGCGACGGTAAAATCGATGAACATAGAAAAATCCACATCACACCGAACGAAAAGAAATATTACGGAATGAAAGGTGGAAACGAAATAAAGGTAATTGATACCGATTGCGGAAAAGTTGGTTTGGTGATTTGTTACGACGTTGAATTCCCGGAATTACCAAGAATTTTGGCGGATCAGGGAATGAAAATTCTATTTGTTCCTTATCTTACCGACACGCAGAATGCTTATACAAGAGTTCGCCACTGTGCTGCGGCAAGAGCCATCGAAAACGAGTGTTATGTCGCCATTGCCGGCTGTGTAGGAAATTTGCCGGGCGTGAATAATATGGACATTCAATTTGGGCAGGCCGCAGTTTTTACCCCTTCAGATTTTGCTTTTCCTTCGAATGCCATCAAAGGAGAAGCGACGCCGAATACCGAAACTACTCTCATCGTTGATGTAGATTTAAATTTATTGAAAGAACTGCATCACTACGGCGCAGTTCGGACAATGTCGGACCGAAGGAAAGATCTGTACGACACGGTAAATCTCAATACGGAAACAGAATAAATGAAATATCCCGAAGTTTTTAATTTCGGGATTTTTTATGTTTAAAGTTTAAAATCGAGTTTCACATTGAAGAATCTACCTGTCAATCGAACCGGAACCGGATAATTGTACTTAGTAGAAACATCATTAATCCACTGATTTGCTACCGTATTACTGATATTAAATGCATTGAAGATCTGCACGCCTAAAGTCAATTCCTTGAAATTCCCCCAAAAACCGCCGTTTACTTTATTATCTTTTTGATCGATAAAAACTTTAGACAAACCAATATCGACTCTTTTATACGAAGGCAAAGTTCTTTGGTATTGGTAAGGCGCTTCAAAATCGGGTTTACCATTTTCATCGAGAGAAACTGGTGTTCCGGAAGGTAATCCGTTGGCATACGTCAAGGTAAGATTTACACGCATGGAAGGGAACTTGGGCATATAATCCTGGTAAAACATTGAGAATCGGAAACGCGGGTCCGTCGGCCTTGGAATATATCCTTTTCCATCGATATTTTCGTATACTCTTGCATAGCTCGCGGAAATCCATGAATCCACGCCGGGAACAAACTCTCCGAATAACCTCGCATCCACTCCATAGGCATAACCTTCAGCATTATTTTTACCGGAATAACGAATTCTCACATTGTCCAAATAGTATGGGATTAAGTTATCCATTTTCTTGTAATACGCTTCCGTAGTAAGTTTGAAAGGTCTATCAACCATTCGAAATTCAAAATCATTGGACAGAATAACCTGCATCGAACGTTGGGATTTAATTTCCGAATTGAAATTTCCATCCAAATCTTTAATCTCTTTATAGAAAGGTGATTGATAATAAATTCCACCTGCAATTTTGAAAAGCATATCCATATCCCAATCTGGTTTTATTGCGAATTGTGCTCTCGGTGAAATAATGGTTTCGTCGTTGAAATCCCAATGAGAAGCCCTCACACCGGCATTTACAAAAACTCTGTTGGTTCCCCAATAGAATTTTTTAGAAAACTGTGCATACCCAGAAAGTCTGGTCGGCTGAATATGATTGGAACCAGAAATATTGAACTTCAAACGCAAATCATCAGCATTCAAAGTTCCCGGCGTCGTATAATCAATCGGGGTGCTATATCCCAATGAATCCACAAGTTGCCATTCATTAGTAAGGTCTTTTAAATTTTCCTTTTCGAATTTCACTCCAACTTCAAAATCGGTATTTACATCAGGAGAAAAACGGGATTTAAGTTGTGTTCCGTAGGTTTTTACCAATAAATCGTTTCTCGCATGATCGATTTGTCCGCCTACATCATACGAAGTTACAGGCTCGCCGGTAATCGGATCGAAAGTTTGTAAGCGATACGCCGCAGCTATCGAATAATATTCTCTTTCACGGTTTTGGTACGCGAAATTATCTAAGGTAAAAGACCATTTATTGTTGGGTTTAAAGTTGATTGATGCAGTTCCCATCATGTTTTTGTAGGCATCATCTTCCTTTCCATTGTAGAAAACGGTAAGTTTCAAAGGCGTTTGCAAACTTCCGAAATCGACTTCTTTTACCTTGGGAACCATTTCATAATCATTCTTACTGTAATATCCAATGAAAGAAATATTCCATTTGTCATTAAATTTATAATTGATATTCGACTGAAAATCCATGTATTGTGGATTGAAATCGGTATCTTCATTCAAAGTATTAAGGACCAAATTGGTATTTCTGTATCTTCCGGAAAACAAAGCTGAGAACTTTTGATCCTTTGAGGCAAAACCTGTTGATAGTCTTCCACCAATTAAACTCGCCTCCCCAGCAACTTCAAATTTAGTAGGTTGTCGATAATAAATATTTAATGCCGAAGACATTTTGTCTCCATATTTCGCTTCAAAACCGCCGGCGGAAAAATTAATCGCCTGAACCATATCGGGATTGATGATGCTCATCCCTTCTTGCAAAGAATTTCTAATCAAAAATGGACGATAAATTTCAATATCATTGATGTAAATAAGGTTTTCATCGTAATTTCCGCCTCGCACCATGTATTGCGAAGAAAGTTCGGTATTAGAATTCACGGAAGGCAAAGTCTTCAACAATCCTTCCACGCCACCGGAAAGTGAAGAAACCTGCTGTGCTTCTTTCGCGGAAATTTCAACAGAGGTTAAATCTGTAATCTTTGGTTTCCCTTTTTTCTGAAAAACCACTTCCTGAATTTGCGATTCTCTCTCAGATTTTACAATTAAAACATTGATATGCTGTACTTTTGGATTGGTTTTAATATTTTTACTAAAACCTCTGAAAGTTTCTTTTTGTACCGAAAGCGTTTCCTCTGAACTGGCAATCGGAATCTTCACAAAACCGTTTCCATCGGTTGTGAAATTTTGGTTATTATAAGAAACATTAGCTTGCGAAACAGGAGTTCCATTCTCGTCAAGAACTTTAAGATTGATCTGCGAAAAAGCAAAAGCCGGCAAAAATACAAGGAGTAAACGGAGTTTTTTCAATGCGGATGATTTAGATTTTAAAGATAACAAAAAATTACAAAATCGCTTCTCTCACTCTGGTTAATTTCTGAAGCAAATCCTCCAATTTGTCAAGTTGCAACATATTTGCACCATCCGAAAGTGCGGTAGCCGGAGTTGGATGTGTTTCCAGGAAAAGTCCGTCTGCTCCAACAGCAATTCCAGCTTTAGCAATAGTCTCAATTAATTCCGGACGACCACCTGTAACGCCGGAATTTTGATTCGGTTGTTGCAAAGAATGCGTTACATCTAAAATCACCGGCGCATAATTTTGCATTGTTGGAATTCCGCGGAAATCCACCACTAAATCGGTATAACCAAAGGTATTCCCACGTTCGATAATCGCAGTTTTGCTGTTGCCAGAATCTACCACTTTTTCCACCGCAAATTTCATGGATTCCGGAGAAAGAAACTGACCTTTCTTCAAGGTAATGCATTTTCCGGTTTTTGCAGCAGCGACCAATAAGTCGGTTTGCCTAACCAGAAACGCAGGAATCTGCAGTACATCTACATAATTTGCGGCCAAAGCAGCGTGTTCGTTTTCATGAATATCAGTCGTAGTGGGAATATTGAAGGTTTCCCCTACTTTTTTTAGAATTTCCAAAGATTTTTCCTCTCCGATGGTCGTGAATGAATCAACACGGCTTCGGTTGGCTTTCTTAAAACTGCCTTTGAAGATGTACGGAATTTCGAATTTATTGGTAAGTTCTACCACTTTTTCGGCGATTCTCAGCGCCATATCCTCACCTTCAATAATGCACGGACCAGCGATCAGAAAGAAGTTTTTGGAATTTTTGTGATGGATGTTTTCTAAGTATTGAATCATTGTTTTTCGGTTTTAAGTAAAATCTTAAATTAAGATTTCAAAAATACGGTTTTTTTGCTGAAGTAATTTTGGAGCTTTGGATGAAACCTACAATCATATTCCATAAAAAAAAACGGGTTTGACCCGTTTAACTAGATTGTATTTACTTTAAATTTTAAATTCTACGACTTATGTCATTAAGACAATCAGCAATTTTTTTAATTCTGAAATATTAGAAAGATCAATTTTTCTTCCTTTAAAATTTTGATTGATCAATTGTTCTTTTTCAGGAAAAAGCGTGACCAAT
Organism: Chryseobacterium senegalense; assembly: GCA_001403755.1. Taxonomy (GTDB): domain Bacteria; phylum Bacteroidota; class Bacteroidia; order Flavobacteriales; family Weeksellaceae; genus Kaistella; species Kaistella senegalense. The sequence goes on along the minus strand of CYUH01000015.1, from coordinate 972,142 downwards.
TCTTTTTTTAATTCAGGAAGAGCGTCGATTTTCCCATTATCTTTCTGAAAGAAATATACATCGCGTATTTTTTTATATTGAGGTGGTGTGCTTGCGTCAAAAGAAGTTTTACCTAATTTTTCAGGAATAAAAACAATTTTAGTTTTTCTATAAAATACCAAATGACCATTATTGGCAACTTCGAAGAGATAACCGTCATACTTTATATTATTCAAATAATAGGTTGAATAATTAATTATTTCATTGGTATCCACAAATTCTATCGGAAAATTATATGTTTTTTTTAAGGTATAATTATTACCGTCTTTAATTATTTGCAGTTCATCATCGAAAGCGTTATATCTTATTTTGTGAAGTATCGATGAACCTTTTGCACGTCCCATTGTAAAATCAGGATATACAAAAATACTCCCTTCAATATCCTTACTGGGTTTTTTGGCAGACCCAACTAAAGCGATATTCGAATGGGTGAGTTCAAGATTGTCCATTGACGGCGATTGAGCAGCAAAATGCAAACTAGCGGTCGCAAAGAGAAGCAAAGTGATTTTATTCATTTTAGAAATTTACTTTATGTTGAAATTTAATTTACACTTTTTTAATTCTCACCAAACAACTTACAGAAAATTATTATTTAAAATTATTTTCCAAACTTCTTCACGATTTTTTCCAACGTATTGATATTTCTGGAGGTCATTTTTGCCTTCAATGCTTTTTTTCCTAATACTTTTCCGAATGAAGAATCCAATGTATTTCCTTTGGGAACCTGCCAATAAAATATATTTTCTATGATGGTCGCGTTTTCGTGTTCTGCTTTTTCTGATTTATTAAATTCTTCCAAAAGTGTAGTTGCAATATTTTCAGTTCCGACAAAAGCGTAAATATGCAAATCATTAGCTATTTTGAAAGGATTGTTTTCAAAAATTGCTTCCACTTCTTTTTCGGATTTAAGGAAAAGAAAAGCATCATAATTGAAATAAACGGACATCGCTTTCTCCAAAATAATTTTTAAGTCAGCAACCGATTTTTCAGAGGAAAAAATAATATTTCCACTCGCTAAAACCGATGAAACTTCACGCATTCCGGCATCGGAAAAAACTTGGCAAACTTCTGCCATTTTCATAGAAGTTCCGTTGACATTCACGCCGCGAAGAAATGCACAGTATTTCACCTTATTGGGTTGCTTTCATGATTGCATTGGTGATCTGTTCTTCTTTTTCCTTGGAATAGGTAGAATCATAAGGGTTAATCACATCGAAAAGATAAGTGTAGAAAGGCGTAATTTTCTGCACTTTTTCTGCCTCTTTAAAAGCTTTTTCTTTACCCAACGCCTGCAAATTTTTGGTAAAAGCATTAAAGCGCTGATCAATGGGTTCGATGGATTTCACTAAATAATTGTATCCTTTATCTTTTTGTCCAATTCTGTCGTAAGCATCGGAAACGGCAGCAATTACCAAAGAATACTCCATAGGTTTGGTACGCATTTGTTTTGCTACGAATCGTTGCTCATCTGGTGATAGACTGCTGTAATAATCGTATTCGGTGAATATTCCTTTCTTGAGCTCTTCTGCCAATTGCAGACCTTTTTGCTCCTGCCCCGATACAACGTAGCCGTAAACTATTGAACTCAGCGATCGAGGATCATCATATTTAGCAACCGGAATTTCTCTGGAAGCCAAATCTAAAACTTCTATTGCTTTCGCTTTTTGTCCGGAAAGTGCAAGCGCTTCTGCTGCACGACTCGCCGAACTTCTGTAACTTACAATATTCTGGGTACAGGTTTCATCAAAATGAACACTTAAATCCTTGAAATTTCCCCACTTGTAATTTTTAACAATATCATATAATGAATTTCCATCTACTCTACCGAGTTCCCCATCTTCCCGCTCCTCGGTATAGATCGGAACCAAACGATAGCTGAAACCATCATACTGTAAATAATTGCTGAGATAAAAGATATTTTCCGGATCATAAATTCCGCCAGTGGAGAAATTGATAGGTCTTTTCCAATCGAAATTGGCTAAAATATCGAGCATCATCAGGTTGTTTTTAAACATGCTGTTGCTCTTATAATCGATGGTGATGTGATCCACCGCTTGTGTGGCATCGCTTGCTTTCATAATTCCGGATTTCACTGCGTTGGCTTTGTTTACCGGTAAAACAAATTTAGAAACTGGCAAGAAATTAAACTTTTCATATTTTGCCTCCCCAAAAAGCATTTTTAGGATTTGATCTTTATCATCAGATTTTGTCTTGATGAAATTCATGGCTTCTTTTAAAGTCATTGAATCTTGGACAAGAAACTTTCGGAAGCCGGCAAAAGTAGTTTCCGGAGCGCCCTGATCTTTCAGGTTGGCAAAGACGTTTTTCCAATCGTCCGGACTCATCAGGTAAACCTGATCATTGGTTCCGTCGCGATAATCTTGATGCATTAAAGAAGAAGGAACAGGCATAGAATTATAGGTTCTTCTTTTCACTTGGTCGATATTCCACGGTGTAGAAAGTAACGTGAAATTTACCACTTTCACGTCATCTCGAAAGCCGGAAGTTTCCTGCAACCCCCAAATTGGGTACGTATCGTTATCACCATAAACAAAAAGAATATCGTTTTTCGGTAGAGATTTCAGCGTTGAGTATGCATAATCGTACGCTGTGCTTCTTCCGCTTCTGTCGTGTACATTATAATTCTGAAAGCCCATCATGAAAGGAATTCCTAACAATACAATTCCTGCAACGACATTCGCAACATTCGATTTTACTTTTTCCTGAATAAACCACAAAATCGCGGCTGCTCCTAATCCGATCCAAATCGCAAAAGCATAAAATGAACCTACCATCGCATAATCTCTTTCACGAACTTCGAAAGGTTTTACCCCAGTATAAAAAATAATTCCCACGCTGGTTAAAATAAATAATGACAAAATCGCATAAAATCTTCCGAAATCTCTGTTAAACTGGAAAAAGAATCCTAGCAACCCAAGAATTAAAGGTAAAAAGAAAAATGCAACCGTACTTTCGTTTTTAAATTTTGCAGGCATTTTACTTTGGTCGCCCCACAATGCATTATCGATGAAAGGAATCCCGGAAATCCAGTTACCCCGGTTGTTTTCCATATGTCCTTCGAGGTCATTTTGTCTTCCTACGAAATTCCACATCAAGTATCTTACAAAATAATATCCGTTTTGGAAAGTGAAGAAATAATCTAAATTTTGGCCTAAAGAAGGTCTTTGAACATTGATTAAATTATAAGGTTTTACGGAAAGATAATCATCTACCGTAATACTTCCTTCTTCATATTTCTTTCTTAGATCTTGAAAAATCTTTTGCGCTTCAGGGCTTTCTGCGATCTCATCATTAGCATAATTAAATGAAAAATTGGGTGCACCATACATCGAAATGTAGTTTGCCATCACCGCCTTGTCTTCATTAAACATTCTCGGCATGAAGCTAACATGATCCTCGCTGTAAACGTAATTGAAACGCTCACCTACCTTCCGATAAGTTCCTGTTTGTGTATCTTTTTCATAAACATCACCTGTTTTATTGGTTTTATAACTTCCGTCTTCATTTTTCTGAATTCCGTTTGCATCAAGATATGCGGTATAATTTTGTCCGTAGGAAGTTGGCCAGTCACCGTACTGCTCACGGTTGTAGTAATCCAGCATTCCGATTGCGTTGTCCGGATTGTTAAGATTCATCGGTGGATTAGCGTTTGCACGAATCGGAATTACCATCCAACAGGAAAAACCAATAATCATAAAAATGACTGAAAGCGCAATGGTCTGATAGATTTTTTTACCGGATTTCTTAGCATATTTTAAAGCAAAATAACACATGAAAATTAGGATAATAAAGGCGATAATCGTTCCTGTATGGAAAGGTAAACCGATACCATTTACCGCGAAAATCTCCATCTTGCCAAAAAATGTCATTATCAGAGGGAAAATTCCTTTGAAAACAATAGCTAATATGATTAAGGTAAAAACATTTGCCCAAATAAAGCTTTTCCAAGTAAATTTGTAATTTCTAGCATAATAAATCAAGCAAACGGCCGGTATCGCAAGCATTCCCATCATGTGAACACCTACGGAAAGGCCTGTTACAAGGAATATTAAGATAATCCACCTTTCATTATCGGCATCATGATATTCGTTTTCCCACTTGGTAATCAACCAAACCAAAAGTGCAATAAACAACGAAGCCATGGAATAAACTTCACCTTCCACCGCCGAAAACCAAAAAGTATCCGAAAAAGTGAAACACAAAGCTCCAACAGCTCCGGCAAAAAGAATTGAAATCTCCTGACGGATAGTGATTTGATCAAAATCTTTATTAAGAAGCCTTCGCACCAGATGCGTAATCGTCCAGAAGAGAAAAAGAATCGTTAAAGCACTGAATAGCGCAGACATCGCATTGATTACCACGGAATAATTTTCACCATTTCCGAAGGCAAACATCGCCGCAACCGCACCTATTAGCTGGAACAACGCTGCACCTGGAGCATGGGTAACTTCTAATTTGGTAGCTGAAGCAATATATTCTCCGGTATCCCAAAAACTTAAATTAGGCTCAATAGTTGACAGATAAGTAACAAAAGCAATAACGAAAATCACCCATCCAGTAAGGGTATTCCATTGTTTAAAAGACCAATTTTTCATATAAAAATTCAATCTTGCGAAAATAAGGTTTTTAATTTATTAAGAATTGATTTTAACAAAATTTAAATAAAAGATTGTTTTTCAATTCAACAAATTTTCGTTAAAAATTTTACCAAAAATCTTGAAAATCACTAGCAAACAATCATATCCTATTAATTTAGTTATTTTTTATTTTATTTTTGTATTTTTGCAGACGCATTTACAGACAAAAATGACGAAAAATGACTAATGTTCACGATAATATTCTGGGATTAATCGGTAAAACACCTTTAGTGAAACTAAATACTGTTACCAAAGAAATTCCTGCTACGGTTTATGCCAAACTAGAATCATATAATCCCGGCCACTCTACCAAAGACAGAATCGCCATCCATATTATTGAAGCTGCTGAAAAAAAAGGCTTGCTGAAACCTGGCTCTACTATTGTAGAAACAACTTCCGGAAATACCGGATTTTCCATAGCGATGGTATCAATCATCAAAGGTTACAAATGTATTTTAGCTGTAAGCAATAAAACTAAAAAAGAGAAAATTGCCTATTTAAAAGCTTTAGGAGCAACAGTATATATTTGCCCGGCGAATGTTCCGGCAGACGATCCTAGATCTTACTATGAAGTTGCCAAAAGAATTGCTGCAGAAACTCCAAATTCTATTTACATCAATCAATATTTTAATGAATTAAATATTGATGCGCATTACCAAACAACGGGTCCGGAAATTTGGGAGCAAACAGAAGGAAAAATCACTCACCTTATTGCTTGTACCGGAACCGGAGGAACTCTATCTGGATCTGCTAAATTTCTGAAAGAAAAAAATCCTAACATCAAGGTAATCGGTGTAGACGCATCGGGATCAATCTTGAAAGGATTTCACGAAACAGGAAAAATTAATAAAGATGAAATTCATCCTTACCAAATCGAAGGCATGGGAAAAAATTTAATCCCGGCAGCTTTACTTTTTGATAAAATAGATGAATTTGTACGAGTAAATGATGAAATGTCGGCATACAGAACCCGAGAAATCGCTTTAAAAGAAGCTATTATGGGTGGTTATACTACCGGTGCAGTTACGCAAGGGCTTTTACAATATGCCAACTCCCATGAATTTTCCGAAAAAGATGTGGTGGTTGCAATTTTCCCGGATCACGGTTCCAGATACATCACCAAAGTTTATAGTGATAAATGGATGGAAGAACAAGGATTTATTAATAATTGTGTTCATAATTACGATGAAGTTTTCAAAACAGAAATCATCAAATAATTCATTAATAAAAGCATTAGAAAAACCTTTTTGTATCGCACAAAAAGGTTTTTTATATCAAATTTTGTTAACTTTGCCAATACTTAATTTTTACTCTAAAATAAATACATAATGACAGATATTTTTGATCGGTTACGACAAAACCCTGGACCACTCGGTCAGTTTGCAGATTATGCAGAAGGATATTTTGTTTTTCCAAAATTAGAAGGTCCAATCGGGCCGAGAATGAAATTTCAGGGAAGAGACGTTGTTTTCTGGAGTGCCAATGATTATTTAGGTCTTTGTAACCACCCAGAAGTATTAGAAGCTGATGCCAAGGCTGCTGCCGAATACGGAATGTTTTATCCGATGGGAGCTAGAGCAATGTCTGGCGAAACCGAACAACACCAGCAATTGGAAAGAGAGCTCGCAGAATTTGTAGGTAAAGAATCAGCTTATCTTTTGAATTTTGGCTACCAAGGAATGGTTTCTACCATCGATGCATTGCTTTCCAGACATGATGTTATCGTATATGATGCCGATTCACACGCTTGCATCGTAGATGGTGTTCGTCTTCACATGGGTAAAAGTTTTACCTTTAAACATAATGATATCGCAAGTTTAGAGAAAAACCTCGCTCGTGCGACTAAAATAGCAGAAGAACAAGGCGGCGGAATTTTAGTTATTACTGAAGGCGTTTTCGGAATGCGCGGAATGCAAGGAAAACTGAAGGAAATCTGTGAGCTGAAATCTAAATTCAACTTCAGACTTTTAGTGGATGATGCTCACGGTTTTGGAACTTTAGGTGCTACTGGCGCAGGTGCTGGTGAAGAGCAAGGTTGCCAGGATCAAATCGATGTTTATTTTTCCACTTTTGCGAAATCTATGGCCGGTTTCGGTGCATTTATCGCTGGAGACAAAGACATCATTAGAATCTTAAAGTACAACCTTCGTTCACAGGTTTTCGCTAAATCCTTAACAATGCCAATGGTAATTGGAGGTTTGAAAAGATTGGATTTACTTCGTTCGCGACCAGAAATCAAAGCAAAACTTTGGGAAAATGTAAATAAATTACAAAATGGTCTTAAAGAAAGAGGTTTCAATTTAGGAAATACCAATACTTGTGTAACTCCTGTAATGATGCAAGGTTCCACGGTTGAAGCTACTCTTCTCGTAAAAGATTTAAGAGAAAACTACGGAATCTTCACTTCTGTGGTAATTTACCCGGTTATTCCAAAAGGTATGATCCTTTTGCGATTAATTCCAACAGCATCTCACACCGACGCTGAAATCAACGAAACATTAGAAGCATTTGATGCAATTCACGATAAATTAACCTCTGGATTCTACAAAGAACAAGAGCAAAAACTTTTGGAAGAAAAAGGTTTATCCTTTAAAGCATCATAGAATTTTTCAAAGAAATTTATAAAATTATAAACCGCTTGAAAAATTCAAGCGGTTTTTTTATAGCCCAACAAAAAATACAATATCATGAAACAAATTTTGATTACCAAACAAGATTTTACCCGAATTCATAAATCCATCAGCGATGCAAAACAGAACAACAGCATCAAGAAAGAAGAAGCTGAAAAACTTTTGAATGAACTTCATTCTGCTAAAATTGTAGAATCCGAAGAAATTCCAGCGGATGTGGTGACCATGAACTCTGTGGTAAAAATTCACTTTCAAAACAACAAAACGACCACCGAATTCAAAATCGTTTACCCCGACAAAGCCGATATTAAAGCAAAAAAAATATCTATTTTTTCACCGGTTGCATCAGCACTAATCGGTTATCGCGTGAAAGACGAAATCGATTGGATTGTTCCTTCCGGTATGACGAAAATTGTCATCGATGAAATCATCTACCAACCTGAAGCGGCTGGAGATTTCGACTTATAAAACCAAAATTTAAAAACCGGTTGATGATTTCAATCGGTTTTTTCGACTCAAACAAATCCTTTTATCTGAAAGATTTAAAATAAATTTGCAAAAATATTCTTGTGAAAGACTTGCTCCTCATCACCCCACCTTTTACACAACTCAACACGCCTTATCCTGCGACGGCTTACTTGAAGGGTTTTCTCAACACGAAAAAAATCTCCAATTTTCAAATGGATTTGGGCATTGATGTTATTTTGAAACTTTTTTCTGCAGATGGTTTAGAGCATGTTTTTAATCAAGAATTCCGCGGAAATTTCTCACCCAATTCCCAAAGAATTTTTGCGTTAAAAGATCAATATATCAAAACAATTGATCAAGTAATTCTATTTCTACAAGGTAATAATCCTACTTTGGCAAGACAGATTTGCAGCCACAATTTTCTGCCGGAAGCTTCTCGTTTTCAACAACTCGATGACTTGGATTATGCATTTGGAAACATGGGTTTACAAGATAAAGCCAAACATCTCGCAACACTTTATTTAGAGGATTTGTCCGATTTTATTGTGGAAAACATAGATGGAAATTTTGGATTTAGTCGCTATGCAGAAAGATTGGGAAGAAGCGCAAATTCTTTCGATGAAATTTATGCCGAACTTACAGCATCGCCCACTTTTATTGATCAAATTACTTTAGAAATTCTGAAGGAAAAATTGGACATCATTCAACCCAAATTGGTTTGTTTTTCAGTGCCTTTTCCGGGTAATTTGTATTCGGCTTTCCGAAGTGCACAATTCATTAAAAATAATTATAAAAACACAAAAGTCGCGATGGGCGGCGGTTTTCCGAATACGGAATTAAGAGAAGTTAATGATCCGCGGGTTTTTCAGTTTTTTGATTTTATTACTTTGGATGATGGAGAGTTGCCAGTAGAATTACTTTTTGAAAGCTTAAAGACCGAAAATCCAGAATTTAAAAGAACCTTTTTATTAGAAAATAATCAAGTTGTTTATAAAAATAATTCCTCCAAAAAAGATTATCGCCAGTCAGAAATTGGAACTCCTGATTATACCGATCTACCACTCCATCAATATATTTCCGTAATCGAAATCGCTAATCCAATGCACAGCTTGTGGAGCGATGGCAGATGGAACAAACTCACCATGGCGCACGGTTGTTATTGGGGAAAATGTACATTTTGCGATATATCTTTAGATTACATCAGACTTTACGAACCAATTTCGGCCAAAATTCTGGTTGATAGAATCGAAGAATTAATCGCAACCACGGGCGAAACAGGATTTCATTTTGTTGATGAAGCTGCTCCTCCAGCATTGATGCGAGAAGTTGCTTTGGAAATATTGCGAAGAAATTTGGTGATAACATGGTGGACCAACATCAGATTTGAGAAAAGCTTTACTGCAGACTTATGCTACTTACTGAAACTTTCTGGTTGTGTAGCAGTTTCCGGAGGTTTGGAAGTTGCTTCTGATCGGTTGCTAAAACTCATCAAAAAAGGAGTTTCTGTAGCACAAGTAGCACAAGTAACGAGGAATTTTACGGAAGCGGGAATTATGGTTCATGCGTATTTAATGTACGGCTATCCTACCCAAACCGAGCAAAAAACCATTGATTCATTGGAAATGGTAAGACAAATGTTTGAAATGGGAATTCTGCAAAGTGGTTTTTGGCATCAATTTGCATTAACGGCCCATTCGCCGATCGGCATCAAGCCCGAGGAGTTTGGAGTTACGCCCGTGCAAAAAGAGATTACATTTGCCAATAATGATATTGAGTTTACCGATGAGACGAATATCGATCATTCTAAATTCAGTTATGGACTGAAAAAATCGCTGTTTAATTATTTGCACGGAATCAATTTTGAAATTCCTTTGCAGGATTGGTTTGATTTTAAAATTCCAAAAACTACGGTAGATCCCAATTATATTCATGATTGTCTTTTGGATGATGAAAATTTCAGATTTAATGGCAATTCTAAAGTAGTTTTCCCGATAAATGATTTCATCGAAGAAAGTATCATTAAAACGAAAAAAAATATTTCTTATCAAAATACAAAACTAACCTTTCATTTGAAAACCAATGTACTTTCCATCCTTTTGCAAGAGGAAAAAGCAACTTGGCTGATGAAAACTATTAAATCAAACCCAATTCAGCATTCCAAATTAATCACTTTACAACAACTAAAAGATGATTATGAGGAAACGATGGATGATTTTGAATTGTTTTGGTTCTCAAAACCAGTGATGCAACTTCGGGAAAACGGAATCATACTGCTTTTATAAAAAAAAATCCCACCTTAATTAAAAGATGGGATTTTTTTATGATTTAAAGAATTTTATTCAGCTAGAATAATTCCTTTATTATTATTGAATTCAATAACACCGCTTTTCACTGGGAAAGAAAAAATGCTTTCTTTGTCAAATTCTTTAGTGAAATTTTTTGCGAACTTCTCATCAATCTCATTAGCAAAAACTCTTACTTTACCAGAAGTTAATGATGCTACAATCGCGGCGTGATCTTTCATGATATGGAAATCGCCATTTTTTCCGGGAAGCAAAACCGATTTCACTTCACCTTCAAAAACTACAAATTCCGGGGTTAGTATCTTTATATTCATTATAAATTGCTTTTGGCTTTTGGCTAATCGCTATTGGCAATAAGCCATAAGCAGTTTATGCGTTTTCCGCTAACATTTTATCACCAGCTTCAATCGCTTCTTCGATGGTTCCTTTCAAGTTGAAAGCAGCTTCTGGCAAGTGATCCAATTCACCATCGATGATCATGTTGAATCCTTTGATGGTATCTTTGATATCAACTAAAGCACCTTTTAAACCTGTAAACTGTTCTGCAACGTGGAAAGGCTGAGAAAGGAAACGCTGAACTTTTCTTGCGCGGTAAACAGAAAGTTTATCATCTTCTGAAAGTTCTTCCATACCCAAAATTGCGATAATATCTTGAAGAGCTTTGTATTTCTGAAGAATTTCTTTTACTCTTTGTGCACAATCGTAATGCTCATCACCTAAAATTTCAGGAGTTAGGATTCTAGAAGTTGAAGCCAAAGGATCAACCGCAGGGTAAATACCTAATGAAGCAATTTTTCTATCCAATACGGTTGTCGCATCCAAGTGAGCAAATGTTGTCGCCGGCGCTGGATCCGTAAGGTCATCCGCAGGTACATAAATCGCTTGTACAGAAGTAATGGAACCGTTTTTAGTTGAAGTAATTCTTTCTTGCATCGCACCCATTTCAGATGCCAAAGTTGGTTGGTAACCTACCGCAGAAGGCATACGCCCAAGAAGTGCAGATACCTCAGAACCCGCTTGAGTAAAACGGAAAATGTTATCAACGAAGAACAAAACGTCTCTACCTTGTCCTTGTCCATCACCATCACGGAAATATTCGGCAATTGTTAAACCAGAAAGTGCAACTCTTGCTCTCGCTCCAGGTGGCTCATTCATCTGTCCGAAAACGAAAGTACATTTAGAGTCTTTCATTTCTTCCATATTTACTTTGGATAAATCCCAACCTCCATTTTCCATAGAATGCATGAATTCATCACCGTATTTAATAATGCCAGATTCTAGCATTTCTCTTAAAAGATCGTTCCCTTCTCTGGTTCTTTCACCTACACCGGCAAACACCGAAAGACCACCGTGTCCTTTTGCAATATTATTAATCAATTCCTGGATCAATACCGTTTTACCAACACCTGCTCCACCGAACAAACCAATTTTACCTCCTTTTGCATAAGGTTCAACCAGGTCGATTACTTTAATTCCTGTAAAAAGTACTTCGGCAGAAGTAGAAAGTTGATCAAATTTCGGAGCTTCTCTGTGGATTGGCAAGCCGCCGATTTCTTTAGAAACTTCTTGGATACCATCAATCGCATCACCTACTACATTGAAAAGTCTACCGTAAACGCCTTCTCCTGTTGGCATAGTAATTTGTCTGCCTTGAGAAACTACTTCCTGACCTCTCTGAAGACCATCAGTAGCATCCATTGCGATACATCTTACTGAATCTTCGCCAATATGTTGTTCTACTTCCAGAATTACCTTGTTACCATCAACTTTAGTGATTTCCAATGCGTCGTAAATCTTCGGAAGCTCTGCTGCATCTGTGAAAACTACGTCGATTACCGGACCGATAATTTGAGAAATTTTTCCTTTAATTTGGTTTGCCATTGCTAATTTTTTTCTTGAGTGCAAATATAATGAAAGTTCCCAAATCTGCAATTGCTTAAAAAAAAGATTTTTATCATATTTGCAAAACAAATTTTTTCTCTTGACAATCACTGAAAATTTATCGCAATATTCTTCCAAAACTCCTCTTGCATTATCGATTGGTATTTTTGATGGCGTACATATCGGCCATCAATCCATCATCAAAAAACTGAATACAATTGCTCGGAGAAAAAATCTAGAGTCGGCAATTCTCACTTTTTGGCCTCATCCGAGAACTATTTTTAATCCAAATGATGATTTAAAATTCTTAAATACCATCGAAGAAAAAATTTATCTTCTGGAGAAAAAAGGAGTGGAGAATTTATTTTTAAAAGAGTTTGATGAAGAATTCCGCAATTTAACAGGTGAAGAATTTATAAAACAAGTTTTGGTCGAAAAACTCAACGTGAAGCATCTCATTATCGGCCACGATCATACTTTTGGCAAAAACAGAAGTGGCGATTTCAGTTTGTTGCAAAAAATGTCTTCCGAATATGGTTTCGAAGTGGAACAAGTAGAAGCAGTAGATTTTCATCAAAAACATATCAGCTCCACGCAAATCAGAAATGCACTTGTGGACGGAAATGTGAAGGAGGCCAACGAAATGTTGGGCTACGTTTATTCTGTATCAGGAAAAGTGGTTCACGGAAAAAAAATTGGGAGAACCATTGGCTATCCTACAGCAAATATCGCGGTTGATCCTGCGAAACTTTTGCCCAAAAAAGGAGCGTATATCGTAGAAGTTTTCGCGAAAGGTAAACACCACAAAGGAATGCTAAGCATCGGTACCAATCCGACTGTAAACGGAAATTCGCTTTCGACGGAAGTTTATATTTTAGATTTTAACGGAGATATTTATGATGAAATAATCTCGGTGAACTTCAGAGACTTCCTCCACGATGAAATTAAATTTGAATCTTTAGAAAAACTGATCGAAAGATTGGATGAAGACCAAAAACTGACCGAAAATTTCAATTTTTAAATATTCATAATTTCTTCCCTTTTCTTTTTGGTTAAAGAATTCAGGATTAAATCGTATGAGTGATCAATCATTTTTTTAATAAGTTCACGTTTCAATCCTTCACACAACACCGAATTCCAGTGGGTTTTGTTCATATGATAAGCTCCGCAAATCTGCGGATGTTTTTCCCGAAGCTCTTCGCTCCATTCCAGATCTGTTTTTACCGCAATACTTAATGGCTGCTTTTCTAAGTCCATCAAAAGAAACATTTTTCCGCCAACTTTCAACACCAAAGTTACTTTATCAAAGGGAAAAGTTTCTTCCACTCCTTTTTTGGCAAGGCAATAATCGAGTATTTCGTTGGCATCCATAATTTTAATTAATTATTAAATCCTATTTTTAAAATAACTATCTCAAACAAATTTAGTAATTTTAATAAAAGAAAAATATTCATCAACGATAATTCAATAAATATGAAAGCACTTGTAATCGGCGCGACCGGCGCAACGGGAAAAGATTTGGTTTATAAATTATTGAATGACAAAGATTATGATGAAGTAAATATCTTCGTTCGGAAACCGATGAATATACAGCATCCGAAACTGAAAACCCATGTTGTAGATTTTGATAAACCCGAAGAATGGAAAGACTTGGTAAAAGGTGATGTTGCTTTTTCTTGTTTAGGAACTACTTTGAAAGCAGCCGGAAGCAAGGAAGCTCAACGAAAAGTGGATTACGATTATCAATACAATTTTGCAAAAGTGGCAAAAGAAAACAATGTGGAGGATTTTATTTTAGTTTCTTCTTACGGAGCCAGCCCGAAATCGAAAATATTCTATTCGCGGATGAAAGGCGAACTGGAAGAAAGTATAAAAGCGCTCCATTTCAACAAAATAACAATTTTTCAACCCGGAATGCTCGATCGGAAAGATACCGAAAGAACAGGTGAAGTTTTGGGCGGAAAAATCATCAAGTTCGCTAATAAATTTGGAATTCTGACTCAGCAGAAGCCTTTGCCAACCGATATTTTAGCTCAAGCAATGATTAATTCTTCTAAAATAAAATCGTACGGCTATGCCAAAATAAAACTCGGAAGTATTTTTGCTTTTGCGGAGAAAACTAATGGATAATAAAACAGAAAGCCCTGAAATCCAGGGCTTTTTGTAGTAAATATACTTGAAAGTTATACTTTCATAATTTCTGCTTCTTTCACTTTCAAATGTTCATCGCACATTTTCACGTACTGATCGGTAAGTTCCTGAATTCTAGCCTCATTCCCTTTGATCAAATCTTCTGAAACACCATCTAGTTTTTTCAGATCTTTCATACCGTCTTGTCGGGCATTTCGCACGGTCACTTTCGTTGCTTCCGCTTCACTTTTTGCAGTTTTTGCAAGTTCTCGTCTTCTTTCTTCTGTTAAAGGCGGAACATTAAGAATGATATTTTCACCATTATTCATCGGTGCGAAACCAAGGTTTGAATTGATAATCGCTTTTTCGATGGCACCAATTGCGGTTCTATCCCAAGGTTGGATAGAAATCGTCATCGCATCAGGAACCATCACGTTTGCAACCTGATTAAGAGGTGTAGGCGCTCCGTAATATTCTACCATTACATCCTGAACCATGGCCGTTGAAGCACGTCCGGCTCTAATTTTCTGAAAAGCATGATCCAAATGCTTGATCGCAGCATCCATTTCCTGCTTCACCACGTCCACAATAATTTCTAATTCTTCCATAAATGTTTAGTTTCTGGGGTTGAAAATATTATTCACTTCTATCTTAAAGATGGTGAATAAACTTTTAATTAATATTGTACTGATCCCAATTAGAAAAACCGGGAATTTAATTCTTATTTATTGCTATTCACCAACGTACCGATGTTTTCGCCTTCTACAATTTTCAGTAAATTTCCTTCTTTGTTCATATCGAAAACGATGATTGGCAAATTGTTTTCATGGCTCAAGGTGAAGGCAGTCATATCCATCACTTTCAATCCTTTTTCGAAAACTTCATCAAAAGTAAGGGAATTGAATTTCACAGCATCATCATTCTTTTCTGGGTCAGAATCGTAAATTCCGTCTACACGGGTTCCTTTTAAAATAACATCTGCACCAATTTCAATAGCTCTCAGAGTAGCTGCTGTATCGGTAGTAAAATAAGGATTTCCTGTACCTGCTCCGAAAATTACCACTCTACCCTTCTCTAAATGTCTTGTTGCTTTTCTTTTGATGAAAGGCTCTGCCACTTTGTCCATTTCGATAGCAGATTGTAATCTTGTAAAAATTCCGGCATCTTCCAAAGCTCCTTGCAAAGCCATCCCATTAATTACGGTTGCCAGCATTCCCATATAATCGCCCTGAACTCTATCCATACCTTTGGCAGCACCGGCTAAACCACGGAAGATATTTCCGCCACCTATTACGATTGCAACTTCACAGCCTTTATCGACAACTTTTTTTATTTCTGCGGCATATTCTTTCAGCCGGTCATTATCAATTCCGTACTGGCGGTTTCCCATTAGCGCTTCGCCACTAAGTTTTAGAAGAATTCGTTTGTATTTCATTTTTACGAGTATTACTTTTTTTGCTCTGCAAATATAAGGAAACGCAAATAATTCCGTTAATAGATTTATATTTACTGAGAAATATTTTGAAAAAAAATTAAAAAAATTATTTTTGCAAACATAAATACAGATTTGAAAAAACTTACTGCCTTTTCTGCACTGCTTATTTCAACCGTTTTTTTGGCTCAGGAAGGAACCAATGTATATGCATTCCTCAACACGCCGGTTTCTGCAAGGCAAGCTGCGTTGGGTGGTGATGCGGTTTCTATTCGGGATTACGATGTGAGTTTTGTTGCTACTAATCCCGGTTTGATGAATCTGGAACAAGACAAAATGATTTCATTGAATTACGCTTCTTATCTAGCAGATTCGAAATATGGGACAATCAGTTACGTGAGGGATTTGCAAGAAGGACATTTGATTTCATTTAATGCCAAATACATGGATTACGGAAGGATGCCCAGAACCGATGAAAGCGCCGTAATCGACGGAGAATTTGGAGCGATGGACGCATCTGTTGGAGTTGGATATGCTTATCAGTTTGAAGAAAACTGGACCGTTGCCGGAAGCGCCAATTTCGTAAGTTCAAAAATCGACAATTATACTTCGATGGCGGTAGTGGGAAATGCGGGAATTACTTACCATAACAACAAAACCAATGAAACTTTGGCTTTGGTTTTCCGAAATTTCGGTTATCAATTTAAAACTTTCAATGGAGTTCGAGAAAATGTAGCTTTCCGGGTAGATTTGGGTTACACAAAAATTCTCGATGAATTTCCGGTCGCTCTTACAATTACCGCGCACGATTTACAAAAACTAAATATTTCTCAGGATTACAACAATAACGGGCAAGAAATCAACTGGACAAGAAAAATTACGGATCATTTTTCTTTCGGTGCTGAATTATTTCCTCAACAAGCATTCAACGTTCGGTTTGGCTATAACGTGAAACGCGGAAATGAGCTTGCAGTGCTGGATCAAAGAAGCTTTGCCGGACTTTCTGCGGGTTTTGGAATTAAAATTTCGTCTTTCCGTTTCGATTATTCCCATATGAGATATCATAATTCTTCGAATGTTAATATGTTTGGACTTACCTTGGATCTGATTGAAGTGGGCGGAAACCGCCGCTAAAAATTCAATTCAAAAATCATCTTTTTCCTTTTTAATTTTTCTCAAATTAAAAAAATTGATGAAATTTGCGCTATGAGAAAACCCGTAATCGCCATTGATGGCTATTCTTCCACCGGAAAAAGTTCAATCTCCAAAGTCATCGCCAAAAAACTCGGACTGATTCACATGGATACCGGCGCGCTTTACAGAGGCGTTACCTACTTCGCAATCAAAGAATGCGCTGACGAAAACGAAAAAATTGATCTCGAAAAACTCTTCAAAAATTTGAATCAGATTCATTTGGAATTCAAGAAAATAGATGAAGAACTTATTCTGTTTCTCAATGGAAAAGATATTTCAAAAGAAATCCGAACCAACCAAGTTTCTGCGAATGTAAGTTTAATAGCTAGCCAGAAAGAGGTTCGCGATTATTTGATGGAAACCCAACGTTCGATTGCCGAAAAAGGAGGTGTAATAATGGATGGTAGAGATATCGGAACAGTGGTTTTGCCGGATGCTGATTACAAATTTTTCCTAACAGCAAGTATTGAGGAGCGCACGAAAAGACGTTTTTTGGAACTGAAAGGTTTGAACATAGAAACCACTGAGGATGAAGTAAGAGAAAATCTCATTTCACGCGATAAAATTGATAGTGAAAGAGCAATTGCTCCTTTAAAAAAAGCGGACGATGCAATTTTGGTTGATAATTCTTCGATGAACAAAGCGCAGACAATAAATTATATACTTTCTTTCATTTGTAATATTTAACAAAATTTTAAGACTGAAATCAATTTAATTGGTATGTAAATTGTAACTTTATGGTCGTGGAAACGCAATTAAAAAATTTATTAACTATTAAAAAATAACAAAATGTCTAAAAAAGGAAATAATGCAGCTGGAGTATTAGCAGGATTGCTTGCAGGAGCTGCTGCAGGAGTAGTACTAGGAATGCTTTACGCACCTGAGGAAGGAAAAGAAACTAGAAAAAAAATTAAAAACAAGGCCAACGATTTAAAAGATCAAGCAGTTGACCAATACGGAAAGGTTACAGAAAAAGCAAAAGAGCAATTTCAGGATGTATCCGGTAAAGTAAAAGATCAGTATGGTAATATTTCTTCTCAAGTGAAAGAAACTGCTGATAAAGTGGTATCTTCAGTAAAAGAAGGTTATGATAAATACAAAGACCAAGCGATCGCAAAAACTACAGAAGTTGTAAAAGATGTAGAAAACGAATTAGACGGATTGAAATCTTAAGCTTCCGTTTTTATTCATTAAAAATAAAAAGGAACTTTCTCTTAAGTTCCTTTTTTTGTAACTTTAAAAAAAATACTATGCTCGACCTTGTAAAAGAATACGCATCGAAAAGATTAGACCTCCTGAAAATGGAAGCTACGGAGAAATCATCCATCACCGCAGGAACTCTTGCCATTCTGATAATGGTCGCCATTGCAGGTTTTTTCTTTATTATTTTACTCAATTTTGGACTCGGATTTCTCATCGGAAGCTACTTAGGGAATTATGCGTATGGATTGCTCATTATGTCGGGGTTGTATCTTTTAATTTTACTCATTGTAATTCTTGCACGCAAGTCCATCAAAAATTCCATCGCCAATAAGATTATTAAATCATTAAACGACTAAATTATGGGATCGAAATACAATAGCTTAGACGAGCTGAAAAGAAAAAAAGCGCTTCTGAAAAAAGAAATCGCCGAGATGGAAGATTTGATCACTTTTGATAATACCAAGGAAAGCCTAAGTGCGTTCACCAACGGATTTACCGATAAATACTTGAAAGAAAAAACCCAACCCGACGGCGAAAAGAAACTAGCGATTAATACCGACGAAATTGTAAAAGAATTTTCGAACAGTGTGAAAGATAAAGTTCTAAACAGAAATTCCGTTTACGGATTTGCCAAAAGTGACGCTGGATTGAATCTCGTTGAAAATGCCTTAAAAATTGGTGCTGTTTCTTTTGTAGGAAACTATGCTAGAAAAAGTCTTTACAACGCGAGCTGGAAAAAGAAAATCATCGGTTTGACTCTCATCTATTTAGCACCAATCGCTTTGAGATTTATTCGAGAAAAACTGGAAAATTACCAAAGAAACAAAACCGCCTCGAGTCTCGAGCAATTGATTTAAATTAAAACCGCAATAAAGCGGTTTTTTTATTTATTTTTCCGAGAAAATCTGACCCAAAATAATTCCCGCCGCCATAGAAACGTTTAAACTTTCTGTAGATTTTGATTTTCCAAATCGTGGAATTGTGATTTTGTCAGTTAAAAGTTGTTCAATATTCGGACGAATTCCATTTCCTTCGTTTCCAAGGATTAAATTAAACTTTTCAGGGAAATCAAACTGATAGAAATTTTCACCATCCATATCGGTTCCGATAATTGCTGCAGTGGAATTTTGAAGATAATTTTCTACATTCTGATAATTAATATTAACGCGAAGAAAGGATCCCATGCTCGCCTGAATTACTTTCGGGTTATAAAAATCCACCGTGTCTTCACTGCAAATTATTTGTTCGATTCCAAACCAATCAGCAAGCCGGATAATTGTTCCCAAATTTCCAGGATCCTGAATTCCATCCAAAACCAATTGGATAGGAACATCAGCCAAAAATTTAGGTTCGCGCAGTTCGCAAACCGCTACCGAATCTTTCGGATGTTGCAAAAAACTTATTTTTTTGAGTTCTGAATCCGAAATTTCTGTAATTTTCGCATCATCAATTCCTAATTCGTTGGGATTTGTGGTGAAAATTTCTTGAATTTTATAGCGGGAACCAGGGATTTCTTTGATGGTTTTATTACCTTCAACCAAAAACAAATTGTATTTTTGTCTGAACTTCTTTTTGTCTAAAGACTGTAAAATTTTTATTTTATGAGCCGTAAGCATGTATCAAAATATTTCCAAAAGTATTACTTATTTTTTGCTTCTGCAATGACCATAGCATTTCTATATGCCTGCAGCACTACAAAAAAGGTTCCCGATGGTGAATTTCTTCTTACAAAAAACAATTACAGATTTGAAGACGGGAAAATTTTTGAAGATCAAATCCCCAATTACGTAAGCCAAAAACCCAATAAAAAAGATCTCTTCCTGTTTCCCATCGGACTTTGGATGTACAATGCAACGGATCCTAAATATGATTCGATTTTGAATGAATACATGACCTATCCTTCGGAAATGAGAAACCAGAAGCTTAGAGATTCGCTTTTCATCAAATACAATCATCCGGAATATGTTGGTAAAATTCTTTTTTACGAAAGATTCATGCACAATATCGGTCAGCCACCAGTAATCTTAGACCAAGGAAAAACCGAAACAAGCGCCAATTCCATCCGAAAATATTTTGTTTTTAAAGGCTATTGGGATACTGATGTGAAATTCAGTCACGATTTAGATTCTGGATCGAAAAAAGCGGAAGTCGATTACTTGATTACTCATAAAGATCCTACCTACATTAGCGAATATTACTACAATATTCCCGACCAAGCGATTAAAAGCATCTATGAAGAGCAATTATCTAAAAGTTTGGTAAAAGGTAAGCAAATCCTGGATCAAACCACTTTGGAAAATGAGGTTAAAAGGATCAATGAAATGGTGAAAGATCGCGGATATTATAATTTTAATAAATCCAGTGAAGAAATATATTTCACTGCGGATACGCTTCAAAGCAGAAAGCAAGTTCCTCTGATCATGGACATTCACAGCGATTCTTTGGATACTCCTTATCGAATCACAACGATTGGAGACATCAAAGTTCATTATGTCGAAAAATTATCGGATACTTTAGAAACAGTGAAAGATTCACTTTTAGGAATAAATTTCTATAAACTTGATGATCAGTACAAATCGATCTCACTTTGGCGACCAATCATCCTGGAAACCGGTGAAGTTTACAATCAGCGAAACTTGGATCTTACCAAAAGAAACATCGCTTCGATGAACAACTTCAACATTTTAAAGTACAACGAAACTCTTCGCAAAGGAAACGACAGTATTTTGGATGTGAGTTATTACCTTTCTCCGCTTGCGAAATACGATTTCAAAGTGGCTACTGATATCAACTACTCGCAAATTCTCAATTTTGGAGTATCGCCGTCAGTTGATTTAACGACGAGAAATATTTTTGGTGGCGCAGAAAACCTTACGACCAGTGTTTCCGGAATTTTCGGTTCGGTAGTGAACACAAAAAATGAAACCAAACGAAGTTTAGCATACGAAATTTCCGCACAAGCTTCCTTAAATTTTCCAAGACTTCTGCTACCATTCAAATCTTGGAAGGTGATTCCCAAACGCTACTCTCCTACTTCATCAATTGTTTTGGGAGCTTCGGTTCAAGATAATATCGGTTTGGGAAGAATTGGTTTTAATGCTGGTTTAAATTATTTTGCAAATGTGAACGACATTGTTTCCCATCGATTAACGCTTTTCAACAGCCAGCTGAGTTTAACCCGAAACAAAGATCGTTACTACGATTTCTTCCCGAACGATCGATTGGCGGTAGATAATGTGCACCAAATCTATTTTCAGTCGCATCCCGAAATACAAACCCAATTGAATAATGGCGAAATCACTTTCGACCAAGTATCGCAGACGATTAATAATGACTTAGATTTTCAAAATAGTCTTAACTCAGATCAGCAAAACCAGTATTCAACTTTTATTCAAACTTTAATCAACAAAGACCGCCAAACACAAGATATCTTGATTTCTTCGGTCATTTATAATTTTATTTATAATGAAATCGGGAAAAAAGACAGGCCAAATCCTTTTTATTTCAATGGTAAATTTGAATCTGCCGGGAATATTTTCAGCATCTTCAATAGTAGAGAAGTAGAAACAGGATTGGTTTCGGGAAGATCTAAAAAGATTTTCGATATTCCCTATTCTCAATTTGTGAAATTCGATTTTGATGTAAGAAAATATTTTAGTTTTTTCAATGATAAACATACTTTGGCTTTACGCCAGTTTATCGGAATCGGAATACCTTATGGAAACTCTTCTACCATGCCTTTCGTACGATCTTATTTCAATGGCGGATCCAATGATATTCGGGCGTGGAGAGTTTTCGGTGGATTAGGTCCTGCAGATTCTCAATTGGACGAAAAAGTGCGCGCTTATATCATGGACAATGTAAAACTCACGACCAATATCGAATATCGAATGCCTTTTACCAAAATGTTTGAAGGCGCTGCTTTTATCGATGCCGGAAATATCTGGAGTTTAAAGGACAATGGTTTTGGTGACGAGTTTAAATTCAATAAATTCCTTTCCCAAATGGGAGTTGGTACCGGTATTGGTTTAAGGATTAATGTGGCGTACATTACGCTTCGTTTGGACGCAGCTTATAAAGTTTATGATCCCAACAAACCCGTCGGCGACCGATGGGTAATTCAGAAATGGCAACCATTGAAACCTGTGCTCAATTTTGCCTTTGGTTATCCTTTTTAATGATACAAATAGCATAAAAAAACCGCTTCCATTGGAGGCGGTTTTTGTGTCTATAGAAGTATTTTATTCGAGATCAAAAAGTTCCCCGATGACTCCTTCTTCCGGGAAATCTTCGTCTCTCACATCTTGATCAATAAAACTGATATGTCCTTCGGTAGATTCCACCGAATCAAAACCTTCGTTGATTTCCTCCGGTTCCGGAATGGTGATGTTAATGCTTTTCAATTTATTCTTGGTCAATTGATTTCCGATTGCTTTAATTCCTTTCACCGCGATAAACTCGTCCGTGGTAATGGTTTCCGGATCTTTCACCTTGTCTTTGTCTTTCGCAAAAACAAGTTCCAACGTAGAATTATTAGCCACGATTACATTTTCTATAAAAGATTTAGGATGGTCCGAAGGCATGAAGTGTTGCACATTGGTGGTATTATCCAGCAAAAATCTCTTAATAAAATAAATTCCTTTTTCTCCATCAAAATAAATGCAAGTAATTGGTTGCTCCGGTTTCCATTTTTCGAGGATCAAATAATCATCATCAAAACGGTTCATTAGGTCAAAAGAAACCAATTTCGCTTCTCCCTGGGAATTGATAGTGAGAATTTTATCATCTCCTTTGAAACTTCCGAGCAATGTCCCTCTTGCATCAGCATTCAAACGCCTCACTGTTTCATCAAACCAGATTTTTCGCGGCGCCAAAGTGGAGTGACCTTCCTCTTTTAAATCTACTTTTTTTACCGCATATTTCGTCACCAAATTTCCTTTGGAATCTCTTCCTTTAATCGCAAGATCAGAGAAATCTATTTCAATTTTGTTCTTTCTTACTCTGGCGTTGGGCTTCAATAAAACAGTTACCAATTCTGCTTCACCATTTGGATTGGCCGAAAAATAAAGCATTTCCGAACCTTTCTTGTCGGATGATAGTTTATAATCGGTATTTCGGGTAACTCCCGTTACAGAAAATCGTTTCATATAATATGGTCCTGTGCTACCTTCACGGTAAATCATGTTGTAGACCGTTCGTTTATCGTTCTTTTTCCAAACCGCTACGTGAACGATATTTTTTCCTATAAAGGTTTTGGCTTCCACTTTTACCACTTTCATCGTTCCGTCTTTTTGGAACGTGATGATATCATCAATATCCGAACAATCGAACAAATACTGATCTTTTTTCAATGAAGTTCCGATAAAACCTTCTTCGAAATTTGCATAGAATTTTTCGTTAGCCACCGCAACTTTGGTCGCATCGATATTATCGAAAACGCGTAATTCTGTTCTTCGCTCTTTACCTTTACCGTATTTTTTTTGTATGTTGGTATAATAATCTATCGCATAAGCAATTAGATTATCCAAATGGTATTTCACCTGCTCTATTTTCCCTTCAAGAGCGAGGATATTTTCTTTGAATTTATCAAGGTCGAAGCGCGAAATTCTTTTAATTCTAATTTCGGTTAACCTCAAAATATCTTCTTCGGTTACTGAACGAAGCAAATGTTTGGTATGTGGTTTAAGGCCTTTGTCAATCGTTGCGATTACTTCTTCCCAAGATTTCACTTCTTCGATATCGTGATAAATTCGGTTCTCGATAAAAATACGTTCCAGCGAAGCAAAATGCCAGTTTTCTTGCAGCTCGTGAAGCTCAATTTCAAGCTCTTTTTTCAATAAAGAAACCGTGTGATCAGTATTTCTTCTGAGGATTTCCGAAACACTTAAAAATTCGGGTTTATCACCAACAATCACGCACGCATTGGGAGAAATCGGAATCTCGCAATCGGTGAAAGCATACAGCGCATCAATGGTCTTATCGGGAGAAACATCGTTGGTAAGGTGAATATTAATTTCAACGGTGTCCGAAGTATTGTCCTCGATTTTTTTAATTTTAATTTTCCCTTTTTCATTGGCTTTAATAACGGAATCAATCAGATCGCCGGTATTTTTACCAAAAGGAAGCTCAGTGATGCAAAGTGTGTTTTTATCTTTCTGAATAATTCGAGCTCTTGCACGGATTCTTCCACCACGTTCGCCGTCGTTATAATTGGATACATCGAGCATTCCACCGGTGAGGAAATCCGGATAAAGCTCAAATTTTTTACCTTTTAAATGTGCAACCGACGCATTAATCAACTCATTGAAATTATGAGGCATAATCTTCGTGGAAAGCCCAACACCAATTCCTTCCACTCCGGATGCAAGCAAGAGCGGGAATTTTACAGGAAGATCGACCGGCTCGTTATTTCGTCCGTCATAAGATTTAGACCAATGCGTTGTTTTCGGGTTGAAGACTACTTCCAAAGCAAAAGGCGTCAATCTAGCCTCGATGTATCTCGCAGCTGCAGCGGAATCTCCGGTATAGATATTTCCCCAGTTTCCTTGGGTATCGATGAGAAGTTCCTTTTGCCCAATTTGCACCATTGCATCGGTAATGGAGGCATCACCATGAGGGTGATATTTCATGGTATTTCCAACGATATTCGCCACTTTGTTATAGCGTCCATCTTCCAACTCTCGCATGGAGTGCATGATTCTGCGTTGAACCGGCTTGAAACCATCAAAAATGGAAGGTATCGCACGATCCAAAATAACGTAAGAGGCATAATCTAAAAACCAATCTTTGTAAAGCCCGGAAACCTTTTTCAGCGATTCTTCGTGGTGATTTTCTTGTTCTTCCATCAATTATTTTCTCTCTCTTTATTGGTTTTAATCACTTTACTTAAGGACATTTTCAAATCATTCAATTCTTTCTTGGTAAGATAAGAAATATCATATTTCAAGATGATTGCATGATTTTTTTTACTTGAAATTGTAATGTATAATTTTTTTAAAATAATAGCATTCAGGATTTCATAGTTCTTCAGTTTATACTTCGGAAACTCGTCACTCAATGCTTTGTCTAGGAAAAGGACAACATTTCTGTTTTTAAAATTAAGGGCTTCTCCGTCACTGTCATATTCAAAAATTTGTCGACCTCTGAGGTAAAAAATGATGATACCTAGAAGCGGGATAATGAGTAACAGAAACTCGGACGAACCTAAATATTTGTAACGATACCGCTCCAAAAAAAACAAAAAAGTTCCTAAAAATAGCGCGGCGGTGGCCAGCGTACTGAGAAATTGAAAATATCCTGCTTTGTTTCGGTTGCTGAGTCTCATATCATTAGTTTTCCTGTATTTTTTTAGCTTAACATATCCGTTAATGTTTCTTTTTTATCGATATCTGGATCTTCAACCACCAAATTTTCGAGGATAAATGTTTGGCGATCAGGCGTATTTTTCCCCATATAAAATTCTAAAATTTGAAGTATGGTTTGGTCCTTTCCTAAAACTACAGGTTCCAAACGAATATCTTTTCCGATAAAATGCTTGAATTCATCCGGAGAAATCTCGCCTAATCCCTTAAATCTTGTGATTTCTGGATTTTTACCCAGTTCGTTCAAGGCTTTTATTCTTTCAGCTTCCGAATAGCAGTAACGAGTTTCCTTCTTATTTCTGACTCTAAATAGTGGTGTTTGCAAAATATAAAGATGTCCATTTTTAATTAAATCCGGAAAAAACTGCAGGAAAAAAGTAATCATCAGCAGACGAATATGCATACCATCCACATCAGCATCAGTAGCGATGATTACATGATTGTAACGAAGATCTTCCAACGAATCTTCGATATTTAATGCCGCTTGCAACAAGTTGAATTCTTCGTTTTCGTACACCACTCTTTTGGTTAAACCATAGCAGTTCAAAGGTTTTCCTTTAAGTGAAAATACCGCTTGGGTTTCCACATCGCGAGATTTGGTTATCGAGCCCGACGCAGAATCACCTTCCGTGATGAAAATCATGGTTTCTCCTTTTCTTACCGCCTTTTGGTCATTGTAATGCTGTCTGCAATCTCGCAGTTTTTTATTATGCAGAGAAACTTTTTTCGCTCTTTCTCGTGCCAGTTTTTGGATGCCGGAAAGTTCTTTCCTTTCTCTTTCGGAAATAAGAATTTTTTTCAGAATGGCCTCGGCGGTTTCGGGATGCTGATGTAGATAATTGTCGAGTTTATTTTTGAGATTATTAGTGACAAAGGTTTTTATCGTTTCTAACTCATTTTTGTTTTGATCTTGTCCCATTGTGGTGGACCCAAGCTTGGTTTTTGTTTGTGATTCAAAAACTGGGTTTCCCACATTGATATAAATTGCACCAATGATTGCCTTTCGAATGTCAGCCGCCTCGAAATTTTTATTGTAAAACTCGCGAATGGTTTTCACATAAGCTTCTTTGAATGCATTCAAGTGCGTTCCGCCTTGCGAAGTATATTGCCCATTAACAAAAGAAAAATAAGTTTCCGACTGCGATTTATCGGAGTGCGTAATTGCGACCTCCATATCCTCGTCTTTGATGTGGATAATCGGATAAACAATTTCCCCCTCGATTTCTTCATCTAACAGGTCTTTTAAGCCATTTTGCGATTCATACACTTCGCCATTAAAATAGATCTTTAAACCTAAATTGAGGTATGCATAATTGCGCAACATCCGGGAAACATATTCCGTTCGGAATTTATAATTCACAAAAATGGTTTCATCAGGAATAAACGTAATTTCGGTACCGTTTCTTTCGTTTGTCTCTACCTCCTCGTGAAGGGTTTCCAAGCGTCCTTCTACGAATTCAGCGCGGCGCATTTTGCCCTCGCGAACCGACTTTACTTGAAAATATTTTGAAAGGAAATTAACAGCTTTGGTTCCAACACCATTTAGTCCAATAGATTTTTTGAATGCGCCTTCATCGTATTTTCCACCGGTGTTCATAATCGATACTACATCCACGATTTTCCCCAACGGAATTCCCCGTCCAAAATCTCGTACCACCACTTTACCATCGGAAATCTTGACATCGATCCGCTTTCCGTATTTCATCCGGAATTCGTCAATGGAATTATCTACGGCTTCCTTCAGCAAAATGTATATCCCATCGTCTGCAGAGGATCCATCACCGAGTTTCCCAATGTACATTCCCGGTCGCAAGCGTACGTGCTCGCGGGGTTCCAATGTTTTTATATTGTCTTCGGTGTATTTTCCTTGTAAATTTTCGCTCATAAAATATGTTTGCTCTACAAAATAATCAAAATAAAGTGGCAATTCACAAAAATAATGATAAAAGAAATGTAATGGAAATTTTTATTAAAAAAAATCCGCCGAACTAAAAAAGCACGACGGATTTTATGTCTTTTAATTAAAAGCAATTACACATTGAAGCGGAAGTGCATCACATCTCCGTCTTTCACGATATACTCTTTTCCTTCCACGCGCATCTTTCCGGCTTCTTTCACTTTCGCTTCCGATCCAAAATTTACAAAATCATCATAAGCAATAACTTCCGCACGGATAAACCCTTTTTCGAAATCGGTATGGATCACTCCTGCTGCTTGCGGCGCGGTCCAACCTTGACCAATGGTCCATGCGCGAACTTCTTTTACACCGGCGGTAAAATAGGTTTGAAGTTTCAATAAATCATAAGCTTTTCTGATCAATCGGTTTACGCCCGGCTCTTCAAGGCCGAGTTCTTCAAGAAACATCTGTCTTTCTTCGAAAGTTTCTAACTCATTGATGTCAGCTTCAATTTGCGCAGCTAGAACAACTATTTCAGCATTTTCATTCGCTGCCATTTCTTCGATTTTGGCAATCCATTCATTGCCGTTTTTTATGGAATTTTCGTCCACATTACAAACATAAAGAACTGGTTTATTGGTCAGCAACTGAATTTCACCGATCACAGAAGCCGCGAAATCATCCATCGGGAATTCTCTCACATTTTTACCGTCTTCCACAAATTTCTGAAGATTAGAAAGCGTTTCGTAAGTCAAAACATCTTCTTTTTTACCGGATTTAACGAACTTTTTGGCTTTATCAACTGCTTTTCCAAGAGTTTCTAGATCTTTCAATTGCAATTCGATATCGATGATTTCCTTGTCTCTCATTGGATCTACGGAACCCTCAACGTGAACAATGTTTCCGTTTTCGAAGCATCTTAAAACATGAATAATGGCTTCACACTCTCGAATATTAGCCAAAAACTGGTTACCCAAACCTTCTCCCTTGCTTGCGCCTTTTACCAATCCTGCGATATCTACAATTTCTACCACTGCCGGCAAAACTCTTTCCGGATTTACCAGTTTTTCCAGTTCAAATAATCTCGGATCTGGCACAGAAACCGTACCCAAATTGGGCTCGATGGTACAGAAGGGATAATTCGCTGATTGTGCTTTGGCGTTACTCAAACAATTAAAGAGGGTTGATTTACCTACATTGGGCAAACCTACAATTCCACATTTCATATCTTATTTTTATAGGTGTGCAAAGATAAGATTTTTATCCAATTTTATTTCATGAAAAAAAATGCTAATTTTAAATTTTATAAAAAATTTATATGTTGATTTTCAACAAGTTAAATGTTATTTTTAAATATCACTAAAAAAATAGTTGTAATACAGGAATTAATTTCTACATTTGTATCACTAAACAAATAGTGATATGAAAATCCCTTCCCTCACAAAAGCTGAAGAACAAGTGATGCAATATCTTTGGGACCTAGAAAAAGCCTTTCTGAAAGATATTCTAGAACAGTTCCCGGAGCCAAAACCGCACACAAACACGGTTTCTACAATTTTAAAAGTTTTAAAAGAAAAAAGCTTTGTCGATTACCAGGTTTTCGGCAGACAACATGAATATTTCCCCTTAATTTCCAAAGAAAATTACAGCGGAAAATCAATGACGAGTTTGGTGAAAAATTACTTCAAAGGATCATACAAAAACGCTGTTTCGTTTCTTGTGGAGAAAAATGAACTCAGTGTAGAAGATCTGGAAATGCTTCTCGATGAACTCAAAAATAAAGACTAATGGAAGCATTGACCATCTACTTCGGGAAAGTTTTTTTGGCTTCGGGTGTACTATTTTTATACTATCAGTTGTTCCTAAAAGACAAGACTTTTCATCATTACAACCGCTTCTATTTGTTAGCCGTTTTGATCCTAAGCATCATCCTACCCTTTTTTAAAATTAGTTATTTTACAATTGAGATAAACGCAGATATTTATCTATT
The DNA here is from genome assembly GCA_001403755.1 of Chryseobacterium senegalense. GTDB lineage: Bacteria > Bacteroidota > Bacteroidia > Flavobacteriales > Weeksellaceae > Kaistella > Kaistella senegalense. The sequence continues at coordinate 942,956 of CYUH01000015.1, read as the reverse complement.
ATATAGCAATTTACAAAATTTAAATTCTACTAAAACTTTAAGTAATGATTTCTCTAATTATCAATTTATTGCTTACCTTATTGGATTGTTTTCTTTCTTTTATTTAGGGAAGTTATTCTATGGAATATATACGATTCAGCAACTAAAAAAGAAATATACCAACGAACATTTCGAGGGCATTTCCTTCTATCAAACCACCCTTTCCGAAGCTCCTTTTTCCTTCTTTAAAAATCTGTTTTGGAAAGACTCCATTCTCATTCAGTCCGATTTGGGACGCCAAATTCTGAAGCATGAAATGGTACATATCGAACAGAAACATTCGCGAGACAAAATCTTTACCGAGATAGTAACCGCTGTGTTTTGGTGGAATCCCGTATTTCATCTCATCAAAAAAGAAATCAGTTTAATACACGAATATTTGGCCGATAAAAAAGCCATCAAAAATTCGGACACGAAAGCATTTGCGCAGATGCTTTTGGCGAGTCACTTTTCCGGAAAACAGTTACCCGCAACCAGTCCGTTTCTTAATTCTAACCTCAAAAAAAGATTAACAATGCTTAAAAAACCAAAAACAAAATACAGTTATGCGCGTAGAATACTTTCATTGCCACTACTATTTGCGCTCGCTTTTATCTATATGATTAATGCGAAAAACAAAGAAATTACCAAAACCAATTCCGAAATAGAACAAATGGTTGCCGAGATTATCCAAGACACCATTGTCCCGAAAGATGCAACAAAAGGAACTGACGGAACCGAAATCCAGGAGAAAAATCCGGAATTATTCAGCGATAATGATTCTTTAAATCAATCTTCTCTTCAGAAAATTCAGGATCAAATTGCGGAAAAGCAAAAAATGATCGAACCTTACAAAGAATTAATGCTCAAAAAGAACGAAGAAGGCCTGAAAATCAGCCAAGAAATGCGGGCAAAATCTGAAGAATTGCAAAAACTTTCTCTAAAAAAAGATTTCGAAAGCCCAAGATTCAAAAATCTTGAAAAGGAAATGAAAGTATTGGATGGGAAAATGAGCGCAATCTTCGATGGTGAAGAATTCAAAAACAACCAAAAATTGCTCGAATTGAAATTTATAGAATTGGATCAACTTTACGCAAAAATAGATGATTACTACAACTCTGATGCATTTCAATTAAAAATAAAACTTGCCGAAGAACAAGCAAAAGAGGCTGAAAAACATGCGAAAGACGCGGAACAGATGATCAATTCTCCTGCATTTAAACGAAAAATAAAAGATGCCGAAAAGCGTGCAAAGGAAGCCGAAAGAAAAATCAATTCGCCGGAATTCAAAAAGAAAATTGCAGATGCGGAAGCCAACGCAAAAATCGCTGCCGAACAAGCGAATTCAAAAATTATGATAATTAATAATACGAACAATAGCGGAGCTTTTTCAACGAACGACAACATCAAAATTTTCATCGACGGAAAACCTGCGACCAAAAATGAAATGAACCAATTTCCACCAGAAAAAATAGAGAAAGTGGAAGTTTTCAAAAAAGGAAACAGCGACAAGAAAGCCGGAGAAATTCATATAACAACTAAGAAATAAAACATTAACAATTGCCTGCGTCTGAACACCTGGCCATTTTATTTAACATTATAAAACACCCCAAATGAGAATATTAATTCCAGTCTTATTATTATTTTGCAACCTATCTTTTTCGCAGAACCAGCGTTTCAGCTATGATTATTCTTTCGTGAAAGACACCTTAAACAAACAGGAAATCACCAAAGAACTGATGAATCTCGATATTTTGAAAGAAGGTTCCGTTTTTTACAGTCGCGATGTGTACGTCTCTGATTCCATCATGAACGCCTATTTCGATAAGCAAATTAAAATGACCGGTTCCATGAATGTGGATACTAAACTTCTGTCCCAAAGAAAAGGAAACGTGAAATACAAAATCTTAAAAAAATACCCAGATTTTAAAGTATTCTCCGCTCTAAAAATTGGCATGGATTATTACAAGGTTGCGGACGGCCGAAAAATCGTTTGGAAAATACTACCCGAAAGACAGGAAATCGGAGAATTCAATGCTCAAAAAGCAACAACAGAATTTGCGGGAAGACAATGGGTTGCTTGGTTTTCTACGGAATTGCCATTTCAGGACGGGCCATATAAATTTCACGGTTTGCCTGGATTAATTATCAAGCTTGAAGACCGAACTAAGACCCATCGATTTGAACTTGTCGGCGTTTCTAAATTTACACCCAATCCTGAGAAAACTTCTGAATTTATCCTCAAGAATACAGTAATTGAAATCAATCAGAAGCAGTACAAGAAATTATTTTTGGAAAACCGAAATGATCCGTCGAAAGTAATGAGACAAGCGGTCGCAAATGGAACAATAATTCAAATGAACGATGTTAATGGAAACAAAATCAGTACCGCCGAAATGATCAAAAACAGTGAACAAAATGCGAAATCAAAAAATGCGAAAGACAATAATGTCATTGAAATCGATTTGCTACAATAAGACAGTTTAAAGAAACGTTTTTCTTTATTTTGATTTCTATTTTTCAAAAATAAGGTGACAATTTTCATATCACATTCATTTGAATTTTTCCTTAACTTTAATCTATTAAAATTCTAAAAATTTAAAGTCATGGAAAATCACAACCTCACCCACGAATTCCCTGAAATGGAAGAAAAAATCAACCAACTGAAGCTGGATGATGAGGATTTCAGAAAAATGTATGTAAATTATGAAGAAGTGAACGCCATTATTCAGCATTACGAAGAAGGAGAACAAAACCACACTACCGACGAACATCTCACAGATTTGCGCAAAAAAAGAGTGCATTTGAAAGACGAATTGTATCATTACTTAAAGACTAAGTAATATTTTTTGTAATGATGGAGAATGATAAAAAAATTTATTTTAATGAACTATAATTGTTCTACAATTAGATAACTATTGAAACAATGTTTATAAAGAGAGCGACCGAAAGAGTCGCTTTTTTTTGTTGATAAAAATTTTTTTCATGCTGATTAATAAGATTTTGCGGAAAAAGTGATGGATTGAAACAAAATCACTTTCCATTTTCTATAATATTTAGCATTAAATTCTGTTAATTCTACATCACTTTGCAAATTATCCGCTAAAAAAGTTTACTTTTGCACCGTCAAAAAACGATTATGCAAAACATTAGAAATATCGCAATCATTGCGCACGTTGACCACGGAAAAACTACTTTGGTTGACAAAATCATTCACGCCACCAGTGTTTTCCGTGAAAACCAAGAATCAGGAGACCTGATTATGGACAACAACGACCTGGAGCGAGAAAGAGGAATTACCATTTTATCTAAAAATATCTCGGTAACATACAAAGACACGAAAATCAATGTAATCGATACGCCTGGTCACGCCGATTTCGGTGGTGAGGTAGAAAGAGTTTTGAAGATGGCCGATGGGGTTTTGCTTTTAGTAGATGCCTTCGAAGGTCCAATGCCACAAACTCGTTTTGTATTGCAGAAAGCTTTGGAATTAGGTCTACGACCGGTAGTAGTGATCAATAAAGTTGATAAACCAAACTGCCGTCCGGATGAAGTTCACGATCAAGTATTCGATTTATTCTTCAACTTGGATGCGACGGAAGAGCAATTGGATTTCCCAACGTTCTACGGATCATCTAAACAAGGTTGGTTCAACTCTTCATTAGAAGAAACCGATAACATTTACCCTTTGTTAGATGGAATCTTAGAACACGTACCTGCTCCTGATGCGAAAGAAGGACCACTCAGAATGCAGATTACTTCTTTGGATTTCTCTTCTTTCTTAGGAAGAATTGCAATCGGAAAAATTACCCAAGGTTCTGTGAAAGAATCAGAATGGATTGGTTTGGCACAAGAAGACGGCAACATCATTAAAGGAAAAGTAAAAGAACTATACGTTTTTGAAGGGCTTGGTAAGAAGAAAGTTCAGGAAGTTCAGGCCGGCGACATCTGCGCCATTGTTGGTTTCGACAAGTTTCAAATCGGGGATTCATTTGTAGATTTAGAAAATCCAGATCCATTGCCAAGAACAGCGATCGACGAGCCTACTTTGAATATGACATTCTCCATCAACAACTCCCCTTTCTTCGGGAAAGATGGTAAATATGTAACCTCAAACCACCTAAAAGAAAGACTAACCAAAGAATTAGAGAAAAACCTTGCATTGCGAGTAGAACCTACCGAAGATGCTAATACTTTCCTAGTTTTCGGCCGTGGGATTCTTCACCTTTCGGTTTTAATTGAAACCATGAGAAGAGAAGGTTATGAAATGACCATCGGGCAGCCACAAGTTATCTTGAGAGAAATCGACGGAGTAAAATGTGAACCTTACGAATCAATGGTGGTTGATGTACCAGAAGAATATGCTTCTAGAGTAATCGATTTGGCAACTCAAAGAAAAGGTGATCTCCATATCATGGAAACCAAAGGCGAAATGCAACACATGGAATTCGAAATTCCTTCCAGAGGATTGATCGGATTGCGTTCCCAAATGCTTACTGCTACTGCCGGTGAAGCTATTATGGCACACCGTTTTGTAGATTACAAACCTTTCAAAGGAGCTATTCCGGGCAGATTGGTGGGTGTTTTGGTAAGCAAAAGCCAAGGTCCTGCTACGGAATATTCTATCGCTAAATTGCAAGACAGAGGTAAATTCTTTGTGGATCCGGGCGAGGAAATCTATGAAGGAATGATCGTAGGGGAACAAAACAAACCAGGAGATTTGGTAGTAAACATCGTTGAAGCAAAACAGCTGAACAACATGCGTGCTTCCGGAAAAGATAAAGATGGAAACATCGCTCCAAAAACACTTTTCTCATTAGAAGAATGCATGGAATATATCCAAGGAGACGAAGCGATTGAGGTAACTCCAAACTTCATCCGTATGCGTAAAAAAATCCTTTCAGAAAACGAAAGAAAACGCATCGAAAGAGGAGCAAAAGGATAGTCCTCTGAAAGCATACATCGTAAGAAGCCTGAACAGCGCAGACAACGAAATAAAAGCCTCAAATTATTTGGGGCTTTTTTTGTGCAGTTTCGTAGACCAAAAGAGTATATTGCTTAGCAAAATGTACGCTATTTCGTTAACTTTCAGTTCACACTTCCCGCTTTATGTTACATAATTTTTTTTAAATTTGCAAGCTATGAAAGCAGTAGGAAAATTAGTAATTATCGGTGGTGCTGTGAATAAAGGCAGTTTTTCAGAAACCGATTACGATCAAAATGTAGAGCAAAATCTCAATTTCTTTGAGCGTGGAATTCTAAGAAAAATTATCGAAGAGTCGCGCTTGAAAGAAAATTCAATCATCGAAATCATTACCACCGCCTCACAAATCCCTCAGATTGTAGGTCCGGAATACAAAAAAGCTTTTGAATTTTTAGGTTCAAAAAATGTAAATATTTTAGAAATTCAAACCCGCGAACAAGCAAACAGCGACGCCATCGTAGCGAGAATCAATGCGGCGGATGTCGTTTTGTTCACAGGTGGTGATCAATTAAGATTAACTTCGATTTTGGGAGGAACCCGCTTCCACGATGCGATTCTATTAAAATATCAGGAACAAGATTTCATTTACGCAGGAACTTCTGCGGGTGCAGCCGCTGCGTCGGAAAACATGATTTACCAAGGTTCCAGTTCTGAAGCTTTGCTTAAAGGCGAAATAAAAACCACCCAAGGTTTAGGTTTCATCGAAAATGTAATTGTAGATACCCATTTCGTACAGCGCGGACGAATCGGAAGATTGTTTCAGGCGGTCGTGAACAATCCTCGAACTTTGGGCATCGGTCTTGGTGAAGACACCGGGCTTTTCATTCATGGCGATACCATGACTGCGATCGGTTCCGGATTGGTAATTCTGGTCGATGGCAGATTCATCAAAGATACTAACCTTACCAATGTCAGTCTTGGTCAGCCGATTTCTATTGATAATTTGATTGTGCACGTGATGTCACAAAATGATATTTATGATCTGAAATCAAAAGATCTTACCATCGTAAATTCGCAGTACAACCCTATTCCACACGTTTAAACCAAAAAACACAAGATGAAAATTATCATCCATGGGGGATTTTTTTCCGAAAGCGACCAAAGCCATGAGGTGAAAGTTGCCAAACAAAATTCCCTGAAAGAAATCGCAAAAAAAGGATTTGAATTCCTTCAAAATCATGCTGCTGAAGAAACGGTGGTTTATACAGTTGCGTTGTTGGAAGACGATCCGCTGTTCAATGCCGGAATTGGTTCACAAATCCAAAGCGACGGAAAAATCCGAATGAGTGCTTCGTTGATGAACGGAGAGACCCAGAAGTTTTCGGGCGTGATCAATATAGAAAACGTAAAAAATCCGATTGAAGTTGCGCAGGTTTTAATGAAAGAACAAGATCGTGTCTTAGGAAGCGAAGGTGCAAAAAAGTACGCTTCGGAACATGGTTTTGAAGATTTTTCTACCGGAATTCCTCAACGCAGAAGAGAATACGAAGCCAAACTGAAAAATGGCGGAAAAGGAACCGTAGGTTGTGTAGCCCTCGACAAAAATGGAAAACTGGCTGTGGCAACCTCTACCGGAGGAAAAGGTTTTGAAATCGTTGGGAGAATCTCGGATTCAGCGACGGTTGCAGGGAATTTTGCCAATCAACACTGCGCAGTGAGCTGCACCGGCGTTGGCGAAGACATTGTGAGCAATGCTACCGCGGCGAAAATTGTGACTCGAGTTTCGGATGGAATGCCATTAGAAATAGCTTTTGAAAAAACTTTTCAAGAATTAAAGGAAATCGACGGATTTGCAGGAGCCATCGCGATCGATCAATCCGGGAATTTTTTCCATAAAGATTCTTATCCTACCATGGTTTTTGCAAGTTTCGACGGATTGAATTTTGAAGTTTTTGATTAGCAGAACTTGACTAATTTACTTCACATAAAAAAACCACTTTCATTTTCTGAAAGTGATTTTTTATTAGATCTAATTTAATTAAAATTCAAACAGTACAGAGCCCCAAGTAAATCCACTTCCAAAGGCAGACAGAAGTACTAAATCTCCTCTCTTTACTTTCCCTTGTTCGATGGCTTCGCTTAATGCAATAGGGATTGATGCCGCGGTAGTATTTCCGTATTTCTGAATATTATTGAAGACTTTATCTTCCGGAAGTCCCATTTTTTGCTGTACAAACTGAGCAATTCTTAGATTCGCCTGGTGTGGAATAAACATATCCAAATCTTCCACTGTTTTTCCGGCAGCATTCAGTGCTTCCAACATCGTTTCCGGGAATCTGGTCACCGCATGTTTAAATACGAAATTTCCATTCATCACCGGATAGATTTCAGCATCGGTGACGTTTTCAGGTTCCAGACGCATTCTGTCGCTCCATCCGTACTTTGAACCCGGGAATTTGGTACACAATTCATCTGCATATTTCCCTTCCGAATGCATGTTGGTACTTAGAATATCCCCTGCATTTTCATCTTCGGAAGCGGACAAAATCACTGCGCCTGCTCCATCGCCAAAAATTACAGATACACCACGACCCGCATCGGAAAAATCCAATCCGAAAGAATGAACTTCTGCACCAACGACCAAGATATTTTTGTACATTTTAGATTTAATGAAAGCATTAGCAACACTCATCGCATATACAAATCCGGAACACTGATTTCTTACATCCAGCGCTCCTATGGTATCGCAACCGAGCATTTCTTGAAGCAAGACGCCACAGCCTGGAAAATAATAATCTGGTGAAAGGGTCGCAAATACTATATAATCGATATCTTTGGCAGATAAACCCGCCATTTTCAGGGCTTTTTCCGATGCTTTAAAGCCAAGAAACGCGGTAGTTTCTTCGGAATCGTTTCGGTTTTTTCGGTGATGTCTTTCTTTAATGCCGGTTCTTTCGGTGATCCACTCGTCATTAGTGGTCATTAGTTTGGACAAATCATCATTGGTCACAACGTTTTCGGGAACATAATGCCCAATTCCTTTGATAATATTTTTAGTCATGAAATACATTTAATTTTGGCAAAGATAAATTTTATTTAAAATATCAAATAACGCTTGAATTTTTACATTGAAAATATTGCTAAATTTGTTGAATGCCTATAGAAATAATTTACCGAAACGACCATTGCGAATGGATTGATGTGGAAGCTCCAACTCCGGAAGATTTGCTTTTTTTACATGAAAGATATAAAATAAACCAACTCCTTCTGGAGGACACGATAGATCCCAACCACCTCCCGAAATTTGAGCAGGATGATAACGTGAAATTTTTTCTGATGCGCGAAAATACTGAATTGGAAAGATCTCACCTAAATACCATCAGCGATATTTCTACCAAATTGGGAGTCTTTCTGATTGGAAATATTATCATTACCATCCACCGAATGAAGAATCGCAGTATTTATGAATTTAAAAAAGAAATTTTGCTTCCCAAAAATAAAGCGATTGGCGTGGAAGAAATCGCATTAAATCTTGCGTTGAAAGTGATGAAATCGTACGATGATGAGTCCCAAAACCTGATGGAAACGATGGATAATATCGAAAATGAGATTTTCCTGAAAAATACCAATCATGCTAACCAAATCCGTCGATTGTACAAACTAAAAAGAAAATCGGGTCTGAATACCCGAATCCTGAATGTTTCCGCCGATTGGGTTGATAATTTCAAAACCCTGAATCTCGTGGATACTCAAGTTACCGACCTGCAGGACAAGCACAAGGATGTGATCGCAGATTTCGAACATCTCAATTCACAGGTCATCAACTTGATTTCAATGTTTTTAGCGTTGAGTGATCAGAAAGCCAACCAGGTGATGAAAGTACTTGCTATATACTCCATGTATTTTTTCCCGATTACCTTTATTGCTGGAATTTATGGGATGAATTTCGATAACATCCCGGAACTTCATCAACCGATGGGCTATTTTATAACTCTTGGTGTGATGGCTTTCATTGCGTTGCTGACATTCATTTATGTAAGAAGAAAACGTTGGTAAAAAATACTTTTGTAAGTTTTAACTAAAAAATAAACGGTTTTAGATGAGATTCTAAAACCGTTTAAATTAAAAACTAACTATTAATAAACTATTTAAGGATTAATGCATTGCATCGCCAAGGTCGATTGGTTCTCTGCCCTTTCTTTCCTTCACAAATAAAACAAAAGGAATACAAACCAAAAATAGCAGTCCCAAATAGAGAAAAACATCCATATAAGATAGTACTGATGCTTGTTTCAGTACACTTAGATCGAGCAATTTATAAGCGGATTGCAAGGCAACGTCGGGCGAAAAACCTTTTGCCATAAAACTTGCTTTCAAGGCGGCCACTCTTTGCTGAACATCAAAACTGTTGGCATCTAAATGTTGTGCAATATTGTCGCGATGGATAGAGGTTTGGTTGGAAATAAAAGTGGTAATTGCAGCAATACCAAATGAACCTCCCAACTGGCGCATCATTCCTGTGAAAGCCGCTCCCTGACCAATTTCTTTTCCTTTTAAAGTACTTAGTGAAAGCGAGGTAATAGGAATAAACAAAAGTCCTAATCCGGCGCCACGAACCATCAACATCCAGAAGAAATCATCTTTTCCGGTATTGGGTGTAAGGATTTTGTAACCCCAAAAACTATAAATAAAGAAAATAAGCAATCCTAAAGAAACCAAAATCTGCTGTTTGACTCCTCTGGTTAATAATTTCCCGATAATCGGCATCATAAACGCGGTGGTAAGTGCTGCAGGAATCATCAACGCTCCAGATTGCAAAGCGGTCCATCCTAAAATACTTTGCGTATATAACGGCACAATAAACGTGGAACCATACAATCCAAATCCAAGGATAAACGACATTACCGTACCGATTCGAAGATTTCCGTTTTTCAAAACTCTTAACTCAACAATCGGATACTTACAGGTCCATTCTCTCCATAAGAAAAGGATAAATCCAATCACCGCAACTACTGTTAAAATCACAATTTCTCTGCTCTCGAACCAATCGTCTTCATGTCCTTTTTCAAGAATATACTGAAGCGAACCTACGAATACTGCTAGAAGTACAATTCCGTACCAATCGACATCTTTTGCTTTCCTTTTTTCGGAATATTTCGGACTTCGCACATATTGTAAAGTCATCATCACCGCGGCAATACCAATCGGAATATTAATGTAAAAAATATACGGCCAACTGTAATTATCTACAATATATCCGCCCAATGGTGGACCAAGGGTTGGACCGATAATTACCCCTAAACCATAAATCGCTTGCGCCATACTTCTCTTTTCGATCGGATAAGATTCCGTGATGATGGTTTGGGAAGTTACCAAAAGTGCTCCACCGCCAATTCCCTGCATTAATCGGAAAAATACGAGCTCCCAGATGTTGGTTGCATTACCACAGAGGAAAGAAAATACGGTAAAAATAATAATCGATGCTGCGAAATAGTTTCGACGACCAAATTGTTGGGAAAGCCAACTCGTCATAGGAACGATAATTACATTCCCAATGGCATACGCAGTAATCACCCAACCAACTTCGGAGAGTGTTGCTCCCAAGTTTCCCTTCATTTCATTGAGCGCCACATTAACAATGGTGGAATCCACGATTTCCAGAAGGGCACACAAAATCGCCGTAATCGTAATGATCACACGTCTTGCGCCATATTCAACTAATGAATCTTGTTCCATATATTTTTTCTGATTGAATGATAAAAGTGGAAATGTTTTAACGAAACTTTTCTCAACTTCTCGATCTATTTTATTTTAAATTCACTATCGTTTTCACATTCATTCCTGCTCGCAATTTTTTCGCCAGGGATGGATCTAATTTTACGAAATCAATTCTCACCGGAAGTCTTTGTACGACTTTTACGAAGTTTCCACTTGCATTATCCGGCGGAAGAATGGAGAAAGAAGAACCTGTAGCCGGAGAAAACGAACTTACGACACCTTCAAATTTATGATCGGGGAAAGCATCGATTTCTATATCTACTTTTTGTCCTTCCACCATTTTAGAAATTTGGGTTTCTTTATAATTTGCCACAATCCACAAACTGTTATCGCGTACTAAACTGAATAACTGAGAGCCTGCCTGCAAAAACTGCCCTTTTTGGGTAGGAATTTTAGACACATAACCATCTTCCGGTGCAGTGATAATTGTGTACGAAAGATTCAGTTTTGCATTTTCTACATCCACTTCTCTTTGTTTAGCTACTGAACTTGCAACCCCAATTTGCTCGGAACTTGCCGCGGTTTGCGAAGTTACAATTCCGGTTTGCTGCGCAGCTTGATTTCTTTGATCAATCAATACTTGCAATTGTCGATCAGCAGATTGTTTTGCCGCTAAAGCCGTTTCATATTGCTGTTGAGTGATGGTGTGGTCTTTCACCAAGTTGGCATATCGTTTCAGATCTTGAGTGGTTTTCCACACGTTTACTTTTGCCGCTTCGATCTGGGCATTTGCAGTTGTGATTGCAGCATTCGCTGAATTGATATTACTGGAAGCCGCTGCTGTACTTGCTTTCGCAGTAGCGACATTACTTCTTGCAGTACCTAAAGCTGCCAACGCAGATTCCAAAGCCATTTTTTGATCTCTGTTATCCAAAATAATCAAGGTATCGCCCTTTTTCACGAACTGATTATCTTTCACCTTTACTTCGGCAACATAACCTGAAATTTTTGAAATTACGGGACTCATATTCGAAGCAATCTGTGCGTCATCTGTTTCCTCGTGCGTTTGTGCAAATGAATAGCTACGGTATCCGAAAAATCCGCCTATTAATACAACCGCTGCCAAAATTATTGGAAATACGATGTTGTTTTTCTTTTTTTGTTCAGCGAAAACATCTGGTTGTTCTGCTATATTTTTATTTTCCATTTTGAAATATGTTCTTTTAATGTTGTTTGTTTATGTTAAATTTCAATTTTCATCAAAATTTCTGATATCAATTAATTGGCCGATAAAATTCCGGAGGATTGCAATAATTTTCTATACGCCAGTGCGGCATCAGCTTTTGCATTCAACACATTTACATTGGCAGAGATTTGCGCCGCATCCGCATCGAGCAGTTCGGTAATTGTTGCTAATCCGTTATCGAATTTATTTTTGGTAACTCTATAATTTTCATTCGCCTGATCGGCTGCTTTTTCATAGACTGCAATTTTCTTTTTTGCAAATTCTGAATTTTGGAAATCTTTATTGATTTCTAATTTAATTTGATCATTCAATAACTCGTTGGTCGCAGCGATTTGCTTTTCTTGGGCTTGCGCATGCTGTAAAGCGGAATTTTTCTTCCAGAGATTATCGATATTGTATTGAATACCAATTCCGATATTGGCTGCGTTAATAACCGTCAATATTTTAGGAATTTCTGCTGCTACGTACCCACCTGTAAGTGCGATGGTAGGAAGAGTTTCAGCTTTTGCAGATTTCACTCCCAAGCTGGCTGCCTTTAGCTGGTAATCAATCGCCTGCAAATCTTTTCTATTTAAAAAAGCTTGATTTAGAAAGGAAGAAACTGGCTCGTTCACAGAAAGTTCCGAAATGTAGTTTTGATCAATTACAATCTCGGTGGTTTCGGGCAAGCCGAGAAGCAGATCCATATTGATATTGGCAATATTATAATTATTCTGCGCTTCTAAAAGTTGTAATTCGATATTGGAAGTCTGTAAATTCGCTTTCAACTTATCGTTTCTCGCGATGATTCCATTATTTTCTAATTTCTGGAAAGATTCATCCCTTTTTTGTGAAGCTGTAAGATTTTCTTGTAAAACATTGATCGCCTGGCTCGCTTTGAAAAGGTTATTGTACGCCTGAGAAACATTATAGGCAATCGCAATTTTATCGTTTTCAGTGCTTAATTTAGAAGCTTCGATGAGGTATTCCGCAGATTGAATCCCGTATTTAATTCGTCCACCTGCAAAAAGCGGCATTGACGCCGAAACGTTTCCGAAAAAAGCAGAATTGGCTTTTGGTGAATTCCCTCCTGATGCGGGAACCACTTTAAGATCAACATTCGCATTGGCCAAAGCTAAAGCACTTGCAGAAGCTGAAAGACTCGGCAATTTTTTATTTTTAGCTTCCAGATAATTGGCAGTTGACTGCTCAATTTTAGCTTCGTCGATTTTGAGATTTTTAGAATTCAAAATCCCCAATCGAACCGCTTCATCTAAGGTAAGCGATTTTTTTTCCTGAGCGGAAAGAGTAATTCCGGCGGCTAAAAAAGTAAGCGCGACCACGTAATTATATATGTTCTTCATAACCTAAAAGATATTTTAAAATGTTTTTAATATGAGCTTTGATATCAGTGATATACATTTCTTCGTAGTTTTCGTCGCCATCGAAAAAATCTTTGTACGTGGGCAAAGTATTGATGGCGGTAAATACTGTCCCGGAAATAGTGGCATGCAAAAACTCGAGTCTGGGTTTTTTAGTAAATATTTTCTTTTTTAAACCTTCTTCCAGTAACTGATCATAAATACTTAGAAAACCTTTTTTAGATTGCGTAAGAAAGGCCAAAATATGAGGGTTTTTGTTTCTCAACTGCTCGCGTTGCAAAATGAGGTAGAACGTTTTCAAATTTTTCACACGGTCGATGTATCTGTAAACCACCATATTGAGCTTTTCCCATTCATTTAAAGTTTCATTTAGCAATAATTCATTAGCAAAAGAAAGGCTTTCACTCATTCTTACTTCAAAAATTTTCTCAAAAAGTTTCTCTTTTGAGCCAAAGTAATAGGAAATCATTGAAATGTTTACATTGGCCATTTTAGAAATCTCCCTCGTTGAAGTCCCGTCAAAACCCTTTTCAGCAAATAGTTTTTCGGCGCTTAATAAAATATTTTCTTCTTTTGTCATTGTGTTTTAAATCATTTTTCGGGTGCAAATTTAAACAAATATTAAAAATAATCAAACGATTGATTGATTTTGTTTCAACATCAGAATTCGAATTATATTATCAGCAAAAAAACACTACATTTTATTATAAAACTTAAAGTCCGAAATTCTATAGAAGAACTTCGGACTTTAATCAGTTTTTGTGTTTTATTTCTAGTTCAAGAAAACATCATATTTATGGAGATTATGTATTACTTCCAGCAAATCACCGTTGATATTAACTTGCGAGCGCATCGCCATCAGCTCAATATTGGAATGATCTTCAGGGTTTTTCACCAGGAAATTGAGTTTTTGTTCGCCTTCATTTTCTAAGAAATTCTCTTTGAAGAAGGTAATATCTTCTCTTCTTAAATCATTGATATTGATGACGATGGTCATTTTCTTAGCAAATTTTTCAAAGGCATCTTTTAAATCGATCACTTCGCTCACGTTGACGAAAACTCTGCCATCGTTTAATACCGCAAATTTTATTTTAAAAATCACAAAACGTTGCACATCAATTCGGTCTCGTAGTCTCATATAATCGCGATCTCCCAGCCGGAAGCTATAACTGCCGCTGTAATCTTCCAAAGTGATAAAGGCAATCTTTTCGCCACTGTTTTTCCCGTCTTTCACGACATATTCGGTAACCAAACCTGCGACCATGTATTCCGGTGTATTGTTTTTCATCGCCTGTTTTTCTTTCCAGTTGAGCTTATCATTATTGAAAAGATCGGGTTGCTGATTGGCAACGGTGTCTTTAAAAGCATCTACTTCATCTAAATTTAGGAAATTGAAATTTCCTTTAGGTTCGGCCTTTTTAGGTGCATCTTCCATCAACACTTCTTCTTCACCATCCAAAATATCGATCTCCAAATCTATCAAAGCATCGTCTTCGTCGGCAACATCAGCGATATCGATTGGTGCAATCACTTTTTCGAGTTCAATAATGTCGTCTTTTTTAGATTCCAGAATTTCTTTTTTGCTGAGTGCTCCCTGCATGAATTTGAACTGATATTTATATTCATCCAAAGGGTGCGCAGAAAGGTAAAATCCAATAATTTCCTTTTCTTTGTTTAGCATGTGCATATTTTGCCATTCTGGAGCTGGGTTGATTTTTGGCGGCTCAATTTTCACTTCTTCGGCAAAATCTGCAAACAAAGAATTTTCGATTTCATTTTTGCTGTCTTGAAAACTTTGTCCATATTTTAAAAGTCTTTCCAGATTGTTTTTTCCAGAAATATCAATGTCGAAATATTGCGCACGATGATAGCGATCTACCTCATCAAAAGCTCCGGCAATTACCAAGCTTTCCACTACCCTTTTATTGATTTGTGATGAAGGAACTTTTTCGAAAAAATCATAAATATTGGTAAATCTTCCTGAAGCTCTAGCTTGTACAATCGCTTCACTCGGGCCTTCACCGATCCCTTTGATTGCACCCAAACCGAAACGAATTTGCCCTTTGTCATTCACTGCGAATTCGTATTGCGATTCATTCACCGACGGACCCAAAACATCAACTCCTATCCCCTTGCAATCTTCCATGAACATGGTGATTTGCTTGGTATTATTCAAGTTATTGGTCATTACACTCGCCATATATTCTGCCGGATAGTTGGCTTTGAGATAAGCGGTATGATAAGCGATTAATGCATAACAAGTCGAATGCGATTTGTTGAAAGCATATTCTGCAAAAGCTTCCCAATCTTTCCAAATTTTATTGAGCTTATCGACATCGAGATTGTTTTTTTCTCCACCTTCGATAAATTTTGGGTACATTTTATCTAGAACGTCTTTTTGCTTTTTACCCATGGCTTTTCGCAGTGTATCGGCTTCACCTTTGGTGAAATTTGCCAATTTTTGGGACAAGAGCATTACCTGTTCCTGATAGACGGTAATTCCATAGGTTTCCTCAAGATATTCTTTGGTCTCTTCCAAATCATACACCGTTTCCTCCAATCCGTTTTTTCGGTTGATGAAGTTCGGAATGTACTTAATGGGACCCGGACGATAAAGTGCGTTCATGGCAATTAAATCCGCAAACTTTGCTGGCTTCAGTTCGCGCATGTATTTCTGCATCCCCGGACTTTCATATTGGAAAATCCCGACGGTTCTACCTTCTTGGAAGAGCTGAAATGTTTTAAGGTCATCCAAAGGAATTAAATCGGGGTCGATATCAATTTGATGTCTCTGTTTGATCAGTTTAATGGCATGCTTGATAATGGTAAGTGTTCGCAAACCCAAAAAGTCCATTTTCAGCAAACCTGCACTTTCCGCCACCGAGTTATCGAACTGAGAAACCAAAATATCAGGATCCTTCGCTGCAATGGTAATAGGAACCAAATTGGAAATATCTTCGGGTGTGATAATTACGCCGCACGCGTGAATTCCGGTATTTCTAATGCAACCTTCCATTCTTTGTGCCGCAGAAAGAACTTGAAATCGTTCGTCATTGGGATTTTCGAGAATATCCTTCATTTCTTGTGCAAGCACCTTGTCTTCTGGACTTAATTTGTCGAATTTCGAAAATGCTTTTGCAATATTCATCCCGGGTGTGGAAGGTACCAATTTCGCAATATTATTGGTCTCCGGAATCGAAACATCCAGCACTCTTCCGGCATCTTTTATGGCAGATTTACCCCCGAGAATCGAATACGTTATAATTTGCGCCACATTGGATTTACCATATTTTTCAACCACCCATTTGATGATTTTATCTCGACCTTCATCATCGAAATCGATATCGATATCGGGCATGGAAATCCTTTCCGGATTTAGAAAACGCTCAAATAGCAAATCATATTTAATAGGATCTACATTGGTGATTCCGGTGCAATATGCTACTGCAGATCCCGCTGCAGAACCACGTCCGGGACCAACCCAAACGCCCATTTTTCGAGCTTCGTTACAGAAATCCTGCACGATAAGAAAATATCCAGGGTATCCGGTTTTTGCAATAACTTCAAGTTCGAAATCTAAACGATCTCTGATCTCATCAGTAATTTCTTCGTATTTTTTCTTGGCTCCTTGGTAGGTTAAATATCTTAAATAAGCATTTTCGCCCCGTTTCCCGCCATCTATTTTGTCTTCCTCACTTAAAAATTCTTCCGGAATATCAAACTCCGGGAGCAAAACATCTCTTTTCAGAGTATAGGGTTCAAATTTCGCCAGCAGTTCTGTGTACGCCTCAAATGCATCTGGGAACTGGATGAAAGCCTGCCGAAGATCATCGGTATCTTTAATGTAATATTCGCCGCTCGGCAAACCTCTTCTCTTACCGAAACCCTTTCCTACAGGCGATGACAACTTTTCACCGTCTTTTATACAATATAAAATATCTTGAATATTGGCATCGGATTTTTCGGTGTAGAAAGTTTCGTTTTGAGCAAGAATTTTCACTTCATATTTTTCGGCAAATTCCAAAAGAACTTCGTTCAAATGCTCTTCTTCTTCAACCTGGTGATTTTGTAACTGCACATAAAAATCATCGCCAAAAGTATCTTTCCACCACTTAAAAATTTCTTCACCTTTTTGCTCACCAAATTCCAAAATTGTGCTGGGGATATCTCCTGAAGTTCCCGCGGTGAAAGCAATTAAATCTTCTTTATACTCGGCGATCATTTTTCTGGAAATCCTCGGTACTCCGAAATAGAAACCATTAACATAGCCTAAACTCGAAAGTTTTGCCAGATTTTTGTAACCATTGAAGTTTTTTGCCAGCAATACTACATTTGTTCTTCGATCGGGATCATCTTTGGTGAATTGTTTTTGCTCTGGCCGATCAGAGATATAAAATTCGCAACCGATAATTGGAATTAAAGGTGTTTTTCTAGGTTCGACTTCATTAAAATCTACCCCTTCTTCTACCGCTTTTTGTTTTTTATCAAGATATTCCTGATAAACTTTTTTGATATTTCCATTGGCTTTTTCGACTTCAGAAACGAATTTAAAAGCACCCATCATATTTCCTAAATCCACCAAACCTGCGGCGGCAAAATCATTTCGAATCGCTTTATTAACCAGGTCCGAAATATTGGAAGAAGCCTGCAACGATGAATAAATACTATGATTATGAAAATTAAAATAATCTCCAATTTCAACTTCATCGGTTGATCCGAAATCTACTTTCTTCTTCTTTTTAGAGTCCGCAACTTGTCGACGAATTACAATCCCAAAAGGTGGAAAAGGATTCGGGTGATTTTTTATAAATTCCTGCAATTCCTGATCGGAAATAAGAAGTTTTTCTGCAGGAATTAAATCTTTTCGCATCATTTCGAAAAAAACCTGCGCGGTGGCATTGACGTCTGCCGCAGCATTATGTGCTTCATCAAATTGCTCACCGTATAATTTTTCGTATAATTCTACCAACTTCGGAGATTTGTATCTGCCGTTTTTTCCACCTCCCAACTGACAAAATTCCGTACCGAGTACCATGGTATCTGCTGAAGGAATTTTCTCCAAAACATTCTCCATGTCCTTACGATAAAATTCGGCTCCGACGATGTTATAATCGAAATCGATATTGTGACCGGCAACCACTTTTGCTTTTTGTAGAACTTCTTTAAATTCTTCCAAAACTTCAGCTAAGTTCCTACCTTCTTCATTCGCCATTTTGGTCGAAATTCCGTGAATTCTAGTAGCATTAAAGGGAATGTCGTACCCTTCAGGTTTGATGATATAATCCTGATTTTCAATTAAAGTACCATCTTGCGCATGCAGTTGCCACGCAATTTGTACCATTCGGGGCCAATTGTCGGAATCGGTTAATGGGGCGTTGAAGTTTTTCGGTAAACCTGTAGTTTCTGTGTCGAAAATAAGATACATGAAGTAGAGAATTTTGGTAAAATTAAGGTAAAATTTCTTTAAATAAAATTTGCACCTGTGGAAAATTCAACCTATCAATTTGATAACGCCATCACAAAAAAAAGCCAGCGAGAAAAATGAAGCAACATATATAAAAAGCGTGTAAAATTTAATCGAACTTAAAAATTAATTTTCATCAAATTCTTTTAAAATTTCTCCTTGAACTTCGCTCAAATCTTACCGGAAACTTTCTTTTTGAAATTCTTTACTTAAATCAACAAAATTCTAAAACCCTTTGTGAGTTATGGAATAATTACATATTGCGCCACATTTACTTCTTTGCGAATAAAATTGAATTTTGATCGAAAGGAGATTATGGAAATTACGGAATAAGAATAAAAAATATTAAGATGGTAAAGCTCTTTTCTGATTTTAATTTTACATTTGATTACAATTTTAAAGTAAAATTTACAATTCCCCCGTCTATTCTAAAGTGCAGAAAAAATTATAAAAATGCATTTATTAAAAAAAATCATGATTCTATTTCTTATTTTCATCGGAATGGTGGCGCTGTCCACTTTTCTATTTCTTCGTCATCCCCAATTCGGGAAAGCGCCTTCCGGTGAACGACTGGAAAGAATTTTAAAATCGCCTCATTACAAAAACGGACGTTTCGACAACCTAAATTCTACGCCGCAATTGGCGGAAGATACCTCGATGCCCGAAGTGCTGTTTCGCTTTCTTTTCGGGAAATCTCCCAATAAAATTCCGCAACAACCTTTTAAATTTAAGAAAACAGATTTGAAATCTTTGGATCCCAACGAAAATGTATTCATCTGGATGGGACACTCATCTTATTTCCTACAGATTGACGGTAAAAAAATCCTCGTGGATCCCGTTTTCAGCGGTAATGCGTCGCCCTTATCTTTTACCACAAAGGCTTTCGAAGGAACAGACCTTTATACCACAAATGACTTTCCGGAATTGGATTATTTGTTTATCACTCACGATCATTGGGACCATCTGGATTACGAAACTGTTCTTAAGCTTTTTCCGAAAACCAAAAAGATCATTACGGGCCTTGGTACTGGTGAACACCTAGAGTATTGGGGCTACGATCCGAAAAACATTGTGGAACTCGACTGGTTTGAAAGTTCAGATTTAGGTGAAGGATTTAAAGTTACTGCAGAACCGGCAAGGCATTTTTCCGGGCGCGGTTTAAAGCGTGATCAGGCGATTTGGGCAAGTTTTGTATTTGAAACACCTAACCAAAGAGTATATATCGGTGGCGACAGCGGTTACGATAATCATTTTAAAAAAATTGGTGAGAAATACGGAAGTTTTGATTTGGCAATTCTTGAAAACGGACAATACAACAAAGATTGGCGATACATCCACATGATGCCCGGAGACCACATTAAGGCAATGGAAGATCTCAATGCCATAAGAATGATTCCGGTTCACAATTCCAAATTTGCTTTGGCAACGCATGCCTGGTACGAACCTTTGGCAGAAATGACTACACTCAATACAGAAAACCTCCGTATTATTTACCCGAAAATTGGCGAGAGTATAGACTGGAATGATGATGCGAAAGTCTACGAAAAATGGTGGAAAAATGAAAAGTAAGTTGAAAAATGCTGTAAAATTTAGCAAAAAATAATGTTGTAATCTCGGCAAATCAAACAATTTTGTTTAAAATTTAATTTCATTAATTTTGGAAAAATCCGAAAAATGAAAATATTAACACTGATTCCGCTGTTTGCGGCTATACTTTTCAGTACATCCTATAAATCTCAGATGATTGCAGACCTTGCAAAACTTACACCGCTGGATGCGGAGCTGACAACTGTGGTTTATCCTTTTCCCGTGACGTTCAAGACCATTGAAAACCAAGGCCAGAAATTAAAAATGGCTTTCATGGATGCCAAACCTGCGAAACCGAACGGTAAAACCATTGTTTTGCTTCACGGCAAAAATTTCAACGGATATTATTTCGAGCAAACTGCAAAAGTACTTTTAAAAGAAGGTTTCAGGGTGATTATGCCGGATCAGATTGGTTTCGGAAAATCATCAAAACCCCAGCAATATCAGTTCAGTTTTCAGCAATTGGCAGAGAATACGAAAACTATTCTGGATGATTTAAAAATTGAAAAATTCATTCTTTTAGGACATTCGATGGGAGGAATGCTCGCCACGAAAATGGCCGTAATGTATCCCGACAGCATCGAAAAGCTGATTTTGGAAAACCCAATAGGTCTGGAAGATTACCGGAAATTTTCACCTTATCAAAACATCGATAAACTCTACGCTTCCGAACTGAAAAATACCTATCAGTCCTACAAAGAATATCAGTTAAAATTTTACTACGACGGAAAATGGAAACCTGAATATGACAAGTGGTTGAATTTGCTCGCAGGGTGGACGATTCATCCTGATTTCGCGAAAACCGCTTGGAATGCAGCACTTACGACCGATATGGTGTATACACAACCTGTAGTTTACGACTTTGAAAAAATCATCGCTCCCACTCTAATTATCATAGGAACACGCGACAGAACAGCAATTGGAAAGGCAAATGCACCAACAGAATTACAACCTTTGATGGGACTTTACCAAAATTTAGGCAAAGAAACCCAAAAGAAAATCAAAAATTCAAAATTGGTGGAGCTTGAAAACGTGGGACATTCGCCACATATCGAGGTTTTTGATCGGTTCATTGTTCCTTTGCTCGAATTTGTTCATTAAAATTCTACTATCTTTTTAAAGATAATAATTTCCCTATTCCTAAATTTTCAGTTTTAACCGATTGTTATTGGTTGAAAAATCCGAAGATGGTAATACCGAACCTATAGAATGCTTTGTTAGTCCTTCAGTGGACGGCCGCTATATTACTATATTGGTTACCATCATTTCTTTGTCATTTATTAAGTTTTTCCAAAAGCAAATCTTAAAATGGTAATACTGAAATTCCACAAAAACGGAAGTACGTTTATTAAAAATAAATAAAAAGCGTATCTTTTTAGCCATAAAAATATAAATTTAAAATGAGCAAAGACGCATATATTATAGACGGCACTCGAAGTGCAATCGGAAACTTCAAAGGCAGCCTCGCCGCTGTGAGAACTGATGATTTATTAGCTTCCGTCATCAAAAATCTTATCGCAAAAAATCCGGAATTGCCTTTGGACAGAATAGATGATGTGATCATAGGATGCGCCAACCAAGCCGGGGAAGACAACCGAAATATCGCAAGAATGGCTTTGCTTTTGGCCGGACTACCGGAAACTGTCCCAGGAGAAACTGTGAACCGACTTTGCGCCTCGGGAATGAGTGCGGTGGCTCAGGCAATGCGGGCGATAAAATCCGGTGAAGGCGATCTCTTTATTGCGGGAGGTGTAGAAGGAATGTCCAGAGGTCCGTTTGTGATTTCTAAGGCAGAAAGCGGGTTCGCAACCGACCAAAAAATGTACGATTCCAGCTTCGGATGGCGTTTTGTAAATCCGGAAATGGAAAAAACATACGGCGTAGAAGCGATGGGAAAAACCGCTGAAAACCTCGCTGAAATATATAAAATCACGAGACAGGAACAGGATGAATTTGCTTTGAATTCTCAAATGAAAGCCACAAAGGCACAGGAATCCGGGAGACTGGCGGAGGAAATTTCCGACATCGAAATTCCACAAAGAAAAGGCGAGCCGATTCTGGTAAACAAAGATGAATTCATCAAACCGAATAGTAGCTTAGAAATTTTAGGAAAACTTAAACCTGCATTCGTGAAAGAAAATGGAACGGTAACGGCAGGAAATGCTTCCGGACTGAACGACGGAGCTGCTGCAATGATCATCGCTTCGGGGGATGCGGTAAAAAATTATGGCTTAAAACCCTTGGCGAAAATCGTGTGTTCTGCTGTAGTCGGTGTAGAACCGAGAATCATGGGAATTGGTCCGGTTGACGCAACAAAATTAGCTTTAAAAAGAGCTGGCTTAATATTGGATCAAATTGATATTATTGAACTTAATGAAGCCTTTGCCGCACAAAGTATAGCGTGCTTGAAAGAACTCGGAATTGCGAATGACGATACAAGAGTAAATGTAAACGGTGGCGCTATCGCATTGGGGCATCCACTGGGAATGAGTGGATCACGAATAACTTATTCCGCAGCATTGGAACTGCATAAAACCGGCAAAAAATATGCATTGGCAACGATGTGTGTTGGCGTTGGACAAGGCTATGCTGTGATTTTGGAAAATGTAAATATTTAATGATTTTCGAATAATTAGAGGTCTAAAAATAAAAACCCTTTCAGTTGAAAGGGTTTTTATTTTTTAAATTCGCTGCTGATTTTTGAAATCTATGATAAAACACCTGAATGCTGTTATAGCCTCGATTGGAGCGATTGTTTGAGCTCTTTTCGGCGGCGGCTTCGCCGCCGCCGAAAAAGCGAGTGCGGAAAGCGGGACGGGTTTTCGGAAGAGTAAAGAGTTTTGTTGCTCCTGAAAAAATCAGTGTTGTTGTTTTTCCGGATCATCGTAATTCACCATCCAATTGATGCCAAATTTGTCGGTCCACATCCCGAAATAAGCGCCCCAAAAGGTTTCAGCAAGAGGCATGGTGACTACTCCACCTTCGGAAAGTCCGCTGAAAAGCCGGTCGGCTTCTTCCCTGGAATCGGTGTTGATGGAGAGGGAAATGTTGTTGCCCGCATTGAATTGGGAAGCCCATTCGCCGGCGGTATCGCTGCCCATAAGCACGGTTTCCTGAGAAATAGGAAGCGTTACGTGCATGATTTTATTTTTGTCGGATTCCGGAATCTCTTTACCATCCGTAGGCGGCATATCTCCGAAACGCCCAATATAAGGGAATTCACCGCCAAAAACGGATTTGTAGAAATTGAAAGCTTCTTCGCAGTTGCCATTGAAGGTTAAGTACGCATTTACCTGTGCCATTTGTTTAATTTTTCGAAGTTAAAAATCAATTTTTCCAGTTGGTTTTATAAGTTAAAGTTCCATCGTAGCTTTTCCAGTTCCCTATGAATTCGATGAACTGGTTTTCGATTTTCTGGGTCTTTTTATTCCACATAAAAGTGTAAATAAATTTACCGGTGAAGATGCCAGAATGCTGTCCTTTCGGTTCTTCTGCCAATTCATATTCCCCAAAAACGGTACTGCGCTTTTTACCGTCCCGGTATTGGTTTATTTTAAGTTTACCTTCAAATTTTGAATTTGTATTTTCCACCACAGAATAGCCGGAAAGAAAATATTCCTGATCATTCTTTTTATTCTGCTCGGAAATATTAACTTTCACTTTTATTTCCTGTTTCCCGCTGCCAATTACTCCTGTGTAAGGCTGCGATTTATTCATCCAAACCTGTTCTATATTCGGCATTTGGGAAAATGCGAAACCCGACACAAAAAGAAATAAGAGAAGAAATTTTTTCATCATGTGTATTTTTAAGGTTAAACACCAAACTGATCAAGGTGATGATTGAGGTGTTTCGCCAACATGTTATTCCATTCCTGAGCCGTAAGTTTACCGAAAGAATGCGACATTTTACCGTCGAAAGCTTCTTTACCAAGCTGCTGGGTTTTCTGTATGAAACCAATCAATCGTTTTTTTTCGGTCTCAAAATCCTTATTGCCTTTAATCAGAAACATTGGACCGGTCGGAAGATTCTGTTTATACGGTAGCTCGTTCACGGTTTTTGCTTTCACGAAATTTTTCAGTAAAAATCCTGCGATGAACCCCGGTTTCGGATATTTTTCGGGTTCGTAAATCGTTTCGTAGGCAACATTAAGGTGCGCCAAAACCTGATCAACG
Organism: Chryseobacterium senegalense; assembly: GCA_001403755.1. GTDB lineage: Bacteria > Bacteroidota > Bacteroidia > Flavobacteriales > Weeksellaceae > Kaistella > Kaistella senegalense. The sequence goes on along the minus strand of CYUH01000015.1, from coordinate 918,465 downwards.
CTCATTTTGCCCCATTTTCGTTGGGTTTCTGGCGTTAAATTATTGATTCTGTTGATGTATTCTTGCGCAACTTTTGCATCAAATATATTTTGCATTGATTTTATTTTAAGAGGAATATAAAATTAAATGAAATTTCTAAAACCTCAGCCAAAACAGGATAAAAAAATATAATAAAATTGGGAAGATGTAAGCAGCGTTCAAATTTAAATATCACTTCTAATTCGGCTTAAAGTTTCTTGAGAAATGCCTAAATATGAAGCAATCATTCCGAGTGGAGCTCTGAGAATGATGTTGGGATTTTCTTCTAAAAGTTGGATGTACTTTTCTTTTGCCGTCATAAATTGCAACGATGAAATTCTGCGTGACATCTCGATCATTAAATTTCCTAAAATATATCTGCTGAAATTTGCCGCAGTAAGCGAAACCGAACATAATTCTTCTAGTTTTTTAAAATTACAAGTGGTAATGACCGATTTTTCTAATGTTTCAATGTTATTTCGAGTAGGTTGGTTTTTAAAAAGCGTATCAATATTGGCCGTAATCTTGCCTTCCGAATAAAAATTGGTGGTGATATCTTTTCCGTTTTCGTAGTAAAACATTCTCAGCAAACCATCATCTACAAAGAAAACAGTATGGTTGTATTGATTCTGCTTGCTCAATATTTCACCTTTATCAAAGACTTTTGTTTCACATTCTTCATTTAGAAAACGCTCTATTTCTGCATCTACCTTAATGTGCTTATTAAGTTCTTGAATTAGTTTCATGCATACTGGATTTATTACAAAAGTAAACAAAAAAGGCGCTTCAGTAAACTGAAACGCCTTCTCCTAAACATTAAAAAAAAAAAACTATATTGATTTATCGAAATTTTCCTCTTCATAATCTTCGGGCAGATTATATTCTTTGAACAGCATTTTAATTTTGATTTTCAAAGCTATCCAACCTAAAAGAAAATAAACCCAACCTAGAATAAATAAGTGCCAAAAATATTTTTGAGTTAAATAATCGGAACCTTTTTCTACCACCATTATTTTCAGAGCTTCCAGGTATGGAGTTAAAGGAATAATTTTGGTAAAATAGGTAATGAAATCCGGCATCGCATAACTAGGCCAGGTAAATCCACTGATGATGAACGCAGGAGAAGCAATTACCATTAAAATCTGCGTGGCCTTCAAAGCATCTGGAACTAAAATACTTACCAAAACGCCTAAATTGGTTGCTGCTACTACAAAAATTGCAGTTATCAAAAAGAAATTCATAGCGTTTTCTGGAGCGGGAATTTTAAAATACAAGCTACACAAGTAAAAGAATAAAATATTTAAATTGGAAAAAATCCAAACAGGTAAACATTTTATCGCCATTACCAAAATCGCATATTTGTGTTTCCCTGCGAAATCTTTAATGAAGGAATCCCGCTTAAATTCTTCCGAAAAAGTAACCGCCATTGCCAACAGAATCACTTGCTGTAAAACCACCGCCATCATTGCCGGCCACATAAAAATCAGGTAATTACTGGTGGTATTAAAAAGCGTTATATAATTCGCTTTAAAGGGATCGATATTGGCTTTGGCTTGGTCGGCATTCATTCCTTTTTTTTGCAAAGCTTTCATTTCGGCACCTGCAGAAAAAGTTCCTAAGGTAAGCTGAATTGCTTTTGACGCGAAATTAGCCGTCAACACATTCGACGTATTGACATAGACGTTGATCTCTGGATATTTCTTTTGCAGCATATTGGCTTCGAAACGCTCTGGAATAATCACTACTGCTCCTGCTTCTGTTTTGATGACCTCATCTTTCAAAATCGCCGGTTCTTCTACATAATTCAGCACTTTCATGGTATTATTATCCCCTAACATGTCTACAATTTGGTTAGACAAAGGAGTTTGGTCATGATTAATAACAATCACGGGAATATCCGTTACTTTTCCCTTTTCATAAGTAAAACCCAAGAGCAACGCGTAGAAGATGGGCGCCATAAAAAATACCGAAAGCATCGTTCTGTTCGTGAAGAACAAATGAAACTCTCTTTTTAAAAGGTATCTTAACTGTTTCATTTTTATAAATTTTTAAGTCAAGATTATTTTAAAGTTACGCTGGAATTCACCAAAATATTATTCACTTTTGCGCGATCTGTAGGAATTACTTTAATTTCATAAACCGCGTCTTCCGGTTGATAATCTGGGAATGCTGTGGTAATATCTGCATATTTTGTCAATTGTTTGATGGAAACTACCTTACCCGAAAACTCCTGATTACCGTAAATAGATTTCATATCGACGGTCATTCCTTTTTGGTATTTAGATATTTTACTTTCCGGAATGGTAAATCTAAAATAAGTAGTATTCGGAATATAGCCGTTGAAAAGTGCATAGCCGGCAGTTGCCAATTCGCCTACATTTAGAGAAATAGTTTCTATTTCCATATCATTGGTTGCGATGATATATCTTTCAGAATACGCTACATTGGCTTCCTGAAGAACTCCTCTCGCTTGATTTTCCTGGCCAATTGCCATTTCTATTTTTTCTAATCTTGTACCAACTTCTACATCGTGGAGTTCTGCATTTACAGCGTCGTATTGCGCTTTTGCGCCTTGTAATTTTGCGAAAGCCTCATCGTAATTTTGTGGAGAAAGCAAACTGTCTTTATACATATTTTGGGCTCTTCTAAAGGATTTTTGGGCATACTGATATTGTTCTGCTAAACCCTTTTGTTTAGCTCTTAACTGACGAAGTTGGTCTGCAGTTGCTCCATTTTTCGCCATCTGTGCTTGTGCGGCGGCAGCGGCAGTTGCTCCCTTTGCTTGAGCAATTTTCGCTGAAACTTCGGGAACGTCTAACATTGCGAGGGTATCTCCTGCTTTTACCGTTTGTCCTTCTTCTACATAAATTTTTAAAATCCTACCGGTAACTTTTGGCGCAAAAGAAACAATTTCCTTTTTGGTCTTGCCTTCGGTTAATTTTTGTGGAGTTTCATTTTTACAAGCTCCCAGAGAAAGTAGGGTTACTAAAAATAAAGATATTGCAATATAGTTTTTCATCGGAGTAATATATTTAATTAATGTTTATCGTTTTATAGTTTTTCTGCGTTTAAATTTTGCGTCGATTTCATCAGTTCTATCGCTGCTCTTCTTTGGTTGAAAACAGCAGTTTGATAGTCTAGTTCTGCAACTTCCAAATCGTTTTCCGCTTCGATTAATTGGGTTGCTTTAATCAAACCATATCTGAATTCTTTTTCGGCTTGTGTCAATGCATTTTTAGCAATTTTTTTCGCCGTCGCTTTCAAGTCTACTTGGGCATTTGCGATGTTATAATTGGTTTGATTATTGGCTAAATTGAGTTGTAATTTTCTTTCCGCATCAGATTTTTTACTTTCTAAAATTTCTCTGTCAATTTTTGCTTTTTCTACCTCATGTTTTCCTTCATTTCCATCAAAAACATCCCATTTAAAACCAATTCCCGCTTGAAAAATTGGCAATAGATTAAGATTCGTCAAGTCATAATCTAACTTTGCACCAGTTCCCGGCATTAATTCTTTAGAGGAAGAAATATTAGTGTTATAAAATCCAATGTAGGAAAGCGAAGTCATCGCTTGAACTTTCGGAATCCACCACGTTTTTTCTGCTTTTATCTTCGCATCAATGGCTTTCATTCCAAATTCCAAAGCTTTCAGTTCCGCTCTGTTGTCGATGCTTTCATCGGTTACCAAATACTCAATTTTTTCCAGATTCGGGTTGATCAGGGCAATTCGCTCTTTATCAATCCCTGTTAAAAGATGTAATTGCGTAATCAGTAACTCTTTTTTGCCTTCGTATTCTACCATTTTAGAATCCAAGGTAGCTTGTGCCAACTCTATTTTTTTGTAGTCGTAAGGGGTGATTAATCCATAACCAAGAGCTTTTTCAGCTGTTTTTTTATTGGCATCCAGACGTTTTTTGCTTTCATCCAACACCTTTTTTGATTCTGCTACCAATGCAAACTGATCATACGCTTTAGAGATTTGCGTAATTACTTCGTCTTCATTTTTAACCTGCAATGCTTTATTGGCATTGTCTTTTTCAATCAAAGCTTGCTTCAGATATTTTACTTTTCCGCCAGAATACAGAACCGCTGTTGCTTCGATTCTTGCCGCGGCATCAAAACCTGACAAATTAAAATTATTGTTAAAAGTTCCTTCCGGGAAAACTGCACCGGGAAAAAGAGGGGTAATTGCAGGTATGGCAATTTCTGGTGAGACTACCTTTGCAGTAGCGTTTAAGTATCCAGCTTTACCAGAAATCTCCACTTTTGGCAAGAAAATATCTTTAAGTTTTTCTTGATCTAATTCGTTTGCTTTAGATTCTAAATTTTGTTGTTCTATGGTTGCATCTTTAGTCATCGCTGCGTCAACCAATTCCTGGAAGGAAGGAGCAATCTGCGCTGAGAAGGATAACGGAAACCCAAGTATGGCAGCAAAAAATAATTTTTTATAATTTTTCATTTTTAATGTTTGTTTACGGATGCAAAGTTGCGAATAATGAAAAAAAAATGCTTTGACATTTGTCAAAAAATAAAATCGCCCACAAAAAATTTGTGGGCGATTTTATTTTCAATTATTCAGAAATAGAAACTTTCGTTCCCTGTGTATGCGCATTCATTTGCGGCGCGTAATAATTCTGAAAAGTGGTAATCCCATTGCTGAAAGTTCCCGCAGCATTGCAAATATAATCATACTCGAAAACGTATTTTCCTTTCGGCATGTATTCGATGTAGAAATTGGTAGAAGCATCTTTGGTGACTTGATAATAGCCTAAACTATTTTTCCATTGATAACCAGAAAGCACATCAACCGGTTCAAAACCTGCTGCTCTCATATCTTTAAGGTGAATAAATTCCATATTTCTGTCGGTGTTCAGAATCATTCTTACCGTTACTTTATCACCGATTTTTAAAGGTGAATTTCCCGTAATTTTCTGCAATTCTTCACCGTTTTCGGTTTTGATTTTGCGGTAGAGTTCTTTCGTAATGGAAATGTAGGTTTCAGAAGATTTAATTTTATCCAAATCCTCATAATACTGCCAGAATAAACCACCTTGTACAATTCCAGCACCTGGTTTTGTAATGGTTACGCTTGCCAAATTTTTATCAAATTTATCTGATTTTACCGCAGATTTCACATAGCCGGTTGCTATTGTGTCGACATTTTCCAAAGTTTTTCCGCCCCAAACAATTGTGGCTTTATCGCTTTCTGTTGACGTCCATGATTTCCCGGAATTCAAAATCGTGTAAATCACTTCGGCTGTGCTTCTTGAGGTATCCCAACTTGAAACTTCTTTCTGCGTAATGAGCCAGATTTTCATTTCTTCAATGAAATTGGCATCGTTTGGCGTGCTTTTGTTAAACGCTTCCAATGCTCCGGCGTGATTCACCGTTTTTGAAGAATACCAACCCCAGTCGTTTAGATTTTGTTTCCAATACACCCCCTGAGTTTCGCTTTGGACGGAAGTTTCTTTCAAATAAGTCATCAATTTTTTAGAAACGTCTTTCAAGTTGTAAGCATCAAAAAGCAACGCTGCTCTATGCAAACCAAAGAAAGTAAAATCAGTAATTTTAGCAGTTTTAGCTTTTGAAATCACTAAATCTTTCATTTTCTTGCCATCACCTTTCAACGGATATTCTTTTTCCCAATAATGACGGGTATCCAAATAATCTAACACATAATTGCTCCAGACATTTTCTTTTTTAACTTCAAAATATCTGCTTACTTCCTTGTCCACATATTTCACCAATTGAGAAACCATTTCTTTTTGTTCGGTAGATTGATAATCTTCTAAATTCCCTTTCAACCATTCATTAATTCTACCTAAATTTTTCAAAATATATAAGGAATTGTAGTATGAACTTGGGTAACCAGCGTACCATGAGAAACCACCATCAGGATTTTGCAGTTTTTTCAGTTCGCTCCAATCATCGTTGATTGAATTTCGCATGGTATTCGCATCGAACAATCTTGCCAATTTCTGCATTTGTTCGGTCTCATTTTTAGCATCTAAAACCCAAGGTGTTTCTTCCAACAACAACTGTTTCAACTCTTGGTTTTTATCGAGATTTGAATTCAATAAACCTTTAGATTGATATTCATCAAAAACGGTTTTCATTTTCGGATTGGCTTTGAAAATTTCAGAGGCCAAAACATCGGCAAACCATTTATTGAAAACCACATCCGCAGAAAGAGTATTGTCATTCTTAAGACTTGGCAACGCAAAAATCACTTCCCAAATCGGATTAGTCGTTAATTCTAAAGTGTTTGAAACATTGGTCGCTGTTTTAGAAGAATTATTTTTCAGATTGTCTAAAACAAAGGTTTTGGTCTGACCTTCCTTCACAAAAACCGGAACGGCATCAGTCACCAACATTCTGTTTGGAAGAACCGCAATTGCTTTTTGTTCGCCATCTGAAAATTGACCAGCTTTAGCTACGTTTTTAATGATGATAGAAGAAACTCCGTTCGGAACTTTTACCTTCCATTGTACAGTTGTGCTTCCGTTTTCTTTTAATGTAAATGATTTTTGAATCTCTTTTAAATCAAATTGAGAAGAAATATCTTCGTTGGTAAAAGCATCTAATATTTGCAAATTCGCAAAACCGTTGAGTTGTTGATTTGTTAAATTGCTCAATTTAGATTTGAAAACCAGTTCATCACCTTCACGCAAAAATCTAGGATAATTGGGCGTTACCGAAAATTCTTTCTGCGTAACCACTTCTTTCTCCAAAACCGCAGCTCTCGCATCTTTGGTATGCGCTAGAAACATCAATTTCCATTGAGTTAGCGCTTCTGGAGAAGTAAATTCAAATGTGACATTTCCGTCTTTATCCGTCATTAAATTTGGATAGAAAAATGCGGTTTCGTTTAAATTTTGGCGAACTGGGATTTTGTCAAGATTTTCTCTCTTTGATATTTCAATTCCACTCGCTTTTCCACTCAACGCGGTAACAATTACAGCATCCATTGCGACCTCTGCTTTAGCTGCTCTACTTGGTGGTGGTGGCGGAGCGGCGTAATTTGCTGTTTTCGTACCTTCTTGATTTATTATGCCTGCAGAGGTTTCCAATTGTTTCATTATCAAAGGAATTCCATAAATTCCACCATCAAACCAATTGAAATTTGGGAAGTTCACACTTTTCTGCTTTAAATACGGAACCCGTCTGTTGTAAAATTCCTGCGCCAAATTTTCATTAATTCCATAAGAATTCATCAGAAAATATCGCTGATATAACTGTTGCCACGAATAAGAATTGGCCGCAAACTGATCCAAAGATTTGTCGTACATACTGGCCAAAACTTCAGCATTGATTTTCTCTTTATCTTCACCGAGAATTTTTACCGTCCATTTTTCTTTTGAACCAGGTTGCAATTTATCACGGAAAGTCACCGTTTCAATTCGCAAAGGTTTTTTATCAGAGATAATTTTAAGATTCACCGATTCGGTTTGCACATCGTTATAAGCTACCAACTGAAACTGAACATTGATCTGATCGATGTTTTCGTCTTTCGGGAACGCTACTTCGTATGGTAAAACTCCATTTTTGAAAGTTTTCTGTTCGGTTACCGTCTTTCCATTTCCGTTCTGCACATAAATGTTGACCAACGCATTCGGAATTGCCGAATAAGCGTAGATGGTCGCCTTTTCATTTCGGTGAAATTCCAATTTTGGCTGAATGATTTTCAGGAAAGGTTTTTGAGAATCGGTGAGGAATCTTTTATCGAAAACTTCGAAAGTTTTTTCGGTTTTTATCGTGTCTTTTCCTTCAATATTAAAGAGTTCAAGTTTGTATTTTCCTGCTGATAAAGAGCCAAGATTCAAGATACTAGAATCAAGATTTTTTGATTCCGAAGCATCGGTTTTCGGTTCTTGATTTTTTTCAAAAACTACACTGTCAACTTTATCTTTTTTCTCGTCTTTTTCAAAATAATCATGCGGGAATTTTTGGATAAATTCTGCCTTCGAAAGTTGCGGCAAATCCTGAATGTCATTCTCGAAATTGCTTCGGAAAATTCTTTCTTTAGGTTGTAGTTTCGACAATTTTACCTGATATGATTTTTTTAAATTATGGTCATTGTAATTTTTGGTTTCAACTTTAATTTTCAAATTTTCACCGGCAAATGTATCTTTTACATCATCAACTTTGATGTAGTGTGAAACCGAAGCCACTTTCAAATTGGTTTGATCGGATTGTGTTTCGCCGTTAATATCGGTAACCGAAGCATTAATTTGATAATTATCAATCTGTATTCCTTCTAAAGTTTCATCTTTTTTAAGGTCAATTTTTATGGTAAATTCACCTTTTTCATTGGTTTTTACCTCGCCAAGAATTGAGTTTTCATTGTCATTTCCACGAGGATACCACCAGAAATATCTCCAACGAATATTCTGTTTTTTGATTTCATAATTTACGGTTGCATTACTCAATGGAACTCCGGAAAACATCATTGCTTTTCCTTTCAATTCAATGGTTTGCCCGTACTTATATTCATCTTTTACCGGCTCGAAAGTAACTTCAAATTTCGGCCTTTTGTATTCTTCAACTCTGAAATATTTCGTTCCATCGATTATGTAGTCCGAATCTTCATCATTATTGGTAACCTCAATGCTGAATTCACCGTTCAGTTTACCCTGAGGCAAGGTGAAACTTCCATTAACAGAGCCAAAGTCATTGGTAACCAATTGCTGTTTACTCAATTCTTCACCGTTAGCATCATTTAAAATAATATTGAGTTTAGATTGGGAAACCACATTTTCTTTTTTGGATTCTCCGTTGAAAGCAGTAGCAATTACTTTAAAATAAACAGTTTGTCCTGGTCTGTAAATTGCACGGTCAAGGAAAATCTGCGCCTGTTCGCGATCTTCAATTTTATTTTCTCCGTAGTATTGATTTCCATAAGCTTGAATCAAATTGTAATCGTTGGTTTTCGGTTGTTGTACCAAAAAATAGCGATAATACTCTTTATCTTTAGAAACTGGAAATTTGAAATTCGCAGCATTATCGGAATTGACATTAAAGGTATTGACGGTTTTTCCACGAGAATATTCGAAGATTCTCAAACCTTCATTAGAAATCGGTTTTCCGTTTTCCCGATGGACTAATTTTAGGCGATCTTCAATCGATTTTCTGTTATCTTTTTGGTCATAAATCAATCTAGAAGAAGTCGCAATAAAGTAAAAATGGTCCTGAATTCCATTTTCTACAACATATTCCACCAAATAAATTCCTGACGGAAGTGGCTTTATTTCTAATGAAGTTTGGTGATTTTGGAAATCATTCAAGTTCGGAAGTTTGAAAATCTCCTTTCTTACCAACGATTTTTTAATTGCTGAAAAATTATTTTTATCATAAGAATTCGAAACGTATTTCAGGAAGTTGGTTACATCATCTTTCACCTCATAAATATTCAACGAAAACTGGTTTACATTTTTCCCTGTAGCAAGTAAATGAATCGGCAAATTTGCCTGCGTATGTTTCTCATATTTTATGGCTAAAGTTGGATTGAGAATCTGATTCTTTCTGTTTTCCAAATTGTTATAAAACTGCGATTTTGGATATTGTTTTTTCCCATCTTCAATCCATTGCAGCGCTTCTGCGAATTTTTTATCTGCCGTTAAAAGATCCACAATATCCGCAATAATCACTAATTTGTAATCGCCTTCAATATTGGATTTCGCAAGGTTTTGCAGCTGCAAAAGTTGGTTTTTGCAATTCGTAAATCCGCATTCATCATTCAGTTTTTTATGCTGAAAATAGAGTTTTGAATTCCCGGAATTTTTCGAAATCAATTCCTCATAAGTTGACAAAATTCTGGCTTGATTTTGCTTTAATTCGTTCGGAGTGAAAAGATTATTGTTTTTTAGGAATTCAATTTCATTAGAAAAACTCCAATCAAATAAAGTCGGAAAATATTCCAAATCATTTTTATTTTCGAAAATTTCTTTAATATCCGAGGTTTTTATTTTCTTTAAATGATCTTTTTCTGCATTAAAAATCGTGAAATTTTTAGTTAAAAAAATTTTAAAATCCAATTTGCTCCAGGTTTCGATTTGTGCAAAATCTTGGTTATCAAAATTCGTTCTTTGGTTGATTTCCCAAGAATTATTTTGGTAATAATCCCAAAAAAATTCTCCCAATAAAACCTTAAAAACCAATTTCTGATCACCTTTCAATGTTTCGCCTAATGTTGAAAGTTTCTTAAAAAAACGGCTCGTAGCATCATTGTCACCATCATCATGCGTTTGGTTGGAAATACTGAATTCCGCCTTCAGCGAGCGGATCAATTGGTTAATATTTTCATCTTTCATAGCTTGTTTCTGAATTTCTAAAATAATGGGAAGGTTGGATTTGTATTTTCCGGATTTGTAATTATCGCTGACTTTTTTCCACTGGTCATCATAATATTTCTGTCCAAAAAGCGGCGCAAAGAACATTATTAAAAGAAAAAAACTGAAGATTTTGGTGAGATTTTTCATAAAAAATTGGTGCTAATTAGCTTTAGGATGGCGAAACAATTTATTGGTTAAATTTGCGCAGATGCAGATTCTAAATTTACTGAAAAAATATATCATCGACAGCCAAATTTTTGTTTCATTGATGGGAACGCTTTTGGCAGTGTTTTTTATGCTCGAGCAAAACCTGTTCCGCTTGCCAACGGTAATCCTCATTTTCATTACTTTTTTCAGCGGTTATCTTTACACCAAATACCAACAGCATAGGTTTTTCTGGAAAATTTTTGTCTTCAATGTACTTTGCGGAGTTTTTTCTGCCTTGCTGATTTTGGCGAATCATAACGAAATCCGGCTTGTAAAATGGGCACTCATCGTATTTTTGGGATTGCTCTATAATTCATCATTTTTAGAAAGTCATATCCGGAAAATTCCGCTTTTAAAAGCTTTTTACGTGGGTTTCACCTGGGCCCTCATCAATTCGTGGCTGATTGTACCGGAATTTCATCCGGAGATTTTTACCATCAGTCTTTTATTTGTTACCGCTTTGGTTCTCCCTTTCGATATCCGCGATATGAAAAATGATAAGATCGTGACATTTCCCAAATTAATTGGCGTTCAGAAAACGAAATATCTGGCCTATCTCATGGTGTTTTCGAGTGTTGTTATCGCAACATTTGGTTTAAAAACAGACTTTTCGGTTTCCTTTTTCCTGACTTCATTGGTAACTTTTATTTTCATTTATTCTTCTGAGAACAGCAACAGAGACACATATTTTTCTTTATGGGTAGAAAGCTGTTCTGGGCTTCCGCTTTTATTTCTGATTTTAATGAAGTATTTTTGACAAATGATTATCCAGAAACTTCATTTAATCAATTTCAAAAACCATCCCGAAAAATTTTTTGAATTTTCTTCGCAAATCAATTGTTTTGTAGGAAACAACGGCGCGGGAAAAACCAATGTGCTCGATGCATTGCATTATCTTTCAGTAGCGAAAAGTTTCTTGGGAAATACGGATCTGAACAATATCAGGACCGATGAAGATTTCTTTACCATTGAAGGTGAAATTTTCGATGGTGAAAAGGAAAATATTCTGAAAATTCAACTTCCGAAAGATTCTAAAAAAATCATTAAGAAAAACGATAAATTATACGATAGAATTGCCGATCACATCGGGTTTTTGCCAAGTGTTATTATCTCGCCCTACGATTCTAATTTGATTTCAGATTCCGGGGAAAGTCGCAGAAAGTTTTTGGATTCGATGATTTCGCAAACCGATTCGGAATATCTATTCAGTTTAATTCAATATCAAAAAACCGTTCAACAGCGAAATGCTTTGCTAAAAAATTTCTCTAAAAACCGATTTTTCGATGCGGAAAGTCTGGAAATTTATAACGAGCCATTAATTAAATACGGAACCAAAATTTTTGAGAAACGAAAGGAGTTTACAGACGCTATTTTACCTTTAATTCAAAGTTATTACGAAATAATTTCCAAAGGAAATGAAAAGGTGACCGTAGTTTATCAATCCCATCTTCTTGATGATTTGCAGACAGAAAAACCGGAAGAAATATTCCGACAAATTTTACAGGAAAGCCTAGAAAAAGACCGCATTCTCACTTACACGTCGAAAGGAATTCACAAGGATGATCTGCTTTTTGAAATGAACGGAAATTCCATAAAAAAAGTTGGAAGCCAAGGTCAGCAAAAATCTTTCTTAATTGCGTTGAAACTTTCACAAATGAACAGGGTTAAAGAATTAACCGGGAAAACACCTATTTTGCTGCTCGACGATATATTCGATAAACTGGATGATACGCGCGTTTCGCAATTGATTGATTTGGTAAATCAGGAGCATTTCGGACAAATTTTCATTACTGATACAAGCAAAGAAAGAACCGAGAAACTGGTGAAAAACATCAACGAAGAATCGAAAATTTTTGAAATTTAATCATGAAAAAGAAAAGGGAATTTCAGTCTTCGGAATTGGTGAAATCATTTGCGAAAATCTATGGTTTCGAAGAAAAACTATTGGCTTTCGAAGTGAAAGATTTCCTGCAAGAATACCTTAGTGAGGCTCTTTTTAGTGAGATAGAATCGGTGAATCTTCATAAGAAAACCTTGGAAATCAAAATAAGATCACCACTATTAAAAAACGATTTCCGAATGCGAAAAACTTTCTTTCTGAAGAAATTCCAGGAAAAATTTGGTGAAGAGAATTTTAATGATCTTCAGATTTTGTAGAAACCGTATTTTCCACCATTTCTTTCGCGCGAATATCCAAAACGCCGGAGCGAATCGGGAAGAAGAATCTCAGCGGGTTTTTCATAAAATATCGGAAAATTTCTTTGTAAATTTCTTTTACTTCACCCAAATTCACTTTTCTAGAACGGAATGCCAAAATCATCGACAACCCAAAGCTCACCAAAAAGTTGAAAAATCCGATAAGAAAAACGGTGAAAATTGAAATCCAAAACGTGTAAGCATCAACCGAAAATCCTTTGCCATAAAGACCTAGAGCGACATTTCCTGCAGCGAAAGTAATGTGACGAATATCCAGATCTAAACCAAGGAAAATCCCAATAGGTCCCGTCATACCCAAGAAAACGCCGAACCAGAAATTAGAGATGATTCCTGCCCAATTTCGGGCATAAAAATCTGAAAGGTTTTTGGACACTCTTTCACCAAGAAAATAATTGAGAAAAGGGTTTTTGGCAATTCTTTTTGGAATATGATAAAAGACCGAGCTGTTGCCTACGTTTCCAGAAATAATCCCTGAAATAAAAAGAAAAAATCCTGCGATACAAGCATGGAAAATAGCTTTCGACTGAAAAGGATCATGATCTTGCAAAATTTTGGTAGCTTTTTCCGCAGCAAAATTCTGCTGAAAAAGTACATCCAAACCATAAATAATCGCTAATGAAACAGGAAAAGCCCACACCACATTTCCAATAAAAGCAATAAACTGCGACCGGAACAATTTGGAAACCAGATGCGCGAAATCTCGGTAATTTCTTTTGGTATTTTCACCTTCAGAAAGTACTTTCGCCATTGTAGCCGCCGTCATCGCAGGTTGTTTGGTTGCCAGAGTAAAACCCATCAGATAAATCATGATGAACCCCATCGCATAATTGGTTGCATATAAAATCGCATGGGAAAAATCGCTTCCCGGGAGAGAGCCATAAAACAATTTCAGCACCACCAAACAACCAACTATGATCCCTCCACCACTAGATTTCAGGAACATTTTTACATAATCTTTTTTGGTCGAGGTAATGTAATGTGCACCGGTTTCCGCAGTATGATTGGTGATTAAATGTGATATTAAGGTGGTACTATCGTCCACCAAATCACGAATATTGTTTTTATGAGATTTGTACTGTAATATATTAAAAAACAACTGTTTAGACTTAATCAACGCATCTTTTTCATCATCCATTACCATCACATTCAGAATATCCGCCATTCTTTCAAGTTGTTGCCTAATTTTGAGCAATGACTGATTAATTTTGCTGGAAATTCCATACTTAGCCGAGTTTTTGAACGCTAAAGTGACAAAGTCGAAACATTGCTGAAGATAGACTTTAATTTGTTTGTAATGAACATCTTTGGAAGTAAGAAAAAAATCAGGATTTTGTTTGTAGTTACTATTCAAAATATCCAATTCATCTTGTAAAGCCAGAAAAGGATTATCGAACTTTCGATACTGCGGAGCCATATTTACCACTTCTACATCCATCGCATTTCCGATGACGCGCCACGCCAAAATATTCATCGAGAATAGAAGTTCATGCTTGACTTTCGGATAGGTAATAAAACGATCAATTCCTGTGAGCGTAAAAAACTCGTCTAACTGATTTTCCTTAAGATTTCTCAAATATTCCAAATCCTTGGTTGGCCGTACCGAAGTGAAATCGACCAGAAACCACACCGTATTTTCGTTTTCTACGGCGGGCAAAATTTGATTAAGTATTCTCTTTTTAAATTCCGGAAAAAAGGCGTTTTCTGATAAAATATTGGCTTCAGTAAGTGAAAGGTTGAAAGGTTTCCCCTCGAAAATTTGATGAAAGTAATACCCCAAATTTTCCGCAATTTCTGGAGAATTTCTTAGAAAATCCAGAATTTCCTCAAAATCTGATTTTCGCAAACTGAGCATCAACTCAGAAAGCGGTTCCAAGGATTTCGTTTCATTTCGGAAACTGAAATACTTGACTAGTGTTTCATTAAAACTTATCTTATTTTGTCGGTAAAATGGCATATTCCGTACAAAGATAAATTATTTCAAACTTACATGATTCATTTGGCGCATAATCCATCGATGCTTTTTACTGAGATATGCTGATGGATTTTTCGGGTCGTATTTTTTCGGATTCGGAAGAATCGTGGCGATCCATGCGGCTTCGCTCTTGGTTAAATTAGCTGAACTTTTATTAAAATAATACTGTGACGCAGCTTCCACACCGAACACACCTTGCCCCATTTCAATGGAATTTAAGTAACGCTCGAGTATCACATCTTTGCCCCAAACCAGCTCAATAATGAAGGTGTAAACTGCTTCCAATCCTTTGCGAAACCAGCTCCTACCCTGCCAAAGAAAAATATTTTTCGCGGTTTGCTGCGAAATGGTACTTCCACCACGCAGTTTTTTGCCCTGTTCATTATGTTTCATCGCCTTTTCAATCGCTTTATAATCGAAACCATTGTGGCTGAAAAAACTTTGATCTTCGGAAGCTAACACTGCTTTCTTCACATTATTTCCCATTTCATCATAGGTAATGTAATCGCGTTCCAGCTTGCCATATTCCAATAAACCACCGATTTGAGTAATGGTAAATGGCGGATTGAAAAATTTTCCCCAAACAATAAAAAGAATATTTGCAAGGATAATAATGTAAATCAGTTTTTTAATTTTCGTCCACATACTATGTTCGTTCTACAATTCTTTGTTGCTGCTGCAAAAATAGAAATATAATTTACTTTAATTCTTTCATAAAAGTTAATTTATACGCTGGAAAAAGCTCCGGATAAAAAATTTTAATATAATCTTTCAACACCCAATCGGCGCGAACCGATCCACTTTCGAAAAAATCGTTGGCTTTCCCAGTTTCTTTTCCGGCGAGGGTGTACAATTTTCCCTCGTTGTAGACCTTCATTTTCGCATAATTGGGATTAATTTGTAAAAGCTCATCTTTAGCTCGATGATTCCCTATATTGATCCAATATTCCGCCTTTTCAGATTTCGAGAAAACCTCTTCAAAACTCATAGGAATGGCTTTAGAATCGGTATTATCTGCGTAAATATAGTGTGCATGAGCGTCTTTAATAAATTGTGCTAAACTGGTTTTTCCACCCGGAAGAAACCACTGATTCCCGTACATTTCATTGGCTAAAACCAATGGTTTTTTCGTGGAATTTTCTGCAGTTTTTTTTAAGCTTTGGTAATTGTTTTTAATTTCAGTAAATCGCGCTTCAGCCAATTTTTCTTTGTTAAAAAGTTTTCCGAAAACCAAAAGGTATTTTGATTTTTCTAAAGGGTTTTGTTCCAAATATTCATCAAGAAAAATAATTTCAATCCCATTTTTCCTGATTAAATCATAAGTATTTTCGAAACTTGAAATATAATTGGTAAAAATAGCATCGGGTTTTAGGGCGATAATTTTCTCGAGATCGTATTTCTGCTCATTACCCATATTCTGAATTTTTCCGCTCTCCACTAAATTTCGGACTTTGTTAGAATAAACATATTCCGGAGTGGAAATTCCGATAATCGATTGTTCCAAACCCAATTCGGTGAAATATCCCACCAAACTTGCATTTAACAGAATTACCCTTTTGAATGGAAGCTTCGATTGAGCAAATTGATAATTAAATTTGCCAGATTTCAGCTGATAAATTGTGCCGTCGTCTTTAAAACGCACATTTTCGGAAATTGATTGCCAATTTTCCGGAGTGGTAACTTCCTGTTTTTTACAGGAAAATAAAACAAAAAGCGATAAAATGTAAAAAAAAGTGGTTTTCATTTCCCAAAGAAAACAAAAAAGTGTTATATTTGCAAACCGAAAAACGGCCTCGTGGCGCAACTGAATAGCGCATCTGATTACGGCTCAGAAGGTTACAGGTTTGAATCCTGTCGAGGTCACAAAACCGACATTTGAAGATTTTCCACTTCTTTGTCGGTTTTTTTTATTTCCTTGTAAACTTCATCTTTTCTAATAAAACGTACAATATTGTAATCATTGAATTAAAACAAAAATGAAAATTTCAACTGAAGTTCAAAGACCAATTCAGCAGTATAAATAAATTAGAATTTTTCGATTGATACAATAGAATAGACCTTCAGTACCATGTCGAATTTTCAATAGACCATCAAAACCTACGGTTAGCGTAGAAAGTTAAATGTTTAACTTAAAATCTTTATTATTTTTTTTTTTTAACTTAAAGAAAGATGAACGGTCATCAACCTAATCGTTCACATTAAAAAAAAACCGCAGTTAGCGATTTTTGATCATTGACAATTTTAAAAGACTCGTAACTTTTCGAAGGTTTCTAGCTCCTCTCCCTTGCATTAGTAAAATAATTTAAACTTATTTCATCAGTTCAAATAAATCGATTTTCTTTAGGCCTAAGTGAACTTTAACATGAAAAAATTATAATTTCCAACTTAGTATTTTGTAATAGTTAAAAGATGTTGCAAAATTGAACATCTGCCGATTACCCTATAGAATTAGCGATCGTGTTTTGGCCAAATGAGATTTTTGGTTTTATATCCGAGTTTTTGCGCTAACGATATGTATTTCTCTCGGATTTCATCAGGAATCGTTTCCTCACGCGAAAGAATCCAAAGATATTTCAAATTATCGCCTGCAACCAGCGCATATTGGTAATCTCCATCAATCGAAAGAATGTTATATGCTCCCCAAAATGGCTTGAAAAAAGAAACTTTCAGTCGGCCAACAGATGGGTTTTCCACGAATCGAGCTTCGCCAACCGCTTCTTTCCATTCATTTTCGGAGGTTTTGTAACCTCGGTTAACCACTTTAATACTACCATCTGGATTTAAGGAATATTGAGCAGTTGTATTATCCAAACCTCGCTCAAAACGGAAATCAAAACGTGCGATTTCGTACCATTTTCCGAGGTATTTATCGGCAACGAAATTTTTTACTGGAACTGCTCCATCCGGCATCCCCGTTTTACAAGAATTGAGCAGGAAAATTCCTGCAAATACTGCTAGTGGAAGAAAAATTAGCTTAGAGATTTTCATAATTTTAATTTTGATTAATCAATGATAGCAAAAACTATGCTTTTAACTTGAAGCTTGCCACAAATTGCGGTTTTTATCAACTTTTTTGAAAGAAATAAGGAGCTACCTTCTGATAAATCAGTCCGCTTTTTAGTTACTATTTATCTAAAAAACACCAAAAAGAGTCGGACTTTTAGATAAAAGTAGATGTAAGTATTTATTTAAAAAAAAACCGCCTCCATGTTGAGACGGATGTTACTATTTTTCCAGAAGTAAAGAAACCCATTCTTCCCGCTGAAGTTTTCTTTTTAAAGTCAAATTTTGTTCGGTGCAAACCTCCAAAATATCATCCACATCGAAGAAGCATAATCCCGAAAGCAGCAGCTGTCCTCCGCCACTTAAAACCGAAACGTACGTAGGAATATCAGATATTAGGATATTTCGGTTGATATTGGCCAGAATAATATCGAAATTTTCGTTGCCTAAATTATCGGCAGTTCCCTGCGATATCTCTAATTCTACATTATTTCGTACCGCATTTTCTTTAGAATTTTCTACCGACCATTCATCAATGTCAATGGCAACGGTTTTTCCCGCGCCTTTCTGCTTTGCAAAAATCGCAAGAACCGATGTTCCGCAACCCATATCGAGTACGGTTTTGTTTTCGAAATTCATATCAAGCATTTGTTGAATCATCAAATATGTTGTCGCGTGATGTCCAGTTCCGAAAGACATTTTCGGCTGGATAATGATTTCGTGCGGAAGATTCTGATTTTCATGAAACTCCGCGCGAATCGAAACCTGATTTTCTACATTGATTGGATCAAAATTCTTTTCCCACTCTTCGTTCCAGTTGATATTGGGCATTTCTTGATAAGTGTAGGAAATATTGATCTCCGGATTTTGAATGAGATGAATTTGTTTTAAGTCATTTTCGTTGAAAAGATCTTTTGGAATATATGCCAAAATTCCGTCGTGTTCCTCGGTGAAACTGTCGAAACCAATCTCGATAAGTTCGGCCATTAGGATTTCATTCCAAGGTTGCAAGGGCGATATTTTGAAGTTGAATTCTAAGTAATTATTCATTTTTTCTTAATTTCTGTAAAAATAGTTAATTTTCTAATGATAACCGAACTTCGCCCCGGATTGAACGGCATGTTTGAGCTCTTTTTGTGGAGCGCAGCGGAGCAAAAAAGCGAGTAGTGAAAGCCGGAAATGTGCGCCAAAAGGAAAATAATTCCCAACTGTCATTAGTTTTGATGAAAATGAGAAGGAAATGCTTCTTCGGGTTTTTGGCGGAAAATATTGAGTAAAATCCACGATTTCAGGAAGCCGTAACCGTAGGAAAACATTTGGATATAGGTGGAAATTACAGCCATCGCGGCGATGCTGATGTTTTTGGTTAAAAGCAACGCGTGGAAAAACACGATAAATGTGTAAAGCCCATAAAATCCGAGGATTAATCCTTTTTGGAGCGTGAAATATTCGATGAATCCCAACACGTAACCGAGCAAAAATATCGATGGAAATGCGAAAGAAATTTTCACATAATTCGGGTGTCGCTGGTTGAGAATCGGTCTCGCACAGCCGAATTGATAGACTTGTTTGGAGAATTTCCCGAAATCGACGCGCCGCTTGTGATACACCCCAATATTGTCGAAAAAAGCTGTAGTGAAGCCATTTTTCCACAATTTCATCGAAAGATCGGGATCTTCGCCAATTCGCATTTCGGAGAAACCACCGACTTTTTCGAAAGCCGACTTTCGAACGCCCATATTGAAGCTCCTTGGCTGAAATTTGGTCACCGCTTTTTTGCTACCACGAATTCCGCCGGTGGTAAAAACCGAGGTCATCGAATAGGAAATTGCTTTCTGCATCAAGTTGAAACCTTTGTGGGCTTTGTCGGCACCGCCAAACGCATCGCAAGGAATTTCGTGGATGTTTTTTTTGATGTTTTCGATGTAATCTTTCTCTACAATTACGTCGGAATCTACAAAAACCAGCCAGTCATTTTTTGCTCTTCTTGCGCCATAATTCCTGCTCAAACCTGGTCCAGAATTGTCTTTTCGGTAAAACTGAATATTCAAACTTTCAATAAAAAGCGCTGTCGTCGGTCGCAGATCAATCTTGGAACCATCGTCAACAATGATGATTTCAAAATCTTTATCGGTTTGATGTGACAATGAATTGAGCAGCTCGAAAAGTTCGTCTTTGCGATTGTAAATGGCTATAATGATAGAAACGGTTGGCAATTTGAGAATGAGTTTATTTGGAAATATTTTAAAACAAAATGCGATTATTTCAGGTTTTTGAAGTGATTGATGCTTTCGTCTTTCTTATTTCTGTTCGGAAAAAGATTGAAAAAATTCAGAATGATATCTATAATATCAAAAATCACGATTCTAATTTGTGAATTTTCTTTGTTCCTTCATACATTTCAAATTGCAGAAAACGGCACTCCAACTTTCCATTGAAGAGCTTTATTCTTCGGGAAGGTCTTAAACCGACCTTTTTGGCCGCATCAAGGTCCGAAGAAATAAACCACGCCAAAGTATTTGGATAATTTTTCTTGAAAGTATCGCCTATTTTTTTGTAAAATTCATCATCCTGAATTTCGATTCGCTCATCATAAGGCGGATTGAAAACCATCATCAATGGGAATAACTCTTTTTTAGACTCGAAAAAATCTTGTCGTTTTACTTCGATCACATCTTCCATTTCGGCAGCTTCAATGTTGAGATGAGCCGCGTTCAACATTTGAGAATCCAAATCATATCCGACAATTTTGCCGGTGAATTCTTTAATTCGGTTGATTCTTACTTCTTTTATTTTCTGGAAAAGCTCTGCATCATAATTTTTCCAATTCTGGAAAGCGAATTTCTTTCTGAAAATCTGCGCTGGCAAATCCATTGCAATCATCGCAGCTTCGATCAACAAAGTTCCGGAACCACACATCGGATCCAGAAAATTTCCTTTACCGTCCCAACCTGCCAATTGCAGCATTCCGCTCGCCAAAACTTCATTGATTGGCGCTTCTCCCTGCTCTTTACGATAACCGCGTTTGAACAAAGGATCGCCCGCTGAGTCTAGGGAAATCGTGACCAACTCCCGATCGATATGCAAGTGAAATTTGATATTAGGATTCTGAACATCGACATTGGGTCTTTTTCGGTGGTGAAATTTAAAATAATCTACAATCGCATCTTTCATTTTCTGCGACATAAACTGTGAGTGCTTAAATCTTTCGGAATAGACTGTTGCATCAATCGCAAAGGTTTGGTCCACCGTCATGAAATCATCCCAAGGAAAAGCAAAAAGTTTATCGTAGAAACGGCTTTCATCCCAAGCTTTGAAAGTGAGCACCGGAATCAGAATTTTGAGCGCTGTTCTTGCAGAATAATTAATTTTATAAAGAAAACCGAGATCGCCTTCGCAGTTGACTGCGCGGTTTTTGATTTCGACATTTCTGCCTCCCAATTTCTTGATTTCCTCTGCCAACACTCCTTCGAGTCCGAAAAAAGTTTTGATTTGTATTTGTAAATTGTCAATGTTCATAGTTTGCAAAGGTACTAATTTTCGAGGTTGTGTTAGACGAGCTTTTCTATTTTATAGAAGTTTGATGCTCAGCAAAATGAGATGAATGGGAACTAAACTTATAAAAATTATTCAAATTTAGCTATTTTTGCACCATGGCTTGGTTTGAAACATGGTTTGATACCCCTTATTATCACATTCTATACAAAGACCGGGATTTCCGGGAAGCAGAGCGTTTTATTTCCTTACTCATCAATGATTTAAAGATTAAAAAAGACACCACCATCATCGATTTGGCATGTGGAAAAGGCCGACATTCCGTTTATCTCCATCAATTGGGCTACAACGTCTTAGGTCTGGATCTATCGAAGGAAAGTATTTTACAAAATAAAAAATTTGAAACTGATGACGCTGCGGAACATTTCCTAAAATTTGCTGTCCACGATATGCGAAACGAAATTTATCCGGAAGTTTGTGCGGAGAAAGTAGATGCGGTTTTTAATCTCTTCACGAGCTTTGGATATTTCGATGATGAAACTGAAGACAAAAAAATCTTCAGATCGGTGGCAAACGCGCTAAAAGAAGATGGCCATTTTGTTCTCGATTTTCTAAATGCAAACTGGGTAAAAAATACTTTGGTACCAGAAGAGGAAATTATAAAAGATGGAATCGCTTTTCAAATTAGTAAAAAGATTGAAAATCAGTTTGTGATCAAAGATATTCGGTTTCACCATGACGGAAAGGATTTTCATTTTTTCGAGAAAGTGAAACTCCACACTTTAGAAAGCATCGGGAATTATGCGGAAGAATCTGGTTTTGAAAAAGTGAAAATTTACGGCGATTATAATTTAGGAACTTTTGATCCCGAAAATTCTTCACGATGCATCAATGTTTTTAAGAAAAAACTCAAATAAAATATGATTATTTTTTTATTGATTTTAAGTGTTCTAGCAGGTGTATTGCTAGGGAAATTTTTCGGTGAAAAAGAAAAATTCGCAAAAAATCTTTTGATCTTAAGTGCAGGATTTCTCATTACCATTTGCTTGAATGATGTTTTCCCGGAAGTGTATTCGTCGGAACATCATAATATAGGAATCTTTGTAATTGCAGGAGTTTTGCTTCAAATTCTTCTCGAAAACCTTACCAAAGGATTCGAGCACGGCCACTTTCATCATCATCATGAAGAGAAGAATATTCTACCGGTAGCTTTGATGGTCGGAATGTTTATCCATGCCTTTTTGGAGGGAATTCCGCTTGCTAATGAGAAGAATATTTTTAATCCCTATTTAATGGGGATTTTGTTTCATAACTTGCCTATTTCATTTGTTTTGGGAGCTTTTCTTATACATAAAAATAAATTCTCAACTTCTTCATGGCTTGTGATTTCGATATTTGCCATCGCATCGCCATTGGGGATGATTTTTGGAAATTATTTTAATCCCAATCTTAAACCTTATTTTCTAGCGTTGGTTGGTGGAATTTTCCTTCACATTTCTTCGGTCATTATTTTCGAAAGCAACAAAAATCACAATGTCGACTGGATGAAAATTCTGATGGTGATTTGTGGTATAGGTTTGGCTTTGTTCAGCCATTTATTTCATTCTCATTAAAAATAAAAGACTCCGAAGATTCCGGAGTCTAGCAATATGATTACTTAAGTTTGGAAATTAAAATTTCCAACCGAGTGTAATAAAGAAATTATCTTTTTTGTTTTTAACATTGGAAACAATTGCAGCATCAGAATTTACGATATATTGACTAGAAAAATATCCCGTATTACTGGCTGCAGATCCTTGTATGAAAGGATTGCTGTATTCTGAACTTACGTTTTGATAAGCGGCATCAATGAAAAAGGATTTAAAATCATATCCTAGTCCGGCTGCTATCGTATTTCTTTTTCCTAAAATCAAATTTTCATAAGCAGTATTTCCTGCTACAGTTTGAATCGACATGGAATCGAAAGGACTTGTCGCAAAACCATAACCACCTCTCAATCTGAAAGCTTGTACACGATATTCCGCTCCAACTTTCAATTCGGAAAGATTAGCGGAATTGTTTGAAAAGAATTGGTTTAACTCAGTTTCTGCATCGCCGTAAACTTTATATTTCGGTTTGGTAAGACCTAACGAATAATCAACATTGATTGCTAAATTTTTATTTGGAACATACGCAGCACTCAAAGTAGCTTTCATTGGCGTAGAGAGATTGCGATCTTCGGTGTAAGTTCCATCAACAGGATTTTCGTACTCGCTGTACACTCTTGCAATATTCCACCACGTTGGTGTTTCTAAAGCTGCTCCAAGTCTGAATTGAGGACTGATTTTCCCTACGACCCCAACTGAAGCTGAAAATCCACTCGCTGACTCAGAAAATGGCGTGTATTGCTTATTGTAAACATCGGTAACACTTGCATTGTTGGTAAAAGCTGCGGAATCGTATTGATCGAGAATAGAATTGTGGAAATTTAAACTTGCCCCTACGTAAATTCGGTTATCGTAATTCCCGCCGACTCCTATGCTCATTTTCGAGAGATTTCCGTATCGATTATATGCATGACCGGCGAATGATAACTCATCTACCAAATTATTTTCTGCGTCTCTTATTTCATACACCAAATCACTATTTCCAGGGGTTTCGGTGTAATCCTCGAGAGATCGGTTAGAATAATTCACTCCAACATTCACAAACTTCCAAGGTGAAGAATCAATTTTAAAAACGGCGATTCCACCCACGTTTCCTAAATCGGTACTATTAACCTTATAATCCAACGATTTTCCGGCGTACGAGGTAGTATTTTTACTTCCTTCAATACTTAAAGTTCCTGAAACATCGCTCGCAATACTAACTCCGATACCTGCCGGGTTTGAATTCAAAACAGAGAAATCTCCGCCCAAAGCTCCCATGGATCCAGCCATGGAATTGTATTTTGAAGTACCGTTCAGTGATGAGTTAGAATATACCTCCGCGGTATTTCTGATAGTCGATATATCTTGTGCATTCGCAAAATAAGCAGCGGAAATACTCAAGATCATTAAAGATTTTTTAATCATTTTATTAATGTACACTTATTATATATTATCTTCTAAAGCCGCCCGATGATCTCGTTGATCCTGAACTTGAATTGGAGGAACCACCGCCAAAACCACTACCTCCACTTCTAAAACCGCTTCCATCGCTTGAGTTTGATCGAGATGGGGTGTTATAATTTGGCATACTTTCTCTTGGTGAAGAATTGTATCTTGGATTATTATTAGGTTGTGGAGAAGTTCTCAATCTTGGTTGCACACCATTGTTCGGTGTAATAGATCTCGGCGCATTTCCTTGCTGGTTTCTGTAGCTATCGTTTCGAAAACCGGAATTTGAACTATTATTAGTACGGAAATTTGAATTAGAATTTCTTACCGAGTTTCTAAAAGCGCCATCTGCACCGCTTCTTTTATAATTAAATCCGCCTCCATAAGTATTTCCATAGCCATAATAATTACCGTAATAATATGGACTATAACCATAGTAAGGATTTCCGTAACCATAGTAAGGATTGTAATATCCATACCATGAATTATAACCAAATCCCCATGGATTGTAGTATCCATACCAAGGATTATAACCGAATCCCCATGGGCTGTAGTAACCTCCAAATCCCCAAGGCGAACCCCAACTGTAACCTATTCCCAATCCAAACCCGGAATAAAATCCGTAAGGATAGTCCCAATTGTCATTATAATATGTATCGGTCCCAACATAGTTGCCCCAATCGGAATTTTGATTTTCCCGCCAATTTTCGTTTCTGTTTTCAGAATTCAAATATTGGTTAGAATTATCGGTCTGTTGATAATCGTAGTAATCACCCACCCTGTTTCCAATATTCATTACAGTTCCTTGAGGTAAAGTGTCTTTATTGGGATCATAGTAAATCCCATCGGTCTCTGTATAACCACCCATTTGAGTGCCACAGGAAATCAATATCAAACCACCAGAAACTGCCAAAACCGTTTTAGATTTAAGCAATTCTAGGAAATTTTTATAAGTAATTTTTTTCATGATAAGGTGAAAAGTTTTAATTTGAATTATATTTGCATTTTACACCAAAAATATACCAAACCAGTTGTAAAAATTTGAGTAAAAATACAATTTTAAGTTTAGATTAAAGCAACATATAAAAGTTAAATCAAAAGATCAAATAAATGGCAAAACTTACTTCAAGAGCCGAAGACTACAGCAAATGGTACAATGAACTAGTGGTAAAGGCAGATTTGGCAGAAAATTCCGGTGTTCGTGGATGTATGGTAATTAAACCTTACGGATACGCAATTTGGGAAAAAATGCGCGATCAAATGGATAAAAGATTCAAAGAAACTGGCCACGAAAATGCATATTTCCCCATTTTTATCCCCAAAAGCTTATTTGAAGCCGAAGAAAAAAATGCTGAAGGTTTTGCTAAAGAATGTGCGGTAGTAACACATTACAGACTAAAAACAGATCCAAATGACCCGAAAAAACTTATCGTAGATCCGGAAGCAAAATTGGAAGAAGAATTAATTGTTCGCCCAACTTCTGAAGCAATTATTTGGAATACTTACAAAAACTGGATTCAGTCTTACCGCGATTTACCAATTCTCATCAACCAATGGGCGAACGTCGTGCGTTGGGAAATGAGAACCCGACTTTTCTTGAGAACTGCTGAATTCCTTTGGCAAGAAGGACATACTGCACACGCCACAAAAGAGGAAGCACTGGAAGAAACCGAAAAAATGCTGGATGTTTACGCTGATTTTGCAGAAAACTTCATGGCAATTCCGGTAATTCGTGGCATCAAAACTCCATCGGAAAGATTTGCCGGTGCTGATGAAACTTATTGTATCGAAGCATTAATGCAAGACGGAAAGGCGCTACAAGCGGGAACTTCTCACTTTTTAGGACAGAATTTCGGTAAAGCATTTGATGTAAAATTTACAAATAAAGAAGGAAAAATTGAACATGCATGGGGAACTTCATGGGGAACTTCAACCCGATTGATGGGTGCATTAATCATGACACATTCGGATGATTTTGGCTTGGTTTTGCCTCCAACCTTAGCGCCAATTCAGGTAGTAATTGTTCCTATTTTTAAAGGTGAAGAACAATTACAGCAAATTGATGAAGTGGCTTATGACCTTCAACAAAAGTTAAAAGAAAAAGGAATTTCTGTAAAATACGACAATCGTACGGAGAATAAACCGGGCTGGAAATTCGCTGAATATGAATTAAAAGGAGTTCCGGTTCGCATCGCGATCGGGGCGAGAGATCTCGAAAACAAAACTGTAGAAATCGCAAGAAGAGACAATTTAACCAAAGAAACGCAACCCATTGAAAATCTGGATGTGTATATCGAGCAATTGCTAGAAAACATTCAAAAAGATATTTTCCAAAAAGCATTAAACCATCGCGCTGAACATAGTACAAAAGTGGATACTTATGAAGAATTCAAACAAGTATTAGAAGAAAAAGGAGGTTTTATTTCTGCACATTGGGATGGCAGTGCGGAGGAGGAAGAGCAAATCAAAAACGAGACAAAAGCAACCATCCGATGCATTCCTTTGGACAACCCACAAGAAGCTGGCATCTCACTTATTTCAGGGAAACCATCTAAACAAAGGGTCATTTTTGCGAAATCTTATTAAGAAAGCATATTTTATTGACAATATTTAACAAAATGTTAATTTTTTTATAATTTACAACGTTAGTAATAGACTTGGATTAAAATTTGTATAACTTTATCTAAGTTAAATTTTAAAAATAAACTATTATGTCATTAAATGTAATCGATCTTATCAAAGGCCAACTTGGTCCTGCATTAGTTTCACAAGCAGCTTCTCAGTTTGGAGAAAGCGAATCAGGTATCTCTAAAGCGATCAGCGGTCTATTGCCTGCTGTTGTAGGTGGATTAGCTAATAATGCTGATAAACAAGGTGTTTTAGATGCTATCACAGGATCTGCAAGCAGTGGATTATTAGGAAACCTATTAGGCGGCTCTTCTAATAATTCGTTAATTAGCACAGTACTTTCTGCAATTTTTGGCGACAAGATTGGTGGATTAGTAAATGCTGTTGCTAGTTACGCGGGGATTAGCAATTCTTCATCAAATTCTTTATTGAATATGGTGACAGGCGCTTCCTTGGGTTCGTTAGGTAAATATGCAGCTGATAATAACTTAGGCGCTTCAGAATTGTCTGGGCTTTTAAAAGATCAAAGAGGTATCGTTTCTTCATTACTTCCTGCTGGTCTTTCTTTAGCTTCATTAGGGCTTGGAAACTGGTCTGGTTCCGACGCGCATCTAGACACTGAAAAAGTAAAAGTTACTTCTTACGACCAACCAAAAGTGGAAGTTAACAGAGGTGGAAACACTCATGTAAATGTAGACAGAAATAATGATGATGGCGGTGGATCAATTTGGAAATGGTTATTACCATTGCTTCTTCTTGCTCTTGCCGCATGGTTCCTTTGGAAACAATGCAACAAACCTGCGGAAACCACTACCGGAGTAACAGATTCTACCACCGTAGTTTCAGATTCTTCTGCTGTAGTTTCTGTTGACTCTACTGGAACAACCTCTGTTGCAACTAAAGAATCTACTACGGTTACCTTGCCAAACGGAAAAACTTTAAATGCTTATAAAGGTGGTATCGAAGATCAAGTTGTAGCTTTCCTTAATTCTGATGAATATAAAAATGCTGACGAAGCTGCTCTTAAAGACAGATGGTTCAACTTTGATAACTTGAATTTTGAATTTGGAACTACAACATTAACTCCAGAATCACAAGTGCAGTTAGATAACTTAAAAGCGATTCTTGCTGCTTACCCAGATGCTAAAGTGAAAATTGGTGCTTATACAGATAAAAAAGGTGATGATGCTGGAAACAAAGCGTTATCTCAAAAAAGAGCGGATGCTGTAAAAGCTGCTCTTGGTTCTGCACAAGTAACAAGTGCTGAAGGTTACGGAGAAGAATTTGCTACCGTTGCTGAAACAGCCTCTGATAAAGAAAGAGAAGCAGACAGAAAAACTGCTATCAGATTTACTAAATAATTACTTAGCATAAATAGAGGAATCCCGGCATTTTGTCGGGATTTTTTTGTTGGTGAATCAGTAGCTTGCTAATCGCTTAACTTTTAGTACTTCCAATCAATCGTTTACGTTAAGAATCAAAAGTCAATTTTTGCATATTATATTTAATTAACTAAATTTGTTAGAGTAATCTAACATTTATGAATAAATTGAATACAGGTTGGCGTCGGGAAAAACATACAAATTCATTACCTGAAGTCTTTTCGAGCATTAACATTCCTCAAGATGCCGGATTTTGGCGAAAACTCTTTGCATTCGCTGGTCCAGGCTTGATGGTCGCCGTTGGATATATGGATCCGGGTAACTGGGCAACAGACATTGCGGGTGGTGCACAATTTGGTTACACTTTGCTTTCCGTGATCTTAATCTCCAACTTATTTGCAATCGTGTTGCAGCATTTGGCTTTAAAATTAGGTATTGTTGCGGAAAGAGATCTTGCGCAGGCTTGTCGGGATCATTTCAACCCTACGACAAATTTTATTCTATGGATATTCTGTGAAATTGCAATTGCTGCCTGTGATTTAGCCGAGGTCATCGGAGCTGCAATCGCTCTGAATTTGCTGTTTGGAATTCCTTTAACATGGGGAATTGTGATTACCGTGATTGATGTGTTTCTTATTTTATTTCTTCAGGCAAAAGGTTTTAGAATAATTGAAAGTATCGTTGCAGGACTTATTTTCATTATTTTAGGATGTTTCGCTTATGAGATTTTCCTCAGCAAACCTGGTCTATTTCCAATTCTGAAAGGTTTAGTTCCTCAAAAAGAAGTGGTTACCAATCCTTCAATGCTGTATATCGCTATCGGGATTTTAGGTGCTACGGTAATGCCTCATAATCTTTACCTTCACAGCAGCATCGTTCAAACCAGAAATTACGATCGGACCACCGAAGGCAAGAAAGAAGCGATTAAATTTGCGACTATTGATAGTTCGCTTTCCTTATTTCTTGCATTTTTTATTAATGCAGCAATTCTGATTGTTGCGGCGGCCACTTTTCATACTTCCGGGAACAAGGATGTTGCTGATATTCACGACGCCTATAAAATGCTTACGCCGCTTCTAGGAACTACTTTCGCAAGCATTTTCTTTGCTGTTGCGCTTCTTGCTTCCGGACAGAATTCTACACTTACAGGAACTTTGGCCGGGCAGATTGTGATGGAAGGTTTCCTCAATATCCGTTTGAAACCTTGGTTGCGCAGATTGATTACCCGACTTATCGCCGTAATTCCCGCGCTTATTGTAACCATTTTCTACGGAGAAAAAGGAACGACAGAACTGTTAGTTCTCAGCCAAGTTATCCTTTCGATGCAGCTAAGTTTTGCGGTGGTTCCTTTGGTGATGTTTACTGGCTCTAAACTAAAAATGGGAGAATTCGTCAATAATTTATGGTTAAAGGTTTTGGTTTGGATAATAGCAGCTATAATAATTATACTCAATCTATATCTTTTTATACAAACTATTTTTCCTTCCTAAATTCGGCCTATTATCGCAAGATAAAACGTACTATAATTGCCCAATGCTGCAAACACCAAATTATTAACTCCATAATATTCTGCCGAATTGTCCGATAGCATTCTTTGGCAAAATTGTTGTGAACTGATGATTATAAAAATGTAATATTATGTCAGAAAACCAAGATATACACGAAGAAAACGTTAATCCGAATAATGAAAATATTGAAAATCCGGAAGCTGAAACAACCGAAAATGTGACAACTACACCTACTTCGGAAGAACTTTTGGCAGAAGAAAAAGACCGGTATGTAAGACTTTTTGCAGAGTTTGAAAATTATAAAAAACGAACTGCAAAAGAAAAAATGGAATTTTTCCAATATGCCAATCAGGACATGATGATTTCGATGTTGGGTGTCTTAGATGATTTTGAAAGAGCTATAAAGGAAATGGCCAAAAACGGAAACCCAGCCGATCTACAAGGTGTGGAGCTCATCTATCAGAAATTCAAAAATAAACTCTCCGAAAAAGGATTGAAACCCATGGAAGTAAAGGCTGGTGATTCTTTTAATGTGGATTTCCACGAAGCAATTACCCAAATTCCTGCTCCATCGGAAGATTTGAAGGGCAAGATTGTAGATGTGATCGAAACGGGTTATACTTTAAATGAGAAAGTGATTCGTTTTGCTAAAGTAGTTACCGGAAACTAATTTTAAATTCTAATTCCTTAGATTTTAAATTATTCAAAATTCAATTATGTCAAAAAGAGATTACTACGAAGTGCTTGGAGTGAGCAAATCAGCAAGCGCCGATGAAATAAAGAAAGCCTACCGAAAAATGGCTTTGAAATATCACCCAGATAAAAATCCGGGTGACAAAGCTGCTGAAGAAAATTTCAAGGAAGCAGCAGAAGCTTATGAAGTATTAAGTGATGCCAACAAAAAAGCACGCTACGATCAGTACGGACACGCCGGAATGGGCGGCGCCGGAGGATTTGGTGGCGGCGGTTTCGGTGGTGGAATGAATATGGAGGATATTTTCAGCCAATTTGGAGATATTTTCGGCGGACATTTCGGTGGCGGCGGTGGCGCTCAAAGACAGCAATTACGGGGAACTAATCTTCGAGTGAGAATTAAACTCAACCTTGAAGAAATGGTGAATGGTACCCAAAAAACAATTAAGGTTAAAAAACTTAAATTGGCACCGGGAGCAACTTCAAAAACATGCCCAACCTGTAATGGAAGTGGTGTGCAGGTGAAAGTAATGAATACCATGTTCGGACAAATGCAGACGCAAACCCATTGCGCAACTTGCCAGGGAATCGGAAAAGTTGCGGACAAAATTCCTGCGGGTGCCAATTCGCAAGGTTTAATAAAAGAAGATGAAGAAGTAACGATCAATATTCCTGCTGGTGCAAGAGAAGGTATTCAGTTGAGTGTTCGTGGAAAAGGTAATGATGCACCGTTCGGTGGCAATCCTGGTGATTTATTGGTTGTAGTAGAAGAAGAAACAGATTCTAAAATAAAGCGCGAAGGTGATAACCTTCATCAGGAACTTTACATCTCGTTTGCTGAAGCGGCTTTGGGAACTCAAAAAGAAATCCCTACTGTTGGAGGTAAAGTAAAAATAAAAATCGATCCGGGTACACAATCGGGAAAAATACTCAGACTTTCCGGAAAAGGTTTGCCAAGCATTGATAGCTACGGAAAAGGTGATATGTTTGTTCACGTAAATGTTTGGACTCCGCAACATCTCACCCCTGAACAAAAGGAATTTTTCGAAAATCAGCTCAAAACCGGAGAAATGATGGCTGAACCATCAGGAAAAGAGAAAACATTCTTCGATAAAGTACGCGATCTTTTTAATTGAACCATCATAAAAAGAGTTCTTTCAAAGCTTTTTGATTTTAAGTCATCAGTTTAAGCTTTAGAAAGAAATTCAACTTAAAACAAAAAAGCAACCTCATCATATAGGTTGCTTTTTTTTATTGGTAAATCCAAATTGATTATTCTTCTGTTACATCTTCTTGTTTGCCTTTACCAAAGAAAAACTTAACGATAATCGGAACTGTAGTAATCAAAACAATGATAATGATGATCATCTCTAAATGAGATTTCAAATCGATTCCAAATTGATCCATAAAAAGCTTATCCAAATAATGACCGGCAAAAATAAGTGAAAAAGACCAAAGAAAAGCTCCGATAATATTATCAATTAAAAAGCGGGTTTTATCCATTTTTACAATTCCTGCAACAATGGGTGTAAAAGTTCTCACCACGGGTAGAAATCGCGCCATAATTACCGCAAGTGCACCGTGTTGCTCGAAGAAATCGTGCGCCTGAAAAAGATATTTTTTCTTGAAAAGTAAAGAATCTTCTCTTTTGTAAAGTGCCGGACCTGCTTTTCGGCCAAACCAATAGCCTACCTCATTCCCGATTATTGCAGCAATTGCCACTGCAGAAGCTAAAATAGTAGTATCTAAAAAATCGCTCCCGGTAGATCCGAAAGTCTCAGTAATGATGGTAACTGCATAGATTCCGGATACAAACAACAAACTGTCGCCTGGTAAGAAAAACCCAACAAATAAACCGGTCTCAGCAAAAATGATAAATAAAATTAGCCAAAAGCCACCATTATTAATGTAAAATTCAGGATTCAAAAGATCCTTCCAACTTTCTAAATGTTCCATATTGGCAAAGATAACAAAACAGAGGGTTTTGAGCAGATTAATAAATTGTTAAAGTTTGCCAAAACTTAAAGCGTAAAATCATCTTCCGTTGCAGCAGTTCCATCGGCCATCAGGAAGGCTTTCAGGAAAGGTGTTAAATTCCCATTCATCACCCCATCAACATCCGATGTTTCGTAACCGGAACGTACATCTTTCACCAATTTGTACGGATGCATCACATAATTTCTGATCTGGCTTCCCCACTCTATTTTCATTTTTCCTGCCTCGATTTCATTTCTAGCTTTCATTCGCTCCTCCAATTCTATTTCATACAATCGGGAACGCAATAATTGCATCGCTTTTTCTTTATTCTGAAGCTGGGAGCGGCTTTCTGAGTTTTCAATAATAATTCCGGTAGGCGCGTGACGAAGTCGAACGGCGGTTTCCACCTTATTCACGTTTTGTCCGCCGGCTCCACTCGAACGCATGGTTTCAAACGAAATATCGGCCGGATTGATGTTGATTTCAATCGTATCATCGACCAAAGGATACACATACACCGAAACAAAACTCGTGTGACGTTTTGCATTGGAATCAAATGGTGAAATTCTCACCAAACGATGAACTCCATTTTCACCACGCAAATATCCGAACGCAAACTCACCATCGATTTCCAAAGTTACCGTCTTCACACCGGCAACATCACCTTCCTGAAAATTCAGTTCCCTAATTTTATATCCTTGCTTTTCGGCCCACATGGTGTACATTCTCATGAGCATGGAAGCCCAGTCGCAAGATTCGGTTCCGCCAGCTCCGGCTGTAATTTGCAAAACTGCAGAAAGTTCGTCCCCTTCATTCGACAACATATTTTTAAATTCTAAATCTTCAATCTTCTCCAATAATACAGGAAATAATTCATCAAGTTCTTTATCGGATTCCGGATCTTCTTTTGCAAAATCGATTAAAACCTGAATATCTTCAAATCGCGTGAAGATTTCTTCATAATCATTGACCCATTTTTTTTTTGAACGAAGCTGCTTCATGAAAATTTCTGCCTCTTTGGGGTTGTCCCAAAACTCCGGAGAAACCGTTTTTTCTTCATCATTAGCAATTTCGATTTTCTTTTTATCGATTTGCAAATATTTATATAAATCCTCAATTCGGGATTGTGCTTCTTTTATCTGGTCGCTGTTTATCATAATGCAAAAATACGGATTTGAAATTTTGGAATTGCAACAAATTTACAATTTCAATGATTATAAAAACTCATAGTTTATAGTAAGTTTATGCTGATTTCCCGAATGTTTTTCACTGAATTTATGGTATTTTTGCGAAATGTGGCAACCTTTATTTATTATTTTTTTCTTTTTATTTTCATTAAAGATTAATGCTCAAGTTTCTGGTAAATTTTATAGCATCAAAAGGGTTTCAGATGGCGATACTGTGGTAATTCAAGATGAATCGGACAACCAATACAAAATCAGGTTTATCGGAATAGACGCTCCCGAAAGCAGAAATGTAGGCAACAGAAAACAAGTTCAGGTTTTTGGTTCTGAGGCAAAAAATCATCTGAAAAAATTCCTTTTCAATAAAAAAATCCGGTTGGAATTTGATGTACAAAAAATCGATCGCTATGGAAGGACTCTGGCGTATGTTTACCTTGAAAATGGCCTTTTTCTGAACCAATATTTACTTGAGAAAGGCTATGCTAGAATAGCCACTTTTCCACCAAACATCAAATACGTCGATGACTTCAGAAAATCTGAAGAAAAAGCCCGCAGAAACAAGCTCGGGATGTGGAAGTATTATTAGAAGAAATCTGCCACTATTGTTCTGATTTTATTATGTAAAAAAATTATTCTTCCAAGGAATTTTCACAAAAAAAATCCGGAAAACTATTGCTTGCCGGATCTTATATTTTATTTTAACCAATAAATTAAGCGTAAATCTGCTTATAATATTCATCTGCCATTCTGTCGGAATTGAAGTTATTTTTCACATCATCCATTGCGGTTTGCTGAATTTTTCTCCACTCATCCGGACGGTCATAATAGGTTGGAAGAATTTCGTTTTCCAAAGCTGCATAAAGATTCTCCAAGTCGAAATTATCCTGATCGTAAACGCTGGTATGGTCATAATCTGCTTGTGGAACCACGAAACCATTCACGCCGTTTTTGGTAAATTCCGGGATCCAACCATCATCGGTCGAAAGATTCACAGAACCATTCATTGCAGCAGTCATTCCGGAAGTTCCGGATGCTTCCCTTGGAACTCTTGGGTTATTCAACCAAAGGTCGGAACCTT
This sequence comes from Chryseobacterium senegalense, assembly GCA_001403755.1. Taxonomy (GTDB): domain Bacteria; phylum Bacteroidota; class Bacteroidia; order Flavobacteriales; family Weeksellaceae; genus Kaistella; species Kaistella senegalense. The sequence goes on along the minus strand of CYUH01000015.1, from coordinate 883,696 downwards.
GTTTCATCAGTTTACTTAAAGCCAATTCATAACCGGTGAGAACCGCCATGTTCTTGTGGAATTTGCTTTCTTCCACCAAAGAGTTGAACGTTGAAATCGCCGAATAATCCATTGGATAAGGTTTACCTGCCCAGATAACTTGCACCGGATATTTTGGGTTGTTCAATAATCTAGCGAATCTTTCTTTGTCGTGCAACAACAGATCAGCTCTTTTGTAGCCAGCAAATCTACGAGCCCAAACAATGGTGAAAACATTCGGATCGAATAAATTTCCAGTTTGGTCAGCTACTGTTTTGAAAAATCTTTTCTTTAAATGTTTTTTTCTGAAATCAAAAAGTACAGGATCATTTTCATCCTTGGCATCATAAAGCGGTTTATCGGCCCAATATTTAAATTCCTGTGCGTTGGTAATGGCTTTAATTTCGCAAATTTTAGAATATTTGCTCCACATTTTGCGGGAAACAACGCCGTGAAGTTGAGAAACTCCATTCGCCAATCTTGCCATTCTCAAAGCACAAAGCGAGTGATTGAAACGATCATCCTCAACGCCTTCAATCTTCTTTACCTCGTCAATGCTGAGTCCTGAAAAATAGGACATATCGTGGCAAAGGTAGATGTTGTGTTTTTCGTTCCCTGCTTCTTCCGGAGTATGAGTGGTGAACACTAATTTTTCTTTTACTTTTTCTAGATCGCCACCAAATTTCTTCAATAAATAGAATGCAGCAGGCAAACCATGCGCTTCATTCAAATGATGAACATCTCTTTCGAAATTCATTACATCCAGCAGTTTCGCTCCACCTTTTCCTAGTAAAATATATTGTGCAATTTTAGTAGATTCGTTTGCATCATATAAACGGTGACAAATTGTTTTGGAAACATGATCGTTTTCCGGAACGTCTGTAGAAAGGAAAAACATTGGTGCTGTATGAAAAACTTCAGGATCCAAATACCAAACTTTCACCCAAACCGGTGCCGAGTGGATCTCGATTTGAAATTTGATTCCGGTATCTTGTAAAAAAGAATACATTTTTTTGGTCCAAGTTGGTTGCAAAGTTTGATCATGATTTCTTGCTTGATCATAATAACCAAATTTCCACAAAATCCCAATTCCTACTAAATCTTGCTTCAAGTTATAAGCACTTCTCATGTGGGAACCAGCCAAAAATCCTAGTCCTCCGGAATATATTTTTAATGCTTGATCAATGGCAAATTCCATTGAAAAATAAGCGACTTTTTTTGAATATTCAGGGTTGATGCTGAAAGGCATCGCAAAGTTTTTAAAATCCATAATCTTCAATAAATTTAAGTTGCAAAGGTAAAAATTTTAATTACTGTCCAAAAAAATTAAGATTATTTTTTGGTAAACATGATATAATCGATATTTTCTTACGGATTGTCAGCAAAAAAATTAAGGTTCGAAAACTTTGTTTCTTCCCTAAAATTTCATGAAAAACCACTTTGAGATAAGTTTTAATATTAATTCTATTTTAAATTTCATGTAAATCGTTGATAATGTGATTTTTTTAACTAACTTTAAAATCGTAAAATATTGGCATTCAATTTTTTGATAAAAAAAATAAGACAATGAAGAAAGTATTTTCCGACGAAGATTTGGTAAAAAACCTATCCCTTTACTACCTGAACCGACACTTGAAAAAAAAGCCGATCGAGCGCTATCATCGGCAAATCGACAATTCCCAACTTCACGATAGAGACAAGTATAAAAAGAAAGCCGAAATCCTTTTACTGAACTCCTTTCTGCATCATTTTCCAGAAATACAATTTGAAAATTTCACCTGCGAAAGTCCCGACTTTATCGCCAATTTCAACAACAAAAAAATCGGAATCGAACTTACCGAAGTGATTAATCATCTGGAAATAAAAAAAATAGAAAGCCAATTGAATAAGATTTTCCGCCATGCCGAAATGATATTAGAACATGAAAACACCGCGAAATATCGCGGTGTTTATTTTATCGAATTTCATCAGCTGTCGAAGATTGATTTGCTCGATAAACAAAACGAAATGATCATCAACATTGTGAAATCTATTCGCCAAAATAAAAGTTGTGGCTACGTGAAAAAAATCCGAAAATCGCCGCACCGCCGCAATGTTTTCATTACGCCCGATTTTACAATGGGCCTTTTTGATGAACTTTCGTCCGAAAAAATCATTGAACTGATTGAAAAGAAAAACGAGAAATTCCCCTACTACGACCGTAGCGTGGAAGAGTGTTGGCTCGTGATTGTTTCGGATATGCATTCATTGGCCTCTCGCTACACTTTCATTCAAAACAGAGAAAATCTCCATCAAATAAAATCTCCATTTCATAAGATTTACCATCTTGAAAATCTTTGTGGAAATTTAACAATGATTAAATGAAGAAACGCAATTTTGCTAAAATATGGTTGAAATAATAAGCAAAAATCCTGCGAAAGGTTATCCTAAGATTTAATAAAGTATCAAAGTTTGGCGGCAAAACCTCCGCTCATTATATAAAAAGAACATTTTCTACTGTACAGGATTTCATTTTAAATATAGCTAAAAGGAACAAGATGATAAGATAAAAAGATACGTTGTGCGATCAAAGTAATTATAGTTTTTACTTTAAAAATTCTAAAATCACTATCTTTGCAGTCTGAAATTTTATACTGAATTGAACGCAAATCAACCAAAAACCGCCGCTTTCCACACGCTTGGCTGCAAACTCAACTTTGCGGAAACCTCTACTATTGCGAGACAGCTAACCGATGCCGGCTACGAAAAAGTAAGTTTTGAAGACAAAGCCAATGTTTATGTGATCAACACGTGTTCGGTAACCGAAAATGCTGACCGAGAATGCAAACTGCACGTGAAGCGAGCAATGAAAGCCAATCCGGACGGCTTGGTGGTCATTGTAGGTTGTTATGCACAGTTGAAACCGGAAGAAATTTCGGCGATAGAAGGGGTAGATTTGGTTTTAGGAGCCAAAGAAAAGTTCAATATTTTGAGTTACCTGGACGATTTGGAGAAAAGCCAAAACCAAGGACTAATTCACTCTTGCGAAATTGGTGAAGCCGATTTTTTCATCGGAAGCTACTCTATTGGCGATCGAACTCGAGCTTTCTTAAAAGTACAAGACGGTTGCGATTATAAATGCACTTATTGTACAATTCCTTTGGCAAGAGGGATTTCCCGCTCCGACACCATCGAAAATGTGGCGAAAAATGCGAAAGAAATCGCAGGTAGGGATATTAAAGAAATCGTTCTAACAGGCGTCAACATTGGGGATTACGGAAAAGGCGAATTTGGAAATAAAAAACACGAACATACTTTTCTGGATTTAATTTCGGAACTCGACCAGGTTGAAGGCATCGAGAGAATTCGAATTTCTTCGATTGAACCGAATCTTTTGAAAGACGAAAGCATCGAATTGGTTTCTAAAAGCAGAAGTTTTGTTCCTCATTTCCACATACCATTGCAAAGTGGAAGCGATGATTTATTGAAGAAAATGAAACGTCGATATTTGACCAGTTTGTACCAAAACCGAGTTTCAAAAATCCGTGAAGTAATGCCGGATGCGTGTATTGGTGTGGACGTTATCGTAGGATTTCCGGGGGAAACCGAAGAAAAATTCATGGAAACTTATCAGTTCCTCAACGAACTTCCTATTAATTATCTGCACGTTTTTACTTATTCTGAAAGAGAAAATACAGAAGCTGCTGAAATGGAAGGTGTTGTACCCATTCCTGAAAGAAAAAAACGCAATAAAATGCTTAGAATTCTTTCCGAGAAAAAGAAAATGGCTTTCTACCAAACTCAATTGGGAAAAACGTTGCCTGTACTTTGGGAACACGAGAATAAAGGCGGTTTTATGTTCGGCTTTACCGAAAATTACGTGCGTGTACAAAAGCCTTTCGACGAAAACTCAGTCAATCAAATTGAAGTTTTAAAGCTGAATAAAATTGAAAACGATGGAACCGTATCTGTGATTGCAGCTTTCGAAGAATTTCTTGCAAAAATTTAAGATTTTCCGTAAAAATGGAATGTTTTCAACTGATTTTTATCCGATAAACATCAGTACCATTTCTTTTAATATTTTGGACAAAAAAGCCACCCTCTTCAGGAATTTCCTCTTTCAAGCTAAAAGATCTGCATTCTTTGGGCAGGCCAGAAAAAACTAAGGTGAACCAATAATCCTTCATCCTTGGAACCTCAGTCCAGTAAGGAAATAGGGAGATATTCTCATGATGAATCAGATGGCTTTTGTGATTGGTATTTTCATCGATTAAAAATGTAGATTGCCAAATTCTAATCAGATCTCCGGAAAAAAAAGAGGCAGAATAACAGCAGTGCACAATTACTTGCTTCTCCTCCTCTACTTTGGTTTGCAGAGATTCTAGGATTTCTGGCGATATGATAGGTTTGATAATGGTACTCACTTTTTCAATGAAAATAATGCTGAATATTAATATTCAAGTTCTAATTTTTCTTTGGTATATTTTCGGATTTCTTCAGCCAGTTCAGGATTTTCAGCTAGTTTTTTTCCGTAAGAAGGAACCATCTCGGTAATTTTTTCTTTCCACTCATTTTTCATTCTCTCGCTAAAACATTTTTCCAAAACTTGAATCATCGCATAAACCGCAGTAGAAGCTCCAGGAGAAGCTCCAAGAAGTGAAGCAATCGTTCCATTTTTATTCACCACTACTTCAGTCCCGAATTCTAGTTTTCCGCCGAGTTTATCATCTTTTTTAATGATTTGCACCCTTTGTCCGGCTACTTTCATTTCCCAATCCTCATCTTTTGCATCTTTTACAAACTCTCTTAAATGCTGCATTCTTTGAGATTTAGTCATTGCAACCTGCTGTACGAGATATTTGGTAAGTGGAATATTATGCCACCACGCTCCAAAAAGCGAACGGATGTTTTTGAAGTTTACACTTTCGGGCAAATCGAGATAACTTCCCTCTTTGAGAAATTTGGTCGAGAAACCTGCGAAAGGTCCAAAGAGAAGTGCTTTTTTTCCATCAATAATTCTTAGATCCAAATGCGGAACACTCATTGGCGGTGCATCTACAGTAGCTTGAGTGTAAACTTTGGCGTGATGTTTTTCTACCAATTCTTGGTTATGTGAAACCAACCACTCGCCGGAAACCGGGAATCCTCCATATCCTTCACTCTCCGGAATATCTGAACTGTCGAGAAGTGGCAATGCATAACCACCTGCGCCAATAAAAACAAAATCTGCTACTACTTCTTGTTTATGCTGGTTCAAACGGTCTTTTACCTTTATACTCCATTTGCCATCATCTTTCAGATCAAGGTCTTTTGCTTCATGATAAAGGTAAACCTCTACGTTGGAATTGTCAACAAGATACCTGCCCATTTTTCTGGTGAGTGTACCAAAATTCACATCGGTTCCCAGATCCATTTTTGTGGCTGCAAGAATTTCGTTTTCTTTTCTCTTACTCATTACCAGCGGGATCCATTCCTGAAGTTTCTGGTGATCCGTGGTAAATTCCATTCCTTTAAAAAGGACAGACTGCGTCAATTTTTCGTGCCTTTTTCTAAGGTATTCGGCATCGTTTACCCCAAAAACCAAACTCATGTGCGGACAAGAAGTGATGAATTCTTTCGGATTTCTAATGAAATTTTTATTAACCAAATAACTCCAGAACTGCTTGGAAATCTCAAACTGTTCTGCTATACTTTCTGCTTTAGATATGTCGATGGTTCCGTCCTCTTTTTCCGGGGTATAATTGAGTTCGCAAAAAGCAGAATGTCCTGTACCAGCATTATTCCATGCGGCAGAACTTTCCCTTGCAAATCTTCCGAGTCTCTCGAAAATTGCAATTTCAAGATTAGGGTCCAACTCACTAAGCAATGTAGCAAGCGTGGCACTCATAATTCCTCCACCGATTAAAACTACGTCGTAGTGCGGTTTTGGAGTCTTTTTATTTAAAGATTTAGGCATAACAATTTAAAAATAGAAATTAATATTTTGCTTTTTTTTTAAAATCAATTCAACTTTGCAGTAAGTTTTTTGAATTCTTTTTCAGCATTTTTACCTTCATAAAGAATTCTGTAAACTGCATCGATGATTGGAGTCTTCATTTTCTTTTCTTTTGCAGTTTTGTAGATAGAATCTGCAGCGTAATAACCTTCTGCAATCATGTTCATCGATTGTATTGCCGATTTCACGGTATAACCTTTTCCGATAAGATTACCTAGATTTCGGTTTCTGGAAAAAAGCGAATAAGCGGTCACGAGCAAATCTCCCAAATAAGCACTTTCGTTTACGTCTCGTGGCATCTCATGGATTCCTTCCAAGAAAAGCTCCATTTCCCGAATCGCATTGGAAACGAAAACGGCTGTAAAGTTATCTCCGTAGCCCAATCCGCTGGCAATTCCTGCTCCTACCGCATAAATATTTTTCAAAATTGCGCTGTACTCATTCCCTAGAATATCGGAGCTGCAATTTACCTTGATAAAATGAGAAGCAAATTTCTCACGAAGCACTTCCTGATGTTCTTCCAAAGTAGCAATGGTAAGATATGAAAGTCTTTCCATAGCGACCTCTTCTGCGTGGCAAGGACCCGCAATAACCGCCTGAAAGCGGAAACCAATTTTGAATTCATCGCGAAGATAATGTGCTACCACATCATTTACTTTCGGAACAATACCTTTGATCGCGGAAACGAAAATTTTATCCGTATAATCGCAAGTCATCTTATCCAAAGTATCTGAAAGATAAATAGAAGGCGTTGCTAAAACCACAATATCACATGCTGAAACCAACTCGTTGATATCGGTGGTAAGCCTTAAATTTTTCACATTGAAATTTACGGCCGTAAGATAGGTGGGATTATGATGTCGAAGTTCGATTGCACCTTTTACAAATTCGTTTCGAACACACCAGTGAATGGTTTTGGAATTTTCAGTAAGCATTTTTACGATTGCTGTGGCGAAACTTCCGCTACCTACTACGCCAATAACCTTTTCTTTTTTCTGATCTTTCTTAGCCATAAACTTCGATTTACTTGCAAAGATACGAAAGTGAATTGCTTAAAAAAAAAAAGCATTTCAAACAATTCCATTTTTTAAAAATTTCAATAATAAATTTATTTTCGAACTCGTTTATCGGTAAAAAATAAGATAAAATAATTGATTAAAATACATTTTAAAAAATTAATATTATTTTTGCAAACTTTAATTATAAACAACTGTTACAAAATAGTATATGAAAAATTTCCTTAGCAACAAGAAAAAAGTAAATATCTTACTAGGTACCTTTTTGCTGGTAATCTTTGCACAGGCATTGATGATTACCAAATTGTATACCGAAAAAAACGATAAAACTTACGAGGTGAATCTGGTGAAAATAAACACGCAAAAAGACAGCATCGATTATCTAGAAATGAAAAACAATCTTGCTTTGGTAGACCATACCGTGAGAGAATTGAACTCCTTTTTAGCTTCAAAAAATATTACCGACGGAAAAATTGGTACTCTTGCTCAAGACAGCATCTCCAACGCCGTATATCTCGCGAAACAAACCAATCGTTACAGCCAATATTTGATGGATCTGCAGAATAAATTGCAACAGGTTCCCCTAGGAATTCCAACAGATGGTTATATTTCTTCTAATTTCGGCAAAAGAAAAAACCCGATTCCATTTAGAAATGTACTTTTAGCTGGTGCCAAACCTTCAAAAACCGAATCAAAAGCAGCTCCCGAAGCCATCGTAGAAAGAGACAGTGCCGGAAATATCATTAAAACAACACCTGCACCACAAATTGTTGCTGAAAAAAACAATCCACCTGCCGAAGCAGATCAAATGCAATTTCACAAAGGACTTGATATTGCGGTCGCTTACGGAACCGATGTGCGTGCAGCGGCCAAAGGAACGGTTATTTTTGCCGGTAAAAAAGGCGGTTACGGAAATTGCGTCATTGTTTCTCATGGAAATGGCTTAGCTACGCTTTACGGACATCTTTCGGAAATTTTGGTTGAAACCAACGATGTGATCAACGTAAATCAGGTGATTGCCAGAAGCGGAAATTCTGGTAGATCTACAGGTCCACATTTGCATTATGAAGTCCACAAAAACAACACGCCGGTGAATCCGAAACTTTTCATGAGTATTTAACATTGATTTTAAAAAGTAAAAAACACTCCGAATAGGGAGTGTTTTTTTTATGAGTATAGTTTCTTGAGAATTATTTTACCGCGTTGCTGTTTACTTTAACCAATTCTACATCGAAGATTAACCAAGCATTTGGTGGAATTACGCCTCCAGCTCCTCTTGCTCCGTAACCTAATTCAGATGGAATTAATAGCGTTGCTGCTTCTCCTTCTTTTAAAAGTAAAATTCCTTCATCCCAACCTTTAATTACTTGTCCGATGCCGATAGGAATTTCGATTGGCTGATTTCTTTTAAATGAAGAATCGAATTCACTCCCATCAACCAATTTACCTGCATAATGTACGGAAACTTCATCGCCAGCTTTTGGAGCAACGCCGTTGGTCGTTTTGGTGATTTTGTAGTACAAACCAGATGGAGTTACTTGCATTCCTGCTTTCAAATCATCTACTAATTTTTGTTGGTTTGCAGCAAATTCTTCTTCTTTTTTCTTTTTATCGGCTTCAATTTTAGCTAGAATCGCTTTGTTGTTTTCCTGGATTTTACCTTTTCCGTCATTGAAAACTTTCGCAGCATCGTAATTTTTATATTCATCACCTTTAGAAAAAACAGAAACTTTCTCTAAAACCACATCCGTCTTAGGTTTATCCTGTGCACCTTTTTCTACATTGGCGATCGCATCGATTACTTCTTCTCCTTTCACAACTGAACCGAAAATGGTGTGTCTTCCGTCCAACCACGGTGTAGCAACTTCGGTAATAAAAAACTGGGAACCATTGGTGTTCGGACCAGAATTAGCCATGGAAAGAATACCTTTTCCTGTATGTTGCAAATCATTCTTTTCGTCCTCAAATTTATATCCTGGATCTCCCATTCCTGTTCCTAGTGGATCACCACCTTGGATCATAAAATCCTTGATTACACGGTGAAAAATAGTTCCATCATAGAAAGGAACGCCTTTCGCTTTTGCTTTGTTTTCGATTTTTCCTTCAGCTAATCCGACGAAATTGGCAACGGTAACCGGAGCTTTTTTATCTTCGAATTTTACAATCATATTTCCTTTTGATGTTTGGAAATTTGCGTAAAGACCGTCATTAAGGCCTTCGTAAGTTTCTTTGTCTACGTTCATTTTTTTATAAATTGGGGTACAACTTGTTAGCAATATTGATGCTAATGCGATTAAAAAATTCTTCTTTATCATTAATTTTTTTTTACAATATTTTTATTTTGATAATCAAGGGCATATCGTTCGGGATTTTATCATTATCACCATACGTACCGAAAGCCAATACAGAAGGCACCAAAATCGTTGCCTCCTGGCCCTTTTGCATATATCTGAGTGCATCTTCCACCGCTTTCAGTTCCTCGAAACGACCGAATTGCACGTTGATATTTTTCTTGGGAGCATCATAAAGTTTTACAAAGTCGAAATCGTACAAATCATATTGGTAGGAAATGCTTTCGCCATCATTTTTTTTTGGATTCTGCTGAAGATTTTCAACATTTACCCAATAATTCATACTCATTGGATAAAATTTTTCCTGCTGATTAGCAATCCAATCCTGAATTTGTATTCTTTCGCTTTCGTTAAGATTTTTCGCTCTGTTTTTAGAAGTTTTCAAATCATTTTCGCTCAGAAAACCGCCGACAGGAGGATGCGTCTGTGTATTTTGAGCACAGGAAATCATCAGAACCAAGGATACTAAAATACTTTTTTTCATATAAAACTTTTGCGAAAATAAGCATTTCGCATCACATAGTAAAACAAAAAAACCGGGATTGAAATTTCCCGGTTTTTCAAATTGTATATCATAAAAACTTATGCAGTTTCCATTACTTTCTTTTCCACCAAAACTCGCCATCCGAATGGATCTTCAGATTTATTAGTTTGGATATCTACTAAATCTTTTTGAAGGGTTAATGCATAACTTTCTTCAGCAGGTAGTGAAGGCAACATCAGTTTTTCACCTTTGTATCCCAAAGCTTGGAAAACACTGGTTACAACAGCTGTTCCTACTCCCCAAACTTCTTTTAAGGTACCATTTTTCTGAGCTTCAATAACTGTTTTCACCGCAATCGGCTCTACTTTCACTTCAATTCCTCTTTTTTTCGCAAGCTGAATGAAACTGTCGCGCGTAACGCCGTCTAATATTTTCTCGGAAGTTGGAGGTGTATAAATCGTATCATTAATTCTCACAAAAACATTCATCGTACCACTTTCTTCGAAATATTCATGGGTCGCATCATCCGTCCAGATGATTTGCTCATAGCCTTGTTCTATTGCAAGCTGAGTTGGGTAAAATGACGCTGCATAATTTCCTGCTGCCTTTGCCGATCCTACTCCTCCGTTTGCTGCTCTTGAATAGAAATCGGAGATCAAAACAGAAACAGGTTCTGTATAGTAGCTTTTTGCAGGAGTTGCTACAATAGCAAACATATATTTGTTGGAAATCCTAGCTTTTAAAGCTTCCTCAGTAGCGAAAATAAGTGGACGTATGTAAAGTGACATTCCTTCTCCTTGCGGAATCCACGCTCTATCGATATCGACCAAAGTTTTCAGCCCGTCTAGAAACATTTCTTCAGTAACTTCAGGCATTGCAAGTCGCTTTGCCGATTTGTTGATTCTTTCAAAATTCTTCTCCGGCCTGAAAAGGAAAACGTCTCCATTAGGATCTTTGTACGCTTTCATTCCTTCGAAACACGCCTGACCATAATTTACTCCCATCATTGCTGGTGAAAAAGGCAATCCACCATAAGGCATTACCTTTACATCACCCCATTTACCGTTTTCATATTCGCAAATTACCATGTGATCAATGAATGTATTTCCAAAGGAAAAATTATCAGGGTCGAATGTAGAAATTCTCGGATTTGTAGATTTTTGAATTATCATTTTAAAAATTTTAGTTGATGTTCTACAAATTTAATATAATTTTTTAAATATCAAAATTTTCATTTAATTTTGAAAAAAATTTATAATGAACCGCGAAATAAAAACCACTTCCGACGGAAGTAAAACATTATATATCAAAGATTTAGATGAAAATTACCATTCGCATCACGGAGCTCTTCAAGAGGCCAAACATGTGTTTATAAAAAATGGATTAAATTTAGTTTATTTTTGCGATATTAATATTTTAGAACTCGGTTTTGGAACAGGACTTAACGTTTTGGTAACAATTGATGAGTTTTTGAAAACTGACAAAAATCATATCATCAAATTTTTTACAATTGAAAAATATCCTATAAATAATTCGGAAATTGCTGAGCTGGGCTACGATTCCTTCTTCGAAAATCCAAAAATGAAAGAATATTATGGTAAAATTCACTCTTGCGAATGGAATAAAACCGTAGAAATTCTTCCAAATTTCTTCCTTACTAAATATAACACTGATTTTTTTGAACTGAAAAACCTTGATTTACCAAAAATTAACCTTGTTTATTACGATTGTTTTGGTGCGAGAGTTCAGCCTGATTTATGGGAAAAACCTTTGTTCGAAATGGTTTCTGATAAAATGGAAGCCGGCGGTTTACTTACGACCTATTCCTCCAAAGGTAGTGTAAGAAGGATTTTGCAGGAACTCAACTTTAAAATAGAAAAAAAAGCTGGTCCGCCAGGAAAACGGGAAATGATTAATGCTGTAAAATTGAATGAGGGTTTTTAGTAACTTTGTGAAAATCCTTAAGACCATCCATTATGATCGATAAGTTCAACATCCGAGTTTATGCAGCCGCTGTGAAAGACAAAAAAGTTTTAGTCCTACATGAAGAATATGCCGGTGAACAACTGATGAAGCTTCCCGGTGGCGGGTTGGAATTCGGCGAAGGATTACAAGATTGCTTGCATCGGGAATTTGAGGAGGAGCTGAATGTCAAAATAAATATTCTCGGTCATCTTTATACGCAGGAGGAATTTTTGATTTCTCGTTTTCGAAGTAACGAGCAGCTTTTGACGGTCTATTATCTCGTCGAAATTATCGATGAAAACGAATTTCTAATCATGGATCCTTGCATCGAAAAAATAGAATGGATTCCCATCGATACAGATGAAAATCCATTTCCTTTACCTATTGATAAAATTGTATTCGAAAAATTGAAAGAAAAATTGCTATAAAATTTCGTTTAATATTTTCGCCAACCGCAAGCCGCCGTAAAGTAATTGACGCTCCACTAAATCTGCAAATTTATAGTTGTAGTCATAAGAATACGAACCATCCATCAAAGTATTAGCATAAATTCTATTAGCGCTTTGGTGGCTATCATACAGCCAATCCTCTAGTGTACCGGCTTGTATTTGTTTTACTTCTTCTTTCGATTTCACATCCAGCAACCTTGCATATTCTGTGTAGCTATATTTTTGAAAATCAATTAATTTCGTATCCCAAAGCGTATGCAAATTGGTATTTTCTCCAAAGAATTTAACCTTAACCTTGTTTCCACCCAAATCTTCCGCTCTTCCAACATGAAGTGGTTGTGAAGAGTCTCCTACCAAATGAATTAAGAATCGTAATGCAATTTCTCGATCTTTGGCAGCTGTTTTTTTATCTTTAATTTGCTCTGAAAGTGTTTTGATTTGGGTATATAAATTAGGTCCGGTCTGGGCCTGCAAACTATCAGAAAACATTTTGAAATTCGGTTGCGGATTGATGTTTACATAATGCCAACGATCTGTTTGCTTCCAAACTCCGGTGGTATCGGACTTAATAAAATCCGGCCAATTCGCCCAATAAGCCAATTTTTGGTCTCCGATGATTTTTTTCAGATGACGTTTCGCTTTCCCCGAAAGGTGGTTTTCCGCGATTTCCGCAACAACTCGGTGACCGGTAACCCCGTAGGAGTATGCCAAATTAAAACTTAATACCGGAATTATCAGTACTAAGTTTAATAACAATTTTCTCATAAATTATTTCTTGATTTTAAAATTCTGATAACCAGGATATGGCTGAAAATAACCAGCGTTCCAATTGCTTTGCAGCAAAGATTCCACAAACTCGTCGGATCTGTTTTTGTGCGGATCGTAAGGCTCCTTCAGGTCGACGTCCGCTATATTTCCTTTGACGTTCCACCAGAAAGCGCTCCAGCCACCTCGTAATTCTTTAATGATTTCGAAAACAGTTTTCCCGGTCGCACGATTCATCAATTTCGCAAAAACTCTCCCTTCTGTGGTGGTTAAATTCCTCAATTGCTTCTCATATTGATCTGCAAGGGCTTTCTGTTTCTCATCAACATATTTGCGCTGAGAACTTTTGTCGAGTTTCTGTATATCTTTCTGAATTTCTTGATATTGGCTTAAAGCGGTAATGAACAACGGATATATACGGTTCAGTTTTTTATTAAGAAAATAATAATAATTCTGATCAAGTTGATTATTAAATCTAGGTTTATTCAATAAGATCAATTCATCCATTACCACCACATTCTCCCCATTGATTTCGTAAATTTTGGCTTTTTGTGCTTCGTCGTAGTAATATTTATTTCCAAATTCATCCGTTTTCAAAAGCTCCTGCGGATATTGGCTCAATGGTTTCGGTGTGAAAAGTGTATCTTGTTGCGCATAAGCACCAACCCCCGAAAACAAAAGAAATATGACGATTATTTTGTTTAATTTCATTACTTTTACTTCCTATAAAATTAAATGTTAATAACAAAATTCATTCCTTTTTTATATGAAATTTGAAAAAAAATCTTTTGAATTTTTAGAAGAATATCTAAACACTGCAAGTCCAACCGGTTACGAACACAACGGACAAAAAATATGGATGAATTACATCCAACCATTTGTGGACAAAATAGAAGTAGACCACTACGGAACTTGCTACGGCATCATCAATCCGGAAGCCGAATTCAAGGTGGTCATCGAAGCGCACGCCGACGAAATCTCTTGGTACGTGAATTACATTACCGATGATGGTTTAATTTATGTCATCCGGAACGGTGGATCCGATCAAATGATCGCTCCTTCAAAAGTAGTTCATATTCATGGCGAAAAAGGCATTGTAAAAGGTGTTTTTGGCTGGCCTGCAATTCATACGAGAGGGGTAAATTCCAACGAACCCGTTCCGAAACTCGAAAATATCTTTATTGATTGTGGCGCAACCAACAAAAAAGAAGTGGAAGATTTGGGAATTTTCGTGGGAACCATGATTACTTATCCTGATGAATTTTTCGAACTGAATGACCGATATTTTGTGTGTCGAGCTTTAGACAACCGCATCGGCGGGTTTATGATTGCCGAAGTTGCACGGCTTTTAAAGGAAAACAAAAAGAAACTTCCATTTGGTTTGTACATTACCAATTCCGTTCAAGAGGAGGTTGGACTTTACGGAGCGGATATGATTGCAGACACTATTAAACCGAATATTGCGATTATTACTGATGTTACGCACGACACCACAACTCCGATGATTGAAAAGAAAAAGGAAGGTGATCAAAAATGTGGAAATGGTCCCGTAATTTTCTACGCACCAAGTATTCATCACAATTTGCGCGAACTGATCGTTGAAACGGCAAAAACCAAAAAAATTCCTTTTCAAAGAGCGGCTGCAAGTAGAGCAACAGGAACCGATACCGATGCTTTTGCACATTCCAACGGCGGAACTCCTTCTGCACTGATTTCGCTTCCGCTGCGTTATATGCACACAACGGTAGAAATGGTTTCCAAGGAAGATGTGTCCAATGTGATTCAGCTGATTTATGAAACTTTATTGAAAATAAAGCCAACCATGAATTTGAAGTACCACTAAATAAACTTAAAACCGCAACCCTATGAAAACCCATTTCGCTTTGCTGTTCATTTTTATGAATGTGTTGCTCTTTGCACAAACTAAGGCCGAGAAACAACTTTTGAAGTCCGACGAAAGTTTCGCAAAACTATCCCGAGACAAAGGCGTGAAAACTGCTTTCGAAACGTATTTGGCTACAAATACTACAACATTCACTTATAAAGCCGGAATCATTACTGATCGAGACAAGAGCATTGAAAATTTTTCCAAATTAAAATCTTTGGACTGGATTCCACTAAAGGCAGAAGTTTCTAAATCCAACGATATGGGTTATACGTATGGGATTGGGAAGGCTACTTATGAGGTGAACGGAAAAATTGAAACTTCATATTCCTATTATGTAAGCATCTGGAAGCGTGATGAAAAAGGAAACTGGAAACTATCGCTTGATTCAGGAACTGACTGCTCCGAAGAAATTGGAAAAAAATATTTTAAAGATTAGAAAAAGTAGAAATAAACAAAGTAAAAAAATGAAAACAAAACTCATCGCTCCTTCCCTGCTATCCGCAGATTTCGGGAATTTGGAAAGAGATATCGAAATGCTCAACCGTTCGCAAGCCGATTGGCTACATGTAGACGTAATGGACGGCAGATTTGTTCCCAACATTTCTTTCGGATTTCCGGTGATGAAAACCATTCAGCAACATGCGAAGAAATTTGTTGATGTCCATTTAATGATCGTAGAACCTGAAAAATATGTAGAAGAATTCATCAACATGGGCGCAGATTTAGTTTCCGTGCATTATGAAGCGTGTATCCATCTTCACCGAACGATTAATTTCATCCAAGATAAAGGTGCAAAAGCAGGAGTAGTTTTGAATCCATCGACACCGGTGTTGATGTTGGAAGACATCATCGCAGAAGTGGATTTGGTATTATTAATGAGTGTAAATCCCGGTTTTGGTGGACAAAAATTCATTGAAAATACCTACAAAAAAATTGCTGAAACCAAGGACTTGATCCTTTCCAACAATTCCACTGCTTTAATTCAGATTGATGGTGGTGTGAATTTGGACAATGCGGGAAAACTTTTCGAAGCCGGAGCTGATGTTTTGGTCGCAGGAAACGCTGTTTTTTCCACTTCTGATCCTGAAAAAACGATAGAACTTTTGAAAATTTAAGGTATTTTTAAAAAAAAAATGGAACCGGAAAAACTTTCAAATTTTGAAAACGGAATTGAATGGATCAATTGGTTTAAGATTGTTCTTTCGCCAACACTGCTTTTCGGAATTATTGGGGTGATTTTGAAGTTTTCTCTAGAGAATGAAACTTTAGGAAATTGTCTCTTTGCACTTTGTTTGCTTTTAGGAATTACGGCAGGAATTCTGTGGGCAAATAAAGTAAAGAAAAAACACGGAACAGCACATTTTATAAGTAGAACTGATGCTTCCCCCGATTTTGATGTAGCTATTAAAAAATAAAAAAAGTCCGAAAATTATTTTCGGACTTTTATGAAAATAAGATGATTCTAAATTAGAAAATTTCTCTTCCTGAGAAGTGAAATTGTGCTTCGATTAACGCATTCTCATCAGAATCCGATCCGTGAACTGCGTTTTCGCCAATGCTTCTTGCGAACATTTTTCTGATGGTTCCTTCAGCAGCTGCAGCTGGATTGGTAGCACCAATTAGCGTACGGAAATCTTCAACAGCGTTATCTTTTTCTAAAACCGCTGCTACGATTGGCCCAGAAGACATAAACTCAACCAACTCGCCATAGAAAGGTCTTTCAGCGTGTACTGCATAAAATTTTTGAGCATCCGCTACCGTAAGTTGCGTTAATTTCAACGCTTTAATTTTGAAACCTCCTTCAGCAATTTTTCCTAAAATAGCACCAATGTGACCATCTGCAACTGCATCTGGTTTTATCATTGTGAATGTAATGTTACTTGACATAAATCTTGTTTTATTGTGGCGCAAAAGTACAAAAAATTTCTTATCTTTGCATCGAAAATCCTCATGATGAACAGCCAAAAAATTTGGCACGGAAATTGTAATTTATTTTTCGATTCTCATGTTTAATTTGAGTTTTCATGGTTATTAGTTTTTACCCAGCCTTGGCTGGGTTTTTTATTTTTATAGCGCAGCGTTTTCTTCCGCTTCTTCCATGAGCTTCAAATACGTCATATAACGGGTTTCCTCAATTTCTCCGGTTTCTAAATTGGCCAGAACTGCACATTTAGGTTCGTTCAAATGCATACAGTTGTGAAACTTGCAATCTCTTCCGATTCTGAAAATCTCAGGGAAATAATGTTGGATTTCTTCTTTCTGAACATCAATCATCGCAAATTCTCGAACGCCGGGTGTGTCAATGACACTTCCACCGAAATCCCAAAAATGCATTTGCGCAAATGTTGTCGTATGCTTTCCTTTCAACTGAGATACAGAAATCTCTGATGTTTTGATATTTAAATTCGGTTGCATCGCATTTACCAAAGTTGATTTGCCACTTCCCGAGTGTCCAAAAAACACAGAAACTTTATCTTTGATGGTTTGCTTAAGCGCTTCGAGATTCATTTTGGAGTAAGAAGAAATCTCCATCGTTTCATAACCAATATGCTCGTACAAATCCCGAAAACTTGCTACAAAATCTTTCTCATCTGCATTCAACATATCCATTTTATTGAACAAAATGAGCGGCTTAATATTATATGCTTCGCAACACGCCAAAAACCGATCGAGAAAACCGAGCGAAGTTTCCGGATGTTTTACCGTAAAAATAAAGCATGCGACATCAATATTTGATGCGATAATATGCGCTTCTTTCGAAAGGTTTACCGATTTTCGAATGAGGTAATTTTTTCTAGGTTCAATCTTGGTAATCCATGCGACTTCGTCCTGCTCCAAAGAGAATTCTACCCGATCTCCTACCGCCAATGGATTGGTTAACCTTGTTTTAATGAGTTTGAACTTACCCCGAATTCTCGCCTCAAAAAATCGCCCGGTTTCTTGTTCCAAAACCTGGTACCAACTTCCTGTAGATTTGGTGATGAGCCCTTTCATTAAAAAGAAATTATGAATATCATCCTAAATATTATTCTGAATCTCGATTGATTCTTCATGAATTGCTTTGAAAACTTTCTCAATGAATTCTTGCGACATTCCTGTTTCATCCGCTTTTTGGCTTGCGTATTCTGTGATCACTTTCCATCTCTCGGGTTGAAAAATCGCAATGTTGTTTTCCTTTTTTAAAGTTCCGATTTTCTCAGAAATCCTCATTCGTTGGGATAAAAGTTCAATTAAATTAAAGTCAAGATCCGAAATTAAAGTTCGGTGTCTTCCCATTTCGTCATCAAAAGCTGAAATATCTGAATTTCTGATTTGCAAATTGCTGATCAACTCTGCCAAAACCTCAGGCGTAATCTGCTGTGAAGCGTCGCTCCAAGCTTCGTCCGGACTGCAATGGGTTTCTATGATCATTCCTTGATAACCAACATTGAGTGCCTCCTGAGCAATGCCTGCCAAACCGGTTCTGTTCCCGCATATATGCGATGGATCTACCAACATTGGGATGTTCGGATATTGATTTTTAAAATCTAAAGCAATTTGCCAATTCGGAATGTTTCGGTATTTTGTTTTCTGGTAAGTAGAAAATCCACGGTGAATAACGCCGAGATTCTTCACATCTTGTCCTAAAAGTCTTTCCAACGCTCCAATCCACAACGCCAAATCAGGATTTACAGGATTTTTTACGAAAACCGGTTTATCAGTTCCTTTTAAAGCTTCTGCGATTTCTTGAACGGTAAAAGGATTCACGGTAGATCTCGCACCGATCCACAAAATATCTACATCAGCTTCTAACGCAGCTGCAACGTGATGCGCATTCGCCACTTCGGTCGCTGTTTTGAAACCATATTCTGATTTTACTTTTTTCAACCAATTCAGACCAATAACCCCAACGCCTTCAAATCCGTTCGGTTTGGTTCTTGGTTTCCAGATTCCTGCCCGGAAAATAGGAACTTCCGCATTTGATTCTTTTATTCTTCTCGCTGTTTCCAGCATTTGAGATTCACTTTCTGCGCTACATGGTCCTGCAATAATCAATGGGCTAGGAAAATCTTTTACCCAGTTGTTTTCTAAATCTTTTAAATTCATTGTAAAAAGGCAAGCCAAAATTTCGTTGGCTTCTGGTAATTTTAATTGAGGTCAAACTTAAATATATCGTCTAAATCCTTCAAAACAGGATTTAATTCAGCAAATTTATCAAAAATCTTTCGTTTGGTGACGATTTCTTTTTTTAGGGTAACATCATTTTTATATTCGATCACGATATTAAAATGGCTGACTTTATGCATGAAATGATTGAAAAAATCCCCTCTCACCTTTTCGAATTCGCTTTTTGCAGATTCTGATGGATAGGTAATTTCAACGGTATTTTCGTCTTTCTTCCGGAGTTTGAAAGAACTGATTGCATTGTAAACAATAATGTCTTCGTTCTGCATTTCGACCAAAAACTTATTCCATTCATTATGCAGGTCCGTTTCGGTGAAATGGTTGCTGGGCAATTGCTCTTTTGCGTCGGTTTTTACTTGCTCTTTTTCCTTTTCAGCAGGGTTCAAAGCTGCAAAAATGCTATACTTCGGCTGAATGTTTTTTTGCGCAATCGGTTCGGCTGTTTTCTGAATTTTTGGAACGCTTTCCTTTGGAAACTCTTCGGAAACTTTTATTTTAGGAGCTTCAGGAAGCGATTTAGCTGCGGATTCTGTTCTCAGAAGCGGCGCCAGTATCAGATACTTTTTTTTTTTACATCGGTACCGTTGGCAGTGATGGAAGAAAGCTGCATCAAAGCTATTTCTACCGTTAGCCTTGGATTCTTTGAATTTTTATAATTGATGTCTGCATGGTTGCAAATTTCGATCGCATCAATAAGTTGTTGGGCATTCCATTTTTTGCTTTGCTCAGCAAATTTAGCTTTTGTTTTTTCCCCCACCTCAATTAAACTTAATGTCACGGGATTTTGCGCCATCATTAAATCTCTAAAATGATTCCCAAGTCCAGCAATGAAAATATGTGGATCAAAACCTTTTTTCACAATTTCGTTAAAGGCAAACAAAACATCGGAAATCCTATTTTCATGTGCGATATCGACAATATTGAGATACTGGTCATAATCTAAAATATTCAAAACTTCGGCAGCCTTAGCCAAAGTAATATTTTTCTGGGTAAAGGTAGAAAGTCGGTCGAAAATAGAAAGAGCATCCCGAAGCGCACCATCTGCTTTTTGAGCGATCAGATATAGTGCGTCATCTTCATAGGTAATTCCTTCTTTATCAGCGATATTTTTCAGATGATTTTGAATGTCTTCAATGGTGATTCTTTTGAAATCATAAATCTGGCATCTAGACAAAATCGTAGGAATAATCTTGTGTTTTTCAGTAGTTGCAAGAATAAAAATTGCGTGAGCCGGCGGTTCTTCCAAAGTTTTCAAAAACGCATTGAAAGCTGCTGAGGAAAGCATGTGAACCTCGTCAATAATGTAGATTTTATACTTTCCTACTTGTGGCGCAAAACGCACCTGATCTGTCAGATCCCGAATATCTTCCACAGAGTTATTCGAGGCGGCATCAAGTTCGAAAATATTGTAGGCAAAACCATCCTCGGAAGTAGATCCGTCTTTTTCGTTGATTTTTCTTGCAAGAATTCTAGCACACGTTGTTTTACCAACTCCTCTCGGACCGCAAAACAATAAGGCTTGTGCCAATTGATTTTCTTCTATGGCATGCTCCAACGTATCGGTTATATGAGATTGCCCCACAACAGTATCAAACTCTTGTGGACGGTATTTTCTTGCTGATACAACGAAATTTTCCATTGGTCAAAAATAGGGAAATAATTGAGAAATTAAAACAATTGTTGCAATTTATTATCCTATGAAGCGACTTCAAAATTTGTCTTAATTATTTCCTTGGAAATTAAAAAAAATAAGTAATAAACATTCATTTTTCTTTTTATTAAAGGCGAAAATGGAACGCAATTTGTGACAAACTCTAAAAAAATATACACAATGAAAAAAATGTTATTTGCTGCATCTTTTGCGCTAATTGCTATCGCTTGTGAAAAAAAACAAGAAACCGGAAGCATCACTACCCAAAGCACCGAAATTGCTAACCCAGTTACGACCACTACTACCACCATTACTCCTATAGATTCTGCTGCCGTAATCGCGCAGACCGAAAAAGTAACCACAGCCGACAAAACTGTGACTACAAAAACGACTACCGGAGAAGTGTATCACTACATAAGCAACGACAAGAAAACTGAATTCAGTGTAATTTACGATAGCGAAAATGGCAGGGCTGCTGTGAAAAACGAAACTACCGGCAAAACATACGATATGAAAAATGTGGTAAGCGGAAGCGGGGCAAAATATCAAGACAAAGATGGAAACTACTTCTGGGAACACCAAGGAGGATTTGTTTTCGGTAAAGGAGACAATGATCTAATAGAAGGAAAACTTAAATAACCTTCATCATACTTTAAATTTTAGTTGTAAAGCAGCGATTTTCGCTGCTTTTTTGGCGTAAAATTCTAAAATAAAAATTCATACTTAAAATTAGATGTCACTATTCTTGCAGGATTTATTTATCAACCTTTTACGATATTTTAAGAAAGAGTACTGCAATTTTGCGATGATGTTGGAAGCTTGCCTTTTCTTTCTCAAACGACTACTTTTGCAGGATAATTCCAGAAATGAATAACTCTTTCCGTATTTTCGATTTTTCCCAAAAAGTGAATTACCGCACAGAAATTCTTTCCGGTCTCACCGTTGCCATGACGATGATTCCCGAGTCGCTTTCTTTCGCGATTTTAGCGGGTTTTCCTCCTTTGGTTGGGCTGTATGGCGCATTAATTATGGGATTAGTAACAGCTATTTTTGGTGGACGACCTGGATTAATTTCCGGAGGAGCGGGCGCGACAGTAATCGTGTTGATAGCCTTGATGAAATCGCACGGATTGGAATATGTTTTCGGAGCGATTGCTTTGGCCGGCGTTTTACAAATTATCGTAGGACTTCTCAAACTGGGAAAGTTTATCCGGTTGGTTCCACAACCTGTGATGTATGGTTTTGTGAACGGTTTGGCCATTGTCATCTTCATGTCGCAACTCCAGCAATTTAAGATCAATATCAACGGAAATACTGAATGGCTTAGCGGAACTCCGTTTCTGGTTATGGCAGGATTAGTTGCATTGACGATTTCGATTGTAATGCTTTTCCCAAAAATTACCAAGAAAATTCCGGCTTCGCTGGTTGCCATAGCAATAGTTTTTGCCATTGTAATGATCTTTAATATTGATACTAAGCAGGTGCAAGATATTGCCTCAGTGAGTGGTTCGCTCCCTCCTTTCCATATTCCGAATATCCCGTTTAGTATGGAAACTGTGCAAATAATTTTCCCATATGCGATGATTATGGCAGCGGTAGGGTTAACGGAAGGACTTTTAACTTTAAATCTTGTAGATGAAATTACAGGAACCAAAGGTAATTCCAACCGCGAATGTGTAGCACAAGGAAGTGCAAATATCCTGAACGGATTCTTTTTCGGGATGGGAGGTTGCCCGATGATCGCCCAAACATTGGTGAATCTTTCAGCAGGTTCCAGAGCCAGACTTTCAGGAATTGTGGCTGCTTTAACGATATTGATTATTATATTGGTAGGCGCTCCCGTAATCGAAAAACTACCGATGGCTGCCCTCACCGGAGTGATGATCATGGTTGCTGTAGGAACTTTTGAATGGGCAAGTTTGAGAATTTTTAAAAGAATGCCAAAATCGGATATTTTTGTGATGATCGTCGTGATGCTGATTACGGTTTTTCTTCACAACCTTGCTTTGGCGGTTTTAATTGGAGTGATTATTTCAGCATTAGTTTTTGCGTGGGATAACGCAAAGAGAATACGTGCCAGAAAGTATCTCGATGAAAATGGAGTGAAACATTACGATATTTACGGTCCTTTATTTTTTGGATCGGTAACAGGTTTTGCAGAAAAATTTGATGTTGCCAATGATCCGGTTGAAGTTATTATCGATTTTGCAGAAAGCCGCGTGGTTGATATGTCCGCAATTGAAGCACTCAATGCGATTACGCAACGCTATCACCAAGCAGGGAAAACAGTTCGGTTGCAACACCTCAGCGCAGATTGCATCGGTTTGCTAAAAAATGCTGAAGCCATCATTGAAGTTAATATTTTGGAAGATCCCGAATATCTCGTGACAGACAAAAATTAATGGATTCATTGTACTAAAAAATCCTGTTCTTCTTACAAAGCTACTTGGGATTTATTTAATAAATTCTTTGTTTGAGGTGCGATAATTCTAGGTAATTTTTTTTAATACAGAAACTTCAATTCCCATCAACAGAAAACAACAATAATTTTCGGCGGTAAAATCTACCTTTGCATTTCGCCGATAATAAAGGGCAAAAAAAAACCTTTAAAACTTGCGCTTTAAAGGGTTTAAATGTAAACCGTGAAATTTACATTGCGGAGGAACAGGGATTCGAACCCCGGGACCTGTTACAGTCAACAGTTTTCAAGACTGCCGCAATCGACCACTCTGCCATTCCTCCAGTAAAAATGATTTCTCATTTTCAGTGGTGCAAATATAAAGCGCTTTTATAAACTGAGCAAATTATTTTTGCAAAAATTTGGTAAAAAACTCATTTTCAAATACAAAAATTTAATTTCTCGCTACATTCAGTCCTAAATATACCGCGCCCATACCTAATATCACACTGAGAACAACATATAAAGTAAGGATGAAATATTCGCCATTTTGCCAAAGGGAAATGTTTTCTGCCGAAAAAGTAGAGAATGTAGTAAATCCCCCACAAAATCCGGTAATGAAAAGAAACTTCAGATTATTGTCTATTTTAATAAATAAAGCAGTAAAAATCCCAATTAGAAAACACCCAATAATATTTACCGCAAAAGTTCCCATCGGAAAAGTGTTGATGTTCCATAATTTCTGAGTATAGTTGGAAATTAGAAAACGTAAAACGCTTCCAAAACCACCACCGAGAAATATGTACAGAACATTTTTCATTATTTACACTAAATCGTCTGGATTCTAGATTCTAGAATTAAATTTCCGCTAAAATCTAATTTAGTTCTGCCAAGTATTTTTCCGCATCCATTGCAGCCATACAACCACTTCCTGCTGCGGTGATCGCCTGACGATATCTGTGATCCTGAACATCGCCCGCTGCGAAAACTCCCGGCAAATTGGTTAAGGTAGAACCTGGAACAGTTTGAATGTATCCATTTTCATCCAAATCGATTTGGCCTGCGAAAATATCCGTGTTCGGTTTGTGTCCGATTGCGATAAAAATTCCGTGAACGTCTATTTTTGAAATTTCCTGAGTTTGATTATTGATCACCACAGCTCTTTCGACCAAAGCATTTTCACCTTCGATTCCTACTAATTCATGGTTGAATTTCACTTCGATATTGGGCGTATTTTGAACCCGATGGATCATCGCTTTCGAAGCGCGGAACTCATCTCTTCTCACCAACATGGTTACTTTATTGGTTAGTTTCGCCAGGTATGTTGCCTCTTCAGCCGCGGTGTCGCCCGCTCCTACTACCACAACATCTTTTCCTTTATAGAAAAATCCGTCGCAAGTTGCACACGCAGAAACTCCACCTCCGGAATATTTTTTCTCATCATCAAGGCCTAAATATTTCGCCGTAGCACCGGTAGAAATAATCACCGTTCTGGCAAAGATCTCTTTATTTCCGGCCCACAAACGATGAACGCCACCTTCTTCTTTAGAAAATTCAACTTTGGTGATGAGTTCATAATTCACTTTCGTATCAAATCTTTCTGCCTGTTTCTGCAAATCCATCATCATTTGCG
The DNA here is from genome assembly GCA_001403755.1 of Chryseobacterium senegalense. Classification (GTDB taxonomy): domain Bacteria; phylum Bacteroidota; class Bacteroidia; order Flavobacteriales; family Weeksellaceae; genus Kaistella; species Kaistella senegalense. The sequence continues at coordinate 858,940 of CYUH01000015.1, read as the reverse complement.
GACCAGTGACACCATCAGGATAACCGGGAAAATTATCAACTTCGGTCGTGGTGGTCAATTGTCCTCCAGGTTCAAGACCGGTGTACAGTTCGGGTTTCAGGTCAGCTCTTGCTGCGTAAATCGCTGCGGTAAATCCGGAAGGTCCGGAACCTACGATAACGCAATCTAAAATATTTTGTTCCATGAATTAAGTTTAAAATTTTGAATGTTCAAAAATCGGTATTTATTTTGGCTTGAAGTTTAATTTTGATATTTTTTTTCAATGATAGAAAATCATAGTTTCACTTTCAATTGATCTACTTTTAAAATTTTGTACACCATTTCTCTCAACAATTCGCCATCCTCCAAATTGATCGCTCCGAGCCCTTTACTTTTCAGATCGAATTCTCGAAGAATTGAGATAATTCTGGTGCAATGTTTAAGATTATAAAACCGAGCTGCTTCCGCATAATCTTTAATAAAATAAGGATTCACGCGCATGGTGGTAGCTTGTATCTGGGGCGATTGTCCTGACAAAGTATGATAAATGATGAGGTTGGAAAAGAAATTATAGATATTTGCCATCATCATCACAAAGGAATTATTTTTGGGAGATTTTCCTATGAAATGGGCAATTCGCAATGCTGTTGCTTCATCTTTTTTGCCTAAAGCTTTGATGAGTTCGAAAACATTAAACTCTTTGCTGATTCCGATATGAGTTTCGATGGCTTTTTCGTCGAGAATATCACCTTCTTTCAAAATCATTTTGAGTTTATTCAACTCATTTGAAATCCGCGATAGATCTGTCCCAAGATACTCCGAAAGCATCGCCGGAATATTGGGTTTTGCCTGAAATTTCAGGTTCCTCAATTGTTGTTCGATCCATTTTGGAACATCATAATCCCTAATTTTATCGCTAAGAAAGAGCATTTTATTTTTCGTGAGCGTTTTGGCAAAACTCTTTCTGGTATCCACTTTTTTATGCTTATGTGCAATTACCAAAAGAGTGGATTCCACAGGATTTTCAACATAGGTTTTCAATGCGTCCGCTTCTTTTTCGGTTAATCGAATTTCCTGTGCTTCTTTAAGGATAATCACCTGTTTATCCCCCATCATCGGGAATTGTCTCGCCAGAGAAAGCACCTCGCTGAACGTAGTGTCTTTGCCATAAACCACGGTTTGGTTGAAAGCTTTTTCATCCTCTTCCAAAACATCGTTTTCGAAAGATTTCACTGCTGCATCTATAAAAAAAGGTTCTTCACCATGAAAAAAATAAATCGGCAATAACTCTTTATTTTTAATATTTTTGAGGATTAAATCTAATTCTTTCATAAATGCAACTTCCGAAACTGAATTTTGAGGATACTTTTGATTTTCAAATCAAGAGAGACAAAGATAAGTTTTTTATTTATGATTTGGTACGGAAAAGCTGGCTTTTGCTCACGCCGGAAGAATGGGTTCGGCAACACTGGGTACATTATTTTCACATAAAAAAAAGCAGAAATCTTTCCTCACTGATCCTCGAAAAAAAGCTGGAACTCAATGGTACTACAAAGAGAATTGATCTTTTGGTCACCAAAAAAACCATTCCAAAAATTCTGGTAGAATGCAAAGCACCTGAAATCAAAATAACTGAAAAAACTTTTGAACAAATCGCGCGTTACAACTCCGTCATCGGTGCGGAAGAAATTATACTTTCCAACGGTTTACAACATATTTTTGCGAAATTTTCTGAAAATCATTACGTCTTTTCGCCTTTTGCATATTAATTTTGCAAAATGTTAAAACTCAACCACCCACTTATTTCCATATTTCCTTTTCTGATTTTTGTGCTGGTATTTTTGGGATTCGGAATTTATAATGATGATTTTTACGCGCTACCCTCTCCTATCGCTGCTTTGATCGGAATTACCGCTGCTTTTATCCTTCTAAAAGGAAAAATCAATGAAAAAGTAGATACTTTTTTGAAAGGTTGCGGCGACGGAAAAATCCTCACGATGTGTATCATTTACCTTTTGGCAGGTGCCTTCGCAACGGTAACCAAAGCGACCGGAAGTGTAGATTCCATCGTAAATCTGGGATTAAATTATGTTTCTCCAGCCTATTTTCCCGTTGGGGTTTTCGTGATCGCATCATTTCTTTCGTTTGCCTCCGGAACATCGGTGGGATCTATCGTTACGCTGGGTCCGATTGTGATTGCATTGGCTGAAAAAAGTGAGTCTCCGCTGGGATTAATAGGCGCATCGTTGCTTTCCGGAGCGATGTTTGGTGATAATCTTTCGATTATTTCGGATACTACAATTGCTGCGACCCAAAGTTTGGGCTGCCAGATGAAAGATAAATTTCGTTTCAATTCCAAGTTAGCATTTCCCGCTGCATTGGTTGCGATTTTAATTTTAATTGTATTGGGATTCAACCAAGAAGGTACAGCAGTCATTAGAGGAAATAAAGAATTCAATTTGGTTTTAATTCTACCTTATCTGCTGGTTATTGCGCTTTCATTAATAGGTTTAAATGTTTTCGTTGTATTATTCGCCGGACTAATCTTCGCCGGATTATTGGGTTTTGGTTACGGAAGTTTCGATTTTATCGGCTTTGCCAAAAAAACCTATGAAGGATTTACCAGCATGACGGAAATTTTTCTGCTTTCACTTCTCACAGGAGGTTTGGCAGCATTGGTAGAAAAAGCCGGCGGAATTTCTTTCGTCATTAAAAACATTAGCAAAATCATCAATTCCAAAAAAACAGCACTTTTGGGAATTGGCGGTTTGGTTACGGTTGCCAATCTTTGCGTTGCCAACAACACCATCTCTATCATTATTTCCGGGAAAGTAGCCAAAGAAATTAATGATAAATACGGATTGAAACCACAGCAAAGTGCATCTATTCTTGATATTTTTTCTTGTTATGTTCAAGGGTTAATTCCTTACGGTGCACAAATTCTTATTTTAATTTCACTCAGTAATTTCAAAATGGAATATCCAGACCTTGTACAATATTCATTTTACCTTCATCTCCTTTTAGTTTTCACCTTAATCAGCATTTTTTTTAGCAAAAAACAATCAGTATGAAGAAGCAGAATTCAACCATAAAAAATATCATTTTCGATTTCGGTGGTGTGGTGATGGACTGGAACCCGCGGTATTTCTTCAAAGACTATTTTAATGATGATGAAAAGATGGAGTTTTTCCTGAAAAACATCGCAACCGACGAATGGAATGCCGAGCAAGACCGGGGTAGAACTTTAGCGGAAGGAACTGAAATACAGGTCGCAAAATTTCCTCAATGGGAAAAGGAATTGCGTGCTTATTACGACAATTGGACCACCATGTTGAGATCTGATATTCCAGAAAACGTGGCAGTTTTACGAAAGCTAGAACATTCAGAATATGAACTTTTTGGATTAACGAACTGGTCTGCAGAAACTTTTCCGTATGCTTTGGAAAATTACTGTTTCTTCAAGATTTTCAAGGGTAAAATTGTGGTTTCCGGCACAGAGAAACTCATCAAACCTAATCCAGAAATTTGGCATGTTTTATTGAATCGCTATCAAATTAAAGCCGAAGAATCTGTTTTCATTGATGATAATCCAAAAAATATTGAAGTTGCAAAAAGCCTAGGATTTATTTGCATTCACATCAAAGATGATAGAGATTTAGAAAAAGAATTGAAAGATTTGCGAATTGAATTTTAAATGATTGCGTTTTAATCTTCCAGTTGACGTGTTGATATTCTAAAAATTTACAACCAATTTTCACCCACAAATTTTAGGGAAAGTTGTAAAAAAAACGTGGTTTCATGACAATATAAAACCACGTTTTTTTGGCTTTTATTTTTTCAAGAAACGATGAATCACTTCTCCATTCCTTGTTCGAACACATAAAGTAAAGACGCCTTTTGATAAAAACTCAACCGAAATAAGTTTCACATCTCTGTTCAAATTTTTCGAAATGACCTGTTTACCTTCTGCATCGAAAATGCTGTAATTTTCCACAAAAACAGAATCAGAAAAATATAGGTTTTCTAAAGCCGGATTAGGATAAATTTCCAGTACCTTTCGTGGTGAGATGTTCACTCCTAATTCGGAACAATTATCTTCTACATTTACAATAATTACGGGAAAAGTATCACTACAATCTTTAATAATTTTAGTAAAACCCAAATTTCCGGTAATATTTACCATCGTCAAAGCGTTTGCAAAACCATCTTGAAAATTCAATGATTCTAACCTATTATTTTGTGCAAAAATAGTTTTTAATAAAGGATTATTAGAAAAAGTAATTGTGGTAAGCAAATTATTATTCACAGAAAACCAATTCAACTTGCAAAGATTTTCAAGATTAAGATTAACCAATTTATTATTGTCGAGATGAAGGCGATCCAATAAAAGGTTTTGGGATAAATCTAACGTAAATATCGAATTACTGACCAGAAATAATTTTTTAAGATTTGGAAGATTGGTAACATTTAACTCGGTCAATTTATTTTCATTGCAGTACAAAACTTCCAAGTTTCCACTTTGAGGCAAAATTACTTCTGTCAATTCATTTTTATTTAGCTCTAAAGTTTTCAGCTTTGACAAATTACTTACATTTAAAGATCCTTGCAGTTTATTTTGCCGAAGATTAAGAGTAACTAATTTTGTATTCGCGGAAACATCAATCGAGGTTAAATCTTTCTGTCCTAAATCAAGCTCGGTAAGATTGGTAAAAGCTTCAATTCCATTGGCGTTTGTTATCGATGGAAAGCTGGATAGATTCCTGATTGAAGTTAATCTTTTTGCCTCTTCAAAAGAGATTTCGCCGTCTTTATCGGCATCAACTTCTGGATAAGCTTTGATGATTGCTTTTTTAAGATTAATGTCAGTAAACTGTACATTTTGTGCCGAAAAGAAACCTCCGACGAATAAGAACAGTAATGCTTTTTTCATATTTCTAAAATTTAATTATTCCAAAAAAAAGAGAAAAAAAAGAAATTGAAAAAGCCTTTACACAAAAAGACAACACGATAAAACAAAGAACGCTTTACCAAATCAATATCTCTTTTTTCCCGAAGAGATGTATAATAAAAAATAGGCAGGTCTCCTGGCTTGCTTAGTAATTGTTGGCCTTCCCGATTTCCAATCAGTGACACAAAAATAACAATACTATTGATGGCATACAGTTGCGGGTACAGCTCAAGATTTCAACTTGATTCCCTATTAATGTTTTCTGAAAATTCAGATTACAACCTTACTTTATCAAGCGGCAAATATATCTTTAAATTAAAGAATTAAAAAGTGACATTTATCATTTCCAATAGCGCACTTCACCATACAACAATAAATTTGTAAAAACACGGTATTTTTTCATTCGTCACGATTTACCAGCTCCATCGAAAAAGCAGGCAAACAAATCGCCAAATATTCGCAGGACTCTGCAAAAGGATTGCTGTAACGGATTCTTGCGCCTTTTTCAATCAAAATGCTTTGTCCGGCCTCCAAAACAAGGGTTTCGCCATCAATTTCAAACTGTTTTTTCCCTTTTATTATGTAGGTAAATTCATCAAATTCCGGCGTTTGATGCGGTTCGCTCCAATTCGGTGGTGCTACCATGTGCGCAATGGAAATATTTGAATTTCCGGTGGAGTTTCCCCAGATTTCTTCAATCAGCTTACCATCAGTAGTAGGAACCACAAAAGGTGATTTTTGAATTTTATATTTTGGCATTTTCTTGATTTTTTAGTATTTCAAAATTACGATTATCTTTCATTTCGATGAAATACGACGGTAAATATTAAATTAAACAAGTAATTTATCTTTATTTTTATTTGTAAATTTGAACTAATAAAAATCACAAAAATGATACGATCCTTATTATTAACCGTTGCAATCGCATTTTCGGGAACTCTATTTAGTCAACAACTAAAACCTGTTTCCTATCAAGATGGCAAACAAAAACTGAATGGTTTGGTAACTTCCAACAACGGAAAAAAACTTCCCGGAGTTCTCATTTTACCCGCGTGGAAAGGAATTGACAATGAAGCAAAAACTGCTGCTTTAGATTTAGAAAAAGAAGGGTATATTGCATTTATTGCCGATATCTATGGTGAAGGAAACATCCCTTCGGATAATGCTACAGCGGCAAAAACAGCCGGATATTACAAAGAAAATTTTGCTGACTATCAAAAAAGAATTGCACTGGCATTGAACCAACTAAAAAAACATGGTGCAATCCCTGAAAAAATAGCCATCATCGGCTACTGTTTCGGAGGAACCGGTGCCTTGGAAGCTGCAAGAGGGAAATTGCCTGCTGCGGGATTTGTGTCCATTCATGGAGGATTAGCGAAAAATCCGCAGCGGAAAAATGAGGAGCTGAAGGCCAAAATTTTAGTAGAACATCCCGCTGATGATGAAAGCGTAACGGCGGAAGATTACCACAATCTCGTAAAAGAAATGAATGAGGGAAAAGCTGATTGGCAAATCATCACTTACGCGAATTCGAAACACACTTTTACAAATCCTGAATCGCCCGATTATAATCCAATAATGGCGAAAAGAGCATGGAATCACACGCTGTTATTTTTGAAAGAGATTTTAAAATAAGATCTTTGTAGAAATAATGTAAAGAAAATCCTTTTCCGCAATGGAAGAGGATTTTTTTTTCTGCGCTGGCTTTATAAGATAAATTTTAGTGATTTCGATTCAAAAAAAAGCAGTGCTGAGACTAGAAAGAAGATTAATTTTGTTGCTACAATTTTGTTGCTAAAATCCTGCATTTCTAATAATATTTCACCTAGAAAAAAAATTTCTTTTTAAAGATAATAGAGATTTAATTTAATTTTTCTTATCTTATCCATTAAATAAGAAAGCCCAGATAAAATCTACGCTTTTCTTAAAAATTGAAAATTAAAATATGTATACTCTTAGAAAACCATCTCCGGAATTTCTCCTTCAATGATTAAATCAGCTTCTGTAGCTTTCACGATATCTTCCACGGAAACTCCAGGAGCGCGCTCTAGAAGTTTAAAACCATTCGGCGTTACATCCATCACAGCAAGTTCGGTTACCACTTTTTTCACGCAGCCGACGCCCGTTAAAGGAAGGGTACATTTTTTCAGAATTTTACTTTCACCTGCTTTGTTTACATGCATCATCGCAACGATGATATTTTCTGCAGACGCTACCAAATCCATTGCACCACCCATTCCCTTCACCTTTTTTCCAGGAATTTTCCAGTTTGCAATATCACCATTTTCTGATACTTCCATCGCTCCAAGAATAGTGAGATCCACTTTTTGGCTGCGGATCATCCCAAAACTAAATGCTGAATCGAAAAAAGAAGCACCTAGAAGTGTGGTTATGGTTTGCTTTCCAGCATTAATCAAGTCCGGATCCTCTTCGCCTTCATAGGGAAAAGGCCCCATTCCCAAAACGCCATTTTCACTTTGGAATTCCACAGAAATATCCTGCGGAACGTAGTTTGCGACCAAGGTAGGAATTCCGATCCCGAGATTTACATAATAACGGTCCTTAACTTCTTTTGAAATTCGCTGTGCGATCTGTTCTTTTGTTAGCATTATGATTCTCTTTTTCGGGTTGTACGTTGCTCTATTCTTTTTTCAAATTTTTCTCCCTGGAAAATCCGCTGAACCATAATTCCCGGGATATGAATCTGGTTAGGATCAAGTTCTCCAGGCTCAACCAATTCTTCCACCTCAGCAATGGTAATTTTCCCGGCTCCAGCCATTGGCGCATTGAAATTTCGTGCAGTTCCTCTGAAGATTAAATTCCCTGCGTGATCACCTTTCCAGGCTTTCACGATAGAAAAATCTGCTTCGTAGGCATACTCCAGTATATGCATTTTACCATTGAATTCTTTAGTTTCCTTCCCTTCCGCAACTTCAGTTCCGTAACCTGCGGGAGTGTAGAACGCCGGAATTCCGTGCTGCGCAGCGCGACATTTTTCCGCTAAAGTTCCCTGTGGCGTCAGTTCCACTTCCAGTTCTCCGGAAAGCATTTGTCTTTCGAACTCCGCATTTTCTCCAACATAGGATGCGATCATTTTTTTAATTTGTTTCTTTTGAAGAAGCAAACCAAGTCCAAAATCATCGACTCCCGCATTATTGGAAATACAGGTAAGTCCGGAAATATTGCTTGCAACCAGCTCGGCGATTGAATTTTCCGGAATTCCGGATAATCCGAAACCACCTACAATCAAAGTCATTCCATCGGTAATTCCATGGATGGCCTCCTGGGCATTTTTTACTCTTTTATCGATCATATTTTTTAAATATTACTGAGCACTCCACCCTCCGTCTAAAGTAAATACCGATCCGGAGACTGTTGTGGCGTTTTCTGCTGATAAAAATACGGCAAATTCTCCTAACTTCTCAACCGGAACAAAACTTTTTACTGCCTGTTTCTTTAACATTACTTTTTCCACAACCTCATCTTCGCTCATCTGGTGGGTTTTCGCCTGATCTTTGATCTGACCTTCAACCAGCGGCGTTTTTACGTAACCCGGACAAATTGCGTTGCAAGTAATATTAAATTCTGCCCCTTCAAGAGCCAGTACTTTTGTGAGGCCAATTACCCCATGTTTCGCTGTGACGTAGGCTGATTTAAATTCTGAAGCGCGAATGCCGTGGACCGAGGACACATTGATTATCCTGCCGAACTTTTGCTCTTTCATCTTTTTGAAAACTGCTCTGGAAGCGTAAAATACTGCATTCATATTTAAAGCAATAATCTGCTGGTATTTTTCCAGAGGGAAATCTTCAATTTTTGAAACGTACTGAATTCCGGCATTGTTGACAAGAATATCTACTGAACCTAGTTCACTGTAAGCAAAATCTACCAATTCCTGTACGCCTTCGGGTGTCATAAGATTGGAATTTTTGAAGGCAGTTTTTACGCCGTATTTTGTTCCGATATCGGCTGCGATTTCGGCACCGTTTTCTTCCAAACCGTTGAAGACAATATTGTCGCCGTTTTTGGCAAAAGCTTCAGCGATTCCCAAGCCTATTCCGCTTGTACTTCCTGTAATTAAAACATTTTTATTCATTTTTTACAAAAATTTAAGCAGTTCTTCATTGAGTTTTTCAGCCTGATCGAGCACGACTCCATGTCGAGAGTTTTCAATTACGACCAATTTCGCATGCTGCATCTTATCTGTATAAGATTTTTTATATTCAACCGGAGTATAATCCATATCCGAAGCAATTACTAAAGTCTGGTGCGGAATTTCTGAAATTTTCTTACCCATTCCCCAGTTCATTAATTCTCCGAAAGTTTTTAGATAAGCGTCCTCATCATTGCTTACAATGCGTTGTTCAAATTCATCGCGCCATTCTTTCTGTTTGTCTTCAGGAAACATTCCTGCGGAAATTGTTTGCGCTAATGTATTAAAGCCCTGTTCTTTAATGATTTTAGTTCTTTCACCTAATATATCCACACCGGAATCTTTTGCATTATTAAAATCCGGCCCGGAATTTAAAATCACCAGTTTATCGACATTTTCCGGATGCGAAAGGGCCATTTGAAAGGCAACCGCACCTCCCATTGAAAAACCAATAAAACTTGCCTTATTGATTTTCAGAAATTTCATCAGTTGAAAAATATCCTCCGTCATTATTTCTACATTCTGTTCCTTCGGAACTCTTTCTGAATTTCCGTGAGCACGGAAATCGGGCGCAATCACCCTGAATTTTTGGGATAAGACCGGGATCTGTAAATCCCAGTCTTTCTTTGATGAACCTAAACCATGCAGAAGTACCAGTGCATCACCTTCTCCAACATCGGCATAGTCGATATCAATCCCATTAATGGTTTCTAAAGCCATCGATGAAAAAATTTAATTGTTTTTTTTGTTGAAGAAATCGAGTTGGTATCTGAATTCTAAAGAAACCAGTCTTTTGATGAACGGTGAACCTGCAAATTCGCGGATATCAGCATTCAGTAAATTAGTAACATTGGCTCCAATCGTCATTCCGTTATTGAAGTTGTAACCCGCGTTCATATCCACTGTAATTCCACCAAGGGCACCATAATTCCAAACGCGTGAAGGTGCGTAATAAGAATTTTCTGTGATGTCAATGGTTCCGTTGCCGTCTAAATCTTGGGTTTTAGCCGCAGTAGAAGTTCCCGAGAAGAAATCGTAATCCTGTACCCATCTTCCGTAAAGGCCACCGAAGAATTTCGGAGTTGTATAATTGAATCCTACTGTGAGCTTATTTTCAGGAGTGTTGATTGGCAAGTCGGTATCCAAAACTTTCCCGTCCTTATTACCATCGTTTGCCAAATCACTTTTATCCATTTTTCTTCCGAAGTAGGAATAATTCACCACTCCTTTCAGTGCGTCAGTAAAATAATAACTCAATCCTAAATCTACTCCGTAAGTATCAACTTTTCCAAAATTGGAATAGGTAAGGACAAAAGCGGGATTTGCTCCAGGAATCTGCGCAAGTGGCTGATCTCCCCGATGCGTAACCGTTCTTCCGGCAGTTGCCAATTGTGTTAGCGGGCTGATGAAATTTTCCGACATATTATAGTAAGCATTGGCATCAATGTAGAATTTTTTCTGAATTGAACCTTTGTAGCCCACTTCAAAAGAATTAATCGTTTCTACATCCAGCGGGTTGATTTTAGTACCGTCGGAAAGTGTAAATCCAAGACCATTTCCTAAAATTAAGCCACCAAAAAGATAACCTTCAAGGTTCATAATTGATGGAACAGCCATACCTTTTCCGTAAGTAAGTCGGAAAGTACCATCACCTAATTTCTTGGTAATTGCCGCTTTCGGAAGAAGATTTGTTCCGTAATAATCATGATTATCAACTCTTAAAGCAGCAAGGAATCCCCAACCGTCAATTTTATATTCTGTCTGGCCGTAAACACCCACTTGGTTTACATTAATCGGCCCGTCGAAATCGAGCATGTAAGTATTCTTGGTGAAAGCCATATCACGCTGGAACTGCACCCCACCAATTAAGGTAAATCCTCCCCAAGTATTGTTGTACTGACCTTCAGCAACAAATCTTTTTGAATCATCCTTGAATCTTGAACCTCTTTTCAACGCTAAACCTGCTGTTGGCGACGCACCAAACCATTGTTCATCGTAAGATCTTTCTCTTGCCACCTGATCAGAAAATCCAGCATTGATAAATGAAACATAATTCTGCGTTCTCTGGTTCATCGCGTAAGTATCGTCTGTATTACTCCATTGGTAAATAGAATTTAAAAAGAATCTCGGGTGAATGAATTTTAACTGAAGTTCATCGATATTCCAGTCTTTGATTGCATTTCTACCCGCACTTGTTACCCCAATATTGTTGTTGTTACTGTGACCGTAATAAGCTACCAATTCGGAAAGTGAGCCCACCTTCATGTTCACTTGTGAATTGAATTTCGTGCTGTTGAAATCTCTGTCAAGATCCAATTCAGAATAAGCTATGTTATTTACATAAACTGAATCAGTATAATTGAATTCGGTTCCCTGCGTATGTTCGAAAGCAAGTTTATAAGCTATTTTAGGACTTATTGCCTGCGCGTGGCGGATTCGGGAGGTTAAAACATTTTGGTTTCCTGCTCCCAAAGCAATCGTTGTACCCTGAGATTTGAAAGGATTTTTACTTAAAGTATTTACCAAACCATTATGAGCATTAGGTCCGTACAGTGTTCCGTTGGGTCCGAGAAGGATTTCTACCCTTTCGATATCTTCTTTAATCACCGTACTGAAAACACCAAAAGGCAAACCTGTAGCCACCAAAGTCGAAATTCTGTCATCAGTAATCTGAAGGTTTTTGGAATTAAATGCCGAATTGAAGCCGCGGATATTAATACCTGTTCCTAAAACACCGGCTCTCACAAAATCAACACCTTTTTGCCTTGCAGCAAGTTCTCCCACATTAAAACTGGTAAACTGCTGAATGTCTTTTGCAGTGATGATATTTACTGTTGCAGGTACATCAACCAATTTCTGTAACTTTTTACTTGCAGAAACAGTAACCTCATCAATATCTCTCACTCTGGTGGTATCAACCTGTGCGCTCACAAATACTGCGCTTAACAATGATGCCAAAATAACTGACTTTTTCATAATTGGATTAATTTTTTATTGATACAATGATAAGAGATGCGTATTAAGAAAAATTAACACAATCTAAATTTTCAGGGTGTGACTTAAAACTAAACAGACTTAACGACAGAAAATAAAACTAAAAATTTACCATTTAAAAGCTTGATTCCGCAAATAGGACTTAAAAAAAACTTTGAGTTCCGGAAGGTTTTTAGAGAGGATTTCTATGTTTTTTTCGATGAATTCTTTGTTGTGATCCGTCATTTCAACATCTGCAAGACTTTCAGAAATAGTGCTGAAGAGTTTTTCTTCTGAAATTTTATTTTCAAAAAAAGCTGCTACCGAAATCGCCCACTGGATATTGGGAACATAATTTACCGCATTTTTACGTTTCATTTCCTTTTCGGTTAATCCGAATTTTTTTTCGAGCTGCAGAATTGCCGAATAATTCTCGTTAATCACCAAAGCTGTGATATAAGAGGTAAAGAAATGATGCCAACGGAGTTTTAGGATTTCTGTTTCAAATTTTTGCAGGAAATATATGCCGATATTTTCGGCTTTACGGCTTAAATTCAATTCATTCAACGCGCGGAGATAGTATGAAATATAAATAATTTTCTGGAGGTCGTTGTGCGTGTTTTCGTAAATCGTTTTGTAATCCTCCAAAAGATCAAAAGCCTCCTTATTCTGATTCAAACGAAGGTAAATCGAAACGAGATTGTTAACGTACATTAAAGTATCTTCATTCAACTGACGAATTGAAAGCTTCCCGTAATATACCGCTGCTTCGTAACTTCGCTGTTTCGAATGCAGCAAAACACGGCTCGAATAATAATTGTAAAGCAATCGACGGCAATACAGCGAGCCTTTATTAAAGAATCCGTCGATCTTATCGAAAATCTGCTGCAGTTTTTCGAGATCTCCGGTATTGTTATACATGAAAGCTAATAGAATAAACGCTTTGTAACGGCTGTTACCGTTGATATTTTCGGATTCAAAAACCTTTTTCAGCCACTTTTCCCAATACACAGAGCGGTTCTCGCCCCGGGTAAACTGTTCTGTAATTTCATTGGTTGCCTGGTATAGTTTTTCCTGAATTTCTGTGGTTCTAAGATAAACTTCATGATATCTTTCCAGAAAATCTGAGATAATAATGTGATCTTCATAACGCATCCGGATGAGCAAATATGAGCGGTAATCCCTCATTATCCGATATAAGATCTGAAAATTAAAGGTAATATCGCGGTAGTTTTTCACATAATCCAGCATTGCTTTTTCCTCTTCCGCAGTCACCAGATCCAGCGCAAGTTTTTTGTCGAAATCCAGCAGCCATTCCGCTACTTTATCAACATCACGAAGGCTGAGTCTATGCTCAGCCCAGGTTTTTATGTGATGGTATTTTCTTTTGTCAATATCGGGATCGAAAGACGATTCCTTTTCTGGATTTAATGAATTATCAACTAAATTCTGGAAAATATTGCGCTTTTCAGCATCCTGAAAATTAGCCAGACTTTGTAAATATCGTGCTTCATGAGGCAGCAGTGCTTTGCTGAATTCTTCAAAAACTTTAAGCTTTGGTTTCATTATTTACAGTTCACAAATGCTTTAATTTCCTTATTTACTTCAGCTGGTTTTTCGAACTGGAGGAAATGTCCGGCTTCGTCAATCATTATCAATTTACTATTTTCAATAAGTGTTTTGGCCTCTTCTGCTACTTGATCAATCGTAAGAAGTGGATGAAAATATTTATTAGGAATCAGCATATCATTTTTTCCAAAAAGAAGAAGTGTAGGTTTCTTGATCTTTGAAAAGTCTTCAGTTACCGTATCATCCAGCATCCCTTTTACGCTGTTTTCTATTGCCAGCGCATGAAGATCAAAATCTGAAGCTTTGATGATATTTTTTCGGTCTGTAATCATCCTCTCAGCCTCAGGAGGCATTTTAAAAAAGTTGAGTTGATAATTTCGGTCGATTTGCTCCGGAGTTGTGGCCATAATCGTAGACTGTTTCATGACCATTTTCATCGCAGCACCCTCGTATGGCGTAAATTTTTCAATTCCAGCAGGCGCAACAAGAATTAATTTGTCTAACTTTTCGGGATATTTTGCCGCAAATTTTATTGCTGCCTGCCCACCCATCGAATGACCAACAAGAGTGAAATTTTTTAATTTAAGTTTTTCTGTAAACTTTCGGATGGTTTCAGTGAAATAAGTTGGAGTTAAATTTTCTTTGTTTTTATATGATTTTCCGTAACCAGGCAGATCGATCGCAATGCAGGTAAAATCTTTTTTCAATTCTTCAATATTCCGATACCACGCGTCGGCATTGCTGCTTAAACCATGCACAAACAAGAGAATTTTCTTGCCTTTTCCTTCCTTCACATACGCAATTTCGCCTTCATCAAGCTTTAAAAACTGCGTTGGAAAATGATAAGGCTGAAGTGTTTCCTTCATTGATTTGTTGTTTTGTGCAGAAATGTTCAGAAAAAAAATACTTACAATGATACTGAGTAACTTTTTCATATCAAGACTCTTTTTTTTGCTTTTTTTGATGGAAAATTCTCGTCAGATCTTTTCGTGAAATCTTCCCGAAACCTGTAACAGGAAATTCTTCCAGAAAGACAAATTCTTTCGGGTGTTTAAATTTAGCCAGTTTATCTTTTAAGAACTCACGAAGTTCCGTTTCAGAAGTCACCTCTGTTACTTTCACAAAGGCGATCCCCTTTTTTCCCCAAATTTCATCGTTTACAGGAATTACAACAGCTTTTGCTACTGCCGAATGTTGATTGAGAACTTTCTCAATTTCCTGAGGAAAAATATTTTCTCCGCCGGAAATATACATATCATCCATCCTACCCATTAAATAAAAGAAACCATCGCTGTCCCGGCAGGCCAAATCGCCGGTATGAAACCACGAATTTTTGATTTTGTCTTTGGTGGCAACGGAATTGTTCCAGTAACCGGGTGTTACAATTTCTCCTTTTATTTTTAGTTCGCCTATTTCGCCATTTGGTAGGGAATTTCCCTTTTCATCAACAATATCAAGTTGAACATAGAAATTTGGTTTCCCGATGGAATTTGGTTTGGATAAAATAAAATCCTGATGCAGCGACGTGATACTTGGTCCGGCTTCTGTTAGTCCGTAACCCGGCCTTATATCGACATTTTTCTCAAATTTCCACTGCTCAATTATTTCGTTACTGATGGCTTCTCCGCCCGAAATAATGTACCGCAAATGAGAAAAATCTGCAGTATGGAAACTCGAATATTTCGTAATCATTTGAAGTACAGTAGGAAGCCCCATCAACAATGAGATTTTTTCCTTTTGCAAATGATAAATTACCTTTTGCGCATCGAATTTACGCAGCATAACGACTTTTCCGCCATTATGCAAAATCGGCGTCAGAAAAACATTCCAGCCCGAAGTGTGATACGGCGGGAGAATACTTAAGGTTACATCTTCAGGGGTAATTCCCAACTGCATTGTGGTATTTAAGCTGTTCCAGAAGAGCATTTTGTTAGTATAGAGCACACCTTTCGGCGTTGAGGTTGTTCCCGAAGTATAAAACAGAAAAATCGGCGCTTCTGCATTAATTTCAAACGGAGAAAGCAAGGAACTGTTTTTAAAAGCTTTTACTTTATCATTAAAATCTGCAAGTTTTACCGTAGTAAACGACTCTTTTACCCACACCAAAAGATGATCGAAAAACTCACTGTAAATTACAAGCGAAGGTTCGCAGTCTTTCAGCTGATCCTGAATTTCGGTGGCTGAAAGTTTATAATTGACGGGAACCAGAATTAAACCTAAACGCTGGCACGCAGAAAAAAGAGCAATAAGAAAGGGCGAATGCTCCATAATTACAGCTATTCTGTCGCCTTCTTTATGTTGTTCTTTCAGTAAAGAAACAATGGAATTTGCTTTCTGGTGAAGTTCAAGATAGGTGAAATTTTCGCCGGTTTCCAGGTCGGAAACCGCAATTTTATTTGGCTGATAATCTGCCCATTTCGAAATCCAGTCTAAATCATTCATTAAGCCACTGCTTTATCTTTGTTAAATGTATGTAAAATTATTGCAACTAACAAAGAAGAACAAATAGCGATTGCTGCAGAAACGCCTGGATTGCCGACCGTTCCCTGCATGTAAGGCGTAAGTTTCAGGTAGAAAATCCCGAAATGTACCACAATTGCAACCACTGACGCAGCGAAAACGGTAGAAGACTTTACATTTTTCACAAAAGTCCCGAAAAGTACGGGAACAAAAGCCGCTGCGAAATAGCCATAAACACCGTTCTGCCCGAAGATTCCAACACTGAGATTTGGTTCTTTGATCTGGTTCCAGCTAAAATAGAAACTTACCACAGCTAACAGAACAATCACCATTTTATTGATCACCAACCCGTTTTTCATAATTTTTTCACCAAAAACAGGCTCAAGAATATCTGATGTTACGGTAATGGAGAGTGACTGGATCAATCCTTCCAAAGTTGACAATCCTGCGGAAATTAACCCAACTACCACCAGAATTCCGGCAGCTACAGAAAACTTTTTCACCACGTAAACAGGAATTATTTCATCCATTTTCATTTTGTTGCCATCCACCGTTAAATCCGGGAATAAAATTCTCGCGTAAAGTCCAGCGACTACAATGAGGAAGAAAATAGCCATTGAACTGATGGCGAAAAAGAGGTAAGAATTTACTTTTTCGGGATTTTTAAGCATTAGGGATTTTGTCATGATGTGTGGCTGACAAACAATTGCAACACCTACAATCGCTTGACAAATGACCACTTCGAAGAAATCGCGGTACAGCGGACTCGATTCATTGTATGTTTTTGTAAGATTCGGGTCAATCGCGCTTAGTTTTGATGCGAAGCCATTAATGCCGCTTTCAAAAAGATCAACTCCCGAAAAAATCATCATCAATGCGACAATCAACATTATTATTGCCTGAATCGTATTGGTATAAACCATCGAATTTGCGCCACCGAACATCATGTATCCAAAGACAAAAACTGTGATTCCGACCAGTACATAAAACGGATCTGTATCCAAAGACTTTGAAATTACCTGTGACAGACCTACATTAATAAGCACAATAAACGTAATCAGTAACATGGCGATAATCGCGAAGAAAAACTGGTAATATTTATTTTTGAACCGAATTCCGATCCATTGGGACATGGTATTTGCTTTTACAGATTTACCGAACTTCGCAAAACCTTTGGTAAAAAAAATCAGTGATGCAAAAGCGGCAACAGGCAGCACAATTGCCATCGAAATAATACCTGAAACTCCATAAAGTGCTATAAAACCTGGATTAATTACAAATGTAGCTGCACTCGTCATGGAAGCAGCCAAAGAGAGTCCGACAATCCAAGACGGAAATCCCATGTTTCCGATGGCATAATCGCTGATGGTTTTCGCCTTCATCGCACCTCGGACGACGAAGAATAAAATTATTGCCGCATATACCGCCAAAACGATACTGATGTAGAATGGCCACTGGTTTTCCTGATTCATGTTGATTAATTTATTCACAAAAAAACTGATAAATTTTTCACTTCATTTTCAATAATCCAAAAACAAAAGTATGACTTATAACTTAATTTACGATTAAAAACACATAAACTACTTATAGTTATTGCTTTATAAAGATACGACTCATTTATTACGAATATTTTTAAAATATTCTAAATGAAACATTTGCAGAATAAAATAATTGTAGTATTTTTGCACCCTGTTAATCAACCTCTGACGAAGGACGTGAAAGTTGGTTAGCTCGACAAAACAATTTTTTTACAAAAAAATGGATTTAGTAAAGTACGTACAAGACAAGTACATCACAAAAAAAGAATTCCCAGAATTCAAAGCCGGTGACACCATCACTGTGTATTACGAAATTAAAGAAGGTGCTAAAACAAGAACTCAGTTCTTTAAAGGTACAGTAATTCAGTTGAGAGGAACTGGTCTTACCAAGACATTTACCATCAGAAAAATGAGTGGTGATATAGGTGTAGAAAGAGTTTTCCCAATGAACATGCCAGCTCTTCAGAAAATTGAATTAGACAGAAGAGGTAAAGTGAGAAGAGCAAGAATCTACTACTTTAGAGACCTTAGAGGTAAAAAAGCGAGAATTAAAGACGCTGCTTACAAAAAATAATTCAGACAACTACAATAGGAAAACCCATCAGATTAATTTGATGGGTTTTTTATTGTTATTATTTTCACAAAAGTGGTATCTCATAAAAAAAACCGCCTTACTAAAAAAGCAAGACGGTTATAAATATAATGACTAACAATTATTTTTTAATCATCAATTTAGAAGAGTAATTCACTCCTAAACCTAAAACCTTTACTACATATACTCCGTTTACAAGAGCTTGTGTATTCACTGCATCAGAAGCAGAAATTTTCTGGCTGGAAACTAGTTTTCCGGTTGCGTCGAAAATTTCAACATTTACTTTTCCTAAAGTCTTGTTTGCTGATTTTAAGAAAAATTCGTTTTTCGCAGGATTTGGATAGATGCTCACTACTTTTTCAGCATTCACATCGCTTGCCGCTAAGGTGGTACAACGAGGATCTGCCGCCGGAACGGTAAAATCATCAACTTGGTCGTTGATATTGGTTGCAGAACCTGCTGAAGCATTTACTCCAAGTCCTCTTCTAGCAAAAACTTCCCAAATCATACATTTATCTTGCCCTTGGCTTGTATTTTCTTCTGCTGCTAAAATTGCATCTCTACCTTGGATAAATCCAGGATTGATAGGAGTTAGCTTTAGAGCATCAACTACCAATTGAAGAACTCTAGTGCTTCCGTTGGTGGTATTGGCCATTACATCAGAAGAATATCCATATTTTTCAACGTATTTCCAGTGCAGATCCCACAACATCGACGCCCAGACGAAACCAATCGAGTGAACATCTGGCACCAATACACCTGAAGAATTAGCATATTCCATACCGTTAATATCGCTGTAAACATAATTATTTACACCAAATTCCGGGGAATACGGCGCCGGACGAATCCCTCCTCCATCAATTGCTTCGGAAGAAGCATATGTTCCGATTCCTCTTGGCACGCTTGCATCGTCACCTGGTCTGTTGGTAAGCATTAAAGCAAAGAAATCAGACCAACCTTCTCCCATTTGTTCCTTGTTTAATGAAGAACTCAACTGGCCAACCAATCTTGTAGAAATACCATGGCCATATTCGTGGGCAACAATTCCGTTATCGAAACTTCCATCTCTAAATTTTTGTACAGCAGGATCATATTTTAAAGTAACGTTTACATTTTGGTTTGCCAAAAGGTTTTTCAAATACACCCCTTCAGAATTTTCAAGCAATACGGATGGGATGATAATTGTCGCATCAGTTCCTGCCATACCGCTGGTAGCAGTGGAATTCGGCAAGTTATAAATAATTGCTGCTACTGCTCCGGCATCTTGTGCGTTTTTAACCTTTGCGGTAAAGTTACAAGTTCCTCTTTCGATAAGTCCTATTTTGCCAGCAAGTGATCCAGCAGGAAGCGCTGTACATCCGTCCAATACAGGAGATAATTTTACATCAGCTGTTACACCTGTAGCATCCAAAGCTGGTCCGAAAGTGGTAGAAATATAATTTTTCACTAATCTTCCTACTGCTTCTGCTGGAGCATTATAATATACTCTCTCGATCACCGCTGGATTAAATAGATACATTTGCATTCTTGGTCTTGATCCGTCGGACGGTGTATAGAAGTTAGCATTATCAATTCCACCACCATCTTGCGCTTCAGCCATAACATAATCATGTTGAGAGCCACCTTTTCCGAAATTATAGGCCTGGAAATTTTTAGCATTTTCGGTAAATCCTAAGCGATAAAATATATCGTGCATTTTATTATTCATGTAGAATAAATTGGTGATCGCCGCATTCTTGTTTCCAGCAGTATCATTCACTACAAATGGAAAATTAAATACTCTGCTTGCGCCTCCATCAGCATAGGAACCCGGTGTATTTAGATTGGCAGCATCCTCATAAGCCATCACGTTATTTCCTCTTGTTGTATTGTGAGAACCTGCATAAGAACCCCCACCGATTGTATGCCATCCATCAGGTGAAGCATCTAAAAACCAAGGATTAGAAACAACAGATCTACTGCCGTGATTCGGACTTTCTAAAGGCAAAGCAAATACATTATAACTTGCATCTAACGCAGCTAAAGCAGTTGGAGCCTTAATTTCAGCAGTTGATGCTTTGTCGAAATTTGTAGAAAAACCTTCCGGAGTATGTGCAGAATAATCGTGCTGGAAAGTACCATGTGGGAAAGTACAAGAAATGGTTAAATTTTCTTTATTCACAATTTCTCCCGTTGTTGCATCAGCAAGAATGTCCCAATAATTTGAGGTTCCTTTTTCTGCAAACATAAATTGATGGCAAAGTTTCAAATCTCCTTTTTCGGTAAGGAAATATACTAATTTCGTTTTAGCGAAAGAAGCACCATCCAAATCTACGTCATCAAAGTTTAGCAATTTATATTCACTGCTATTTTTCAATCCCAGATTCTGAGCCATACTGGCAAAAACATTTGAGGAAGGACGAGCTGAACTTGGTTGAGCTGCATTCACATAATTTTTAGCAAAATTTTCAGTAAGGTAATTAACTTTTTGATCTTTAATCAAAGCGGTTGCTAATGCATTATATACAGGAATTCCGTTGAAAGATTGTTGTACTTTAATAATATCAGCATTCATAGATTTCGAAAAATCCTGAGTAATGATTTCGAAATTGTTGAGGTTTGCTTTTTGGAAGTTGCTTTTCGCAGAAAGTTGGCTCTGGATGATGGATTTGTAGTCTTGAGCATTGGCTGCTCCGAAAGAAAACATCAAACATACCGCCGCGATTTTCAAAGGTAAATTTCTATTTTTCATATATATTAATTAATTGGCATCGAATTTATAAAAAATAATGCTAAGTTTTCGATTTTCTACACATAAATTAGAAAGATGTTATCAACATTCATTTCCCGATCTACTACGTTGAAATGTTTTTGTATTTAATAATAAAGTATGTAGCCAAAAAAAAGACGCCCCAGATTACTGAGGCGTCATATTTATTATAGAAAATTTGGAATTAGTTACCTTCCATTTTCTTTTTCAATTCAGCTAAAACGTCTAAATCACCTAGGGTAGATTTCTCTTCGTTGCTAGATGAAGCAGTTGGCTTAGAAGAAGCTTCTTTCACGTTTTTCTTCTCTTCGTCTCTGAAGATTCCGGTGTGTGAAACTACTACTCTCTTGAATTCTTTGTTGAATTCGATTACTTTGAATTGTGCATCTTCTCCTTTCTTGATTTTAGAACCGTCTTCTTTTTCTAATAATCTTGATGGGCAGAATGCTTCAACTTCAGCATCTTCGAACTGAACTTGCGCTCCTTTATCGAAAACTTCAGTAGCTTTTCCTGTGTGTACAGTACCTTCAGCATATTTAGTTTCAAATTTATCCCATGGATTTTCAAGAAGTTGTTTGTGACCTAAGGAAAGTCTTCTTGCAGCAGTATCCAATTCTAGAACGATAACGTCTAATTTATCACCTACTGCACAGAATTCTGATGGATGCTTGATTTTTTTAGTCCAAGAAAGGTCAGAAATGTAGATCAAACCATCGATTCCTTCTTCCAATTCTACGAAAACTCCGAAGTTAGTGAAGTTTCTTACAGTTCCTACATGTTTAGAACCTACAGGATACTTAGCTTCGATATTAGCCCAAGGATCTTGAGTAAGCTGTTTCATTCCTAAAGAGATTTTTCTGTCTTCTCTATCAAGAGTTAAAACTTCTGCTTCTACTTCATCACCTACTTTTACGAAATCACCTGCACTTCTTAAGTGAGTTGACCAAGACATTTCAGAAACGTGGATCAATCCTTCTACTCCTGGAGCAACCTCTACGAATGCACCGTAATCAGCTAAAACAACTACTTTTCCTTTAACTTTATCACCAACTTTCAAGTCAGCAGAAAGCGCATCCCATGGGTGAGCTTCCAATTGCTTCATACCTAATTGGATTCTTGTTTTCTCATCATCGAAATCAAGGATAACTACTTTTACAGTTTCTCCGTCAGAAAGAATTTCAGATGGGTGGTTTACTCTAGACCAAGAAAGATCAGTAATGTGGATTAATCCATCAACACCACCTAAGTCTACGAATACACCGTAAGAAGTGATGTTTTTAACAGTTCCTTCAAGAACTTGTCCTTTTTCTAACTGACCGATGATTTCTCTTTTTTGACCTTCAAGATCTGCTTCGATAAGCGCTTTGTGAGATACAACAACGTTTTTGAATTCAGGGTTAATTTTCACAACTTTGAACTCCATTGTTTTACCTACGAACTGATCGTAATCTTTGATTGGCTTCACATCGATTTGAGAACCAGGTAAGAATGCTTCAATACCGTGTACGTCTACGATCATACCACCTTTAGTTCTAGATTTTACGAAACCGTTTACGATTTCTCCAGTTTCGTGAAGTTCGTTTACTTTATCCCAAGCTTTTAAAGTTCTTGCTTTTTTGTGAGAAAGTTGCAATTGACCAGATTTATCTTCTCTTCTGTCAACCATTACTTCTACCTCATCACCAACTTTCAATCCTTGGTTATAACGGAATTCGTTTAACGAAATAACCCCTTCAGATTTAAAGTTGATATCTACGATAGCTTCTTTATCAGTAAGTCTTACAACTTTTCCTACCAATACATCATTATCGCTAAGATTGTTAAGAGATCCGTTATAGATTTCCTCTAAATCACTTTTCTCTTTTCTTGCATCAGCATCTAATCCTGATTCGAAAGAATCCCAATCAAATTGTTCTGGTGCTACGTTTTGGTTTAATAAAACCTCTGCTGAATTTGTCTCTTTTGACATTTTCTAATAAAATTTGTATTCCTTCATTCTCGTTGCTTGGCCCAATGTGGTTTACGAAAAATACGGAAGTTGTTAGTTTTGAATATTTTAACTTTGCCAAATGCTCCCACAAAAAGTGGTGCAAAAATAAGCAAAATAATTGAAACCAGCAATAATTTTTATTAAATTCAATTTCAAGATAACTGATTGATAATCAAAATAAATATCGACCAATTTTTTGTAGGTTAATCCCGCTTTCCACCATATCTTTTTTACCCATACTTTTCCCACGCAAAAAAAGGAAGCCGTTGCAAAACGAGGTATGAGTTTCGACGATTCTTAAAATAATGTATAAAACACCGTTAATCGGGGCTATGGGCAAAATAGCCCAAAAAGAAAATTCGAAAATTAAATATCAAATCTAGAATCATAAATTCAAGACCTTGAACCTCGAACCAAAAAGAATTACCTTTGCAAAATGGAATTACAACCGATATTCGAAAAACTGCAGATTCAAGATATGAATCAGATGCAGAAATCTATATATAAAGCGTCGGAAAATGAAACTGATGTTGTCTTATTATCACCGACCGGTTCAGGGAAAACATTAGGCTTTTTATTTCCTGTTCTTAGAAATTTAAAATCTGACGTCAAAGGAATTCAGACTTTAATTCTAGTTCCGGCAAGAGAATTAGCTTTACAGATCGAACAGGTTTTCAAATCTATGGGAACAGATTTCAAAGTTTCTGTGGCTTACGGCGGACACGATAAAAAGATAGAAATCAACAACCTAATTGAAGCTCCAGCAGTGTTAATCGGAACACCGGGAAGAATTGCTTATCACCTGAAAAATGAAAATTTCAGTCCGGAAACCATCAAAACTTTGGTTTTGGATGAGTTTGATAAAGCTTTAGAATTAGGATTCCAGGAAGATATGGAATACATTATTGGTTCACTCAATGGACTTTCGCAACGCATTCTGACTTCTGCAACGGTGATGGACAACATCCCGAAATTTGTAGAACTCAACAATGAAAAGATAGTCAATTTCTTAAAACAAAATGAAGCAAAACCGAACATTCAGTTAAAAAAGGTAATGACGACACCTGAAGAAAAACTGAATACACTTTTCCAACTCATCTGTAAGATCGGAAACAAAAGAACCTTGATTTTCTGTAATCACAGAGATGCAGTGGATAGAATTTCTGAACTTCTAAGAGAAAAAGGAATCCAGCGGGAAACTTTCCACGGCGGAATGGAACAGGACGAAAGAGAACGCGCACTTTTGAAATTCAGAAACGATTCTGCAAGAATTTTGATTACAACAGATTTAGCTTCACGAGGTTTGGACATCCCAGAAGTTGAGTCGATTGTGCATTATCAATTACCTCCAAAAGAAGATGCTTTCATCCATAGAAACGGACGAACTGCCAGAATGAATGCGAAAGGTTTTGCGTACTTAATTATGACGGAAGATGAGAATTTTCCTTTCATCAAAGGTAACACGCCAGAAGAAAACGTTTCGGAAGCTAATCGAGTTCCAGAAAGAACTCCAAATCAAACCATCTACATCAGCGCCGGAAAAAAAGACAAAGTCAACAAGGTTGATATTGTTGGCTACCTAATCAAAAAAGGTGGTCTCGGAAAAGATGACATTGGTTTAATCGAGGTAAAAGACACGACTTCTTATGTTGCTGTCAACCGAAAAAAAACCATCGAACTGCTAAAGCAATTAGCTAACGAAAAGTTGAAAGGTAAGAAAGTGAAAATTGAAATCGCTTATTAAGCGTTTCAATTTTCACTCGTATTTAATTGTTATCTAAATTGATTTTTCGCCGGTTACTTTGATTTCTACACGACGATTTTTGGCTCTTCCTTCCGGATTGTCAGATCCATCGGGATTTGTGTTGGGTGCGATTGGATTATCTGCTCCTCTTCCTTCAACAAAGATACTGTTTTGGCTTCCTTTTTTTTGAAACCAATCTTTCACCGCATTTGCACGGCGCAAAGACAAGTTTTTGTTGTACTTCACACTTCCCTTTCCATCGGTATACCCCACAACCGTTACTTTCGCTTTTGGCTGATTTTCAAATTGTGAATATGCTTTGGTTAATTCCCCTTCAGCTTCTGGTTTTAGAATCGCTTTATCAAAATCAAAAAGTTGATCGGCAGCTAAATTAATATCAATATTCAAATTGCTAATATCCGCTGACAAATTACTGGAATTTGCCGACATTTCATCTCCTACTTCACTGGTATTCGAGGAAAGATTACTCTCTGAATGTTCCGTTACTTTTGAGCTTTCTGTCTGTCCTGTTTGAATTTCGTCCGTTTTAGTATGTGCAGTGGTTTCCTTTGCACAACTCATTAACAGTCCCAAAAATAAAACGATTGCTGCAATTTTATAAAAACTTCTCATCTTATCTCGTAATTTGTACTTGATCAAAGGAACCGAAGTTCGGAATATTAAAACTCACCGTTCTGCTTTCTGCAGGAGGTGCAGGAAACTTCATTGAGACTAAATAATTGTTTGCTTTTCCTCTCAACAAAATAAATTTATTATTCGAACTTAGCGGATTCGCCATGTAAACTCCCGCGTCATCTTTTAGTAAGCCTACTTTTTTTGATAAAGCATCGTCAATGTAATTTACTTCGTCGAGCGGAAACTTGAAATCTACCAATTTTCCTTCCGGTGTATTTACCTGAAATTCCACACTTAAAATAGAACCAACCACTTGTGCTTTTGTAAGCAACATTTCTTTATCATTGAATGTTTTTTTCTGAATAGCAGTAGTTTCTACCGCAGTTGAAGATTCACTTGGTTTTGTCTCATTCAAAGTAATATTCGAAGGAGTGTCTGTTGCCAGACTTGTTTGACTTTCGGAAACTTCAGTCTTAGAGGTTTCCTTACACGAGACAATTGCCAAAAATGACAATGCAAAAAGTAATTTTCTCATAATTTATTTTTTAATGTTAATAATGAATATTGATTAAAAAACCAATAAAAAATTAATAATATTTCTTCATATTTATAAAAATTTATCAAAAAAAGTTAGGGAATTGTGTTTTTTCCATCAAGTTCCATACCATTAAAAAACACCACCAACTAAATGAACTTTTCTCCTCATCAAAAAACATGGATTTGTTCCAGTAAATTAAAAATATTTATATTTGAATTTCTTTATTTAACCTATGAAAATAAACCTGCCTGATAAACTGTATTACCCCATAGGAGAAGTTGCAAAAGCTTTTGATGTAAACGCCTCTTTAATTAGATATTGGGAACAAGAGTTTCCTATCATCAAACCTAAGAAAAACAAGAAAGGAAACCGCTATTTTACACCTTCTGATATTGAAAATTTGAAGATTATTTATCATTTGGTTAAGGAAAAAGGCTACACTTTGGATGGAGCTAGAGTCGCATTGGCAACCAATTCTAAAATCTCGGAAACCATCACCATGATTGACCGATTAGAATTTGTAAAAGCTGAATTGCAGAAGCTTAAGGATTCACTTGTCGACAAACCGGAATAAAAAAAGGGTGTTTTTACCTTTAAACAAAATAGCTCTTTTTAATTACGAAAAATATTAGAATTCGCGGTAATTTTGTTAGAAAATTGATCATGAGTTCTCCATTTCAATTTTCCGCTGCCAAGAACTATTTCCTTGGCTTTGCTACTTCGGCAGCTTTTCTATTAGCTGGAATTTTTTATTTTGATTACGGAAAAAAGAATAAATCTGAAGTTGATCCAACAGAAAAAATTGAATTTGCAAACTTAGAAATAACTGATCTACAAGAGTTTGATCCGAACAATTTGGATGAAAATGGCTGGAAAAAACTCGGATTTTCGGAAAAACAAGTAGCCACGATTCTGAAATACAAAAACATCGTCGGCGGAGAATTTACCTCAAAAGCACAACTAAAAAAGTGCTATTCGATTTCCGAGGAAAAGTATAACGAATTAGAACCCTACATCCTACTTCCTGAAAATACTAAAAACTCCTACGAAAGCGGAAAGTACCGATCTTTTCACAATTCGAATCCAAGAAGCTTTGAGAAAAAAGAACTTAAAATTCCAGGGAAATTCAATCCAGACCATTTCAGTACTGCGGATTTTGTAAAAATGGGTTTGACTGAAAAACAAGCTCATTCGATTCTGAAATATAAACAATATCTTGGCGGAAGTTTTCTCAGTAAAGAAAAATTTAAAGATTGCTTCATCATCAGCGAAGAAAATTTCCGGAAAATGGAACCTTATCTTCTGCTTCCAGAAAAAACTCCGGAAAACTATATTGCAAAAACGCATTATAAAAGCAATTCTACTGATAAGGAAAAATTTTCTTACGAAAAATTTGATCCCAATATTACCGATTTAGAAGGATGGCAAAAGCTTGGTTTTTCCGAAAAACAGGCGCAAGTGATCGTCAATTATCGCGATCGAAATCTGAAAGGAAGTTTTAAAAATTTGGATGAAATTGCACGCTGCTTTGTAATTTCGGAAGAAAAATTCGAGGAATTAAAACCTTATATTGTTTTGAATCCCGATAATTTAAAAACAAATGCTTCGCAAAAAACAGGAAATGCGTCATTTGTTTCCAATTCAAAATCTGAAAGCGCGCCGGAAGCAAAAACAGACTTCGCAAAAACAGATTTAAACCAGATTACTTTCAAACAACTTTTAGAATTTGGTTTTGATGAAAAAAGCGCTGGCATGATCCTAAATTACAGGAAAAAACTTGGTGGTTTCGTTTCCAGACAACAAATTGTCGACACTTACGATATAGACAAAGAATTAGCGCAGAAATTGGTTGCTGTAGCAAGACTGGACCATTCTAAGGTTCCTAAATACACCTTAGTTTCCGCTCCGGAAGAATGGCTCAAAACACATCCTTATTTTAAATATTCTGCGGACAAAATCATTTATTACAGAATTTCATATCCAGATGACAAAAAAATTTGGAAATTCCTAAAAACAAAAACAGAATACGAAGCCAGAATGAGACTTTACTTAATAGATTAAAATTATTACACAAAAATCCCCACATCAGTTTGCGGGGATTTTCGTTTTTATATTTTCAATGGCTATTTTTTGATAAACTTCACCGCGTGATGATCGATTTTCAGAATGTAAACTCCCGGCTTCAGATGCTGAACATTCCATGAATTTCCATTTTTGAAAGGATTATTTTCCTGCATAAACAATTTACCGGAAGCATCAAACAAGGAGACTTTCTGAACTTTTTCAAGTTGTTTTCCTTTTACCGAAAGCCAATCGCCAACAGGATTTGGATAAACAGAAAAATCATTTTCATTAAGAATAGAAACATCTGCTGCAGCTAAAATTCCTAAATTTTCGCAGTAATCTATTTCGTAATTTTGCCATTCTGCAAGATTAAAAGTAGCAGTCGGTTGCTTCGCGGAATTCAACCGATACAAGGACACATTTCCAAGAGTTGAAAAATTACTTAGATCTTTGGTTCCTATCGCATCAACTGTTTGGGAAGCATACCGGAGTTCCAAATAATGGCTTCCTGAAAAAGTCATTTGAGGTGCGGCCGTCACAAATTTAGACTGGTCATTCGAGATACAAGATAATTGCGCATTCGGATTTAAAATAACAAAAGTTTCATTGTGTTGAACTGTTCCTTCCAATTCAAACGGTGCAGGAAAATAATAGTTGGTTCCGCTATAAAACTGAATGTTCAATCTATATTTATCCAAATTTACGGAATGGCCGGTTTTATTGGTTATTTCAATCGCTTTATTATTTGCGGTTCCTTCGATGTATTTGGTAATCATTAAATCTTTCGCATAGATATCATCTGGCAAAGTGGTTACAGAAGTCAAATTACTTTCCGAAGATTCCAAATATCCATTATCATAAGCTTTTACCGTAAACTGATAAGCAGTAGAAGGCAGAAGATGGTCGATATCGATACTTGTATTTTTTGTAGTGGCTACTAAAACGCCATTTTGGTAGATTTTATACCCGATAACATCCGAATCCGGCGATGCATTCCAATTTAAAGCTACAAAATATGCGCTGGTTTTCGCCACATTTAAATTACTTGGAGCTTGCGGAACCGCTGCATCAGTCGTTTGAGACCACACAGCATTCACCCATTCCGGATGATCAATGAATGGATTCCTGTTTTTCTGAATTGCAAAAACCGCATTATTACGATCAATTTCCCTTTGCGAAACAGGATCTTGGAAATGCCACTGAAGCAACATTGCCAAGTACCAATTCTCAAAAGCTTTTTCCTCCGTTCCGTCTAGCGGACTGGTATCATTTGCTGCAGAAGATCCATTGTAAAAATTAAAAGAGTTTAATTTTCCTTCATATCTTACCACAAAATAAAGTAAACTTCTTGCTATATCACCTTTAAATTCATCGATGGGTTCATACACTCGTCCCGTATATCCCGAACCGGCGGTCGCATTAGTATTAATTTTTGATCCATTGCTAAAAGTATGAAAAGGTGTTGTGCTTGTTTTTGCAATACCATACGGATAATTGCTTCTCAGTTGATTAATTCTAGCATCGGTCGGAATCACAAAAAACAAATCAGAATACATTGGATAGTTACTATTGAAAGTACTTTGAGGCATCATATGTTCGCGGTTCCAGCCCTGTCCTTCTGCACTTGCAGAACCTACAATATTTGCGGTGGTATACTCGTAGGAATCGGAGCCGCTGGGAATTTCAGAGTAAATATCTAATAAAATTGTGGTGTTCGATGCATCATGATCGTAATATTTATCCAAATCGGTTTGGTTATAAAAATTGGTCAAATCTCCATAATGCCAATTGATACTTTTTTCGGAAATAATCTGGTGAAGCTTCGATTTCAGGGCATATCCCGTAAGTGTTGAAGTGCCATCATAATAGCCAACAGGTGCTTGAGCTTCAGCTAAAAAAGGCAATAAGGTAAAAAATAAAAGTATTCTCATCTACTAAAAATTGGCTTGCAATTTAGGCAAATTACTCGCTTAGGAGACCAAATAACTATTAATTTTTCGTTATCTTTTAATATTAAATAGCATCAAAATTATTTTTATTTTCAAAATTCGCCAATTTAATTATCTTTGAGAACAAATAAGAAATAAACAAATATGAATAGTGAAACACTGAGCAACATCGCAATGATTGCAGAAACCGCAAAAGATTTTGCAGAAAAAAACATCCGCCCGAATATTATGGAATGGGACGAAAGCCAAACATTTCCAGTAGAACTA
This sequence comes from Chryseobacterium senegalense, assembly GCA_001403755.1. Classification (GTDB taxonomy): domain Bacteria; phylum Bacteroidota; class Bacteroidia; order Flavobacteriales; family Weeksellaceae; genus Kaistella; species Kaistella senegalense. The sequence goes on along the minus strand of CYUH01000015.1, from coordinate 828,791 downwards.
TTCCATCAGTTGGGAGAAATGGGATTTATGGGAATTGTAATTCCTGAAGAATATGGCGGATCCGGTTTGGGATATCATGAGTATGTTGCAATTTTGGACGAAATTTCTCAGGTTGATCCATCGATCGGATTGTCTGTTGCTGCTCACAACTCACTTTGCACCAATCATATATATGAATTCGGAAACGAAGAACAACGCAAAAAATGGCTGCCCCAACTCGCTTCCGGTAAAGTAATCGGAGCATGGGGACTTACCGAACACAATACAGGTTCAGATTCAGGTGGAATGAGCACAACCGCTGTAAAAGATGGCGACGAATGGGTTTTGAACGGGGCTAAAAATTTCATCACCCACGCAATTTCCGGTGATATCGCAGTGGTAATGACTAGAACAGGCGAAAAAGGAGCTAAAAACAATTCTACGGCATTCGTTTTGGAAAAAGGAATGCCCGGTTTTTCTTCAGGTAAAAAAGAAAACAAACTCGGAATGAGAGCTTCTGAAACTGCAGAGCTCATCTTTGACAATGTAAGAGTTCCCGACTCTCACCGATTAGGAGAAGTAGGCTCCGGTTTTAAACAAGCCATGAAAATTCTTGACGGCGGAAGAATCTCGATCGCTGCTTTAAGTTTAGGCATTGCAAGAGGTGCTTACAAAGCCGCTTTGAAATATTCTCTTGAAAGAAAACAATTCGGAAAAGCAATTAACGAATTTCAGGCAATTAATTTCATGCTTGCAGATATGGCAACTGAAATTGATGCTGCCGAACTGCTTATTCAGCGTGCGTCCAACTTGAAAAATGCAAAAAAACCTATGACCAAAGAAGGTGCAATGGCAAAATTGTACGCTTCCGAGGCCTGTGTAAGAATCGCCAACAATGCCGTTCAGGTTTTCGGAGGTTATGGTTATACTAAAGATTTTCCGGTGGAAAAATTCTATAGAGATTCTAAACTTTGTACGATTGGCGAAGGAACTTCGGAAATCCAGAGATTGGTTATTGGAAGAGAAATTTCCAAATAGAAATTGCAGATTTTATTGTATTTAATATGAAAGCATCGAAATTCGATGCTTTTTTTAATGACCAATTTAGAAAAAGTCTTTACCAAAAATCCTTTTTGATTTTCTATATTTGTTTAAATTTAATAAAAATGGAAAAAATAGATTCGCTGAACCAAGTTGCAGAATTCCATAAAACCTTTAACGCACCAGTTTTAGAAATACCTCAAATTCCTTCAAAAGAAAGATGCGAATTGAGAATTTCCCTACTTCAGGAAGAATTAAATGAATTGAAAGAAGCGATTTCTGAGAAAAACATGGTAGAAATCGCCGATGCGCTGTGCGATTTGCAGTATGTTTTAAGTGGCGCAGTATTAGAATTTGGTTTGGGCGAAAAATTTGTGAAGTTGTTTAATGAAGTACACCGCTCGAACATGTCTAAAGCTTGCGAAAACCAGCAACAGGCAGACGAAACGATTGCATTTTATGCCGAAAAAGGAGAAGAAGCTTTTTCGGAGATTGCCGCAAATAAAATTAATGTTCATCGAAAATCTGATCATAAAGTATTAAAAAACAAATACTATTCGCCTGCAGACTTGGAAACGATTTTGAAAAAATAAATTGATTTACACTATAAATTTTAACCGATTAGCATCCATCCATGAATAAAATAACAAAAACTTTTTTGATTTCCGGGATTTCCTTACTTACTTTCCAATCTTGTAATTCGCAGAAAGTAGTCGTAAACCGCGAAGTTGATACCACCAATGACGGGAAAATGCTTCTCGGAACACAAACCAAAGACCAACTTCTGAAAACGCCATACAGCGATTGGTACGTTAAAGAACATGATGAATACGCCATTGATCAAAAAACAGTTGATGAACTTAAAAAAGAAAAGCTCAATTCCTACGGAATCACCCTGGTGATGGGAACATGGTGCGAAGATAGCCATCGAGAAGTTCCGCGGTTGATGAAAATTTTGGAAAGCATGAATTTCCCAGAACAAAAATTGGAAATCATCGCTGTGAACAGGAAAAAAGAAGCTCCAAACGGCGAAGAAGGGGTTTATAATATCCAAAGAGTTCCAACTATCATCGTAAAAAAATACGGCAAAGAGATTGGAAGGATTATTGAATACCCGACTACCGGATATCTAGAAAGAGACCTTCTGGAAATCCTTAAAAAAGACAACACCACACTTAAAGATCTTTTACAATAAATTGAAAACAGACAAAAGAATTTTACCGTTCATTTTAGGAGCAATCGCAATGTTGCTCGCATTTTTCATTTGGAACAGCTTGACAAAAAAGAAAGAAGATCAAGTGCAAAACGATTACTACATCATCACCAATCAAATCAGAAAAATGAACAAAATGGTGGTCATGGAACAAGATTTTTCGAGCATACAGAAAACTAAAATTACTTCCGAACTTTTTGGCGGTATGCTTCCTAGTATGGAAAAAGAGCTCATTACTTTTACCAAAACAAATGCGCAAGTTTCTTACGATCTAAATAAAATGAAAATTGATGTTGATTCCACCAACAAAAAACTGATCATCAAGGAATTGCCCAACGCTGATATACGGATAATCCCAAGTGTAGAAATACAATCCATGGATGATTCTTTCCTCGATCGTTTTGATCAAAAAGATTTGCAAAAAATCACAAAATCGGCGAAAGACAATGCTTACAAAACCGTGAATCAGGAGCGATTACGAAGCGAAGGAAGAAAACAATTGTTAGAAAATCTTGATCATATTTTCGTTTTGGCAAAGGCTTTGAATTATAAAATCGAAGACCAGACCGGTCAAATCGATTCATCAAAACTTTAAAAAAAACAAAATATGGAAAAAGATAAGGAACAACCTGCACAAACAAAAAAAGAAAACCAGGATTTGCCAAACATTCCCGCATCATCCGAGAAAGTGAACTCCGAAAAAACAGTAGATCGCCAAATTAAGGAATCTTCTAAACTTAATAAGGACGGCAAAACCGATAATACAAAAGACGAGAGCAGAAATTAAATTTTCTGCTTTTTTTATCATCAAACTTCACTTAAATTTTCCATTAAAAAAAAGAATTTCCTTCTTTACAGACGAAAAATAATTTACGAATAATTGAATAATAATGAATAGAAGTAAAATTCCATCAAAAACGAAATAAAAAATTAGTAGAAATTCCGTATTTTTGCCTCTTAAAATTTTTAATTCAGTATGATAAAAATTACTCTTCCCGACGGAAGCATCAGAGAATTTGAAAGCGTGGTAACTCCGCTTGAAGTAGCAAAGTCAATTAGTGATGGTTTGGCAAGAAATACCATTTCCGCAATCGTGAACGGAACACAGGTTGAAATCACCACGCCTATAACCACAGATTCTTCGCTACAGCTTCTGACGTGGAATGATGAAATGGGGAAAAAGGCATTCTGGCATTCTTCTGCTCACCTCTTGGCGCAAGCAATTATGGAATTTTATCCACATGCCAAATTAACTATTGGCCCGGCCATTGATCAAGGATTTTATTATGATGTAGATTTCGGCGACGAAAGTCTTTCCGAAAAAGATTTCGAAAAAATCGAAAAGAAGATGCTCGAAAACGCCAAAAAAGATTCTACATTCAACCTATATTCGGTATCAAAAGCCGATGCGTTGAAAGAATATGAAGGCAATGAATATAAAACCGAGCTCATTTCTAATTTAAATGACGGCGAAATTACTTTCTGCTCCCACGATAATTTTACCGATTTATGCCGTGGTGGACACATTCCATCTACAGGCATTGTAAAGGCCGTGAAAATTCTAAACGCAGCCGGAGCATATTGGAGAGGAAACGAAAAAAATCCACAGTTGACCAGAGTTTACGGTATTTCTTTCCCAAAACAAAAAGATTTAACCGAATATCTTGAAAGATTAGAAGAAGCAAAACGCCGCGATCACCGAAAACTCGGAAAGGAATTGGGGATTTACGCATTCTCTGAAAAAGTGGGAGCCGGACTTCCACTTTGGTTACCAAAAGGAACTGCCTTAAGAAAAAAATTGGAAAACTTCCTTTCTGAAGCTCAGAAAAAATCAGGTTACGAATTCGTGATGACTCCACACATCGGAGCAAAAGAATTGTATGTAACTTCCGGTCACTGGGATAAATATGGTGCAGACAGTTTCCAGCCAATTAAAACACCCAATGAAGGGGAAGAATTTATGCTGAAACCTATGAACTGCCCTCACCACTGCGAAATCTACAAAGTTGGTCAATGGTCTTATAAAGATTTGCCAAAAAGATATGCAGAATTCGGAACCGTATATCGTTATGAACAATCCGGTGAACTTCATGGATTAACGAGGGTACGTGGTTTTACCCAAGATGACGCACACCTTTTCTGTACCCCAGATCAGCTTTTGGCTGAATTTGAAAACGTGATTGATTTAACACTTTATGTATTCAGATCATTAGGTTTCGAAGATTTCGTAACGCAAGTTTCACTCAGAGATCCGGAGAAAAAAGAAAAATATATCGGAAGTGATGAAAACTGGAAAAAAGCGGAAGACGCGATTATCCAAGCCGCTGAAAAGAAAGGTTTAAAAACAATTGTGGAATACGGCGAAGCGGCATTCTATGGACCAAAACTCGATTTCATGGTGAAGGATGCTTTAGGCAGAAGTTGGCAATTGGGAACCATTCAGGTTGATTATAATTTGCCTGAGAGATTTGACCTTTGGTACACCGGAAGCGATAACGAAAAACACAGACCAGTGATGATCCACCGTGCTCCGTTTGGTTCTATGGAAAGATTTATCGCGATTTTGTTGGAAAACACCGCAGGAGATTTCCCGTTGTGGCTCGCTCCGGATCAATTTACTATTTTGCCGATTAGCGAAAAATATGTTGATTATGCAAAAAAAGTTTCACAATTGCTAGAAAATCACGATATTTGCGGGCTGATTGACGACAGAAACGAGAAAACGGGTAAAAAAATTCGTGATGCCGAGTTGAAAAAGCTTCCATTCATGCTGATTGTCGGTGAAAACGAGGAAGTTGGTGGAACGGTTTCTGTAAGAAGAAGAAGCGAAGGTGATTTAGGAACGATGACGATAGAAGATTTCATCGCCTATTTCAAAAAAGAATCAAAAATTTAGAAATTAACTTTAAAATATAAAACCATAGCACAGAAATTTAATTACCGAGGTAGAGGTCCACAGCGACGCGTACAAGAAGATTTGCACCAAATCAATGAAAAGATTCGTGCGAAAGAAGTACGCTTGGTCGGTGATAACGTAGAACCAGGCGTGTATCCTTTAGCAAAAGCTTTAGAAATAGCTAAAGAACAAGAATTGGATCTGGTTGTGATTTCCGACAAAGCTGAACCATTTATTTCCAGAATTCTGGATTATAAGAAATTCCTTTACGAGCAAAAGAAAAAGCAAAAGGAACTGAAAGCCAAGCAGGTAAAAGTTGTCGTAAAAGAAATCAGATTTGGTCCGCAAACGGATGATCACGATTACGAATTCAAAAAAAAGCATGCTGAAAAGTTCCTGGAAGAAGGCTCAAAACTAAAAACCTATGTTTTCTTTAAAGGTCGTTCGATTATATTTAAGGATCAAGGTGAAATTCTTCTTTTAAAATTAGCTCAAGAGCTGGAACATGTCGGAAAAGTTGACCAATTGCCTAAACTTGAGGGCAAGAGAATGATTATGATGATGAGCCCGAAAAAGCCGGCGAAATAAGAAATTTACCGATTTAACTAGGTTAAATCACACAATAAGATATTGATAACAAATATTATAAATTAAGCAAAATGCCAAAATTAAAAACTAAATCAGGTGCTAAGAAGCGTTTTAAGCTTACCGGAACCGGTAAAATTAAAAGAAAAAATGCTTACAAAAGCCACATCTTGACGAAAAAAGAAACTAAGCAAAAGAGAAATCTTACGCAAACTTCTTACGTTGCTACTGTGGATGAGAAAAGCGTTTTACGTCAATTAGCCATCAAGTAGTTTTTATAAATCTTTCGGTTTATAAGAATTCTAAAAATTCAGAAATTTTAACCCTGAAACGGAGCAAATAAGTGCAATGAAATAATTTGCCGCCCTTTTCAAAAAAAACAATTTAAATTATGCCAAGATCAGTAAATGCCGTAGCTTCTAGAGCTCGCAGAAAAAAAGTAATGAAGCAGGCTAAAGGTTTTTTCGGTAGAAGAAAAAATGTTTGGACTGTAGCTAAAAACGCCGTAGAAAAAGCAATGCAATATGCTTACCGCGGTAGAAAAGAGAAGAAAAGAAATTTCAGAAGCCTTTGGATTACCCGTATCAACGCTGGTGCCAGAGAACACGGAATGTCTTACTCCCAATTTATGGGCGCTCTAAAAAGCAACAATATCGAACTGAACAGAAAAGTTTTAGCAGATTTAGCAATGAATCACCCTGAAGCTTTCAAAGCAGTTGTAGATCAAATCAAATAAATGTAAAATTTTTTGTTATCAATGTAGATCCTAAACATTTTGTTTAGGATTTTTTTTGATATCTTTGAATTATTTTAGAAATATGAAAAAATTCTTTATTATTCCTGCCATTTGTTTTTCGGTATTTAGTTATGCTCAAACTTTCGTACAAGCCTATCAGGATCGAGTGAACCAAATTACTCAGAATAACATCAAAAGTTATCTTACTGAATTTGCAAGTTTTGGTGTAAAAACCACTGGAAGCACAAATAACAATAATACATTTAATTGGCTTAAAAATAAATATCTCTCATTTGGTTATAACGAAACTCAAATTTCTGAGAACACCTTTTCATATAATGGCAATACCTCCAAGAATCTCATTCTCACTAAAACCGGAACAAAATATCCCAATACGTACGTGATTGTCTGCGGACATTACGATACCATTGCCGGACCTGGAGTGAATGATAATGGAAGCGGAATCTCTGTAATTCTTGAAATGGCAAGAATTCTGAAAGATGTTCCTACAGAATATTCTATAAAGTTCATTAATTTTAGCGGCGAGGAACAAGGTCTTCGTGGAAGCCAAAACTTCGTCAATACCGTTGTAAATAACTCCAATCCAAAGATGAACATCAAATTGGTCTTCAATATTGATCAAGTAGGCGGTGTTGCCGGAGCGGTAAATAACACCATTACCTGCGAACGTGATACCAACAACTCCCCTTCTACCAATAATGCTGCTTCGAATAGTGTTACACAAGAATTGATGAACTGCGTCACGTTATACTCTCCACTACAAACGAATTTATCTTACGCATACGGATCGGATTATATGCCCTTTCAAGCAAATGGAGAAGTAATTACAGGATTTTACGAGTATAACGAAAGTTGGCAACCACATTCCACCGGCGACACCTATGCAAATATGGATCCTGTTTTTGTTTGGAATGTTGCTAAAGCAGCTTTGGGAGCAGTGCAGCATTTCACGACGGCAGAAACAAGCACCTTATCGGTAGCTGATTGTCCTCCTGAAAAAATGTTGGAATCATTGCGAATTTTTCCAAATCCGGCAACTAATTTTATCAATATCGAAATGTTGAACTCGAATTTTAGAGATTATTCTTTCATCATTACCGATCTATCAGGAAAAGTTTTAATTAAAAATCAGAACAGCAAAAAAATAGATATTTCAAAACTATCGCCGGGAATTTATTTCGGAACGATGAATGTCGAAGACCGAAAACTCACCAGGAAAATCATTATTTCAAAATAGAAAAAAGGCTGCAATTTCGCAGCTTTTTTTATTTCATTTGCTTTCTATAAGCTTTTTGAAGAAACGCCAATTCACGTTCGTTGGCCTTGATTTTCTCATTTAACTTATTGATTTCTGAATTTACATCGGCAATTTTTTCTTGCAAACTTTCCTTTTGTTCAGCAGATTTTGTAGTAACTATCTTTGATTCAAACCCTTTTTTCTTCTCATTTAATGATTTTAATTTAGATTGAAACCGGTCATTTTGTGCAAAGCTTAATTCAAAAAGTTCATCTAATTGTTTCAATTTTACTGTAGAACTTTCATTGGCGCTTCGTCGCATTTCGGTTAGTGCCTTTTCATAAGCTTCGTTTGAAAGTTGGCTTCTATATCTTTGTTCATTGACTACTACATTTGCTGCATTTGGAGATTGCGAAAATAACAATGAAAAGAAAAGTGAAAATGACAGAGTTAATAAGATTCTCATGATTTTTTTTCTAAATATATAAAAATTTACAAAATCGAAATCGTTTCTTTGTAAACCTTCATCAGTTCATTGGCAATATTCTCGTCACTGAATTTTTGTACATACAGTAAACCCTTTTCTACTCTACGTTTTCGTTCGGATTCGTTGGACCATAGAAATAAAATTTTGGACTTTAAATCGTCAATATTATTCGGATCGATGTAAAGAGAATCTTTTCCACCGGCTTCCGGAAGCGAACTCGAATTGCTTGTAATCACCGCAGTTCCGGAAAAAAGTGCTTCGATAACCGGAATCCCAAAACCTTCGAAAACACTCGGGTAAACGAAAATTTTCGCTAATTTATAAATCGCTGCCAACTCTTCCATCGAAACATTTTCCAAGAAAAAAACTTGATTTTGCAATTTATTTTTAATAATAAAACGTTCAACTTTTTTGAAATATTTCTCCTTTTTCTTCCCAACAACGACCAAAGGAATTTCTGTATTATTGATCGATTTTACAATATTCAAAAGGTTTTTTCTCTCTTCAATCGTACCAACATCTAAGATAAATTTGTCAGGAAGATTAAATTTTTCTTTCACTGAATTTAGAAATTCTTGCGATTGATTTTCTTTGAAAGAATGATGACAACCTTGATAAACTACCTTGATTTTATTCTCCGGAACTTTCAGAAATTTGATGATATCCGCTTTGGTCTGTTCGGAAATTGCAATGATTAAATCCGCTTGTTCGGCGGCTTTTTTAAACTTCCAAAAATGAATTTTGCGGTCAAAAAAACCATAATAATTTGGATATCTCAGGAAAATTAAATCGTGAATGGTTACGATTTTTTTAATGGATTTGTCAGTCCATTGTAAGGGCAATTCACCGGAGAGTCCGTGGAAAATATCACAATTTGCATTCTGCGCATCTTTTCCCATTTTGAACTGTCGGGAAAGTTGTCCTTTCGAAGTTTCGGTAAACGAAACACTTGGCAATGCCAGAATTTCTTTTCCGCGTTCAGATTTTTTATTATTTAAAAGCAAATATTGATTATCAGGATAGCAAGTAGCCAATATCCTCACCAGATCTCGCGAATAATTTCCTAATCCCGAACCGTTATTGAAAAATCGCTTTCCGTCAAAGGCAATTTTCATTCCTCAAACGGTTTTATAATATCCTGCGACAATTGTTGCTTTTTCCAATGCTCTTTCCTGTTTTTATAAAGGAAGAACTTTGCAAGTTTGTATTTATCATCGATATGGCCTTCGTACTCCATTCCCATTTCTCGGTAGGGCGTATTTGGAGCCTGCTGCAAAACCTCCTGAATCGCGTGTGTGAAAACAGTTGGACCTGTTGTTTGATGAACATCATGAGGATATCGGTGTTCAAAAATGTTGATCAGGCACAATTCCAATGTTCTTTTCAAAAAAGGATGACCGGCATCAAAAATTAGCGCCCATTGCGTATAAAGATCTCCATTGTTTTCGATTGAAATAATTGCCTCATCAGAATCTTTAATAAAATCCCGAAATCTGGAAATCAATTTACAATCTATATCCAAATAAATCCCACCTTTTTTATACAAAATTGCGTAGCGGAAAAAGTCTGCTTTAGCCGCTCCGACGGTTAGGCTTTTATACGCCACATAATATTCACGTGGAAATTCTTCCAGCAAAAATTTTTCAATACGCTCATCGTCATAAAAATGATAAGTATATTCCCGATTTCTTCGTAGCATCCTTTTGATATGCATCCGAGTAAGCAAGGGTAATTTTTCTGACTTAAAGGTTTGAAATATTTGTCTTGGAATCGCCATAGTGTTTAAACTGCAACATTATTTTCTCTTAAAGCATCATTCAGAGAGGTTTTTTTATCTGTAGATTCTTTTCTTTGTCCGATAATCAAGGCACACGGAACCTGAAATTCACCCGCCGGAAACTGTTTCGTATAACTTCCAGGAATCACCACAGAGCGGGCAGGAACTCTTCCTTTAATTTCTACAGGTTCGGACCCGGTTACATCGATGATTTTTGTAGAGGCGGTAAGAACAACATTTGCGCCCAACACTGCTTCTTTTTCTACGTGAACACCTTCAACTACGATACATCTTGAACCCACAAAAACATCATCTTCGATAATTACGGGGGCCGCCTGAAGTGGCTCCAAAACTCCGCCAATTCCTACTCCACCGCTTAAGTGAACGTTTTTTCCGATTTGCGCACAACTTCCGACAGTCGCCCAGGTATCAACCATGGTTCCGGAATCTACATAGGCGCCGATGTTCACATAGGATGGCATCAAAATAACTCCAGAAGCAATGTAAGCACCTTCTCTAGCAACAGCGTGAGGAACTACACGAACTCCTTTTTCGGCATAGTTTCTTTTCAATGGCATTTTATCGTGAAATTCGAAAGGACCAACCTCAATAGTTTCCATTTTCTGAATTGGGAAATACATCACGACAGCTTTTTTCACCCATTCATTCACCTTCCAGCCATTTTCGGTAGGCTCCGCAACACGCAATTCGCCTAGATCTAATTGTCGGATTACTTCACGAATGGCTTTTTGGCTGTTTTCATTTTGCAATAATTCCCGGTTTTCCCAGATATTTTCAATGGTTTGTTGTAACATTATTTAACTTTTTTTAAGAATGATAATTTTCGCAAATTTACAAAACTCTTCTTGCGAATAGGTAGGATTTATTCCAATAACTTTCATTGAGAGAAGAAATAATAACTCCTTTGGATGTTGAAGAATGAATAAAAGTAACTTCTCCATTATTTCCGATATCGTGAATAATCCCAACATGAGAAACCCTACTTCCACCGGAAGTTGCAAAAAATACCAAATCACCTGGTTTTGCCTCTTTAATGCTGATTTCTCTACCTTCTTTAGATTGATCCTCTGATCTTCGTGGAAGTTTCATCTTATTTTCATCAAAAACTTTGGAAACGAGACCGGAGCAATCAAAGCCAGCCGAAGTATTTCCTGCGTATTTGTAGGGTGCGCCTAAATATTTTTCAGCATCTTTTAAAATTTCTTTAATTTGTCCATTGACGTTTCCGGAATAGTGAGAAGATAAAGTTTTCAAACCCGGAGCTTTCGCCACCGATTTGGTTGGAACTGACCTCTTTACAACCGGTTTTGAAGATCCACAAGAAACCAAAACCGTCATGGCAAAGACATAGAAAAATAAGTTTTTCATATTTTAAAATAGCGATTTCTCAAAAATAGTAATTTTATTTTCAAAAAATATTAAATTTTTGTTTTTTCCTTATTTAATAAATGTTTGAACCTATATTGCAGACTTCTTCGGAAAAAGGAATTATATTTAAATTTTAAAATTAAAGAAAGAAAAATAGTAAGAAAATGACCATTTCAGAATTTAAAATATACTTTAAAAAAGAACTTTCGAAATTGTACACGGAATCCGAAAGCGCGGCCCTTTATTCCATATTTGTCAACAAACTGGTAGGTTTCGACAAATTTCTACAAAGAGGTTTTGAAAACCAGCCACTTTTGCAAAGTCATATCGAAGAATTGGAAAAAGTAATTTCGGAACTAAAAGCGGGAAAACCTTATCAGCAAATTTTAGGAGAAACTGAATTTTACGGGCTAAAATTTTTTGTGGATGAACATGTTCTGATTCCCCGACCTGAAACAGAAGAACTGCTGGAATTAGCAATCGAAAAAATAAAAAATAACTTCCCAAATCAAACCTTAAAAATCCTGGACATCGGAACCGGAAGCGGAATAATTCCGATTGTTTTGAAAAAGAAATTCCCGGATGCAAAAATTTCCGCGATGGATTATTCGGAAAAAGCTTTAAAAGTGGCTGAGAAAAACGCCGATCTTCATGAAGTTGAAATAGAGTTTATTCATCAAGATTATTTAAAAGAAAATTTAAACCAAAAATACGACATTATCATCTCGAATCCGCCATACATCGGAATCGACGAAGAACACGAAATTGCAGATTCTGTAAAAGATTTTGAACCCAAAATGGCACTTTTCTCTCCTTCGTCAAACGCGTTGATTTTCTATGAAAAAATTGCGGAAGATTGTAAACAATATCTTTCAGAAAACGGAATGATTTTCCTTGAAATTAACCAAAAATTAGGAATTGAAACACTAGAACTTTATCAGGAAATTTTAGCGGATGTTCATTTATTGGAAGATTTATCGGGAAATGATCGCTTTATTTGGGGAAAGAAATAAATTATCCTATTCTCTTTTTCACGAAAACCTGGTAAGCCATATAAATTAGCGGAATCGACATAATTCCAAGGAATAGTGCGTTTTCTATCGCTCGTTCGGGTTGCTGGGCCACTGCATAAATCAAACCAAAAAACGCACCTCCCAAATGCGCCGCATGTCCGATATTATCTTGTTGGCGGGGATTTAGCATGCTGTAAACAGAATAAGCGAAGTAAAGAAATCCAAAAATATAACCCGGAATCGGTATTGGAATGAAGAAAAAATAGATTCCCAAATCCGGAATCATCGCGATAGATGCAAACAAAATCCCGGAAACTCCGCCACTCGCACCAATTGCCGAATACCAAGATTGATTTTTGTACAAATACAAGGAAAATAAGTTTCCAAGAAAGATCGATCCGAAATAAATCATCAAAAAACCAAAATCTCCGAAGGCCTGATTAACGATAGGTCCGAAGAAATACAAGGTCATCATATTGAACAACAAATGCATCAAATCGCCATGCAAAAAACCGGCGGAAAGCAACCTTATGTATTCTTTGTTTCTCAGAATTGCACCGACGTTAAATTTATATTTCTCGAAAATATTTTGATTATTGAAAGCAATAAAACTGATGATAGCAGTTACGGCAATTACGATTAAAAGTACTGAACTCATATTTTGTTATAAAAGAAAAGTTTCGAAAACGAAACTTTGGTTATACGATTTCTGAAGTTAAACTTCGGGAAATTAATTTTTCATGCATTGGCTTCAGGAGTTCCAAGCTTCCTGTTTTCACGGTACATTTCCCTTTGTAATGAACCAACATGGTGCATTGTTCGGCTTGTTCCAAGGTGTGTCCGCAAATTTCTATCAGGCATTCAATTACATAATCAAAAGTGTTGACATCATCATTCCAAAGCACCAATTTGTAAACTTCGTCTTCATCTTCCATCAGCGCGACATCTTCTTCGTATTCACGCTGTGGTTTTTCGTAATCCTTTACAAAGGCAGGAACACTATTAAAAAAAATCATCAAAGATTAAATATTAAATTAAATTTCACTGATTTCTTCGGTCAAAACATCGACAATGCTCGGTTCTTCGTAAACCAATTCAACCAAGTCGACACTCTTATTCTGCATTTTCAGGATTTTCACATGATAATCATTTATGTTGAACTCCTGGTTTTCTTCAGGAATATCTTGCAATTCATGCAGAATATATCCGGCCAAGGTGTTGTATTCGCCATCTTCGGAAAGCGGGAATAATTTCGGTAAATGCTCATTAATTTCGTCTAATGGCTGAGTTGCCTGGACCCAATAAACATTTTCTCCAACCTTGTCTACGATTTTCTCTTCATCATCTTCTTCATCTTGAATTTCGCCAACCAATTCCTCCAGAATATCCTCCAAAGTGATGATTCCTTCAGTTCCGCCGAATTCATCAATTACTACTGCTAAGTGTTGCTTTTTCTGCTGGAAAACTTTCAATAGATCAGATATTTTCTTACTGCCTACAACAAAGAAAGGTTCGCGCATGAGTTTTTCCAAATCTTCGTGCGTAATTTGACCTTTTCTTTTCACATATTCACGGATAATTTCCTTTGCATAAAAAATTCCGATAATATTATCGATTGAATTTTTGTAAACGGGAAGACGGGAATACCCTCCATCCATGATCTTCGTGATAATTTCTTCTACAGGTTCTTCGATATCAATGGAAGAAATATTCTGTCGTGGAACCATAATCTGCTTCGCAGAGTGATCTGTAAAATCGAAAGCATTTTTGATGATTTCATAGTTTTCTTCTTCAATTTCACCAGAATCTGCGGATTGCTTTACCAAAAGTTGTAACTCTTCAGTGGAGTGAATCTCATGTTCCGACGCGGGATGAATTTTCATCAATCGCAAAACGCCGTTTGACATTTGATTCATGGACCAAATAAAAGGTTTGAATATCGTATAGAAAGCGCGCAAAGGCATAGCGATTGCCATCGTTGTGGATTCGGACTTACGAATTGCAATGGATTTCGGAATTAATTCCCCGAAAACAATATGCATCACAGTAATCAAAAGGAAACTTAAAACCAAAGAAATGGTCGTAATCGATACTTGTGCAATCTCAAAATTAAAATAATGGAAAATCTTCTCGATGATATGGTGCATCGCACTTTCACCGACCCAACCTAATGCCAATGAAGCAAGTGTAATTCCGAGCTGAGTGGCAGAAAGGTATTCATCAAGATGTTTGATGATGTGTTCTGCCTGTTTTGCCATAGAATTGCCTTCGGCGGCTTTGAGCTGAATTTGGGAATAACGAACTTTAACGATAGAGAATTCTGCGGCTACGAAAAAACCATTGAGTAATACTAAGAATAATGCTAAGAAAAGCTTGACGACGTCTGAGTCCATTTAAATTTTTAAAAAATATTTGATGCAAAGATATACAAAATTAAATAATTAAGTAATCCGAAAATCGTTGACTAATATATATAAAAAAAAGCACCGAATATTTCGATGCTTCATTTATAATACTAAAAAAGAATTTTTCTTAGGAATTCTTCAAGGCTTCCGCTCCGGATACGATTTCCAAGATTTCGTTGGTAATTGCTGCTTGTCGCGCTTTGTTGTAGAAGATTACCAGATCATTTTTCAATGCTTGTGCGTTGTCGGTTGCTTTGTGCATAGCGGTCATTCTGGCTCCGTGTTCAGAAGCGATAGAGTCTAGAATCGCTTTGTAAACCTGAGTTTTGATGGATTTCGGAATCAAAACATTAAGGATTTCGGCCGCATTTGGTTCGAAAATATAATCGGTATTTGCAGTTTCGTCCTTCGCAGCCATTGCAATTGGCAAAACCTGCTCGGTATGAACCTCCTGAGTGGCAGCGTTGATGAATTTATTATAAATCACAAAAACTTTATCGAATTTTTCTTCTTTATAATCTTTCATGACGTTTTCCATAAAATTGGAAACTACCTGAAAGCTCATTCCGTCGAAAATCGCACTTTGATTATCGTAGATTGTTCTGTTTCTTTTTACAGCATCAAACACTTTTTTTCCAACAGAAAGAATTTCTACTTCGTGTTGGGTGTTTCCAATCACTTGATTAAGCTCTTTGATCACCGAAGAGTTGAAAGCTCCGGCAAGCCCTTTGTTTGAAGTAACTACAATATAAAGAACTTTTTTCACTTCTCTTTCAGCTGTGAAAGTAGAAACCCCTTCGAGATCGGTTGTGGAACTTACATTTTCAATAATTTCCTGCAATTTTTCTGAGTAAGGTCTCAGCATGACAATAGCATCCGTTGCTTTTTTTAGTTTCGCAGCCGAAACCATTTTCATTGCACTGGTAATTTGCATTGTCGAAGAGATTGAAGTAATTCTTCCTCGTATTTCCTTTAAGTTTGCCATTCTATGGGTTGAAAATTTAAAATTCAATATTCAGAAAATACATTCTGAATATTGAATATTGAATTAATTTTAGTTGTATTTAGAAGCCAATTCTGTAGCAGCTTGCTTCAAAACTCCTGTGATGCTGTCATCAATTTTTCCAGCTTTAATCGCAGCCATGGTATCAGGATGTTTAGATCTCAAGAATTCTACATATTCTTTTTGGAATTCTTTAACTTTAGCAATCGGTATATTTCTCAATAAATTTTCAGTACCTGCGTAGATCATTGCTACTTGAGAATCTACTGGAAGTGGAGAGTTTACCGGTTGTTTCAAGATTTCTACGTTTCTTTCACCTTTAGAAATTACCCCTAAAGTTGAAGCATCAAGATCGGAACCGAATTTAGCAAAAGCTTCCAATTCTTTGTACTGAGCTTGATCCAATTTCAAAGTACCTGAAACCTTCTTCATTGATTTAATCTGAGCGTTACCTCCAACGCGTGATACAGAAATACCTACGTTGATCGCCGGACGAACCCCTGAGTTGAATAAATCTGACTCCAAGAAAATCTGTCCATCAGTAATTGAAATTACGTTGGTTGGGATATATGCAGAAACGTCACCCGCTTGTGTTTCAATGATTGGAAGTGCAGTTAATGATCCTCCACCTTTTACGATTGGTTTCAAAGATTCAGGTAAATCATTCATTTGAGCAGCAATAGTATCGTCAGCGATTACTTTTGCAGATCTTTCCAATAATCTGGAGTGAAGGTAGAAAACGTCCCCTGGATAAGCTTCACGGCCCGGTGGTCTTCTCAACAATAGAGAAAGCTCACGATAAGCAACTGCCTGTTTAGATAAATCATCATAAATGATCAAAGCTGGTCTACCGGTATCACGGAAATATTCACCAATTGAAGCTCCTGCCATTGGCGCGTAAACTTGCATTGGAGTTGGGTCGGAAGCGTTTGCTGCTACCACTACGGTATACGCTGATGCTCCTTTATCTTCTAAAGTTTTTACGATTTGTGCTACGGTAGAAGCTTTTTGTCCTACTGCAACATAAATACAATATACTGGCTGTCCTGCATCATAAAATTCTTTTTGGTTAAGAATTGTATCAATTGCCACCGTAGTTTTACCTGTTTGACGGTCACCGATGATCAACTCTCTTTGCCCTCTTCCTACAGGAATCATGGAATCAATTGCTACGATACCAGTTTGAAGTGGTTCAGTAACCGGCTGACGGAAAATTACTCCCGGAGCCTTTCTTTCCAATGGCATTTCGAATAATTCACCAGCGATAGGTCCTTTTCCATCGATAGGATTTCCGAGGGTATCAACTACTCTACCCAACATCCCTTCACCAACTTTGATTGAAGAAATTCTTTTGGTTCTATTTACGGTATCACCTTCTTTTACCAATTTGGATTCACCAAGAAGTGCAACACCTACGTTGTCTTCAGCAAGGTTCAATACGATACCTTCAATACCGCTTTCAAACTTCACCAATTCACCGTACTGAACATTTTCTAAACCGTATACCAAAGCGATACCATCACCTATGGACAATACAGTTCCTACTTCTTCCCCATTCGATTGTGTATCGAAGTTTGCTAGCTGCTGTTTAAGAATTGCAGATACTTCTGCCGGATTTATTTCTGCCATTTTATGGTTGTTTTATCTTAATTTAATTGAAATTCTTTTTTTAACTTACTTAGTTTCGATTTCACCGATTGATCTACTTGCTGATCACCAACTCTCAAGATATATCCTCCTAAAAGATTAGGGTTGATGATCGATTTTACATCAAAAGTTTGGTTATGATTTACCAACTCTGACGACTTCAAGATGTTGCTAATGTTTTCTTCAGACAATTGTGCGGCGGAAGTTATCGTAATTCGCTGAACACCTTTCATATCTTCCACTTTGTTGATGAATTCCTGAGCGATGTTTTGCAATTGACTTTCACGACCTTGTTTAATGATCAACTGAAGAAAACTTTTGGTAACAGGAGAAAAGTTCTTGAAAACTTCTAAAGCTATACTTGCTTTTTTCTTACTATCAATAATCGGAGAATCAAAAAAATTCTGTAGTTCTTTTGATTTTTCAATGGTTTTCACAATATCGCCCATCTCCCCGAAAACAGCATCAGTTTGCGCTGTTTCCTGGGTAAAATTAAGCAATCCTTGTGCGTATCTTTTTGCTACTTTACTTGTAAGCATTTTAGTTCAAATTAGATTTGTTAAGAATGTTTTCTACCAAAGCGTTTTGAGCACCGTCGTTATCTAATTTTTGCTTCAAGATAGACTCAGCGATGGTTACGGAAAGCGCACCGATTTGGTTTTTGATATCTGCCATTGCTGCAGTTTTCTCTGCTTGGATCGATTGTCTTGCCTGCTCGATAATTTTATCAGCTTCGGTTTGCGCAACATTCTTGGCATCACCTACAATTCTTTCCTTGATTTCTCTTGCTTCTTTCAAGATATTGTCGCGCTCAATTTTAGCCTCACGGATAATGTTTTCGTTTTCAGCTTTCAAATTCTGCACTTCCTGTCTTGCCAATTTAGCTTGATTAAGAGAATCAACGATGGTGACTTCTCTTTCATTCACAGCATCCATAATTGGTTTCCATGCGAATTTTCTTAGTACCAACAATAGAATGATAAAAACCACCGATTGTATGATGAATAAACCTGATGAAAAATTTTCTAATAATCCCATAATGAGTTATGATATATATTGTAATTGTTTTTAATTTTTTTTTGAAAAAACATCTGCCGTAACCAACCGTTCCCGGCAGATGATTTTTGGGTGGCTGAAAAGCTTGATTAAACTGCGAAAAGCGCAGCAAATGCAAGACCTTCAACAAGTGCAGCAGCAATAAGCATTGCAGTTTGAAGTTTACCAGCTTGTTCTGGTTGTCTAGCCATACCTTCTAGAGCCGCAGCACCGATTTTACCGATACCAAGACCTGCTCCGATTACTACTAAACCTGCTCCTACTAATTTAAGATCCATAATATAAAAATTTAAAAGGTTTTATTAATGATGTGCTACTCCTTCTTCGCCCTCATGAGCATGCTCTTCGTTTGCCATACCGAAATACACGGCTGATAGCATGGTGAAGATATATGCCTGCAAGAAAGCTACTAATATTTCAAGAAGATAAAGTACAAATGTTAAGAAAGGGAATGCTACCCCAGCGATCACATTTTTGAAAACATAGATCATCGCGATAAGTGACATGATTACAATGTGTCCCGCAGTCATATTCGCAAAAAGACGGATAAGCAGTGCGAATGGCTTAATGAACATTCCGATGATTTCAATTGGCATCATTACAATTTTCATTGGCCAAGGCAATCCAGGCATCCAGAAAATGTGCTGCCAGTATGTTTTGTTTGCTGTAAACTGTGTGATAAGGAATGTAAATATTGCTAAAGCCGCAGTAATGGCAATATTTCCAGTTACGTTAATCCCAAATGGCAACAATCCGAAAATGTTCAAGAATAAAATAAAGAAGAAAATAGTAAGCAAATAGCCCATGTATTTCTTGTATTTTGGACCAATGTTTGGTTTAGCGATATCGTCTCTAATAAAAAGAATCAAAGGTTCCAAAATTTTTCCAGCACCACTTGGTACTAAAGAATTTCTATAGCTTCTTGCGATTCCACCAAAAATAAAGATCATTAATAAAGATACCACAACAATCATGAGTACACTTTTAGTAATAGATAAATCCAATACTTTTTCATTGGTTGGGTGGTGCGCCTCATCCAGGTTAATTGTTCCTGAAGCATCAGTTTTGTAAATTTTCTCGTGGAAAAGTTTGTAGTATCCACCTTTACTTTCTACTACTTCTTCACCATGATGAAAAGCAGAACTCATCATTGCATGAAGGCCATTAGCTTGATCATAAAAAATAACAGGAAGCGGAAAACCAATATGCTTTCCCTCTTTAGTCACCATGATATCGAAGCTGTGCGCATCCAAAAGGTGATGATTAATAAAGTCCTTGTTTTCTTTTCTTACTTGATCAGCTTCAGAAACTACAACAGGAGCTTCTACCCCGTGGGTATTTGTTTCTTTTACTTCAACAGCCTCATGCTGTGCAAATGACGTTGAAAATATCGATAAAAAACCTAGTACAAGAACTACTCTTTTCAGCATTGCTATATCTTATTTTAAAGTTTTGCAAAAATAGGATAAATAATCATAATATAAAAATCCTTTTTTACTGATTTTTTTCATCTTTCGAGGTTTCGGAAACCTCCTCATTCTGAATTATTTTAACCGCATACAATGTTTCCAGCACCAAAGCGATTAAATATGGTATAATGAAATGAACCTTGTAATTGGGAACTTCATTCAAATTTAGTTTCTTCATTACCAACAACATCAGCATTAATTTAAACATCACCAAACCCATAAATCCAAATCCCACATAATTTGGATATATTTTTTTGATGATTGAAATTACCGTCACCACCATCATAAAAAGTAAGGTAAGAAACAAATAATACTTAATAAAAGTGGTTTCAAAGCCGATATTTAAGTTTTGCCAAATAAAAAAATGCAAGCCAAACATTAAAAAAAACAAAATTATATAGATGGTATTACTTTTTATTTTCATTATTCTGAATATTTTTTAGCTGATGAAGAAGATTATAAAACGCCAGTCCCATTCCCAAAAAACCGATTGCAATCGTCAAAAGATTTTTTTCAATTTCGAAATGATCATTAATTTTTTTGCCACCCCAAAATGCAAGTCCCATCGTGGCGAGCATCTGAAAAACAATCGCTGAATAAACACCATACTGCCGCAAACCATTCATTTCGAAGTTTTCTTTGTCTTTGTTGCTGAACTGGTCTTCGGTGGATTTTTCGTCGGGCATCTTGTTTACATTTTTGCAAATCTAATGATTATAAGACAATAGAAAAATTTAGAATTTTAAAATTCATCAAATTTCTGTATTTTTGCGCAACTTAAATAAAAAACAATGTTCAATAGTTTACAGGATAAGTTAGATAAGGCACTTCATAATATTTCCGGACGCGGAAAAATTACTGAAATCAACGTTGCAGAAACCGTGAAAGAAATCCGCCGCGCATTGGTGGATGCCGATGTTAATTATAAAGTTGCAAAAGATTTAACCAAAAGAGTTCAGGAAAAAGCTTTAGGACAAAATGTTTTAACCAGTTTAACTCCGGGACAGTTGATGACCAAAATCGTTCACGATGAATTGGTAGAATTAATGGGCGGAACCCAAGAAGGAATCAACCTTTCCGGGAAACCAAGTGTAATTTTGATTGCCGGATTACAAGGTTCCGGTAAAACCACTTTCTCGGGAAAATTGGCCAATTATCTTAAACAAAAAAGAAACAAAAAACCTCTATTGGTTGCTTGCGACGTTTACAGACCTGCCGCGATCGAACAATTGAAAGTTTTAGGAAACCAAATCGGAATCCCAGTTTATACAGAAGAAGGCGCTTTAAACCCATCTTCTATTGCTGAAAATGCCGTGAAATTTGCGAAAGAGAACAACCACGATGTCGTGATTGTAGATACCGCAGGTCGATTGGCGATTGACGAGCAAATGATGAACGAAATAAAATCAGTTCATTATTTCATCAAGCCTCAGGAAACGCTTTTCGTTGTGGATTCCATGACAGGACAGGATGCGGTGAATACTGCAAAAGCTTTCAACGACGCATTAAATTTCGACGGGGTTGTCTTAACCAAATTAGATGGTGATACTCGTGGTGGAGCTGCTTTAACTATTCGTTCCGTGGTTGAAAAGCCTATTAAATTCATTTCTACCGGGGAAAAAATGGAAGCACTTGATGTTTTCTATCCTGAAAGAATGGCCGACAGAATTTTGGGAATGGGTGACGTTGTTTCCCTTGTAGAAAGAGCTCAGGAGCAGTTTGATGAAGAAGAAGCTAAAAAACTTCACAAAAAAATCGCTAAAAACGAATTCGGTTTCGATGATTTCCTAAAACAGATCAACCAGATCAAAAAAATGGGAAATATGAAAGATTTGATGGGAATGATTCCGGGAGTTGGTAAAGCGATTAAAGATGTGGACATTCAGGATGATGCGTTTAAACACATCGAAGCGATTATCCACTCGATGACGCCGGAAGAACGAAGAAGACCGTCGATTATCAACACCCAGAGAAAAAACCGTATCGCCAGAGGTGCCGGAAGAAAAATTGAAGACGTAAATGCTTTAATGAAACAATTTGACCAAATGGGTAAAATGATGAAGATGATGCAGGGACCTCAAGGAAAACAAATGATGGAAATGATGAGTAAAGGAATGCCAAAAATGCCAGGAATGGGCGGAAACCTGTTCGGAAGATAAACTTTAAATTTCCAGAATTTCAAAATAAAAATCCCGAATTGAATATTTCGGGATTTTTTGTGAGCTATTTTTTAATCATTAAAGTCGCAAACCTAAACCTACATTAAATAAGTTGAAATGCAATTTCTCGCCTGCTGCAGGACTGTTGAACGCATTATTCAACTGGAATGCATATCTGGCTTCGATCAGCAAACCAGAAAACAAATCAGCTCCCAAACCTACTGCTGCGCCAAAATTCGTTTTGTTGATGGTATCTGGAACATCATCTAATCTAAAAGCGAATTGCGGACCTAGTTGAACATTAACTTTGGGAAGGAAATAGAACTTCATGATCACCGGAATCTGCAGGTAAGAATCATCTTTGAATTTTACATAATTTACGGCCGGTTGCATTTTGGCAAATCCAGGAATTCCGAATTCTGTGAACACTCCCGCATAATAACCTGCAGTAAGCTCATCAAAATCATCAGAAACTACAGCCGACGAAAACCCGCCGTTGATCCCAAATTTTACCTGAGCATTCATAAGCCCAAACATCATCATGGCAAAAGCCAACACTACTCTTTTCATAAATTTTTAATTTTCATCAAAAATATCAATTAAAACATCGACTACAAAAGATGATTCCGATTTTTCCGGTAATATTAATTTTAAAATAAAAAAAAATCCCGCAGAGAGCGGGATTAATAATACTATAATATGGTCTTAGAATTTGTAAACTAAACCTAATGAAATATCATTTAAATCTAAACCAATTCCGAAGTTGTCTGTAGCAATAGCACCATCAACATCAGGCTTTACAGATGAATAATTAATAATTCCCCAAGTAGCTTCTAAAGCAAAATTTGGTGAAAGAAAGTAATTAATCCCTGGTGCAAAACCAATGTTAAATCCATCTGCTTTATTATCAGTTGAAACACTTCCTGCTTCAACAGTATTTTTTGCGTTAGCATAGTTAGCATTTAATTCACCAAAGATAGAGAATCTAGATGCAGGCATCCAATAATATCTACCAAATGCTCCAACTGCGAAAGTGTTAACCTTGTTGGATACTTCTACATTTGCTACTGTATTTTTGTCTGTTGTAGTAGTATAACCTACTCTTGCTCCAATAGCAATATTAGAAGTAACAAAGTGACCAACGCTTGGCGCTATAGTAAAAGTGTTGCTTTTCACATCTCCAGTAGTTTGGGAATTAAATCCTACTGCTCCGGTAATAAAAGTATCACCCATGTTAAATCCAGCCGTCTCAGTCTCTTGAGCATTAGCACCTGCGAATAATGCTACTGCACCTACCACTAATAATTTTTTCATTGTTCTATTTTTAAATTTTAGAATGCAAAACTAGTTAAACACACATTTAACAACAAAAAATAGGTCGTCAATTATTCAAAAAATGATTTTTTTCATATTTAGAGTTTTTAACACGCAATAAATTTTTTGTATTTTATTTTTTACTTAAGTAAAATCCTTCGCAAAATTATTACTCTTCTCTCTGTCTTTTCTCTTCGTTTCCGTAAGCGTTAATAATTTTTCGAACTACCGGATGCCTTACCACATCTTCTTCGGTAAGGTGAACAAAACCAATTTCCTGTACATCTTTCAAGATTCTCATCGCTTCCTTCAAACCAGATTTTTGCTTTAATGGTAAATCCACCTGACTCGGATCCCCGGTAATGATGAATTTCGCATTCATTCCCATTCTTGTAAGGAACATTTTCATTTGAGAATGCGTTGTATTCTGCGCTTCGTCGAGGATTACGAATGCTTCATCCAGAGTCCGCCCACGCATAAATGCCAACGGAGCAACTTCAATAACTTTTTTCTCGATAAATCCTTCCAGTTTTTCGTGAGGAATCATATCGCGAAGCGCATCGTAAAGCGGCTGTAAATACGGGTCCAGTTTCTCTTTTAAATCTCCCGGAAGGAAACCCAAACTTTCGCCGGCCTCTACAGCCGGACGGGTTAAAATAATTCTTTTTACTTCCTTATCACGCAGGGCTTTCGCTGCCAACGCTACGCTGGTATAGGTTTTTCCGGTTCCCGCGGGTCCTATCGCGAAAACCATATCTTTTTTCTCGCACTCTTTTACGAGTTTTTTCAGATTGGTAGTTTTGGCTTTGATGACTTTTCCGTTCACCCCTTTTACGATAATATCCTGATCAAAAACCAGCTGTTTCTCCGTCTCATTTTTAATATTTAGAATATTTTCTACATCTTTTAAAGAGATGGAATGGTGTTTAGAGATGAAACTTACAATATCATCCAGCTTATTTTTCAGTACATCGAGCGCTTCATTGTTTCCCAAAGCAAAGATAAAATGATCTCTTCCTGTAATTTTAAGAGTCGGAAAAGTCGATTTTAAAAGATTGAAATATTGATTATTAACTCCGTAAAAAGTTTTGGCATCGATGCCTGTAATTTCGTAGTTCAGTTCAAACATTTAAGTGTCCTTTAATATTAATATTTTCTCTAAAATTATCGAAATAATTTTAAATACGGCATTTTTATTTTCCACAATGAGAAGAAAAATATTTTTTTTAAACTAAATTTGCGGCTCTTTACAAATCATCATGTCTATTATTACATTAACATCAGATTACGGGTTGGTAGATCACAGGGTTCCTTCTGTGAAGGGAAAAATCCTGAGCTTAAATGACAATGTAAAAATTATAGATATTTCCCATGAAATCCAGGCCTATAACCTTCTTCAAACCGCGTACATCGTCAGAAATGCCTATTCCTTTTTCCCGAAAGGCACTGTTCATATCATTGCGGTAGATAGCTTTTATACCAAAGACAGAAAATGTATTCTTTACCAAGCAGATGGTCATTATTTTATTGCGGCAGATAATGGAGTATTGAGTTTAATTTTCTACGACATCAAGCCGGAAGCTGTGTACGAAATTACTTTTAACAATCGATTTGATGATGAAGTTAATTTCACGTCCACAGATATTTTTGCACCCGTGGCGGTTCACTTAAAAAATGGTGGTTTGCCGGAAGTTATCGGAAGAAAATATGAAACTCCAAAGCAACTCTCCTTTCCACGGCCAGTTTTTAATGAAAGCGAAAAAATGATTATCGGAGAAATCATGTATATCGATAATTTCGGAAATGTAATTTCTAATATCAGCAAAAAATTCTTCGAAAAAAATGGCGTTGGTTACGAAAATTTCATCGTGAAGTTCAGAAATTTGGCACTTTCCAGAATTTACAATCAATATACCGAGTTTATCAGCGACTGGCAAAATGAGCACGAATATCATGGGAAATCGGTCGCTATCTTCAATGATGCGGGTTTACTGGAACTCACAATTTACAAAGGAAATAGCCAAAATGGGGCAAAAACCTTGTTCGGAATGAAGGTTGGAGAAAGTATCTATATTGAGTTTCTTTAATTTTCATTAAAAAATAAAAAAGCCGCCTCTTTCGAGACGGCTTTTCCATTGATTACAGAATTTTATCTGATTACTTTTTTGGTTACCGTTTCTTTTGAAGTGATCACACTTACCACGTAAGTTCCTTTCGGTAAAACGGTAAGATCCACTTTTTCATCGGTTGAATTAGCTTTCACATTATTTTTCACCAATTTCCCGGATGCATCAAACACGGAATAAGAAAGAATTTTATCTTTTGATTTGATATCGAAAATTCCTTTTACCGATGATTGAGTGATTCTTACGGAAGTTGTAGCCGTAGTTTCGCCTGTAGCCAAAGTAGTACATTCAAAAGTAGCGTTCCAACCTGCTGCTGTAGCGCCGGCATCGGAAATAAATCTTACGGTAATCGCACCGGTTGCATGGGTAGAAGTAAATGGACCTGGAATAGTAGTTCCGGAAAGTTGTGTACCTCCGCTAAATCTTGGCGACCCTGTTGTTGGTCCATTATAAACATTCATATAATCATAACCGGCTTCGGTATCAAATTGAGTAAAGGTAAGCTTCAACTTATCATTAGAATTCGCAGGATAGAAAGTCTTGGTAATAATTTGATTGTCTCCGTAATTAGCATCGGGACCTCCTGGATCGGTAAATGCAATGCCACTACACCAATTTGCATCGGTAAGAATAAGTTGTTCATAAGCAAAGGCTTGAGGTCCTGAGCATTCAGTTCCTACAGCAACTGTATAATAAGTACCTTCATTTAAATTATTGAACTGCAAAACTTTATTCGCAGTAATTCCGGAAGTAATTACAGTTCCGTCCATTTTAGAAAGTTTATACTTCCAACTCGTCGCTACATTATCCACAATAGTAGCTGTAGCGGAATTGGTTGTAACATTGCTCAAAGTAAGTCCGGTAATGGTAGATTCACAAGATGCCACACAATCTGTACCTAGACATCCTTTAGAGTTCACGGTAGCTCTAATCAAAGCCCCCGGTTGAGGACCAAATCCGTTGGCAAAATTTATTCCCACAGATGAAACCAAATGGCAATAACTCATAATCGTTCCTCCAGTTCCGGTTGGAAGTGGAGCGTCACAACCTTCATTATTTCCGGAAGCAGGTCCACAGCCATCAATCGCAGTATTGTTTCCGTTCCAATTACAGGCATGCGTATGCGGAGATCCTAAATTATGTCCTATTTCATGGGTCATTGCTTCGATATTCCATGAATACGTAGGAACATTCTGATAGCTGAAATTAACTCCTGAGTAAGAATATTTGTAACTGCTACACAAAGCGTTCACCCAAGCAATACTTGTGGTAGCAGGATTTCTCAATAACTGAGCAACATCACCATTAAATGTAGTTCTTGTATTTCTGAACTGGTTCAAGATATTGGATGGAGTTCCTGAATAAGGATCAGTACTTGTCCAAACCATAATTTCACTCAAAGCAACTGTAATTCCGTCGTTTGCATACAGTGTAGAAATATTATTGTGCATTGAAGTAACCCAGTTGGTCGTTGTAGTAACGTTAGAACCATTTTGGGTGTAAGGACCGTAACCTGCTTCGTAATAAATTCTCACACAGTTATCGGTTTTCTTTGCCGTCATCGTTTTCGGATCGAAAGATGGAGCAGCCAATTTTTGATTTTCAACCAACTCGTCTGCGGAGCAAGAAAAAGGATTTTCGCCTTTCAATTTTTGGTCATTATAAGAAACAAATTCATCAGCGTTTTTGGATTTACCGATCACAATGTTCCCAATGTTTTTAATGGAAGTTACTCCAACAACATCATCTTTGAAAAAACTTACGGCTACAAGAGATTCCCGATCACCTTTCACAATTCCCTGATAGTAAACACCCGGCGTGTAATTGATGTAGCCTTTATCGGTATTAACTTTGAAATCATGGGTGAAAAAATTGTTTTTCACCAATTCTACCGTAATGTTTTTGCCTTCAAAAGGAAAATCCATTTCTAAAGCATCAGGTTTTTCAGTATTAATCCTCAGCAATTCAGCTTTTTGCAGTTTCATTACTGTAATACCTTCTGCTGCAGCGCGGTAAGCAATCTGCTTATTCGGTGACGAATCCACAGTGAAGGGACTGTACTTTACAAAAGTTTTGTTGGCAACGTGCGCGTTTTTCACTTTTTCAGCAACCGGTTTTAATTCCTGAGAAAAACCGAATGAGAAAAAGGCCAAACCAAAACACAATTGGAAAATTCTTTTCATTTTGATATTTTAAATATTATTAGTTTACAAAAAAACTAAAAAAAAATCGAATTTGCTATTTATAAAACAATTTTAACATTAAAAACAAGTCCATCATAACAATACGATTTCCTAAACATAAATCTTTTATCTTTGCACCTAAATTTTTCAGATGCTTTATACCATTATCAAAGCCATTCACATCATTTTCATGGTGAGTTATTTTGCAGGAATTTTTTACCTGGTTCGGCTGTTCGTTTATTATAAAGATACCGATAGTTTTGAGGATCAAAAAAAACAAATCCTACGAGAACAATACATTTTCATGGCGAGAAGATTATGGAATATCATCACCGTCCCGGCAGGAGTCATCATGCTTGCAAGTGGTTTAACAATGATTTTTCTAAATTTCGGATTAATGCAAAC
The DNA here is from genome assembly GCA_001403755.1 of Chryseobacterium senegalense. Lineage (GTDB taxonomy): Bacteria > Bacteroidota > Bacteroidia > Flavobacteriales > Weeksellaceae > Kaistella > Kaistella senegalense. The sequence continues at coordinate 800,650 of CYUH01000015.1, read as the reverse complement.
GCCCTGGTTCCACCTTAAACTTACCTTTTTAGTTGGACTTGCCTTCTATCATTTCTGGTGCTGGAAAAAAGTTTTACAATTGAAAATTCTCGCCGGAAATACTCTTCCTATAGCAAACATCAAACTTCGGCAAGCGAACGAAATTGCTACTTTCATTCTATTTCTAGTCGTATTTACAGTGATTCTAAAATCCATGGTGATTGATTACTGGTGGCAATTAATTGTAGGGTTTTTCGTTCTGGTTATTGCCATTATGATGACTGTAAAATTGGTCAACAAGAAAAAATAAATTTTTATTTTAAAATAAACGCATTATAAAAAATGATTGCAATATTTAAAAAAGAACTCTGGAGTTATTTCGGAAATTGGAGCGCGTGGCTGATCATCGCAGCATTCAGTTTAATCGGTACCCTTTTTCTGTTTTTCTTCGAAAACGATTCCAATATTTTCGATATCGGAACGGCGTCACTTCAAAGTTATTTCGTTTTGGTTCCTTGGTTGCTCATGTTCATCATTCCCGCAATTTCGATGAAAACTTTAGCAGAAGAACAACAATCCGGGACTTTATACTGGCTTTTCTCGCAACCCATCAAGATCTCCGAAATCATCGTCGGAAAATTTCTATCCGTGTGGCTGGTTGGGATTTTTTGCCTACTTCCTTCGCTGTTTTACTTGTACACCGTTTACGTTTTGGGCGTTCCGGAAGGCAATATTGATTTGGGTGCAACCTTCGGAAGTTATTTTGGATTAGTCATTCTTACCGCAGCATTTTCCGCTGTTGGGATCCTAGCTTCTTCCCTTTCTCAGAATCAAATTATGGCTTATTTACTAGGCGTTTTCTTATGTTTTATTTTCTATTTCGGGATCGAGCAATTGGCAAGCTATAAATTATTGGGCGGTGCAGATTATGTGCTTTCCAAACTTGGATTTTATCAGCATTTTCTAGCTTTCACCCGCGGTTTAATCGATACAAAAGATGTTTTCTATTTCATTCTAGTTATAGGAATTTGTTTGTTTTTGGCTAAAATTTTTGTAGAAAAGAAAAAATAATCCGAACCGTTTTAGATATTTTAAAATGAATAAAAAGAACATTATATATAGCATTCTCGCACTCGTTTTACTGGCCGGAGTTTTCGGAATTTTCTCGAAACGACTGGATCTTACTCAGGAAAAAAGATATACCCTTTCCGATGCTACCGTTAAGATTTTGGAATCTGTCCAAAAACCTTTAACAGTCGATGTTTATCTGGAAGGCGATTTCCCGGCGAGTTTCCGCCAATTGCAGAATGAAACGAAATTTATGTTGGAAGAATTTCGAAAAATCAATCCGAAAATCGATTATAAATTTATCGATCCTATTAAAACCAAAATGTCGAAAGATACTTTGGCTGCAATGGGAATGCAACCTTCGATCCTTCCGGACATGAAAGATGGGAAAATCTCGGAAATCGTGATGTTTCCGTTTGCTGCCATTAAATATAATTCTTACGGCGCATCAATTCCTCTGATCATCAACCAAACACGAATCGATGCTTCCGAACAGCTAGCGCGTTCGATTGAAAATTTGGAATACAATTTTGCTTCGAATATTAAAGCCATTACCGAAGAAAAAAAGAAAAATATCGGAATTCTGATCAATCAAGACGAATTGGGGCCGGAACAATTCCAAGGTTTTATGGAAATGGCGCTCGAAAATTACAATGCGGGTCCGGTAATTCCGGCTAACGAAAAAGAATTAACCATAGCCGACGTTCCTAAATTGAAAAATATGGACGCTTTGGTGATTGCAAAACCACGAAAACCATTCACCGAAAACGAAAAAGTACTCCTTGATCAATACATCATGAATGGCGGAAAAACTTTGTGGATGATTGATGCAGTGAATGCCGAAATGGATACACTTTTTCAGTCGAAAAAAATCATGGCTTACCCGATGGATACCAATCTTACCGATTTCTTTTTCAATTACGGAATCCGCATCAATCCTGGATTAGTGAAGGATATGCAGAAATCAGCCTTAATAAGAATTGTTTCCGGTGAAGTGGCAGGAAATCCACAATTCAGTAGTTTTCTTTGGCCGTATTTCCCTCTTGGAATTGCTGAAAACAAAAATCCAATTACCAAAAACATCAATCCAGTAAAATTTGAATTCCCAACTTCCATTGACACTTTGGGGCGCAAAAATATTAAAACAAATGTCCTTTTCGAATCCAGCGAAAGAACCAATTTGAAACAGGTCCCTAACTACGTGGCTTTAGGTGAAATCGTAAGAACTGATTCTTTGAGCGAATTTGATAAACCCACAACACCGAAAATTTTCGCGGTTAGTTTAGAAGGAAAATTCACGTCAGCTTATGCTTCCAGAAGCGAAAAAAATGGATATCCGGGTTTCAAAGGACAAAGCAGTGATAATAAAATGATTGTAATTGCAGACGGAGATGTCGGCAGAAATCAAGTGTACAAAGGAAATGCGCTGCCATTGGGCGAAGATCTTCTTACGAAACAGACTTACGGAAACGAACAGTTTCTCAGAAATGCGCTCGATTTTCTTTTGGATGATTCCAATTTAATGGAACTGAGAAACCGCAATATCGAAGCACGCTTGCTAGACCGACAAAGAATTGACGAAGAAAGATCGAAATGGCAATGGATTAATTTACTGATTCCTATTGCATTGATCGGACTTCTAGGAGGATTTTTCTTCTGGTTTAGAAAAAAGAAATTTGCTTAAAAATTCATTTAAATAAAAAACGGTTCCAAATTTTGAAACCGTTTTATTATTTATACATCTTTGATAAAATCTTCGTAATCGTAAAAAAACCTTTCGAAACCGTCCATTTTCTCCACGAAAAATTCGAAAATTTCTTGCCAGGAATCTTTGTTGAAAATCGAAACATTTTCTTTAGAAACCCAAATTCTGGAAATTACTTTACCGTTTTCCAAAGTGTAAAATTCGTCTTTATAAAAATCGCCAACTTCTTCTCTGAGCATTTCCTCCAGCGACCAAATCTTCTCGTAATAAGCATTTCGGAAGAGTTCATCTTTCATTTCGATATCGATAGAAACTTCAGCTTTCTTGTTGTCTGCGTTAAATTTAAAAGAAAAATCTTTAATTTTCGTGTCATACAATAACCATTTTCTAGGAAAACTTTTCCCAAATGCGATCCAAAAATCTTTTTTTAATTGTTGTGCTTCCTGTTTACTGAACATATTCCAAAGTAAATTTATGCGAACTTAATCAATTTTACATTGAAGTCGAAATTTTATATTTTCTATTTTTATTACTTTTGCTAAATGCTATCCAAAAAATCGCAATATGCATTGAAAGCACTTTCATATCTTGTTGAAAAGCAAAGTGAAGGTCCGATTCTGATTTCCGAAATTGCAGAAAAAAAGAAAATTCCTCTTAAATTTTTAGAAAACATCCTTCTAGAACTCAAAAAAGCAGAAATTCTCGACAGTAAAAAAGGAAAAGGTGGCGGATATTTTTTCAGTAAAAATCCACGAGATATTTCCTTAGCGAGGATCATTCGATTGGTAAATGGTCCGATTGCCTTGTTACCATGTGTAAGTCTTAATTTCTATGAAAAGTGCACCAATTGCACAGAAGATCACTGTTCACTACACGATGTTTTGATCGAAGTTCGCGATGCTACGCTAGCTATTTTAGAAAAAAAATCGCTTCTAGAATTAAAAGATTAAGCTTTTTTTGTGTTACAAAAGTCTACCAATTTTGTAGATTAAATATTATTAAAGTAAATTTGCCCCATAAACAAAGAATTCAATATGCTTTCAACCGACGATATCCTACATCTCGAAAATTTACCTGCCGAGGAAAGTCTTTTCTTCATCACCGAAAAAGTAGCTGAAGGAGTGGTATTTTCGACGTCTTTAGGGCAAGAAGATCAAGTGATTACGGATATGATTTTTAGAAATAAAATAAATATTAAAGTTTTCACTTTGGATACCGGAAGACTATTTTATGAACATTACGAATTGCTTTCTCAGAACAATGCACGTTATAAAACCAAAACGGAAGTTTATTTTCCCGATGCCAATGATGTGGAAAAATATGTGAACGAAAAAGGAATCAATGCCTTTTTTCATTCCGTGGAAAATCGAAAAGAATGTTGCTACATCCGCAAAGTAAAACCCTTGAATCGAGCTTTGCAAGGTGCCAAAATTTGGATTACCGGACTGCGCAGTGAACAATCTGAAAATCGAGAAAACATGAAAATGATTGAATGGGACGAAGAAAGAAAACTCTTCAAATTCAATCCGTTGATTCATTGGACCTATCAGGATGTTTTAGATTATATCGAACAGCATAATGTTCAGGATTTACCTCTTCATAAAAAAGGATTTATCAGCGTTGGTTGTAAACCTTGTACAAGGGCCATAGCTCAAGGTGAAAACCCGAGAGCGGGACGTTGGTTTTGGGAAGAGTCCCAGAAAGAATGTGGACTCCATTCCAAATAAATCGATACCCAAACATTTTTATTTTTTTAATTTAATTAAATCTCCAAAAACTTTTTAGTGATCAATATGAGCAAATATCAATTAGACTATCTGGAACAATTAGAAGCTGAAAGTATTTTCATCATGCGCGAAGTAGCAGCACAATTTGAAAAGCCAGCATTGCTTTTCAGTGGCGGCAAGGATTCCATCACGCTGGTTCATTTGGCAAAAAAAGCTTTCGCACCAATGAAAATTCCATTTCCGTTGGTACATATTGACACCGGACACAATTTCCCTGAAGCATTAGCATATCGCGATCATTTGGCCCAAGAAATCGGTGCTGAACTGATTGTAAGAAAAGTTGAAGATACGATTCGCGAGAAAAAATTGACCGAGCCTAAAGGAAAATTTGCATCGAGAAACTGGCTTCAAACCCATACCCTTCTGGATACCATTGAAGAATTCAAATTTGATGCTTGTATCGGAGGAGCGCGTCGCGATGAGGAAAAAGCAAGAGCTAAAGAACGTTTCTTCTCTGTACGTGACGATTTCGGACAGTGGGAACCGAAACTTCAGCGCCCCGAACTTTGGAATATTTATAATGGGAGAATCAACAAAGGAGAAAATGTAAGAGTGTTCCCAATTTCAAACTGGACCGAACTTGATGTTTGGAATTACATTAAAAAAGAAAATATCCAACTTCCTTCTATTTATTTTGCGCACCAACGGGATGTGATTGAGCATGAAGGACAATTAATCGCAGTTTCCGATTTCATTACCATAGATGAAAGCGATACGATCATTAACAAAAAAGTACGGTACAGAACTGTGGGAGACATGACCTGTACTGCAGCAGTGGAAAGCGATGCTTCAACATTGGACGAAGTAGTGAACGAAATTATGGCTTCCAGAATTTCCGAGCGTGGCGAAACCAGAATTGACGATAAAGTAACCGAAGCAGCGATGGAAGACCGAAAAAAAGGAGGTTATTTCTAATTTTTTTCTTTAAAAAAAACCAACTCGTTTTCACCCAATTTTTAATCAAAATCAATATGGATATATTAAGATTTATTACCGCCGGAAGTGTAGATGATGGAAAAAGCACCTTGATCGGAAGACTGCTTTATGACAGCAAAAGTATTCTGGTAGACCAATTAGAAGCCCTCGAAAAACAATCGAAAAATAAAAACGCGGACGGAATAGATTTAGCAATTCTTACCGACGGTTTACGCGCCGAAAGAGAACAGGGAATCACGATAGACGTGGCTTACCGATATTTTTCCACGCCGAACAGAAAATTTATTATTGCAGACGCCCCGGGACATGTTCAATATACCCGAAATATGATCACCGGAGCTTCCAATTCACAATTGATTATCATTTTAATTGATGCCCGACAAGGCGTCATCGAACAAACCAGAAGACATTCCATCATCGCTTCTCTGCTGAAAATGAAACGCGTAGTAGTGGCTGTAAACAAGATGGATTTGGTCGATTATTCGGAAGATGTTTTCAATAATATTAAGAAAGATTATGATCAAGTGGCAAAAAGTCTTGGCTTGAAAAACGTAGCATATTTCCCAATTTCCGCCTTTAATGGCGACAATATTGTGGACAAATCCGAGAAAATGACTTGGTTTAAAGACGAGCCCCTACTTACATTCCTGGAAAATGTGGAGGTAAATGAAGATGTAGATTACGAAAACGCAAGATTTCAGGTGCAGTACGTCATTCGTCCACAGACCGCAGAATTGCACGATTATCGTGGCTACGCAGGACAAATTATTTCTGGAACTTATAAAAAAGGAGATCGAATAACCATCCTTCCGGAAAACATTGAAACCACCATATCAAAAGTAGAAACCGGCGGAAAAGAAGTGGATGAAGTGTTTGCTTTACAACCTGCCGTTTTGCATTTGCAAGATGATATCGATGTAAGTCGCGGAGATTTTTTCGTGAAATCAGAAAATCAACCACGCGTAGAAAATGAATTTGAAGCTTTAGTTTGCTGGCTTGATAAACGTGAACTTTCCGAAGGAAATAAGTATTTCATTCAACATAAAAGCAGACTGCTGAAAGCCATAGTCAAGGAAATTCAATACAAGATTGATGTCAATACATTGCAACAAACTCCTGAAACCGACGCTGTAAAATTAAATGAAATTGTAAAATTACGTTTGAAAACAGCATCACCATTAGTTTTCGATGCTTTTGAAAAAAATAATTCCACAGGAACTGCGATTTTGGTCGACGAAACCAGCAATTCCACCGTTGGAGCGGTAATGCTTTTGTAAAATTTAAAAAATATTTACCGAATTCAATGTCGTCCGAACACAATATCCAACATCAATCTTTGAGTGTTTTCCTAAATCTGGAAAACCTGAAAGTGCTTATTGTAGGCGGAGGAACAGAAGCTTTGGAAAGTCTTAAAACAATTATCAACAGTTTTCCGAATACCAAAATTCATTTGATTTTCGAATCGGTTTCCGACGAGATTAAACATTTTGCTGAAGGAAAAGATACCATTAAAATTCAGGAAAGACGATTTTTCGAAGACGATTTTTACAATGCTCATATCGCGCTGATTACCGATTTAGGAGTTGAATTTTACACCGAAATCATCGATATTGTTCAGAAAAAAAATGTGCTGATCAGTATTGCCAATCAACCAGAACTAAGCGATTTTCAACTTGAAAATTTTATTTCAAAAAATAAAGAATCGGTTCTTAAGGAACAAAAACTGAAATGGCAATATTCCAAAGAAGCGAAAAAATATCGGCGAATGGTCATTTATTTATCGCTCACTTTTGCAGCTTTTTTCCTCGGCATCGCTTTCGATAAATATTTTTCTTATGCACAAGCGAAAGATTTTGTTTACGAAATTCCGAATGAATTTTATTGGATGCTTGCTATCGGATTTTTCGCACAAATGGTCGATGGCGCTCTGGGAATGGGTTATGGCTTGACGAGTTCCACGCTGATGATGGGAATGGGCGTGAAATTGCCTTCGATTTCCGGCTCCATTCACACTGCGGAAATGTTTTCGAGCGCGATGAGCGGGTATTCCCACTACAAATATGGGAATGTCAATAAAAAAATGTTGCTTTATCTCGCTGTTCCCGGAGTTATTGGAGCGGTTTCTGGTTCGCTGTTACTCATATATTTGGGAAATGAATATGAGAATCTTGCCAAAGGATTGATGGCCACTTACACCCTGATTATGGGATACAGAATTACCCGATTGGCCTTCAAAAAAATTGTGGTGAAACAAAAAACCCATATCGGGAGACTCGGGTTTTTCGGAGGAATGATGGATGCATTCGGTGGCGGCGGTTGGGGGCCAATTGTTACTTCTACCCTACTTTCCAAAGGACGAAAAACCAACTATGTGATTGGAACCGTAAGCATGGCGGAATTCTTCGTAACGCTTGCTGCAGCGATTGTTTTCTTTTCAAGTTTGGGGGTTTCAAATATCGAAATTATTTTAGGATTAATTATCGGAGGAGTTTTGGCTGCGCCCATTGCTGCAAGATTAGCAGGAAAAATGCCACGTAAAACTGCGTTAATTTTAGTCGCGTTATTGCTGATCATTTCCAGTGTAAGAAATCTTTATAAAATATTTTTCTGAATAAAAAAACCTCCCGAAACGGAAGGTTTTTAGCATTTTTTTTCGCTCTAAATTAAATAACACTCAATTCTTTTCCCACTTTTTCAAATGCGGCAATCGCTTTATCCAGTTGGTCTTTCGTATGTGCCGCAGAAAGCTGAACGCGGATCCTCGCTTTTCCTTTAGGTACAACCGGATAGAAAAATCCGATGACGTAAATTCCTTCATCCATCAGTTTTTCTGCCATTTTTTGGGCTAAAGGAGCATCATAAAGCATCACCGGAACAATCGCTGCATCACCATCGGGAATATCAAATCCTTTTGCTTTCATCTCGGTTCGGAAATATTCTGCATTTTCCATCACGCGATCTCTAAGAGAGGTATCTTCGGAAATCATATCCAAAACTTTCATCGCAGCGCCCACAATTCCTGGAGCAAGTGAATTTGAAAATAGATACGGTCTGGAACGCTGTCTCAGCATATCAATAATTTCTTTTTTGCCGGAAGTAAATCCACCCAAAGCCCCGCCCAAAGCTTTTCCTAAAGTTGAAGTAATCAGATCAACTCTACCCATCACCTCATTAGCTTCGTGGGTTCCGCGGCCCGTTTTCCCGATAAATCCTGTTGCGTGAGAATCATCAACCATCACCAAAGCATCATATTTTTCAGCCAAATCGCAAACTCCTTTTAAATCGGCTACAATTCCATCCATGGAGAAAACTCCGTCGGTCACGATGATTTTGAAACGGTGATTTTTCTCGGAAGCTGCTTTTAACTGCTCTTCCAAATCTTGCATATTATTGTTTTTGTAGCGGTATCTCGCAGCTTTGCAAAGACGAACTCCATCAATAATGGAAGCGTGATTCAGTTCATCGGAAATAATGGCATCTTCTTCTGAAAATAAAGGTTCGAAAACACCACCATTCGCATCGAAACACGCGGCGTAAAGAATTGTATCTTCCATTCCCAAAAACTTTGAAATTTTCGCTTCCAGTTCTTTATGGATATCCTGAGTTCCGCAAATAAAACGAACAGAAGACATCCCATAACCATGGCTTTCGATCATATCTTGGGAAGCTTTCATCACTTCAGGATGGTTGGAAAGTCCTAAATAATTGTTAGCGCAGAAGTTCAGGAGCTTTTTTCCGTTGGCCTCGATTTCAGCTGATTGTTGGGAAGTGATAATTCTTTCAGTTTTAAAAAGACCATCGTTTTTGATATTTTGTAATTCGTTCTGAAGATTTTCCAGATAATTTTTAGAAATCATAATTGAATTTATTTAGAGATGCTAATTTAGCAAAAATAAACCTTGACGGAAAGTGCAAACCAACTGTTTTTAATAAAGAATTTAATCATTTACTTTTAAAGCAAAATCATAAAAAAAACCTTCATTGCTGAAGGTTTCTGAATTTTATTGTTTAACAAATTTGAGATTCTGACTATCAATTTTAAAGATATAAACTCCTTTTGAAAGCGAGGTAACATCCACCGGTTTTCCCGAAGAAATACTTCCTTTTTTAATCAATTTCCCATCAACGCTAAAGATTTCGAAGTTTTGATCTCTAGAAATTCCTGAAACTGACAATTGATTTTTCACCGGATTTGGATAAATTTTCACGGCGTCTTTCGAAGAATCATCAACCGCAAGCAAGGACGTATCTTTGGTTACTGTTGAGTTTCTTTGAATAATTTGATTTTCATAATTGAATTGAATGCTAGAAACCGGGAAGTTGATCAGGTTAGCAAAATTCTGATTGTTTGTCGTATGATCTAATTTCAAATAGGCTACTTGCCCACCAGTACCATTCACTTTGATTGGCAATGGCATTTCAAAAAAGCTCACCGATGAATGGCTTTGCGTTTGACTTACTCTAATTCTCAACATATCATCAGATGTCTGGTTCCAACGGATTTGATAGGTCGGATAACCTTGTCCATAGATCCAATCGTTGAAAAATTCGGTAAAATCTTTTCCGGTTGATTGAAGCAGAGAGTTCTTCAAATCGGCTGTTTTGGCATATCCATAAGCCAATTCCGGTCTTGCATGATAATCTTTGACTGCTGCATAAAATGCGTCATCACCCAGAATCCACTTGAGCATTCTTACCACATATCCGCCTTTGGAATAAGTTAATCTTCCACTGAAAATAGTTCCTGTATTTCCGAGATTACCATCTGCTACATATACGCTTCCGCCCGGAGAACCTGTAATATAACTCATTTCGGAACTCAGGTAGCTCATGAACTGAGAATTGGTCATCAATAATTTTTCGTTCGCTAAATGTTCCCCAAAGGTGGCAAAACCTTCGTTGAGCCAAATGTCATTCCATGAACCACAAGTAACTTTGTCACCAAACCATTGATGCGCCAATTCGTGAGCGATGATTCCGCGTCCCCATGATCCCATGGACGACATCGTAGCATGCTCCATGCCTCCTCCCCAACTGAATTGCATATGACCATATTTTTCGTTGCGATAAGGATAAGGTCCGAAATATTCTTCGAAAGTATTCATTACCGTTTTGGTCCAGTTTATATTTGAAATCGTGGTTGAATTGCTCGCTGTGGATGGATATAAATAATTAACGAAAGGAAAAGGTGGTGTTCCCATGGTATCGTTAAGTTTGGTATAATTCGTAATTCCCAAAGCAATGAGATATGCAGGAATTGGATAATTGGTTTGCCAGAAAGTGAGTTTTCTACTTCCTGTCAATGAAGTTTCCGAAATGAGTTTTCCATTCGCTGCCACGCTGTATTGCGATGGTGTATTGATTTTGATATCTAATTTTTCAATTTTATCATTTAAACTTTGCTTTGTCGGAAACCATTCCTGAGCTCCGTAAGGTTCGGAAAGTGTATACAAAACAGGTGTTCCACCTTGCGTAGAAACCGTGAAAGCATCGCCCGCACTTCCGCCGGTATCTGGAGCGCCAGAATATTTAATGGAAAGCGAATCCAAAGTTGCTGCAGGAATATTTGACGGAAAATCTATTTTAATTTCCTTTGTACTCAGTTGCGTAAAAGCAAGATTAGAACCGTGATATTTCACTTCCGAAACAGAAAGTACATCGGATAGATCAAAGTAGATACTCGAAATATTCTGATTTGGAACGAAATGGCTGGTAACCGTTCCGCTCACGAAATGTTGGGCCGGATCCAAATCCAATTCCAGTCTTTGATATTTTAAATCATAATTGAGCGTATTAGGGTTCACGTTGTAGTCAACCATTTTCGAATACTTTTGAAGCTCATTTCGAATCATGCTTTTTCTTTCGGCCTCCTCATTTTTCTGAGAAAATGCCTGCACAAAAAATACTGCAAAAGCAATTACATAAAGTTTTTTCATTAAGGTAAATTTTTGGCTAAAGTTAAAAAAAACCTCTCAATTATTATTGAAAGGTTATTGATATTATTAATTTATTATCTACTAAAGATTAAGAGCCGGCTCCAAAAGTTGTTCCATTCGGTTTTTCACCTGATCTACGGAACCAGCGTAATTATTGATGAGCAAAGAGAAAACCAATGTTTTGCCGTTATTGGTTTTGAGGTAACCTGCCAAAGTTTTTACTTTATTTAATGTACCGGTTTTGGCAAAAATTTGTCCGTTGCCGTTTCCTAAAAACATTCTCTTCAACGTTCCGGTTTGTCCGCCAATCGGTAAAGATTCAAAATATGTTTTATAATATTTTTCATTCATTAAATTGGTTAAAAATTTCACCTGTGAAATGGGTGTCACCAAATTGCTACGTGATAAACCGCTTCCATCCATATAATTGAGGCCGTTGGTATCAAAAGAAATTTCCTTCAGATGATCCATCACCACCTTCCTACCGCTTTCTAAAGTTTGATCTCCGTTTTTCTGAAAACCTACCATTCGCAAAGTAGCTTCTGCCAAAGCATTATCGCTGTGTTGATTGGTATAATAAACAATTTCTGATATCGTTGGCGACTGATAGTTGGTGATGACCTCTCTTTTTTCAGGATTCAGATCGATCGTTCTGGGAACCACATTTCCCGTCACAGGCAAACCTCTTTTGATCATGGTCGTTCTCAAGTTATTGGCAAGATACGCTGGTGCATCGGGCAATTTTGTGGTAAGTCCAGATCCATTAAACTTATCTGCATATACCATTTGGTTAATGTATGGCGAAATATAATAGAAGTTCTTATTTTCGGCAAAAGGGTTGGCTTGCTTGGCAATTAATTTCTCATTTTGCGGATTAATTTCATAGGTTGAACCCACCGGTAAATAATAGCTCCCATTTTCCAACCAAACGATATTCGCAGGTAAACTTTGCATTTTATTCATTTTGAAAACCGCAGTTTGGATGATGATATCGCCATTAACCTTCTTGATTCCTTTCTGTGAAATTGCACCAATGAAATCCGCAATGATAGAACTATAGGAAGAAGCGCCCGCTTTATTAGTTCCTAAGGATGGATCGCCACTTCCAACGATGTACAAATTTCCTTGCAAAACTCCGTCTGCATCAATATTTCCGGAATGTTCTAACTGGGTGTTCCAACGAAACTTTTCTCCCAAAAGACTCATCGCTGTCTCAGTAGTTAGTAGTTTGGTGGTAGATGCCGGAACCAAAGAAGCGTTTTCATTGTAAGAACTTACCACTTTTTTGGTTTTAGGATCATATATCACAAAACCCCAATTCGCATTTCGAAGCACAGGATCATTCATGATCGAATTTATTTTAATATCGACCAATTCTTTGGCCGACATTAATTTTTCTGGTGCGGAAATATTTGAAGAATGTGTTTCGTAGGATTGTGGGTAGTTTGAAGAGGCAAAAGTTCCTTGTCCGTATGCCGATGCCGAAATTGCAAAAGCAGTAGAGACCAATATATTTTTAAGTCTAATCATTTACATTTAATTTGATGATCTGAATAATGCTCATTATTCAACGTTCAAAAATATAAATTATTATCGAGCTACCTTGTTTTCACCCTTATAAAACACAGTTAATTATGTTAAAATGTGTTAAAAATCAACAAAAACCAGTCTTTTAATGCTCTGATATGCAGTAATTTCCTCAAATTCATCAAAACTTTTAAGCAAGATGTTTTTGAATTCTTTGTACTTTTTACCGCGAGGAAATTTGAGCAAAATTTGATATTGGTACATCAAATTCAGTTTACCGATAGGAGATTTTTCCGGACCTAAAATGCATTCTTCCGGAAGATATTTTCTAAGGATTGATCCTAAAAATTGCGATGCCCGATTCACTTTATCTTCTTTTCTGTGCTTTAGTTCAATCATGATTAACTTCACAAAGGGCGGATACAGAAATTTCTTCCTTTCCTCCAGGAAATGACGGTAGATTTTCTCCTGATTGTTTTCTTTAATTAATTGAAACACTGAATGTTGAGGATTATAGGTTTGAATAAAAACTTTTCCTTCCCCCGAGATTCTCCCGGCTCTACCTGAAACTTGAGTGATGAGTTGAAAAGCCCTTTCCTCTGCCCGAAAATCTTGTACATACAACATCGAATCCGCTCGAGGAATCGCGACCAGTTCTATATTATCGAAATCTAAACCCTTGGAAATCATTTGGGTTCCTACCAAAATATCGGTTTCGCCACTTTCGATCTTTTCGTATAATTTTTCATATGCGAATTTCTTCCGCATCGAATCTACATCCATTCGATCGACTTCCGAATCAGGAAAAAGCCTCGAAATTTCTTCCTGAACCTGTTCCACACCCACTCCACGTTCATTCAAATTTTCGGAATGGCATTTCGGACATACTTTCGGTTTAGCCGATTTTTGCCCGCAATAGTGGCATTTCATCTCATTCGCAAACTTGTGATACGTCATCACCACATCACAATTCGAGCAATAATTCACATAGCCACAGGTTTCGCACTCAATCACATTGGCATAACCGCGACGGTTGTGGAGAATCATGGTCTGTTTTTTCCGTTCCAGTTCAGTTTTTATTTCGCTGATTAATTGTAGAGAAAAATTCCCAATAACTTTTTTGGAATCCTGCGCTTCTTTGAAATTAATCAATTCAAATTCAGGTAGCTTTACCTTTCCGAAACGTTCGGATAGAAAAACATATTTCAATTTTTCGGTTTTGGCCAAATAGTAAGATTCCACCGAAGGAGTTGCAGAACCCAAGATCACGGGAGCATGATAGAATTTTGCCAAAACTTGGGCCGCATCTTTAGCATTAAAAAAAGGGGAAACTTCTCTTGGTTTGTACGCAGAATCGTGCTCTTCATCAACCACAACCAAGCCTAAATTCGAAAACGGAAGAAACAACGAATTCCTAGTTCCGATAAGTATTTTCAGTTGATTATTCTTTATTTTACGCCATACTTCAACCTTCTCAAAATCCGTTAGTTTTTGGTGATAAAAACCGAGTTCTTTGCCGTATTTTTTTTCTAAACGCTGTACAATTTGCTTAGTAAGTGAGATTTCCGGAAGCAACAAAAGGACGTTTTTGCCTTCAGAAACTGTTTCTGCAATTTTCTCTAGATAAATGTGCGTCTTCCCGGAAGAAGTTACGCCGTGGAGCAAAACATTTTTTCCAATTTCGAAAGCTTCATCAATCTCTTTTTTCGATTGCATCTGGATTTCCGTGAGCTCTTCAATATTTTCTATTTCGCCATCATACGCTTCCAAACGATCTTTTTGAAGATAATATTCCTGAACCAAATTCTTCTCGACCAAAGATTTCAATTGTGGCTGCGAAAAATTTCCTTCTTCGAAAACTTCAGATTTTTTTAAATCTTTTTCGGGATTTTCGGTATGTTTTTCAAGCAGGTAAAGAAATAATTCCTGTTGCTTCGGCGAACGTTTCAGTTCCAAGAGAATTTCCGGAATTTTCCGCTTTGCAACTTCTGCTTCATTGATTTTTAAGTAAGCAACTTCTTTCGCCCGATATTTCTCCGCAATTTTTTCATCAATTTCAATATACTGCATATCGATCAAAGCATTGATGGTTTTCACGATTTCTTTTTTCGGAATAAATGCTTCAATCTCCGTTAAATTGATCAATTGCCGAACTTCCAAAGCTTGAATAAGATACATTTCATTCACATCCAAATTCTGAAAATCTACCGTGATATTGGGCTTTAATTTTAGATAAGTTTCGCTCTCCAACTTTAATGATGAAGGAAAAGCATATCTATAAATCTCACCCAAATTGCAGAGATAATATTCCGAAATCCATTGCCAGAAAGCAATTTGCTCTTCCGGAAGAATTGGAGAATCATCTAGAATATTCAGGATTTCCTTAGGTACGAAATTTTCGGGTTTGCGACGGTGGATTTCCGTGACGATTCCTGTATAAATTTTTTTGCCACGAAATGAAACCAAAACGCGCATCCCCGGTTGTAAGATTTCAACCAAATCATCGGGAACTTTATATGTAAAAGTCCCTGCAAGATTGAGCGGTAAAATAATTTGGGCAAAAGTCAATTCAATAGATTTTTTGAAAATGCACACAGCTTCGAAAGACAAATTTAATGAAAAAGAGTTGGAAAAAAATCCAACTCCGATCTATTTAAAATTGTAAGAAAAAAGATTAATTTCCTTTTCTTCTTTTCAATTCTTTGCTAATTAAAGACAATTCGCGGCCGGTTTGTCCTGCTACAGAAGTATTTTCTTCGGCGCGTCGCGTGAGGTAAGGCACCACATCTTTCACCGGACCATAAGGTAAATATTTCGCCACATTGTATTTTTGGTCGGCAAGCGTGTACGTGATATTGTCGCTCATGCCATAAAGTTGTCCAAAATAAATACTTTCGGAACTATTATCTAAATGTTTTGCCTGCATTTTATTCATCACCAATTCGGTGGAGATTTCGTTATGCGTTCCGAAAAATCCTGAAACACGATCTATATTTTGCATCACGAAATCAATTGCTGCATTGTAATTCTTGTCTGAAGCTTCCTTATTCGGTTGGATTGGATCCGGATAGTTTTTCTCGGCTGCTCTTTCTCTTTCCTTTTCCATGTAAGCACCACGAACAATCTTATAACCTATAAAGTATCCTTTTTCTTTCGCACGCTCAAGGTTTTCCTGCATATATTCGATGCGTCCGGTTCGGTACATTTGAATGGTATTCCAAACGATGGGTTTTTCACGGTTGTATTTTTCCATCATATCTTCCACCAAATGATCTGCTGCGTCTTGCATCCAAGATTCTTCAGCATCCACCATCACTTTTTTGTTGTTTTCGTGGCAAAGTTGACATACTTCATCAAATCTTTTTACAACACGCGCCCATTCTTGTTTTTGGCTTTCTGTCAATTCAGTTCCCTTTCCGACAGCTTCGTAAATATCAATTCTTCCAAAAGCAGTGGGCTTAAAAACAATAAACGGAATCGCAGGATTTCCAACGGAAAAACGTACGATATCTTTAATTTCCTGGCAAACCGCATCAAATGTTTCTTCCTCTTCTTTTCCTTCAATGGAATAATCGAAAATACTTCCCACGCCACGTTTGAACATTCTGATCACGGGCTTCATGCTCTCTTCCCGAGTTTCGCCACCGCAAAATTGCTCAAACAACGTAGCTTTTACTAAATCACCGGCAAGAGGAAAATTGTTGTGAACCGTAAAATTTAAAATTCTGGTTCCTATTTTGGTTAAAGCCGGTTGCTCGATTAATTTGAACATCCAGTAAGCTTTTTTTAACTGATAATCTGATTTGTCAGCAAATGCCAAGGCTGTGTTGTTGAAAATACTCATTGATACTTTTTAATACGCGCAAATTTAATAATACTATATGAATTGATAAAACGAATTTAAAGTTTAATTTTGCGTAAAATTTTACTCGATATGATTTCCGTTTTAGACCAGAATTTCTCTCAACTTAATCAATTTTTAAAGACCTTAAGCCCATCGAAACTTTTCATTCTCGTTGATGAAAACACTCATGAATATTGCCTTCCAACAGTTTTGGGAAATTTAGAAACCGAAATCCCTTTTGAAATCATCGAAATTGAAGCAGGCGAAGAACTGAAAACCATCGAGACGGCGACACAACTCTGGGAAATCCTCTCCGAATTTGAAGCCGATAGGAAATCATTACTGTTGAATCTTGGGGGCGGAGTCATTACCGATTTGGGTGGATTCGTTGCTTCCACTTACAAACGTGGAATCCCGTTTATCAATTTACCCACTACGCTTTTGGGAATGTGCGACGCTTCCATCGGTGGCAAAACAGGTATTGATCATCAGTTTTTGAAAAATATTGTAGGAACTTTTGCCGAACCACTACAAATTTTTGTCTATCCGGAATTCCTGCAAACGTTGCCCTTCGTGGAACTAAGAAGTGGATTTGCCGAGATGTTGAAACACGGTTTAATCGCTGATGAAAAACATTGGAAAGACCTTAGTTCCATTGAAAGTTTAGATCCGGAGAGCATTTATCCTTTCATTGAAACCTCGATGAAGATTAAGCAAAAAGTGGTCGAAATCGATTTCAAAGAACAAAATATCCGCAAAACATTAAACTTCGGACACACGATTGGTCACGCTGTGGAAAGCTTATTTTTGCAAAGCAATCAGCTGATTCCTCACGGCGAAGCCGTTGCGCTAGGAATGATTTGCGAGACACATCTTTCTTTTCTGGAAAACATTATCAACGCGGAAACTGAAGAAGAAATCATAAAAAAAATCCGAAAATTTTATCCTTATATCCCCATCAATGCTTTCTCGACCGAGCAATTGCTGGCTTTAATGAAAAACGATAAGAAAAATTCCGACGGAAAAATAAGTTTTTCATTAATTGACAAAATTGGAAATTGCCAATTCGATTGTGCAGTTTCGGAAGAAAACATCATCGCAGCATTGCGTTTTTATCAAAGTTTGGCGTAAAAAGTGGAAAAAAATATTATTTTGTACATAATGTTAAAATATATTTAAAACTTTAAATATTTAAAAATGACTAATTTATAATATTGATTATCAGTATTTTAAACAAAACCATAATTAAACTACTGTTTAATTTTTTGTAAAACTGGTGTTTTTTGGCACAGCATTTGAAACATCCCTCTCGTAAAACAAATTTAAAAACGTGAGATTTGAGAAGCGTTTCTGAAAGTAAGCCGGAAAAATTAATCCGCTTACCTACTTTAAAAGAAACGATTATCAAGTTTTAAAAGAAATTAATTAAAATTTAAAAATTATGAAAAAGTTATTTTTAGGTGCAGCAATCGCAATGAGTTCATTAACATTCGCACAGCAATTTGGTGTTAAAGGTGGTATGAATGTTTCTTCACTTTCGGATGATGCAACATTAAGCGACCAAGAATCTAAAATTGGATTTAACGCCGGTGTATTTATGAATGCTCCTTTAGCAGAGAACTTCAGCATTCAGCCAGAGGTATTATATAATGACCTTGGTTCAAAAGTGACAAGAAGTACAGAAATTTTAGGGAATACTTACTCTGCAGATTACTCTAGAAACTTAGGTTACATTTCAGTACCGGTAATGTTCCAGTACAATGCAACTCCAGGATTCTACCTTGAAGCAGGACCACAGTTTGGTTTCTTAGTAAGTGCTAAAGACAAATTCAAAAACTCTACTAACGGAAGTACAGACAATGCTACTATCGTTGCTTTGGACAAAGACAATTTCAACACTTTTGATTTTGGAATTGGTTTAGGAGCTGGATATTATTTCACACCTAATTTAGGTTTAACTGCTAGATATACTGCAGGATTATCAGACATTATCAAAGATAACCCAGGTGATTCAGTTAAAAACAATGTATTCCAAGTTGGTTTAGCTTACAAATTCAGTAAGTAATAGCACACTTCATATCAAAAACACAATTTATATAGAAAAGGTTGGGAAATTTCCCAACCTTTTTTTTATTCATCAGTATAATCTGGGTTAGGACCCGCCGGAACCGGATATTCTTCCGTAAAACACCCGAAGCAATGGTTGGAACTTCCTAAAATGACGCGGAGGTTATCCATACTCAAAAACTCCAACGAATCAACACCCAAATAATCCCGCAACTCCTCTACCGACATATTGGCAGAAATTAAGTCGTCTTTCGAAGGCGTATCGATACCCAAATAACACGGTGCAATAATCGGTGGTGAAACGCTGCGGAAATGGATTTCCTTTACTCCAGCATCTTTCAAAATTTTCACCAAACGCTTTGAAGTGGTTCCACGAACAATAGAATCGTCGATGATCACTACCCTTTTTCCTTTGATTTCTGAAAGAATTGGGTTGAGTTTTAAGTTCACAATTCTTTCCCGCATTTCCTGGGTTGGAACGATGAAACTTCTTCCGATATACCGATTTTTAATCAAAACCGGACGAAAAGGAATACCCGAAGCAATGGAAAAACCAATCGCTGCCGGAACTCCGGAATCGGGAACACCGATCACAATATCAGCTTCCACAGGAGCCTGTTCCCAGATTTTCATCCCGGATTTTTCGCGAATTTCATGAACATTAATATTTTCCAGCACAGAATCCGGTCTTGCAAAATAAATATATTCGAAAGCACAGATTCTTTTCTCGCAGTTTTCTTTAACCAAGAAAGATTTTAAACCTTTTTCATTTTCACTGGTATAAACGATTTCGCCGGGTAAAATATCACGAACATATTGCGCACCCACCGCGTCTAATGCGACAGATTCCGAAGCTGCAACAAAGGTTTTCTCATCAATCGCTCCCAAAACCAAAGGGCGAATCCCGTGGAAATCGCGGAATGCAAAGAATTTATTTCGAGTCATTCCTACAACCGAATAAGCGCCTTCAATCTTTTCCATTGTGGCTTTGATGGCTCCTCGCAAACCGAGATCCAAGTTTTTCTGAATCAATCTTAAAATAACTTCAGAATCGGAAGTTGCCTTGAAAACAACTCCTTCTGCTTCGAGTTCTTTTTTGAGTTCCTCAGCGTTGGTCAAATTACCATTATGAGCGATCGAAAGGATAATTTGGTCGTATTCGTTTTTCGCAAAGAAGGGTTGAAAATTATACTTTTTTTTGTCGCCCGCTGTAGTATATCTTGTATGTCCAATTGCGGAATTTCCCATGAAAGTTTCAGGTTCGCGAATGTTCTTGTACACATCGAGCACGAGGCCTTCATCTTTGATATTGAAAATTTTTCCATTTTTCATTACCGAAATACCGCAAGCTTCCTGACCGCGATGCTGCAATGCAAAAAGGCCGAACTGCGAAAGTGAAAAGGTATCTAAATCCTTATCGGAGTACAGTCCGAAAATTCCGCATTCTTCAGAAGGTGCATCAAAAAGGTCTTCTGATTTCAGCAAATTTCTTCCGTATGTTCTTTCTTTGAACTGGTTTAAATAATTTACTTTATGTTGTGGTAAATCTTTCATTTTTTACTTTTCTCCAAAAAAATTATTTGTTCAGTACCTTTTTCAATCGTTCGTAGATCTCAACGTAAGCTTCTGTCACCTCGCCCAAATCTCTTCTGAAACGGTCTTTATCCAATTTTTTCATCGTATCTTTATCCCAAAGTCTGCAAGTATCGGGTGAAATTTCGTCGGCAAGAACAATTTTTCCGTCTGCCGTTTTGCCCAATTCGATTTTAAAATCTACCAGAATAATATTCATTTTATCGAAAAGATCGATCAAAATCTCGTTGATATCTGAAGTAAGTTCATACATTTCATCGAGTTCTTCGTAGGTTGCTGCCCCCAAGAAAACTGCATGATGATCATTGATAAGCGGATCTCCCAACTCATCTTTTTTATAGCAAATATCGAAAATGGTGACTGGTGATTTTATGCCTTCTTCCACCCCTAATCTTTGCGCCATACTTCCGGCAGAATAATTTCTTACCACCATTTCTAAGGGAATAATGTTCACTTTCTTAACCAACTGCTCTCTTTCATCGATTTTTTTTATAAAGTGTGTCGGAATTCCTTTCTCATTCAAATATTCGAAAATCAAGGTGGTGATGGCGTTATTCATCTCGCCTTTCAAATCTACACTTCCTCTTTTTTGTGCGTTAAAAGCGGTCGCATCATCCTTGAAACGAACAATCACTTCATTTGGCTGATCGGTTTCGAAAACTTGTTTTGCTTTTCCTTCATAAAGCAGTGCTCCTTTTGTCATTTTTATTTTTTATTTGATTATTTCAACTGTTTTTTTTTAATTTAAATTCTAACTAAAATCCCTGTCAATACAGCGATTCCGAAACTTAGTAAAGTTCCTATCAATACGTATTCGGTCAGTTTTCTTTGCTTTGCTTCTGCCAAATCACTAAATCTGAAAACCGATTTTGCGGCAATCATAAAACCCACGCCTTCCCAATGGTCGACAAGAATGAATACAAAAACCAAAAGTCTTTCGAGGATTCCGATGTATTTCCCTGCATTCACTAAGGATTCCGTTTGTAATTTGCTGTGTTCTACGGTAACTGGAGTCCAAATCGAGATTAATGTTTTGATAAAAATAGAAGACGGAAACGTTAAAAAAACCACGGCCGTGATGAGTTTTAAAGATTCAGAATTAAAGAAATCGTTCCACATGAAATATGGAAAATACAGCATCGATAGCGCTGCAATAACTAAAACATGAAGCAATTGATCCACAAAAAACCAGGTTCGTTTGGTTTTTGCATTTTGAAAACTGAGTTTTGCCCAATCGATCAAAAAATGCGAAAAGCCGATGGTTGCAGCGATCCACCAAAGTTCGATATTCCATAAAAAAACAAAAGCCAAAACCGTGTGAAGCAAAATATGCAAATACAAATAAACGCTTCCGGCTTTTTTCCGCTCTTTATCAGCAACCCACGAATTGGGCTGCAGAAGAAAATCTCCTAACAAATGTGCCAATATGAGAGGAATAAAAATCATTAGAGTTCTGCTATTTTTTTTCTGAAAAACAAATCGGTTTCCTGAATCAAATCGAAATGAGATCGTTTAATTCTCTGACTTACTGATGATTGAGTAATATTCAATTCCTTTGCTAATTCTTCTTGCGTAAGCTCCGGATTGATCAGCAAGCGGTGAATAATTTCCGCTGTGGCAATGGACCAACTGTCGAAATCTATCGAGGTCCATTTAAAAAGAATATTTAAATCGCGGTTCACTTTATCATTATCGGTATTTATTGCCAAGGTGCGTCCTTCGGTAGTTATGTCATTTAAAAGTCGCCCAGAATTTACGTAGGCAGAGCCGTTGGATTCGGTAATTTTTTCAGACAGAAAAACTTCGTTTCCGATTCCGATTGCTAATCTTACGTCCAGATTCTCAAAAGTTTTGATTAGTGATTTAATCATCATTGCTTTTGAAAAAACCTCATCTACAGTGCATTTTACCTGAAATTCGTCACCACGATATACTTCCCAGTTTTCGGGAGTTGCAGACCAACTTCCTAATAAATTTTTCAACTTAGGAAGCCACAATTCGGAATCGGTATTTTGAGAATTGATAATATCTCCGGTAACAATAGCAATCATTTCACAAATATAAGCAATTACCCTTATAAAACATAAATATAAGCTAAATCGCTAATAAATTTATTTTATAAGGAAATTTACTTATAATTTATTTTTAATTTTTAAAATCATTATAAATCATCAAAACACTGATTACTTGAAGTACTCCACACCGTTTTTGAAAATATTATGATAATTGGCGGTCGGAATATTCTTCAACAAACCTTCCGAAAATCTTTCCGGATGCCCCATTCTACCAAAAATTTTTCCGGATTTACTTGCAATACCTTCAATCCCGAACAAAGAATTATTTGGATTAAAAGGCATTCCGTGTGCAATATTCCCTTCAAAATCAATGTATTGCGTCGCAATTTGTCCGTTCTCATATAATTCTTTAATAACTTCTTCAGAGGCCATAAATCTTCCTTCCCCATGAGAGATCGGAATGGTAAAAACTTGATCTTTCATTCCTTTTAACCACGGCGACTGATCACTGACAACTTTCACATCAACCATCTGAGAAATATGTCTTCCGATCGCATTGTGCGCCAAAGTAGGTGAAATTTCATCTAAATCACGAATTTCACCATAAGGCAAAAGTCCGGATTTTACCAATGCCTGGAACCCGTTGCAAATACCGAGAATCATTCCATCGCGGTTTAATAATTCGTGAACAGCATTTTTCATTTTCTCGTTTTTCAAAACATTGACAATGAATTTTGCAGAACCATCCGGCTCATCACCTGCAGAGAAACCTCCAGAAAACACCAAAATTTGAGACTGTTTGATTTGCGAAATCCACGCATCCAAACTTTCGTTAATAAGCTGATGATTCAAATTGATCAACGGCAAACTTGAAACTTCTGCTCCTTCTTTTCGGAAGGCATTTTGAGTTTCATATTCACAATTGGTTCCCGGAAAAATAGGTGCAAAAACACGAGGTTTTGCACTTCCGTGTTTTCGAATTATTATGGTTTCTGCTTTTGTAGCATTCAATTTTTCGTCCAATTCGACCACAATTTTTTCTTTCTCTACCGTCGGAAATAGTTCTTCAAAAGTTCCTTTCCAAGCCTCAAATAAACTTGAGATCGAAATTTTTAAATCATTAATTATTAAACATTTATCAGTTTTAACCTCACCAATCAATTGAAATAAACCATTTTCCAAATCTGAGGTAGTTTCAATAATTAAACTTCCAATATTTTTATTTAAAAGTAAATCTTCTTCCAAAGAAATTGCAGCTCCTAATTGATTTCCAAAACACATTTTTGCTAAGGCCACTGCTACACCTCCATCTTTCACAGTTTTAACAGAAACAATATTTCCCGACTGAATATTTTGATGAATATAATCGAAAACTTTCTTCAAATTTTCATAATCCGGCAAACCGTTTTCCTGAGGAATATGTTGGAAAAAATACAATTTGTTTCCCGCTTTTTTCAGTTCCGGAGAAATGATATTTTTCTTTTCGCCATTTGCACAAGCAAAAGAAATCAGAGTTGGTGGTACATTGATATCCTGGTAACTTCCACTCATCGAATCTTTTCCGCCAATTGCAGCGAGTTCCAAATTCATTTGTGCATCGTAAGCTCCCAGCAAGGAAGCCAAAGGTTTTCCCCATTTTTCGGGTTTATTTCCCAATTTTTCGAAATACTCCTGGAAACTCAAACGGATATTTTGATATTTTCCTCCCATTGCCACGATTTTGGCAACGCTTTCGACCACCGCATTTGCAGCTCCAATCATCGAGTTTTGCGAAGAAATTTCCGCATCAAAACCCCAACTTGCCAAAGAAACAGTTTCGATATTTTCCGCGTTTAAAACCGGAAGCGTCTGGACACTTCCTTCCATTTCAGTCTCTTGATATTTCCCTCCGAAAGGCATCGCAACGGAAGTTCCACCAACGGATGCGTCAAACATTTCTGCCAAACCTTTCTGCGAAGCATTATTTTTACTAGAAATTGCTTTCAAGAAATTCTCCTCAGAAAATTTGATATTTTGATTATCAACTTTTTGCAAATGTGAAATTTCCGCACATTGAGATTTCGCACAACCGTTGGTATCTAAAAATTCGCGGCTTAAATCCACAATTTTATTGCCTTGCCAAAACATCTGCATTCTTCCGGAATCGGTTACTTTCGCCACTTCTACAGCTTTGATATTTTCCTTTTCGCAGAATTTGATGAATTTTTCTTTATGATTCGCTTCAATCACCACCGCCATTCTTTCCTGAGATTCGGAAATAGCGAGTTCGGTTCCGTTTAAGCCTTCATATTTCAAAGGCAAAATATCAAGGTTAATTTCCAACGAATCAGCAATCTCGCCAATAGCGACAGAAACGCCACCGGCTCCAAAATCGTTTGATTTTTTAATTAAAGTAGTGACTTCAGGATTTCTGAATAAACGCTGAATTTTACGTTCTTCCACCGCATTTCCCTTCTGAACTTCCGTGGAAAGTGTATGGATAGAGGTTTCATCCTGTTCTTTTGAACTTCCTGTTGCGCCTCCAACTCCGTCGCGACCGGTTGCTCCACCGAGCAAAATCACCAAATCTCCAGGTTGTGGTTTTTCGCGTCTTACCCAATCTTTTTTCACCGCTCCGACTACGAATCCAACTTCCATGCGTTTTGCTTTGTAGCCATCGTGGTAAATTTCATTCACCAAAGTGGTCGCCAAACCAATCTGGTTTCCGTAGGAAGAATAGCCATTTGCGGCTTGTTTCGTAATCGTTCTTTGCGGAAGTTTTCCCGGTAAAGTTTCAGAAATCGGTTCCAAAACATCTGCAGCTCCGGAAAGTCGCATCGCCTGATAAACAAACGCTCTTCCGGACAATGGATCGCGAATTGCGCCACCCAAGCACGTGGAAGCACCACCAAAAGGTTCAATTTCTGTCGGATGATTGTGGGTTTCGTTTTTAAATAAAAGGTACCAAGGTTCTTTTTTGCCATCAAATTCGGCTTCAATTTCTATGGTACACGCATTGATTTCATCGGAAACAACGAGGTTTTCCAGCTTACCGGTTTTGTGGAAATATCTTGCACAAACTGTAGCCAAATCCATCAAAGAAATCGGTTTTGCTTCTCTTCCGAGAAATTTTCTTTTCTCTAAATAATCATTAAAAATTCTTTCTAAAGTATCTTTAAAAGAATCATTAAACTGAATATCAGTTAATGCTGTTTCGAAAGTGGTATGTCGACAATGATCGCTCCAATAGGTATCGAGCACTTTGAGTTCGGTTTCCGATGGATTTCGGTTTTCAGATTTAAAATAATTCTGAATAAATTCTAAATCATCGAATCCCAACGCAAAACCATGTTGGTGATAAAACTCATTAAGTTCTTCCGTAGAAAAATCAATAAAACCCTCATGGATCATAACCGGATCTGGGGTTTCTTCCGATGGGATTTCAAGCTTGGACAAATCTTTTTCCTGACTTTCGACTTTGTTAATTAAATGATTTTTTATTTTTTCGATTTCATTTTCTGTAACGCCAAAAAGTTCGATCAACTTTCCGCTTCTCACTTTTGAGTTTTCATTTTCTGTGAGTAGAGCGATACATTGCTGCGCAGAATCTGCTCTCTGATCGTATTGGCCAGGTAGAAATTCCGTAGCAAAATGAAGGTTTTTAGCCGGGTTTTCGGTGTGAAGAATATCAACGACCGGATCTACAAAAGTATTGAAAATTACTTTGTTAAGATCGTTTTCTTCGATCCCGAACAAATCATAAATGTTATAAACTTTCACATCCTGAATATGAGGAACGATGGTTTTTACTTCACTGAAAATCTTAGGACTTTCCACATCGAAAATTCCACGTTTTTCTACGAATATTCTTTTTTTATTAGACATTAGATGTCAGATTTAGAGTTATAATTTTTGGCTAAAGCCAGATGATTTTCCTATAATAAACGGGCTAAAGCCCGTTTCTATTAATAATTTAATATAAACCTACCAGAGATTATAATAATTCCCCTGCAGCATAAACAAAACCAAAATAATTAATGCGAATAAGCTTATTGACCATTTTATAAGCGTTGCATCTTTTCTAAATAATGCTACTGTCAAAAGTAAAGCATTAGCAGAATACAAGACCGCACTTATTATAAAAAAGATTATATAATTTTCTTTGCTCTGATATTTCCAATCTCCTGCTACTGGCCCTTCCGACCCAAAAGGATAAGAGTCAGTTTCTTGCAGAACTGCAACATTATAAAATTCACTACTTGCCAAACCAACTAATCCCAAGCTGATAATTAGGATTAGTGCAGCTGAAAATACATATAGATTTGGTAGATGATTTTTCATTTTTACAAAAAAAATTGCAGACAAAATTGCCTGCATCACTTTATACTTTAAGGTCAGCTTCTAAGCCAATTAAATCGGAATATTTATCAAGGATAGGTTGTGCTTCATTCTGGACAAACTCCTCGGTTTGAATCGGTGCGAATCCGATGAAATTTTTCGGGTCGAGCATTTCCATAAATTTGGATTTATCCATTTTCAGGGAGTCATCGTTCAAAATCCTTTCGATCAGATCGTTTTCTTTGCCTTCGATTTTTACTTTTTTAGAAGCTTCCATGGAGTGCACGCGGATGGTTTCGTGGATTTCCTGACGATCGCCTCCAGCTTTTACTTCCTCCATAATGATATATTCTGTCGCCATGAAAGGAAGTTCGTCCATGATATGTTTTTTGATTCGGTTTTCGTAAACCACTATTCCGTTCATAATATTGTTCCAAATCAACAAAATAGCGTCCACCGCAAG
Source organism: Chryseobacterium senegalense (assembly GCA_001403755.1). Classification (GTDB taxonomy): domain Bacteria; phylum Bacteroidota; class Bacteroidia; order Flavobacteriales; family Weeksellaceae; genus Kaistella; species Kaistella senegalense. Next base: position 773,413 of record CYUH01000015.1, on the reverse strand, counting down.
AAAAGACTGAGGAATTGCGAGTCTTTTATTGGCAGAATCGTCCAAAGTTCTTTCAAACCATTGCGTTGCCGCCACCATTGCGGAACTCGAAGAAAGCGACATCACGAATTTCGCTAACGAGCCGATTCTTTCGGAACGCATTGGATTTCTTTTGTACGCCATCGCTGAGGAACCGATTTGGTTTTTCTCGAAAGGTTCTTCAATTTCCTTTAAATTCTGCAATAGTCGTAAATCATTAGTGAATTTATGTGCAGATTGAGCAATATTCGACAATAAAGCCAAAACTTTCGCATCAATTTTTCGGTCGTATGTTTGTCCGGAAACACCAAAAACTTTATCAAAACCGAAACGTTTTGAAAGTTCTTTGTCCAAATGTTTTACTTTGGAATAATCGCCGTTGAAAAGCTCCAAAAAGCTTGCTGCAGTTCCGGTAGTTCCTTTTACACCGCGGAATCTTAAGGTTTCAAGGAAAAATTCAAGTTCCTCAAAATCCAAAATTAAAGATTGCAACCAAAGTGTAGCACGTTTCCCCACAGTCGTCAATTGCGCTGGCTGATAGTGTGTAAAACCGAGTGTTGGTAAATCTTTGTATTTTAAAGCGAAATCGGAAAGATTTTTAATGACATTCACCAATTGTTTTCTCAAAAGCAACAATCCGTCGCGCATTTGAATTAAATCGGTGTTATCGCCTACAAAAGCGGAAGTCGCGCCCAAATGGATAATTCCTTTTGCAGAAGGAGCCGCATCGCCGTACGTGTGCACATGAGCCATCACGTCGTGTCGGAATTTTTTTTCGTATTCTGCAGCTTTCACATAATCAATGTTTTCTGCGTTTTCTTTGAGTTGTGCGATTTGTTCGTCGGAAATATCCAAACCAAGATCTTTTTCGATTTCGGCAAGGGCGATCCACAATTTTCGCCAGTTTCTGAACTTGTTGTTCGGCGAAAAATTATAGAGCATTTCCTCACTTGAATAGCGTTCTTCAAGAGGATTTTTGTAGGAATTCATTCTTTCTTTTTACTTTTTTAGATGCACAAATTTAAGAAAATTATAAGAATGTGAGGACTTGCATTTGTATTTTTTAATGCTAAAATCAACAAATCCTGTGGGTTATTTTCTGCCTCTGAAATCTTTCATAGTATCGTAAACTCCGAAAACATTTTTCATCACCCAATCGAATATTGGCAGTGGCAATATTCCTTGAGAAAGTCGAATGAACCAATACGGCATCGGCATTGCGAGCATTTTGGTTTCGTTTTCAATTGCTTTAATGATTCTTTCTGAAGTTTTTTCAGGTTCGAGAATAGGAAGCAGTTTCGATTTTACTCCATCAAACATTCCGGTATTGATGTAAAAAGGCATGATCGTGGTGACAGAAATATTCTTTCCGAGTTGCCCCATTTCGAGTCGTAAACTGTCGCTCCAACCGACAACTGCCCATTTTGAAGCGGCATAAACCGACATTTTCGGATTCGAAATCAATCCGGCAGAAGAAGCAATATTGCAAATGGCTCCTGAATTATCCGCCATCATTCCGGGCAAAAATTCCAATCCGATATGCATAAAAGAATTGGAATTGATGTTCATGCTTTTTTCGATTTGTTCGTGCGTGTGTTCATGAAAATATTTTCCAACCACAATTCCGGCATTATTGATCAATACATCAATTTTACCAACTTCTGTACGTACTTTTTGGGCATTAATTTTAATTTCATTCAAATTAAAAACATCTACTTTGTAAGTGAAAATTTCACCACCAATCCCTGAAAACTCTTGCTTAGTTTTCACCAAAGCTTCTTCATTAACATCCCAAATTACCAGTTTTTCGACGCCTCTTTCCAGAGATATTCTTGCCATGATCTTACCAATTCCGGAACATCCGCCGGTAATAAGAATTTTTTTATTTCTGAAATCCATTTTGTCTTTATCTATTTAATTTGGAGTAAATTTGTTTGAAATATAAAATAAATGTAATGAATTTTGAAAAGATATTAGCAGATCAGCGTACATTTTTTAACAGCCAGAAAACCAAAAGCATCAAGTTCAGAAAAATGTATCTTGAAAAACTGCGAGATTTGATCATCAAAAATGAAGAATTGCTTTATGCGGCCATTTACAAAGATTTCGGAAAATCTAGATTTGATACTTATACGACGGAAATTTCTTTCATTTTAAAAGACATCGATTTTTACCTGAAAAACCTCAATTCGCTATCGAAACCCAAAAAAGTAAAAACCAACCTTGCGAATCAACTGGGAACGAGTAAAATCCACAGCGAACCACTCGGTTGTACCTTGGTGATCGGTGCGTGGAATTATCCGTACCAACTTTCGCTCTCTCCTCTGGTTACTTCTATGGCAGCAGGAAACACCTGTATAGTAAAACCCAGCGAAGTTGCTGAAAACACGATGAAAGCAATGGCAAAAATCATCAATGAAAATTTTCCTAATGATTATATTTTCGTGGCAGAAGGCGGTGTGGAAGAAATTACGGAAATCCTAAAACTGAAATTCGACAAAATATTTTTTACCGGAAGCACGAAGGTTGGGCAAATCGTATATGAAGCTGCTGCGAAAAATTTAACACCGGTAACTTTGGAATTGGGTGGAAAAAGTCCAGCTATTGTAACTGCGAATGCTGATTTTGAGGTCGCAGCAAAAAGAATAGTTTGGGGAAAATTCCTTAACGCCGGACAAACTTGTGTGGCTCCGGATTATATTTTGGTGGATGAGAAAGTGAAAGACAGTTTTCTGGACACCTTAAAATCTTATATTCAAAAATTCAATTACCAACCGGATTCGGAACATTATACAAAAATAATCAACAGAAGAAATTTCGACAGATTGGTAAATTATATTGAAAAAGATAAGATCTATTTCGGTGGAATCCACGATTCTCAAAAACTTCACATCGAACCTACGATTATGCACGAAATCAGCTGGGAGGACGCTGTAATGCAGGAAGAAATTTTTGGTCCGATTTTGCCGGTTCTCACTTTCAATAATTTTAATGAAGCTTTACTTAAAATTTCAGAAAAAGAAAAACCTTTGGCAGCTTATCTTTTCACCAATAATTCAGAAGAAAAAGAGAGTTTCACTTCGAAAATTTCCTTTGGTGGTGGATGTATTAACGATGTGGTGATGCATTTGAGCAATGAAAATTTACCATTCGGAGGCGTTGGAAATTCCGGAATTGGAAACTACCACGGGAAATTTGGTTTTGAAACATTTTCCCACCAAAAAGCCGTTCTGGAGCGCGTAACTTGGGGCGAACCCGATTTGAAATATCCGCCTTATACCGAGAAAAAAATGAAATGGATTAAGAAACTATTATAAAAAAGTTCCGGAAATTTCCGGAACTTTTCTGTTTTATGATTTTGGAGCCCACTTCTCGAAGAAGTCTTTCACTTTTTCTTTGCTATAACCTTTTCCCTCTTCCAAAACCGCGCTATCTTGGGTATGAATCATTTTTCCATTTTGGTCCAAAACGATGAAAACCGGATAACCGAATTTCGCTCCCGGATTATCATATTTCGCAAAAACTTTCTCGTTTTTGTTCTCCGGCGAATAATTCAAGTGGTAATAAAGGTAATTTGCATCCACAATTTCTTTCAGTTCCGGAGTTGTTTGCACGAAATTATTGAACCTTAAACACCAAATACACCAGTTTCCTCCGGCTTGTAAAATGATATTTTTATTTTCAGCTTTTGCTTTTTTTACCAATTCAGCAATTTTAGCTTCTGCATTTTCAGTTGCGTCATACGGCTTCGGAAGTTTTGCTTTCTCTTCTGCTGCTCGTTTTTTATTTTCAGCCAATATCGCTGCGCTGTCTTCTTTTGTTGCAACTTCCGCTACTGTGATCGTTTTTTCGGTGTTGGTGTCAGTGGTTTGTGCAAAGGTTGCACCTCCAAAACAAAGTGCCGAAAACAGCATCAATTTTATTCTATTATTTCTCATTGATTTTTCAATTAAATTAATGCCACAAAATAACAAAAATAACGCCAACAATAAATTTTATAATTGCTAAATTTGCATACTATTTATGAATTTTCTATTTAAAATAATTATCCTTTTTTCGAAATTACCATTAAAGGTTTTGTATGGGTTGTCCGATTTTCTTTTTGTGATCATTTACTTTGTGGTAGGTTATCGGAAAGAGGTGGTTTTGCAAAATCTGAAAAATTCTTTTCCTGAAAAAAGCGACACGGAACTGAAAATTATTAGAAAGAAGTTTTATCATAATTTCTGCGATTATCTTGTCGAAACTTTGAAATCTTTTACCATTTCTTCCCATGAATTGCGGGTTCGCGTGCAGCACCTAAATCAAGATGTATTTCATGAGGCCAAAAAAGAAAACAAAAATGTCATTCTTCTAGCCGGACATATTTTCAATTGGGAATGGTTCAATGCCTTGGCAACAATTATCCCTCAGGAAAAATGTTTTCCCGTTTACCGAAGAGTTCAGAGCAGTTTTTGGGAGCAGCGAGTGAAAGATATCCGTAACCGTTTTGGTAATCACTCTTTAGAAGCCAAAGAAGTCATTCGACATATTTTTAAAAATACCAACGATGGAAACTCGGTGTACATGTTTGTTGCAGATCAAACTCCACATTCGTCTGAAGTTACGTACGGACTGGATTTTCTACACCAAAAAACGCCGGCATTCGTAGGCTACGACAAGCTTTCCACAAGAATGGATTTGGTCTTTGTTTATTGCGAAATGAAAAAGGTAAAACGCGGATATTATCAAATAAACTATCACAGAATTTACCCCGATGGTGAAAAATTTCAGGAATATGAGGTGGTAAGAAAATTTCATAAAATGCTTGAAACCACGATTAATAAAAGGCCCGATAATTATCTTTGGTCTCACAGAAGGTGGAAATATCAGAATGCGATAAAAGTAATGGAAACCCGAATTTAATCCTGATTGATTTGAAAGTAGCCATAGCAATTCTTAATTGGAACGGAAAAAATTGGTTAGAAAAGTTTCTTCCCAATGTGATCACACATTCCCAAAACGCCGATATTTACGTTATCGACAACGCATCTACCGACGACTCTATAAATTTTATACAATCTTACTTTCCGGATGTTCACATTATACAAAACGCTTCCAATTCAGGATTTACAGGCGGTTATAATGAAGGCTTAAAAAAAATCGATGCAGAAATATATTGCCTTCTGAATTCCGATGTTGAAGTAACTGAAAACTGGCTAAAACCCATTCTCGAATTATTCGAAAAAAATGGAAACATTGCGGCCATTCAGCCAAAAATATTGGCCTATGATCGAAAGCAATTCTTTGAGTTTGCCGGCGCTGGTGGCGGCTTAATTGATAATCTTGGTTACCCTTATTGCCGTGGAAGAATTTTTGACGAAATTGAAGAAGACAAAGGTCAATACGATGATGAAACCGAGATTTTTTGGGCTTCAGGTTGCTGTTTGTTTATTCGTTCGAAAGATTTTTGGGCAGAAAATGGTTTCGATGAAAGATTTTTTGCGCATCAGGAAGAAATCGATCTTTGTTGGCGTCTGAAAAACGATGGTAAGAAAATTTTTTACACAGGAAAATCCAAAGTTTATCACGTGGGTGGCGGAACTTTAAATAAAGAAAATCCACAAAAAACCTATCTCAACATTCGAAATAATCTTTCCATGTTGAGCAAAAATTTGCCCTTTCCAAAACTTATTTGGGTGATTTTTTTGCGATTGTGTTTAGACGGATTTGCCGGCTTTTATTTTGGTTATAAGAACGGCCCAGCTCATTTTTGGGCAGTGATGAGAGCACATTACGGTTTTTATTCACAACTAGCCGGAAACATAAAGCGAAGGAAAAAATTTCAGATTGATCGTTATTACCAATCGAAATGGTTGATCTTCAAACATTTTATTTAAATATTTAAAACCAAAAAGATGCTCGATTTTTGCGCATTGGATTTTGAAACCGCAACCCACGAACGAAATTCCGCTTGTGAGATGGGTATTTGTGTGGTAGAAAATGGAGAAATTGTGAAAACACAGACTTGGCTGATCAAACCACCAAGTTTTCCTTACTTTAATCGTAGAATCATTGAAGTCCATGGTATTCATCCCGAAGATGTCCAAAACGCTCCTACCTTCGAGGACATTTGGCATGAAGCGGAAGAATTGATGTACGGAAATCTGATAATCGCCCACAATGCTGCTTTCGATGCAGGTGTCCTAAGAAGTTGTTTAGAATATTATGGATTTTTCAAACCCAAGATGGAGTATTTGTGTTCGATTCAAATTGCTAAAAAATCCTGGAAAAATTTACCTCGATACGGTCTGAAAAGTCTGGCAGAGCAGCATCAACTATCGTTTAACCACCATCGTGCGGGTGATGATGCGGAAGTTTGTGCGAAAATTTCGCTTTTGGCATTCAATAATTTAATGATTACAAGAAATGATGAAGTGAAAGAGGTTTTAAAAAAGAATTTAAAAATTCTTTAAATTTCATTATTAGTTGCTCAATACTGCCGCCATCAAATCAAATTTCGGAATATTAATTTCCAAATTTTCTTCAGTCAAAGGATTCATACAAAAATATTGTCCAGTCATATTTCCTACACCAGAGCGTAATACGACATTGGAGAAGTAACTAAACTCCTCTCCGGGTAAAATTTCGGGAGTCAACCCAATCACACCGTCTCCTGCAACTTCTGTAAAGCCAAAACCTAAATCATAAATCAGCCATCTTCTTTTCAATAAAATAACAGGATTTTCGCTGAGATTTTCGATTTTAATATTGTAGCGGAAAACAAATCGGTTTTCGGACGGAAAACTGTTCCTTGAATCATACTCTGGTTTCACGGAAACCTTAATATCGAAAGTAGTCGTAGAAAACATAACTTTAAAATTTTAGTAAAAATAATAATACAAAAATCCCGCCTATTTTTGACGGGATATTATTGATTGTGAAAACTTTAGAATTAATTAAAGTTCAAGAGCTTTTCTCTCATCTCCGTTCATTAAGAATTCTACCGGATTGTCGATTGCTTCTTTTACAGCCACCAAGAAACCTACGGATTCTTTACCGTCGATAATTCTGTGGTCATAAGAAAGTGCAACATACATCATTGGGCGAATTACCACTTGTCCATCAACCGCCATAGGTCTTTGTAAAATATTATGCATTCCTAAAATAGCGGATTGTGGTGGGTTAATAATTGGAGTTGACATCATAGAACCAAAAGTTCCACCATTCGTAACGGTAAAAGTTCCTCCGGTCATTTCGTCAACTGTAATTTTTCCGCTTCTTACTTTTTCAGCAAGATCTTTTATATTGGCTTCCACTCCTCTGAAAGTCATGTTCTCAGCGTTTCTAAGAACGGGAACCATCAAACCTTTTGGTCCGGAAACAGCAACGGAAATATCACAGAAATCGTAGTTTATTTTGTAGTCCCCATCAATTGAAGCATTTACGTCTGGATACAATTGCAATGCACGAGTAACTGCTTTGGTAAAGAATGACATGAAACCTAGTCCTACGCCGTGTTTCGCAGCGAATTCTTCTTTATATTGTTTTCTAATTCTGAAGATTTCAGACATATCCACTTCGTTGAACGTAGTCAACATTGCAGTTTCGTTTTTCACAGATACCAATCTTGCAGCGATTTTTCTTCTAAGAACTGAAAGTTTAGTAGTATTAGAACCTCTGGATCCACCTGTAGAAGAAGGAGTTCCCATAGCCGCAACTTGCGCAGTTTGAGCATCATCTTTGGTTATTCTTCCATCTTTTCCGGTACCTGAAACTTGTGCAGCTGGAATTCCTTTTTCGTCAAGAATTTTCTTAGCAGCAGGCGAAGGAGTTCCTGTAGCGTAAGAAGTTGCAGCAGTTTTTTCTTCTTTTTTAGCTTCTTGAACGATTGCCGGTTTTTCGACCACTTTTTGTTCCGCTTGAGGAGCTTCAGCATTTTCAGCTTTCGGAGCAGCTTCACCGGCTGGTTTCGCAGCATCCATATCGATAAGACAAACAACCTGACCAACTTGTACCACCTCGCCTTCTTCAGCTTTTAAGGTGATAACTCCACTTTGCTCAGCAGGTAATTCAAGTGTTGCTTTATCGGAATCTACTTCGGCAATTGGTTGATCTTTTTCTACATAATCGCCGTCTTTTACCAACCAAGATGCGATTTCAACTTCGGTGATGGATTCTCCCGGAGAAGGGACTTTCATTTCTAATATTGACATCGTGAATATTTTTTTTTATTATTTAAAATTGAAATTATGCGGTAACCGGTCTTTTTGCAGGCGCATCGTCTCGGTCGAAAACTCTATTAATTACGTTATTTTGATTTTTTTCAAACATTTTATGACTTCCCGGAGCTGGTGAACCACTAGCTACCGGCGCAATGACATCAATATCAGACTTTCTGAAATTACGTAAAATATAATTCCATGCACCCATATTTTCAGGTTCTTCTTGTACCCAAAGTAATTGTTTTCTGGTGCTGTATTTGTTCAAAATTCCCTCTATTTTATCTTGCTGAAGCGGATATAATTGCTCCAATCTTACCAAAGCGATGTTTTCGCATGCTAATTCTTCTTTTTTAGCTAAAAGTTCGTAGTAAATCTTACCTGAACAAAGCACCAATTTTTCAATTTTTTCTGGATTTGCAGCAACATCATCCAAAATTGGTTGGAAGCTTCCAGTGGCAAAATCTTCAAGAGGAGAAACTACTTGCGGATGTCTTAGCAATGATTTTGGTGACATTACGACAAGAGGTTTTCTGAAATTCCATTTCATTTGTCTTCTAAGAAGATGGAAATAGTTTGCAGGTGTAGTCGCATTGGCCACCGTCATATTTTCATTTGCACAAAGCCCCAAGAATCTTTCGAGCCTAGCAGAAGAATGTTCTGCTCCTTGACCTTCGAAACCGTGAGGTAGAAGCATTACCAATCCGTTTTGGATTTTCCATTTTTCTTCTGCAGCCGCTAAATACTGATCCACAATAATTTGCGCGCCATTCACAAAGTCGCCAAACTGCGCTTCCCAAATCGTCAATGTATTTGGTGAAGCCATTGCATAACCATAATCGAATCCTAACACTCCGTATTCGGAAAGATGAGAATTGTAAACATCAAAACGGCTCTCAGAAATATGTCTTAATGGGATATATTCTTCCTCGGTATCTTCCGTTTTCACAACAGCATGACGGTGAGAGAATGTTCCTCTTTCCACATCTTCCCCGGAAATTCTCACATTATTGCCTTCTACCAATAAAGTGGCATACGCCAACCATTCACCCAAAGCCCAATCCAGAGAATTGGCGTCGATCATTTTCAAACGGTTTTCGAAAAGTCGGGTAATCTTATTAATAAACTTTTTATCAGCCGGCAAAGTGCTCATTTCTACTGCTAGTTTTTTCAGTTTATCAAGATCAAACCCTGTATCTACCGTTTTTTGCATAGATCCTCTAGGGCAAAGTGGATATTGTTTCCAGTCTTCCGCCATGAAGATGTCCATGGTATTTTTTTCAATTTCTTTGGAAGCGTCGAAATCCGCATCTAGAAGAGTTTTGAACTCGGTTTCCATCTTCTTCAACACCTCATCGGAAACTATTCCTTCTTTGATAAGTTGTTCTTTATAAATTTCTCTTGGGTTTTTATGCTTAGAGATCAATTTATACAAATTAGGTTGGGTGAATCTTGGTTCATCACCTTCGTTGTGTCCATATTTTCTGTATCCCAAAAGATCGATGTACACATCTTTACCAAATTCCGCACGGAAATCAGCAGCAAATCTAATTGCATGAACTACCGCTTCTACATCATCAGCATTTACATGCATTACCGGAGATTCGGTTACTTTTGCGATATCGGTACAATACGTTGATGAACGCGCATCCAAATAATTGGTGGTAAATGAAACCTGGTTATTCACAACGATATGAACCGTTCCACCAGTTTTGTAACCTTCCAAAGTCATCATTTGTGCGATTTCGTATACAATACCTTGTCCGGCAATTGCTCCATCACCATGAATAACAATTGGGAGGACTTTTTTGTAATCTTTATATTTATCATCTACTTTCGCACGACAAATTCCTTCAACCAAAGCAGCAACCGTTTCCAGATGAGACGGGTTTGGCGTTAAGTTGATAGAAACCTCCTCGCCGGAAGCAGTTTTTATTTTTTTAGATGAACCCAAGTGATATTTCACATCACCGGAGAATACATCTTCTTCAAATTCTTTTCCTTCAAATTCTGAGAAAATCTGCTTGTAAGATTTCCCGAAAATATTGGTCAATACGTTCAATCTACCTCTGTGTGCCATTCCAAGAACAACCTCATCAACACCCAATTGAGAGGAGCGGGTAATCAACTGATCCAAAGCAGGAATCAACGACTCACCACCTTCAAGGGAAAATCTTTTTTGCCCAACAAATTTAGTATGAAGATAATTTTCGAAAGCAACTGCCTGATTAAGCTTTTCTAAGATTTCAGTCTTCTCCGCAGCGTTGAGCTTTGCATGATTTTCGTTAACCTGAAGCCATTCTCTGATGAATTTTTTCTCATTAACGTTATTAATGTGCATGTATTCAACTCCTATGGACTCGCAATAGATTTTTTCTAAATGATTGATAATTTCTTGCAAGGTAGCCGCCGCAGGCATTCCGGTTTCGGTGGCAGAGTTGAATTTTTTATTCAAATCTTGCTGAGAAAGCCCGAAATTCTCAATTGCCAAGGTAGGTTCGTGGTGTCTTCTCTCTCTTACTGGATTCGTATTGGTAAAGAGGTGACCTCTTTGTCTGTAAGCTTCAATAAGGTTTAGCACCTTGAATTCCTTTTGAATTTCATCTGGAATTTGCCCGTTTGCTGCAGCATTGTTTGCCAATTGTACTGCACTAGGAGTGGCGGACGCAAAGTTGTTTTCTCCCGAAATTTCATCGCCATAGTTCTCCAGTGCAAAATCAAATCCCTGGAAAAATGCTTTCCAGGAAGGCTCTAAACTATCGGGATATTTTAAATATTGTTGGTATAAGTCTTCTATTAACTGCGAATGCGCAGCATTCAGAAATGAAAATTTGTCCATTATTTACAGATTAACTGTTTGTTTTTATTTAAAAGACAAATTTAGCAAAAAAAAGTGAAGTACTAAAGCCGAAAACTCTTTAAAAATTAGTTAAATATTTATCTGAAAACCGGCAAGGATAATTTCAGCAAAGTATTAGCCTCGGAAGCTGGCTCTTCTAAGAAAGTTTGCTGCAAATCTCCCGTTCTCATTGTATCGCGTTTTGCTTTCAAAAGCAGCTGCTGTATAGCTTTTATACGTCCGGCATAATTGCCTCGATAGTAAATCACATAATTTCGGGAAGCATTGACAGTTCTGAAACTGAAATTATTATCGGAAACTGCGATTCTTTTCGAAAGCGGAATTCCGTAGTAATAAGAAACTTCCTTATCCTTGAAATTATCTGCATCGGTAATGAGCACTGGCTCTCCGTACTCGTCATTTCTTTTTCCCAAATCCATTTTGATGTAATTCAGGGTTTTGTTGTGATTCATGATGATGTTTTTGAAGAGCGCGTCTTTGGTATTTTTGGAATTTACATTTACGCCCAGAAGGAGCTGACCTTCCTGTTCTTCTACCATCAAACTATCCAACTTCAAATTCTCCAATAGCTTTTCTTTCTGTACTTTATTTCCAAGAACGTCCATGAGATTTTTCATGCTTAAATCTATCTTTTCTTCAACCAAATCTTCGGTTATTAAGTTTAAAGATCGCTTCAGGAAAGGTTGTTTCGGAGTATGAATAAACCATGTAATGGATGTTTTATCGTTTAGGGAACGAAACTTCACATCAATTAAGTATGGAGTATTTTTTTTGCCTTCAAAAAGCTGGTAACGAAGCGTTCGGTTCGGATTTTCGTAACGGATGAAGAGATCTCCGAATTGATCCGGATCTTTTTTGTCGTGGTAACTCATTGAACTTCCCTGCCCTTCATAGGGAGTGAAATAATCAAAGGTAAAATCCGGATCTTCGGAGAAAAAGGCATTCCAACGGGTGAAATTCTGCAAATTATTAAACTGCGGAAAAACCCGATCTACAGGATATGAAATTTCTTTTTGAATGGTAAAACTTTTTGCATCTTCCACAAAAGTCATCGCAATAGCATAAACCGCTACCGCAAAAAATATCAATAAACTCCCTAATTTTAACCAACGCATGGGGCAAAAATACAAAAAACCACAGCAAAAAAAACACGACAATACAAATATTGCCGTGCGTAATTTTTTTGCTTGAAATTTTTAAGGGATAATGGTTCCGGGATGAATGACTGCATTTTTTTTCACCACCACAATTCCGTCCTTGATGGAATAATTTTCGAAATCACCATCTTGAAGATGTTTTCCACCGATGATTCTTACATTATCACCGATATGGCAGTTTTTATCGAGAATTGCGCGCTCGATATAGCAATATTTTCCAACGCCAAGATTAGGCATTCCCCGCTGATCATTTGCCACAATATCTTTAGTGTCTTGATAGTAATCCGCACCCATCATATAGGTATCCATCAACGTACTTCCTTTATCAACGCGGCTACGGTTTCCTACAATAGAATTTTCAATTTTATCGGCCATCACGATACAGCCGTCTCCGAAGATCGCTTTGCTCACATAAGAACCAAGGATTTTAGAAGGAGGCAACATTCTCGCTCTCGTGTAGATTGGCGCATTGCTGAACAGATTAAAGTGAGGAAAGTCTCTGGTCAAGTCGATATTGGCATCAAAGAAAGAATCAATAGTACCGATATCTGTCCAATAGCCGTCGTACTGAAAACTTAGTGTTTTATAAGTTCCCAAGGCATTGGGAATTAATTCTCCTCCGAAATCATCGCCGGGCATGTTTTCAAACATTTTTTTAAGAACGTTCTTACTAAAAACATAAATTCCCATAGAAGCGAGGTATTCTTTCCCTTCAGATTTACTTTTTTCTGAAACTTCCGATTTCCAATCTTCGAGTATATCATGCGATGGTTTCTCTACGAATGAAGTGATATTACCTTGGTCATCTGACTTCAAAATTCCGAAACCGGGCGCATCTTTGCAATTAACCGGAATCGTGGCTATAGTAATATCGCCTTCATTTTTACAATGGAAATCAATCATATCACGAAAATCCATTTGATAAAGTTGATCTCCGGAAAGAATTAAAATATAATCATATTCATATTTTTCCAAATGCCTCATCGACTGGCGGACCGCATCTGCAGTACCTTGGTACCATTGGTCATTTTCCACATTTTGTTCGGCGGCGAGGATGTCCACAAAGCCCTTGCTGAAAATATCAAAATGATAAGAATTTTTGATATGCGAATTAAGTGAGGCAGAATTGAATTGGGTTAGTACCAAGATCCTGTTATATCCCGAATTCAGGCAGTTGGAAATCGGAATATCCACCAACCTATATTTTCCGGCGATAGGCACCGCTGGTTTCGAACGAGAATAAGTTAATGGAAACAGCCGCGTTCCCCTTCCACCGCCTAGAACTATAGAGATCACACTGGGTTTCATTTTGGGCATTTTTTAATATTTTTAATGAGTTGGGTTTCATAACAATATTAGCATTTTTTATGCATCCCACAAAATATTATTTGATGATGATTGTTAGTTTAAACAAATTTTAACAAACACTGCAAATCTTTAAATGAAAAAAAGCAACCATTCCAAAACGATGCTTTAAATATGCAAATCAGAAATATTATCCTCACTCCTTCGCAATCTAGTAAATGATAATTTTCGATATTCGGATTCTTTAATAGTAATTTTTGCAAAGCGCAACATTTATTTTGGTATGAATCCCATTTTTTGTAACCCCGTTAAAAGTCCAATAGAAGTTCAATAGAAGTCCGATAGGGTATTGGAAAATAAGAGATTTTCAATCCATTGATATCATATTATCATCGTATCTGATACGAAACTGCCAAGTAATAATATAGTTTTCGAGATGTATGATATCGATGAATGAAACTAGTGTTGTTGAATTTTTTCGGATTTCGTGCGAGATTCTGCTCCTGTTCGATAGAAGTATAAAACGAAAAATGCCGTAAAACTTATGTTTTACAGCATTTTGTATTACATCAATATTGTAATTGCGATCCGGACGGGACTCGAACCCGCGACCTCCGCCGTGACAGGGCGGCATTCTAACCAGCTGAACTACCGGATCAATTTTTTGAAGATAAAATTGTAAATCTTTTCTGCGATCCGGACGGGACTCGAACCCGCGACCTCCGCCGTGACAGGGCGGCATTCTAACCAGCTGAACTACCGGATCTTTAGAATAACCTCTTAGAAAGTTTCTTTCTTTTTGGTGAGTGCAAAAATACAACTTTTTGCTTATCTACAAAATATTTTCGAAAAAAAAATGCTTTCTTTTTCGGAAAGCATTGATTATTACTGAATTATTTTTCTACAAATGTGCAGATAATTTCTCTGCAATCACTTCTTTAGAAGCAACTCCTACAATTTTATCTACTACCTCACCATTTTTGAAGATTAAAACGGTAGGGATATTTCTGATACCATAATCCACAGAAACCTGCTGATTATTATCAACGTCAACTTTTCCTACAATCGCTTTTCCTTCGAAATCTGTTGCAATTTCTTCAACAATTGGTCCTAACATTCTACATGGTCCGCACCAAACTGCCCAAAAATCAACCAATACCGGTTTGTCTGAATTCAAAACCATTTCTTTAAATGATTGATCCGTAATCTCTAATGCCATATCTTTTTTGTTTTTTAATTAAAATTTCAAAGTCCAAATTTACAACTTTCTTACCAATCCCTTGCGTAAATTATCTATGTTCAATATTTGTTTTTTCTATTTTAGAATCTGAAGCGATCACTTTCAGTGCATCAACTAATGCATCAATATCGTCTTTGGAAGTGAGATGGCTAAAGGAAATTCTCAGCGGTGTAGAACTGTTCATTTCTTCTTCATCCAAAATCATCATCAACACCATTGATGGTTTAGATGCACCCGAAGAACAAGCACTTCCTTGAGAAATGGCAATTCCCTTCATATCTAATTTCAGTCCGATCATTGGATCTTTGAAAGGCAATAAAACACTTAAAACCGTGTATAAACTTCCATCTTCCGAGCTTCTCCCATTAAATTTTACACCTTCTATTTCATCAACAAGTTTTTCGATCGCGTAATTTTTAATTTCTTTGATGTGTGATGTATAATCGCTCATATTTGTCAAAGAAAGTTCCAATGCTTTTCCTAAACCTACAATTCCACAAACGTTTTCTGTTCCTGCTCGCAAGGATCTTTCCTGAGGCCCACCGGTGATAATTCCCTTCAAACCGGAGGATTTTCTGATAAAAGCAAATCCACTTCCTTTAGGACCATGAAATTTATGCGCACTACAGCTCGCAAAATCTACCGGAATTTTAGAAAAATCCAAATCCATATGTGCCATCGATTGTACAGTATCTGAATGGAAAAACGCATTATTTTCCTTACAAATGTGCGCTACTTTATTAATATCCAAAAGGTTACCGATTTCATTATTGGCGTGCATTAAACTTACCAATGTTTTCTTATCTGAATTTTTTAGTAGTTCTTCAAGTTTTGCCAAATCCAAATCTCCTTTTTGATCCGGACGAAGATAAACGACCTCAACTCCTCTCCTATTTTTCATCTCCAAAACGGTTTCTGCAACACATTTATGCTCCAGTGGTGAAGTGATGATTCGCTGCACCCCAAGATGATCCACACAAGATTTAATGATCATATTATTGGATTCGGTTCCACATGAGGTGAAAATAATTTCAGCTGGAGTAACGTGCAAATAATCAGCAACTTCTCTCCGTACTTTCTCAATGAGAATTTTGGCTTCCTGCCCGAAACTGTGGGTAGATGATGGATTACCATAGGTAACTTTCATCACAGAAACCATTGCATCAATTACCTCTTCTGAGAGCGGTGTTGTAGCAGCATTATCCAGATATATTTTATCCATTTTCTTTTACTTTCTTATTGTTATTTTGGGGAGCTAAAATTAGTGAAAAAATTCAAAATGACTTTCATTTGCCCAAGCCAGCATTTCTCGATCTCCGGAAGTGTCGCCAAAAGCGATAATCTTGTCGAACTTCTTGCCATCGATCGCTTCTTTAATGCGGTTTACTTTCTCAGCTCCATTGCAGTTTTTACCAATGAAATTTCCGGTAAATTTATCGTCTTGAAATTCTGCGCGCGTGGATAAAAGTTTCATTTGGAATTCTTTGGCAAAAGGCGCTACCCAAATATCAAGAGAAGCAGAAACGATATAGCAATCAGTAATTTCGCGGTCGATTTTTTTAATAAATTCCAAAGCGTTTTCCCGAAAAATTTCCGGATAAAATTCCTGAAAAAAAAGTTCCGACTTTTTTTCAATTCTGCTTTTGCTTTCACCTTTTAAAATAGAAGCTATAAAGCTTTTCTTCACTTTTTCGGCATCTGCAAGTTTTAACTTAAGCAAAACAAATAGCGGAATATGTTTGATAAACTGAATTCTGAATTTGGCAGCGTTATAAAATTTCAAGTACAGAAACATAGTGTCCTTGTGGGTTAAAGTACCATCGAAGTCGAAGCAATATAATTTTCTCATCAATTGGAATCGTGTTTTCTAAAGTTTCAGTTTTTTAAAAATAAATTCAGGAATATTTCTGATGATCAGCATTATCAATCCCCAAATCGGCAAAACATAAGCAACATTTTTTTTCATCTTAAACGCTTTATAAATTGCTTCTGCGGCTTGTTTTGGCGTGGCTGTAAGTTTGGGATTCAGTGGTAAACCTTCCGTCATTTTGGTGTCCATAAATCCAGGTTTTATGGTGATCACATGAACTTTTCTATTGAACATATAATTCCTCAACCCGCTTAAGTAGGCCGATAATCCTGCCTTTGCACTTCCATAAATAAAATTGCTTTGTCGGCCGCGATCGCCCGCTACCGAAGAGAGAACGATCATTGTTCCGGAGCGTTGCCTCTCCATTTTCTGTGCAAAAAAATTGAGCAAAGGAATCAGTTTTGCGTAATTGATATCTACAATATTGGCTGTATTTTTCGGGTCGTACAAACTTTCTTCGGTTCCTTCTCCCAGAAAACCTGTCGCGCAAAAAAGCAAATCCGCTGAAAGATGTTCCAGCTTGGTATATTCATTTTCTTTTAACAAATCGAAATCGATGATTTCGGTATTTTGTAGAAATTTCACATCGAGGTGTCGGGCAAATTTTTCCGTAGTTTCCCGATTGGAGGTCACCAAATAAATGGTCGAATATTTTCCGCCCTCTTCTAAAACCTTTTCAACAAATGCTTGCGCAACTTCTGAATTGCTTCCGAGTATAATCATAAATTAGAATTAGTAGAAATGATTCAGTTATTATTGATGATTCTTTTGTGCTGCAACGATACAAATTTGGAGTTTTGAACGTTTTGTAGATAATTGGTTAAGCTGGATTTGCTCATGCTGTCTTTGGTTAAATAAATTCTGCCACCAACTTCCTCTACTATCGCATCTAATTTTTCGACCAGATTTTTGAGATTTTTGTTTACTTTAAAATCCAAAGCCAGTGTATAACCTTCCATGGGGAAAGAATTATAAGCATCAGGATTATTTTTTCCAAAAAGCTTCAGCACCGCAAGAAAAGAACCGTTGCCGCTTTTGGCGATGGTTTCTAGGATTTTTCTCATTCCTTCTTTGCCGTTTTCTTTGGGAATCACCATTTGATATTGAATAAAACCTTCTTTTCCGTAAATTTTATTCCAATCGTTTACCATATCCAAAGGATAGAAAAAAGATTCATAATCCACAAAATCCTTTACTTCTTTTTTACGCTGTTTATTGAAATACAACCAGTTGAACAACTTTACGCTCCATTTATTCAGCACAAAACCAGGAAAATAAAATGGTACGGTTGGATTAATTTTCTTTTTTAATCTTAAAGGATTTTGTTGCGATTTCTTTGGCAATTCATGTCGGAAAGCGTGTTCGCCTCTCATTAAAATGCTTTTTCCTAAGTTTTTTCCTTTTTGTAGGCAATCAATCCACGCCACATTGTAAGTCCAGGATTCACTTTCGTCGAACAACCGGAAAATTTCGTCCAAATCATTGGCTTTTATGCTTTCTTGTCGAATGTATGCGGTTTCAATATTTTTCAGTTTAAATTTTGCTGAAAGAATAATTCCTGTAAGACCCATCCCGCCAATTGTTGACCAGAATTTATCGGAATTTTCAGTTCTGGAACAAGTGATCACTTCATTTTTTTCATTTAATAAAGAAAATTCAAGCACATACTCCGAGAAGCAACCTTCCAAATGATGATTTTTGCCATGAACGTCCGATGCGATAGCACCGCCCACGGAAATAAATTTGGTTCCCGGAGTTACATAAAGAAAATAACCTTGAGGAACGCATACTTCGAGAATCTCCGAAAGCAAAACTCCGGATTCGCACTCTATCACACCGTTCAACCGATCGAAACTGATGAACTTGTTGAGTCTTTTAGTTGAAAAAATATGTTCAGAAAGTGAGGCGTCACCATAGCAACGTCCGTTTCCGCGAGCGATAATTTCGTTGTGATTTTGGACGAACTCTTTAATTTTCCGGATAGAATCTTCAGATTTCATTTCTTTTTCCACCACTGGAAAATTGCCCCAATTTGTAACTTTTTGTGTAAAATTTGGTTTCATTATTTGAAATAAATTTGAAGTAAAAAGGCCGCAATCCATAGAACCAACGTAACCTGAATGTAGCGGTCTTTATAAATAATCTTGGTTGGAGATTCTGTTTTGTTATACACCAATGTTTGCTGCAAATAGCGCAAAAAAGCAAAAACGACAAAAATCACCGTATAAAAAACCCTCGGATGAAAACGCTGCTGAACCTCCGGAGAAAGTGTAAACATAAGGTAACACACAATTGCCAGAGCACAACTGATGGAAAGCGCAATATCTGCAAACTGTACGTTGTAGCCGTCTAATGCTTTTCTTGTTTTCCCTGAAATTTGTGCATTGATTAATTCTCCGCGCCTCTTCCCTATCGCTAATACCAATGCGAGAACGAATGTTAGGAGAATCGCCCATTGGGAAATGAAAATACCTGTGGCATAACCGCCTGCCAAAACTCTCAATACAAAGCCAATTGAAATGATGCAAACATCAATAATGGCGACATGTTTCAGCTTAAAAGTATAAGCGATGTTCATAAAAAAATAGAAGGCAATAATACTCGCAAACTTCCAAATATTATGGTGAAAATAGGATGCGCCAAACAAAATCAAACCTGAACAAAGCGCGATTAATCCAACAAAAATCACAATTGCACTGCTTTTTGAAATAGCTCCACTAGCAAGAGGTCTTTTGCTTTTTTCAGGGTGTTTTCTATCAGATTCAATGTCGGAATAATCATTAAGAATATACACTGCACTGGCTGCAAAAGAAAATACCAAAAACGCAAAAAAACTCTTGATCAGGAGATCAAAGTTGGTAATATTACCGGAAAAAAAAAGTGGTACGAAAACAAAAAGGTTCTTCACCCATTGCTCTACACGAAGCAGTTTTAAATATTTTGTCATCAATGTAAAATCAATTCCAAAAATAGTGAATTTAAAATAAAAAAATCCGCCTAGGCGGACTTAAATATAATAAAAACGATTTGGTCTTATTGAGCGTTTTGAGCGTCTTTGATCATTTCCTCGTTAGCAGTAATTGCGAACTCCACTCTTCTGTTTTGAGCTCTACCTGCGTCAGTATCATTGTTTGCGATTGGTTCTTTTTCTCCAACTCCCATAGTTAGCATTCTGCTGGAAGCAATACCTTTAGAAGCTAAATAGCTTTTCACAGCTGCCGCTCTTCTATCGGAAAGAGAAAGGTTGTACTCATCGCTGCCTTTGCTATCGGTGTGTCCGTAGATATTGATGTTGGTATCAGGATTGTTTTTTAGCACTTCAGCCAATTTATCAAGGTTTGCCATCGCTGCGGAAGTCAAATTAGAAGAATCGAACCCGAAATTAACCATATTTTCTTTCATGGTAACTTTAATTCCTTCACCCACTCTTTCTACTTCAGCACCTGGTAAAGTCTCCTTGATTTCTTTGGCTTGTTTATCCATGTTTCTACCGATAACATTACCGGCTACACCACCAACAATACCGCCAAGAACTGCACCAGCAGGAGCATTTTTGCCTTTACCGATGTTATTCCCTAAAACACCTCCAATTACTGCACCTGCAGCGGTACCAATTACGGTTCCTTTTTGTTGATTATTTGCGTTCTGTACTGATTCACAGCTTGTTAACATCAATGAAGATGAAATAAATAAAGCTGCGATATTTGTTTTATTAAAAAAATTCATAATTATAAATTTATAAGGTTATTTCATGCCTGTTCTGGCAAAGTTATATACGATTCTTACATTTTCACCATTGGAAGGAATGTTTTGCTCTAAACTGAAACCATCAGTAGTTTGGCTAATTAAGTTTAAAGAATAACCTTGCGTTACTGCTTTAGCTTTTGATCCTTCTAATAATTTTTTGAACTTGAATTCGTTCCCATTTACTACTTCAAAACTAATTGGTTGGATAACACTTGGACAGGCACCACCACCACTCAAAGTATAAGAACCGCTATAGTTATTTGGGATGAGTCTCCAGTGGCTACCTACGAAACATTGTGCGTCTGCGCCTTCGTCGAAAGGTTTTACTTTGAAATTCTTGTTATAATCAACGCTGGTAATTTCCCAGTCGCCTTTCAATTTTAGGAATTCGCTTTTATTAGATTGAGCTGTTTTTGCTGTGGAACAAGAAACTGTGAATGCAGCTCCAATGATTCCGGCCAATAGTAAATTTTTCATAGTAATAAAATTATTTAAAATCAGATAACAAAAAACCGTGCCAAGTTCAAAATTTCACATAAAAAAAGCCCGAAAAACATCGGGCTTTTTGCTATTGCGCTGAAAATTTATTTACTTTTCACACGTTTTTTAATTGGCTTTTTCGCTACGGTAGATTTAGTAGGAGTCGCTTTATAGAAGTTGGTATAAGCATATTCGGCAGCTTTGCGCACATCGATAACTCCACCCGCTTCAGAAATTAAATCAAATCTATTATTGGTATTGGAGTTGATCATGGCATTGACCGAAGATTTGTTAGATGTTTTCACCAAAGATTCTATAATTTGCTCTGGCTTTAAATTCGGCATATACGCCAACAATACCGCTGCCGCACCTGCTACCACTGGTGAAGCCATTGAGGTTCCCTGCAAATATTCATACTTACCATCCGGAACGGTAGAATAAATCTTATCTCCTGGAGCAAAAACATTCACCATTTTTTGATTGTAATTTGAGAAATCTGCTCTCAAAAACTCATTATCATTCGTTGATGCACCTACAACAATCATGTTGTTAATGAAAGGTTTTGCATCGTTTATATCTTTAAAATTCGTCGGATAATAAACATTTTCGGCAATGTTTTCATTTTCGTTTCCAGCTGCTTTTACCAACAAAACACCTTTATCTTGTGCATATTTGAAGGCATCCCAAACCGCAGATTTACCTGGAGAAACAGGCTTACCGAAACTCATATTTAAGATTTTTGCTCCGTTGTCTACTGCGTATCTTACGGCGTTGGCAACATCTTTATCACGCTCATCACCATTCGGGACTGCTCTTACGGTCATTATTTTTGCCACTTTATAACCTACACCGTACTGACTCTCTTTCCCTTGAGGAAGTCCGGCAATAATTCCGGCAACATGGGTTCCATGTTTTGCATCAGGACCTTCGTAGTGGTTGTTCCCGTATTTTCTTTCCGAATAATCATCGTAGTTATCACCAACGATTTCCGCTCTAGGATCGAAATCCAAATTGTATTGCTTAGTGGCTTGTGGACCATAATAATCCAAAGCTTCTTTCATTTGATCATCCAAATATTTCTGAACTTCCGCCGGAGTTTTTCCCTTAACAGCAGGATCCTGAGCAATTTGCCCCAAAATAGAAGCTGCCATCGCTTGTTCCTGAGTCGTTGGTTTTATCGAAGAAACTACTTCTGCTGTTAGGTTTTTACCATTAAGAAAAGCAACCATACTCGGAATCATTTTCTGAATTCTGGAGTAAGTTTCGTAACCTTGTTTTGCATCAGCGCTTTTTTTGGTGAAAATTTCTTTGGCTTTCATGTACATTGCAAATTCTTCCGGCATTTTCGCTTGATTTGCTTTATTGGCTGAAGAATTTGCGCCTTCAAATACTGATTGATATTTTTTCACCACACGCGTTACTTCCATATTATCTATGTCGATATCACCATTTTTACCGCCAATAAAATTCCAACCATGGATATCATCGATATAGCCGTTATTGTCATCATCTTTACCATTGTTTGGAATTTCACTTGGGTTTTTCCACATATTTTTCGCCAATCCCGGATGGTCCACTTCTACACCGCTGTCTAACACTCCTACCACAACGGTTTTTGGTTTCAATCCTTTTGATTCCAAATATTTATAAGCATTGTCTGTATTAACACCATATACATTGGATGAAGAAAAATCTTTATGATACCAAGTCATTAAATCTTTGTCCTGCATGGGATCCAAAGCAGTGGTATTTTGCGCAAAAGATGCAAAACCTGTCAAAAAGCAGGCTGCAATAAGAATTCTTTTCATAAGTAACTATTATTTTGACTGAACATTTCTTAAATAGGTCAAACTTTCCGGTCCTTTGTTACAAATCAAATCCAAAATGGAGAGATCTTTTTCGAAGCCATGCTTGTCGGAAAAGGTTTGATAATATTCTTCCATTTCAAATTCCGATTCTTTTTTGGCAGAAAACTGATTTCTAAAATCCGCCTCAGCCGGAGTTTTCGTAAACTCTTTATTCAAAGAATATGCCTTTTCTGTTTTAAGAATTTTTTGGATAATTTGAAGCGCATTCAAATTAAATTGAAATAAAGACTGCGTTTCAAAAGTGAAAATCTGCGCTAGTTGATCTTCATAAAACTCGAAATAAGGAGAGCCTTGGTAAGCATTCCTAATGGATTTCCAATGCAGTTTTTGCCAATTTTCTTTTTGCGAAACTTCGATTTCGTTGATGGTTTTTTTTCCGTTGTGCGATACCGGAATAATCAACGCCAATTTTCCGTTTGCTCCGTAAATTACGGCTCGGTTTCGGTAGGTTTGCTTGGGAAAATTTTCTAATTGCTCGAGCGTAACATCCGCATCTTGCCGCAAAAAGACAGAAAACCAAGAAATGGGTGGTAGGTAAAATAAGGGCAATAAAACTTTCATTCCGGATCGTAGATAAAATAGGTTAACGAAACCAATAGCCCCGATTGCAGCGGCATCCTTTTTCTTTTTTTCTTAGAAAAAAGAAAAAGATACAGCGGAAAGCGGGAATCAGCTCCTAAAAAGACAGAGAATTAATCTTGCTTTTCTTTCTTCTTGAAAAGTTTTGCAAAATAATCCCAACCGAAAAACAGGGCAAGAATAATGACGGCAACCCACCAATAGGAAGTTTTATTGGCTTCACCGGTATTGGTCGCTTTGAACATTCTGTCCCAACGGATTTTTTTACCTTCTGGTTGATAGGATGAACTTTTATCTGCAAACAATCCTTCCACACTCATCCACGTAAACATCGGGCTTCCGACAATATTTTCTTCGGGAACGAAACCGAAAAATCTCGCGTCCAAAGAAGCATCGCGGTTGTCACCAATCATCATATAGTAATCTTGCTGAATGGTGTATTGCGATGTTTCTTTCCCATTAACAAAGATTTTTCCGTTTTTGTTTTCGAGTTTGTTGTGTTCGTACTCGGAGATAATCCACTGATATTCGGGTAAGGTTTCTTGATTTAAAGTGACCACATCCCCTTTTTTAGGAATTCTCAAAGGACCATACCAGTCTTGGTTCCATTTTTTGTTGATTGGGAAAATCGATTGTGTAGTATCGATGTTTTTGGTATAAGCATCTCTTGCGGCATTCACCTTATAGGCGACCGCTGCGGAATCTTTTGGCCAAATATGTTCTTTCAATTCGATAATTTGTGGCAGCTGCTTAATTTCTTTGGCGGTTTGATCCGTTAATCCCTGAAAATCATAAAGGTAACCAGTTTCCGTTTGAATTTCCTGCACGGGAAGAAAACCATATTGTCTGTATAACGCAGGGATATCGAGTTGGCTTCCGGTAGTGGCGATGAATTTATGCTGCTCTTGTTGGTCGCCTAAAATTGTTTCGGGTTTTCCGTTCACGAAAAGCCTTCCCGCTTTCATTTCGATTACATCTCCAGCAACAGCAACGCAACGTTTTACATAGGGATCTTTTCTATCAATCGCTGTATGAACAGAATCTTGAGGATAATTGAATACTACGATATCGTTTTTTTTAGGTTTGCTGAACTGGAAAATCCTTGAATAAGGTAATTTTACTGCGTCAACATAGGATTTCGGATCATCTTTGGGGTTTCCTTTTTCACCAGTATCCATAATTGTTCCCTGCAAAAACGGAATTGATAAAGGTCGCATCGGCATTCGGTAACCGTAGCTCCATTTATTCACAAACAAGAAATCCCCAACGAGCAGTGTTCTTTCCATAGATCCGGTAGGAATGCCAAAGGGCTGCGTAATAAATGCATGAACAATGGTTGCGAAAACCACGGCGAACGTAACCGAACCCAAAAAAGATTCTTTCTTTTTCTCGTTTTTTTCTTCTTCGGTTAAATAAAGTTCGTTCTTTGCTTCAACTTCTGCATCTTTAGAATAATTCACAAAAGCCATATAAATAAAAGGAAGAACTACGGTAAGCAATTTCTGGGTGAAAGAAGTTTTCCCAAAATGTTTCATTAAAAATAAATGAAAAACCGTCATCATAATCGGTCCCACGATTGGAAGATAAGCCATCGCAACCCACCATTTCGGGTGCTTGGTTTCTTTCTGAATGATAAAATAATTATAAAAAGGCACAAAAGCCAAAAGCGGATTGTAACCCATTTTTTTGAAAAGCTTCCATGTAGAAATCCCCATTAATACAGAAAGAATGAGAACATAAACGGTATAAGTAAGAAAATAATTCATAATATTTTGGCTTTTTGCTTTAGGATTGTGTTCTAGAGCAGTTTTTCATTAGTTATTAATAGCAGAATTTGTTACGATCCCAAAACATCCTTCATGGAGAAGTTTCCACTTTTTCCTTGAATCCATTCCGCAGCAATTACGGCTCCCAACGCAAATCCGTCTCGGCTGAAAGCGGTGTGTTTAATCTCAATTTCATCGACATCGCTTCTATAGAAAACGCTGTGAGTTCCCGGAACCTCATCTTCCCGGATCGCAACTATTCCTAGTAGGTTTTCTTTGGTTTCATCGAGTTTCCAAGCATCAAATCTTTGATCGTTTTTGATGATTCCTTCGGCCAAAGAAATTGCGGTTCCACTCGGTGCATCTTTTTTATGAGTGTGATGAATTTCTTCCAGCTGAACATGATATTCATTAAAGTTTTTCATTAAATCGGAAAGTTTTTCATTTAAGGCAAAAAATAAGTTCACACCTAAACTGAAATTAGAACCATATAAGAAGGAAGTATTATTTTCGGAAGCAATTTTCTCGATTTCACCCCTCTGATCGAGCCAGCCGGTAGTTCCACAAATTACAGGAACTTTGTTTTCCAGGCAACTTTTAATATTATTGAAAGCCACTTCAGGATTGGTAAATTCTATCGCAACATCAGGATTATTCAGATTTTCCTTTGTAGGAGTTTCCGTTAGTCTTGCCACGATTTCATGACCTCTTTTTTCGGCAATATCGTAAATGATTTTGCCCATTTTTCCGTATCCAACAATCGCTATTTTCATAATATATTTTGCGTCAAAAACGCCTTCTTTCTTTAAAAATTAAAACTTAAACTTATACCCGGTTTAGAATTTTGCTGACCAAATTCATCATAAATCACGGTGGGTTTCAAAGCCAAATCCGGATCTTTACGTCCTTCATACAAATGCGCATCAACTACTGCGTCCACAATGTTCAGAACGTACACCAAGCCGGTCACTGCGATGGCATAATCCCGCTGTCTCTTCGCGCGATCCTGAACTCTTCCCAAAGCATCCGCTGTAATTCCCGGAATATCCGAAAACTCATGAGTCTGTCCGTTTAGCTGAGCGATAAAAGCATCGCGATATCTCGTATATTGTTTTTGGTTCCAAAGAACAATTCCGACGCCGGTGCCTATTCCACCCCAAACGATTGGGATTTTCCAGTATTTTTTGTTGTAGTATTGTCCTAAACCAGGCAAAACCGCAGAATAAAGTCCGGCTTTTGTAGGATTAAATGTTACGGTTTGAGTGTCTGCGTTGGCTTCCTGAATATCGGTGAGCACCTGAACATCTGACTTTGAAGTTTTGGTAGAAATTGAATCTGTAGGATAATTTTCCACACGGATCGTATCTTTCGGACTGACCTGTGCGAAAACTTCCATCGAAAACAACAGCATGAAAATTAGAGTGATCTTTTTCATTTATTAAAGTGTGAAAGGATACTTTCCAGCTCTTCTTCGTTTTTGAAATCGAGTACAATTTTTCCTTTTTTTCCGTTGGCAGCAGTTTTTATTTCAACTTTTACCTCTAAGATATCGGCCAGGTTTTTCTCCGCTTTCTTAAACTGATTCGGAACAGGAGGTTTTGGTTTTTTCTCCGCGGTAGCAGGATTTTTCAACAAATTAGATTCCTGCTCAGCTTGTCTTACACTTAAACTATTTTTAATGATTTTATTGAAAAGTTCCTGCTGTTTTTGTGGATCATCCAAACTGATAATCGCTCTACCGTGCCCGGCAGAAATTTCGCCACTTCTAATAGAATTCTGAACATCCGGATCCAACCTCAACAAACGAATAGAGTTGGTGATTGTACTTCTTTCTTTTCCTACTCGCTGACTTAAATTTTCCTGCGTCATCCCGATTTCTTCCAGTAAACGCTGATAAGTAAGAGCGATCTCAATGGCATCCAAATCTTCACGCTGAATATTTTCTACCAAAGCCATTTCGAGCAACTCCTGATCATTAACCAACCGAATATAAGCCGGAATAGTTTCTAAACCTGCGATTTTACTTGCACGAAAACGTCGTTCACCGGAAATAATTTCAAACTTATCGCCATCTTTTCGAAGCGTAATTGGCTGGATTACTCCTAAATTTTTAATGGATTGCGCGAGATCGTTCAGGGCTTTTTCATCAAAATAGGTCCGTGGCTGTGTAGCATTGGGATAAATATCCTCCAGTGACACTTCTACAATATTTCCTACAAATTTATCTGCGCCTTCGTCGGTTGCGGAGTTTACCGTAGCTTTGGATTCTGCACTTAAAATAGCTCCCAAACCGCGTCCCATTGCTCTTTTCTTGTCTTTCATTCGATATAAATGATGATTGATGTTAAATTTAAAATCGGTTTAGCTTTTTACTAAACTGTCGTTTTTCAATAGTACTTCTTCGGCCAACTGAAGATACTGAATTGCTCCTTTGCTTTCTGCAT
The DNA here is from genome assembly GCA_001403755.1 of Chryseobacterium senegalense. GTDB lineage: Bacteria > Bacteroidota > Bacteroidia > Flavobacteriales > Weeksellaceae > Kaistella > Kaistella senegalense. The sequence goes on along the minus strand of CYUH01000015.1, from coordinate 745,878 downwards.
CGTAATTCAAGATACTTTCACCAAAACTTGGGGCTTCACTCAAACGAACGTTTCTGCTGATAATGGTTTCGAAAACCATCTCCGGAAAATGTGAATTAACCTCTTCTACTACTTGATTGGAAAGTCTTAATCTGGAATCATACATCGTCAACAGCAATCCTTCAATATCGAGTTCTTTATTGTGAATTTTCTGCACATTTTTAATGGTGTTGAGCAGTTTCCCCAAACCTTCCAACGCGAAATATTCGCACTGGATCGGAATAATCACGGAATCCGCTGCGGTTAAAGCATTAATGGTAATCAACCCCAAACTTGGTGCACAATCGATGATGATATAATCGTAATCTTCTTTAATGGATTTCAGCGCTTCCTTCAACATATATTCACGGTTTTCGCGATCCACCAATTCTATTTCGGCAGCTACCAAATCGATATGAGAAGGGATAATATCTAAATTGGGCGAAGCTGTTTTCTGAATACATTTGCCAGCATCGGCACTATGTTCCAAGAGGTTGTAGGTGGAAAAGTTGGCTTCATCAATCCCCAGACCGGAAGTTGCATTTGCTTGCGGATCTGCATCAATCAATAAAATTTTCTTTTCTAATACTCCCAATGCTGCCGCTAAATTTACTGCGGTCGTAGTTTTTCCTACTCCACCTTTCTGATTTGCAACACCTATAACTTTAGCCATTATTTAAATTTTAATCTTCAAAAATACACTTTTTTCTGATTTTTAGATTATTGTTAATAACTCTGTTTAAGTTAAAATATTGTTAATTAGCCGTTTATAGATAAAAAAAATTATCCACAAAAGAATAGTTTTTGTGGATAAGTGAATGGAATAATTATTTACCGAATATTTTATTCAAACTGCATGGAAATCGGGAATTTGAAATAGCTTCTGACATTCTCGCCATTCAATTTCGCCGGAATCCATTTTCCTTTAATACTGCGAATGGTTTTTTCTGCTTCTTTATTAAACTGAGAGTTTTCGCCATTAGCTTTGATGTTTGAAATTGTACCATCTTTTTCAACGATAAAAGTAACTACAGTTCTCATCAAATCTCCACTTCCTTCAAAATTTCCTGTATCGAAATTCCCAACAACTTTATTTCTGAAAGCATCAATACCTCCGTTAAATTTCGCTTCTATATCAACCGTTGTTACCGGATTATTGTCTACTGTCTTCGGTGGAACAACCGGTGGAATGTTCACCGTTGGAATTTCAATTTGTGGTGAACTTACAACCGAAATCGGTGGATTATCCAAACTTGTCGTAACTCCCGGAATAGCATCTGCAACCGCTTGCTTGGTTAAAGGTTTTGTTTCATTGGCATTTCTTGTGGGAGTCGCTACGCGGGAATCATAGGTATTCACTTTTGGCGGAACAATTGGTTTTACAACGTCAGGAGTTTTTTCCGGAGTTTGATCAACAGGTTTCAAAATATGTCCAGATGAACTAGGAGCCTTCACCACTGTTTTGGTCGAAAATGAATTAATCAGCAATGGTGTTATTGCCATAGCGGCAAATAAAGCAACGCCAATTAACAGAGACTTTTGCAAAATCTCACCTTCTTGATTTCTCAACACATATGCACCATAATTTTTGTTGCGGTTTTCGAATAATATTTCGTTGAAACGATTATTCTGACCAGATTTGAATAGATTTTTCATCACCTTAAAAGTTTTAGAATTAGACAGAAAATTAAAAGTTTACACCAATAAATGGTATTATATGAAAATTAATCAAATTACAAGCCAATTATTTAATTAATTCAGATTAATTATATTCAAATCATAGCAATATGAAAATTTTTATGAAAAACTTTAACAAAAAAAAGCTGTCGAAATTTACCGACAGCTTTTGCATAATTGTTTTTTGACCTTAGAACAATTCTTTTCTTATAATATTTTGGCTTCTTTCCGGACCTACGGAAACCAAATACACATTGATTCCTAAATAATTTTCGATGAACTCGATATACTTTTTCGCATTTGCAGGCAATTCATCGTAGGTTCTAACCTTGGTAATATCTTCGGTCCAACCTTCTAACTCTTCGTAAATTGGTTCGTAATTATAAAGTTTAGTGGTTGATGAAGTGAAATAATCAATTATTTTTCCGTCTTCGGTTTTATACTGAGTGGCGATTTTCAAAGTAGGAATTCCGGAAAGCACATCGAGTTTGGTGATTACAAGATTATTAATTCCATTGATCATGGTAGCATGCTTCAGCGAAACCAAATCGAGCCATCCGGTTCTTCTTGGTCTTCCGGTTGTCGCACCAAATTCAAATCCGGTCTGTCTTATTTTTTCGCCCAATTCGTTATCAAGTTCCGTTGGAAAAGGACCTTCGCCAACTCTCGTTGTGTACGCTTTTGCCACACCTATAAGGTTTTGAAGACTTGTTGGCGGCACTCCCGCTCCCGAACAAACTCCTCCGGTTGTAGGGGAAGAAGAAGTTACATACGGATAAGTTCCGAAATCGATATCCAACATCGCAGCTTGCGCACCTTCGAAAAGGATATTTTTTCCGTCGTGGATGGCTTGGTTTAGCTCCACCTCTGTATCGACGATTCTGTCTTTTAATTTTTGACCTAATTCAAGGAATTCATTATAAATCTCATCAAATTCTAGAGTCGGCTTATCAAAATATTTTTCAAAAAGTGAATTTTTTATTTTCAGATTTTTCTTAATTTTTTCGGCCAAAACCTCAGGATTCAACAAATCCACCATGCGGATTCCGACTCTGGCAATTTTGTCTTCGTAGCAAGGTCCAATTCCTTTTTTTGTAGTTCCAATATGGGTTCCGCCGGCTTCTTCTTCACGATAGGTATCGAGTAAAATATGATAAGGCATAATCACATGAGCTCTTCGGCTGATGAAAACGTGATCCGTTTTCATACCTTTTTCTTCAATTTGCCCGATTTCTTTCAAGAAAGCTTTTGGATTCACCACTACTCCGTTGGCAATAATACATTTACCTTTGCATTGCAAAACACCCGACGGAAGTAAGTGCAAAACAAATTTCTCATCACCAACATACACGGTATGTCCAGCATTGTCGCCGCCTTGAAAGCGCACAACATAGTCTGATTTGGCCGATAAAACATCTGTGATTTTCCCTTTGCCTTCATCTCCGTACTGAAGACCAACCACTACATAAGTTGACATATTTACTTTATTTTTAGATTTCTACAAAAATAGATTTATTAAAAGTTTTGCGCAAAGGTTTAGGAAAGAAATCGCATTTTTGGTTTAATAAAAATGTATAAATATTTTAAATTAAAAAAATTATTTAAAAAAACCTTAAATTTGCATATTGTAAATAATCTATGGAATCTATTCAAATTCACGACAAAACCTTTGTTCCTTATTTAAAGGATGCAGAAATCCAAGAAATCGTAAAAGTTACTGCACTAAAAATCTATGAAGACTACAAAGACGAAACCCCAATATTTGTGGGCGTTTTGAATGGTGTGATTATGTTTTTTTCCGATTTACTGAAACATTATCCAGGGAAATGCGAAATCGCTTTTATCCAGATGAGTTCCTACGCAGGAACCCAATCTACAGGGATTGTTTACCAAAAAATGGAATTAACCAAAGATATTAAAGACCGACACATTATTTTGGTTGAAGATATCGTGGATACCGGAAACACTGTAGAAAGTCTTTTTCAATATTTCACCGAAACACAGCGACCAAAATCTGTAAAATTGGCTTCTTTCCTTTTGAAACCTGATGTTTACAAGAAAGAATTTAAATTGGATTATATCGGAAAAGAAATTCCGAATAAATTTGTTTTGGGCTACGGATTGGACTATGACGAACTTGGCCGAAACTTGAAAGATTTATACCAGCTGGAAGAAGGCCGTATCAATGAATAAAATTCTTAAAAAAAGACGAGAAGATAAATCTAAATTTTCAAATATAAATCTAATAAAATGATAAACATCGTTCTCTTCGGTCCTCCAGGAAGCGGGAAAGGTACACAGGCGAAAAACCTGATTGAAAAATTCAACCTCAAGCAAATTTCTACCGGAGATTTGTTCCGTTATAATATAAAAAACGGCACCGAACTCGGCCAATTGGCAAAATCATATATCGACAAGGGCGAGCTTGTTCCGGATCAGGTAACCACCGATATGTTGAGAGATGAAGTGAAAAAGCCAACCGAAACCAACGGATTTATTTTCGACGGATACCCAAGAACAGCCAACCAAACCGAAGCTTTGGAAACTATTGTAAAAGAAATTTTGAATGATGATATTTCAATCTGCCTTTCCTTGGTTGTAGATGATGAAATTTTGGTAGAGCGATTACTGAAAAGAGGTGAAACCAGCGGAAGAAGCGATGATTCCAACGAAGAAATCATCCGAACAAGAATTAAAGAATATTACGCGAAAACCGCAGAAGTTGCCGAACTATACAAACAACAAGGCAAATACGTGGAAGTAAATGGAGTCGGCGCAATCGATGAAATTTCGGAAAAACTCTTCGCAGAAGTAGAAAAAATAAAATAGATGAAATCTTCTAAAGGTTTGCAGAAAAATCTTTATTCCTTCATCTTTCAGAACTTATAAGAATTAAAAATGTCAAATTTCGTAGATTACGTAAAAATCCACTGTAAAAGTGGTCATGGCGGTGCCGGATCAGCGCATCTTCGCCGTGAAAAATATATTCCGAAAGGCGGTCCCGACGGTGGCGACGGTGGACGCGGCGGTCACGTAATTATGAAAGGAAACGCTCATGAATGGACGCTCCTTCCCCTTCGTTTTTCCAGCGCATCTTCGCCGTGAAAAATATATTCCGAAAGGCGGTCCCGACGGTGGCGACGGTGGACGCGGCGGTCACGTAATTATGAAAGGAAACGCTCATGAATGGACGCTCCTTCCCCTTCGTTTTACCCGCCATATCAAAGCAGAACGAGGACACAACGGAGGTAAAAACCAGCTTACCGGTGCTTATGGCCAAGATGTTTACATCGAAGTTCCTATCGGTACCATTGCCAGAAACGAGGAAGGTGAAATCTTAGGCGAAATCTTAGAAGACGGCCAAGAAATCATCATTATGAAAGGTGGAATGGGCGGTTTAGGAAATGAACATTTCAAATCTTCTACCAACCAAACTCCACGATATGCGCAACCTGGAATGCCCGGAGAAGAAGGTTATGTAACTTTTGAATTGAAACTTCTTGCTGATGTTGGACTTGTTGGATTCCCTAATGCAGGTAAATCTACGCTATTGGCGGCAGTTTCAGCAGCTAAACCGAAAATTGCGGATTACGCATTTACTACGCTTACTCCCAATTTAGGAATTGTAGACTATCGAAACTACAAATCCTTCGTCATGGCGGATATTCCGGGGATCATCGAAGGTGCTGCAGAGGGAAAAGGCCTCGGACATCGATTTTTAAGACATATTGAAAGAAACTCAATTCTTTTGTTCCTGATTCCGGCTGATGCGGAAGATTATTTCCAAGAATTTAAAATTTTGGAAAACGAATTAAAAGAATTTAATCCTGAACTTTTAGATAAAGATTTCATCATTTCCATTTCAAAAGCTGATATGTTGGATGAAGAGCTGAAAGCTGAAATCGCCAAGAAATTCCCAGAAAATAAGCAGCCGATTTTCTTCTCTGCCGTTACGCAGGAAGGATTGATGGAACTGAAGGATGAAATCTGGAAAAGACTTCACGGTTAGTTTTATTAAAAGATAAAATAGATTTGAAAGATTTCAAGTCTATTTTTTTTGGTATAAAAATTGACTTTTACGCATCAAATCAACTCTATGAAATATTTACTCACTATTTTGTCACTTACATTTCTGATGTCCTGTGCAACTACCACCAAATCTCAATATTCTAAAATCGAATACGAAGCAGGAGCTTGTTTTGGATTTTGCCCAATCTTTAAAATCACCATCAATCCGGACAAAACTGCCGTGATTGAAGCAGAACGATTTACTTTCACTGAAGGCAGAACCAAAGATGATATGGCCGGGGAAAAAGAAGGAACATTCAAGGCAACCATCAAAGAAGCTGATTACCAATTACTTTTGTCAAAATTAGATTCTCTGGATTTTAAAAATTTAAAGGATTATTACGGAAACAAAAACATTACCGATTTACCAACTTCTTATTTGAATATCACCTTCACGGATGGAACGAAAAAGCGCATCGAAGATTATGGCAAAGGAGGAACCGAACAACTAGACGAATTATATCAAATCATCGAAGATTTAAGAAAATCACAGGTTTGGACTAAAGTGAATTAATCCCAAAAAACACGATAGGTAAGTGCTAAATTAATTTACCGTATATTTGCAACACAAATCTCCTTCTTCGCAGAAGGATTTTTTATGAACGATGTCATTCTTAATGAAATTCGCAACCTGCGAAATCCGAAATTTTTCGAAATTTTTAAACTTCATTTCTTCGTTACATTACTTAAAGAATGACGCAGTTCATTTTATTTTAATTAAAAATTTTTCATTTGAAATTTACCGACCTAAACCTCATTGATCCTATCGCTAAAGCGTTACAGGAAGAAGGTTACACCCAACCCACTCCAATTCAGGAACAGGCAATCCCAAGTATTCTGGAAGGCAAAGACCTCCTCGGAACCGCACAGACAGGAACCGGGAAAACAGCAGCTTTTGCAATTCCAATTCTGCAGAATTTAACTCAGAAAAATATTCGTAATAACCAGATCAAAGCTTTGATTTTAACTCCAACCAGAGAGCTGGCGATTCAAATCGAAGAAAGTTTCAACGCTTACGGAAGATATTTGAAGATGAGAAATCTTGTCGTTTTCGGTGGTGTAAAACAAGGCGCACAAGAAGCCGCTCTAAAAAGAGGAGTGGATATTTTGGTAGCAACGCCGGGAAGACTTTTGGATTTTATAGCTCAAGGAATTATTTCATTGAAAAATCTTGAAATCTTCGTCCTCGATGAAGCCGACAGAATGCTCGACATGGGTTTTGTACACGATGTAAAGAGAATTGTGAAACTTTTACCCCAAAAAAGACAAACTTTGTTCTTTTCGGCAACGTTCCCGGATGAGATTAAAACATTGGCAAATTCCATGCTTAGTAATCCTGTGAAAGTATCGGTAGCACCGGTTTCCGCAACTGCAGACACCATTCAGCAGAAAGTTTATTTTGTTGAAAAAGACAACAAACTGGATTTGCTTACTCATATCCTTCAGCAAGATATTTCCGAATCGGTTTTGGTATTTTCCAGAACGAAACACGGTGCTGATAAAATCGCCAGAAAATTGCAGTCTCAAAAGATTTCTGCGGAAGCCATTCACGGCAATAAATCGCAGAACCAAAGACAAAACGCACTCACCAATTTCAAATCCGGAAAGACCAGAATTTTGGTTGCTACTGATATCGCCGCTAGAGGAATTGATATTGATGAACTGAAATATGTCGTAAATTTCGAGCTTTCTGATGTCACGGAAACTTATGTTCACCGAATCGGCAGAACAGGAAGAGCCGGCGTTGAAGGAAAATCGATCTCGTTTGTAGATGGATTGGATTTGGTGAATCTAAAAAATACAGAAAAACTTATTGGAAAGAAAATCCCTGTAGAAACCGATCATCCGTTTCATACCGATAATCTGGTTCCGCAGAAAAGAGATTCGAACAATAAACCGTTCACCCCAAGACCAAAGCCACAAAGCAAAGAAAACATCGGTTACAAAAAACCGAAAAATAAAAGTAATTTCTCGCGCAAAAAATAAGGCTTTTAAGCAAAACAAACCGCGAATTAAAGGATATTATTCATTCTTTAATTCGCGGTATTTTTATGTTTAAATTTTAAAGAGTTTCAGTGCATTTTCTGTGGTAATGCTGTCGATTTCAGCGAAGTCTTTTCCGTAAATATCGACCAATTTCCCTGCAACCAAATCTAGATATCCACTTTCGTTTCTTTTTCCGCGATGAGGAACTGGAGCCAGATATGGTGAATCGGTTTCCAAAACAATTTTTTCTAGCGGAATTTCATTTAAAAACTGATCAATTTTCCCGTTTTTGAAAGTCACTACTCCACCAATTCCAAGAATGAAATTCAAATCGATGGCGTGTTTCGCTTGCTCCAGATTACCCGAGAAACAATGGAAAATCCCACGGAGTTTCTGATGTTTTTTTCTTTCTAAAACTTCAAATGTTTCGTTGAAGCTTTCTCTGGTATGAATTACAATTGGTAAATCTCTTTCGATTGCCCAGTCGATTTGCTTCTCGAAAGCTTTTATTTGGATATCCAAAGTAGTTTTGTCCCAATGTAAATCGACTCCTATTTCTCCTATTGCCGGAAAATGCCTTTGATTGAGGTAATTTTCAATAATAATCAATTCGTTTTCCCACGTTTCCGGTTTTACATAACAGGGATGAAGTCCCATCATGGAATAGATTTGGTTAGGGAATTCGCTTTCCAAAGCCAACATTTTTTCATGAGTTTCAGAATCTATTGCGGGAAGAAAAAACTTATAAACTCCTTTATTCAAGGCTCTTTCAATGGTTTCTTTTCTATCTTGATCAAATTCTTCGGAGTATAAATGGGTGTGGGTATCGATCATTTTTGTTTATATTTCATTTTCGCAGCCCGACTTGAACGGAGCTCTTTTTGTGCAACGAAGCGGAACAAAAAAGCGGGAGTGGAAGGCGGAAAAAGCTGCCCCAATAATTTAAAATATTTTGTGTTTTACTTTAGCTTGCTGAAGGGCAATTTTTTCTTTAATATTTTCTAAAAACTCCTGATGTTTCGGGCTTTTTTCATCGGAAGTTTTGTGCGCCAATGCTTTCGCAATCTTGAAATTTTCTTCTACAAATTCTTTCGTTGTTTCGGAAAAATAGGCGTTACCGAATTTCTCCCAGATGTATTGCACCGCTTGTTTATTCGGATGAATCAAATCTTCCTTATAGAATCGATAATCGCGCAAATCGTCCATTACAATTTCGTAAATCGGCAGGTAATGGCAATTCTCAAACTGTGGCAAAATCTCGTGAATTGCGGTGATGAGTTCGGATTTGCTCCAATTGTTTTCCACCATTCCGTCTTTGGTGTGACGAACCGGTGAAACGGTGAACAAAATCTGTACATCGTCTTTGCAAATATCCTTCAAAGTAGTCACTGTTTCATAAATGGAATCGGTGATTTCCAGATGGCTCAACATCCTTTTTTGGAAGAATTTTCCGGGAATTTTATGGCAGTTTGCAACCAATTTTTTCTTTGGCAAAAATTCATAAATAAATGAAGTTCCATAGGTAATTATCACCCAATTGGTAGTTTGTAGAAAACGGTTTCCCAATTCGATATGGTGATTGATTTTCTCTAAAATCTGATGCACAAACCTGGAATTGAAGCTGCTGTGATGATCCAGAGAAATCAGTTCATCATTATACTTTATTAAATCCTCTTCGGTATAAAATTCAGCATCGTGAAGTTTTTTCAATGCCTGATTAATGGAAAAAGGATTAAAAACAGTTCCAAAAGGATTGTTCAGAACTTGCATTTGAGCAGTTTCCAGCAGATCGGACATTTCGGTTGCGAAACAAGATCCTATGGAAAAAATTCGGTCTTGGGTTTCTATTTTCTTTGAGAAAGCAGGAATTTCTACTTCGGTGCGGAATTTCATTTTTTCAATTTGAAAGTTTGCGAAATTAGGATTCTCTTCTTAAAAGATAATTGGCCAACTCGATAAACGGTTTCTTTTTCTCATCCGGAGCGTCGATTTTTTTCAAATAATCCTGAGCAATTTCATTGTATTTTTGAATCAGAAGCAGTGTTTTTTCATCAACTTTCGTACGTCGGAAAATCTTTTCTACGCTGTAGATTTTATCTACATTATCGGTTTTTTTGGAGTACCAATAATCCAATTCTTTTCTTTCTTCGTCGGTTGCATTTTCTTTTGCGAGAAGATAAAGCACGGTTTTTTTGTTCTCGTAAATATCGCCTGCATGTTTTTTACCAAATTGCTCTTGATTTCCGAATACATCCAGGTAATCATCCATAATTTGGAAAGCAATTCCTACGTTTTTACCAAAATTAAAAATCGCTTTTGCATCTTTGAAATCTGCGCCGGCAATTAAAGCTCCAATTTCAAAAGAAGATGCACTTAAAACTCCTGTTTTATAGGTAATCATTCGGATATAATCGTTGAAAGTTACATTTGGTAAGGTCTCAAAATTAATATCATATTGTTGTCCTTCACACAGCAACAATCCGGTATGCGTGAAAACACGGATACATGCTTTGAACAAATCCGGTTCTAGATCTTCGAAAAATTTATAAGCTTTTAATAAAAGCGCGTCGCCGGAAAGAATTCCTGTATTAATACCGTGCAAGGTATGAATGGTTGGCTGGTTTCTTCGAAGTGGTGCCTCATCCATAATATCATCATGAATCAGTGTGAAGTTGTGGAAAAACTCAATCGCTAAGGCCGGTTTTATCGCTTTTTGAAGATCTCCACCAAACAAATCATTGGCCATCAAAACCATAATCGGGCGAAGTCTTTTACCACCGTGAGAAATAATATAATTCATTGGATCATAAAGTTCCGTAGGTTTATCTTTAAAGACATATTTTTCCACAGCCTTGGCTACGATTTCCTGATATTTATCTAAAAATTGCATAAAATTGATGTTTTTACAAATCTACAATTTTAAAAACTTTTTGTTTCTAAATAGTTGATAAAAAAAAACCACTTTTTTAAGAAGTGGTTTTAAATATTGAAAGATTTAAAAGCTTTATCGGACAGCAATAATGAGCAAGTAGGTAATACCTGCAACAATTGCGGAGATTGGAATTGTTAAAATCCACGCCCATAGCAAGCTTACGGTAATTCCCCATCTTACTGCAGAAATACGTTTAGTTAATCCTACCCCAATAATCGCACCGGTAACAGTGTGGGTGGTAGAAACCGGAATCCCAAAATGCTCTGTAAGAAAAAGAGTGAAAGCTCCTGCCGTTTCCGCTGCAACACCCTCAAGTGGAGTAACTTTAGTAATTCTTGTTCCCATGGTTTTTACGATCTTCCAGCCGCCACTCATGGTTCCGAGGGCAATCATAAGGAACGAGGTGATGGGCACCCAATAGTAATGCTCTACGAAATAAGTAAATTGATGCGATCCGTCCATGGCTAGGTAAACAGGATCCTGCAGCATTTGAACATGATAATAAATCACCGCGGCACCAATAATTCCCATTACTTTTTGCGCATCATTGGTTCCGTGTCCTAAACTAAACAATGCCGATGATACCAGCTGCAGTTTTTTGAAGATGTTATCCGCTTTTCTAGGATTGGTTTTTTTGGCGATATTTACAATAATCAAGGTGATGATGATGGAAATAATTGATCCAATTACAGGCGCAAGAAATATAAAAAGTACGATTGGAATTACTTTATCATATTTCACTACGTTTTGCGTAAACAACTTCTTAAAGGCAAGCCAAACGGTATCTAAAAAGGATAAATTCGGTTGCTCCAAAACAATTGCTTGATAGTCGGAAACCAGGGCAAACATCAATGCGGCTCCCAAAAACCCACCAATTAATGTATGGGAAGAAGAGGAAGGAATCCCGAACCACCAGGTTAGTAGATTCCATGCGATAGCAGCAATTAATCCGGCTAAAATGACATCAAGGTTTATAAAATTTTCATTAACAGATTTGGCAATTGTGTTCCCGATCTTAAATTCGCCGATGATGTACATCGCCACAAAGAAAGCCGCAAAATTCCACACTGCTGCCCATAATACTGCTTGAAAAGGCGTTAAAACTTTAGTGGAAACAATGGTCGCAATAGAATTTGCTGCATCATGAAATCCGTTGATATAATCAAAAATTAATGCTAAAATGATGATTATAATTAATAATATTGGTAAATCCATTCTTTATTTTTAATGTTAAAGGATCTGGTTACGCATATTTAATCACGATACTGTCCATGGTGTTGGCAACATCTTCTGCTTTGTCGGTTACCGTTTCCAAATATTCAAGAACTGATTTTATTTTGATCACATTAATCGGATCGTTTGATTCAAAAAGCTTTACGATGGCTTGGCTCAGAACATCATCAGCAATATTTTCGTAAGAATTGATTTTGATACAAGATTCTTTAACTCCTTTAGGATTTTTAAAATCTTTAAGGTTATTCATCGCTGTTTGAATTTCCACGCAAGACTTATAAATCAACAATGAAAACTCTTTGTATGCAGGATCTAGAGGGGTTTTATATAAATAAATATATTTTGCAGAAGCATACATATAATCCGCGATATCGTCCAACCCGCTTGCTAAATAGTTGATGTCTTCACGATCAAAAGGAGTGATAAAATTTTCTCCTAACTGAACAAAAATCTCATGAGTTAGATCGTCCATTTTATGCTCGTAATCGCTCATATTTTTTAGCATTGTATCATCATTGATGTCAAAATCTATCAATCCTTCATGAAACTCTTTGGACATTTCAGTAAGCGTTGCCGCAACTTTTTCGAAGAGTACAAAAAACACTTTGTCTTTTGGTTGGAATGCTTTAAAGATATTTCCGATTCCCATTGTTTATCATTTAAAATTAGTGGTGCAAATTTCCGAAAAAGCGTTTTAACTGCGTGATTTTAATATTAAGTTTTATTAACATTAAAAAAAATCTTTCCACACATTACAAAAAAAGCAGCTCCGCTTTTGTACAGAACTGCTTAGTTTATCAATTTCCGTGGAGATTAATTCGCCACTTCTGCTCTCATTTCTTTCCCTTTGAATTTCTGGGTTTGCAGACCTTTCAAAACTTCATCTTTAAAAGATTTTTCTACTTCAAAGAATGAGAATTTTTCAAGAATTTCAATATCTCCGATATCTGGTCTTTTTTTAGATTTCGCGGTAGATTTGTTGATAATTTCCAACATATCCATTTTTTTCAATTGGTCTTTTTTACCAAGATTAAAGAAAAATCTCACCATATCGCCATTATTTTTTCTTGGCTTTCTATCACGGTCTCTTCCACCATCTCTGAAGTTATCTCTGCGATCACCTCTGTCTCGTCCACGATCTCTGTCTCTTCCTCTGTCACGATCTCTTCCTCCTCTTTCTCCGCGGTCGTCATTATTGAATTTTTGATCTGCCAAATCGTTCTTGTCTTTGTAGAACAGGGCCAAATCTCTTAATTGCAATTGCAATAATTTGTGGACCAATTCTTCTTTAGAAAATTCCGATAAATCCGGGATTAAAGCATCATCAAAAGTGAAAAACTCTTCATGTTCAGTGAATAATTTCTCGAAAACACCACCTACCTGAGCTTTGATAATCGCTTCTCCGGTTGGAATTTTTTTCTCAACGATATCAATTTTTGTAGAAGATTTTATCTGCTTTAATTTTCTGGATTCTTCAGGTTTAATCAAAGCCATTGATATTCCGTCCTTCCCTGCTCTACCCGTTCTACCACTTCTGTGAACGAAAACTTCCGGATCATCCGGTAAGGAATAATGAATAACATGCGTCAATGAATTTACATCCAACCCACGTGCAGCCACATCTGTCGCCACCAAGATATCAATATTTTTGAGTCGGAATTTTTTCATTACGGTGTCTCGCTGTGCTTGCGATAAATCGCCGTGAAGTGCATCTGCAGCATAACCGTTTTGCATTAAAAAGTCTGCTACTTCCTGGGTCTCCATACGGGTACGGCAGAAAATAATCGAATATTGATTCGGATTAGCGTCAATCAATCTTTTCAAAGCTTCTTTTTTATGCCGGTAACCTACCACATAATATTCATGCTTGATGTTTTTCTTCACCTCATTGATCGATCCTACGGAAATTCGGTGAGGAGAAGTTAAATAATTCTTGGAAATTCTTTCCACTTCTTTATTCATCGTTGCTGAGAACAAATAAGTTTGTTTCGTTTCCGGAGTTTCTTTCAAAATAGTTTCCAAATCATCTTTGAAACCCATTGAAAGCATTTCATCAGCTTCATCTAAAACCAGCCACTGAATTTCCGAGAAATCCAATGCTTTTCTGTTAATTAAATCAATCACACGACCCGGAGTTCCCACAATAATTTGTGGTTTATCACGAAGCGATCGGATTTGATCCATAATACTGCTACCACCATAAACCGCTGTAGTTTTGATGTTTGGCAAATATTTGGAATAATTTTTAATGTCTTTCGTAATCTGAAGACACAGCTCTCTTGTCGGACAAAGCACCAAAAATTGGATTTTGCGACTACCCTCGTCAATCATATCCAAAATCGGAAGCGAAAATGCTGCTGTTTTGCCCGTCCCTGTCTGCGCTAGTGCGATCATGTCGCGTATATCTGTAGAGATAAAAGGAATGGTCTGTTTTTGGATTTCTGTTGGGCTTGTAAACCCTAATTCACCAACTGCCTTTAGAATTTCTGGACTTAGGCTGGTTTCTGTAAATAAATTCATTAAGTATATTAAATATTTTGCAAATATACGTTTTTTTGAATTGATAAAAATTACATTGTTTTATTAAATTTATCTTAAAGAATACAATAATTACCGTACAACTCCAATTTTTCAGTAAATTTGGACTTAAATCTAAGCAATATGTCCTCTAAAATAGAAGCTTCAACACTCCATTTTCTTAAAAATCTTTCAAAGAACAATAATCGCGAATGGTTTACAGAAAATAAATATCAATATATCGCTGCTCACCAAAATGTTTTGAATTTAGTAGAAAATTTAATTGAAAAAATTGGAGCTTTTGATGAAGAAATCATGAAAATTGATGCCAAGAAATCGCTCTATCGCATTTATCGTGATGTGCGTTTTTCTAAAGATAAATCGCCCTATAAAACCAACTTCGGCGCAGGTTTGGGAATGGGAAAAGGCAATAAAATTTCCGGATATTACTTACATATCGAACCGGGAAAATCTTTTCTCGCCGGAGGAGTTTACCAGCCGGAACCTTCTGTTTTAAAAGACATACGCAAGGAAATTTCGATAAACGCCAAAGAATTTCAAGAAATTCTACAACAAGACGATTTCCGTAATAATTTCCGCGGACTGAGTGTTGAAGGTAAGCTGCAAAGAGTTCCCAATGGTTTCGAGAAAGACGATCCGATGGCAGAATTTTTGAAATTAAAAAACTTTATCGTTGTTCATCCGATCTCTGATTACGCTTTGATGCAGGAAAATGCCACGAAAAACATGGCCAAGATTTTCCAATCAATAAAACCGCTCAATGATTTTCTGAGTGCGCCGTTTTTGTAATATTTAACGTAAAAATCCTTTAATTTTTTAAAGAATTTAATGTTTTCTGAAGTTCCGGATCTTTTGGATTGATGGAATAGTAATTAGCAATCGTCCCTTTTTGATCGATTACCATAAATCTCGGAACCCAGTTCAGGTCGATATAATTATTGAAATTATTTTTCCATCCTTCATCAAACCAATAATTTTCATTTTCTGCAATCTGGTATTTTTCCAGACCTTTTTTCCATTGGTCATGCGAACGGTCGAGGGAAAAATAAACAAATTCAATCTCAGGATTTTTCTCTTTCAGTTCTTTTGTAGAAGGCAATGCAAGGATACAGTCGCGGCACCAGCTTGCCCAGAAATCGATGATTAAAATTTTGCCTTCATGCTGTTTCAGAACTTCTGAAACCGAAAGCTTTTTACCGTTTTGCGAGGTAATTTTTTGTGCTAAGGCTTCCTTAGAAAACGATGTTTTGTTTACTGCCGGAACTTTCTGTGAAAAAACCGTACACGAAATGAATAAAATGACTAAACTGAATATTTTTTTCATCTTTAAACCTGTTCAAACAAAACCAACGAAAATTCAGTATTGATTATTGCTTTTCCGTTTTCAACTTTTATCGTTTTGCCGGAATACGCATCGCGGAGTTTTGTGCCGTTTTCGAAAATACCTGTTACAGAAACTTCTTTGGTTCCTGTATTTAAATCCAAACCAATCAAAACTTTGTCGGTATTGAAAGTTCTTGTAAACCAGTAAGGCGACGACGAAACCATTAGATGAACCCCCGCTCCCACTGCAGGATGATCTGCACGGAATTTTCCTAATTTCTGGTAATGTACTAACAGTTTTTTCGTCTCAGCATTATTCTGAACATCGTTCCAGTTCATGTTGCTTCGAAGTGTGGCGTCACCGGAAGCACCTTCAATAGTTAAATCTCTGGCGGTTTCGTCACCATAGTAAACTTGTGAAATTCCCGGCGCGAGCAAAAGTTTGGTTCCGGCCTCAAAAGTTTTTTTTCTTTCTTTATCAAAAGGAGAACCGTCGTCATGTGAAGTTAGATAATTCATTACGGTTTTTCCGTTCAGATCGCCGTGCAGAAGTTTTGAATAATTTGAAAACAGTTCTTCATAAGATTTATTTGCGTCACCTTTGAAATCGAAATTAATTAAAGATTTGAAACCGTTTTGGTAATAGTTTACTTTTTTATCACCAAAATCGTAATCTTGCTTCTGGGAAATCCCATAACCGTAAATTTCGCCGACGGTGAAAAACAGGTTATTATCCAATACTTTCGATGGATTTTTTCTTTTGTAGATATCAAAAGCCTCCTGGCAAATTTTCTGAAAATCTTTCCACACATCTTCGTTCGTATGCTTTACAGTATCCACACGATAGCCGTCAATTCCAAACTCTTCAACATAATCCGCAAGCCATTTCATAATATAATATTTCGGCGCTTTCGGATAACCGGTTCTCGCGAAAAACTCGTTCAAAGATTTTATTTCCGCTTCATATCTGCCTTCTTTCTTCCACTTCTCGATCAACATTTCAGGAAGCTCAGCGGGAAGATTAGATTCTGTTAAAACGTCCGGAAGATTAGCAACCAACGTACATGCGGTGGTATTTTGGTAATTGTTATATTGACATTGTGGCGAAGTACGTACCCATGAATTGGGATAAGCCGGATCAATAGCCGTAACCGGACCGGTGTGATTAACCACCGCATCCAAAACTACACGAATTCCTTTTGCATGAGCTTTCTCAACCAATTCTTTCAGCTCTTCTTTTGTACCAAAATTTGGATCAAGATTGGTCCAATCTTTCGCCCAATAACCGTGAAAAGCATAAGTTTTGCCGGTACCTTCGTCGGTTGCACCGTGGATTTGCTCCACAATCGGCGTCATCCAAATCGCATTGATTCCCAAATCGGTAAAATAGTTGTCATCAATTTTCTGAATAATCCCTCTTAAATCTCCACCTTCAAAGCCACGCAAGACAGCTGCTTTTTCTTTCCTATCAAAATTTACATCATTTGAAGTATCACCATTTTTGAAACGATCAGTCAGCAAAAAATACATATTCGCACCTTCCCAAGTAAAATTTTGTTTTGAAGAATGATTAAGCGAACCGCAAGAAATAAGCGCAGAAAAACCTGCGAGAATAAAGAATTTTTTCATAAAAATTTTTTGATTGTTAAAGATAAGGATTAGCTCGCTCTAAGGAAACCCTTTTCATCTTTCGTTAAAGTTTTAACATTTATTTAACATATTTTTCTATCTTTGTTTCCCTCAAAGGAAAAAAGTATGTCTTTATACCAAAGAATTGCCGAAAATTTACAATTTGTTGCTCCCCAATTTTACAAGAAAAGATATTTTAAAAATTTAAAAAATATCACTCGGGAAAATTTTTCGGAGAGAAATTTCGAACCGGAATTACTTTGGATAAAAGATTATTTAAAGAACGATGCAGTTTTTTTGGATATCGGAGCCAATGCCGGAAGTTTTATTTTTCAACTGGAAAACAAACTATCTCCCAAAAATATCTTCGCTTTCGAACCTAACGCAGATCTATATACACGCCTGAAGCGGATTTTTCCAAAAGCCAATATTTTTCCTTTGGCTCTTTCCGATAAAAATGAAATTGCAACATTTAAAGTCCCTATTATTAAGGGAAAAAAATATAATACCCGCGGAACTTTACAATTGGACTATCGAGAAATTGATGAAACCAAACATGTTTTGCAACAAGTGAAGGTAATGAAACTGGACGATTGGGCTGAGCAGGAAAATTTAACAAAAATTGATTTCATAAAAATTGATGTTGAAGGCAACGAAATGCAAACTTTGCGAGGTGCAAAAGACATCATCGAAAAATTCCAACCAAGCATGATGGTCGAAATGGAGCAAAGACATCACTCGGAACCGCTATATCAGCTGATTTCAGAAATTGAAAATTGGGGTTATCAAACTTTTTTCCTCAACCGAAAAACATTTAATCTAGAAAAACTCGATGAAAAAATAATTTTCGAAAATTCTGAGCGCACCGTTGGGACAAAACAAGCTTACATCAACAACATGATTTTCATTCCTAAATCCCAGAAAACCGAAAAAATATGAGTGTAGTTGCGCGACAGGGTTTTAAATATTCCGTGGTTGGATATCTCGGATTTTTGCTCGGAACTTTTTCGGCAATTTTCGTGTTTCCTCACGATATGGAATTCTACGGAAAACTTCGCTATGTACTTCCTACAGCCGAAATGCTACTGCCGGTAGTGGTTTTCGGATTATCTTTTTCTAATGTTAAATTTTTCAACCAAACGTACCAAGACGGGAAACACCAAAATTTCCTTTCGCTTTCTTTATTGGGAATCCTGCTGAATTTCATTATCTTTCTTATCGGTTATTTCGCCGTGAATCTGCTGTTTCCAAAACTTCAGGAAACCGAGATGTGGCAAATGAAGCGCCTGATTTTACCGCTGATTCTCGTGCTTGCTTTCAGTGCGGTTTTCAACAAATATCTTTCAAATTTCAAGCGAATTGTCGTTCCGAATATTTTTGAAAATTTACTACCGAAAATTGCCAATTTAGGAGCTTTTTGCCTTTTCTTTTATATTGGTTTTCCTGAAAAAGCAGCTTATCTTTTCTTTATCGGAATTTTTATTTTAGGGCTTTTTGGCTACGTTTACTACACCAACCGACTCGAAAAACTGAAACCTGATTTTTCCACCAATTATATAAAAAAAGACAATCTTTGGAAAGAAGTGATGAACTACAGTTTCTACGGGTTTTTGGGAAATATCGGGAATTTTATCGCGGTGAGAATCGACAGTGTGATGATCGGTGAATTCCTAGGTTTCGAGCCAAATGGAGTGTACAACACGCTCTACTCTATCATTTCACTAATCACGGTTCCAGCAATGGGATTGTACAGTATTTCCGCGCCGATTATCAATAAACATCTTGCAGAAAACGACTACGAAGAACTCGATCGTTTGCACAAAAAATCTTCTCTCATTTTATTTTTCCTAGGTTTGGTTTTACTTTCTTGCGTGTTGGTAGGTTTCCCGTATCTGACGCATTTCATCAAGAATGGCGAACTTTTGCGAAAATCGGAACCTGTAATTTGGGTGCTCGGTTTCGCAATGCTTTTCGATTTGGCGACCGGATTTAATGGACATATCATTTCACTCTCGAAATATTACCGTTTTAATATTGTCGTGATGCTTTTTCTAGCGGTGACCACGGTTTTGCTGAATATTTATTTTCTTAAAAACACCAATCTCGAGCTTTTCGGTGTAGCGATTGCGACTTCAATTTCTTTAACGCTTTTCAACATTGCCAAAATTACTTTCAATTACATCAAATTTGGAGTTTTCCCTTTGACAATCGAAATGATTTACGCCCTGATTATCGGGACTTTAGGAATTACCGTAGCGATTATTCTGCCCGATTTCAAAAGCAGTTTTGTAAATTTAATTTACAAACCTTCCATTCTTTTGATATTGTTTTTTATCGGGAATTATTTCCTGAAAATTTTTCCATTGGAAGAATATATCAACAAAAAATTTCTGGGAAGTATTTTTAAGTTTTAAAGAAGCGTCAGAAGTTTTTGTTCTAAATTTTTCCGCACTTTTTCACGAGCAAAATTTTCTCCAAAATCGTAAGTCATTAACGTTTGATCATTTAAAAGCTGTTCTTCTACATCCTTGCTTTCGGAAATAATAAATCGATGCGAATTCGGATAATTTTCCGGAAAGATCGCCAGTTTTCCATATTTAATCGCATCACCAATATTTCCGCTCATTTTCGTATTGCCATAAAATTCTTTTTGGCTGAAAAATTCCGTCTTATTTTGAATCGGACACCATAGAATATCGGCTTTTCGCATCCAATCATCGAAAGTTTGTTGGGAAACTTTGTCTGTAAAATATTGAATGGCAATATTTTCCGGTTTAGTTTTCTCAAATTCCTTCAGCCACAAAAGTTCTTTTCCATCGGCTTTTCCTAAAAAAACAAATCGAAAATGATTGTTAGTTTTAAAAGATTTAATTTTTTTTAAAACATGAAAATAGTCTCGCCGCGCCTGAGAAACGGTTCCCGGTATTACAATGGTTTGGATTGATTTTCTGTCTGCGGAATAATCATTATTAAAGAAGACAGGAAGAAATTTCAAAGTAAGATCCGAATTTTTCTGAACTAAACTTTCATCTAAAACCAACAGGTTTCTTGAAGTTTTATAAACTTCAGTCGCTGAAAACAAATCTTCCTTTAGTAAAAGTTTCAAACGGTATTTAACATCGCTTTTAAAAACATTCTTAAAAAGTTGAAACCTGGAAATGCTTGTAAAATTCAGATTATGAATAATGACAGAAGTATTAAATTTTCGGGATATTTGATTGAATACATTAAAATACCGGTGAACAGTTCCAATAATAACAAGTTGATAATCAACAGTTGATAATTGTTGAAAAAGCTTTTCTGATTTTGTTTTTTTTATATTTTCAGTTAAATTTAATCCTAAAGTTTTGAGGATTTTTTCACTAAAATAATAATCCACAGAAAACTCGCGGGACTCATTCATTAATTCCATAAAATTCGCAGCAATTTCCGCATGCGTATCGAGTTCGATGTAGGCGATTTTCTTCAAAATTAATGCACTTTTTTACCTGAACTATAAGTTTCCAAAACCTTAGTTTCTAAGATTTTATTTTCATCAACATTGATTAAATCCTGATTCAAAACCACAAAATCCGCAGATTTCCCCACTTCCAAACTCCCCAATTCTTTTTCTTGGAAAGCAGATTTTGCGGCCCAAATCGTCATTCCGCGCAATGCTTGTTCTCTGGTTAACGCATTTTCTTTCTGGAAACCGTTGGCAGGAAAATTTTTATCATCTTTTCTGGCAACCGCGGCGAAAAAGGTTTTTATCGGATTGATTTCTTCTACCGGAAAATCGGTTCCCAGAGGAAGCCAGCCGTTCTGTTTCAATAAATCTTCGTAGGCGTAAGAATATTTCAGTCTCTCTTTTCCCAATCTTTCTTCCGCCCAATACATATCCGAAGTCGCATGAGTAGGCTGAACTGAAGGAATAATGGAATATTTACCGAACAAGTTAAAGTCATTTTTATCGACAATCTGTGCGTGCTCAATTCGCCATCTTCTGTCGTTTTTTATGCCTAAAACATCGCCATAAATTTTAAGAATCGTCCGGTTTGCAGAATCTCCAATGGCGTGGGTACACATTTGCAAATCACTCTTTTTAAGATTTTTAGCTAAAGTTTCAAAATGTTGTTGATTGCTCAACAAAAAACCTTTCCAACCTTTTTTATCTGAATAATCGTGAATCAAACATGCTCCTCGCGAGCCAAGCGCACCGTCGGAATACACTTTGTAGCCGCCGAACGTGATATTCCCGTTGGTGAATCTTCCTTTTTTAATCCATTCATCATAAGTTGTAGGATTGTCTTCTAGCAAAGCAAAAATTTTCATCCGAAGTTTGTCCTGCTTCTGCATTTCTTCCAGAAGCGAGAACGTATGAGTTGAAATTCCGCAGTCGTGAAGAGAAGTAAGTCCATAAGAAAAACAGGTTTTCTGCAAATCTTGAAAATATCTAATGGCCATTTCATCACTGATTTCAGGAATGTGTTTTTCCACCAAAAGCATGGCATTATCGACGAGAATTCCCGTGAGTTTACCGTTCTTCACCTCAATTTCGCCGCCATTTATTTTAGAATTCACTGTAATTCCGGCTATATCAAGCGCTTTTTGGTTAGCAATCGCTGCATGTCCGTCCACTCGTTTCAGATATACCGGACGATTCGGAAACAATTCATCGAGTTTTGCTTTGTTCGGAAACTCTTTTACCGGCCAATCATTTTGATCCCAACTTCTTCCGTACAACCATTCCATAGGCGCATTTTGGGAATAATCGGTCAATTTTTGAATGATCTCGTCCCAGGATTTTGTACCCCACAATTCGCATTTCCATTGATCGGTTGCATAACCTGTGAAGTGGCAGTGCGCATCGATAAATCCCGGAAAAACAAATTTTCCGTCAAGATTCTGAATATTTTCAGATTTATACTTCTTCAGAATATCTTTGCTTTTTCCTACTGCCAGAATTTTTCCGTTGGAAACCGCCATCGATTCCATTACATCGAAATTCTGGTTCACGGTATAAATTTTCGCGTTCGTAATAATTAGATCAGTATTTTTTTGCGCGGAGAACATCCCGTAAAAAAATAAAAGAATTGCAATTATACTTTTCATGATTCGACTG
Organism: Chryseobacterium senegalense; assembly: GCA_001403755.1. Lineage (GTDB taxonomy): Bacteria > Bacteroidota > Bacteroidia > Flavobacteriales > Weeksellaceae > Kaistella > Kaistella senegalense. The sequence goes on along the minus strand of CYUH01000015.1, from coordinate 723,373 downwards.
TTATTACTTGGTAATTAACCACATAGATTTATAGGTTTATTCGTTTTGCAAACCACTGAAATATTCGTTAACAAAGGTCTTTTGACCTTCTCTGAAAATATTAGCAGAATTAAAATTAATTAGAATGCCCTTCGGACATTTTAATAGTTTCATATAGGTCAAAAGTTGTGCTTCGTGGATCGGAATTAATTCGTGCACACTTTTTAGCTCTACTACAATACTATTTTCGACAAATAAATCGCAACGAAAATCAACATTCAGTAATTTCTTCTTATAGATCACCGGGAGTTTTAGCTCTGATAGAAAATTTATTTTCCTATGTCTTAACTCTTCTTTTAAACACTCGTGATATACGCTTTCTAAGAGACCTCTGCCCATCGTTTTATGAACCTCAATCGCACTTCCAATGATCTCGTATGTCAAATTATCCAAATATTTTTTCGTGACCATAATGAAACTATGTGGTTAAAATTTTTTTTTAAATATCTGACTCCACCGTAAATTCCGGATATATTTGATTTCTTCCTTAGATAAATTTCTTTCCCCTTTTTGTATTAGAAATGATTTCATCGTGAGAAGAAATTCAGCAATTGATCTGTTCTTTAATGAGGATTTCCCTGACGAAATTACCGCTAAAGGTAAACTCAAACCGATATTGTAGAAATACTCTCCTAATTTTTCGGCCTTTTGAGTTTTGTATTTATAAGCCGTCGGACGAAGATGTTTCACCCACAGATCTTTGATGGTGATGACTTCCCAACCGTGTTTTTTGGCCAACATCACATCGATATTGTCCCAACCCAAAACTGGTCGCAAACCATTCATGTCCAAGAAACATTCTTTCCGGTACGATTTTATCGGTCCGCGAACATGGTTTTTAGAAGAAATATTTTCGAAAGTCCATTGTCCTTTTTCATCAGAAAAATTAGATGCAAGATTTTTCTCAAAAATATTTTTTTTGATTTTAACGATTCCTGAAACCATGCCGGCTTTTGGGTTCTTTTCGTAAACGTCGTGAATTTTTTTCAGATAATTTTCAGGAAAAATAATATCGGCATCGAATTTACAGATGATATCAAAATCTTTAAGATCAACCATTTCCAGGCCTTTGTTAAAAGTGCGTACGACTTTTGCGCCAGGCTGATGTTCCGATGTCTCTAAATTTTTTATTTCAAAATCCGGATGAGCTGCTGCGAATTCATTCACAATATTTTGAGTTTGATCCGTCGAACCATCATTTACCACCACTATTTTATAATCCCTGAAAGTCTGATTTTTCAGAGACTCGAGACAGAAAAGAATATTCTTTTCCTCGTTGTGCGTGGGGATTATGATCAGGAATTTCATTTTACAGGAGTTCGTCGTGCCATTCTTTCATCGCAGATTTTCCGGATTTTATAAATTTTTCTTCATTCTCCTGATGTCTCAGAAAAACTTCCGTAAACAGCTCCATGGTTGCCTCAGGATTGTTCTCGTAGAAAATGAAGGTTTTCATAATTGAAGGTTTTTTGATGACTTAAACTGTGACTTAATGGGCTTCCAACCAATTATTTCCTACACCAACTTCTACCAGCAACGGAACTTTGGTTTCAAACGCGGATTCCATTTCGGTTTTAATTAAGGTTTTGGCGGTTTCTACTTCCTCAGTTGGAGATTCAAATAACAGTTCGTCATGAACCTGTAGCAACATTTTAGTTTTTAAATTTTGTTCCTGTAGTTTTTCTTCAATTTTAATCATTGCCAGTTTTATCACATCAGCTGCGCTCCCTTGGATTGGGGCATTCACCGCGTTTCTTTCTGCATGAGCTCTAACCACAAAATTGGCAGAATTGATATCTTTTAAATGACGTTTACGGTGAAGAATTGTTTCCACATATCCTAATTGCTGCGCCTTCTTAACTTGGTCTGCCATGAATTTCTTTAGCTGAGGATAGGTTTCGTAATATGCTTCAATCATCTGTTTGGCTTCAGTTCTGGAAAGTCCGGTTTGTTCAGCCAAAGCAAATGCTCCCTGCCCATAAAGGATTCCAAAATTTACCGTTTTCGCCTGAGAACGCTGAGTTTTGGTAACTTCTTCCAAAGGAATTTTAAATAATTTGGAAGCTGTAGAAGCATGAATATCTTCCCCGTTTTGAAAAGCCAAAATCATGTTTTCCTCATTCGAAATTTCGGCAATTAAACGCAATTCAATTTGGGAATAATCGGCAGAAATGATTTTTTTTCCTTCACCCGCCACAAAAGCGCCACGAATTTGCTGACCGCGTAAGGTACGAATCGGAATATTTTGAAGATTCGGATTTACAGAAGCCAAACGTCCGGTCGCAGCGGTAGTTTGTGAAAAATTGGTATGCACGCGATGATCATCTTTATCGATTTGCAAAGGCAAAGCATCTACATAAGTTGATTTCAGTTTCTGATAGGTTCGGTATTCGAGGATATATTTAATGATATCGTGTTTTGCCGAAAGTTTCTGCAAAACATCTTCTGAAGTGGCATACTGACCGGTTTTTGTCTTCTTCGCTTTAGGGTCGAGCTGCATTTTTTCGAAAAGAATTTCACCCAGCTGCTTTGGGGAATTCATATTGAATTCTTCACCGGAAAGATCAAAAATGTTTTTCTCGAGCTCGCGCAAATCGTTTTCAAGGTCTTTACTCTCCTGAGCAAGCCAGTTTTTATCCAAAGAAACCCCTTCCAGTTCCATTTTTGCCAAAACTTTCATCAAAGGCATTTCTACTTTGAAGAAAAGATCTTCGAGGTTCTCTTTTTTTAGTTGAGGCGCGAAAAGTTCGTACAATTGCCAGGTTACATCAGCATCTTCCGCAGCATAATTGGTTTGCTCCTCAATGGAAACCGAACGTAGAGTTCCTTGTTTTTTTCCTTTACCAATAAGGGTTTCAATGGAGATTGGTTGATAATGAAGATAAATTTCGGAAAGATAATCCATTCCGTGTTTACCATCTGGATTAAGCAGATAGTGAGCAATCATCGTATCGAAAATTGCACCTTCAATTTCAATTCCATATTGCTTCAGAATTTTGTAATCGAATTTTAAATTGTGTGCTATTTTCACAATATGTTTTTTCTCGAAAAATGGTCGAAAAATCTCAAGTGTTTCGAGTGCTTCTTCACGATTTTCAGAGAGCGGAACATAGTAAGCAAGGCCTTTCTTATATGAAAAACTCATTCCGATCAGTTCAGCTTCCATTTCATTCAAAGAAGTGGTTTCGGTATCAAAAGAAACTGCATTTTGGGCAAGCAAATTCTGAACTAAAATTTTCTGCGCTTTCGGAGCGTCGATATATTGATACAAATGATCGCTCTCCGCGATATTGAATTGGGTTTTTGTGGCCTGTTCCAATTGTTCATAAGTAGCAAAAAGATCGAGCTGAACTGGTTTATTTGGATCCTGTACCTTGTCGAAACGAGTGATTTTATTAGGATCGGTTTCTTTTTCAGCATCTTTTGAAGGAGCGAATGCACGGTAAAGATTTTCATACAATCTTCGGAATTCTATTTCATCGAAAACTTCTTTCACTTTTTCGAAATCCGGAATTTCAAGATCATATTTTTCCTCTTCAAATTCCACCGGAGCGTCACAAATAATGGTTGCTAATTTTTTGGATAAAATTCCCCGTTCTGCGCTAGCTTCTATTTTTTCTCTAAGTTTCCCTTTGAGTTCGTGAGTATTGGCTAGCAAGTTTTCGATGCTTCCGTATTCTTTTATAAATTTTTTGGCAGTTTTCTCTCCAACACCTTCTAATCCCGGAATATTATCAACGGAATCGCCCATCATCGCCAGATAATCGATGATCTGTTTTGGATCTTCGATTTCATATTTTGTTTTTACTTCTTCAACACCTAAAATTTCAAACTCTGCGCCTTTTAAACCCGGTTTATAAATTTTAATTTTATCGGTTACCAACTGAGCAAAATCCTTATCGGGGGTCACCATAAAAGTGGTGTAACCTTGCTTTTCTGCTTTGCAGGCAATGGTTCCGATCACATCATCTGCTTCATAACCTTCAACACCCAAAATTGGCACGTGCATCGCCTCCAAAATTCGATGAATGTATGGAATTGCAATCTTGATCGCTTCCGGAGTTTCGCTTCGGTTGGCCTTATAATCGGCAAAATCAGCGGTTCTCACACTCGCCTCACCTACATCAAAAACCACCGCCAAATGGGTTGGCTTTTCACGACGGATTAACTCAATAAATGAATTGGTGAATCCAAAAATAGCTGAAGTATCTTTCCCATCGCTGGTAATTCGTGGACTACGGATTAAGGCATAATACCCACGAAAAATCATCGCATAGGCATCGATGAGGAAAAGTCGTTTATCGTTGTTGTGTGACATAGAAGCAAAGATAATATTTTTACGGCTATGCAGAAAAGGAATAACGGAAGATTAAGCGAACACTTTAGTAATGTGACTGAAGAATGTTTTAGCTTAGATTTAAAGTAAAAAATTAAGAATTCGCCTGTTGTCTTTTGTAAATCACCTTCAAAGAAAGTGTTGCAAAGAAACCGCCTAAGAAAAATCCCATCAAAGCACCCATGAAAATATCCAACGGAAAATGTACGCCTAAATAAATACGGCTATATGATACTAAGGCCGCCCAGAAAAATAAAAAATAGGGCAAATAGCGATGTGTTTTTCTAAGCAAAATGCTCATCAGTGTTGCAATGAAAAACGTATTGGAAGCGTGGCTGGAATAAAATCCAAACTGTCCGCCACATTTCACTTCTCGAAGCAATCCGTCTAATGATGGATCATGGCAAGGTCTAAGTCTTGAAATTCCGGTTTTGAAAATCCCAGCAAGTTGATCGGAAACAGTAACTCCTAAAGCAATAAATATTAGAATGAAAACCAAATTTCTAGTTCCGAATTTCTTGTAAAGCAAATAAAGAAAAATAACATAAAGCGGAACCCAAATCCAAGTCGCCGAAACCATAATCCAGAACGGATCGAATGATGCATTCCCCAAATTATTGAGGTACAAAAACAGCTCCTTATCTTCCTGAATAATTTCCTGCATTTTATCGGCTTACCGGTCCTTCGTGTTCATCGTTTTCCGCAAGATTTACTTTGGGAACATCTCTTTGTGCTAGTGCTTCTTTGGATTCCATATCAGCAAGGGGATTGTAATCCTTCGCAGCCTGCTTTACTTTGTCGATTTCTCTTTTAATTTCAGATACAGGATTATCAGTTTCCTTCAAAATCTCGGTTTTCACATCCTCCATCGCACCACGCATTTTACGTACTCCTTGACCTAAATCGCGAGCTATTTGCGGTAATTTATCGGGACCGAACAAAACTACAATCGCCAAAGCGATCATCAGCATCTCTCCTATACTTAATTCCATTCGGCAAAATTACAAAAGATTTTGTGTTTCATATAAAAAAATAAAATGTTATTTCAATGGATTGGTTTAAAATAAATCCGTCAAATTTTCAACCTTAAGGAAAAACTGGAGTTTTGGAATTTGCTGCGCAATAAAATTCCAGAATTGCTCATCATTGCTTAAATTTGCAACAATCAGAAAAAAAAATTCATGTCACTTCAGATCATTAACTTAAATAAAAAATTCGGGGATCAGGTTGCTTTAAACGACATCAATCTCGAAATCGGAAACAGCGAAATCATTGGGCTGTTGGGACCTAACGGAGCAGGAAAATCAACGTTGATGAAATCAATTGTTGGTGTTCTAAAAATTGATGAAGGACAGATTTTGTTTAATGGAGACGACGTTTCCAAAAGCGAAATCAATACGAAGAAAAACATGGGTTTTTTGCCGGAAAACAATCCGCTTTATCCGGAAATGTACGTCAAAGAATACTTGCATTTCGTGGCAGACATCCATCAAATTACCAAAGAGAGAGTTGATGAAGTTATTGAATTGGTAGGAATTACTCCCGAAAAATCCAAGAAAATATCGCAACTTTCCAAAGGCTACAAACAAAGAGTTGGCCTTGCGCAGGCCATTTTGCACTCACCGAATTTGCTTATTCTCGATGAACCAACCAATGGTTTGGATCCCAACCAAATTATTGAAATCCGCAATGTGATAAAGGAAATCGGCCGGCAAAAAACCGTCATTCTTTCCACACACATCATGCAGGAAGTAGAAGCGCTTTGCTCGCGAGTGATTCTTATTCATCAAGGAAATATTATTCAAGATTCTAAGATTGAAGAATTCAAAGGAAAATACGGAAGTTTAGAAGAAGCCTTTGCGAACTACACACATTCATAAAAAAAGCCCTGAAAATAATACTTTCAGGGCTTTTTAATTACTAAAATATTCTTTTACAACTTTTCGATATTATCGGTAAGCGTGTTGATGAAATTCTGAAGTGGTTTTTCTACCATCATTTTAATAAACGGATTGAATTTACCTTCAAACAATAGCTGAACTTCGGTTTGGTTTTCGTTTACCGCGTTCATTGCACCTTTCAACAAGAAATCTAAACTGGAGCTTGCAGAAGAAAGCAAAACTTGGTTTTCGGTAACTTCGTCGATTTTCAGCGCAATTTCCGGCATTCCTTTCAAGCCAAATTTGAACCCGTTGTCTCTAACTTCGAAATTTTGAAGCGATTCCGGCATCAGATTTTTATAATCTTCAGGATTTTTAAGCATTCCTACCAAATCGTTCACGGATTTATTTACAATAATTTTGCGTCCTTCTAAATTCATTTTTATATTTTTGTGAGATTAAATGGTTGCAAATGTATAAAGTTTTTGTGAATGAAAAAAAATTAATGCTAAGTAAATATCCTGAAGAGATAGATAAGAAATTGCGTTTCGAAGGTTTTGCGACTTTAGAGATTGCGATTGATCTTTTGGAGAATACTTCTTGCCCGGAACTGAACGTATATGGCGAAAATATCGAAGAAATCTGGGAAGATTTTACCCATATGTTTAAAGTAGTAGAAGCTGCCGGTGGTGTTGTAAGCAATAAAAACGGCGAAATCCTCTTCATTCACCGCATCGGAAAATGGGATCTGCCAAAGGGAAAAATAGAAAAAGGCGAGTCTTTGGAACAAGCTGCTCTTCGGGAAGTAGAGGAAGAAACTGGATTATCGGAACTTATTTTGGAGGAATTCCTGAACAATACTTTTCACATTTACACCGAAAGAAATGGCACAAAAATCCTGAAAACCACTTATTGGTTCAGAATGCAGTACGTAGGAAACGAAACGCCGAAACCACAAATTGAGGAGGGAATTTCCGAAGTTTCCTGGAAAAGCAAAGATGCGATTGTACAGCAAGTTTTACCGATGACGTTCCAAAACATCAAATTAATATTGAACGATTACTGGAATCTTCACTAACGAATAAATTCCAGAATTTTTTCCAAAGCAATTCCTCGCGATGCCTTTAATAAAACATTTTTAGACTGAATTTCATTTGCTTCCAGAAATTTTGCTAATTCCTGTGTATCAATGAAAGATTGGGAAATCGTGTTGGCCTTTTTAAAATATTTCCCAACCGTAATGATTTCATCGAAATCTAAAGATTCTGCCAACGACATCATTGCCTGATGTTCCTTATCTGATTCTTCGCCAAGTTCCAACATATCACCGATGATAATGGTTTTAGTTCCATCGAAAGTACTGAAGTTTTTCAGTGATTCCACCATCGAACTTGGATTGGCATTGTAAGTATCCAGCACGAAAGTTTTTCCGTTTTTCTCTACAACCTGAGAACGCATATTGGTTGGCGTATAATTTTCAATGGCGGTTTTTATCTGTTCAAAATTTAAACCGAAATGGAAGCCCAAACTCGCTGCAGCACACAAGTTGGTAAAATTATAATTTCCGGTAAGTTTGGATTTTGCTTTTTGATTTTTAAAGCTTAAACCTACAAAATTTTCATTGGAAAATTCTTCGAACTGATAATCGGAATTGGCCTTGCCGAAAGTAATTTTCGGGGAATAATTATGGGTTTTTTCCACCTGAATTGGATCATTTTCATTGACCAAAATTGTTTGAGAATGATTTTTCAAATAATCATATAATTCAGATTTTCCTTTGATCACTCCTTCGAAACCGCCGAAACCTTCGAGATGTGCTTTCCCGAAATTGGTGATGTACCCGAAATTGGGTTGTGCAATTTGACAAAGTAATTGGATTTCTTTCTGATGATTGGCTCCCATTTCTACCACTGCCATTTCATGTTCGGGCTTGATGGAAAGTAGAGTTAGCGGAACTCCGATATGATTATTAAGGTTCCCAACTGTGTATTGTACATTGAATTTCTGTGACAAAACCGCATGAATGATTTCTTTTGTTGTCGTTTTTCCGTTACTTCCGGTTAACGCAATGATTGGGATTTCTAATTGGTTCCGGTGATGAATTGCCAATTCTTGCAAAAACTCTAAAGTAGAAGGAACAAAAAAGATATTTCTTGCTGTATTTTCAAACGCTTGATCTTCTACAATTACTGCTAACGTACCTTGATCAGCTGCTTTTTCGGCCAACGCAGCTGCGTTGAAATTTTCTCCGGAAAAAGCAAAGAAAATATCATTGGGTTCTATTTTTCTACTATCAATAGTTACTTTTCCTGCTTGCAAGTAAAGGGGATAAAAAGAGACTGCATTCATTTTTCAAAAATAAAAAATCCTTCTGCAAAAACAGAAGGATTTAGAAAATATTTTATACTAATTATCTTTTGGTTCTACCTTTTCCGGAAGATTTAGCATCTTGTGCTACACGGAAACCAACCCATCCGAAAGCTTTCGCCTCATCACGGAATCGTCTTTGACCTGGATCTAACCAATAGGATCCGTCTAACCAAGAACCACCTTTGATTACTCTAACTTCATTGCTCACTCTAGTTGTTCTGGATACTGGGTCTTTCTGCATTACTACTCTGCCACGTGCATCAACAATAAATCTCTTTTGCTTGGAGTTGTACATATTGTATCCCGCGGTCGTACTGTCTTCTCCTCTTCCGTAACCTGCATCTAATGAAGACTGGAAATCACCATCTCTAAAATTCCTGTTGTCGGCAACAACTTCTCTTTCATATTGTCCAGGTAATCCTTTGTAAACTAATCTTCCGTCAGCCAAAGTATCAAATGCCGGAGCTTCGATTTTCTTATATGTTCCATCAGCATTTCTCACCACTTCTTGCGCCACATTTCCTCTGTAATAGTTGAAATCGCTAGCTTCCTGATCGATAATCGGACGATAAACGTCTGCAGTCCATTCAGCAACGTTACCGAACATTCCGTAGATTCCTAAGTTGTTAGAAGGATATTGTTTCACGTCGGAAGTGGTTGGTGAACCATCATTTTTCCATCCTGCAACACCGGAGTAATCTCCTCTACCTTGTTTGAAGTTTTCAAGATACATCCCACGATCTCTACCTTTTTTGCCTTTCAGTTCCTCAATCACTGGTTTTTTGTTGAGATACAAATTGTATTCTCTATCTTTTTGTAAACCAAGTGCAGCAAATTCCCATTCAACTTCTGTCGGGAGACGGAATTTTTCAACTACACCTGCTGTAGCATTTCTGTTAGCGGCAAGAATTCTTTGATTACTGGTTTTAATACCAGATTTCTGCTGAAGTCTTTGTTTATTGATATACGCTTCCATTTCCGGATCATTCGCTTTGAATTTATCTAAACTGAAAGCTCCTGCTCCTTGGTTGTTAGCATCATTAGCATAAAAATCTTTTGCAATGACACCTTGCTCCATCAAAGCTTTTTCATTCGCTCTATCGGATAACCAGTCGCAATATCTTGAAGCTTGTAACCAAGAAACCCCTACCACTGGATAATAATCAAATTCCGGTCTGCGGAAATAAGTTTCTGCAAAGTCGTTTCTAGAAAGTTCGTTATTCCAAACGGTAGTATCAGGAAGTGCACCTTTGTATATTTCTTTGAAACTTGGATCAGATGGAGGGAAAACGAATTTCAACCAAGTAACATACTCGCGGTATTCGTAGTTGGTAATTTCGGTCTCTCCGATGAAAAATGCACTTACCTGCATTCTTCTTGGGGTGTTATTCCAATCGTGCATTACGTCGTCTTTCACTAATCCCATAGTAAAAGTACCACCTTCCACGTAAACCATTCCTGGCCATCCTTTTTGTTTTTGTTGTTTTCCGGTGAAAAACCAGCCTTTTTGATCATTGGGTTTCCATCCGGTTTTACTGGTAAAACGCTTGGTTCCGCCGCCTTTCTTGCTGTTACCGCCTCCGCCACAGCTCGTAAGGATGAGCGTAGAACTGAACGCTAGTAATGTAAACAACTTAAGTTTATTCATAGTTGATATATAGATATTTTCGGGATACAAAGAAAAAAGAAAATCTTTAATAAATCAAATTAAAAATTAGTTTTTTTTAGAAAACGTTAACATTTTAATTTTATTGTTCATACTAAATCTATTATTTTTCGTTTAATTTGTAACTGTGAAATTTTACACTCAGATGAAACGTATCTTAACTCTTGTATTTTTTAGCTTATTGATTTCTTTAACCACTGCGCAATCTGTGAAAATCCAGTGGAAAGGTTCCAAAATAATTGATTACGGAAGCTATCAATTGACCATTCCTTACTTCGAGAATGAAGGATTCTCTTATGAAGATGGCACTGTTTATTATCATGCATCCGGAAAATATTCCGGAAAAAACCAAACGGTGAGCAATATGGTTTGGGAAAAAGTTTCACAACAAGATCTTTTTGAGCTCAGTTTATACGACATCCCGAAAAATGAAAGAGCAGAAATCAGCACTTACAACAATCCGTACAGCCAAGAAATTTCTTCGGATATAAAAGTAGCTGCTTTTAAGTCTGAAAAAGGAAATATTTACCGATTAACTTCTTTTGCTATTACAAACAGTAATGAAAGCACTCAAGAAAGCCCGATATTCTCCGGAAAAATTGGTAATACCGAAAACCCGCTGAAATCCGGTAATTTTTATAAAATAAAAGTTGATAAATCGGGGATTTTCAAAATTACAGCTCAGTTTCTGAGAGATAATGGCATCAACCCTTCCAGCATTAATCCAAGAAATTTCAGAATTTACGGAAATGGTGGCGTAATGTTGCCGGAGCACAACCAGGATTCCAGATATTTCGCCTTGCAAGAAAATGCAATTCAGGTGGTTGGTGAAGAAGATGGCACTTGGAATGATGGAGATTATGCGCTTTTTTATGCTCAAGGGCCTCATGGATATAATTTATACAAAGTTTCTGATTTACCTAATGGTAACGGAAACCGTAGAATTGAAACCCGTACCGACAAACCTCTTAATTATGTGAATCTTTATGAGGATTATTCCTATTACTTTATCAATTTCGATCTTGGTCCCGGAAAAAGAGTTTTGGAAGCTGATCAATCAGTAAATTCTAATGTGATTTCTCGCTATGACGATTATCAATTCATTAACGAAGAAAAATTCAATTTAATGAAAATCGGAAGAATTTGGACCGGCGATGCAATTATCGATAGCAAGTCACTCACTTTCACTACAAAATCTCCGATACAAAGTTCGGACGTAATTCGATACCGCTCGAGAGTAGTCGCGTACCAATCTGCCGGAAATAAAATTACAACAACCTTTAATAACCAAAATCCGGGCACCTCATCGATTTTAGCAACCGAGAAAAAAGAAGCCATCCCATTGGTGTATAATGGAATTATCACAAACTTACAAGGGAATCAACTAACTTTCAACTTCGCCACGAATATCGCTGCCAATCCTAATGGTAAATTTTATTTCGATTATGCCGAAGTTCAGTATAAAGAAGATCTAAAATTCAACAATTCTCAAATGAATTTCCGCAGCTACGATATTGACGAAGGAAGTTCAACTTTGTACACTTTCAACATTTCCGATGCATCAGCGGTAGAACAAGTTTGGGAGGTTTCTGACATTACTACTGCCACCAAAAAAGTAAACAAATCAAGCAGCAGCGCTACATTCAACTTCGGATATCTTGCCAACAGCAATCAATTTGTGAACGAATTTGTAGCTTTTAAAAGTAGCGACGCTTACACTCCAACCTTTGTCGGAAGAATCGAAAATCAGGATTTATCTAGTTTGCAAAACATTGAATATTTGATGATAACGACTACCGAAATGATGGGACAGGCGCAAAGATTAGCGAACTATTATCAAGACAAATATAACGTTGCAGTAGTAGATGTAAATAAAATTTACAACGAATTCAGCAGTGGCCGCAAAGATATTACCGCCATCAGAGATTTCGCAACTAAACTCAATACACCTACAGGAAAACTAAAATACCTCTTTATTTTAGGCGATACTTCCTACGATTTCCGCGGAAGAAACCACCCCGGATCGGATATTGTTCCATCTTACCAAAGTGAAGAAAGTGGTGACTATTCGAATTCATTCGTTACCGACGATTATTTTACAATGACTTCGCCCCGACCAGTGACATCTATTCTTTTATCTTCTCAACTTCCAGATTTTCCGGTTGGTAGATTACCCGCTGCAAATCTTGCAGAAGCAAAATTACTGATCGACAAAGCTTTAGCATACAACAATGCACTTCCTGGCCAGCCTACTCCATTTGGCGAGTGGAGAATGAAACTCGATTTCGTAGTTGATGATGATGCGGATAACCAATTTCCTTTCCACAATACCATGAATGCTTCCTTGGTAAACGTTTTCGAAACCGGGAATGTAAGAAAAGAATATAATGTAAGAAAATTATACTTAGATGCCTTCACTGCGCAAACTTCTGCCGGTGGACAGCGATATCCTCAGGTAAACCAAGCCATTGCAAATGATGTAGGAAACAGCCTCTATTTGTTCTATTTCGGACATGGAGGGATTAATGGATGGGCTCAGGAAAGAGTTTTAACGGTAGATGAAATTCAGAAATTTAATAATTACAATAATGTTTACGCAAGGTTCCCGCTGGTTTCTACCATCACCTGCGAATTTACACTTTGGGACGATCCAGCGACTTTTTCTGCGGGAGAACAGGTGATGAAATCGAAACAAGGTGGTGCTTCCATGATGCTTACTTCCAGCCGAGCAATCGGCGTTGGATATGGTGAAGAATTTACTACAATTTTCACCCGACATCTTTTTAATTTGGTAAATGATGATTTCAGCAGTCTGGGTGATGCTTTCTTAAAAGCTAAAATTGAAAAAGGAAAACATTCCGACCATTTAAAAGTAAATTTATTAGGCGATCCGGCGACCAAAATGAGCCGCCCGAAAAGATTATTAACATTAGACGAAATCGAATCTCCAGTTCCAGGACAGTTGCGTGCATTGGATTTTGTGAAAGTGAAAGGCCATATTACCAAAAATAGCGACGGAACAGTTGATAATACCTTCAACGGAAGAGTAGCGATTAATATTTTCGATAAAAGACTTAACAAAAAAACACTCAATAATGATGGAGTACCCAAAATGAATCCGGTGCTTTCCTACACCGAGGAAAACGGACCTATCGTAAAAACTTCCGGTCAGGTAGTTAACGGTGTTTTCACTGTAGAATTTTATGTTCCGAAAGACATTAATTATGAAATTGGTGATGGTAGAATTTTAGCCTACGCAGATAATAAAGTTTTTGATGTTTTCAATAATCAGGTTCAAAAAATTGGCGGAATCAATCCTGATGGAATTAATGATACCGAGGCGCCGAAAGTTCAGCTTTATATGAACAATACCAATTTTGCCGACGGTGGTATTACCGATCAAAACCCAATGCTTTTGGCTTGTATAACCGATGATAAGGGAATAAACTCTACCGGTTCGGGAATCGGACACGACATCACCGTGGTTCTCGACGGACAAATCATCAATACCGTAGCCCTCAACGATTTCTATTTTTCTGGCGACGGAAACGGATGTACCAATCCTTCTTTATCCGATTACCAGAAAGGGAATGTGAGCTACCCATTCCGAAATCTATCGCCGGGACCGCACCAACTTACCTTTAAAGTTTGGGACATCAACAATAATTCCACTACTCAAACGTTAAACTTTATAGTTAAGGACGAAACCAACCAAAATTTAATTGTTAATAAACTCTTAAATTGGCCAAACCCTTTTACCAACAAAACCTACGTGCAGTTCGAACATAATTGTGATGATATATTAGACGTGAATGTGCAGATTTATACCATCACCGGAAAATTGGTAAAAACAATCAGCACGTCGGTTACTGCAGAGCCGTTCTACCAAGGGTTCCGAACCCCAAGAACTGCAATAGAATGGGACGGTAAAGATGATTTCGGAGATGCAGTAGGAAAAGGAACATACATCTTTAAAATCTTTGCAAAAAGCCAAAACCAGGACAAATGCAAGGGCAGCGCTACAGCAGTAGAAAAAATGGTCATTTTAAAATAAAAAAAATATAAAAATATAAACGATAAAAAACTACTTTATGAAATTGACTAAAAAATTATTTTTAGGACTAAGTTTAGGAGTGAGTGTTGCTGCTTACTCGCAAATTCAGCCGGTTCTTACCGGTGCTCCGTTTCTGAGGATTTCCCCGGATGCCAGAGCCGGTGGAATGGGTGACCAAGGGGTTGCCACAACAACTGACGCTTTCTCTCAGTTTTGGAACGCAGCGAAATATCCTTTCAGCAAAACCACTTCTGCAATTGGGGTTAACTATACACCTTACATGAGCAAACTGACCAATGATGTTTTCTTACTTTACGGAGCTTATCATCAGTTTTTGGGTGACGAAGAAAGAGCAACAATTTCTGCAAGTATCTATTATTTCAACATGGGAGCGGTAGATCTTACCAAATTGGTTGGAACTGAAGTTGTACAAGAAGGTACTGCAAAACCAAACGAATTCTCTATCGATGTAGCATATGGTTTGAAACTTAGTGATACCTATTCCATGGCGGTTACCGGTCGATTCATCCGTTCTGATCTGTCCGGAGGATTCAACTCTGATAACACTTTGAAACCGGCAAACTCTTTCGCAGTAGATGTTTCAGGATATTTTCAATCGGAAAGACACACGAGCATTAATGATTTCGAAGGTCGTGCAAGAGCAGGTTTCGCAATCCAAAATTTAGGTCCAAGACTGGATTATACAGGTGATGAGGAATCTAGATCTTATCTTCCTACCACCGCAAGATTAGGTGCAGGTTACGATTTATTCATTGATGATTTAAACCGTGTTGGTGTAAACTTCGAAGCTTCCAAATTATTGGTCGCCGGGCCTGATAATACCGGAAACATTCCGAATGTAGGTGTGATCGAAGGAATCGGAAAATCATTCAGCAATCCACAAAGCGTTATGTTCAGTGGTGCGGTAGAATATGAATACGACAATGCTTTTGCTTTAAGAGGAGGTTATTTCCACGAAAGTGAGCAGCAAGGAGCAAGACAGTACGCCACCGTTGGGGTTGGCTTGAAATATCAATCTTTCGGATTAGATATGTCTTACCTCATCAATACTTCCAAAGTAAATTCAGCCTTAGATAATACTTTAAGATTCGGGCTTACCTGGAACATTGGCGAAGATTCCTCGAACGCCGATTATTAATTTTATTTAATGAAAAATTACAGTAAGCCTCAAGAAATTGGGGCTTTCTTTTTAGAATAACCCTTAAATTTGCACCATGAACTATGCTACACAACTCCGGAAATTTACAACCAGCCAATATATTTATTCGGCGATTCGTATTTCACTGGCGATTGTCGTTCCGAGCATTATTCTTGCCTATTTTGGCTTATTGAAAGAATATTTCCTCTTTCCTTTGGCAACCAGTTTTGTAGGACTTACCGACCAACCGGGTCCTTTTATCCGCAGAAGAAATGCATTGATTCTCGCCGTAATTTCTTTCTTTTTCGTGGCATTAGTTGCGAGTTTTCTTAAGAGTTTCCCGGTCCTGATTTATTTAGAAATAATTTTCTTCGGGATGTTTTTCTCAATGATTGGGATTTACGGACAACGACTCGCAGCCGTGGGTTCGCTTTCTTTGGTTGTATTAGGGATTTTTATCGATGGGCATCTTAGTGGAGATAATTTATTACACAGCTTACTTATTTTTTTTGCAGGATCAGTTTTGTATCTGCTGATTTTTTTAATCGTTTCTAAAATCCAACCGTATAAATTAGCGGGACAAATGATTGGCGAAAACTATCTCGAGCTTGCCGATTATCTGAACATTAAATCTAAGTTTTACCAACCAAATGCCGATTTCGAATTGCTACATTCGCAGGTGATATCCCAACAAATTAAAATTAAGAACCTTCAGGAAGAAACAAGGGAAACTGTTTTCAAAACTAGAAAAATAGTTAATGAATCGACAACCACAAGCCGACTTTTAATGTTGATGTTCCTTAACTCCATCGATCTTCACGAAAAACTGATGACCTCAGAGAATGACTATCGCAAAATTCAGGAAAGCTTCGGAGATTCAGGATTTCTAACTTCCATTAGCGTATATCTGTCGAAAGTTTCAGAGGAACTGAGCAATATCGGAATCGCATTGCAAGGCAGCACCAAAGCAAAACCTATTTATAAAATTGACCAAGAATTAAGCGAAATCTATGAGCAATATTTCGACCTGCGAAGCCACCGGCTGAATGCGGAAAACTTCGAAGATTTCATGATTTTGCGCTTAATTTTGGTAAGGATTACCGATATTACCGACGAGATTAAAACCATTTACAAAGTTTTTACCCAAGACAAAAAACTGGCAAAAAGTCTTTCTACAGGTTTGGATTACCGAAAATTTGTAACTGCCGAAGAGAAAATCAACTTTAAAGTGTTGCGCAATAACTTTTCGTTGAAATCCTCTCATTTTCGTCATTCGGTGCGCATTACTGTTGCCTTATTAATTGGTTACGCCATTTCAAAGCTGAGTTTCTTGGGAATCGGACATTCTTACTGGATCCTAATTACCCTTGTTGCGATCATGAAACCCGCCTACTCTACCACCAAACATCGCAACCTGCTGCGATTGTACGGAACGGTTGTTGGTGCTGTAGTTGCATATCTTATTTTATATTTCATTGACAGCAGTACGGCACTTCTCGCCATTTTGCTCTTTTCGATGATTCTTTGCTTTTCCTTTCTTAAAGCAAGATATTTCTGGGCAGTTTTGTTCATGACAATTTATATTTTCCTGACGTTTAATTTCTTGAATCCCGGAAATGTCAATCTAATTTTTAAAGATCGCATTCTGGATACGGCAATCGCCGGACTCGTCGCTTTCGCAGTTTCCTATTTTGTCCTTCCGGTTTGGGAACATTCCCAGAATCTGGTCTTAATGCAGAAAACGACCAAAAGTAATCTCAATTATTTTCAGGCAGCGATGGATTTCTTTCAAAATGAAAATGCAAATATCCAGGATTTTAAACTCAAAAGAAAAGACGCAATTATCGATCTGGGAAACCTTTCTGATAATTTCCAAAGGATGATTTCTGACCCCAAAAACCAGCAGAAAAAGTTGGAATTGGTACATCAGTTTGTGAATACCGCACATTTGATTACTGCGTACATTGCTTCATTTTCACAGTATTCCAAAAAAGCAAAAGATTACCCGGAAATCGATTTCGCAAGTTGGAATCGTAAGATTTCTGCAGAATTATTGCGCACCGCACTTATCCTGAATCAGAAAAAATATCACCGCGATATCGTGGAAGACAGTCAGCTAAAACCTGAAGATTCTGTAGAAAAGCTGCTCGAAAATCGAAAAAAGGAAATCTTGGAAAATGAAATTTCAGACCGGCGGGATCCAAACAGAATCACCAGATTAACCGAGTTGAAAAACCTGAGAGAAATCCTGGAATTGATCTACGATGTCGCCAAAGAACAACGAAAATGTGCGGAAAAGCTGGAACCTGAAATTCAGTCCACAATGGTGAAACAATAATGATCGAAAAACTCCACCCGCGCTTTGTATAGATCTGAAACCCGATCATCGTGGACTCTACAAATGATATTGAAGGGGAAATCTAAATTGAAAGGTTTCACTTCATAATGTTTTTTCAGCGACCAGTAATTCGAATGGTGAATTTTGTACAAGCTCTCTTTCAGCGACCAAATCACCGTGAGAAAGGCCACTTCTTTATTTTTTTCAATAAAGTCGGATTCCTCTTCTTTCAAAAATTTATGCTTAATTCTAACAATTTTGGGGTTAAATGGTTCTATATCAATCCCTACTTTATTTTTAGAAATTGCCAATGCCGCGAAGGGAAACGAATGCGTAATCGAAATCTCGAAATCCTTCGGAAATAGATAAGGTTCGCGCCCATTGTACAGAATTTTATGGCCAGGCAAAACCGATTTCAGGATTTTTCTTACCAAAAGATGCTCTTTCAGTTTTGTCGGATGGTAATCTTTAATCCGTTCAGCATCTTCTTTTTCCAGCAAATCTTCTGAATTTAGCATTTCTTTTTCATCATATTTCCAAAGAAGTATGGTAGCTTGATCATCGGAAAAATCTCGATACAAAGGCATAATTCAACAAAATAAAACTGATACGTCGCAAAAATACTTATTTTTTTTTGAGGCAATAATACACAAAACAATGATTGTGGGATTCAACTAAAAATTAGTCGAATAGTTTTTGTAATATGATGAAGCTGAACCAAAGACAAGTGGTGAATGTAGAAATGTAATTGGTGAATGCCAAGAGAAACCAACTATATTCATTGGTGGACATTTACCAAAGCTCAAATGGCGGTTGGATGTGATTTTAACTTAAAAAACAATCTAAAACATTTGTTGAAATATACATAGCAGATTTTTTTTATCAAAATAAATAATGAAATTTCAATTTTCAAAAAAACTAAAAGTGGACAATAAAAAACGACGATTAATTGTATTTTTGCATTTCGTGATAATAATGCGATGAATTTCCAAAACGAGAAAAACCAGATAAGAATATTTTCAACCTTTGAGGAACTGGTGAACACCCATTTTGCGGGAAATGCCAACGCATTTTGCTGGCAAAGAAACCTTGAAGGAAACTTTGCTGAAATCGTGAAGCAACTTGCTTTGAAAGAAGATATCACGGAGATTTCAACGGATGACCTACTCGAACTTCAACTCACACCGATGGGAAATCGCGCCAGGGAAATCATTTTAAAGGATATCCATTTGCTCGAAAACTTCGGAGCTGCTCCTTCCCTCAATCTTTTAAAAGCTTATGAACGTGATGACGAATTTAATTTTATCTCAAGAGATGTTTATTCCTTTCATGTAGACCGATCGCCGATTGCTACGGACACTTTTTTATGCACATATTTCGGAGCTTCAAGTGATATTTTGTCGAATGATCATTCAATCCAAAAAATCACAATTCCTGGAATTTTAAAAGAATTAAAAGCACTGCATAATGGTCATACTGAATCCTTTGAAACATTTCTTAAAGAAAATTTTTTCGACCTCCATTATGAAGCAAAAGCAGGAGCAACGCCTACCAACCTTGGAAACGGAAATCTTTGGAGATTGGCGGTAGATCATCCATCTCAAGAAGTTTTGCCTTGTATTCATCGAGCTCCAAAGGAAAAAAACGGAGAATACCGATTGCTCTTAATTTGTTGATAACCACAACACATTAATCGCTAACACTGTAAAAAGCACCAACTTTCTATACAAATGGGCAGTAAAAACACTACATACAAACTGTTTTGAAAGTCAGAATAAAATTGCTTAATTTTGTAAAAATTTTTTCAATTCAATGAACACAACAACACAATACGTTCCTTACAAAGTAAAGGACATTTCCCTGGCTGAATGGGGCCGAAAAGAAATCATGCTCGCTGAAGCAGAAATGCCTGGCTTGATGGCAATTCGAGAAGAATACGGACCATCGCAACCTTTGAAAGGAGCCAGAATTGCTGGATGTCTTCACATGACGATCCAAACGGCAGTTTTGATTGAAACTTTAGTAGCATTGGGTGCTGAAGTTACTTGGTCTTCTTGTAACATCTTTTCTACTCAAGATCATGCTGCTGCAGCCATTGCTGCTGCAGGAATTCCTGTGTATGCATGGAAAGGAATGAATGAGGAAGAATTCGAATGGTGTATCGAACAAACCGTGTTTTTCGGGGAAGATAGAAAACCATTGAACTTAATCTTAGATGATGGCGGAGATTTAACCAATTTAGTCTTCGATAAATATCCTGAGTTAACTGCGGGAATTAAAGGCCTTTCTGAAGAAACCACAACCGGGGTTCACCGTTTGTATGAAAGAATGGCCAACGGAACTTTGGTGATGCCAGCAATCAACGTGAATGATTCGGTAACCAAATCCAAATTCGACAACAAATACGGATGTAGAGAATCTGCTGTGGATGCTGTAAGAAGAGCAACTGACGTCATGTTGGCGGGCAAAAGAGTGGTAGTCTGCGGCTATGGTGATGTGGGAAAAGGTACTGCGGCTTCTTTCCGAGGTGCAGGATCAATCGTAACCGTTACTGAAGTAGATCCAATCTGTGCATTGCAAGCAGCAATGGAAGGTTATGAGGTAAAAAAGTTAGAAAATGTGGTAGAAAATGCAGACATTGTTATCACTACTACCGGTAACTTCAACATTGTAAGAGCTGAGCATTTCAAAAAGATGAAAGATAAAACCATCGTGTGTAACATCGGTCACTTCGACAATGAAATTGACATGGTTTGGTTGAACAAAAATTACGGTGACACCAAATATGAAGTAAAACCACAAGTGGATATTTACAACGTTGACGGGAAAGAAATCATCATTCTTGCAGAAGGAAGATTGGTAAACTTGGGTTGTGCAACCGGTCACCCATCATTCGTGATGAGTAACTCATTCAGTAACCAAACCTTAGCGCAAATCGAATTGTGGACCAATTCAGCAGCTTACAAAAATGAAGTGTACACGCTTCCTAAGAAACTTGATGAAAAAGTTGCCGCTCTTCACCTGAAAAAAATCGGTGTAGAATTGGAAACCCTTTCACCTGAACAAGCAAAATATATCGGTGTGGAAGTCGATGGACCTTTCAAACCAGAATATTACAGATATTAATAGGAGATTCAATCTCAATAATAAAAAACGCTTTGGATTTATTTCCAGAGCGTTTTTTTTTAAACCTCTATATTAAGTCTGATTTTTTTTAACTAATAACTACTGAAATGATTCATAAAATTTATCTAGTTAAAATTACTTTAAAGCACTAAAAAAATTTACGGTAAATTATATTCCCTTGGTACCAGAAGGTTCCAGTGAACAACCAAAAGTATTAACATTCTATTTTTACACGATTGCAGACCCAGATAGATTGGGCAATAAGCAAGGGTGTCAATTTTGGGTTGAAGCAGAAGCAAGTGTTACTTTTCAAATGGAATCTTTGACGCGCATATCATTTTTTAAAAATTAGCGAAAAACCATTAGAGGAAAGGAGGAAAACACCCTTCTAAAATACCGTGTTTTAACCCCTACTAAATTCACTAAACAACATTAAATTTGTGGAACACAAAACCACAAATGATGAAAATTAAATTATTACCTGGATTCCTGGTAGCATTTGCTTTATGCCATGCCCAAATTGGGATTGGAGAAAATGTTACTTCTTTCGATGATTCTGAAATTTTGAAAGTAGTTGGCAACAAACAAGGGATTTTATTCCCCAACGTTTCTATTGGCAATCTTTCAAATGCTTCTCCGGTAACCAATCCCGCCAATTCTTTGATTGTTTATAACACTAATACAACTACCGGAAAAGGCTTTTATTATTGGTCCAATAATAAATGGAATCCGTTCCTAAATACCACGAATATTTACAAATATTTGGGGATTGTACGTTCTGAATCTAGCACCTCTACATCTGGAGTTAATGACAGTACTCCCATTACGGGTGTTAGCTATACCATGGGAGAAGCGCCTTCCGCACACGAATGGCAACTGATTCCTGGACTTTCAAAGACTATTGAATTATATTCTCCTCAAAACACGGTTTCGGTTTCCGGAAGTGGCATCGTGCAGGTTAATTCTTCAGCGACCGATGATACGTATATGACCTACTCTATTGCCCTTTTTGTCGACTCACAACTCGCCGGAGTTCGCAATTTCCAAATTGTTGGAAATAGCGCTTGTATCTATAACGATTTCAATGTGTATTTCAATGTGAATAACTTAAGTATCGGAAACCATAATATAGAATTACGGGAAACATTAAGAGTGAAGGAAGTAAGTTCGCAAAGCATCACATTTGGAGGGAAACATTCAGCATGCAGCAATCTGAGCCCTCTCATGGACAAATCCATTATGAATATTAAAATCTCAGAAAAACCTTAAAACTATCACCATGAAAAAAATATTTTTAACCTTGATTTTTTCCAGTAGTGCTGCTTTCGGACAAGTTGGTATCAATACAACCAGCCCACATCCTTCTGCGATTTTGGATATTAGAGCTAATGATAAAGGGATTACTCTACCGAAAATATCGCTACAAAGCAGGTCCGATATTACTGCTGTTCCAAATCCTAAAGAATCATTAATTATTTACAATACCAATAATTCCCTTAATGGAAAAGATGGTTACTACTTCTGGGACGGTGCGAAATGGGACTATTTCTTCACAGATCTTAACCAAGGAAATCTGATGAATCAAGTGAAATACTACACCTCTACCTCCAGCACCGCCTATACTTTCACGCAAAATTCTCCAAATCAATTCTATGGATACAGCGCACATGCTGCCGGTGAAACATTAAATACTTCCCAATGGACGGTAATTTCTGACCTTACAAAAACAATCACCATCGATAGACCTCAAAATGAAACATTGATGAATATCAACGGTATGTTTCAAGTCAATAATGGAGCATCGAACTCTACAGGTGGTATCAGTTCAAGTATTGGCTTTTTTGTGGATGATAAGCTGATTGATGTAAAACCAATGTTTCTCGATTTCCAATCTTCTTGTTCTTACCGACAATTCATGATCTATGGTCTAGCAAAAAATCTTTCCGTCGGTAGTCATACTGTAAAATTTGCGATCCGAAATATTTCTGCTCCTACAATCAATGGGCTCACAGTGACCTATGGAGGTCCAAATACCAGTAGTTCGTGCAATACGCTTACGAATTTCGAAGCAGCGATCAGTAGCACAATTTCTATTAACCAACCTTATGTTTTTTAACGATGAAAACAAAATCAACTATTTTAACCCTTTTGATAATTACTTTAAGTAATTTATCAACAGCCCAAGTACTGATTGCCGGAAATATCACCAATAATACGCCACATCCAAGTGCAGTACTAGAAATTTCCGATACCAAGCGAGGAATATTACTACCTCAAGTACCTCTAATCGCTTCAAACGACAATACGTCGGTTCCTACTCCTGTAAAAGGATTGCTTGTGCAAAATACCAACACCGAAAAGGTTAATTTCTGGGCTAATGGCCAATGGAATAGAATTTTTCAGGTTGCAGATGGCTTAGCCATTATACAACAAACTGAAAACTTTTCTGGAAACTCCGGAGCAAGCACTACAATTTCTACATTTCCTACCAGTATGCCACTATTTACTGTAAATAGTTCTACTGCAAATTGGACCAATTTAGGCGCAACGGCAACGGTTGTAATTAGTAAAAACTCCAATACCACTTATGTTAATATAGAAGGTATGTCTCAAATTGATAATGCAAACAATACCCAACAAGAGTTTCAATTTGCTATTGGGGTTTTTGTAAATAATCAATTGAAATTGGCGAGTAAATACACGAACGCAGGCAAGAATTTTGTTTGCAACTGGCGAAAATTTAATTTAGCAGGAATTATTAGCGATTTACCTATTGGTACCCATACCATATCTGTTTATGGTAGAAATCTGCCAAAACTAACAACGGGATACAGTTCTGTGACGTATGGTGGTAACACTTCAAATTGCACAAATATCAATAACGATATGGCAAGAATATTTGTGACCGCTCAAGTAACTCAATAAATAATACAGAAAGCATTTTTTTAATGATCAGGATTTCTATTACTTTTTTTTCTGCATAAGTAATAGAAAATAAAATAATCCCGGAAATTCGGGATTATTTTTTTCGCTTCGCTTTAGATTTGGCTTTTGCCTGCGCGCGGTTAGTGGGTTTGGTCTTCGGAGGATTCCTTTTGGTAGGTCCTCCGAGATTAATTTTTTTGTTCTTATCTTTCTTTTCGTGGAATGCACCTCCTCCTTCTTCCAATTTTACCGTGTGTGCATTTTTCATCACGACGATGTCTTTTTCTGAAGCGATTTTCACCGGGTTCACCTTCACTTCAGCAGGAAAATCTTGTAATTTCAGTTCTTTGTCCATTAATAACTCAATATCCAGAAGCAGAGTTTCCTCTTTTTTCGTAACAAAAGAAATTGAAATCCCGTTTTTATCAGCCCGTCCGGTTCTTCCAATTCGGTGGATATACTGCTCCGGAATTTCAGGAATTTCGAAGTTGATCACGTGTGTAATATCCGAAATATCCAAACCTCTCGCCATAATGTCAGTGGTAATCAAACCTCTAACTTTTTGGGCTTCAAAGTTTCTCATCGCGTTCAGTCGGTAATTCTGTGATTTGTTGGAGTGAATGACATCGAATTCATCGGGAAACAACTCATCAATTTTGGTATAAAGATAATCGGCATTCTTTTTATTATTACAGAAAATCAATACTTTAGAAAAATCGGAATCGGTTTTCAGCAAATGTTCCAAAAGATTAATTTTGGTATTAAAATTCTCCACTTTAAAGGAAATCTGTTCAATTTTTTCTAATGGAGTTCCAGATTTTGCCAAAGAAATTTCAATAGGACTCGCAAAATATTCCTCTAAAACCTCATCAACAGCGTCTGTCATCGTTGCCGAAAAAAGAATATTCTGTCTTTTTTCTCTTAACATAGTGAAAATATTCGATAATTGAACTTTGAAGCCCAGATTCAGCATTTCGTCAAATTCGTCGACTACCAATTTCTGAACTTCCTTCAGAGTGATTGCATTATCGATTGCCAAATCCATTATTCTTCCTGGAGTTCCTACCAAAATATCGCAACCATCATTGAAAAGCAATTTCTGGGTCTTGATATTCACGCCTCCATAAATTCCTACTACTCTCGCAGTAATATTTTGGGTAAGATTTTTCACAATTTCGGTCACCTGAACCACCAATTCCCGCGTAGGAACAAGGATTACAACGGTTGGATTTCCGTTTTTGTTGTATTTCCATGTTTTAAGAATTGGCAATAAATACGCTAATGTTTTTCCAGTTCCTGTTTGGGCAATTCCCATCACATCACGGCCAGAAAGTATTGGTTTAAGTGCTTTTTGTTGAATTGGCGTGGGTTCAAATAAATTTTGATCAGCCAATACGTCGAGAATCTTTTCGGGCAGTTCGAAATCGGCAAAAGTGATTTTTTCCATTTTGCAAAGATAGTTTATTTCAGAAAAACGAAATTGAAAGTTGTAACTGTTTCATTCATAGAGACAAAACATCTCTTTTGATAAATATTATTCATTATTTCTCCTTTTAATGAAAACATAATGTAACAAAGATGCAGGTACCGTTGTCTTATTGAAAGATTGAAAACTTTATGAAAAAAACATTAACCATCTTGGCTTTTTTACCTGTATTGATGATTTCTGGACAAGTAAAAAACGATTCTACCAAAACCAAAGATATTGCCGAGGTAACAGTAATTGCCAGAAAACCAACCATCGAAAACAAAACGGACAGAACTGTCTTTAATGTATCGAACAGCTCCATACTTGCTGGGAACACCACGTGGGATGTCCTAAGAATGACGCCGCTGGTGAGCATGGATAGCAATGATAACCTGCTCGCAGAAGGAGAATCGGTGACGGTGTACATCAACGACAGGAAAACGGTTTTCACCGGAAAGGAACTGAAAGATTACCTGAAAACCATCGCAGCAGATAATTTGATGAAAATTGAAGTCATCACCACGCCTTCTGCAAGATATGAGGCGACAGGTCCGGTCATCAATATCGTGCTGAAAAAAATGGAAAATGAAGGCATAAAAGGCAGCGTTTCCCTCACCAATACACAGAATACCAAGAACTCGCAATACGCCAATTTCAATCTTAATTATCACAAAAAGAATTTCACCGAAACCCTCACCGGAGGCTACAGCGACAATACTTATGTGATGAAAAACTATAATGAAAATTTCATTGAGCAAAACAACGAACTAACCAAGATCGTCACTGAAAGTACGGAAACCGGCAAATCTCCTTCCTTCTCCACCACTTCCGAGTTGGAACTGAATGACAAAAACAACGTCGGATTTATTTTTGAATATTCGCAAAGCAAGAGAACCAGCTTTTCTGATGCTTACGGGGAAAATTTTATCGCAAATAATTTGCAGAATTACTATGCGAAAACCCAAAGTTTAACAGGTTTAAACAAAAATTTGGGAAGCAACCTTTTCTATAAATATTACGACAAAGCGAAAAATAAAATCCTCGATTTGAATGCGGGAATTAATTACAGTTCGGTGACGGATACCAACGAACACCTCATCAATTCGAGTACGAGCAGCATTCCGACGGGAATTAGGATTTTGGCGGATAACCAAAACCGCGATTATTATTTCAAGGCAGATTATTCGCAACCTTTGGGAAAATCCGGAAGTACGATTGAATTTGGTGGAAAAACCAGCTATAAAAACTATGTGATTCCGTATGATTATTACGGATTGACGGCCAACAACTGGCTTGAGGATCTTTCCCGAAGCAACGATTTTCATTACCTGGAAAATCTAAACTCGGTGTATGCCAATTTCAGCAAAACATTTTTCAAAAAATTAGAAACCCGAATCGGTTTGCGCTACGAATACATTTGGTTTAAAGTACAGCAAGATGTAGGAAATGTCGAAAAAACAGATGCTTACGGAACACTGCTCCCAGATTTACTTTTGAAATATCCATTGTCCGAAAAATCGGATCTTACGGCGACTTACAAGCACAATATTTGGCGACCTTGGTACAGCGAAATGAATCCTTTCGAATTGCCTATGGACAACGGAACTTATATGCGCGGAAATATGAATCTGAAACCCAACCCGAACGACAGATTCAGCCTGAAACTTGGTCTTTACAAGAAATATTTTATCACTGCGAGTTACTGGTACAGCAATCAGGATTACTGGACGACTTATTTCAAAGACGGCGACAAAACCATTCAAATGGAAGAAAATTTCCGGGGAAAAGTGGCGAAATATGGTTTGAATTTTAATACCAATCAGCAATTTTTGAAAAACAAACTGAATGTAAATTTGAGTCTGAACTTAAATTACACGGATAATAGTGATTTTAATGCTCAGAATAATTTGAAAGATGCCAAAGATTATTTCACCAATTTCGGCGGTTCATCTAATATTTCGTACAACAATCTTTTCAACAAAAACATCAATATCAACGGGTGGTTTGGGCTGTTTAGTCAGAATTTTGGGAATTCTTATGGCAATCAAATGAATTTCTTCCATAATATTTCGGTGACTAAAATTTTCCCCAAAACCCAAATGGAAGTGAGTTTGCAGATATTCAATATTTTCCAAAGACCGGTATTTGATGTGACCACTTATACACCGATCGGAACTTTCAGAAACTCCACCAAAGCCGACTGGTACGGATTTTCTTTAACCTTCATCAAAAGATTCGGAAACCAAAAAGTGAAAGAAAACACCAAAACCAACGTTGAAAAAGACGGCGGCGGAAGCAAAGAATAAAAAGAAAAATCCTTCTGAAATTTCAGAAGGATTTTTTTATTAAAACCTATTCCCACTCGATGGTTGCAGGCGGTTTGCTCGAAATATCGTAGGCAATTCTGTTGATACCTTTCACTTCGTTGATGATTCTGTTGGATACGTTTTCCAGGAATTCCCATGGGAATTTACTGAATGTTGCTGTCATGAAATCCGTCGTATTAGCAGATCGAACGACAGCAGTATATTCATAAGTTCTCTCATCACCCATCACTCCGACCGATTTCACCGGAAGTAAAACCACAAACGCTTGAGAGACCGATTCGTACAAATCATTTTTATACAATTCTTCGATGAAAATATCATCAGCTTCCTGTAATATTTTCACCTTTTCTTCGTCTACTTCGCCTAAAATTCTAATTCCCAAACCAGGACCAGGAAAGGGATGACGGTGAACCAAATGATGCGGAATACCAAGCTCCTCGCCTACTTTTCGAACTTCATCTTTGAACAATTCTCTCAAAGGTTCCAGCAATTCAAAATCCATTTCTTCGGGAAGTCCGCCCACGTTGTGATGCGATTTAATCACTGCTGATGGACCTTTCACCGACTGGCTTTCGATAACATCCGGATAGATGGTACCTTGAGCTAGGAATTTTGCACCTTCTATTTTGTGAGATTCTTCATCAAAAACAACAACGAACTCGTTCCCGATGATTTTTCGCTTTGCTTCCGGATCCGAAACACCTTTCAATTTGGCCATAAATCGATCTTTCGCATCGATCAATTTGATGTTGAGATGAAAATGTTCCCCATAATTTTTCATCACTTTTTCGACTTCATCTTTTCTTAAAAGTCCGGTATCCACGAAGATACATTGTAACTGATCACCGATGGCTTTATGAATTAATACCGCTGCCACAGAAGAATCTACACCACCGGAAAGACCAAGAATCACCTTCTGATCTCCCACTTTTTCTTTAATTTCGGCTACAGTTTTATCAATATAATTGGTGAGTTTCCAATCTTTGGGAGCTTTACAAATATTAAAAACAAAATTTTCAATCATTCGAGCACCTTCTTCGGTATGAGACACTTCCGGGTGAAACTGCACACAATATATTTTTCTGTTTTCATCAGAAATGGCCGAAATAACATCCGTGGTTCCGTTGATTACAAAACCTTCCGGAAGATTTTCTACCTCATCGAAGTGGCTCATCCAAACGGTTGAAAATCGGCTCACTCCCGCGAGTAATGTGTTAGATTTTTGGATTTCAAATTTCGCTTTTCCGTATTCGCCTTTTTCACCTTTTTTTACTGTACCGCCCAACAGATGGGTGGTGAGTTGCATTCCATAGCAAATTCCCAAAACAGGAATTCCCATTTCAAAAAGCGCACGATCCACCAAATGAGCATTTTCTGCATTCACCGAACTTGGTCCGCCCGAAAGAATAATTCCAGAGGGATTTCTCGCGACAAGGTCTTCTAAACGTGTATTGAAAGGAAGGACTTCAGAATAAACTCCGAGTTCTCGGATTCTTCTGGCGATCAACTGGTTATATTGAGATCCAAAATCAAGGATGATAATACCGTTATTCATTGAATTTTTACTTTTAATTATTTCTTATTGCTTGTTTTTCAAAAGATTAGGTTAAAATTTACTATAAAAAAAGGCGTGATTTCTCACGCCCTTCACTACTAAAATTTCCCGATATCTTCTCTGTAAGTCTCGTAATCGAAACTGATGACTTTGGCATCATCATACACTTTTTTGCGTGCTTCGTCATAGGTTGCTCCTGTTGCAACCAAACTCAACACTCTACCTCCGTTCGTCACAATGCGGGTTCCGGATGTTTTAGCACCTGCAAAAAGCACCTGGCTTTCTTTTACTTTATCTAAATTTCTGATTTCAAAACCAGTTTCAATTCTTCTTGGATAGCCGCCGGAACACATCACGAGGCACACTGCTTTCTCATCTTTAAATTTCAAGTTGATGTCTCTTCCTTCCAAACAATCAGTAATCACGTCGAATAATTCGTTTTCCATCAACGCCATAATCACTTGAGTTTCCGGATCTCCCATTCTCATATTATATTCCAAAAGGAAAGTTCCGTTGTTGGTTACCATTAAACCAAAAAAGATAAAACCTTTAAATTGAATATTCGCTGCTTCCAAACCTGCAAGCGTTGGCTTCATGATATTTTCTTCAAAATCTTGGAAATGTGCTGCTGTAAATTCCGGGCTCGGAGCTACACTTCCCATTCCACCCGTGTTGGGACCAGTATCTCCGTTTCCAACTTTTTTATAATCTTTTACAGGAATACAAGGGAACAATTTTTTTCCGTTGGAAAAAGCGATAATTGATGCTTCAAAACCATTCAAATATTCCTCGATCACCAATTGTATTCCGGCATCACCATAAATTCTTTCGATCATAAACTGATGAATCGTGGATTCAGCTTCCATTAAATCTTCAGCGATTACAACACCTTTTCCGCCGGCTAGACCACTCGCTTTGATCACGATTGGGAATTGCTGTTGCCTAACATAATCAATCGCATCTTGATAAGCATCGAAAACAACTGCTTTTGCGGTTTTGATGTTATTGGTCTGCATAAATTTCTTGGAAAAAGCCTTGCTTCCTTCCAATTCTGCTGTTCTTTTTCTTGGTCCGAAAATTTTGAGGCCGTGTTTCTTAAATTCATCCACAATTCCTTCAACCAAAGGTGCTTCCGGTCCTACAATCGTAAGATCGATTCTTTCTTTGATGGCAAAATCTCTTAATCCTTCTACACTTTGCTCGTAAACATTTTGCCCTAATTTATCGGTAGTTGCGTTACCCTGTGCAAAATACATTTTGCTAATTCGGTTGTCGCCTTTCAGTTTTACTGCAATTGCAGACTCTCTGGCTCCATTTCCTATGATTAATATTTTCATTGTTTAATTATTTGAATTCTCCAAAATTACTAATTTGAAAGGGAATCTCAAATTTAGTTCGGAGAAAAAGTTTGTTCATTTCTAAAAGATACAGTGATTCAGACAGCTGTTATTTTAAAAATTATCAATGCAAAAAGTGGCGCATTCCTGTGAACATCATCGGAATTCCGTGTTCATTGGCAGCTTCTATACTTTCCTCGTCTCTCATACTTCCACCGGGTTGAATGATGGCTTTTATTCCTTCTTTTGCGCAGAAATCAACCACGTCACGGAAAGGGAAAAACGCATCAGAAGCCAAAACCAAATCTCCTTGGAACTTTTCTTTCGCTCTTTCTACTGCATGCTCGGTTGCCCAGATTCGGTTTACTTGTCCGCCACCAATTCCAAGAGCTTGTATACCGTTGGAAACCACAATCGCATTTGACTTTACATATTTCACAACGCGTTGCGCAAACAGAAGTGCTTTTTGTTGTTCCTCGGAGGGTTTAAAAACCGTAACGGTTTCAATTTTTTCTGAAAATTGGGTGTCATTATCCTGCACCAAAATTCCACCATCTACTTTTACCCAAGTTTGAGCATCGGACACAGGGTTTGTAATCCTGATAATTCTTAAATTTTTCTTCTTTCTTAAAATTTCAATAGCATCTTCATCAAAAGATGGCGCCATTACAATTTCCAAGAAGGTTTTGTTGAGCTCCTCTGCTGTGGCTGCATCTACATTAAAATTCATTCCAATAATCCCGCCAAAAATAGAAACTGGATCACATTCGAAGGTTTTTTTATAGGTTTCTAAAGCCGAATTTCCTACCGCAACTCCGCAAGGTGTAGAATGTTTTACGGCGCAACAAGCCATTTCGTTTTTGAATTCATTCACCACTTTCCAACACAAATCCATATCGCGAAGGTTATTGAATGACAATTCTTTTCCGCCCAAAATTTCGAAATCTTTCATCGCTCCATTATCGGTGGTGGAAACATAATAAGCTGCCGTTTGATGCGGGTTTTCACCATATCTTAAATCTGAAACTTTTTTGTAAGAAGCATTCAAATACTGCGGATATTCTTCATCCAAAAGCATTTTTGAAATCGCACCGTCATAAGCTGAAGTCAAGTTAAAGACTTTTCCGGCGAGTTTTTTTCGAGTTTCCAATGTTGTATTTCCGGTTTTTGCAATTTCCTGCTGAATTTTTGCATAATCTTCCACATCGGTAATTACGGTAACCGAATTGAAATTTTTGGCTCCTGATCTCAACATGGAAGGTCCGCCGATATCGATAAATTCTACTTTTTCATCTAAAGAAATATCGGAATTGGCATTTTCGAAAAACGGATACAAATTGACGATCACCATATCAATCAACCCGATTTCATGTTGCTGCACGGTGCTCATGTGTTCTTCATTATCACGAACTGCGAGTAATCCGCCGTGAACTTTTGGGTGCAAAGTTTTCACTCTTCCGTCCAACATTTCAGGGAAATCCGTCACTTCATCAATCTGTATCGGAGATAAGCCAGCATCTTTCAAATGCTTGAAAGTTCCGCCAGTGGAAACCAATTCGTAGTTATTTTCTTCTAAAAACCTTGCAAATTCTATAAGTCCGGATTTATCGGAAACAGAAATAAGCGCTCTTTTTTTTGACATTTTCTTTCTTTTTTACTTTTTATTAAATCTTTGGTCATCCATTTTTATTTTGACTTCCATAATTTTTTTTTCATTAATAAAGTTAAACTTGGAAATATTCATCATGAATCAACCTTCCAAAACCTTATTGATCGCTATCGGGAAAATTTCGTATTCCACTTCATGAATTTTCTTTGCTAAAGATTCCACGGTTTCTGATTCTGAAATCTCAAATGATTTTTGAAGGATAATTTCGCCTTCATCAATTCCGGGCGTTACGAAATGCACGGTAGCACCGCTTTCTTTTTCATTCGCTTCCAAAACCGCTTTATGAACATGGTTACCCCACATTCCTTTTCCTCCGAATTTAGGCAAAAGCGCTGGATGAATATTGATAATTTTTCCGGGGAAATTTTCACAAAATTCTTTGCTGATGATTGATAAAAATCCTGCAAGAATGATTAAATCTGTATTTTCAGGAATTTTTTTCGCTAAATTCTCGGAAAAAGTTTTTCCCCTTTTTATTAAAATACTTTTAATTCCGTGATTTTGGGCTCTTTGTAACCCAAAACATTCGCGATCAGCAACAACCAATTTTATGGTAGCGTTCGGAATTTCTCCCTGTTCAATTGCGTTGATGATGCGCTGAAGATTGGAACCGGAACCGGAAACGAGGACTACTAGATTTTTCATAAAACGATGTTCATTTTAGGAAGATATCGTGCAAAAAACTAATCGCCTAAAGCAATTAATTTAAAACTATTTTCTCATTACCTTCGGTGATTTCTCCAATAATATAAGCATCTCCAAGCAAATCCAAAACTTTGGTTGCGTGATTTTCATCAACCACAATCACCATTCCTACACCCATGTTGAAAGTTCCGTACATTTCTGATCTTGCGATGTTTCCTCGTTTTTCAAGCTCCAGCATGATGCTCGGAATTTTAATGGTAGAAGGTTCAATTTTCGCGCAAAGGTTATCAGGAATAATTCTAGGCACATTTTCAATCAGTCCGCCACCGGTGATGTGCGCAATTCCTGAAACTTTCACTTCTTCCAAAACCCTGTGAATCGGCTGATAATAAAGTCTTGTAGGAACTAAAAGTGTTTCGAAGAGAGGTTTTCCTTCAAATTCTTCATTAAAATCCGGGAAGATTTTTCTAACCAAAGAAAATCCGTTGCTGTGGAAACCGGAACTTGGTAAAGCGATAATTTGATCTCCTGGTTTTATTTTGGAACCATCGATAATCTGGTCTTTTTCTACGATTCCTACGCAAAAACCGGCTACATCGTAATCTCCGGGTTGGTACATTCCGGGCATTTCGGCAGTTTCGCCACCGATGAGAGCGCAATTATTGTCTTTGCAGGCTTTCACCATTCCCATCACAATTTCGGCTGCAATATCGGAATCGAGTTTTCCGCAAGCTAAATAATCGAGGAAAAACAGAGGTTTCGCACCATGACATAAAATATCGTTCGCACACATCGCGAAACAATCAACTCCAATGGAATCATATTTTTTCGAATCCAGGGCGACTTTTAATTTGGTCCCTACTCCGTCGGTTCCGCTCACCAAAACAGGATTTTGGTAACCACTAATCTGGTAAAAAGCACCGAAACTTCCTAAATTGTTCAGTACATTATCATTGTGAGTTTCGGCAACTGCCATTTTTATTTTGTCGACGGTTTTGTAACCTTCTTCTTTGTCAACTCCTGCGGATTTGTATGTATTGCTCATTTTTACTTTATATTAAATTTTACTTCACAAAAACCTGAAAACATTGAAAATAAAGAACAAAAAAGCCGACAATCATTCAGACGTCGGCTCATTAGTATTTATTTGCGAAAATCACACATCCAATATTTTGGAAATTCTCTTTCTCGGAATGTATTTTTTTCGGTTTCAAGGATACAAATTTTGTTTTGCGAAAATAAGATTTTTAAACGAAATTAAAAAATGATTTAAAAAAAAGGTTGTTTTACAAAAACTCAAAGCATTGATTTCTCATCGAAATTCCTATTTTTGTTCAATACAAAAAATACAATATGGCTTCAGGCTTTTTTGCGATCTTAGATGATATTGCTGCTTTGATGGACGACATCGCAGTAACATCCAAATTAGCAACCAAACAAACGGCAGGGATTTTAGGAGATGATCTTGCCGTAAATGCGGAGAAGGCGACCGGTTTTCTGTCTTCGCGCGAAGTTCCGGTTTTGCTAAAAATCATGAAAGGTTCGTTTATTAATAAACTCATCATCGTGCCGGCGGTCTTTTTGCTGCAATGGATTTATCCAACGGCGATCACGGTTATTCTGATTCTTGGTGGTTTGTATCTCGCATACGAAGGTGTAGAAAAAATTATCGAATACCTCATTCACAGCAGAAAAAAAGGCCACGAGGTGGTGCAGGAAATCGAAGAGCCAAGTAACGGTGGTGAAGCGGAGGAAGCGGAAAAAGTAAACTCTGCCATTCAAACCGATTTTATTCTTTCCCTGGAAATTGTCATTATTGCTTTGGCTTCAGCAAAAGATGGTTTTGAAACCCTAAAATCTCAGTTCAACCCATTGTTAGTAGAAATCATTACCGTTTCTATCGTGGCGATTATTGCTACGGTTGGCGTTTATGGAATTGTCGCATTGATTGTAAGAATGGATGATGCAGGATTCAAACTTATCAGAAAATCGGGTGGAAAAGGATTCGTCAATACTTTAGGTGAATTATTGGTAAAAGCGCTTCCGTGGGTGATAAAATTATTAGGAATCATCGGAACGGTAGCATTAATCCTTGTTGCTGGTGGAATTTTTGCCCACAATATCGATTGGATTCATCACCACTTCCTTCCTAATTTGCCTACAATGGTAAGGGAAGCTTTGCTCGGAATAATTGGTGGTTTAATCATGGTTCCTGTGTTTATGCTTTTCAAGAGAGCTTTCAGATTTGTAAAAAAGAAAAAAGCAGCTTAAGAATAGAAAAAAGAGCGTTCCTCGGAGCGCTCTTCTTTTTTAATTTAATATGTTATTGGATTTGGCTAATGATATGAAAAAAAGGAAAATTATTTCATCGAGTTTTTAATTATAGGTTTTAACGGATACTTTTATCAACAAAAATTTGTGCTTCCAGATATTCGCGGAGCACTTTGATAAGGTCTGTGATTTTCTGCATTTTTTTTAATTTAAAATTTTGTCAAAGATAAAAAAGCAGGCTCTTAGAATTTGAAGAGTTATTTTAAAATTTGTTAATATGAACAAATCTTAATCAGTATCATCAGTAAAAATTTGGTTCAAAAAAAGCTGCTTCTATGTTGAAGCAGCTTTGTTATATTTATTTATTGATTCATTTTTTGTTTTACGCTTTCGGCTTTATCTTTCAATTCCGCGAGTTTTCCCTCATCGGTGATTCCTTTTTCAGGATCGAAATTTTCACTGTATTTTGGCAGCGAGAAAACCTCTAAAATATGGGCTCCGTCGAAAGGGAATCTTTTCTGGGCGACTTCCAAAACACTTGCTCCACCTCTTGCTCCATCGGAAGTTGCCATGAGGAACATGCTTTTTTCACCAAAGATTTTTCTGCCTTTGATTCGCGACATCCAATCCATTAAATTTTTGAAAACTGCGGGGAAGTTTCCATTGTTTTCCGGAGTGGAAAGCAAAATCAAATCAGAAGCATCGATCTTCGCAGCGAAATCTTTTGCGGATTGTGGAGTGCTGGCTTCTAGTTCAATTTCTCTTTTGTAGATAGGCATTTCATAATCATTTAAATCTAAAATTTCCACCTCGTTTTCAGAGAAAAATGTAGAAGCAAAGGTTACAAGTTTCTTGTTGATTGAAACGGTAGAATTGCTTCCTGCAAAAGCGAGTATTTTCATTGTTTTAATTTTTTTTTTTAAAGATAGTAATTTTAAATATTCATTGGAACTTCCATCAATAAAATCTCAGAATTTTGCAATGCTTCCAAAGTGAAACATTCGGTCTCCCAAATGCCAAATCCATCGCGGGCTTCCAAAACCTGATCTTCAATTTTAGCGGAACATTTTAACACGAAAACATACACTCCATTTCCAGGCTGGTGAATTTTGTATTCTTTGGAATTTCCTGCTTCGAAATTAGCCATATTGAACCATGCATTCTGATGAATCCACACGCCTTCATCGTCAATATTGGGAGATAGAATTTGTTGGAAATCGTTGATTCTTTCGTTCTCTTTAATGCTGATCTGATCATAGCGCGGCGTCACATTCATCTTATTCGGGATTACCCAAATCTGAAGGAATTTCACCAAATCATCTTTATTTTTATTGTATTCACTGTGCATTACTCCGGTTCCGGCACTCATCACCTGGATTTCACCTTTTTTGATAACAGCGGTGGTTCCCATAGAATCTTTATGTTCCAAATCTCCCTCCAGCGGAATAGAAATAATTTCCATATCGCGGTGTGGATGGGTTCCAAATCCCATTCCGGAAGCAACCTGATCATCGTTGAGTACGCGAAGCGCGCCGAAATGCATTCTTTCAGGGTTGTAATAATTCGCAAAACTGAACGTATGATGAGATTTCAACCAACCGTGGTCTGCAAAACCTCTTGAATTTGCAGGATGATATATTGTTTTCATAATGAATAATTTAATGACTTATAATGATACAAAGCTAGCATTTATCAGTTGGAGAATAATTGACCTAGGATAATTAAGATTCTTACTAAAACGTACAAGTATTAAAGATTTCTTTGTGCGATTTTATTGGCAAGCCAACTTACATAAAACAATTGAAAACTGTGGTAGATCATCACCGGTAAGAGGAAAAGTACTTTCTGATCATCCGGAATTCCTAAGACAAGCAGAAACAAACTGCCATGAACCAATGATTTTTTGGAACCGCAAAATGTAGCAGTGATGATCTCTTCGAGCTGAAATCCCATTTTGATGGCAACAAATTTAGTGATATGATAAACGATGAAGAATAGAGCAACAACACTGATTGTCAATATCAAAAACACAAATCCCGGAACGGTAGCAAAAATATTTTCGATAAATGCGGTCGAAAAACTCTCGTAAACAATCAACAGAATGATGAGACGATCGAATTCTGAAATGACATTGGAATACCTGGTAATCCATTTTTTGAAAAAAGGATTCAGAGCAATACCGATAACAATCGGTAGCAGAACTTTGAGGAGCAACTGCTCAATAATCTCAGTTTTGTCGGCACTTTCCGTGTTTGCATTTAAGAAAAAACTCATCAAAAGTGGCGTCATCACAATCCCGATAAGGCCAGAAATAGAGGCATTGAAAATGGCTGAAGTAACATTCCCTTTGGCAATAGAAACCATCACCACGGATGATGAAACGGTGGAGGGCAGACTGGCCAGAAAAAATACTGATAACCAAATGCCGTAATAAGCAGTTTCTCGAAAGGCGGGATAAAAAATAAGTACCAAGAAAGGAAAAAGGAGAAAAGTTGCGGATTGAATTAAAAGATGAAGTTTCCAGTTGGAGACGTCTTTCACAACTTCTTTAAGATTCAGCTTGAGCCCATATAACAGAAATATCCCTGCAATTCCCCAATCGATAAAATCAGATTGCGGGAACCATTGGTTGTACGCCGGCCGGAACGGAATGAATTTGGCGAGCATAACCATCGCTACCAAAAGCACAAGAAATGTATTCTGTTTGTTGAAAATCTTAGACATTGGCATTTATTTGAAAATATTAAAAATAAAAATCCTTAAAGTTTCTGAGGCTTTAAGGAATATAAAAGTAAAATAATTTAAATTAAAGATGCATCTTAGAAATGGATCTGCTGAATTTCTTCCTCAATTTCTTTCGGCGTTTCGGGGGTTTCATCTTTAATTAAAAACATTGTTACCGCAGCTGCCACAATCATGCATATCCCTCCTACTACGACATAATCAATGGCCATATTGCCGAAGAGATTTTTCACGATTGGGCCTCCGAAAATACCATTGAAAATTTGTGGAATCACGATGAAGAAATTGAAAATTCCCATGTAAACACCCATTTTCCTCTGTGGAATAGCATCGATCAACATTGCATAAGGCATCGCAAGAATACTTGCCCAAGCAAAACCTAGACCAGCCATCGATATCCACAACATTCCGGTATCTTTAATGAAAAACATAGAAATTAAACCCAAACCGCCGGAAAATAAAGCCAATGCGTGCGTTTGTTTTTTGCCAATAGCCTTAGCAATTGGGGTAAGAAGAAATGCGAAAGGAATGGCAAAAAGATTGTACAACCCGAATAAATGCCCCGTAAGATTTCCCGCCTTATTGAACGCATCAGAGTGGGTATCATCCGGTGCTAAACCAAAATGATGGGTCGCCAGAGCACTGGTGGTAAAAACCCACATGGTAAACAAAGCAAACCAAGAGAAGAATTGCACGGCACCTAACTTCTTCATCAAAGGAGGGATGGTCGCAAAATCCTTGAAAATATCCATGAATTTGGAGTGTTCCGGCTCTTTCTTATCATCAGAAAAATCGGCAAATTCCTGAGGGGAGTATTCTCTGGTAGTAAAAATAGTGTATAAAATAGACAAAATTAGTACGGCTGCACCGATATAAAATGCGTAAATCACATTATCTGCTACAAAACCTTTTTCCGCAACATTGGAAACACCAATTTTAGTAAGCCAATTGGGCATTTCGGAACCGATGACAGCTCCAATACCGATCAAAATAGTTTGTACAGAAAATCCTATGGTTCCCTGATGTTTCGGCAACATATCCCCTACCAATGCCCGGAAAGGTTCCATCGCGATATTCACAGAAAAATCCATCATCGCCAGGAAAATAACTGCTAACAATAAAACATTGGCTGCAATCAAATGCGTTACTGAGGCTGCATTGGGAAGCAGCACCAAACCGATTGCGCAAAGAACTGCTCCAATTAAAAAGTAAGGTTTTCTACGTCCCAGCGGACTCCAGGTATTATCACCCATATGACCTATAATAGGCTGAACAATTAAGCCAGTAATTGGCGCTACCAACCAGAACCACGAAAGCTCATGTACATCGGCTCCAAGATTTGCCAGGATTCTACTTGCATTTCCGTTCTGCAGACCAAATGCCATTTGGATTCCGAGAAATCCCATACTCATGTTGATAATTTGAGCGATACTGAGGTTGGGTTTTATTTTTTTTGCCATAACTTTTGAGGAGGATTAGATAAGAAAAATCATTTTAAAATTTTGAATGATGAACAGTAACGTTGATTTGTTGTGAGCTTATTTTTGTGTTTTGAGCTTTTTCATATATGCATCTTCTGCAGATGCTTTGATTTTGGTAACTTGGTCTACGTTGTCGTTTGGAATCGTCATGGAGAGAACATATTGTCGGATTTTCCATTTGCCACCAATTTTTTCCAGAACTCCGGAACCGCGGCAGATTTTCATCTGCGTATCTAAAACCTCATCAAACCAAGCGTAAGTACCATCTTTGCTAAAGGTGATATTTCTTTTCAGGGAAGTGAAATTCCATGCCTTTCCGCTATCGAAAAATGGCTTTGCCCAAACCATGAATTCTTTTTTATTCCATACTTCTGTAGCGTCGGTACCAATGAAAGTAGATTCTTCGGCATAAAGATCGAAGTAATTTTTGTAATCTGCTGCTGCCGCAAAGGCATTCAAATCGTCGAGAACTTTAGCGACATTTTTCTTCTGGACATTTTCGTAAAAACCTTTATTTTGTGCGGAAACTGTTGCGGAAAAATTGAGAATCAATAATAGTATTCCAATGAATGTTAGTTTTTTCATAGTGATGGGTTTAATTTTATTTTTTTTAAAACACGAAAGACAAGTTGGTCATTTTTTTTTTAATTTTTCTCTTTTGAAGGTAAAAATTTAATCTTGAAAAGAAAAATAACTCTCATATCAATTTTAATTGAGTTCCAAAATCAAAGAAGATTTCCCTGAAACGGTGAGTTTATTTTGTGAACTTACCGAAAAATCCTTCCCGGAAATAACATCCTTTCCAGCAGAAACGCCCGATAAAGATTCCGCGAAACGGCTTAAATCGATCGTTTGATCTTTTTCGTTATTATTTAATACAACCATAACTTTTTCTTTTTCATTGTATCGAAAATAGACATACAATTTGTCTTTTGGCCTATAATGTTTGGTTTTTCCGCTGTGGATAAGCTCTTTTCCCTTTCTCCAATTCAATACTTTTTGAGTGAAATTGTAGAATTCCTGTTGTTCGGGAGTTTGGGTTTTCGGGTTGAATGCATTCTGCGAATCCCCTTTCCAGCCACCAGGAAAATCTCTCCTTATATCGGCGTCACCGCCTTTATTTTTGTCGCCACGCATCCCAATTTCGGAACCATAATAAATCTGCGGAATTCCCCGAACGGTGGAAATTAAAGTTAATGCCATTTTGTAATACCTGGAATCTC
The DNA here is from genome assembly GCA_001403755.1 of Chryseobacterium senegalense. Taxonomy (GTDB): domain Bacteria; phylum Bacteroidota; class Bacteroidia; order Flavobacteriales; family Weeksellaceae; genus Kaistella; species Kaistella senegalense. Next base: position 682,762 of record CYUH01000015.1, on the reverse strand, counting down.
CATTGAAAATTTCATTGAATCTTTCGGTGTCATGGTTTTCAAAAAAGACCAAAACATTATTGATGTCGGGATAAAGAAAATCGTTTCCGAAGGAGTTGTAAATCTTAATCATCCCTTTGTCCCAGCCGTCTTCTTCTTTCAATGCAGAAGGCAAATCGGTGTACAAAGTAAAATCCATCACTGCCGGCAAATTGGAATTATAACCCTCAATTTCCGCAATCTTTGAATTTTTTTGCCAATAAGAAATATGTGCCGGATTGTACATCCAAGCTTCGCCCACGATATTGAAATTTGGGTATTCGTCTGTGATGGCTTTTGCCCATTTTGCCATCGCTACTTTGTCGTTGTACGGATAAGTGTCAACGCGTAAACCGCCGAGTTCCGCATATTCAATCCACCAAATTGCGTTTTGGGTTAAATATTTCAAAACCAAAGGATTACTTTGATTCAAATCTGGCATAGTGGTATCGAACCAACCGTTCAAAGCTTCTTTTTTATCGATATCAGCAACATTGGTGTCGAACTGTGAAGTGATTCTGTAATTGGATCTTTTGAAACCATATTTTCCTTCACCATCGGAAAATTGATGAATCCAATCTTTGGTCGGCAAATCCTGAATCAGCCAATGAGAAATTCCCCAATGATTTGTTACATAATCCTGAACGAGCTTCATTCCACGTTGTTGCAGTGCTTGGGAAAGTTCCAGATATTCTTCGTTTGTTCCGTACCGAGCATCGATTTGGTACAGATCAGTTTGTGCATAGCCGTGGTAGGAAGTTCTTTTTTCGTTGTCTTCGTTCACGGGAGTCAGCCAAAGTGCAGTTGCACCCAAATTTTGAAGGTAATCAAGATTATTGATAATCCCCCGCAAATCGCCACCGTGTCTTCCACTCGGTTCGTTTCTATTTGCTTTATCAGTGAGATTTTTCTGAGAATCATTAGAAGGATTTCCGTTCGCAAACCGATCGGGCATAATCAAATACATCACATCTTTCGAAGAGTATGAAGGTCTGTTGGCAGAATTGGGTTTTCTATTCTTGAGTTCGTATTTGTAAGAATAAACCGTTTTATTATTTTCTTTAAAACTGATTTTAAAAAGAGAACTGTTGATTTCATTGATATTCACGGTGATGAACACATAATTTGGATTTTCAGTTTTGGTAATATTTTTAACTTGGATTTTATCCGAAAGCTCTACCGTATATTTGGAAATATTCTTACCGTAAACCAAAATTTGAAGTTCGGGATTTTTCATACCCTTCCACCAAAAAGCGGGTTCCACCTTCTGGATCTGAGCGAAAGCGAAGGACGAAATCAGAATTAATAATAATGCTTTTTTCATATTCAAAAAAAAAAAAAAAAACCTTACACGTTGAAAAAACCTGCAAGGTGCATTGGGTTTATTTTGCTTTAACAGAAATTGTATATCCACCGCTTCTAGCGAGTTTCATCGGCAATTTCGATTTGCTGGTAACCGTCTTTTTGTAAATCTTATAGGATTGAGGATTGTTGATATAATCTGCATCGTCGCCATCGGCATATACAGTGGCTTCGTACTTTTTTCCTTTTGGAAGGAAAGAAAAATCTACGGTGTAATTTCTTGTGTTTTCATCGGTAATTCCACCAACAAACCATTCGTCTTTTCCTTTGGTTTTACGGGCAGTGTGGATATAATCGCCCGGTTCTGCCGCTAAAATCACCGTATCGTCCCAATCCAAAGCAACGTCTTTGATAAACTGGAACGCATCCATGTGTTTTGCGTAGTTTTCAGGTAGATCTGCGGCCATCTGAAGCGGCGAATACATCACCACATACAGCGCCAACTGCTTTGCCAAGGTTGTTTTCACAAAACGCTTATCACCTGGGAAATAATAATCTAACTTGGTTTGGAAAATTCCCGGGGTATAATCCATTGGTCCACCCATAAATCGGGTAAATGGCAAGATGGTTTGGTGATCTGGATTGTTTCCTCCAAAAGCTTCAAACTCAGTTCCTCGCGCGGCTTCAGCGGCAATCCAGTTTGGGTAAGTTCTGTTAAGACCTGTTGGGCGAACGGATTCATGAGAATTGACCATGATTTTGTAATCGTTGGCTTTTTCAGCAATTCTTAAATAGTGATTGATCATCCATTGAGAATAATGATGTTCCCCTCTCGGAATAATATTTCCCACATAACCTGTTTTCACAGCGTCGTAATCATATTTATTCATTAATTTGAAAGCATCATCTGCCCATCTTTCGTAGTTAGTTGCCGACCCGGAAGTTTCGTGGTGCATCATGAGTTTCATTCCTTTTGAGTGGGCATAATCATTTAGCATTTTAATGTCGAAATCGGGATAAGGAGTGATGAAATCGAAAACAAATTCCTTACTGTGGCCGAACCAGTCTTCCCAGCCTATGTTCCAGCCTTCGATGAGCAACGCATCGAAGCCGTGTGCTGAAGCGAAATCGATGTACTCTTTGACTTTGGTATTGTTGGCAGCGTGGTTTCCGTTCGGGGTGAGTTTAGAAAAATCAGTTTTTCCGATATGTACATTATTGGCGGTGGAATAAGCCCACTGAGATTTTCCGATGATCATTTCCCACCAAATACCCATGTATTTGGTTGGTTTAATGTAGGATGTATCTTTATACTGAGTAGGTTCATTGAGATTGAAAAGCATTTTCGAAGCCAAAACTTCTTCTGCTTTTGGGGACACAATGATTGTTCGCCACGGAGAAACCGCCGGAGTTTGGATATAACCTTTTGCACCTTGCGCATCTGGAGTTAAGTGGGTTTTAAACTTAAATTGAGTCGCATCCAATTCTAAATTGGAAGCCGGATAATTGATAACCGCAGCTTCGGCAATGTTTACATACAACTGGTCTTTTCCTTCTTTTTTAAGCATTAAAGGAGTTTGCACGGCATTTTTAATTAAAGTTTGCGATGCATTTCCCTCATAGGAAGAAGGCCATTTTGCTGGAATTTCCGAAAGTTTACTGGTTTGGTTTTGGTATTCTTGCGAATCGTAATCTCCGGCGAGCCACCACGCTTTCATGTCGGTTGGCAAATCGATTTCGGAGTCTTCTTCTTTGATAATAAAATAGTTTAGATTTTTCTGTTGCGGAAATTCATATCTGAATCCTAGTCCGTCATTAAACAATCTGAATTTCAGCACAATATAACGATCGTGCGCTTCCTGATTAAGTGTTACAGCAAGTTCGTTGTAGTGATTTACATACGATTTTTTCTCGCCCATAATCGGATTCCAACTTTCGTTTTTGGAATCGAATTTTTCATCTGTTTTGGTAAATCCTTCTGATAAATCTTTGCCTTTTTGGTCTTTACTTTCTATCTCGGAAGCAAACTGAATATCGCCATCTCTTAAAAGTCTTAATCCTAATTTGGAGTCTTCGACAACTGTTTTTCCTTGGTATTTTAAGTTATAAAATGGAACTCCATTTTTAAGTTGGAAGTTCATTTCAAATTTTCCATCGGGAGATTTTAATGATTGTGCGTTCAGGGAAATACTTCCTAATAATAGAAAAAGTGCTGAGATTTTTATATTTTTCATAATCATAATTTCGAATCAATAAATTTATAGAAAATGCTAGTAATAACCAAGTTTTTCAGCACTATTCATCCTTAAAAATACAAAAAAAACTGCTGCTAAAAAGCAACAGTTTCTTATAAATATCAAGGAAAATAAAACTTACTGCGGAGTGAGTTTATAAGTTCCTAATTTGATGTTGGCAGTAATTTTGTAAGTAGCGCCGCCACCGTTGTATTGAATATTACTGTTATCACCATTTGGTCCTAAGAAACCAGAATTTCCAGCACCGTGAATGTTCCCCCATTCCATACCTGACCAATCTTGCTGACCTAGGAATTTGAATTCGGCTCCGTCCGGAACTTCAATAACATATTCGTAAACTCCATCACCAACTTGAGTCATTTCTAAAGCTGCTCCAGCGTTCCAACCTTGGATAGATCCTACCAAATAAACATTGGTTGGCAAAGTAGGAACAGAAGAAGGAGTTACCGTGATGGCTCTTGAGTTTTGGTTAATGGTAATTTTGTACATTCCAGAATTTCCTGTGAATTTCATGTTTTCGGATCCTGATGGTACCAAATTACTAGACCAAGTGTTGAAATACTTATAAGAATCGTTGATCCCATCAGCATTTAAACTGTAATTAATTGGATTCCAATCTTGCTGACCTAAGAATCTGAATTCTCCATTGTTTTCCAAATAGGTATAAATTTCAGAAATTTCATTGGTTTGTTTCAACAATTGAGCTGAAGTAGCATTCCAGCCCACCGCTGTACCACCACCTACAAGATAGAAATTTACAAACGCCGGTTGGTAAGGCAGTACTTTGAAGGTTACTACATTTGACTTTTTTGTAATGGTGCCACCCGTTGAGGTAGTAGTGGCAGTAACACGGATATCAACAGGAGCAATTACATTCACATCAAGCCCTGCTTTGATAGCGATGTCATTCAAAGTATAATTAGAAACCGCCAACTGATTTTCATCAGTAGTACTTCCTAATAATTGGAAGTTCGATGATCCTGACGCAGCAAGTTCTACTTTATATTCAACAGCAACACCGTAAGAATAATCATCCCAAAGAATTGTGGTAGCAGTTTCTAATGGAGCTGCAGCATTCAAAGTAATCAATTGACCAGCAGTAGGATTTTTGATTACCGGAACTTCAGAAGGATATGGAGTTACCATAAAATTAATCGCATTCGACACTTCGGCACCAGTCTCTATTCTAATATAAGCATTTTGCGAAGAATAAGGAGAAAGACCTACTTGCAACATTGCAGTATTCAGCGCACCAATTGTAGTAGTGAAGGTATTGGAAGTGGAAGTACCCAATTCTACTTTCGTAGCGAAATCTTCTGTATTGGAAATAACAACAGAGTAAGTACCTCCAGTAGTTTTAGAGTTGTCCCATCTTAAAATGAAAGGGTTATTTTCCATTGTAGGATACAAAACTGCAGCGCCCAAAGTAGTATTATACAAAGTGAATGACGGTTCCGGAGTTGTCCAGTCTCTATCTGCACTTCGGTCGCAGGCGGTGAAAACAAAAGCTGACACCAATGCTACTAATAAATATTTAAATATATTTTTCATAAAATTTTTATTAAAATTATAGGAATCAACATTACTCCACCGGAATAATGGTGTAAGCTCCTGTTGCATCATTGAAATACACATCATAAGTCCACTCTGCTCCTAAAGGAATATTAGCACCTCCTTGTACTGCAGTGCCGAAGAATGCAGCGTTAGTTCCCCAACTTACATCCCAAGCATTATTAGCTCTGAACTTAAATTCACCTTCTTTAAGAGTTACTGAGTGAATAGACCAAACATGTGGATCGAAAGTTGACTGTGTCAGTTGGATATCTGTATCCCAATTTCCGTTTACACTTCTGATAATCGAAACATTAGTGTAAGTAGTAGTAGAAACAGTAGCTGGCTCAAATGTATAAGTAAGATCCGTAGTATTCACAGTAAGTTTGTAGTAGCCATCAGCAGCAACCGGGATATTTCCGGAACCACCGTCAGAACTCAACATTCCTGCTGCTGCACCTAAACCAAATTGTGCATCCCAAGATCCTTTAACTTTTATCATTTTGAATCCACCCTTCTTGAAGAATCCGGTGAAAGTATATTGATCATCCTCAGCAGTTTTCAGTAGAGGTAATAGATTTTTGTTATCCGCATTATTATCCCAAGCTGCTGCTGTAGCATCACCGATCAGATAGAGATCTACAAAATTGTAAATTGGTGCTGCTAAATACGGAGTAATCATCAAGCTGGTAACATTAGAAACTTGCTCATAATCATTAACACCAATAAAAGAGACAACTCTGAAGTACATTTTTTGTGCAACGCCCGGTACGAAACCGATTTTCTTTGCAGCATTATTCATCTGTACGTTCGAAAAAGAAAGATGAGTAATGGATTGCGTGGTAGAACCTAGAAGTTCTTTGGTTTCAAAACCTTCCGTTGCACTAATTTCTACACTGTATTTGGTTTCTACAGGCACGCTGAAGGTAGCAGAATCCCAACTTACGGTAATTGCCGGATTGGATGGAAAATTAGGATCCAAAACCAGATTTTGTGTTGAAAGATCCATTACAATTGGGGCAGATTCTGGCTCTATGGTAATCAATTCTCTGTCTTCGCAAGAACTAAGCCCAAGAATTACGGTTGCCGCAAGTATAAAATTTTTAAAGATATTATTTTTCATTTCTTGTAAATTAAATAATTAATAGCCAGGATTTTGTACAAGATTCGGGTTTACTACCAAATCGTTGGTTGGAATTGGGAAAATGTTTCTGTATTCTCCTACAGCGATACCATCTTTTACATTCCCTTTCCAAGGCCATAAATAAGCAGATGAAGTAAATTTACCAAATCGAATAAGGTCGGTTCTTCTGGTCATTTCCCAAGACAATTCTCTGGAACGCTCATCAAGAATAAAATCTAAATTAAGAACAGATACCGCAGAAGCACTCGCTCTGGATCTCAAGGCATTTACATAACCAAGTGCTGTAGCCATATTTCCGCCACCGCCTCTTAGAACTGCTTCAGCATACATCAAATACACATCTGCTAAACGGTAAACTGGCAAATCTGTTTCAACCCAGTTATCATGAATTCCTGGTGTACCATCGCTCTTAAGGTTTTTATATTTAATGAATGCATAACCGTCATTAAAGTTTCCTAAATCATTGATTTCTAAAGTTTGTCCGTCAGTAAAGAAACGACCTCTTTTATCACTGCTTTCGAATTTCTGAACGAAAGCTTTAGTGGTTCTTAGACCTCCCCATCCACCATTCACACCGAAATCTGCGGCTACCATATCCCCGCCGATCGCAGCATGCACAAGGTAAGTGGTTCCACCATTGGTTTGGGTTTTGGCGCCATCATAAACAATAGAGAAAATATTCTCTGGGTTGTTCACGTGGTTATCCGCCAGGAATAAGCTTTCGTAGCTTATGTTCTTCGGCATTGTATCATTCGGATCTGGAGTAGATTCATTTGGAACTTGAACGATAGTTTGCTTCAAACTATATCCTGCAGAAATTACTTTCTCAGTATAAGTAATTACATCAGCATATCTTTCTGTTCCGCTGTACACTTTTGCGTTTAGATATAATCTTGCCAACAAAGTCCATGCGGCAGCTTTATCCGCTCTTCCGTATTCGTTGGTTTTTGGATCTTTCAATCCCGCCTCCGCTTCTTTCAACTGATTTTCAACATACGTAAAAAGTTCAGCCCTTTTCATTTGTTGCGGCACGCTACCAAAAGTAGTTTCATCTACGAAAGGCACGTTTCCATAAAGATCCAACAAGTGATAATAAGCTTGTGCTCTAAGGAATTGAGCTTCAGCTCTCATGGCTTTCGCTTCATCAAGGTTTGCTCCTGAAATTCCGTTTTGGTTTAATTTCTCGTCGGTTGTATTTTTAATAAACTCATTACAGAAAGCGATTTCGGTATATAAACGATAGTACATTGCGTTGCTGAATTCGTTGGACGGAGTCCAGATCATTTTGTGGAATTCGTGCAAAGAACCATCATTCCAACCGATTACCGCCTCATCAGTAGTGATTTCCTGTAAAGTAAAAAGCAAACGCATATAATTGGAAAATCCACCATCGATATCTGCAATATCTCCATTACCATCACCTCCGGATTGACCTCCAACAGCCAAACCTCCGTATAATTTTGCCAAAAGATTCTTATAATTTCCGAAATCTTTATACAAACTCGCTGCGGTAACTTCTGTAATTGGCTCTTGTCTTAAATCATTTACACATGAAGTTGCGGTAAGGGTAAGTCCTAAAAGTCCTGCAGCTATAGTATTTTTAGTTATTTTAAAATTTTTCATTTTCTTAAATTATTAAAATTGAAAGTTTAATCCTAATGAATATACTTTAGGTCTTTGGTAGAATCCGTTATCGATATTTCCGAAAATTTCAGGATCTACCCCTGAATAATCAGTGATTACGAAAACATTCTGAGCCATACCATATACTCTAAGGTTGCTTCCTTTATTGAAAACATCACCAAAATTATATCCCAAAGTAAGGTTGTCCATTCTTAGGAAAGAAGCATCTTCTACGAAGATATCGCTCCAATATTGTGGAGTTTTGAATCCATACTGTGCAGTAACAGATGACAAGTTCATCAAGTAATCGTTGGTAGCAATACTCTGTACATTCGATTGTGATGCGAAGTTGTTATAAACATAGTTTCCTAAAACCGCTCTCAAAGAAGTAGAAAGATCCCAGTTTTTGTAATTGATTTTGGTAGAGAATCCTAAAGTCGCATCTGGAGTTGTTGATTTATACAGATATTTATCGTTCGTATCAATCTTTCCATCTCCGTTTCTGTCAACATAAACCCCATCCAATGGTTTCCCACTATTGTCATAAACTTGTTGATACAACCAGAAACTGAATGGCGTATTTCCTACCACATGGGCTTGTACTGTATTTCCAGTACCTCCGGAAATACCGCCTTGCTGGATGACATAATTTGGTGCTACATCATCAAAATGGGTAATAGTTGGTTTGTAATGAGATGCATTAAAGCTAAATTCCCAAGTGAAGTTTTCTTTCTTCACAGGAATTACATTAATTAGGAATTCAACACCATCGGTTTCCATTTTACCGATATTTTTGATGTTGGTATTGCTGAATTCTCCCGCAGGCACTTGTACTCTTGCTTGCAAATCAGAAGTTTTCTTTCTGAACCAATCGATCGAACCGGTAATTCTATTATTCCAGAATCCATAATCTAATCCTGCATTCATGGTCGCTGTAGTTTCCCATGTTAAATTTGGGTTGTATTGTGTCGGACGATACATTAAATAGAACTGATCACCGAAACCGTATTGTGCAGTTGCCTCAGATACATTATAAGATGCAAAGGAGTTATAATAACTTCCAACTTCCTGTTGTCCAGTTTCTCCCCAACCTCCTCTAAGTTTCAAATCGGAAACTGCATTCACATCTTTTAGGAAGTTTTCGCTCTTAATTTTCCATGCTCCGGAGAAAGACATAAAGGTTCCCCAGTTATTTTTTAAATCAGTACCGTTGTAGAATCTTGAGGACGCATCTCTTCTCACAGAACCTGTTAGGATATATTTGTCTGCAATAGTGAAGATACCTCTACCGTAGAAACCTAACAGTACTAAATTTCCCTCATAATCTCTTGAAGGTGCAGGTGCATCATACGATGGATCACCGTTGTAAGTGAAAGCTCCCTGCAATTTATCATTGAATTTCTGATAAGAATAACCTGCCATCAAATCCAGTTTGGTATTGATCGCAGAAATTTCTTTCACATAATTCAAATATGTTTCTAATAATTTATTGGTTTTTTCCTGAGTATAATCTCTGCGGGTACCAAGGTTAAAGAAAGTGCTTCTGTATCCTGCGTATTCCGTTACTGCACCTGTACCTTTTTGATGATCATACCCTAAGTTGATATTCCAGTGTAAATCTGGTAAAAAGTGGAATTTATAATCCAATTGCAAACCAGCAATCCCTCTGAAAACAGTTGAAACATCTCTTCTCGCTTCCAATGAAGCAACTGGGTTACTTGTTGCGTTTACGTTAAGCGCTCCGTTTGGCAAGAACCATTCCCAATAGTTTCCTACCTGATCTCCTTGTGCTGAATAATCACGAACAGATTGGGTTGGATCCATTTGTTGCGCAGCTCCAATTACTCCCGCGTTAAATCGGTTTTCTGTCATTGACCCTTTGAAGGATGCTGTAACGGATAAATGATTATCAAAGAATTTCGGGGTTAAATTTAATCCTACTGAAGTTCTTCTAAATTCGTTGGTTTTGACCAAACCATTTTGCTCTGTATATCCTAATGACAGGCGATAAGGCAATTTTTTAATACCACCTGCTAAGGATACGTTGTTATCGGTTCCCCAAGCAGTTTGGTAAATTTGATCTTGCCAATTAGTGTTGGACGTACCTAGCATATCAATGTATTTTTGCTGGGTAGCATTTTCCATTACATATTTTCTGAATTCATCAGCGGTCAATACGTCTTGATTTCCCATTTTAGTAGAAACCGATGCTGATGTCGAAAAATTAACTTTCAGTTTTCCTGCAGAACCTTTTTTGGTGGTGATCAAAATAACCCCATTCGATGCTCTGTTTCCGTAAATTGCTGCTGCAGAAGCATCCTTCAAAACACTGAATGACTCGATATCGTTCGGGTTAATCAGTGCCAAAGCATTCGATGCTCCGGAAACACCTCCGAAATCCATCGGTAAACCATCTACAACGATCAAAGGATCATTACTCGCGGTAAGCGATGCTCCTCCTCTAATTCTAATTGTAGAACCTGCACCCGGATTTCCTCCGTTTCCTGTAATAGTAACACCCGGTGCTTTTCCTTGGATTAACTGGTCTGCAGAGGTAGCTCCCCCGTTGAAGTCTTTGGATGAAATGGAAGCGATAGATCCGGTAAGGTCAGTTTTCTTCTGCTTTCCATATCCAATTAATACAACCTGCTCGATATCGGCAGTCTTAACTGAATCCGCTGTTTGTGCGTGTAACATTGTACCCGCCAATAACAAAAAGGCCGGCGCAATTTTCAAAACTGTAGTATAGTTTCTCACAAAAATAAAATTTAAGGATTAATATTCTTTTTTTATTACTCCACATGAGGAAGTGTTGCAATTTAAACAAATATTCATTTAGAGCTAAAGTTTTCTTAAAAATGTTAATTTTCTGTGATAAATATCATATCTTAAAGCAGAATAATTGTACAAAAATACTGAATATCAATTAATTAAATATTTTATTGTCTCACTAAAGAGACTATAAATATTAACAAAAAGTTAAACATATGTTTATCATTTTTTAACAAATAAATCCCCAAATAAGCAACCTAACTCATATTTATTACGAATTCAATAATTTTAATGTAAGCCTCCTAACCCTTATATTTGCATAAAATAAAAGAGAATAATATATGTCAGCAAGAAAGATGATTACGGCGGCTTTGCCCTATGCCAACGGGCCGGTGCATATTGGCCATTTAGCAGGAGTGTATATTCCCGCAGATGTTTACGCGAGATTTCAAAGAAGACTAGGTAATGACGTGGCGTTTATCTGTGGCTCCGATGAACACGGTATTCCTATTACCATTAGAGCTAAAAAAGAAGGCGTTACTCCGCAAGATATTGTTGACAAATACCACGGAATCATCAAAAAATCCTTTGCAGATTTAGGCATTTCTTTTGACGAATATTCTCGCACAACTTCCCAAAAACACTACGAAGTAAGTCAGGATTTTTTCGGGACACTTTATAATAAAGATAAATTTACCGAAGAAATTTCTGAACAATATTTCGACGAACAAGCCAACGAATTTCTTGCAGACCGATATATCGTAGGAACCTGCCCAAATTGTGGCAACGATAATGCGTATGGTGACCAATGCGAAAAATGTGGTGCAACCCTGTCCCCTTCCGAATTGATCAACCCAAAATCGATGTTAAGCGGAAATATTCCAATCTTAAAGGAAACCAAAAACTGGTATCTGCCTTTAAATGATTATGAAAACTTCTTGAACGAATGGATCATCGAAGGACATAAAGAAGATTGGAAACCCAATGTTTATGGGCAAGTAAAATCTTGGTTAAACGATGGATTGAAACCGCGTGCAATGACCAGAGATCTCAATTGGGGCGTTCCCGTGCCACTTCCTGATGCGGACGGAAAAGTGCTGTATGTTTGGTTTGATGCGCCCATCGGTTACATCTCATTCACCCAAGAATGGGCCGAAAAAAATGGTAAAAACTGGAAGGATTATTGGCAAAGCGAAAACTCCGACCTGATACACTTCATCGGGAAAGATAATATTGTTTTCCACTGCATTATTTTCCCAGCCATGATGAAAGCTCACGGAGATTATATCATGCCGAAAAATGTTCCCGCTTTTGAATTCCTTAATTTGGAGAACGATAAAATTTCTACATCAAGAAACTGGGCTGTTTGGGCTCATGAATATGTGGAAGAATTTCCTGGTCAGCAAGATGTTTTGCGGTACGCATTGCTTTCCTCAGCTCCGGAAACCAAAGACAACAACTTCACATGGAAAGATTTCCAGACTAAAAATAATTCTGAATTAGTTGGAATTTTTGGAAACTTCATCAACAGGGTTGCTGTTTTAATTCATAAATATTACGACGGTATAGTTCCTGCAGGTGATGAAAACGCTTTAGAACTTAATGAAACAGCAAAGGCAGCTACCGAAATCGAAAATTTCCTCGAAAATTTCGAATTCCGAAATGCATTAGCTGCAATGATGAACTTGGCAAGATTCGGAAACCAATATTTGCAAACCGAAGAACCTTGGAAAACCATCAAAGACAACCCGGAAAAAGCAGCGAGCTCACTTTTCGTAGCAGCTCAAATTGCCGTAGGTTTAGCTCAGGTCTGCGAACCATTCATGCCATTCAGCGCAGAAAAATTACAAAAAATGTTCAATGTTTCTCAAATAAGCTGGGAGCAACTGAAAAACGAAAAGGTTCTCATCCAAACCGGACATCAAATCAATAATGCGGAACTTTTATTTTCTAAAATAGAAGATGAAACCATCGAATTCCAAATTCAAAAATTAGAAAATACCAAAGCTTCCAACAAAAAAACCAACCCAAAAGCGAATCCAATGAAAGACGAAATACAGTTCGACGACTTCACCAAAATCGATTTAAGAACCGCAACCATCCTTACCGCAGAGAAAGTAGAAAAGGCAGACAAACTGCTGAAATTCTCAGTTGACACGGGCGTTGACGTAAGAACCGTAGTTTCTGGAGTTGCTGAAAGTTTCACGCCTGAAGAATGTGTAGGCAAACAAGTAATGATTTTATTAAATCTCGCACCAAGAAAAATCCGCGGTATCGAATCTCAGGGAATGCTGCTTTTAACCACAAAACCCGATGGAAAATTAGCGTTTGTAACGCCTGATGTTCCGGTAGAAAACGGCGTGGAAATTGGATAAGCGTAGCTTCCTAAGAATCGTAAAAAAAGATTTTGAGTGTATTCAAAATCTTTTTTTATTTTTAATTATTAAATGAATTTCCATGAGAAAAATTGATCAGCTTTTTGCCGAATATGCCGAAAGCCATCAAAACCACACCAACAAGACCATTCACTGGATTTGTGTACCACTAATTTTTTGGTCCATTCTGGGTTTCGTATCACTGATTCCTGCGCCCCATTTCTTCGTAAGGCATTTTGGAGCAATCAGTTTGGTGTCTTTGGGAGCACTGCTTTTGGTGACAATTTTTTACTTCAGATTATCGTGGCGAATTGCTTTAATGATGCTTATCATCATGCTTTTGCTGGAGCATTTCGTGTATTTCATCAATATTCAGTTCGAGCATCGATCTTGGATGCTTTATCTTGCGGTTTTTGTAATCTCTTGGATTGGTCAATTTTATGGATATAAACTCGAAGGCAAAAAACCTAGTTTTCTAAAGGATTTAAAATTTCTTTTGGTAGGTCCAATTTGGCTTTTGCATTTTATTTTAAAGAAACTAAGAATTAAATATTAAAAAAAATAGGGTTGATTTTTTCAACCCTATTTTTTGTTTTTAAGCTCCGAAATGACTTTTAACAGCATTTAAAACTTCTTCATCGCTCATCTGCTGAGCCGTACCTAAAGTAATTTTCAAATTTTTAAACTGAGCCGTATCATGTAGAAAGTTTTTCAGTTCTTCTTGTATGGTTCCAGGACCCGTGATGAAAACTTCCTCAGAATTAGTCAAAAGATGGGCAATTTCTTTAAAGTACTTTGCCTTATTGGTTTGTTCTGCATTATTCGCAGCATTTTCATTGGAATTTCCGTGTTGAACCTCCGCTTTTACCGGCGAACAAAGAAAGAATTTGAAAGCATTATGCGCATCATGATTTTTTACTACTATTGCCTTGTGCTGATCGAGCCATAGCCCGGCGAATTTTTTTTCTGTCATAATAATTTATTTATCATGACTATCGCAACAATAGTGCAAAAATGGTGTTAAAACAAGTTAAAATTTATTTCCCAAGCACAAAGACCGCCGGAATTTTATGCAGTTCTGGCTTGTTTTTTTGCCATTCTTTAATGGTGAAAGTCTTAATAAATTCCTCTTTAGGATCATTAATATTAGCTGCAATACAAAGTTTCGTGCTGGGAGAAAGAAACCTGCACAAGTCGTCAAAAAGCGCATTGTTGCGGTAAGGAGTTTCCATGAAAATCTGCGTATAACCGGTTTTCTGAACCTGATTTTCCAGAAAATGAATTTTGGTTTTCTTTTCGGATTTGTCGATCGGCAAATACCCATGAAAAGTGAATTCCTGTCCATTAAAACCGCTAGAAATCAAAGCCAGGATAATCGATGAAGGTCCGTTGATGGGAATCACTTTGATGTTATTTTCATGGCTCCATTTCACCATTAAATTCCCGGGATCGGCGATACAAGGAAGTCCGGCTTCAGAAAGCAATCCAAAGTCCTGCCCACTTTTCATGAGCTTTTGCGCTTCCTTTAAATCTGCAGTTTCCGAGTATTTATCTAAAAGAAAAAGCTTAAGATCAGCCTGTTTCTTTTCGGGCGCGAAAAATTTGATCACCTTTCGTGCTGTTTTTTCGTTCTCCACAAAAAAATAATCGGTTTTCAAAATATATTCCTTAATCGAAGGGGCAAAATATTCAATTGGAGAATTTTCAGAAAGATAAGCAGGAATCAAGAAAAGCATGCGCGTTTATGAATTAGAAGTTAAAAGTTTATTTTTAATTTTTTCTGAAGCATCACTCAGAAGCTGATAAACTTCTTCAAAACCGTCCATTTCGCTCCAATAAGGATCAAAAACTTCAAAATTATTGACCTCCATTTCTGCTTCTTTCAAAAACAGAGAAATCTTGCTTTTCTGCGCTTCAGTTTTCGCCATGGAAATTACCGTTTCATAAACGCTCACATCCATGCAGTAAATCTTATCAAACTCCTCCAAATCTTGCTGAGTGATTGGCCTGGAGCGCTGTTTGGAAATATCCACGCCTCTGTTTTTAGCGGTGGCAATGGCACGTTTATCCGGATGTTCACCTTCGTGCAGCGCAATGGTTCCGGCAGAATCAATGATGAAGCTTTCCGGAAGTTTCGATTTCAGAATTCCTTCTGCAAGTGGACTTCTACAGATATTTCCGAGACAAACTGCGAGTATTTTCATAATGTATCGACGATTTCGGTGATAAGCAATATTACTAAAAATGAAGAATATGACTATTCTTCATTCTATTAAATTTCTATCTAAACGCTGCAAAATTATTGCTTGATGCGTTCGGTAAGTTCTTTCACGTATTTTTTCAGCTCCTTATCAATTTTAGAAACATCTTTGATCGTGTCGCAAGCATACATCACCGTAGAGTGATCTTTACCACCCATTTCCTCGCCTATCTTAGTAAAAGTAGCATTGGTAAATTCTTTTGCAAAATACATCGCAAGTTGTCTTGGCAACGCAATCTCTCTTTTTCTGGTTTTCGATAAAAGTTGCTCTCTCTGGATACCGAAATATTCGCAGACCACCTCTTGAATATACGGAATATTGATCACCTTTTTCTGATTGGCAGCAATTTTATTAATGGTTTCTTTAAGAAGTTCGAGGCTCAGATCGGATTTATAAATCGTAGAATAAGCGATTACAGAATTGATCACTCCGATCAATTCTCGAACATTCGTTTTCACTTCTGATGCCAGGAAATCCAGCATATCTTCCGTCAAAACAATTCCGTCGCGGCTCAGCTTATCTACAATAATTTTTCTTCGGGTATCGAAATCCGGAGATTTAATTTCTGCGGAAAGTCCCCATTTAAAACGGGAAACGATACGATCCTGAATATCTAAAATATCAACAGGCGCTTTATCGGAAGTTAGGATAATTTGTTTTCCGTTTTGGTGCAAATAATCGAAAATATGGAAAAAGCTATCCTGCGTTGATTTTTTTCCGGAAAGGAACTGGATATCATCAATAATCAAGACATCTACCATTTGGTAGAAATTCGCAAATTCTGTTTGCTTATGAGCTTTTGCTGCTGATACAAATTGCTGAATAAATTTTTCTGAAGATAAATAAAGAACCACTTTATCCGGGAAAGCATTTTTTACTTCCAAACCAACTGCGTGTCCCAAATGCGTTTTCCCTACTCCATAACCTCCGTATAAAAATAATGGGTTGAAGGCCGTTGCGCCCGGTCTCTTTGCGATCGATTTTGCAACGGTTGCTGCAAATTTATTGCTTTCTCCTTCCACATAATTATCAAAAGAGAAATCGGCTTTCAAATTAGAATCGATGTTCACTTTTTTCATTCCCGGAACCACAAACGGGTTGATCAGGTTTGCTGAAAAAGAAGGTGGCAGGGTTTCCTGTACTTTCGGAGTAGGTATGCTTTTGCCTTTAACATTCATCGTAATGGGCTGTTCCTGACCGGCCGGTTTGTTTTCCATTACGGAATACCAAAGCTTCACTCCTTTCCCTAGATTTTTTTTCAGTGCGGCTGATAATAAAGATAAATAATTATCTTCAATATATTCTTTATAAAAATCGCTCGGTACCAAAAGCGTAAGATTGTTGCTTACCAATGAAACTGGTCGCACATTATCAAAGAGTAAATCAAAAGAGTTTTCGAGTTTTTTCAGGTCAGTATTGTCTTCTGCTGCATTAAGGTTATCCCTCATGAACTGTAGACATTTCTCCCAGATAATAGTTAAATTTTCATTCATTTTCTTTCAGCTTTTTCCGGCAAATTTTGCTTTTTGGACAGGAAGACAAATATCCAATTTTAAAATTTGATAAAAAAATTTTTGTGCTATTGGTTATTAAAAAATATATTTGTATGACAGATTTACCAACCATTATGATACATACAACACATTCATTAAGAGTACGTTACGGAGAAACAGACCCTATGAAATATGTTTATTACGGCAACTATGCCGAATACTTCGAAGTAGCCAGAGTGGAACTTTTTCGAGAGCTCGGAATGTCGTATGATGAGATTGAAAATCAAGGGATATGGTTACCTGTTTCGGAGTTCTCCATTAAGTATTTGAAGCCGGCTTTATATGATGAAATTTTGAAAATTCACACCTACATCAGAAAAAAGCCCGGCGTTAGAATTGAATTTGAATATGAAATCTTTAACAATTCTCAGCAAAAAATTACGGAGGCAAAAACGACCCTCTTTTTCCTGGATTCCAAAACCAATAAAATCATCAAATGTCCTGCTTTCCTGATGAACCTCATCGAAGACAGCTGGCAAGAATAATTAAAGGAGCGTGCCCGGTTCTATTTCGTAAGGAGCTTTGTTTTTTTCGAAAACCCTGGTCATTTCACTTCCTTCTACACTGATTTTGCCGTCCTTATTTCGGATCCAGTTACCTTCCCGCAAACCAATGACCTTAACATCATTTTGTGTTAAAAATTCTTTAATACGAGTCTCTCGGGTTTCTCCATTATGTTTTAAATCCGGGTTCGGATCCAGATAATGCGCATTGATATTGAAAGGAACCAATCCCATACAATCAAAACTGGCTGGATAAACAATGGGCATATCGTTGGTTGTTTTCATATTCACACCTCCGATATTAGAACCTGCACTACATCCAAGATAAGGTTTACCTCTTTCAATATTTTCCTTTAGCAGCTGCATCAAATTTTCATCATGTAAAGTTTTTACCAAAAGAAAGGTATTACCGCCACCAGTGAAAAATCCTTTGGCAGATTCTATCGCTGCCTTTTTATCATCAAATTCATGCAAACCTTTTACTGATATTCCCAGTGACGCAAAAAATGCTTTGGCCTTTTCAGTATATTCATCATTAGAAATTCCGCCCGGTCTTGCAAAAGGAATAAAGACAATTTCATCAACTTCATTGAAAAGATTTTTGATTTCCTCCGTGAGATATTCCAAATAATTTCCACCAAAAAGCGTGGAAGTAGAAGCAAGAACGATATTCATAACTGCAATAATTAAAGCACAAAGATACTTAGAAATTTTACTACAAAAAAAGGCAGATTCTATGGTTGGAATTTGCTCAAAAGTCTACTTTCCAGTTCAGAAAGGAAGTTTTTACAGTTATTAAAATTTAAGAAGTTCATCTTTTTTCTATTTTTGTTGCATGAAAATAGCATTTCTCGGTCCGCAAGCAAGCTTTACACAGCTTGCCTGTTCGCAAATTTTTCCGACAGACGAACTCTTTCCACAATCTAGCATTTTAGATTGTTTCATTGCTGTGAAAAATGGCGAGGTTGAAAAAGCGGTTGTTCCGATGGAAAATTCCATTGAGGGAACCGTTTCGATGACGCTTGATTACCTTTATCAGTTTAATGAAATTTACATTCAGAGCGAAGTCATCATGCCGATTTCGCATCATCTGATGATACATCCGGAAAACGAACATTTCGAAAGAATTATTTCGCATCCGCAAGCATTGGCGCAAACTTTTCATTTCAGAATCAATAAATACGGCAATATTCCGACACAAGATTTTTCTTCAACTTCTGCGTCTGCCAAATTGGTTGCGGAAAATCCTAAGGAAAAAATAGCGGCGATTGCCAATCATTACGCAGCAAAATTATACGGTTTAAAAATCATTGATGAAAACATCCAAGATTTTGAACAAAACCATACCCGCTTTATTGTAATTTCTAGAGAAAACCTGGCATTACACCTCAAATTCAAAAAAACTTTTGAAAAAACTTCTTTACTGATAACACTTCCCGAAGATCATGCCGGTGGTTTGCATCAAGTCTTATCTGTTTTTGCCTGGCGCAAAATGAACCTTTCGAAAATTGAAAGCCGAACCCTGAAAACCGGACTTGGGAATAATTTTTTCTACATCAATGTGGAAGGAAATTGGGAAAACATCCTTTATAAAAATTCATTGGAAGAACTACAATCCATCGGCGCCGAAGTGAGATTTGCCGGCCATTATAGCGAATACGAACTGGAAGAATAATATTTTATTTAATATTTAAAATTATTAATATTTACCCTTCCATTTCTTACGAAGCTGTTCCGCGATTTTATTTTCGGTAGAATTATTGCCCGGTTCGTAGAATTGTGTTCCTGAAATCTCTTCCGGTAAAAACTCCAAATCGACAAAGTTGCCTTCGTGCGAATGGGCATACTGATAATCTTTTCCGTAATTCAAATCTTTCATCAATTTGGTTGGAGCATTTCTTAAATGAAGCGGAATCGGCAAATTTCCCGTCTTTTTCACCAACGCCATCGCTTCATTTATCGCCAAATAAGTGGAGTTACTTTTAGGCGAAACCGCTAAATAAACTGCAGTTTCACTAAGAATTATCCGTGCCTCGGGATTTCCGATGACATTCACTGCCTGAAAACAATTATTGGCAATCACCAACGCATTTGGGTTCGCCAAACCGATATCTTCGGAAGCTAAAATAACCATTCTTCGGGCAATAAATTTAATATCTTCACCACCTACCAGCATTCTTGCGAGCCAATAGACCGCACCATTCGGATCTGAGCCGCGCATGGATTTAATGAATGCAGAAATTATATCATAGTGTTGCTCCCCATTTTTATCGTAAAGCGCCATCGTTTCCTGCAAAACCTCCAAAACATCTTGGTTGGATATTTCTTGTTTTTTTGAATTTTTAAAATTATTCAAAACATTTTCTACAGAATTGATGAGCTTTCTGGCATCTCCTCCGGAATATTGAATGAATGCTTCTTTATCCTTAAGCTTAAAATCGGTGTGCTCTTTTTCGTTGTATTTTTTGAAAGCTATCTCTGCCAATTCTTCCAGTTTTTCATAACTTAAAGATTTCAGAACATAAACTTGCGAGCGCGAAAGCAACGCGGAAACCACTTCAAAACTCGGATTTTCAGTGGTAGCACCGATGAGAACGATCCAACCTTTTTCGACGGCGTGAAGCAACGAATCTTGTTGAGATTTATTGAACCTGTGAATTTCATCAATAAACAAGATCGGTGATTTCCCGGAAAATAAATTTTGCTTTTTGGCATCTTCTATCACTTCGCGAACGTCTTTCACACCACTGGAAACTGCAGAGAGCTTAAAAAATTTCCTTCCGGATTTCTCTGAAATAATTTCAGCTAAAGTTGTTTTTCCGGTTCCAGGCGGTCCCCAAAAAATCAGGGAATTCAGCGTATCGTTTTCCAGCATTTTTCTCACCGTACCATTTTTTCCGGTAAGGTGTTCCTGACCCAAAACTTCATCTAGAGATTTCGGACGCAGCAATTCAGCAAGTGGAATGTTTGAATTCAAGATAGAAAATTGAAAATTATTTGATAGCAAATGGCCGGCCAGATAAGTTTAGCCATAAACTTTAAACAAAATTAAACTATTTCGTTATTTTTGCAACGCAATGTTCAACAAAATCATCACATTTCCTTTGGTTGTACTGATAAAGTTTTATCAGTGGTTTATCTCGCCCATTCTTCCGAAAAATTGCCGATACGAACCTACCTGCTCTCATTACATGGTGGAAGCGCTTCGTGTTCACGGGCTTTTCAAAGGTTTTTGGTTGGGAGCAAAAAGGATTTCGAGATGCCATCCGTGGGGAGGCGAAGGCTATGATCCGGTACCACCGAAATGCGAACATCAACATTAAAAAATATAATTAAATAAATATGGTTTCATTTTTATATACCACTTGGGATCCGTCAACCGGCATCAATTTAGGTCCAGTAACGCTGCACTATTACAGTTTAATGTTTGTTCTAGCATTTGGACTTGGCTATGCGATTATGGCGAAAATCTTCAAAATCGACAATGTCAACCAAAAATACTTGGAACCGCTTTTCACTTGGACATTGGTGGGAACTATTCTTGGGGCAAGATTAGGACATGTTATTTTCTACCAACCCGAACTTTTCAAACAAGATTTCTGGTCGGTTTTTCTTCCGATTCAAACCAAGCCTGAGTTCAAATTCACCGGTTTTTCTGGTTTAGCGAGTCACGGTGCTACTATTGCTTTAATTTGCACCACGCTATATTATTCCTTTAAAATTATTAAGAAAAATCCTTTTTGGGTATATGACCGAATCGGAATTGTTGTGGCTTTGGGAGGTGCTTTTGTAAGAATCGGAAATTTTTTCAATTCCGAAATCATCGGAAAGCCTGCTCCCGAAGGATCTGCATTAGCTATACTTTTCCCTCAGCAAAGTTCCGAGTATGGCGCCATCGTTCCACGCTATCCTACGCAGCTTTTCGAAGCAATGGGTTACTTTTTACTCTTTATTTTATTGTGGATTCTATACCGCTACACCAACAAAAAGTATCAGCAAGGTTGGCTATTCGGAGTGTTTTTCATCATTCTTTGGGCAATCAGATTTTTTGTAGAATTTTTGAAAGAACCACAAGGCGACGAATTTATTCAGTTTGCAGGTTTAAATACCGGCCAAGTTCTTTCCATTCCTTTTATGATTGCAGGTTTTGTAAGCATGTGGTATTCTAAAAACAACAAAATTACTGAGAAAGAAAACGGTCAACCGGAATAATTTCTAAATAATACTAGCAAAAACCTTTCACATTTTTTGAAAGGTTTTTTTTATGATAAAATTTAAAAAAACAGTTCCCAATTATCTGTCAATGTTGCAGGATGCAAAGCTACTTTTGAATGTTTTCAACCCTAGGTTGTCCGGATTTTCAATGAAGCTAAATTCCAAAAAAAATTGCTTGTTTCGTGGAATTTTGCACGGTGAAAAATGAGGTCTAGTGAACTGAAAATATTATCATTTTTAAAACTTAAATAATAAATAAATTTAATGATCATTGAGAACGCAGCATCATTTCTACCATTTAAATCAATTAATACTATAATTTATCAACAAATTTTAAAATTATTTATTAATTTAGCTGAACTTAATCATATTAAAATAAAAAACTATGGGATTTGTACAAGAATTTAAAGCATTTGCTTTCAAAGGAAATGTGGTAGATTTAGCAGTCGGTGTGATCATTGGAGCTGCATTTGGTAAAATTGTTTCCTCTTTGGTTGAAGATGTAATTACACCATTACTCCTAAATCCTACGCTGAAAGCGGTAGGCGCGGAAAATATCGCACAATTGAGCTGGAACGGCGTGAAATACGGAAATTTCCTATCCGCGGTTATTAGTTTCTTATGTATTGCGATGGTACTATTCTGGTTGATTAAAGCGGCTAACAAAGTTTCTAAGCCGGCTGAAGTTGCACCTGCAGGACCTTCTAACGAAGAGGTTCTTTTGGCAGAAATTAGAGATTTATTGAAGAATAAATAAATTATTTTTCCATCATCATAAAAAATCCCGGAAATTCCGGGATTTTTATGCTCAAATATGTTATTGCAATACTATTGAATTTGCAAAATACTGCAAATTTGGTGTGCCAAAGAAAGTCCAATTCGGTCTTGCGCTTCCACAGTAGAAGCACCGGTATGCGGGGTAAGAGAGATTTTTGGATGGTTCAAAATATTCTTGGAAGGAGTTGGCTCGTTGATGAAAACATCTAATCCTGCGAAGGCAACTTTTCCGGAATCCAATGCGGCAATCAGCGCTTCTTCGTCGATAACTCCACCTCGGGAACAGTTTACGATTGCGACGCCGTTTTTCATCAAATCAAATTCTTTTTCACCGATCATATAACCGTTTTTCTGTGCCGGAACGTGCAAAGTGATGAAATCAGCATGTTTCAAAACTCCTTCAATGGGCTCCGTTTCGATATCTACGTTGATAAATTGGTTATTGTAAAATTTCACTTTTATACTTGCTCTACCTACATTGCTGTCGGCTGCAATTACCCTCATTCCTAATCCCAATGCGATTCTGGCAACTTCTTGCCCTATTCTTCCCATCCCTACAATTCCGATGGTTTTTCCTCGAAGTTCAATTCCGTGCTCGTAAGATTTTTTAAGTTTAGCAAATTCCGAATCTCCTACATACGGCATTTTTCTATTGGAGTCGTGCAAAAAACGAGCTCCTGAAAACAAATGCGCAAAAACAAGTTCCGCCACAGATTCCGAAGAAGCAGACGGGGTATTAATCACGTGTATGTTTTTCGAACGTGCATAATCTACATCGATATTATCCATTCCTACTCCACCTCGTCCGATGATTTCGATACTTGGACAAGCGTCAATAAGTTCTTTTCTTACTTGCGTCGCACTTCTTACAAGGATGGTGCGTATTTGGTTTTCATTAATATAATCTATCAAAAATTCTTGAGGAACTTTGTTGGTAATTACCTCGAAACCTTTCTCAGTAAGTGCATCAATTCCAGATTGGTCTAAGCCATCATTCGCTAATATCTTCATTTATTAATCTTTAAAAACTTCTATTGTTACTTGTTTTTCTACCATGTCGGTAAATTTACCTTTGTACCGCGTCGCTTTCACCAGGTGGTTATCAATCCAATGGTAATTCCCACCTCTAGGTTTTCCGCACAATACGCTGTGATATTTAAAACCATGTTTATCCAACCAATCGATGGTAATTTGTTTTAGATTCTCGGTACGGGAAGTGAAAAAACAAATGATATGTCCCTGATCATACCATCTGTTGATGGTTTCCAGCGCGTCAGGGTACGGCTCGCAATCGATCATTCTTTCGGGCTCTTCATTAGGCACATCATCGGTTATCGTCCCGTCAATGTCAATGAGGTAATTTTTCACGTCACCTTTTAGGATGGGGCTCAGATGATCTTTATGTTCCAGTTCCATATCAAAAATTTTAAGAGTCAAAATTACAAATTTTCATTGTTTTACTGCAGGTAAATTTTCCTCTGTTTCAAATAAAAAAGAGAAAGTATAAATTTTTATAAAAAATTTTACCAACTAAGTTTTAAAACTTAAATTTGTGAGATATGGAAGAACAAGTAGTTGTAGTTTCTGAAAATGATGAAATATTAGGATTGATGAATAAAATGGAAGCCCATGAAAATGGTATCCTTCATCGTGCATTTTCAGTTTTTTTATTTAATGATAAAGGCGAAATGCTCCTTCAGAAGCGCGCTTCCGGCAAATATCATTCCCCAAATCAGTGGACCAACGCCGTTTGTTCACATCCAAAAATCGATGAAACTTATCTCGAAGGCGCATATCGCCGTTTAAAAGAAGAATTGGGCATTACCACCGATCTTACGGAAAAATTCAGCTTTATGTACAAAGCCGATGTTGGCCAAAATCTTTGGGAACATGAGCTAGACCACGTTTTTACAGGAAATTACGAAGGAAGTTTCGCTCTCAATAATGACGAAGTTTCGGAAGTAAGATATATTTCCATGCAACAGCTCGATGAGGAAATGAATGCAAACCCTGAAAATTTCACAGAATGGTTTAAAATCATTTTAAAAGAATACAAAGATCATCTTTAATAAAATCGAAATATAATCTAATTAATAAATTTGAAGAATGGATAAAAAAACTGCGCTGTTTGACAAACATGTTTCTTTAGGCGCGAAAATGGTACCTTTTGCAGGTTTCGAAATGCCTGTACAATATTCCGGCGTTACCGAAGAACACTTTGCTGTGCGCGAAAAAGTAGGGATTTTTGATGTTTCCCACATGGGGCAGTTTTTTGTGGAAGGACCTTCTGCAAAAGATTTGTTGCAATATGTTACCACCAATAATGTGGATGCTCTGGAAGATGGAAAAGCTCAATATTCTTGCTTGCCCAACGGAAACGGTGGTATCGTAGATGATTTGATTATTTACAAAATGGAAGACGAAAAATATTTCGTGGTGGTAAATGCTTCCAATATCGAGAAAGACTGGAATCACATCTCCAAGTACAACGAAAAATTCGGTGCGAAACTCACCAATGCTTCGGACGAAATGTCTTTGATCGCCATTCAAGGTCCAAAAGCTACGGAAACGCTTCAGAAATTAACCGACACGCAACTTTCAGACATTCCTTATTATCACTTTACGATTGGGACTATCGCGGGAGTTTCCGACGTGATAATCTCCAACACCGGTTATACCGGAAGCGGTGGTTTCGAAGTTTATTTTAAAAATGAAAGTGCCGAAAAAATATGGGATTCTATTACCGAAGCTGGTGAAGAATTCGGATTGATTCCTTGCGGACTTGCTTCCAGAGACACTTTGAGATTGGAAAAAGGATTTTGTCTTTACGGAAATGATATTGATGATACCACTTCTCCACTAGAAGCTGGTTTGGGATGGATCACCAAATTCGATAAAGATTTTGTGGACAAAGAATTCCTAGCGAAACAAAAAGAAGAAGGCGTTACCCGAAAATTAGTAGGTTTCGAAATGCAGGAAAGAGCCATCCCAAGACATGATTACTTAGTTGTAGATGTCGATGGAAACGAAATAGGAAAAGTAACTTCCGGAACGATGAGCCCAATGAAATCAGTAGGAGTTGGACTAGCTTACGTTGCAAAACCTCATTTCAAAATAGGTTCAGAAATTTTCATTCAAATTAGAAATAAAAATATTCCTGCGAAAGTTGTGAAATTGCCTTTCGTATAAAACTGAATTCGTTTTATTGAATCATTAATTATAAAACCGCCTGAAATCCTTCAGACGGTTTTTTTTACTCTGCGAAGAAACTTCGAAGCGCTTCCAGATTTTTTTTCTCGTTTCCGATGAATATCTCTTTGTCAGTCATAAAAACTGGTCTTTTCAAAAAGGTATAATGATCTAAGATCAATTCTTTATAATCGTCTTCTGTCATTGTTTTTAAATTGAGTTCTCTTAACTTGATTTGATTAGATTTTTTGCTGAAAAGTGCTTCATAAGACCCTGCTAACTTGTACATCTGTTCCAGTTCTTCGGTAGAAATTGGGTTTATTTTTATTTCGCGCATTTCCCAATCTTTTAAACTGAATTTTTTAAGAATTTTCAGGCACGTATCGCAGGTTTTTAAATAAAATACTTTTTTCATTTTTCAAAAGTAGTCTTAATAAAAGGAATTTAAAAATTTTATGAATACCTTTATTAAAAATTTTAGTAAAAAATGCAGACAAAAACGGTTTTTCAGTTTATTTCGGA
This sequence comes from Chryseobacterium senegalense, assembly GCA_001403755.1. Lineage (GTDB taxonomy): Bacteria > Bacteroidota > Bacteroidia > Flavobacteriales > Weeksellaceae > Kaistella > Kaistella senegalense. Next base: position 656,702 of record CYUH01000015.1, on the reverse strand, counting down.
ACCTAGTGATGTGAATTATGGTGGAAATGTACACGGTGGAAGTGTGATGAAATGGATCGATCAGGCGGGTTACGCCTGTGCAAGTTCGTGGAGTTCCAGCTATTGCGTAACCGTTTATGTGGGCGGAATAAGGTTCTATTCTCCCATAAAAATCGGGCATATCGTAAAAGTGGAAGCCGAGGTAATTTATACCGGAAGTACCAGTATGCATATTGCCATCAATGTATTTTCCCGAAACATTAAGCGGAGAGATTTTGAAAAGAAAACCCACTGCATCATTGTTTTTGTTGCGGTTGACGATGAAGGGAATTCGGTTGAAGTTCCAAAATTCGAACCCCAAACTGAAGCCGAAAAACAAATGGAACAGTACGCCGTAAAACTCATGGATTTGCGAAAAAATATCGAGGACGAGATGAAACCTTTTTTGTAAAAAATCATTACACAAAAAAAACCTTCCGATTTCCCGGAAGGTTTTTTGTTATCAATAACTAGAAACTATCTAGCAATATTTACGGATCTGGTTTCGCGGATTACCGTTACGCGAACTTGTCCGGGATAAGTCAGTTCATTCTGAATTTTTTCTGAAATATCGTAAGATAGTTGAGAAGATTGGTCATCATTTACTTTCCCGCTTTCAACCATCACCCGAAGCTCACGTCCAGCCTGAATTGCATAAGCGCTGGAAACACCATCAAAACTTAATGCTGCTGCTTCCAAATCTTTTAACCTTTGGATGTACGATTCCAAAACTTGGCGTCTTGCTCCAGGTCTCGCTCCCGAAATTGCATCGGCAACCTGAATAATCGGCGACAACAACGAAGTCATTTCCACCTCGTCGTGGTGTGCACCAATTGCATTGACTACTTCAGGATTTTCACCATACTTTTCGGCCCATTGCATGCCCAAAAGCGCGTGTGGAAGTTCGGACTCTTGTTCCGGAACTTTCCCGATATCGTGAAGCAAACCTGCTCTTTTTGCCATTTTCACGTTTAAACCCAGTTCTGCAGCCATCGTAGCAGCGATATTCGCTACTTCTCTGGAGTGTTGCAAAAGGTTTTGGCCATAAGAAGATCTGAATTTCATTCGTCCTACGATTTTCACCAATTCCGGGTGAAGTCCGTGTACGCCTAAATCGATAACGGTTCTTTTACCCACTTCGATGATTTCTTCTTCGATATGTTTTTTGGTTTTTTCTACCACTTCTTCAATTCTCGCAGGGTGAATTCTTCCATCGGTTACCAAACGGTGAAGCGAAAGTCTTGCGATTTCTCTTCTTACTGGATCAAAACATGAAAGCAAAATCGCCTCCGGAGTATCATCAACAATAATTTCTACACCTGTAGCAGCTTCCAAAGCACGGATATTTCTACCTTCTCTACCGATAATTCTTCCTTTAACCTCATCTGATTCGATGTTGAAAACTGACACCGAATTTTCAATTGCCTGTTCGGTTCCGATTCGCTGAATAGTTTGAATAACAATCTTTTTAGCTTCTTGTTTTGCGTTAAGATTAGCTTCTTCCATAATGGATTGAACATGCGCCTGAGCTCTTGTTTTCGCTTCTGCTTTCAGCGATTCTACCAATTCATTTCTTGCTTCTTCGGCAGAATAATTTGCTATTTTTTCTAACATTTCTACTTTTTGGGAAGTAGCAATATCTAATTCATGTTGCTTTTTCTCCAGAATTTCGTGTTTCTTGCGATACTCGGCAATTTGTCGGTCCAAATCTTTTTCCAGTTTCCCGGTTTTGCTCAATTCATCATTAAGCTTATTTTCTTTTTCTTTAATTCTTTTTTCGGCATCCTGCATCTTTTTCTCTCTCGCCTGAATATCGGCGTCGTGCTGAGATTTCAATTCCAAAAACTTTTCTTTGGCCTGGAGTTGTTTTTCCTTTCTAATGGATTCGGCCTGCACGTTGGCTTTTTCTATAAGGTTTTCGGCATTTTTCTTTGCATCCTGAATGATGAATTTTGCTTTTGCGTTAAGCGAGCTTTTAGAGAATAACATCCCAATCACAGCTCCTAAAATAACGCAAACAATACCGATAATAATTGCGGTTGTTGTCATATATGTTTAGTTTAAATATTCCTATGTTTAAACAATCTCGAAGTTGCTAGTCTATTTCGAAATCGTTGTTTTTCTTAATTATTTTCTATTCATTTTTAAATAAAAAAAGCCCACAATAATTCAATGATTTAGAGTAAACTCCTAATCAACACGATTTGAACTGATTTTCGCTTTCTGTAATCCGAGCAAGTCGGCGCGCCATCAAGCGAACTTTCGTCCGGTAATTGTTTAGCGTTGAGTTTACCTTAATGTGTTAGAACTATTGTAGGCAGTCTGGTTTTGGAAAAGAAAAATCTACTTTTCCAATTCTTCCAGCAAGCGGTTAATCTGTAATAACCTTTCGTTGGAAGCTTCTATATTTTTCTCGTTGGATATCGCTGATACTTCTGCATTGGTCCCAAGCTTTAGGGCACACATTGCCAAAGCATCTTGCTTATCTCTCACGTCGAAATTTTGTTCAAAATCTTTAATCATTGCTTCAATCTGCTTTCCTACTTTCCGAAGTGTTTCTTCTTCAGCGGCAGGCACATTCAGCGGATAATTTCTTCCGGCAATGTTGATGGTAATTCTTCTCACTTCCATTACAACCCGCTGTTTTGAAGTTCAGCAATGCAATTATCCACTTCTTTAATCAATCGGTTGATATGATTTTTCATCAATCGGTTATGATCAGGATTTCCGGATATTGCTGAGTACAATTTTATATTTTTTTGTTCTTCTGCTAAAACCTGGCTTTTTCTTTTTTCCTCTTCGTATTTCTTCTTCAGTTCGTCGTGCTCTTTCGATAATTCTGCATACTTTTCATTCAAATTCCGGTAATTCTTGGTTACACTGAGAATTTTTTTTTCTAAAACCGAAAAGTTGTTTTCTAAATCTTTGAGCATTTTCAGGCTTAATTAATTCTAACTATTTAGCAAAAATATAAAATTTTAATTTGAATTGAGGAATTATTTCAACAATTTATTGAAATAAAAAAGAGAAAGCATTGATTTACTTTCTCTTTAAATTTTATATCTCGTTTTTTCCTTATTCAAATTTCAAAACAAACATCAATGCGCGGGTTTTTCCATTGGCGATGGCGGCGTTCCAATAAGGTGGTGTATCAGGATTGTCGGAAACCATTTCGTCGTTAATCATAAACGTTCCACGGAAACCCGGTGTCAACTTAAATCGGCTAAAATAAAACTGAATTCCGATTTCTGCTGACCATGCAAAATTGCTTGCCGTAGTTCGGAAAAGTCCTTGCTGATTATCGTCCGTAGCTTTGTTATTGGATTGCAAATTCATCATCCAATTCAAGCCGGCTGCCGCATAAGGGCGGGAATTGTACCACCTGTCGCCATGAACTTCGATGAGCAATGGCAAATCGACATAAGTAGACTTCACGGTTCGTAATTTATCGGCATCGGTGAGTGTTCGCGGTGTAAATGGTGGATAGGCAGTAGTTCCAGTGTAATATTGATCATTCGATTGGGTATCAAAATACACTTCTCTTTCCACAAAATGTAAACCAGGTTCAAATCTTAAATCAAAATTTTCATTCAATCTAAATTTCCCAATTAATCCTGCACCGAAACTATAGGAAGATTTTGTTCTCACAAGATTTTTATTATCCTCTATTCCATATTTTGGGTCCAAAACCAATTTATAATCGAAATTATTTCCTGCAAGATAGAAACCGTAGCTGAGCTTTTGGTCATCAAAACCTTCCAGATTGTCCATTCGGTCTTTGGTACGGAAAAGTTGCGCATTAAATAATGATGCAGCAAAAATTGCCGTGAGCAAATTAATTTTTAACCCTGTTTTACCCATATTTTACTTGGTTGCCTTATAAATCGTTGCGATTCCTAAACTAAGTTTCTTATATTCTACTTTTTTGAAACCGGTATTTAGAAGAATGTTTTTCATTTTTTCACCATAAGGAAACGCGTTTACCGAATCCGGAAGATAGGTGTACGCTCTGTTGTCTTTGGAGACCAATTTCCCGATTTGTGGCAAAATATTTTTAAAATAAAACATATAAAAAGGTCCTAAAAAGCCTTCCACTTTAGAAAACTCTAAAATATATACGCTTTTTTCGTTCTTCACTACTCTTCTGAGCTCTGCTAATCCTTTTTCTAAATTCTCGAAATTTCTTACTCCAAATGCAACGGAAACCGCATCGAATTTATTGCTTTCGAACGGAAGGTTTTCTGCATCACCTTTCTGCATGGAGATTTGCTGATCCAAGTTGATCTTTTTGATTTTCTCGATTCCCACGTTCAGCATTTGCTGGGAAAGATCCAAACCTATTACCTTCGCTGAGGTTCCTTTTTGTACGGCAATGGCCAAATCTCCGGTTCCTGTCGCTACATCCAGAACTTCTTTAGGTTGGTCTTTCTGCATCCATTTTACCAAAGTATTTCTCCAGATCACATCTATTTTCATAGAAAGCACGTGGTTCAGTAAGTCATATTTAGGAGCAATATTATCGAACATATCTTCAACTTCGCTCTTTTTTCCTGCTTCTGTATTGTATGGTTTTACTTGGTTCAAAATGTAATATTTAAAATTGATAGTATTCTTTATAATAATTAAGAAAATCCTGTTTTCTGAAAATTTTTGTTCGGGATTCTATTTTCTGGACGTTTTTTACCACTTTATCGTAATCTTCGTCAATATTGAAGTAGAAATCGTCAGTATATAATTTATTGAAGAGTTTGGGCTCGTTAAGATAGTTTTTCCCATCAATGATAGTAGCACCACGAGCGGCGATCAGTGAATCTTTGTTGAGTCCATAACCGTAAAATTGCTCATTGATGTAATAATCTTGGTGTGCAATATTCAGCAAACCCCGATCTTTATTTACTACAAAACCAGAATCGTAGAGCATTTTCTTCTGTCCATCGAAAACCTTGATTTGGTTTTTCCCTTTCGCTAAATCTACCTGAAGTTTTTGTCCGGGAGCGATGATTTTTTCAGATCCGTTGTTGATTTTAAAGTAAAATGTATTATTGGTAGGATTATCGACCAGAAAATAATTTCTTTTAGCTAAAAACAAAAAATAAATTCCAAACGCAAAGAGCACCGCAATCACCGATATAATCAAACCTTTCGTGGACGCACTCATTTTCATAATTTATTCTTGAAAAAACTTTTGCAAATTTAATAATAATTTTCATTAAAGCCGATACAATATAATTCTTAACTTTGTCGGAAATTTTCAAAAAAAATATGCCCAATACAATCATTATAGGTTCAGGAAGTTATATTCCTAAAAAAGTTATCGGCCGGGAACACTTTATGGATGCAGTTTTTTATACTGATGAAGGTGAAAAGATCGATAAACCGAACTCGGAAATCATCCAAAAATTTGTTGACATCACCGAAATAGAAAATCGAAGATATCTGGAAGATGATGAATTTAATTCGGATCTTGGATATAGAGCTGCCAAAGAAGCCATTGCTGATGCTAAGATTGATCAAGAAGAAATTGATTATATCATTTGTGCCAGTAATTTTGGCGAAGTAGATAAAAACGGAATGAGTAATTTCATGCCGTCTATGTCTGCCCGGATCAAGAACAAATTGGGAATCCTCAACCGGAAATGCGTCAATTACGACATGATTTTCGGTTGTCCAGGTTGGGTAGAAGCAATGATTTTGGCTGATACTTTAATTAAAGCAAAAAGAGCAAAACAAATTCTAGTGGTAGGTACCGAAACTTTGAGCCGCGTAACTGATCCTTTCGATAGAAACAAAATGATTTTTGCGGACGGAGCCGGCGCTGTCGTTGTAAAAGCTACAGATGAAGAAAATGTTGGAATTATCGCTGATGCTACAATTTGCGATAATAATGTAGAGTTAAACTACTTGGAAAATGCACCTTCATTAAAAAAAGATGAAGATAGAAGAGCTCTTTACATCAGAATGCACGGCAGAAAAATCTATGAATACGCGTTGAAATTCGTTCCTAATGCCATCAAAGAAACTATAGACAAAGCAAATTTAACCATTGATGATATCGATAAAATATTGATCCACCAAGCCAATGCTAAAATGGATTATGCAATGATTTCGAGATTGCATAAACTCTATGGCAAAAGTGATTATAGTCACGATATTGCTCCAATGACGATTCAGGAATTCGGAAATTCGTCGGTGGCTACAATTCCTACGATGTTTGATTTGATCCGAAAAGGAAATATGAAAGGGCATCAGTTCAAAGACAAAGGCAATATTGTGTTCGCTTCCGTTGGTGCAGGAATGAACATTAATGCAATTGTTTACAGATTTCCATAATCAAGTTTTTTGAAAAAAAATATAGTTAAAAATTAAAAGCGCAAAATTTTTTTTGTGCTTTTTTATTGAAATTCTACTATGCAGAAAAATTTTTTAATCATCACCGGAATTATTTTTATTCTGGAATTTTACGTTTATCAAGCGTTCAAAACCATCACTTCCAACAATTGGTTGCGTATCGGATATTGGGCCGTAACACTGGTGGTGTACGGCTTCTTACTTTATGAATTACTGAATTTCAGGCGAACCGACCGAGATCATCATCGCATACAAATGGTGTCTTCTATCTTTTTAATTTTTCTAATTCCGAAACTTTTCATCATTTTCTTTCTATTAATTGAAGATATCGGGAGGTTTTTCCAATACTTATTTACTTTTTTCGCCAGACCGGAAAGTTATTTTCCCGAGCGAAGACAATTCATCAGTCTCATCGGATTAGGAATTGCGGGAGTTTTCTCCGCTTTGGTGATCGATGGAATTATTTTCGGAAAATATCGTCACAACGTAAGAAAAGTGAAATTGAAAATCGCTGGTTTACCAGATGCTTTCAAAGGTTACAAAATCGTTCAGATTTCCGATGTCCATTCGGGAAGTTTTTTTCATCCCGAAAAATTGCAGAAAGCCGTTGATTTAATCAATGAGCAAAAAGCTGATTTAGTGCTATTCACAGGCGATATGGTGAATAATTTTGCCAGTGAATTTGCGCCATTTGTACCATTATTTTCTAGCATTCAAGCGAAAGATGGGAAATTTTCAGTTCTAGGAAATCACGATTACGGAGATTATGCCGAATGGAAATCCGTTGAAGAAAAAGCGCAAAATATTCCCAATTTAATTCAATTACAAAAGCAAGCCGGCTTCGAAATGCTGAGAAATGAACACCGAGTTATCCAGAAAAATGGTGAAAAGCTGTATATATTAGGAGTTGAAAACTGGGGCGAAAAACCTTTTCCACAATACGGCGATTTAAATAAGGCTTCTGCCGGAATCCCCGCAGATGCTGCGAAAATATTGATGAGCCACGATCCTACCCATTTCGATGCAGTCGTGAAAAACCACCCTGCCAATGTACAACTTACTCTTTCCGGACATACCCACGGAATGCAATTTGGCCTTGATTTGAAAAACGTTCGTTGGTCTCCTGTGCAGTATCGATATAAAAAATGGGCGGATTTATATGAAAGTTCCGGTAAATACCTTTATGTAAACCGAGGTTTCGGTGTCATCGCCTTCCCGGGAAGAGTTGGAATTGAGCCGGAAATTACTTTGATAGAACTTGTTTAATTATTTTTAAACTCTAATGATTTCATTTAAAAAAGCCACAAAAAACGACATCCCGAAAATTCAGGAATTGGCAAATAAATCATGGAATTCGGCGTACAGAAACATTCTTTCGCAAGAACAAATCGATTATATGCTGAAGCAAATGTATTCTGAGCAAGAAATTTCCAACCATATGGACAATCCGAATTACCAATATTATTTAATTTTAAAAGATGAAATGGCGGGAGGATTTATTGGTTTTGAATTTCATTATGAAAATGCTACAACAAAACTTCATCGAATTTATCTTTTGGAAGACTTCAAAGGTCAAGGTCTCGGAAAAGCGGCGATTAATTTCCTGAAAGAAAAAACTTCCGAAACTTCCGACAAAAGAATCATTCTAAATGTCAACAAAAACAATCCGGCAAAGCAAATGTATGAATCACAAGGATTTACAACGTACAAAGAAGGAATTTTCGATATCGGAAACGGCTATGTGATGGATGATTTTTTGATGGAATTACACCTTTAAATTTTTTTTGGTACAATTTTAGAAGGTCTAAAATTATAACATTAAAAAATAAACCTATGACACGCGCAAATTTATTTACCAAGATTCAGATGCTTGCATTAGCATTATTCGCAAACTTCGCAGCAATTATCGTAAAAGCTCAAGACAAAGCGGCAGATTTAAAAGTAGATGTCGACGTCAATAAAGGTAGCGACGCTATGGGCGCAGAATGGATGAGTAACCCGATCGTTTGGGTAGTTGGTGCAGTAGTACTAATCATCATCATCGCATTGATTACCAGAGGTGGAAACAAATAATAAATTATAAATAACAAAAAAATCCCGAAAATTCATTCGGGATTTTTTTTTGGTCTTCTTTTTTATTTTAAATTTCGAGTGCTTTCTGGTAAGCACTTTCAATTCCATCTAGATTTTTACCACCAGCAGTAGCAAATCCCGGATTTCCGCCGCCGCCGCCCTGGATTTCTTTCGCCAAATCTTTCACGATATTTCCAGCGTGGTATTGAGTTTCCAAATCCTGTGAAACACCTACCGTAATCATTGGTTTTGCATCCGCATCGGAAAGAATGATGATCACAGCGTTTTCAACTTCCTTTTTTAATTGGAAAACGATATCTTTCACGCTGCCTGCATCCATTGAAACTTTTTTCACCAAAAGTTTTTTACCGCCTTTTTCAATAAAATCATTCTTCCAGTTGGCGGTTTCACCTTTGGCTTTCTCTTTTTTCAAAGCTTCAACCTCCGATTTCAAAGTGGCGTTTTCTTCGATTAATTTTTCTACAGATTTTGCTAAATCTTTGGATTTGAGCAAAGCAGAAATTTCTTTGATCTGAAGTTCTAAACTCTGGAAATATTCCGCAGATTTATCACCTGAAATCGCCTCAATTCTGCGAATTCCCGCAGCGGTAGAGCTTTCATTCTGAATTTTAAAATATCCTATTTCTCCAGTATTTTTCACGTGTGTTCCACCGCACAATTCCCGCGAAGTACCGAACTGAATCATTCGCACGTTATCTCCGTATTTTTCACCGAAAAGCGCCATTGCTCCCTTTTCTAAAGCCTCCGCAATTGGGATATTTCTAAATTCTTGTAACGCAATATTTTCTTTTATTTTTGCGTTCACTTTATCTTCCACCAATTTCAATTCTTCCTCAGTCATTTTAGAGAAATGTGAAAAATCGAAACGGAGATAATCAGGACCAACAAAAGATCCTTTCTGCTCAACGTGAGTGCCCAAAACTTCGCGCAAAGCTTCGTGCAATAAGTGCGTTACCGAGTGGTTCGCCTGAGTGTTTTTGCGTTCTGATGCATTTACTTTCGCATAGAAAACAGCACCCGCATCTTTCGGCAAATCTTTAATTAAAGAAACAATCAAATTATTTTCTTTGCGAGTTTCCAAAACCTCAATGACGTCTGCGCAATTTGTGATATCAAAAACATCTGGGTTAGCAATATCGAATCCTTCTGTATAACTTGGGATCAAAAGTCCTTTGTCGCCAATTTGTCCACCACCTTCGGGATAGAAAGGCGATTTCGAAAGTACTATTTGGTAAAATTCTCCGTCTTTATTTTCAATCTTTCGGTAACGAGTGATGTATGTTTCGGCTTCTGTTTGGTCGTAACCAACGAAAACTTCTTGTTTTTCTTCTAAAATAACCCAATCGTGCACTTTCTGCGCGGATGATTTCTTGGAACGCTGTTTCTGCTTTTCCATTTCTTCATCAAAACCTTTTTCATCAACGGTTAACTGCTTTTCTTCAGCAATGATCCTCGACAAATCTGCCGGGAAACCGTACGTGTCATACAACTCAAAAACCTCAGCACCAGGAAGCGTTTTTTCATTTCTCGATAGGGTTTCATTGATGATTAAATCAATTCTTTTCAAACCGTGTTCGATGGTTTTTAGGAAAGAAGTTTCTTCTTCCTTGATTACTTCCGTGACCAATTTTTCCTGTTTCACCAATTCCGGGAAAAATTCGCCCATTTCTTTTTTCAGAACTGCTACCAATTCGAAAAGGAAAGGCTCTTTCATCCCTAAAAAACGATAAGAATACGAAATGGCTCTTCTTAAAATTCTGCGGATCACATACCCTGCTCCACCGTTGGAAGGAAGCTGTCCATCGGCTATTGCGAATGCAACCGCACGAATATGATCTACAATAACACGAATCGCAATATCTTTTTCGTCTTCTAGAATTCCGGTATATTTTTTCCCAGAAATTTCTTCTACTTTAGCAATTAGAGGTGTGAAAACATCGGTATCGTAATTCGATTTTTTACCTTGCAAAGCCATACACAGACGTTCAAAACCCATTCCTGTATCTACGTGCTGCGAAGGTAATTTCTCTAAAGAACCATCAGCTTTTCGGTTGAATTCCATGAATACATTATTCCAGATTTCCACCACTTGCGGATGATCATTATTAATCAAATCGATTCCCGGAACTAAAGCTTTTTCATCTTCAGAACGCAAATCAACATGAATTTCCGAGCATGGTCCGCATGGTCCACTCTCGCCCATTTCCCAGAAATTATCTTTCTTGTTTCCGTTGATAATTCTACTTTCGTCAATGTGGGTTTTCCAGTAGTCGTAGGCATCCTGATCGCGTTCTAAGTTTTCTGAGGCGTCCCCTTCAAAAATAGTTACATAAAGATTTTCTTTTGGAATTTTATAAACTTCGGTCAACAGTTCCCATGCAAAAGCAATCGCTTCTTTTTTGAAATAATCACCAAAAGACCAGTTTCCGAGCATCTCGAACATCGTGTGATGATAGGTATCTCTACCTACGTCATCCAAATCGTTGTGTTTTCCCGAAACCCTTAAACATTTTTGGGTATCGGCAATTCGAGGCGCTTTCGGCTGTTTGTAACCAAGAAAATAATCCTTAAACTGCGTCATTCCGGAGTTGGAGAACATCAGTGTAGGGTCATCTTTCAATACAATAGGCGCTGAAGGAACGATAAGATGTCCTTTTTCTTTAAAATAGTCTAAAAACTGTTTTCGTATTTGTTGTGAAGTCATAGTTGAGTTTTGCTTTTAGCGGTTGCTTTTGCCTTTTTGGTAAGCATGCAAATTTAGGAAATTTTAGGAGAAAATTGAAGGCAAATTCACGACCGGAAAAATTATCTGAAGTGATGAGTGCTAAGTAATTAAAAAAAATTCGTCCCGCTAAAAAACGAGACGAATCAACATCACTTATTACACTTAATAAAAAAAATTATTCTTATTTCATTTCCATAGCCTTCACTAAAATCTGAATATTAATTTCATTTTTAATTAAACCATTTTCTATTGGCATTTGGAATTTTACTCCAAAATCTTCCCTATTGATATCTTTTGGTTCTGTGGCAATACTTACGATGTCGTCTTTCACGGAAACATTGGCGTTAAACTGTACCGGTTTAGTAATTCCTTTAATGGTAAGATTTCCTTCTAAAACAGTGTTGTAATCTCCTCCGGAAGTATTTTCAGAAACCTTTGTAATTTCGTAAGAAGCTGTAGGGAATTTTTCAACCTCAAAGAAATCGCCACTTTTTAAGTGACCGTTCAATTTATTCAATTGCTCAGCATCATCCTTCAAATCAACTGATGTTAATGAATTCATATCCGCCACGAATTTTCCGCTCTCCAACTTTCCTTGATTGACTGTTACTTCCCCACTTTCAAAATTTATAGTTCCGAAATGACTGGTATTGTCGGTTTTCACCACTTTGAAACCTTTCCATTCGATGCGGCTATTGAGCGTATCCAACACAAAAACATTTCCATCTTTTGACGTAGAAACCACGTTACTTTCGCTGGATAAAGGCTTGTCCTTACCACAGGAAACTAACGTAATCCCTGCAATAAAAACTGAAAAAATCGTAGTTTTGATTATTGTTTTCATTCGGAAATTTGAATTTTTAATTGTTTCCGCTAAAATAACAAAAAAAATCAGATTACTTATAAAAATCTTATTTTCGCAGTATGCTTTTAGAAATCAATCAATTATTTTTTTCGCATCATCCTGATAAAAAATTTTTTCAGAACCTCAATCTGCGAATCAGCGAAGGCAAAATTATTGCTCTTGCCGGTGAGAGTGGTTGTGGGAAATCCACTTTGCTGAACTTAATTTATGGATTGCTCGATTGGGAAAAAGGCGAAATTATTTTCTCTGGAAAACCTATTTTTGGACCGAGGAAAAACCTTGTTCCGGGAGAACCAGAAATGAAATTGGTGGCGCAAAATTATGATTTAATGCCTTATGCAACTGTCGCCGACAATGTAGGAAAATTTTTGTCTAACATTAATTTGACAGAGAAAAAAACGAAAGTAATGGAATTGCTCAAGGTCGTAGGTTTGGAAGAATACTCAATGATTTTACCTAAATATTTAAGTGGCGGTCAACAACAACGAGTTGCGATTGCGCGCGCGCTTTCGGTAATGCCTAAACTGCTCTTGTTGGATGAACCCTTCAGCAATCTCGATTTTTCGCGCAAAATTGAACTAAGAGAACGATTGTTTAATTATGCGAAAGAAAAAAATATTTCAATGCTTATTTCTACGCACGAAATACAAGAAGTAATGCCGTGGCTCGACCAGATTATTGTACTGCAGGACGGAAGACTAATCCAAAACGATTCGCCCATAGAAACTTACAAAAACCCTTATAATGAATATGTTGCAAGACTATTTGGTGAAGTAAATGTTTTTTCGGACGAAGAAAAAAACCGTTGGAATCTTACCAAAAATTTCTGGTTTCCACACGAAATTAAAATTTCAATGAGCGAAAATAATCCTCAGCAATTAAATGCAAAAGTTTTGGAAAGCCGTTTCGCAGGAAACCATTTCTGGAACAAGATTTCCTTTAACGACAAAAAATTGGTTGTTTATACCAACGACCAATTGGATGGCGAAGTAAATATCGAATTCGTTTAAAATTTGCCATTTCATAAAAAATTATCTTAGAAATTTTTTGCAATTACAATAGTAAAAACCTAACTTTACACTTCCCGAATAAGGAAATTTTTGGTTAATTCTCTTTCTACCTTTAAGACGAAATTAGTTCGGTTCTCGAACAACCAAGTCCGGAAAAGAACCCTGTCCAAATCTTTCCTTTTTTTATGCCCAAAAAGTAAAAAACACGCCGAGACGTGTTTTTTTATTGTTATTTGAAAATTTTTTAAGCTTTCTTTACAAATTCAGATTTCAAAGCCATTGCTCCAAAACCATCAATTTTACAATCGATATTATGATCGGAATCTGGTCTCAAACGGATATTTTTGACTTTCGTTCCGGCTTTTACTGGTTTTGGCGCACCTTTCACCGGCAAATCTTTCATCACGATCACCGAATCGCCATTCTGTAGCTCATTTCCGTTGATATCTACAATTTTATCATCATTTGATGTTTCTTTAGGATCCCACTCGTGAAAACATTGGGAACAAACCATCAAATTATCCTGTTCATAGGTAAATTCGGATTGGCATTTCGGGCAGATAATAGTATCGCTCATTTCTTCTATTTTTATCATGCAAAAGTAATATTTTTTATCATTCCCGTCAAATACTCATTTTCCTGAATATTTATAGATACAAGACCTTTAAAATTTTAAAATATAAATTCCGTATTTTTGCAAAAATTTTAGGATAAAAAACTAAAATTCAATTATTAAAATCTCCCAATGGAACTTATACACAGAAACCTCCTCATCGGAATTCACGATGCTTTGCAAGAAACTTTTTTTGAAGACAGAAAATACGCCGACAAGGTCATAGAACGACTTTTGAAAGCCAACAGAAAATGGGGCAGCGAAGACCGAAAAGTGGTTTCACAGATTTTCTATGACATCATCCGTTGGAAAAAACGCCTCGAATATTACATGGGAGAAGGCGCAAAACCAGGCAACATCTATAAAATGATTCTCACCTATTGCCTTTGGAGTAAAACCCATTACAAGAAATTTGAGGAATTCGATGGGATTAAAATTGCAGATGTTTTAACCAAACTCAAAAAAAACACCGTTCCCACAAAAGCGATAGAATACTCTATTCCCGATTGGTTGGCTGAAACGTTGGAGAAAGAACTCGGCAAAAATTGGGAAAAAGAAATGGACGCGTTGAACGAACAAGCGCCAACGATTCTTCGTGCAAATACTTTAAAAACCACTGCAAAAGAACTGGTTTCTGATTTAAAGGATGAAAATGTGGAAAGTTTTCAAATTAGAAATTATCCAGACGCTGTTCAACTAGAGGAAAAGAAAAACGTTTTCCTGACTTCTGCTTTTAAAGACGGATTGTTTGAAGTGCAAGATGCTTCCTCACAAAAAATCGGGGAACTTCTGGACGTGAAGGAAGGAATGCGCGTTGTTGACGCTTGCGCAGGTGCAGGTGGAAAAACTTTGCATTTGGCCGCTTTAATGAAAAATAAAGGTCAAATTATCGCCCTCGATATTTTTGAATGGAAATTGGCAGAATTAAAACGCCGTGCAAAAAGAGCAGGAGCTCACAATATTGAGACCCGTTTTATTGAAGACAACAAAGTGATCAAAAGACTTCATGAAAAAGCCGACAGACTGCTGATCGACGCACCGTGCTCGGGATTGGGCGTTTTAAAAAGAAACCCAGATTCCAAATGGAAAATTGACCAGGATTTTATCGACAGAATTAAAAAAGAGCAACAGCAAATCCTGCAAGATTATTCTAAAATTTTGAAAAAAGGCGGTAAAATGATTTACGCAACGTGTTCCATTTTACCAAGTGAAAACAACGAACAGGTGGAAACTTTCCTTAAAAACAACGATGGATTTTCTTTAATAAAAGAAGAAAAAATAATGCCGAGCGATGGTTTCGATGGTTTCTATATGGCGCTGATTCAGCGGAATGATTAAATAAAAGTGATTAACGAAACCAAAAGCAGGCATTTGTCTGCTTTTTTTTGAATTTTTTCCACCAGATTCTCTAAATTTCTCCTTTCAACTTAATTTTTTCCGCTTTAAAAACTAATTTTAGTAAAATATTCTTATTTTGCTTAATATTATTTTGTTTTATAAACATTTACTTTATGTTTGCAGAACAAAATTAATCAATTATTAACAATTACTTATAATTATAAATCTATGTGCGGAATTGTATGCTTGTTTGATGCTAAACAAAAAACCGAAACTCTAAGACCTCAGGTTTTAGAAATGTCTAAAAAAATTCGTCACCGCGGACCAGATTGGAGCGGAATTTTTCAGGACGAAAAAGTAATTTTCTCCCACGAAAGATTGGCTATTGTAGACCCAACTTCTGGGAAACAGCCATTATTTTCTAATGATAAAAAAATCGTTCTTGCCGTAAATGGTGAAATCTACAACCACCGCGAACTTAGAAAAGAGTTTCCGGACTACGAATTTCAAACCGAATCCGATTGCGAAGTAATTATTCCTTTATTTAAAAAATACGGCAAAGACTTCGTGGATAAACTGAACGGAATTTTTGCTTTCTCCTTATACGATACCGAAAACAATGTATATTTTGTTGCCCGCGATCACATGGGAATTTGCCCGCTTTATCAAGGTTGGGACCAACACGGAAATTATTATGTAGCTTCTGAACTTAAAGCTTTGGAAGGTGTTTGCAAAACCATCGAAACTTTTTTACCTGGCCATTTTCTTTACAGCCCGGAAGGTTACCAACTGCAACAATGGTACAAGAGAGATTGGGAGGATTTCGAGAACGTAAAAGACAATAAGACTGATTTAGCTGAACTTAGAAAAGCTTTGGAAGAAGCTGTTCACAGACAGTTGATGAGTGACGTTCCTTACGGTGTTTTGCTCTCCGGAGGACTGGATTCTTCGATTATTTCTGCGGTAACTGCAAAATATTCGCGAAACCGTATCGAAAGTGGCGATACTCAGGAAGCCTGGTATCCGCGTTTACACAGTTTTGCGGTAGGTCTGGAAGGAAGCCCAGATTTGGCTGCTGCACAAAAAGCTGCAGATCACATCGGCTCTATTCACCACGAAGTTCATTTTACTGTTCAGGAAGGTTTGGATGCGGTTCGCGATGTGATCTATCACTTGGAAACTTATGATGTAACTACCGTAAGAGCTTCCACACCGATGTATTTATTAGCAAGAGTCATCAAGTCAATGGGAATAAAAATGGTGCTTTCCGGCGAAGGCAGTGATGAATTATTCGGAGGATATCTGTATTTCCACAAAGCGCCAAACGCAAAAGAATTTCATGAAGAAAACGTGAGAAAACTTGGAAAACTTCACTTGTATGATTGTTTGCGTGCCAATAAAGCATTGATGAGCTGGGGAATCGAAGGCCGCGTACCTTTCTTGGATAAGGAATTTATGGATGTTGCGATGCGCCAAAATCCAAAAGATAAAATGGTGACCGCTCACGAACCAAAAATCGAAAAATGGATGCTAAGAAAAGCTTTTGAAGATTTGTTGCCGGAATCTATCGCTTGGAGGCAAAAAGAGCAATTTTCCGACGGAGTTGGCTATTCATGGATTGATTCCTTAAAAGAAGTTGCCGAAAAAGAAGTGACAGACGAGATGATGGTGAATGCAAAATTCCGATTCCCGCTGAACACGCCACAAAACAAAGAAGAATACCGCTACAGAACGATTTTCGAAGAGCATTTCCCAAGTGAAACCGCCGCGGCAACAGTTCCGTCGGTTCCATCGGTTGCGTGCTCCACTCCTATCGCTTTAGAATGGGATGAAGCTTTCAAAAATGCCAACGATCCAAGTGGTAGAGCCGTGAAAACCGTTCACGAAGACAGCTACTAATCGATAATATCAATTACAAAATCCCGCGAGTTATCACGGGATTTTTTCTATTTTTGTTTAATGCCTGAAACCATCAACACACCAAATCCTTCTGTGAAAAAATTTCTTCCGCTTATTTTGGCGACGGCAATTTTCATGCAGATGCTCGATTCTACTATTCTCAACACATCGTTGCCTTCGATCGCAAAAGATTTAAATGAATCGCCACTGAATATGCAAAATGCAATCATCAGTTATGTGTTGACTTTGGCTTTATTCATGCCGGTAAGCGGTTTTTTGGCGGATAAATTCGGAACCAAGAAGATTTTCATTTTCGCTTTAATTATTTTCAGTATAGGATCTTTGTTTTGTGCATTATCTCAAAACCTGATGCATTTGGTGATTTCCAGAGTGATACAAGGCATTGGCGGAAGTTTGATGACTCCGGTCGGGAAATTGGCACTCATTAAAACTTATCCAAAAAACGAATTGCTAAAAGCGATGAATTTTGCAATTATCCCTGCATTAATCGGTCCGGTTTTAGGTCCATTAGTCGGTGGTTATATGGTCGATTATCTTTCGTGGCATTGGATTTTTCTCATCAATCTTCCTATTGGTTTGCTTGGAATTATTTTAGGACTAAAGTTTATGCCGAATTACCAATCTGCTTCTTCAGAATTTGATTTAAAAGGGTTTATCATCTTTGCTTCAGCGTCATTATTGCTTTCAATTTCATTAGAATTATTTGGAAATACCACACATACCACGCCCGTTTTGCTGATTTTCATTTTGGGATTTCTGATGATTTATTACTATTACAAACACGCAGGAAAAACCAAAAATCCGATTTTTCCTTTAAACCTTTTTCAGGTTAGAACCTTTCGAGTAGGCATTGTAGGAAATCTTGCTACACGATTGGGAATCAGCTCAATTCCTTTGCTGTTACCTTTAGTGATTCAAATTGCTTACCAGGAAAGTGCGGTGGTTTCGGGTTGGATTGTCGCCCCGATGGCTTTAACTGCGATGTTCGGGAAATCTTTCGTGATTTCTATTTTAAATAAATTTGGCTACCGAAAAACACTGATGACCAATACCTTTATCATCGGTGCACTCATTTGTTGCCTCGGAATTCCGGGAATTCATACTTCCATTTTGTGGTTTATTCCAATTATTGCAGTGCTCGGATTTTTCAATTCCATTCAGTTCACTTCGATGAATACTATTTCTATCGCCGATTTGCGAAACGATCATACGAGCAGTGGAAACTCATTGCTTGCGGTAAACCAGCAATTGGCCATTGGTTTCGGAATCGCATTTGGGCTGATTATTTTAAAATCCTTCGAAGCAAAGTTGGAAAATCCCCACCTTGCCTTTCGTTACACCTTTTTTGTGGTAGGAATTCTCACGATTCTCTCAGGTTTTGTTTTCCGACGCCTTCATGTAAAAGATGGCGAAAACATGAAATCGGAATAATCAAAGTTTTTTCTGATTTACAACGAGATTCGTTCTTATCCTACATCAATGTTTTTGCCTTTGTGATGAAGTATTTTTGTATCATCAATAAATAGCACAATGGCAACAAAAAATATAGAATTAATCGCCGCTCCAAAACCTCCACATTTTGTTGGTGATGGTTTCAGGGTACATAATTTTATTCCCAGCGGATATCATTTGGACATGAAAAGAATGGATCCTTTTCTTATGTTGGATTATAATTCGAAATTTCACTTCTCCGGAACAGACACGCCGCGCGGAGTTGGTGTACATCCACACCGCGGTTTCGAAACTGTAACCATCGCTTACAAAGGCCGTGTTGAACATGGTGACAGTGCAGGTGGCGGAGGAATCATCGGTGAAGGTGATGTGCAATGGATGACCGCTGCTTCCGGAGTTCTTCACAAAGAATTTCACGAAACAGAATGGGCAAAAGAAGGCGGAATTTTCCAAATGGTGCAATTGTGGGTGAATTTGCCTGCGAAAGATAAAATGAGCGCTCCAAAATATCAAGCCATTAAAAATTCTGAGATGACCAAGGTCGATTTGGGAGAAAATGGTTTTATTGAAGTAATTGCGGGAGAATACAACAGTCAAAAAGGTCCGGCTTCCACTTTCAGTCCCGTACATTTGATGAATGCAAAATTGAAAGAACATGGAAAAGCAAATTTTAGTTTTCCTCCCCATTTCAATACCGCAGCTTTGGTGATTGAAGGAAATATTTTGGTTAATTGTAAAGAAAAAGTTCCTACTGATCACTTCGTTTTGTTCGAAAATCAAGGCGAAGATTTCACCATCGAGGCATCGGAAAACGCTATCGTTTTAATCATCAGCGGTGAACCGTTGAACGAACCAATTTTTCCTCACGGTCCTTTCGTAATGAATTCCCGCGAAAAGATCATTCAAGCTTTTGATGATTTCAATACTGGCAAGTTTGGCTATCTGGAAGATTAAAGTTTTGTTAAAAATAACCGCGAACTATTTGAGTTGTTATTTTTCCTCTACCTTTAATTAATAAAAAAAACTTTAAATTTTAAATTATATAGAAATGAAAATATCACTGATCGGCGCTACAGGTTTTGTAGGAAATGCCATTCTTAATGAACTTTTGGAAAGAAATTTTCACGTAACTGCAATCGCAAGAAATACAGATAAAATCACTATCGAAAACGAAAATCTAGAGAAAAAAAACGTTGATGTTTTTAGTGAAGCTGAGTTGGCTGAAGCTTTGAAAGGCAGCGATGCGGTAATAAGCGCTTACAACCCAGGATGGACGAATTCCAACATTCACGAGGAATATCAAAAAGGTGCAGCTTCCATTCAAAATGCAGTTGAAAATTCAGGAGTGAAAAGATTAATCGTTATAGGAGGTGCAGGAACTTTAAAAATTGATGGAAATCACCTGGTTGACGGACCGAATTTCCCGAAAGAAATTTATCCCGCCGCAAGTGCGGTGAAGAATTATTTTGTTGAAAACCTTTCCAAAAACGAAAATCTCGATTGGGAATTTTTCAGCCCCGCCATTGAAATGAGCATGTTCAGCGAAGACCAAGTAAAAACCGGAAAATACAGAGTAGCAACCGACTCACCTATTTTTGATGAAGAGGGACGTTCCAGACATTCCGTTCAGGATTTGGCAGTAGCGGTTGTTGATGAACTTGAAAACAAAAAATTCAAACATCAAATTTTCACAGCGGCTTATTAATTTTAACAGCAAATATGAAAAAGATCGAATTTGGCTTGATGACCTTTGCGGATATGGCTCCGGAAACGGCTCCAGGGAAAGGATTTAATGCGCATCAAAGAATACAAAATCTTTTAGAAGAAATAAAACTGGCCGATGAACTGGCCATTGATGTTTTCGGAATTGGCGAACATCACCGCCCAGATTATGCGGTTTCGTCACCAACCACGGTTTTGGCGGCAGCTGCTGCAATCACCAAAAATATTAAATTATCGAGTGCGGTGACGGTTTTAAGTTCCGAAGATCCGGTTCGGGTTTATCAGCAATTTGCGACGGTGGATGCAATTTCCGGCGGGAGAGCAGAAATCCTGGCTGGACGGGGTTCTTTCATAGAATCGTTCCCTTTGTTTGGTTTTGATTTGAATGATTATAACGAGCTTTTTGATGAGAAACTCGATCTTTTGCTCAAAATTAATAAAGAAGAAAAAGTTTCTTGGACCGGAACTCTTCGTGCGCCAATTCATGATTTAGGTGTTTATCCAAGAGCATTAAACGGAGAACTTCCTATTTGGCTTGCAGCGGGCGGAACTCCGGCTTCGGCTGTGCGAGCTGCAAAACTTCAGCTTCCACTAATGCTTGCAATTATCGGTGGAATGCCAAGTCAGTTTGCGCCATTTATTAATCTTTATAAAAAATCCGCTTTAGAAAATGGAGTAAAACCAGAAGATCTACAAGTGGGAATCAATAACCATATGTTTGTAGGAGAAGATGGCGAAAAAACTGCCGACGAATTTTTCCCTTATTACGCCCAAATGATGGATCGTGTAGGGAAAAGCCGCGGTTGGCAACCAATGTCCCGCGAACAATTTGAGTTCATGAGAAGTCCGGAAGGATCACTGATGGTCGGAAGCGTAGAACAAGTAGTTGAAAAAATTATTTATGAATATGAAATTTTCGGCTTCACCCGATTTTTTGCGCAAGCGAGCATGGGATTTGTCCCACATGAAACAACGATGAAATCTATCGAATTGTTTGCAACGCAGGTCATTCCGGAGGTCAAAAGAAGATTAGGAATACACTAAAATATTGCAGAACCTGTCTATTCTAAGAGCTTTATTATATCATTAAAACCCAATTTAATCATGTCAAACATCGGACTCATCATTGAAGAAAAAGCTGCGGACATTGGGAACTTTTTAGTCGGAAGGCTGCTTCCTTTCAGAGAAAAACGCGCTGTTGGACCTTTCGTTTTCATCGATCACATGGGACCTGCAGCGTTGAAGGAATATCAGAATTTAGAAGTTCCGCCTCATCCGCACATTGGACTTTCTACACTTACTTATCTTTTTGAAGGATCCATTCAGCACAAAGATAGTTTGGGAAGTGATATCGAAATAAAACCAGGTGCGGTAAACTGGATGACCGCCGGAAAAGGAGTCGTGCACTCCGAAAGAACTCCGGAATATCTTAGAAGTTCCGAAAAAAATCTTCACGGTTTTCAAATTTGGGTAGGTTTACCGAAAAATCTGGAACAAAGCGAACCTACCTTTCATCACACCGAGGCGGAAGATGTTCCGGTTTGGAACGATGGAGATTTGCAGTACAAACTGATTGCGGGCGAACTTTTCGGAAAAAGATCCCCGGTTCCGGTACATTCCAAACTGTTTTTTCTTGAAATTAAGAGTAAAAAATCTCAGCTGGTAAGCATCGGAAAGGATTTATTCGGCGAAGTGGCGATGTATGTTTTGGAAGGAAATGTAACCATCGAAGGAAATACTTTCGGCGGAAAACAATTGCTTGTTGCTAAAAATGCGAATTTATGCGAATTTGAAATCAGTGAAAATTCGACCATCTATCTTTTTGGTGGCGATCCTTTCGACGAGGAACGTTTTATTTTCTGGAATTTCGTGAATTCTGATAAAGAAATTATCGAGAAAGCCAAAATCAACTGGCATGAGCAAAACCACGAAGCATTTCCACTCGTTCCGGGTGACGAAGAAGAATATGTGCCTCTCCCAAAAGCGATTTTGAACGGAAAACTTTCGAAATAATGGAAATGTCGCAAGCTTTTATTTAAAACTAAGGAAAATTTCCCTCTAAAAGGTTTCGGATTTACAATAATCAGACTAACTGAAATATTTAATTAAAAAAAATAACTATGAGTGTTACAGTTAAAGCAATTTTAGGAAACGAAAGGTATTATACAGAAGTTACTGCAGGCGAAAACAAAATCATCACCGATGAACCCTTGGAAAAAGGTGGCCAAAACAAAGGATTCAATCCACTTGAAATTTTGGCAACCTCTTTAGCAAGCTGTACGGCTGCGACTTTGAGAATGTATATCGACCGAAAAGGATGGGAAGTGCCGAAAATTAATGTAAAAGTTGAACTTGAAAATTATCCGCAAAGTAACAATACGGTTTTCACTCGAAAAATAAGCTATGACAGTGCGGTTTTGGATGAAGATCAGCTTAAACGACTACTTGCTGTTGCCGAGGCTTGCCCTGTGCACAAAATTCTCCACGGAAATATTGAAGTTAACACAAGTTGCTTTGAATAACCTTTTCAGAAAAATAACATTTTAATAAAACATAAAAAAACAAAATTATGGCTGAAATAAAACACCACAACAACGAGAAAAACGGCGTTTTCGAAATTTATGAAGATGGCGTAAAAGCCGGAGAAATGACCTACACATGGGCAGGAACCGATAAATTCATCATCGATCACACTGGTGTTGCTGAAGCTTTTAATGGAAAAGGATACGCTAAGCAATTGGTTTACGCCGGCGTGAAATATGCCCGAGAAAATGGCTATAAAGTAATTCCATTATGCCCCTTTGCTAAAGTAACTATCGATAGAAATGCTGAACTGCAGGATGTTTTGGCCTCTTAAGACCAATAATTACACCAGGCAAATGCCCCTTCAAATTAATTTTTGAGGGGCTTTTTTTATGCAATAGATTTCTATTTTCATTTAATTTTTAATTTAAAAAAGTAGCAATTTCAAAATACCGCAAAAAAACTATATTTGTGAAATTAAAAAAAATAAATTTATGAATCCGATTTTGCTGTTGTGTATTATTATCGCCTATTTTGCGCTTTTACTTTGGGTTGCTTACAGCACCGGAAAAGGCAGTAACAACGACAGTTTTTTTATCGGAAACCGAAAATCGAATTGGATGCTCGTTGCTTTCGGGATGATTGGAACGTCCCTTTCCGGGGTTACTTTTGTTTCGGTACCAGGCGCGGTGGGTGCAGATCAGTTTCATTATTTACAAATCACCATCGGATATCTTATTGGCTATGTAATTATCGCTTATGTGCTTCTGCCATTATATTATCGGTTGAAACTCACCTCCATTTATGGATATTTACAAGAAAGAATGGGCCAGATTTCTTACAAATCCGGAGCTTGGATTTTCATTGTTTCCCGATTAGTTGGTGCTACAGCAAGACTTTATTTAGTGGTTAACATTCTTCAATTTACCATTCTCGACAGTTTGGGAGTTCCTTTCATCGTTACCACTTTGGTTATTTTGGGAATGATAATTTTGTACACGTACGAAGGCGGTGTGAAAACCATCGTGTGGACGGATACTTTACAAACAACTTGTATGCTTTTGGGTCTCATCATTTGCTCCGCATATATGCTGAACCATCTGAATTTGGGCTTTTTTGAAAGTTTAAAAGAAATGAATAAACTCGGATACACCGAAGTTTTCAATACCGATGTGAATTCCAAAGCATTCTTTTTTAAACAAATTTTAGCCGGAGCATTCATCACCATTACGATGACGGGGATTGATCAGGAGATGATGCAGAAATCGCTTTCCGTAACCAAACTGAAGGATTCGCAAAAGAACATGGTTACGCTCGGATTTATTTTAGTAGGGGTAATTTCTTTGTTCCTTTTCATGGGAGGTTTGCTTCACCTTTATGGAACCACCGAACATGTAGCAACTTCGGGCGATCAGTTATTTCCGGATATTGCGCTGAATCACATGCCTCCATTTATTTCAATTATCTTCATTATCGCATTGATTTCCGCACTTTTCCCGAGTGCTGATGGAGCGATGACAGCACTTACCTCCTCGCTTTGTATTGATATTTTTGCTTTAAGGGAAAAAAATATTTCAGAGAAGGAAAAAGAAAAATTCAGAAAAAAAGTTCACTTAATTGTCGCTTTTGCATTTTTGATGATGGTGGTGATTTTTAAAATCATTAACGACAATTCGATGATTGGTCTCATTCTAAAGTTAGCAGGCTTTACTTATGGACCACTTTTGGGGCTTTTCGCCTTCGGAATTTTCACCAAATTCAAAGTGAAAGATCATTTGGTACCTTATGTTTGCATCGTTGCACCGGTAATTTCCTACTTTATCGATAACTACCAAGAAAATATCTTCGGAGATTTTAAAATTGGATTAGAATTATTGATTATCAATGGTTTACTTACATTTATTGGGTTATGGTTGATTAGAAAAAAATAATTTTCATCGATATAAAATCAATGGTTTTCGATTTTCTTAACCCATCAAAAATTCGTAAATTCGCTCGCAAATAAATCAAAAAAATGAGTAAAAGTATTGAAGAGCTAAAATCTCTTACAACACAGATCAGAAGAGACATTCTAAGAATGGTTCACGCTGTAAATTCGGGGCATCCTGGCGGAAGTTTGGGCTGTACCGAATATTTCACAGCACTTTATGGTAAAGTGATGAATTACAAATTACCATTCACCATGGAAGGCAGAAATGAAGATCTTTTTTTCCTTTCCAATGGGCACATTTCTCCCGTATTCTACTCCACTTTGGCGAGATTTGATTTCTTTCCTGTTGCAGAATTGGCAACCTTCAGAAAGTTGAATACCAGATTACAAGGTCACCCAACCACGCACGAAGGTTTACCGGGAGTTCGTATTGCTTCGGGTTCTTTAGGACAAGGACTTTCTGTCGCAATTGGTGCAGCTCTAGGAAAAAAATTAGACGGAGATCAAAGTTTAGTTTACACCCTGCACGGCGACGGAGAACTTCAGGAAGGACAGATTTGGGAAGCATTGATGTATGCAGCGCATAATAAAGTAGATAACCTCATCGCAACCATCGATTACAACAACCGTCAAATCGACGGAGATACCGATGATGTCTTAAGTTTAGGAAATCTTCATGCAAAATTGGAAGCTTTTGGCTGGACTGTTTTAGAAGAGAAAAATGGAAATGATTTGGAAACTGTAATTGCGATTTTGGAAAGAGCAAAGGCTGAAACCGGAAATGGAAAACCAGTCGCAATCATCCTTCATACTGAAATGGGATTTGGAGTAGATTATATGATGGGAACCCACGCATGGCATGGAAAAGCGCCTAATGATGAGCAACTAGACACTGCCTTCAAACAATTGTATTTAGAAGCTCCGGCGGATTACTAAAGTTTTTAATATTTGAAGTAATTCGTAAAACAAAAAAGATAGAAATGAAATACACGTATACAGAAAAAAAAGATACTCGAAGCGGTTTCGGAGCCGGATTGGCTGAATTGGCAGATAAAAACCCAAATGTAGTTGCACTTTGCGCAGATCTTATCGGATCGCTAAAGATGGAAAAATTCATCGAAAAAGCTCCAGAAAGATTCTTCCAAGTCGGAATTGCAGAAGCCAACATGATGGGAATAGCAGCCGGATTAACGATCAACGGGAAAATTCCTTTTACCGGAACTTTTGCAAACTTTTCTACCTCAAGAGTTTATGACCAAATCCGTCAATCCATCGCTTATTCCAATAAAAATGTTAAAATTTGTGCTTCCCACGCTGGGTTAACGTTGGGTGAAGATGGTGCTACACACCAAGTTTTGGAAGACATCGGCATGATGAAAATGCTTCCAGGAATGACGGTGATCAACACTTGCGATTACAACCAAACGAAAGCTGCAACTTTAGCAATTGCCGATTTTGAAGGTCCAGTTTATTTACGATTCGGACGGCCTGTAGTTCCAGTTTTCATTCCAGAAGATATGCCGTTTGAAATCGGAAAAGGAATTCTTTTACAAGAAGGAACGGACGTAACGATCGTTGCAACCGGACATTTGGTTTGGGAATCTTTGGTAGCTGCAGATGAATTGGAAAAAGAAGGAATTTCTTGCGAAGTGATTAATATTCATACCATCAAACCTCTGGATGAAGAAATCATCCTAAAATCTGTAGAGAAAACCGGAAAGATTGTAACTGCTGAAGAACACAATTACCTAGGCGGTTTAGGCGAATCTGTTGCCGGAATGTTGGCAAGAAAAAGACCAACAAAACAAGAATTTGTAGCGGTGAGTGATACTTTCGGTGAATCTGCAACGCCTGCAGAATTGATGAAAAAATACAAAATCGACTCCACTGCAGTAAAAGAAGCAGTGAAAAGAATTTTAGAAAAATAATTGAGGAAATTCAATAAAATAGATAAACCCGTTTAGATTTACTAAACGGGTTTTTTATTTTCGAAAGTGCAAAAATAGTGTTTCACTTACTTAAAAAATTGCCACTTTGGAATTATCGCAAGTAATCCTATAGAAATATAAAGGAAAAGATTGGTAACATCGGTATAAAGGAAGGTGGAAAGATAATAATTGTGCATCATAAAATGTAAAACTACAGCAATTGGGAAAAGAAAAATACCAATATTTCGGTAGAAATAAATGAGCACCAACCCTACAATCATTAGAAAATCTACAAAAAAAATGAGTAGGAAATAAAAATTAGGAATATTGATTTCATCCTTTTGCAAAAACTCATCGTAATCGATTCCTATGCCCATTAAAGTGAACAAAAGGAGTGCGGCAAGTGACAGGATAAAACCCAAATCTTTTTTTGGATTTTCGTTGGCAAATTCGTTATTCATGCATGTAAAAGTAAAAAAACTTTTGAATAGATTCAAAAGTTTTTTAATATATGTTAAAGTGTTTTCGAATTAGATGGTTACTGCATCGATCAATCTGTTTTTATCCGAAATGTATTCTTCCATCGAAATCATACTTTCAGTTCTCATCACATCCTGGATATCGTCGATTTGGTAAATAATTCTTTTGGCATCTTCAGTATTTTTAGCTTTCACTTTACAGAAAATGTTGTATTTACCGGAAATTACACTCGCTTCGATTACGTTTGGAATAGTAGTTAATTCTTTCAAAACTTCTTGAGTTCTGTTTGATTTGGTAAGAAGAATTCCGATGAAAGCAGTAAAATGATAATCTAATTTACCATAATCGATGCTTAAAGAAGATCCCAGGATAATCCCCGCATCTTCCATCTTTTTTACTCTTACGTGAATGGTTCCTGCAGAAACGTCCATTTGTTTAGCAATTTCTGTAAAAGGCATTCTTGTGTTTTCTACTAAAAAATCAAGGATTTTTTTATCTATTTCGTCAAGTTGATAGTTCATTTTTGAATTTTATGCATTTAATAATACTCCGTGAATATTTTTGCAAATTTATGAAAAAATATTAAAGCGAAAAAATATAATGATATATTAACAACTTTTAACTTAAATGATAAATTTCATATTATAATTCTTACTTTATCGTATCTTTTTTAATAGAATCCCTTATGATATCACCGGTTGAACTTTTATTTTTTTTATCTTTTTTCTTCCTTTTGAATATTGTATTAAAGCTTTTACTATAAACTACCCCCACTCCATAGCTTTGGTTCGCATTGGCATTTCCGGCCACCGCACCGTTTAGGCCGATGTTACTTGGTTTAGAATATGCTCTCAACAGTCTGGTTCCGTCATTTTTCTTAGACCAATCATATTCAATAATTCCCTCGCCTGAAAGATAATCTGCATTGGTATTTTGTGTTTTAGAAATAGGAATCCCCAGACCTGTTTTCACCTTTACTCTTGGGGACAGGCTGAAGCTTACACTTGCATTTGCACGATCGCCACTATTGGAATTCGTATCGCCTTGCAAATAATTCAAATCCACCTGAAACTCGTTGCTTATGGTATTTAAAACCGAACCTAGTTGTTTGAAAAGCATGTTATAACCCGATGTTTCCAACGTGTTTCCCAGATTAAGATTTCCGAATCCCGCATTCGCTTCATTGAAACTGCTCAACACCAAAATAGATCCGAATTGAATGATTTTTTCGTCCTCATTACTCATTTTCTGAGCGAGCGTTTCTTTCAAATTACTGGAAACATCCAAAGCAGAAACCCCTAACTGCACGTTCGGATTGTTTAGTGTTTGGGTAATTTTAGTGGACAACAAAACATTAATTGGTTGCAAATTCGACATTCCAAGATAGGATCCGGCATTAGTTACCGTTCTCAGATAAGTAGCGTCAATATCGAGTTCCGGCGACATCGCATCGCCATCCCATCGGATGCTGCTTCCTTTGGTGATGTGGAAAGTTCTATTCAGAATCGCTTTAGAAACAAAAGTTCCATTGTCCACAAAATAATTTCCGTTCATCGCGATCGCACCGGATCGGTTCATCACAAAACGCAAACTTTCAGAACTTCCGCGAACCGTAATATCCCCTATATCATCTCCTACCAATACGTTAACCGTAGTTCCACGATCTAACGAAAGTGTAAAATCGATATTCATATTCGCGCTGGATCGTTTCCTTTCCTCTACAGTAACGACTCCTGTTTCGTCTCTTTTAAGAAATCGGAGCATTTTAAATTCTTCGATGTTGGACGTAGAATTCGAGTTAAAAGTAAATACGCTATTATTGAGTACTTTCATTTCCGGAGTCGAAATATTCAACGCAGAAACTGGTCCGTCCACATAGAGCGTTCCGGTGCCATACACTCTGCCCCAAAACAGATCAAAATCTTTCTGCCCCGTATTGAGAAGCATTAAATTATCTGCTCTCATCACTAAGTTGACACCCATTGAAGCTAAAGTTTCAAACTGAATCGCACCAGAAATTGAGCCTCGAGAATTGGTTCGTCCGTCCCGAACACCGATGTCATTCAGAATCGCCAAACCTCTGGAAAGCGAGATCACCGTGTCATCAAAAGCATAATCAACCCCCGTAAAATTGAGTTTCAAGCCCATATCCTTCATCGCGATATCGCCACTGTAATCAATATCACTCAATTTTCCGGAAATCTTCAACTCACCAGAAGCTTTTCCGCGAAGATTGCCGAATACTCCTTTTACAAATTCCTGCGCAAAAGCGATATCAAATTCCTTCATATCTGCGACCAAATCGAGGGTTGGTGAAGAGGTGTTGTTATTAATTGTTCCGGTAAGATGCAGATTATTATCCCCAATAATTCCTGCAGAAACTACCTTGGCATCCACATCAAAAACGTTGGGTGTATCACTTTTTTTAGCAGAAATCAATACATTTCCCATATCGTTTCCGTTCATCAAAATATCATTAATATTGAAATCGATGAGCGGTTCCAGATTGTTTTTATTCATTTTAATGTCGAAAGTTCCATTCGCAATTCCCTGAATATCCATGCTGTTTTCACTCTTGGTTAGAGCAAAAATTTTCGAAATATCAAGGTTTTTCACCTCGCCACCGGCGGAAAAATCCTGAGCAGATTTGAAAATGGCATCTCTCAAAAACAACTCACTGGCATCCGAGTAAAGTCGTAAATTCTGGATTAGAAAATCGGAAGTTTTCTTGCGGTATGTGATCGAATGGTTCAACTCGGCTGAAGTATCGACGCTCCACGCTACATCATTAAATTTCACTGTTGTAGGTTCGAATCTTACTACATAATCTCCAGCAGAATTGGTGGTTTGGTTAAGATTGATGACATATTCTTTCAAATTCTGTTTCACCTCATCTTCCGGAGTTCCATGTTTAAAATTCGCTGCAATGTGAAGAACTTGATTATTTTCATTTCTTCCACTTAATGTGATATCTTTTAGGATATTTTTGTTGTATTCTACCCGATTAATTTTCGCGTAAATCTGCTCATCGAGGTTTGCGGTATTAATTCTCACCATCAGGCTATCTACCATCGCACTATCTCGGGTAATATTGTCGCGGTCGGAGATTTTATATGCAGGATTTGCAGTTGCTAAAGCTTTGTCAGCATCCGTGATTTCCTGCTTTTTGGTCATGATGTATTTTAAAGTTTCCGCATCTACATTCAAAATCAAATTATTCGAATTCCCATCATAAGACCCATTCACCGAAGCACCTCTAGGAATTTGCAAATTAGGTTCAAAATAACTTACCAGACCTTGTTTTACATCAAA
Organism: Chryseobacterium senegalense; assembly: GCA_001403755.1. Classification (GTDB taxonomy): domain Bacteria; phylum Bacteroidota; class Bacteroidia; order Flavobacteriales; family Weeksellaceae; genus Kaistella; species Kaistella senegalense. Next base: position 626,424 of record CYUH01000015.1, on the reverse strand, counting down.
ATTCATCGAGAAGTTTTGTCCACGATACAATTTTCTTGGCGGAGGACCAACCAGAATTTTTCCAATTCCGTTTTGCACCATTCCCATCAAATCACCAAGATTATATCTTCCGGAAATTTGCCCGGTGACAGCTCCTGGAGCATCCACTGAAACGATTCTGTTCCCGTTTTCGAAAAACGCTTTTACTTTTGCATTCGGAATAAGAAATTTTTGCGATGCATTTGCAAAGGTGACGCGTTGAAGATCCGCATCGAGATTCAAATCATTGATATTTGTCATTGAAATTTTCCCATCCACCAAACCAGTAACGATTTGATTGCCTTTAGCTCCGGTGAAATAATTAATATTTAAATGTTTAATGTCAGCATTAATATCGGCCAATAATCTGCTGGTTCGGAAATCGATAAATCCGCTAACATCGGCTCTCGCCTGCTCGTCGTTTACATTTATTATTCCGCGATAGGTTTTGTGATCGAGCAAACCATCAAGAAAAACATTATTGATTTCCTTGTCCATAATTTCGATTTTTGAAATCTGGGAACGGGTTTTCAATCGCATCGTATTCACATCGAAACTTTGTCCCTGAAGATTAAATTTACCGGAAATCAATCCTACTTGTTTATTTTTGGTAATAACCGAGGTATTCAGATCGTTAATTTCAGCATAACCGCGGTATTTTGGCAAATTCGAACTGTAATCATTTAAATAAAAATTACTGATTTTTGCTTGCCCGATTCCGGTGACAAGATTGGCGTTGGAGACAAAAACCTCTTTCGGATTCACCCTAACTGCACCGTTGTATTTTAACCTTCCGAAATCATCCGCGAAATTTTTCATTTTAGAAGAAATGAACGTCGGCATCATATTTTTCAGCTCTTTATAAGTAAAATCTGTGGAAAGATTATTGGTTTCAATTTGAAAATTACCTTTAAGCAGATTGCTTACTTTCATTTTCGAGGTTCGAATATTCACCTGCGGATTTCTAACCAGGAAATTATCTAAATAAAAATTATTCAGTGGACCGGTCATATCACCGGAAATGTTGATCGGCTTATAATTATCCCAATTTGTAACGAAATAACTGATGTCGTACCCGCTAATTTGGCTTCCTTGCTTCATTTTCATTTCCCACTTCACTTTATCGGCAAAGTCTGCCCAAGAGCCATTGTTCAAATTAAATTTTATGTCTCCTTGCAGCAAGGAATTATTGGTATTGATGGTTAAATCATTTAAAACCAAAAACTCCTTAGTCAATGCCAATTCGGTGGAAAATGTGTCGACAAAATGTTTTTTGCCCCATCTTTCCGTGGTAAACCGCATGTTATTTATTTGAGCAAAAACATTGGAACCTTCTACTTTCAACTCTGGAGCTACAAGATTAAAATTCTCAGCGGTCAGCCATTTTCCTTGTTCTCCTTTGCTATTTTGATTAACAATAGAAACTTTGGAATTTGTAATAAAAATACGCGATTTCAATTGAAATGGTTCTTTTTTCACCGTTGGAGAGGGCGTATTGAAAAGATCAACAAAACGGATAAAATTCGAAATACTGTCGCCTTTGTAAGTAATCACTTTTAAATCCAGTTCTTCCAAAGACAGAGATTGAAACTGCAAATTTCGCGAATTGCTGATGATGGAAAACCAGTTGGAATCTGCGTATAATTCCTTGGCTTTTAGAAAAGGAAAATTTTTGTAATCTTTGATCGCAACTTCATGAATATGAATGTCGCCAAAATAATTAATGTCAACACTTTTGAAAGACATTTGTGACTTTAGATCAGTATTGAGTTTTTCAATCACCTTCTGAGCTGCCCAATTTTTGGTAGCCGGCAAACTTACAATTACAAAAAACGAAACCACCAAAAACAAGGAAGTCCAAAACAAAACCAGCAACAATTTCGCCCACCATTTGTAGCTTGTGACGTCTTTTGCCGCTTGTTGCACAAATTCGCCCGCAGTCTCAACAGGATGATTAATGGCATCCGAAGCCAAATCCTTAGCTCCTTTTACTGTTTCTTTCAACGTATCCTGCACGTTTTCTACTCCCTTCTGCACAGAATCTCCGATATTTTCTGTGAGCGATTTTTTGTTTTCGTTATCGTTATTATTCTCTAAATTTGCCATTGTTATGAGCGACTCAATAATTTTAGGGATAGAATCATCCTGCGACGATACTTCTGCTGCGATCATCAGAGGGAATAAAATTCTTTCAAACATTGCGGCCAATCAGGCGATTCACAACGAATATGGCGGTGTGGTTCCCGAGCTGGCTTCCCGTGCACATCAGCAAAATATCATTCCTGTGGTTGAAAAATCCGTCAGCAAAGCAAATATACAACAAAAAGATATTTCTGCCGTGGGATTTACGCGCGGACCGGGACTTTTGGGTTCCTTGCTTGTAGGTACTTCATTTGCCAAATCTTTAGCGATGAGTTTAAATATTCCTTTAATTGAGGTTAATCACCTTCAGGCACACATATTAGCGCACTTTATCGACGATGCAAATATTGCACCTCCACCGTTTCCTTTTCTATGTTTAACAGTTTCTGGCGGTCACACGATGATTGTTTTGGTGAAAGATTATTTCGATATGGAAATCATCGGAAAAACCATTGATGATGCTGCCGGCGAAGCTTTCGATAAAATCGGGAAAATTTTCGATCTCGATTATCCTGCAGGTCCCATTATCGATAAACTGGCAAAAAACGGAGATCCAAACGCATTTACTTTCAGTAAACCACGTTTAGAAAAATATGATTATTCCTTCAGCGGTGTGAAGACTTCGGTTTTATATTTCATTCAGAAAGAAATCAAAAAAAATCCGGATTTTATTAAAGAAAACATCGAAAACTTGGCAGCTTCTGTTCAAAAAACCATTGTAGAGACCTTGATGAATAAACTGGAAAAAGCTGCAAAAGATTACAACATTTCCCATATTGCCATAGCCGGTGGGGTTTCTGCAAATTCCGGACTTCGAGAAGCAATGAAGAAAAATGAAGACCAACTCGGCTGGAATATCTACATCCCAAAATTCGAATACACCACCGATAATGCAGCGATGATCGCGATGGTTGCAAAGCTAAAATACGACCGAGGCGAATTTACCGACCTTTCCGTTTCCGCAACGGCACGATATGATATTGAAGAAAGTTTTAAGAAAAAATCTGAGTAAAATGAAGTTATTTTTTGGTGAAATTTTCCCCGCAGTTCAGATTAATGATGAAGAACAGCAACATATCATAAAAGTCCTGAGAATGCGGGATAGCGAAGAAATTTCTGTAACCGACGGAAAGGGAAATCTCGCCCACGGAACACTGGTTTTCGAAGGCAAAAAAGTTTCTTTAGACATCAAAGAAATCCAGGAAAATCTTCCGGAATTTTCTCCGAAACTGCATATTGCCATTGCTCCAACCAAAAACATCGACCGGATTGAGTTTTTCTTGGAAAAAGCTACAGAAATGGGGATTTCGGAGGTTACTTTAATTCAAACCGAAAAAACAGAACGGAAAATCCTCAACATTGAAAAGCTAAGAAAACAAAGCATCGCCGCGTCCAAACAGAGTTTGCGGTTTCATTTTCCGGTAATCAATGATTTAATCAAATTTCCAGAGTTTATAAAAAATTTAGATCCTGAAAACACTTTTGTTGCCCATTGCAACGAAAATCTGGAAAGGATCAATTTGAAAGACATCAATTTGAAAGAAAAAATTACTTTCCTGATCGGTCCAGAAGGCGACTTTTCGGAAAAAGAAATTCAGACATTAGCAGAGAAAGGCATTAAGGCCGTTTCCCTCGGGAACCAACGTTTGCGTACCGAAACAGCGGGAGTTTTCGTAGCTGCGTGGAATTATTTTAAGATGATGTAGCTTGCTACTTGAGGTATTTTTGCAGAATTTCCTCGCCACTTTTTATTGAATTTTTTGCCCATCGAACTTTGAGTTCCCAGAGTTTCTCATTAGAAAGTTTATAATCGAAATCGGACCTAACCAGCTTTTGTTTTAAATCGTAGAAACAAATTGCTGCAGCCACAGAAACATTAAAACTTTTGGTAAAACCGTACATCGGAATTGCCACAGTTTCATCAGCAAAATCTAGAATTTCTTCTGTAACTCCTTCTTTTTCTGTCCCAAATACCAGCGCAACGGGTTCTTTCAAATCGTAATCCGGCAACATGATCGCATTTTTTTCGGGCGAAACAGCCAAAATTTTATAACCTTTTTCTTTAATTTTCTTTAAAGATTCCAACTGGTGAGGCATTTTTTCAACTTCCACCCACGTTTCCGCACCTTTGGTCACGCGAAGATTCGGATTAAACTCATTCTCGCTTTCCATCGCCACAATTTTATGAAATCCACAAGCTTCCACCGAACGTACAATGGCAGCGGCGTTTCGGAACTGAAAAATATTTTCCATCACCGGCAATACAAAATCTGAACTTTCTTGGGCGTAAAATTCTATTTTGCTTAGGCGCTCGTCTGTAAGAAATTGCTTTAGATACTCAAAAGTTTTTTGTGAATTCATTTTCCAAAAATAAGAATTTTTTGTGGTTGGCGCGAGCGAAGCGAGCGCCAAAAAGTACTGAAAGGTTTTGTTCTTTATCGAAAATAGTTAATTATAACTTTCTTTTGATTTGGAAATGGTACCGCGCCCCGGCTTGAACGGAGCTCTTTTTGTGTAGCGAATCGGAACAAAAAAGCGGGAGTGGAAGACGGAAATAGACGCTATAAAAAATTAAATCTCACCATTCGACAAAGTCAAATAAGCGACTAAATAAGTGAAATTCTGTGGAAAAAATGTATTTTTGAATCTATGAAAAGAAAAGTACTCCTCATTTACACCGGCGGCACGATCGGCATGGAAAAAGATTACGAAACCGGGAGTTTGCGGGCTTTCGATTTTGGTAATATTTTTCAGAAGCTACCGGAAATGAAACTGATCGAGTGCGAAGTTGATGTTCATCCATTCAAAAAACCGCTCGATTCCTCCGACATGGGACCTAAAGAATGGAAAATCATCGCCAAATTAATCGGAAAAAATTATGATCTCTATGATGGTTTTGTGATTTTACATGGCACCGACACGATGTCTTACACGGCTTCAGCATTGAGTTTTATGTTAAAGAATCTAAGCAAACCTGTAATATTGACCGGTTCGCAATTGCCGATTGGGGATTTGCGCACGGATGCGAAAGAAAACCTTCTGACCACCTTATATTACGCTAGTTTATACGAAAATGACAAAGCTGTAATTCAGGAAGTTACCATATATTTTGAATATAAATTACTCCGTGGAAATCGAACTTTAAAGTACTCTGCAGAATATTTCGACGCATACCAGAGTCCGAACTATCCTGCGTTGGGGCAATCGGGGGTTCATTTAAACATCGAAAAAGATTTTTTGTGGCGTTCACAATCGGATGCTCCTTTTAGCGTAGATACGCACTTGTCACAGGATGTTCTTTTTTGGCGAATTTTTCCGGGAATGCATCTTGAACATTTCTCCGAAATTCCGGAAATGAAGGTTCTGATTTTGCAGGTTTTCGGTTCCGGAACTATTTTTAACACCAAAAAAACGCAGGATATTTTACAACTTTTGCGCGATCGTGGAACGGAAATAGTGGTCGTTTCGCAATGTGTTTCGGGTGGAATTTCGTTCGGGAAATATTCCAATTCGAATATTTTTACCAAAATTGGAGCCATTAGCGGAAACGATATGACTGCAGAAAGTGCAATTACCAAAGCGATGCATCTATTAGAAAACCCGAATTACAAAGGAAATTTTGCGGAAAACTTTGGTAAAAACCTTTGCGGAGAAGTTTCTGACAGCTAAATTTTATATTTTTTTCGGTTGAATTTTTTAATCTCGCCAAAATATCCTATTTTTGCAGTCTTCAAATAGAGAGGTGTCCGAGTGGTTGAAGGAGCTAGCCTGGAAAGCTAGTATACGGGTAACTGTATCGAGGGTTCGAATCCCTTCCTCTCTGCTAAAACCCCTGTAAATGCTTATTTACAGGGGTTTTTAATTTTTAAATTTCAAGAAAGGTGCTAATTTCTTTTCTCATTTTCATCTTAAAATATTTTTATTTTAAAAGCTGCTCATGCTTTCTTCTAAATCATAGATAGATTCACAATATAATTTTAGTGTTTTTTGAGATTGATTTAAACTTTCTCATAATCGCAAATCGTTGCAATTATAATAGCGGAAATTTTCTAATAATGGGGAAATAAATTGACAATAAATTGCGGTGCGCTTGAATAAACGCATTTTTATAATTGAATTTTTAATCATCGATTAACCTTTATAATGTTGAAGTATTAATATCGAATAGTGAAAACGATTCATATTTTAAGGATAATATGGTACTGATGGTCGACAAGTTAATACCACAAAAAACTCCCCATTCCTTTTTATGACTTTTGTAAGTTTTCTTAAAAATTTAATCCTATTCCTGTGAAATTTGTAGAGCAATTCACTACCTTTAACATATCTTAACGATACCAAGTTATCTTCAGGATAAATTTTAAAACCAAGAAACACGATAGCAATATGAAAACTTATTTAGCCATAAGAAAGTTTCTTCCAATCTATTTTTTATTGTTCTTTTCCGTTACTAAAGCTCAGATTCCGGATTCTACACAAACCGTCCATAAGCCTGCGGAGTCTGTAGTATATCCGAAACTTCAAATCAAGGGATTATTTCAGGCAAGGTATCTTGTAGGCATGAAGGATAATGTAGATGTTAATGGACTTCATCACTTAGATCATAGCGGGACTGACAATAATTTCATGATCAAATACATGAGAGTTCAGGTACGCGCTCAAATCAGTAAACATACCGAAGTAGCTGTCCTTGCCAATCTCGCAGACTTTAAGAATGATCCTAAATCTCGAGTTCTTGAAAATGCCTATTTAAAATATACGCTCGATCCAAAATTGGCTTTTACGGTTGGACAGTTCAGGCCCTTGTTTGGTCTTGAAGAAACCTACCCTATCGACATTATCAAGTCTCTTGATTGGTCCAATCAGTACACAGAATTTGGGAAACTGGGTTGGACTAGCTTTCAGATTGGTTTATCTGCAACCGGACAAATACAGCTAGGAGATGTTCCCTTTCAGTATGCAGTCTCCGTAGTTAATGGAAATGGTAAAAATCAGATTAATGACAATGACAATGGAAAACAGTATTCCACAAGGTTGGTTTTTGGACTTTTGAAAAAAAACGGTTTAAATATTGGCCTCAATGGTGGTGTGGGAGAAGTAATGAGCAAAAAGATATATGCCGTTGGACTAGACGTAAGTTCACTTATTCATCTTAATCCAAAGTGGTGTTTTGATATGCAGCTTGAAGCAAAACAGGGAACAAATCATCCTCTTTATTTTGCTGTAGCACCTGAATTACGGCCAGTAAATCCAGATGAATATCAAATTCGGGGTGCTTACTTTTTGCCTCATGTTCGGTACGAAATCAATCATAAGAATCTCAGCGCACTTGAATTATCTTGCCGATACGAATATTTAGACACCAATTTTAGGCTAAATTCAAATCCAAGACAGACCATCATCCCCATGTTTGGATTAGAATTCTTAAAAGACTACGGTGCAAGAATTCAACTCGGTATGCAGTTCGACCGTTATAAACATTCCATTGAAAACACCAGTCAATACAACAACAATCTTTTCATTGTTCAGGTCCAAAGTAGATTTTAATAAAACCAATCATTATGAAAGAAATTAATATTAAAGCTGTTGCAATTACTTTTGCAGTCGCACTTGTAATATGGTTTATCCCCGCACCGCAAGGAGTAGCGGAAAATGCATGGCATCTGTTTGCAATTTTTGCAGCCACAATTCTTGGAATAATCTTAAAGGCTGCACCAATGGGGACGATGTGCATGATGGCAATTGGTTTTACAGCTCTTACACAAGTTGTTGCTCCGGGCGATGCAGGAAAATCTATTACCAAGGCATTAAGTGGTTTTGGAGATAAAGTAATTTGGTTGATAGGAATTTCATTCTTCATTGCAAGAGGATTTATCAAAACAGGACTTGGAAACAGAATTGCTTTTCTGTTCATCAAAGTTTTTGGTAAAAGTTCATTAGGCTTGGCCTATGGTTTAGGATTAGCGGATTTATGTTTGGCTCCCGCAATTCCGAGTAATACCGCAAGAGGTGGCGGAATTATCTATCCCATAATGAAATCGATGGCGATCAGCTTTGACTCTGTTCCCGATAAGCCGGAAACACACAGAAAATTGGGGTCTTATTTGACGTTGAACAGTTATTACATGAATCTTATTGCATCTTCCATGTTTTTGACCGGAACCGCAAGTAACCCTATGTGTCAGAAATTTGCTGCCAACTTGGGAATCGACATCACTTGGATGTCTTGGGCTGCGGCTGGATTCGTACCGGGATTGGTAGCATTCTTCGTAGTACCGCTGGTTTTGTATAAATTATATCCACCTGAATTAAAGAAAACCGCCGATGCTCCTAAAATGGCTACAGAGAAATTAAAAGAAATGGGACCTATTTCTAAAAATGAATGGCTCATGCTTTTGGCATTTTTTATTTTGCTGGGACTTTGGATTTTTGGTGGTGCATTGTCGATTGATGCTACTACTACAGCTTTCATCGGTTTAACGCTATTATTGCTCACATCAGTCTTGACGTGGGAGGACGTAAAAGGAGAGAAAGGAGCTTGGGATACCATAGTGTGGTTTGCTGTGCTTGTTATGATGGCCAGTTCTCTTAATGAGCTAGGATTTATTGGATGGTTTAGCAATCTGATTAAAATGGAAGTAGGTGGAATGACCTGGACCATTGCATTTCCAGTTATTATTCTCGTTTACTTCTTTAGCCATTATATTTTCGCAAGTGCTACCGCGCATGTAGCAGCAATGTACGCGGCATTATTGAGCGTTGGGGTTGCCGTAGGAATTCCTCCGATGCTTTTAGCAATGATGCTCGGATTTATGGGTTCAATTTATGGAGTTCTCACCCATTATGGCCATGGTCCTGCTCCAGTATTTTTTGGAAGCGGATATGTTGATTTAAAAGAATGGTGGCTTAGAGGTTTGGAAATAGGAATTGTTTTACTAATCATTTATATGGGCGTTGGTGGTCTGTGGATGAAGATTCTAGGATACTATTAATCATAAACCATACAATATGCTATCTACGTTATCACGAAAAATACTGATGTGCGTTACGGGGTTGTTCCTTAGTTTCTTTCTGTTGGTTCATTTTCTTGGAAATCTTCAGCTATTTTTACCGCAGGAGCAGGCCCATCTTCAATTTAATGCCTATTCGCATTTTTTGTCAGGAAATATAATTATTAAAATCGTTTCGTATTTTTTGTATACGAGCATCATCGTGCATGCCGTGGATGGATTAATCATTACATCTAAAAATCGCAAATCAGGAGGAAATTACAAAAGCGACAACAGAAAAAGAGCAAGTACTTGGGCATCAAGAAATATGGGAATTTTGGGAACATTGATTTTGATCTTTCTTGTCATTCATTTTCAGAATTTCTGGTACGTCTATAAATTTGGTCATCTTCCTTTGGATGGCAACGGAAATAAAGATTTGTACATTTTAGTCATAACTGTTTTTAAAGAATGGTGGTATGTGCTTATTTATGTGGTTTCAATGATTGCACTGTGCTATCATTTGATTCACGGAATTCAAAGTGCGATTAGAACTTTAGGTGTATTTCATCCGAAATTTGTAAAATGGTTTAAAAATGCTGGAGTCGCGTATTCACTAATCATTTGCTTTGGCTTTGCATTAATGCCGATTTATATATACTTCACTAATCGCTAAATTTTGACAGTATGATCTTAAATTCAAAAATACCGGAAGGACCATTAGAACAGAAATGGGAAAATTATAAGAAAACCGCTAAGCTCGTTAATCCCGCCAACAGAAAAAAACTGGATATCATTGTTGTCGGCACAGGATTAGCCGGGAGCTCCGTTGCAGCTTCATTAGGTGAGATGGGCTATAATGTAAAATCATTCTGTTTTCAGGACAGTGCGAGAAGGGCGCATTCTGTAGCGGCTCAAGGAGGAGTGAATGCTGCTAAAAATTACAAAAATGATGGCGACAGTGTGTATCGAATGTTTGTTGATACTTTAAAAGGTGGAGATTTCAGAGCCCGTGAAGCCAATGTTTACCGAATGGCAGAATGTTCTTTAAATCTAATCGACCAAGCTGTAGCGCAAGGTGTTCCTTTTGGCCGGGAATACGGCGGTTACCTGAATAATCGTTCATTTGGTGGGGTTCAGGTAAGCCGAACCTTTTATGCAAGAGGACAAACGGGACAGCAATTGCTTCTGGGCGCTTATCAGGCTTTAATGCGTCAGGTCGGGAAAAAAAGCGTTCAGTTATTTACGAGACATGAGATGCTGGATTTGGTGGTCATCGAAGGAAAAGCGAGAGGTATTATTGTAAGAAATTTAGATACTGGAGAAATCGAAAGACACGCAGCCCACGCCGTTGTTTTGGCTACAGGAGGGTATGGAAAAATCTATTATTTATCTACTTTGGCGATGGGTTGTAATGGTTCTGCAATTTGGAGAGCGCATAAAAAAGGAGCTTTGATGGCTTCACCCAGTTGGATTCAAGTGCATCCTACTTCATTACCACAGTCAGGAGACTATCAATCAAAATTAACGTTGATGTCTGAGTCTTTGAGAAATGACGGTAGAATCTGGGTTCCTTTAAAAGAAAATGAAACCAGGCCTCCTAACGAAATCCCTGAAAACGAAAGAGATTATTATCTGGAAAGACGATATCCTGCTTTCGGAAATCTGGCACCAAGAGATATTTCTTCGCGAGCTGCAAAAGAACGAATTGATGCAGGTTTCGGAATAGGACCGTTGAAAAATGCAGTATATCTTGATTTTTCTAAAGCAATTAAAGAACAAGGTAAAGAAAAAATTGAGGAGAAATATGGGAATTTATTCGATATGTATCTTAAAATCACAGGATATAATGCCTATCAGGAGCCAATGATGATTTCGCCATCCGCACATTTTTCTATGGGTGGACTTTGGGTAGATTATGAATTAATGACCACCATTCCAGGATTGTTTGCTTTAGGAGAAGCTAATTTTGCCGATCACGGTGCGAATCGATTGGGAGCCAATTCCCTACTTCAAGCTTCCGTTGACGGGTATTTTATTGCACCATATACCATTGCCAATTATTTGTCTCAGGAAATCCATAGCGGAAAAATCTCAACCGATGGGGTAGAATTTGACAAAGCTGAAAATCAAATTAAGCAGCAAATTGATCGTTTCATCAATATTAATGGAACAAAAACTGTCGATTATTTCCACAAAACTTTAGGCAAATTGCTTTACGATTATTGTGGTTTAGCCAGAAATGAAAAAGGTTTACAATTCGCCATCAAAGAGATAAAAAAGTTAAAACAGGAATTTTATAGGGAGGTAAAAGTATCAGGAAAAGCCCAAGCAATGAACGCTGAACTTGAAAAAGCCGGTCGCGTTGCTGATTATTTTGAAATAGGTGAATTGATGTGCTATGATGCTCTAACCCGAAAGGAATCTTGCGGCGCACATTTTCGTGAAGAATTTCAAACTCCGGATGGAGAAGCTTTGAGGAATGATGATGAATTTCAATTTATTTCCGCTTGGGCCTGGAAGGGGGAAAATAATGAACCAGAATTCATTAAAGAGCCCCTAATTTTTGAAGAAATACAGCCAACCGTAAGAAGTTACAAATAAAACAAAAACCTATGGATTTACATCTTAAAATATGGAGACAGAAAGATAATCAGAGTGAAGGGAAACTGGTGAATTATGATTTGAAACACCTAAATCCTCACATGTCTTTTTTAGAAATGCTGGATAGTTTGAATGAGAAATTGATCCTACAAGGTGACGAACCTGTTGAGTTTGACCATGATTGTCGGGAAGGCATTTGCGGCCAATGTGGGGTAATGATTAATGGATTGGCTCACGGACCATTGGAACATACTACCACCTGTCAGCTTCACTTAAGGTCTTTCAAAGATGGAGATACCATCGTTATTGAGCCTTTCCGCGCCTTAGCTTTTCCGGTGAAAAAAGACTTGAAAATTGACCGTTCGGCATTTGATAGAATTATTTCTTCCGGTGGTTTTGTATCGGTAAATACTGGTCAAGCACCGGATGCAACAGCCATCGCAATAACCCATCAAACTGCTGAGGAAGCCTTTGATTCCGCCGCATGTATTGGTTGCGGAGCTTGTGTAGCAACGTGTAAAAATGCAAGTGCCGCATTATTTACCTCCGCAAAGATTAGTCACATGGTCTTGCTGCCACAAGGAAAAGAAGAACGGAGTGAAAGAGTGATTAATATGGTGAATCAAATGGATGCTGAGCATTTTGGTCACTGTTCCAATACAGAAGCATGTGAGGTGGAATGTCCGCAAGGAATTTCAGTTTTGAATATTGCAAGAATGAATTTTGAATATGGTAGAGCTTTGTTTTTACGAAAAAATAGTTTCTAAACGCTTATAAATTCAGCATCCGAATTTTGTCGTGATACCGACATCAATTGTGATGAGTAATATGCAGAAATCCTCAGTACACATTATCGTTAATGAGGATTTTGTGTATTTAATGCAAGGTGTTTATGGCAACAAAATATGAATTATGAAAAACGTTCTATGGAAACCTCGTCGTTTAGAGCTTTTCCGTCTTCTATAAAATGATACAATTGAGCGGAAAAATAGCTGCCATTGAGGATACCTCTTGCACCGAGACCGTTGAAAACATAATAATTTTCTTCAGTTGCGTGTCTTCCTAGAATAGGTCTTCTGTCTTTCACTGTCGGTCTGAAACCTACTTTTACCTCTACTATTTCGAATTGATCCTTATAAATTTCCTGCAATCCTTCTTTCAGTTGTCTCACCGCCTCCTGATCTACGGCCTCCCCTTGCGCATCTCTATCATAGGTACCTCCGTAATAATAAAGTCCTTCTTTTAGTGGAAACAGAAAATGTTTCTTCTTAATGATAAACTTCGACGGTAATGGTTGCGCCAATTTCACCAATAAATGATGTCCTTTATTTGGCTCTACAGGGATAAAATTAAAAAAAGGATTATTCTTCACCTCCATTCCTTCACAGAAAACGATGTGCTTAAACTCAAAATCTTTATAGGTACTTTTGTGTAGCGCATTATACTCAAACCGCTCAGCAATAAGGATGTTTTCTTTGGTAAGATAAGCAAAAAAATCCTCAAAAAAATCACTGACCGCTAACCTAAGCGAATGATTTACAATTCCGGTTTTAAAAGGATTACTCACACCATCGGCATATTCAAAATCGGTATTCAGAAAAGGTTGTAGCGTCTCATTTTCTGCTTTTTTACGCCATAATTTTTGCTCAGCTTCATCATGAAAAATCCGTTGAACAGGCTGTCTAATTCCATAGTTTCTACCGGTATAAACTTGAATTTCATCTAAAGTTTTCTCTAAAAAATCTATTTGTTCATTAGCCAGCCAGAAAGTTGTAAATCTTTTGAGAACTACAGGATTTACAATACCTGCAGACACCTGCGATGCGCCTTTATTATTATCAGTAAAAAGAACAAAACTTTTTTTATTTTTTATCAATTGATGAGCAAAAAAAAGTCCGGAATAGCCACCGCCAACGATGATATAATCGATATTTTTCATTTTAAAACAAACTAAATCTTTGGTTAAAAAAAAACCTGAGTAAAGATACTCAGGTTTTTGTTGTATTACAATGGAATTTTAGTAATTCCACATATCATTTTCCATTTGAAGAATTTGAGCTTTGATTCTTTCGCTTTCTTCCAATTGAGCATCTGCATCGCGTGGAATATAATCTTTGATCACCCCATTTCCTAAACCGTTATCTGATTTGTAAATCACAGTAGAAAATCTTCTTGCATTAAGAATATCATCAAAACTAATATCAGAAGCCAAGTTTTTACTATTGAAAACAATGGTATTTGCTAAAACTTCCCTTGCGTCAGGATAATACACCCAGAACAAGTCGATCAATTCATCTTTCGAAGCCAAAGGTTGCCCATCTGGTCCGTATTGTCCCATTGTAGCAGGATCTTGTCCCATCGCAGCTATACCCAAAAGTCTATACTTCATTTGGCTATCTCTTCTGTCGATGTACCACATCCCTTTGATTTTCAAAACTTTTACATTTTCAGTTTTGGTTTCATAAACGTTGGTAAATTCTTTTTGCTCCTCCTCGGTAAGTTTACCACCATTTTCGTTCATTCTGTTGATACCAGCGTCACTCAATACTGCATTTTTAATTCTGGACTGAATTGCATCTGGACTTAATCTGGTAAGAAACATTTCATCGTCATAAACTTCTTTTATTCTACCATCGTTGATCGCATCAAATAGTACTTGGTATAAAGATTTATTTTGAGAAACCAATCCATCTTCATTATGGTAAAAAGGTTGGTTCAATTTATCATTCATATCAATAATTTCCCAAACTACCATACTCTTCAAGATATCTTTATCCTCGATATAACCGTACTTCAAAGGTGTAACTTTATTGGAAACTAAAGAGTCTCCTTTTTTTACAAGACCAAGTTCGCGGTATTTTCTGAAAGATTCCGGGGATTTAGCATTCAGAATAGACATTGAAGTAATTGGCTCATCAGGCACTTCCTGAACAGCCGGTGCAGCATATGCATTGACCAACGAATCCACATTTCCCATGTTTGCGCCAGCATCAGCTTTAGCGACTTTTGTTGTTTTAGCTTTTTTCTTACTTAAGGTTTTTTTCTTTTTTTGAGCATTTAACCCTAGAAAACTTAAAGCTAAAAATAGAAACAGTATCTTTCTCATTTTTCTGGAAAATTATTATATATGATTTTACAACGTAATTATTGTACGTTTATTATGACGTTTCCGATATTCTGCAATTGCTGGTTTCCAAGTCCTGTCGCAGTTGCTTTGATATTAAATACATAAGCAATATCGCCATTTCTAAGTCCTTTTGTAAGATTAGCTACAGCGCTCATGGAGTTTCCGTTTACAAGCATTGCTGCTTTACCAGGAACTTTAAACATGAAACTGTTTACAGTGAAACTTACAGGGAAATCGAAATCTGGCATATCGGCAGTTACTCTTTGGTTTGGAATTGAACTTGCAGGCATCGAAACGATATTTTTGCCTTGAACCTGACCGATTGGTGGCGGAACATTTTTAATTCTGAAAGGGAAAGACTGAGAGATAGTACCTCCTTTAGGATCTTTACCAGAAATCGTTAATGTTACCGTGCTTCCCGCACCAGGTGTTACTGTCCATTTTCCACCGCTACCACTTACAGACGCTCCAGCAGCAGAAAGAGAAATTCCTGACATATCAGCACCTAAGATTGATCCAGAAACTGGGTTGGCTAATCCTCGGTATAATACATTCATTTTATCCGCAGTTACGATTGCTCCTTTCTGAGCTTTAAGTTCCTGAGCACCTGCGATTACTTTATAAGTATGATTATAAGGTAACGAAATCACCTTACCACTTACATCGGTGAAGGAAATCGTACCAGCGAATTTTTGTTCACCCAAGCCACTTGTATTAAGTGTAGCTGTTCCTTGGCCGTTTTGTACAGACAATCCTGGCATTGATAATCCGGGAACATTGCTGGAATAATTTCCAATGGCAACAGAAGCCGTAGCAGGTTCACCTTGAATTACAGTCGCTGGAGCAGAAACTATAGCTTGGTAAGCATCAAATTTAATATCTGCATCTACTTTTTCTTGAAGCATTACAGATAATGCATCCCCCTGGATTCCTCTAGCGGAAGACTGAATTACTTCAAGGTTAGACAATGCTGCAATAAGTGGCTGATTGTAGAACTTGTACTGCAACCAATTTTTACCATTCTGTGGTTTTGCGAACTCAGAGATCATTTGCTTATTGGTTCTTGCTACCACTTCTTTCATCAATGGATTAGATCCATAAGTTTGAGTGATATAAGCTTTGAAAGCTTCTATTTTTGTCTTTAAATCCTGTGCAGCTTTCGATGGTTTATTTTCATCACCACCAGCAAAAAACAAATTGGTAGAAGGCTCAGTATTGTTAAGAGCTGCAAAACTTTCTTGAATTTCTGCACTTTTGCTATACTCAGCGTCTTTGCTTAATGAAATTTTCATCCCTTCAATAGTTGAAACTAAGTCTTCAGCTTTTGCTTCTAAACCGATGTAGCTATCTAAAGGTGCCTGAAAAGTTTCAGGAGAATTTTTTGCTTTTGCTTCTAAAGTCCTTTTAAAGATGGAATTATTGTTTTCAGTAAGAACTCTTGTTTCTTCTAGAGATCCCGTAGTGTCTTTATATGAGCGGATGATTTCCTGGTCAATTTGCATTGCAAGCATTGCAATGAAAACAAGATACATCAAATTGATCATCTTCTGACGAGGTGTCTGTTTTCCCTGTGCCATTTTTAGTAAATTTTGTTAATAATTTTAAATTTTAAATAAATAATGGTTAGAAAACTATGATTTCATCGCGCTAAGCATTCCGCCGTATACTCTGTTAAGATTATTGAGGTTAGAAGTTAATCCTGATAATTCTTCGTTGAATTTTTCTGAATGAGCAACAGATTTCTGCATATCCTCAACATATTTTTTGCTGTATTCCGATTGAATTTTTCCGTGCTCTAACTGTAGTGCATAAAGAGCATTCATGCTTTCCAAATGGCTTGAAGCTAAAGTCAATTGATCATTATATTTTTGTGTAGCACTTGTAACATCAACTGTTTTATTGATCTGATCAACAGAATTTGAGAAATTATCAATACCTGCTCTTAATCTTTCGAATAAACCAGCATCTAATTTAGCATCAGCAAGCATTTGATCTAATTTATCGGACAATGAAACTTGCAATTCTTTTACTTCGGCAGATTGAACTGCCATGGTAGAATGTCTTGGATTAGGAGTTGCGTGTGAATCTAGCAATTCAGGATAAACATTTTCCCATGCATAAGATTCTTCAGTTTTAGGAGGATCGAATGCAAAAATGATAAAGATAACAGCTTCAGTGATTAGACCTACCGCCAACATTACGTTACCAGAAAGAGGTCCCAAACTCCAGTGAGTCATTTTGAAAAGTGCACCTAAAATTACGATTGCAGCACCAATAGAATAAATGAAATTATAAATTCCTTCTTTAGTTTTAAACATGTTATTTGAATTTTTTTAGTTAAGATTATTTATTTGTTTTTAGTTTGTTCTCTTTTTGTATTTAGCTGAACCTTCCGGAATATCCTGTACAGTTCTGAATCCGATATAGCTTCTTGCTGAATCTTTTCTTTCATAATCTCTCGCACCAGTCATCAATAAGTATCCGATATCTTTCCATGAACCACCTCTTACGGTTTTTCTTGGTTCTCTGTATGCTTGGTTTGATAGATATGGGTTTAGGGTCGATGCAAATTGGTAGGTAGAGTTATTGTAAGGAGATTCTGTCCACTCTGCTACGTTACCTGCCATATCGTACAACCCGTAACCATTTTTCTGAAATTGCTTTACTGGCGCAGTGTAGGTATAAGTTCCTTTCTTCTCATCCTCGATATAATTACCACGTTTTGGCTTGAAATTCGCTAGGTAACATCCTCTGTCATCTTGCAAATAAGGTCCTCCCCATGGATAAGTTGCGTTAGAAAGCCCTCCTCTAGCTGCATATTCCCATTCAGCCTCCGTTGGAAGACGGAAAGACATTGGTTTTTGTTTTTTCTTTTTCAAAGATTCGTTATAATCCGATTTTCTTTTTGACCTATAGTTACAAAAAGCTCTTGCCTGATCCCAGGTAACTCCTACTACTGGATAATTTTTATAAGCACTATGCCAAAAATATCCGTCGTACAAAGGCTCATTATAAGCATAATTGAAATCTTTGATCCAAACGGTAGTATCCGGATATACTGCGATACTCTCTTTCTTTAAATAATTTGCACCTCTCGATTTATCTTTCACTGCAGATTCAACATCTTCCCAGCTGTATGCATACTGTAATTTTCTAGTATCAAGAATTCTTTCATTATTAATTCTTTCTGCTGGTGGCAAATACATCGATTCTAAAACTTCCGCATATTGTGCATCAGGATATTCTGACGTTTTCCAAGTCAAAGGAACTGACCAGTCTAATTTTTTAGACTCATCATATCCTTGTCTCCCGCCTTGAGACTCCATAAATTCTTGATAAGCTGTTTTCTCATCACCAGCTTTTTTTGAAGCATATGCAAAATCCCCAATTGATCTTCCGTCTCCTGTGGATCCGCCATCACCAGCTGCTTCAGCCAGCAATGTACGTGCAATAGAATCTCTTACATAATTAACGAAAAGTCTGTATTCTGCATTGGTAATCTCAGTTTCATCCATAAAAAATGAAGAAACAGTTACCGTTTTCAGATTTGCTTTTTCCGGAGTATTGGTAAAATCCTGATCAGCTAAACCCATTACATAGGAACCAGCAGGTATTGCAACCATTCCGTAAGGTCTCTCTGCAACAAAAGATTTCCCTTTGCTTGCAGAAACTAGCTCACCTTTGGTTTTAGATCCTGGTCTTCCTGCAGATGTTCCTCCTTTTGAACAAGAAATTACAGCGGATGCCGATAATAATAAAAGAAATATTCTTTTCATGCTATTTTTAAAAATTAAGCGGTAAATATATAATTTTTTGGAAAAACAATTATTGTTTTTTTTGGAAAACGAAAAATTGTTTGGATTATTTCGTAAGATTTAACATTTATTTTACTCCACAGTAACAGATTTTGCCAAATTTCTAGGTTGATCCACATTTGCACCTCTGTAAACGGCAATATAATAAGACAATAATTGCAATGGAACAGAAGCCACTATCGGAGAAAAGCATTCGGATGTTTCCGGGAACTCTATCACGTAATCCGCCATAGCCGCAACCTGAGTGTCTCCTTTATTTACTAATGCGATGATCTTTCCTTTTCGTGCTTTAATTTCCTGAACATTGCTCACAATTTTATCATAATGTCCTTGTTTCGGAGCAATGATCACTATTGGCATATTCTCGTCGATTAATGCAATTGGTCCGTGTTTCATCTCCGCTGCCGGATAACCTTCTGCGTGGATATAAGAAATTTCTTTAAGCTTTAAGGCTCCTTCTAATGCTGCCGGGAAATTGTATCCTCTTCCTAAATAAAGGAAGTTTTGAGCATTCACAAAGTCCTTCGCGATTTCTTTCGTGATGTCATGGGTCTTTTCCAACACTTCTTCCACTTTTTTCGGAATCGCTTCCAGCTCGGTGATTAATCTCATGAATTCCTGATTGCTAAGGTTTCCTTTGTGTTTACCTAGCTTCAACGCAATTAAAGAAAGAACCGTAAGCTGTGCGGTAAAAGCTTTTGTAGAAGCCACTCCAATTTCAGGACCAGCATGAGTATAAGAGCCCGCATCCGTAACTCTTGCAATTGAGGAATCTACCACATTGCAAATACCATAGATAAACGCTCCTTTTTCTTTGGCCATTTTTAAAGCAGCCATTGTATCTGCTGTTTCACCTGATTGGGAAATTGCAATTACTACATCGTTTTCCGTAATAATGGGATTTCTATATCTAAATTCAGAAGCATATTCAACCTCAACTGGAATTCTTGCGAATTCTTCAATTAAATATTCACCAATTAATCCGGCATGCCAAGAAGTTCCACAAGCAATGATGGTAATTTTTTGAGCTTTATTGATTCGATCCAAATGATCCCAAATTCCCGCCATTTTAATGATTCCTTCTTCAACAAGCAATCTTCCTCTTAATGTATCGTGGATTGATTTAGGTTGCTCGAAAATTTCTTTCAACATAAAATGTTCATATCCACCTTTTTCAATTTGTTCCAAACTCAGTTTTAATTCTTGAACTTGTGGAACAATTTTTTCGTTATTCTTTATGGTTCTTATATCCACGCCTTTCTCAAGAGAGATGGTTGCCATATGACCTTCTTCAAGATAAACTGCTTCTTTGGTAAACTCCACAAATGGAGAAGCATCGGAAGCAATAAAATATTCATTAGTACCCAAACCGATTGCCAGCGGAGAACCTAATCTCGCCACCACCAATACTCCCGGGTCATCATCATGCATTACAGTAATTGCGTAAGCTCCATATACTTCATTTAATGCAAATCTCACCGCAGTTGGAAAATCGAGGGAGGCATCCATATCCATAAAATACTGAATCAGATTAACTAAAACTTCGGTATCTGTTTCAGATTTAAAGGTGAAGCCTTTTTCGGTAAGCATAATTTTAATGGTATCATAATTCTCAATGATTCCATTATGCACTAATGCAATTTTTCCACTATTTGAAAGGTGCGGATGCGAATTTCGATCACTTGGTACGCCATGGGTTGCCCATCTGGTGTGGCCCATTCCGACGTGTGATTTTCCTGAAAGGTTTTCAGAAACAGCCACCAAATCATCTACTTTTCCTTTTGTTTTCGCAACATCAAAACTAGAATTCTCTCGATCTAATACAATTCCTGCACTATCGTAACCTCTGTATTCTAATCTTCGAAGACCGTTAATTACTACTTCGTATGCATCTTGAAAACCTGTATATCCAACGATTCCACACATATTATATTTTTTTTATTCGTTCTTAATTATTATTTTTTTCCATAAGCTACAAGTAGCTGTACTCTTTTATCATTCGTCGGGTCGGTTCCTACAAATACTGCTCTATTAGGAGTATAAGCTCTTGTGGTGAAATTTTGAGCTCCTAAACTTGAATAAATTGTTCCCATAAGAGTTCCGGTTGTAGAATCGGTCGTATAACTTCCCACATTGAGAATCAAATCGTGATTTTCAGCCTCTTTTTCAATGATATTTTTAAAAGTTTGGGTAATTGAAATATCATAATAGGCCGGATTCTTATCTAAATCAAATGTTTTCACTAAACTATACACTGAGTTGTAAGCCATCGCGCTAAGGTCTTCCAAGTAATCGTCAAGATATTCAGATTCGCCTGTTGGTGGGGTTAAGTCTCTTTGTCGAACTACAAAATAATTAGGCTTCGCGTAATTATTATTCCAACTTTGAACATCAGTATAAAGTCTGATCTTCGCTGAAATAATCCCAATTTTATCTTCGTTATAAAGCTGTTTAATGGCTGCAACAGTTTCGGCAGGAACTCTCACTCCAATTCCTGGCCCTCCCATTCCTTGCGCAAATAATTTCTGATCACCATTAATTTGATCAATTGTTGCCAAAGCGGTTTCTGAAGCTGAACTAGCTCTATTGTACGTTATCTCATTAAAATACGCATTAGATGAACCTAAATCTAGTTGAAATACAGATTGAGGGCGAGTTGTAGTTCCGTCTGTCACCACATCATTTTTGTAGTATAAATTAACTACAATGGAACTTGGATCGAAACTGAAGATATAGCCGTCGTTTTCATCAACTGAAACTTTTAACCCTCTAAAATAACGAATAAATGAGGCTACATCTGCCAATTCCGGTGACGAACCTTTTGCAATAATTTTATTTTGGAAGAAAGTAGAGTCCATTGGAATCCGCAAGTTGGCCTCTCTTATATAAAGTTCGCTGTTATCACTATCTTTTGTGATTTTGATTCCGCTGATGTCACCATTGAAAGTTTTGCTTCCAATAAGTGCTCCAGTAGCAACGGAACGGTTAGAACGAACCTGATCTGCATTCGAGCCAAGGAATTCGGTTACTTCGTGCACCTTAATATTGAAAACTGTTTTCCCTCCGTTCAGTTTAGTTTTACCATATTTGGATACAGGATAGGTTGTTACAACTTTTTTTGCAGCTACATTCCCATCAGGATAAATATAATCCTCAGTGGTATTCGTAGTGACAGAATCTGTAGGATAGGTCGGTTTTATAACCAAAACCGCAGAATCTAAAACTGCATTGGTGCCGAAATCTGGTTCATATGAAGACATTCTTACCTGAGATACATAAGCTGATTTTTGCAATCCGAATTGTGATTCGCTGAACGCTCCCAAAGTAGCGGTTTGCAATCTGGAATTATCAACTCTTATAGAATCTCCATTATTTACATTATATGCAATCACATCGTAGGGAGTCTGATTTCCTTGTGCACCATTCTGCAAAAACTGAGATCCTAATTGGTCTGCATCAGACTCACAGCTCCATAAAATTAAACTTCCCATTACCAAAGATGCGGTAATATTGAGTAATTTCTTAATATTTTTTATCATTAAAATTTAAATTGATTTAGTATAAAGTTTCGATTGACTGCGCATCCAAATACTCCGATTTTTGTGTTTTGGTATTGTTAAAAGCTTCATCGAGTTCACCTTGTAAAAACTCGTCCCCTTTTACTATAACATCTACCAAATCCATGCTTTCCATAACAAATTGCTGAATGCTCGGTTTCTTAAACGCTTTAAGTGAGGTAATATTGTCAAAATTCATTTTTTCTTCTATCGAATCAGAAAGCGGGGTATCCTCTTCGTTATAAACCGACAAAACAAGTTTAGAATCTTTGAAGTAAGAATCGGTTTTATAGAAAGTTTTAAGATAAATAGGAATAAAAGAAGCCATCCAACCATTTAAATGAATCACATCAGGCACCCAATTAAGTTTCTTGATGGTTTCGATAACACCGCGTGCAAAGAAAATTGCGCGCTCATCGTTATCGTCAAATGCATTTCCGTTGTCGTCAGCATACAATTGCTTTCTTTTGAAATACTCTTCGTTATCAATAAAATACACTTGAAGTCTTTCGCCCGGTAGAGACGCTACTTTAATGATTAAAGGCTGATCGAGGTCGTTGATGATGATATTCATTCCTGAAAGTCGAATAACTTCATGAAGCTGGAACTTGCGCTCGCTGATTTGTCCAAATCGTGGCATAAAAACTCTAACATCATTTCCGTCTTGGTGCATTTTCAGAGCCATTTTGCTCACCATTGTCGCCATATTGCTATCTTCCTGATAAGGGAACATTTCCGTGGTGACATATAAAATCTTTTGGTTCGGCATAAATTCTTCGTTCTTCTTATTAATAAAACAGATTTTTTTCTGTCGTGCAAAATTACAAAATTTTGAGTGAATATTTTTTAATTAACAAATTTTAATGATTTTATTTCAAATCATTCCAGTATTCCATAAAATAAATAGATTCTAAGCGATCTTTTTTTATCGGATTTTTTTATTTTTACACAGTTAATACCAAACTATGGAAATCTTTAAAACTAAGAAACCGCTCCTCGATTTTGTAGAAAGACAAAAAGAAATGGGAAAAAAAATCGGGTTCGCTCCCACGATGGGCGCACTACACGAAGGTCACCTCTCCCTATACGCCAAGGCTAGGGAAGAAAACGACCTGGTAATTTCTTCAATTTTCGTAAATCCAACCCAATTCAACAATCCACGCGATTTAGAAAAATACCCTAGAAATATCGATAAAGACATTAAAATGCTTGAAGAATCAGGAAACGTAGATGCTCTTTATATCCCAGAAATTTCTGATATCTATCCGGAGGTATTGGAAAGTAAAGACTACGATTTCGATGGATTGGAAAACGAAATGGAGGGCAAATCACGACCTGGCCATTTCAATGGCGTTGGAACTGTTGTAGAAGAGCTATTTCGGCAGGTGAAACCCGACAATGCTTACTTTGGCGATAAAGATTACCAGCAACTAGCCATCATAAAAAAACTTACAGAGAATCTGAAACTCCCGATCAAAATACACGGAGTTCCAATTTTCCGCGAAAAAAACGGACTGGCAATGAGTTCCCGAAATCAACGACTAACCGCTGAAGAGAAAGAAGCCGCCAAAATCATTTACGAAACTTTGGTAAAAGTAAATGACTGGTTCCGTGTCATCACAATTCCGGAAATTAATCAACGCGTACAAGATATTTTTGATGATCAGCCCGGGATGAAACTCGAATATTTCGAAATTGCCGACGAAACTACATTAAAACAGACCGATTTCTTCTATAAAGATAAAAGCTACCGCGCATTCATTGTAGTGTTTGTGGGAGATGTTCGCCTTATCGACAATATGCATTTGGATTAGGAGTATCTCCTAAAAACGTCAAAAGTCTTCCTAGTAAAGAAGACTTTTGAGCACCAAATCACAAAATATTAATATGAAAAAAAAATTACCCCGAAAGGTAAATTTGTGACCCGGCTGGGATTCGAACCCAGGACCCATACATTAAAAGTGTATTGCTCTACCAGCTGAGCTACCGAGTCTTTTAATTAATAACAACTAACATTAATAATTAAAATATTTTTTTTTAATAAGAAAAATAAACTACTATTTTTCTTATTCTCTGATGGTGCCTGCGACTGGACTCGAACCAGCACATCCTTAGGAAACCACCCCCTCAAGATGGCGTGTCTACCAATTTCACCACGCAGGCAAAAAAAATCCGTATGGTTACGGAATTTTTCACTAGTGACCCGGCTGGGATTCGAACCCAGGACCCATACATTAAAAGTGTATTGCTCTACCAGCTGAGCTACCGAGTCGGCCACTCTTTTAAAACCAATAATTAAAAAACAAGATTTAATAATTATTTTCCGTTTTTGAGTGGTGCAAAGATAGGCCTTTTTTTAAAATCTCAAAATTTTTTTAGTAATTTGTACAAAATTAAAACATGATTATTTCCCTGATAGGATACATGGGCAGCGGTAAATCCCACATTTCCAAAGTTTTGAGCAAAAAACTTAATTTAAAATTATTTGACCTCGATCGGCAAATTTCTTTGAAAAATAATATGACAATCCCTGAGATTTTCGAAAAACGAGGCGAAATTTACTTTCGAAAACAGGAAAATTTAATTTTAAATGAAATTCTGAGTTCGTATGACGACATAATTTTAAGTGTGGGAGGTGGCACACCAGCCTATTTCAACAACATGGAAATTATTAACCATTATTCCGAAAGTGTTTTCTTGCAAACTTCAGTGACAAATCTTGCTGATAGAATCCTTAAACAAAAAGATAAAAGACCTTTAGTAGCGAAGATTGCTGATGAAGATCTACCCGAATTTATTGCGAAACATCTGTTTGAAAGAAATGTCTTTTACTCCCAATCCAAACACAAGGTAATCACCGACGGAAAATCGCCGGAAGAAATTGCGACGGAAATTGCAGCTCTTTTCTAGTCTTCGGTATCTTCTAATTCGCTGAAAAATAAATCCCAATCCCCTTCCTCAAAGGAAGCAGCACCATCACCGGATACATATTCATCAATTTCCCTTCGGTCTTTTTTGGTGGGTCTACCCTCGCCTTTAATTCTGTAGTAATCTTGCTCGGATTTGCGTAGTTTTAGGATTTCGTATTGCTGTTTGTCGGTTTTATCTTCGATGTGTGAAGGAACCAGCTTCGCTCCTAACCTACTTTTGGGGATTTGCACCACCTTTATCTGATAATCAATTTGGTTTTTTCTTATTTTAATGACGTCGCCAGGTTTCACCTCTTTTGATGATTTCACGGTTTGCCCGCCAATTGCAACTCTATTCTTTTTTATTTCTTCTGCTGCAATGCTTCTGGTTTTATAAAAGCGAACGCACCATAAAAATTTATCAATTCTCATAATTTATTTATACTTTTGCTGGATTAAAAAATTTTAGCAATTTAATGATAATATTAAAAATGAAAAAAACCATCTTATTTCTGGCTTTAGCTTCTATTGCTCTTGTTTCTTGTAGAAAGGATGATAACGAGGATACTGTGGAAGAAGTAAGCATTGAGACCCAAAATACCTACGACGATCAAGCTGCACAGAAATTTTTGGAAACCCACTATTTGGATGTAAAAGGAAACATCAAGCAATTAACCGACACCGATACTACCAATGTGAAATTAGCTGATCTTGCACCGGTAACATTGCCTTCAGGTGTTATTTACATTATGCGAGAAGGTGCACAGCCAGAGCCCGGAGATGCTATTGGAACTTACGATCTTATCCGTTTTATGGGAAGAGCTACAACTTATGTTGCTACAAAAACCGACGGTGTAGTTTCTTTTGCTTCAGCACAAACTTTTAAAAATACGATTTCAGGTGGAGGTGTACCGGAAGTTGATCCTGCTTATTTCTATGTGAAAAAATCTGTTTTAGAAAATGCTACTGCTGCTTTGGCAAAACAAAGAAGTTATTACGAAATCGAAGGATTTCAGGAAGCATTGAAAAAGTTTAAGGCTTTTAATATTCCAGATGAAAGCAATTATAACCTTCAAGGAGTAATTATCGTTCCTTCTCGTGCTGCTTTTGCAAGAGATTCTCATTTTAATTACACCGGAATCTCCTATAAAGACCGAAGTTTTATATTTAACTTCCAAATCTATAAAACTACGCATTTCGACGCGGAAAGATAGATTACTGAAACACGCTAATACTTTTGATTTTCTAAGATTTCTATTTCATTCTGAGTAGTCGTAAGTCACACGAAAATGTTAAGTCAGAAGAAAGAATTTCAAAATAAATTTTTCGGAGCGATGCCTAATAATAGTGCGTTCTGATTTTTTAATCATTGGTGGATTTCTCATCTTTTCGAGTGTTGAGCGACAAAATAATTTAAAAAATTATATAAAAAACAGAAATAAAAAATATTGCTAGCGTATATTGCTGCTGTATTTTTTGTTCTGTTTTTTTAATTTTGTTTACTCTCAAAGCGCAACTGCATACTTTTCAATACAATGGCTAAAATATCTGGTAGCCAACTTATTATTCTTGAAATTCCTTGAACCATTCATCAATTTTGTTTTTTAAACAAGTTCACTTGTAAAGTAAAAGGATCGCTTAGGGCGATTAAAGTAGAGCTGATATTTTTTGCATTTTTTCCTATTCTTTATTAATGCATAAAAACCAGGAGCTTATTTTACAAGAACATTGGGATAACAATTCTCTACGAGTCTTCTGTAACCAATTTTAATACAGTTTCTGTTTCTTTAGAAAATGATGTTTTGTAGATTTTTGCACAAGAAAGCATATTCGGAAAACAGTTTTTTATTATGGCTTTTACCTCTGAATCTTATTGCTTATAACGATCTCGATTATTATTTTACATTTGTGTATAAATCCTCGCTTAATTTCCATCGTAAATCTGCCTGATAACGTCGAGGGAATTCGGTTGGTAAAAACCTGGTAGATGATAGGTATAATAAATCATCAGCGTTTCTAAAAAACGATTTCTATTGGAGCGATTAAGATTTATTTCATATGGAACTTCTTCCGTTAAATAATTTTTCCAAATGGACGAAATATTTGCATCAAATAAATGATGAGATTGTGTTGTAGAAAAAGTACCTGTTTCTGGGTTTAAAAAACTTCCCTCACCTGACAACGGTGAAATTCCCAAATAAGATAATAGCTTATAAAGAAAAGCAAGATGAGCATTGAAATTGAGTTGATATATCTCAGCAAGAAATAGCTCAATTTCATAATAAATTTTACGGTCATCCGTTTCATTTCTTAAAATTTGATTCAGAAAATCTGAAATAAACCAAAGAATAGTATTGATGTTGATATTTGTATAATCATACTGATTAAGCAATTCAATATGGGTAATATTGGAGATTGATTTATTTCTTTTTGAAATCGAAATTTGAAGATAATTTAAGGGAGAAACATACCCTTTCTTCTTACTCTTTGATAAAAATAAACCTTTTGCAAAAAAACTTTGGAAGCCATCTTCCTCACAAAAACAATGAAGAACAGCATCATGATCGCCATATTTCACATAGGAAAGCATAAAACAATTTATGGTTATCATCAATTCACCACGGCAATTTTGGCTGTAGCGGTATCGGTTCCATCGGAATTTGTCATCAATACAAAATAAATTCCGGACGCCACACGAACGCCGCGTTGGTTATTGAGATTCCATTCGTAATATCCACCTCTAGAAACTGCTTGATGAACCAAATTTCCTGCCGCATCGGTAATTCTAATATTTGTTTTCTCCGCTAAGCCACGAATATTAACATTCCCTTTGTATTTCGAGTAAACCACGGGATTCGGATATACCAAAACATTACCAAAATTTTCAGAAACATCCAGCACATCACCTTGGTAAACCATTACCCCATCCAATGTTACAAAATATACCTTACCAGAATTGTTATCAACCTTGATATCAGTTACGCTATTATTCGGAAGCGGAGAGTTTTCTTTGGTGAAATGTTTCAATGTTTGTTCTCCTGTAGAATTCATATAAAAAACACCTCCTCCATCGATAGAGATCCATTTTTGGTTTCCTGCATCTACTTCGATTTGCAGAACATGACTGTCTCGGAAAAGCTCCTCGCCAAGTCCATTTTCCTCAATAATAATTGGGCTGGCCTGCGGATTATCTTCAGTTAGAATTGCAGAAGGGTTACTGATAATTCGGAGACCAATTCTGGTCCCTATCCAGATGTCATCATTTTTATCTATAATTGCCGAAACGACCCCATCTGCGGGAAGGTTATTTCCCTTTCTAAGAATTTTAAAACGGTCATCTGCCGTGGAGGATGGCGTATTTTTATAGTCATAAATCAGTAAACCTCCACTGGAAAAGAAGGGAGCTGGAATAAAGATCACTCCATCCTTTACAAATGGTTTTTGAACAAGCCCTGCCGGGATCGCAGAAACCTGACCAAACTGATCTGAAGCCGGATTATAATAGTAATAGCCAATCTGGCCGCTGTTACCGTTTGCGCTCCATTGTGAAACAAAAAGCTGATTATTTTCATCAAAAATAAGGCCTACTACCCTGTTATAAGATCCACCCGAGTTTGCATAAATTTTAGCAAACTGATCATTATCCATACGATAAATACCTTTGCTACCATCATAACCTGTATAGTTTGTAAAGAAAATCTCGCTTGGTTTAGAGGGATTTATCACCGCATCTAAAACATTATATGGAACATTGGGATTCTTAAATAAATCTGGATAAATCCACTCCGTCCCATTAAAATGATAATAGCCAAGGTTTCTGTAAATAGGATCGTTATAGGAATCTCTACCACCTGTAGAGATTACGATCTGACCTCCTTGGATATCAATTTTATACGAAATATTATTATACGGTCCATCGGGTTTTAGCGAATTGCCGGATTCGTTTTTCATTCCTGAAAGCTTTGTTGCTGCATAAATTTTCGAATCGGAATAAAATGCACTATTCAAAGATTCGCCAGCATCGTAAGATTTCACAAAAACTCCTGATAGATTAAACACGGAAACCTCATTGGCATCTGCAACAATGATATTTTGCGCCGTTACTACTACATCTCGAATGTCGGTAAAACTTTTTGGTAAATCTACAAAAGAGCTTCCATCGCCAAATTTCACCGTGTTAGTATTCGCATAAGCAATTATTGGACTGCCAGAAATTTGAGTAAAATTGCCCGGTGCCACAAGATCCCAAGTAGAAAATATAGGAAAAGTAACATTCATTTCGTGAGATTTCAATCCTGCAGCGGTAACGACATAAACGAGATCACCCTTAATCACCGCTTCTCTAGCGGCTTCGTAAAGACCGTCGACGAGAAAAAAAGATGACTCTGCGAATTCCTTTTTATCCAATTTAAAAATAGAAACTCCGTAATCTACCGAAATTACCGCAAGATTTCCTGAAATAGAAATATGATTGATTTTCTTGTTACCAGTATAGCCCGAAGCAATTGGAATATCTACTACATAGGTAATTCCTTCCGGCGTGATTACATCCATCGAACCATTTGCATAACCTACTAAACCAATTTTCGTTTCCGGATTATAATCGAATGCCGAAATTTTCACCTCGTGCAGACCGTTTGCTTTGGAAAGTTTACTAAGTTCTCCTGTTGCCGGTGTGTAATAAAAAATGCCGTTTTCGGTAGCAGCAATGAGTTTTCCATTATCTTCTCGAATCGCCAAAACATTATTATAAGAAAACAAATCGCTCCATTTGCTGGACGATATAACCTGTGCATTAATGCTCAGAGCGTATATAAAAAATAAAAACGGTAATATTTTTTTCATGGGTGTATGGTATAATCAGGAGCAACCAGCTTTTCTTGTTTAATTAAACTACAATACTATCATCTATAACTTGGTTAGTCCATGAAATATTTTGCACCTTTTTGTTTTTATCAAAATAAAAATTGATTTTCCCTAAAAGCAGTCCTGCCCAACCCACTTGGTTTACCAAAACATTTTTTCCTTTCCTATTAATAAAAGATTGTGGTTCCGGCAAGAAAGTATGGGTATGACCGCCCAAAA
Organism: Chryseobacterium senegalense; assembly: GCA_001403755.1. Taxonomy (GTDB): domain Bacteria; phylum Bacteroidota; class Bacteroidia; order Flavobacteriales; family Weeksellaceae; genus Kaistella; species Kaistella senegalense. Next base: position 596,178 of record CYUH01000015.1, on the reverse strand, counting down.
TAAGGTCTATTCCGTCGGTTTGAGCAGCAAGATTTTTATCTGAGATTTTCTTTGGATCATCTTTGTAATCGTAGCCGATGTGCGAAAGACAAATCACCAAATCGCATTTTTTATCATTTCTTAAAAATTCGGAATAGTGTTGCGCAATTTCTATCGGATTGTGCCAAACAGTTTCTCCGTAACTTTTCTTTCCCACTAAACCTGCGAGTTCTATTCCAACGCCGAAAATACCCACTTTGATTCCATTTTTATTGAAAATTTTATAAGGAATCGTCAGTCCCTCGAGCGTGGTATTTTTGAAATCATAATTTGAACAAATGAAAGGGAATTTCGCATTCGGCAGCACTTTTTTGAAACCTTCCAAACCATTATCAAAATCATGATTTCCCATTGTAGATGCATCGTAACCCATCATCGACATCAGCTTAAATTCCAATTCTCCACCAAAGAAATTAAAATAAGGCGTTCCTTGAAAAATATCGCCGGAATCCAGCAGAAGAAGATTTTTTTCCTCTGATCTTATTTTTTGGATCAATGCGGCTCTTCTGGCAAAACCGCCTTGATTGGGATTTCTGGTATAACTGGCATCGAACGGTTCGATCCGGCTGTGTTGATCGTTGGTGTGAAGAATGGTGAGTTTATGTTCGGAATTTACTTCTAAAAATTTGAGATTTTCAGCGAGCAAAAGATTCGGAGCCAAAGTCATTGCTAAAGTTCCGCCACCTATCGTTTTCAAAAACTGCTTTCTATTCATCAGTTTTATTTTTTTTACTTTTAAAATTTAATCTTACATCTTTCGGAGCTACAATTTCCGGATTTGCTTTGAATTTTTCAATAAATAAATCTCTCAATTTAATTCCGGTTGAAATAATTTCTCCTTTTCCGAAAAACGCCATATTATCGCCACCCAGAGCCAAATAATCGGAAGTTGCAATATAATAATCTTTGTTAGAATCTACTTTTTGTCCATTAATTAACTCATTAACAATCAGTCCATTATCCGTTTCGATCACCAAATGCGAAACTGGATTATTTTTTTGGGTTTTCATATAATATTCAAAAAGCCCTTTCAGGTCCGAACCTTTCATTTTCACAATCATTACCTCGTTTTCAAAAGGCATAACTTCATAAATATGCTTGGTGAGAATATCTCCCGCGCCAATTGTAGTACGGATTCCTCCGATGTTGATTACTGCAGCGTCAACTCCGGTTGCAATTCCATTCTGTTTCGCCCAATCATCGGCTCCTTCGAAAGTGAAATCTGCCAACAAATTCCCCAAATTGCTATTGTCGCCTTTTTTATTGAGCTCAACCGAAGTATGGGAAATTTTAGTATTCATCTTCCCTTCAACCTCCTGTTTATAAGGTTCTATAAAATTTTTGAAATTTTGGTCTTCCTGTAAATCCTTGGAGACGGAAATGTTTTTTTCTGGCTTTATTTGAGCAACATGCAGTGGCGTTCTACATGACGAAAGCGACAAAATTGCTAAACCAAGAACGAAAAATTTGGTATTCATTGAGATTAAATCTGGTCTTGCAAATATAAAGATATGAATATTAACTCCTATTTTTTTTTGAAAATTCTTCCATTAAATTTTGTAATTTTGAAAATATTAATTTTATAAAAATGAGTAATTTAAAAGGAGTTGGTGTTGCTTTGGTTACACCTTTCAATGAAGATTTATCGCTCGATTTCGATTCACTGACCAAATTGGTCAACTTCAACATCGAAAACGGAACCAATTATTTGGTCGTTTTGGGAACTACTGCGGAAGCTGCTACGCTTTCTTCAGAAGAAAAAAAACAGCTGATCGATCATATCATAAAGATCAACAATAAACGCGTTCCTTTGGTTTTAGGCATCGGCGGAAACAACACTATGGAAGTGAAAAAACAAATCGAAGACGCTGATTTATCAGATTTCGAGGCGGTACTTTCAGTTTCGCCATATTACAACAAACCTAATCAGGAAGGACTTTACCAACATTATAAAGCGTTGGCTTCTACCGGAAAAAACATCATTATTTACAATGTTCCGTCACGAACCGGACAAAATATTGAAGGATCCACAACTTTGCGATTGGCAGAGGAATTTCCGAATTTAATCATGATTAAAGAAGCTGCACCAAATATTTTGCAGTATTTTGATATTTTAAGACTAAAACCTGAGAATTTCAATTTGGTTTCCGGTGATGATGAATTTACGCTTCCGGTAACGTTAGCAGGCGGAAACGGTGTTATTTCAGTAATTGGACAAGGTTATCCCAAACAATTTTCTACGATGGTTCAGCTAGCTTTTGAGGGAAAAGTGAAAGAAGCGTACGAAATCCACAATAAATTGGTTGAAATCACCAGATTGATCTTCGCGGAAGGAAATCCGGCCGGAATTAAAACCGTTTTGGCAGAACTGGGAATCATCAAAAATTATTTAAGACTTCCATTGGTTGCTGCAAGCAATGGTCTGCAGGAAAAAATAAAAGCTGAAATGGCAAAAATTTAATTCAATTTAAATAAAATTTAAAAGGACTTTTCTTTCGGAAAGTCCTTTTTTTATCTGCAATTTTCAACCAAATTTTGAAAATAATTTTCGCACTTCGCAAGTCGGGTTCCGTACCAGGAAAATGCTTCACCATCAACCAAAATTATCTTCGCGTCGGGAAGTTCTTTTTGAAGCTCATCAATATGTCTTTGCTGAAACGGAAACGGTTCCGAAGAAAGAAAAATATAATCCGCAGCTTTCAAATCTTCTACCGAAATTTCCGGATATCTTTTTTGATTTTTAAAAACGTTTTGAAAACCTACTTTATCCAGAATATCATGAATAAAAGTATCGAAACCTACGGACATATAAGGATTTTTCCAAATCAAATAGGCGCATTTTTTCTTTTCTAAATCTGAAAATTTAGCAAGAATTTCATAGATTTTCAAATTAAATTTCTGAGCGGTTTCTTGTTTGCCAAGCATATTCCCCAATGTTTTTAGCAGGTAATAATTATCTTCCAAATTGGAAACATTGGTCACCAAAACTTTGAATTCCTTCTGCAATTCTTCGATCTGCTCTTTTACGTTTTCTTCTTTGTTGGCGATGATTAAATCGGGATTTAGACTTTTAATTTTAGAAATATTCAGATTTTTTGTTCCACCGATGATTTCAACTTTTGGAACACCATTTTCAGGGTGAACACAAAATTTAGTTCGGCCAATAATTTCATTCTCACACAATCCAAAATCGAAAATCGCTTCGGTAATGCTGGGAACCAGAGAAATGATTTTCATAGCAAGTATTTTTTAAAGAAGTTTCCCACTCAAAAGCAAACCTGCAACGGAAAAATAAATTACCAAACCGGTAACATCAACCAAAGTTGCCACGAATGGAGCTGACGAAGTTGCTGGATCAAGCTTAAAACGCTTCAGGACAAAAGGAACCATCGAGCCGGAAAGTGTTCCCCACATCACAATCATCATCAAAGAAATTCCGACGCTGATGCCGATAAATTCCCAATATTGGCCATAATCAAACCAACCAGCATATTGCCAAAGCATAATTCGCAAGAAACCGAATATCCCCAAAAGTCCACCGAGCACCATTCCGGTTACAATTTCTTTTTTGATGACCAGCCACCAATCTTTCAAAGTGATTTCTTGGAGTGCCATCGCACGAATAATCAGTGTGGCCGCTTGCGAACCAGTGTTTCCTCCACTTGAAATAATGAGTGGAACAAATAAAGTAAGCACCACCGCTTTCTGAATTTCGTCTTCGAAAAATCCCATCGCGGAAGCGGTTAACATTTGAAATAAAAATAATAAAATCAACCAAAAACCTCGCTTTTTGATCATTTCAAACCAATGTGTTTGGCGGTAAGGTTCATCCAGTGCTTCCATCCCTCCGAATTTTTGAATATCTTCGGTATTTTGTTGCTCGATTTGATCCAAAATATCATCAATCGTTACGATGCCTACCAAAACTCCCGCTTCAGTAACAATTGGAAGTGCGGTTCTGTCATATTTTTCGAAATACTGCACCGCATCTTCTTTAGAAGTGGTGGTGGTAATGGCTACAAAATGATTATCGGTAATTTCTGAAATCAGGGTATCTTCTTCGGCCAAAAGCAAGGATCCAATGGCGATATCATCTATTAATTTATTTCTTTCATCTACCACATAGAGATGATTCATGGTTTCCATCTTTTTACCAACTTTCTTAATTTGTTGGAAACATCTTTTTACCGTCCATTCTTTTCGAATTTGAATGTAATAAGGCGTCATCAAACGTGCGATAGAATCCGCATTATATCCCAAAAGTTTCAGGGCAATTCTTCTTTCTTGGGGATTGAGGTGATTGATGGAATATTTAATGAGTTCATCCGGAAAATCTTCGAACAGCGCGGTTCGGTCATCGGGAGTCATTGCGTTGAGGATTTCGGAAACCTCTTCACTGCCGATACTTCGGATTGTTTCTTCCTGAAAATCGGGATCAAGGTGCGAAAAAACTTCTGCTTTGTATTGTTTCGGAACTTTCAGAAATGCAAAAACACGCTCTTTGACAGGAAGTTCGCTAAGCGTTTCTGCAATATCCGCCGGGTTGAAAATAAGTTCCTGTGTATTCAATATTCTTTGTTCTAGAATTGCAAAAATAAATCAAAAACTTACAAAATACGAATTAAATGAAATTTATAAAGGCGAAAAAGCCTTAATCTTCCGTACTACCAAGAAAAAAACTTTTGGATTTGCGAAGGTTTTTACCCATTTTACTTACCGCTCCGGAAGTACCTATTTTTATCGAATTTTCAGCTGAGCCAAGAATTCTCGCATTCTTCTTATACGTATCGTAATTAGTTTCAGTAAGGAAATTTCCCATCGAATCATACAATTTCATACTGATAAGCACCTGATTGGAAAAAACATATTTACCAAAACCAACTTTGAAATATTTTACCTTCGGAACTACAGCAAGTTGTGCATTGTTGTTTTTACAGTATTCTTTAATCGCATCAACATCTACGGAATCATAAGGAATATTGGCATCAACTCTTAAAGATTTGTAATTGCGGAACGGACTGCTTTTTTCTGAAGTCGCGGCATAAAATGCCATATAGGTTGGCTCTTTGATTTCCTCCACTTCGGGGAAAATTTCTGGATTGAAATAGATAATATTTTGCTTTTTGTCAACTTTTTGTGAAGTGCCAAATTGAGCGGAAACCATTTGAAAGCCAGATAGTATAAGAAAGAACGAGAAAAGCAGTTGATAGATTTTTTTCATTGGTACATGTCTCAGCAAAAATACTGCCATTGAACGAATTAACAATGAAAATTTTAAGTTTTTTTTAACATTTAATTTTGATAAAAAAACTCAGAAATGAAATAATGTTTTTAGGAAAGAAAAAAATATTGTACTTTTGCACCCGTTACATAATAATCATTAAAATAATATTGGAATGTACTTAACAACTGACAAGAAGAAAGAAATCTTCGCAAAACACGGAAAGTCTGACGCAGACACAGGAAGCGCTGAAGGGCAAATTGCATTATTTACCTACAGAATCAATCACTTATCTCAACACTTAAAAGCCAATCGTCACGATTACAATACTGAAAGATCTTTGGTGAAATTGGTAGGGAAGAGAAAAAGTTTATTAGATTATCTTAAGAAAAAAGAAATTGCACGTTACAGAGCAATTATCGCTGAATTAGGAATCAGAAAATAATCTTCGATTACAATTAAAAAAAGCAACTCAGAAATGGGTTGCTTTTTTTTGTGTGTTTAAACTGATCAAACTCGCCTTCCGGAAATAAGATTGATTACTGCCAATAAAATAATCGAACCGACTGCTCCTGTTAAAATTTGCCCGATTACCGCCGTACCAAAAGTGGTCCCTAAAAGGTAATACCCTATTACACCACCAATAATTCCCACGATAATATTCCCGATTAATCCAAGGCTTCCGCCTTTAAAAATCTGTGCACCAAGCCAGCCTGCAACTGCACCAATAATGAGTGTCCATAAAATTTCCATAAGTCTATATTTTTAATGTTTGCTCGTTTTAATACAGTAAATGTGCCATTTTAAAATTCAAATAAAAACATTCGGGGCTAAAAAGAATTTCAAAACCGTCTTAAATTACTATTTAACAAGATTAAAAATCGCTATCAACAGATACTTGAAAAAAGCATTTCGCAGAAAAACCGTATATTTGCTCCCGAAAATTTAAAACGATTAAATATTTAACTGCACTCAATACGGAGTGCTAAAGATGAAACCAATTTATGAATGCTCCACAAGCAATTATTGAAAAATTTCAATTAAAAGACGGCCGGGAAGTTACCTTAGAAACAGGTAAACTGGCAAAACAAGCCGATGGTTCGGTAGTAGTAAAATGTGGCGGAACGATGTTGCTCGCAACAGTTGTAGCCAACAAAGAAGCCAATCCTGGTGTAGATTTCCTTCCATTAACAGTAGATTACCGAGAAAAATTCTACGCAGGTGGTAAAATCCCAGGAAATTTCTTCAGAAGAGAAGCTAGACCTTCCGATGAAGAAATTTTAACAATGAGATTAGTAGACCGAGTTCTAAGACCACTTTTCCCTGAAGATTTCCACGCGGAAGTTCAGGTGATGATTTCTTTGATTTCTTATGACAAAGAAGTGATGCCCGAAACATTAGCAGGTCTTGCAGCTTCTGCAGCGATTGCAATTACCGATATTCCGTTCAACGGACCGATGTCTGAAGTAAGAGTTGTAAGAATTGATGGAAAACTTTCAGTTAACCCAAGTCTCGAAAATTTAGCGAATGCAGATTTAGACATTATGGTAGGTGCAACAAAAGACTCTATCGTAATGGTGGAAGGTGAAATGAAAGAAATCACCGAAGCGGAAATGATCGAAGCAATTCAGTACGCTCACGAAGAAATTAAAATTCAAGTAGAAGCTCAAGAAAGATTTGCTGCAAAGGTAGCTACTTCCCTTACCAAAAGAGAATATTCCCACGAAACTCACGACGAAGAGATTCGTGAAAAAGTTTGGAAAGAAACTTACGACAAAGTATATGCTGTAGCTAAAACACCTTCTGCTAAAGAAGAAAGAGGTGAAAACTTCAAAGCAGTTCTGGATGAATTTTTATCACAATACTCTGAGGAAGAACTAGAAACTGTAAAACCTTTTGCGAAAGTTTACTTCCACGATGTAGAAAAAGAGGCCATGCGCCAAATGATCCTCAACGAAGGAATCAGATTGGATGGTAGAGATCCGAAAACGATCCGTCCGATTTGGTCTGAAATCGATTATTTACCAGGAGCTCACGGTTCGGCAATCTTTACCAGAGGGGAAACGCAATCTTTAACAGCGGTTACTTTAGGTTCTGTAAAAGATGCCAACATGGTAGATTCTGTTGCGATCAATTACGACGAAAAATTCTTCTTGCACTATAACTTCCCACCATTTTCAACAGGTGAAGCAAGACCTTTGAGAGGAACTTCAAGAAGAGAGGTTGGTCACGGAAATCTTGCTCAAAGAGCCTTGGCAAATATGATTCCTAAAGAAAATCCGTATACCATCCGTATTGTTTCCGATATTCTAGAATCCAATGGTTCTTCTTCCATGGCAACAGTTTGTGCCGGAACGTTAGCTTTAATGGATGCCGGTGTACAAATTTCAAAACCGGTTTCCGGAATCGCAATGGGATTAATTACCGATCCTAAATCAGGCAAATTCACGGTACTTTCTGATATCTTAGGAGATGAAGATCACTTGGGTGACATGGATTTCAAAGTTACCGGAACTGCTGACGGAATTACCGCTTGCCAAATGGACATTAAAATCCAAGGTTTAACAATGGACATCATGGAAACCGCTCTAAACCAAGCGAGAGAAGGAAGACTTCATATTCTAGGAGAAATCTTAAAAACCATCGATAAACCAAGAGCTGATGTGAAACCACACGCTCCGAAAATGGAAGTATTGGAAATTCCGAAAGAATTTATCGGTGCTGTAATCGGACCTGGTGGAAAAATCATTCAACAGATGCAGAAAGATTTCGATACCGTTATCGCCATTGAAGAAATCGGTGAAATTGGAAGAATTGAAATTTCTGGTGTAAGCAGAGAGAATATCAATGCGACGATTGCTGCTATCAACGAAATTACTTTTGTGCCGGTTGTAGGTGAAGTTTACAAAGGAAAAGTAGTGAAAGTAATGGATTTCGGAGCTTTCGTAGCGATTGCTAAAGGAACCGAAGGTTTATTGCACATTTCCGAAATCGAATGGGCTCGTTTAGACAAAGTTCCGTACAAAGAAGGTGACGAAGTAGAAGTAAAATTCATGGGTTACGACGACCGTAAGAAGATGAAGCTTTCAAGAAAAGTACTTTTGCCAAGACCTCCAAGACCGGAACGTAAAGAAGGTGAAGGCGACAACCGCGACAACCGTGGCCCAAGAAACGACAGAAGAGAGGGTGGAAACCACAGACCAGGCAACGACAGACCACAAAATGGTGGCCGACAAAACGAAAGACCTGCCGGTGAAGACACCTTTAAGCCATTGAATGAAAGTGAAAACACTGAAGATCAGAAGCCGGAAGGATTCTAATCATACAGATCTATAATCAAAAAACCACCGAAAATTTCGGTGGTTTTTTTGTTTTATACGATCAATGTATCATTGATGATTAGAAAATGTTTTCCCTTTTTACGATAATGCCGAGTTTTTCCAGCGTTTGATCGTCGGGGAAAAGCACCTTGGCAAAAGCTACGAGCTGCGTATATTTTGGATAAAGCAGATCCAAAGCGGTATCGCGGGTATCGGTAGCTCTCTGCGCCTCGCCGAGTTCTTTTTTCTGAGATTCTTTCAACGCCGAAACTTCCTGCAACGCGGCTTGCTGCGCAGCAATTGCGGCATCGTCAATATTCACTGTGGCGGCTTTGGTTTTGAAATCCGGATTCGCTAAAATCTGAGAATAGAAATTATTGACCTGCTGATACCACGCCGCATACGCCTGTTTGCGGCCATCATCTATACCCAGCGTTGTATTGGCCTGGCGGTCGCCTTTGAAAATAATTTTCGCCAGATTACGGTGGCGGGCAAAGGTGGTATCGATCGCTGCTTTCTTCTCGTTAAACAAATCGGTCGCGGCAAATTGCTCCCCGTATTCCTGAATCTGTTGCTGGCTCAGCTGTTCCAGGTTGGTGATATCGGCCAGGTGAGCATCCAGCTGGGTTTCGGTAATGCCTACCGTGGCAAGTTCTGCTAAAATTTCGGGTTGTTTGGCGTTGGTAAAAGCGACTTTCATTTTCGCAATCAACTGTTCTCCGGAAACATATTGGTTTCTCGGAGATTTACCGCTGGGCGGATTTGTGTTTTCAGGATTTTCCATTTTTATTTGTATTTAATTGTAAATATAACAAATAAATTAATGAATAAACAAATTATCAATTACAGAAATCATTCCGCAATGTTGTTTTATCATTTCCTGCACTTGCGGAACCATTTCTAACACTTTTGGAACCATTTCCTGCACTTGTGGACTCGTTTCCTGCAGTTGCGGAATGATTTCCTGCACTTGCGGAACCGTTTCCTGCAGTTGCGGGAGGATTTTTTGGGGTTGCGGGAGGATTTCTGGGGGTTGCGGAAGAATTTCTGAAGGTTGTGGTAGGATTTGACAGCGCAAAAAGAAACCTCCGAAGTGTGGCCTTCGGAGGTTGAGTTTTTTAGACGCCACGCGATGGAATCCCGCGGGAGCGGGAGAGTTTTGATGAATTAAAGTTTTAACAACAATATCTGTGAAATAAAATAATTGACAAAATATTAGATAAAATTATCATGTGACCTTCTTCCATTTCATCAAAATGCTGTTGCCCATAGTTTATTGCTGCATGTATTCTGCCACTAGCTGCTAATACCAAATCCTGTTCATCAATATCACCGAACCCTCCTTGTTCCAGAATTACTTTATAATCAGATCCAGTCCACCTTTTATTAATCTTACGTATTCCCCAATTTAATTTTTCTTTAACATAATGAGCAAGAGCATCTTCATTGTCATGATAGTTATCTGGTGGATTAATTTTTTCAAGTTCAGTTATTAATGCATTAATTTCATTGCCAAAACTATCTTCCTCCACCTTATACCTTTTAGTGTTATTATCCCAAGATAAATCCCAAGTACCTCTAGCAATCCACAAAGGTTTTAGTACAAACATATCTAAATAAACACTGTCGTAAAAAAAATCTTCTACTTTCATATTTTTATTATTATTTCAATCCAAGTTTTTCAACAAACACTTTATTCCTTAATTCAGCTCTCTTTAATAAGGATGAATATTTTAAAACTTCAGTGTAAATTGAACTATCTTCGTTATCGTCAAACCCTATCACCTTTTGAGAAGGACTATACAAATAGTCAAAGTTGGGAGAGTGCTCAAATGTAGACACATTTCCTTGTACATCTCTTTTTTCAATACCTTCTCCGATTAGATATCCATAAAATGTTTTAATCTTAAATTCACTGTGTGTAAAATTTCTTATCAATGACGCATATTGATTAATTTGAGTAAGATGTTCAGACGCATTTACTCCTGGAGCTTTAAATTCAATGATCATACATTTCCCTTCTTCCGGAAATAGTAAGACATCAGGTCTTTTATTTAATCTTCTTTGTCCTAAGGAATTCAGATATCTATCTTCCTCTTCTTCAAATTCATGTCGGAAAATTTTTTTTCCATTCAATTCCATATCTTTTAGAAAAAACTCGGAACTACCTTTAAAATAAATAAATTCCTCGTTTAGAATCCACAAATCACTTCCGTAAGTATTTGTGGATTTTTGAGTAAATAATAGATTGTGGATTAGTGCTTCATCCTTCTCTCTAGATCCATCATTTTGAACTTTAAGTTTTTTATCAATTATTTTAGAAAATAATTCAAGAACTAATTTTCTTCTTGCAACATAGTGACTCAATGTTCGTTTATTTTGTTCCGGTAAAATTCTGACGATTTTCCTTATTTCTCTTTCTAACTCAGTTTCATAATCTAAAGATGTTGTATCTAAATCATCTAACCGGTCCATTGACTTTTTAATAGTTGCGTCAAGCTTAGCCTCTTTTTTAGCTTGCGCTTCATAAAATTTTTCTAGTATTCGTTTGTCGTCATCATTAAAGGAAATTTCGATATCTTCATCATCTCCTATAAGGAACATTTCCTTCAATTGTTCCAACTCATTCTCATGCCTTTCAATAATTTTTTCAATTTCAGGATATAGATTTTTTAGTTGATCATTGGCCTGTAATTCAATATCTTCCAAAAATATCACTTCTGAATTAAATGCATTAAAAGCCCTGCTGGAGTTTTTTGTGGGGATTTCTAGCTCGCCACGAATGTTAGTATCTTTCTCATCAATGAAATTTCCAGAAACTAAAACAAGATATTTGTTTCCGTCAAGATTATCGTTTTTAGAAATTCCAGTTAAATTGATTTTTGTGTCTTCGACAACTTCTCCTTTCGAAATTAGTTTTAAATCGTTAAACTCTAATAGGTTCTTCTGGACCTTAAAAGTTGTTAGTAAAAAAGATTCAGCTCTATCGGACTGTATTATGTTATCAGCATCATCGCTAGTCTTGCTATAGTATACTTTGAAATCTTGCTTTTTATCATACAGCGGAATATCAATTTTAGAAATGGTGGATTTAGACTGCAAAACACTACCGAGATAAAATTCAATAACTATTTCAGGTATTTCATCGGAATTAAAACAAAAATAGTGTAAATACCTTTTAAGTAACTCTTCCTTTAGTATTTTATCGTCTAGTGAATTGTACTTTGGACTTTGTTCTAGTAGACTAGCAAAAGAAACTTTTGTATAAGTTTCATTCTCATTTGCTTTAACGCAGAAATTTTGTTTTACTATTGCATTATTATTTAAAAATATTTTACTTTTTGATACTACGAATTGTCTTTTATAAAACTCCTTATCTTGATTATAAACACTTTCAATGATTGTTCTGTCAAAGAAATGCACAAACTGAATTCGACCAGATCCAAGATTTTTATATCCTTTGGAATTATCTTTAAATGTGTTAAATCTCTTAAACTCTTCGTCATTAAAACCAATACCATTATCATACATATCGAGCGACCGAAATTCATTGCTTTTGTCCGTTAATTCATTAGCATGAATGGAGATAATAATTTTGCCAGTACCAAAGTCATTGTCATCCTTTTTTTTAGTCTTGATTGATTCTAAAGCATTAGTGAAGCATTCAAAAATTGGCGAAAAACTTGTAGGAGACTTCTTAATATCATGTAAAATTCCCGCAAAACTTAAGTCCTTAGCTACTATAAAATGGGGCGCATCTTGAATCATTTTTTTTACTTAACAGGTTATTTTCAAATATACGTAAAGAGTTTTATTGTATTTATCTTTTTAAATACAAACTTTTTGAAAATCATTTACCGTCAATTTATTTTGCATACTCGTCATTTATAGTATTTTTGAAAAAATTTAAACATGATCTTAGACCAACTCAAAACCTCCCCTACCACCATCAACTTTAAGGAAGTGATTGCCTATATTGACGAACATTTCGATTTCGTGCCGACGAAATTCAGAAACGGAACTGCGGTGAATGAAGCGGGGGAAAATAACGGCTCGTGTAAGGTTTTCAGTTTTGCAAAGCTGAAGGGGCTGAACGAAGAGGAAACGCTGGCGCTGTTCGGGGATTTCTACAGAACGGATGTGCTGCAAAATCCTGAAGGCAGCGACCACCAGAACATCCGCAACTTTATGCAATATGGATGGGACGGAATTGCTTTCGAGGGCGAGGCACTGGCTGAAAAGAACTAATCTGGAATATGTTTGGCGTAATTCTTGAAAGTGCTAAGTCATAAAAAATTATTATTATGAATCCAGCACTTTTAAGAAAAATCCTGATGTGGGTTGCGCCAATTGCAATCGGTTATTTTATGAAAAAATACGAAGAACGACACGCCAAAAAACAACAGGAGAAAGCATTGGCAAAAGCCAACTAAATAAAAATACCGCATCTTTTACGACGCGGTATTTTTTTCTTGTTAAAGTTCAAAAGCTTTTGCTTCCCTATATTCTTTCAAAAGGTTTTCAAATACCTTTTCTACCGGCAATATCTCATCAATTAACGCGGAAACCTGCCCAATTTCGAGTTCACCATCTTCTAAATCACCTTCGAACATGCCGCGTTTTGCGCGCGCTCTGCCGAGAGTATTCTTTAATGCTTCCGCATCTCTGCCTTTCTCGTAAAGTTCTTCTAGTTCGTAGAAAAATTTATTTTTAATCAGTCGAACGGGTGCTAATTCTTTCAAGGTAAGTTGAGTGTCTCCTTCCCCTAAAGAAATAATTTTATTTTTAAAATGATCATGAGAGCTCGCTTCTTCGGTCGCTGCAAAACGGGAACCAATCTGAACACCATCGGCACCAAGAATCATCGCGGCTTTCATCTGAGAACCCAAAGCAATTCCACCGGCGGCAATCAGCGGTTTTGTGATATGTTTTCTCACATTTGGGATGAGGCAAAATGTAGTTGTTTCATCTCTTCCGTTGTGCCCTCCGGCTTCGAAACCTTCGGCTACAATGGCATCAACACCTGCTTCTTCACATTTGATTGCAAATTTTGTGGAGGAAACTACGTGCGCCACTTTTATGCCTTCTTTTTGTAAAGTTTCTGTATAAACTTTAGGATTTCCGGCAGAAGTGAACACAATCTTCACGTTTTCTTCTAAGATAATATTGATGATTTCTTCTAAATTTGGATAGAGCAATGCCACATTTACCCCAAAAGGCTTATCCGTCGCAGCCTTACATTTCCTGATGTTTTCGCGTAAAATATCGGGATACATGCTTGCGGAACCAATAAGTCCCAAACCACCGTTATTGGAGACCGCAGATGCCAAACGCCACCCGGAATGCCATATCATTCCACCTTGAATGATGGGATATTTAATTTGAAATAATTCTGTGATTTTGTTTTGGTTTTCGCTATACATTTTCTCGGCGATTCCGAAGTGAATAAAATTGCTCATGATGTAAATTTAAAAAAAATCTGAGAAGCTTGAAACCTTTTATATTTCAAAAAAAATCTCCGCAATTGCAGAGATTTTATGTTTATTTGGCTTCAGCTTTGCGCCAATCGGTTTTGAAAGTACAATCTTTATATCGATTGTTGATGGAAATAAATACATCTGGTAATTTTTCTTTCACCCATTTTTCAACCATCTCGTTTTTCTTTTTATTTAGCGCCATTTGCTTAATTCTGTCGTAATCGGTCACCAGGTCCAGTTGGTGAGCTGCGATGATTTCGTCAACTTTCACAATACTTACTACTTTTTTATCTTGTTGCAAGGTATCTTGAAAAACATCAGTAATATCACCTTTATTTAAACCAGCAATTTGATAAGAGATAGACGGAGCAAGATTCAATTTTTCGATTTTGTCGGATCCATCTTCTCCCGTGATAATACCGGCATTGAACTTTGTTTTCTTGTCATCAGAAAACCGATAAGCTGCTTCTTTAAAGGTAAGTCTGCCATTTAAAATTAAAGTTCTTATGCTATCGAGTTCTTTTTTTGCCGTTTCAATTTCTGCATCATTAGGTTCAGCTTTCAATAAAATGTGTCTTGCATCGTAGTTTTTACCGCTCTTTTTCACTAACTGGATTAAGTGATATCCGAATTCCGATTCTACGGGATCGGAAATTTCACCTTCCTGCAGATTAAGCGCAGCAGCTTCGAAAGGCTTCACCATTTTCCCCTTAGAAATATTTTTATACAAACCTCCGTTCGCTGCGGAACCCGGATCTTCGGAGTAAATTCTCGCTTGATTTTCGAAAGATTCTCCGGCAAGAATGTCTTGTTTTATTTTATTGAGTTTAGCGATAATTTCATCTTTATGTGCGTCTGTAAGCTTCGGATACATTGCAATTTGTGACAAACTTACTTCATCTTTTACTTCCGGAAGTTGAAATTTGTACATATTGAAAAAATCGGTTACTTCGTTCGGAGTTACGTCGGCTTTTTCGGTAATTCTACCATATTTCATTTGCCCGTAATAGTTATCGGTATCAATCTTTTCAATGGCGGTTTTCATCTCATAGCCTGTACGGAATTTATAAGTCGCCAACATGGTTTTTTCATCGGGAAACTGACCTAGAATCTGCTCGTATTTTTGATTAGCCGCTTCTTTGATGGCTGCGGATCTGTTTTCGATCAAGGTATCTCTTTTGGCTTCATAAATCATCAATTTATTGCTGATGATGCTTTCTACAAATTCGCAACGATCGGAAACTTGCGCACCTTGTTGTTTAGCATAATTCGCTTGATCCTCTATATCCGATTCCAAAATAATTTCGTTTCCTACAACCACTGCAATACCATCCACCAAAGCTCCGGATTGTAATTGTGCATTTAATTTCACCCCAAAAAAGGCAAAAATCATGGTAAAAAGAAGCGCAAATTTTATTTTCTTGTTCATATTCATTTTTTAACAATGTGCAAAATTATCATTCTAAACGAGATAAACTGCATTTTTTATTATAATTATTTCTTAAAATTCTTTTCCAAATCTTTCATGAACTCGGGCTGAATCACAATATTAGTGTTTGCTTTTTGCTGAGCGATAATTTCGGCAAGTTTCACTTCAGTTACCGCATCTTTTAGCAATTCTTTAGCTTCTTCCTGCGTCATTTGGGTTGGGGGAAGAATTTGGTCGATGGCGATAACCAGCGATCTTTCTTCCATTTTAGTTTGATGAACACCTGTTTTGAAAGGAACTTTATATTTGGTAAAAACATCTGCATCTTCCGACATTTCTCCTTTTTCGAAATGTACGAGGATTTGCTTTTTATCAGTGAGTTTACCGTAATATTTTGCTTTCAAGTTTTCCCAGTTTTTAGGATTCTTGATTTCCTTTTGAATTTCGCTGTTGAGTTTTTCATCAGCAATAATGGCAACTCTACCTTCTGCTCGGTTACCCCAAAAGTATTTCGATTTGTTTTTGTTATAATAATCAGTCAGCCATTCCGGATGTTTTGCAATTTCTTCGTTAAGATATTTTGAAAAAATATAATCTGAAAACAAACCTTTTCTGAAATCGGTAAGTTCTTTTTTAATCTCTTTTTGATTGGTGAAATCCTCGCTGTAAAACCTCATCACATCTTGCTCATTAACACCTTTCAAAGCTTCTGCCCACAATTCCGGAGATAGTTTTTCTGCTTCGCTTTTTTTATCAGCAATTAATTTTTTAAGATCACCTACGGTAGTTTTATACTTTTTGTACTGATAAAGAACCGTATTATCTTTCGCCGCGTTGAACGCTTGGTAAGATTTCTTCACGGTCTGAAATTCTGGAAATTCCTTGTAGGATGGATCGGATTTTACGAAAGCAAGCATTTTATCCTGAAGATTTTCGCCATAGAATGCGCTGTTCATATCTTTTAAGAAAAATTCTCGGTTTTTATCTGTCAAAATATAAGGTTCAACATTATAAAGATTAAAAACAAAATAATTTTCCCCGAAAAGAATTGGTTCCGGCAAATAATACCCGGATTTCTTTCCTTTAAAAGCTTCATACACATCATCTGGAAGCGTTGGTGAACCCATCACTACTCCACCATTTTCCTTTTCATGCTCGTTGGCTCCGTACAATTTAGCAACTTCCTGAAAACTCTTTCCGGCTTTCAAATCGCTGTAAATTTTGGTTTTCATCGCTTCGGACTCGGCATTTTTAGGATAAGAAATCGTTCCGAAAATCATATATCCCAAACTAGGTCTAGAATTTTGGACTTTAGCAAAAGCTACATAATTTGGAGTATTTTGCAATTTGGTAAATGAATTATTCGGCAAAACCTTTAATTCAGAATACAAACTGTTATCCACACTTCCCGGTTTAATGTAAATCCCCTGCGGCCCGTTTTTCGTGTATTTGGAAATCGCATCTTCCATGGTCATCTTCCCGGATTTCACGTCATCGTAAATCTGTTGATAATTATTTTTATCGCCTTCCGCTTTTTGCACCATGAAAATTTGGACCAATTTCTCGGTTTGGCTGTCTTTCATATATTGGTTCAAAACCGGATCTATCACATTTTTAGGATAGAAAAATTTCGAGCGCAGTTCACCTTCTTTATCCATCATTTTTTCGCGGAAAGATGCTGTTGTATCCACCTTTTTTTGGGCAGCAAACTGTTGCAGAAGAATAAAATCTTCTGTTGCTTTAATGGTTTTGGTGATGCCTGCATTTTGCAAACCATATTGGAACTCCTTTTTGAAATCGGCAAGCGAAATGCTATCTTTTCCGATAATCATATACTGCGCAGAAAGGGTGTTTCCCAAACCTGCCAACATCATGAAAGCAACTATTTTTTTCATACTACGGTCTTCTTGTGGTGAAGATTTTATTTTAATTAAAAGTTCCTGTGTTTTTCGAAATAATTTATACCTCTACTTCAAAAGTCGTTAATTCCTTGAACTCCTGAATTCTGTTCATCATCTCAACTTCTGTAACTTCCTGTAATCTTTGGGTTCCGAATTTTTCAACAGTGAAAGATGCCATTGCCGAACCTACCATCAACGCTGATTTCATTGTATCGAAACTGAAATCTTCTTTTTTGGCAAGATAAGAAGCGAAACCACCAGCAAAAGTATCTCCGGCTCCGGTTGGATCGAAAACTTCTTCCAAAGGAAGCGCAGGAATGGCGAAGATTTTACCGTCGTGGAAGAGCAATGCACCGTGCTCTCCTTTTTTAATAATCACGAATTTCGGCCCCATGGTATGGATTTTTTTCGCTGCTTTTACCAAAGA
Organism: Chryseobacterium senegalense; assembly: GCA_001403755.1. Classification (GTDB taxonomy): domain Bacteria; phylum Bacteroidota; class Bacteroidia; order Flavobacteriales; family Weeksellaceae; genus Kaistella; species Kaistella senegalense. Next base: position 578,364 of record CYUH01000015.1, on the reverse strand, counting down.
GTATTCTCCGGAAAGTTGGCGCGCTTCTTCATCATTAATAGTAATTACATCGGTTTTAGCAATCATTTCCATCAACACATCCCAAGCGGAATCCATCCAGAAATTCATGGTGTCGAGAATCACTAATTTTGGACGTTTGTTCATTTTTTCCAGCACAGAAAGTTGCACTCCAGGATGAAGGTTTCCTAAAAGTAAAATCTCGGAATCCTGCATGGAATCAGGAATTTTTGGATCAAAGTTTTCTAAAACATTCACTTCCGTTGCTAATGTATCTCTGGAATTAAGATCATTGTGGTATTTTCCGCTCCAGAAGAACGTCTTTCCGTCTTTTACAACTTCGATGCCTTCGATATTTACACCTCTTCCGCTCAACATATCTAAGTCGGTTTGAGGAAAATCGCCTCCTACAACCGAAACTATTCCTGATTTTACCTTCAAAATTGAAGCTGCAATACCAATGTACGTTGCGGCTCCGCCTAAAATTTTATCTGTTTTTCCGAATGGCGTTTCAATGGCATCAAAAGCGACTGATCCTACGACTAAAAGTTTCATTTATAAAGTTTTATTTAATTAAAATTTATGTTTTTGTTATTCTTTCTACTGATTATTTCCACTGAAAAGTATCGATTAAATGCAGCAAATCTTTTTTAATATATTCTACCGCCGGTGCCAATGAATCTGGTTTTGGGCGAGAGTTAAAATATAAATTTGCGGTTACGTAATGCCTTGTGGAATCGGTGACAAAAAACTGGAGATTTGATGCTGTTGGACCTTTCAGTTCATAGAAATTCCCGAAAACTTTGCGTTCCGGATAACTGAAAGATTTTGTATCAATGGAGCTGGCTTTGATTGTATGTTCATAAACCATTTTCTCGGATTCTTTGATATGAAGCGCAAAATCGTTGTTTATCGGAAAATAAGTAATGAATACTTTGGCTTTCATTTTTGGGTAATAAATGTAATACCAACAAGCATTCTTGGCATTTTCAATTTTAGCAAAATCCGAATATTCAAAAGTAAAATTACATGGCGAAGAAAACGCCTGATATTTGGGTTGCGGATATTCCAAACGGAGTTCACCGGAAGGTTTCGGCTGCGTTTCTGGACTACAGGAAACCAAAACAAATCCTAAAAAAGTGAAAATGAGTTTTTTAAACATTGCGCAAAAGTACAAATTAGATTTGAGATTGCGAAGCAGATTTCCCAACACTAATTCTTAGCTAATTTTTCATGGAGATTTTCAAAAGAAATAGACTTAGGAATCCCGGTTTTGTGGTATCAATCATTCAATTCTATGAGATTCCTAAGTCAGATCAAAAGTTGTTTTTTCGTACAACTTTTGTTTTTAGATTTCATTTAATTATAAAAGTTAAACCTCTGTTATTCAATATTTTTTAAATAATTTTCCAGCGGTTTTGGGAAAGATTTCTTGGAAGAACCTTCTATATTTTCAATGCTATAATCGTATTCTTTAGCAAAATCGTTCAATAATTTTTTCGTCGGTAAATTGACCTTATATATATGTATGGTTAAATTTTTATGAGTGAGTTTGTGCAAAACCGTCTTCATTGATACCACATATCTTGAAAAAGACTCGGGAATCTCAACTGGAAATTCATACAATTTTTTCCATATAAAATCTTCTTTTCTTTGTTTAATTAAAAACAAATCACCGAACTGAACAAAATAATAAGTAAGTTCTAAATCCTGTGGTTTCACCTTCTTCGATTTCACCGGAAAGTCCTGAATTTTTCCTAATTCAAATGCCAAACAATCTTTATTTAAAGGGCAAATTTCACATTTAGGATTTCGAGGTTTGCAAATTTCCGAACCTAAATCCATCATCGCTTCGTTGAAATGGCCAGCATGTTTCTCAGGCATCATACGCAACGCCAATTCAGAGAAATATTTAAATGCGCTGGAATTCGACACATCAAAATCATCCGCAAAAACCCGCGACAATACCCGATAAAAATTACCATCAACCGCCGGAATCTTTGCCCCAAAACATATACTGGAAATCGCTGCGGCTGTATATTTTCCGATCCCTTTTAATTGTAAAATATCATCATAATTTTTAGGAAATATCCCTTGATAATTTTCGATAATTTGTTGTGCCGCTTTATGAAGATTAATTGCGCGGGAATAATAACCAAGTCCCTTCCAATAGAGCATAACCTCGTCTGAATCTGCATTTGCTAAGGTTGCTACATCAGGAAATCTCCTGATGAAATTATGATAATGGTTAAGACCTTGTTCAATTCTGGTTTGCTGAAAAATAATTTCGCAGATCCAAATTTTGTAGGGATCATTTGTTGATCGAAAAGGCAAGTCTCTTCCGTGAGTTCTGTACCAAGCCAATAGTTTTTCACCAACGTGAAGAAAATCAGCATTTTGTTTTTTTGTTTTCAAAAAATGTTCTTATATTTGCACACCAAAAATATAAATAAATAAAGGAAATGACAAAGGCAGAATTGGTGAACACCATCTCAAATAAATTGGGAACTGAAAAGAATGAGACACAGAAAGTTGTAGAGGCGTTCATGCAGGAAATCAGAACTTCAATGTATAATGGCGACAATGTTTATTTAAGAGGATTCGGATCATTTGTAATTAAAACCAGAGCAGCAAAAACGGGTAGAAACATTTCTAAGAACACAGCAATTGAAATCCCAGCTCACAATATCCCGGCTTTCAAACCATCAAAGACTTTCGTTGAGAAGGTGAAAACCAAAGTAGTAATTAAATAATAAACTGAACAAAAAGATAAGTTACAAATTAAAAATTTATAAATTATGCCAAGCGGAAAGAAAAGAAAGAGACACAAGGTTGCAACTCACAAAAGAAAGAAAAGAAGAAGAGCGAACAGACACAAGAAAAAATAATCTCTTCGCAATTTACAATATAACAATATAGTTGGTGTTTTTATATTCATAAAACCTCACCAACTATATTTTTGTTTTATCTAGAATTTGAAAGATCTAAAATCACTGATCATTTTTCTCACAAGAATATCTCATGAAGCAATCTTTTATAAATATCCTTTACACAGATAAAACATCATCAAGCAATAAAAAAACAATTAAATAATTTTTAAAAATAGCCATAAAATCCAGAAATCTTTATTGACTATCCCTCTAAATTTTTTAATTCCTTAACTCAACAATGAAGAAAGAACTGATTATTTCACATGAAGATGAGAACTCCAAAATCGCCCTACTCGAAGACGGTCGGCTGTTCGAATTACACGAGCAGGAAGACAAAAGCGACTTCGTAGTTGGGGATTTATTTATTGGTAAGGTAAAAAAACTGGCTCCCAACCTCAACGCTGCTTTTGTAAGCATCGGTTACGAAAAAGATGCTTTCTTGCATTATCAGGATTTGGGACCGCAATTTCTCACGTATAAAAAATTTCTTAAAGACACGCTCGCTAAAAAACAGCAAAACTCTTCGCTGAAAAACTTCGAAATTCAACCGGAAATCAACAAAAACGGTGCAATAGACAAAGTCCTCGCCAAAGACGATAGCGTAATCTTGCAAATCACTAAAGAACCGATTTCCACAAAAGGCCCTAGAATTTCAACCCAAATTTCTTTGACAGGAAGATTTCTAGTCCTCATTCCTTTCGATAAAAGTGTTTCAATTTCCAAAAAAATCAGCAATGCTGAAGAAAGAGAACGCTTACGAACGTTAATTGAAAGCATTAAACCAGAAGGATTCGGAGTAATCATCAGAACCGTAGCTGAAGGTAAAAAAGTAGCTGAACTGCACAATGACATGAATCAATTGGTGCAGAAATGGGAAACAACCTTCAAAAATCTACAAAAAAACAAAGTTCCAAGCAAGATTTTAAGTGAAGAAGATAAAGCGTCCGCGATTCTTCGCGACAATTTCAATGCAGATTTCGTTTCTATTATTTGTGATGACGAGCAAATGGTGAGCGATATGGAAGCTTACCTCGAAGTTATCGCTCCGGAAAGGAAAAATATCGTACAATTCTACGACAAACCAATTCCGCTGATGGAATATTACAACGTAGAAAAACAATTGAAACAAAGTTTCGGTAAGCACGTAAACATTCCAAGTTCTAAAGGCGCCTATTTGGTCATCGAACACACCGAAGCTCTACATGTGATCGACGTAAACTCCGGAAACAACATTTCATCTGGAAATTCAGCTAGCAAAGAACACGCATTGACTGTGAACAAAATGGCCGCTACAGAGATTGCTCGCCAACTCAGACTTCGTGATATGGGAGGAATTATCGTGGTGGATTTTATCGACATGATCAACGCCGACCACCGAAAAGATTTATACGAACACCTGAAAACTGAAATGAGCCGCGATAAAGCGCGCCACAAAATTTTACCACCAAGCAAATTCGGACTCATCCAAATTACGCGACAGAGAACGCGGCCCGAAAAACAAATAGAAACCAAAGAAGAAAACCCAAATATTGATGGCGAAATCTTGGCCCCAATCGTTGTGGTAGAACGCATGGAAGAAGTCATTCGAAACATCATCCAGAAGGAAAAAGGCAAAATCTTCCTACACGTTCACCCATTTGTGGAAGCATTTCTTACGAAAGGTTTAATAAGCACCCAAATGAAGTGGTTTTTAAGGTACAAAAAGTGGGTCACCATCATCCCAAGAGATTCCTTTAAATACTTGGAATATAAGCTGATCAACTCGAAAAAAGAAGAATTAATGAGTTATTCGAATTAAAAATTTCAAACTCAAAAAATCCCTTTTTTTTAAAAAAAATTCAAAACTCTCGAAAATTTTCGGGAGTTTTTTTTGATTTAATGATAACAAATCCTTTGAAAACAACTCAATTTTAACATCTATTTAAAACAAATTCCCTCCTCAATTTCCTATATTTGGGATATGGAAATATATGGACGAGATTTAGTAAAAAAAATACAAACCGCGGAACTTTCAGGCGAAAATGCCCACGCAATTTATTCGCCGCCATATCGCCCCCTATTTTCTTATGACGAAATTCTTGCCAGGAACCCAAAATTTGCGGCGGTAAATATTGTTCTATACCTGAAAAATAATGAATGGTATTTCCCATTGATGGTGCGGAGCACGAACCAAAACGACCGTCATAGTGGCCAAATTTCACTTCCGGGTGGAAAAAAAGAAGAAAACGATCTTAATTTTGAAGCAACCGCAAAACGCGAAACCTCCGAAGAAATGGGAATTGAAGAACATTACATCCGTATTATTCGGGAAATGTCGCCTATCTACATTCCGCCAAGCAACTTTTATGTAAGACCATTTATCTCCTATACTAAGAAAAACCCGGAATTTATTTTACAAAAGAGCGAAGCGGTCGAGTTAATTGAGTTTCCGATTTCCTCTATCCTCTCGCTTTCTGATCGCCCGGAAATGATGGTTTTGCCAAGCTCCAGAGGGATGGAAGTTCCGGTGATCAACTTCAACGGATACATTATTTGGGGAGCGACTTCAATGATTTTAAGCGAATTCAGTACATTAATGAAAAATTTGTAAATTCGCAGATTATGATAAACTGATAATGGCGAAGAAAAATATTTTCACGGATTCATTTGGTAATCTGTATTTCCTAAAAAGACTCATCATTTTCATTCTGGGGATCGTGTCTTACAGAAGATTTAATGGTTTTAATAAACTTAAAATTTCCGGAACCGAAAATTTGGTAAATCTTCCGGATTCCAATGTTCTTTTCGTTTCTAATCACCAAACGTATTTTGCAGATGTAGCAGCGATGTATCATGCTTTTTGCGCGGTAAACAATGGTTACCTTAATTCCATTAAAAATCCTGTTTACCTGCTGAATCCGAAAGTAGATTTTTATTATGTAGCTGCTGAAGAAACAATGAATAAAGGCTTGATGACCAAGATCTTCAAACTTGCAGGTGCTGTGACCGTAAAAAGAACTTGGCGCGCAGAGGGGCAAAATGTGAATCGAATGGTAGATTTAACCGAGGTTGAAAATATCATGAAAGCATTGGATAACGGATGGGTAATCACTTTCCCACAAGGAACAACCTCGGCTTTCGCGCAGGGAAGAAAAGGAACTGCTAAGCTGGTAAAAAACCAAAGACCAATCGTGATTCCTATTAAAATTAATGGTTTTAGAAGAGCTTTCGATAAAAAAGGTTTGCGCGTAAAAGTAACAGGTGTAAAACCTACCATGGAATTTAAGAAGCCTTTAGATATTGATTATGATAATGATGATGCACAAACCATTCTGAATAAAATAATGGTCGCCATCGAACAGACCGAAGATTTCAACGTTCTACATGAATATGATGAAACCTTGAAAGCTCAAAAAGCTATTGTAAAATCTTAAAAATTTTCTTAATGAAAAAAATTATTGCATTATTCATATTTGTAATTTTAGCTGCCTGTAATTCGCAGAAGAAATATTCTGATTTCGATTACAGCTATTCCCGAAGCGGTGGTTTTGCTCCGATCTACGAAAACCTTTTAATCAAAGGGAATAATGCGCATTATTCTTTCGAAGGACAGGGCAAGAAATTCAAAAAAGATTTCAAAATTACATCCGAGGAGCGCAAAAAAATTGAAAATGCACTTTCGCAAAACAATTTCCGAATGATTCGCGAAGATTATCAAAAAGTTTACGACAATATTTCGACAAGCATTAATGTAAAAATCGGGAACCAGTCGGGAAGCAAATCCGATGCATCGATGATTATGGAAGGTGACAAAAACCGTTGGAACAATATAACTTCGGTTTTTCAGGAAATCATCAAAAATAAAATCAACGCTACTTCATAACTTTTCGATCAAAGACCATGACCTTTTCAGAAATCTTGCAATATTCTACAAGCAAAACTCGTGTAGTACTTTATACATCTCAGTTTTCTATTGCCAAAATGGTTTCTCATGCACTTGATTTTTCAGGAAAAGAATATGATTTTTTTCTAAGGAATGGCGAAAACCGAGTTTCGAACAACGATTTTGTAATTTTAGAAACAGATGATGCACAAAAGGCGATCGACTTTGGACCCAATATTATTTTAATTTCGGAAGAAATTAGTGCCGATCATTTACCTCAGATATCGGAAAACATTACGGCGGGCGGAGTTTTGATTTATCCTGAAAATAAAGAAATACTTATAGAAAAGGCAGAAAATTATTTTCGTAAACTTCCTTTTTTACCTACCGAAATCAGTAAAGCCGGCGATAATTTTATCCTGCATACGGATATGGGAAATATCCCTTTAATTTCAAAAGAGGAAGATCTTCTAAAAAACATCAATGGTATTCAGCTTCTTTGTCAGCAATTCGGCGTAATGGAGGAAGATTTTTATGAGCCGATGATGACTTTTGAATAAATATCCAACTCCTTTTTCTTTTGATTTTCCACCATTAAATATCTGAAATTAAACCAGATATATCCATTCCCTCAAGATCAGGAAAATTTCATTAAATTTACGATAATTAAAAAGTAAATAAAATGAGATACCACCATTCCGGAAAAATACCTCTGAAAAGACACACCATTTTCAAGTCTGAAAAAGACCAATTTTATTACGAACAATTGTTTGGTACCGAAGGTTTTCACGGAATTTCATCCCTACTTTATCATATCCATCGTCCAACGCAAATCAAATCCATCAGCGAACCTAAAGATGTGACGCCGAAAATTGCAGTTGAAAAAAATGTGACTCCCAGAATGCTCAAAGGGATGAATATTACTTCAGAAAACGACTTTATCGATAGCCGAAAAGTACTTTTGCTGAACAATGATCTGAAAATGGGATTGGCAAAACCGAGAAAATCCACCGAATATTTCTACAAAAATGCGGAATGCGACGAGTTACTCTTTATTCACGAAGGTAACGGAACGTTGAAAACTTTTCTAGGAAATCTAGAATTTTCCGTGGGCGATTACCTTATCATTCCTCGGGGCACCATCTATCAAATCGAATTTGAAACCGAAAACAATGTATTATTCTTCATTGAAGCGCACTCTCCTATCTACACCCCAAAACGCTATCGAAATGAGTTTGGACAACTTCTGGAACATTCTCCGTTTTGCGAAAGAGATATCATTGCGCCAACTTTTATAGAGCCCAAAGATGAAAAAGGTGAATTCACGATTAAAGTAAAAAAAGAAAACCAAATTTGGGATTTCGTATACGCGAGCCACCCTTTCGATGTGGTTGGTTGGGACGGATTTTTTTACCCTTTTAAATTCAATATCAAAAATTTCGAACCTATAACCGGTCGAGTTCATCTACCACCGCCAATTCATCAAACTTTCGAGGCGCACAACTTCGTAGTTTGTTCTTTTGTAGCAAGAATGTATGATTATCATCCACTTGCAATTCCGGCTCCTTATAACCACTCAAATATTGATTCGGACGAAGTTCTTTTTTATACCGAAGGCGATTTCATGAGCAGAAATCATATCGATTTAATGGATTTTACCCTACATCCGGGAGGAATTGTACATGGCCCGCACCCGGGAGCGATGGAACGCAGCATTGGCAAAAAATTTACCGAAGAATACGCTGTCATGGTTGATCCATTCCGCCCGCTAAAACTTACCGAAGAAGCAATGAAAGTGGAAGATCCTTCGTATGCAACTTCCTGGCTCGAAAATTCAGATAATTATTTAGCAGATCGATCTCAGGAATAATGATTCTTCTTCCTGAAACATGACAGAAATTAGTGATATTTTCCTCAAAAGCTGAGATTCCTCATTTCGGCTCTTAACAGAATATAGTAAATTTGATAAATCAAACAACTGAAATATGATTCAATATGTAAGCGCAGAAGAAGCGGTATCTCTCATTAAAAGCGGAGATAGGATTTTTTCGCACGGTAGTGCATGTACTCCAAATTTTTTAATTAATGAACTTGCAAAACAATCGCCACGACTTTCTAATGTAGAATTTGTATCGATTACCCAACAGGGAAATGTAGAAATTGCAAAACCTCAATATAAAGATCATTTTTTCGTTAATTCATTATTTGTTTCCACGCCGGTTCGCGATGCCGTAAATTCTGATCACGGAGATTTCGTTCCTGTTTTTTTAAGTGAAATTCCATTGCTATTCAAAAACGGCCACTTACCAATTGATGTTGCGATGATTACCGTTTCGCCACCAGATCAACACGGATATTGTACCTTAGGAACCTCGGTAGATGTCGCAAGAAGCGCGGTAGATACTGCAAAAACAATTATTGCGCAGGTGAATCCAAAAATGCCGAGAACGCATGGCGATGGAATGATTCACGTTTCTAAAATACATAAAATGGTGTGGCACGAAGAGGAACTTTTAACCGTAGATTATGGCGCAAAAGTAGGCGAAGAAGAATTGCTAATCGGCAAAAACGTGGCAGAACTAATTGATGACAGATCCACATTACAGATGGGAATCGGCACCATTCCGGATGCGGTCTTAAAATGCCTGAACAATCACAAAGATTTAGGAATTCATACCGAAATGATCAGCGATGGCATTGTAGATCTGGTAGCAAAAGACATTGTAAATAACAAATATAAAGGAACTCACCTGAACAGAACCATCACCAGTTTTGCCTTCGGAACCAAGAAATTGTATGATTATATTGATGATAATCCTTCATTTGCTTTCATGGATGTGGAACATGTGAATTATCCGATCAATATTATGAAAAACAAAAAAATGGTGGCTATCAACTCGGCAATTGAGATCGATCTTACAGGACAGGTTTGCGCAGATTCTATCGGAACCTACCAGTTCAGCGGAATTGGTGGCCAAATGGATTTCATGCGTGGCGCAGCACTTTCCGAAGGAGGAAAACCTATTATCGCAATTTCATCAAGAACGAAAAAAGGAGTTCCACGAATTGTACCTTTCCTAAAACCAGGAGCTGGCGTGGTAACCACTAGAGGTCATATCCACTATGTAGTAACTGAATTCGGGACCGCTTACCTGTACGGAAAAAATTTAAAACAGAGAGCAAAAGCCCTAATCGAAATTTCCCATCCTGATGATCGGGAAATGCTCGAAAAAGCAACTTTTGAAAGATTTAATCAAAAATAAAAAATGCCCCAAGAGTTTATAACATTTTGGGGCATTTTCTTTCTACGGGTATTTTTTTATCGTGTAATTATAATTAAAATGCATCCCTGGAAAATGTAATTTCGGCTATCCTAAAAATTTTGTAAATTGGCATATCTAAAAAAAGAATAAAATGTCAACACTTACTTTCGCCGAAAAAATAGCACAGGCAGAAAATTTTTTACCAATTAATGGTACTGATTATATCGAATTTTATGTTGGAAATGCAAAACAAGCAGCCCATTTCTACAAAACAGCTTTCGGATTTCAATCAGTAGCTTACGCAGGACCGGAAACGGGCGTTAGAGACCGCGCTTCATATGTAGTGCAACAAGGAAAAATTCGTTTGGTTTTAACCTCTGGTTTAAATTCTGACTCCCCGATTTGCGAGCATCAAAAAAAACATGGCGATGGAGTGAAAATTTTGGCACTTTGGGTTGATGACGCTTATGCCGCTTTCGAAGAAACCACCAAACGTGGCGGAAAACCTTATATGGAACCAACTACCATTACCGATGAACACGGCGAAGTACGAATGTCGGGAATTTACACGTATGGCGAAACCGTTCATATGTTTATTGAAAGAAAAAATTATTCCGGAGATTTCATGCCGGGTTATCAAAAATGGGAAAGCGATTATAATCCATCGGAAGTTGGGCTATTGTATGTGGATCATTGTGTAGGAAATGTAGGATGGGACCGAATGATTCCTACAGTTGAATGGTACGAAAAAGTAATGGGATTTGTGAATATCTTAAGTTTTGACGACAAGCAAATAAACACAGAATATTCTGCGCTGATGTCCAAAGTAATGAGCAATGGAAATGGCTACGCAAAATTCCCGATCAACGAACCTGCGGAAGGTAAAAAGAAATCTCAGGTTGAAGAATATCTCGATTTCTACGAAGGTGAAGGCGTACAACATATCGCAGTTGCCACCAAAGACATCATCAAAACCGTAACCGAATTGAAAGCACGGGGAATAGAATTTCTTCCGGCACCGCCAAACGCTTACTACGAAATGGTTCCCCAAAGAGTCGGGCAAATCGATGAAGACCTTAAAAAATTGGAAGATTTGGGAATTTTGATCGACTGTGATGAAGAAGGTTATTTGCTGCAAATTTTCACAAAGCCAGTAGAAGATCGCCCTACTCTATTCTATGAAATCATCGAAAGACACGGCGCGCAAAGTTTTGGTGCAGGAAATTTCAAAGCGTTATTCGAGGCATTAGAAAAAGAACAAGAACGCCGCGGGAACTTATAACAGCGAGCTCAGCATGGTTTAGTTTCGTTCACATCATTTAAAATCATTCATGAAAAAATTAATTTTCAGCATCGTTTTCTGTTTTTCCACACTTGCGTTGAATGCTCAATACAGCACGATCAATGCAATTATCCAAAGATTGGAAGAAAAACGCGGAATCAATCAAAATCTTTCCGACGTGGACATTGATAACAGAAAATTTGTTTTGATAAAGGATTTTGAGGATCATACCGAACGGAGTTTCATCATCATTAAAGGAAATCTGTTGATTTATGTGGAGATGTTTGATGACAAAAAAACGGGAAAATCTTCGTCCAATGTTTTTTCCGGCGATATCGTTCGTCCGAAATCCAATTTGATTTCGATGCGAGCCGACAAACTCGAAGGCATCAACATTCCGTTGCCAGTGACGAAAACTTTGCTCATGACGAAACAAAAAAAATTCCTTTACCTGATCGACATTAACACCAAGGAAAGATGGATAGAGGAATCTGCCATCAATCAAAAATAAATTTAAACATACAAAAGGTTCAAGATAAAAGCGCATTTTTACCCTTGAACCTTCTTTTTAAAAAATAAAAACAAAATGAAGTCTTTTGTAAATTACGAACAAAACTCAGATTTTTCAATCTATAATATACCGTTCGGAGTTGCGGCTTTCGATAAAGAATATATTGCCTGTTGTACACGAATTGGAGATATCTTAATCGATTTGGCGACGCTCTACGACTACGGTTTTTTTGATGAAATCGAAGGTCTTAATGAAAATGTTTTTGAAGCTTATACTTTAAACGAATTCGTCGAACTTGGCAAACCGGTTACCAATGCGGTGAGGCTTAAAATCCAAGAACTTCTGCTCGAAGATTCTAAAATCGCTCATGATGAAAGAACTAAAGAAGATTGTTTTTTCAGTTTAGATCAAGTGAAAATGATGATGCCGCTTCATATCCCCAATTATACCGATTTCTACAGCAGTATCGAACACGCAACCAATGTAGGAAAAATGTTCCGCGATCCTGCAAATGCCTTGCTTCCGAACTGGAAGCATCTTCCGGTAGGATATCACGGTCGCGCTTCATCCATCGTAGTTTCCGGAACAGAAATTATTCGGCCGAAAGGTCAAACGAAACCTGCGGATTCTGAAAAACCGATTTTCGGGCCATCAAAACAGCTCGATTTCGAACTGGAAATGGCTTTTGTGGTCAATAAACATACCGAAATGGGCGAAAGTATTTCCACTTCGGAAGCTGAAAACGCTATTTTCGGAATGGTGCTTTTCAACGACTGGTCGGCGCGAGATATTCAAAGTTGGGAATATGTTCCGCTTGGACCATTTTTAGGGAAAAATTTCGGAAGTTCTATTTCACCTTGGGTAGTAACAATGGAAGCTTTAACCCCCTTCCGAACTTCATCTCCGAAACAAGAGCCTGAAGTTTTGGATTATTTAAAATCTTCAGGAGAACAAAATTACGATATCAATCTTGAAGTTTATTTGCAACCCGAAAACGGTACGGAAAACCTCATCTCGCAAAGCAATTACAAATTCATGTACTGGAATATGTTGCAGCAATTGGCCCATCATACGATAAATGGTTGCAATGTGGAAGTGGGCGATCTTTATGCATCCGGAACGATTTCGGGAGAAGATCCAAAATCTTTTGGTTCCATGCTCGAACTCACGTGGAGAGGGCAAAATCCAATCCAATTAAATAATGGACAGGAAAGAAAATTTATTGAGGACAACGATACCATCATCATGCGTGGTTTTGCTGAAAAAGACGGAGTTCGTGTAGGTTTTGGTGAAGTTTCAGGGAAAATATTGCCAGCTAAATAATTCTTTCAATTCATTTTCATCATGAAAACAATTTCACCAAAGGATTTAAACAATCTTCAATTGCAAACCCTTCTACAGACGGCAATTGCACCACGACCAATTGCCCTTGCATCTACTATTGACGCAGAAGGAAATGTGAATTTAAGCCCATTCAGTTTTTTTAATCTTTTCAGTTCCAATCCACCGGTGGTGATTTTTTCTCCTGCGCGAAGAGTTCGGGACAATACCACCAAACATACTTTAGAAAACGTTTTGGAAATTCCGGAAGTCGTGATTGGCATTGTGAATCATCCAATTGTACAACAAATTTCACTTGCTTCCACCGAGTACGAAAAGGGCGTAAATGAGTTTGTGAAATCCGGTCTTACGATGAAAGATGCAGAATTAATCCGACCAAAACTTATCGAAGATTGTCCTGTAAATTTCGAATGTAAAGTATTAGAAATAAAACAATTAGGAACTGCAGGCGGCGCAGGAAATTTGGTAATTTGCGAAATCATAAAAATTCATCTTCACGAAAAATACTTGAATGATGAAGGGAGTTTAGACCAAATAAAACTCGATTTGGTGGCGAGATTAGGAGGAAATTGGTACGCCAGAAACAATCAAAACAATTTGTTTGAAGTTCCGAAACCATTGGTAACCAAAGGAATCGGTTTTGATTTATTGCCGAACCAAATCAAATACAGCAAAATTTTCACGGGAAATGATTTGGGAATGCTTGCTAACATTGAAAAATTGCCGGAAGGAAATTTTACAGATAATGAAAATCTGCATCAAGAAGCTCAACAATTGCTGCAGCAAAACAACATTCAAAAAGCTTGGGAAACCTTGATATTGTAAACAAAAAAAGAGTGAACAAAATCACTCTTTTTTATTATTCGTTTTCTTCTTTTAAACTTAAATCTTTGTTTAAATCCGGGTTTAGTTTCAGGTATTTCTTCTTCTGATTGTTCCGGAATTTGATGTTGAGCATCTCTACCGCTAAGCTAAACGCCAGACATGAATAGATGATATTTTTACTTACATGCTGATGAATTCCTTCCGCAACCAACATCACGCCGATTACGACCAAGAAAGAAAGCGCTAACATCTGTAAACTCGGATATTTATTGATGATGGCAGAAATTGGTCCTGCAAAAGCCATCATAATTCCGATGGAAACAATTACCGCAATAATCATCAGTAAAACACTATCAACCAAACCAATAGCAGTAAGAATAGAATCCAGAGAGAATACCATATCAATCAGGATAATTTGAAAAACCACCATCGCCATCAGTGTGGACGCGCCGGATTTTGGTTTTGGAGCATCATCGTGCCCCTGCATTTTTCCGTGAATTTCGAAAGTACTTTTTCCGATAAGGAAAATACCTCCGGCAAGAAGGATGATATCTTTCCAACTTAGAGAAAGTGGCAATTCCAAGCCGGGTTCATTGAACCACGGTAGTGTGATAACCGCTTCTTTTAAACCGATAATCCAGTTGATCATCAACAAAAGTGCGACACGGAAAATCATCGCAAATGCCAAACCGAGATTTCTGGCAAAACGCTGTTTTTCTTTTGGCAATTTGTCGGAAATAATTGAAATAAAGATAATATTGTCTACTCCCAAAACAATTTCGAGGAAGGTAAGTGTAAGCAAACTGATCCAGATTTGAGGATCTGCAAAATTGGGTAATTCTATTACTGAAAGGAATTCCATTGATTATATAAATTTCAACAAAAATAGCAAATTAATGATATATCGAAAATTTATTTTTCCAAGTTTTACTAAAAAAAATCACCCAAATAATTGGGTGATTTCTTGTGATTACCAGATTTTAATTCTTTCTTCTGGAGCTTTATAGAGTTTATCGCCTGGTTTTACGTCAAATGCTTTGTAGAAAGCATCTTGGTTGACAAGCGGCCCGAAACTTCTGAAATATCCCGGCGAATGCGGATCGGTTTTCACCTGGTTGGTCATATATTGCTCAGTAGATTTCGTGCGCCAAACTGTAGCCCAACTCATGAAAAATCGTTGATCTTGATTGAAACCACTGATTAAACCTGGATTTCCATGATCCTTCAAATACATTTGCAACGCGGTGTAAGCTACTGCTACTCCACCCAAATCACCGATATTTTCGCCACTGGTGAATTTTCCATTCACGAAGCTGCCTTTTACTGGCTCATATTGATCATATTGAGCGGCCAATGCTCCCACTTTCGCATCGAAATTTTTTCTGTCAGCTTCCGTCCACCAGTTGTTGAGGTTTCCATCACCGTCAAATCGCGAACCAGAATCATCGAAACCATGTGAAATTTCGTGCCCGATTACTGCGCCAATTCCACCGAAATTTACCGCGGGATCAGCTTTGAAGTTGAAAAATGGCGGTTGCAAAATAGCTGCAGGGAAAACGATTTCGTTGTTGGATCCGCTGTAATAGGCATTTACCGTTTGAGGCGACATTCCCCATTCTGTTTTATCAACAGGTTTTCCTACTTTGCCCAAGTTTTTCGCATATTGCCATTCGCTTACTTTCATCAGGTTCCCGTAGTATGTTCCGCCATCTTTTGGAGCGGTGAGCTGCAGTTTAGAATAATCTTTCCACTGATCAGGATAAGCAATTTTGACACTGAATTTCGCGAGCTTTTCCTGCGCTTTTGTTTTTGTAACATCCGACATCCAATCGAGATTATCGATATGCTGTTTGAAAGATTTTTTCAGGTAATCGATATAAGTTTCCATCTGTTCTTTCGCACCAGCTGGGAAATATTTTTCTACGTAAAGTTTACCAAAAGCTTCGCCCAAAGTTCCGTTCACCACACTTAAAGCTCTTTTATCCATCGAGCGCTGTTCTTTTTGCCCTTGAAGATATTTGGAGTAGAAATTGAAATTGATATCATCCAACTTTTTATCAAGATTGGTTGCGTTTCCGGCAATCATTCTAGCTTTCATGTATTCTTTAATTAAAGGCAATGTGCGCGCATTCATCCAAGAATCCATGTTTTGATAATATTTCAATTCACTTACGATTACTTTATCGGTCTTCACTCCTGCCGCAGAAAGATATCCTTTCAGATCGATATTTTTCACTAATCCAGGAAGTTCTGCTACTGTTTTCGGGTTATAGCGCAAATTTGCATCCCGGTTTTGCTCGTTTGTCAAAAGATCATTCGCAAGACGTTTTTCGAAAGCAACTACTCGTTGAGCGGTTTGATCAGCTTTTGTGTCGCCTAAAACAGTGAACAGTTGAGCCACATAATTTTTATATTCATTTAAAGTTTTCGTGTTGGCTTCATTTTCTTTTTGATAATAATCTCTTCCTAATCCCAAACTAGGTCCTCCAAAATAAACCGCATTCATCTTAGAGTTTTTCATATCAGAACCTACGCGCCAAGCATAAAAAGGGTTATCTCCGGTTTTTGTGGCATCAATTAAATATTTCTGCAATTCTGCAATCGTTTTGATTTGATCAATTTTAGCCAAATCTGATTTGATAGGGTTGATTCCATCCGCATTTCTTTTATCCCAATCCATGAAAGTTCCGTAAAGTGCTTGGATTTTCTGACCTTCAGAACCTTGAGCAAAATTATCGGATAAAATTTTATTTAAAATTTCCAAAGAAGCAACATCCACATCTTCACGAAGTGCATTAAAACTTCCCCAACTCGATTTGTCTGACGGAATTTCCGCAGTTTTCATCCAGTTTCCGTTTACATAATTAAAGAAATCGTCTTGTGGACGCACTGAGGTGTCCATATATGAAAGGTTAAGACCTTCTTCCTTGGCAATTGCTGGTGTGGTTTGCGTTTCAGGTGCAGTCGTAGTCACTTGTGCTGTATTCTTACTCGAACATGAATTGAGAAAAACGATTCCTGAAAATGCAAGAATGCTTATTGAAATTTTTTTCATTAGATAAAATTTAGAATTGATCATTAAATAGTCGCTTCGCAAAGCGATATGTTACCTCTTTGTCTAAAAATAAGAATATATTTTAAACCCTGCAAATAAAAAATCACCCGGAGAATTTCTCAAGGTGATTTGTTTACAATATTTTCGAATCGTATTTTACCAGATTTTAATTCTTTCTTCCGGTTTTTTGTAATGTTTGTCGCCTTCTTTCACATCAAATGCTTTGTAGAAAGCGTCGGTATTTACCAAAGGTCCAAATGCGCGGTAAAGTCCCGGTGCATGTTCGTTGGTTTTAATTTGGTTGATTAATGCCGCTTCTTTTTGTAGAGTTCTCCACACGGTTGCCCAACTCATGAAGAAACGCTGATCTTGCGTGTAACCGCTGATTAAACCAGGATTTCCGTGGTCTTTGAGGTACATTTGCAATGCATCGTACGAAATATTTACTCCTCCCAAATCTGCGATATTTTCACCATTAGTGAAGGTTCCATTTACATGCGTTCCCTTCACTGGTTCATAGCTGTCGTATTGTGCTGCGAGGGATTTTGTGGCTTTCTCGAAGTTGGCTTTATCTTCTGCAGTCCACCAATCAACAAGATTTCCCTCTGCATCGAATTGCGCTCCGGAATCATCAAAACCGTGAGTCATTTCGTGGCCAATTACGGCACCAATTCCACCAAAATTAATCGCTGCATCAGCTTCTGGATTAAAGAACGGAGGTTGCAAAATAGCCGCCGGAAAAACGATTTCGTTGTTTAGCGGGTTATAGTAAGCGTTTACTGTTTGTGGTGACATTCCCCATTCTGTTCTATCAACCGGCTTTCCGATTTTATCCAAATCTTTTTGATATTGCCAAGCGGTATAATTCTGAAGGTTTTTGTACAGCGTTCCGCCGTTTTCAGCAGATTCAAACTGAAGTTTAGAATAATCTTTCCACTTGTCTGGATAAGCCACTTTCACGGTGAATGTGTTAAGCTTTTTCATCGCTTTTTCTTTGGTCACCAGCGACATCCATGATAAATTATTGATGTGTGCCGCGAAACTTTTCTTCAGATAACCAATCAACTCCACCATTTGTGATTTCGCTTCAGCTGGGAAATATTTTTCAACATATAATTTTCCGAAGGCTTCACCCAAAACTCCGTTGATCAACTCGAAACCTCTTTTATTCTGAGCTCTTTGCTCTTGCTGACCTCTCAAATATTTTCCGTAAAAGTTGAATTTCTGCTCATCTAAACTTTTAGAAAGATAAGATGCGCTGCCAGAAAGCAGGTGAAATTTCATATAATCCTTAATCAAAGGAAGATTTTTTTGGTTAATGAATTGATCTAAATTTTTGTAATAATTCAATTCGCCAACAATTACTTTATCCGCTTTTACGCCAACTGCAGCAAGGTATTTGGAAAGGTTTACATTCTTCACCAAAGCTGAAAGTTCATTCATTGTTTTCGGATTGTATTGCAAAGTAGCATCGCGAATTTGCTCATTGGTAAGATATGTTTTTGCAATACTTTTCTCGAACTTCACGATATTCTGCGCACTCGCTGCTGAATTTTTGTATCCCAAGACATCTAACATTGAAGCGACATACTTGGTATATTCTGCCAATGCCTCAGCGTTTTTCGGATTGTCTTTTTGGTAATAATCGCGGCCCATTCCCAGGTTAGCGTTTCCTAGATAGCCAGCGTTCATTTTAGAATCTTTCAAATCCGCATCAATTCCCCAACCGTAGAAAGGATTTTCTCCATTTTTAGTTGCTCCAATCAGATAATCCTGAAGATCCGAAATGGATTTTATTCCATCAATTTTCGCCAAATCTCCTTTGATGGGATTAATTCCGTCTGCATTTCGCTTATCCATATTCATATAGGTTCCATACAAATCTTGGATTTTTTTTCCTTCGCTTCCTTCTGCAAATTTCTCGGTAAGAAGTGAATTGAGGATCGTCATGGAGTTATTGTCGGTATCTTCAGCGAGCTTGTTGAAGCTTCCCCACGTGGATTTATCCGAAGGAATTACCGCTGTTTTCATCCAAGTTCCGTTGACGAAATTGTAGAAATCATCTTGCGGATGAACAGATTTATCCATTGTGCTGAGATCCAAACCTCTTTCAGGATTTTCCTTCACTGTTTCCGTTGGTGTAATTGGTGTTTCTGGAGTTGTAGTAGCTCCATTTTTTGCGGTGCATGAATGTAATGCGATGATTCCTGCAAAAGCAAGCACGGTTATGTTGATTTTTTTCATTGATGAAATATGATTTATTGTTTAGTCTGAAAGAAATTTTAAATGTTACAAATTTTTCATTAAAAAAACCATCCTTGAAAAAGAATGGTTTTTGGTTTTATTTGAAATTTATTTTTCCGCCAATCACGTTCTTTACTTTTCGATCATCGGGATCTCCGTAAATATCAATGATTCCACCTGCGCGAGTGGTTGCTTTTACCGAATCTTTAACATTCACTTCAGCAAAGCCACCTGCATTCGCAGTAACACTGGTGTTTTTCGAAACTGCATTTTGTCCGTGATATTTCCCTCCTGAATTCACTACAACATCCTGATTATCGGCTTTTCCAGAAATTTTGACCTCTCCGCCGGAGTTTGTTTTCACATTCAATTTTTCTGCATCTACGTTCAGGTCGATTTTCGAACCCTCATTGGAAGTTAGTGAAAGCATGCTGGTTTCCATTTCATCTGTTGAAGTAATCGATGAACCCTGACTTGCCTGGATATCATTGATTTTTTGGTAATATACTTTTACTGAAATTGTTCCGCCTTGAAGGATTTTTGCTGGCGATAATTTTATTTTCAGTTCGCCATTTTTGTTAATGGTTTCTACATCTGCATCTTCCGATACGGTTTCTACTTTGTTTTCGTTGGATTCAATAAGTGTTACATTGAGCTTATTATAAACCTTCAACGAGGTAAATGAACCCACATTTCTAACCGATTGCGCAAATGATAACTGAAATGCCAGAATCAAAAAACTTCCTAATACTTTCTTCATAATGATATTGATTTTTTCTTTTAAGTAAACGTTTTCTCTATTGTTTTATTTCTTCTTAACCTTTAAAATAATCAGCTATTTTTTTTCACCAAAATCTCGACTAAATCCTGCAAAATACGCTGAGAAACAAAATTCGCAAAATCATTTCGTTCTAAATGAGGAAGAAAAAGTCGATTAGATTGCTCAAAATCCCCCACCCGAATCGAATAAAAAATAACACCAATTTCATTATTAAACTCGTCCGAATTGGGTCCGGAAACGCCTGTTGTAGTCAACGAAATATCGGTTCCGAACAATTTTTGGCAACCCAAACTCATTTCTTGAGCGACTTCTTGAGAAACTACCGTTTTCGTTGAAATTGTTTCAGCCGAAACGCCAAGAATTTTTATTTTTTGATGATAATCATACGGAATTATTCCGCCTTGATAATATTTTGAACTTCCGGAAACCGAAGTAATCAATCGTGCAAGTTCGCCACCGGTGCAACTTTCGGCCGTTGAAATAGTGAGTTTTTTTTCGGTTAAAATTTCTTTTAAAATTTCTTGAATTTCATTTCCGTTCCACGAAATCACTTTTTCTTCAATAATTGGTCGAAGTTTTTCAATTTCACCTTCTAATTGATTTCCAACTACTTTCAAATCATCTCCAACTCCAGTTAATCTCAATTTCACTCGATTTCCGATTGGTAAATACGACAAAGTAATATTTTCAGGAAGCGCCAATTCCCAATTTTCAATCGTATGCGCGAGCAAACTTTCAGGAAAATTGACTACAGAAATAATTCGTGTAGCGATAAAATTTAAGGAAAATCGTCCTTTCAGATACGGAATAATTTTGTTTTGAATCAAAGGTTTTACCTCATACGGAACACCGGGAAGACAGATCGATATTTTACCATTTTTTTCAATCATTTGGCAAGGTGCTGTTCCATTTTCATTTTGAAAAATATGTGCTTTCGAAAGGATGACTGCTTGATTTTTATTGATTTCCAGCAAATGTTCGCGTTTTCTTTTAATCAATAATTTTCGAAGATGCTCGAAAGTTTCTTCATCCAATTTCAATTCATCTTCAAAAAATTCTGCAAAAGCGTTTTTGGTTTTATCATCTTTGGTCGGACCCAAACCACCGGTTGTAATCACGAGAGTTCCAATTTCAAAAGCCGATTTCAAAGTTGTTTTAATGGTTTCAACATCATCTGAAATTGTAAAAATCTGTCGAACTGCAATTCCAATACTTTTAAGTTGAGCTGCGATATAATTGGAGTTGGTATCTACGGTATTTCCGGACAAAATTTCGTCGCCAATGGTGATGAGAACTGCTTTCATATAAAGGTTTGAGATGTAAATTTAATAAAATTGAAAGGAACACTGCCGCATCAAATAGTATTTAATTTCTATTTTGCGTTGCGATTGAAAATTTTATCTTCCAAATTTAAAAAACTCGGTGAGCGGATGTTTTTTATTCTTCATAAATGCAGACACCATCGCCATTCCGGTAACCGAAAAAGTAATTCCGTTGCCCCCAAAACCTAATACAAAATAAGAATTCCTGAATTTTTTGTGTTTCCCGATGTACGGAAGTCCGTCTTTGGTTTCACCGAAAGTTCCGGCCCAAGTGAAATCGGTGTAAAACTGATGTTCCGGAAGTAATTTTTTCAAGGTTTGCAGAATTTCTTTTTCTTTTTTTCCGATCATTCTATCGCGTTTTTCTGGATCCTGAAAATCTTCATCTCCGCCACCGATCAGTAATCTCCCATCGTCGGTTGTTCTCATATAAAGATAGGGCTCATCGGTATTCCAGAAGAGTGTTTTGTTTAAATTTTTGATGTTTTCCTTATCAATTTCCGAAACTGCTGCGAAAGTGCTTTTCAATTGTACGAAATTTTCTTTTATTAAATTTTTACTTTCATAACCGTTGCAATAAATAATCTTCTTAGTTTTAATTTTCACTTCATTACTGGTCATCACTTCATTAAATCCCTCATGATATTTCACGGATTTCAATTCGGTTCTATCGTAAATTTTGAGTCCTTTTTTAAGGTTAAAAGCCAGAAGTTCGTGCGCTAAAATGAATGCATCAATACTCGCACCTTTATCTGATAAAATGCCGCCAAAAGTATTCTTCAGTCCATATTTTTTTTGGATTTCATCAGAATCAATCCATTTTACATTAAAACCGGCAGAATTTCTCGCGTCGAATTCCTTTTTTAGCCATTCTACATCTTTCTTTTTAGAAGCGAAATACAGCGATTTTTTTCTTTGAAAACCAGCTTTTGATTTTATTTTTTTCGAAAGGTTTTCCAGGATATCAATCGATTCTGAACAAGCTTGATAACTTTTCACCGCGCCATCTTTTCCAATCATTTCCGATAATTCGTAAAGCGGAATATCGATTTCATATTGCAACATCGAAGTGGTTGCAGAAGTGCTTCCGTTTGCAATTTCACGTTTATCGATGAGGATTGTTTTGTAACCGTCTGCAATCATTTGGTGCGCCATCAAACTTCCGGTAATTCCGCCTCCTACGATTAGCACATCACAATGTTCATCAGATTTCAAGGAAGGGTAAGAATTTAAAATCCCGTTTTTTACCAACCAAAAAGGTTCATTCGATTTCAGGTCCATCAATTTATTTTTTTTTCAAAACGTATCAAAATTTGAGCCTTAATTTTTTAAAAATTATTATCGAAATGAATTTTCCATTTCTAATAGATTTAAGAAAACATTAACATTGAAACACGCTTTCTACACCTTCATTGGTTTAAAAATTGTAATGTAATGAACACCGCATCGAACGTTTTCTTGCTCGATGCATTTCAAATTCAAATATCATTCAATAACATTAAAAAAATATTATTATGAAACCAGACTTAGGAATTACAGACAAAAATTTAACTTCAGTAAACGATCTTCTAAACCACGTATTGGCCGATGGAAACGTGCTTTACATCAAGTTAAGAAAATTCCATTGGAATCTTTCAGGAGATAATTTCATGGAGTTGCACAAATTATTCGAAGAACAGTATGATGCAGTTGCTGAAGCGATTGACGAAGTTGCGGAAAGAATCAGCACTTTAGGTGGAGTTGCAGTAGGAACAACTTCTGAATTTGCAGAACTATCTCTTTTAATTGAAAATCCAGGGAAAATCCCGACCAACCAAGAAATGATCAAGGAATTGGTAGCCGATCACGAAACTATTGTGAAAGCTTTGCGTAAACATGTTGATGATACGGAGGAGAAATATAAAGACAAAGGTACTTCCGATTTCTTAACCGGCCTTATGCAACAACATGAAAAAATGGCGTGGAAACTAAGAAAATATTTTAAGGGATAATAATTTTATTCATAAAAATAACCCGGTTCAAATATACTTGAGCCGGGCTTTTTTTTATTAAATATTTAAAAATACTTTAATGAATATGCTTTTCAGCGTGGTACGAACTTCTCACCAAAGGCGAACTTTCAACATGACGGAAGCCTAAACTTTTCGCGAAATTACCAAATTCGTCAAATTCTTCCGGAGTAATGAACTTTTTCACAGGCAAATGTTTTTTGGTCGGTTGCAGGTATTGCCCGATGGTTATTACATCCACATTTGCATTTCTGATATCTTCAATGGTTTGGAAAACCTCGTCTCTTTCTTCGCCTAATCCGAGCATTAATCCTGTTTTGGTACGGTTTTGTCCAGCTTCTTTCAAGTAACGCAGAACTTCCAAACTTCTTTCGTATTTTGCTTGAATTCTCACTTCTCGCGTCAATCTTTTTACCGTTTCCATGTTGTGGGAGATCACTTCAGGAGCTACATCAACCAATCGGTCGATATGTTTGGTGATTCCTTGAAAATCCGGGATTAAAGTTTCCATCGTAGTTCCCGGTGAAATTCTTCGCACCGCGTTTACCGTTTCTCCCCAAAGAATAGAACCCATATCTTTCAGATCATCCCGATCAACAGATGTGAGTACGGCATGTTTTATTTTCATCAATTTGATAGATCGGGCTACTTTTTCAGGTTCATCCCAATTTACTTCCAGTGGTTTTCCGGTTTTCACACCACAAAATCCGCAACTTCTGGTACAAATATTCCCTAAAATCATGAATGTGGCGGTACCATCACCCCAACATTCGCCCATATTAGGACAGCTTCCGCTTTGGCAAATGGTGTTGAGTTTATATTTATCTACCAAACTGCGAAGTTCGCGGTAGTTTTTCCCGGTCGGAAGTTTTACGCGAATCCATTTGGGTTTTTGGCTTGGACTTTCTATTGTGGTTTCGTTCATCTTTTTCTCTAAAATAAAGCACAAATTTACGAATTAAGAAATTGGTTTCATCAATCCTCAAACTCATTGTTTTTCAATAATTCCGAGAGAACTTTTTTAGCGCGCATGATTCTCACTTTCGTATTTGCAATGGTGAGACCGAGTTCGTCGGCAATTTCCTTAATACTTTTCTCCTCGAAAAATCTCAATTTTATGATTTCCTGATAGTTAAAATCTAGACTTTCGATAATGGTTAAAATTTGCTTTTGATCTTCTTCTGAAATTAAAAGTTCTTCCGGCGAACGCGCAAACTGGTTTTTGAAATCATCAAAGTTGTCGGTAGAATCTTCGTTTTCGCGGTTTTTCTTGCGCCAGTAATCGATTACTGTATTTTGGGCAATAGTCAAAATCCACGTTTTAAACTGAAAATTGGGATCGTAAAGATCTAATTTTGCTAAAACTTTAGAGAATACAGAAACGGTAATCTCATCAGCAACATTTTCATCCTGAACTTTTTTCATCACAAAACTGAAAACATCCACCCAAAAATGATTGATGAGTTTGGTTTGCGATTTTTGGTTTTTGTTTTTCGCTAAAATAATCAGCGATAAAAGTTCGTTTTTATCCATCGGAATTACAAAGATAATAAATTTTACGCCGTGGGATATCGAAAAATGCCACCGAATAGGTTTGAAACACAGAGATTCTCAGCGAAAATCCGTATCTTGCAATGCTATAAAATTTTACTATGAAAACGAAAAAAAAATATAAAAAACAGCTTCTTGTTTTACTTAAAGAACTTGCAATTTCCGAGTATGTAGCTCTGGAAACAATGACTAATCTTATGCTTTTGAAAGAAATGAAAGAAAATAATATCTCATTCAAAAAAGGAGATACCTTTTCTTTTGAAGACAATATTTTCGATTACAGCGAGGATAAAAATGTGAGAAAAATTGCAAAACTTCGTAAAAAAATGATTAAAACGATCAACAAACTGGTTGATAAGAATAAATTTACCGACAAAGAAATTGAGTTTTTAGCTTAATTTCAATCTCGCAAAAAAAGACTCACTTCCGCAGAAAAATAATCTGCAAATGTGAGTCTTTTTTTATATTACTTTAAATATAAGGATACTTGACGTACATTTTAAGTAAATTTACCTTAATATTTTAGTTTTAAAATTATGAATTTTGGAAAAGTTGATGACCCGACCACTATAGATTTTTCTTTGCCAAAAGATCATCCTAAAACCGCGCAAATCTTGCGGAAAACCTCATCAAAAAACCTGGAAATTTATGTTGGTGCTGCACAATGGAACAAAACCAATATGAAAGGATTTTATCCGAAAGGCATTAAGGATGAACTCACGTATTATGCGACTCAATTTAATTCAATAGAGCTGAACGCCACGTTTTACAGAATGCCAAGTCCGGAGCAAGTACAGACTTGGAAAGAGAAGACGCCTGCTGATTTTAAATTTTTCCCGAAGATCACCAATACCGTTTCGCATTATCGAAGGTTAATAAATATTACTGATGCAGTTACTCAGTTTGCTACTTCTGTTATAAATTTTGATGAAAAATTAGGGATGGCTTTCCTTCAACTTCATGATAATTTCAAACCGAAAGATTACGACAGGCTCGAAAAATTCGTGAAAGATTGGCCCAGAGAACTTCCGCTTGCCATAGAACTCAGAAATGACGAGTGGTTCCGCAATGAAGTTGCTTTAAATAATATTTACGATCTTTTCGAGGAATACAAAATCACCAATATTATCGTAGATACTGCGGGAAGAAGAGATATGCTTCATATGAGATTGACGACTCCGGTAGCATTTGTTCGATTCGTCAGTGCAAATACAACGATTGATTACCACCGGCTTGATGATTGGTTGGAACGCATTAAAACTTGGAAAAAAGAAGGCCTGGAGAAACTGTATTTTTTTGTACATCAAAAAATTGAGCCGTCTGCCCCTCTTTTATCAGCCTACTTCATTGAAAATTTGAATAAAGAATTTAGAATATCCCTCCATATTCCAGAAATGGCTGAAGTAAAAACTGAATTTTAAGAACACATTGTATAGTAAAAAAAAAGCCGCAGAAATTTCTGCGGTTTTTTTGTGTTGATTATTTTAGTTTACGCTTCGCAAGAACTACAAGTCACAAAGTTCACCATCATTTCCTTGGAAACAGAGGAACTTCTTTGGTAATACAAAGTTTTCACCCCTTTTTTCCAAGCTTCAATGTAAAGATAATTTACGTCTTTCACTGGCATTGTCGATGGAATTTGTAAGTTCAGCGACTGCGCCTGATCGATATATTGCTGTCTTTGCGCCGCCTGAGAAATAATTTCCATAGGAGAAATCTCTCTAAATGTTTTGAAAACTGCTTTTTCCTCATCGGTAAGTTCGGTCAAATGCTGTACAGAACCATGATTTAGCATGATCGTTCTCCAAGTCTCTTCGTTGTCGATGCCTTTTTCCTGAAGCAACTTTGCAAGATATTTATTTTTACGCATAAAGTTACCTTTTGCTAAACCAGCTTTGTAATAGTTGGACGCAAACGGCTCAATTCCTGGCGAAGTTTGCCCCAAAATAGCAGAACTAGAAGTTGTCGGAGCAATGGCCATGGTAGTGGTATTTCGCATTCCGTAACCTTTTAAAATTTCCGGTTCGCCGTAGATATTTGCCAATTCCTGGGAAGCTTGCAAAGATTGTTCTTTGATTTGTCTGAAAGCTCTTGCATTAAACTGAGTTGCCTCGAAACTTTCAAACGGAATCATATTTTTCTGAAGGTAAGAATGATATCCTAAAACTCCCAAACCAAGGGCTCTATGACGCATTGCGAAATTTCTAGCTCCGGTTAAGTAATAATTTCCTTCCGTTTTTTCGATGAATTCGGACAGTACCGCATCCAAGAAATAAATCGCAAGTTTTACAGCGTTGGTATCTTTCCACTCGTCATACAATTCAAGGTTCATAGAAGACAAGCAGCAAATAAAGGATTCTTCCGCATTCGATGGCAACATGATTTCCGAACACAAATTACTCGCATTAATCGGCAATCCAAGATCTTTATATACTTGTGGCTTATTTCTATTGACATTATCTGTAAACAAGATATAGGGTAAACCTTTTTGTTGACGACTTTCTAGAACTCGCGCCCAAATTTTACGTTTCTCCATATCACCATCGATCATATCCTGCATCCAATAATCTGGAACACAAATACCTGTAAACAGGTTCTGAATCGGACTTCCAATATCCTTGATCGACAAAAATTCTTCGATATCACCGTGGTCAATATCCAAATATGCAGCGAAAGCCCCACGACGCACTCCGCCTTGCGAAACCACGTCCATCGCAGTATCATACAGTTTCATAAAAGAAACTGCTCCGGAAGATTTTCCGTTGTCAGTTACTGCGGTTCCACGATTTCGGAGTTCACCGAAATAGCCGGAAGTTCCACCACCGATTTTCGTCTGCATGATTACTTCGCCCAGTTTATGGGTGATTCCCTCGATATTATCGGGAACGTGTACATTAAAACAAGAAATTGGCAAGCCTCGTTGGGTTCCCATATTGGCCCACACCGGCGATGAAAAACTGATCCAACCTTTGGTAATCATTTCCTCAAAAGCAGGTTGCAGTTCGGGTTTATATAATCTTTTAGCAGCTGCTGTGGTAATTCTTTCAATGGCTCCTTTTACGGTTTCACCTTTCAGGAGGTATCCGCGATTCAGCATTTGTTCGGATTCTTCATTCAGCCACCAGATGTTTGTATTTTCTTCCATGTTTTGTATGCTTTTTAACAGTTGGCTTTAAGCTTTCTGCATAATTATTTTTATTTTTTAGGAGCAACCGGCTTTTCTCTTTCTCAGAAAACCCGTCCCGCTTTCCGCTGTATCTTTTGCTTCACTGCGTTTCGCAAAAGGATGTCGCTGCAATCGGGGCTAGACGCTCTGTCTTTTCTCTTTCGAGGCAGAACTAGATTTTGGCTAAAGCCAATTGTAAATTCCTTTAATAAACGTGCTAAAGCCCGTTCCTACTGATATTAATTGCTCTAATTGACGCTCGCTTCGCTCGCGCCACTCCTTTAAAACAAATCGTTCTCCGTAATACTCTTGTCGTGCTTGGTATAATCTACCGGTCTTTTTGCGAAGAAATCGTCCATTGAATTGGCGAAAACTTCCTCTTCAAACCACACCATTGGTCGGTATTGTTCAGGGGTAATATTGTATCGGGTTTTCATGTTGATTTTCTTTAGACTATCATCAACACGGTATTTCATGAAATTGAGAAGATCTTCTTTTGATACATTATCAATTTCTCCCATTTCGAAAATCCAAGAGAGAATATCACCTTCTCTTTCGATCGATTCGTCTACCAAAGTATAAATATCTTCGATGTCGCGATCTGTCAAAAGATCCGGCTGTTCCTCACGAATTTTGTTGATTAGATAAATCCCTGCATTGGCGTGAATTTGCTCATCTACGGATGTCCAAGCAATAATATTGGATACGTTTTTCATATACCCTTTGAATCTTGTAAAAGATAAAATGATGGCAAATTGCGAAAAAAGAGAAACGTTTTCAACCAAAATACTGAACAACAAAAGAGCAGAAACATACTCTTTCGGAGTTGCTGAATTCGCATGCTTGAGGGCATTTCCTAAAAATTCGATTCTCCCTTTTACAGCGGGAGTTTCGATCACGTTAATAAATTCTTCGTTATATCCCAAAACCTCCAAAAGTCTGGAATAAGCTTCGGAATGCCGAAATTCGCATTCGGCGAAGGTAGCTCCCAAACCATTAAGCTCAGGTTTTGGTAGGTGCTGATAAAGATTACCCCAAAAGGTTTTCACGTTGACTTCAATTTGTGCGATGGCAAGAAGTGCATTTTTCACTGCGTTTTTTTCGTGCGGCTCCAACTGAGAGTGGAAATCTTGTATATCTGCAGTAAAATCTACTTCAGAATGCACCCAAAAAGATTTATTAATGGCTTCTACGAATTGCAGAACCTCCGGATATTCAAACGGTTTATAGCTTACTCTTTTATCAAAAATTCCCATATCGTACTTGTCTTAAAAAAAATTAAATCTCAGATCATTGTGGAAAAAGTATTATTTATTGTAATTAATTGATTTTCATTTAATTAAACTGTAAGATAATCCCCAATTTTTTCTTTAGATTTCAAAAATATGAGTCACAAAAATAGAAAAAGGAAGCTGATCTGGAAAGGTCTTCATATTAAATCTCTGACTGTAAGCCCTAAAAGTTTTCCACAATCACACAGACCTCGCATTGGTACTGATTTTAAAATAGTGAACCTCTGCAAACAAGCTATTTTCGCTAAAAACTATTAAACAAAACCTATCAACCATATTAAATAAGGCAGATAAAAATTAAACACCCAAATTTAAAAAAAGAAATTGACTGGTGTAACAAATAATTCGTTATTGATACTTATCATTAAACCAAATTCCACCAATGCATGTTAGTAATAAAAGACTTACATAAATCTTACGATACCGGAAAAAGCAAATTACACGTGCTGAAAGGCATTAACCTTACCATTAACGAAGGCGAATTTGTATCGATTATGGGAAGTTCCGGATCCGGAAAATCTACGCTCCTCAACATCATTGGAATTTTGGATGAAAAAGATTCCGGAATTTATGAACTCGACGGAATTCCAATTGAAGATCTTTCCGAAATAAAAGCAGCCGAATACCGAAGTCAGTTTCTAGGATTCATCTTTCAATCGTTTAACCTGATCGGTTACAAAACCGCTTTGGAAAACGTTGCACTTCCGCTTTATTATCAAAATGTAGCTCGAAAAGAACGCAATCAAAAAGCTTTGGAATATTTGGAAAAAGTAGGTTTGGCTGAATGGGCAAGTCATCTTCCGAACGAACTTTCCGGTGGACAAAAACAGCGTGTAGCCATCGCAAGAGCACTAATCACCGATCCGAAGGTAATTCTTGCCGATGAACCAACCGGTGCCTTGGATTCCAAAACGACATACGATATTATGAAACTCCTTCAAGAAATCAATCAAGAAGGAAAAACGATTATTATTGTAACCCACGAACCCGATGTTGCCGCTGAAACCAAAAGAAATGTGATTCTGAAAGACGGATTCATCGAAAGCGACGAGTACATCACCCAAAGAGTTTTGTCTTAATTCTAAATAAAAAACATGTTTGATCTGGACCGTTGGAGAGAAATTTTTGAATCCATTCGCAGCAATATTTTGCGAACGGTTCTTTCGGGCTTCACAGTTGCGCTTGGTCTTTTCATTTTCATTGTACTTTTCGGAATTGGAACCGGGCTGAAAAATGCCTTTACAGAAGGTTTTACAAGAGATGCTGCCAATTTAATTACCATCTTCACCGGGAAAACTTCCATCGCCTATGGCGGATTACAATCCGACCGGCAAATTGTGCTAAAAAATGATGACTATGAACAGGTAAAAGAATCTGATCCCGCAAAACTAGAAAATTCTACTGCAAGATATTCTACCAATATGACGGTAAAATATGGGAAAGAAAGTGGCAGCTACCAAATCAGCGGTGCCAATCCGGAAGAAAAAATCATCGAAAACAGAAATCTCACCGAGGGCAGATACCTCAATTCGATGGATATGGATCGCAAACAGAATGTAGCAGTAATCGGTAGAATGGTGCAGCGGGATTTGATAAAAAACGGAAGTCCGATTGGGAAAGAATTAGATATCAACGGAAGTTTTTTTAAGGTGGTTGGCGTTTTTTCTGACGACGGTGGAGATTGGGACGAGCGGATGATCACCGTTCCTATCACTACTTTGCAACAAATGAAAAAAGGTTCGGATACGGTGAGCACCATATTCGTTACTTACGACTCGAAAATGTCGCCTGATGAAGCCATAAAATATGGTGATCAGATTCAGAAAGAACTTAAAGCAAAAAATAAAATCTCCCCAGAGGACGAAAACGGAATTATTGTAAGAAACAATGCTAAAAACATGGGCGATACAATACAGTTTTTGTTCATCATTACGCTGATTGTTGGCTTTATCGGGATGGGAACATTGCTCGCAGGAATTATCGGAATTAGCAACATCATGGTGTACATCGTGAAAGAAAGAACCCAAGAAATTGGTGTGCGAAAAGCCATCGGTGCAAAACCGAGCAGTATTGTAGGATTAATCATGCAGGAAAGCGTGGTAATAACAGTAATTTCAGGGTTTGTAGGAGTTGGATTAGGCGTTTTATCATTAGTCTTAATTGGCGACAATTTAGAAAAATATTTCATCAAAGATCCGTCGGTCGGTTGGGGATTAATCCTGGCAGCATTTATCAGTTTAGTGATTTCGGGGCTCATTGCAGGCTTTGTACCTGCGTATCGCGCGAGTCGAATTAAACCTATTGAAGCTCTAAGATCGGAATAAATAAAAGACCAAAAAATTATCAACCAAATGAACATCATTTTTAATATAGATACTTGGCAAGAAATTTATCATTCCCTTCGGAATAATAAGTTGCGTACCTTTCTTACCATGATTGGTGTCGGTTGGGGAATGTTTCTATTTGTGGCGCTTTTGGGAGCTGCAAAAGGCATGGAAAATGGATTTGACAAAGTTTTCTCCGGGTTTGCAACCAATTCTATTTTTCTTTGGGCTCAAAACACCACTATTCCGTACGATGGCTTTCCGAAGGGTAG
Organism: Chryseobacterium senegalense; assembly: GCA_001403755.1. GTDB lineage: Bacteria > Bacteroidota > Bacteroidia > Flavobacteriales > Weeksellaceae > Kaistella > Kaistella senegalense. The sequence goes on along the minus strand of CYUH01000015.1, from coordinate 546,337 downwards.
AAAAATGGATCTGCACTTAAGCGATATGGAAATGCTTACCAAGAAAATACCACAAATCGATTATATTTCTCCCCAGAATGCAAGAGGAAACTTCGGTTCACCAGGCGAAAGCTTCACCAGAAACGGGAAAAAAGCTACCTACACGCTCACCGGAGATTACCCAATTGGTAATAAAATATCACAGAAAAAATTAATCTACGGAAGATATCTCAACGACGCGGATGTGTCTGCAAACAAAAACGTCATCGTGATTGGTGAAGAGATTTACAAAAACTTTTTCGATGCGAAAAAGAACGAAAATCCGCTAGGAAAATCAGTCAATGTGAAAGGTATTTTCTTTAATGTAATTGGCGTTTTCCGAGTGAAAAAAGGTGGTGGAATGGAGAATGACCAATCTGCATTTATACCCCTTTCCACCTTTACCAAAATGTATAATGATGGTGACAAAGTGGGCTTCTTTGCCATCGTAAGCAAACCAGATGCAGATCTCAATACGGTGGAAGAAGGCGTAAAAATGACTCTCAAGAAAAAATACAACGTTTCGCCGGAAGATACAAACGCTTTCGGAAGTTTCAATCTTGGGAAAGAATTCAAAAAACTCACCGGATTTTTGACCGGAATGCAACTTTTAACCATCGTTGTGGGAACTTTAACTATTTTGGCCGGAGTAATCGCTATTTCAAACATATTATTAATCACCGTAAAAGAAAGAACCAAAGAGATCGGAATTCGACGTGCTTTGGGAGCTAAACCCGCGGAGGTAAGAAATCAAATTCTCTTGGAAAGTGTTGTAATCACCTTAGCCTCTGGACTTCTGGGATTTGTTTTGGGAATTTTCTTATTAATGATTCTTAATTTTTTAACCAAAGATCAAGATACTTTTCCATTCTACAACCCAACCGTGAATTATGGTGAAGTTTTCGGAGCGATGGCGGTGATGGTCGTTTTGGGATTGATCATCGGTATGATTCCCGCACAGCGAGCCGTTCGAATTCGTCCAATAGAGGCTTTGCGAAGCGAATAATGTAGAAAGAAAAACACCATCGCAAATGATTTATTAAAAGTTATTTGCCGTTAAAATTATTAAAAAAAAGAAATAAACTATACACATGAAAAAGAAATTCACTTTAAAAAAAGCAATTTATATCGTTCTGGGATTACTCCTCGCTGCTGCTTTAATATCGGGAATCAGCTATTTGGTTTCCTCTAATAGCAAAGAAAGCGAGATGTTTCTGACCAAAAAACCTTTCGTGCAAAATATGGACGATAAAGTAATGGCAACCGGCGATATTGTTCCTCGCGAGGAAATCGAAATTAAGCCGAATATGTCGGGCATTATCGATAAAATTTTGGTGGATGAAGGAGATCACGTAACTGCAGGACAATTGGTTGCGACGATAAGAATTGTTCCGAGTGTTCAGAACGTAAATTCCGCTCAGCAGGAAATCAACAATGCTAACCTACAGATCAGCAATGCGAGAATGAACATGCAAAACCAGCAAAAACAATTTGCTATGCAACAAAGTCTGTACAACCAAGGCGTGATTTCTAAACAAGAATTCATCACCGCTCAACAGCAATTGCAATCTACCCAACAAGCATTGAAAAATGCGACACAGCAGCTGCAAACCGCACAGAAAAATCTTCAAATTGCCAGAACAGGTGCTACGCCTGAACTCGCAAGTCTCGCTACCACGCAAATCCGATCCAAAGCAACAGGAACCGTGCTGGAAGTTCCTGTGAAAGTAGGAAGCCAGGTTATCGAGGCAAACTCCTTTAACGCTGGAACCACAATTTGCTCCATTGCAGACTTGAATTCCTTGATTTTCCAAGGAACCATAGATGAAGCACAAGCCGGAAAATTAAAAGAAGGTATGGAAATGAACATCATTATCGGAGCTTTACAAAACAAAACTTTTCCTGGAAGAGTAACCATGATCGCTCCGAAAGGAAAAGATGAAAACGGCACCATCAAATTCCCCATTGAGGGAGATGTGTTCAACAAAACCAATGAATATATCCGCGCAGGATTTTCTGCCAACGGAGAAATCATCCTGAGTTCACAGAAAAATGCGTTGCTTTTGGATGAATCTTTAATTCAATATGAAAAAGTAAATGGTAAGGACAATCCTTTTGTAGAAGTGAAACAACCCGACGGAAAATTCAAGAAAGTGAATGTGAAACTCGGTGCAAGCGACGGAATCAATGTGCAAATACTCTCCGGAATCAACAAAGATTCCGAAGTAAAAGTTTGGAACCCTTCCGACAAAGACAAGGAAGCTTTGAAAGAACAAAAAGGAAAATAACTAAGCATTTTCAACAAAAAATCCTGGCTTTCGGCAGGATTTTTTTTATTTTGAACGTCTCAATAAAAGAATAATATTCAGGAACAACAGAAGCAAATCTAAGGTAAACCAAATGGCAGTTTTCATGTTTTCCGACTTCAAAACCTCTATTTGAATCTGCGCAATTTCTGAAAGTTTCTGGCTTTGGTTGATGTAATTTCGAATTTCTATAATCTGATCTTCATTTTTATTGGGAACCGAATGTTGCGAAAAATAAACCATATTTTTTCTTCCCATAAAACCGGCAACCCAAAACTGATCGGAGTTTTTCATATCCAAATATTCGATTCGGTAATAATCAGTTCGAATGCTACCCGATCTTGTTGTAACGTACTTTTCGGTAGCATTTTTATCATTATTCACCTTTACGATATAAAAATCCAAAGGAAAAGGCAAGGTGTTGATGAGTTGAACCGTGAGCGAATCTTTCCGAAACTGATTGATGCTTTTCGTTACAAAATAATAACTGAAAACGGATATAGAAATTACGACTACGGTGATTCGGAAAATGTTAACGGCAATGCTGAATCTTCCTTTTTTAAAAATGGAAAAAACCAATCCCAAACAAAGCGCGATAAAAAGTAGAAAAAACAAATAAAACATGGGTAAAGATAAAGAAAATTACAAAGTGAATATTTCCTAAAAACTAAGATGCGTTTGGTGTTCGAAACTCATTCGGTAAGATTCCATTCTTTGTAGAATTGCTCGAGGAATTGCAGCATAAAATCATGTCTTTCGGAAGCGATTTTTTTTGCAGAATCGGTATTTATTAAATCTTTCAAAAGCAACAACTTTTCATAAAAATGATTAACCGTTGTTCCTTGATTTTTTTTGTATTCTTCCTTCGACATATTCAGTTTCGGTGGAATTTCCGGATGATACATCAAATTATTTTTAAACCCTCCGAAGTTGAACGTTCTGGCAATTCCAATCGCTCCAATTGCATCAAGTCGATCAGCATCTTGAACAATCTGTAACTCAATCGGTGGATTTTCGGGACTTTCTCCACGGTTTTTAAAGGAGATATTTTTAATGATAAATAAAACTTGCTCCACGACATCTTGCGGAACTTTCAGCGAGGTCATCCATTCCTCGGAAATTTTCAATGCTAAAGTTTCATCACCATTATGAAATTTAGGATCAGCAATATCATGCAGCAATGCCGCTAGTTCCACCACTTCCCTATTTCCGCCTTCTATTTCTGCTATTTTCAGCGAAACTTTCCACACTCTTTCGATGTGAAACCAATCGTGACCAGCTTCTGCACCTTCTAATGTTTCCTTCACAAATGCGATGGTTTTCTGAATAATTTCCGTCATTTTTTCTATTATTTTTTCACCTCTACAAACTGATAAACCATCTGCGTTTTCGGATTATAAATCACTGTGCTTACATTCGGAAAGCGAGTTATTCTGTAAAATTCAATGTTTTTATCATTTTTTACATCGTCCAAAAAACTAGTGTCTATCGTATTTGCAGGAATAAATTTCTCGAAAAAACTTATTTTCTCAAGAATCGATGCTCCATCAACTTTCCGAAATTGCTTTTCCGACTTCGATTCATCGGTTGTTGCTTGTTCAACGAGGGTTTTTAGTAAAGCCTCTTTGTCTGCGGTTTTATATTTAAAAACATAAAAAGGAGAGCCGTTTGGAAAAGATAATTTGCGTCCTTTCACTTGTTCCAAAGCCAAATTTTGTTGATTCGGAAACACGCTATCAAATTCTACGGTTTGAGCATTCACTAATTTGTTCAGCTGTGCGTTGACTGTTTCCTGAATGGTTTCGTTGGCTTTTTGCTGTGCTTTTTCTTTTGCAATGGTCACGGTTTGGTTTACGGTTTCTTCAATTTTATTACAAGAAACGATTGCAAAAGTTGAAACCACAACGAGAAATATTTTTTTCATAAATAAATGGTGTTTTAAAATTATTTTTCACTTTAACTGCGGTAAGAACTCACCAATTTATCAAGGTTTAAACTTCTTGCGGAAGCATCGAAAATTTCGCGGTACGTACCATTAAAACTGATCAATTCATCGTGGGTTCCGCTTTCTACCACTGCGCCTTTTTTCATCACATAAATCCGATCCGAATCTAAAATCTGAGAAAGCGAATGCGAGATAATCACCACTGTTCTGCCTTTTTTAATGGCATCGAGTGAGTTTTTGATTTGTTCGGTAGCAATCGCGTCGAGACTTGCTGTGGGCTCATCCAAGAAAATAATAGGTGGATTTTTCAGAAATAATCTGGCGATGGCGATTCTTTGCTGCTGTCCACCGGAAAGTTGCGTCGCATCGTGTTGATATTTATCCGGAAGATCAAGAATTTGATCGTGGAGATAAGCTTTTCTTGCCGCAGTTTCTATTTCTTCGAAGGTGGCGTTCATATCACCATAGCGGATATTGTCTTCAATACTTCCCTGGAAAATATGATTCTTTTGTAACACCAATCCAAGATCATCGCGCAAAAAAGTATTTTCATATTCGTTCAAATTCACTTCATCCAATAGAATTTCTCCTGAATCCGGAAGATAAAATTTGCAAAGTAAATTAATGATCGTCGATTTCCCAGCACCGCTTAGTCCGACCAACGCGGTAGTTTTTCCTTCTTCAATAAGCATCGAAACATTGTTCAGTGCTTTGGTTCCGTTTGGATAAGAAAAATCGACATTCTTCAATTCGAACCTTCCTTGGATTTTTTCTTTTACAAAGTTTCCGTTAGGTTCGTTTTGTGCATCAGCGTTGAGAATATCAAAATATCCTTCCGCGTAAATCATCGCATCATTCATGTCATCATAAATCCTGTGCAGTTGGCGAATTGGCGCAGAAACATTATTAAATAAAAGAATATGAAGCATGATTGCACCAATCGTCATTTGCTGATCAAGCACCAAATAAACGGTTAACAAAATGATCAAAACCACGCCAAATTGCTCAATGAAAGTCTTCAAACCATCATAAATAAAATTGGTTTTTCTTGTAAACAACTGACTTTCCATTAATTGCATTTGAAGATCAAATTGTTTTTTGCCTTCAAATTTTTCTCGAACAAAACTTTTAATCACCATAATTGAATTAATCAGGTTTAAAAGTCCTGAAGTTTTTTGCTCCCTCTGATTTCTGAGCGTCCGTCGAACTCCCGCCAATTTTTTCGCCTGCAACGCACTTACGTAAAAGTAGATGGGAACTACGATCGTGGACACAATTCCTACATAAATATTTTGCATATACATAATGATCAATGCGATGATTGCATTGGAAAACAGCGGCAAAATATCGATGAAGAAGTTCTGAACTAATTTTGTAAGACTTTCAATTCCACGATCAATTCGGATTTGTAATTTCCCTGATTCGTGATTTTCGTCGTTAAAATAGGCCACTCGATACAACAAAATTTTATCGATAACCGATTGTGCCAAAACACTGCTGGTATTAATTCGGATTTTTTCACCATAGAATTTCTGCCCGAACTGAATGAAAATATTCAACAATTCCTTTCCCAACAATATCGCGGTAATCACCACCAAAACATGAATTCCTTCCTGCATAGGATCGGTTTGTTTGGTAAGTTCGGTGACTTCATCTACCGTATATTTCAGTACCAGTGGATTCACCTGAACCATCAAAGCGCCCAAGAAAGTAAGAAATAGCGTTCCGTAAATCATTAACCGATAAGGTTTAATGAAGGGAATCAGTTGCTGATAAATGTGGTAAAGTGTGATGGTTCGGTTGAAAGGTTTTGCCATAATATCTGTCTGTAAAGTATCTCATTTACAAAAAGTATGCTTTTAGCTTTACCCTTCGTAAGAAAATGTCGTTAGATAGTGAAGTTGTGACTTGCTAAGTTCTTTGGCATCAGCTTCGGCTTGGTCTTTTTTATAAACTTCCGATATTTCTTTCTTCTGAAAAAGAAAAGAGTTGTTGGCATTTTTGTCGATCACTTCATTAAAGATAAATTCAATTTCCGAATTGGAAAGCGATGCAAAGCTGATATCTTCGAAACCATACATTACACGCAGATTTTGGGCCCCAGCAAAATTTTCGTTTACGAAATCCTGAAGTTGCTGTTTGGAATCGAAATTCCCTGCCCAAATATTGTAAACAAAGGATTTCTTCTTTGGTTTATTGAGAATATCTTGGTACACAAAATTCTCACCTAAATATGCTTCCCGAACCAACGGGTCGTTTGCTAAATCGTGCGGAAGACCTTCTTTCAGTATTCTTCCTTCAAACATGATGTAGGTTTTATGAGTGATTGCGAGGGTTTGCTGCACATTGTGATCGGTGATTAGAATTCCGATATTTTTATCAACCAAACTCCTTACAATTTTCTGAATATCTTCAACCGCAATTGGATCTACACCGGCAAAAGGTTCATCTAGAAGAATAAAATTAGGACTTGTGGCAAGACAGCGCGCAATTTCGGTACGTCTTCTTTCTCCTCCGGAAAGCAAATCACCGCGGTTTTTTCGAACGTGTTGCAAGGAAAATTCTTCAATCAGTTCGTCGCATTTCATTTGCTGTTCCCTTTTTGAAAGTTTGGTAAGCTGCAAAACGCCTAGAATGTTATCCTCCACAGAAAGTTTACGAAAAACGGAGGCTTCCTGCGCCAAATAACCGATACCTTTCTGCGCACGGCGATACATGGCATCATTGGTGATCTCCTGATTATCGAGGAAAATCTTCCCGGAAGTGGGCTTTACCAAACCTACAATCATGTAGAAAGAAGTTGTTTTACCGGCTCCATTCGGACCTAAAAGCCCTACGATTTCACCTTGTGAAACTTCCACTGAAACGCCTTTTACGACTTTTTTCGGGCCGTATTCTTTAATTAAATTTTCTCCGCGTAGAATCATAAAGCAAATATAACAAAAATGCGGTAAGCGGAAGATTGTATATGGTAAGTCTCTACAAAAAGTGAATGGTGAATTTTTGTGAGAAAAAGATTGGTTTTGTAGGCTAAAGTTAATCTTTGCGAGCAAAAAAAATCATATATTCGCTACTTAATTCCGCATTGGCATTGAGCAAAGAACAAGAGTTTTCGAAACTAATAAAAGATAATCAGGGACTGATTATTAAGGTTTCGCGGCTTTATACCAATTCGCTGGAAGACGAACAGGATCTCTTCCAGGAAATTGTGTTACAACTTTGGCGTTCGTACGACTCATTCAAAGGACAATCGAAAATATCAACATGGATGTATCGCGTTGCTTTGAATACGGCTATTACCCTTTTCAGAAAAAAAACAAAATCGCCACAAACTGATGAGCTGATGGATTATCATCATAGTAATTTCGTGGATGATGATGATGAAAAACAGCTTCAGGTTTCTTTGCTTTATAAAGTAGTAAAAATGCTGCCGAATGTGGAAAGAGCAATCGTGATGATGTATCTGGACGATTTGCCCTATCGTGATATCGCTGAAAACTTGGGAATTACCGAGGTAAATGCACGGGTGAAAATGAACAGACTGAAAAAGACTTTAAAACAATTAATGGAAAAACATGCCTGAATTTGATTTAGATAATTTCAAGAAAACTTGGCAGGAACAAATTTTTCCGCCAAAATACAACAGCACCGACATAGAAGCGATGCTGAACAAATCATCCCGAAACTATGTGAAATATATCCTCTGGATTTGTATTGCGGAATTCTCCGTGTTTTTCTGTTTGAATCTTTATTACGCTTTTATCGGTGACGACAACAATAGTTTTATCCGTATTATGGAAAAACTTGGCGTAAAAAATTCGACAAGTCTGCAGAATGGTTTTTCAAATCTTTTTTTAAGCATGAAAATCATAAGTCTTGTCCTTACTGCTTTTTTTGTGGTTAAATTTTTCCAGAATTACCGTAGAATTAATATTGAATCGAACCTTAAAAAACTTATTTTGCAAATCATCAGTTTTAAAAAAACGGTAAATCTTTTCATATTAACCAATATCATTCTCATCATTTTATTTACGATTGTGCTTACTGCATTCACCTTTAAGATATTATCACAACAGAATATCCACCTCAATAATCCCACATTAATTGGCTTTTTGGTAGGAACTGTTATAATGATGGCCATCAGTGTGATTTTGATTTGGGTATATTATCGACTCGTATATGGTATCCTGCTAAAGCGCTTAAGCAAAAACTTGGAAGAATTACAGAAAATAGATCAGCAGCAACAATAAACAAAAAAGTCAGATTTCTCTGACTTTTTTTTATAACTCTTTTCTTAATCTTGCTACCGGAATATTGAGCTGTTCACGGTATTTTGCGATGGTTCGCCTCGCAATATTGTACCCTTTTTCTTTTAAAAGGCCCACCAAAGCATCATCGGTCAGCGGTTTTCTTTTATTTTCGTTGTTGATGACTTCCTGAAGATAATTTTTAATTTCCTTTGTTGAAACTTCCTCGCCATCATCATTGGTTAATGAGTCTGAGAAAAGGTTTTTCAAATAAACAATTCCGTTCGGTGTGTCGGCATATTTGCTTTTAACTACCCTTGAAATTGTAGAAATATCAAACCCGGTAATATCTGCAACATCCTTCAAAATCATCGGTTTCAGAGATTTTTCATCACCTGTGATAAAATAATTTTTCTGCAGTTTCACAATTGCAGAAATGGTTTGCAACAAAGTATTTTGACGTTGATTAATGGCGTCAATATACCATTTCGCCGCATCCAACTTTTGTTTGATGAACAGTGCTGCTTGCTTATGATCAGCAGATTTTTTATCGTGAGAATAGGTCGTAAGAATGTCTTTGTATTCCTCCGAAACTCTCAGCGTAGGTGCATTTTTACTATTTAATAAAGGAATTACATCTACTTGTCCATTTTTTGTTTCTTTAATTTGAATGACAAAATCCGGGATGATTTCTTGGTTAATGGTGATGGTTTGTGTATCGAAATTCCCTCCAACTTTCGGCGATAATTTCGAAATCACTTCCAACGCATCTTTCAAATCTTCTTCTTCGATGTCATATTTCTGGATGATTTTATTGTAGTGCTTATTGGTCAAAGCATCAAACTGGTTTCTCAGGATATTCCCTGCTAGAATCACCGCCTTATCTGCACTTACTTTTTTCTCAATTTGCAACAGAAGACATTCCTGAAGATTTCTTGCTCCCACTCCTGGCGGATCAAGTTTCTGCACATAATTTTCAAGAATATCGGTAACTTTTTCCTGGGTCGTATAAATTCCTTGTGAAAAAGCTAAATCGTCAACAATTTGTTTGATTTCTCTTCTTAAATACCCATCATTATCGAGATTTCCTATCAAATACTCTGCAATTTTCAGGTCTTCACCGTCGATACTGCTGAGATTAATTTGTTCCAGGAGATAATCATACAAGGATTGCCCTTCTGTGAGCAGAGATTCGTTATCAAATTCCTCATCGTCTGCAGAATAATTACTTGAAGCCGTTTTATAGGCCGGTTCATCATCAAAAATATATTCGTCCACATCAAAATCTGTGCTGATGGTTTCCGTTCCTTCGTCCTCGTAACTGTCATCCAAAGATGCATAATCGTCCTCTTTCGTTTCTTCCTGAACTTTTTCGAGTGCCGGATTTTCTTCAAGTTCGCGCTCCAATTCTTCTTCAAATTCCAAGGTATGCAGCTGGATCAGCTTCATCAGTTGAATCTGTTGTGGTGCGAGTTTTTGCCCGAGTCTTAATTGTAGATTTTGTTTCAGCATTGTGTGGAATTATTTTTCCTTTTTTTGGTTAATGTACAGTTTTCTCTGTTTCTAATTGGGATGAGGTTTACTAGTTTTATTGAGTTTTATTTGCTAAAATTCGGCATTTTTTGGCGTTCTTGGGAAAGGAATTACATCACGAATATTCGTCATTCCTGTTACGAAAAGCACCAATCTTTCAAGACCAAGACCGAAACCTGCATGGGGAACCGAACCGAATTTTCTGGTATCGAGATACCACCACAGCTCGTGTTCATCAACATTCATGGTTTTCATCTTCTCGGTGAGAACGTCGTATCTTTCCTCTCTTTGCGAACCTCCGATAATTTCACCGATTCCTGGGAAAAGCACATCCATTGCTGCTACAGTTTTCCCATCTTCGTTGAGTTTCATGTAGAACGCTTTGATTTCTTTCGGATAATCGAAAAGAACTACCGGACTTTCAAAATGTTTTTCAACCAAATATCTTTCGTGTTCACTTTGCAAATCTGCACCCCAGTCTTCAATAGGAAACTGGAACTTGCCTTTTTTGTTTTCTTTAGAATTTTTTAGAATTTCGATCGCTTCCGTATAAGAAACTCTCTTAAATCTTTTCTTGATAACGTTTTCCAGTTTCTCGATCAAACCTTCGGAAGCTCTGTCTTTCTCGGGTTTTTGTTTTTGTTCTTCGGCAAATCTCTTATCCAAAAATTCCAAATCGTCTTTGCAATTTTCTAATACATAACCGATCACATATTTTAAGAAATCTTCTGCCAAATCGATATTATCTTCAAGATTATTGAACGCGACTTCTGGTTCCACCATCCAAAACTCGGCGAGGTGACGCGTAGTATTGGAATTCTCCGCTCGGAAAGTCGGTCCAAAGGTGTAAACTCTTCCCAAGCCCATCATTGAAGTTTCAACATTCAACTGACCGGAAACCGTGAGGTTGGTTTTTTTACCAAAGAAATCTTGCTCAAAGTCTATATCTCCGTTTTCGTCTCGGGGAATATTGTTCAGATCGAAATTGGTTACACCGAACATTTCTCCGGCTCCTTCCGCATCAGCACCGGTAATAATCGGCGTATTCATGTAGAAAAACTGATTCTGGTTAAAGAATTGATGAATCGCAAAACTGATTGTACTTCTCACTCTGAAAACCGCTCCAAATAAGTTGGTACGAAAACGCAAATGCGCCTGCTCACGAAGAACTTCAAGCGAGTGTTTTTTGGGTTGCAAAATGGTTTTATCTCTTTCTTCGGTAAAATTATCTCCTAAAATTTGAATTTTTTTAGCGATAATTTCAATATTTTGTCCAGCTCCTTGACTTTCTACCACTTCACCAACAATTTTCAAGGAAGATGCAGTGCTGATATTTTTCAGAATATTTTCATCAAACTTTTCAAAATCTATAACTATTTGCAGGTTATTGATTGTGGAACCATCGTTCAAAGCGATAAAACGGTTGGAGCGAAATGCTCTCACCCAGCCCTGTACGGTTATATCGTGATGTAAAACTTTTTTATAATCTGAAAGTAATTCGTTAATCGTCTTTCTCATTGCTGACATTCAATTTTTATATATCATTCGGAAAATAGGATTTCCGTCTTTTATTATTTAACAATTAATACAAATGTAATAAAATTTGGCGTAATTTTTGCTAATAGCGTCCGTTTTTTTTCTTGAAATTAGTAATGCATTTTCCTTCAAAAAAATCAAAAAATTTACTTAAAAAAAGGCCTAAAATACTATTCATCTTTTTTAGATGGAATTAGGAAAACATCCATCAAACCTTCCGGCAAAGCCATTTTTAAGTATTTTTCTTCACGATTCAATTCCAAAATCCAATCTTTAATAATTGGGATAATAATTTGTTTTCCGGCAAGATCCAGATAGAAATAATGTTGCGCAGTTTGATCGTTGATGGAAACAATTGTTCCACAAGTTTTACCATCTTCTTCACGAATTTCAAAACCTACAACTTCATGATAGTAGAACTTGTTCCCTGTAAGTTTGGGCAAGGTGGACAGCGGAAGATAAACGTCTTTTCCCAAAGATTGATCAACCAATGCTTCGGTAGAATTTTTAAAGGAAATAATCAATGTATCGCCTTTGCTCCAGGATTGTTTGGCAACAAAAAAAGGCACCAACAAACCATTGATTTCTACAAATATAGAATTGAGTTTTTGATACATTTCAGGCTGATCCGTATCTAATTTAAGAAAAACATTTCCTTGAAGACCGTGTCTTCGGGTAATTTTTCCTAAGAAATAGCAATCTTCTTTTCTCATTTTTTTTAATAATTAATCAACATGTAAATTCATCGAAAGACTTGGAAAAAAGTCCGTCATTATTTTACATAATATGTTGCAAATATAAAGGGTTTTAAAATAACAAAGACGCCCAAAAGGCGTCTTTGCGTATTATTTTGTAAGATTTTACAGAATAAAATTAAGCTTGAGCTTCTTCAGTTCCTTCTGCTTCAGCAGCTGGTTCTTCGGTTGCTTCTTCAGCTACAGGAGCGTTTGCAGCTTCTGCTTCAGCCAATTTAGCTTCTTCTTCCGCTTTTGCATCAGCTTCTGCTTTTGCTGCCGCATCTAATCTTGCTTGATTTACTTTAGCTTCTGCTTCAAGAGCTGCTTTTTTAGCTTCTTTTTGTGCTTTAGTTAAAGATTCTTTTTTGTTGTTTACTGCATTTTCTTTTTCTTCTAACCAAGCAGCGAATTTTTTATCAGCTTCTTCGGCAGAGAAAGCACCTTTAGCAACACCACCTTGTAAGTGTTTTTTGTAAAGTGCACCTTTGTAAGAAAGGATTGCTCTTGCAGTGTCGGTTGGTTGCGCACCATTGTTTAACCATTTTACAGCCGCATCCACGTCTAAATTAATAACCGCAGGATTTGTAATTGGGTTATAAGTCCCGATTTTTTCGATGAATTTACCATCTCTTCTCGCTCTTGCATCTGCAACAACAATGTGGAAAAAAGGTTTTCCTTTTTTACCGTGTCTTTGTAATCTAATTTTTACTGACATAAATGTTTGATTTTGTGGGAACTCGTCCCGATTAATTATAAGGGTGCAAAGATAATATTTTTTTCTTAATATCCCGTTTTATATTACAATCATTAAAGATTTTTTTCATCAAAAAAGAGCGGAAACAAAAGTCTCCACTCTTTTCAAAAAAAATTTAATCTGAATCTATAATTTGTATGTTAAAGTAAAATAGTAATTCCTAGGAGTAATCGGGTTTACGGAATAGTTTTCATGTACATTGTAATTTTCTGTATCGAAAATATTCCCGATTTTTCCTTGTAGGGAAAATTTGTTCCATTCGTAACCAATTGTTGCATTTACAGTAACATAATCTTCCAATTCGAAACTTCTGGTAACACCATTTCTGGTAATTACTGTGGATTTGGTATCGTTCCAACCTGCCAATCGGTTTCCGATAAAATATGCACCGGCTCCTATTTTCAACCCTTTGATGTGGCCTTCAGTAAACTTGTAGAATACCGATGCATTTGCTGTGGTAGCAGGAGTTCGAACAAGTCTTTGCTTTTCAATATAGCCTTTTTCAGGAGTGTCGAGATAGACAGAATTGTTATAAGAAAATCCTCCGATAATCGATATGTTTTTAGTAGGGTTTCCGGTGATATCCACTTCTACTCCGCGGCTTCGCATTTTCCCTGCAAATTCTTTCAAATTGGAATCCGGAGTTACAACAGATCCCGAAGCGTTCTGATACCAATAGCTTTGATAGTAATTATTGTAATCGATTTGATAAAGGGAAATATTAAACGCTAATGCATTATCCCAAATATTTTTCTTAAGTCCGATTTCGTATTGATCAATGGTGGTTGGTTTTATTCCTTGTCTTGAAATACTTTGCACTTGTGCCAATACCTCAGCTGCAGTTCCCGTAGTATTGATTGATTGCAATTCTGAAGAAGTTTCCCCGGAATTTGCTGCAAACGAATTGGTATAGGTTGCAAAAACAGACATATTTTCATTCGGCATATAAACCACGCCTACTTTTGGCGAAAAAGCCTGATCAGAAGTTGCTGTGTTGTCTAATAATTTCTTTTCACCTGTCGAAAATTTGGTGTTAATCGTCGGCATATTTTCAATGTAAGACCAACGCAAACCTGCAATCACTTTCCACTGTTTGGTAAGACTGATAAAATCCTGCGCATACGCTCCAATTCTTCGGGTGTTTATTCTATTTTTGGTATTTGCAGTAGCCGATGGCATTGCTACATTTCCCCATGTGGAAGCATCATCCAAATAAAGAACATTGTTGGTTGCACTCAACGTATATGCGTAAGAGTCGGCTTGGCTATAATCGGCATCTGCACCGAATAATACTTTATGATTAATTTTCCCGGTATTGAATTCACCATTAATATTCACCTGAGCAGATCCGTAATTTTGCTCATTATACGTTTTATTGAAAGGACGTACCCATGCCAAACGAGTAGGATCCACGGCCGCATTATTTTTAATATAACCCCATTGAATTCGCTCCGAAGAAAAATAATCTTTGGTATAATTTTGATAAGAAGCCACCGTGTTTAAAGTCCAGTTGGTGCTCAACTGATGGTTAAAAGTAATATTTGTAGAAGCTTGTTCTACATTTTGGTATTGCCAGTCGGTCCCGAAGAACACATTTCTGCCAACTTTATCATTTAATGAATAGCTTAAATCAGCATTGGTGATGGCACCAATCCCAAAATCTGGCGTGAAATCATTTCTTAAATAATCTGCCTCCACAATCAACTGAGATTTTTCACCTAAATTGAATAAAAAAGAGGGATTGAAATAATATTTTTCAGAAGAAACTAGATCACGGAAACTATCTGCAGTTTCATAAGCACCATTCACTCGGAACGCTACATTATCCGTAAGCGGACCGTAGAAATCAACCGTAGGCTTATAGGAATTCCAGCTTCCCGCGCTGAAACCTACCGATCCACCAAAATTGAATCTTGGCTTTTTAGTCACCATGTTGATGATTCCTCCGGCAGCAGTATTTCCATAAAGCATTGCGTTGGCTCCTTTCAGTACTTCCACCCTTTCCAACCCGGAAACTTCAGGAAAAACGCCACTATTTACACGAGTTCCATTCTTGAAGATATTATCATTTCCTAAACTAAAACCTCTTCCGCCAAAACTATCCTGAGAATTACCTCGCGATGAAGTAATATATAAACCGTTTACATTTTGCAAAACATCACTCAACTGTTTTGCTTGTTGCTGTTCGATGATCTCGTGGGTTACAATCGCAATCGGCTGCGGAGTTTCCATTACCGTAAGATTCGATTTGGTTGACAACGGTTTTGCAACATTTGGGTTTCCGGTTTTATGAAGATTGATATCCTCAATCAATTGTATCTTTAAAGTATCACTGATTGGTTCATATTTCATTTGTGCTTGTGCTGATAGCGCAACAACAAGAAGACTCGCAGATAGTATTTGCTTTTTCATTAATAAGCTTTTATTTAGAATGAATTAAAATAACGATGCAAATGTAGAAAACACTCGCAATTCTACCAAATTTATTTTGAATAATTCTAAATAAGTTAGAAAATAATGACAAAACTCCCTGAAATGAAGAAGATTAACCTCAACTGATTTTTATCAGTTTTTCTTTTTGAAGATAAATCCCGCAAGAATAAAGACAGCTGTCACTACAAAATAGGTAATCCCATTCGGTGAAGTGGCCGTTCCGAAAAGCACCGTGAAAGTCCCCAAAATAGCTATCACAGCCATTATTGACTTGAAAAAATGATTGCCGGAAAAGACATTTTGTTTTAAAAGCTTAAACAACCCGAAGAAAAGTGCTGTATTTACCAAATAAATAAATACAATCGGGATCGCCGAAAGATCAAAATTCCGCTCGGTGAAAAATGGAAAAGTATTGGTACTGTAATAAATAATAAGATAAACCGAAATAATTGCCAAACCTAGAAAAGCACTGTTTAACGGCATTTTCGTTTTCGGATGGATTTGATTGAGGTTCAAAAATTTCTTAGACCGTTCAAGATTCGCAAACTGATATGGCACCCGTATGGTCGCTAAAAGCAATCCGTTCGCCGTTCCCAGAACCGAAATTATAATGAAGACCTGCATCACCAAAGCTCCTAGATTTGAGCTTATTTTTCTGGAAAATTCAGTAATATAGGTATCTTTTAATGCGATAATTTCGTCACCGCTCATTCCAAAAACAATTCCCATATAATACGAAATGTAGATCACCATCACCGTTATAGTTCCTATAATCAGCGCTTTCGGTAGATTTTTTCTTGAATTTTTAATCTCTCCGGAAATTTGGGTTGCAACATACCAACCATCAAACGCAAATGAAATGGGAATAAAACTCGCCGCAATCAAAACCAACAAGGATTGGTTTTCCTTCACATTTTTGGCAGCATACGAAAAAGTGTTTGCTTCCGCTACATCTCCTTTAAGTAAACTGATAATTCCCAATGATGCAATAAATATAAGCGGAAGAACCTTCAGAACCGTGGTTAATTGCTGGAAAACTCCACTGCTTTTCGGCTTGTAAATATTAAAAACAAAAAAAATCAGCAAATTCACAAATCCGATAAGTACAAAATGTAAAGTCGTTGGCTGAAATTGCAAAAATTCTGCTGCGAAATGCGCAATATAAATCCCGGAAACCATGAACAAAACTGCGGTTAGCAAGGGATAAAAAAGGCTCATATAGATCCAGCCAACAAAATATCCCGCGGTTTTCCCAAAACGGTATTCTACATAATTCAAAATTCCCCCATCTTTTGGAAGCAATTCCGCATAATTTGCCATCGAAATCGCACCAAAAATCACGCTGAACCCTACGATTACAAAACCTGCAAGACCTGCAAAAATATTTCCTTGAGTAGCAGTTAGAACATCATCAACTTTGAAAAAAATTCCGGAGCCAATAACCTGACCGATGACCATCGAAATTGCCGTAAACAACCCATATTTGGCTTCCAGTTTTTGTTGATTTTCCATATGGTGCAGTAATTTTATATTAAATTATTTAGTCTTGCAGTTCCAGCCAGCGCATTTCCATTTCTTCCATCTTGCCTGAAATTCGCTCCAATTCCGCTGAATAAACCGATATTTTCCCATAATCTGTTTCGTTATTAAGTTTGTCCAGAATTTCGTTACGTTCTTTTTCTAAAACAGGAAGCTCTTTGTCGATCATTTCTAATTCCCGTTGCTCTTTGAAAGACAATTTTCTTTTGCTCGCAACTGGTTTTTCTGGAGAAATAGAAGCAGCAGGAATTTCGTTTTTAAAAGATTCTTGCCGCACTTCCGTTTGATTTTTTCCACTTTCCTGGCTTTTCTTCTCGCGATATTCCGAGAAGTTTCCTACAAAATCTTTGATGATTCCTTCGCCTTCGAAAGCTAAAATATGATCTACAATTCGATCCATAAAATATCTGTCGTGGGAAACAATAATCAATGAACCTTGGAAATTCAATAGAAAATTCTCCAAAACCGTTAGCGTCGGCAGATCCAGATCATTCGTAGGCTCATCAAATATTAGAAAATTCGGGTTCTGATAAAGAACATACATCAAATGTAGCCTTCTCTTTTCCCCACCCGAAAGTTTAGAAATCGGTGAATATTGGGTTTGATCATCAAAAAGAAATAATCTCAAAAACTGCGATGCCGAAATGGTTCGTCCATTGGCTAACGGAAAATTTTCGCCAATTTCTTTAATAAAATCAATAACACGCTCGTCTTCTTTGTATTGTAAACCTTTCTGAGAGAAATATCCGAATTTGATGGTTTCTCCGGTTTCGATTTCACCTTTGTCGTAAGGTTCAAAACCTTGAATAATGTTAAGTAAAGTAGATTTTCCAGCTCCGTTTTTTCCAACAATTCCTACTTTTTCGCCTCGCTGAAATTGATAAGAAAAATCTTTGATCAAAAGTTTTTCGCCGAAATTTTTGCTGATGTTTTTCAGTTCAAGGATTTTCTTACCGAGACGTTTCATTTCAAAATCCAATTCCAGGTTTTGTTTTCTCGTATCGGTTTTCGCGATTTTTTCGGTTTCGTAAAAAGAATCAATTCGAGATTTCGATTTTGTGGTTCGAGCTTTTGGTTGTCGGCGCATCCATTCCAATTCCTTGCGGTATAGGTTGTTGGCTTTATCGATAGTGGAATTTAAATTATCTTCACGAATCATTTTATTTTCCAGATAAGTCGCATAACTTCCGTTGTGGACGTATAAATTTTGGTCTTCCATTTCCCAAACTGTGTCGCAAACAGCATCCAAGAAATATCGGTCGTGCGTCACCAAAAGCAAAGTTACCATGGCTTTGGAGAGGTAATTTTCCAGCCATTCCACCATATCAACATCGAGGTGGTTGGTAGGTTCGTCCATAATCAGAAGGGTGTGACGATGTTCGGCTCGGGTTTCCAGCAACAGTTTGGCGAGTGCAACTCTTTTTATCTGACCTCCGGAAAGCGTTTTCATTTTCGCCTCCAAATCGGTTATTTTCAGCTGGGAAAGAATTTGTCGCATTTCGTTTTCCAAATCCCAAGCTTTATGAATTTCCATCTCAGCGAGGGCTTTTTCCATATCATCAGGATTCTCGGTATGAAGTGCGTGATGGTAATTTTTAAGAGCCAAAATCGGCGGGGAATCCAGCGTCATCATGAATTCTTCTACATTGAGATTACCTTCAAAATCAATTTCCTGATCGAAAAGAACTACCTGAATATCTTTATTAATGACCACATTTCCGGAATCGGCAATTTCCTTGCCCATCAAAATCTTCAATAAGGTTGATTTTCCTGAGCCATTTTTTGCCACAATCGCTATTTTGTCACCTTCGTTGATATTAAAAGTGATGTCACGAAATAAAACTTTTAAGCCGTATGATTTTGTTAAATTTTCAGCGGAAACGTAGTTCATCAGAATTTGGAATTTTTGCGAAAGTACTGAATTTTGAGCAGATATGAATGGTCACCGAAAAAGCGACATTGCGGTTGCTCTTCATTAATAATAGAAATTGGATTTAATCTAATGTCAAACTTTTCAGCGACCACAGACTTCCGTCATACACATTCAGATCAACTTTGGTGTTAATTCCATATACAATTCCGTTTTCGGTGAATTGCCAAAAATCCCAGACACCAGTTGGTGTAGGCTGCGGTACATCGTTGTAATTGGCTAGCCAAAGCGAATAGCCGTCAAATTCGCCCTCCAAAAAATCTTTGTGATAATGGTAATAACTATAAATTATGGGCTTTTCTCCGTATTTTTCTTCTACAATTCGGCACCATATTTTCAAATCTTCTATCAGTTTTTCATTGGATTTTCGGCGCGGAATTTTTTCGATATCTAAAATCGGTGGCAAATCTCCTTCCTCTAATTTTGCATTTTCTAGAAAATTATTGGCCTGCATCACCGGATCCTCATCGGCTCGATAGAAATGATAAGCTCCACGGATGAGATTGTGTTTTTTTGCAAGCGACCAGAATTCATCAAAGTTTTTGTCGGCACTTCGATTTCCCATGGTTGCGCGTAAAATCACAAATTTTATAGGAACAGCACGATTTCCGATGCTTAAACTATCCCATTGAATATCTTCTTTTCGCTGGTAATGCGACATATCGATACCAAAAGTTTTATCCACATAATCCTCGACAATACGGTTGATTCGCTGCTCTTCGAATTCGGAATTGGACAATTTTTTGTGCTCAAATTTATTGAAATACATTGCGTAATAAAATGCAATTTTCTGTTTCAAATAAAACCCGGTTCCAAATAGAGCAACCGCCAAAATCACGAGTAAAATTTCTCGTCTCAGGAGAAAATGCCTTCTCCGAGCTTTGTGGATTTTTCTGGTTGCCTTTCTTTTAATGGGTTTCTTTGCCATGGTTTGCAAAAATAGGATTTAAACACAAAAAATCGCACCATTGGCACGATTTCTTAAAATTTTATCTATCGAATAATTTAATATCCTGCTTGAGCTTCTTCGTCGGATACCAATGCTTTTGCGGAGGAAGTTCCGATTCTTTTTACTCCCAGAGCAATCATTTTTTCGGCATCTGCCGGACTTTTCACTCCGCCAGCTGCTTTTACAGAAAGCGCACCTGCGTTTTCAAGCATCAATTTGATTCCCTCGAAGGTCGCTCCGTTGGGTTTTCCGTTTTCTGTCGGATAAAAACCAGTGGATGATTTCACGAAAATTTTTGGTAAATCTTCGGCTTTAAAATTATCTTCTGCCCAAATTCTGATATTTTTGGTTAAATCAACAATTTGTTCATCGGTAAGAGCAGCGATTTCGATAATCCATTTTACGATTTTTCCATTTTCTAATGCAAGTTGAGAACCTTTCAAAAATTCTTGTTTCGGAGTTTCCAAATCTCCTTTTTTATAGGCTTCAAAATTGATTACAAAATCCAATTCATCCACTCCATCATTGATGGCTTGTTGTGCTTCGAATAATTTTTCTTCAACAGTTGCGGTTCCTTCATGAAATCCAATCACGGTTCCGACTTTCACATCGGAATTATTTTTAAGCAAATATTCTTTGATTTCTTTCACAAAATTCGGGCGAATCATCACTTCAAAAAACTGGTTGTCGATGGCTTCTCGGGTGAGTTCGTCAACTTTTTTTTTGGTTTCTTCTTCTGTTAACCCCGATTGTTGTGGTGTTTTAAGATAAGTAGAATCTAAGTAATTATTAATTTTCATTACACTTTTAATTGTCGGTTAATACTTTGTTCCAAAGATATGATAGTTTCGGTTCTTGTTACTCCTTTCAATTTTTGTAATTTATTGAGAATTTCCATCAAGTGATCATTATCTCGACAAAGAACTTTAAGGAAAATGGTGTAATTTCCGGTGGTATAATGAGCTTCTACCACTTCATTGACATCATTTAAAGCCTTGATCGCATCATGATAATGGCTTGGTTGATCTAAGAAGACCCCGATATAAGAAACTACTTTGTAACCAATTTTTTTTGGATTAAGAAAAGAAATAGAGTTTTCGATCACTCCTGCTTGCTCCAATTTTTTAATTCTTTGGTGAACAGCAGTAGTGGAAATACCTACATTTTTGGAGATGTGAGCCAAAGAAGTTTTTGCATTGTCCATTAACATATAAATGATTTCCTTATCAACGGAATCCAAGTGGTAGCTTGATTGTACTGCGCTTTTCATTTTTAATTCGATTCTTCTTTATGTATTATTATTTTTTTAAGCTCTGTAATTACTGGGAAATGATCGCTGTAACCTCCTAAATATCGGGTTCCAGCATAAGTTCGGAAAGGTCTGCCTGCAAAGTTTTTATCGTAATTCATCAATTTAAGATGATTAAAAATTTTTGCTTCACTAAATTTCAAAACAAAATCACCGATAAAAAATTTTTCCGACAAGATTATTTGGTCAAAAAGCAAGCCATCCTTATAATGAAAAGTGGAGAATTTTTGAGCTTCGAACAAATCGATGTAGGGATTGATCAGTTTTTTCTCAGAATTATAATCATATTGCAGATTCATTAAATTTTCGTCAATAGGATTTTCATTGAAATCTCCGCAAATAATTACCGCCTCATTTTCTTGATTGATAAGTTGAATCACTTTTTCCCGAAGATCTTTGATGATATAATCCCGCTTAGGTTTGTTGACATCTTTTTCCCTTTTCGAAGGAAGGTGAAGTACAAAAACATTGATGATTTCACCCAAATATTTCACCTTACAAAACAGCACATCTCTTGTTGTATCGTAGTTTGAAGGATTATCATCCTCAATTTCAAAGAAATAAGTAATCGGTTCGGAAGAAATAATTTCTACTTTATTTTTATCATACAATAACGCCACATCCACCCCTCTTTCATCCATGGAATCGTAATGCACTACTCCAAAATTCGAATGAAAGGGTTCCATTGCAACCAAATCATCTAAAGGTTTTTGTCCTTGAATTTCTGAAAGACCGATAAGAAAAGGGAGTGTTTTTTCTGTTTCTTGAATTAGTTGAAAGACATAAGCAATCTTGAACAGCTTGTTTTGATACCTTCGTTCATCCCAATTTCTGAGTCCAGACAAGGTAGGATCCAACTTATGAACCTGTGGTGGATCAGGAGAAAACAAATTTTCCACATTGTAAAAAGCAATTAACTCTTTAGATTCATTAGATATCATCAGCAAATTTGTCTTTCATTATTACGAATTGTAAATTTAAAAAAAATAATTAATTATGTTTGGCATTAATCCAAAAGATCAGGTCTTTTTTCTTGAGTAATTTTTACAGCTTCGTCGTGAAGCCACTCTTCAATTTTTTTAGAATTTCCACTGAGCAAAACTTCCGGAACTTTCAACCCCTTGTATTCTGAAGGTCTGGTATAAATCGGTGGTGAAAGAAGATTGTCCTGAAAACTATCGGTAAGTGCGCTTTGCTCATCATTCAAAACACCTGGAAGAAGCCTTATCACACTATCTGCCAAAACACAAGCTGCGAGCTCACCGCCTGTTAACACATAATCGCCAATAGAAATTTCTTTGGTAATATGCAGCTCTCGTACACGTTGATCAATTCCTTTATAATGTCCGCATAAGAAGATCAGATTTTTTTGGATGGACAAAGAATTAGCGATTTTTTGATTTAAAGTTTCTCCGTCCGGAGTAAGATAGATCACCTCATCATAGTGTCGCTGAGACTTTAACTCTGAAATACACACGTCCAAAGGCTCAATCATCATCACCATTCCTGCACCACCACCGTATGGTTCGTCGTCAACTTGGCGATGCTTCCCTAAACCGAAATCTCGCAAATTATAAAAATGAACTTCCGCCAAACCTTTATCCATGGCACGTTTCAATATTGACGTTCGAAACGGACTTTCCATCAATTCCGGTAAAACACTTATGATATCAATTCTCATTGTTCTGTATTATTTTTTTTGTTGGGGATGATGATCAGGCGAAGGGAGGAATCTTTGTTGACATAACTCCACATCCAGTTAAAGAAAACTGCCAATTTGTTCCGCACCGAAAGAATAAGCATCAAATGCAAAAACATCCAAAAGTACCACGCCAAAAAACCCTGGAATTTAAAATTCGGCAAATCCACTACCGCACGGTGTTTGCCGATGGTTGCCATGCTTCCGAGATCATTATATTCATATTCTACCCACTCGCTGTCTGATTTTCTAAGGAAGTTTCTTCCTAAATTTTTCCCTTGATTAATAGCCACATTCGCCACTTGAGGATGACCTTGAGGATAAAGTGGAGTTTCCATGTAGGCAATATCTCCTATCGCGAAAATATTGCTGTATCCTTGCACACGATTGAAACGGTCGGTTTTGTAGCGATTTCTAACCATGATTTCAGGATTCAATCCTTCAATGACATTTCCAGTAACACCAGCTGCCCAAATCACATTATTCGCAGGAATTTCTTTGCCACTTTCCAAGAAAACTCGGTCGCCATCGTAATCTACAACCCTTTCACCACTCATGAAATTCACGCCAAGCTCTTGAAGATATTTCTCCGACATTTTCTGTGCTTCAGCACTCATCACGTTCAGTGGGGTATCTGTGGAACTTACCAAAATGATATTCAAATTATCAAAATTCATATTTGGGTAATCTCTTGGCAGAATATCCTTTTTCATTTCTGCAAAGGCTCCGGCCAATTCTACACCGGTGGGGCCACTTCCAACGATAACGATATTCCAATTCCCATCGTCGCTGCGTCTTTTTTCAATGATTAATTTTTCGAAAGTCAGTAGCACATGATTACGGATTGCAATTGCTTCCTGAGTATTCTTCATCCCGAAGGTGAGGTTTTCCATCTTAGAATTTCCGAAAAAATTGGTTTTGCAACCTGTCGCGATAACGAGTTTATCGTAGGTAAATTCGGCCTCAGAAGTAATTATTTTATTTTGATCCGGAAGAATTTTCTGCACCTCAATCATTCGATATTGCGTATTTCTGGATCGTTGGAATATTTTGCGGAAGGGAAAAGAAATATTGCTCGGCTCGATGCGGCCGCACGCAACTTGGTAAAAAAGAGGTTGAAACATGTGATGGTTTACCTTATCGATAACAATCACTTTTTTTCTCCTATTATTAAGTGTTTTCGCAAGCTGAAGTCCTGCAAAACCACCGCCGATGATTATAATTTTCTCCCTGGTTTCCATGAGACAAAATTACTGATTTTTTTACAGTTAAATCTTAGCGGAACCTCCTAAAAACCATTATTAAATATAAAATCCTTGAAAAATAGACTGCACCCAAAAGTTTAGACAAAATTAAACAATATTTTCAAAGGAAAGAGTTCGGTACTGTACCGGACTCTTTCCTTTGAGATTGAGTCTTATTCTATCATTGTTGTAATAGTGAATGTACTTCACTATTTCCTTCTTAAGTTCCTGAATGGAACCAAACTTTCTGGTATAAAACATTTCTGATTTTATCGTTCCAAAAAAGTTTTCTATCACCGCATTGTCCAAACAGTTTCCTTTTCGGGACATACTTTGAACAATTCCTTTTTCTTTTAATATATTTTGATAAGCTTTCATTTGATATTGCCAACCTTGATCAGAATGTAGAATGATGTTCTGTGTAGATTTTACTTTTCTGAATGATTTCTTTAGCATTCTGATGATTTGGCTAAACACAGGTCTTTCAGATAAGTCAAAACTGACAATTTCACCATTAAATAAATCGATGATTGGAGATAGGTAAAGTTTATTACCCGATACATTAAACTCTGTAACATCGGTTGCCCATTTCTGATTAGGAGTGTCCGATTTGAAATTCCTCTGTAGAACATTGGGCGCAATTTTCCCTTGCTCTCCCTTGTAAGATTTATATTTCTTCACTCGGATAATACTCTTTAATCCTAATATTTTCATAAGTCGTAAAACAGTTTTGTGATTAATCAAAATTCCTTTTTCTTTCAAAAGCAAAGTAATTCTTCTATAGCCCAACCTTCCTTTGTGACGATGATAAACCTGCTTAATCATTTCTTTTATTTCCGCATATTTATCTTTCATTTGAAAGCGTTTTTGATAGTAATAAAAACTGCTTCTTGCCATCGATGTACAATGCAGCAGTACTGCTAAATCAAAGTCCTGCCTTAACTCTTCGATGGCTTTGGATTTTTCCTTTCCTGAATTAAGGCGTCTAACTTTTTTAAAATGGCGTTCTCGGCTTCTAAATAATAAATCCTCTCCAACAGTTCTTCCTCCCTTGTTAAGGGTTTGCCTGTTTTCTTTTTTTTTCGCTTGTAATTACTCATGGTTTTAGGTCTTCCTCTGGGTCTGTTTTCTAAACCTAAAATACCATTTTTTTTGTAATTACGCTGCCAAATAAGAATACTGGACTCCGCAGGAATATTAAACCTTCTCGACGCTTCTTTTAAACTTAAATTCTCTTTCTCAATTACTGATAAAATCTTTAATTTAAAATCTTTTGTGTAATGCGTATTGGAAAGCCGAACAAGTCCTGAAACGCCATAAAGTTCATAAAATTTTATCCATTTACGAACCAATGAACCACAAACTCCAATGCGTTTTCCTAAATCGTCTGTTCCAATATCCCCTTTGTGATATCTCTTTATAGCTTTTAATTTAAAGTCTACTGAATATTTACTTTTCCCCATAAAAAATGCCCCTAAAAAGTGTCTAACTTTTTGGGGGCAGTCCAAAATCAAGGATTAAAAATTTATTGTTTTACGATTTGGGTGACCTTCTGGGTATTGTCGCTCATGGTATATCGCATCAGATATTTCCCGGGTTTCAGTTTATCCAACCGAATTTCTCCGGAATGCATATTTACTGCATATTCCGCAACGTGCATTCCTAATATTGAATAAAAGGTAACCGATTTAATTTTTAAATCGCTGTCTTTTGATTTTACAATAATAAAGTCCTTCGCAGGATTTGGATACGCAACCAAAACTCCATCATCAGATTTCTGAGATGTAGCGATCGGCTCTCTATAAACGGATTGTGCGGAAATTTTTTCCGAAAAAACTGTTAAACTACCGATAAAAATTAAAGAAAATAATAATTTTTTCACCTTATAGAACTTATATATTTATAAATATCCTTACAAATGTAAGAAAATGCAATTTATTTACAATAGTTTTTTAATAAAACTATAATTAAATTTGCAAATCCTAATTCAAAAACCATTCCAAAAATGATCATATATTCCAGAAATAGAAGATTGCGTACCAATCCATCTATTAGAGCTCTAGTTCAACAAACCGTTTTAACGACCAATGATTTAGTGATGCCAATTTTCGTTATGGAAGGCGACAATAAACAAGAGCCCATTCCATCAATGCCCGGCATATTCCGAAGAACATTGGACCTCACTATAAAAGAATGCCAGGAATTATACGCATTAGGGGTAAAAGGCGTAAATCTTTACATGAAAGTTTCTGAAAACCTAAAAGATAATAAAGGAACAGAATCTTGGAACGAAAACGGATTGATGCAAAATACCATTAAAGCTATAAAAGACGCTGTTCCCGGAATGGTTGTAATGCCTGATGTCGCTTTAGATCCCTACTCTATTTACGGCCACGACGGAATTATTGCCAACGGAAAAATTGACAATGATGCCACAAACGACGCTTTGGTAAAAATGTCGGTTTCGCTTGGTGCGGCCGGTGCAGATATTTTGGCTCCGAGTGATATGATGGACGGCCGTGTTGCCGCAATCAGAACCGGCTTGGAAGAAGGTGGTTTCACCGATGTCGGCATTTTAAGTTATGCTGCGAAATATGCAAGTTCATTTTATGGACCTTTCCGAAGTGCGTTAGATTCCGCCCCGAAGGAAAACTCAGAGATTCCAAAAGACAAAAAAACCTATCAGATGGATTTCCACAATTCCCGAGAAGCGATGGATGAAGTCTTAAAAGATGTTGCAGAAGGTGCGGATATCATCATGATCAAACCAGGAATGCCTTATCTGGATATTGTTGCCAAGGTTCGCGAATCGATCGATTTACCGATTGCGGTTTACAACGTAAGCGGAGAATATGCCATGCTAAAAGCCGCTGCACAAAACGGTTGGTTGGATAATGACCAAGCCATCATCGAAAGTCTAACTTGCATAAAAAGAGCCGGTGCCGATATGATTTTCACCTATGCAGCTAAAGAAGCAGCTATTTTGCTAAACCAATAACACCAATTTATTTCTCCAAAAAAATCTTTCAAATTATTTTGAAAGATTTTTTTTGTGTTTAAAACCAGGCTTTTTTATTCTGAACATACGTCCTATCAAATTGCTCGTCGCTCATCGTGAGGTAAATAATCCCTTCAATAAAAGGAATAACCGTTGCAACTCCGCAGGTTATGATATTTAAAACAATTTGAACAATTCCTTCGTTGATGTAGCCCATGAAGAATTTATTAGCTCCAAAAGTTCCCAATAAAATTCCCAAAAGTCCTGCTGCGAGTTTTTTCTCCGAACGATAATTTCCGTTATTGAAATTTTGATTCTGCTGAGATCCCGGATTGTTGTAACCGTATGTTTCCATTATTTCTTTGATTTTTCTTGATTAAATGTTTCATAATCAGTCTCAATCTTTAGAAAAAAGTTACAGTTCCTTTAGATTTTCCCCAAATAAAATAATCCGTAACATTTCTGGTTTTCCTCCAGTCCCAGAAATCCATCAAGATGTTTAATCATTCCTGGCGAACTCCAGTAGCAACCTACGTTATGAACAGTGGAAGTAAGATACATGTTCTGAACCGCCATTGCCGTTGCAGCAATCTCTTCCCATTCCGGAAGCAAACCACTGAAATTTACTGAAATACTAACAACTACATTTGCTTGCTCTAATTTTTCAATGAAACTAAGGTATTTTTTCTCCAGGAAAAGTTCCGGCGCGGTGGTATTTTTAAAAATATCTGCAAGATGTTGACCTAAATTGTTTTTCTCCTCTCCTTTAAAAACCTTTAATCTCCACGGTTTTGTACGCTTGTGGTTGGGTGCATATTTGGCGGAATTCAATATTTCTTCCAGAACTTCCGGTTCTATATCTTCCGCGGTATAATCTTTAGGAAAAATACTCCTTCTACTTTCGATAATTTCTTTTAATACTGCTGATTTTTCCATTTTATTTGAATGCTTTTCCCTCGAAAAGAGCTCTTTTATTTTTTTTTTAATATTACATTACACTTTCTATCGTTTGCGAAATGTTATTAAGGACAAACGAGTCGCCGGGTTTCTTACCAAACATAATTTTAGCCATCGGACTTTCTTCGGAAATCGCATAAAAACGATCTCCTTCAAAGAAAAATTCACCCAAAGATACAGAGATGTAAAACCTCGCCTTGTTGGTAAAAACCATTGATCCAAGCTGAATTATTTCTGTAGGCTGGTTTAGAACTCGCATCATATTTTTTTGCAAATCTCTCAGCGCCGCAAGCTGCCGCTGCATTTGGTAAATTTCCTCTTGCATCTCCTCTCGAATGCTATCGTATTTTGGTGTTTTTTTGATGTCTCTGCTCGCGTCCAAAGTAAACTCGATAAATTTTTCGAGTTTTTCTATTTTATTGAGAATGATTTCTTTCACGTGATTCCGAACATCACTTTTTAGGGCCGTACTCTTCCGCATCGTTCAATTTTTTAAATAAAGGTAAAAAATCTTTTTAATTTGAAACTGATGCTCATCGACAACGACAAAAAACTAAACTGCGCTCGTGATTTTCTGACGAACCGCTTCGTAAAGAATCGCTCCACAAGCCACGGATACGTTTAAAGACTGCGTTTTACCCTCTATCGGAAGTTTTATTTTTTCATCAGAATGATGCAGTACTTCTTTTGAAATTCCGGTTTCTTCATTTCCCATCACGATCGTGCACGGTTGTGAAAAATCCACATCATAAATCAATCGATTTGCTTTTTCTGTTGCAGCAAAAACCTGAACTCCTGATTGTTGCAAGAAATCTACTGTGTGAGCGAGATTTTTTTCTTTACAAATTCTCAGGTTATAAATAGCTCCCGCTGAAGTTTTAATCGCATCAGAATTGATTGGCGCTGCTCCTTTCTCTGGTAAAATAATCGCGTGAATCCCAACACATTCAGCAGTTCGGCAAATCGCACCGAAATTTCTAACATCCGTTAAGCGATCCAACATCAATAGAAAAGGAGTTTTTCCTTCTTCGAAAAGTTGCGGCAAAACATCTTCAATTTTTTCGAACGGAACATCCGAAATAAATGCCACCACTCCTTGGTGATTTTTTCTGGTAAAGCGATTGAGTTTTTCTACCGGCACATAATTCGGTCGGATATTGTGTTTGGAAAGCAGGTTTTTCAGTTCAAAATAAATTTCTCCTTGCAGTGCATTTTGCAAAAATATTTTATCGACGGTTTTCCCGGCCTCGATGGCTTCAATCACCGGGCGCAAACCAAATATAAAGTCGTCTTTCATTGTATTTGTTGAATGAGAAATAACCCATCTTAAAATCGGTTATTCAATTGTTAATCATATTTTTTTTTAGAACTTCTCTCCGATGATGGCTCTTTTTTGTGCCATCACATAACCGTAATGCAAACTTTCGTGCATATTGTTGAAGATAATCGCATCTTGAATGTTCTTCAAATCCAAACCAAAACTTGTGGTATAAGGCGTGTAATCCGAGAAAAAATCCGCGTCGTAATCTTTCATTAATATTTTCGAAGTTTCGGTGAGCAGAAAAGCTAAATCATCAACTTCAGACTGCTCAACATTGAGGTTCGGAAGTGTTCCTTTTTTGTAAGTTTCAATCCAATATTTATCAATTCGGAAAGGATTTCCGCTGAGATAATAACACAAAAGCTGCTGGGTAGCAACCACATGCGCGATATTCCAGTAAATATTATTATTAAAACCATCGGGAATCAACATGAGGTCCTGATGCGAAGTATTTTGCAGAATTTCCAGCAGATTTCTGCGAACCTGGCGGTGTGCCTGAAAATGGTAATTCATTGATGCTTAATTTTAATCTTCAAAAATAGGTTAATAAACTGAACAAGACAAAACTACAGCACGAAAGCTGCAACTGATTTTGCCTTCTAACCATGGTTTTAACAAAACTTTAACTCAAAATTGGCACCAATTGTGTTGATTGATCCCCGTATTTATTAGAAATTTACACTTTAAATTTTACAAAAGCTATGTCAGAACAATATCAGGCAGAAGATATCAGACAACTCACAGAAAAAGTTAGAGAACAGAATTACTTTTTTTCTCTTTTAAAACAAGAAATCAACAAAGCAATTATTGGTCAAGAATATATGGTAGATCGTTTATTGATCGGTCTTCTTGGAAATGGCCATATTCTTTTGGAAGGTGTTCCGGGATTGGCGAAAACTTTGGCAATCAAAACCTTGGCGGACGCGGTTCAAGGTGATTTTTCCAGAATACAGTTTACGCCAGATTTACTTCCTGCTGATGTCGTAGGAACGATGATGTACAACATTAAAGACAATGATTTCACCATAAAACGAGGACCTATTTTTGCGAATTTTGTTTTGGCGGATGAGATTAATCGTGCTCCATCGAAAGTACAATCGGCTTTACTAGAAGCGATGCAGGAAAAACAAGTCACCATCGGCGATGAAACCATGGAATTACCAAAACCATTTCTGGTTCTTGCTACACAAAACCCAATTGATCAAGAAGGAACCTACCTATTGCCAGAAGCGCAAAGTGACCGATTTATGCTGAAATGTACCATCACATATCCTGATTTCGAGGATGAAAGAAAAATCATGAAAATGATTGCTACAGCGCATCAACCCGAGATTAAACCGGTGATTTCTTTACACAATATCGTTGAAGCCAAAAAACTGATCAACCAAATTTATCTTGATGAAAAGATTGAAAAATACATCCTAGATATGGTATTTGCCACTCGTTTTCCTGAAAAATATGGCTTATCAGAACTGAAAAATTACATCAGTTTCGGTGCATCACCAAGAGCGTCGATCAACCTGGCAATCGCGGGAAGAACAATGGCCTTTTTGAAAAATCGCGCATTCGTGATTCCGGAAGATGTGAAGGATATAGCAAAAGATGTCCTTCGTCACAGGATTGGCCTCAGCTTCGAAGCAGAAGCGGAAGAAATTACTGCAGACGAAATCGTAGAAAAAATTTTATCGAAAATCCAAGCGCCTTAAAAAAAACATGATAAGAAAAGCGGAGAAAAAAGATTGTAAAGCGATGATGGACCTCATCCACGAGCTTGCAATATTCGAAAAAGCAGGAGACGAGGTTACTTTAACTTTAGATCAATTTATAGAAGATGGTTTCGGAGACAATCCGGTTTGGGGAGCGTTCGTAGCGGAAATCGACGGTGGAATTGTAGGAATGTCACTTTATTATGACCGATATTCCACTTGGAAAGGCAGAAGACTTTATTTGGAAGATCTTGTGGTCACCGAAAGAATGCGCGGAAAAAACATTGGAAAACAATTGTTTGATGCCACTCTAGAACACGGAAAAAACAATGGATATAAAGGGATGGTTTTTCAAGTTTTAAATTGGAACGAAAAGGCTATCGAATTTTATAAAAAATATCCCACGAAATTCGACGATGAATGGATTAATGTAAGTGTGGAATTTTAGGAAATCTTAAAATTTTATCCAAAAAAACGTTGCAAATACGATGCAGATTAAAGACATCATAAAAAAAGTAAAGCAGATAGAAATCCGAACCAAAAAAAAGTCGGAAGCAACTTTGATGGGTCAATATCACAGCGCATTCAAAGGGCAAGGGATGACATTTTCCGAAGTTCGCCCTTATCAGTTTGGCGACGAAATTCGGAGAATCGATTGGAATAAAACTGCTCGATTCCGCGAACCATTTGTGAAAGTGATGGAAGAAGAACGGGAATTGACGATGATGCTTTTGGTAGATATTTCCGCTTCGATGGATTATGGAACAAAAACGCAGTTGAAACGTGAATTTGTAGCAGAAATCGCAGCAAGTTTAGGATTTTCCGCAGCGGGAAACAATGATAAGGTTGGACTTATTTTATTTGCGGATAAAGTGTACAAAGTAATTCCGCCACAAAAAGGTAGAAAGCATATTTTGGCTATTATCAGCAATATTTTGACCGCTGATTATGTCGCTGCACCTTCGAAAATTGATGTCGCTTTGGAATATATGATGGGAATTTTCAAGAAAAAATCAATGGTTTTTATGTTTTCTGATTTTCAAGACGACTTTGAACAGAAAATTCTACGGGTGGCATCCCAAAAACACCAAGTTTTAGGAATACGGATTTTCGATGAAAAAGATAACGAGATTCCCGATGTAGGTCACACCCTTTTTGTAGATTCCGAAACCGGGAAACAAGTTTGGGCAAACACTTCCAACGCACGATGGCGCTACGAGTTTGCCGAAAAACAAAAATTAAGGATAAAAAGTTTAGAAGAAGATTTCGAAAACTCGTCGGCAACTTTCATGAACATCAATAGCGGCGACGATTATTCTAAATTCCTTTATCAATATTTCAGAAAAAGATAATGCCTTTTTTGGCTTTAAAAAAAAGAAAATCATTTTGAAAAAAATATTTTTTATTCTATTCACTTTCCTAAGTTTTCATGCATTTTCGCAAACTTTAGGTTCCAAAATCGACAAAAATACGCTGGCTTTGGGAGAAGTGGGCACTTTTCGCGTTACTATTTCCAATCTTCAGGGGAAAGATGTGGCTGCAGCATCGCAAAATGAATTGCTACCTTTTCATTTTGAAGAAATAAAAGACAGCATCAGCAAACAGCCTGATGTGTACGAAAGAATCATTGAATTCCAGGTTTTTGAAGAAGGAAAATTTACCATTCCGGCGTTGGATTTCAAAATCGGAGGGAAAGTTTATCATACCATTCCATATGAAATTGACGTAATCAATACCGCCCAAAAAGGCGATCAGATTAATGATATTATGAAAAACAAAGAGGTAAAACTCGAGGTGGAAGATTATTGGCAGCTTTACAAATGGTACATTTTAGGAGCATTAATTCTTCTTGCTTTAATTTTCATTATTTATCAATTGGTAAAGTACGCAAAACGCCGAAAAGCGTCGCCAATGGTGACGACCAACCAAACTTTAAAGGACTTGGAAAACTTAAAAAAGAAAAAATTCATTGAAAATGGCGACTACCGATCTTTCTATGTAGAATTGATTGATATATCCAGAAAATTCATCACCAAGCAATACCAAATTCCGGCAGATGTGTTATTAACAGACGATTTGATTGATGTAATGAAACTGAACAATACAATTTCGCAGGAGAATGAAAAAATCGTTGAAAACATTTTTCTTCGCGGAGATTTGGTGAAATTTGCCAAAACATTCCCAGACAAAACCATGATGGAAAAGGATTATGAAGATATTAAGAACTTCGTAAAAAGATCATCGAAAGATTTGGAAGCAGAACAACTAAGAACCGGAGTATGACACTTGAATTTCTCAATTTCGAATTTTACAGCCCGTGGTTTTTGTTGCTGTTTTTGCTGTTGATTCCGCTAATAATTTTAGATATTCGCAAGGAAAAAAGACCAGGAATCCGTGTTCCATCCACTCAAAATATGGAGGAAAACAAAACTATTTTATTGGTTTTGTTCTTCCTTAAAATTTCGAAATATTTTATTCTTTCCGCTTTGATCATTGCGATTGCACGTCCCCGAACTTTCACGATTTCTCAAGACCAGGATGATAATAAAGGGATTGATATTATGCTTTCGGTGGATGTTTCTCTAAGTATGCTTGCAAAAGATCTGGAACCGGACCGGCTTACCGCTCTGAAGGCGATTGCCAAAAGATTTGTGGACAAAAGACCCGGAGACAGAATCGGACTTGTTGCCTATTCTGGTGAAGCTTTTACTAAAGTTCCCGTAACATCCGATCATGCGGTTTTGCTGGATGAATTAAACGGACTCAATTCTTTAGAGTTGCAGCCAGGCACGGCAATCGGCGAAGGACTATCGGTGGCGGTTAGTCATCTCAAAAACAGTAAAGCGAAGTCGAAAATCATTATTTTGATGACTGATGGCGTCAACACAATTGAAAACGCAATGCCTGCACAAGTGGGTGCGCAACTCGCAAAAAGTAATGATATAAAAGTTTACACAATAGGAATCGGAACAAATGGATACGCGCTGATGCCTACTGCTACTGATATTTTCGGGGAACTGGTTTTCACCGAAGCAGAAGTGAAAATTGACGAACCTGTTCTTCGGGAGATCGCGCAAACCACCGGCGGTAAATATTTTCGGGCAACTTCCAACCAAAGTTTAGAGGAGGTTTACAACGAAATTAATCAACTCGAAAAAACAGAATTAAAAACTACCAAGCTCTATAATTATCAGGAATATTTCAGGATTTTTCTGTGGATAGCTTTGGGAGTTTTGCTCCTGGATGCACTGTTGCGTTGGGTTTTTTATAAATTTTTAAGTTAATAATCAAAGCGTAGATTTTCGCTCATCAATAAAGAAATGAATTGGTACTTAGGAAATTATTGGTATTTACTTTTGCTGTTGCTTCTGCCACTGCTTGGAATCATCATGTTTCAATATTTAAAGTGGAAAAATCGTAAGAAAAATGCATTTGCAGAAGCTAGATTCCAGGAAGATCTGTTCGAAAAGGAAAAAGGATTTTCGAAGATTTTACCCGTATTGTATTTATTGGGAACATTATTTCTAATTCTTTCCATCGTGGACTTATTGGGCGGCTCCGAAGAAATCAAGTCCAAACAGAAAATGAACAATGTGATTTTTCTGCTCGATGTTTCCAACTCGATGAATGCGCAAGATATCGAACCCAACCGCCTCGACGAAGCTAAAAACATTATCATCAATACCATTGGAAAACTTACCAACGACAAGGTGGGAATTGTGGTTTTTGCAGGCGAATCTACTTCCATCATGCCATTAACCACCGATTTCACTGCTGCTGAAACCTATATCGGAGGTGTAGAAACTAATATATTAAAAATTCAAGGTACCGATTTTTTGAACGGAATAAGTACCGTTGCCGATAAATTTAAAAATGTTGCTAAAGGTTCTAGAAAAGTAGTGCTACTAAGCGATGGCGAAGATAATGAAGGGAATGAAAAAGCAGCTATTCGACTGGCAAACAAAGAAGGAATTAGGGTAATTTCGGTTGGGATTGGTTCCGAAGAAGGCGCTCCAATCCCCGAATATGTTTTTGGACAATTAATGGGTTACAAAACAGATTTATCCGGACAAACTGTAATTTCTAAAAGACAATCCAATGCTTTGAAAAACATCGCTTCGGCAACTGGCGGAACGTATGTTGACGGTAATAATCTGGAAAATGCGACCTCGCAAATCATCGATGCGTTGCGAAAAAGCAATTCCTCCTCCGAAAGTGTGGTAAAATCTCAAAATGCAATTCATTATTATCAATATTTTCTCGGAGTTTCAATCTTTTTCTTTTTGTTCATTTTGTTCCTTAATCCCAAAAAAGAATTTAATATTTAACTAACAGTCAGCAGAATTGGAGGTTTTTTAACCGAAATTTAACAATTTACAATGGCGTTATTAACAATTAAAGGAATAATTTTGCATACAATGAACTGGAATCTTCTTTTTTTGGCATCTTTCTTCTTTTTCATCTCTTCTTTTTTTTCGGCACAGGAGAATTATAATACCTTGGTTTACGAAGGAAATAAAGCTTTTGATAAAAAAAATTACGAAACCTCCTCCTCCAAATACTTGGACGCTGTAAAACTGAACGAGAAAGATTTCACCGCACACTACAATTTGGGAAATTCTCTTTACAAAAGAAAAATGTACGAAGAAGCCAAAGCGGAATATGAAAAGGCGGAAAAACTTGCTAATACAATTCCTGATAAAGCTGCGGCTCTGTATAATTTAGGCAACGCTCACATGCAAACCAATAATTCCGAGAAGGCTGCGGAATTTTATAAAAAAGCTTTAAAGCAAGATCCATATAACGAATCGATTCGAAAGAATTATGAAATTGCAATGCTTAAAGAAAAGGAAAAACAAGAAAAGCAAAAGCAAAAAAACAATTCCGGAGGTGGAGGAAAAGACGAGAATGAGAAAGAAAACCAAGGGAATGACAAGGGCAACACTCCACAAAACCAAGCCGGAAGCGGCCAACAGAATAAAGGCAAAGGTGAAGGAAGTGACCCTAACAAAAACAATAACGATAATGAAGGTAAGCTACCGAAAGATTTAGAAAACTCTATCCTTAACCGTGTAGAAAACAAAGAAAGAGAAACCGCAAAACGGATTCTCAACAAAAATTCCTATTCGATGCCACAGAGCAACGAAAAGGACTGGTAATGAAACGAAAAGTACTCCACATATTTCTTCTGTTTTGTACCGTATTGGCGTACGGGCAGGTCACTTTGGCCATTTCTGAAGTTAAAGATGCTAAAGTAAATCAACGTTTTAACCTTACTGTCTTGCTGGAAATTGCCGGTGAAAATATGCAGCAGGAAACTCCATTGCGGATGCCTGATTTATCAAAATTTGAAATTCTAGGATCGGCTTCCGAGCAGAACACCGTGGTTTTGGATGCCAAAAAAGGTGACATCATCAATCAGATGGTTTATCAGTTGTCCCTAACTCCGAAACAAAGTGGAAAACTGAAATTTGGTTCCGTTCTAGTGACCGTTAATGGAAAAATATATAAAACAGAACCTTTCGAAATTAATGTCCGAGATAATGAAAAAAAATCGTCGGTAGCTGATAATTCGCCAGCAAATGATGTCTATCTCACGATTGATATTCAGGATAGAGAGGTTTATAAAAATGAACCTACGGTAGCCGTTGTTAGGGCTCATAGTCGTAATTATGACAACTTCCGAAAAGTAGGCAAACTGCGATTACCACATCAGCACAATGCACGCATTAAGCCCATTCATTTCGCAAAATCCGAAATCGAAAGCAGCGAAGGAATGGCATCGCAAGTTCTCGGCGCTTTTATAATTTTCCCTACCGTATCCGGAAGGATAGAATTAAATCCGGTTGTGGCAAACGTGGCAAGTACAACGAAAGATCACCAAATTTCATCAAATCGCATCGCATTGAATGTAAAAAAATTACCTGCTGGAATGCCTGAAGATTTCAGGAATGCTGTAGGAAATTTCGATATTAACGTTGCAAACAAAAACCCTGCGGAAACACCTGAAGTAGAAAAACCCGTCAATATTTCATTGAAAATCAGTGGTACCGGAAATTTCGGAACCTTGCATTTGCCGAAGATTGTTCGCTCCGAAAACTATATTTCTTTTCCTCCGAAAATCACCTCCAAAACTTCCGCTCAAAATGATCAACTTTCGGGCGACATCATTGCAGATTATGTTGTGATTCCTAAAAAACCAGGTTCAGTTTCAGTAGATTTTGAAAGCTTCTCTTTCTTCGATCCTACTGCAAAAAAATATGTAGACTTGGGACCAAAATCGGTTATTCTCAATGTAAAAACTCATGAACAAATTGTAGATTCCAAAACCACGCTGGAGAAGGTCAATGATTACACCAATTCAGTTCTTGAAACGGTAAACACACCGGTTTTGCAAACTCATAATTTAAAAATTAAAGATAAAAACAAAATCAATTGGAAGGTTGTTGCTGGTAATTTAGCTTTGATGGCAGCACTTTTTTCAATGTTTTTAGTGGTTAAGAAGAAAGTAAAGAGAAAAGAAAAACCTGTAGCAGAAAAAAAAGCAATCGTTACCATCGCCGAATTAGAAGCGCAGCTC
Organism: Chryseobacterium senegalense; assembly: GCA_001403755.1. Classification (GTDB taxonomy): domain Bacteria; phylum Bacteroidota; class Bacteroidia; order Flavobacteriales; family Weeksellaceae; genus Kaistella; species Kaistella senegalense. The sequence continues at coordinate 508,596 of CYUH01000015.1, read as the reverse complement.
CGTGCTAAAATGAACCATCAATTTGAGGATCACGCAGAATATTTGAAAAAAGTAGTTGAGGAAAAAGATTTTGAGAAGTTTTTTTCGACCTATGATGAATTAAAGGATGATGTAAAAAAATCTTTTCAAACCTCGACAGAGTCTGAGTTTAGAAAATATTTAGAAGATCACAAAGGACGAATTTTGGCAGACCAATACCGCGCACTTTCAGAGCAAATCCAAATCGAAAAGTATGCGCCGTATCATTCAGAAGATCAAATTGAAGAACTTTTAAAAAGAATTATCAGCATCTACACCGAAATTAGAAAATAATCATTTATTTTTTATATTTTTACGAAATTAATAATTCCTGATTATGTTTGAATTTTTCTCCCTGAAAGAAACGCTTACCGCTACGATGGTACTGTTCGCCGTGATCGACATCATTGGTTCAATCCCTATTATTGTAAGTTTAAAGCAAAAATTCGGTCATATCGAATCCGAAAAAGCTGCAATTGTATCGGGAATCCTGATGATTTCCTTCCTTTTCATTGGAAACAAAATCCTAAAATTTATTGGCGTCGATGTAAATTCCTTTGCGATTGCAGGTGCTTTTGTCATTTTCATTATTGCTGTGGAAATGATTCTTGGGATTGAAATACAGAAAAATTCCGAAGCACAATCTGCATCGATTGTTCCGATTGCATTCCCTTTGATAGCAGGCGCTGGAACACTTACCACTACCCTTTCATTGCGGGCAGAATATCATGATATTAATATCATTTGTGGGATTATTCTCAATACAATTTTCGTATATTTGGTGCTGAAATCAGCTAACTGGCTCGAAAGAAAACTCGGCGACGGAACACTCCAAGTTTTGCAAAAAGTTTTCGGAATCATCTTATTGGCGATATCAATTAAGCTGTTTACTGCCAATTTCGCGCAACTTTTCAGTACTTATGTTAAATTTTAAATTCACAAAAAATGCACCTTTTTTATAAAATATTTTTAGCGCTTTTCGTCATCTTTATCGGTTTCAATCTTTATGTAATGGAATGGCAATTGGGATTTTGGCACGAAGAAAATGCTAAATTCATTTTATCAATTTCTGCAGGAATTATCGGTATTTTGGTGGTATTTGTAATGCATACTTTAAGCAAATTTACCGAGAAAAAGTAATTCTCCCGGCTGCTAAAATTTCATCACATCCTTTACGACACCGTTGTTTTGGGTAAATTGTAAAAGCTCTTTTACGATAAACTCCTGAATCTTTTCCGAATCTGAATTTTCCGGAAATAAAAGATGAACATTTGCACCTGCATCTAACGTGAAAAACAAAGGAAGAGCTGTTTCTTTTCTAAATTCCCAAATCTTATTTATTACATTTAAAGTGCCGGTTTTCATTAATATAAAAGCCGGTTCACTCATCATCATCATCGCGTGTAGCGTTAATGCCTCGTGTTCAACCAATTGCATAAACCGCGGTAAATCACCATTTTTCAGAATATTTTTAAGTATTTTAAAGTTTTCATGAGCCTCCTGAAATCGGCGTTGAGCATAAGGATTCGTGTTCATTAAACCGTGACCTACGGTAGAACTTACTGATTTTTCACCTTCGTGAATCAGTAAAACCCAATCATTAAAACTCTTGAAAATTGGATGTATTTCCTCATTCGGATACGGTACAGCAAATAAATCTGAGCTTTCCGCGACTTCTTCTGTTTTTCCCCAAACCACCAAACCTTCGTAAAGACTTCTGCAAGCACTTCCGCTTCCTAATCTCGCCAAAAAGCTCGCTTTTTTTAACTTAAATTCTTCGTTTAATTTCCCAGAAAATTGATCATCTAAATCCATTAAACATTTGGCAATAGCGCCAAAACCAGATGCCGAACTCGCAATTCCTGAACTGTGAGGAAATGTATTTTCAGTTTTAATGATATATTTTCCTTTCAAAATCCAAGATAAATATTCTTCGATTTTTTGAAAATATTTTTCGATTTTTTGGGCAAACTTCGGTTCTTCATTTCCCGATAAAAAGGTCTGAACACTGAATTTTTCATCAGCCACAAATTCTATTTCCGTATTGGTTTTGCAATTGTTCAAAGTATAACTGATACTCGGATTTGCTGGAATTTGCTGTTCGTATTTTCCCCAATATTTGATTAAAGCAATATTGGAAGGGCAAGTTGCGTAAACTTTTTGATTGGTAATGTTGAATGGTCTATTTTCTGAAAATTCGTTCATCTTATAAAACTTCTAAATAATTATGAAGTGCGATTATGACGCATACATTTGGTCGATGAGTGCAGCATATTTGTTGAGCACTACATTTCTTTTCACTTTTAAAGTAGGGGTTATTTCGCCAGTTCCTATTTCAAATTCCGAAGGCATTAAAACGAATTTTTTAACCTTCTCAAAGCCGGAAAGTCCTTTCTGAATCTCATCAATTTTTAAGCGATAAAACTCTTTCACCGTCTCGGAATTCACGATTTCTTGCCAAGTGGTGAACGGAATATTCATCTTTGCAATCCAATCTTTTAATGCATCAAAATTTGGAATAATCAGTGCCGTTACATACGGCTTTCCTTCGGCTACAACCATGGCTTGAGTAATATAATTGTTGTTGGAAAGCAGATTTTCGATCGGTTGCGGCGTTACATATTTTCCATTGGAAGTTTTCATTAAATCCTTGATTCGATCGGTGATGGTAAGATGTCCTTTTTCATCGATTATTCCGGCGTCACCCGTTCTAAACCATCCATCTTCCGTGAAAACTTTAGCGGTTTCTTCGGGTTGCTGATAATAACCTTTCATAATGCCACTTCCTTTGGCCAAAATTTCGTCGTTCTCTCCTATTTTCAGTTGCGTATCTCCGAGTGGAATTCCCGCGCTGGCATGTTGATATTGGACAAATGGAAATGCTGTAAGTGTCGCCGTAGTTTCCGTAAGTCCGTAGCCAACGGTGATATGAGCACCTAAAGCATCAAAAAAGCGAGTGACTTCGGGTGAAAGTGATGCGCCTCCACAAGGCATAAACCATAATCTGCCACCCATTTTGTTTTTTATTTTATTGAAAACCAAAATTTTAGCAATACTATTTTTAATTTGTAAACTAAGTGGCACCTTTCTCTCTACGCGTTTCAATTCCGCGAATTCACTTCCGGTTTTGATTGCCCAATTGAAAATTTTCTTTTTCGTTTCGGACCCACTCGCTACCATTTCATTTACACCGGCATAAATTTTTTGGTAAAACCTGGGAACTGCGCACATCATTGTCGGTTTTACTTCGGTTAAAGCATGTGCAATTAATTTGGTATTTTCCAAGAAACAAACCTTTGCGCCACCGCACAAACAGAGCAAAGTCCAACTTCTTTCGAACACATGGGTAAGAGGTAAAAATGCCAGTGAAACTTCATTTTCAAAGTTTTTAAACTTAAAAAAGTCGAAATGGGCCTGAAAACATTCGGTAAAATTTCCATGCGAAAGCATCACTCCTTTCGGAACACCTGTCGTTCCTGACGTGTAAATTATGGTGGCTAAATCGTCCGCTTCTTTTGAAATAATATCAAAAGTTTCAGCTTCTTTTTTAATAAAATCTTCAAGGTAAATGCTTCGATCTTTCTTAATCCAAATCGATTTTTTCGCTACAATAATCTGTTGAAGGGATCCTTCATTATTTAAAATTGAAAATGCAGCATCATATTGTTCCTGATTCCCAACCAGAATAATTTTCGAACCAGAATCTTTTAGGATATATTCTGCCTGTTCTCCATTGTTGGTAGAATAAATCGGAACTGTGATTGCACCCAAAGCGAGAATCGCCAGATCGAAAACAATCCATTCCGCGGAATTATCGGAATAAATTGCAACTTTATCATTAGCGGAAATCCCTGCAGATTTCAATGCATTAGCTGTTTTGAATACCATTCTCCGAAAATCGCGCCAGCTCAAATCCTTCCATTTGTCGGCTTTTTTGAATCCGATTGCTGGTTTCGAATTGAATTTTTCGGTATTGGTATTTAGAAATTCTACAAGATTCATTGACTAACTTTTAATATTTTCGGAAGCATAATTTTTGAAATGAAAATCCACACTTTCCGCGATAGGAATAAACTGAAAATCAAGGGTTTCAGTAATTTTTTTATTAGAAATTGGCGTCATATTAGAAACGGATTCTATATTGACTTTATTCACAATTCGGAGTGCCGGAAAGATCCATCCGAAAAGAATACTTAAAATATGAGCAAAATTTAGCACAAAATAGGGAATGATCTTTGGCGCAGGTTTTCCCAGCTTTTTTCTGACCAAAGTTCCCATTTCACGATAAGATTTGGTTTCGGAAACCAAGATATATCGTTCGCCAAATTTATTTTTCTTCATTAATTCTAACGAAATTTTCGCCACATCGCGAACATCAACGTAGGAAGCTCCACCAGAAAAAGTATAGGACTTCGCAAGATTCTCAAATAATTGACCGCTACTTCTACTCCAGTTTCCACTTCCGAGAATCACACCGGGATTTACGATAACCGTATTTAAACCTTCTGCGGAGGCGCGCCAAACTTCCATTTCGGAAAAATGTTTGGAAATGGCGTAAGCCGAATGATCTATTTTTGGGTTATAATCGGAGTTTTCATCAAGTTCTCGGGTCGCATTTAACCCATCAAGAACTGCTACGGAACTTATGAAACAGAATTTTTTTACCGATGAGTTTTCACAAGCGTAAAGCAAGTTTTTAGTTCCATCAATATTGGTATGATACATTTCGCGCTGAGCACCGGGATGAAAATCTACTTTTGCCGCACAATGATAAACTTCTTCTATACCTTCAATGGCTTTTTGCAAGCTGAAAATATCATCAAAATCGACATCGACCCATTCTATTTTTTCGTAGCACTCATCGGGGTTTTCGGTATAATAACGGAATGATTCTCTAACGGCTTCGAGGTTGCTGGAATTTCTTTTGGTCGCGCGCACTTTTTCGCCACGTTTTAGCAGTTCCAAAACGATTACACTTCCTACAATTCCTGTTGCACCTGTAACTAAGATCATAATATATTTTAAAAATTTGCTATTGCTAAAGGAGAAAATCTTTCACCACCATAGCAAAATCTTTGGGATTTTCAGCCTGAACCCAATGGCCTGCATTTTCCACTTTTACCACCGAAGAATTGGGAAATTTGTGCTTGATTAAAAACTCATCTTGAGGCAAAATATAATGAGATTTTCCTCCGGAAATAAATAAAGTTTTGCCGGTGAAAACTCCAAATTTAATTGCATTAGAAACAAATTGAGAATATTTCTCGGATAAAGTTTTCAAATTAAAACGCCAATCGAGCTTTTTATCATCTTTCCAATAAAGGTTTTTCGCAAGGAACTGAATGACGGATTTTTCAGGAATATACTGATGAAGTACTTGTTCTACTTCCTGTCTGGTGCTTACTTTTTCGAAATCTACACTTTCCAAAGCTTTCAAAATTCCTTGATGATGCGGTGGATAGGCTTTCGGAGAAATATCTACCACGATTAATTTTTCTACTTTCACCGGATATTTTATGGCAAATTGCATCACGGCTTTTCCGCCGAGAGAATGTCCCAATAGATTGGCTTTTTCCAAATGATGAAAATCCATATAATGTGCGATGTCGTGAGCCAAATCGTCGTGCGACATTTCTTCTGAATGAAAACTTTTGCCGTGATTTCGTAAATCAATTAAATGGACCGGAAAAAATTCGCCCATTTCTTTACCGAAACTTCCCCAGTTATCGAGCATGCCGAAAAGTCCGTGGAAAACCAGTAGCGGTGTTCCGGGTTTGTCTTCGCCATATATTTTTGAGTGTAGAATGTTCATTATATTTCTCGCTGGTTTTGTAGATTATTATTTTTTTAATTAAAAAAGAATTTGGTTTACCACTTAGCAAGTCGTTTCAAATAAGCCTGAACCGTATTTTCTAGACCTAAATACAACGCTTCAGAAATCAACGCGTGACCGATGGAAACCTCCAATAAATTCGGGATATTATCGGCAAAATATTTCAAATTATCTAAACTCAAATCATGTCCAGCGTTCACTCCAAGTCCGAATTTTTCGGCTTCTATCGCGGTTTCAACGTAATATTTTATGGCTTCTTCTTTATTTTTTGAATAATTTTTTGCGTAAGCTTCGGTGTACAATTCTATTCTGTCAGTTCCGGTTTCTGCGGCAAATTTCACCATTTCAGGATTGGGATCGAGGAAAATAGAAGTTCGTATTCCCGCATTTTTAAATTCAGAAATTACAGATTTTAGGAAATCTAGATTTTTCTCGCAATCCCAACCTGCGTTGGAAGTGATGGCGTCATCAGCATCTGGAACCAGCGTTACTTGCTCCGGTTTTACTTCCAAAACCATGTCTATAAATGGACGATGCGGATTTCCTTCGATGTTAAATTCGGTATGAACCAAAGGTTTCAAATCATAAACATCTTTTCTGGTGATGTGTCTTTCATCCGGTCTTGGATGAATAGTAATTCCTTGTGCACCAAATTCTTGAAGTTTCACTGCGGCTTCGGTTACACTAGGAGTGTCTGCGCCTCTTGCATTTCGGATGGTTGCAATTTTATTGATATTTACACTAAGTTTTGTCATATATTTTAAATTTTAGCGAACTGGATCACTTCCAAATCAAACTCTTTGGAAGCGACCAATAAATGATCGAAAATATCAGCCTGAATATCTTCATAATTTGCCCACTGGGAATCGTTCGTGAAACAATAAATTTCCAGCGGAAGACCTTGCGGCGTATTTTCGAGTTGTCGCACGAGGATTGTTCCTTCCTGATCGATGTGCGGGTTATTTTTCAGATAATTAAAAACATATTCGCGGAAAACACCAATATTAGTGAGTTGTTTCCCATTGATGAGCAATTCCGGATTGTCGATATGACTTCTTTGCTCGGACATTTCCGATTTTTTGAACTCCAGATAATCTTTAATTAAATTTACTTTCGACAATTTCTCGAGAAATTCCTCATTTAAAAACTTGAAAGAATTGATATTGAAAATTATGGAACGCTTGATTCTTCGGGTATTGCTTTCTGTCATCACCTGAATATTTTTGATCTCGGTGGTCAACAAATCGTAAGTCGGAATCGTGGAAATGGTTTTATCGAAATTTTGAATTTTAGTCGTTAAAAGATTAATATCCTGAATATTTCCTTCCAAATTATACTTCGGAATCCCGATCCAGTCGCCAACTTTCAAGTTTTTAGAAGTCGCAACATGAAGTCCCGTTACAAAACCAAGAATTGTATCCCGAAAAACCAAAACAAGCACTGCGGTAATTGCTCCTAAACTCCCAACAATAGTGGTTCCACTAATGCCGAAGATCACACAAATCGCAATGATTGCTGAGACGAAAGTTCCGAAAATCTTCACGGATTGGGAAACGGCATTCAGTGCGATGATTTTATAAAAATCTTGTTGAATGATAAAATAATTTCTAAAAGCGTTCAAACCTCGATACAACATTCCTGCGACCACGAAAACAATGGCTAGACCAATCATCCTTTCCAAAAAGATAAAACTTTTCGGATGGCGGCCATAAAAAAAGGAATCAACGGAGAAACTGGCAAATAATACTGCAATAATGTGTGCAAAAGAATTGGTGATTTTCGCCACATAAATAGATTTCATCACCGGGTGTTTATCGTTGTCGTACAACAACTTAAAAACACTGTTGATTATCAGTTTAACCACCAAATCAACTAAATAAATCAACCCTGCAAAAACAACAAATTTAGCTAGAATCTGAACCAGTGTCGCCCAATTACTTGGAACATTGTCTTGGATAAAAAAATGAATAGCGTCACTTATCGCCTGTAAAAAATTTCTAGTATTTGTCAGTTCGTCATTCATTACAGCAAAAATAAGAATTCTGATTGTGTTTAGAGGATTAATGCCTATTTTTAACAAAATTTATTACACATGAACGATACACTCATTCCTTTGGTGAGCATTATTCTACTTTTGGTTGGCATTTTGGGAACATTTTTACCGGTTTTACCGGGATTATTGCTCAGTCTTTGCGGATTATTAATTTATAAATTCGGAACCGACTCGTCACTTTCCATGGTTTACATCTGGATCTTTGTTTTTCTCACGATACTTTCCATCATATTGAATTACGTAATTCCCGCACGAACAAACCGAAAATACGGTGGAACGCGCTGGGGAAGCGCCGGGTCCATCATCGGAACTATTCTCGGAATGTTTTTCATTCCTCTTCCTTTCGGATTTTTAATCGGAATGTTTCTAGGTGTTTTTGTGGGCGAATTATTACACGATGCCAACGACAAAAAAAAAGCATGGAATTCTACCAAAGGCGCTTTAATAGGATTTCTGTACGGAACCGGTTTTAATTTTATGGTAGGTTTGGCAATGTTTTTGGTAGTTTTAATTGATATTTTTAAATCATAATTCCATGATACACAAACAATTATTCATCGCAATAGGATTTCTAGCGTTCACCGCTTGTCAAAAACCAAAAGTTGAAGAAACTCAGAAAACTCCTACGACAGCACAAAAAACTGAAACCGTAACCACTACAACAATGCCTAAGAGTCCAAAATCTGGAGAACCGGAAATGTCGGTAGGTTTGCCACCTGATGAAGAAGCGCAGGAAACCGCCAAAAAAGAACAACAAAGCGTTTCAAACGTGATTTATTTTAAAGAAGGTGAAAATAAATTTTTGAAACAGTATGAAACCAATGTTACCTTCAAACAAATTACCGAAGACAGTCGCTGTCCGAAAGGTGTGAATTGCATTTGGGCCGGCGTAGCTACCGCGGAAATCGAATTGATGGGATTGTATTCCCGGCCAGTTACCGTGAAATTAAGCACCATCAATGACGCCAATAAAAATTACCATAAAAGCCAAAATTTCAACGGAGTTTCTATTTCACTGGTAGAATTAAGCCCGGAAATTACTTCTGAAAAAGGTTTTAAAGCTTTAAAAGGAAGCTATAAAATCGGTCTGAAATTCGCTAAAGAAAATTCCGAAAACCAAGACGGCGCTACCATGAAATAGGTTTTAAATTTTTGCTTTTTAAGTAATCATTAATTTTAGAAAAAGGCTTACTTCCGTAGAAACCACGATACACTGAAAACGGCGATGGATGCGCAGATTTTACGACAAAATGTTTGGAGGAATCGATCAGTTCCTCCTTTTTTTGTGCAAAATTTCCCCACAAAACGAAAACCACATTTTCCTTTTTCGCCGAAATTTCTTTAATCACTTCATTCGTGAAAACTTCCCAACCCAAATCTTTGTGCGAATTCGGCGAATGAGCCTTCACTGAAAGCGTGGAATTCAGCAATAAAACGCCTTGTTTCGCCCAATCATCGAGCTCTTTTTTAGTTCTTTCAATTCCTAAATCGTCTTTTAATTCATTGAAAATATTTTTAAGAGAAGCCGGAATTTTGACATTTTCAGAAACCGAAAAAGCCAATCCATTTGCTTGGAAATCATTATGATAAGGATCTTGCCCGATAATTACAACTTTAATTTCATCAAAAGGCGTCAAATCAAAAGCGCGGAAAATTTGATCTTTCGGCGGGAAACATTTTTCTGAAGCATATTCTTGATTCACTTTTTCCCAAAGATCTTGGAATTGATTGGTATTTTTGATTGGTGCTAAAACGGTATCCCAATTCATGAAGTGATCGTTATTATTAATTTTTACCATTCAAAAATACAAAATTTATGCAACGGAATACATTATCAAATTATCCTTAAATTTGCAATGTGCAAATAACCAACGACCAATTAGAAGAACTAGAATTTCCGGATTTGCTTGCGGAAATTTCGCCCTTTGCTTTTTCCCATAAAATGGCCACAAAAATTTCAGAACTGCGGCCTTTTTCAATCAATGAAGCAAAAACTTCATTAAAAAAAGTATCCGAATTTTTATCGAGTTTCGAAAGCGATAACGCAATTCCCTTCAACGAATATGAGGATATCGAGACGGAACTGAAACTGATGTTGATCGAGAATTTTCGGCTAGAAAACAGTGCTTTCATCAAAATAAAAAGTTTAACCGAACAAATCGGTAAACTTCAAAAATTTTATCCGGCTTATGAAGAAGTTTTTGCAACATTGAACAATGATGTGAAAGATCTGGATTTCCGGAAAGAAATTATCGAAAAAATTGACAAAGTTTTCAACCGTTTCGGCGAGGTAAAAAGTGAGGCTTCACCCATCCTAAGAACATTAAGAGCCGAAATTTCTCATGCGAGGAAAGCCATACAGGAGAATTTCAACAAAGCACTTTCCTCTCTTTCCGCAACAGATTTTCTAGACGACATCCGCGAAAGTATAATTGATGACCAACGAGTTTTGGCAGTGAAATCGGCTTATAAAAAGCGAGTCTTGGGACGGGTTTTAGGACTTTCGAAAACAGGTTCCATCACCTATATCCAACCGGAATCGGTGGTAAAACATCAGTTTAAACTGCGCGAAGACATCGAAGAAGAAAAGAAAGAAGTTGATAAAATTCTACGAAAACTCACCGCCGAAATCGCGGAATTTCAACCTCAGCTTTCGTCGTATCAAGAGTATATTTTTGATCTGGATCTCACGCGAGCGAAAGCGAAATTTGCTGAAAAAATCGGTGGAATTTTACCGAAAATCAATCCTCACAAAACACTTCGTTTGGTTAATGCTTATCATCCGCTTTTGTTGATTAGAAACCGCGAAGAAAAAAAACAGATTTTCCCGCAAACTTTTACTTTAACGGAACACAACAGAATTCTTTGTATTTCTGGTCCGAATGCAGGAGGAAAATCCATCACTTTAAAAACGGTCGGATTACTTCAACTGATGATTCAGAGCGGGATTTTGGTTCCTGTTCATCCCAAATCGGAAATGTTTTTCTTTGATAAGATAATGACTGACATTGGTGATAATCAATCCATCGAAAACCATCTTTCCACCTACTCATCGCGCTTGAAAAAAATGGCAAGGATCATTCGCGAAGCCGATGAAAACACACTTTTACTGATTGATGAATTCGGAACCGGTTCCGACCCTGAACTTGGTGGCGCTTTGGCGGAAAGTTTCCTGGAATTTTTCTACAATAAAAAATCTTTTGCAATTATTACAACGCATTACACCAATATAAAACTCGTTGTAGAACAACTTCCGAATGCACAAAACGCGGCAATGCTTTTCGATGAACACACGCTGGAACCTTTGTATAAACTGGAAGTGGGACAAGCCGGAAGTTCATTCACTTTTGAGGTAGCAAAAAAGAACAAAATCCCTGCATTCATCATCAATTCAGCCAAGAAAAAGGTGGAACATGATATTGTAAATCTAGATAAAACGATTGTAAAACTTCAGCAGGAAAAATTTGAAGTTGAAAAACTGAAAAGTAACCTTACCGAGCAGAAAGAATCAACCCAAAACAAGAAAGAAAATCTGGAAAAACTCAACGAGCAACTGCAACAAAAACTCTTTAATTTCCAGAAATTATACGAAGAAGAACACCGCAAATTGCAATTCGGCAACAAGATTGAAGGCTTCATCGATTCCTATGTAAAAGGTAAATCGCGAAAAGATGTGGTCAAAGATTTCGTGAAAATATTGGAGCAGGAAAAATTCAGGAAATTGGGTTCTGATAAAGATGAAACCAAGAAACTTCAGGTTGTGAAACGGAAAATCACACAACAGCTGAAGAAGGAAAATGTTCAGGAAAAAATCGCTGAAACCCACGAAAAACTGGAAGACAAAAGACTAAAAGAACGTGCTGTGTGGCTGAAAGTTGGTCAGCGTGTACGTATTTCCGGAAGCACAAGCGTTGGAACTATTGAGAAAATCGATAAAAACCAAAAAGTGACCGTGAATTACGGAATATTCAAAACCCAAATTTCCGCGGAGGAACTGGAAAGGATTTAAACCATAAAACACAATAAAAAAGGATTGGAATTTATAAAACCCCAATCCTTTTTCTTTAAATGATGTTGAATTTTAGCGTTTTTCTTTCTGAGACCAACCAAATTGTAGTCCGATGATGAAAATCACTAAAAGAAGTTCACCCAAAGCCAGAAGAGTATCTCCCGGAACGCGCATCCATCTTAAGAAATTCATCACATCGGTTTGCATAAATTCGGCAGAACGTGCATACCAATATCCTTCCTGAATTGACGCAACTGCTTGCATAATTCCTATCGGAAGTAAGCTTATCGTTGTCATTACAAACAAACCAATATTCGTAAGCCAAAAGGCCCAACCAATCAATTTATCATTCCACTGACGATCTGGATACAAACCTCTTAAAATAAATAGCATCAATCCAATTCCAAGAATTCCATATACTCCAAATAGTGCTGCGTGACCGTGAACTGCGGTGGTATTTAATCCTTGAATATAATACAAAGCAATTGGTGGATTAATGGCAAATCCGAAGATTCCGGCTCCTAAGAAATTCCAGAAACACATCGCAATAAAGCAGTAAATTGGCCATTTGTAAGCAGAAATCCATTTCGTGGTTTTGGTTAATTGATAGTTATGATACGCTTCATACCCAATCAGTACTAAAGGAACAATTTCTAATGCGCTAAATGTTGCTCCCAAAGCCAAAACAGCAGTTGGAGTTGCACTAAAATATAAGTGATGGAAAGTTCCTAAAATTCCGCCTGCTAAAAAGATTATCGTGGAGAACAATACGGAATTTGTAGCAGATTTTATTCTCAACAGACCTAATCTGGTAAACAAGAACGCAGCTACCACGGTGGCGAAAACTTCAAAGAAACCTTCTACCCAAAGGTGAACCACCCACCATCTCCAGTATTCGGCAATTGCCAAGTGAGTTTGTCGCCCATACATTAATCCAGCTGCATAGAACATCGCGATAGCAACAGATGCGATAACAAATAAAGTGAGCATGTGACGGTTTTCATCTTTCTTTTTCAAGGCAGGCATCAAAGCTCGCAGCATCAAAACCAACCAAAGAATTAATCCAACCAATAATAAAATCTGCCAAACTCTTCCCAGTTCAATATATTCATAACCTTGGTGTCCCCAAAGAAAATTATCGACCAAACCTAATTTTTGCATTACGCCCATCCATTGCCCAGCCAAAGATCCGAAAACTACGATCAGAAGTGCTGCAAACAAAACATTCACTCCTAATTTTTGATATTTTGGTTCATAACCAGAAACTGCAGGTGCAATATATAAACCTGTGGCTAACCAAGATGTTGCAATCCAGAAAATCGCTAACTGAACATGCCAACTTCGAGAAACCGATTGAGGCAAAATTTGGTCTAAAGGAATTCCGTAAAATGCACTTCCTTCTACCCCGTAATGAGCAGTAACAACCCCTGCTAACATTTGTACAAGAATAAGCAATGCCACTACCCAAATATATTTTAAAGTTGCTCTCATAGATGGAGTTGGCTTCATATTCCTAAGCGGATCTTCTAGTGGAAGCTCTTCGCTTATTTCTTCTTCTTTGTTTCTAGCATGATAAAACACCAATAATCCAACACAGCCCAATAGCATTAAGATACTGAAACCAGACCACAAGTGCAGAGAACTCGAAGGGGTATTTCCTACCAATGGATCATGGGGCCAGTTATTGGTGTAAGTAACATCATCTCCCGGACGCTGGGTAATACAAACCCAAGTGCTCCAAGAAAAGAAAGCATTCATATCATTCATACGATCTTTATCCTTGATGGAATTTACAGGAATTGCATAAGCATCCCGCAGTTTTGCCATCGAGGGATCATTCATGAATAGTTTAGTATAATAAACCGCTAATTCCTTTTGCACTTTTGCTCTTTCCGGAGAAAATGTAATCGTGTTGGTTTGCTCATCAAAAGTGTTGGTGCGAAGTTCTTTCTTCAGTAAAATATGATACTTTGCTTGGTCTTCATCGGGAAGATCTTTGTAGATTTTCCCGTCTTTTTTTGCCAATTCATCTAAAAGAAGTAAAGCCTCACGATGCAGATAATCCGCATTCCAATCGGGAGCAATGTAAGCACCATGTCCCCAAATACTTCCCACGGTTTGTCCACCGATGGATTGCCATACATTTTGCCCATCTTTTACGTTCTGAGCTGTGTACAAAACTTGTCCGTCTGTAGTCATCACTTTTTCTGCAATGGGCGGAACTTTACGGTAAATATCAGCTCCGTAAAATATAAGAACCGCAAAAGAAGCGATCATTACGAAAGCCAACCAAGTCCATAGTTTTTTTGGTGTCATATTTTTGAGATTAAAAATTTAAACTGCAGCAAATTCTTTTTCCAGTTGGATGGATTTTGGGAAAAGAATATTATTTTCTAAATGAATATGTTTATGAAGATCGTTCTCAAAATCTTGAAGCATGGCAAAAGTTACGCGGTAAGTGTTGCAAGCATCTGCTGGAGGAATATAATTATTGGTTAATTGCGCGATTTTTTCAAATCGTTCTCCTTCTGTAGTATGCTCGTGCATCATCATATTTACAGGATTTTCTACGGTTCCAAAATGAGGCTGCAAAACATCTTCACCAGAAATTTTAGCTTTTACCATTTGCTTAATAAATGGAAATAACACCAATTCTTCTTTCTTCATGTGAGCTGCTAAATCACGGGCAGATTCGTTGATAATAGCGTTAATTTCAAACAATTCCGGGTGACGATCTCCGTGAACTTTGCAAAGTTTATCTAGAAATTGCTGAAGTATCGGTGTTTTTTCTTCCACATAACGATGATGCGTTTTCTCTACATAATCAGCAAGCAAGTCGATGGGAAAATTGTTAAAATCAATTCCGGAAGCATCGGTTTTAGGAAGATTTTCTAATTCAGAAATGATTTTTTCTTGATCAATATTTTTTTTCTCACATGCATCAGCGATAGTTCTACCGCCTTTGCAGCAAAAATCGATTCCATATTTTTTAAAAACAGCTGCTGTTCTAAAATCCTCTGCAACCATTTCTCCTATGAGGTCTGTTCTTGTATTCATTATTTTTTATTTATGGATTTAAATTATTGACATTCAGTATTTTATTTCTTAGTTGAAAGAATATATTTCACCATTAATTTTGCATTATCAGGACTTAATCCCGCATGTGGTGTCATTGGAATTTCGCCCCAAACTCCTTGTCCACCATCAATGATTTTTGTTGCAAGCTTATCAATATCTGCTTCGGTATATTTTGCAGCAACCTCTTGGTAAGATGGACCAACTAATTTTCCGTCAACTTTATGGCAAGAAAGGCAATCGGCACCTTCTACCAACTGTTTTCCTTCTTCTTCTGGTGTTAATGCGGCTACAGGTTCAGGTTCAGTTGTAGGTTTTTCTTCCAACATTACGTTAGATTCTGGTTGGTTTGCAGATTCTTGTGTCGCTTCTTCTTTTTTGGAGCAAGACATTATTGTTAAAACTGCTAAGGCTGATGTTAAAAAAAGCTTTTTCATTTTGATTAATTTTAATGATGAATAATTATTTGAGTTGATTTTTAATTGCGTTTACTGTTCCTTCGATATCGACGCTGATTCCTTCTTTTTGATGAGCCAAAACTCCGTCTTTTGAAAAAACACTGATGATATTGGAATGTGAAAATTCCATTGGGGAAATTTGTTTGTATTTTACGGCTAAAACATTGGCCAATTCTCTAGTATTGTCTTCATTGCTTCGAATAAATAGCCATTGTTTGCCTTCTAAATGATAGTTTTTAATGAATTCTCGCATTTTCTCAGGAGTGTCATTTTTAGGATCGATTGAGATTAAAACATAGCGTAGATCTTCAGGATTTTTGTGTCCTACTTTTGCTTCTATGTCTTTCATATCGGCTGTTAATTTTGGGCAAGCCGTTTTACAAGAAGTGTAAACCATAACCATCGTGAGCACTTTCCCTTTAAGATCTTCCAATTGAATTTTGGTACCGTCGGGCGTCTCCCATTTTGAACTTAAATTAAAAATAGAAGCAGGATCTATATTTTCATTTTCTTGTTTTTTACAACTTCCCAAAACGAGAAGCGAAAGGGATGCGAAAACAAGGGTTTTTAAAATATTTTTCATAGTATTATTTATTGGGTTTTCCGTTGTCAGATCTTTAATTTTCAACTAAATCCTTCGCACATCGGAAACCGAGGTTATTGACGGTGTAGTTGGCTTTCATGCTTCCTCGCATTGCAAATCTTATAAATGCGGCATAATTTCTTAGATCCGAAGAAGTCACTGAGGCACCTGCGCAAAACAAAGTTTCGTTCACCGCATTGTCTTTTCGAGATTCTCCGGTCATCATCACCGAATTGAAATCTTCCGTCCATTCCCAGATTGTTCCATAGAGATCATAAATCCCCCATGCATTAGCTGCGTGCTGTTTCACCGGTTTTTTGTACCCATATTTCTGTTGATAAAGATTCAGAATTTCGGAAGTGAATTCTGGGTTTTCGGTCGCGTCTTTTAGTTTTTCGCTAGCTCTTGCGGCAAATTCCCATTCATCCACAGTTGGTAATCTTTTCCCAACACTTTCTGCGTAGGCTTTTGCGGCGTACCAAGAAATATTGGTTACAGGCGCATCCAGACTTACATCTGCTGGAATTTCATAATCGCTTTTCCAAGAATGAAGGTAAGTACTGTCAGCAAATAGTTTCAAAACTTTGCTTTTGGTCCATTGGGGATTTTTCTTCAAAAATTTAAGATATTCCGCATTCGTAACAGCGGTTTCATCTATCAAAAAAGATTTCACAGAGGTTAAACTATCGCTTTCTTCACCTACAAATGGGCGATATTTTCCACCTTCAACTCTCACCATTTTTTTTTGGCAGGAAATGAATGTCAAATGAGGTTTTGCGGTGGCATTTTCAACCGTAATTTGCTTTTTACTACAAGAAAAAAGTAAAGTAAAACCTAATATGTACGCGAAATATTTCATTTTTAAAATAGAATTAAAATCCCCAAGCAGAACCAAAAACATTAAAAAAACTATGGATTTATTGCTTATTCGATTTGTAAACTTTCGGATTATCGGCTCCTGTAATTTTTATTTTACCCAAAGCTCCTTTGTTGAATGCTCGGAAAATAGCATGATCTACGATGACATATTCTCCCGGAACAGTCGCTTTAAACTCTACAATCGCAGCTCCTCCAGGAGGAATTACAGTGGTTTGCACATTTTCATTGATTGTGCTTCCGCCTTCAATATAAACTCTATCGAAAATCTCACCAATTACGTGGAATGAAGAAGTAAGGTTTGGTCCACCATTTCCAACAAAGAAACGAACGGTTTCACCAACTTTAGCCTGAAGTTCGCCTTCACCTAATAAAGATCCTGTTTTCCCGTTGAATACTACATATTCCGGATTTTCAGCAATGGCTTTATCCATATCAAATTCCTGCATTCCTTTGTCTCCAAATTTTCCTTTAGTATAGAAATCGCCTTGCATGATGTAGAATTCTTTGTCTACTTTTGGTAATCCGCCTTCCGGTTCAATTAAAATTAACCCATACATTCCGTTGGCGATATGCATTCCAACCGGCGCTGTAGCACAATGGTAAACATATAAACCAGGATTTAAAGCTTTGAAATTGAAAACGGCTTCTTTTCCTGGTGCTACGAAAGTAGCTTCTGCTCCACCTCCAGGACCATTTACTGCATGAAGATCAATATTATGTGGGAACGTTGAATTTTCGTTGTTTTTTAAATGGAATTCAACTTCATCGCCCACTCTTGCGCGAATAAAACTTCCCGGAACAGAACCTCCGAAAGTCCAGAAGTGATATTGTGTTCCATCTGCCAATTCGCCGGTTTTTTCTATTGTTTCCAAACGGACGATTACTTTTTTGGCGGCTCTATCCCCAATTGCTGCTGGTACAAATGGTGGCGAGGTAAGTTTAATTTCTTCCGCATTGCCAGAAACTGAAATTTTTTCGGTATCGGCAGAATTAGACTCTGTTGAACTTTTCTTACATGAATTTAAAGTAATAACTGTAAGCAAAGTAGCGAGGGTTAAAAAATACTTTTTCATAGTATGGGTATTTATAAAATTTTCTTTAGTTGTGAAAAACCTAATAAAAGGAGCAAAATGGCTTTAAAAGATTCTGCGTAGATAAAATAGTTGTGCAGCGGAGTTGGTGGAAGTCCTTTTCCTAATGCTAAAATGTTTGCTCTTTCATCCAAAATTGGCAACATCCAAAATTTCTCTAAAATCAAAATCAAAGCGAGCAAAATACTTGTAAATAAAATAGTTTTAGTGAGTTTCGATTGATCTAAGAATAAATTCAAAAAGACCAAAACCATCAAAACCATTTGAATAATAGTGGAAATCCTGAACATTGTTTTTCCTAATTGCAAAGCAACGGGCAATGTGATGCCGGGAACCTGAAATTTCATTGGTGTTTCTATGAAACTAATCGCTAATAGTAATCCGAACCAGAAAAAACTGATAGCGAAAACCAATGGATATTTAATTTGATATTTCATTTTAATATATTAATACCTTTTTATCTTTTATTAGAATATAAAAATAGAATTCTTTGATTTATTTTTTTAAAAAAGCTTCATGAGCATCTAATCTATCCACAAAATCCCCTACTTTATTATTCTGCAACATCCTATACAAGTTATTTCTGATACTTTTAAATTCATGGTGAACGGGACACGGATGGGTTTCTGAGCATTCTTTCAGCCCTAAAGCACAACCCGTGAAAATTTTGTCACCATCCATTTCCTTTACGATTTCTGCCAAAGAACGATTAAGGCTGGTTTCATCTAAATAAAATCCACCGGTTGGTCCTTTTGCTGATTGCACAAAACCTTTGCGACTAAGATCTTGTAATATTTTAGCGATAAAATATTCAGGAGAATCAATTCCCACTGCAATGTCTTTGATTCCTATCTTTCCCCCATCTTTTGTTTGTTGGGTGATATAAATCAAAGCTCTTAAAGCATATTCGCAAGTTTTAGAAAACATATCTCTTTCTTTTTCTGATACAAATGTAAAATTATTTTTTAAATAAAAGACAAAAAACTCTTTTATTTAAATGTGATTTAATTCATGTTTATTTTTTAAGGCTATTAATCTTTCCTAAAAATGAAATATTGAGAAATAAAAAACCACCTACATTTCTGTAAGTGGTTGAATATCAATTTTTTGTGGTTTCTCCAGGAATCGAACCAGGGACACATGGATTTTCAATCCATTGCTCTACCAACTGAGCTAAGAAACCGTTTCGTTATTGAGTGGTGCAAAAGTATAACCTTTTACCTTACGATGCAAATGATTTTGTGAAAATTTTTTCAAGAAAAACGAAATTTACTGATTCTCAGTAGAATTATTTTCTTCTTTTTGTATTTGCTCACTCATTTCCTCCAAGACTGGCTTAATTGTACTCTCCGGAAGCTCACTAATTCGGATGTACATCAATCCATCAATGGCATCATTAAAACTAGGATCCACATTGAAAGAGATTACTTTTGCATTTTGTTTGATGTATTTTTTAATTAAAACTGGCAAACGCATCTCCGGCTCCAAATCATCGATAATCTTATCAAGTTTGTTCAAATCCGATTCTACTTCATCAAAAAATAAATGTTTGTCCCGATCTTTAAGTTTTACTTTGAATTCTTTTTTGGGATGAATGTATTGCGCAACGGCAGAATCATAGTAATGCGACCTCATAAATTCGATCATGAGCGATTTTGAGAATTCTGAAAATTTATCGGAAATACTCACTCCTCCCATTAAAAACTTATGTTCCGGATTTCTTAAGCACACATGTACAATTCCTCTCCACAAAAGGAAAAGCGGCAACGGTTTCTGCTGATATTCCGACGAAATATACGCTCTTCCCATTTCAATTACTTTTCGGAAAAAAGGCCTTAATTCCGGATCAAATTCAAATAAAGAACTGGTGTAAAACCCATCGATACCATATTTTTTCATCACTTCGCTTCCCAACGCCATTCGGTAAGCTCCGACCAAGCGCTGTGCTGCATTGTCCCAAAGAAAAAGGTGATGGTAATGCTCATCATAATGATCCAAATCGAAAGGCAAATTGCTTCCTTCGCCTATTTTCCGGAAGGTAAGCTCGCGCTGTCTACCAATTTCGCGCATGATGAAAGGAATCTCCGAATAACTTGCAAAAAACACTTCATAGTTCCCATTGCGGAACAGCATTTTATCCTTCTTGTAAAGCGAATCTATATCTTTTATCAAATCTTCTTGTGGAGTTTCATCGATGATATTCTGAACTACGTTTTCTTCTTTTAATAAAGGAAAATTGAGCTTCAGATTGGGTAATTTCAGTTGTTCCGCGATCGATTTTCTTTTTTCATAATAGGATTTTAGCATGTAAATTTTGTTCCGCAAAAACTCTCCCATTTCTTCCACAGAATCGTGATCTTCAAGCACTTTTACCGAGATTGGTTTCCCGATTCTTATTCGGATCGGTTTTTCTCTCTTATTCATCATTTCTGCAGGAAGCATCAATGTTTGCAATTCTGGGTGAATTTTAGAAACCTGATAAAACAAGCGACTGTTTTTCGCATGAAAATACATCGGAACAACAGGAACTTTCGCCATTTTTATTAATTTCAATGCCGGTTTTTCCCACGGTTTATCGTGGATTTCTCCAAATTCGTTGTTTTTATTTGAAACTTCGCCTGCCGGAAAAATCCCTACACACCCTCCGTTTTCTAGATGTTTCAAAGTTTCCCGCATTCCAGAAGCGCTGTTTCGAACCTCTTTTCGGTTTTCAAAAGGATTTACAGAAATCACAAAAGGTTCCATGGGTTTTATTTTTTCAAGGAGAAAATTTCCCATCACCTTAAAATCCGGACGGATCTCGCTCAGGATTTTCGTCATTAAAATCCCATCAATGGCTCCCAGCGGATGGTTGGATACTAAAATAAAAGGTCCGGTTTTCGGAATTTTGGCAAGATCTTCTTCGAAAACGATGTATTTTAAATCTCTTTCCCGAACAAACGAATCGAAAAAATCTTTTCCGGTTTTGTCTTTTAAAATATCATATAATTTGTTGACTTCATTAATTTTAGTGATGGACATCAATGCCGATGCAACTGGATTTTTCAAAAATCCTATGCGGCTCAGGCCGGACACTTTAATTAGGTCATCTTTTGAAATAAGGCTCATTAGTTATTAGTTAAATACAACTTGTATTGTTTTTTTGGAAATTTGTTCTAGTAAAATATTTCTGTTCTCATAAAATTTATTCAAATCTTCTAATTTCGCATTCCTTACGGTAAATAATGAAACGTTTTTTATGAGTTCGGTGCTGAAAACTGTTTGTAATTCCCGGTTCAGCTCATCGATATTCCCATACTTGTCTTCCAGGCAAAGCGCCAGTGAAATCGCAGAATTCTGCATCAATGAAATTTTGATTTTATATTGAGCCAATTTCGCAAAAATATGGCTTAAATGTTCTTCCGCAATAAATGAAAAATCTCGTGTCGCAATGCGCATTAATTGTTGATTTTCCTTTAAAATGTACGATTCTTCCTGCTGGTTTTCGGATGCATTTCCAACCTTGGTCCCTGGTCTTTTGGGCTCCAGGAATGATTTTACATAAAATGGAATATTTTTTTGTTTCAGTGGTTGAAGGGTTTTCGGGTGAATGACCGATGCTCCGTAATAAGCCATTTCTATCGCTTCTTCGTAAGAAATATTCGATAAAAGATTGACGTTATCAAACTTTCGTGGATCACCCGTCATCACGCCTGGAACATCTTTCCAGATCGTCATCGCTTCAGCATTCAGGCAATACGCCAAAATCGCAGCAGAATAATCGGAACCTTCTCTACCTAATGTTACTGTGAAATTATTGGCTTCCGACCCGATAAAACCTTGGGTAACATAAGATTGATTAAGATTAAGTGCCGAAATATTCTTTTGAGTTTCTTCCCAATTGATATTTCCTTCCCGATAATTGCTGTCGGTCTTTAAATAATCACGGGCATCGAGCCACGTATTTTTGAACTGAATATCATTCAAATATTCACTTAAAATTTTTGAAGAAATCATTTCGCCGCAGCTTACCACTTGATCGTAAACAAAATTGTAGTTCGGAGATTTATTCCTTCTTAAGAAAGATTCAATATCATCAAAAAATAAAGAAATTTCTGCAAATACGGGATGATTTTCCTTAAATAGTCCATTCGAAATTTCCAAATGCAATTGTTTTACTATCTCAATTTCCGTTTGGTAATCCTGTTTGGCAAAATAGTTTTCAACCACTTTTTCCAAAGCATTTGTGGTTTTTCCCATAGCCGAAACCACAAGCATACAATTCTCGAAACCTTGCGATTCCAAAACAAGAGCTACATTTTTTACCCCTTCAGCATCTTTTACTGATGCTCCACCAAACTTAAAAATTTTCATTTAAATATTTAATAATCAATAACTTATAACTTATTCTTTTACATTAATTAAAAATTAATATTTATCAAAATTATTAATTTAACGCGAGAAAAAAAAACTTGCTTCAATAATGGGAATCTCTCACTAGCAATCTTGCACTTAATTAGCTTTAAAAAAGAAAATATAAATCATCTATTTTAAAACAATTAAAAGAGATTTAATTGAAAGAAAATTCCGAAATTTGTAAAAATGCAAAAAACCAAATCATGTCAGAACAAAATTTTCAAACCCTTGGTGAATTTATAATCGATAAACAGGAAGATTTTCAGTATTCAACGGGTGAATTTTCTCGACTTTTGAGTGCGATTCGGCTCGCGTCGAAAGTGGTAAACCGCGAAGTAAATAAAGCCGGAATTGCCAATATTATCGGCAAAGCCGGGAACGAAAACATCCAGGGAGAAGAACAACAGAAATTAGACGTTTTGGCCAACGATATCTTTATCGAAGCGCTTTCTCAGCGGGAAGTAGTTTGCGGAATTGCCTCCGAAGAAAGTGATGATTTTATTGAAATTCGCGCCAGTTCAAATGCTCATTTAAGCAAATATGTGGTACTGATTGATCCACTCGACGGATCTTCTAATATTGATGTGAATGTATCCGTAGGAACGATTTTTTCGATTTACAGAAGGGTTACAGAACCCGGAACACCGGTTACACTGGAAGATTTTTTACAAAAAGGCGTCAACCAAATCGCTGCCGGATATGTTGTTTATGGCTCCTCAACGATGATTGTTTATACGACCGGAAATGGGGTGAACGGCTTCACTTTAGATCCGAGTTTGGGAACCTATTATCTTTCTCATCCGAATATGAAATTTTCAGAAACAGGAAAAATCTATTCGATCAATGAAGGAAACTACATAAAATTTCCACAAGGAGTAAAAAATTATATTAAATACTGCCAACGTGAAGAAGGCGATCGTCCCTATACCTCGCGCTACATCGGAAGTTTGGTTTCGGACTTCCATAGAAATATGATAAAAGGCGGAATTTATATTTATCCATCAACCTCTCAATCACCGAACGGAAAACTTCGTTTGTTATACGAATGTAATCCAATGGCGTTTTTGGCAGAGCAAGCAGGTGGAAAATGCAGTGATGGTTTCAGAAGAATCTTGGAAATTCAACCTACGGAATTGCACCAAAGAGTTCCGTTTTTCTGCGGAAGCATTAAAATGGTGGAAAAAGCTGAAGAATTTATGAAAGAAGCACAATAAATGACCGCAGAATATCATCAATATATCCTTAATTTCAAGCGCCCGGGAGGAACTTCCCGTGGCGTTTTGCATACCAAAGAAACTTATTTTTTGAAAATCTCAGAAAATAACCAAACAGGAATCGGTGAATGCGCAATTTTCAGAGGTTTAAGCTATGATGACGTTCCGGAATATGAAGAAAAACTCCGCTGGCTTTGCGAGAACATCAATAAAGATGCAGATGATTTAAAAAAAGAACTGCTGCATTTTCCATCGATTTGGTTTGGATATGAGCAAGCGATGCTTAACCTCAAAAACGGAGGCGGAATATATTTTCCGAGCGATTTTACTGCCGGAAAATCTTCCATTAAAATCAACGGATTGATTTGGATGGGAGATGCAGATTTCATGCAACAGCAAATTGAAGAAAAACTAAAAGAAGGTTTCAACTGCATCAAATTGAAAATTGGAGTCAATTGGAAATCCGAGAAGAAAATTCTAAATCAACTGCGCGAAAAGTTCTCCAAAAAGGAGTTGGAATTACGCGTTGATGCTAATGGAGGTTTTAGCTTTGAGGAAGCAAAAATCGTTTTACAAGAATTGGAAGATTTGCAAATTCATTCGATTGAACAACCGATAAAAGCTGGAAATATCGAAGATATGAAAGTGCTTTGCGAAACCACTCCTACGCCAATTGCTTTGGACGAAGAATTAATCGGAATTCTTGATTTCGATGCTAAAAGAGAACTCTTAGAAAAAATAAAACCGCAATACATCATCCTAAAACCTTCATTAATCGGTGGATTTTCGGGTTCTGACGAATGGATTTCCTTAGCAGAAAGTCACAAAATCGGTTGGTGGATTACCTCCGCATTGGAAAGCAATATCGGGTTGAGTGCAATTGCTCAATATACTTTCAGCAAAAATCCCAAAATTCCGCAAGGACTGGGAACCGGGGGTTTGTTCACCAATAATCTTCCCACTCCTCATTTGCTAGTCGGTGATCAACTTTTTTTAAAAAATGCTTGAACCAAAGGATTCAAGCATATTTTTTATTTTTTTTAAAATCTATATCCAATCGACAGGCCAGCTCGTAACCCTGCCCACGGACCATCCAATTTAAGATTAGCACCATTCGCATCGGTGGTTGTGGTATATTCAAACAAAGGAATATCCAAATCTTCAATTTGCTGTTTCAGCTGAGCTTGTTCATCGGCGGTTAATGGTCGTGGTGAATTTCCTCGCAGATCTCCTTTGCCGCTGCCATAATGAGCTCCGACAATCCACCAATCCAACACCCAATTTTCCTTAGCGCCTAAAAACCATTGTACACCCAACATCAACCCGGCACTATTTCCGGTAGCATTTCCTGTAATGAGCAAATCCTCTGAACTGCCATCAGAAAAATCCACAGCCATTTTAACCTGATCAATATTGAAAGAGCTGTATCGATAATACGGAGCAAAATAAAAACCTTTTCCGTAACCTTCTCCAAGATAGATTCTAGGCTCTATCGTGAAGTTAGTCATCGAAATTTCAGCATCACTAAGTTCTGTATCTTCCACAAAAGTTTTACTGAAGGGAACGCTTCCTTTTCCCATCGTTCCAAAGCCGACATTCACAGAAAATGTCTTATTGATCACTCTTTCGTAGGTGAGATTTACGTTTCGGAATGCGTAAGCAGTAACGTTAGTTTTTACCACATTCATTTTGTTTAAATTTGAATTCTGCGAAAATAATCCTGCAGAAATGCAAAGTGCAAGCATTGTTGTTTTCATAGTTAGGTTATTTAATTAGTTTATTCAAATATAATAATTTAAACAGTTCCGACAATAAAGACTTTATTTCTTTCATCAATTATCCATTAACACAACAATAAATTCAGTAAAACATGGTTTAAATCATAATTTTTCAAGTTTTAAAGTTAACATGAAAATCAACAACTCATTTAGTATTTATCTTTTGGGAAGATTCCGTAAATTTGCCGATACAAGTATAGACAATGGAAGAAGAAAAAAAATCCCTCAATTTTATTGAGCAAATTATAGAAGACGATTTAGCTAATGGTTTTCCGAAAGACCGATTGCGTTTTCGTTTTCCGCCGGAACCGAACGGTTATCTACACGTAGGTCATACCAAAGCGATCTGCATTAATTTCGGTTTGGGCGAAAAATACGGTGCTCCGGTTAATTTGCGTTTTGATGATACCAACCCTGAAAAAGAAGAGCAAGAATTTGTAGATTCTATAAAAAAGGATGTGGAATGGCTCGGTTTCAAATACGACAAAGAGCTTTATGCATCGGATTATTTTGAGCAACTTTATATTTGGGCAGTCCAGATGATCAAAAACGGGAAAGCTTACGTGGATGAACAATCTTCGGAGGAAATCACCGCGCAAAGAAAAAACCCTTTCGAAGATGGAATAGAATCTCCTTACAGAAACCGTCCGGTGGAAGAATCGTTGGATCTTTTTGAAAGAATGAAAAACGGCGAATTCGAAGAAGGAAGCATGTCATTGAGAGCAAAAATCGATATGACTTCTCCCAATATGAACATGCGCGATCCTGTGATGTACCGAATTCTGAAAAGACCTCACCACAGAACCGGCGAAAAATGGAAGATCTACCCGATGTACGATTGGGCACACGGAGAATCCGACTATATCGAACAAATTTCGCATTCACTTTGTTCCTTGGAATTCGAAAATCACCGCCCACTTTACGATTGGTATTTGGATCAGGTTTACGAAGAACCTAAAGTAAGAAACAAGCAAAGAGAATTTGCCCGAATGAATGTTTCTTACATGATCACTTCCAAAAGAAAATTACAACGTCTGGTAGCTGAAAAAGCCGTGACAGGATGGGATGATCCGAGAATGCCTACAATTTCCGGGATGAGAAGATTAGGGTTTACACCGAAGTCCATTCGTAATTTCATTGATAGAGTTGGCGTTGCAAAAAGAGAAAACCTTATTGATATTCAATTGCTTGAATTCTTCGTGAGAGAAGATTTAAATAAAGTTTCAACACGCGTAATGACGGTGGTTGACCCTGTGAAACTGGTGATAGAAAATTATCCTGAAAACGCTGAGGAATGGTTGGAAACCGAAAACAATCCTGAAGATGAAAACGCAGGAACCCGTGAAATCCCTTTCTCCAGGGAATTATACATCGAAAGAGAAGATTTCAAGGAAGAAGCCGGAAACAAATTTTTCCGTTTGAAACTGGGTGGCGAAGTGCGTCTGAAATCAGCGTACATCATCAAAGCCGAACGAGTTGAAAAAGATGAGAACGGCGAAATCACGACCATTTATGCAACTTACGACCCGAAAAGCAAATCCGGAAGTGGTACCGAGGAAAGTTTAAGAAAAGTAAAAGGAACACTTCACTGGGTTTCTGCTGAACATGCGTTACCGGTAGAAGTAAGAATTTACGACCGGCTTTTCACTACTCCGCAGCCAGATGCTGAAAAAGAAACCGATTTCATGGAATTCATCAATCCAGAAAGTTTAAAAATAGTACAAGGCTTTGCAGAACCAAGTTTGAAGAACGCAGAAGTAGGTAAACCTTATCAGTTCCAAAGAATTGGCTACTTCACCAAAGATCCCGATTCTACGGAAGAAAAATTGGTGTTCAACAGAACAGTAACTTTGAAAGACAGCTATAAACCAGAATAAAAAAAATAAAAACCCTTTCGTAAATTATACCGAAAGGGTTTTAAGTTTAAATCACTCCATTTACAAAAACCTGATCCCTCATTTTACGAATAAGTCGCAAATAACGAATCTTGTAAAGTTTCCTGTTCTTTTTCATCGTCCATCATTTTTTTTGGGACGCAACAATATTCGAGCCAAAATTATTTTGATGAAGCGTAAAATTAATTTGGATGGTAATATTTTTTTTTAATGGTAGTTTATTTATAGTTATATTCGCATTAAAATTTTCTCTGCTTCCATGAAAAAAATACTTTTTTTACTTACTATATCCCTTTCCATCATTGTTTTAGGCCAGCAAAGCATTAATTTTCAGAATACCAGCTTTAAAGATATTTTAGCAAAAGCAAAAGCCGAAAAAAAACTGATTTTCCTCGACGCATTTGCTTCTTGGTGCGGACCCTGCAAAATGATGGAAAAAAATATTTTCCCGCTACCTGCGGTTTCAGAATATTATAACGCCAATTTCATCAACGCAAGATTCGATATGGAAAAAGGTGAAGGCCGGGATATCGCAATGAAATATGGAATTCGCTCCTATCCTACTTTTCTTTTTCTGAATGGTGATGGCGAAGTAGTGTTGAAAAATTATGGTTACATGGGAGAAGCGGATTTTCTTACCATCGCAAAAGAAGCGAACCAACCGAAATACCGAACTTCTTCCAACAAAGAATTATTCCAAAAAGGCGAAAGTAATCCGGAGTTTTTGCTAAATATGATGAGTTTGTACGCACAAAGCGATTACGAATTGGCTAAAAGAGCTTCCGAAAGATATTTTAAGGTGAAAAGCAATCAACCTTTGACGAAAGATGAACTGGGAATGCTGTTGTATTTCATTAAGTCTCCTAGCGATCCGAATTATCAAATTTTCGTTGCGAAAAAACACGAAATCACCAAATTGATGTCGGAAGATATTTACAATCAATTTGATACCAACATCAAAATTACCAAGATTCTCGAAAATGCTTTGGATCAAAATACAGGCACGATCAATGATGATGAATTTTTCAAAAATGCCATTCCATTAGTTGGAAAAACCGAAGCTGAAATAGCTTTAAACCGAATGAAAGTGATAATTTATCCTAATTCGGGAAAATTTGCGGAATACGAAAAAGCAGCTCTATCTTATTATCAGAACGCTGAAAATTTTGAAAGTGAAGAACTTCTAAAAGCTGCTTGGATTTTCAGTGAGTTCATCACCACACCTTCTTCTTTGAAAAAGGCGGAAGAATGGGCTGAAAAATCGGTTATGAAATCTGAAACCGCCGAAAACACTTATATTTTAGCAAAAATTTATTCGAAAACGGGTAAAAAAGATCAAGCAAAAACGTACGCCGAAATTTCTAAAAACATCGCTAAAACTCAAGGAAAAGACGCTCAACTCGCAACTCAACTTCTGGACTCATTAAAATAAAATAATTTTGAAAAAACTTTTATTGGCAACCGCAATTTCTTTTGCAGCATTTTCTAGTGCTCAATCACAAGATTCGATTTCCACCAAAAAATTGTATGTGAAGGCCAATGCGCTTTTCCTGCCTGTCGGTATGCTGAATGCCGGTGTAGAGTATCAACTGAACAAAAAATGGACGCTTCAAGGAGAGGTTTTTATTTCTCCGTGGAAATCATTCGCTGGAAAATACGCGCAAGTTTATATGCTTGGTTTCGACGGAAGATATTACTTCAATGAAGCTTTTAACCATTGGTATGTTGGTGGTAACCTTTCTTTCTCGCGATTTATTGTTCAAAAATACAATTATTGGAACGATAATAATTACCAATACACTCCGGAATCACCAATTTATAAATCTTCTGATTTATATCAAAATGGCTTCTCTTATATCATCGGAGCTACCGTAGGTTACCAGTTCGAATTGGGAAAAAATTGGAATATGGACTTGTATCTCGGTGCCGGTTCTATACAAAGTTATTACAAAGGTTATCATAAAGAATTGGGCGTCCGATACGATACGGATCCAACCCGAGAATATAATCAAAGTGGCGAATGGCTTCCTTACAGAGGTGGAGTAATGATTTCTTACAGAATAAAATAATGGACATAAAAAGTAAAAAATTTGCAGTAATCGCAGCCATCACTTTTCTGATTCTTTTCCTGATGAATTATCTCGGAAACGACATGCCCGACAAACTCGAACGTGCATTGATGACTGCTATAGCCGGAGTAATCGGCTTAACCATCGGGATGTGGTTTGTCCAGAAAAACTCAAAAGATGATACCCATCATGATTTTGATTAAAGATTTCAGTATCTAAAATATGAAACGGATCGCTTAGATCTGTTTTTTTTGTCAGCGCAATACGGTTTCCGGTTTCCATTCAAAAAAATTATCTTTGCACCATGATAAAAATCGAAAACATAGAACTACCGGAATTTCCACTTCTTCTTGCCCCAATGGAAGACGTTTCGGATCCTCCTTTTCGCAGACTTTGCAAAATGCATGGCGCCGATATGATGTATTCGGAGTTTATTTCCTCCGAAGGATTAATTCGGGATGCTATGAAAAGCCGCAAAAAACTAGATATTTTCGATTATGAAAGACCGGTTGGGATTCAAATTTTTGGTGGTGATGAAGAAGCTATGGCAATGTCAGCGAAGATCGTAGAAACTGTAAACCCAGATTTAGTCGATATCAACTTTGGCTGTCCTGTGAAAAAAGTAGTATGCAAAGGAGCTGGAGCAGGCGTTTTAAAAGATATTGATCTTATGATTCGCCTTACAAAAGCGGTCGTAAATTCAACGCATTTGCCGGTTACTGTGAAAACCCGTTTAGGTTGGGATACCGAAACGATAAACATCATGGAGGTAGCTGAGAGATTGCAAGATACCGGAATTAAAGCGCTGACCATTCACGCAAGAACTCGATCGC
Organism: Chryseobacterium senegalense; assembly: GCA_001403755.1. GTDB lineage: Bacteria > Bacteroidota > Bacteroidia > Flavobacteriales > Weeksellaceae > Kaistella > Kaistella senegalense. The sequence goes on along the minus strand of CYUH01000015.1, from coordinate 478,413 downwards.
AAATGTATAAAGGGGAAGCTGATTGGGATTATATTTCTAAAGTTAAAAACAATCCTAATATCGAAATTCCGATTTTCGGAAACGGTGATGTAGATTCTCCCGAAAAAGCTCTAGAATACAAGCAAAAATACGATTGCGACGGCATCATGATCGGTCGTGGAGCCATTGGATATCCATGGATTTTTAATGAAATCAAAAATTTTTTTGAAACCGGAGAAAAATTACCGGAACCTACCATTACCGACCGGTTGCTAGCAGTGCGCCAACATGCAGAATGGAGCATGGAATGGAAAGGCGAAAGACTCGGACTCATCGAAATGCGCCAACATTACAGCAATTATTTCCGTGGAATTCCGCATTTTAAAGATTTCCGCAGAAAATTTCTGGAAGTTTTCACTTTAGAAGAAATGGATCAGGTCATTGCCGAAGCTGCTGATTTTTACAGCACAAATTCTTTTGTGAATTAATGAAAATCCCTCTTTCATTATTGGTTTTCAGCCTATTGATTTCCTGCACAAATTCTCGTACGAAAGATTGCTACGACATATACAATGCAGTACTCAAAGAAAAAATTTCAACTTATGGAATTTTACATCAATACATTTCTTTTCGAAATAATCCATCTGAAAAAGAAACGAATTTAGAAAATGAAAGAATTATCGACAGCCTAAAAAATTCGAAATCCTTAACTTATTTTTTAGACCAACGATTGATTGTTTTAGATACTACAAATTTATCCGATGAATTTTATGGAGGAAAAGGTAACAATTTAGTTATTCAATTTAAACCCAAATATTCCAAGGAGTATATTGATTTTTCGAAAATTCAAGGAGTAAAATTTGCAAAAAGAATAGATCAGCCGAAATCCATCAATGAAAATGGGAAACAAACGTATCTGGGAAATTATGAATTATCGGAACCCATTTTTATTGCAGAAAACAAAGCATTAATCAAATATCAACATCATTGTGGCTCAAAATGCGGTTTGGGAATTTTAATCACGATGGAAAAAGTAAAAGATAAATGGAAAATCATCAATGAAAAATTGATTTGGATTTCTTAAAATTTTCTAACTCATTGTTCTCAGATTCCGCAGGTTTAAAATTTGTGTAGTTTAATAAAATCCCTTTCATATAAAGCGTTAACTCGGAACGCTATTTTTTTGACGTATTACCTAACTCAAAAAGGAAATCGATTAAAGCTGATCTAAATTTTTTGCCAAAATTCCGTAACTTTCCGAAGGATTTTTATACTAATTCTTTCAAATAATCATCTTCATGCTGAAAGCAGAAAACGTCACCAAAACTTATAATGCCGGTAAAAAACTAGCACTCGACAACTTCTCAATCAATGTTCCGGAAGCCAGCATTTATGGACTTTTAGGTCCAAATGGTGCAGGAAAAACCACCTTCATCCGAATCATCAATCAGATTACGCAGGCTGATTCGGGCAAAGTTTTTATCAACAAAGAAAAACTCAATCCGGAACATATCAAACAGATTGGTTACATGCCCGAGGAACGCGGTTTGTACAAAAATATGTCCGTTGGCGACCAGATTTTATACTTCGGAGAGCTGAAAGGAATGAGCAAGAATGATGCTTTGAGCCAGGCGAAATATTGGTTCGAGCAACTGGAAATCGATCAGTGGTGGAAGAAAAAACTCAGCGAACTATCGAAAGGGATGGCACAGAAAATACAATTTGTAGTGACGGTTTTGCACCGCCCGAAATTGCTGATTTTGGATGAACCTTTTTCCGGTTTTGATCCGGTAAACGCAAACTTAATCAAAGATCAAATCCTGAATTTGAAAAACAACGGCACCACCATTATCCTTTCTACGCACCGAATGGAAAGTGTGGAAGAAATGTGCGATTATGTAGCATTAATCAACCAATCGAAAAAAGTGCTGGACGGAAAAGTTTTTGAAGTGAGAGAAAAATTCAAAAAAAACATCTTTGGAATTACTTTATCAGACGTAGATTCCGAGAAATTTGAAAACTTTAAAAAAGAATTCCACATCAACGAATTCAACACCCAAAACCAACTCGTTTCTTTCGAATTGAAAAATGATAACGATCAAAACTTGTTGCTGAATGCACTAATGAAAATAGGAAAAATTCGTTCGTTTGATGAGAAAATCCCGAGCATGAATGAAGTTTTCATCAATGCAGTAGCGAAATAAGTCTCAGCGTTTACAATAAAAAAAACTTCCCGATCACCATAGAAAAAATTCCATGAAAAATATATTTTTAATCACCAAAAGAGAATATCTCACGCAAGTGAAGAAAAAATCTTTTATCATTCTTACGCTTCTTGCACCGATTTTAATGATTGGTTTCGGAGCTTTAATTGCTTTTATGTTTAAAGCAAATGAAAGTTCCAGCACCTTCAATGTAGTTGATAAAAGTGGGCTTTTCGTGGGTAATCTGAAGAGAAATAACACCATAAAGTACGTTTTTGTTCCGAAGGAAAATGAACGAGCCCTCCGTTCTACTTTAAAAGAAATGACGGGCATTGAGGGACTCCTCATCATTCCGGAACTGAAAAACAACAATTTCGACGAGCTCGAGAAAAATACCAAATTACTCATCAATAAAAAAATCGGTTTCGATACCAAATCGAGTGTTTCTGCGGATCTTTCTAAAGTCCTTAAAAAAGAAAAAATAAAAACCCTTGGCCTCTCGGAAGATCAACTGGTAAGCCTGGATAAAAATTTCGATTTGAATACGGAAAATGTGGTGGACAATAACAAAGCGGATTCTGGCCTGGATTTCGGTGTAAAATCGGGCCTTAGCATGGTTTTAATGTATGCCGTATTTATGTTCATCATCATTTACGGTGTTCGGGTGATGCGTAGCGTTTTGGAGGAAAAAAACAACCGCGTCGTTGAAATCATCATTTCTTCGGTAAAACCATTTGAGTTGATGATGGGAAAAATTTTGGGCGTCACGTTGGTAGCGCTCACGCAATTTGTAATTTGGATTACGATGTCGGTTTTGGGAGCCATCTTCCTAAACACCGGCTTTCAGGCGATGCAAAAACAAATTCCCGGCAGCGAACAATCCTCCGAAATGCTTCAAAAATTCGACATCACTGAAACTGCGACAAAGGTTTCTCACATCCTCTTAGACATGAATTTCCCGTTGATTATCTTCGTTTTTATCGTTTTTTTCTTGTTGGGATATATTTTTTACAGCTCAATGTATGCAGCCATCGGATCGGCGGTAGATAACGAAACCGAAACCCAACAGTTTACCCTTTTTGCGATTATTCCGCTAACTTTAGGAATGTACGGCAGCTTCACGATTATGAATAATCCGGAAGGTCCGCTTGGGTTTTGGCTTTCAGTCATTCCATTTACTTCACCTGTGGCGATGATTGCGAGAATTCCATTCGGTGTTCCGGCGTGGCAAATTGCACTTTCCATGGCATTACTAATCGCTTCTACATTATTAATGATTTTCCTAGCGGCAAAAATTTATCGCGTTGGAATCTTAATGTATGGAAATAAAGCGAGCGCAAAAGAGCTTTGGAAATGGATCAGAAGTTAAATTGAATTCAGATTTAAAATAAAGATAAATCCCATCAATAAAATTTGATGGGATTTTATATTTTATGAATGAAAATCTATTGGAAAATGTAACTTAAACCTACGCTAAAAACTTGTTCTGATTTCTTCTTAGCCGTATTTGGATCAGCTTGCAATTCTCCCATTAAACCTTTGTAGGTGTTGCTGAGACCGAGATCATAGCGTGCGGTAACTTCCAACATTCTTTTGTAAGAAAACCCAATTCCCAAACCGATGGCAAGATTAAAACTAGAAGCCTTTCCGTTCAGGTCTGGATATTCTTCCAATTGTTCCGGAACGTAAAATGGTTTTCCGGGATCGCTCACTTTTTGGCTGACAAGGAAATTGAATTTAGGTCCCGCCAATGCGAAAAACTCCGATTCTGCTTCTGAAAAGTATCCTTTAAAGTAAATTGGAACGCTGATGTAATTGTTGGCATAAACCGCATTGTAGCCGGTTGCGCCTTTCGCATCCTTGTCTTTACCCGATTCTCCGGCTCCCAAATATTCTACTTCCGTTTGGATATAAAACTGGTCATTATTATCGACCGGAATTAAAGCTAATGCACCTCCGTAAAACGAGTATCGAGGTCCTGAAGGATTATGAGCATTGCTTACTCGGGATATGGTAGCACCTCCGGTAAGACCGAATCTTGTGCTTCTGAAATCGATTTGTGCAGATAATAAGCTGGTCGCAAAAAGTGCTGCAGCAGCAAATATTTTAATTTTCATAAAAAGTGTTTATAAAGCAAAGATAAAAAAATATCAGCCAAAAAAAACGTTTCACAATTTTGCGAAACGTTTTTTATTTTCCTTAAGATAATCTTATCCTAAAACTTTAGCAACAGTAGCACCAATTTCTGCTGGAGAATCTACCACGTTGATTCCGTTTTCTCTCATGATTTCCATTTTCGCTTGTGCGGTATCTTCGGCACCACCTACAATTGCACCTGCGTGACCCATTGTTCTTCCTTTTGGAGCGGTTTGTCCTGCGATGAAACCAACAACCGGTTTTTTAGAACCGCTTTCTTTGTACCATCTTGCTGCTTCAGCTTCCAGTGAACCACCGATTTCACCGATCATTACTACGGCATCAGTTTCTGGATCGTTGATGAATAATTCCAAAGCTTCTTTGGTTGTAGTTCCGATAATTGGATCACCACCAATTCCGATTGCTGTAGAAACACCATAACCAGCTCTTACTACCTGATCAGCAGCTTCATAAGTTAAAGTTCCTGATTTTGAAACGATTCCTACTCTTCCTTTTTTGAAAACAAAACCTGGCATAATACCGATTTTAGCTTCATCAGAAGTGATGATTCCCGGGCAGTTTGGCCCGATCAATCTGCAATCTCTGTCAGCAATATAAGATTTTACTTTTACCATATCTTCTACCGGAATACCTTCGGTAATACAAACGATTACTTTAATACCTGCATCAGCAGCTTCCATAATGGCATCAGCAGCAAATGCCGGCGGAACGAAGATGATCGATACATCAGCACCCGCTTTTTCTACAGTTTCAGCAACAGTATTGAACACTGGCTTTCCTAAATGCTCAGTTCCACCCTTTCCTGGAGTTACTCCACCTACAACGTTGGTTCCGTATTCAATCATTTGACTTGCATGGAAAGTTCCTTCGTTTCCGGTAAAACCTTGTACGATTACTTTTGAATCTTTGTTTACTAATACTGACATTTTATATTTTTTAAATTTATTTATAGAATATTGACGCTTACAAATTTACTGAATCTGGCGAGTTAAAAAAAATTATCAATTATTTTATTCGTTATATTTCTTAAATACTTCCTGAAGACAAGGATTGGTATTGTTAAAGAAATTACAATTATCAATAACCTCGGCTAAAACCGGCATATCAGAAGTAAGTTCCTTAAGTTTCTTCTTATGGTTGGTCAGAATACTGAAAATTTCGTACTTCCCGTCGCTTTTAACCCACACCTCTAAAGATCCCTGAGAATGGTCGTATGCATTTTCGGTATAATCCCGGTACCATTTCATATTTGGTCCGTCCTGAATCAATTCAAACATTCCGAATTTTTCCAGTGGTCTTTCAAAAACCCTGTTTTGCCCCTTCAGATCAACAAATTCAATGCGTCTGAACGTATTGAAGAGGTGTTTTTCTTTTTTGCCAGCATCGTTGATAAGAAAAATATTCTTTTGGGTAATACTGTTCTCATATATTTCGTTTTCGTAAAAGACGCTTTTTCTGAACAAAATTTTAGCATTGGAATCGGTACCGTCGGCAAAAAGTATCTTAGCATTGATTTCAGCTTTTTGAGAAAAGCTCAATATAAACAGGAAAATACTTAATAAAGATAAAATTCGCTTCATCCTAAAGATTTTTCAGCTTCACTTCTTTCCTTAAATAATCCCTAAACTCTTCCGCCAACTGTCCGAAATAGGTTTTTCCGCCTTCCAAGTCTTTATTGACGCCGGTTTTGCCTAAAAGAACGGCTCCTTTTCCCACCCGGTTACCGGAGGCCATACCTACTTGTCCCCAAACCGTTACCTCGTCTTCGATGACGCAACAACCTGCAATCGCAGCATGGGAAGCAATAAGCACTTTTTTACCGATGATGGTATCGTGACCGATTTGTATTAAATTATCTAAAATAGAACCTTCGCCAATAACGGTGGAATCCGTTACGCCACGGTCGATGGTGCAGTTGTTTCCGATCTCCACATTGTTTTCAATGATGACATTTCCCACAGAAATCAAGCGATCGAAATTTCCGTTCAGCTTTCTGTAATAAAATGCGTCGCCGCCCAAAACAGTTCCGCTCTGGATAATCACGTTGTCGCCGATGATGGTTCTGTCGCCTATCACAACATTTGGGAAAATGATACAGTTTTTGCCGATTTTCACTTCGTTTCCGATCACTGCTGAACGATGAATGCGTGTTCCTTCGCCAACTTCAAGATCGTGAAGTTCTTCGGTGAAATTGTAAATCCTCGTAAAATGGGTATTGATTTTATTGAAATCCCTGAACGGATCATCGGAGACCAACAAAGCCTTCCCTTCCGGACAGTTCACCACTTTATCGATGAGAATAATGGTTGCCTCAGAATTAAGGGCTTTATCGTAGTATTTGGGATGATTCACAAAAACAATTTCCCCGGCTTTTACGCGGTGAATTTCGTTGGTCCCAAGAACAGGAAAATTTTCGTCGCCAATTATTTGGGCGCCGATAATTTCAGCGATGGATTGGAGGGTCTGTGGTTTTTTGAAAGTCATTTTTTTTTATGGAAGTTGAATAATGGAGGAAAGTCGGATGAAACGATCCTCCTATTTATCAATAAATTATTAGGCTTATTTTACTCTTTCCAAGTAAGTTCCGTCTTCGGTATTAACCTTAATTTTATCACCAGCTTCGATGAAAAGCGGAACCATCACTCTAGCTCCGGTTTCTACGATTGCATTTTTCAAGGCATTGGTTGCGGTATTTCCTTTAACACCCGGATCAGCTTCGATTACATCTAAATACACTGTCGGTGGAATTTCAGCGGAAAGTGGAGTTTCATCAATATCTTTTAAGATAATGGTAACCTCTTCACCAGCTTTCATGAATTGAGCATTTTCAATCATGTTTTTATCAAGATATAACTGGCTGAAATCATCATTATTCATAAAGTGGAAACCGTTTTCATCATCATATAAATATTGGAATTTTCTGGTAATCACCTTTACTTCATCAATTTTATGTCCTGCAGAAAAGGTATTGTCTAAAACTTTACCATTAGTCACGGATTTCATTTTCGTTCTTACGAAAGCTGGACCTTTTCCTGGTTTTACGTGAAGAAACTCGATAATTTTGAAGATATCGTTGTTGTACTCAATACACATTCCTTTTTTGATATCGTTGCTTGTTGCCATTTAATTAATTTGAATATATTTATTATTTAATTTTTTATTCTTTTCCGGTGCCGTATCCTTTTACAATACCACGCGGAGAGTTTTTAATAAACTCTAAAATCTCGTCGCGTTCGGCGGTTGGAAGCATTTCTTTTTCGATAAAACTTGATGCTTGAGAAACACTCATCTTCATTTGGAAAATTGCCCGGTAAATTTTTTGGATTTCGAATATTTTTTCATTGGTAAATCCTCTTCTTCTCAATCCTACGGAATTAATTCCTGCATAAGTCATCGGTTCTCTTGCAACTTTCACGTAAGGTGGAATGTCTTTTCTTACCAAAGTACCTCCGGAAATCATCACGTGTTTACCAATTTTTCCGAACTGGTGCACTGCGGAAAGCCCTCCCATTACGGTAAAATCACCGATTTCTACATGTCCCGCGATTCCGCAACCGTTCACGATAATAACCCCGTTTCCGATAACGCAATCGTGTGCAATATGCGAGGTGGCCATAATGAGGCAGTCGTTACCAATTTTCGTATAGCCTAACGCTTTGGTACCGCGGTTAATAGTCACCGATTCTCGAATAGTTGTACCATCTCCAATAATCACCTGGGTATCTTCACCATCAAACTTTAAATCCTGAGGTATTGCTGAGATTACAGTACCAGGGAAAATTCGGCAATTTTTGCCAATTCTGGCTCCGTCCATTATGGTCACATTCGGGCCAATCCAAGTTCCTTCCCCAATTTCTACATCACCTGCGATGGTGGTAAAGGGTTCTACAATTACATTTTTCTTAATTTTTGCTCGTTTATCTACGGCAGCCAATTGATGTACCATTTAGTCCGGTTTATTTTTTGCAACTTGCGCCATAAGTTCTGCTTCTACAACTACACTGTCACCAACATAGCCGTACCCCTGCATATGCACAATTCCCCTTCTGATTGGGGTAATAAGTTCTATTTTGAAAATCATGGTATCACCCGGAACTACTTTTTTCTTAAATTTTACCTTATCGATTTTAATAAAATAAGTAGAATAATTTTCTGGATCCGGTACACTTGCCAAAACCAGAATTCCGCCAGTTTGTGCCAAGGCTTCTACTTGCAAAACACCAGGCATTACGGGTTCTTTTGGGAAATGCCCCACAAAGAACGGCTCGTTCATGGTGACATTTTTGAGTCCTACGACATGCGAATCTGAAAGTTCGAGAACCTTATCGATGAGCAAAAAGGGTGGCCGATGCGGCATCAATCTCATGATTCCGTTGATATCAAACACCGGTTCCTTATTGATGTCGATATCCGGAACGTTTTTCTTTTTCTGAAGTTTCCACTGACGGTTGAGCTTCTTGGCAAACTGGGTATTTACGAAATGTCCCGGCTTGTTGGCAATCACTTTTCCTTTAATCTTTACCCCTACCAGAGCTAAATCACCGACTACATCGAGTAACTTATGGCGTGCAGCCTCATTGGGATAATTCAAAGTTAAATTATCTAAAATCCCGTTCGGACGAATGGAAACATCGTTTTTCCCGAATGCTTTCTTCAGCTTTTCTGCGGTAGATGCTGTAAGCTCTTTATCCACATACACAATAGCATTGGAAATATCTCCACCTTTAATCAAACCTGCATCCAGAAGCATTTCGAGCTCATGCAAAAAACTGAAGGTTCGTGCAGAAGAAATTTCTTCTTTAAACTCTGAAATATCTTTTAAAGTAGCATTCTGAGTTCCCAAAACTTTAGTTCCGAAATCTACCATCGTGGTTATTTCGTAGGTATCAGATGGAATAATGGTAATTTCGGATCCTGTTGCAGCATCGGAATAATTCAAAACCTCTTTTACAACTAAATATTCACGATCAATATTTTGCTCTACAATTCCTGCTTTCTCGATGGCTTCTACGAAAAATTTCGAAGATCCATCTAAAATCGGTGGTTCAGCACTATTCATCTCTAGAATCGCATTGTCGATATCACAACCTACTAAAGCAGCCAGCAGATGCTCGCAAGTATGAATTCTTACGCCGAGTTTTTCTAAAGTTGTTCCTCTTTCGGTGGTAGTAACATAATTTACATCGGCTTCCACTTGCGGATGTCCTTCCAAATCGGTGCGAACGAATACAAATCCGGTATTTTCTTTGGCTGGTTTAAGAGTAAGAACAACTTCTCTTCCGGTATGAAGTCCGATCCCTGAAAGAGAAACTTCTTCTTTTAAAGTCTTTTGTTTATCACTCATTAGTTTTATCTTTTGAGTTGTTTTCTAAGTTATTGATGCGTTTTACAATTTCGGTAAAATTCCGGAAATGAACATAATTTCTTCTATATTCGCCCGCATTGATGGCAGGTGATCCGTATAAGATTTCACCATCTTTGGTACTGGAATTCACTCCGCTTTGGGCTTGAATTTTCACTTGATTGCCGATGTGGATATGCCCCACGATTCCAACCTGACCACCAATTTGATTCCAGTCGCCAATTATGGTAGAGCCAGCAATTCCTGCTTGGGCGGCAATTACATTATTCTCACCAATTTTTACATTGTGAGCGATTTGAATTAAATTATCAATTTTGGTTCCTTTACCAATCACGGTAGATCCGATTGTTCCTCGGTCGATACTGCAGTTGGAGCCAATCTCCACATTATCTTCCAAAACTACATTCCCGAGTTGTGGGATTTTTTGATAACCATCTTTGGTCGGTTGAAAACCAAATCCGTCCGAACCGACTACGGTATTAGAGTGAACAACACAGTTGTCACCAATTACACAATAATCATAAACACGAACACCACTGTACAAAATACAGTTTTTTCCGATTTTTACATTTTTTCCGATATAAACATGAGGATATATTTGACTTCCGTCGCCTATTTTCACTTTTTCAGAAACACAAGTAAAAGCTCCTACATACACATTTTCACCTACAACAGAGGTTTCGTGAAATACTGCACCTTGTTCAATACCTGTTTTGCGACCCTGCATATCATTATAAAGATTCATCAAAACCTGAAAAGAAAGATAAGCATCTTCTACAGCGATGATGGTAACAGGGTAAGACTCTTTAGTTAATAATTTTTCTGAAACAATGAGAACAGCGCATTTCGTGTTGTCGATATAATGAGCAAACCTTTCTTGGGCAATGAAAGACAGGTGATTTTCTTCACCACTTTCTATTGGCGAAACCCCTCTGATGATGGTGTTTTCGTCGCCAATAATCTTGCCGTTGATAAAAGCTGCAATCTGCGATGCTGTAAATTCCATATCTTGCAAAGATAAGAAATTATGAATTACGCAATACTTTTTTGAATATTTTGATAGAAGAAAAAGTCAAAAAGTATTGAGTACAATATCAGATTTACGTTAAAAAATATCGATACAATTATTGTTTTCACTAAGGACTACTTTACTTCCAAAGTTTCTTCTACAATATTTCCCTCGGAAAAGACAGAATATACTTTGTGTTTGGCTGATTGATGTAGGTTGAGAGAATTTGGTTTTCCGAATTTTCAAGGGTGATTTTTTCACCATTTTTCAATAATAAATAAATCGGTTGTTTTTCGGCATTGTATGGTAATAAATTTCTGGAAATCTGATCTACAAGCTGATCTCCATTCTGAATCCTAAAAACAGCATTGGTTTTTTCGATTTTTTCATTAATAAATTCAGGATCAAATGGTTTTGAGGAAATTTTCGTTTTCAGAAAATCCCTTTGAATGACGCATTTGCAAAGATAAGACAACACAAAATCTTCATTTTTGCACCAGAATTTCATTGCCTGAATCACATCATTATCATCCAACTCTGTAAATCGTCGGATATCTTCATCAGAAGCGGTTTCGAAATGGTTTCGGGTTAAAAAATATTTTAAATTTTCCGAAGCGGGCAAATCTTTCTCTTCAGAAATTAAGAATTTTGCACGATCCAATATCTTTACTAAAAGATGCTCTGCCAAAGCCGAAGTTTTATGATAATAAACTTGCCAATACATAAACATTCTCGCTGTGAGGAAATTTTCAATCGAATAAATCCCCTTCGCATCAATCACCAATTCCTCATCCGAGACATTCATCATGGAAATTATTCGTTGTGTATTCACATTTCCTTCGGAAACTCCGGTGTAGAAGCTGTCGCGCTTCAAATAATCCAACCGATCAACATCTAATTGCGAAGAAATCAACTGGTTGAAAAATTTCCGATGGTACTTTCCTTGAAACATTTCCATGGCCATCGTTAGCTCACCACCAAACTCTTCATTCATTTTATTCATAAGCAACAACGAGAGTTTTTCGTGATGCCAATCATCCATCAACATATTTTCTAAAGCATGAGAAAATGGACCATGACCAACATCGTGAAGTAAAATCGCCAACATCGCCGATTTTTCTTCTTCTTTAGAAATTTCAACACCTTTAAGTTTTAAAGTTTCCAGGGCCGTAAACATCAAATGCATCGCACCTAAAGCGTGATGAAACCTGGTATGCGTAGCTCCGGGAAAAATGAGATTCAACAACCCGGTTTGGGAAATACGTCGTAAACGCTGAAAATATCGATGCTCGATGACATCAAACAAAATTTCATGGGGAATTTTGATGAAGCCGTGAACGGGATCGTTGATGATTTTGAATTTGTTGGTCATGAACTAAAATTGATGATTGTTGACAAAAATAAGGATTTCTAAGTTCAATAATCCGCTACAGTCATTATTTTTTCGTGAATTTACGTCCTAAAATTAACGCAACTTTAACGTGTGTTTAAAATAAAATTGGCAATGTTTGGTTGTATTTTTGGACACAACAAATGCGGTTCAAATATCTTGAAACTGCATCTTTTAAATTTTAAATAAAGTATATGGCAAAATTGATATGGATTGATGATGAGGTAGATTTACTAAAACCACATATCGTGTTTTTGGAAAACAAAGGTTACGAAGTGAAACCCGTAAACAATGTGAATGAGGCGCTGGAAATGATCGAAAAAGAAAATTTTCAATTGGCTTTGCTCGATGAAAACATGCCCGGAATTTCGGGTTTGGAGGCAATCCCGATGATTAAAAATATAGATTCCACCATTAAAATCGTAATGGTGACCAAAAATGAGGAAGAGCGAATCATGGAACAAGCGATTGGCTCCCAAATCGCCGATTACATCCTGAAACCGGTAAATCCAAACCAGGTTTTATTGTCTTTAAAGAAAAATCTTCAGGAAGAAACTTTGGTGGAACAACAAACCATTCAGGAATATCAGCAGGAATTTCGCAATCTGTCCATGGAACTTTCTTACCTTAAAACGTATCAGGAATGGGCAGAGTATTACAAGAAAATCCTCAACTGGGAAATTAAATTTGATAAAGTTTTTGATAATGAATTTTCAGATTTGTTGCAATCTCAAAAAGAAGAAGCGAACATTCAGTTCTCTAAATTCATCGAAAACAACTATGAAGACTGGCTTCATACGAACGAAAAACCAATGATGAGTCACACGCTTTTCAAAGAAAAAGTAAAAAGCGAGGTGGAAAAAGAGAAAGTGTTGCTCCTGATGATTGATAATTTGCGTTACGATCAATGGAAAGTCATCGAACCACTATTCACCAAGTTCTACAACAAAACGTCTGAAGATTACTATTTCAGTATACTTCCGACCGCGACGCAGTACGCCAGAAACTCCTTCTTCGCCGGACTTTTACCTTCAGAAATCGAAAAAAGATTTCCACAATATTGGTTTAATGACAACGAAGAAGGCAATAAGAATGAGCACGAAAGAGATTTTCTGGAAGATCAAATGAAACGCCTTGGATTATCCGGAAAATCGATGAAATACCTAAAGATTCTAAATGCTGATTTCGAGAAAAAAGTGTTGGAAGATTTCAACCAACATAAAAACAATGATCTCCTGGTGATTGTTTACAACTTTATCGACATTCTTTCCCATGCGAAAACCGATAATGTGATCGTGAATCAACTGATTCGCGATGATAAAACGTTCCGATCACTCACTTATAATTGGTTTGAGAATTCCTCTTTATTAAAAATCATCAAACAGGCTGCAGACAATGGTTTCAAACTGGTGATCACGACCGACCACGGAACGATCTATGTAAAAAAACCAAGCAAAGTTGTCGGCGACCGAGAAACGTCAACCAATATCCGATACAAAACCGGACGAAGTTTAACTTACGAAAACAGCGATGTTTGGGCAATTTCAAATCCCGAAAAACTGTTTTTACCAAAAGGAAATCTAAGTTCAAAATATATTTTCGCCAAAAACAACATCTTTTTGGCTTATCCGAAAAACTATAATCATTTCGTGAATTATTACAAAGAAACCTACCAACACGGCGGAATCTCCTTGGAAGAAGTGATTATACCAATCAGCATTATGGAGCCCAAATAGTTTTTTTTCATAGTTTATTTAAATTTGGGATCCAATTGGGCGGAAGAAACGCAATGTTTTTTCCGCCTTTTTTGCGTAGCAGATTTCGGTAGAATCAAATTCGCTTTTGTAATTTTGGGAAAAATTAAAAATATTCAATGAGAGTTATTTCATACAATGTAAACGGAATTCGTGCTGCTTTCACCAAAGACTTCCTTGGCTGGCTGAAAATCGCCGATCCCGATGTGATTTGCATTCAGGAAAGCAAAGCAGGAAACGACCAAATCGACATCGAAAGTTTAGAGAAAATAGGATATAAAAGCTATTGGCATTCCGCGCAACGAAAAGGGTATTCCGGCGTAGGAATCGCTTCTAAAAGTGAACCACTTCATGTAGAATATGGTTGCGGCATCGAACATTACGACAGTGAAGGAAGAGTAATAAGAGCAGATTTCGATGGGTTCTCGGTGATTTCCGTGTATGTGCCTTCCGCTTCCAATTCCGAAAGATTAGCATTCAAAATGCAGTTTTGTGAAGATTTCTTGTTTTACATCAATGAGTTAAGAAAAACCATCCCAAACCTTATAATTTGTGGGGATTTTAATATTTGTCATAAAGCCATTGACATTCATAACCCCGAAGGACTGAAAAATACTTCCGGATTTTTACCGATGGAAAGAGAATGGATGACCAAATTTATTGATGAATGCGAACTTATAGACAGTTTTAGGTTTTTTAATGATCAGCCCGATAATTATTCCTGGTGGAGCTATCGACAAAATTCTCGGGAGCGAAACAAAGGTTGGAGATTAGATTACAATTTTGTTTCCTATACGCTGAAAGAAAAGCTTTCTAGAGCGGTTATTTTAAAAGAAGCTGTTCATTCAGATCATTGTCCTGTTTTAGTGGAATTGGAATTTTAAAACCATCATGGACATCATTTGTAGCGACCATGTTTTGAATGCGGAAACAAAGAAAGATATAAAGGATTTTTTAATACCAATCCAAGAAAAGAAGTTAACCAATTAGAGCAACTTTAATGTACAGAAAACTCCCCGACTTGGAAAGATCAGTACATCCGACTCAATCTTACTGGTATAGATTTTGATAAAACCAGAAAACCAATTCACAACATATTAATATTAAAAAATTAAAAATTATGGCAAAAACTACAACAAAAGCCGGATCCTCCAAGTCCACGGCTGCTAAAAGTTCCGCTACAAAATCCACTACTGGAAAAACTGCTTCTACGAAAGCATCTTCTACTAAAACAGCTGCAAGTACGAAAAAAAGCACCACCTCCAAATCTACATCAGTAAAAACTTCTACCAAAGCAACCAATAAGGTAAAGCCTGCAAGTGATGCTGCTGAAAACTTAAGAGAATTCTTAATGGATGGTTTAAAGGATATTTACTGGGCTGAAAAAGCATTGGTGAAAAATCTTCCAAAGATGGCTAAAAACGCTACTTCAAAAAAACTTACGCAAGCGATCAATAAACATTTGGAAGAAACCCAGAATCAAGTTACCAGGCTCGAGGATGTGTTTAAAGCGCTTGGCGAGAAAGCAAAAGCTGAAAAATGTGATGCGATGGACGGTTTGCTGAAAGAGGCCGAAGGCATTTTAGAAGAAACAGAACCTGGAGCGGTTCGAGATGCCGCAATTATTGCTGCAGCGCAAAAGGTAGAACACTACGAAATTGCCTCTTACGGAACCTTAGCGACATACGCTAAACATCTTGACGAGTCTGAAGCGATGGAATTGCTTGTGGCCACGCTTAACGAAGAAAAAAAATGCGATACAGATTTAACAAAACTCGCAGTATCAGAAATTAATTTAGATGCGAAATAGAAGTCTAAAATAAAAAGCCGTCCCAAATATTGGGACGGCTTTTTTTGTTTTCCTAAGTGGATCTTAATCGACAATTTCGTATTCAATTGGCATGGTGCCTTTAGCAGTATTTCCAATTGAATCGAACGCTGCTTTGGATAAATCCAACGCTCTGGAAGAGTGAAACGGACCGCGGTCGTTAATTCTCACTTCTACACTTTTCCCTGTTCTCAGATTCGTAACTTCAATTACGGTACCGAAAGGAAGCGTTCTATGCGCTGCGGTAAGTTTTCTGTTATTGAAAATCTCTCCGCTTGCTGTTTTCCTACCATTAAACTTATCGTGGTAGAACGATGCAAAACTTGTTTTGGCATCATTGGCATTAAACTTGTTGAAAGAATAAATACCAAGTGTTGAAATCATCATTATGATTACGAGAATCGCTCTTTTCATCATTTTGAATTATTTTATTGGTTTTGACTCTGCAAATTTATCCCGAAAACATTTTTTGCAACAACGCAACTGTTAAATTCTGTTAACAAACTCTTAATTATATGTTAAGACACTTTGCTAATTCCCTATTCATGGGAAATAAGGAAGTTTGTTAAAAAGTGTTAAAAACACTCGTAAAACGTTAACAAAATTAACTAATTACTGCATAGTTTCCCATTTACAAAATATACAAAACATTTATAATCAACCAGTTAATAAAATTGGAAATTTCGTTGAACGTTTAGAATATCATTAAAAAGTAAGAAAATCTATTAAGAAATAAAAAGAAGAAAATGAAAGTGATTTTAGAATAATAAACTGCTTCAATCCCTTTATTAATGAAGGTTTCAGGGAAAAGAGATTTTTAGCATTAAGCACTGAAATCTATCAATTAATGAAAATTTTAACCAAATTAAATTGGTATAATTCCTTGAAAATAAAAAAACCAATGAAATTCATTGGCTTTTTTGTTGTTTTTAAGATCAATTTAAACAAGTTCTCCGTACAAATCAAATTCTTCCGCGGAAGTAATTTTGATATTTGCAAACTCACCGATCGATAAATAGGTGTTTTCTGCAGAAACCAAAACGGTATTATCTACATCCGGAGAATCAAACTCTGTTCTACCTACGAAATAGTTTCCTTCCTTTCGGTCGAAAATACATCGGTACGTTTTCCCGATTTTTTCCTGATTTTTCTCCCATGAAATTTGCGACTGCAGTTCCATAATTTCTTCTACTCTGGCTTCTTTTACTTCTTGCGGCACATCATCTTCCAAAACATAAGCAGTAGTATTTTCTTCATGCGAATAAGTAAAGCATCCTAATCGATCGAATCGTTGTGTACGAACCCATTCTTTCATTTCAAGAAACTTTTCTTCTGTTTCGCCCGGAAAACCTACAATTAAAGTAGTTCTGATTGCCATATCCGGAACCTTCTCCCGAAACTTTTCCAACAAAGCATTGGTTTTCTCATGCGTGGTTCCTCTCTTCATCGCTTTTAGGATATCAGAATTAATATGCTGCAAAGGAATATCAATATAGTTGCAAACTTTCGGTTCATTTTTAATAACCTCCAGAACATCTTCAGGGAAACCTGAAGGAAAAGCGTAATGAAGACGAATCCATTCAATACCCTCTACTTTTACTAGTCTTAAAAGCAAATCGGCTAAAGCTCTTTTTTTATAAATATCGAGTCCGTAATATGTTAAATCCTGTGCGATAAGAATAAGTTCCTTCACTCCTTTTTTAGCCAGTTTTTCAGATTCGATAACCAAATTTTCGATTGGTGTAGAAACATTTTTCCCTCTCATCAAAGGAATTGCACAGAAAGAACATGGTCGGTCGCAACCTTCTGCGATTTTTAAATAGGCATAATGTTTTGGTGTGGTTGTCAATCTTTCCCCGACCAATTCGTGCTTGTAATCCGCACCCAAATGCTTAAGCAACATGGGCAAATCTCGGGTTCCGAAATATTGGTCAACGTCAGGAATTTCTCGTACTAAATCCGGTTTATATCTTTCCGAAAGACATCCGGTAACGAAAACTTTCTCAACCTCGCCTCGATTTTTGGCATCGACATATTCCAGAATCGTGTTAATCGATTCTTCTTTTGCGTTATCGATGAATCCGCAGGTATTGATTACAACAATATCACCGCGATCCTCGTGAACCACTTGTTTTCCGTTGGCTTCCAGTTGCCCCATCAGGACTTCGGAGTCATAGACATTTTTGGAACAGCCGAGTGTGACGATATTGATTTTCTTTTTGCCGACGGATTTTGTACGCATGAATTGATAATTTAGTATAAAAAACTGATGAATATTACAGGGGGCAAATTTAGGAATAAAAAAAGACTTTAGGTTTATGCCTAAAGTCTTTTTAAATATTTCATTTGAAACGTTTTAGAGGATTCCTTTCAGGTAATCACCATAACCACTTTTCCCATATTTCTTCGCAGATTCCATAAGTTGTTCTTTGTTAATGAACCCTTTTTTGTAAGCGATCTCTTCAATACAAGAAATTTTGAAACCTTGTCTTTTCTCCAAAACTTTCACAAATTCCGAAGCTTCATGCAGAGAATCGAAAGTTCCGGTGTCGAGCCAAGCGGTTCCGCGCGACATTACACCCACTTCCAATTCCCCTTTTTCTAAATATACTTTATTTACATCCGTGATTTCTAATTCACCACGCGGTGACGGCTTTAAGTTTTTAGCGATTTCGACTACGGAATTATCATAAAAATACAAACCAGGAACGGCAAAGTTGGATTTAGGTTCTGCAGGTTTTTCTTCAATAGAAATGGCTTTTAAGTTTTCATCAAATTCCACCACGCCATATCTTTCCGGATCGGAAACTTGGTAGGCAAAAACACAACCGCCTTTTACGTTGGTCTTACTTTCCAGCAATTTCGGCAATCCTGCGCCATAAAAAATATTATCTCCCAAAACGAGCGCTACAGAATCATCTCCGATAAATTCTTCTCCCAAGATAAAAGCCTGCGCCAAACCATCCGGACTGGGCTGTACTTTGTACTGAATGTTACATCCAATCGATGAACCGTCTCCCAAAAGTTTCATGAAACCTTCCTGATCATGTGGGGTTGTGATAATCAAGATATCTTTAATCCCGGCAAGTAATAATGTGGAAAGCGGATAATAAATCATCGGCTTGTCATACACCGGCATCAACTGCTTGCTTACTGCAATCGTCAATGGATAAAGTCTGGTACCGGATCCGCCGGCTAGAATAATTCCCTTCATTTTTAATATAAATTACACGAATTGTTTTCGAATTACACGAATTTCGCAGTGATTATTAATTAACTATTCTTTTATATTTTAAAGATTTCTCACCAAAGTTAATGAGTATGCCTAGCTTTTTATTAGTTGCTTTTAGGTAATTTACGGTCTGTTTGGTGAAATTTTCATGTAAATATGAAACAGATTTAATCTCTAAAATAATATTGTCGAAGCAAAGAAAATCTGCTTTATATTTTTTCTCTAATTTATCCCCGTTGAAGTACAAATCCAATTTCACTTCTCTTTGATAAGGAATGTTATTTTTGATAAATTCCTTTTCCAAAACCTCACAATAAACAGCTTCCAAGAAACCTATTCCCATAATGGAATGAATATTCATACAAATTCCGATAATTTTATAACTCTCTTCTTTATATAAAATCTTCTCTTCCATCATTCGAGAAATTCGTCTTAATTAGTGGAATCTGTATATTGCTCGTTATAATATTTCTGATAATCTCCGCTGGTTACATTCTCCAACCAGTCTTTATTTTCGAGGAACCAGTCTATCGTTTTGCTTAAACCTTGCTCGAAAGTTACGGATGGTTTCCAGCCCAAGTCTTTATTGATTTTGGTAGCATCGATGGCGTAACGTTTGTCGTGGCCTGGACGGTCTTTCACATAAGTAATCAATTTTTCTGAGTAACCTGCCGGTTTACCGAGTTTTTCATCCATTTGTTTGATGAGTTCTTTTACCAAATCGATATTTTGCCACTCATTGAATCCTCCGATATTGTAGGTTTCCCCGGTTTTTGCTTCAAAAAACAGTTGGTGAATCGCTTTAGCATGGTCGATTACGAAAAGCCAGTCTCTGGTATATTTTCCGTCACCGTAAATAGGAAGCGGTTTTTCATTAATGATGTTCGAAATGCAAAGCGGTATCAGCTTTTCTGGAAAATGATTGGGTCCGTAATTATTGGAGCAATTGGATACCATAAACGGCATTCCGTAAGTGTTTCCATACGCTCGAACCAAGTGATCGGAAGCAGCTTTACTTGCAGAATAAGGCGATTGCGGATCGTACGCGGTAGTTTCTAAGAAAAATCCTGTTTCACCTAAACTCCCGTAAACCTCATCGGTAGAAACATGGTAGAACAAATTCTCGCGCGGTCCGTCCGGGAAATTTCCATGGGAATGTTCGGGATTTAAGGTCCAAAATTCTTTACAAAGATTCAATAAATTGGCAGTTCCTACAACATTGGTATTAATAAAGGCATTAGGATCAGTGATACTTCTGTCCACGTGGCTTTCCGCAGCCAAATGAACGATAGCATCCGGATGATGCTTTTCGAATACTTTTCGAAGTTCATCCACTTTGGTGATATCCGCTTTTTCAAAAACGTAGTTGGGTTCGTTTTCGATATCTTTTAAATTTTCAAGATTTCCAGCATAAGTTAAAGCATCGAGGTTGATGATTTTCTTATCTGGATTATTTTTCACAAATTCTCTTACGACGTGGGAACCGATAAATCCAGCGCCGCCGGTTATGATTATGTTTTTCATTATGGGTGTTAGAAGGTTAAGTGGTTATAATGTTTATTTGGGTTTGTTTAGACTTATGATCAGTTTTGACAGCATATTTTTAATATAGAATATTCTTTTGATTATATCTTCTCTTTCTTCACAAAAATTAAGCATTACGGCGATATCCAATTGTGTTTCTAATTCACTTAAAGACCCCAAAGAAATATACAAAAATCTCGTAAATTCAGCTCCACCCTTTCTTCCGGCGCCTTCTGCAATATTTGAAGGGATGGAAATTGCACATCTTTTCATTTGCGAAGTTAAACCGAAAGCTCATCCTTTGGAAAAAGAGCTACCAATAAATAAATATCCTTTACCAAAAGTAAAGATTCTTTATAAGCTTGTAAATCTTTATGGGAGGTCATTCTTTTGGGGTTAGAAGGTTAGAAAGTTAAGAGGTTAAGAGGTTAGTGGTTGGAAGAATACTTGGAAAAAAGGTTAGGTGGGTTATTTTATCTTGGGTTAAGTTAATGGGTTGGGTTGGGTTAGATTAGGTTATCTTTGGTTTGGTTTGGTAAGATTAGGCTACTCATTAAATTTATTTTCTGCTAACTTTCTAATATGGTTATATTCAAACAATTTTACTTTCTAACCATTTAACCTTCTAACCTTTTAACCCCTTCACCTTTCCTCAAAAATTCTTCTCCGCGAAAGTAGGCAATTGGCTGTCTTTTTCTGAAAGGAGCACCTTATCTGCCGGTAATTTCCAGTCGATATTGAGATCTTTATCATTCCAGATCACGCTACCTTCCGATTCTTTATGGTAGAAATTATCACATTTATAGGAAAAAATTGCAGTTTCACTCAATACGGAAAAACCATGTCCGAAACCTCTTGGAACATAGAGTTGCAATTTATTTTCCGGAGTCAATTCTACCCCGAACCATTGTCCGAAAGTTGGAGAATCTTCGCGCAAATCAACAGCAACATCAAAAACTTTTCCCTCAAGACAAGAAACCAATTTCGCCTGTGCATGCTCACCTTTTTGCAAATGAACACCTCGCAAAACTCCGTACGAAGATTTAGAAATATTATCCTGCACAAAATGGCCATTCATTCCGGTAAGCTCTTCGAATTTTTGCTCATTGAATTTTTCATAAAAATAACCTCTTTCGTCTTCGAAAACGGTAGGTTCAATGATATAGCAGTCTTTGAGTGGTGTCGATTTTATTTTCATTAATTATTGTTTAGTGTGATTTGCTTCTTAATAGTAAGTTTGGTGTAAAGATAAAAAATTAGTGCAGGTAATAAAATAATTACAAAAATTACATATTGTGGCAAGTTTGAAAAAATAACAATAGCATTGATCATCAACTGTACAACTGCATAGAGTGTACTTACCTTCAAATGAGATATCTTTTTCTCATTAGCTAAAAGCTGATAAAGGTGACGGCGGTGGGCTTCGAAAATATTTTCTTTAAGTTTCAGTCTTTCTAAAATAGTCGAAATAACCTCCACACCGTAAACTGCAAGGAAAAGAATCCATTTGATTTCGCCGGTTTTCATCATAAGCAAACCAATTAAGGCAACCACCCAAAACGCAATTCCCATACTTCCGATATCTCCCATAAAGCATTTTGCCTTCTTTCTAAAATTGAAAAAGAGAAAAACCAGACACGCTAAAACGGGAAAAATAATAAAATCACGATCAACAAAACTCACCAGATTCTGATTTACATAGAATAAAGAAAGCAACACCACTAAACTGTAAAGCCCGGTAATTCCATTGATTCCGTCCATGAAATTATAAGCGTTCAGAATTCCGATGATTAAAATGTACAAAACCGGAATCGCCCAGATCGGGAGCAAGACATATGCATTGAGAAAAGCGAGCAAGAAACTCACACTGATGATATGAAAAACAATTCGGATTTTACTTGAAAGATCATAAAGATCATCTAGAAAACTAATGGTACAGAGCAATAAAAGCCCTACTCCGAAAATCAGATAATTATGGTTTTCTGCCGCCTGACCAAGAAGCGGAAGATGAACTAATTTGCTCCACACGCTGGTAATAAAAAACAACAGGAAAGCAATAGGAAAAACAATTCCACCACCTCGCAAGGTAATTTCGGTATGAGCACTTCGGTGATTGGGTTTGTCGATAATATTATATCGGTCAGCAATTTTGAAATAGACCAATTCTAAGACAAAAAGAACGAGAAAAACAGCGAGATACATCATAGGCTTACTAGCAGGTTAATTGCAAAAATATACAAATTTTCACAGTAAATCATCAGTCATGAAATTTGTTTTTGCTAAATTTTTACAAATAATAAAGCGTAAAATAGATATATTTGTTAAACTTTAATTCAAAATGAAATATTTATTTTTTATCATAGGTCTATTATTATCAAATGTAGCACATTCTCAGAGTAATTCTTCGTTAAATGGATCCCTTCAAAACAATAAAAGTTTATTAGATTTCGGCGCTGTAGGTAACGGAAAAACAAATGATTCTTCTGCTTTTTTAAAAGCGATATCTACAGTAAGCAAACAATCTTCAAAAAAAATTATAATTCCCAATAATTATAATTTTAATCTTGGTAATGTCCAAATTGACTTACAAAAGTATGATAGCGGGATCACATTTGAATTCCAAGGTGGTATTTTAAGCAACGCTATTTTGATTG
The DNA here is from genome assembly GCA_001403755.1 of Chryseobacterium senegalense. Taxonomy (GTDB): domain Bacteria; phylum Bacteroidota; class Bacteroidia; order Flavobacteriales; family Weeksellaceae; genus Kaistella; species Kaistella senegalense. The sequence goes on along the minus strand of CYUH01000015.1, from coordinate 455,320 downwards.
GCAATAACACGCGAATTAACGCTGATCGTTCAAAGATTTTTGAAAATATTAATCTATCTGGCTCCTTTGTTTCCACCACAGATTATGCCTACCCTGAATGGTTTGGTTGCTTTCCTAATGATAAGAAAATAGATTTGATAGATGCTCTAAGAAAACTAGACGGCGTATTCTATGATATTTCATTAGGAACAGGAAATTACTATACTCAAAAGGGAGAATACATGGTAAAAGGTTTAAGTGGAGTTTCTATGGCCAACAGCAGAGTAATAATGGAAACTGATAAATCGAACACCTATCTATTTTCAGTAGGAAAAATTGGTGGAACACTTAAAGACCGGAATTACGATTATAATTATATTAAAAATTTGAGTTTACATATCAATAGAAAATCTTCGACAACTCAATTAAAAGGAAACAAGGGAATTATTATTGGGGCCGCTCATAAACCGTTTATTGAGAACATTAGAATAAAACAATCAGAAGAATTTCAACGATTCAAAAAATCTGATTTGGAAAATTTTCTTTCCAATCATAATAAAGTAAATGACGCGAATGTTGGGATTGAATTTAGGGGAGATTCTGAAGTCACTCATCTATCAAATGTTTTCACGCTTGCCGATATTGGAATATTATTCTCAGAATACACTGATATTGTACAGGTAAGTGATTATATGAATTGGTGTGGGCAGTACGGTTTGGCAAATATTTACATAAAGAAAAACGCTGTAAAATCTCAAAATTTACTTTTTACAGGAACTCAGAGCTGGAATCAGGGACTCTATGGATTCTATTCCGAGGACAGTAATGAATGGAATACGCTTCGAAATAATAAATTTGAGAATGTAAGAATTGAACAACTTACCAAGGAAGTTCTACAGAATGGTAAAGTCGTGAGCACCTCTATTCGGATAGGAAAATCTAATCTTGTTGCCCACCTGATCTTTGAAAACATGATACTTTCCGGGGCCTCCAATGGAATATATATTGGAGAAACGACAAGTGGCAATATCTATTTTGATAAGATTAATCTGGTACCGGACATTACTATCAAAAGAGATTTCGCCATCAAAACCAAATTGCTTCCGCCAAGTGACAGTTATCTCGAAACTCCACTACAGATAAGTTTAAAAAACGTGGATTTATTTACTGATTCTGAAAGTTATTTTGAAAACTCAAAAAATCCTTCTGCAAACCGACTAGGAAAAGTACGAAAAAACAAATTTACAGATACTGTTATTTCGTATGAATAAACGACTCAATCGTCCTTTTCATTCCTTCTTCAACGGTTATTGGTAATGAATCGATATTTAAAGCGGACTTGATTTTTTGGTTGGAGACGATATAATTCTCAGTAAGTTTTTTGAGTCTTTCAGAGTTTAGGGGAAGTTTCAAATAATCACCCGTTTTTGCCACAAACGAAATCAAATATTTAGGAATCTTCAACAACCTTTCCGTTTTCCCAGAAGTGTTAGCAATAATTTTCACCAAATCGTTGGTCGATAAGGCTTGATCATCTGAAAAATTATAAATTCCGGATCTAATATTTTTATCAGAAACAATGCGTTCTATTAAAAAATTGAGGTTGTCAATACTTAGAAAAGAACGTAGGTTATTAAAATCTGCTAATGGCCAAGGAATTCCTTTTTCCACCACTTTGTAAAGCAAGTTGAGATTTCCCTTGTTTCCCGGTCCGTGAATCATACATGGTCGGATGATAAAAAGTCTTTTATTTTCCCGTAATTGCTTTGAAAGTAAATAGTTTTCAGCTTCTAATTTTGATTTTCCGTAAGGGGTTTTCGGATCAGAGGGATGATTCTCATCTAAAATCCCTTCAATAGTATCTGCGGTGGCCTTTACGCTGCTGAAATAAATAAAATCTCTAATCTCAGAATTTAAAAATTCTTCAAAAAGTCGGATCGTTAAGTCTCTGTTGACTTTGAAATATTCATCATCCGCAGAAGTATTAGCAGTATCATGGGCTTTTCCTGCTAAATGAATCACAGCATCTGCATCTTTCTGCAAAGAAAAATGGGGCTTTCTTAAAGATAATTTATCAATGATATTCCCTTTTTCTTCCAAATATTCTGAAAGATTTTGACCTACAAAACCTGTTGCGCCGGTGATGGTAACTTTCATTTTTTAGCTAGTATTTTTTCTAGATTATCAATACACGACTTTAAAGTGAATCTTTCAGAAAAATATACTTTCCCATTTTTTCCTTTCTCTTCTAAAATTTTTTTATCCAAATTTGCCACCTTCTTAACAACCTCAGATAATTTAACTTCATCTGAAGAAGGAACTGTAAAACCACAAGCTGCTTCATGAATGGTTTCTGCACCCTCACCGTTTAGCATCGCTAAAATTGGTTTGCCTGATGACATATAAGCTTGAACCTTTGCAGGAACAGTTAAATTAAAAATAGGATCATCTTTAAGACTAACTAATAACAAATCTGCCTTAGAAAAAAAAGTAGACATTGCTTCTACAGGGAAGCGTCCTACGGTATAAACGGTATCTTGTAGATTATTTTCAATAATAAAATCTTTTACAAAAGGCATTTTTCTTCCATCGCCAACGATTATGAATTTTATTTCTTTATTTTTTTTTAATAACAAAGCTGCATTCATAATACTATCCAAGTCTTGAGCTTCACCAACATTTCCTGCAAACATTATTTTAAAACCTTCTGGTAATTCTGGAATTGGATAATCTAAATTTCCTTCAGAAATACTTTCTTCAGCCCAATTTGGAAAATATTCTAGTTTATCCTCAAAATTACCTTTTTCTAAAATTGATTTTCTAAATCCTTTAGACGTAATCAATATTTTTTCCGAATTTTTATAAAAACCTTGAACTACTTTTTTGTAGTAATCTAAAATCGTTTTATTTTTCACTCCACCAGCTATCTCTAAACTTTCTGGCCATAAATCCATTACCCAAAAATAAATAGGTGTTTTTTGAATCTTTTTAACGACTAAAGCTGGGTAAAATTGAGTTATTGGAGATGGCTCATGCACAATAACAGCATCATATTTTTCTTTACGGGCTAATTTTATAGCTTTCAATGAAGCAAAAAACGCAAAAGAATAATAATTCAAAAATAAACGAATTCCACTACCTTTCCCACGAGGCAAAAGCAAAGCTCGCTCTATTTTAACCCCATTTACTACTTGTTTTCTATTCTTAGTAAAACCATAGCCATCGAAAAATATACCTTCAGGATAATTTGGAATCCCAGCAAGAACGGTTACTTCATGACCACGTTTTTGTAATTCAAAAGCTAGATCAGTACTTTTAAATGTTTCAGGATAAAAATATTGGGTAACAATTAGAATCTTCATTTATCCTAAATTTCTTCAGACCACACTGTTCGTCTGATATAATCTGTATATGAAATAATAATACGAACTACTTTCTCTGATACATTTGGCATCGAATAATCAGCTACTTTTCTAAAGTTTCTGTCTTCGCCTACTTTTTGTTGTAAAACTTGTACTAAACCTTGCAAAATACGTTCTGGAGATAAGCCAACCATCATTACAGATGCTTCTTCCATCGCCTCTGGACGTTCATGTGCTTGACGAATGTTTAATGCTCTGAAATTAAGAATTGATGATTCTTCTGAAATTGTTCCTGAATCAGATAAACAAGCATAGGCACGCATTTGCAATGCATTGTAATCGTGAAAACCAAGCGGTTTTAGAAATTGAACTTCTGGACGCATCTTGATTTGCATCTTATCAATCATATTTCTGGTTCTTGGGTGTGTAGAAACGATGATTGGAAATCCAAATTTTTCAGCAATCGCATTCAGGCTGTCCATTAATCCTTTAAAGTTTTTTTCCGAATTGATGTTTTCTTCACGATGAGAACTTATAACGAAATATTTCCCTTCTTCCAGATGGAGTTTGGAAAGGACATCGGATTTTTTTATTTCCGGCAGATAATGGTGTAATACTTCAAACATTGGCGAACCGGTTTTAATGATTCTGTCTGCAGGAAGTCCTTCTCTCAAAAGATATTCTCTCGCAATATCGCTGTACGTTAAATTAACGTCTGCAGTGTGGTCAACAATTTTACGGTTGGTTTCTTCCGGAACTCTCTGGTCGAAACATCTGTTTCCAGCCTCCATGTGGAAAATAGGAATATGGCGTTTTTTCGCCGGAATAGCACAGAGGCACGAGTTGGTATCTCCTAAAACAAGAAACGCATCCGGTTTTAACTCTTCCAAAAGCGGATCAATTTTGATAAGGATATTTCCAACGGTTTCTGTCGCTGTTTTTCCGGCAGCTTCCAAGAAATAATCAGGTTTTCTTAAGCCTAAATCTTCAAAAAATATTTGGTTCAGTTCATAATCATAATTTTGCCCTGTATGGACAATGATATGCTCAATTGCTTCAGAAGCATCTAAAGCACATAATACTCTTGATAATCTTATTATTTCAGGACGGGTTCCTACTACCGTCATTACTTTTAGTTTTTTCATTTTTCTTAAAATTTTTATACTTCTAAAAAATAAGTGTCCGCATCTTCAGGATTGTAGGGCTCATTAATCCAGAAAATGGTGTACAGTTCCTCTTCACCAATGTTTTTGATGTTATGGGTATACCAAATCGGCATATCTACGAAGGCCGGTTCTGTACCATCCAGATAAAAATCCAACACCTCATCAGAATCTATCTTTCTCAGCTGAATCAGAGCTTTTCCTTTAATAACGGCAAATCTTTCGATCTTTCGGGTATGGAAATGATTGCCACGGGTAATCCCGGGAACGGTGGTTGAAAAAGAACACTGCCCGCCGATTCCAAGCCGGATTACCTCCACAAAGGCACCACGCGAATCCGTATGCTGAGTGAATTTTACCGGAAAGTGGTTTTTATAGTCCATGTAGGAACGGTAGGTGTTGAACAGGTTGTGCTCAAACTGATCTTTCAAACAAGGAATTTCTCCACCCTCGAAGTATTTCGTTTTATAGTCGTTCAGTAACGCTAAAACTTCTGAAACTTTTTTCGTAGCAGTGGGTTCCACCCATAATTGCGGCTGACTGTTTTCTGAGCGGATTTCTTCAATGATTCTCATCACCAGTTCCTGTACGTGAATTAAATTCACTTCACCATCATTCGCAATATGGGGCGTTTCCCCATGAGTCAACTGATAACAGAAAGTGGCTATAAATGAGTTATAATATGGTTTCCCGAACGCGCCGAAAACGTTAGAAATTATTAAACCTGTCACTTTTCCGTCATATTCATTTGCCCACTGGGCAATCGCTTCACGACCTTCGCGTTTTGATTGTCCGTAGAGATTCCCCCGTTCTTCCTGAGTGGATGACGAAATAAGCACGTGTGGAGTAGCGTTTGTTCTTTTTAAGGATTCCACTAAATTTTGAGCTAACTGCACATTGGTTTCATAAATAACCTGTTCCGATTCGTGGCGGTTCACTGCCGCGAGATGAACGATCACATCACATTGCGAGGTAAACTCATCAAGCTTTGTTTCATCTTCAAAATATTCTTTCTGAAAATCTACTCTTTCAAATTCTTCCGGAAATAGTCCTAGGGTGTTGTACAAATGGCTCCCTATAAAACCTTTCTGTCCGGTAATTCCAATTTTTTTCATAATCTTGTTGTAAAATAATCCAGCGGAAAACGGTATTCGTCCTGAATTTCTCCGATTCCGCAATCGGCAAGTACTAATAATTTGCTTTCTGGTTCACTGGCTTGGATTGCTGTGACACAACCACTCGGAACATGCAGGTAAGTTAATGTTTCGTCATTGAGGTGATATTTCATAACGGTTAATTCTTTTGAGGGTTCATCAAAACTATCAATCTGTATCACCGAAATTTCAAATCCCCCTTTAATGCATGCAAACCAACGCTGTTCTGTCTTGTGACCCTGCCATCCCCGTACAAAATCGGTTGAATGATTTTCAATCGTGTAAATACGTTTAACAGACGAAGCATTAAAATCATTATTATATGTAATGATTCCTCTTTTGTCCGTATGCTTTTTACCTTCCAAAATCATATCAGTTACATTCAATTTTCACTTTAGTAAGGATATTGCAGCGCATTTTCCCCAAACAACTCTTTCCGAATCAAAGGTAAAGTAGAAATCAGTTTTTTCAAACCTTCCACGCCTTCTTGTTTGGTATTGTGGGAATGATAGTCTTCAATTTTAGAAATATCCTTTTCCCCTTCCGAAAAATATTTAGCGTAATTAAGATCTCTGTTATCAGCAGGGATTCGGTAAAAATCTCCCATATCTTCTGCATGCAACATTTCTTCTCTGGTACAAAGCGTCTCATACAATTTTTCTCCGTGACGCGTCCCGATTACATTAACGGGAACTTCCTTGCCCGAAAGTTCCATAAGAGCCTTCGCCAGATCACCGATAGTTCCTGCTGGGGCTTTGTTGACGAAAAGATCGCCCGGATTGGCATTCTCGAACGCGAAAAGTACAAGATCTACCGCATCTTCAAGTGACATAAAAAATCTGGACATATTGGGATCGGTAATGGTGATCGGTTCTCCTTTCTTTATCTGGTTTAAGAACAGAGGAATCACCGAGCCTCTGGAAGCCATTACATTTCCGTAGCGCGTAAGGCAAACCACCGTTTCCGTAAGACTTCTTGATTCTGCCACAGCTACTTTTTCCATCATCGCTTTTGAAATCCCCATGGCATTGATAGGGTAAGCTGCCTTATCGGTACTCAGACAGATGACTTTCTGAACTTTGCTATAGGCCGCTGCGCGGATGACGTTCTGCGTTCCTTCAACATTGGTCTTCACTGCCTGCATCGGAAAAAATTCACAGGACGGAACCTGCTTTAAAGCCGCTGCATGGAAAATATAGTCCACTCCCCTAGTTGCTGGTTCTACACTTGTATAATCGCGCACATCGCCGATATAATATTTTATTTTATCGTTTTTATAAAGGTTTCTCATATCGTCCTGTTTTTTCTCGTCTCGAGAAAAAATACGAATCTCTTTGAAATGGTCGGTATGCAAAAATCGGTTCAGAACTGCAGTTCCGAATGAGCCGGTACCGCCCGTAATGAGAAGCGTTTTGTTTTGTATTTCCATAATTTAATGCAGTAATTTTAAAAGATAATGTATTGTATTTTTTACTTTCGCAACAGACTCTTTAGTATTCTGTAAAGATAGCGATAATGCATTAATTATCGAGCTTTTATCATTTGGATTGAATATTAATGAAGGTTCACAGACCGCGAAAGTATAAGGTAGATCTGCACCGATAACCTTACACCCATTTTCTATTGCCTCTACTATACCTAGGCCGAAACTCTCTGTTAGCGACGGAAAAACAAGAAATTCAGTTTCTGCATAGAGTTTCTGCAGCTCATCTCTTGCTACAAATCCTATGTTTACTATTGGGACACCTTCATTCTGTTTTTCTTTTACTAATTGGAGTAAAAGCGGAAAGTCATTTGAAATAGTGAGCGTAAGCGTACCTTTTTTATACTGTTTATAAAATTGGGAAAAAGCCTCTATCAAAAGTTCATGATTTTTATGAGGTACTGCATTACTCACATAAAGATATGAGTTGGGTATTTTAGGTAATATTACATTAGTTGGAAACGGTGGATAGAATGGCATTTCTAATATTCCAGAAGGATTTATGCCATACTTTACCGAAAGACCTGATTTAACCAAAGAAGTCTGTACTAACCAATAATCCGTATTTTTTTTAAAAAAGTTTAAAATACCTGTCTTTATTTTATAGACTACTTTTTTTTGAACCTGCATATTTTCAGGCAGATTTAAATAAAGTAGTTGATGAAAATAAGTATAAACTTTAGCAGAAGTCCGAATATTCGGAGGTAAATTCCCAAAACAAAGAATTGATGCAAAGTTTTCTTTATTTTTTAAATAAAATCTGTGTCTTGCAATAAGACTGGCTTTTAGAAAGATAACTTTATTTTCTGGTTTAATATTTGGAATTTTTCCTTTTACACGTTGATCCAACAGATAGAATACTTTTTTTGAAGTTGCCTCCAATTCTGTAATGAGATAGTCCAACAGCACCTTTCCGCCGCTGTCGTTTATGTAAAGTGTGTCTATCAGGATCATATTAATGTAAATTTTTATCTAGAAAAATATGTAAATCTTTTAGAGTTTCAAATTTATAAATTTTATATAAACGATAAATTTACAAGCTTTCCATCCAATGATGAAATATCGATAAAATAATCCGCTGGGGTTTCTACGAAAGCGTAAGCTCCATAATAATGGACATTACCATCTGTAATTGGACGAAAACGAACCAATTGATTTTCATTACGATCCCAAATAAATGCAATAGGATTTCCGCTATTAATTTTTAGTGCTAATGCTACAAAATAATAACCTCTTTGCAATTACCTATTTGATTTAGAAATTGAAATAAACTGGTTTCTACTATTTAAATTTACATTATTAATTTTCATATGTAAGGTCTGCAAATAAGTCCATCCATAGATCCATGATTTTCCTTCTCGAGAAGATAGCAGATTTGACTTTTGCAACTTCCCCTCTTTTTTTTCTTAATTCATTATCATCCATCATTGTTAGTAACGCCTCTGCTAATTTCAAAACATTTCGATTTTCCACCAAAATTCCACAGTCATTGTTTTCAATGATTTCCGCAGGACCAGTTTCGCAGTCAAAGCTAACAACCGGAACCCCACAAGCCATACTTTCAAGCAAAACCATAGGGAAACCTTCGTATCTCGAAGAAAGTGCAAAAATAGAGCTTTCTAATATTTTTTCTTGAACTTGATTGGTTCGTCCTTTTAAAAACACATGATTTTCTAGGTTAGAATCTTTGATTTGATGAAAAAGTTCATTATACAAATCCCCTTCTCCATAAATTTCAAGAGTCCAATCAGACTTTTTGTTTTTAATAATTGCCCATGCTTCTATTAAAAAAATATATCCTTTTTGTTCTGTCAATCTCCCTACCGAAATTACTTTTTTGTTTTCAAGTAAAGCTACACTTTCCGATTGAATATCAGAGAAATTATATATTTGTTTTACATTATTATGTGTTTTTTTCCAATCTTTTTCATCTTTCTTTGTGAGCACTACCAGTTGATCAAGTCCTGTTGTTTGCTTTATCAATTGGTAAGTTCTTATCTTGCCTATGAGTTTCCAAATAATCCCCCCTTTTTTACCTTCAAAAAAAAGCTCTCTATTATACTTGGAAAAATGCAGTTCACATATTTTTTTACATGGCACTTGAATTTGAGAAAGAAATTCCAGTTCTTTGGCACCTGTAGAAATACAAATATCAATATTTTGAGTGTTAATAATTTGTATAAGTTTCTTTTTATATTCCTTTAACTTTCTTTTTGTCCCTATATATTTTGAATACAATGGCTTACTAAATTCTTCCAAAAAGTCAATATTCAACTCTATAACTTTGGCCGATGGATGCAAATCATAAAATGGTTTTTTATTGATTCCTTCAGTTGTTACAATCGTAATATCATACTGCTTCTCAAACTCAAGAAAAAAATTGATTTTTTGGGTTACAATACGTTCAGTACCGCCACTTTCAGACAAAGATGGAATGCAATATAAAATTTTCATATCACCTCATTTTTAATAGTTCTCTTCTTTTTACGATAGAGTGCATTTGTAATTTTCAATAAAATAAATACTAATAAGAGACTCCACACTACAGTTCTTGGTTGATATAAATAAAAAGCTCTTGGGAAGAATATGGCATGTGAAACCAGTAAAAAGTAAATAACAAAAGCATAAATATTATTTCCAGATGCGTCATAAGATTTTCTTACCGCAAATCCCCAAAGAAACAAAATAATGCATACTCCAAAGTAACTGTAGCCTACATAGGTTTCTCCTACCAAATTAGTCCCTAGTCCCCAATCTGAATTTGGTCCAAATTCTAGAAATGTTGGTAAGTCTCCACCAAAAATTAGTTCTTTAGGAACATTCATGCTTTCAGATACGTAACGGAATAATCCCGGGATTGGAGATGTAAGATCTGAGATGGCACTCAAAAAAAAGACATGTTGATGTTCATCTGCAAAATCTACCAAAACATAAAGATTTCTGTTATTAATTATCAAATCATTAAATATATCAAATGGACTTTCGATCTCAACATTTTTCGAAGCTTCGCTACTCCAACTTTTTGTCGAAAATTCTTGTGTTCTAGTTGCCTGTATTACGGTCATAAAAAAAGATCCGATTAAGATGAATAATATCATAACCGGCATGGTGATACGCCTCACGTAAGTTCCATAAGAAACAAACATAATTAAACCCAGACCGAGAATTAATGTTCTAGAGCCTGTCGTAAGCATAATTAATCCGCAAATAATAATAAAAGCAAAAGCCATAATTTTCGTCATTTTATCCTTAATCAGGAATACGAAAATGGCCAACAAATTCGCGCATATTACAAAAACGTTATTAAAATAAGAATATACCCCAACTTCGGCTAAATTTCCACCATCTCCGCCAGAATATACTTTTTGAATAACAGTTAATCCTCCAGTTGCAACATAACCAATAAAAGATAGGACCGTTACATGAAAAATAGATTTAATAAATAAACTATTAATTTTAAATAAAGGTTTACTATTTGTTTTTGCTCGCTTAATTCTTAATTTTCGATAGTTGCTTATTCCTAATACAAAAAAAGTGAACCCTAAATAGGCAATAGCAGTTGATTTAGAAATAACATTATCATTAAAGGGCAATTCAAAAACGGTGTAATTGGGATTATTCGGTTTATAAAAAACGGGATAGATAAAATTAGTCATCCCATAAGAAAAGATGAAAAAGAAATCAAATTTTGCAGCATTACCAGTTTCGGACTTATTAGTTAGAAAATAGTAAACGACATTAGCTAGGAATACAAGCAAAATAAGCGCACAGAATTCATAATTATAAGTATCTGGTGCTCCATAAACTAATAAACCTGCGAAAAGACAGAAAAATATATTAATTGCAAGTTTCATTTATCTCCCTTTTAGGAATTGAACGGATTTAAATATTTTCTTATAGGTATAATTAACCATCCTCAGCAAGGGAATATTTGTTTTACTTAAGGACAATAAAATCCTGTCAAATAGCCCAAATCTTTTGGGGTCAACATCTGTTAGTTCGTAATAAAAATTGCTAATTAATGGTTTCAGTTTTTGTCCTTCAATATGTTTTATAAATTCTAATTTTTTTTGGAGTTTGCTTCTTTCTAGCATCCTTAGATAGTGGTTCGAATTTGGAGTTTTCGAAAAAAAATTCTCCAAATTTTCTAAAGTAATGGTAATATCACTTATATTTTTATCAGTTATTCTTTTTGTATAAGAATTAGCATTGTATTGTACATAATGCACAAACGCTTGATCTACTTTCGCGATGCTTCTAGCAAAATAAACCAACTTGGGGGTCACTGTAAAATCTTCTCCGAAATTAATTCCTTCATTTGTAGTGATATCATGTTTAGTATAGATTTCCTTCCGAAACATTTTATTCCAAACAGCCGGTGATGCTGAACTATCAAGCAGATTGTCTAAATACTTTTCTTTGTTTTCACCAATTTCTACATTTATATATTTTCTGGTTTTTTCCCATTCTAAAAAATAATCACACACCACGATATCTGCTCCCTCTTCTTTAGCTTTTAGGTACAACTGTTCTACCATATCGAGTTCAATATAATCATCACTATCGATATGCAATATAAATTCTCCTTGTGCATTTTCAACTCCTGTATTTCTAGCAGCGGCGAGTCCCCTGTTTTTATCGTGATTAATGATTTTTACATGTTCTTTCCTTTGCGGATATTCGTTTAATACCTTATGGATAATTTCAATGGACTGATCGGGAGTACAATCGTTCACAAAAATATATTGTACATTATCATACGTCTGACCGAACAAAGTGTGAAGACACCGTTCTATAAACTTTGAAACATTATATACAGGAACTAAAACACTTACATCGTACTTCATAAAAATTTATACTTTTTAGTTTGATAAATACAAAAAACAATTTCGACAAGTCCTGAAAAAGCTAATGCTCCTACCAGAACAAAAATACTTATTTTAATTGAAAATCCTAGCAGGATAAACATGGCAACCGCAGCGAGTGCGATAATCTGGTTGATCGTAACCAAATAATATTTTTGATTTGGAATAAAAAGAAAACTTATAATCGCCCCTACAACAAGCCAACTTAAAACTGTAACACTTAAGAAAATTGCCAGAGGATAAGCATCCGTCATCGTTTCTCCACCTAAAAAAAGAACTACCCAATATCCGAATGCTATAATTAATGCGATTACTGCAAAGCCAATAAAAAATTCGTACTTAATAATTTTCCTAATTGTAGCTTTATTATTGTCCATTACTATTTTGGGAAACAACGCCGCATTTAAACTCATTAAAACCGTTCGGGGTATAATGATTAATTTATTTGCTAAGTCGTAAATAGCAACATCTCTCATTCCGAAAAATGCACCTATGATGATGGGAATCCCTTGTTCCTTTAAAGTCCCTACAGAATTACTGAGAAAAAAAGGTAATGCTTCTTTGAACCACTTTTTTAATTCCAAAAAACTCACCCATCTTAAATTTAATTTATCCACGAAAACAACCATCAAAAATGCAACCAACCCTCCAATAATCATGGTAGTTGTAGTAATAATAGCAAATCCTGACAAGTCATTTGACGATTTTACAAATACAAAAATAAAGGGTAAGGAAAGCAACTTAAAGACAACCTGAATAATGGTTGCCGTTTTCATTTTTTGCATTCCCTGATAATAATAAGTGGGAAATAAAGCAAAATTAATAGTTTGCCCAAATACGATGATAAATAGTAAATAATGCTCCCTCAAAAACGGAACAGTAATCAGCAAAATGGAAAAGATAAGTACCGAAACAAAAAGCAGGTAGATTTTAGCGGTAAATATACATGATAAAACATTAGCAATGGCTGTTGGATTATCATTTTCCTGGGCAACTGCTTTCGTCGCTGGAAGATCAAACCCAAAGTTGACGATGAAAATAAAATAGGTGACAATTGACAATGCATAAATATACAGTCCGTATGATTCCACCCCCAAAGTTCTGATGAGATAGGGATAAATCATCACATAAAACAGCGAATTGATAACTTGTAAAACCGTCATAAAAAAGTAGTTTTCCACTACTTTTTTATGACGGTTAAATAAATCTACAATCTTCGTAAGTTTAAGGGAAGACATTATCTTTTATGATTTATAAAATTGCCACCATTTCTTCGGCTCTGTTTCGTTATATCCATATCCATACTTATTTCCATAACTAAAGTTCTCCTTCTTTACATCGTTAATAACAAAAGCGACATTCTTGATTTTATTCTGTGTAATGGCATTATTTGCAAATCCGATAAGCGAATCCTGCGTATAGTTAGATCGGGTAACATAAAGTGTTGTATCTGCCATGTCAGAAAACAGGAAAGTATCTGTAACAAGCATCAATGGAGCAGTATCGACAATAACATAATTATAATCTTGCTTTAGTTCCTCAATAAGTTGTTGTAATCTTCCATTGGTCAATAATTCTGTCGGATTAGGTGGAATACTTCCTGAATAAATCATATCACAATTAGGATTGAAGGAAGAAACATGCACAATATCTTGAATCCTCTTTGAGTGATCATATAAATACTCTGTCAACCCATCAACTCCTCTTCTTTCAGGATTATATCGTTGTAATTGAGGATTTCTGATATCAGCACCAATAATCACTACTTTCGTAGATGGACTTGCAAGAGTAAGTGCCAAATTGACCGATGTAAAAGTTTTCCCTTCCCCTTTTACAGATGATGTTACAAAAACAACCTTACCACCTTCTTTTTTAGGCAACAAGAAATTCATGTTTGTAATCAATATTCTAAATGCCTCTGCTTTAGGTGACAGATCATTTTTCACCACCACTTCACTCTCTCCTTTGGTTAAAGTAGGTAATTCGCCTATAATATTCGTTTTTGTTAATCGCTCCAAGTCATGTCTAGAGCTGATCACATCGTTCAGAAGTCCTTTTAAATAAATGTAAAGAAAAGGAAGGAGCAAACCGAATAGCAAAGCCCCTCCTAGTATAAAAAGTTTTTTAGGAGCAACCGGCTTTTCTGATGCAAACACATAATCTAAAACTTTGGCTTTCGGTGTTGTATTAGCCAATAAAATAGCAGTTTCTTCACGTTTTTGCAACAAAATTAAATATAGATTTTCTTTTATTGATTGTTGTCTTTCTATATTTCTAAACATTTTCTCCCACGAAGGAACCTTACTTATTTTTGCTTTTAAAACACTTTGCTCACTAAGCATTTGGCTTCTCATTTCATTAAGGCTCGCTCGGTTCTTTATTAGATTATCCATCACAGCTGCTCTTACATTTGCAATTTGCTTAGTAAGTTCAACAACTGTTGGGTTCTGAGGGGTAGCATTCTCGAGTAATTTATTCCGCTGCATGACCAATTCATTATAGGTTACAATATTAGCGGATGAGGTAGGATTACTCAGACCAACTGTTGAAGGCAGAACCTGATTCGCCCCTTGCTTAGAAAGATAACTGATGAGATCGTTATTAATACTCAGTTGCGTTTCAAGATCAATTAGTTTTGCTCTTGTCGCTGCAGAATTACCAAGATTTAATTGAGTTTCTGTTGGAATATCAGTAATCTCATTAGCAACTTTGAAATTTTCCTTTTGGGCTTCCACCTGACCCAACTCTCCAGAAATAATAGCTAAACGTTCGTCGATGAATTCTTTTGTTTTCTTAGATTCTGAGTTTTTATCTTTGATGGCATCTTCATTATAAACATCTATCAACTTGTTAATAATGGCCTTTCCCTTTTCGATATTTGTATATTTAATATCTAGCCCTACCACTGTTGCATCTTTATCCACAAGGCTAATATCAGATTTTTTCTGCAAATCTGTAACTTCACTTTCAATTGGTGAATACGTAAAGGATAATTCACCGAGTTTTTTGGCGTTCTTTTGATCAAAATGAGGATTTTTCAAAATCATCAAATTGGCATAAGGAAGCCCAATAGTTTTATTATAGGTAGTGTTAATTGAACTTTTAAAATTAGCAGAAGTAAGTTCTAATTGATCACCTTTAATTTTTACATATACAGGTTTAATTTTATCATCCGGACCGATCTCCTTCTCGTTAATCACTTTAACTATAAAGGGTGCCGAACTTTGATAAAGTTCACTTTTAATAAGACCCTTTTTAGAAAAAACTTTAGTTTGAATACCTAATAATTCTACAGCTTCCCGCATGATCCGCTTAGATTTCAATAATTCCATCTCATTATTGATTGTACTGCTTGATCTTCCCCCGAAGCTAGATAATTCACTCATCATTCCAAAATCAAGAGCTGATTTTTTGGTATCTTTTATAAGAATTGTAGATCTCATTTGATACGTCGGAGTGGTACTTTTAATATAATAAATTGCAAGTCCTAATGCTAATATAGTAGAAAGAACAAATAGTTTCCATTTGTTCAGATACGGTTGTATTAATTCTTTAATATTAATTTCTTCTGAATATTCTTCCTCAGAGTTAGTAATTTGACTCATTTAATTTGATATGTAAAATTAATTCTTAAAAATTGTAATAAAAATCCCCGCCAATCCGATCACCATACCTGCTACTGCCATATAAATCCCTGTATTCGGATCCTGGCGCGCTATCTTTTCCTTGTTCTGATTTGCCGAAACATAGATTACATCGTTCTGCTTAAGGTGAAAATAGGGCGAATTGATGAAATTAGCGTCCATCAGATTTATTCTTGCCTTTTCGATCGTACCATTAACATTTCTTACCAGAAGGATGTCATCTCTTTTAGCATACATCGTTACATCTCCCACTAACCCCAATGCATTGAGCAAAGTAGTTTGACCTTCCGGAACCGTTACTTGTCCCGGACGGTTTACTTCCCCAAGCACTGTAACCTTAAAATTGGCAAGCCTCATTGTAACAGTTGGATTCTTTACATAGGTAGAAATTCTGTCAGTAAGTTCCGCTCTAAAATTTTCTAAAGTTTTATCAGCAGTATTCAATTTGCCGATAACCGGAAAATCAATATTTCCCTCACTGTCAACCAAATAAACTTTTTCGCTATTGGGAGCATTCGTCGAGGTTGGATTTGGAGAGGTATAATATCCTTGGTTAAATGGTCTTACAACCTCCATATTCTTGGCACTCACAAAAATAACCAGCTGATCTCCTTTCTGTATGGTGTTTAAGGCATTTTTTATTGAGGTTTCCGTAGCGACTTGCTCTACATTCTGCATGTAATTCAGTTCACTTGCTTTTTCCTTGGTTTTACAAGAAGTAAGGGTAAGTATGAGGAAAAAAAGAAGGACAATTGTGTTTTTATTCATGAGGATCGTTTAAAAAATATCAAGGTTTGCAAATATACAATTCTTAATTACTTATCCAAAACTTCGTATATTGAATTATTACTCTTGAATTCGGGAACAATCTCTTTCAAAATTTGCACCACCTGTATTTTCTCCCTTCTTAAAGCAGCTTTCACGATTTGATTGGTGTATTTCTCAATATCTTCGAATTCCATATTTGGATCTTTCGATATTAAAATCTTTTCATTGTGGGTGGCGAGGGTTTTAGCGTCATCACTCAGCAATTCCTCATAGAGTTTTTCTCCGGGTCTTAATCCGGTATAAATAATTTTAATGTCCAAGTTGGGCTCAAATCCGGAAAGCTTGATCATTCTTTTCGCCAGATCCAAAATCTTCACCGGTTCCCCCATATCGAACACGAAAATTTCACCTCCCTTTCCCATCGTTCCGGCCTGTAGCACCAAATCACAAGCTTCGGGAATGGTCATGAAATACCTTACGATATCGGGATGGGTAATGGTCACCGGACCGCCATTTTCAATTTGCTTTTTGAAGTGTGGAATCACCGAACCGTTGGAACCCAAAACATTTCCAAAACGGGTCGTGATGAATTTGGTTTTATTATTCGGGGTGTTTTGCAACGCTTGTACAAAAAGTTCTGCCGAACGTTTCGTAGCACCCATCACATTGGTTGGTTTTACCGCTTTGTCTGTTGAAACCATCACAAAACGATTTACTCCGTATTTGCTGGCTAACGTGGAAAGGTTTTTACTTCCTAAAATATTCACCAACACGCCTTCGTGCGGATTTTCCTCGATCAAAGGAACGTGTTTGTAAGCCGCAGCGTGATAAACCATGGAGAAATTGTATTTCTGGAATAAAGGTTCAATACGATGTCTGTTGGAGATATCAGCAAGGATGAATTTGAAATTAATGTACGGAAATTTACTTCTCATCTCCATTTCAATTTCATAAAGAGGAGTTTCTGCCTGATCCAAGACTACAATGAGTGAAGGATTCAGCGTAGCAACTTGCCTTACAATCTCACTTCCGATAGAGCCTGCACCTCCGGTGATAAGGACTGATTTTTCTAAGTGACGTATTTTCAAATCATCATTGACGATGGTAATCGGCTTTCTGTTCAGCAAATCTTCAATTTGGAGTGATCGAATGGAACCTTCCAAATCCGCGTCACGAAGTTTCTGAACCGATGGAGAGGTAAACACCTGAAGATCTTTTTCCAGGAACAAATTTACCCAGTTGTTCATTTCCTCTTTGGTCATCATTTCCTTCACCAGCAGAATACCATCGAGTAATAAATCATCCTTCGTATTGTTTTGAATTTTTTCTATACTATAGATCGGTTTTCCCAATAAATGTGCTCTTTTAATATCGTGCCTTTGCGTGAGAAATCCTACGATATGATAAGGCAAATGAGGATTATCGAGTATTGCACGAGCTACTGCAACCGCCTGCTCATCAACACCTAAAACCAAAATCCTTTTTCGTAAAGTACTGCGCCGAAATTCTCTGATCAAATGAAAAAATTCCTTCACACACAAACGGAAAAGAAAAAGCAGAATAAAAGAAGTGGCAAAAAATACAGCTAAAAACGGAATCGACATCTGAATCATCCGCTGTCCAGTCATTAATTTAAAACTATAGCTGACAATTCCCACGAAAATCGTGGTACTGAAAGTAGCCAAAAATAATTTGAATAAATCGATAAAGGTAGAATGCCGGATAATCCCGGAATAGGTACGATAAATGAACATAAACCCAATGCTTACGCCAAGAATCATCAGGTACATGTGCAACGCATTATAAAAAACAAATTGAGTACTGTAACTCAGTTTTTCAATGAGATAACATGAAAAGGAAATAGAGACCGCAACAAGTAGAATATCAATAACTAAAATAACCCACCGAGGCAAATAACGCACATCTGAAAGGTTAATAAAATTATCTCCGCTATATATTTTTTTTTTCAGATTTCTGCGAAAACTCATAACGTAAAATTAATGGTGAACATCAGAGAGTTTAATTTCATGATAAATCGCTTTAGGTAGATCATTACGCAATGATACGAAATTTAACTACGTGAATCAATAATTTTAGTTTAATTCAAATACCTTTAAAAACAATTTTTCAATCTTTTCGAAATCCTGTTCAGTAAGATTGGAACCGGAAGGAAGGCAAAGTCCTCTATTAAAGCAATGTTCTGCAAAATCTCCTCCGAAGTAGAGGGTGTCTTTAAAAATAGGCTGAAGATGCATGGGTTTCCAAATCGGGCGCGTTTCGATATTTTGTTTTTGCGCCATTTTTCGAATCTCATCGGCACTGATGCGGCTGTTTTCACTTACCGTAACAATACTCAGCCAGTGGTTGGAAAAATAATCAGAATTTGGCTCCCGATGAAGGGTAAAATGAGGTTGGTTGGCAAATAATTTTTGATAACGTTCGTGATTGGCTCTTCTTTGAGCAACCCGATCTGCCAATACTTCCATCTGTCCTCGGCCAACGCCTGCACAAATATTGCTCATTCGGTAGTTGTAACCGATATTGGTATGTTCGTAGTGCGGAGCATCGTCTTTTGCCTGCGTGGAAAGGAAAACGGCCTTTTTCTTAAATGCAGGATCTTTCAAAATCAAGGCACCCCCACCGGAAGTGGTGATGATTTTATTTCCATTGAAACTTAATACGGAAAGATCACCGAAAGTTCCACATTTTCTGTTTTTATATGTACTTCCCAAAGCTTCGGCACTATCCTCAATCACCGGGATGTCGTACTGCTTCGAAAGAGCATTAATTTCATCAACCTGGTAAGGCATTCCATAAAGAGAAACTGCAATAATCGCCTTAGGTTTTTTCCCTTGAGCAATACCGTACTGGATGGCTTCTTCTACCGCTTTCGGACAAAGATTCCAGGTCTCTTGTTCACTATCGACAAAAATAGGAGTAGCTCCCATATAGACGATGGGATTCGCGGATGCAGAAAAGGTGAGTGACTGGCAAATCACAAAATCACCAGGCTTCACATCCAACAAAACCAAGGACAAATGAATAGCAGCCGTTCCCGAACTCAGCACCGCAACATACACTTCCTCATCCAAAAAAGATTCCAGATCTTGCTCAAAACCATTGACATTCGGACCCAACGGCGCGATCCAGTTCTCATCAAAGGCCTGTTGTATATATTTCATTTCTCCTCCACCCATGTGGGGAGAAGATAGCCAGATTTTCTTATTCTCCATTATAGCTATTCTTCATTTTAATGATTTTTCCAGGGTTTCCTACCACTACCGCATGGGCTGGAACATCATTCAAAACTACTGTTCCTGCACCGATCATTGCATTTTCACCTACTGTAACCCCCTGAATGATGTTGGCTCCAATTCCTACGTGTGCTCCTTTCTTTACGGTAATATTTCCGGCCAATGATGCTTTGGGGGAGATATGTACAAAATCTTCAATCACACAATCGTGTTCGATGGTGGAGGCGGTATTGATAATGCAATGGTGACCTATTTTCACATCTGCATTAATGCAAACTTGCGGCATAATCACCGTACCTTCTCCTACCTCCGAAAAACGAGACACGAAAGCGCTGGTATGATGGATGGTTTCAAACTCGCACCAGTCTTTAATCTGATGATATATTTTCTCGCGAATATGGTTGTCTCCAATCGCAATAATTACTTTTTTATGTTCGATCAATTCCCGAGTAGGTTTGTAAATATTCAACCGGTGCGGAAACTTATCATGCGGTTGATCATCAACCAAATATTCCAATAAATGGTTATTGGACAAAATTAAATCATACACCACTTTTGCATGGCCTCTTGCTCCATACAATATCATAACATATTCCCTTTAAAAGCTTCCATCGTCACATAATTATTAGCGTTCACTCCGTGTCTTGCGATTACTTTTTTCAAGGTGATGAACACAATCTTTGCATCCAAAGCGGCAGATACGTGGTTTACATATTCGATATCATAAGCAAATTTCTCTTCCCAAGATAATGCGTTTCGACCATTCACCTGTGCCCATCCGGTAATCCCGGGCTTCACATCGTGTCTTTTCGCCTGCTCGGCATTGTAAAGGGGCAAATATTCGGGCAGTAAAGGGCGAGGACCTACAAGGCTCATGTCGCCTTTTACCACATTAATCAGTTGGGGAAGTTCATCAAGGGAAGTTTTTCTCACGATTTTTCCCATGAAGGTTAATCTGCGGTAATCCGGAAGCAGTACACCTTGAGCATCTTTTTTGTTGTTCATCGTTTTAAACTTGATGATGCTAAAGATTTTCCCATTTTTTCCGGGACGGTTTTGTACAAAAAAAGGAGTTCCTCGGTTGTTCGCCGCAAGCATCAGCGCAATCACCAGCATCACAGGACTTAGGAGAAGAAGTGTTACTGAGGCGATTGCCACATCGATAACGGGTTTAATTACATTTTTGTACACGGATATGAATTTCATTAAGCCAAAAAAACCCGAAACTGCTTTCGAGTTTTTAATAAGTATTTAAGCAGTCTGTTTTCTATTGCGCCAACCGGCATGTACGATAATTCCCACTGCGGTAATCAGCAATAGCGGTAGATAGTCATCGATGGGTACGGGGTCGCTGGGGTTGGGTGCACATTCATCATCGAGGTCATCAGGTATGCCATCTCCGTCACAATCAGGCAAATCCCTCATTCCGCCTTTTCCATTATCAGGCCCTGCAGGCATCGCTTGTGAAGAAGATTCCGTAGAATAATTTATCGCAACATCTTCTGCCTCAGAAAAAGGATTAGCTCCTTGTGCATTTACGACTAATGATATAAATAGTATAACAAAAGCTATTATTTTCCGCATTATTTTCTTTATTACTTTAATTTTGACAAAGGTATAATAATTATTTAAAATATTAATAACCTCTAATTTTAATTCTATTATAATTTTATAAAGGATAAAAAGGAGAAATCATTATTCTTTTTTCATTAAAATTTCACCTGGTGATTTCTTATTTTCTTTGTCAGTTCCTGACCATAAGATAGGTTGTTTTATCAGCCGTTGGATGTAGAATATAATTTTCAACCCCACTAGTTCCAATCGTGAGTTTACGCGCTCCGATACTCAAACGGCTATTGCTTCCGGAGGCATGGCGAATTACCGCCTCGCCATTGGGTGCCGATATATGATAGTTGGTAGCGCCCAATAAATTTACAGTGGTCGCACCACTGGTTGGCTGATACACCAAGTAAGGAATCACAAATGGATTAACAACAGTGTTATCATTGGGTACATTATGTATACTACCATTAAGACCGGTAAAAATTACCGCTCTGGCTTTTGGAAAGAAACGTCAATTGTTTCCAAAGGCAAAATCCCCATTGATCTTGATGTCCCCGCCCAAATTATTAGAAAGGAATAACTGACCTTCAACCGTTGCATTACCTTTGATGGCTATTGGCTGATTCATCTGATCCACCCCAAAATCCACGTACAGATTCCCATTTACTTCTACTGTCAAGTTTCCGCGCACCTCTAATTCCTGATTGACAGCTCCATTTGCACCTAAATTAAGTGGAGTTCCGTATTCAATGGCAACGTGATAGGGTTTATAGGTAACTGCACCCCAACCCCATTCGATATTTCTGTTATATATCCCACCCGATCCATAGCGAAGTTCGGAACCCACCTGGTACTGCGGACCGTTTCCTGTGAGATAACCACCGGCGGCTATTCTCAATGTACTACTGACAGTGGTGAGTGCATTCCTTGTAATTCCTGAGCTAACTGATACCATATGACCGGCAGTAATAATAACCTGGTCGTTGTCCGAATTCCACGGACAAGTCTGAGCAGACTGAATCTGAGCAGAAATAAAGATTGAAGCCATTAAAAACACAAGGAACAATTCTGCTTTCAGCAAAGGTAATTTTTCTTTCATTGCGTTTGTTTTTGTGTTGAAGCGTATTGGGATACACTCTTGTAAAGAAAAAAACAAAAAAATTAAATTCCCACCGTGTTTTAACCCTTTTTAGGAAAAATTTTTATAACATACATTAATCTCTAGTATAAAACCAAGATCTATTACCAATTTTACAGAGAAAATTCGCATCTGCGATATTTACTGACAAAATGTCGCCTTAAGATTAGGTTAGATATATATCGGGACGAAGGCGGAATGTCGGCGGGAGTAGTTGAGTGAATCCATTCTTTAGTTAATATGCGACAAAGTGAGTAAGGAATGATCGGAGGATAAGACTTTTTAAATAGCATAGTGCATAACTTCATTTAATTCCACGTGTTCTCATTTTTAACCTTTGAGTGAATAGAATTCTCTGAGACTTTAGCAGCATGACCAAACGCAAAGAATATTAACGAATAAATCAGTGCCCCCCGCTATTAATAAAAAAGCCCGGAAATTCCGGGACTTTTTAAAGATGATTTCAACTTACTATTTCCTGATTTTCTTCGTCACAGTATCCCCTCCTTTCAGTTGGGCTTTAAGCACATAAATCCCTTCTGCTAGGTAGGAAGCGCTGAACCGGATTTCTCTGGAAGTTCCGCTGAGCGTAAGCAGCAATCTTCCTGAAGCATCAAATATTTCCACCTGCTCCACAGTGCGGTCTGACTTCACGACAAAATCACTGCCGTCCCTGTACACTTCTGTTGGGGTACGCGATGCATCATCTGCAGCAAGGACGATCGATGGTTTGTAAACAATTTCAAAACGGTTGGTGAATTCGCCCGAACCGCTGGCGAAAGTATAATCACCTCCTGTAAGATCAGTGACAATACCCAATTCTTTGTCCTTTAAATAAATAGATTGACCCGCAGCGAAAATACCTTCTCTTTTTCCCACCCGTATTTTGTAGGTTCCTGCAGTAAAAGCCTTTATTCCAATAGAGATACGATCGGAAATTTCAAACGGGCTTCTACCGTTAATCAGAACTTTTGTTTCTTCTGCCATAGTGTACAATGCGTCGGATGAACCGGGAAAACGGGTATCATCAGCAGAAAATAAATTATTACCTCCGACAAAATAAACAACAGCATTATTGATCACAAGATTCGCTGGTGTAACATATTCCAGCCAGTAACGGTCTTTCGTTGTTTTATCAGCGTTTTTTCCAAAAAACTCAGCATCGGTTTGGTCAATTATTCTTTGGCTGTTCCTGTAGGAAAGTGTTGCTGCGGTTCCGGGATATGCCACTACGGGTGCCTCAGCTTTTACTCTGATTATGAAACCCTGCCCCACTTTTAAAATATGATTTGGCTCCCTTCCTGTTGCGGACATTCCATTTCCGCCCGGAGCAGCAACCCCTGTTCCATTGGGTGCGTTATAAAAGGCGTAACTGTATCCCTGGTAACCTCCACCCTGTTGAACATATATATTATTGACTTTGTTATCCCAAAATCTGAAAGTAGATTCTATATTCGAAGAAGCAGTATAAAGTGCATCAAGATCCAAATTGGAGGGGTAAGGATTTCCGGACAAATTATACCCTCTGCTATTTGCTGTTTTGTACAAGTGGAAATCGAGATCCTCATTAAAAGGTCTTCCTTTGAACTTTGCAACGTCAAAGCCTGGATCATTATAAGTCGGAACCGTTTCCTTCACCGCATAGGCTAACCCTTTGACATACGGGCCATCTCCTGCATTGACAAATAAACTTGTCGCTTCATTAATCTTTGTTACAAACTGAATATTACCGGCATCTTCGCCAATGATGCTTTTCATATCCTGACCTTCTACGGGTGAAATGAGATAGTTATACTCTTTTCTATCTTCTGTTAAACTCAGCTTTCGTTGTGCTTCAATTTTTGCGTTCGTATTAATTGCTGTTGCATTTTGCATTAACTGTGCGTCATTTCCTAAAACAAAGTTCCCCGACGTTCCATTGGTATTACTGATACCGCTTAAAGCATAAAAGACACTATATACCGGATTGGTTAGAATATCATACTCCGGAACCAAAAGCGTCGCCGATGCTGAAGAAACACTGGTCATTTCGTTCACCGTAATTTCGCCTTTTGCGGTCTTAATACCGTCCCCTGAAATATGCAGGTTTTGATATCCTGTGGTGATCGGGGTAATTATTTGATGACCACTTAAGGAGTTTACAGGCAAACCAAATTCTCCCGACAGACGCGCGTATTCTACAGTACTGCCTGGTTTTAAATCTAACGTAATATTATCGCGCACGCTTGGGGAAAGATTGGGTAATCCAGAAGGTCCATAAAAGCCCGATGTGACGGCGGTTTTAAAAGTTGCTCCGGATTCCACAGTCAGCATGTTCGCTGTAGTTCCCACCAAAGACGCATTGCCGCTGGTACTGGTCAGTGTTGCATTCGATTTTACTAAAACGGAAGCTCCAGGGTTGAGCGTAAGGTTTCCACCCGCATACGTTACCTCTTTATTTACAGGAACAGTGATTTCAATATTGTGATACGTGTTCGGTGTTCTGATTCCAAATGCATTCGCCGTAAACTCTATGGTTCCTCCTGTAATATTATAAGATCCCCGCATATTAGGCAGCAGTTGCGCTGTACCAAGAATAAGTCGTCCACCATCCATGTCAAATTTTGTGTTGTTCGCTGAAGTTGAAGCCAAATTATTTGAAGTAAAATCTACCGTTGGATTTCCAGTGATTGTTACTTTACCATCAGTATGAACATCGATCAAAGTTGCATTAGAAGGTGTTTTTACACCTCCGGAACCAGAAAAGATAATATTATAATACTGTTTACCTGTTGATATTTTTTGGTTCACATCTGCATAATAATCGATGGTGTTACCAATATTTAGATCCAATGTTCCACCAGTTATCGCAGCACCAGTACCATATAATCCACCTGTATTTCGTGTTTTCAGTATTCCACCATTATTAATAGATATTCCTCCGGTAGAAGTATTGGTAATTCGGAGGTTCGTGATATCGAGGGAACCGTTTACTATTAAATTACCTCCTTGCCGATCGATAGAATTATTTTCAGCAGAAGACATTATCGTTACATTAGCACCCACTGGGACATTTGCTCCATTGGGTAATTTCAATCTATTGTTTTGAATATTCAATGAGATGGATCCATCTAAAACAGGAACATGCGTATCATCTCCTAAAAATATATTTCCTGTATTACTTGCTGAAGGAGTAGGGTTTTGAGTAATAATCCCGGTTCCGCGGACACCACCTATAAAGCGCTTTGTTCCCGCTGAACCCGAAGACCCACCTTTCCCGATTTGAAAAACTGCAGGACTTATTACCTCTAATATACTGTTGAAAACATTGTTAGTTGAATTTGATCCAAATTCGAAAGCAGGTGAGGTCGTCACTCTGAAAATGGGCATGTCTGTAGGATTATCTGGAAAAAAGAAATCGGTATCAGTAGGTGTTGCAGAACCAAGAGTGGTATGCGGACAAGCCCATTCACAAATGGCTGCATCACCAAAATAAAAGATCCCATTATTCTTACCAAGATAAGCATCACTAAATGCGGATCCTGTATTTCCAATTGAAGAACTACCCATATTTGGACCTGCGATTAACTTTCCACCGGTTTCTACAAGACCAGATGCATTTCCTGTAGGAATACTAAAATTAGAAGGTGAATTTACCAAAAACTGTCCGTTATTCTTTATTGTTAGTTGTATATTTCTACCTGAACCTGTTCCCGATAAATCAAAAGAACTGGTGGTGGTCACTTCCAAAATCCCGCCACTTTCTACAGTGGTATTCGTCATAGAAACACCACCAGTGTTAATCGTTACCTGATGACCATTGCGGATGGTAATTGATGTTGCAGAAGAAGTCGGTATTAAATCTGCATCGATCCAACCTGTAGATCCATTTGCAGAAGATTCCCAAGTAGAGAACGCTGTCCAACTTCCAATTTGTTTTGAACGGAAATGGTCTGTCGGCTGGGATACCGTTGGTGTTGATGTTCCACAAAACACCTTTACATTATCTATTCTCCAAGGAGATGTACTTCCAGATGTTTTATTAAATCTAATGTAAACTACTGGATAACCAGTAAATGAGGATAAATCTACTATGCATGCCGTCGTACCGTTTTGTGTAGTATTGTTATGATCATAGTTGGCAATCGCAGTAAAACCGCTAGTTTGACTAGTCGTTGAAATTTCTATATTTAGATTTTTAAGAGTGCCGTTACCTGTTCTACTCAGATCAAAAGTTAGAGAACTAGGATTTGCTAAACTCCTCATGGTAACATATCCTGTATTTGCAGAAATATCTGCATAATTTGATGAGTAACTTATAGGACCACCTGAACCTGCATCAATCCATCCTGTTGGTCTTGTACCACCGTCAAAATTCTCAACTAAGCACGGTCCCACATAAACTTTAAAAGTTGCAGAAATAGAATGAGCGGCCGTAACATTGGTAAAGGTATAAGTAGTAACTGGTCCGACAGAAACACCATCTACCAATACATCATCTACAACATATCCGCTGTTCGGGGTAATGTTGTAGGTCTGGCTAGCTCCGCAGTTTACAGCAGTTACGCCATTTGGAGAAATGCTTCCGTTTATGCCGGCTGAGGCGGTAATACTATTGGTTTTTATTGTATAAACTGCAGTCAAAGTATGATTGGCAGTAACATTTGTAAACGTGTACGGATTTACTGTACTTGCGTTGGGTGAACCATCTATCGTCCAACCGGCAAACGTATAACAAGAAGCTGGAGTTGCGGTAAAGGCACTGGAATTTGAACCGGAAGCAATACCTGATTGCGTACCTGGTACTATTGTTCCACCTGTTGCCTGGCTTACCGTTACGGAATAGGTAATTGCTACGGTGGTGAAATTCCAGGAAGTGGTATCATTTATTCCAGCATACGCATTACCTGCCGTATCCGTGATAGCAGTATTAGCAATTTGCACATAATAATCAGAAGAATTCGCAAAAGTACCTGTGGGATTGATGGTAGCCGTTTTTCCGGAATAGGTAATGCGACTGTCGTTATAAGGAATGGTTTCAAAAACAGTTCCGCTGCCATTGTAAATTACAATATTTCCGGCGGTACCTGCTTTTACATTTTCATCAAAAGTCATGACCAAGTTGCTGTTAACACCAACATTGGTCGCGTTATCTAAAGGACTGAAATTTGTAACTGTCGGAGCTGTCGTGTCTGAACCTAGTGTTCCCTGAAGCTTAACATCGTCAATATTAAACCCTGAACTATAATTTGTCGCTGTAAATCTGATTGTGGTAACATCCGAAGGAATTACAGATGTTGTACTTCTTAATACCCATGTAGCTGTACCGCTTCCAGTCGGAAGTACATCCCAATCCACGGGGCTAAATGATCCTCCTCCGTCTACGCTGTATTCTACTTTTAATTCGCTGCCATTAGATGCATTAGTTGCTTTTCTTATTCCAAACCAAAGTACAATATCAGTATAAGATGTTGCATTAATACCATCAATGACAAAATTTTCAGTTGCTCCAGTACCATTGGGATTTAATAAAACATTCCATGTTCCAGACGCTCCGACATATCCACTACTAGGATTTGAATCACGCATATCACCACTACCAGAAAAAGTTAGCTCGTCATGTTCAAAGCGATTATTTGATTCATGAGTACTTATTGAATTGCCTGAACTCCCACCGGTGCCATTATACATACTTTCGGCAAAAATTGTTTGCCCATCAGCATTTGAAGAGAAAATAAGCAGCGCTGGTACCAGAAGCGATTTATAGAAGGAGAATAAAAATTTTTTCATACTGTAAGAAATTTAGTAGCAATACTTTAGGAGTATTTCGAGGAGCAAAATTACAAATTTTACGAATCTGAACTACAATAATTTATAATAATTTCAAAGAATTATTATTTAATTAACATTATTAGGGATTATACCAACAATTGATTAAAATATCAGCAACACTTCCGAAACTTTAGTAAGCATTATTCATCGGCGTTATATGAAGTATAACTTGATTTTTAACAGATAGGTGGAAAAAAAAGCCCCGAAATTTCGGGGCTTCTATTATTACTGATTTTTAATTTACTTTCTGATTTTTCTCGTCACTTCTTCGCCATCTTTCAGCGTGGCTTTCAGCACATACATTCCGTCAGTTAACATGTCGGCCGAAAACCTTAATTCTTTGCCAGATCCTTTCATGGTGGAAATCAGACGGCCTGAAGCATCGTAAAGCAAGGCATGGTTGATGGCTTTATCCGAAGAGCGGATGACGAAATCCGCGGCATCGCGGTAAACCTCAACCTTCGCAAGGTCTTTGGTCTCAGTGGCCAGCACGCCACCCGGTCTGTACACGATTTCAAAGCGGTTCGTAAACTCGCCGGACTCACTCGTGAAGGTATAGTCACCCTGGGTAAGGTCGGTGAAGATATTCAAGGCTTTGTCTTTCAGATAAATGCTTTGTCCGTTAGCGAAGACTCCTTCGAGATCCACTGCCTGAATCCTGTAGGTTCCCCCTGTAAAATGACGGGTACCCAGCGGAATCACATCACTGCTGTCGAACATGCTTCTGCCGTTGATGACTACTTTGGCATCGCCCGCATACGTAAAGAGCGCATCTGAAGCAGCAGAGTTCGGGATTCGGGCATCTTCAGGACCGAAGGCATTATTGCCCTGAGGGAAATACGTCACCGCATTCTGCACCACGAAATGCGCCGCAGTACTCAGCTGAAGGCGGTAGCGATCATGCGATGACTCTTTGCCGTAGAACACCGATCCGGTTTGGGTTGTTTCACGCATGGTATTGTTGAATTTCATGCTTGCTCCTCCCTGAAGGGCGCGGATCATGAACGCCTGGTTCACCTTTATGATCTTTCCGGGTGCCTTCAGCGTAGTATTTCCACCTCCCGGATTTGGATCCAGTCCCGGAGCCGCTGTTGACGTCTGACTGATGGCATTGAAGATGGCATAACTATACCCCTGATAGGCACCGCCCATCTGTACATACGTCGCATTCACGGTGTTGTCCCAGAATCTGAAGTTGGCATCGATTTCAGGAGTGACGAAGTTGGTCACTGAGTTTGCATACAGCTTCACAATATCGATATTGGAAGGGTAAGGATTTCCGACCACATTATATCCCCTTCCGGCGCTGGTCCAGTCGAGATCAATCATGATGGTTCCGTTATTCGGCACTCCTTTGTATTCTGCCTCATTGGCTTCAATTCCCTGAGCCGGCACACCGTTAAAGCTTGTTTTGGGTTCTCGCACTGCAAAACCTTTTGCTTGTTTGGTGTAATCCGCTAAGGTTGCGTTTACAAAAAGGTTGGTGCTTTCATTGAGTTTCGTTACATACGGTACGTGCGATGCTACGCCGCCAAAGATTTCCTTCATGTTCTGGTTGTACACCGGAGAAGACAGGAAGTTGTATTCTCGGCGGGTGGCATCCGTCGATCCAGACCAGGTAAACAGACGTCGTACCGAAATAGGTGTCGTGTTAAGATTCGGATTCTCGTTAATCTGTTTCAGGTTGGCATCAGATTTTACAATGAAATCGGTCGCTGCCCCGGTATTGACAATTGCGTCGGTTACCGTTAAAGAACCGTTCACCGTAAGTTTTCCGGTTGCACCTGCAGTGGTTTCAATTCTGATGTTTCTTGCCAGTGCATTGGCATTAGCATTAATTTCCACCGGTGTTTTGATGATTACACACTTGTTTTCGGTAGAAGCACCGTTACCCGCAGGCAGCCAGTTATTGGTAAACCAGTTGGTAGCAGCGGTATCCCATATTTTGGTACTGTTTACGATGCTCACCGTGCCCACTGCGTTACAGCCATTGTTAAGCGATGCTGTAGCGGTAATATCCCAGTTGCTGTGGGCTTTCATCTGTTGCTCTGTGGGCTTGAAATATACGGTAGAAATCGGCGTTCCGGAAGTATATGCGTTGGTTCCTGCCGCATCCGTATAAACGCCGATAGGATTGGCACTGCTCCATACAAATGAAGTCTGAAGCGGTCTTTCGCCATAAAGTTCGATATCATCTACTGCTACACCATCCGGCAAAAAGCCTTCCCCTGCCCATGAATAATGGCGGATTCTGAACTTAAGATTAGGCTGCCCAATGAAGGCCGAAAGATCAAAAGAAAGTGTTGTAAAATTACTTCCCAATCCCTGATTACTCACCAACTTGCTAATTTGCTGCGGGTAAGTAGTCCCATTATTGGTAGAAATTTCAATGGCAACATACTCTTCATTTGCTGCCGGGTTATAATTATCCGACCAATATCGTGAATAGTACATTCTCAATTTCAGCGTAAGATTATTTAAACCAACGGTACTGACTTTATTCGTTAAAGTAAGGGCGCTATGTACAGGGGAGGCTGGGGCATTCGGAGCCTTGGAATCTGAAGTTGCTATCGCAAATTTATTAGCTCCAAATCCCGAGGATACCGCTGGAAACCACACATTGCCGGAAGGTGAAAAGACACTGGTTCTGTTCTGGAAACGAGTGTTTGCCTTAACTGCATTTGTATTACTGTCCATCGCTGCGGTTTGAACTACCGTAAAAACTCCCAAATCACCGGCTTCAAAGTTCTCGCTCACGAGACTTACCACCTCCGTGTCACCGCTTGCAGTAACCGCTACTACTCCGGTTTCACCACAAATCTCTAAGGTTGAAGGCGTAAATGTAATGTCCGGTATTGGCTTAACCTCTGCTTTTACTGCGGTCCGGAAAGTGGACTCGCAGGTTCCGTTATATGCTGTTACATAATAAGTTGTTGTTGTGGAAATAGCGGGAGTAGTAAAGGTTGTAGCAGTTCCTGAAGCGTCCGGCGCGGAAGTTCCGATCATTGATCCCGTTAAGGAATCGTACCATCTGAATTCGGTTACTACCTGCGAAGCTGTCGCAGCGAGTGTGACCGTCTTACCTCCCGGCGCATTACATTCAGTTGCTGGGGTGACTGAAGTAATCTTTGCAGCACAGTTGGCCACAACATTAATAAAATAGTCTTCAGTTTCCCCGTAATAATTATTACCAAAACTATTGGTAAAATTATCACATGGTCCAAAATCAAAACCATAATTCTCTCCCAAGAAATTAGTACCATTGTTTACCCTGATTCGCATCCGGTAATTCCCCGGTTCCTGATTAACGGGTACGGTAAAACCGAAATTCGCTGTTGCACCGACATATCCCCCGGTAGTATAAACCAATTCAGTATTTTCAAATATGCCATTGCCATTCCAATCGATCCATGCTTTCCATCTACCTCTTCCCATGGTATTTCCTCCAACAGAAGCCAAGACATTCACCCCTTCACCCTGTGCCTGTTGTGCAATCTGAGGAAGCGTGGTATAGTTTGAATAACCATTGGTTCCGGCACCGGTTCCAGCCGCACTGTTAACGGGGGGATCCTCCATCGTTCCCACGATAGCCACCCGGTTAATATATAATGCATTGGGCGACTGCGTAGTTCCGTTACAATAACTAACGGCGTTGGTGGTAAAAGAAACTGTAGTGGAATAAGCCACTGCACCACCGTTCATACACGTGATTTTTCTGCGGTAGTAGCGGGTGGTTGATCCAAACGGCACCGCGGTCAGCGTGGTGGTGCCCGCAGAAGTTGCTCCAGGGATATCTGACCATGGGCCTGTCAAACTCTCCGCAATCTGCCACTGGTAAGAGAGTCCGGAATTCGTTGAAGCACCGGAAACACTTACATTAAACGTACTGCTTACCGCACCACTTGCGGGTGTTATCGCTGCGGCACCACCGGTCGGTGTGCCGGCGCACGGTATTTTCACTTCCAGATTATCGATGGCAGCCGCTGTATTATTCAGTGGATTTGCACCATCGTTTATCCATTCAAATATAAGACGCATATTTTGCCCCATGAAAGAGCTTACATCAACATTGTCATTGTACCGGGTTGTCCATGTACTTTGCCCTGTCTGTGCACCATTGAGCAAGATCACCCCTCCACCTGCAGCAATCTGCGTTCCGGCAACCGGAGTAAAAGACTGTGGTGCGAGCCAAACCCTGAAATAATCACTGGCATTGCCTACCGAACGCCAGTCGTAATATATACCGACCTGGGAAACTCCAGCAGGAATTGTGATATCACGGAATGCGTGTACGACAGATATTGAATTTGCATAATTATTATTGTCACCTGCGGGTCGTCCGGATACATATAAACTTCTGGAACCCCCACTATTAACCGCATTGCTCACCCACCATTTGTTGGTTTGTGTACCGTTGACCATGGTCCAGTAGTGAGGATTATTTTCAAAACTATCTGTATAATCTAACGTTGCCGGAGGTATCGGTTTGATATTTACTTTATAATCTCTTGTTGTGCCGTATGTAAATGCTGCACATGCATTAGCACCCCCTGGTGCTGAATTCCATCTGCTACGCACTCTCATGTAAGTAGTACCGGTAAGAGCATCGATCGGCACATTAATATTACCGGTCACAATCGTATTATTCCCGCTTCCCAGCGCAGTGTATTCAGTCGTTTCAAAAACTCCGTTCTGATTAAAATCAATCCATACCCCTACATATTCAGTCCCACCATTACCTACACCCACCGACATGGGAATGGTTGTATTCTGAATCAGATCAGGAATGGCATTCTGCACGTTTTCCCGGTTTGCATATTGGGGAGTACAGGTTAGTCCGGAGTCATTTAATGTTCCAAGAGAAACTGAAGCTATATTATCTCCATCGCAACCCGAAGTGTTAGCAGGAGGAACACAATAACCTGAATATGTAATTCGAACCTGCCCATTTCCGCCCGAGCCACCTGCTCTGTCGGATCCGTCAGCGACAAATGCGCCGGCACCGCCTCCACCTGGGCTCGCACCAGAGGCTCCTGTAGCCTCCGTTGTACTGGCAGCACCGCCAGCACCGCCACCGTTTCCTCCTGTACCGCCCGCCCCACTTGTTGCGCTAGTCCCATTACCTCCATTTAGCCCGCCCAGTCGAATTGTTCCTATAGATGTAGTTATTGAACCCTGGCCTCCTGTAACAGTACCCCCATTTGGTGCAGTACCCCCTGCACCACCCTGTGCAAATAAAGTAGTGTTGTTTAAAAACCAAGATGAACCTCCTGTTCCACCATTCGTGAGAGCACCTGTTGCTCCTGCGCCAACAAAATAGGATAAGTTTTGTCCTGGTGTTACCGCAAATATCGATGAAACGTATGTTCCACCAGCACCGCCGCCGCCGCCACGAGCATTATTAACACCTGTACCGCCTCCCGCTCCACCGCCTCCCCAGGCTTCAACCGTAATTGATGTAACATTGGGCGGCACGGTCCAATTTCCGTTGCCGGGTGTACTAAGAATCACCGTTTGGGTCTGCGCCGTTAAAAAAGAACTGTTCAGCACAATAAACGCAATAATAAATCCTAAAAGGGTACGGCGTTTCTCTTCAGCGTTAAAAAAAAGAAAATCTGATGAGTGGGTAAAATTTGAAATCATACATTGTGGTTTTTAAGAAGCCTGTTTTTAAAATGATTTAGCAAAAGTAATCAATTAAAATAAATTATCTGTTTTTTTTTCGTATGGACAAAATCCATTCTTAATAAATTACAAAATCACACACTTGTCCTGTGGTTTACCTGATGCCTTTTTCCGCGTTCGGGAAACTTAAATAGGGTGAGGAGTGACTGAGGTGGAAGTGGTTGAGCAATTAAATAAGTGAGTTTTTACAAAACTACAATTGCTGTACTGCCCGAATGCGGTTCCCTACTGTTCGGTATAAAACATTCATGGTGATTTTTTTTTCTTCGGAATGTTGCCTGACCAGCAGAGCGTTGGTTTCCGTAATTTTTCTTTATGTCAATGTGCAGATCTTCGTGCGCGATATTAATCTTTTATTCCAGATAATCAATCGTAATATGCTTTTGACTCACGGCTTGTTCAAGCTCTTCAATCTTCTGCTCGAGTTTTTTAGCTTAAACAGACTGCTTTTTTTTCATTTCTACAACGCTGATTCCCTTCTCGTTAAAGGTAGAAAATTTATAGATCCATAGGTAAAGTGCAGAATCCAAAATTCCATAAAGTTTTTCTAGTTCTAATACACTGAACTTTCCACTCTCAAAAAGAGATAAAATTTTTCTCTTAAATTCTTCGCTAAAAACTCGTTGCTTTTGAAGTTTTCTTAAATTGGCTTCATAATCAGCTGACTTTTTGGTCAACCTATATCAGCGACAGACATTCCCTCTTTACTCTCCCCAGCTTCCCTCTCCTATCACCGAACAATTTTCCCTATTTTTGCAAAAACATTTCCTATGCTCATCATCGACTCCCCTTCGCACCACGCCTACTTCAACATCGCCACCGAAGAATTCCTGCTCGGTCGTTTTCCGACGGACGATATTTTCCTGCTGTATGTGAATGCGCCCTCGATTATTGTAGGGAAATTTCAGAATACCCTGGCTGAAATCAATCTGGATTATGTACGGGAAAAGGAAATTAAGGTGGTCAGACGAATGTCGGGTGGCGGCGCCGTGTACCACGATTTGGGGAACCTTAACTTTTCCTTTCATACTCTGTTGGCAGATCACGATTTTGGCGATTTCTCGCAGTTTACCCAACCGGTACTTGCTTTACTGAACCGCCTCGGTGTTCCGGCAGTTCTGGAAGGGCGTAATGATTTGTTGGTTGACGGAAAAAAGTTCAGTGGCAATGCGAAACTTGCTAAAAACGGGAAAATGATTCAGCACGGGACCATCCTGCTGAACTCAGAAATGGAGGTGTTGGGAGATGCCCTAAAAGCCAATCCCCTAAAATTTACCGACAAAGCCACGAAATCCAACCGGGCACGGGTTACCAACCTCATCCATTATCTTCCGGAAGACACAACCACGGAGCAACTCAAAAACCTGCTGACCGACGAAATCATCCGCAACAACTCTGGTGCGCAACGCTATGAAATGACGGCTGAAGACATCAAGGGAATCGAAAGTCTTATGGCAGAGAAGTACGAGACCTGGGATTGGAATTTCGGTTTTTCGCCGCAATATAATTTCCGGAAAGCCATCAAAGTGCCGGCAGGATTTATTGAAATCCACCTCGATGTCTTGAAAGGGATGATTGAAAAAGCCAAGGTGTTCGGAGATTTTTTTGCGTCGCAACCGATTGAGAAATTCGAAGCACAATTGATCGGACAAAAACATGACGTTGAATCTTTAAAAACTTTGTTCCTGCAGCTGGATCTTATTTCGTATTTCGGTCAGGTCACGGCGGAGGAAATCATCGAAGGGTTTAAGTAAAGGAAAAAGCTGCTATTGATTCATGAAGCAGCTCCAACTAGCATGATAGAGAAGGGATCTGCCAGCTGAACAAGTTCTTGGCATCCACTACGCCTTTTCAGCCAGTTATTATCGTGCGGAGAGGCACTTGTTTAGTTCTTTTGGCTTGAACCAATTGCAATGCATATCACGAATTCCGCTAAAAAATAACTATTCATGAGTAAAAGAACCAAAAGTTCAAGACTGGATCTTTTCACTAAAATTTTGGAAATTTCTTTCAAGAAAATTCCTTAATTGACTCCTGTTGGTCGTCGAACCGAAAGCGGCTTAAATTCCTTTCGTAGTCCAGACTCAATCGGTTTCGGGCGGAAACAGAGAGGGTTTCCCTGAATTCCTTTTTTTGCCGCCACTCGAACAGAAGGAATTTTTATGCGGTTATCATTTACACACTTTGGATGGAAAGAAACTCCACAAAATTTTATAGCGAAAATCTCCCAGATCATTGGGATGTGGCAGTGAGTTGGAGTTCTATTAATGCAGTGCGGCGATTGATAAGTTCTTTTAGCTTGAACTAAAAGAACCAAAAGTTCAAGACTGGATCTTTTCACTAAAATTTTGGAAATTTCTTTCAAGAAAATTCCTAAAGTGACTCCCTTTGGTCGTCGAAACGTAAGCGTTTTCGGGCGGAAACAAACTATTTTTCTAAATTACTTTTTTTGCCGCCACTCGAACAGAAGGAATTTTTATGTGGTTATAATGTAAGCAATTTGGATGGAAAGAAACTCCACAAAATTTTATAGCGAAAATCTCCCAGATCATTGGGATGTGGCAGTGAGTTGGAGTTCTATTAATGCAGTGCGGCGATTGATAAGTTCTTTTAGCTTGAACTAAAAGAACCAAAAGTTCAAGACTGGATCTTTTCACTAAAATTTTGGAAATTTCTTTCAAGAAAATTCCTAAACTCGGGCGGAAACAAACTATTTTTCTAAATTACTTTTTTTGCCGCCACTCGAACAGAAGGAATTTTTATGCGGTTATCATTTACACACTTTGGATGGAAAGAAACTCCACAAAATTTTATAGCGAAAATCTCCTAGGTCATTGAGTGAGGTTAATAATTTAGAAGGTTAGAGACAAGAAATGAGAACAAATATAGAACCTGAAACCACATCCATTTAATTATCGCTTTTTGCAGCCCATCGATAAGAAATTCTTTCTCATTTACATTACCACTTAATAGACTCCATATTTTGTAAGATGCTAAGAACCATCATCATGGAATTTGAGCTCAAGGCACATAAAAACTGATAACCGTGTATTTATTTTTCAGCGAGCAACTCCCGATATTCCTTCAGCAGCGCGTCCCACACCACTTCCTGTCGGTACAGGCTTTCGATGTGCGGACGGGCAGATTGTTTCATGGCAGCGTACAGCGCAGGATTGCTGATGAGTTCTTTCATCGCAGACTGAAGCGCAGCAGCATCCTTTACCGGCACGATCAGTCCATTTTTTAGCGGAGCAATGATTTCATTACACCCGTTGATATCCGAGACAATGGAAGGCAGTTCCATCGCACTGGCCTGCAGCACCACGTTCGGAAAACCTTCCCGGTAACTCGGAAAAACCAGTGCATCACTGATGGCAAAGTAAGGGCGGACCTCCTGCTGATAACCGACCGAAATTATTTGGGGATGACCTTCAATCGCAACAAGAGTTTCGGCATCCAAAGGATCGAGGTCCTGTTCCAAAGGACCTACCAACAAGAGTTTTAGGCTTTTTTTGACAACATGAAATTCCGGATCCGCATGCGCTTCATCCGCCAAATTTTTAAAAGCCCTCACCAATTCATTGATCCCTTTATCACCTACCAGTCGTCCTACAAAAAGAAAAACAAAATCGTCCGAGGCAATACCAAGCTCCTTACGAAGCTCTTCCCGCTGGGAGATTCCAACAGTAGCCGGACTAAAAACTTCCGTATTAATGCCGTTACTGCTGCCATTGGCCAAAACTTTCAACTTCCGGGGTGCGCAAAACCGCTCTTGAAGGATGATATCTTTCAGTCCATAAGAATTGGGATAGACCTTGGTTGCAAAAGCATACGTGAGTTTTTCCACGAAATTCAGAATTTTTCTTTTGAAACCCACGGCTTCCAGCAGCGGCAAACCCGCTACGGTATGCATCCTCACCGGCACTCCTGCGAAATAGGCCGCCATCATGCCTACCAATCCTGCTTTAGGAGTATGCGAATGCACCATTTCCGGCTTCACCTTCCTCAGATACTGATACAGTTGATATACCGCCTGGAGATCCTGCACAGGAGTAATCGCACGCGTCATCTCCACATGATGATGCATCACGCCATACTTGAGGGCAACGCGTTTGAGTTCTTCAGCATCAGCAGCGATCGCCGTTACCTCAAAATGTTGATTCATAAATGTCAGCTGTGCGCCCAACAGTTTATCGAGCGATAATGGAATGGTCGTAATGCGGATGAGTTTTTTCAAGGAGATAGAAGGGTTGAGGTGGGAATGATGATTGTCTGCTACTGGGCAAAGATAAGAACATTTAAAACAATCCTGCATTGGCGATTGCGAAAAGTAAAGATCTTACTTTGATGATATCGGTCCGCTAAGAAATTTTAAGGGGAATCTTTCGTGCGAAAATGAAAAGCGAAAACTTCCATGATCATCAAATACAGAAAAGGAGCCACCATGATTTTGGTTCTCATGAGGATTCCGTAATTGGCATAGGCAAATCCGAATACCATTCCTAAAAAGAGCATCAATACGATCGGGAAAACCACCAACATTCTGCGTCGAAGCGTTTGAAAAGAGCGGAAGAAGATATATATCGCCACTACCGACAGCAGGAGCAATAGTAAATTTTCCAGCCCAATCACCGCATACCATAACCCGGGCTTCTCGAAAGGCAAAGGCCTGAAATAAAAGGTAAATAATTTGAGGGGCAATGGATACTCATCTAGGGGAACATAGGCATCGGTCTTGCGAAATACCCGGATATGAGCTTCATATTTTTGGATCATCCTTTCCACTCCTCCACTGAAATCCTGAATCTGGGTCAGCAAAAAGCCAAAAACCACGATTCCCGCTCCGGTTCCGGCTGCAATCTGCCACTTTCTTTTCTTACTGAAATGTTCGGTCAGCAACAAACTGAGTCCATAACTCAACAGCATCAGCAAAGCGATGTGTGGACGAATCAACCCAATAGCCAAAAGTGACATCAAAAGGGTGGTACTGAAATATTTTTTTAGGGACAGCTCAACCGCAAATACGACCAAAGGAACGATGAGCAAAGCCTCTTTCCCGATTAAGGAAGTCCAAAAATGAAGATTAGGCAGCAACACCAACACCATTGCCAATCCTTGCAACCCTAAGTGCGTTCCGGCCATTTTTTTCAAAATTTGATACAGCAGTGCGATTCCGAGAAAGCTGATCAGACTAAAAATAAGAAATCCACTCCAGAACGGAAGATGCAGCATATTGACCAAAGGGAATGTCAGCAGTTTCACCACCTCGGTACCCGGCTTCAGGAAATCACTCCATGAAGATTCCCCCAAACCTTCACCGCTTAACCAATACCGCTGCGCATCCCCATTATTCAGCACGATATAGCGATATGCCACCCACGAGAAAGCCAAATGGTACATCAACAGTAGAAACGGAAAAATACGGTGAAGGGTTTTCATTTCCGGGAATAAAAGTATGGTATTTTTATGAGATGGGAACCTTCATATACGGATTGCTTCGTCGCCCGATTTCACCGGGCTCCTCGCAATGACGTGTACCCCTATTCAAAGCCCTATGTCATTGCGAGCCGCCGAAAGGCGGTGAAGCAACCCGTCCAACAAACATGTAACCCCGTTCAACACGGAAAAGCGATTACACGCTTCCATAAAAAAAATGTTCTTTCTGGTAGTAATGATTTACCTCGTCCAGGGCATCAGCCTGGTTAAGCAGAATTTCAAACTGTCTCAAAAGTGCCTCTCTCGAACTGAAAAGCACCTTACTAAGGGGGGTCGTAAAATAAACCAGTTCCCCCCAGGCAGCATTTTTGTTTTTTTCTCCTTCCATCCATTCATATATTACTCCTCCGTCACTACCCGCAAATCTTGAAATTTCGTTAACAATCGCTTCCAGGTGCAGAATAATTTCGGGAGAATCCGGCTTGCGAAGCAATTCATCATCATGCTCATCACCCATTTCTCTCTGTTTGCGCAGTTTGTTGGCATATCTTTTCAGCGGATCCATAAACATTAGCTCCAGATCGGAAACTATTGCTCTGAGGAACACATAAACCTCATACGTTTTAAGTATAAGTTCAGCTTTCTCCCGGTCCGGGTATTCTTTTGCGACTTGGTGCACCAGGCGTTCTTCTAAAAACTCATTGTATCGTAATCCGTACTGATCGTCGTAAAATTTAAGAATTTTCTGGGCTCTTTGTCCGATATCCGATACATCATCGAGGTTTTTCTTCTCCGGAACCGATGAATTAAAGAACACGGTAATATCCACATCAAACTGATCGATTAACTTTTCCAACACATCAAATGAGGGCTTGGTATGCCCTGCTTCCAGCTGTGTAAGGGCACTGCGGCTGATTCCCAGCGAAGCGGCAAATTCATTTTGCGTCATATCATGCTGCAAACGGATGTGTCGAATTTTTTCATTTGTATCCATTTTAAAACTTTTTTTATTTTTTTGTTTTTCTTTCAAAACATTTTATTATATTTGTATCGCAGTAAAGATACAAATATTCTTAAACCGCACAAAATGTTTAACCAAATATTTTCAAAATGACCTAAAATAAAGCAGAACCGACCACCATTCCAGGTTCAAACCAGCGTTTCATGATCCGATGCTGAATGGCAAAGCAAACGATCAGCCTATATTTAATTATTTATTTAAACAAAAAAGACGTGATAACATTTAAAGCTGTCGAAAGACGCAACCCTAGTTTACCGGAGACTGCACCGAAAAAGTTCTATCCTCTGGTTAAAAGTTCCGGGTCGGTCGATATCAAGACCATTTCCGATGAACTCTCAGATGCCTCAACCCTCAACAGTGTGGACATTCGTGCCGTGCTGTTCGGTTTGGAAAAATCGTTGCTGAAGTACCTCCAGGATGGATATACCGTGAAATTCGGTGATCTTGGAACATTTCGCACCTCGATTAGTGGTACCGGAGCAGATACCGCAGATGCCCTCAACGCTTCCAGCGTGACCAAAAAGCGCATCCTCTTCGCTCCTTCTCCACTGCTGAAACGTATGGTGGCTAGCGCCCCGGTGAGAAAAGTTCAGGACGCAACGCAGGCCACAACGCCGACGCCTTAATCCTTAACTTACAAATTTGATGAGAGTCCCGGAATTGCAGTCCGGGACTTTTTTTTATTCCAAATACCTCCCTTTTTTTTGGCATATTTCGTAGGCAGGAAAAAAAATTTTGCCCTGATGAACGGTGTAAATTGTCCTTATGTTTTTAATTTTCGTCCTTACGATTTTTTTCGATACCGCTTTTTTCCCAAATTTCAGACTTTCAACACCAAAAGTGAACCTTCAAACACCAAAATTTTGACATTTTGGATCATTTTTTTGGATGTTTCAGGAGATTTTTTGTGGTTTTTTCGTCCCAATTTTTTATTATTTCAATCCATTTTTGGGAATAAAACACCCTGCTTGATGGGTGGTTTATTCCCCTCCCTCGGAGGGGTGGCGCTTTGTCGGAGACAATGGGTCGGGGTGGTTATCCACCCCGTCATTCCAGCTCAGCTGGAATGACACCCCTCCTCCGGAGGGGAATGTGCGGGTGTTCTTACTTTTATTGGGGAATAATGAGGGGAGTTTTTTTGGTCTAAGAAGGCGAAAAAAGAGGAAAGGAACGAGAGGAAAGGAAAAAAAGGAAAAATGAAGAAAGAAAGAAAGAAAGAAAAGAGAAAAGAGAAACGAGGAAGAATACCCGCCACTTCTCAATCTTTTCCCATATCCTAAGAACAACGGATCATTCCCCTCCTTCGGAGGGGTGGCGCTTTGTCGGAGACAATGGGTCGGGGTGGTTTACCACCCCCTCATTCCGGCTTCGCCGGAATGACACCCCTCCGGAGGAGGGGAATGTGCGGGTGTTCTTACTTTTCTTGGATATTTCCGTACATTAACCCTTAAAAAACACCGATGGAAATAATCACCTACATTCGCAATACTCCGATTCCCGAACGCAGGATTCCCTCATTGCCCTACAACAGCCATTTAAAAAAATTGCTGCCGCAAAAAAGAAAAGCCGGATTCCTGTGCGAAGTCTTATTTTGGAAACTCGTGCATCGGAGAAAATTTCATGGCATTGATTTCGACCGACAGAAAATCATTGGAAATTATATCGTGGATTTTTACGTAAAAAAACTGGGATTGGTGATTGAAATCGATGGCTGGAGTCACGATGCTAAAAAAGAATATGATGAAAAACGACAGCGGTATCTGGAAAGCTATGGATTGAAAGTCTTCCGGATCACCAATCACGACCTGTTACAGAATGCCGAAGTGGTGATGAAGGAATTGGAAGCGTACATCATCCAACATTTTGGTGGGAAGGAGGATAGTATTGGGGAATAATCACCCCGTCATTCCGGCGAAGCAGGAACGCCATCCTTCGGAGGAGGGAATAAACCACCCCGTCATTCCAGCACAGCCGGAATGACACCCCTCCGGAGGAGGGGAATATGTGGGTGTTCTTACTTTTATTGGGGAATAATGAGGTGAGTTTTTTTTGTCTAAGAAGAAAAAAAAAGGAAACGAATGAGAGGAAAGGAACAAAAAGGGAAAAATGAAAAAAGAAAAAAGAAGAAAGAAGCAGAGAACGAAGAAATACCAACACCTCACAATCATTTCCTCATCTCCTAAGAACAACGGATCATTCCCCTCCCTATTTCCCCCTCGCCCGCTGCTGCTGGTAGGAGAAGACCCACATCAGGTAGATGATCATTCCCGGAAGAAACATATTCCTCATCCGGATCATGATGCCGACGTTACCTAAAGACTGGGAAAAAGCCAAGGTTCCTACGATCAGAAAGAATACCAAGCCCTTGATGACAAACGGAGCTTTGGCAAAAGCCGCAATGGGCTGACTGCGCATAGCTTTGATGAATAAAATCACCAGGATCAAATTTTCAGCGGAAGCAATTAATCCGTTGATATTTCGGGCATCAAAAAACAAAGGCCTGAACCAGAAGGTCAAAACTTTCAGAGGAAAAGGCATCGCGCTGACATCAATCGCGGAACCGGACGAAGCTCTACTTAAAACCGCTGCTTTTCCTTCCGCAAATTTATCAAATCCTTCTGCTGACGCTTCTTCAATTTTGGCAAACTCCATTACCGAGGGCAGAATTGCCAATCCAATTCCAATCAACACCCCCGAGAACAGTATCCTTTGGAATCCGGACACTTTTCCTCCCAATATATAAGCCAAACCAAAACCCACCATTAAAAAGAGTACGATATGCGGCCTAATGGCCATTGCCAACAGCATACTGATCACCAACAAAGGAATCCGTGTGAACGGTTTCATAATGCCATAGGAAAACATTGCGATACAGAGGAATAATGTGGTATCTTTTCCTACGCCGGAACTCCAGAAATGCAGGTTGGGCAAAAAGAAAATTAAAGGAAAAAGGGCATATCCACTGATAATTTTGTTGTAGGGAACAGTTTGCACGGCCACGATATAGAAAAAGGTGAGTCCCATAAAACCGAATAGTGAAAACACAAGCGTATTCGAAAGATAGGACATATTCAGGAGATTGGAGAACAGGAAATTGAATGCATACATAAACATCGTTCCCTCTCCATTGAACAGTCCTTCTTTAAAGGTATCCATCGAATAGGCTTTTGGCACCCTCCAGTACCCAACGGCATCCCCTTGAATGAAAAAGCAGTAATACGTTCCCATCAACAAATGAAAGAAGAAAAGCTTTCGGAGTACTTGCTGATCCCGCTCCGTCAACTGACTGCTGAACAGATTGATGAAGCCGAGACCAAGGACAACAATGATCGGTATGTATAATAAATCCAGCATTTATTTGGGTCAGTTCATCAGATTATGAATGTAAGCATTATAAGTGAGATGCTGCAGCGTATAGTTTTTCGATGACGAATACTGAGCGGACAACTCCTGATAATTGCCGATAGCCTTCTCCATCTGCTTTACCAAATCGTCAATATCAGAAGGGGTAAAAAGCAGACTGAGCTCCTTTGTTTCGTTGATTTCCATAACGCTTTTAAATCTTCCGTTGATGACGAGTTTACCTGAGCTTAAAGCATCCAGATATTTCACATGAACAATCAGGTCGGAAAAAAGGTTCTGACGGTCCGGGCATACCAGAACGTTGGACAAAGCCTGAAAAGAAGACAGATAACGGTAAGGCTGCCTCCCCAGAAGATGAATACGGTCACCGTGTTCCTGCACCTCCTTTAGCTGGCGGCAACTTTCAAAAGTTGGACCGTCACCAACCAGAAGCAATCGGGCATTGGAGTGTCGGTGTGCAATACGGTCAAAAGCAATGATGAGATCCTGTATTCCGGTAATCTCCTTAAATGCTCCGGCAAATAAAAAGACGAAATCAGTTTCTTTAAGTTTCAGTTCCGTTTTAAATTTACTGATGACCTCTCCGTCTGATGGCTCTACATTATGTTCATTAAGAACATAAGGCAGGTAAATATTCTCTTTGTTTTCTAAGGAGGGATACAGTCCGTAAAAATAATCCCGCATCGCCTTGCTGGCGTAGAAAATACCATCTGCATGATTAAAAACCCGGTTGTCCAGCTGAGCAGAAATCTTTTCCTTCACACTGAACATTACCTTGGCTTTTAAAGACTTTGCCATTTTCCCCTGAAAAGCAAATTCGTGGG
Organism: Chryseobacterium senegalense; assembly: GCA_001403755.1. Taxonomy (GTDB): domain Bacteria; phylum Bacteroidota; class Bacteroidia; order Flavobacteriales; family Weeksellaceae; genus Kaistella; species Kaistella senegalense. Next base: position 410,807 of record CYUH01000015.1, on the reverse strand, counting down.
TAGCGATTCCGTGGATATCGTTAACATAACCAGGAATAACACGATTGGCTTTAAGCCAGTAACCTATTGAATTATCAAGGTATTCAAAGAATATAAACCGTGATTCCGCACCAAGGCCGGAAAAAACGGAGGAAAGCTTAGTAAGATGTTTACTGAACATCCGGTTGACAGCTTTTACCCCAAGAGCGCCCAGAAGAAATTGAAACTTTCTTTTATCAGCGGGCTTGAACTCCATATCCAGAGGCACGCATTTTATATTGCTGTTTAATTTACGGGGATCTTTTATATTGGAAATTAAAGTAACATCAACATCTGCAGTCTTGGCCAGTTCATTCATAATTCCGAGCATCCGGATGGTTCCTCCTCCTTCTTTCTGAAAATCATTTACGGTAAAAAAAACAAATTTCTTCATCATGCTATTTAAACAGTCCTTTAGCTTTCATTTCTTCTATGGATTTTGAGTACCGGTCCTCCTGAATCTCCTGTCCATTAACCCATTCTGCAAAAGCAGTAACGCCTGTCTGGAAGTCAACATCCGGCTGAAAACCCAGTTTATTCTGGATATGGCTAAGGTCTGCATAGTTGTGCCTGATATCCCCGAGTCTGAAGTTGCCCGTCTCTTTGATACTCACCTGAGACTTGTAAAGACTTTTCAGGGTATGGGCGACTTCGGTTACGGTAGTACCCTTGCCTGAACCCACGTTGAATACTTCAAAATCAGCCTCTTCCTTCTGGATGCCCAATACGGTAGCTTTCACCACATCATCAATATAAACAAAATCACGGCTTTCTTTGCCGTCCTCAAAGATGTTGATATCATTACCGTTTTTAATCTGAGTGGAAAAAATCGAAAGAATGCCGGTGTAGGGATTCTTCAGTGACTGCCCGGGCCCGTAAACATTCTGGTAACGGAAGGCCACGGCCGGTATGCCGACACTCTGGCAAACGTTCAGCACCATCTGTTCCTGGCTCTGTTTGGTAATCCCGTAAACAGAGGAAGGATGGATTTTCGACTGCTCATCAGTCGCCTGAAGAACCAGATCCCGGTTACAGACCGGACACTTGGGTTCAAAATCTCCCTTTTTCAGATCAGCTTCTTTTCGCTCATCCGGATAAATAATCCCATGCTCCGCACATTTATATTTACCCTCGCCGTATATGGCACGCGAAGAAGCAATAACCACTTTTTTAATCTGGTGCTCTTCATTGACTAAGAAGTCAAGAAGAATAGCCGTGCCGTTGATATTGACATCCACATACTTCTGAACTTCATACATGGATTGTCCGGTACCTGTTTCCGCAGCCAGATGCACCACAACTTCCTGCCCCTTCAGTGCTTTTACCCAATCTTCACGGTTTCTTACATCACCCTGAATAAAATTAACTTTGTCGATGATGGTATTAAGTAAGTCTGAATGGTTTCCATGAATCTGTTCTGAAAGATTATCAAGAACTGTAACTTCATACCCCTGCGCTACAAGTTTCAGTGCTAAGTTGGAACCTATAAACCCGGCACCTCCGGTGATAAGAACTTTTCTATTCATCATAATTTTTTAATATTTTGAGATAACTGTCTGCTGCAGCTTCCAAAGAAAAATAATCCTGTGCTTTATGAGCGATCTTATTTCTATCGACAAATATAGCTTTTTCTACAAAATTTTTGATCTGCGCTATCTGTGGTAGCAAACCGATGGAATGATCGTAAAGGTAACATTCTTCAAAATGCTCCAAGATCTTCTCTGTGTCGCCAATGCCTTTGCTGGCAATCACGGGCAGTCCGCAGAGCAGATACTCACCTAATTTTATGGGTGCTACCCCCTGCATACTGAAGGTGGGTTTTCTGAGTCCGAATGCTACATCACTGCCATTGAGGTAAAACGATACCTTTTCCGAAGGCACCGATTTTAAGATAACGTGCGCTTTTAGCCCCATGGGAATATTTTGTTCTGCAAATGCTGTATTTCCTGTCAGAATGAGGAACTTTGCCTTATGCTTTTCCGCGTATGCCTGGAATATTTGCAACATTTCATTCAGGCAGTATTGCGGTCCCAAAGACCCGGCATACACAAACAGCAATTCGTCTTTCAAGCCCAATTCCTGCCTTACTTCTTCTCTTAAATGTGGCCGATAAGCAAATACATTCTTGTCCCTTCCGTTAAAAACCACAGAAAATTTTGATCGGTAGGATTCGCCAATATGGGCGGTATGGATGTCTATTGCTTTCTGAGATCTGGTGATGACGGCATCCGCAGACTTCAGCATTTTCGTCTCTGCCGTCTTCATCAGTTTATATTGAAAAGATTCTTTTTTTAGTCCTGCAAAATCCACCCGTTCTTCGATGGGTAAACCATCTGCATCGAAAATGAGTTTAAAGTTTTTGTTTTTGATTTGATTCACGATCATCGCGGGGAAAGTACTCCTCGGCATTACCATGTGAATGTTATTTTCCCTGATGTATTTTTTGATTTTGGCTGAAGAGGTAAGCACCGTCAAAAGACTTCCTGTGGAAACATTAGGTTTCCTAAGAACAGGCCAGGCCGTATAGGTAATACCCATTTGATCTGCTGCTTCTTTTGTATGCGCGATTTTTTGAGTATCCGCCCAGGTGAACTGTACCACGTGGAATTGATAATCTCCCCGCTTAGCGATTTCCTGAAAGATAGGCATAAACAGCCCTTCCATATAAGAAGTCTGCGGGCCGTCCCAGGTGATGAAGAGGAGGTTTTTCATGAGGCACTGCTTTTACTTTTTACTACCGCAAATTTATCTTTGAATTTTAAAAATTGAGTTTCAAAATAAAAGTATGAAAGATGTGATACAACAATAACGGATAAAATAGTTATTGAATAAATCATCACCATATTAAAAACGGATTGCTCATGAATTACCTTGCTTAGCAGAAGAGAAACCAAATATATAACCAATGGATTATAAATATACAATCCATAGGAAATCTTACCCAAGTAATCAAAGACTTTATTTTCTAAACTGATAATTTTATGCGAATTACTTATTTGATTTATGATTATTACCAATGTAGCCGCTGTAACAATTTCGTGATCAATTATAGAAAACAAATGAAATCTATTGAAAGCAATTAACAGAATAATTCCCCATGCTGAAATCTCAGTAATTTTGTGTGTGCATATTTTTAAAAACAGTTTTTGTTGATTTACTAATAGAAAAGCAGCTATACCTCCCATGGCTAAACACCCAAAGCGCGTATAATGGAAAAACGTACTAATAAATTTAGGTGCATTAAATAGGGTAAGACATAGTTTTACAAGAAAAAATGCAATTGCAAAAACAACCATTACTCGTAATATCTTTTTTGACTTTTTCAACAACCAAGGCCAGAAAGCATAAAACTGCTCCTCTACTCCTACGGACCAATAATGTGCTAAATGGGGAAGTGTAGCACTAAAAACACCTGCCGCCTCCAAAGAAAAAGGGACATTGGGTAATAAAAAGAAATACATCCACGAATGTTGATTTAAAGCAAAACCCATTACCGCCAAAGCAAGGAGTAAATAAAAATAATACAATGGCCAAATCCTTAAAATTCGACGGAAGTAGAATTTACTAATTGCAATTGTATTGGTTTTTTCTTTTTCTTTGAGTAGTAAATAGGTGATTAAAAAACCGCTTAGCGCAAAAAACATGGTTACTCCAAAACTGGCCAATGCATAACCTCCAAAATTAGGAAAACCATAAAGTTTCATATTCAAACCAATATGTGAAATGATCACAGAAACTGCTGCTATAGCTCTAATTCCGTTAAGCCCAGGTAAAAACAAAGCTTTTCCTTTATTTTCTTTCATCTATTTTTTATAAATTTTCATTAATTCATTGACATGGTTATCCAAAGAAAAGTTTTTCACAATTTTTTCATGTCCAGCCAAACCTATTTCATTCAATTTCTCTTTTGGCAATTCTATGATTGATTTAACTTTTTCAAACAATGCTTCTTCATCGTTTGCATGCGTAAGATAACCATTTATACCATCTTCAATAATTTCCGGTGCAGCACCTACGGCTGTGCTCAAAGAAGGTGTTTTGCTGTACATGGCTTCTACCAGTGAATTGGAGAACCCTTCAGAATGTGAATTGAGGATATATAGATCTGCATTGCATAAATGAGGGTAAGGATCAGTGATAAATCCTAAAAAATGAACGTGGTTCTGGAGTTTCATTTCTTCTACCTTTTTCTTTAATTCCTGTTCAAGAACCCCGGAACCGGCAATTGTAAGTCTAATGTTTTTGGAAGTTGTAGCACTTAGTCTTGCTACCACATTGATTACCCCTTCTATATTTTTAACCTTTTCTAAGCGTGAAATCATCAATATATTAAACAAATGCTCCTCTTTTTGAACATTCAGTGTGGAAAGATTATATTGAAATAAGCCAAAATTTGATACAACTTTTGCTTTGTCGGGATTAAGTTGATATGTCGAAACAAAATGATCAACAACAACTTTGGACTCTCCCACTGCAAAATCTGCATTATTAAAGATAAAACGAAATATCTTCTTTGCAACGGAAGACTGATTGGGAATACCAATTTCTTCAACGATAATCTTAGCTACTCCCGCAAGTTTTCCGGAAAAAAAACCGAAAAAATTAGCTTCGGCTCCAGAGGTATGTAAAACATCCGGCTTTTCTTTTTTCAAAAATTTGTAAAATTTCCAAATAGTTTTAATAGAAGGTATTTTGTAATCAAAACCAAGCACTTGGGTTCGTTTTCCGTTTGCTCGGATCTTTTTCTCTGCCTCCCCCCCTTTTCCAAGGGCAACAAAAACCCATTCATTCTCTTTATCATTATAAGTTGAAAGATTAGCCATTTTAGTTTCTATTCCACCGAAATCAAGTAGTGTAGTGAGGCGTAGGATTTTCATTTTTGGATGTGTGTTTTAAACTGATTTTTCCATTTTGCAATATTCTCCACAGGAATTTTCACTTCTGTTTGAAATTCAGAATTCAACAAAGAATTCAATTTACCTTCCAACTCATTTCGCTCCAGTACATTCAGATTAAAATCTTTTTTCTTTTCTATAGCACGGTTGTCTACCCCTATAATTATCGTCCTCTTTTTGCGTTGTAATGCGCGAATCCCCCCATGTAATCTTGTGCCAATATAATCACAATCATGGGACTCTAAAAATTGAGTATATGCTCTTAGTGTTGGTGGAATAATCTTAATATTTCCATCGTTAAACCCAATTTCAGTTAAATAGATCAAATCTTTTCTGCTCTGTACCCAATAGTAAACTTCTTTATAATTAGCCAAAAGTGTATTCACTAAAAAAGAATCAGAGACTTGATCCTTCGAATAGTCCGTTAAGGTAAAAACTACGGTATCTGATTTTTGCGAAGGAATCTTTGCGCAGTGTTCTGCGGTTAGACGCCACATCGTTGGACAAGCGGTATTGATTACATTTTCAAATCCTTCTTCTTTGAGTTTCTTTTCGGTATAGCTGTCTCTCACCGAATGTAGATATTCTTTATTCAGCAAATTTTTTAATAATTTTCTCGTTACTAAATTTGGCTTTTGTTGATAATTGCGCCAACCAACACCAAGTAATAACGCCTTATTTTTAATCAAAAAACTTTGTAACAAGGAAATTCTCCATTGTTTATACTTGTTCATCGAAGAAGAAAGAATATTGGATCCGCCAACAATACCAAATTCTGAATGTCGGATTAATGACAAACTTGAAATACCAATCACTTCATGTGAAGGGATTTTCAAAAACATAGCCTCGTTAAACACCTCGTGTAATTCATTGTAAACGGCATCCATGATGATTTCGTCACCCACATTTTGTGTCGCAATTGAGGTATCAAAGACCGATATATTTTTTATTATTTTCATTTTAATGTTTTTGTCAATTTTATATATAGATTTTTAACCTTTTCCACATAGATTTCTTCCGTGTATTCTTTCACCGCTTTTTCGAATCCTTTTTCACCCATTTTATTTCTGAGAATTGGATTCTGATATAACGTTTCCATTTTATTGGTAATTTCCGCTACGTTTTTGGGCGTTACCAAGAATCCGGTTAATTCATCCTCAACAATATATTTCATTCCACCTACTTTGGTTGCAATTACCGGCAATTTATTGAGCATTGCTTCCGCCAATACCAAACCAAAAGATTCATGCGTGGAGACCAAAGAAAAAACCTTCATCAGATGATAATACAACGTAACATCACCCTGATATCCTGTGAAAATGGTTCGATTTGCAATTCCTAAATCATTTGCTAATTTTTCATAGTTTTCTTTTTCGGGACCATCACCGACCAAGATCAATTTGACATTTTCTTTTCCTTCAGAAAATTTCGCAAATGCTCGGATTATATCTGAAAATCGTTTATTGGAATCATCCAACATTCGACCTATTGTTCCAATCACGAAATCATTGGGGTTAATTCCCCATTCTTGTTTTACATGAGCTATTTCTACATTAGAAATTTCGCGGGGTAAGGCTACTCCGTTATTGATTAACACTACTTTATTATCGGGTAAATTGAGTTTTCCTTTCAAGTATTCTTTCGTCACCGCTTCTGAAACCCCTATCACTTTATCCCCCAATTTTGAAAACAACTTCATCAAGAAATTCCCTTTCCAACTTCGGTTAATAGGAAAAGAAGTTTCTTCGATGATGATTACGGGAACTTTCTTCAACCAGCCATTAACAGCTGCCATGGTTACGCCTTCGAAAACCGCACCGTGGATGATGTCGGGTTGATAATCATCGATGATTTGTTGCACTTTTTTATATTTTTCAATATCAAAAATTGAAGTATATTTTCCAATGGGAATTACCTCAACTCCCTCTTTATTCAATCCTTCTAAAATGGGACCTCTTGCATCTGTACAAACCACTTTTTGTTCAAACATTTCTTTTCCCAAATGCTTTGCCATAGAAAGACGTCTTCTTTCTACCCCACCAAAAGATACGGATTGCTGGATATGAAGGATTTTGATTCTTTTCATTTAAATATTATAGTAATAAATAAAATTTGCTTTGTATAAACATTGCTTTGGCACTTCGATATTTTTGTTATTTTAATTACGCTTTTTGTAATCTGCCAATACTTGCTCCTGAAATTCTATTACTTGCTCTTGATTAATTCGCTGTCCAGAAAAAAACAAAGAAAAAGATTCCGGTGCCGCATACAGCACATTTCTGGTTTTTGATTTTGCATGGTATTCCTCAACCGTACAACGGTAAGTGGCCGGATTGCCAGCATACACGGTAAAAGGAGGGATATCTTTAGTTACGACGGAACCTGCACCAATAATTGCTCCATCACCAATAGTAACACCGGGCAAAACAACCGCATTGGCTCCTAAAAAAACATTATTTCCGATAATAGTTTTTTCGCATCTATATTCTTTGCTGTATAGAAACAAACTTGCATCATGCGCCAAGATTTTCGATCCCGGAGCTGATATAAAATTATCACCAATTGTAACAAATTGAGGTAACAATGTATCTACATGTGAATTATGATGCGTAACATTACCAATTTTGTATTTAATAGGGTTAGGATTGACAGGAATAAATATTCGGATTAATGCTTTTAACTTTTTCTTTAATGGGTTCATGTCTAATTTTTTATTTTTTTTAGTATGCTAATAATATCCTTTTGAAACACCAGAGAGTATACAAGATAAACAACACACCCTACGATCACTTTACTCACAAAAATAAACCAAATCTCCATACCGGTTAATGCATATTCCTGTACTATTACGAGCGACAAATAAATTAAAATGCTGCCCAATACTGGCTTCTTTACTGAGGTAAAGACATCAATTAATGTAAGGTTTATAAAGCGAATGGCATTATATAAAATGAATATACTTCCCACCAAGGAAACAATGAAATAAGCAAGGGTAAAACCTACTATTCCATCCATTTTGATTCCCAAGAACCAAGAGGGTATTAATATTACATTAAATAAGAACGTGGCATATAGTGCTAGTTTTGGTTTTCCCACAGCATTGAACAATATTCCATTTAATGAAAGTATAGATTGGACAGCTCCAAGCAAGGACAGAATTTTAATCAAAGGAATTGCTTCTATCCATTCTGCTCCATAAAAAATATTAATAAATTCTGTCGCTACGCAATAAACCCCTACCATTAGTGGAAAAGTGACAAATGAAATAACGGAAATCGTTTTCAAGTAAATTGAAGCAATGTGGCTGCGGTCTTTACTTTTCGCAAAACCCGCAAACAACACCGACGAAAAAATGGATGAAATATTACTTACAGGAAGCATCATTATTCTGTATGCTGTCGAATATAAACCCAAAGCTGATTGACCGATAAATTTTGCTACAATGAAATTATCTGCATTTCGGGTTAAATAACTAAAAGTACTGTTTGCTCCTACGCTGGTACTATATTTTAAAAGTGGTTTTAAATCAGATAATGAAAAATATAATGAAGGCTTCCATTCTGTTGTATACCATAAACTAATAGTTGTTACAATACTTGCAGTGAGTGACATGAAGACAATACTCCATACTCCGTAGCCTTGAAAAGCACAATAAAATCCTACTGTATAGCTAAGCAGTGTACTGGACCATTGTATAATAACCTTCTTCCTAAAATTAATATCCTTTGTAAGCAGTGTGCTCTGTAAAGACGAGAAAGCCGAAATAACAATGCCAATGGTTACCATACGAGTCAATGAGACCAGTTGGGGTTCATTATAAAAGTCTGCAATGAGGGGCGCTGCGGCAAAAAATAACAAATAGATGAAAATTCCTAGGAGGAGATTAAACCAAAAAATACTGGATAGTTGATTTTTTGTATTGATTTTATAATAAATCACTGAAGAAGCAAATCCAAAATCTACAAATATACTTGCAAACCCAGATAAAACAGTCACCATGCCCACCAATCCAAATGCGTCGGGACCTAATAATCTTGCTAGATAGATCCCAAACCACATAAAAATTACTTGGGTCGCAATCTGATTATAAAGATTCCATTTTAACCCTTTTTTTATTTTTATATTCACTTTACTTTGTGAATCAGTTTCTTCCATCAGTTTTTTATAAAAAAATTATTCCACTCTACAATCTTTTTCTTCCAACCAAATCTCCTAATTTCTTCCACGTGATAAGACTGTACCTTGCTCTGGAAATCTGATGCAATGACTTCCTGCAGTGCCTGGTAAATGCTGTGCGGATCACAGGCCAAATAATAGGGTTTGGTTATTTTCTCTAATTGGTCATACTGGAGCCAACTTCCGTTAATTACCGTTTTACCTGCTAATAAATATTCCTGCAAACTGGCACTGTTAGCGTCGGTTTCCTGGGCATGCACAAATAAGTCGGTGGCATAAATGAGATCACGGAGTTTTTCGTTTGAAAGAAAGCTTTCGAAGAAAACACCATCGATTTTCGCCTCGTCTAATATACTTTTAAGTTCAGATTTGTAGGGCTCGAGAGTACCATTGTAGGTAAATGGAAATGCGACACACAAATTTTCAGGCAGTTGGTCTTTGCAGGCAATGATAGCCTGAATGATACTGCGATGATTCTGCAACGGACTTCGGTTATATCCCACGGTGATAATGAAGGAATCGGGGAATCCAATTCTTTTTTTTGCTTCAGCAGGTAACACTTTTTCTTCGCCAATTACATCAATCATTTCCGCGCCGTAACTTAATTCCACAATTTTGTTTGGATCGAAATTAAACTTCTTAAGCACATCCTGCCTGAAACGGATGTTCGCTAGCGTAACATAATCCGCCGCTGCATAGAGCTTTCTAAGACACCACACTACTACGGGATGATTCACCCGCAAGGCATCGCTTCCCCACGGCGTCAGTATTAATTTTGCTGCTTTTTTTTTGAGGAAAGGCAAAAGGAAAAAAGAATGCAGGGTCACGAAATGAATGTTGATTAAGTCGTAATGAGTTTTAATCTTCCGGAAGGTCAATATGACATCGATATATATCAGCAAGCCGGCAAAATACCGGTAAAAAAATGCCGGGAAATGTTTCTTAAGGTACAAAGTTTCCCGAAACGAAGCATTTTCACCTCCATAAGACAAAGCAAAATGATCCACTGAATACTCATTAGATTTAATTTCCTCCAAGTGTTTGCTGAAGTTAGTGAGGTGTTTGTCGTGGGGCGCTATAATGAGGATGCTCTTATTCATAATTCCTTTAGGGTCTCTTACAGTTGAATATGCTTAATATCTTCCTGCGCTTTTTTATAATCTTCCATTCTGCCAATATCCAGCCAGTATCCGTTGATGGGATAGGTAATGAGTTTGCGGTCCATTTCGATCACTTTATCCATGAGCGTGGTAATATCAAAAAACTCATCTTTAGGAATCATTTCCAAAATTTTGGTTTTCAGGAGATAAATGCCTGCATTGGAAAAATAGGTATATCTCGGTTTCTCTTTGAGTGACTGCACTTTTTGGGTTTCATCGGTTTCCAACACCGCATACGGAATATCGACGTGATAGGACACCGATGCTACGGCCATATCGGCATCAGCTTCTTTGAACGCTTTATAGAAATCCGCGAAATCAATATTGGTGAGTAAATCGCTGTTCATCACAATGATCTCTTCATTTTGAAAATCATCAACCAGCATCACCGACCCAATGGTTCCCAATGGTTTGGTTTCGCGAATATATTTGATGGAAATATTTTTTTCGGTTCCGTCGCCAAAATAAGACTCCAACTGTTCGCCGAGATAATTGATGCTGAGGTAAACCGTATTGACTCCGACTTTAGCCAAGCGGTCTATATTGTATTCTATGATTGGCTTTTCGCCCACTTTCAGAAGGGGTTTAGGGGTGTTGTTGGTGAGTGGTCTAAGGCGTGAGCCTTTGCCGCCCGCCATCAGCACTGCATCCACCGGCAGCAAAGTCGTTTTAAGCCGGAAATTGAGGATATCCACAATTATATGATCCCGGTTGAGGATGGGCAATAATTTGTAATTCTTTTTTCTTAAGGTTTCCAGTTTATTTTGGTCGAATTCATTCTCGTAAATAAATTCAGGATTGGGTTGAACAAAACTTAAAATCTCGTCTTCAAAACCAAGACCTTTGATAAATCCTCTCCTGAGGTCACCATCGGTTATAGAACCAATAAGTTTCCCGTTGTCTGTCACAAACAAAATAGCATCCTGCCTTAATTCGTCTAATTTTTGTAATGCTTGCCTTACTGTGGTATTTTTGGAGATGAGATGTTTTGTGTACATAAATAAATGGCTTTAACTATATTTTTTTTGCAGGATTCCCAACCCAAGTTTCATGATCAGGAATATCTTTAATTACTACGCTGCCTGCCCCAACAGTTACATCTTTTCCAATTTTCACCCCTTGTTTTACTACCGAATTAGCGCCGACAAAGGAATTTTCACCAACCAATACATTTCCTGCTAAAACTGCTCCCGGTGCGATGTGTACACCATTTTCAATGACACATTCGTGTTCTACAATGCATCCTGTATTTAAAATACAATGGTCGCCAATTGAAGCGAGCGCATTAACGTTAACGTTTGCAGCAATAAAATTCCCGATTCCCACGGTCGCATAATTACTTATAATTGAGGAAGGATGGACCACATTTAATATTGTTTTTTTCTTGGTTACAATTAAATCTGCCACTTTCTGACGGATTTTATTGTCACCAATTCCTAAGATAAAGCCATCAACCGCATTCCAGTTAAAAGATTCGCTTCCTTCATCTCCTAAATAATTAATCTCAAAAGGATTGAAGGAAACCTGATTTCTTTCGCAATAATACTTAACCTCCAGACCCATCTGTTTTGCTGCATCTAAAACAACAAAAGAATGTCCTGAATATCCTATTATCGCTATTTTTTTATCTTGCACTGCTTGGGATATTTACAATTCTTTCTTCTAAAAACTCAGCATTTGTTTGAGCATCACGCTGACAATGCGCATACATGGGCAAACGGTACATCAAATTCCAAATCGGACGTGTCATCACGCCCTGGTCGTTGGTAGTTTTTAAAAACTCTTCTCTCTCCGCTTTATTATTCAACTCAACACACATCAGCCAATAGTTGGCTTTGGTGTCGGCAGCTTCCTGTCTGAATTTAATTCCGGATTTTTTGAAAAACGCTGCATATTTATTCGCTAAGATTCTTTTATCTTCAAGAAAACCATTTAGAGATTCCAATTGGGCACAAGCTAAGGCAGCATTCAGATTGGGCATTCTGAAATTGTATCCCAATTCGTCGTGAAAAAACTCATACGGATGCGGGCGTTTTGCAGTGGTCGTAAGATATTTTGCCTGAGTTCCCAGTTCAATATCATTCGTAACTATTGCACCGCCACCACCGCTGGTAACAATCTTGTTTCCGTTGAAAGAAAACCCACTGATTAAACCGATGGTTCCTGTATGTTTTCCTTTATAAATGCTTCCTAAAGATTCTGCGGCATCTTCCACCAACGGAATTCGCCATTTGTGGCAAACTATTATTAATTCATCTAAATGAACCGGAAAACCGAAGGTATGCATCGGCATACAGGCAGCGATTCTTCGCCCGGTAGATTTATTGTAGCAACCATCTTCCCGCAACTCTCCAAATTCTTCTAAAAAATTCTCCAATGCTTTGGGTGAAAGTCCCATCGTATCTAAATCTACATCTACAAACACCGGAACTGCATTGTTATAAATGATTGCATTGGCTGTTGCAATAAAGGTAAGTGCTTGCGTGATGACTTCATCATCTTTTTTTACCCCTGCTAATCTCAGCGCCACCTGCAAAGATGCGGTTCCATTTACTACAGCCACAGATTTAGCTGCACCTGTAATGTCCTGCATCATAATCTCGAACTGATCGACAAATGCACCTACAGATGAGACGAAAGTAGAATCAATCGTTTCTGCCAAATATTTTTTTTCATTGCCCCGGAAACGCGGTTCGTGAAGTGGAATGAACAGATCTGAGTTATAATGTTCTCTTACAAAAGAGATCAAATTTTGAATACTTTCCATCGTTACATTTTAGAATCCAAATATTTACCCGTTTCTTTATGTCCGAACTCGGGAATCATCTTAAAGAACAAATCAACAATCTCATCTTTATTCCATTTACGCGCAGTCTTTAATGCATTGATTGTAGTTTCAAATAAATGAATTTTATCTTCTTCAATATTGAGTTCATTTTTAATCACGCCTAAATTTTCGAAACTGTTCATATCCAAAGTTTCTGTATCGGTAAAGAACTCTTCGAAATCTTTCTCGCCCGTTGTGTCACTTGATGTAAAAAGGCAAGGCCATTTTCCTTCCTGCGGAAAAGTTTCAACGAGAACTCTTGCTTCATCCTCATCTTTACACAAATAAGGTTCATAACCAATTTCTTCAAGGTATTTTACCGCGATTTCCGCAAAAGTAATCAGGTGTAAATTTTCGCTTAATTTTGGAAAGAAAATATCTCTGTTTTCACCAAAAATACAAGACATCAAACATAATTCACCGGACTCTTTTGGGGTTACAAAATAGCGTTTGATATCATTGGGTGCTACAATAGGTTGCTTCTTCTCAATTCTTTTATTAAAACCATGCAATAAAGATCCATCAGAAAATGCAACATTGGCAAAACGAGCGGTAGAAATTGCTATTTCTTTACTTTTTCGCATGAGAAACATTTCCATAATTCTTTTGGAAGCTCCCATCATATTCACGGGATTTGCCGCCTTATCGGTCGAGACGCAAAAATATTTCTTCACCCCTTTCTCAATGGACTGTTGCAATGTTTTATCTGTGTTAAAAACATTGACATCGATCATCCTCATCAAGGTATAAGGATCTTTTTCACTTCGTACATGCTTGAGTGCAGATAAATTCAGAACATAATCATAATCTCCATCCGCTTCCCAAAAGGCATCATATTCTACCGACCCAATATCCAATGCAAAGGTCTGAAAATCACCATCAATATAACCGAAAGAACTGCGGATATCGCGTACCAGTTCGACCATATTGTTTTCACTAATATCGACAACATGGAGTTTCTTTGGATTACGTTTAAATATTTCTTTTGTGGTAGCAGATCCGATAGAACCAGCACCTCCTATAACAAGAAATGAAGAGGCTGAAACGATTTCCTTAAGCTGTGTTTCATACTGATAAAGGTCTTTTGAAAACAATTCCTTCGTTCTGCCAATGAGATTTAAAATATTCATCAAACTTTCTTAAATTTCTAATTTCAATCATTCCCAAACAAATCCCTCGTATAAACTTTCTCTTCCACATCGGCGAGTTCGGGTGCTTTGCGGTTGGAGATGATTACGTCGCATTCCTGTTTAAAACTTTCCAAATCTTTGGTGACGCGCGAACCGAAGAAGGTTTCCTCTTTCATTACGGGTTCGTACACCACCACTTCCACGCCTTTGGCTTTGATGCGCTTCATCACGCCCTGGATCGCTGAAGCCCGGAAATTGTCGGAACCGGATTTCATAATTAAACGGTACACCCCAACTTTTTTTGGGTTTTTCGCCAATATAGAATCTGCGATAAAGTCTTTTCTGGTTCGGTTGGCGTCCACAATGGCCTGAATGATATTGTTCGGCACACTGTCGTAATTGGCCAACAGCTGTTTGGTATCTTTCGGAAGACAATAACCACCGTAACCAAAAGACGGGTTGTTGTAATGCGAACCAATGCGGGGATCCAAACCTACGCCTTCGATGATCTGGCGGCTGTCGAGCTGATGCGTCTGCGCATAACTGTCGAGTTCGTTGAAATACGCCACCCTTAATGCAAGATAGGTATTGGAGAAGAGTTTAATCGCTTCCGCTTCTGTGGAATGGGTGAATAACACCGGAATGTCTTTTTTGATCGCCCCCTCCTTGAGGAGTTCTGCAAAAACCTCTGCTCTGTGGCTCTGTTCGCCAATGATGATTCTAGAGGGATATAAATTGTCATACAGCGCCTTTCCCTCCCGCAAGAATTCTGGGGAAAAGATGATGTTCTGAAAATCCAGTTTCTTTTTCAAATCTTCAGTAAAACCCACCGGCACCGTAGATTTGATAATGATCACCGCTTGCGGTCGGTATTTTTTAACGTCAGCAATCACTGTTTCGACACTGCTGGTGTTAAAGTAATTGGTTTTGGGATCGTAATCGGTCGGAGTCGCCACGATCACATAATCGGCGTTCTGGTACGCTTCCTGCTGATCGGTGGTGGCTTTAAACTGTAAAGGTTTATTTTGAAGAAAATCACTGATTTCGTGATCCTCAATCGGTGACACCTGTGCATTGAGCATTGCCACTTTTTCCGGAACAATGTCCAACGCCATCACCTCATGGTGCTGCGCCAGCAAAAGGGCATTGGAAAGCCCTACATATCCTGTTCCTACAATGGTTATTTTCATTGGATTATAATTTTGCGTCTGCGTGCTGCAAGATGCCTTTCACATCATACACCACCGCCTTTTCCTTAAGGCTGAGGTTCAGGTCCAGGTTCAGGAATTCGTTGTGGGCTACTCCGAGGACTACTGCATCGTATTTCTCGATGGATGCTGAGGTGCTTTCCAGCTGCGCGGCGGAAATAGATTCCTCGCTGCGCCCGGAATGACAGGGTAAAGTATTATAACAAGTCAATCCGTACTCATGTTTTACTTCTTCCGGTTTTGCCCAGGGGTCGTAAATGGTGACCTTCATGCCGTAGTCTTTCAATGCGGCTACAACATCTACAATCTTGGTATTGCGCACATCCGGACAGTTTTCTTTGAAGGTAACGCCCAACATCAGCACCTGCGCTCCGTTGATCGTAATGTTTTTTTTGATCATCGCCTTCACGACCTGCGAGGCAACATATTCTCCCATAGAATCGTTCATCCGGCGTCCTGCCAAAATAATTTCGGGATGGTAACCGAGTTCCTGGGCTTTTTGAGCCAGATAATAAGGGTCAACGCCAATGCAATGTCCGCCGACCAATCCGGGTTTGAAAGGCAGAAAGTTCCATTTGGTTCCTGCTGCTTTCAAGACCTCGTGGGTATCGAGATCCATTAAGTTAAAAATCTTCGCCAGCTCGTTCACAAACGCGATATTGATGTCGCGCTGAGAGTTTTCAATGACCTTAGCTGCTTCTGCAACCTTAATAGATGGCGCAAGATGGGTTCCCGCGGTAATCACAGCACGATACAACTCATCCACCACTTTCCCAATTTCTGGTGTAGAGCCTGAAGTGACTTTCAGAATCTTCTCCACGGTATGTTCTTTATCTCCGGGATTAATGCGCTCCGGAGAATACCCTGCGAAAAAATCCTGATTGAATGTTAACCCCGACACTTTTTCGAGCACCGGAATACACTCCTCCTCAGTTGCACCCGGATACACCGTAGATTCATAGACCACGATGTCTCCTTTTTTCAGGACTTTCCCCACAGTTTCACTCGCTTTATACAGCGGCGTAAGGTCTGGTTTATTATTCTTATCCACCGGCGTAGGAACCGTGATGATGTAGATATTGGCGTGATGAAGATCTTCGAGCTGGGAAGAACAGTAGAGTCCATTCGTAGCCTGATGCCCGGTTGAACTCTTGGAATCCCCGTTCTTCTCACCGAGTGGATTATCGGAAAGCAAAACCGATTTGAGCAAAGATTCTTCCACTTCAAGCGTTAAATCTTTACCTTCCTGGAGCTCCGCAATTCTTTTTTGGTTAATGTCGAAACCCACCACCGGGTATTTCGTAGCGAAAAGTCGGGCCAAAGGAAGCCCTACATAGCCAAGGCCAATGATGGCGATTTGATGTGTCATATAAATACTTTAAAAGAACGGTAATAAACAATAAAATATTGGTTTAAAAGCATTTACAATAAAATACTTCCGGTACTTTTCTGTTTTTAGAAGCGACAAAGGTAAGTATTTATTTGTAAATGTTGCGGTGTTGTGAAGGGAAGTTAACAGGTTAATTGGATTGATTGAGGTTGGTGGGTGGTGGATGGGCTTTTGATTTGTTCAAAAAGGTTGGAATTTTTAGAGCGTGACAAAATATTTTTTTTTAAATTCCCAAATTATCAATATTAGCGTTTGTCACTGAGTAGGAGCCAAACGAGGCTGAGGTGTGACGGTGTAATAATTACAACCTGCTATGTGTACACGGGAACTCCTACAGAGTGACAAAAGTTGATACTTAAATAGTGGGAAAAACAATGCAGCACGGAATTCTTCCGACCGGAAATGTGATTGTTTAAACCTCTTAGTCGAACATAGCGATTGTCGCTCCGTAGGAGCCTCACCGCGGCGGAGCCGTGACGGTGTAATAATTACATCCTGTTATGTGTACACTGGGACTCTTACAGAGTGACAAAATAGTTCTTTGAAATTTCCTAATCATCAACAACACCCTTGTCACTCCGTAGGAAACCTAGCGAAGCGGTTCGACGGAGTCAATCTAACCGCGGCGTAGCCGAAATGGTGTAATAATTACATCCTGTTATGTGTACGTTGGGACTCTTTCAGAGTGACAAAGGTTTCTGCTTAAATCGTGGCAAAAACAATGCATCCCGGATTTCTTCCGACGGGAAGACTGTGCGAAATAAACTGCAACAAAATCTTCAATAATAGCCTTTGTCACTCCGTAGGAAACCTAGCGAAGCGGTTCGACGGAGTCAATCTCACCGCGGCGTAGCCGAAACGGTGCACCAATTTTATGCGGTTACTTAAGATTAGGACTCTTACAGAGTGACAAAGGTTTGTGCTTAGATCGTGGTAATAACAATGAAGCATGAATTTCTTCTGATTGAAAGGTTACGTGATATCAACTGCAAAAAAATCTTCAATAATAGCCTTTGTCGCTCCGTAGGAGCCTCACCGAGGCGTAGCCGAAACGGTGTAATAATTACATTCTGTTATGTGTACATTGGGACTCTTACAGAGTGACAAAATAGTTCTTTGAAATTTCCTAATCATCAACAACACCCTTGTCACTCTGTAGGAAACCTAGCGAAGCGGTTCGACGAAGTCAATCTCACCGCGGCGTAGCCGAAACGGTGTAATAATTACATCCTGTTCTGTGTACGTTGGGACTCTTTCAGAGTGACAAAGGTTTGTGCTTAGATCGTGGTAATAACAATGAAGCATGAATTTCTTCTGATTGAAAGGTTACGTAATATCAACTGCAACAAAATCTTCAATAATAGCCTTTGTCACTCCGGAGGAGTCTCGCCGCGGCGTAGCCGAAACGGTGCAATCCGCTCCTACTCATTATACTCAAAGAGGTGATTGAGAAACTCCAGACGAGGATTAACACTTTTGATCATTTCCCATTTTTTGAGCCGGGTAAGGTTTTTGATCTCCTTTTCCCGCTCGATTGCTTGTTGTATCCAGCTATATTTTTCATAATACAGCAATTGATATACATTATATTTCGCAGAAAAACTTTTAGGATTGAATTTATTCAGATGTTGCCACAAGCGCCGGTGCAGATGATTGGTCACGCCAGTATACAGGACAGTCCTGTTGTTATTGGTAATGATATAAACGTAATAGGTATGAGATCCTTCTGAAAGAAAGTCCATGGTTTGATTTTTATCAAAGATAATAATTAGGAATTGCGCGAGAGATGATTTTTTAGTAAAAAAAAATGCGAAAACTCGAGAGGGAAAGCGTGAAAGGTTAAAGCCGCAAAGGTCAACTAATTTTATGTGGTTATTTGTAGGTTGGGACTTTTACAGAGTAACAGAAGTAGATACTTAAATCGTGGTAAAAACAATGCATCCCGGATTTCTTCCGAAGGGAAGACTGTGCGAAAAAAACTGCAACAAAATCTTCAATAATAGCCTTTGTCACTCCGTAGGAAATATAGGGAAGCGGTTCGACGGAGTCAATCTCACCGAGCCGAAGGTGTGACGGTGTAATAATTACATCCTGTTATGTGTACAATGGGACTCTCGCAGAGTGACAAAGGTTTGTGCTTAGATCGTGGTAATAACAATGAAGCATGAATTTCTTCTGATTGAAAGCCTGCGTGATATCAACTGCAACAAAATCTTCAATAATAGCCTTTGTCACTCCGGAGGAGTCTCGCCGCGGCGTAGCCGAAACGGTGTAATAATTACATCCTGTTATATGTACTTTGGGACTCTTACAGAGTGACAAAGGTTTGTGCTTAGATCGTGGTAATAACAATGAAGCATGAATTTCTTCTGATTGAAAGGTTACGTGATATCAACTGCAAAAAAATCTTCAATAATAGCCTTTGTCGCTCCGTAGGAGCCTCACCGCGGCGTAGCCGAAACGGTGTAATAATTACATCCTGTTCTGTGTACGTTGGGACTCTTTCAGAGTGACAAAGGTTTGTGCTTAAATCGTGGTAAAAACAATGCATCCCGGATTTCTTCCGACCGGAAATTTGATTGTTTAAACCTCTTAGTCGAACATAGCGATTGTCACTCCGTAGGAAACCTAGCGAAGCGGTTCGACGAAGTCAATCTCGCCGCGGCGAAGGTGTGACGGTGCATTAAATTGTTCTTTTTGCCTTGATGCAAAAAGTAACCAAAAAAATCAAGACTTGGAATTATTTGCTAAAAAAGTTGAATTTCTTCTAAGAAATTAACTCCCTGCGGTCGTTGAACCACTCCGTTAGGTTTCCCCAAAATTGACTCCCGCTGGTCGTCGAACCGCAAGCGGTTTCGGGCGGGTCGGACGATTGTCGCGCTTCATGAAACATACTGCCGCCACTCAAACAATGGGGATTTTTATGTCTGATTATTGAAAAAGCAGTTACGGAAGAAATTCAACTTTTTCTTAACGCAAATAACTCCTAGGTCATTAACCAACTGAGTAGTTAAGAGTTTTGTGCCTCAATGAGGCAGAGGTGACAGTGTGATAATCTGTTATGGCTTTTTGTACCTTGGGACTCTTACAGAGTGACAAAGGGGTACACTTAAATTGTGGGAAGAACAATGCAGCACGGATTTCTTCAGACTAGAAAACTACATGTTGAAAACGTTTTGTCAAAAATAGCTTTTGTCACTCCGTAGGAGTCTCACCGAGGCGAAGGCCGAAACGGTGTGATAATTACATCCTGTTATGTGTACGTTGGGACTCTTACAGAGTGACAAAGGGGTACACTTAAATTGTGGGAATAACAATTCAGCACCGATTTCTTCCGATTGAAAGGCTAGCGATATCAATGGCAACAAAATCTTCGATAATAGCGATTGTCACTCCGTAGGAAACCTGCCGAAGTGGTTCGACGGACTCAGTCTCCTCGAGGCGAAGGCGTGACGGTGCAATTAAACCACTCAAACATCCAGTCTTTAATCCCTCAGATGCTCCCAGTACCATTCCACCGCCTCTTTCAATCCGGATTGTATGTTGTGCGTAGGTTCGTAACCTAAAAGTTTTTTCGCTTTTTCTACGGAGGCCAGCGAATGCGGGATATCCCCTGCGCGCTCCGGGCCGTAAATGGTTTCTACTTTCAAAATTTCCGGATCGAAATTTCCGAGGTATTCTTTGAGATAGGCGACCAATGTATTCAGCGTTGTGCGGTCGCCCACTGCCGTATTATAAACGGTGTTCAC
Source organism: Chryseobacterium senegalense (assembly GCA_001403755.1). Taxonomy (GTDB): domain Bacteria; phylum Bacteroidota; class Bacteroidia; order Flavobacteriales; family Weeksellaceae; genus Kaistella; species Kaistella senegalense. The sequence goes on along the minus strand of CYUH01000015.1, from coordinate 390,254 downwards.
CGCCGCCGGATTCTCGGAAAGCATCGCCTTCTCATTCATCTGGATGACATTGTCGATATACGTAAAATCACGGGAGTAATCCCCGGTACCGTTGATGACCGGACTTTCATGATTCATCAGCTGAATCACAAATTTAGGAATCACCGCGGCATAGGCCCCATTCGGGTTCTGCTTCCTCCCAAAGACATTAAAATAGCGCAGTCCGATACACTGTATACCGTAGGTTTTTGAAAACACATCCGCGTAAAGTTCGTTCACATATTTGGTGATGGCATAAGGTGACAAAGGTCTGCCGATCACCTCCTCTACTTTCGGCAGGGAAGCGGAATCTCCGTAGGTGGAAGAACTGGCCGCATAGATGAAGCGCTTCACTTTGGCGTCACGGGCGGCCACGAGCATATTCAGGAAACCGCTTACATTGACATCATTACTCGTTACAGGATCATTGATGGATCTTGGTACCGAACCCAGCGCAGCCTGATGCAGCACATAATCCTGACCTTCACATGCTTTTGTGCAGGTTTCGGAATTACGGATGTCGCCTTCGATCAGCGTAAACATTGGATGAGCCATCAGGTGTTCTATATTATGCATAAAACCGGTCGCGAAGTTATCGAGACAAGTCACCTGATCTCCTCTTTCAATGAAATATTCGCAGAGATTTGAGCCGATGAATCCGGCACCGCCGGTAATGAGTATTTTGTTCATATTCTATATGATTCTGAAGGATATTTATGTTATGGTCATGACGACCGGGCGCAAATTTACAAAATGAAGGGGTAATACCCTATTAAATGTTGGTGATGTTGGAGTGATTTTAAATCACTGAATATTTCGGAATGAATTTGTCGCGGATGGATTACGCCCGGATTTTTGCTTGCTGAAAGCGCTTTCACAACAATAGCTGTCGCTCGGTAGGAGGATCACCAGGGATGAGGTGAAGGCATAATACTTTTATATGTTTACTTTTACATTGGGACTCTTACAGAGTGACAAAATAGTTCTTTTAAATTTCTGACTCATCAACAATACCCTTGTCACTCCGTAGGAGCCTCACCGAGGCGGAGGCGTGACGGTGCAATAATTTTATGCGACTAGTTGTACTTTGGGACTCTTACAGAGTGACAAAGGTGTACACTTAATTTGTGGGAATAACAATGCAACACAGATTTCTTCAGACTAGAAGACTGTGTGGGCTAATCTGGAGCTTCAGCATCAACAATAGCGCTTGGCACTCCGTAGGAAACCTGGCGAAGCGGTTCGACGGATTCAATCTCACCGAGGCGAAGGCGTGACGGTCATTAAATTGTTCTTTTTGCCTTGATGCAAAAAGTAACCAAAAAAATCAAGACTTGGAATTATTTGCTAAAAAAGTTGAATTTCTTCTAAGAAATTAACTCCCTGCGGTCGTTGAACCACTCCGTTAGGTTTCCCCAAAATTGACTCCCGCTGGTCGTCGAACCGCAAGCGGTTTCGGGCGGGTCGGACGATTGTCGCGCTTCATGAAACATACTGCCGCCACTCGAACAATGGGGATTTTTATGTCTGATTATTGAAAAAGCAGTTACGGAAGAAATTCAACTTTTTCTTAACGCAAATAACTCCTAGGTCATTTGTTTCTGGTATTCCAGGAGGTGATTTTCGTCTGAACTGCAACAAATCTATAACAATTGCTTTTGTCACTCCGTAGGAGTCTCACCGAGGCGAAAGCCGAAACGGTGTAATAATCTGTTATGGCTTTTTGTACGTTGGGACTCTTACAGAGTGACAAAATAGTTCTTTTAAATTTCTGACTCATCAACAATACCCTTGTCACTCCGAAGGAAACCTAGCGAAGCGGTTCGACGGATTCAATCTAACCGAGGCGAAGGCGTGACGGTGCATTAAATTGTTCTTTTTGCCTTGATGCAAAAAGTAACCAAAAAAATCAAGACTTGGAATTATTTGCTAAAAAAGTTGAATTTCTTCTAAGAAAATCCCCAAAACTCGGGCGGGTCGGACGATTGTCGCGCTTCATGAAACATACTGCCGCCACTCGAACAATGGGGATTTTTATGTCTGATTATTGAAAAAGCAGTTACGGAAGAAATTCAACTTTTTCTTAACGCAAATAACTCCTAGGTCATTTGTTTCTGGTATTCCAGGAGGTGATTTTCGTCTGAACTGCAACAAATCTATAACAATTGCTTTTGTCACTCCGTAGGAGTCTCACCGAGGCGAAAGCCGAAACGGTGTAATAATCTGTTATGGCTTTTTTTTGTAAGTTGGAACTCTTACAGAGTGACAAAATAGTTCTTTTAAATTTCTGACTCATCAACAATACCCTTGTCACTCCGAAGGAAACCTAGCGAAGCGGTTCGACGGAGTCAATCTCACCGCGCCGAAGGCGTGACGGTGTACTAATCTGTTACGGCTTTTTGTACGTTGGGACTCTTACAGAGTGACAAAGGTTGGTAGCTAAATTGTAGATATAACAAAGAAGCACAGATTTGTTCCGACTGGAAGAATGTGTGAGATCAACTGGAACTTCAACATCAAAAATAGTGTTTGCCACTCCGGAGGAGCATTACCGTGGCGGTGAAGTCTACCAGCAACCAGCACTCCTCACTCAATCACTCCATCACTCCTCAATCTACCACTCCATCACTCACAGCCCGACGCGCTTCCACCACTTCGGCTTTGCGTCGTGGGTATAAGAGTAATAGCCGTAGCCATAGCGAGTGCCATAGCGGGTATCTTGAGGTGTAACGCCATTGAGTACGAAAGCCATATTTTTAATCAAATTATCCTGACGGAAACCAGCAGCGAAATCGATCATCTCTTTTTCAGTGAAATTTGATTTTGCGACATACAGCACGACATCGGAGTTTTCAATCAAATGCAAGGTATCGCTCACCAACATTACCGGAGCAGAATCGAGAATGATAAACTCGTATTTCGTTTTTAAATAATCAATCAATTGATCAAATTTCACCATATCGAGCAAATCGTTGGGATTTGGAGCGATTTGGCCGCTGAATAAAACATCAAGATTTTCATGCTGTCCTGAAGAAACGATGTAGGAATCCGGCACGGTCTCGCGTGAAATCAGATAATCGGTAAGTCCAACATTTTTACCTTGGACAAAGCGATGCAACTGAGGATTTCGGATATCGGCACCCACAATGATGGTTTTGCTGTTTCCGGATAGCGTAAGTGCTAAGTTAATAGACACCGTAGTTTTTCCTTCGCCTTTCACAGAAGAAGTTACCAGTACCACTCCGCCCTCTTCCGACTCTTTAGAACGAAGCAGAAATTTCAAGTTGGAAGCGAGAATCCTGAACGATTCGGCAAAAACGGAAAAATCGTTTCTTCCGATCAATGGCAGTTCATCATGGTTTTCGGGAATTTCCGCAAGTACAGAAGTATCCGGAGCATGATCGATAATATGATCTTTCGTGTGAACTTTGGTATCCAATGCATTTGCTCCATAAAAGAATGCGAGCGGTAGAAGAAAACCGGCAGCCAGTGCGCCCAAAATAATATTCTGAGTTTCGGGTTTTACCTGACCTGTGGTATAAGCTGGGTTTACAATTTTCGCTTTGGGTATATTCACTGCAAGGGTGATCGCATTTTCTTCTCTTTTCTGAAGCAAATAAAGATACAGCTGTTCTTTCAAAGTTTGTTGCCGATCGATGGATCGGAATATTTTTTCCTGCGTAGGATATTTGCTGATTTTTCCTTTGGCGAGGTTGAGCTGCGCATTGGCCTGTGCAATTTGAAGTTGCAAAGTTTCCCGCGATTCCAAAAGATTTTTGCGGATTAAGTTTTTGAGCACCCCCAACTGCTTGTTCATTTCAATTACGGCGGGGTTTTCTCCGGTAGCCTGCTTCAGGGTACGGTTGCGGGTGAGCAAAAGTTCATTGTATTGGGTGATGCTGCTTTCGGCACCAGCGGACAAGCCCATTCCCGATGGCATCAGTTGATCACCATTGGCCGCTGCAAGAACTGAATTGACCAAATCCAGCTGCATGCTTTGGGTAATTACCGCCTTGGTATTTTCTGAAGACTCAGCAATTGCCTGAGAAGCTTGGGCATCCAGATTTGTGATTTCATTGGCTCTTTTGAAATTTTCCTTTTCTCCCTCGATGCCGGAAAGGTCCTCCGTAATAATGGCAATACGGTCATTGATAAAATCCTGTGTGCTTTGCGCTTCCTCATTTTTATCGTTAACCCCATCAATCAGGTATTGTTTGGACACCTCGTTTAAGATGTCTTCGGATTTTTTAGGAACGGGCCCAACCATGGAAACATCCATCATCATTCCTTTGTTTGGAGGAAGGGTAACTGTAATGCTTCCTTCTAAATAGCCTACGACACTGGAGATATTTTTAAAAACAACCTTTAAAGGTACCTTGTTTTTGGTACCCGATTTGGCATCAATCTGAATGACACCAAAAGAGACCTGTGCGGGAACCCCAAAAGTGTATGTTTTAGAAGAATTAGAAAGTTTGTAAGTATTGTTTCCTACCGGAGTAATGGTATAGGTTGCTCCTCTAAAACCAGCCGGATTGTCAATGCTGATAATCTTTCCTGTATAAGGAGAATTGTTATACAACTCGAATTCCTTAATGGCACCGGAACTGAAAAAAGATACATCCAGATTGAGGTTTTTCGCTACTTTTTGCAAGATCGGTTTGGAAACAATTAGCTGGGTTTCACCTTGCAGTTCGTCGGAACCACTCACTCCCATTCCCAAATTCTTAAGGTCATTCAGTGCGGAAGTAGCTTTGCCTTTTGACTCCAGCAACTTTAACGATGTTTTGGTATAATATTGCGGTTGGGCATAACGGAGATATATTTTCGCGGCAGTATAAAACACTGCCATACTCAAAAGAATCCACGGCCATTTTCTAAGATACTTCCCAATTTCTTTTTTTATATTCATGGGCTTGGCCCGCTTCACTGTACCTGAAGTTTCTAAAAGTTCCATCCAATTTATTTATTGGTTAAAGAAATAATCAAAGTAATCAACCCCAAAGCGACCCCTCCGTACTTGATCCATTTATCCGTAGCAGAATCGGTATTGACCGCCACTTGTTTGTTGCGGTCCGGTTCTACATACAAGATGTCATTTTGTTGAAGGTAATAATAGGGGGAACTTACGATAGAGGCTTCTGACAGATCCAGTGATACTACTTCGTCTTTGCCAGTCGCTTCAGAAGTCCGGATGAGTTTCACATTGGTTCTGTTGGCATCATACGTTAAATCGCCTGCAAGGGCAATGGCTTGAAAAACGTTGATTTTTTCGGTAGGACTGGTTTTTTGACCGGGTCCCTTCACTTCCCCTAAAACAAAAATATTAAAATTGGTCAGGGTAATGGTGACCATAGGATCGGTTAAATATCTTTTCAAGCGGCTTTCGAGATCTTCTTTGAGTTGCTGCTTTGTCATGCCTTTGCAATAAACCGGTCCCAAAACCGGAAAAATGATGGTTCCATCCGAAGTAACGACATATTCGCTACCATTTCCTGAAGACATGTTGGTAGCAGTCGTTCCATTGCCTGCAGTAGATGTCCTTGGCATCGTGTTCACATTGAATGGTCGCACGGCGATTTCATCAAATGCGGACACCAAAATTTGAAGTCGATCTCCTTCCTGGATATGTAGGCCCGAATATTTGGCTTGCGAAACTTCATTTTCAAAGTTATTATTCGACATGTACACCACGTTTTTCTTTGGTTTACAAGAAATAACTAAAATAGAAAAAAGGAGTATATGGAATACGGCTGCGTATTTTTTCATGAATAAAATTTAAGATTACAAAGGTAAAGTATTTTTATAAAGCTGTAATCTTATAAGATAAAAGAAAAGTAAACTGTTACCACCAATTTTCTTTAATATAATAGTTGATTCCCACGGCTAACAAGCGGTTATAGGTATTGTTGCGGTCATTATTGGGATAAATCTTGCTGAAGCCACGGTCATAACGGAGAAATGCTTCCAATTTTTGTGAGACTTTCATACCCGCACCGAAAGACACCCCGTAGCCGAATTTGTTCACCTCATCATCAAGGTTAAACTTGTAATGCACCACATCGTAAGCAGGATCTACACTTTCTTTTTGTCTCACCATATATTCAATTCTTGGTCCGGCAAAAAGAAAAATATCTCTTTTCATATTGCCTTTATGAAAGAACCATTTCAGATATAGCTGCATCGCAAGGTAATCATAGTGATATTTCTGCACCCCATATTTATCCGTATTCACTGTTGCATTTTCTCCCTGTGTGCTGTACTCGATCTGTGGCACAAGATAAAGCCACGCAGAGTCGAAAACGTCGTTTTCCACCAGCGGAAATTCTACAAAAGCACCAAGTGCTCCTCCAAACTTTCCTTCTGAGCGGTCATGAACTCCGGCAATGGAACCTTTGTGGAAATTACCGGTGATTCCGTACTTCAAGCTTTGCGCACTGAGCGACGCCACAAAAAACAGGGCAAGGAATGTATTTAATTTGTTCATATCAAGCAATATTATGGAAACGGAATAAAATTAATGGTTTTGCAAATTAATTAAAATTATTTCAATTACGGGCATTTTTTTTGGCTGTTGTGGATTATGTTTTTGTCAATTTTTGATTTTCTCTCATTTAAATGGTCATAAGTTTTAAAGCAATATGCAGTACGCTTTATGCAATATGCTTATGGGTGAAAATAAATTAAAGTCAGTCCAATCTCCAAAATCTGCGGGCTTTCATTTCCAAATTAACACATTATAAAATTCAGATCTTCCTCACAGGAAGCATAAAGCGAACTGCGTAATGCCTACAGCAACACTCAATCACTCAAAAACTCCAGCACTCAATCAATCCCCAAAATCCGCCACTCGCAAAATCTCTTCATACTCAAATCCCCTACCCATCAAGTATTTGATGGTCTTGGATTTCTTTTGATATTCTTTCCCGGATTGTCGCGAGAAATAGGATTCGTAGAGTTTTTTCAACGTTCTTTCGTAATCGGAGTCGTCGATTTCATCAAAACAGCGGTTGATGAGTTTCTCAGGAACTCCCTTAAACTTCAGGTGGTTTCGAATTTTGTTGCGTCCCCAAGATTTGATGTTGAACTTCCCGCGGATGTAGCTTCGGGCAAACCGCTCCTCATTAAGGTAATTCTCCTGCATCAGATAAAGCAAAATTTCTTCTTTCGCTTCGGGAATCAGTAGAAAATCATGCATCTTTTGCGCAACTTCCTGATGACAGCGGTCTTGGTAAACGCAATAGTTAACCATTTTCTGTTTGATTTCGAGGAAAGTATAGGATTTTTTCTGTTCCATCATCACGGCGTGGGAATTGGGCAAAAGCTTACGTTTTCAATACAATGACTGGCAAATTTAAAGAATAAAAAGATCAGAAGCGATGCCATCCGCCAAAAACCAATGCTTTTCGGGTATTCTCAGGTATCCATCTTCTATAATCAAAATTCTTGTTTCGAGCTTGGGAGCCATATTTTTTTGGAATTCTTCTTGAATATCATCACTGAACTTTCTTTCAGTTTGCTGCAAATCAACGCCCCACATCGTTCTGAGACCAATCATCATCATTTCATTAAACTGCTCTTTTTCGGTGAGAATTTCACTTTCCTTGGCTAAAGTATTTTGATTTAACGCATCGATGTAGCGACGGTTATTGGCGATATTCCAACTTCTCTCATTGCTGCCGTTGTAGGAATGGGCAGACGGACCGATGCCCAGGTATTCATGCGATTTCCAATAGGCGGAATTATGCCGGGAATGAAAACCGGGCTTTCCGAAATTAGATATTTCATAATGATCGAAGCCGTGATCTTTCAGAAAATCTACCATATAGGAAAATTCCGCGTGTTGCTCAGCCTCTTTTGGTGCTGGAACTTTTCGCTGTTGAATCCATTGGTTCAAAGCTGTTTTCGGTTCGACGGTTAAAGCATAGGAAGAGACATGTGGCACCTGAAGTTCAATGGTTTTCTTGAGGTTTTCTTTCCAGATCTCAAAATTCGAGGTCGGGGAACCGTAAATCAGGTCGATGCTGATATTTTCAAAACCGAAGTCTTGGGCTCTTTTAATGGAATCTTCCGCTTCACCTCCGTTGTGGGCACGGTTCATGAGCATCAAATCTTCATTAAAGAAACTTTGAGTTCCAATGGAAAGGCGGTTAATTTCAGTTTGCGACAAAGCTTTCAAAAAACCCTGATCCAGATCGTCGGGATTGGCTTCGAGGGTAATTTCAATGTCTTCATTAAAACTGAAATATTTCAAAACCTCATCCATAATTGATTTCAGTTCATCTACTTTCAGGATTGACGGAGTACCACCGCCAAAATAAAGGGATTTCAGGTTTTTGTCCTGAAGGTCATCTTTGCGGAAAAAAATCTCCTTCTTTATCGCAGCAATCATTTCTTCCTTAAAATTTAAAGAAGTAGAAAAATGAAAGTTACAGTAACTGCATTTCTGCTTGCAGAACGGAATATGAAGGTAGAGCACTGGAATGTATTTTTTAAGCTTTGAGCGGTACAAATAGACATGATGCTGACGGGTCGTCAAAGGTAGAGAAAATTATTTTTTTTTAAGAGAGCTTAAGAATTTAACAGGTATGATTGAATATGAAGAAGGATGAAAACCTCAGTCAAATCTTGGAAATCAGCTGAATTCAAAAAATCAGCGAGAACGAAAAGAAAAGAGCCGAAATGTAAGAGCCGAATTGTAAGATCTTCATGATAAAAAGAAACATTTAAATCGCACGATTACTCATCAATGTAAAAAATAGTCCGCTTCCATCTTCCAGTGTCAAACATTTAATCACTCTTGGCATAATGCGTATTGCATATAGCCTAAAGCATTCTCACATAGAAAAACTCCTCTTTTCCACTTTATACTTAATACCGATATCCTCTGGTATTGATAAAGTTTTCGATGTTGTAGCCGACGCTCAGCATGAAACTGCTGCCTGCGTACTGCTGAATATCTGAAAGACCAAAATTGTAGGTCGCGCCAAAGGTGAATCCGTTTAGTTTTGCTTTGATGATCGGAGAAATTCCCAGATTTTGATTGCCGTATTGGTTTTTTGCGGTTCGCAAACTGGCTCCCGCAGAGAATGAATTGGTATCCCCCAAAACCGTAGCCATCAAATTGAAATCGGTCATTCGGGATGCATTGGTACTGAAATTCATCAATACAGAAGGCGAAATATAAAATTGTTCATTCAAATAAAAATCGTAACCTGCATTGAAATTAAATTTCGTAGGTTCCGGTTCGATGCCGTTGACAATCGGAATATCGTTCGTGAGCGCGATGTCATTCACCGAAACTCCGCCGAATAAATTCCGGTAAGTGACTGCCATTCCTAAATTCGCATACACCAAAAATAGATTATTGGTATCGGAACCCAAAATTGGATCGCTGGGATCCTGCGGATTGAGTTTCGCCAAATCGATATGCATGTTATAGAAATTGACATTGGTACCGAAGGAAAACTGGCTTTTACGTTCGCCATCGTCATCAATTGGAATAAAATAAGATGCTCCGGCACCAATTCCGTTCGAGGAAATTGGTCCGTTTTGGTCTCTGAAAAATGAAATTCCGGCTCCTACCCGATCGAAAATATTGGCATGAATTCCAATCGACTGTACATTGGGCGATTCGCTGAATTGGGAAAATTGCTTTTGATAATTTAAATTCAGCACCACATCATCTGTCTTACCGTACTGCGCAGGATTGAATAGGAAGTCACCATCGAGCAAATACTGCTGATAGAAAGGGAGTGTTTCCTGGGCTTTATAAAAAACAAAGGAAAGAAAAATGAAAAATGCCGTTCCTAATTTCCTCATCATGATGGGTTTGAATGGGTACAAATATAAAAAACTTTTGATAGTTACGCTTCCAAATAACGTCTCCATTTTTCGATCGCCTCTTCCATATCGGCGGGCATCGGACTTTCGAAGTACATTTCCTTTTTGGTGGTTGGGTGAATAAAACCGAGTGTGTGCGCATGCAAGGCGTGTCTCGGCAATACTTCGAAAACATTCTTCACAAACTGTTTGTATTTGGGAAGGTTGACTCCTTTTAAAATATGATGTCCTTCATACCGCTCATCATTAAATAAAGTATGCCCGATATGTTTGAAATGTGCACGAATTTGGTGGGTTCGTCCGGTTTCGAGTTTGCATTCTACCCAGGTCATGTATTTAAATCTTTCGATGACTTTATAATGGGTCACCGCATGCTTCCCGTAACTTCCATCTTCAAAAACTGCCATCTGCATTCTGTTTTTCAAATGTCTTCCGATATGTCCGGTGATGGTTCCCTGATCTTCTTCCAAATTTCCCCATACGAAAGCCCAATACAATCTTTTGGTCGTTCTTTCGAAAAACTGTTTGGCAAGAAAACTCAGTGCATATTCGTTTTTAGCAACAACAAGCAATCCGGAAGTATCTTTATCGATTCGGTGAACCAATCCTACGCGGTCTAAATCGGATTTTAATCCATTTTTTTCAAAATGAAAAGCCAAGGCATTCACCAAAGTACTGTGATAATTGCCGTGTCCGGGGTGAACCACCATTCCTGCAGCTTTATCGACCACCACCAGATCATCGTCTTCATAAACAATATTAACGGGAATATCCTGAGGAATGATAATATTTTCACGGCGTGGATGAGCCAGCAACACCGAAATCTGGTCGCCGGGTTTTACGCGGTAATTTTGTTTGACAGGAACGCCATTTACCACCACATTTCCGGCGCGGCAGGTTTGGGAAATCTTGTTTCGTGAGGAGTTTTGGCGGAAGATCAAAAGAAATTTATCAATCCGCAACGGTTCCTGTTTTTTATCTACGCTAATATTCAGGTGTTCGTACAGCCCCGCCGCCTCGGCTTCGGGGGATTCCTGACTGAGCAATTCTTCGTCTAAAAATTCTTCGTTTTCTTCGCGCATGAGAGTAAAAAAGCTTCAACTTTCGCTGAAGCTTTAGCTATTTATCGGATTATAAATTACTATTCAACGATTACCTTTTTGGCCTTGGGTTTTTCCGCCGGCTTCACCGCAGGAGTGGTCTTCGGTGCGGAATTGCTGCTGGTAGTCGCTTTAGGTTTAGTTTCGGTATTGGTTTTCTCCGTATTTGTTTTTGAAGTCTCCGCTTTTGGCGTTTCCGTTTTTGGAGTTTCCGCTTTTGGCGTTGATTTCTTCGGTTCTGAAATTCTAGGTGCAGGTTCCACATAAACCGGTTCTTCATAACGAACAGGAGGAATCGTAGTATCAATTTTCACACGGTAAATACTATTCAATTGATTAATCTTAGCACCCATTTGCGCCGGTGTTTTTTTACTGGCCCAAATATCAATCTGCATCCCCTGATCCCGAATATCGAAAGAAGCCGGATCTTGGTAATAAACAATATCGGATTCGTCTTGTCCGCCGTCTTCATGCTCTACCAATCCTACTTCGAAAAGGTTTTGAGCAATAATCGCTTGGGCTTCCTGAACGGTTAATCCCACCAAATTCGGTACCGTAATATTTCTTTTCGGTCCTGCTCCAATCACCAAATCAATGGTTGAAAATCTTGGCAACAATGTTCCAGGTTTCAAATTGGTGCCATTGAACATCATTCTGATGACCGCATCACGCTGAATGCTTGGTTCAAAAATAGTATCACCAACTTTCAATCCAACCTGCTCCAATTGTCTGAACGCCAAACCTTTGTATCGATCGAGCACATCCGGAACGGAAACTTGTGCAAATGTTTTAGGATTTACTTTAAGGATAATGGTTCTGCCATCTTTCACGCGGGAGCCCGGCGAAGGATAAATTTGCAATACCTGAAACGGACGGTATTTTGGTTCGAATTTACCACTGTCTACCTCATAGTCCAATCCTGAATCATCCAGAATACGGATCGCATCATGAACCGATTTATTCACTACATTGGGTACAGCGATTTCTTTGCCGTGATTCGTATGAATCTCCAACCAACGGAAGGTAAGCCAAACCAATCCTGTGAAAACAGCTGCTGCCAGAAGAATATTTACAAGAACTTTCCAGTGGAAAAGCGATTTTAGCATATTACTTAATCTTTAATGATAGATGCAAAGATATAAAATAATCTTTTCGGAACTCTGCGATTTTTTTACGCTTCTTTTTTTAATGATAAAAAGTTTGGAAATATTTATCTTTGCCCACTAAAGCAAATCAATGATTTTATCCATGACAGGCTTCGGAAGAAGCGAGGGCGTTTTCGAAGGAAAAAAAATCACCGTCGACATCAAATCCCTCAACAGCAAATCTTTTGATCTGAGCATCAAAATGCCTTTACGGTACAAAGAGAAAGAATTTGAAATCCGAAAGCTCCTCAACGACAACATCCTGCGCGGAAAGGTAGATTGCTATATTAATTTGGAAACCCTTACGGACTCCAATGATGTCAACATCAATCATGATTTGGTGAAGTCCTATATGGACGAACTGAGAAAGATCTCCGGCGATGGTCCGGATTTCGAATACTTAAAAATGGCCATCAGAATGCCCGAAGCCATTTCCACAAGACCGGATGAGCTGAATGAAAACGAATGGTTGCTGCTCAACGAATTGCTCCATAATGCATTGGAAAAATTCAATAATTTCCGAAAAACAGAGGGCCAGAACCTTCAGGAGGAATTGAAACGCAATATCCAAAATATCGAAAACAATCTTGCTATGGTGGTTCCCTACGAAGGAATCCGCATAGAAACCATCAAAGAAAAATACCGTGCTACTCTGAAGGATTTCGACACCATCGACGAAACCAGATTCTATCAGGAAATGGCGTATTTCACCGAGAAGCTGGATATTTCGGAAGAGAAAGTAAGACTCGCGCAACACCTGAAATACTACCAAGAAGTAATGCAGGATGAAGATTTCAACGGAAAAAAACTCGGATTCATTTGCCAGGAAATTGGCAGGGAAATCAATACTTTAGGTTCGAAAGCCAACCACGCCGAAATACAAAAACTGGTAGTGATGATGAAAGACGACCTCGAAAAAATCAAAGAACAAACGCTTAATGTGTTGTAGTTGAGGCTTGAGAATTGAGGGTTGATGACAACCGACAAACATTTCGACTTAGGAAACGGAAGCGTTAAGAAATTTTGAATAAGTTCCGTTAAGAAATTTCCAGTGTTTGAGTGGCGGCAAAAATTTTTCTTACAACGAAGTTTTCTTTCCGCCCGAGTTTGGAAATTTTAGGAAATTATTCAAAATTTTAGCTGAAGTTTCCAGTCTTGAATTTTTGGTTCTTTTGTTTCAAGACAAAAGAACATTTAAATTAAATATTTATACTTGTTCTTAATCGCATCATTGCAGATAAAATAATGTTCATGAATCCAACAATTTCTTTCGATGTTCGATTCATCAAAAAATTTAAAAAGCACTTATGAATAAAGTAATCATATTTTCAGCTCCTTCAGGAAGTGGCAAAACCACTTTGGTAAAACACTGTCTGCAGCAATTTCCGCAATTGCAATTTTCTGTTTCGGCGACTACCAGAGCTTTGAGAGGTGAAGAAATTCACGGAAAAGACTATTTTTTCCTTTCAGTAGAAGCATTTAAAAAACTGATTTCAGAAAATGCTTTTGTAGAATACGAAGAAGTGTACCACGACAAGTTCTACGGAACCCTGAAATCGGAAGTAGAAAGAATTTGGAACGAAGGAAAAGTAGTGATTTTTGATGTAGATGTAAAAGGAGGAATTTCCCTTAAAAAATATTTTGGCGAGCAAGCGCTTTCCATTTTCATCATGCCACCGTCCATCGAAGAACTGGAACGCAGACTGGTTTTCAGAGCCACTGATGACGCGGAAACCATCCGAACAAGAGTGGAAAAAGCATCCGAAGAAATGACTTTTAAAGATCAGTTTGATGAAATCGTGGTGAACAGTGATTTGGATGAAGCCAAAACCTCGGTAGAACACCTCCTGAATAATTTTCTGCACCAATGAAAATTTCCATTATCGGAGCCGGATGGGTAGGAAAAAGACTTGCCAAGTACCTTACGGAAAAAAATCACCACGTCATCGTGACCACCACTACTCCCGATAAAATCACGGAGTTGAAAACGGTCGCTGCAGAAGTACACTTGCTGGATTTCACTGAAGTTTACGATACCGATTTTCTGAATGAAGCGGAAGTCGCCATTTTCAGCATGCCGATTTCCCAAAACAGTTGGCATCAAGGATTTGATAGCATAAACAACGTGTTTCCAAAAACAATTTTCTTCAGTTCTACGGGAATTTATCCTCAGCAAAATAGAATTTTCACAGAAAAAGACACTGATCATTTACGGGAAGATATTTTAAAATCTGAAATGAAAGTATTGGAAAAATATCCACAAACCGTGATCCTACGCTTCGGCGGATTGATGGGCGATGAGCGATCACTGAAAAACTTTTTTAACAACAAGACGGTTCCTCATCCTGAAAAATTGGTTAATTATATTCATTTCGAAGACATTTTAGCCTCGATAAACCTGTTGCTCCATTCTGACAAAGCGGCAAGAATTTATAATCTTGTTGCGCCGGAGCACCCTTCCATAAGCGAAATTTTAAATATCGAAGATCAAAACACAATGGTTCAAAAAGACCTATCGTCACAAAGAATTATTTCTTCAGAACTTTTCGTTCAGGAATTTAATTATACTTTTATCCATCCGGATCCCAAAAATTTTTAAATGAAAATTTTAAATTAAAGAAACGGATAAAATAATTGATCAATGAACACACTTTCCGACGAAACTTTCAGAAAAAAAAATTTTACCCAAAATCCTTTGGAAATTGGTGAATACGAGAATTGTGTTTTCGAGAACTGCATTTTTTATGAAAGCAGGCTGAGCGGAATTTCATTTTCAAACTGCGAGTTTAATGACTGCGATTTGAGTTTGATCATCATCGAGAAAACTGCCTTTCGGGACGTGAACTTCAACAATTGTAAAATAATTGGTGTCGATTTTGAGCCGGCAAACGATTTCGGTCTGCGTTTCCATTTTAAAAATTGCAACCTTTCGCATTCCATTTTCTTTAACAAAGACCTTAGGAAAACGGTTTTCGATCATTGCATCCTTCATGAAACTGATTTTACCCAAGCAAATCTCATGGAAAGTTCATTCAAACATTCAGACCTTTCGGGCAGCGTTTTTGATCAAACCCATCTTGAAAAAGCTGATTTCACCGAAGCATTGAATTTCAGAATTATTCCGGAAAACAACTTCCTGCAAAAAGCCAAATTTTCGCAACACCATCTTTCCGGATTGCTGTCGCACCTCGGAATCGAAATTTCATAAATGTTTCCATGAAATTTACTATTTTTAACCCTTATTAAATTCATTACAATGAGTACAGAAACTTTAGATAAAGCCAAGGCAAACCTTCCGGTAAGAGGTTTTTTAAATATTGAAGACCTCAAAATTCCACAGGGCGAGGAATTGAAACAAGCGATTCTTGACCTCAAAAAAGAGAAAAACGTCGTAATTCTTGCACATTATTATCAACCAGCCGAAATTCAGGATATTGCAGATTTCTTGGGAGATTCTCTACAATTGGCACGTCAGGCAAAAGATACCGATGCGGATATGATCGCCTTTTGTGGGGTCCATTTCATGGCGGAGGCAGCAAAGATTCTGAATCCTACTAAAAAAGTAGTGTTACCGGATACTCAAGCCGGATGTTCCCTGGCAGACGGCTGCAGTGGTGAAGGACTACGCAAAATGCGTGAGCAATATCCGGATGCACTTATTGCAACGTACATCAACTGTAACGCCGAAACCAAGGCAGAATCCGACATTATTGTAACGAGTTCCAATGCGGAAACCATCATCGAAGCATTGCCAAAAGACCGCCCGATTATTTTCGCTCCGGATAAAAATTTAGGTAGATATCTCTCTAAGAAAACAGGTCGCGACATGATTCTTTGGGACGGAAGCTGCATCGTCCACGAAGCTTTTTCCATGGAAAGAATTGCGCAACAATTAGCCGAAAACCCTGATGCTAAACTCATTGCCCACCCGGAATCTGAAACTCCGGTACTGGATTTGGCGCATTTCATCGGCTCTACTTCTGCTCTGTTGAACTTTGTGGAAAAGGATGATTCACAGAAATTTATTGTAGCCACCGAAGAAGGGATTCTGCACGAAATGAAAAAACGCGCACCCCACAAAGAACTTATTCCCGCCTTGGTGTTCGATGAAAGCTGCAACTGCTCGGAATGCTTTTATATGAAGCGCAACACGATGGAGAAATTGTACCTGTGCATGAAATACGAACTTCCGGAAATTTTAATCGATGAAGAACTGCGCCTAAAGGCCTTGAAACCTATCGAGGCGATGCTGGAAATGAGTAAAACGATCAAATAAAATCGTATTGGTACATAATAATGAAAATATACCTCGAAAATATACAAATTTACGCGTATCACGGTGTTCTGCCGGAGGAAAACATCATTGGTACCACCTATCTAATCAATGCTGAATTCCATGCGGATCTATGGAAAGCCACAGAAACCGATGATTTGAATGATACCATCAGTTACGCAGATTTGAATGAGATTATTCATGATGAAATGGCAGTTCCGAGCAAACTTTTGGAACATGTTGCAGGAAGAATCATCAAAAAAATCCACGAAAAATTTCCGCAGATTTCTTTTATTAAAATTAAAATCACCAAAACATCTCCGCCGATGAAAGGTGAAATGCACGGCGCAAGCGTGGAGTTTGAGAAGAAATTCTGAATATTTGCATACCAATATTAAAAAATTGTGGCAGAAATTTTTGCATTCAACCAATAAAAGCGGGCTTCGGTCCGCTTTATTTTTTTTATGACCTTCTGCAATTTAAAAATCGTAAACAATCATCTTCGAACCCACAATCCGATAATTATCCCCAAATATTTTCAGTAAATTTGCGAGGGAAGAAATAATCTCCCAACAAACCGATCACGATTAAAAAAGTTCTATGAAATACGTCATACTCTCTTTGTTTTCTGCCCTGCTTCTGAGCATTTCCTGGCCTACTTACGGCATTCCATTTTTTATTTTTTTCGCTCTGGTTCCTCTGTTGATTATGGAACACGACATTTCGAAATTTTCGAATGTTAAAAACAAAGGAAGTCTTATTTTCGCGCTTTCATACTTAAGTTTTGTGATTTGGAATATCGTAACCACCGGTTGGCTTTATGGTTCCAAAAACCCGGATGGCAGTCATTCTATTTTGGCGGTAGCGATTCCTGTGGTTGTGAATTCGTTGCTGTATTCCTTAGTTTTCCAGCTCTATCATTGGTATAAAAAAATTCAGGGAACGTATTTCGGTTTGGTATTTTTTGTAGCGATTTGGATGGCTTTCGAGAAATTCCACCTCAGCTGGGAACTCACTTGGCCTTGGCTGAATCTGGGGAATGTTTTTGCTGATTACCCAAAACTGATTCAGTGGTACGACACCTTGGGTGCAACAGGAGGAAGTTTCTGGATTTTATTGATTAATGTGTACGCATTTTATACGTTAAGAATTTGGGAAGCCGGAAGAAAAAGAAAATCTTTGGTCATCAACTCTGCTATTCTCGCTGGAGCAATTGCCCTTCCGATGCTGATTTCCACGATGAAATATGAGAATTTCGATGAAAAACCTATCGGCTCGGTGAATGTTTTAATGCTTCAACCAGACCTGGATCCGTATAACGAGAAATATTCGAAAGACAGTTTAACGATTTTAAATGAATTGCTGACTTTAGCCCAAGAAAACTCTCCGAAGGTCAATGAACCCAACCAAATTGATTATTACATTGGTCCGGAAACATCGATTCCCGGCCATGGTTCGATTTCGGAAAGCGGTTTTGAGCAAAGCACTTTGCTGAATACGGTGAAAGACTTTCTCTCGCAACATCCAAGATCGATCTTCACTACCGGTATATCCTCTCATCAATTTTATAAAAATCCCGCTCAAAAATCGGAAACGGCTTATCAAACCGCAGATGGAACTTTTGTAGATAGCTACAATTCTGCAGTACAAATCATTCCGAACCAAAAAGTACAAGTTTACCACAAAGGAAAACTGGTTCCGGGCGTCGAAATTTTCCCGTACATACATGTTTTAAAGCCCATTCTCGGTGATGCGATGCTGAATCTCGGCGGCACGATTGCTTCCCTGGGCATCGATAAAGAAAGAAAAGTGTTCAGCAATCCATACAACAAAGGAAAAATTGCTCCTGTCATCTGCTACGAAAGCATTTACGGTGAATACGTGAAGGAATATGTGAAAAATGGTGCTAATTTTCTTGGCATCATGACCAACGATTCTTGGTGGGGCGTCACACAAGGACATCAGCAGTTGATGGCGTACGCAAAACTCCGTGCAATAGAAACCCGAAGAGAAATTGCAAGATCAGCCAACAGCGGAATTTCAGCGCACATCAATGCGAGAGGCGATGTGATGGCGGATACCCTGTACGGTGACCAAACTGCATTGTTTGCGAAAGTAAATCTTTACGACAAGATGACCTTCTACACCCGCGCCGGAGATTTGCTGACCAGAATTTCAATCTTTGTTTTAGGATTTTTGGTTTTCTACACCATGATTAAGCAATTTCAGAACCGAAAGAAAGCGTAATAATTTTCACTAATTCTTTTG
Source organism: Chryseobacterium senegalense (assembly GCA_001403755.1). Lineage (GTDB taxonomy): Bacteria > Bacteroidota > Bacteroidia > Flavobacteriales > Weeksellaceae > Kaistella > Kaistella senegalense. The sequence continues at coordinate 371,610 of CYUH01000015.1, read as the reverse complement.
GTTATTATTAAATTAAAAAACACTCGCGGATGATGCCGATTGTGCTGATGCTAATCTTAATAATGGCAATTTCAGGATTAGCTAAATCTGCAAAAAACACCAATTATTTTTTTTCTGATTTTTTATAATTAAAATGATTGAGGAGCAAGCGAATTTCATTGAATTCAAAATCGTTGGGAAGAACTTTTTTCCATTCCGTTAAGGTTTCGTGGTCGCTGTTTTTCTTGAATTCCTTCTCGAAAAGCTTAATTTTTTGTTTGTCAAAAATTCTGGCAAGATCCAGCAATCCACGTTCGGCAAATTTTGCCAAATGTCCGAAAATCGTTTCGGTGACCAAGCCTCTTTCCTTTGCGATCTCAGGTATTGTTTTTCCGTCTTCAAAAAGTTGAAAAGTAAGAATATGCGATGGAACTTTGGCGATTTTGGTCGTTACTTCCACTTCATTTTCCTTATCGAAAAGCGGAGTCTCCAACAAATGAACTTGCTTTAGATCATTTAAGTAATCTTCCAAATCGTCCAAAAATATACGGAAATCTTCATTGTATTGTTTCAAACCTTTTACGCCTTTTGTCTCGGCATAAAAATCTTTCAATGGCGCAAAAATTTTAGCATTTACATTCGTGAAAAAGAAATTCACCGCCCCTTTTGCTTTGGTTTCAACTTCGTACCATTCTTCGGTTCCCTCAATAAATTTTCGGGTTTTCTGTTGAATGATCTTTTCAAATTTCCCGAAAACATCTGCCAATTTTGCGGCTTCAGGTTTGATGCCTTGGTACAGGAATTTTATTTTATCTTTATCCAGTCCACGGATTTGAATTGCGACGTAATGCCATTTTTCCAGATCTTGCATCATCCATCCACAGGAAATACGATTGATGATTTTGTGGATGCTATAATCGTACTTTTCAGTATTTAAAATTTCTTCAATTCGGTTGTTCGCGTGGGTTTCATCCTGAAATCTGGCGACCCTGCGATCCGAGAAAATGACTTCGGGCGTGATTTTCGATTTTAAAACAATCCCTTCCAAAGTTCGGCAACGTGAAAGGGCGACATAAACCTGGCCCGACGCAAATGATTTTCCAGCATCGATGATGAGTCGATCAAATGTTAATCCTTGAGATTTATGAATGGTGACCGCCCAAGCCAGGCGAATGGGATATTGCTTGAAACTTCCCAAAACCTCTTCCTTAATACTTTTGTCGTCATCCAAAGAATACTTTTTCTGTTCCCAGGTTTCTTTCTTGAGGGTATAGATTTCATCTTCCCCGTCGATGATCACACGGATTTCCTGGTCATCAACCCCGGCTACTTCTGCCAATTTCCCATTGAAATACCGCTTTTCGCCACTCGCATCGTTTCGGATAAACATAATTTGCGCACCGGTTTTCAACTCTAATTTTTCATCATTCGGATATTGGTTTTCATTAAAATTGCCTATAATTTCTGCTTGATAAATTTTGGGTTTTCCCGGAAGTGCCGCCAATTTTTTCTGGTTAATTTCATCCGCCATTTTGTTGTGCGAAGTAAGATAGACATAAGATTCGGTGGTTGGTTCAAAATCGGGAATGTATCTTTCATTCAGGGCATCAAAATCGATATCTCCAATTTCACCGTCACGGATTTCATTCAGAATATCGAGGAATTTTTCATCTTTCTGACGGTACACGGTGGTTAATTCCAAAGTAATTAACGGCAACTCTTTCAGCGCATAACTGTCGAAGAAAAAAGGGGAATTATAGTATTGTTTCAGCACATATTCGTCTCGAACAACCGGCGGAAGCTGATATAAATCTCCGATAAAAAGCATCTGCACACCACCGAATTTCTGTTGGTTTCTTCGCACATGCCTCAAAGAAAAATCCATCATATCCAAAACATCGGCACGCAACATGGAAACCTCATCAATAATAATCATTTCGATCTCGCGAAGAAGTTTCAGTTTGTCCTTTCTATATTTGAAATGATGCATGAGGTCGGCGATGTTATTGGCAATATTGCTGTCGACCCGATCCGTGGTGGGAAGGAAAGTGCGCAAAGGCAGCCCAAACATGGAATGAATAGTAACTCCTCCTGCATTAATAGCAGCAATTCCCGTGGGCGCAACCACGATATATTTTTTGCGGGTTTTGTTCACAAAATCGTTCAGGAAGGTGGTTTTCCCTGTACCTGCTTTCCCGGTGAGAAATATACTGCGGTTCGTATGTTCAGCTAAATTGAATAGAGATTCATTCATCAGTCAAAATTAATTAAATAAAAATAAAGGCCTTATTTTTGATTCAGAAAAACAATCAAAAAAAATTCTGACATGAAAATATATTCCTTAATGGTGTTCGCTTTATTGGCAACAGCATCTTGCAAAACAAAACAACCGGTGGACAATTTGCCGAAAGACATCACCCTGAAACCCATCAATGAAGCAGAAAGCGATAAAGAGATGATGCAGGAATTGCGTACACAAATCGATTCCCTATCCAAAAGTGTTGCTTGCACAGATCCGGCGGATTGGCGAATTGCTCCTGCTGGTGCAAAACCCTGTGGTGGACCTGCTTTTTATTTAACCTATCATCAAAATGTAGAAAATGAAATCCTACCCATGATACAAAAATATACCAACATGAGTACTGCATTTAATAAAAAATACGGTTTGATGTCGGATTGCGCAATGGTGCAAGCACCGACCGGAATTCGCTGTGCAGACAACAAAGCTGTTCCCATATACGGAAGCGGAGGAATTTAAAGCGACTTAAATAGAGGAATCGTGGATTTTTTTGGAATCTGAATCTATGATGATTGTTTTTTGGACATTAGGACTTAAAGTTACTTCAGCGTCTTTGTGAGTAATTGCCCATTTTGCATGTGCGGAAGGCTTGATTTCAAGTCCGTTCCTTTTGCTGTAGACTTTGGTAAAAATGGCACCGATAAAAATCAGCTGACAAGTATAATTGATCCACATCATTATTAAAATCACCGATCCTGCGCCTCCAAATGCGGAGGTAGGTTTAAAGGATTCAAAATAATAGGTGAGCAAATATTTTCCTAAAGTGAATAGTAGAGAGGTGAAAAACGCACCCGACCACACTGATTTCCATGGAATTTCAGCATCAGGTAAAACTTTGAACATCAGCGCAAAAAGCAACGTCGTGACAATAAATCCAATGAAAATATTGGCAATGTAAACCAACTCAAATGTCGACAAGCCGAATTGTGAAATCACCCAATTATTCAGCAAACCGATTAGGGTGGAAAGCAAGAAAGTTATTAAGAGCAAAAACCCAATGATGAGGATCATACTGAGCGAACTGGCTCGATCGAGAATATATTTTTGCCAGGCTTTTTTCGGTGTCGCCTCCACATCCCAAAGCTTGTTTAATGATTTTTGAAGCTGGAAAAACAAAGTGGTAGAACCGAAAACCAAAGATGCAATCCCGACCACTTTCATCCAGAAGCTTTTTTTATCCACCATCGCATTTACAATCATTTCCTGCACACTTTTGGCTGCATCGCGCCCCATCATGCCATCGATTTGGCGCGTCACCTGACCACGAATAGCTTCTTCGCCAAAGAAAATTCCGGCAACCCAAATGATGATAATTAAAAGTCCGGGGATGGAAAATATAGCGTTATAAGCTAGAGAAGATGAATCGGTACCTAAATCTCGGGACGAAAAATCCTTGTAAGTATCTTTCATCGTTTGCCACAATTCTTTAAGTTTCAGCTTCATCTTTGTTATTTTAAAGTGTTCTTTTGGCACTCCAAAAACTGCACCAAAAACTAGCATTTCAGCAATATCTTCTGAAATCTTGATTTCTAAAACGATGTTACGGTTAAAATTTAATCTTCTTTATACCACGAAGAATATTTTACATAATTATTCGCGATTCGCTCCACTTCACCTTCCAGCAATTCGGCAGAGATATCTTTGATTTTCTTAGCGGGAATTCCGCCCCAAACTTCGCCTGATTTGATGTGCGTTCCCTGAGTAACAACACTTCCGGCTCCCACAATCGAGTTGCTTTCTACCACACAATCGTCCATCACGATGGATCCCATGCCAATCAGAACATTATCGTGCAAAGTACAGCCATGAACAATCGCATTGTGACCAATGGAAACACTATTTCCTATAACGAGCGGAAATTTTTCATAAGTACAGTGAAGCATTGCGTTATCCTGCACATTCACCTTATTTCCGATTTTAATGAAATGTACATCACCGCGGATCACCGCATTGTACCAAATACTGCAGTCTTTCCCCATCGTTACATCGCCGATGATGGTTGCCGTTTCTGCTAAAAAAGTATTTTCTCCGATTTGTGGACTTTTGCCGAGAAGTTCTTTAATTAAAGCCATATGATGATCGATTTATTCATTAATATTAAATTGAAACGCAGGTTTCGATTTTAAAAAAAAACAAAAATATTGATGATTGACAATGTCTAAAATCTCTTGCCCGATTTCTGATATCTTATCCGTATTTTTGCCTTTCAAATTTAAAGAAATAAAATGAGACAAATATTGATAGAGCCAACCGAAAACCCAAAAGTATTGAAGTTTGTAGCCGACTACAACTTAATTCCGGGTTCATTGGAGCTTGATAGAAATTCAGATATATCGGAAATTCCTTTGGCACAGGAGCTTTTTAATTATCCTTTTGTGGAACGAATCTTCATCACCGCTAATTTTATTGCTGTAGCAAAACAAGATACGGTGGAATGGGAATTCGTTTCAGAAAATTTAAAAAATGTGATCGAAGACGAATTGCTCGCTAATCCGAGAATTTATCTTCAGAAAAAAAGAGAAATGTACCAGATTTATGCGGAAATGACGCCGAATCCGATGGTGATGAAATTCGTTTCAAACAAATTGCTGATCGATGGTTTTGTGGAAGTAAAATCCCGCGAAGAGGCTGATGGAGTTCCGTTGGCACAAGCAATTTTCAAGGAGTTCGATTTTGCTAAAGAAGTTTTTATTTCCGATAATTTTGTGGCGGTAACCAAAAATGTATCTGTAGAATGGCATGAGGTAATGGTGGCGGTACGCGCTTTCGTAGCAGATTATCTTCAAAATGGGGGCGAAATTTCCAACTTGGAACCTCAGAAACACGAAAGTCCGGTAGAAAGCATCATCAACCGAGACTACACTGAAAGCGAACAGAAAATATCGGACATCCTGAATGAATATGTTGCACCAGCAGTTGAAGGCGATGGTGGAAAAATCTCCTTAATCGAATACGTTTCGGAAACCAAAACCGCTAAAATGCTTTTGCAGGGCGCATGTTCCGGATGTCCAAGTTCCACAGCGACCTTGAAAGGTGGTATTGAAAACGTTTTGAAACAGTTTCTCCCGGAATTGGTAGAAAATGTGGAAGCCGTGAATGGATAATAAAGGTCATCATTCACAGAAATTGGAAATTAATCCCTGTACCAATCAACATTAATGTTTTTCATCGTTTAATTAAAAAAATAAATATTTTGTCAAAGAAAGGAATATTACTCGTTAATCTCGGCTCTCCAAAATCTACAGACGTTAAGGACGTTAAAGATTATCTCGATGAGTTTTTAATGGATGAAAAAGTGATCGATTACCGATGGTTTTTCCGTTCGCTTTTAGTGCAGGGAATCATCTTGAATACCCGACCGCCAAAATCTGCAGCTGCTTATAAAACGGTTTGGACGGATGAAGGATCACCGCTGATCGTTATTACGCAGAAAATCCAGCGTAAGTTGCAAAAGTTAGTGGAGCTTCCAGTAGAAATTGGGATGCGATACGCTGAACCAAGTATCGAAACTGGAATTCGAAAATTGACAGAACAGGGCGTTACTGAAATTGTTTTGTTTCCGCTATATCCACAATACGCGATGAGCACTACGGAAACCGTGGTAGATAAAGCCGAAGAAGTGCGCAAGAAACATTTCCCACAAGTGAAAATAAATTACGTGCAGCCATTTTACAATCGCGATATTTATATCGATTGTCTCACCGAAAGCATCCGCGAGAAACTTCCCGAAAATTTCGATGCACTGCAGTTTTCTTATCACGGGGTTCCTGAAAGACATATCTACAAAACCGATCCTACAAAAACGTGTAATCTCAACGATTGCTGCTCACGCGAATCCAATCCGAGTCATCAGTTTTGCTACCGCCATCAGTGCTTCAAAACCACTGAATTGGTGATTGAAAAACTAAATATCGCAAAAGAAAAAACTATTGTTTCTTTCCAATCACGGTTAGGAAAAGACAAGTGGATGGAGCCCTACACCGATGAAACGTTAGAGAACTTGCCTAAAAAAGGTATAAAGAATCTCGCCATTGTTTGTCCGGCCTTCGTTTCCGATTGCCTCGAAACATTAGAGGAAATTTCGGTGGAGGGTAAAGAAGAATTCCTACACGCAGGTGGCGAAAACTTCCATTACATCCCATGCTTGAATGATGAAGATCGCTGGATCGACGTGGTGAAAACGCTTTGTGAGGAAAAACTGGATGAATTTTATTTGGTTTAAATTACCGCACCGGAGTTCGAAACTCACCGTAACCAAGGAGGCCATCGTAATTTCTGCCGAACGGTTGATAATATAAGAACGCTTGGTACAAATTCTCGGTTTGCCAGAAATTTCCGTTGATTTCTCCGAAATTTAAACGTCCATCTTGGTTTTGTGTTGCGAGAATATAATTATAAAATCCTTGTTTCAAGTAAATTTTTGCAATGTATTTTTTAGCATTTTCGTCATAATACATTTCGCTTTCTTTGCTTGGAACAAAATCGTTGAAACCACCCAAAACGTAAATTTTCTTATCTGTTTTTTCAGAATCTAATGCGAAATATACCCAAGAATAATCAGCTTCCCGATTGGCATCACGCTCTATTCCCAAATCGCTTCGTCGGAAATAAAAAGCGCCATTCACATCGGGTTGGTATTGATAATTTAGCGGAAAAGCCCATACGGGATGCAAGTAGGTATGATTCACTCCATCCACTGTTTCTGCTCCGGCAACCATATCAAAAGCGTGATTCATCTTTTTGTTATCAAAATAATAAAACTCATTATTTCCCGGAAAAACCAAACTCATTTGCTGGAAAAGAATTCGATTTCCCAATACTGAACTCGGTTTTTGGTTGGTGATTACCATATTCTGGTTGTTATTTTGTAAAATATTTAAACTGACAGAATTGATATTTTGCAGCAACGAAGCGTTGTTCCCAACGACTTGCACTTCTACCCTCTGGTTGATCTCCGGACGGCGCGCATCCGAAATTCTGCTAATCGCAACAGCCACATTCGCTCCATCTTCCACAACAGAAAAACGCTTGGTAAAAAGCGGTTTATTTTCTGAATCCAGATAAACAATAATTTCAAAATTCCCCGAAATTTTCGGGCGAATTTTATCATTCGGAAACGCTAAGGTATAATGCGTGTACGGCTGATTCGTATTGAAAGAATATTCAAATTGATCGATCAACGCAGTGAGACTTCCGGAGGCATATTCGGTAAAGAAAAGTCCGTCTTCCTTCCAATTTCGGTCGTAATGTTTCAGGGTATATCGATATATATTGCTTCCATTGGAAAGATCATCAAACTTTAAAATCAGCTGTTCATTAAAGCCAATCACAGGAGTTTCATCATTGGTTTGCGGATTAAACAATTGAATACTTCGGATATCTTGCCCCAAAACCGAGCAAAAAAACATCAAAAAAAGAAAAGGTAAAAATTTCATCACTACGAAAATAACGAAAATAACGACGTTTTGTTGCCACTCACTGAAAAATGTTGTACAAAAGCGTATTTTTGAACTTTCAAAAACATCATTTATGCTTCATATAAAATCCTTTACCTTCAATCCTTTTTCGGAAAACACTTATGTAGTTTTTAATGAAAATAAAAATGCATACCTCATCGATCCGGGAAATTTCACCGATGCTGAAACTACTGCTTTACAACAATTTATTGAAAACCAAGGGTTGAAAATCCAGAATATATTGCTCACGCATGCGCATATCGACCATGTATTGGGTTTGCAAAAAATGTATGATTTATACAAAGTTCCGGTATTATTGCACGAAATTGAAAAGGAAATTCTCGACCGTAATCCTATGGATGCGAACCGTTTTGGTTTTTTCTTTAAACCATTTGAAGGTACCATTCAATTTATAAAAGAAAATGAAATCGTGAAACTAGATGAAGATTCCTTGAAAATCCTGCACGTTCCAGGACATTCACCGGGAAGCGTTGCCTACTATTCGGAGGCTGAAAAGCTGATGATTTCCGGAGATGTATTATTCGAAGGAAGTATCGGAAGAACTGATCTTTACAAAGGAAATTATGAACAATTAATAGAAAGCATTCAAACAAAATTATTCGTATTGGATGACGAAACCAAGGTGTACAGCGGACATGGAAACCCGACCACAATTGGGTTTGAGAAAACTTACAACCCTTTCTTTAAATAAGAAAACGCATCCGAAGATGCGTTTTTTGTTTCTATGCTGAAAATTATTTCCACTTAATTCCGCAACCCATGCTTGGTCTTTGCAGTTCTTCTTGTGGTTCGCCTGCGAGCAGATTTTCGAAAGCGATAATTAAATCTTCGCCGGTAACTTCCTTTTGATTTCCCGGTCTGGAATCATCCATTTGTCCGCGGTAAACGAGATCCAGTTTTTCATCGAAGAAGAAGAAATCGGGGGTACAAGCTGCATCATAGGCTTTAGCAATCGCTTGGCTTTCATCAAAAAGATAAGGAAAATCAAATTTTCTTTCCACCTGAAATTCCGCCATTTTCAAAGGTGAATCTGCTGGATATTTTTCGGTATCATTGGAATTGATCGCAATAAATTCTATACCTTTCTCCTGATAATCTTCGTATAATTCCGCGAGTTTATCGATCACATGCAACACAAACGGACAGTGGTTACACATAAAAATCACAAGGGTTCCCTTTTCGCCTTTCGACTCATCAAGGTTTTGCAATTCATTGGAATGCGAAGGATTTGGAAGTTCGAAAAATGGAGCTTTAGTGCCCAGTTCAAGCATATTGGAAGGAGTATTTGCCATTTTAAATATTTTTAGATTTGATGTTTAAATTTCTCAACAAAGATAAGGATTCTTGCACTGAATTTTCAAAATTCACCCAATGGATGTTGGTTTCTTTGCGATACCAAGTTAGTTGGCGTTTGGCAAATCGTCGGGAATTTTTCTTGATTTCTTCCACCGCAAAATCCAAACTCCATTCTCCATCAAAATACTTGAAAAGTTCGGAATATCCAACGGTCTGCAAGGCAACATGCTTTCGAAAATCAATCAGTGAACGCGCTTCGTCAATCAATCCATTAGCCAACATAACATCCACACGCCGGTTAATTCTTTCATAAATCGTTTCGCGAGGCGCGGAAATTCCGATTCTAAGAATCTCAAAATTCCGCTGATTTAGCTGCACAGAAATATTTTCGGTATAAGTTTTTCCGGTTTGCCAAATCACATCGATAGCCCGGAAAAGTCGTCTGGGATTATCTTTATCTACGATGTTAAAATATTCAGGATCTAATTTTTCAAGGATTTTTTGTACACTCTCAATTCCTTCTTCGTTAAAAATTTGTTCCAGCCTTTTTTGATTCCCTTCATTCGCTTCCGGCAAATCATTCAATCCTTGAATCACCGCTTTCTCGTACATCATACTCCCACCAACCATGATAACCACATCATTTTTAGTGAATAACTCTTCAATCTTTGCAATCGCTTCCCTTTCAAATTGCCCGATGGAGTAGTAATCTTCCACCGAAAGATTGCCTATAAAATGATGGGTTGCCTGTGCCAATTCTTCGCGAGTCGGCATTGCGGTACCGATTTTCATCTCTCTGAAAAACTGTCGGGAATCGCAGGAAACAATCTCTGTGTCGAAATATTTCGCTAATTCAATGGCGAGTTTGGTTTTGCCAATTCCGGTGGTTCCTACAATGGAGATGAGTTTTTTCATTGGTGCAAATTTCCTGATTTTTTTTGAATAAAAAGAGCTGGTTGCCAATTCCAGAAAATTTAACAAGAAAAAAGTCGCCAAGTTTTCTTAGCGACTCTTAATAAATGAATCTTTATTAACTGATGATTTCAGCTTCGGAAATCTGTTTATTATTCTTTAATTGTGCTTCCCAAGCTACAAATTTTTCAGCTTCGGAAATCAACATGGGAATTGCGAGAGCCAATAGCGCCAAATCGTCTAAAACTCCGATCACCGGAATCCAATCGGGCAAAATATCCAATGGAGATATAAGGTAAACGAACACCAATCCGGGAAGAATCACGTTTTTGTATTCGGGTTTGTAACCACCTTTTGACATTACCGATTTAATCATCCTGGCGATTACCGGTATTTTCTTGATGAATCCCTTGTGTTTAAAGGCTTCTTTAGCAAGTGCTATTTTTGATAATTTCATGTTTGTGTTTGATTATTTTAAAACGCTATATATTTTTCAAATTCTATACCACAATTTCGTAATATCTGTTAAATATTATTTCGTGACATTATCAATAAAATCGTGTACAGATTTGCTATTCCAGTCTTTCGAAGCGTCCTCTTTCAGAAGAATTCTTCCATTTTTATCGAGTAAGAAAGTAGTTGGAAAAACTTTAGGCAAAACATTATTGGAAATCGGACTTTGAGCGATATAAACCGGAACAGTATAATTATTTTCTTTCAAGAATTTCACCACCGCAGCCTCTTCATCCTGCATTGCTATCAGCACAAAATCCACTTTATCCTTTTTGGTATCATAAAGTTTTTGAATGGTTGGCCACTCTTCCCGACACGGTGGACACCAAGTTCCCCAAAAATTCAGTAAAATCAATTTATTTCCTTTAAAATTTTTCAGGTTGGTACTGGCAACGTTGATTCCTTTGAGTTGAATATCCATATCCGAATCCTGCAACGTAATTGCATTTTCTATCGCTGCAACCGGAAAAAAAAGATCCTTGAGCTTCAGTTTAACGGAAGGAAAAAGGTAAAGCACCGCAATAACCGCCGCGGCAATGATATAAAAAAGGTTTTGTCTTAAAAATTTCATCTTAAACTAAATTGATCATTTCTTCGATAGCATCTGCACCACGATTTTTCGAATAATATACTTGCAAATCATTATAAAATTCTTCACGAGGATACGTTTCCTCATTTTCTTTGAATTTTTTGAGCAATTGCGTGCCGTATTCCGGGCGAGGACCCCAAACATTCTTCACCGAAAAGTCAGAATTAAGCAATATAATCTTAGGAATCGATTGCGTTCCATTGGTTAAAAACTGATCGATTAAAGACGGATCGGAATCTCTTAAAAAGATTTTCACCTCTATTCCGGCTGCAGCAAAAAACTGAGAAACCGCAGGAACAGTCGCACTTGCATCACCACACCAAGGTTCCGAAATAATTAAAACTTTTCCATCGAAATTTTTAGATTTCAATTTTTCCAACATTTCGGGATTTGCTTTGAAAGTTTTCAGTGTTCGCTCCATTCTTTGCAATCCTAGTTCGTAATAATCTTTGTAATGATCGCCTTCCGCAGGGTTTTCTGCCCGTTGTTTTGCTACTTGCATGTACTCATCAAAAGTCATTGCATTTTCCCAATATTTTTCCATATTCTCTTAATTAAAATAGGTTGATTTTTTGCTTTTGAAATTAAATTCTTCGCAAACGATTAATCAAAAACAAGTCCGCAAGGACAAAAGCGGTCAGGTTTTCCACAATAGGAACTGCTCTTGGCAAAACGCAAGGATCGTGTCTTCCTTTTCCTTCTACCGTGACAGAATTTCCATCTTTATCTATACTTTCTTGCGGTCGCAAGATGGTCGCAATCGGTTTGAAAGCTACCCGAAAATACACGTCCATCCCATTGGAAATTCCCCCTTGAATTCCGCCTGAAAGATTCGTTTTCGTAGAGAAATCGGGATTAAATAAATCGTTATGTTCTTTGCCGGTCATTTTCGCGCCACAAAAACCGCTTCCGTATTCGAAACCTTTGGCAGCATTAATGTTCATCATCGCTTTCGCCAGTTCTGCTTGTAATTTTCCGAAAACCGGTTCGCCAATTCCGACCGGAAGATTTTTAATCACACAGGTTATTGTTCCGCCAATGGTATTGCCTTCCTTTTTAATTTCTTTAATTCTCGCAATCATTTTTTCAGCAGTTTCTGCATCCGGACAGCGAACATCGTTGGAATCGGTTTTAGAAAAATCTAAATCCTGATATGGTTTTTCACAAAAAATTTCACCGACGGAAGAAACATAAGCATTAATTTCCACATTTTCGGGCAGAAGCTGTTTCGCCAAACTTCCTGCTACTACCCAATTGACCGTTTCTCGCGCTGAAGATTTGCCGCCACCGCGAAAATCTCGGATTCCGAATTTTTGATCATAAGTAAAATCAGCATGACTCGGACGATAAGCTTGAGCAATATGGTCGTAATCTTTTGATTTTTGATTTTCGTTTTCTATGGTAAATCCGATCGGCGTTCCGGTAGTTTTTCCATCAAATATTCCGGACAGAAACTTCACGGTATCGCTTTCTTTTCGTTGCGTTACAATAGCTGACTGACCGGGTTTTCTGCGATCGAGCTGATGCTGTATCGCATCTAAATCTACCTCCAAACCTGCAGGAAAATTATTAATGATTCCGCCGTAAGCGAGGCCGTGGCTTTCGCCAAAGGTAGAAAGGGTAAGAAAATTTCCTAAATTGAACATGATACAAAGTTAATTAAAAGTTGCGAAATAGCCCATACAGAAAGGTAAAGGTTGATGTTTTCAGCGGAGATATTCGGGTGGGAAACTGCTGATTATTTTTTGAAGTTGAATTTTTTCCTCCTCACTCATTTTTCTCCAAATAAAACCTTCCTTTAAAGTTTGACCTTGCATTTGTGGAAAAATTCCTGCTTCTAAATCTTTTTGAAGAAAATACGGGGAAATCGCAGGTAAAGGTGTATCAAAACTAAAGGGATATTGTTGCACGACGTTGAATTTCAAGTTTCCTAATTGGTAGGTTTTATATTTCTGCAGTTCGTAACTTGCTGGTTTTAACCATTGATTTTCGGTAAACCCTGTCATAAAATACCCCAAGTTAAAACTCGGAAAAACCGATTTTGTAAGTTTAGGGAATGTAAAAAATATTCCTGTAATAAATGATAAAACAAAGAAAACCCTCAAAGAATTTTTCTTTGAAAACCATTGAAAAAAAATTACAAAAAACACGGCAAAAAATACATCTAGAAAAAAACGATATTGCGCAGAAAAGAGCAATACCACAACGCTTTTAATCATTAACGAAAAGAAAATAATCCAAACTATTTTTAAATTTTTTCGGATCGCAAAAATCATGAACACCGATAAACTCAGCACAAAAAGCTGATGAATATTTCCTTTAATTCCTTTTAAAAAAAACCAATTTTTAGCGAAATCAAAAAAAGAAAATTCCTGAATCTCCTGATAAGAATATTGCAAATCAAAGGTTTTGAGCAACGCCATTTCTGCGGAATTGGCTAAAAGAACAGCATTCGGTTTCCAATCGAATCCAAAATCCAGAAACTGTACCGGGAAAATGGGAAATCCGAACACCAAAATGTTTTTAACGCTCATTAAAACTAAAATGAAAATTCCAGGAATAATGAATGTAATTTTCGATTTCAGAACCATCACTGCATACAGAAAAACAGCGATGGGTAGCCAAATCATCGTCGGTTTAATAAAGAAAATAATTGCCGAAAAAGCGAAAAGAAGTATGGCATTTTTATTTGTGTTTAATATTTCATTGAGGAGCATTAGAGACAAAACAATCACCGGCAAATCTGGACTCGGAGATTGAGCGAACAGAAATAAGAATGGCAAGAAAACCAGATGAATCCATGATTTTTTTTCAAAAATATAAATCGAATACATAATCAAAAGAACAGTATTCAGCCGAAGAAAAGGATCGGAAAAATTGGAAAAGCCGGCTTGCAAAACGTGCCACGCCGACATTTGTCCCAAAGTAGGATCGAGATTGGAAATTCCCTTGACCAATCCGAATTCCGAAAGCCATTTGACTGTAGGAACGTAATATCCAAAGTGATCGAGAATGAAAGGATAATACGAACCAAAGAAAATGGTGAACAATAAAATCACGAAAAATGCAGGCGGAGATTCACGATAAAAACTCCAAAACTGAGTGTAGATTTTATAATAAAAAAATCCCATCAACCCAATAATGATGGTGATTAATTCCACTTTAAGATTAAGAGGAAAAAAGAAAGCAGTAATAGCCCAAACCAACGAAACCGCAAAAATTCCGGTAAATAACTGCCCTGCAATTCCGCTGAATAGTTCTCCTGCAATTTTCCGGAAGAGTTGTCCCCAACCCGCAAAAACGGGAAGAAGAACCACCATCGAGAAGAAAATATACAACATAAAAAAAGATTGCTTAAAAATAAGCAATCTTTTAATTATATCGTCCGGGGATTTTCCGTTACTGTACTCTTCCGTCTTTTCGATCTCCAGCTCTACCGATGGTGTAACCTGTGGCACCACCTACGATACCACCAATTACTGCACCTGCAGCACGATTCTTTTTACTAATAATCGCACCAGCGGCAGCACCACCTACAGTACCGATAATCGTTCCTTTAGCAGCTTTACTCATCCCTTGCTTCTGAGAAGTAGTTGTTCCTTGAGAAGTTCCAGCATAAGTTTCTGAATTCGAACTTGAGCTTGATGATCTCGGTGTATTATTCACATAAACCGTTTTGGTCTCTCTGATTACTTGAGGTTTTGCTGCAGCAGCCTGAGTTTTTGCATTATTTACCTCAGCAATACTATCTGCTTTTCTCTGAGTTTCATAGGCCATTTTTTCTTTTTCGATGGCTAATTTTTGTTTCTCAATCTCCAACTGTCTGGATTGAAATTCCATTTTTTGTTGCTCCAAAGATTTTTCTGCAACGGTATTATCTTTTGTACAAGCCGTAATCATCAAAACCGATGCAAAACCTGCTACAACTATATTTTTAAAACCAAAAGTAGATTTATTTTGTGCTTTTGTATTGATAATTGCTTTCATAACTTTAAATTTAATAATGAACGTACGCCAAAAACGAAACCAAAGCAGTGTTAAAGAAACGTTAAAAATAATAAATTATATCAAAAAACAAAAGCAAGCATCTGAAATTCAGAGACTTGCTTAATGGAGGTTCCTAGCGGATTCGAACCGCTGTAGATGGTGTTGCAGACCACTGCCTAACCACTCGGCCAAAGAACCATTTGGGTTTGCAAATATAACATTTTTTTAAAAAGTAAAAAACAAATTTTGAAAAACAGTTACATTCCTTGAATCCGCAGTTTCATCTCGGCTTCGGTATTCACCACCGCGGTGATGCCATTTGGGTAAAGTAAAATTTGTGTCGGCTTGATATTGAACACCTTACCTTCCATTTTCAGTCCTTTATAATATTCTTTATTAAAAGTTTCTTCGATACTTTTTTTTGATGCATCTTCTAATTCGGCAGTTGGAATTCCGTATTCATGTTCAATCATTGTGACGATTTTGTTCTGAAAAAGCAAGGTGGCGGTTTTCTGAAGAATATTTTTGGTCTTCAACTTAAATTTGGTGTCTCTTAAAACAATTTTTCGAAGGGTATCGTCGTAAACAGGAACTCCGGAAATATAGGAAATCCCATTTACCGCACCTTCGGTAGTGGTTTCAATCATCACCCTTCCCATTTCAGCATATACTTTCACGGCATTGATTTTAATTTTGGATTTTCCGTCCCGCAAATCGAATTCTTTCCCTAAAAACAGCTGTTCCGCAATTTTCGTGGCTTCAGTAAATGGAATATTGGCGGTGGTTTGCAGAAGAAATTTCTGTGGCAATGTCTGCACAAAATTAAAATTCGCAATCGACTTGATTAAAGGCGTTGCAGCAAGTCTTTGTCCGGTAAAAGTTTCCGAAAAAGCATCAATCCCAATATTGGCTTCGATTTGATTGCCATAAAAAACCAGCGGCGTAACATTCACACTTACGGGAGTAATTTTCAGCCAAGTATTGTACTCCTCCGAAATTTGGAAAGGTTGAGCAAACTGGTTCCACGCCATTACCGCATACTGCTGAAAATTTAGCTGAGCAAGCATCATTTCATCAATGGTTTTGCAGAAATCGGCTTGTTGTTTCTTTAAACTTTCTTCCACCAAAGAAGTAATCGGCACCTGAATTCTTCCGAAATCCAAAACCGGTTTTTTCACCCATTTGAAACCCATCGGCGAGGTTTGGGTTGTCATTTTCCAATTATTATTGAAGGTCAGTTGCATATTAAAATACATCACCGTTTCGAAAGTCGTTTGTTGATAGCTGTAAACCCCAAAAGTTCCAATGCCTTTTTCCACCCAAATTTTAAGAGGAACTTCAATTAATAAATTCTGCTGCGTTCCGCCGACTAATCTTATGGGGCGAGTTTTCCAAACTTTTACTTTAAACTGATCATTGTTATTATCAGTGAAGGAACTGTCTTCAAAAATCAAATCTTTTACCGAAGCATTGATGATATTGCCAATCTCGGACAGCGGGATTTTCACTGGCATCGTAATGGAAGATTTTATTTTCGGGAAATTAAAATCCTGTGGCGAAACGATCACCGCAGTAGTTTGCGAAAATATTTTGAAACTTAAAATCAAGAACATGACAATAACAAATCTCTGCATTTTTATATTTTCTATGTAACGCAAATTTCAATAAAAATTGATAGATAGTTTTAAAATATCTTTATAATTTGTTTTAAATATCACTAGAAGCGAAATTGCTGTAGCAAAGAACGTACTTTTGTAATGCTTTAATTAAATATAAAAATCATAATGAAAAGATTCGAATTATCGGTTCTGGATTTAGCTCCCGTAAAACAAAATAAAACCATACACGACTCTTTCCACGAGAGTTTAACCTTAGCAAAGCACACAGAAAAACTTGGTTATAAACGATTTTGGCTTGCCGAACATCACAACATGGCGAGCATTGCCAGTTCTGCAACCTCTGTATTAATAGGATTTATCGCCAACGGAACCGAAAAAATCCGTGTAGGATCCGGTGGTGTAATGCTCCCCAATCATAGTTCGCTTGTGATCGCCGAACAATTTGGAACTCTGGAAAGCTTATTCCCGGGAAGAATCGATCTCGGCGTTGGGCGAGCTCCCGGAACGGATGGTTTAACAGCCAAAGCTTTAGGAAGAAATCCGATGATCATCAATGAACAATTTCCGAGGCAAATACAGGAATTGCAGCAATATTTCTCGGTAGAAAATGCCTCGAGTTTGGTAAGAGCGATACCCGGTGAAGGTTGCGATATCCCGATTTATATTTTGGGATCGAGCACCGACAGCGCTTGGCTGGCGGCGGAAATGGGCTTGCCTTATGCGTTCGCCGGACATTTCGCTCCGGATATGATGGTTCATGCTTTTCAGATTTATAGAGAAAATTACAAACCGAGCGAGAAATTCCCTCGACCCTATATTATTGCATGCGTGAACGGAATTGCTTCGGAAACCGACGAAGAAGCGAAGAAATTAGCAACAACACTGTATCAAGCTTTCCTCAACATCATTAGAAACGATAGAAAGCCCTATTCACCTCCGGTCGACGATATCGATGATGTATGGAACCCGATGGAAAAAGCTCATGTTTTGAAAATGTTGCATTACAGTTTTATCGGAGATCCGGAAACGCTTACCTCCAAATTGAGTAGTTTTCAGGAAGCTTTTCAGGTGGAAGAATTGATGATTACTTCCCACATCTTTGATGAAGAGGCGCGTTTGAAATCTTACGAAATCATCAAAAACGTAGTCGACGGAATGTTCTAAAACTCATAAAAATCTCTCGCGGATTCAGCTGATATAGCGGATCGATTCCAATTTTAATTTGCTCAATCTGTAAAATCTGCGAGCGCTTTTTTGGAATCCATGCCCAATTTAACCTTGTCACTTTCTTAAAACTCAGTATCTTTGCACCATCTAAAAAAGTAAAATGTCAGATATTCAACTTAATACTATTCCAGAAGCAATAGAAGACCTGAGAAACGGAAAAATAATCATCGTAGTAGATGACGAGAACCGTGAAAACGAGGGCGATTTTTTATCCGCAGCAGAATTGACCACTCCGGAAATCATCAACTTTATGACGATCTACGGAAGAGGGCTTATTTGCACTCCACTGCCTGAAAAAAGATGTGATGAACTAGGGCTTGATATCATGGTAACCCGAAGCAGCGATCCGAAAGAAACCGCATTTACTGTTTCTGTAGATCTTTTAGGAGAAGGCGTTTCTACCGGTATTTCGGCAAGCGACCGCAGCAAAACCATTTTAGCATTGATGGACGAAAATACTAAACCTACCGATTTTATGAGGCCTGGTCATATTTTCCCGTTGAGAGCCAAAAAAGGTGGCGTACTGAAAAGAGCCGGTCACACTGAAGCAGCAATTGATCTCACCAAATTAGCAGGCCTGAAAGAAGGAGGCGTCATTTGTGAAATTATGAACGATGATGGATCAATGGCTCGTCTTCCGGAATTGGTAGAGTTGGCAAAAAAACATGATTTGAAAATTATTTCCATCGAGGATCTTATTCATTATCAACTGAAAAAAGGCGATTTGATCGAACGTATCGAAGAGCGGAAAGTGAAAACCTTCTATGGCGACTATGATTTTTATGCATTTAAAGAAACCAGCACAGACCAGATCCATTTTGCTTTAACCAAAGGCACCTGGGTTGCAAATGAACCCGTTTTGGTGCGGGTGCAGGCATCTAATTCTTATTTTGATGTGCTCAACAGACTTTCTTCCGGTGAAAAACCTTTGCTAGAAAAAATCACGAAAATGATTAATGACGAAGGAAAAGGTGCAATCATATTCATCAACAATGTATCAAACGCTGAAAACACCTTGAGAAAGTTGCAACAGTTTATCGATTTCCAAGATGGGCAGGAGAAAAGACCTACTTTAGCTTCTAATTTCCACGATTACGGAATTGGAACCCAGATCCTAAAGAATTTGGGAATTACAAAATTCCGAGTGATCACACAAAACGTGAATCAAAAGCCATTGGTCGGTGGATACGATGTGGAAGTTACGGAGATGGTTCCACTTTAAGACCCCTCTTCGACAACCAATTATTCCCATCTTCGGATGGGATTTTTTTTAAAAATAATTTAAATTTTATGATTTAAAACCTACTCTTTTTCATCATTTTTTTTTAAATTTGTTTGTTTAATTTAACATAATATAATGGATTTCTCACGCATTCAGGAAAAATTGGAAATACTTGCAGATGCTGCAAAGTACGATGTTTCCTGCTCTTCAAGTGGAGGAAACCGTAAAAACAATGGAGGTTTAGGAAATAGTCATGCTTCTGGTATTTGTCATTCCTACACCGAAGATGGGAGATGCGTTTCCTTGCTTAAAATTTTGTTGACTAATCACTGTATTTTTGATTGTGCATATTGTGTTTCTCGAAAATCAAACGACATTAAACGCGCCGCTTTCACGGTGGAAGAAGTTGTGGATTTAACCATCAATTTTTACCGCAGAAATTATATTGAAGGTCTTTTTTTAAGTTCAGGAATTTTCAAAGATGCAGACACCACCATGGAACGTTTGGTTCGTGTTGCCAAGAAATTACGCACGGAGCATCGTTTCAATGGTTATATCCATCTAAAATCAATTCCTGGAGCTAGCGAAGAGCTGATGAAGGAGGCAGGGCTATATGCTGACCGCCTTTCCATTAATATCGAAATTCCGACTGAGCAAGGGCTGAAACTATTGGCTCCCGACAAATCCCACGCAGAAATGATTAAGCCGATGGATTTTGTTAAAAATGAATTGATTTTGTATAAAGACGAAAGAAAAATATTTAAAAAAATTCCGAAATTCGCACCTGCCGGTCAATCTACACAGATGATCGTGGGAGCTACCAACGAAACCGATTTAAAAATCATAAAGGTAGCCAATCATTTTTACCAAAACTTTAATCTAAAACGCGTTTATTACTCAGGCTATGTACCAGTTTTGGAAGACAGCCGCCTTCCTTCGATCCATTCTCAGGTTCCCATTCTCCGGGAAAACCGCTTATATCAGGCGGATTGGCTGATGCGTTTCTATGGATTTGGTGCCGATGAAATTTTAGATAAAAATAATCCGTTTCTTGATCTGGAAGTGGATCCAAAACTAGCATGGGCGCTAAGAAATCGCGAGCATTTCCCTGTGAACATCAACACCGCGCCGAAAGAGATGATTTTGCGCGTTCCTGGAATTGGTACAAAATCGACCGGTAAAATTTTGATGGCCAGAAAATTCCAGAAACTTACGTTGGAACATCTCCAAAAAATGGGGGTCGCTGTAAACAGAGCCAAATATTTTGTGGAGTTTGAAAGTGAAAATATTTTCAACCGCTTGATT
Source organism: Chryseobacterium senegalense (assembly GCA_001403755.1). GTDB lineage: Bacteria > Bacteroidota > Bacteroidia > Flavobacteriales > Weeksellaceae > Kaistella > Kaistella senegalense. Next base: position 351,185 of record CYUH01000015.1, on the reverse strand, counting down.
GATGAGCAAAATTTGAGAAAAATTTTACTTTCCGGAATGAAGTCCAAATTTCAAAATCCATTTTCACAACAGCTTAGTTTATTTTAAAATATGAACATCCTGCTTTATAACGGAAGTTTTGAAGGTTTGCTGACCGCAATTTTCGAAATTTTCGAATATAAATTTAGGGACGCAGAAATCATCAGTTCATCAAACTATCACCAGGAAAATTTCTTTGCTGAAGTGCACGAAGTGATTCCCCAAAATGATAAAGCGGATCGCGTGCTGCAAAGATTGGAGAAAAATTTAGGCAAGGAGGGCATCAAAAATTTACTATGGGTTTATCTTTCCGAAAGAAAAGACCGTGAAAGACTGATTCTAAGTGCGGTGAAACACTCGCTGAAATATCCTAATGAAAATGTGCTGCAGGATTATGGAAACCCGGATATTTTAGAAATTTCTAAAATCTGTAAAAGTGTGGGCAGGGAAAAACACCGAATGACAGCCTTTGTCCGTTTTGAAAAATTAAAGGATGATGTTTATTTTTCAAAAGTAGAGCCCGATTTTAATGTATTGCCTTTGGTATTAAATCATTTTAAAAATCGATATCAAGATCAGAAATGGATGATTTTCGACTTGAAAAGAAATTACGGAATCTTTTATGACTTGATAAACGCAGATTTTTTTTATCCGGAAGAAGATCAAATTTTAATGATAAGAAATTCGCAAAGCCTTCACCACGATGAAGAAAAGAAATACCAGAAATTATGGCAACGTTATTTTTTCAAAACCAATATTGTCGAAAGAAAAAACACAAAACTTCACATTCAATGGTTGCCTAAACGCTATTGGAAATATTTAACTGAGAAGTTCTAAGGGTGAGATTTTATATCGCGATAGTAGCGCGCTCCAAGTTTTAGGACGGTTTCTTTTTGAAATTTTCACCAGCCGCAACAACTTTCTGCAATAAATCTGCGCGCCATTCTTAATTTTGCGGTAATCCTTATTAAAATGTCCCTTTTACGAAAATTAAATTATTATCCATTTCCATGTAAAAAAAAATCCCAACCGTGAAGTTGGGATCTGTATTTTGCAAAACGCTTTGGCTTATGCCTGAACGTTGTTTTGACCTACTACGAAAGGCTCAACCTCTTTAATTTCGCCAAATTGTTGCTCATAGTTTGCAACATTTTGTTGTAAAGCATTCAATACTCTTTTTGCATGCAAAGGTGCCAAGATTACTCTTGAACGAACGTTAGCTTGTTGCACACCCGGCATCAATTGGATAAAATCTACTACAAATTCTGAAGGAGAATGATTAACTAAAGCTAGGTTACAGTAAACACCTGCTGCGATCATCTCGTTTAAGTTGATGTTGATGTTGTTTTGGTCGTTGTTTTGGTTGTTGTCCATTTTGTGAAATTATAAATATTAAATATTGAATGGTAAATATAAAAAAATTTTAGACTTTAGAGCTCAGACTTCAGGAAATGAATAACTGAAATCTGAGTTCTATTGTCTAAAATATTATTAGTTCAAGTCTTCAAATTCTTTTTTAGACCCTACTATTATATTTTGATAATCCTTAAGACCGGTACCTGCAGGAATTCTGTGACCTACAATTACGTTTTCTTTCAGACCTGTCAGGTAATCTACTTTTCCGGATACCGCTGCCTCGTTGAGAACTTTTGTAGTTTCCTGGAAGGAAGCTGCCGACATGAAGGATTTGGTTTGGAGCGCTGCTCTAGTGATCCCTTGTAATACAGGGGTTGCTGTTGCAGGTAATGCTTCACGCACTTGTACTAATTCTAAATCTTCACGTTTCAGTTTAGAGTTTTCGTCTCTTAGTTCTCTAGCAGTAATCATTTGTCCTGGCTTAAATTCTTTTGAATCACCAGCATCTGTTACCACTTTTAATCCGAATACACGGTTATTTTCTTCCAAGAAATCGAATTTATGTTCTAATGCACCTTCAAGGAATTGGGTATCACCGCCATCCACAATGTTGACTTTGGTCATCATCTGTCTTACGATAATTTCGAAGTGTTTATCATCGATTTTTACCCCTTGAAGACGGTAAACCTCCTGAATTTCATTTACCAAATATTCCTGAACCGCAGTTGGCCCTTTGATTTTCAGGATATCGTCCGGAGTGATAGATCCGTCGGAAAGTGGCGAACCAGCAGTAACGAAGTCATTTTCTTGAACAAGGATCTGGTTAGAAAGTTTTACCAAGTATTTAGAGATTTCTCCGGTTTTTGCTTCCACAATCAATTCACGGTTACCACGCTTGATTTTTCCGTAAGAAACTACCCCGTCGATTTCTGTAACTACTGCAGGGTTCGATGGATTTCTTGCTTCGAAAAGTTCGGTAACACGTGGAAGACCTCCTGTGATATCCCCTGCTTTCGCAGATTTTCTTGGGATTTTGATTAAGACTTTACCCGCCTTAATTTTTTCCCCGTCATTTACCATAAGGTGGGCACCAACCGGAAGGTTATATGCTTTTTGTTCAACTCCTTTTGAATCTACAACTTTCAAGGTTGGTACGGCTTTCTTGTTTCTAGATTCAGAAATTACTTTCTCTTCGAAACCAGTTTGCTCATCGATTTCCAATTGGAATGAGATCCCTTGGATGATGTCTTCATACTCTACTTTACCGGCAGATTCGGCAATGATTACCGCGTTATATGGATCCCATTTCGCAATGGTATCCCCTTTTTTCACTTTATCACCAGGTTTTACTAATAATTCAGAACCGTAAGGAACGTTAGCAATCATCAGCGGTGTTCTCGCAGCGTTATCAGCTACTAAACGGAATTCTGTTGAACGAGAAACAAGGATTTCAGCTTTTACGCCTTCTTCGTTTTCCGAAGTTACCGTTCTCACCTCGTCCATTTCCACGATACCGTCGCGACGTGCAACAATCGATGGGTTTTCTGAGATGTTTCCTGCAGTACCCCCTTGGTGGAAGGTTCTCAATGTTAACTGAGTTCCCGGTTCCCCGATGGATTGTGCTGCGATAACTCCTACTGCCTCACCCATGTGGATTGGCTTACCTGTTGCCAAGTTTCTACCATAACATTTCGCACAGATTCCTTTCTTGGTTTCACAAGTAAGCGGTGAACGAACTTCCACTGCTTCAATTCCTGCAGCTTCGATTTTTTTCGCTAAAGCTTCATTAATCAAATCATCAGCATAAGCGATTACTTCATCTGTTTCCGGATCGTAAACATTGTGAAGAGAAACTCTACCTAAGATTCTTTCAGAAAGTCTCTCTACGATTTCGTCGTTTTTCTTTAATGGAGTAATTTCTGTTCCTCTTAAAGTTCCACAGTCGTTTTCAGTGATGATCACATCCTGAGCAACGTCGACCAATCTTCTGGTTAAATAACCAGCATCGGCAGTTTTAAGAGCGGTATCCGCAAGACCTTTACGTGCACCGTGAGTAGAGATAAAGTACTCAAGGATCGAAAGACCTTCTTTAAAGTTTGCAACAATTGGGTTTTCGATAATTTCTGCTCCGGTAGAACCTGCTTTTTGTGGTTTTGCCATCAAACCTCTCATTCCGGATAACTGACGAATCTGTTCTTTTGAACCCCTCGCTCCGGAATCAAGCATCATGTATACAGAGTTGAACCCACCTTGGTCGGTTTTCATTCTGCTCATAATCATCTCGGTTAATCCTGCGTTGGTATTGGTCCACACGTCGATCACCTGGTTATAACGTTCTGTATCAGTAATAAGACCCATGTTATAGTTGGCCTTAATTTCATCAACGTTAGCAACCGCTTCCGCGATCATGGTTTTCTTTTCAGCAGGGATCACGATATCTCCTAAACTAAATGATAAACCTCCTTTGAATGCATTAGAATAACCTAAGTTCTTCATATCATCAAGGAATTTCACAGTCGTTGGGAAATCGGTATCTGCTAAAACTCTACCAATAACGTTTCTCAATGATTTTTTTGTTAAAAGTTCATTGATATATCCTGATTCTTTTGGTACAATTTGGTTGAATAAAATTCTTCCAACGGTAGTTTCGGTAAGTTTTGTGGTGATTACGCCATCTTCTTTGATTGGTAATCTACATCTTACTTTAGCATTTAAAGAAACTTGTCCTTCTGCGTAAGCGATTTCCACTTCTTCCGGTGAATAGAAAGCTAAACCTTCGCCTTTCACCTTCATCGTATCTGTAGAATCCAATTGCTTGGTCATGAAATAAAGACCCAAAACCATGTCCTGAGATGGTACCGTAATTGGAGAACCATTTGCTGGGTTCAAGATGTTCTGAGAACCCAACATCAATAATTGAGCTTCTAAAATCGCTTCCGGACCTAATGGTAAGTGTACCGCCATCTGGTCACCATCGAAATCCGCGTTGAACGCCGTAGTAACCAGTGGGTGCAACTGAATCGCTTTACCTTCGATCATTTTTGGCTGGAACGCCTGAATACCCAATCTGTGCAAAGTAGGTGCCCTGTTTAATAAAACTGGGTGACCTTTCATCACGTTTTCAAGGATGTCATAAACGACAGGTTCTTTTCTGTCGATGATTCTCTTAGCCGATTTTACGGTTTTTACAATACCTCTTTCAATCAGTTTTCTAATGATGAACGGTTTGTAAAGTTCCGCAGCCATATCTTTTGGAATACCGCACTCGTGAAGCTGAAGGTTTGGACCTACAACAATTACGGAACGCGCTGAATAATCCACACGTTTACCCAATAAGTTCTGACGGAAACGACCTTGCTTACCTTTCAATGAATCGGAAAGTGATTTCAAAGGTCTGTTTGATTCAGATTTTACCGCTGAAGATTTTCTTGTATTATCGAATAATGAATCTACGGATTCCTGAAGCATACGCTTTTCGTTTCTCAAGATTACTTCAGGAGCTTTAATCTCTAAAAGTCTCTTCAATCGGTTGTTTCTGATAATTACTCTTCGGTAAAGATCATTTAAATCTGAAGTTGCGAAACGCCCTCCATCCAATGGAACTAATGGTCTTAGTTCAGGTGGAATAACAGGAAGAACGCGCATTACCATCCATTCAGGTTTGTTGATCATTCTGGTGTTTGCACCACGGATGGCTTCAACAACATTTAATCTTTTTAGGGCTTCTGTTCTTCTTTGTTTTGAAGATTCGTTATGCGCTTTATGACGCAAATCGAAAGAAAGCGAATCTAGGTCGATTCTTTTCAATAATTCTTCAACCGCTTCAGCTCCCATTTTGGCAACAAATTTATTCGGGTCAGAATCATCAAGATATTGATTTTCAACAGGAAGCGTATCTAAAATATCTAGATATTCCTCTTCTGTTAAGAATTCTTTGTCTTCGAAATCGGAACCGTCAGCTTTTTTAGCAATACCTGGCTGGATCACCACATATCTTTCGTAATAGATAATCATGTCCAATTTTTTGGAAGGTAAACCTAAAAGGTAACCGATTTTGTTCGGTAAAGAACGGAAATACCAGATGTGAGCTACAGGAACTACCAGTCCGATATGGCCAATTCTTTCTCTACGTACTTTTTTCTCGGTAACTTCTACCCCACAACGGTCACAAACGATTCCTTTGTATCGGATTCTCTTGTATTTACCACAAGCACATTCGTAATCCTTTACAGGACCGAATATTTTCTCGCAGAACAAGCCGTCTCTTTCCGGTTTGTGAGTTCTGTAGTTGATGGTTTCCGGTTTTAAAACTTCACCTCTTGAATCCTGTAGAATAGATTCAGGAGAAGCAAGACCGATCGTAATTTTACTGAAATTACTTGTTTTATTTTTATTTGACATTTTTTATTTTGATTAAAAGATTAAAAGATTGAAAGCTTTAAAAAATAACTTTCGTTCTTATCGTCTTGGAGTTAATTAATGATTTAATTTTTTAATAATTAAACTTTTAACTTACTCCTCCAATCTTATATCAAGGCCAAGACCTTGCAACTCGTGAAGTAATACGTTGAAAGATTCCGGAATACCTGGTTCAGGCATTGCTTCACCTTTCGCGATGGCTTCATAAGTTTTCGCTCTACCAATCACGTCATCCGATTTCACGGTAAGGATTTCTCTAAGGATATTGGATGCACCGAATGCTTCAAGTGCCCAAACCTCCATCTCACCAAATCTTTGTCCACCAAACTGCGCTTTACCACCTAAAGGTTGCTGCGTAATTAATGAATAAGGTCCGATAGAACGTGCGTGCATTTTGTCATCAACCATGTGTCCTAGTTTCAGCATATAAATTACTCCTACTGTAGCCGGTTGAGAGAATCGATCTCCGGTACCACCATCATATAGATAAGTAGAACCGAATTCTGGAAGCCCTGCTTGGTTGGTGTACTCAGTGATTTGATCGATATTAGCACCATCGAAGATCGGTGTAGCGAATTTCAATCCTAATTTCTGACCAGCCCATCCAAGAACGGTTTCGTAGATCTGCCCGATGTTCATACGTGAAGGTACCCCAAGTGGGTTCAGCACGATATCAACAGGAGTTCCGTCTTCTAGGAATGGCATATCTTCTTCACGAACGATTCTTGATACGATACCTTTATTACCGTGACGTCCTGCCATTTTATCCCCTACATTCAGTTTACGTTTTTTAGCGATGTAAACTTTAGCAAGTTTAATGATACCGGCTGGAAGTTCGTCCCCGATTGAGATTGCAAATTTCTCACGGTTTTTAACCCCTTGGATATCGTTGAATTTGATTTTGTAGTTGTGAATTAATTGTTTAACCAATTCATTTTTATCTGCATCTACGGTCCAGTCTGCTCCACTTACGTTTACATAATCTTCAACACTTTGAAGTAATTTGGTCGTAAATTTCACTCCTTTGCCGATGATTTCTTCATCAAGATCGTTTTTCACACCTTGCGAAGTTTTACCGTTCACCAAAGTTCCTAATTTTTCGAGAAGGGTATTTCTTAATTCGTCGAATTTCGCTTTGTACGTATTTTCGATTTCCTCAAGTTTAAGTTTCTCCTCGGATCTTTTCTTTTTGTCCTTGATGTTTCTTGAGAACAATTTCTTGTCGATTACAACTCCTCTTAATGAAGAATCTGCTTTCAAAGAAGCATCTTTCACATCACCGGCTTTGTCACCGAAGATTGCTCTCAATAGTTTTTCTTCCGGAGTTGGATCAGATTCACCTTTTGGAGTAATTTTACCAATCATGATATCTCCAGGCTTCACATCAGCTCCGATACGGATCATACCATTTTCGTCAAGATCTTTTGTAGCTTCTTCAGAAACGTTTGGAATATCAGCGGTCAATTCTTCCATACCTAATTTGGTATCACGAACTTCCAGTGAATACTCATCCACGTGGATTGAAGTAAACCAGTCCTCACGAACTACTTTCTCGTTAATTACGATTGCATCCTCAAAGTTGTATCCTTTCCAAGGCATGAAGGCTACCACAAGGTTTCTACCTAATGCCAACTCTCCGTTTTCAGTTGCATAACCGTCGCAAAGTACCTGCCCTTTCTGAACTTTATCACCTACTCTTACGTTTGGTCTCAAAGTGATGGTTGTACTTTGGTTGGTTTTTCTGAACTTGGTCAGTTTATAAGTTTTAGTCGCAGATTCGAATGATACTAAATCATCGTCTTCGCTTCTTTCGTATTTAATGGTGATTTTATCAGCATCTACGTACTCTACCGTACCGTTTCCTTCAGCATTAATCAAGATTCTTGAATCTTTAGCAACTTGTTGTTCCAAGCCAGTACCTACGATTGGAGCTTGTGGCTTCAACAAAGGAACTGCCTGACGCATCATGTTGGATCCCATCAATGCACGGTTCGCATCATCATGCTCCAGGAACGGAATTAATGAAGCAGAAATACCGGAAATCTGGTTTGGCGCTACATCGATCAAGTCAACTTGTTGTGGCTCTACTACCGGATAATCACCATCCAGACGTGCAATTACACGGTCTGTAGAGATTGTTCCGTCTTCGTTCATTTCGACGTTCGCCTGAGCAATAACTTTTTCTTCTTCATCTTCAGCATTTAAGAAAACTGCAGGAGTTTTAAGGTCAACTTTTCCGTTGTTTACTTTACGGTAAGGCGTTTCGATGAAACCTAAGTTGTTGATTTTCGCGTAGATTCCCAAAGAAGAAATCAAACCAATGTTTGGTCCTTCCGGAGTTTCGATCGGACAGATACGACCATAGTGAGTATGGTGAACGTCACGTACCTCGAAACCTGCTCTTTCTCTTGATAAACCACCAGGTCCCAGGGCAGAAAGACGACGCTTGTGCGTGATTTCTGATAGTGGGTTGGTTTGGTCCATGAACTGAGAAAGCTGGTTGGTACCAAAGAATGAGTTAATAACTGATGTTAAAGTTTTCGCGTTAACAAGATCAATAGGAGTAAAGATTTCATTATCTCTAACATTCATTCTCTCACGAATTGTTCTTGCAATTCTTGAAAGACCTACACCAAACTGCCCTGCCAATTGCTCACCGACAGTTTTAATTCTTCTGTTCGATAAGTGATCGATATCATCCACTTCCGCTTTGGAGTTTACCAATTCGATTAAGTGTCTTACAATCGAAATGATATCTTCTTTGGTTAAAACTTCCGTTTTTTCAGGAATATTTAATCCTAATTTTTTGTTCAATCTATAGCGACCAACTTCTCCTAATGAATAACGCTGTTCTGAGAAGAATAATTTTTCGATGATTCCTCTTGCAGTTTCCTCATCTGGTGGATCTGCGTTACGCAACTGACGATAGATATACTCCACCGCTTCTTTTTCGGAGTTGGTAGGGTCTTTTTGTAAAGTATTCTGGATGATAGAGAATTCGTTTGAATTTTCTTTATGAATCAAGATTGATTTCACACCAGCATCCAAAATTAGGTCTAAATGTTCTTTTTCAAGAATAGTTTCACGATCAAGGATGATTTCGTTTCTTTCGATAGAAACAACTTCACCTGTATCTTCGTCCACAAAATCTTCAAACCAAGTGTTCAAAACTCTCGCAGCCAAAGTTCTACCTTCTACTTTTTTCAATGCTGCTTTAGAAACTTTCACTTCTTCCGCAAGGTCAAAAATCTGAAGGATATCTTTATCGGATTCATACCCGATTGCTCTCAATAAAGTTGTTAACGGTAATTTTTTCTTACGGTCGATGTAAGCGTACATTACGTTATTGATGTCGGTTGTAAATTCCATCCAAGATCCTTTAAACGGGATAATTCTGGAATAGTACAACTTGGTTCCGTTGGCATGGTAAGTTTGACCAAAGAATACCCCCGGAGAACGGTGCAACTGAGTTACGATTACACGCTCTGCACCATTAATAATAAATGAACCAGAAGGCGTCATATAAGGAACCGGACCTAAATACACATCTTGTACAACGGTCTGAAAATCTTCATGTTCAGGGTCAGTACAATACAATTTAAGTCGGGCTTTCAAAGGAACTGAATAGGTCAGTCCTCTTTCCACACACTCGTCGATCGAGTAGCGCGGTGAATCAACCAAATAATCCAAAAACTCCAGTACAAACTGGTTTCTGGAATCGGTAATTGGGAAATTTTCTTCAAAGGTTTTGTAAAGAGTTTCGTTTACTCTTTGCTCCGGAAGGGTATCCAACTGGAAAAATTCTTTGAAAGATTGGATCTGAATGTCCAAAAAGTCAGGAGTTTCAATTCTTCCTTTTGCTGCGGAGAAATTGATTCTTTCGTTTCCCTGAGTTTTAGCGACTGCTTTAGATTTACTCATAAAAATTTGTAAAGAATGGGGGTTAAAAAATATTTTGGTTAAAAAATATCAGAAAAGCTGGAAGTTGGAAGTCCGAAGCTGGAAGATAAGACTGTTGATTTTTGGCGCTATCAGTAAGTCGTGGTTCTTTTTACTTGGCTTTTGGCTCATTCACCTTTCTAACTGCAACGCCGGTATATCTTTTCACGGAGTAGTGCAAAATATTTTTTTGATTTTTCTTTTGACGGAAATTTTTGTCAGTATACCAATAAACACGAAACCCCTAACGGTACAACCGAAAGAGTTGAGTTTCAATATTTTACTGATTTACAAACAATTATTAGCGCCAAAAGAGGTGCAAATGTAAGGAATTTTATCCGTTTTCACAAACAAAAACCATCTCCGAAGAGATGGTTCTGTTATAAAATTTTGTTAAAATCAGTTTTAACTCAGTCGCTTACGGCTTCCAGAAGCTCCATTTACTTCCATTAAAAACAGCTAATCTTTTTGCTCCGGTTTTGTTTACAAAAACCATCATCCCCGGTGAAGGACTTGGGATATTGTTTACATCATCCACTATGGGAAGTAACAAAGCTTTTGTAGCTGACTCCAATACCAAAACACCATCAGTTACACTACTAGAATTAGCACCAATAATTGATTTCGAGCTACTCGATTCTGTAACTTGTGATGCTGTTGGCTGCGAAGCAAGCGTTGCTGTTACATCTGCACCTTGTCCGCTTAAATCTGTCCATTTATCGGATGTTGTAGAATTGCTATTATAAAACTTCACTCGTGCATCAGTAGGTGTAGATACGTCCAAAATAATTGAACCTTCTGTTGGAGCAGCAGCTTTTGTTCTTACATAAGGAAGAATAATTCCTTTGTTATTGGTATTAGCAAATTCTACCAAAACGGATGCTTTATTACCTGCAGGCGCAGTGCCAACATTATCACCAATAATCACCTGTGAGTTTGCAACACCTGCAATTCCCAGGAAACCGGCAAAAATTACTTTTATGTATGTTTTCATAACTTTTTTTTTTAAATTATTTTTAAAATTTATTAAAAAAGCTTCGGGGAAAACTTTGGAATCTTCCCCAAGCTTTTTTTATGGACAAGCCGGAGTTTTAAAGCAGCTCCAAACTCCGTCTGCATAAATTTTAAGACATTGTTCTGTGGTATCGTACACCATCATTCCTTCTACCGGATTTGCAATTGCTAAAAGTCCTGAAGTTGGAACTCTGGTAATAACAAAACCTTTGGTATTAGACTCCAATACAGTATGGGCAGAATTCCTGTTCATTGGCCAACCTCCATTGTTGGATCCGGCTCTCTTTAATAAAGTAATTCCGTGATTTACCGGTAGTCCCGCTGCTGTATTGGTAACTGAATTGTAGCATACTCCTAAAGAAACAGAAGTAAGATATAACGTTGCTGTATCGCAAGATTGCGGCGTTCCGTTATCACAAACTGTATACACTACAGAAGTTGTTCCGACATAAGTTGCATTTGGTACGAAAGTGTAAGTTCCGTTAGCATTTAATGTTAAGGTTCCAACTCCAGGTATTGCTGTTGCAGAACCGATGGTTAATGCTGTACCGTTTGCTGTTGCAGAACTTACAGACTGTGAATTTCCTTCCGGATCAGTATCATTTGTCAGAACATTTCCACTCATTGTAACACCTTGTAACGCAGAATTTGCATCATCATTACCAAAAGTATTGTTTCCTTGATTAGGAAGAACTACAATGTTCAGAACGGCTGTATCTGTTCCACTATTTCCATCACTTATGGTATAGGTGATTGGATTTATGGTTCCTACAAAGGTTCCATTAGGTACAAAGGTATACGTTCCGTTTGAATTTAAGGTTAATGAACCTGCATTTGCAACTGCATTTCCGTTTGCATCAACTCCTGAAACCACTGTTGCAGTTCCGATTGTTAATCCTGTTGCAGAAGTTACCGTTAAGGTGTTTCCATTCAGATCGCTATCGTTTGCCAAGACACTAGAAGAAACGTTTGTACCAATTTCTGTATAAGCAGTGTCATTTTGGGCAATTGGAGCACTGTTTCCACTGCTTGGTGTTTTTATCACTTTAATTGATAGTGATGCAGGATCGGTAGAACCTACTGCATTCGAAGCCACATAGTTTACCGGTACTGTTCCGTTATAGCCGCTTGCAGGAACAAAAGTATATGTTCCGTTGGCATTTAATGTCATTGTTCCTGCCAATACTCCATTGGCATCATATACTTGGGTTGCACTTCCTAATGGAAGTGATGTAACCACACCTGCAGAATTAAGATAAGTTGCAGAAAGAACAGAAATAGGTCCGCTTCCGGAAGCTGTTTCGTCATTTGTTAAAACGCTGCCTGTTGCCGTAACTCCTTGCGGTACTTGGTTGATGTCATTCACTGCATTCAAGTCACCTTCAATATTTATAGTTATACTACAAGAGCCCGTAGCTCTAGGTGAGGTAACAGCAATTGATGTGCTACCAATAGGTGAGCTCCCGTCATAGGTAAAAGGAATATCTACATAAGTAGCTCCTTGTGCTACAAAAACCGTATAAGGACTTGGAGATGTAGAAATGCCTGTGCCAGTAAGTGTAAATTCTGCAAGACCATTTACTGCATTTTGTATAGGTACTCTTAATGTATTGGTTTGTGTTGTTCCATTGGCAATTAGTGGGCCATTTTGTAAACCAGCACCAGATCCACCACAATTAAAATTAAAAGTAGCGGGTACATTGGTAACGGTAGCACAAGATGCTAAATCTCCAAAAGATCTACTGCTAACTGTACCAACAAGTACAGAAGCCCCTGTCATAGCATTTAATTTCCATATATCGGTGTTTGAACCATTAATTCTACTGTAATAAAAACCATCTCCTAAATAAGCCAAACCATTACCATTGGTGGCATTAAGATTAGTAGGATATGTACCGCTTACTTGTACCACAGGTGAGGCTACCAAAGTGGTAGGGTTTACTCTATACAACCACACTTTACTTGCACCATTATTAATGATACAATATAAGTTACCACCATTATCTACAGCAACGTCATTAAGTGTTGTACCATTAGTCCAGTTAGTGTCTCCTGTTATAGTTCCTACAGTAGTTCCATTACCTGATCCCGTCCATCTTGTTAATACTTTATTGTTGATTCCATAAACTATTCCTGTTGATGGGTCTGTCCCTAAACCAATCGGACTACCTATGGTATTTCCAGTGTCACTTAGTGTAGTAAGTCCAGATGTAGCTACCCCTCTATAAATACTACTACTGGCATTGTTTCGAGAGACAACAAATTGATTTTGAGAAAGATTACTTGGTGACGGACCATAAGCTGCATTACCATGGGTATTAGGAAAACCATTTGCAACGACAGTAGTTTCTAAATCACTAAGATTAATTCTATAAATTGATTGATTACCACTAACCACTCCAAAAAGCTCATTACAAGTAGGGGCAGATGGTGGGGTAAATGCTTGGCAAGATGCTAAATCTAAATCATCTGTAGCTGAGAATATTAAGCCAGTTGCTAGCGTATAAGTTGTTTTAAGTGTACTAATACCTGTATTGGCGTTAATTTCATAAACTCTAGCAACTGAAGATACAATGATAAGTCCTGTTCTACCACCTTCTACTGCATATATATTTCCGTTATGGAAAGCTAAACCTTGCACATTATTAGGTAAAGTTCCACTTAATCCTAAATATTGTGTGGCAACACGTGTGGTAGTATCTATTTTATAGATGTATTTTAAACTTCCAGAGGTGATAATTACGTACATGTTTCCCGAAGTATCGAAGAATGCATCAGAAGAAACAGTACCACCGCTCCAAGTGGCATCACCAGTAATTGCACCTAAATTAGTTGCAGGAGCTGGGCTTGCTTTTATTAAATTTTTATTGGCAGTAACTCCGTAAACTGTTCCTCCAGATGGGTTAGCGGTAAGCCCACCAACTTCTGCTGGTAAATTAGTACCAATGCTGCTGTTGCTTACATAAACTGGCGAACCACTAGCAATATCTGAAGATGTAAATACCGTTTGTGACGAATTACTAGGATTGGGACCTACTGCTAAATTACTATTTGCTGCGGTATTTAAAGTAGTAAAAGGGGCAGGTAGCGTGCCATTAAGTGCAGAGATATCATACACATTACCATTAGCAGCATTAGAAAGGTAAAGTGAGCTGCAATTTTGTGCATTAATATTTATCCCAAACAGAGAAAAAAACATTAATGTAAAAAATATTTTTGTAAAAAATTTCATAATATAACTATAATTAAGTTGATAATTTTAAAAGTATAATACATAATATAACATAATAGGAGGTTATATTTTTAAACCTTTTTTTTGTTTTGGTAAACATCTTTTTTTGCAATTAGGAATTTTTCTTCTTGTGTGTAAGTTTTTGTGGATGAAGAAGTAATTACAGTAATTTTATTATCAGTATGTTCTGTTATAATAGTAGCTCCTTCTGAAATATGAATATTTTCTAAACCAGTAATCTAAACTTCTTGAGAATAAATGTAAGTAGATAGGTGTAAAAGAATAACAAGTAAAGCCTTACGAATTAATAAATTGTAAAGCCTTTTAACGACAAAAAAATAATAACTATCAAAAGGATAGTTGTGTTTCTTCATTTTTTTCAGTTTGTGTTTTATAGTTCCCCCCAACTAATTTAAGGAGCAATAGAGAAAAAGAATCTTCCCTTTTACTAATAATATAAAGTATTTTTTTTATCAATTTGTGTGTTTTGAACAAATGATTTTGCATTAAAATATTCAACTTGCAAATATACAGTAAAAAAAAATTATATACATTAATTAGTGAAAGAATTAATAAAAAAAAGCTGCCTCATTACTGAAACAGCCCTATCAATTTTATGAATTAAAAATTACTTCAATTCTACTTCAGCACCAGCTTCTTCTAATTGTTTTTTCAAAGCTTCAGCTTCATCTTTAGAAACACCAGTTTTGATAGGAGCAGGAGCACCGTCTACCATATCTTTAGCTTCTTTAAGACCAGCACCTGTTAAATCTTTTACCAATTTAACTACAGCTAATTTAGAAGCACCTGCTGATTTAAGAATTACATCGAATTCTGTTTTTTCTTCAGCAGCTTCACCACCACCTGCAGCCATAACTACAGCAGCAGCAGCTGGTTCGATTCCGTACTCATCCTTAAGGATAGCAGCTAATTCATTTACGTCTTTTACGGTTAGGTTTACTAGCGTTTCCGCTAAATTTTTTAAATCTGACATTTTGTAATGTTTTAATTTGTTGAACGATTTATTTTGATTTTTTTTGAGTCTAATTACTCTGCACTAGGTGCGTCCGTAGCTTCAGCGCTAGCTTCTGGAGCTGCGGTTTCTTCTACTTTGGTTTCTTCAGCAGCTGGAGCAGCAGTTTCTTCGACTTTTGCCTCAACAGTTTCCGGTTTGTTTTGAAGAGCAGAAAGTACGTTTCTGATTGGTGATTGAAGCAATCCGATGATTTCTCCGATCATTTCTTCTCTTGACTTGATGTTGGCAAGAGTTCCTAAGTTTTCATCACCGATGTAGAAAGTCTCTTGTAAGAAAGCAGATTTCAAAGCAGGAAATTCAGCTTTTTTTCTGAATCCCTGGATTAATTTAGCTGGTGCGTTAGCTGTGTCAGCTACCATTACCGCTGTGTTTCCTTTGAAAGTTGGGAACATTTCAGAGTAATCTACTCCGTCGATTTGTTCCATTGCTTTCTGCAACAATGTATTTTTTACAACTTTAAGTGTAATGTTTTGTTTAAATGCTTGTCTTCTAAAATCTGAAGTCGACGCAGCATTCATTCCTTCAAGATTTGCTACATAAACCACTTTCGCGTCTTGTAACATTTCTTTTATTTCTTGTATTACTAATACTTTATCTTCTTTTGTCATTGTCTTATCAGATTTTAGTTTACAGATTTAGTATCGATTGCAATACCCGGACTCATGGTAGAAGATAAGTATATACTTTTTACATAAGTACCTTTAGCTGCAGTTGGTTTCAATTTAATTAAAGTTTGCACCAATTCTTGTGCGTTTTCCTTAATTTTAGCAGAATCGAAAGATACTTTACCAATTCCAGCGTGGATAATACCATATTTGTCAACTTTGAAATCGATTTTACCAGCTTTCACTTCTGTTACAGCTTTACCGATTTCCATGGTAACAGTTCCTGATTTAGGGTTTGGCATCAATCCTCTTGGACCTAATACTCTACCTAATGGACCTAGTTTTCCCATTACAGCTGGCATGGTAACGATCACGTCAACATCAGTCCAGCCATCTTTTATTTTCTGTAAGTACTCGTCAAGACCTACATAATCTGCACCAGCTTCTTTAGCTTCCGCTTCCTTATCAGGAGTTACAAGCGCCAAAACTTTTACATCTTTACCGGTACCGTGAGGAAGAGATACAACCCCTCTTACCATTTGGTTAGCTTTTCTAGGATCAACTCCCAATCTAACTGCGATATCTACAGAAGCGTCAAATTTTGCAAAGTTTACTTCTTTCACCAAAGCAGAAGCTTCGTCAAGACTGTAAATTTTGTTTTTCTCAATTTTGCTAAAAGCTTCCTTTTGCTTTTTTGTTAATTTTGCCATTTCTACTAGTTTTAAGCGTTAGTTGGTTTAGTTCCTGTTACTCTCAATCCCATAGATCTTGCAGTACCTGCGATCATAGTCATCGCAGAGTCTAACGTAAAACAGTTAAGATCTGTCATTTTATCTTCTGCGATTTTTTGTACTTGTGCCCAAGTAACCGCTCCTACTTTCGCTCTGTTTGGTTCACCAGAACCTTTCTTCACTTTAGAAGCTTCTAATAATTGGATCGCAGCTGGTGGAGTTTTGATAACGAATTCAAAAGATTTGTCTTCGTAAACTGTAATTACTACAGGTAAAACTTGCCCAGGCTTGTCTTGCGTTCTTCCGTTAAATTGTTTACAAAACTCCATGATGTTCACACCGGCAGAACCTAGTGCTGGTCCAACTGGTGGAGAAGGGTTTGCTGCCCCTCCTTTAACCTGGAGTTTAACCATTTTAAAGACTTTTTTAGCCATTTTTTTGTTTTAAAAATTAGTAAATAATGAATGTGGAAGCATTTATTATTCTATATAAACTCTGATTCTCACCTACCGAGCTTATATTTCGGACTGCAAAATTAAGAATTATTTTTGAATCTGCAAGTGTAATCCACTGACTTTTAGTAATGAGTTATAAAAATTTTATTTCAATTTTGATAGAGCCGTACTTACAGAAGAAATCTGGCGAACACATTTGAGATTTTTCCAAATAAAAAGACTGCTCTTTTGAACAGTCTTTTTATAATATTTTATAAGTATCTTACACTTTCTCCACCTGCATAAAGCTAAGTTCCATAGGAGTTTTTCTACCAAATATCATTACAGATACTTCTATTTTCTTTTTATCCTCGTGGATTTTTTCCACAGTACCATTAAACCCATTGAAAGGCCCATCAATTACTTTTACACTATCACCAACAACATAAGGGATTTCAATATCTACTGCGAATTCTGAAAGTTCATCCATTCTACCAAGCATTCGGTTTACCTCTGCTTTACGCATCGGAACTGGATCTCCGCCTTTGGTCAAACTTAAAAAAGAAATTACTCCAGGAATATTTTTGATGATGTGCGGAATTTCCCCCATCAAATTAGCTTCTACCATTAAGTAACCTGGGTAATAAGGTTTTTCTTTCGGAACCTTCTTCCCATTTCTCATCTGGATTACCTTTTCCATTGGAATGACTACTTGGGTTACGTAAGCTTCGAAACCAAGACGCTTCATTTCATTCTCAATATAGGCCTTCACCTTATTTTCCTGTCCGCTGATGGATTTCAGAACATACCACTTCAAGTCACTCATTTTGGAAAATAATTTTAATTGAACAGGTTGATAAATATTGTTATTAAATTGGCGATCGATTTACTGAATAATGAATCTACACCGAAAGTAAACAATGCTAAAATAACAGTAGCAATAGTAACTACAATAGTGGAAGATTGCAGATCTGGCCATTTAGGCCACTCTACTTTATCTTTAAATTCGGTATAAGAACCTTTTAAAAAATCAACTAAGCTCATTATCTATTATTTGCACGGGCACAAGGATTCGAACCCTGATCAACGGTTTTGGAGACCGGTATCCTACCATTGGACGATGCCCGTAGATTTAAAAAGTTCCGTAAGTTTCCCTACGGAACTTTAATATTAATTTAGAAATTAATCTAAGATTTCAGTTACCTGACCTGCACCAACTGTTCTACCACCTTCTCTGATCGCAAATCTAAGACCTACGTTAAGAGCGATTGGTTGTAACAATTCTACAGTAATGGTTAAGTTATCACCAGGCATTACCATTTCTACACCTTCTGGCAAGAAGATCTCACCTGTAACGTCAGTAGTTCTTACATAGAACTGAGGACGATATTTATTGTGGAATGGAGTGTGACGACCACCTTCTTCTTTTGAAAGAACGTAAACCTCAGCCTTGAATTTTTTGTGTGGAGTTACAGATCCTGCTTTTGCGATAACCATACCTCTCTTGATGTCAGTTTTCTCAATACCTCTCAATAAGATACCTACGTTATCACCAGCTTCACCTCTGTCAAGAATTTTTCTAAACATCTCTACCCCAGTTACAGTTGATGTTAATTTCTCATCACCCATACCTACGATATCAACTGGATCTCCAGTGTTGATAACACCAGCCTCGATTCTACCAGTTGCTACAGTACCTCTACCTGTAATAGAGAATACGTCTTCGATTGGCATCAAGAATGGCTTATCTTGATCTCTTACTGGAAGTTCGATCCAAGAATCCACAGCATTCATTAATTCTTCTACAGTAGCAACCCATTTAGCATCTCCGTTAAGAGCACCTAGAGCTGAACCTTGAATAACTGGAGAGTTATCACCGTCATATTCATAAGAAGAAAGAAGATCTCTAACTTCAAGTTCTACTAATTCTAACAATTCTGGATCATCAACCATATCCACTTTGTTCATGAATACCAATACTCTTGGTACGTTTACCTGACGACAAAGAAGGATGTGCTCTCTAGTTTGAGGCATTGGTCCGTCAGTCGCAGCTACTACTAAGATAGCTCCGTCCATTTGCGCAGCACCAGTAACCATGTTTTTTACATAATCGGCGTGACCTGGACAGTCTACGTGAGCGTAGTGTCTGTTTTCAGTTTCGTATTCGATGTGTGCAGTGTTGATAGTAATCCCTCTTTCTTTTTCTTCTGGTGCAGAGTCGATAGAAGAGAAATCTCTTGCAGTACCGAATCCTTTATCAGATAATACTTTACTGATTGCAGCAGTAAGTGTAGTTTTACCATGGTCTACGTGACCGATGGTACCAATGTTCAAGTGTGGTTTGTTACGATTAAACGTTTCCTTTGCCATGATTTAATTATTTATTTAATTATTTATTAAAATTTTCAGTGCGCAAATATAGTGATTTTTTGAATATTGGAAATTTTTTTTGAAAAAAATTCAATATTCAAACAACAATTATTGCGACAACCTTGGTTTCCTTATAATATTGGACTGCAAATTTAAGGAAAAATATTTATTTATGAAAATCATTAATGATTTTACATTTTATTTAACATCTTCTATTTTCTACAGAAAATTTTACTTACCATTACTATATTTCAACAAAAATCCCTCAACCAAAATTGAGGGATCTTCTACAGAGCCAACTATGAGATTTGAACTCACGACCTCTTCCTTACCAAGGAAGCGCTCTACCCCTGAGCTAAGTCGGCAAAAAATTTAAAAAAAAATCACAATCCTTTGTTGGTTGTGATTTTCTTTGAGCGGAAGACGAGGGTCGAACTCGCGACATTCAGCTTGGAAGGCTGACGCTCTACCAACTGAGCTACTTCCGCATTTTTTGTGTTTGTTGGCAAACGGTGTGCAAATTTAAAACTTTTTTTTGAACCTGCAAATTTTTTGTAAAAAAAAGTGGGGAGAGCAGGATTCGAACCTGCGAAGTCGTAAGACAGCAGAGTTACAGTCTGATCCATTTGGCCACTCTGGAATCTCCCCAATATCTTAATTTTACAAAAATGAGCCTCCAGAGGGACTCGAACCCACGACCTGCTGATTACAAATCAGCTGCTCTAGCCAGCTGAGCTATGGAGGCAAATAGATTTCAAAAGAACGCTTATCTCTGTTTTGCGAGTGCAAATATAAGGGAGTTTTTTTGAATTCTACAAATAATTTTAGAAAAAAAATTACATTTTTTTTTAAGCAAGTTCTTTTTTCTTGATTAACAGCTTCTTAGCAACCTCAGCACATTGGTCTAAACTTTCCTCAAAACTTGAAGTTGTCTTCTTTACCACAATATCATCACCTGGAACAGCCAAAATAACCTCAGCAGTTTTGTTTTCTTTATCCGATTTGTTCTCCACTTTCAGATAGACTTTACATTCCACAATTTTATCATAATAAGTCTCTAGCTTATTTAATTTCTTCTCAACATGTTCTTCAAGTGGTGCGTGTGGTGTCAATCCCATTGACTGTACTGAAATTTTCATAACTCTAAATTTTTTTTGCTCGTGGATGAGCATTGTTAAACACTTTTTTTAATTGTTCTATATTAGAGCTGGTGTACACCTGCGTTGATGCAAGTGACGAGTGCCCCATGATTTTCTTCACTTTAGAAATTTCAGCCCCATGCTCCAAGACATGCGTTGCAAAACTATGTCTCAAAATATGAGGGCTCTTTTTCTTCTTCGAAGTTACAAGACTAAGGTAGGAATTAACTGCTGAATAAACAAATTTATCATTCAGTTTTTTTCCTTTTGCATTGATGAAGAAATAGGAATCGTAGTCTTTCAGGGGTTTACGTTCTGCCAAATAATCCTCCATTTTCTTCGCAAGACCAGAAGAAATTGGAATGATTCGCGCTTTATTTCCTTTACCGATTACCTTAATTACCATATTGCTGAAATCTACGTTTTCCATGAGCAGATTTATCAATTCAGCTTTTCTGATGCCTGTTTGATAAAGTGTATCAATAATCACTTCTTTCAATAAACTTTTTTTCTTGGGCTGAAATTCCGCAAGTTGATGGTTGCTCATTTCCTCCTGGGAAAAAGGAATCTGCTTCTCCGCATAAAATTTCAAAGAAGATATATTCTCAAGTGGCGAAACTTCTATTTCACCAATTTTTAAAAGAAAAAGAAAAAAACTCCTAAGAGTTGAAAGCTTTCGGTTGATAGATCTTTTAGAAAGTTTTTTTTCGGTAAGATCCATCATAAAATTTCGCACCACCCTTTTTTCCACCTTCGAGAAATCTTGATGCGCCTCGGTTTCCAGGATGAATAATGCAAAATCTTCCAAATCTTTCCGGTAACTTATGGAGGTATGAGGAGAATAGCGCTTTTCTACAGCGATATACTCCAGAAATCTTTCTATCATGATGGTATAAAACAAAAAATCACTTTTCAAATATAGTTATTTGAAAAGTGATTGAAGTATTTTCTGAAGAAAATGTTGATTAAGCCTGTTCTTCTCTGCTCAAGTTTCTTTGCTTGTGAGCAGCTTTCAATTTAGCTTGTCTTGATGTTACAGAAGGTTTAATGAATTGCTGTCTGCTTCTTAAAGCTCTTACAACTCCTGTTTTATCAAATTTTCTTTTGTATTTTTTTAACGCTCTGTCGATAGCTTCGCCATCTTTTACTGGGATTATTAACATAATTTACATCTCATTTTGGACTGCAAAAGTAATATTTTTTTTCTAAATGACAAATTTTTTATTTATTTTTAAACTCAATTTTATCTTACGATGCAAAAAAACTACACCGTAATCAACGCTTCTGCCGGCTCGGGAAAAACCTACGCTTTGGTGCTAAATCTTTTGGCAATCTGCCTGAAACACCCGTCACAAGCGGATAAAATAAGACATATTCTTGCGCTGACTTTTACCAATAAGGCCGCCAACGAGATGAAACATCGCATCATCGAATGGTTGAAAAAATTTTCGTCGCATTCCTACGAAACCGATAGCGATTTACAAAATATTCAAAAGAAATTAGAAAATCAGGGCCATCGAATTCCTTTGAAAGACCTGCACGAACGATCAAAAAAAATCCTAGATTATGTTCTTCACAACTATTCTACACTGAACATCGGGACGATCGACAAGTTTAATTCACGTTTGGTAAGAAGTTTTTCTTATGAATTGGGACTGGCGCAAAATTTCAACCTCGAAATCAATGCGGAACCGTTTTTAATGGAAGCTGTGGACAAAATGCTAGAAGATATTGGTAGCGAAAACACCATTTCAGAAACGTTCCTGGATTTTGTAAATTATAATTTAGATAATGATGAAAGAGTAAATTTGAACAAAAGTCTGTACGATTCTGCCAAAGAATATGTGCAGGACAAACATTATTTCAAACTGAATGAAAATAAGGATTTCAACTGGGAAATCTATGAGAAATCGAAAAGAAATCTTCGTGAAAGCATCAAATCATTAAGTGAGGATTCTATCAATATCGCCGAAACTGCTCTGGAATTATTAAAAGAAAAAAACCTTGAGATAGGTGATTTTGCTGACGGAGCGAATGGAATTGGCGGATTTTTCCAAAAGTTTCTGAACAAGAAGGTACCGCTGATTTACGAAACCATCGAGCAAGAAGAAAACCGTGTGAATAAGATATTGAAAGGAGCATCTGGTAAATCAAAAAATCGCGAGTCAGAAATCTTCGAAATTCTACATTTTTTATTGGAAAGTCGAAAAAAAATCATTCAAAATTATATCAAGATTCAAAAACAGCAAAAAATATTACGGGCACTTCTCCCTTTAAAAGTAAATAAAGACATTCAGGATCAACTTGCTATCATTGAAGAAGAAAACGATCTGGTTTTGCTATCCAAATTCAATATTTTAATTCATGAAAACCTTCGCGAAGAACCATCATCATTTATTTATGAAAAAGTTGGAACTCGATTTTCGCATTATTTTTTTGATGAATTCCAGGATACTTCCGCACTTCAGTGGCAAAATTTTGTTCCATTGAGAGATCACGCAGTTTCGTCGGATGAAATGAGTTTTACGCTGGTTGGCGATCCGAAACAAAGTATTTATCGTTTTCGTGGCGGCGATTCTCAACTGATGCTCGATATCATTAATCAAAAAGAAAATTCTTTGGTGAAAGCCCAACTCGAGAATCTGGAATACAATTGGCGAAGCGCCAAAAACATTGTCGATTTCAACAACCAACTTTATTTATATCTTTCCGAATTTACCGATGATTCGCACCGAAACATCTTCGGAATCGGTTCTCATCAAATTGCGAAATCGAAATTTGAAGGTCGAGTACGCATCAATTTGATTGAAAACGCTACTAAAAAAGTGTATTATGAAGAAGTTTCCGGGAAAATGCAAAAAGATATCCAAAGCTGTCTGGATAACGGTTTCCGACTTTCCGACATCACCATTCTCTGCCGCGGAAATTTCGATATTTTCAATTATTCTCAAATGCTCGGTAACTTAAAAATAAATTACCAAGGCAAAGAAGATTACATCAAAACCATCTCCGAATCAGGATTAACCTTGAATTTGTCCTCAACATTATTGGCTTTAACAGAATTTCTGAAATGGGAAGAGGATCCTAAAAATCTACAATTTCCTGTAAAAATGCTTTATTACTTAAAAGTTTTAGGCAGAATTGAAATGAATGATTTCAGTTCGGAAGTCATGGAAATGATCTCATTAAAAAATAAGCCGGAAATACAAACATTTCTCGCTGAAAAATACGGCATACAACTCAATAGCGAAGGTTTGCTGCAACTTAATCTTTATAATTTTGTGGAGCATTTTCTGCAGGAATTTTCTGTGCAGCAGAAGGAAACCGATTTCCTCTTCAATTATTTGGAAATGCTATTTGCCTATTCTCAAAACGCAGGTTCTACTCTGAAAGATTTCCTAAAATATTGGGAAGAAGAAGCGCAGAAAACGACAATACAGGCATCGGAAAACTTGGATGCGATACGATTGATGACTATTCATAAAGCCAAAGGCTTGGAGTTTCCGGTGGTGATGCTTCCTATGGAAAACGACAATAAAGACGGGAAATTCACGAACTGGCTCGACATCGATTTCGAAAACGGACTTTCAGCGGTGAACATCGATTCTTTCAGCAAAGAACTTGAAGTTTATGATGAAGATTTGGCCAAATTTAATCAGGAAAATATGTACCAAAATAAAATCGATCGTTTCTGTTTGCAATATGTAGCCACGACGCGCGCGGTGGAACAACTGTTCTTTTATATTGAAAAGCCTAATAAATCTGCGAATCATTTGGAAATTTATGATTTTATTAAAACAAAAATTCCGAAAGATGAATCTGGCGCAGAAATTTCTAGCTTCGACTGGTACGATGTTTCCGAGGAAAATTTAAAGAAACAAAAAAAGGAAGAACAAAATAACTTGCGTACTCAACCGATTGTTTTCAAATCGGGCAAAAAAGCCAATCCGGAAGCTATAAAGATTGCTACGCCATCGAAAAATTACCAAAACCGAAAGGAAAAAGTGAGAATCGGAATTTTCACACACGAAATTTTAGCCCAAATCAATTCAGAAAAAGACGTTGAAAAAACCTTGGAAGCTTATGTTTTAGACGGAATTATCACCACAGAGGAAAAAATTGAAATCAGCGAAAGAATTTTAGGAATTATTAAAAATGAAAAATACGCTTCCTATTTCGCCGAAAACCAGGTTATTATCAATGAAAAAGACATCATGATTTCCGATAATGGCGCTTCTAAGATTTACCGACCAGACCGGCTGATCGATACCGGAAAAGGCTTTATCATTATCGATTTTAAGACCGGTGACGAACAGGAAAAACACCAAATTCAAGTAGACGAATACCAAACGGTACTGGAAAAACTGGGAAAAAAAGTTCTGAAAACTGAATTGATATATGTATAAAAAAAATCCTGTCTCAGAAACCGAGACAGGATTATATTGAAATCTAATTTTACTTCTTTACCACAGTAATCACCTGTGCTTCCTGTTTGGTGATACCGTCAAAAATCTGCGCAAACGCTGGATAATATTCTTTCGGGAACACTGAATCGTCAACCTGTGTGATGGTCTCCACAGTCAATTTATTTCCGTTTTGCGTAACCTGATAAGTGTATTGCAGTGCATTATCCTCAGTACGGAATTTTTTGGATTTTGGTACATTTTCAAATACATAGCCGTCCGGAAGCGTAAGTGTTACCTTTTTTATTCTGTCGTAAGCTGAATAAAATTCAAGGGGTGCAATTCGCGGCTCTTTTTGGTCGAAATTGTGATTCTGAGAATAAAGGAACAATAGCGGATTAAACACCATTTTGCCACCCAACACGTCCACAAAAGTATCTGAATTGAAATTGAAACTGGTTTCAAAATCCTTATTCTCCAGAAGTCCTTGTTTTAAATTCGTGAAATTGAAACGATAATCGTCTTTGTAAGATTTAGCGAATTTTTCTTTGTCTTCCGTATATCTTTCGTTAACCAACATTGAATAAAGTTTTGTATCGCGGTCCGAAAATTTACCTTCGACAGTGCCATCCGGTAAAAGATTGGCGTCAACTGTAAGCAAAGTTTTACTGGTTTCCGGGTAGAAAATGTCGATTTGTTTCACTTCTTTTTTTCCCATGATTAATCCATAATAGTTCAGAGCTTTCGGAGCAATCATATTGATCTCGCCGTGCTTGTAAGCACCATCAAGAAGATAAATTCTGTCTTTGTCTACAAAAGATGAAACCACATAATTAAGTTGTGAAACTGATGGGTTATAGGCGAGCAAAAAGCCTCGGTTTACTGTGGACAATACGACTGGATCGGCTTCGATTCCTACACTTCTCAGCAACATGGTAAGCAGCAAATTGATCTCTGCAGTGTTTCCCACTTTAGTTGAAATTAAATTCTTCACTCCTTTATCAGTAAAAACCTCGTCTTCTTTGTTCCAGGTATAGTTTTTCTGTACAAATTTCAACACCGCATCAGCTTTCTGAAGTGTTGGTAAATCTTTAATTTCAATAGGTAGTAGATTTTTTACAGCACCATCTTTACTAAGTTGCCCACCGAAATCATCATGTTCATAAAGTCTCTTTCGTATATCATCCCAGCTTGTAGCATAAGATTTGAAAACATTATTGATGAGTGTAGAATTCAGCTCTGCTTTTATTCCGGTTTTGTAATTATCATTGTTCAACACATACTTCTCTTCTTTATAAGCGGGAACATTTTCATAGGCATAGCGATACGTTTGGTAATCATTGCCATACATTACTTTTTCCTCAACAAACCTGTGAGTTGGCATTAAACTTCCTTTATAGTTAATTGTGTAACCTAAAGGTTTAGGAGCGTCTAAAATATATTCTACATATCTTGTCGGAACATCTTCTTCTATAATAACCCGAGGCATCGATCCCAAGAAAGGAGTCATGAGGTCATAAGAATATTCGACAATAGAACCGTTTTTCACATTCGCAAAGGCAAATTTGGTAATATCATAGTTTCGGTCTTCTGTAGATTTGTATTTTTCGTCCTTCGAGATTTTTGTACTGACTAGTTTTCCATTTTCGTAATTGTACGTGTTTGCTTTGAGGTCGGATAAAATTTCTCGTCTGCCATTCCGATCGTCGTAGACGCTGATTTTATGATCCAGATAATCTGAGGCATTGTCTTTATTATATATTTTGATCCTACTGAAAACTTTTTGATGAAGCGTTCCGTCATAATCGATTCGGAAATGTACAGATCTGTAAAGAATTTCTGCTGGCGCATCTGGAACTTTAGTGGATTTTTCGCTTTTCAGATCTTCATCTGAAAGTTTTGGGTAATTAAGGAATTTATGCTGCGCACTCAGTAGTCCAGCTACTGAGAATGCAAGACAAAGTAGAATTTTTTTCATTATAGTTTTGTTAGTAAGATTTTAGTATTGTCGCGGCTGGCTGTCTGTTTGCGGAACGCTAGGTATTCTTTGTATTTTTCTTTCGGATAAAGTCCTTTGTTGATCGTTAAAACCCTTCTCACAAGCAGTTTGCCATCTTGCGTTTTAAAATTAAGGGTATAAGAACCAAACTCGGTGGTAATTGAAGAGGATTTTGGGATTTCAGCAAAAGTGTAACCTGCCGGAATGCTGTATTCGATTTCATAATCATCCTGGAATGGAAATGAATTCTCGAATGGCAGTATCCTTTCATCATTTGAATTAAACATTACCGCTTCATAAAACGGCATCACCGGAAAGAAAAGATCATTGCCAATTTTTTTAGAAAATCCGCTAGCTTTCAGGGAAAGGTCGTAACCTATTTTTCCTTCATCACGGTTGTTTACCAGGTTATTCACCTTCAGATCATCAATCCTTAAATTATAATGGCGATTTTTAAGAGTCTCCTTGATTTCATCCTGTTTCATACTAGTGAGTTTCAGATTGCTGTCATACTGACCACCGGAAAACTCAAATCTTGCATCCGAAGAAATTGCTCCATCGGTCCCAAGGAGTATTTTTGCGTTGAGTTTTTCCATGCTCTGCTCCGGCTTGTAAACTGGAGTATCTACAATCTGAAGGCCGTTTTCATTCATTGCCAGAACATTCCGGTGATGAGAAGTAAAACTCAAATGATTAAATGCATGCTGCTGCGAGGTATTTTCGAGCCAAATAGTTTCTTTCTCGGTCGGAACCATTAAAATCGCATGATTACCCGACATTCTCGGAAAATCTTTATCGAAAGTAATGACAGAATAATCATCGTAAATCACCGAAAAATAAGAATTAATTCCAGCCGCAGAAAGCAGCGTACGCATATAGTTGGTAAGTGCCTTGCAGTCGCCATATCCTTTTTTGCTCACTTCTGCAGCCGGCATCGGTTGCCAACCACCAATTCCCATCGCAATCAGGACATAACGTGTTTTGTTCTGCATGTACTGATAAATGGTTTTTACTTTATCTGAAGTAGTTCCGGATAAGTTTAATGCCTGAACTTCTGCCCTTATTTCAGGAGTAATTTCTGATACAGGATTAATGAGTTGGTTGTAATACCATTTCCCAAAGCTATTCCAGTCGGTCATGTCGCCTTCTTTACCTGCAAGAGTAAACTTCTCCGGAGAAAACTCAACCTGGGGAACTAGACAGCTTATACTCGGTGCAAGATCTTCATACTTGAGGGCCGGGATATTCTCGTAAGAATATTTCATCGTATTTCCTTCCGTGGAGTACGTGAGTTTCGCCAGTGGCCGATCGGTAATTTTTGTACGGATATTTATTCCAGAAGCATTGAGCACCGTGAATGTTGACTTTTCAACCGACAGATCGAACGAAGTAACCGGCCTGAAATAATTGAGATACACCGTATTAGATGTTGTCGTTTCGTAATATGATTTCACGGTATAAGGATATTGCGAAGACATTGGCCTCAAAACCAAAATCCTGTCATCTACATACAGTGCAGCGCTCGGATTATTGGTATAATCGTTGAAATCTTTTTTTGAATACGTTTTGATGAGCTTACCCGCAGCATCATAAACTTCTACTTTAATACTATTTACTTTCGTAGTGGGATTGTAAGGAATAAGAACTGTAGAAAATTCATCTCCGGCACTGTTGAGAATTGTTACGGCGTGAGTCTGCTTAACCTGAAGTTCTTTAACCGATTTTAGCACATAATCTTCAACACTTTCGCGAACCACAGCATTGGCATTTTTCAGAAGATTTTCGGGAATTAATGACGCATTATAATCCTGAGCAAGAAGAGTAACCGAAAACAGTACACACCATAAAAAGTAATTTTTTTTCATCAAGACTGATTTTATGGTTAATTCCCTGTATTCGGAACAAAAACTCTTTGGGCAAGCTCTTGGTCGAAAAGGTATAATGCGGAAGGATTGTCGGAAACCATTTTGATTTTGGTTACAAGCTGGGATGCACTCGCTTCTTCTTCAACTTGCTCATTTACGAACCACTGCAAAAATGAAACGGTTGCAAAATCGCCTTCGTCATTGGCATTTTTCAGAATATTGAATATACTTTTGGTCACGATTTTCTCGTGTTCTAAAGCCTTCACGAAAACATCTACCGCATCAGCAAATTCATGCGGAGGTTGTGAAATTTCTCCTATCACGATTTCTCCGCCTACATCGTTTAGATAATCAAACATTTTATCTGCGTGCATGAGCTCTTCTTTACTTTGCACTCGGAAATAATTGGCAATACCATCCAGATCTCGGGCAGAAAACCAAGCCGACATGGAAAGATAATATTGTGCTGCATATTGTTCTTTAGTAATTTGTTCGTTGATCAACGCCCCTATTTTTGTACTTATCATAATTTAATTTCTCTTTTTATCAAATATAGATAATTCCGAGAGAGCGCACAAAAAAAGCGGAAAAATAAATTCTCCGCTCTCCTCAAAAAAAAACTAAAAATTATGAATCGGCCTTTGCAGGCATTTTCTTCATGTGTTTTTCATGCTTATTTTCCATTCTCTCTTTTTGCTTG
The DNA here is from genome assembly GCA_001403755.1 of Chryseobacterium senegalense. Classification (GTDB taxonomy): domain Bacteria; phylum Bacteroidota; class Bacteroidia; order Flavobacteriales; family Weeksellaceae; genus Kaistella; species Kaistella senegalense. The sequence goes on along the minus strand of CYUH01000015.1, from coordinate 321,925 downwards.
GTTTGCCACTTTTGGTATTGTTCTGGAGTCAAAATTTGTTTCATTTCTGCATTCCACTGCTCTTTTTTAGCTTTCATTGCCTCCATTTTTGCCTTTCGTTCAGCTTGGATTTTAGGTGCATTTTCTTTTCTCTCAGCTATTTTTTTGTCTTGCAAGGATTTTATTTTTGCTACTTGCTGATCCGAAAGGTTTAGTTCAGCCTTCATTTTTTGCAATTTCTCTGCTCTTATCTGCTCCATTTGGGCAGGATCTTTTTTTTGCATTTGAGGAGATTGTTGAGCCATTGCGAAGGTTCCTATGACAGCAAATGCTGCGCTTAAAACAATTTTTTTCATGTGTAAATATTTAAATGTTGTTAATTGGTTTTTTGATACCAATAAGAGGTACATGTTAAAATTTTACCATCATAAACTTTTGTTAAAAAAAAATCAGCGATATTTTTTGATCATTCTTCTTACAACTTCCTCTGTTTCATCGGGAAAATCTACCATAATTTGTTGATTAGCATTAACCCAATCTTTCAATTTTTTCGAAAAATCGGCTTCCTTCCAAATTACGGGAACTCCCATTTTTTCTAAGGATAAAGCATTGCACTGCTGTTCATACTGATGATGCATGGGAACTGCCAATACTTTTTTCTGCATAAAAAGCGCTTCAGCAGGACCTTCGAAGCCGCCACCGGTGAGGAAACCTTCGCACGTTGCTAATGATTGCTGAAAAAACGTATTATCAATGGGAAAAATTTCAGCATTGAATTTTTGATAATATAGGGAAGAATGTTTCGAAAAAATCTGCCATTGAATGTGAGGAATCTTCCGGATTTGTTCCAAAATAAATTCATCCGAATATGCAGGAAGATAAACCGTATAATGCCCTTTGTTTTGAGTAACTTGTTTACGAACTTCAGTTCGGATTACCGGAGTATGGATGAAATCATCATATTTTTCGAAATGAAAAGCTACATGATTTTTCGCCGGAGCGTAATGATTCATAATGAATTTACCCCAATGAAAACCTTTAAGTTGCGGCGTTTTAGGCGAAAGATAGGCGGATTGATGACTCATCGCCACTGATGGTTTTCCACGCAATTTGCAACTCCATGCACAAACCGGCTCGAAATCATTAATAACCAAATCATACTGATGAACCGGAAGATTTTTTACATCATCGTAAAATTGTTTCAGATGAAAACGATTCCACGTTTCGCCGAAATCGACGCCTCCTTTATTTCCAAAAACAAATCCAAATCCGTTGAACTGATACTTAATCTCGTACTGAAGTCCCACTTCGGCTTGCGTTCCGCTAATCAGAATATCAACTTCTCCAAATTGCTTCAAATAAGGAAGAATTTCTCTGGCGCGGCTTACATGGCCATTTCCGGTTCCTTGGAGTGCATATAAAATTTTCATTCCATCAAAAATACAACTTATTGATTCTGCATATCTTGCTTTAATTTAAAATTAACAATAATGTAAAATAAAGAAGGAGCTCATAAAATGAACTCCTTTTTTAACTTATTTTTTATTCTTTCCGTTGCTTCCTTTTACATGAAGATGGCTTCCGTCTCCAATCTGTTTTTTTCTATTATAATCAGACATAGATTTGGTATTTTGGGTATTTTTTTTGGCCTGAATGGATTTGTATTTTTTAGACTGAGAGCTTTTATAATTGTTTTTGTTTCTATTATAAACTGCTACCGGATTTTGCCCTTTGTAATATTTATTTTTAAACTGAGTATATTTCTCGGTTCCCATAATTTTTTGGATGGAAGTATATCTGTCAGTTCTCCACTGATCCGGATTATTAGCATAAACTCTGTTCCATGAATTATAATCCGAATATTGGTTATTGAGCGCAAATAAATCTGCCTTCTGCTGATTGCTTAACAATAAATTTGCGGCAACAGTTTCCCAATTTAGATCGGTAATACTTTTTCTATAATCATTGTAATAGGTTGATTGCGCAAAAGCTGTTGAAAACAAACCTAAACTTAATATGGTGATTAACTTTTTCATTTTCATACATTTTTTAAGTTTATACTTCATATTTTTCCATAATCGTGCCAAAAGAAAAGAGCAACTTCCTTCGAAGCTACTCCTTTCATTACTAACACTAAAAAACTAAAATTATCTAGAGGTAAACCTCATGCCTGATGTTGTGGTTGAATTACTCGGCGTAGGGGAAGCCGGAGTTTGGTTTCTGAAACCTTTATTATTGCTTTCTACTTTTCTTTCTGGCGTGGAATTTTTCTGTTCTGAACCATTGTTTCTAAAACCACCTGAATTAGATTGGCTGTTAGCTTCGGTTCTCATTCCATTTTTGTTACCATTGTTTTGCGTTCTTGGGGTATTTCCAAAAGATGTTCCTTCACGTAATCCATCATTTCGATTGTTATTTTGCAAAGAACCTTCGTTTCGCACATTATTGTTATTTCTTGGAGTCGAATTCCAGTTCCCGTTACCTGTTCTAGGCGAATCTTTGAAACCGAAATTGCTCCTCGGATTATTTTGATGATATACTACTCGATCTACTTTATATCGGTTGATATTGATATGTCGGTATTTCGGAACGATATAAACATAATTCACATAATGTTGTCTTCTATAGTTTTGCCAATAATTTACAGGATTGTAACCATTGTAATAATTATTCTGGAAAATCACGAAAACTCTTGGGCCTAAAATTCTTTCCAATTCATAAAATCTGTCGTAATACCATCGATCTGGGTTATAACGGTAATACGAGCTCCATGCGGAGTAATTTGGAAAACGATCATTCAACCTCATTATTTGCTGCATCTGCCATGGTGAAAGCCGGTAAGTAGAAAAAAATCGGTTCCAATTTACGTCATAAATACTTCTCTGATAATCATTGTAATAACTTTGGTATAAAGCATTCGTATAATAATCCGATGGATATTGGTAGTAATAATCATCTGGGAAATAGTATTCATCATCATAATCACCGTAGTAACCCTCGTTACTGTTGGTCGGATAATAATCCGGATAATTCTGTGCGGAAATCAATGTTGCAAAGAACACTGAAAGTCCAAAAAGTATTTTTTTCATTTTATTTAAACTTATTTTAAATGTTCGATAAAGAACATTAGAAAAACGTGCCAATTTTTAAAACGAAAATCTCTCGAAACCCTTTCTACAAAGGAGCTACATAAGATTTCTACTTCTTTGATGATAAAACAAAAAGGAAGTTAAAACCTTCGTTTCAACTTCCTTTTAAAATTTTATAATTTACTGATTATCAATGTATTTAAATTTCACATTATCCGCTTCTTTTTTCAATAACTTTTAAATAATACATGCATTTATTTCATAAAAAATTTCAAAAATCATTACGCTCTGTTCGAATCGACCACCCAACCGGCAATTTTTCGGTTGAATTCTTCCTTGGTCATCAAACTTTCCAAGTTCAAATGCATTCGATATCTCCAATAATGTGGGAACACCGCCGGATTGTTAATTCTTTCTTCATCAATATTTGGATTTGCCAACTTCTTATCAGTGGCTAAAAACTCCTGGATCGGGAAAATCGCAAGCATCGCATCGTTATACAAATGCTGTTTCATAATCATTTCCGCGAGGTGAGGTTCCAACTGCTCCGGCGCTCCACCCTGTTGTCCCAATTGCTGATTATAATATTGCTGGGTGAGATTTCTATCCTCGTGCCACCATTGACGAAGCGTAGAACTATCGTGCGAACTTGCCGTTACCACGTTCATATATCCGGCATCTTTCGGATTATACCAAGGGATATCGTCCGATGGCATTCGTTGAACTTTCAATGCAGTAATCGCGAGTTGATCCATCACCACAGGTACGGATTCCGGCACCAAACCTAAATCTTCCCCACAAATTAACATGTCCGTTGCGTTAAGAATCATTGGGAGTTTCTCCATCGCCTTCTGATACCATAGTCCATCCTGTCGTTTGAAGAAATAATCGACATACAAATCATAAATTGCTCGTTGCTCCCAATCCGATAAATATTGGAAGGAGGAAGTTTTATCAATATTAAATCTCGGATGATACACGGTTTCTCCGTTTTCCGTTTCTTCTTTCAGGAAAAGTACATTTGCAGCCAATGAAATCAGTTGATTTTCTGCCCACGGATGAGGATTTTCTTTAAAATAATCTACCAGTTTTCTTTGGGAATCGAATTCATCTTTAAATGAATAAGTTCCATTGAAATGGTTGTTCATAAATTGATGTTGAATTGCATCTCTTTCGTCACCAAAGAAATCCCAAAGGATTTGATCATTAATAAAAGGTTTGCAATATCTGTATTCATCAAACGGAATATGGCGATGGTAAAACTCTTCCGCTCTCACCGGAACTGCAGGATAAAAATATCCCAAAATTCCTTGTGTCGCGCTCATCGGCATTCTCCAGATTCTGAAAAATCCTAAAATATGATCGATTCGCATCGCATCGAAATACTGCTCCAAAGCTTTGAAACGATTTTTCCACCAGCGGTAACCATCTTCTTTCATCGCTTCCCAATTGTAGGTTGGGAATTCCCAGTTTTGTCCCAAATCGGTAAATTGATCAGGCGGTGCACCGGCTTGAAAATCCATTCCGAAAAGTTCTGGCTCGGTCCATGCTTCCACAGAATAACGGTAAATGCCAATTGGCAAATCCCCTTTAACAGAAATTCCTAAACCGTGCGTATAATCAATCGCTTCTTTCAATTGCAAATGAAGTTGATACTGAACCCAAGCATGTAACATTGAGGCTTCAAAATCTTTGCTTTTCGAGGAGAAAAAAGGAGCAATTTTCCCGGCAATGTATTTTTTATGGGTTTTCCAATCGTTGAAATTAGGCGTATTGTATTTATCTCGAAGTACGCAGAACGAGGAGTATGGAACAAGCCAATCTTCATTATCCTTAATGAATTTTTTGAAATTTCTGTCTTTTAAAATTTCATTTTGATGCGTTTCAAAAACGGCTTTCACGAATTTCCATTTTCCGGAAATCATTTTTTCATAATCGATTAAACTTAATGCATTAAGTTCATCTTTTTGGGAATTATATTCTTCAACTAAATCACTCGGCAAAGAAAATTCCAATTGAGATATCGATAAATATTGCGGATGAAGTGCGTAAACAGAAATCGCCGCATAGGGATAAGAATCCGTCCACGAATAATTCGCTGTGGTATCATTGGTCGGTAAAATCTGCAGAATAGAAAGCTGGGTTTCTTTTGCCCAGTCAGCAAGCATTTTTAAATCTGAGAACTCTCCTACTCCGAAACCATTTTCTGATCTCAGTGCGAACACAGGCACTGCAACACCCGCCGCATGGTACATCTCGAAACCCTTAAAACGAAAATAATGATCGGCCTTTATTTGCAAAGTATTTTTTTCCGGATTTGGAACCGCCCATCGGTTGGCTCCATATTCAATATCGAAAACCTCACCTTTTTCGGTATCAAGTAGTGCATATTTATACTGAATCAGCTGATCTCCAGGTAATTCTACTGCTACTTCCCAGATTCCAAAGTCGGTTTGCAACATCGGCACCGCATTGGGGTATTCCCAATTACCCAAAGCTTCGCAATTTCCTAGCAAAACTACGCTCCAATTTTTTTGATAAATCGGTGCTTCCAAGCGGAACAAGTGCGTGTGTTTTTTCAATACTGCAGCTTTCTGCGCTTTGAAATCACTCAATTTATTTTTAAGAATTTTATTATTCAAATAATTTTCAGGGAAATTTTTGGAATTCCATGCATCATAAATGGCGAATTCGGAGTATTGGTGAGGAAAATTCAGGTGGTGGAGCGAGATTTCCTCTTGAAGAACATCACCATAGTCGTTTACCATTTGATATTTGTACCTTATCGTTTTCGAGAAATAATCGACCTCCGCGTGCCAATTTCCGTTATCTGCATAGTGCAAAAGATGAATTTTATCTTCGCTTCCTTCTTCCAAGATCAAAACCTGAATTTTTTCACCCAGTTTTGTTCTGAAATTAATATTAAAATAAAGTTTCATAAAAGGCTTCAATTTGTTTTGCAATTTAGGAAATTTCTATGTTTCTAAAACGAATACATCCATTAAAAGTGAAAATAATTTTAATAGCTTAATTATTGATTTACAAACATTTACAAACCCAACTTGATCAGACACAAAAAAACCCTTTCAACATTACGCTGAAAAGGTTAAAATAGAGTATTTAATTGAAATTTAGTTCAAAGAATACGTCGTTCCGTCGCGACCATCTTTCAATTCGATTCCTTCCGCCAATAAACGATCTCGAATTTGGTCTGAAAGTTCGAAATTTTTTGATTTTCTCGCTTGATTTCTCAGTTCAATCAGTACTTGTAAAGTTTGATTGAGCTTTTCATTATTGTTTTCTTCGATGTTCTGAAGCCCTAAAACGTCGAACACAAAACTATCCATTTGCGACCGTAGAAGTTCCAAATCCGATCCGGAAATTTGCTCTTTTCCATCTTTTAATTTAAAGATAAAATTCACTGCTTCAAATAGATGTGAGATCAAAATTGGAGAATTGAAATCATCCGTTAAAGCTGCGTAACATTTCTCTTTCCAAGCATTTAAATTAAAAGAAGATGCTGGATTATTGGCAGGCGAGATTTGGCTTAAAATCTTCATGGCTTCCATCAAACGTTGGAAACCCTTTTCACTGGCCACCATTGCTTCATTCGAAATATCGAGAACACTTCGGTAGTGCGCTTGTAAAAAATTGAATCTAACGATTGTTGGGTGGAAAGGTTTTTCAAAGAAGGTATTGTTACCGGAAACCAGCTCCATTGGGAGAATATAATTTCCGGTGGATTTGCTCATCCGTTGTCCGTTCATGGTGAGCATATTTGCATGTAACCAGTAGTTTACAGGCTCAGTTCCGTTGCAGGCTTTTCCTTGTGCCACTTCACATTCGTGATGAGGAAATTTCAAATCCATTCCACCTCCGTGAATATCGAATTTTTCACCTAAATATTTGGTGCTCATTGCGGTACACTCCAGATGCCATCCTGGGAAACCTTCGCCCCACGGCGAGTTCCAACGCATAATATGTGCCGGAGAAGCTGCTTTCCAAAGGGCAAAATCCTGGGGGTTTTTCTTTTCATTTTGTCCGTCCAGATCACGGGTATTTGCGAAGAGTTCTTCAATATTTCTTCGGGAAAGTTCCCCGTAGTTCAGGCCTTTATTATTGTATTCCAAAACATCGAAATATACAGAACCATTGCTTTCGTAGGCAAACCCTTTATCGAGTAATTTTTGGGTAAGTTCTATCTGCTCCAAGATGTGTCCTGTCGCAGTGGGTTCTATGGTCGGCGGAAGCAAATTGAAGGTATCCAAAACCTTATGAAAATCAACCGTATATTTCTGTACAATTTCCATGGGCTCCAATTTTTCAAGGCGAGACTGCTTCACGAAACGGTCGTTATCCACATCTCCATCATCGGTGAGGTGGCCCGCATCGGTAATGTTTCTTACATATCTAACCTTATATCCCAAATGCACAAGTGTTCGGTAAATAAAATCAAAAGACATGAATGTTCGCACGTTTCCGAGGTGTACATTGCTGTAAACGGTAGGTCCACAAACATACATCCCAACATTTTTTTCGTGAATGGGTTTGAAGATTTCCTTTTCGCCGGAAAGCGAGTTGTATAATTTGAGTTCCATTATTTTAAATTAAAAAGATTAAAAAATTGAAGAACTGAAGAATTAAAAAATATAGAATCTCAGCTCTTTTTTTTAATTGAATTCCTGTGGCTTAGTCGAATGTAGCGTGGCTTCCCACGTAATGCAAGAATTCCTGTCTGGTAATAGGATTTGTTCTAAAAATGCCACTCAATTCTGCAGTGATGGTGGAGCTTGCAGTATCTTTGATGCCTCGACAATTCACGCACAAATGTTTCGCATCGATGATACAGGCCACATCTTTGGTTCCCAACGCTTGTTTCAGCGCATCCACAATCTGCATCGTCAATCTTTCCTGAACTTGCGGGCGCTTCGCATAATAATCTACAATTCTATTAATTTTAGAAAGTCCTATTACTTCACCATTGGAAATATAAGCAACGTGTGCTTTTCCGATAATCGGCAGGAAATGATGTTCGCAGAAAGAATACACGGTGATGTCTTTTTCCACCAACATTTGGCGATATTTATATTTATTGGAAAACGTAGAAATTCCAGGTTTGTTTTCCGGAAGTAGTCCGCCGAAAATTTCGTTGACATACATTTTGGCAACTCTTTTTGGGGAATCTTTCAGGGAATCATCATTCATATCCATCCCTAACGTTTCCATAATCTGATGAAAATGTTGCTGAATTATTTCTATTTTTTCCTGGGGAGTTTTCTCGAAAGCGTCCGGCCGAAGCGGAGTATGGTCTTTTCCGGTGAACAAATCGTCGTCGTTATCAATATCTTGATTCATATCTCTTTAATGAAAAAGCAAAATTAGGGATTTAATTTTTTAAAATGATAAAGAATTAGGTGATGCGCGCATCTTTAGCTCAAAAAAAACTCAGAACCGAAATTCTGAGTTTTAAATTTATTTCTAAAATCCACCACCGCTTCCAGCGAAGGTAAAGGTTGCCGTGAGTCCCGCACGAATGGTAGAAAGCGGAAACGCCGTAGAAATTTTATACTTAGTCAATAACTGATCATAGAAGAATCTTAAACTGAAATTCTGCGACATGTTATAATCCGCGGAAAGTTTAATGCTCATCATCTTCTGTCCACCGGTGACTTGCGAATCGTTTTGTAGGATATTCGTAATTCTGGTTTGGCTATCTCTAAGGGAGAAATCACTACGAATATTAAGATCACTTTTGATGGTTCTTGCTTTTCCTTTGAAATTCATTTTCAGTTTCAAATCCTTGATGATGTACCCAAATCCGATGATGTATTCTTTACCGACATCTTCGGTCAAAGTATGATTCACCAATCCGAGCATGAACATTCTATCACGGTTATATTGCGCCCGGAATTGCATATTGTTTCTCATGGTCACATCAGCACCAATCAACGGAGCGAAAGCTTCCACATAACCTACTTGCGAGAAGGTGTACGGGTTGAAAGCATTTCCGTAAGTATCTGTTTGCGGCGCATCCTGATTGTTTTGCATGTTGTAATAATCTACACTCGATTGAATTCCTGTTGAAGTGAAAGTTGAACTATAAGAATGCAAAATATCAAACTTCGAGAATTGGCTGTTGACGATCGGAATATTTTTCAATCCAGAATAAGTCACCCTCCAGTTCGGCAAAGGAATGCCGGTTTTCTTAGGATCCGAAAGTCTACCATCGATGGTTTTTCCTTCAACCGCCGCCTGGAATGCCGGGATTAACACATACGCATCGCCCAATCCTTTTCCGCTTGCGAATTCCGCTTCATCGTACAATCCGCCGGAACGGAGATAGATTTGCTTCGCATTTTCATACATATTATCGTAGATGGTTTTTCCATCAATAAAAGCGGTTCGGAAGGTCCAAGCTGTTTTGGAATACGTAATCATTTCGGTACCGAATGAGAACTGGAATCCGTTGGCTCCGTTGGAATCCGCATCTACATTATAACCGCCTTGCACAAAATTGCTGTTGTAATTTCTCAAGACATTCAAATCGATTCGGAAATCGTTGATCGGCATGATCTGAACATTCGCCAAGAAATTTTGATTCTTCATTTGGGTATACGCATCATTCATATAAGGCGAATTTGACAGCCAACCGTTTTCAATCACCGTTCTTCTGATATCCGCTTGAGAGCCCAAAAGGAATCCATAAGTAGGTCCACCCAAAGTTTGCCCATATCCGTACCAATTTGGCGCAGAAAGCAATCCAGGAAGTACTGTCCCATTGTTCTCATTATATGAAACATCGAGTTGCTTAATGGAAGTTAGCGCATAAGCAATACTTTGCAAAGGATTCAACTTATTTTTAAATTGATAACTTTTGAAAGTTTTCTTGGAATTTGGCTTTTGCCACAATTGGGTATAAGCGTTGTTGAGGGAATCCACTTCCTTTTTACGCTTTTGCATGGTGGTATTTATTTTCTGGAAATACCTAAACTTGCTGAAAAATTTAGGTACATCCACCGTAGACGTTGCTACAATATTATTGGTATTCTGTCCGATACTTCCTAAACTTTCCGCTACATTAGTTTCCGGGTTCACGAAGCTGGTCATCACGGTACTTCTCGCATTCCAATTATAAGTAAATCCGTACCCGAGTTCCGCATTGATGAAATCGAGATAAGGAAGATATTGAAACGGGAATTTGTAATTCAGCTGCACGCGGTGGTTATATAAAACCGGTCTTCCTGCCCGCAATGGGTTTTCGAAAATCGATTTATTGTTCATATCGTTCACGTTCAGATTGTCATTCAACGTTCGCATCGCTGAGTTGATTTCCAGCTTCAGTGATTTGGTAAAGTTGAAGCCCAAACCGTATTGCCAACCGAAGTAGAAGTTACGATTTTTGATGACATCGAAATTATCGCCCGAGTTTCCGTTGAGGATCGCTTCAATATTTCTAAACTCCAGTTCGTTGTAGTTTCTATCGATTTCGGTTCTGAAAGAGAATCTCGTCGGAACCAAATTGAAATTAACTTCTTTGATAAATCTTAAATATTTATAAGATTTTGCAGTATCGCTCACTATTTTATTGAAAGGTCTCAGAACCCATGGTTTAAACGAATAATTATAGTCGATATACCCTTTTAGATATTGGCGGTAGTTTTTCTTGGTGTACACATCTCTATAGTAATCGTCGTTATAAACCGCAGTCACTGAAAGGTTTTCCACATCGTAGAATTTCGGTTTTTTGTCCGGATTCATTCGATCTTTACGCATATTTACCACCCCGATACTTCTTTGTTGGGTGTAAGTTCTTGCTACTTTCTTCAACTCTTGGCGGTTCGGCGCTTGCTCGAAAGTAACATCATTATCCAAAGGATTGTATTTTGGATCCTCGATGGTCTGCGTGTAAGAATAATTCACAGGAATCTTCATGCCCACCTTTTCAGGAAGGAATTTATCGACATTCACAGTGGTATTCACATTGAAAGCAGAAAGTGTCGACTGTGCTCTCTCCGATGGTTTTTGGGTAATGCCGCCAAATCCAATCGTGGAATAAGAACCGTTCGCATTTACGGTGGCAAAATCTCCGAGGTTGAAATTTACACTTGCATTTCCGGCGTATCCTCCTTTGTTTTCGATTTCAGAAAGACGGATTTCGTTCACCCAAAGAACTAAATCTTTCGAGCTGCTTTGATCTTTGTTTCTAACCCCTAACATAATGGTAGTTACGTTTCCTAAGCTCGGTCTTCCTTTGATGAAGATTTTTTTGTTAGGATCCAATGCACCATATTCAAAATCTTCGGTTCTTTGATCGATGACTACGGAACCATTTTCATCTCTTCTCAATTTAGCATCGATGAAGTTTTGCACTTCCAAATTCACAGTATTATCTGTAGGCCAGATTTCCAATGGTGAAGTGGCGTTTTTCGGAGTATAAGTTAAAGATGTTTCGTACTCATAGTAGTTATCGGTGGCGTCGCTACCAAAACGGATAAAGAATTTCGCGTTTGGATCCAAACCATTGCTGATTGCTCCTGCTCTTACATCTTCAGCATGAACAAAAAGTTCCAATTTCTTGTATCTGCGCATATCCAACGCCACATTTTTGAACACCGCTCTGGAAGTTTTCGGTGAGATTGGCGAAGTTTTCAGATAAAGAGAAGCTTCATTTTGTCTTTGAGCCCCGGCGTTTCCGCTAAGAACTTGTCGATCGATTCCCGGAGGCAATACATACGGCGGCTGGTTCAATCCGTTTTCTTCTAAATTAACGCTTCCTACATCCATTCGGTTGGTTTCGGAATCATCTACAGGATTTACTCCTTCGGTATCGGTAATGTTGGTCGCAATATCTTTGGTATATTTTCTCCAGTCGCTTCGTACCAAATCCAGGGTTCCGAAACGCAGGGTTGAAGTTTGATCAAAGCCTGTTAATAAAATTCTGGCAAAACGAACATTGTTAAGAACCGCAGGATCGTGATCTCCGGCATCGGTAACAAATTGAGAAACCGGAACACGGAAAAGATACCATTTGTTGGATGAAGTCTGCCCATTTTGGAATTTTGCTTCTACTACTTTTTCATCCACGATGAAGTTCTGTCCTAAAGTAAGACTAGTTTTATCCAGATTGATGTTGTATTGGTTATAGTTTTCACTCTGGTCCAGGTTGTAGTCGCGGTTTACATCTTCAGCATCAGGAGTTTGGGTGGCTACTTCCAATGAATTGCTTTGGGAATTGCCTTCCGGACCACGGAAATATTTGTAACGCTCCAGAAGTGATGAAGCTTGCGCACCTTGGAACTGATCTGAAAGGTAAAACACAAAATCATCGGATGCAGGATCGGGCGTATTAGTTACCGGATTGATAAAATTAGTTCCGAATTTGGCACTTTCACCTTGCGCATCCAGACCGTCATACCCTAAATCTTGTGCGGCTCTTTCTTCGTTTTCCGTGGAAAAAGCATACAAAATTGGGAATTGGTTCGGCTGAGTTCCCCAGTTGGTCGTCGTAGTATTTGCCGGAACATTTGGAGTTGGCAATCCATTTTCGTACTGTAGTTTTCCATCTTTTAAGACATCTTCGGAAACATTTCCTAATTGCAACAATAATTTCGGATTGGCTCCTAAATTTTTACCATCGGCATAAGGATCCATCATCCAGAATTCCACATATTCGATATTCGAATTCACGAAATTGGATACGGTGACTGGTCTCATCAAACCTGCCCATCTTTCTTGGGTGGTTTCATTGTTAGGATTCACGTTATAAGGTCCTCTTTCCGTTGGGAAATATGTTATATCGAAAGTATTGGTGTAGAGTTGTTCGCCCGCGACAAAATCTCTGGAATTGTAAAGTTCCTTAGTTTGTACCCTTCTGGAAGCGTGATTGGATACCGCTTCCGCATTAATTCCACTCGGTGCTTTTCCTCCAATTCCATAAAACCTTGGATCGATATTGTACCAAGTCAGCAAACCTCTTCCGTTGCCGTGAGATAAATCATCATTGGAATTAGCATTCGAGAATACTGGTTCGGGATTGTGTTCAGGTTTAGAAGCCAGACTCCACATTGCGGGTTCTTTCAAAGAAATTTTGGAAGTAGTTTGCTCGAAATCGTCGATATAAGATTGATCACCAATTCCTTTATTCTGTCCCGGAATCAGATAGGCTCCTTCCGCCATAAAACTCAAATTGGAAGGCGCTTCCGTATTTATCAACGGAATTTTATCGGTGAGTCTGGTGAGGAATGGCAGCTCGTTATTGTACAAAATATTGAAACCAGCCATGGTATTATTTACCGCTTCCTGGCCGTAATTTACTTTTTGAGTTAATGGCGTTTCAGAATAATTCACCACTGTTCCTCCGATGGTCAAATGTTCATTGAATTTCCTTTCCAAATTCAATCCAAGGAATCTTTTTCTTTGGGTATTAAAGGTCAATTGGTTTTCGAGAGAAATATTGATGGCTTGTCCGGATTGTTTCACCGCTTCGTTAATGATGTTTACGGTACCTAGCATATAATCTACCGTAAAGTCAATACCTTCTTGAAGTTGTACTCCATTGGCCGTTACTTTCACCGAACCTTGAGGAACGTTGATTGCGCCAAGAGAAATCCCTGTTCCTTGAGAGCCTTTGAAGCGACCTTCCAAGGTGTATGCCAAAGCCAAACGGTTTTCGGAGGCTACATTTTTGAATTTATCATACAAATCATTGAATACAAATTTCGGATCACTGCTTCCCAAAACATTTTGAAGATAAGCTCCAAATGGTTTCGCTTTGGTGAAGATAATTTTTCCGTTTTCAGAATCAATGGTAATGCCGTTCACAAAATCGAAAATCCCATCTCCGGTGGAAGCACCGTTTTGCTGCAAATCGTTGTTGGAATTCAAGCGATCCCAGTTGAATAATTTAAGGAGGTTAGTATCTTGAACTGCGGTTCCAGGAAGGTAGTTCACCTTTCCGTTTTGGGCATCCCTTAAATATACATTCAATAAAAAGTTTTCCGAATTGATTTGATTGGAATTTAAGGAATAAATATTCTTCATCATCAAATCCCACATCGGTGTTGTGGTAGTAGTTTTGGTATTCGATTTTAATAATTTGGTAATCAAAACTGGACTTTCTTCGGAGAATTCCCCTACTTTATACACTTTGCTGTCGCCGTTCAAGGTGTACGTGTACGACACCGCCAAAAGTTGGTTATCGTTTAGTCTTTGATTCAACGAGATATATCCCAACTGCGGATGATAAGTAAATTCGCTTTGGGTAAGTTTTCTGGCTTTTCTATTGAAGATAAACTGCTCTCCATCGGTATAATTTTCAAGAGATCCGTTGGCGTTCGGAAACGATTGCCCGTTAATGGTGTTGTAAGCGGTATTCACATCCCGAATTCCCGCTCCAAGGTTCGCAATGCCTTGATATAAATTATTTTGCGAGTTGTCTGGAAAGCCGGAAATACCTTCTCCCAAATCTCGGATTCCGAGGATTCCTTTCTGATCCTGAAGATTCCCGGAACCCTGATCCAGCACCCACGCTTCAATTCTGGTAATGCTTACTCTGGAATTGATTTGAGGATAATTGAGCAAAGCATTGTCGTAAGAATTCAGGAAGTAATGACCGAGATAGTAGTGCTGATTGTCTTCGTAATCAATCGCGTTGAGCTTGAAGGTGTTCATCACGCCACCGCCTTGCGCCACGATAGTTCGGGATTCACCTTGCTGTTGCGAAAAGACCAAAGTTCCGGTAGTTTTACCCAACTGGAACTCCGTTTTCAAACCGAAAAGTGATTCTGAACCTCGGATCAAACTGGTAGAAAGCGGCATATTCACGTTACCAAATTCTACTTTCTTGATGATTTTATCTTCTCCGCCGGTTGTTTTGTCATTTAACCCTTTGGTTTGCAAGTCTTTCCAAGTTCCTTTTGCCTGCCAAACCAAATTCATTCGATTTTCGAAAGCGAAACCACTTTGTGTATCATAATTCGCTTTAAGTTGCAGATTTTCACCTACTTTACCCAATAATCCCAACTGAATTCTTTGTTGGATATCAATGGCGAAACTGGTTCTGTTTTGTGGCAAAATCAATGGATTATCTATTTTTTGGTACAATCCACCAATGTCGAAAGAGGCGAAACCTTGCGGAATAATTTCGATTTTATTGCCTCCAAAAACCGATTCGAAGAGTTTATTTCTAATGTTTACACTGGGCAGAAGTCCCTTTTTCAGGGCATCTGTTTGATCTTTTCGAGATCCTAAATCGTGGGTTGAGGATTTTTCTTTGTAATATTCACTCAACTGATTACTCAGCATATATTGATGATACTCCGCAGAAGTCATGGAAACAGGATTTCCTACCACCATGTTCCCCACTTTCGGATACAAGAAATACATACCGCTGGTTACATCATAAAAAGCTTCGTATCGCATGGGATTGGGAAGCGAAAAATCTTGCCTCACCGAAGCGCTGTCTGATGGTTTTTCCTGCGCATTCAACGTAGCGAATGAGCAACAAAACACGAATAAATAGGTAAATTGACGACTAAAAAAACTAATCTTCTCCAAATGTTAAATGTTTTTTAAAATTTGCTTCACTAAATCTTCCACGGTAAGCGCTGGATTTTGCTTAAGGACTCGGTCTGCAATTTTCTCGCTCATCTTTTTGGCAATTCCCAAAACCTCTAATGCAGATAACGCTTCTTCCTTCACTTTATTATTCACTGCCGCGGAAATATTTTCCTCAGAGTTCTTGAATTTTTGGACTTTATCCCGTAAATCAACAATGATTCTCTCGGCGGTTTTCGTACCAATTCCTTTTACCTTTTGTAACAACGCACTGTTGTTGGAAAGGATGGCCGAAGCAATCTCCTCAAGGCTCAAAGAAGAGAGCATAATGATTGCAGAGACCGGCCCTACTCCGTTAACACTTATTAACAGATTAAACATTTCTTTTTCCAAAATTGTGTTAAAACCGAAGAGTAAATGCGCATCTTCGCGGATAATTTGCTGGATATTGAGGTAAGCAGGTTGCCCTAATTGGAGCTTTTCAGAAGTTTGAAGACTGATTCCCACATAGTAACCAACGCCTTGTACGTCGATGATTACGGAGGTTGGATTGAGTTCCTGAATGTTTCCTTTTAAAGAATAAATCATGAGTTATTTTTGAAAAACCCAAATATAGGTTTTTTAAAATTTAATCTTTGATCATTTGTTTGTAAGCAAAAAATAACTTTTTTTTAGAGCTTTTCGATGCCAGCCGATGATGATGGTTGTGAATATTTTTTAACTACTAATTCATAATTTGAATAAATTTTATGGCAAATTGCATATAGCAAATTCCCTTTTGCTAAGCCACTCAATTTTAAGTGTACTACAATTCCTGCGTAGCATTATTATTCATCTTCAAAATCCTTTCTTTTAAAATAATAAGCATTGAATTGGATGCTGGGCTTTATAAAAGAAAACAAAGCATATAACCGCGAGTTTTATCTGTCATTACATTGTTTTTATCGTGGTTATTTTTATCTTAGTCGCAAAGAATAAATTCATGAGTGTATTTTATAACCTGTTTAGCTTAAACAAAGGAGCAGAGGACAAGGAAAAAGTAAGGGAAGATATTGTGGCAAATATCTCATTTCGAGGGGCAAACCTGTGGATTTTAGCTTGTGCTATTTTAATTGCTTCTATTGGTCTTAATATGAATTCTACCGCGGTGATTATTGGGGCGATGCTAATTTCACCACTGATGGGACCTATCGTAGGTTCCGGTTTTGCGCTAGCAACGTATGATTTTAATTTTCTGAAAAGATCCGTGAAAAATCTACTGATTGCTACCTTGGTTGGACTCATTGTATCGAGTTTATATTTTTTTCTAAGTCCGTTCAAAGATGCGCAGTCTGAAATTTTATCCCGTACCTCGCCCACTATTTACGATGTTTTAATCGCATTTTTTGGTGGTATTGTAGGCGCTGTTTCCATCACAAGAATTGAAAAAGGAAATCCTATCCCGGGAGTTGCTATCGCTACCGCACTGATGCCGCCTCTCTGTACCGCAGGATTTGGAATTGCCCATTTCAACATGAAATTTGTAGCAGGCGCGCTCTATCTGTACAGCATCAATTGTTTTTTTATCGGGATTTCTACTTTTTTGGTCATTAAATATCTTAAATATCCTGCCGTGAAAACTGAAAACACGGGTTTTGATAAAAAAGTGCGGCTCATTATTTCAGTATTAATGTTACTGATGATTATTCCGAGTTCCTATTTAGCTTACAGCTTATTACAAGAGAAAAAGTTTCTCCAAAATGCTGAAAAATTCATCCAAGATCAATTTACGAAGAACGGCTATACTGTGATTTACAAAAACATCAACTATAAAACCAGTCCGAAACAAATGGAGCTGGCTTTCCTTTCGAAAAAATTTGATAGTTTAGAAATAAAAAAATTAAACAAAGAGCTCACCGTTTATGGACTTTCCGACACGGAACTGATTATCAAAGCAAACAATTCCGATTTGAAAAAGGAAATATTATCGGAAATTAATAAATCCAGCAATCAGGTTTCAGATAAAGACATCCAAATTCAGAATTTACTGGGTGAGATCGATACTTACCAGATCGGAAATAAATCGTTGGACGAAGAAATTAAAATCATCTTTCCTGATATTGACGCAATTTCATTTGGCACCGTTACCGATTATTCCAAAAATGATTCCCTTAAGAAAGGAAATATTATCCTTTACCAAGCCGATAAATCCATAGATGAAGCAAAGTTGAAAGCTTGGCTTGAAAGAAAATTCGGATCAAAAAACCTTACCATAATCAAAAAATAAAATCTGCTTTTACTTAACCGATCAATAAACTCCGTTAAAAAAGCTTTGTACTTTTCGCTCACAGGGATTCGTTCGTTGGCGACCACTATGCTGTTTTTGCCAACACTTTGCAGGTGGTTCAGCGAGATGATGTGCGAATTATGAACCCTAATAAGATTCTCTAAATTTATGTTCTGCATGATGGATTTCATGGTCTGGTGTACGATGAGTTTTCTGGTGACGGTATAAATGATGATATGATCTTTCATGGCATTAATCCTGATAATTTCATCGAGGTTGAGCTTGACATCTTCGTTGTTGGATCGCACAAAAATGAAAGATTCTTTAAGTGCCACAGGATTTTCTTGCAGTAATTTGTTGGTTTTGGAAATACTAAAAACTTTGTAAGCCGCCTTCAGAAAACGTTCGAAAGAAAAAGTTTTCATTAAATAATCCAGCACATCCAACTCAAAACTTTATACTGCAGAATTGTCGTACGCTGTGGTTGGAAACCATCACTTATTCATAAATTTTCATGAAAAATAATAACTCCAATCCATCACGATTAGCCATTTCATTTTTTATTAGATAAGTACAGGTGGATTTGGTTTAACAACTAATAAATAAAAAAAACAACTGCAAATCCAGGAAATGCAGTTGTTTAATATGATCGTTTTGAACAATTACTTATTGGCAGCCTCTCTTCTTTGGGCATCCAGCACGGCGATGGTGGCGAGGTTGACGATTTCGTCCACACTTGCGCGCATCTGAAGTACGTGAACCGGTTGCTTCAGTCCCATTAAAATGGGTCCTACAACTTGTGCAACCTTCATACCTCGGATGATTTTGTAGGAAAGATTGGCACTTTCAAGGTTCGGGAATACAAATACATTTGCCGGAGTGGTTCCGAGTTTAGAGAATGGATAATCGGAAAGGTGATCCGCATCCATCGCAAAATCGGGTTGTATTTCACCATCGACAATCATTTTCGGATATTTTTCATGAAGAATAGAAACCGCTTTCGCTACTTTCTTGGAAGTTTCGGAAATCGCTGCGAAATTTTCAAAGGAAAGCATCGCAATTCTCGGCTCTATGGCAAAAGATTTCACCACCATTTCCGACATTCTAGCAATATTCACCAAATCTTCGGAAGTTGGGTTCTGAATGATCGAAGCATCGGAGAAGAAAATCGGTTTTTTCTCGGTAAGAATCATCATCATCGACGCTACTTTGTCCACGCCTTTTTCTTTTTCAATCACTTCAAGAACCGGTCTCAAAGTAGAAGAATAGTTTTTGGAGAATCCTACGATCAAGGCATCGGTGTCGCCATTTTTAAGCATCAGCGGACCGAAATAATCTCTCTGGCGAACATATCTCTTGGCTTTGTACTCGTTCATTCCTTTTCGCTGACGAAGTTTCCACAAAGATTCGCGGTAGATTTTTCTGTTTTCTTCCTGATCATCATCAGCAGGATCAACAATCTGAACATCGATTTCGATGCCGAATTTCTTCATTTGCTCCTGGATGTATTTTTTCTCACCTAAAAGGATCGGTTGGGCGATTCCTTCTTCGTAGAGAATTTGCGCAGCTTTCAGCACATTGTATTCTTCGGCATTTCCGAGGGTAACTCTTTTCGGGTTCGATCTGGCGCGGTTCTGCATCATACGAATGAGCTTTTCGTCGCGGCCCATCCTGTCGAGCAATGCATTTTCGTAATCGTCAAAATTCTCAATAGGTTTTCCGGCAATTCCACTGTCCATCGCAGCTTTTGCCACCGCCATAGAAACCTTGGTTATCAATCGGTTATCGAAAGGTTTTGGGATAAAATATTCTCTTCCAAAACTCAAATTCTTTAAATTATAAGCCAAAATCACCGCTTCCGGAACCGGTTCTTTCGCAAGGTTTGCAATCGCGTGTACAGCAGCGAGTTTCATGGCTTCGTTAATTCCCGTTGCCTGCACATCAAGCGCACCACGGAAAATGTAAGGGAATCCCAAAACATTGTTCACCTGGTTAGGATAGTCGCTTCGTCCGGTCGCCATGATGGTATCTTTTCGGGTTTCCATGGCGAGGTTGTATTCGATTTCCGGATCAGGATTTGCCAATCCAAACACAATAGGATTATCAGCCATGGAAAGCAACATTTCCGGAGTCATCACATTTCCTTTGGATAATCCTATGAACACGTCTGCACCTTTTAAGGCATCCTCCAAAGTTTCGATATCCGTTTGCGCAATGAAATCAAGTTTTTCCGGGGTTAAATTCTCTCTTTTGTGGTTGATGACACCTTTGGAATCGCACATCAAGATATTCTCTTTCTTCAACCCCAATTCTACATAAAGTTTGGTACAGGCAATCGCGGCGGCACCGGCTCCATTCACTACCATTTTCACCTCATCAATTTTCTTTCCGGCAATTTCCAAAGCATTGATTAAAGCTGCAGCAGAAATAATCGCGGTTCCATGCTGATCATCGTGCATCAAAGGAATATTGAGTTCTTCCTTTAGTTTTTGCTCGATATAAAAAGCTTCTGGCGCTTTGATATCTTCAAGGTTAATTCCCCCGAATGTCGGCGCGATTCCTTTTACTATTTCAATGAATTTATCGGGATCTGTTTCATTAATTTCAATATCAAAAACATTGATATCAGCGAAAATTTTGAACAACAATCCTTTTCCTTCCATTACCGGCTTAGAGGCTTCTGCACCAATATTTCCCAAACCTAAAACAGCTGTACCGTTTGAAATAACGGCTACTAAATTGCCTTTTCCGGTATAATCGTAAACAGTTTTAGGATTCTTTTCGATTTCGAGACATGGTATCGCCACTCCCGGGGAATATGCCAGAGACAAATCTCTCTGTGAGGAATGGGGTTTGGAAGGGATGACTTCAATTTTTCCCTTCGGCTCGATGCTGTGATAATCGAGTGCTGCCTGGTTGAAGTTTTTTTCGTCTCGGTTGTTTTTGCTTGACATAATAATTACGGTTTTTTGCAAAGTGCAAGTGTATGGTTGATCGAGCCACTTTGGGCACGATTTATTCTAAATTAAGGAGGTATTTCTTATGGTATTCTACCAAACTTTCGATGGGTTTCTGTACCACTTTACCTATTTTAAGGTTCAGTTCTGCGGCGGCGGCTCTTAAAATATCTTCATAGATATAAGCGATATATCCAATGAAATTGATTTCTACTTCGCCCGCTTCCGGATAAGGCAACACCTGATAATCAAGAAAATTCTTCATCTCGTCGAACACCATGTTCTGAAAATACGGATGTTTCTTTCTTTCTGCCACAAATTTATTGAACTCACCCAAATATGCGTTCGCTCTTGGGTTGTGGTACATGCTCCGGATGGCCTCTTCGATGGTTAAATGATAGGTTTCAATAAAATCAGTTTCCAAATCTTTGGGTAATTTTTTCATGAAAAATCTTCTTAGCAGCTGTTTTCCCAAGGCGCTTCCGCTGCCTTCGTCACCGATAAGGAATCCCAAGGACGGCAAATCGGTCCGGATTTTATTTCCGTCGAAATAGCAGGAATTGGATCCGGTTCCAAGGATACAGATAATGGCCGGAGTTCCGTTGTAGGCGGCGTACGCAGCTGCGGTCATATCTTCTTTTACCGAAATTTCGGCATGCGGAAAAGTTTTGAGAAATTCATCTTCCACTTTCTTCCTATTATCGGGAGTTCCACAGCCGGATCCATAAAAAAACACTTTTTCGATCTGGCTTTTTAGCGTGAAGAGTTCCTGATTTTTATCGATTTCCTGCATGATGAAATCCGGATTGATGATGTTTGGATTAAACCCCAAAGTGGTAGTTCGGAGTTTCAAAGTTCCGGAGTTTTCCAGAATGACCCAGTCACACTTCGTGGATCCGCCGTCGATAATGGCAATCATACGTTTTACAGTTTAATCTGCTAAAATATTAATTTAATTTTAAACCTTTTCTGAAAGAGGAATTTATTTTATGCATAGTACAAAGTATTTGCGAAAGATCTTGCTCACTGCACCCTTAGGTGAAAAAAACGTTGGTACTAAAAAAACGGGCTATAGCCCGTTAATTTATTATAGCATGAAGGAAGTTCAATACTATTCCACACTAATCACCTCCGTAATTTCGGGGGCAAATTGCTTGATGGTATTTTCAACGCCTAATTTCATGGTTGAAAAACTCATCGGACATCCGTTGCAGTTGCCCTGCAGTTTCACATAAACCTTGTAGTCTTTGATATCAACCAATTCGATATCGCCACCATCTTTATTGAGAAACGGTCGGATGCTTTCCAGAGCATCGAGTACTTTTGTTACGATTTGTTCCTGTGTGATTTCCATGTTGAGCATGATCCTTCTTTATTTTTATTTTTTAGGTGAACAACCTGCCATGGTTGTGATTTTAACAGCTTCAGTTGGCGGAAGGTTTTTGTTTCTTTCCACCAGACTTTCAATCATGTTTTGGGCGGTTTTGGTATAGATTTCAGCAATCTTAGAACTTTCCTGCAATGATGCCGGTCTTCCCACATCTCCCGCTTCTCTGATGCTTTGGATTAATGGAATCTCTCCTAACACCGGAATGCCTAAATCTTCTGCAAGATACTGTGCGCCTTGGTTTCCGAAGATGTAATATTTGTTATCCGGCAATTCTTCCGGAGTGAAATAGGCCATATTTTCAATCAGTCCTAAAACAGGAATGTTGATGCTTTCCATTTGGAACATTGCGATTCCTTTTCTAACATCGGCAAGCGCAATATGCTGCGGTGTACTTACGATCACCGCGCCGGTTACAGGAACTTCTTGAATGATAGACAAGTGAATATCGCCGGTTCCCGGTGGCAAATCGATCAAAAGAAAATCTAGTTCGCCCCAATCCGCATCACGGATCATTTGGTTTAATGCTTTGCTGGCCATTGGTCCTCTCCATACCACCGCTTGGTTGGCTCCTGAGAAATATCCGATAGAAAGCATTTTTACCCCGTAATTTTCAATCGGTTTCATCAAGTTTCTTCCGTCCACTTCCACCGAAATCGGTTTTGCTCCTTCTGTATCAAACATGGTTGGAACAGATGGTCCGTAGATATCGGCATCCAGAATTCCAACTTTGAATCCCATTTTGGATAAGGTTACCGCAAGATTCGCTGCTACGGTAGATTTACCAACGCCTCCCTTACCAGAAGCTACTGCGATAATATTCTGGATTCCCGGAATTTGTTTTCCTTTGATTAAATTTTGCTGTACTTCGGAAGGTTCCGGAGAAGCAATTTTCAGTTTCAGCACTACATCTTCTCCAAATTCAGAGGCGAATGCCTGCTTCATCGCTGCTTCGAGTTTCTTTTTCTCGTGCATTGCCGGAGAGTGTGCGGTCATATCGATATACACATCGTTTCCCATCACCTGGAAATTGTGCACCAAATCATCTACTTCTATTTCTTTCAGAAATGCCTGAACTTTATCTTTCGTCAACATTATTGTATGTAATAAATTAGATGACAAATTTACGATTTTTTAATTATTTAGAATAAGTAAAAGTAATGATAATTGTGGGTTGATGATTGACGAACCCTTTCTCTTTTATTTGATTTTTCTATCAGCTATATACTACTTCGAAATATCAGCAAAAGACAAAATCATTTTGTTCAATTTAAAATGAAAATCCACTTTTATGATGAACTACAAATACATTAAATTTTAAATACAATTAAAAGTTAATACATTGAAAATGAATTTAATAAAGAAAAAAATAAATATTTAAATATGAATGAAGGTTTCACCAAACATAACATTGGAGTTTTTCCAACTTTAATGCTTGGTTTTTCCTTAATCCTCATTCATATTGTTAAAATTAAAGTGAACGGCGTTTCAGTGAATCCAGCACGAAGCATCAGACCGGCACTTTTCACAGATATTGAAGGAATTTGCTTTGATTAATTTTTGATTGCTCCGGTTTTAGGAGGCGTAACCGCAGCTTTCGTTCATGGATTTTTAATTGAAAACCCGAAAAGTTTTACGGCATAAAACACCTTAAAGCCATAAAAAATTCCT
Source organism: Chryseobacterium senegalense (assembly GCA_001403755.1). Classification (GTDB taxonomy): domain Bacteria; phylum Bacteroidota; class Bacteroidia; order Flavobacteriales; family Weeksellaceae; genus Kaistella; species Kaistella senegalense. Next base: position 298,021 of record CYUH01000015.1, on the reverse strand, counting down.
GTCGATAAATGCGGACTGCCACCAAAAAGCAGGAATTTTTTATTGATTCTAATTCACTTCATTAATCAACAACATTCGCTTCCTGATGGGATTTCCGTCCACTGTTGAATGCTGCAGCAATAAAGAAAGTCGCAAATGATGGCAAGAGCCATTCTAACTGATGTTCGGAAAGAGGCAACCAACTTTTTAAAACTTGAATTGGTTCTGCTAAAACACCAAAATTCTCAAGAACAGAAAGCAAAGCAACGATTCCTGCCGTAGCAACCGCAGCGACATAAGGCGTTCTGGAGAAGATAATTTTGCCGAAAAATAAAACGGTAAGAATCAGCGCGAAAGTAATTGGATATACAAAACCAAGAATAACCACCGCATATTCGATAATTTCATCAACGCTTCTGACCGAAAAATAGCCAGAAACCAAGCAAGTAAGGATCACTCCGGCTTTGTAGCCCATTTTTCCTTTTGTTAATTCTTGCAGGAAACTTCCCATCGCAGAGGTAAGCGCAATTGCGGTCGTCAAACAAGCCATCGCTACCGCAACAGAGATTACCAAAGTTCCGTTTTTGCCCATTAATTGATGGGAAATATTCAGAAGTAATTCGGTACGCAAAACCTTCTCGGAGAATCCATATCCGGAATGCGCCCCAAGATAAATTAAACCACCATAGATAAAAAGCAAAGCTGCCATCGAAATAAGTCCTGCCGCAATGGTAATTTTAAAACGGTCTCTGGCGTTGGTATATCCTTTATCAATCGCTGCAGAAATAATAATTCCGGCAAAAATAACCGACGCCAGAACATCTAAAGTCTGATACCCTTCATGAAACGCAAAAATAAAAGCTTCCTGGGCGGTAACTCCTGTATTTACTGTACCTGCTGTAGGATTCAACAACCCGACCGTCACCAAAATTCCCAAACTGAGAATAAGAAAAGGCGTAAGAAAATTGCCAATGATATCAACGATTTTGGATTGGGATATCGATAAAGCCAACACGATTCCAAAGAAAATTAAAGAGAAAAGAGTATTGTTAAATTCCGGAAAAAGAGGTTTGATGCCAATTTCGTAAGTGGTGGCACCTGTTCTTGGAATCGCCACCAACGGACCAATGCACAGCATAATCAGTAATGCTAAAATTGTAACTAACGTGGGATTAACTTTTCGACCAAGATCGGTAAATGATGTTCCGAACAGCACCACCGTGAGCACTCCTAAAAATGGCGAAACAATGCCTGTAGTAAAAAATCCGGCGATTGCGGTGAACCATTCGTCGCCGGTTTTCAGTCCGATAAAAGGTGGGAGAACTAAATTTCCTGCGCCAAAAAACATGGCAAAAAGGGCAAACCCTAAGGTAATTGCGGTACTTATTTTATTTTTCATGTCATTTACACTTCAACAGCATTCAGCAGCTTAGACCATTTTTTTTTTACAAATTGCCCCCATGATCTTCGAGCTGTCCTTCCCATTTGGAAACAGATGAGGTCGCCAAGGCATTTCCAAGGACATTGGTCATGCTTCGACCCATATCACAGAAGTGGTCGATTGGCAGAATTAGTGCAATACCTTCCGGCGGAATGCCAAACATGGTACAAGTGGCCACGATAATCACCAAACTGGCTCTTGGAACTCCCGCAATTCCTTTGGAAGTAAGCATCAATACCAAAAGCATGGTGATTTGCTGCCCTACAGACATTTCAATACCATAAATCTGAGCGATAAAGATAGAAGCGAAGGTCATATACATCATACTTCCGTCGAGATTAAAGGAATATCCTAAAGGCAAAATGAAGGAAACAATTCTATTATTGCAGCCGAATCTTTCGAGTTCTTCAACCAATTTCGGGAACACCGCCTCCGAACTGGTAGTGGAAAATGCGATCAATAAAGGTTCTTTAATTCTTCTCAACAATTCAAAAAGTCGATTTCCTAAGATAAAGTAACCTACTAAAAGTAAAACCAACCATAAAACTCCCAATGCGAAGAAGAAATCGCGGAGGTAAATGGCATATACTTTAAAAATTTCGAAACCATTGGTCGCAACCACAGCCGCAATAGCTCCTAAAACGCCAAACGGTGCAAACCACATGATGTAACCTACCATTTTTAGGATTGCGTGCGCGCAAATGTCGAATGCTTTGATGATCGGTTTCACATACTCTTCACCCATATTGGCTAAAGCGACTCCAAACATTATCGAAAATACTACAATTTGTAAAACTTCGTTGGTGGCAAATGCTTCGAATAAACTCTTTGGAATGACGTGTTTTACGAAATCTTCCATCGAAAAACCTTTGCTTGATTTCAGGAGTTCATCTGCTGAAGAAACATCTTGTATCGGAAGTTTGGTAACGTGTCCCGGTTCTAACCAATTCACCAAAACCAATCCGATAAACAGCGAAACCAGTGACGCGGTTATAAACCACAGCATTGCCTTGGTTCCTACCCTTCCGATCATTTTTATATCACTCATTTTCGCAATTCCAACCACCAAAGTGGTGAAGACCAACGGCGCGATAATCATCTGAACCAACCGGATAAATATCGTTCCAAGTAGTTTGATGTTTTTGGAAAATCCTTCCACATTTTCAGGATATTGGGTGTGAACAATGCCGCCCATAATAACCCCTAAAATAAGTGCAATGATGATGGCAAAGAAGAGTTTGTTTTGACCTTTCATAATTATTATATTGTAATTTTAAATGAAACCGTGTGAAACAATGCGGTTTCCAATCAATTTTTTCAAAGATTTACAAATATATGTTTTTTTGTTTTTTATGCATGAAGAAGTAAATCAGTATGTGATTTTGACAGATTTATTGGTAAAGAACAACTAATTTTTGATTATCATACTGATTTTCAGAATATAATTATCTTTATAACAACCATTCATTATTTTTAAAAACCACAAAAGACGAATATATTTTTCACCGAAAGATTTATTCAGTCGAATGTTTCACTTAAAAGCATAAAAAAACCCCCGAATATCTCGGAGGTTCATTATTGAAAGGATGCTGAATTAAGCTCGCAAATATCTTGCGTATGCATAACCTTCTTCTCCGTCAGCAGTTTTTATTTTCCACCAATCGTCAGAAGTTTGTTCTACCAAAGTCACGGATTCTCCTTTTGCTGCTTTTCCAATAACAGCAGCATCAGTAGAAGGTTCCTGTCTGATGTTTAGGTTAGAATCTTCTGTAGCTACAGTTAATGCTGCACCAGCTGCTAAACCAACTACCTGAACATCCACGTTGATATCAGATGCGGAATAAGTAGAATCGATTGCTCCAAGAGCGTTCCAAACTGCATCTTTCGCTGCTGTAGAACCTGCGTTTCCTGAAACATAAAGAATTCCATCTTGCTCGCTTACCTGAAGATTAGATATTCCTGCCGATTGAGCTGCAGAGATTACTCCTGCGTATTTATCTTGTAATGCACTCATAATTAATTATTTAACAGTGTAATTATAATTTACTTTTCCAACTTTCAAAGCGTCTACCGACATTTTGATTTTTCTTGCTTGCTCCGGAGAAACATTTCCGGTAAGGGTTAATTCGCCGTTGATGACTTCTACTTTTACAGAAGGGAAATCCTTCACCGCATCGGTTACTTTTTGCTGAACAGCAGGATCAACTGCAGAAACAGTTTCTACCACAACAGGTGCTTCGATGGTGGACATATCCATAACATCTTTCACTCCCGGAATTGCTTTCAAGGAAGCAATCATCGCGTCTTTAGAAGCTTGATCTTTGAAAGTTCCACTCAAGTGAGCAGTTCCGTCTTTCACTTCCACAGAAGCAGTTGGGTTAGAAGACACTACCGTAGTAGCTTGGGTTTGAAGTTCAGCATCGGTAACTTTTTTCTTACAAGAAATCGAACCGAATGACACGGCAAGCGCCAAAGCTGCCATTGCTAATGTTTTTTTCATAGTTGAATTTATTTAATGTTATAAAATATTATACTACCAAATTTAAACAATAAAAAGGATGCCGAAACATTAAATTATGATAAATTTTTCTTAATTTTTTTACTCCTGTGATTAAAATTGATAATAACCAGAGTTTCGTTGGGCTTGAAAATCCAACAATAAATTCTTTGTTAAGCGGAAGCTTCGCGAGCTTTTTTTCAGCATCAAGGTTTTATCGTAAAATTTTTTATAAAGAGACTTCGAGAAGAGTCTCTTTTTTGTAGGAGAATTTCATTATTAATCATACTAAATGAAAAAATTACTGAGGGTTTAGTTCAACAATCACTTATTTAAAACAACTTTATTCGTTCTGATTTTCAATCAATTGCTCACCTACAATCGTCCGGAAAGTCAGATTAATTCTTGGCGTATGGATTTTCTTTGTGGGAGGCAAACGGTGCAGCCAAAAACTTTGGGTTTGGTCTTTCATCACCAACAAACTTCCATGCTCGAGCAAGAGGTCTACCTTTTCTTTGGTGAATTTATGTTTGAAGGAAAATTTTCTTTCCGCACCAAAACTTAATGAAGCAATCGCACCGTTTTTTTTCAAATCTTTTTCGCCATCGCTGTGATACGCCATGCCTTCTTCTCCGCTATGATAAAGATTCAACAAGCAAGAATTGAATTTCTCACCGGTTTTTTCTTCCGCCAAAGCTTTCAATTTTAGCAATTCGGGCGTCCACAGAATAGCTTTTTTGGTGGAATTGGAATAGGTGTATTCGTAATGAGCGTCGCCGTACCAAGCTACTTTTCTCTTGGTCAAAATTTTCTTCCCGAAAATTATCGCTTCGTCATTTTTCCATTCAATGTTTTGCAACAGTTGACGATAAAATGCATCGGCTTCATCTTTCTCCAAAATTTTTCCATAATAATTCACCGTACCATCTTTAGGAAGTAGGTTATGATTCGCATCGGTGAGATATCCAAATAAATCCATTCCTTTTATTTTTATAACCCAAATTTCTTGATTTTTTGTATATATTCGTTTAAACTTAAAATTAATGAAAAAAAACCTTCCTTTCATTCTGCTGTTTTTTTGGGTATTCACGATTGCTCAAAAAGCACCGAACAATGATTTTGTTAAAGAAAATTTCACCAAAAAAGAAGTGTACATTCCGATGCGCGATGGTGTGAAACTCTTTACCTCCATCTATATTCCGAAAGATATTTCCAAAGCCAAAAAATATCCTTTCCTCATGCAGCGAACGTGCTACAGCGTTGCTCCCTACGGCGAAACTGAATACAAAAGTTCTTTGGGACCGAACAAATATTTGATGAACGAAAAATATATATTCGTTTATCAGGATGTCCGTGGAAGGTACATGAGCGAAGGAACTTTCACCAACATGACACCGCAAGTAGAACGAAAAACCAAGAAGGATGTTGATGAAAGTACTGATACCTACGACACGATTGACTGGCTCCTGAAAAACATCACCAACAATAATGGCAAAGTGGGACAATATGGAACTTCCTATCCCGGATTCTATACCGCGGCTGGAATTTTGGCTGATCACCCCGCATTAGTAGCATCTTCACCTCAAGCACCGATTTCCGATTTTTGGAATGATGATTTTCTACACAACGGTAAATTCATGCTCGGATATTTTCGCACTTTCCCGGTTTTTGGCGTACAAAAAACCAAACCCGAAAAAGAAGGTTGGTATATGGATTCTTTCGTAAAACCTACTTCAGAAGACGGCTTGAAATTCTACCGTGACCTCGGAGCTTTAAAAGACGGCTACGAAAAATATTACAAGGATAATTTCTTCATGACGGAGATTATGAACCATCCAAACTATGATCAGTACTGGCAAAAAAGAAGTCTTCTTCCTCACTTAAAAAACGTAAACCATGCGATAATGACCGTTGGTGGTTGGTACGACGCTGAAGATTTATTCGGACCATTAAATATTTACAAAACGATTGAAAAAACCAGTCCGAAAGCTAAAAACACCATCGTGATGGGACCATTTTCTCATGGCGCTTGGTCTAGAGAAACAGGAAAACATTTCCACAACGAAATTTACTTCGGCGATAGCATTGCAACTTATTATCAGAAAAATTTAGAAACAAAGTTCTTTCATCATTATTTAAAAGAAAATTCCAAAACCGACGCGGGATTGCCGGAAGCGATGATGTACGACACCGGCAAAAAAGAGTGGAAAGAATTCGCTCAGTATCCTCCAAAAAATGCCCATAAAATCAATTTTTATCTTGCTAATGGAACTTTAAACAAAAATCCATCTGCGAGCTTTTCTGAATATTACAGCGATCCCAATAATCCTGTTTTGAGTTCGGATAATTTGAAAGATTTCAATGGATTCACGCCAAGAAATTATATGAGCGAAGACCAGCGTTTCGCAGTCGGAAGACCGGATGTTTTGACTTTCACAACAGAACCGTTGACGGAAGATCTTACTTTCGGTGGTGAAATCATAGCAAAACTAAATATCGCTTCCACTTCTACTGATGCAGATTTTGCGGTAAAACTAATTGATGTGTATCCGGAAGATTTTGTTCCGAAAGAAAAGAAAGATGGGGTTATCTACGGCAACTACCACCAAATGGTAAGAAGCGAAATTATGCCCGCAAGATTCCGAAATTCGAAAGAAAAACCAGAACCACTGGCGGCGAACGAAAAAACCGCTGTTAATTTCCAGCTGCAAGATGTTCTGCACACCTTCAAAAAAGGACATCGAATTCAAATTCAAATTTCTAGCACGTGGTTTCCGCTTTTTACGGTAAATCCTCAGAAATTTTTGGCAAATCCGAACCTTGCAACAAAAGAAGATTATTCAAAAGCATTCATTAAAATCTTTGGCGACAGTTCTATTGAAGCCGATATTTTAAAATAATTTCGTTTTAAAACATAAAAAAATCTCTTTCAACAAATTGTTGAAAGAGATTTTTATTTTTTACCACAAAACGCACTAATTAATGTTTGTATTTAATGAATCTTGATTCTTGGTTCTTGGTTCTTTTTTCTTTCTTCTTTCTTCTTTCTTCCTTCCTCTACTTCGAAATATGATAATACGCCAACATTTTATAATATAATTTTGCAGCAAGGAAAGCCGTTGGTTTAGGCATCGGTGAATCCATTAATTCTACAATATCAAAGGCAACTACATTGCATTTTTCAAAAACTTTTTTAAGCAACTCCAACGTTGGATACCACTGCAAACCGCCCGGTTCCGGAGTTCCTGTGGAAGGAGCAATCGATGGATCGAAAGCATCCAAATCGATCGTGATATATACATTACCTGAAACTCTTTCTAAAACATCGTCGATCCAATTCGGATTGCTGTGGATTTCGTGCGCCCAAAACATATTATCCTTTTGTACATATTGCACCTCTTCCACATCGCAAGAACGAATTCCCACTTGAACCAAATTATGTTTCTGGCTTGCTTCGAAAACCGCACAGGCATGATTGGAAGTAGAACCATGGAAATCTGGACGAAGATCCGTATGCGCATCCAATTGCAAAACGGTTAAATTTTCATATTTTTCACCTACTGCACGGATCGAACCAATCGAAACCGAATGTTCGCCACCAAAAAGCGTGAAGAGTTTCCCTTCGTGGTTCAGCAAATCTTTGGTTTTTTGGTAAACCGCTTCTGTCATCGCTTCAGGAGAAGAATTTTCAGAGATTTCTCCAGCTAAATAAACGCCTTCCAAATAGGGTTCTGTTCCAGTTTCAATGTCGTACAATTCCATATTTTCGGAAGCGTCAAGAAAAAGTTCCGGGCCTTTGTCGGCTCCTTTCCCCCAGGTTGAAGTTCCGTCGTAAGGAACGGTAACGAGCATTACTTTTGAGTTTTCGAGAGTGGCATTTTCTTCGGGAATTCCTGCGTATGTTTTCATAGAAATATTATATTTAAATTTAAAATTTTCAGATGTCCAAAGATAGTTATTTTCAGGAAGGACTAAAAACCGATTTTTCATTCATTATTCCTATTAAAATTCCTAAATTTATAGCAAGAAAAACTAAAACGATGAAAATAATTCCCGTAAAATATGGCTTAGAAACTCTTCTGATCGTATATGGAGCATTCTTTTTTATGGTTTATCAGTCCTACACTGAACCTAAAACATTGGGATTAATACTCATGGCGTTCTATTTTATTTTCGTTAGCATTTGTATTTTCGGAATTAGATATTCCATTGATAATCAAATATTAAAAATAAATAATAGTTTTTTCGGAAGTACAAATATTGATATCCATCAGATTAAAAAAATTGAAAAAACATGGAATGTAATCGCTTCTCCGGCCCCTTCTGTTTTTGGGAGAGTAGAAATTTTTTATGGTAATAAAAGCATTGTAATATCTCCACAAAATTTGGAAGAATTTAAACAAAATCTATTGAGCATCAATCCATCTATTATAGTTAAGTATTAATAATATGCCGTTAAAAGCAGTTCTCTTCGATATGGACGGTGTAATTGTGGACACAGAGCCACTGCACCGCAAGGCCTACTTCAAAATGTTTGAAGATTTCGGGATCGACGTTTCCGAAGAACTTTACACCAGTTTCACCGGTGCCTCCACGAAGAAAGTTTGCACCACGCTGGTTGAAAAATTCAATTTGGAGGAATCTCATGAAGACCTTGCTGCCATCAAGAGAAATTACTTTAAATATTATTTCGATACCGATCCGGATTTCGATTTAATTCCTGGAGTGAAAGATTTGATTGTGCATTACTATGAAAACGGGATTAAACTCGTTTTGGCATCGTCCGCTCACATGAATACGATCAACTGGGTGTTCGAAAAATTTGATCTTGAACGATATTTCGTCGGAAAGATAAGCGGTGCTGATCTTCAGGAATCCAAACCTCATCCCGAGATTTTTCTTCTGGCTGCCGAACTCGCTGCTGAACCCAAAGAACATTGCATGGTGATTGAAGATTCCACCAACGGAATTGAAGCGGCATCGGCTGCCGGAATTTTTTGCGTGGCGTATCAAAGTGCTCATTCGAGCAACCAGGTCTACGAAAAAGCAAGTTTGTTGGTTTCGGATTTTTCGGATATTGAATTTGAAAATATCGGGAAATATTTTTAGGTTTAAAGGTGGCGCGAGCGAAGCGAGCGTCAGCCGGCATTTTTGTCTCTGGTAAGAATTTCCACCGGAGCTTCTAGCCCCGATTGGAGTGAAAATCCTTTTTTGCGGCGGCTTCGCCGCCGCAAAAAAGATTGCAACGGAAAGCGGGACCGAACATAAAAAAGGAGCAGACCTGTGTTGCTCCTTAAATTTTTAATATCCTAAAAGTTTCAAAACATCTTCCGGTTGTTGTTCTTCCCGGAAAACTTCGTAAGTGAAATTTCCATCCTCATCTTTATCAATGAGAATATGCTTTGGCTGCGGCATTAAACAATGGTGAACTCCGCCGTAACCCCCAATGGTTTCCTGATACGCTCCAGTGTGGAAAAACCCGATATATAGTGGTTTTGTATCGCTGAAAACGGGCAGATATATCGCGTTCGTATGCTGTTCGGAATTATAATAATCGTCGGAATCGCAGGTTAAGCCTCCTAAAAATACCCTCTCGTAAGTATCTTCCCAACGGTTCAACGGAAGCATGATAAAGTGTCTGGAGATCGCCCAAGTGTCCGGCAATGTCGTCATGAAAGAAGAATCGATCATGTTCCATTTTTCTCTGTCATTCTGGCGTTTCTGGGAGATAATCTTATATAAATGCCCGCCACTTTCGCCAACGGTAAAACTACCGAACTCGGTATAGATATTTGGTTCTTCTACGCCTTCTTCTTCACAGAATTTTTTGATCTGAGAAACAATTTCGTTCACCATATACTGGTAATCGTAATCGAAATTCAAAGAAGTTTTGATTGGAAAACCGCCACCGATGTTTAGGGAATCCACTTCCGGAGCAATCTTTTTCAAACGCGCGTAAACACGAAGACATTTATACAATTCGTTCCAATAATACGCGGTATCTTTAATTCCGGTATTAATGAAGAAATGCAGCATTTTGAGTCTCGCATTCGGGTGTTCAGCGATTTTTTGTGAGTAATAAGGGATAATATCTTTATAACCAATTCCTAATCTGGAGGTATAAAATTCGAATTTCGGTTCTTCCTCGGAAGCGATTCGGATTCCGATATTGAATGTAGAATCAATACTTTCGGTAAGTTTATCGAGTTCGCGGTAATTGTCAAGAATTGGCGTAATATTTTCGAAACCACTATTGATTAAATCGGAAATTTTAGCCAAATAATCATCGGTTTTGAAACCGTTGCAAATCACCTCCACATTCTTGTCGAATTTTCCTTTATCAAAAAGTGATTTCACAATATCCATATCATAAGCGGACGAAGTTTCGAGTGAAATATCATTTTTCAATGCTTCTTCCAAAACGAATGCGAAGTGGCTGGATTTGGTACAATAGCAATAGCGATAGCCTTTTTTGTAATCGTTTTTCTCGATTGCTTCTTTAAACCACGCTTTTGCTCTTTGAATATTGGTAGAAATTTTCGGGAGATAATTAAATTTCAAAGGAGTTCCAAACTTTTCGACGACTTCCATCAAAGGAATATCGTGAAACTGCAGGGCATTTTCCGACACGTTGAATTCTTCAGTCGGGAAATACAAGGTTTGGTCGATCAATTCTGAATATTTAATTTTCATTTTAAAAGATTCGTATTTACGGGTTGAGATTGCAAATTTGGTGAAAAAAGTTGGTTTTTTATTTTAAATTTATCACAAAAAAAATATTCCGAAAAAAAACACCGGAAGCTAAAATCATTATCTAATCGATGAAGAATTTCTAATTGCCCACAAAAACCACCAAATCTCCCTTTTCGAAATTAATGATTACTTGATCTTCCAAGGCGAAATTTCGGGTTCCAATTCTGCCGGTAATTGCTAAATCTTCTTTATTTAAAGACCAGTTCAGCCCTTGTGTAGTAACTGATTCCGCCAAAGGAAAAGGAAACAAGGAAATCATCTTCCCTTTCACCTTCTCTATAACTAAATGATTCGGCGCAAAAAAGTAGCTCGAAAATTCATCGTAAAAAGTAATTTCTATTTGGTTTTTAAAACGCAAAGCCACGGTTAAATTCCCCAAAAAATGATCCATTTCGCCGCCACTTCCTCCATACACATCTATGCTGCTGATTCCTTTCTGCCCAATAATCTCTAAAGACTTCTCGAAATCTGTTTTATCCTGATCCGGCGTATAAATAAACTTTTGGGTATAAATATCGTCATCAATACCGTTATGCGAATCGAAATCTCCGGAAATAAAATCGAGTTTGTCAAGCGGGAAATTCTTTTCTTTCAAATAATTAAAAGCACCGTCACTACATGCAATTAAGGAATAATTTTCCGTTTCGGGCAGTTTTTCTGGCGGAACTCCATTAATAAATAAAAGTGCTTTTTCCATCCAGAATTATCTTTCGTTGGGATTCCAATATTCCTCGTTTTCACCATTAATTTTTGAAATATATCGAGCCAAAACGAACAAATAATCCGATAAACGGTTGAGGTATTTGACGAGTTGCGGACGAACTTCTTCGGTTTCATTCAGAAAAACCAAACTGCGCTCCGCTCTCCGGCAAACTGTTCTGCAAAGATGCAGCGCTGTAGCCGATCTTCCGCCACCTGGAAGGATGAAATACTGAAGAGGTTCCAACTCTTTGTCAAATTCGTCCATCCAGTTTTCGAGTTCTTCTATTTCGGTTTCGGAGATCATTAGTGAAAGTCGGGATTTTCCGTTGGCCAGCATAAGTTTGTCGGTTGGGGTCGCCGATTCTGAACCTACAGTAAATAAATCAAACTGTATTTTTTTCAGTTGTGCCAATACTTTTTCATCGTGAATTTCGCTTTTTGCAAATCCGATGAAAGAGTTTAGCTCATCTATATTTCCGTAGGAGTCAACCCTGGCGGAAGCTTTTGAAACTCGGGTTCCGCCATAAAGTGCAGTTTCGCCTTTGTCGCCGGTTTTGGTATATATTTTCATTAATTATTTTCTTTACGGTAAAAGTAATGATTTTTTTTTCGCGCAGTTTCTGCATCACTTTTTTACAGAAAATTATTTTTTTTTAAACCTTTTTTTGAAGATAATTGAGAACTATTTTCCATAATTTCTTGTTAAAGCTTCTGAAGAAATTAATGTGACCAATTTCTTTCTTTTCAGATTCGGAAATTTTGATTTCTCTGAAATTTTTCTGCAAATTGGGATACACATTTTTCAGCAGATTTTTCATTCCTTTTTCAGTCACCCAAGGATCATCTTCAGCATGAAGAATTAATGTATTTTGAGTTAAATTTTTAGAAAAATCAACTATATTTTTCTCGTACAACCTTGAAGTAGATTTTGGGTGCAAAATTAAAGTTCGCCAATCATATGCAACTCCTTTCGGTAAAGTTTCGCCCAAACCAAACCAATGTGCCGGGAAATATCCAAACAAGGTTGTGGTAATCGGCAAGGCGATCCCGAATCCGAAAAGCGCGGTAACGGCGATATTGAATTTTAAATTCCCCATGTACGCATCCTGAGTTGCCACAAAAACAAACTTTCTGAAAATCGCAGAATCCTCATTCATCCCCAAAATCAGTGCGCCAACGGAATGACCGAGGCAAAATTTCTCTTCCTGAGGATATTCCTTTTTGATGAATTCCGTGATCGTTTTGAAATCGCGAGTTCCCCAAACTCGCATTGAACTTTTAAAATTCTTCATTTTCTTGGGTTTGGATTCTCCGATTCCGCTGTAGTCATACGTGATTACGGTAAACCCATTCTGGCTCATGTATTTTGCGAAAGAAAAATAAACCTGTTGCTTCACCCCGGTTGCCGAATTGATAAGCAGCAATTTCCCAATTGCGTTTTCGGGCTCGAAAATTTTTACCGACAGGTTAAAACCGTCCGGATTTTTTAGAAATAATTCTTTCATTGCTCAAAAAAAATCACCTATAAGAAAGTGATTTTAATTTTTTAAAAGTATTTAAATTATCGTTGATAAAAAAGAATTTTCATCATGATAGACATAGGATTTTATTGATCCAGCATATCTTTCAGATAAGGCAAGCCACTCTGTGAACCTCTGTTTTTGGCTACTTTCAAGGAAACTTCATTCCCGAATCGCACGCAATGGTCGATGGAATTCTGGTGACAAAGCGCTACCGCAAACCCGGAAGTGAACGCATCGCCCATTCCCATTTTGTGAAGCATCGAATCGTGATCATTTCTGTAATACTTCATCTCGGAACCATTAAAATAGGTCGTTGAATTGCTATCATCGCGCACAAAAAGCTTATTTGGATATTTTCTCAAGATTTCTTCCCGTTGATCTTCTCCGAAAACAATGGATAATTCATTGCTTTTTGCAACGATAAAATCTGCATTTTCAATAACTTCCTGAGATAACTTCTTGGCCGGAGATGCATAAATTCCGACTTTACTATCATGCTTCTTTGCAAATTGAATAGTATATTCCACGGTTTCCATTGGTATTTCAAGCTGTACCAAAACCAAATCTGCTGTGGTGAAAAACTTTTCTGCTTCGGCAATATGTTTAGGTTTCAAAAGTGAATTGGAAGCAGGCACCACCACAATAGAATTGATACCTCCCGAAGTTGTCACATACGCCGTTCCGGATTCTGCATGTTCGGTTTCAGCAACATAACCAACATTCACCCCTTCATCTACGAGATTTCTTAAAATTTGTTGCCCGAAAGGATCCATCCCGACACATCCTATAAAATATACACTTGCACCAAGTCTTGCAGTTCCGACGGCCTGATTAGCACCTTTGCCGCCGAAAAAACTTTCCGATTTTTCAGCCATCACCGTTTCGTTTGGCTTAGGAAGATGTTCGGTCGAAAGAACCAAATCTATAGAAGAGCTGCCTACAACAATGATTTTTGGCTGTTCTGATGTGATATTCATGAGATTATTTATTGTTACCTGCATTTAATAATAAAGACGCGATCTCTCGCGCCTTCTGACTGCTGAACAAATTTATTCTTTTAATTACAATTCCGGAAATTATTTAACTTAAATTAACTCCCAATTTCGATAAATTCTGTAATAATCTTCACCGGCTGATTGTCGGCACCAAAACCGATATAACTTGCATAAAAACCTTCGCCATAACCAGTTTCGAAAGCAAAAATATTTCCGGGCTTCTGGTCATCCGGTTTGAGAAAAGCAAACTGATCGATCGCTCCGTTTTCGTCGAAAAAATGCTCGTGAAAAAACTCTTCGTAAATTCCCATAAACTCGCTTCCTTTTCGGTGAAAAAGGCGATTCTCCAAATGATTCAATGACTCCTGAGATTCACTGTCCATGAAACAACCCATTCCGCTCTCTACCGGATATCCAAAAATCTCTTCTCCCTTCAATTCTTCGATATTTTGACCTTCTGTAGTCGCCATTTTCCATTCGGAAATTGGGGAATCACTGAAAATAATTTCTACATACGCAATACAATTACTTTCTCTTTCTTTGTGTACCAAAACTGGGAATTCGCCTTGCGGAAATACAATTTTGAAGCTCTTCATATCATTGGTAATCAATGGATCGCAGGCGACCAAATGACCGGTAGGAAGATGTATTTTCCCAACATCGAAAGTTTCGATTAAAGGATTTTCAACAAAATTTTTGCTGAAAAGTTTGGAGATATTCTCGATATGCTTCATCGTATAAGTAGGTATGATGTTGATTACAACGTGCTTAGTTTGGCCTCCAAAAGCGCGATTTTATCCTGTGCGTCTTTTTGTTTTTTTCTTTCAGCTTCTACAACTTCAGGTTTTGCGTTGGCCACGAATTTTTCGTTTGATAGTTTCTTTTCCACAGAAATAAGGAAACCTTTTAGGTATTTAATTTCCTCTTCGGTTTTCGCTTTTTCTTCTGCCAAATCGAGGTTTTCGCTTAGCGGAATTGAAATTTCAATGGATCCAACCAAGAAGGTGAAACTTGGCTTATCGGTTTTTTGTCCGAAATTGATTTCCGAAACATTGGCTAATTTTTTAATTAAATTTTCATTCTCGAATGCGGACGCGCTAGTGAAAACTTCCACACTTTCTCTTGGTGAAATTCCTTTGCTTTGGCGGTAATTTCTAATTCCAGAAATAAGTTCTTTCGCTGAATCAAAATTTTTAATTAAATCCTGATTGAATGCTTCCGGTTTTCTTTGCTGTGCGATCACCAAAGCGTTTTCCGGCGTTCTTTCCGCGATATTTTGCCACAGTTCTTCCGATAAAAATGGCATGAACGGGTGAATCAACTTCATCAATTCCTCAAAATAATGAATTGTTTGATCATACACTTCCTTAGAAACCGGCTCTCCGTAACCAGGTTTGATGGCCTCGAGATACCACGAACAGAAATCGTCCCAAATCAGTTTGTACAATAAATGCAAGGCATCCGAAATTCGGAATTTCTCGAACTGATCTGCAACTTCTGCAATCGTTTTATCCATTTGATGACCAAACCAGTCTATCGCTTGTCGATCCCCTTCATTGGCTTTGATATTTTCGTCTTTGTTCCACCCTTGAACGAGTCGGTAGGCATTCCAAATTTTTGTCGCAAAGTTTCTTCCTTGCAACATCAATTCTTCATCGAATAGCAAGTCGTTTCCGGCAGCGGAACTCAATAAAATTCCTACGCGAACTCCATCCGCACCATATTTTTCGATTAGTTCGATAGGATCAGGAGAGTTTCCGAGCGATTTCGACATTTTTCTACGTTGTTTATCGCGCACAATCCCGGTAAAATATACGTTTTTGAAAGGAACTTCTTTGCGATATTCCAGACCAGCCATAATCATTCTAGCCACCCAGAAGAAAATAATATCCGGACCGGTTACCAAATCAGAAGTTGGGTAATAATAATTGATGTCTTTATTTTCAGGATCCAACATTCCGTCGAACACCGAAATCGGCCATAACCATGATGAAAACCAAGTATCGAGCGCGTCTTCATCTTGTTTTAGGTTGTCAGTTGTTAGTTGATCATTGTTGGATTTTTGTTTTGCTAAAACTAAAGCTTCTTCAATGGTTTCGGCAACTACAAAATCGTTTTCGCCATCACCATAGAAGTAGGCAGGAATTTGCTGTCCCCACCATAATTGTCGGGAAATATTCCAATCGCGGATGTTTTCCATCCAATGTTTATAGGTGTTTTTGAATTTCTCAGGGTGAAATTTGATTTCATCATTCATCACCACATCCAAAGCTGGTTTGCCTAATTCACTCATTTTCAAGAACCATTGTACCGAAACTTTAGGTTCGATTACAGCGCCGGTTCTTTCGGAAGTTCCCACTTTGTTCACATAATCTTCCGCTTTTAGCAATAGATCTTTTTCTTCTAATTCTTTCGCGATAAGTTTGCGAACTTCGAATCTATTTTTCCCGGCATACTGTTGTCCGTGTTCGTTTAAGTTGGCATCGTCGTCCAAAGAATCAATCATAGGAAGTCCATGTCTTTGTCCTATTTCGTAATCATTAGTATCATGAGCCGGAGTAATTTTGAGCGCACCGGTTCCGAATTCGATATCTACATAATCGTCTTCAATAATAGGAATCACACGATTTACAATGGGGATGATGACATTTTTACCTTTTAAATGAGTATATCGCTCATCATTAGGATTAACACAAATCGCAGTGTCCCCAAAAATGGTTTCGGGACGTGTTGTTGCTACCGAGAGAAATTCTTCGCTTCCTTCGATTTTATATTTTAAATAATAAAGTTTACCATTCTGTTCCTTGAAGATTACCTCTTCATCGGAAATATTGGTTTTCGCTTCCGGATCCCAATTTACCATTCGGTAACCTCTGTAGATCAAGCCTTTGTTGTAAAGATCCACAAAAGATTTGATGACTTGCTGAGACAGTTTTGGCTCCATGGTGAAGCGAGTTCTGTCCCAGTCGCAAGAGCAACCAAGTTTTTTCAATTGCTCCAAAATGGTTCCGCCGTATTTATCGGTCCAGTCCCAAGCATGTTTCAGAAACTCTTCTCGGGTAATATCGGACTTATTGATTCCTTCAGACTTCAGTTTAGCAACTACTTTAGCTTCGGTTGCGATAGAGGCGTGATCGGTACCGGGAACCCAACAAGCGTTGAAGCCCTGCATTCTCGCTCTTCTTACCAAAACATCCTGAATGGTATTGTTCAGCATATGCCCCATATGAAGAATCCCCGTAACGTTCGGTGGAGGAATTACAACGGTATATGGTGGTTTTTCGTTGGGCTCGGAATGGAAATAATTATTTTCGAGCCAGTAACTATACCATTTATTTTCGGTATCCTTTGGATTATATTTTTCTGAAATCTGCATAAATCTTAACTTTGTCTAAATCGTTGCAAAAATAGGTAAATAAAAAAAATTATTTACCTATTGAAATAATTTTTAACTTTGTCCATATAATTTTATCAAAACATCAATATAACATTTAAAAATATGAAAAAAGTATTAGCAGGATTATTTCTATCTGCATCTTTCGCATTGGCCTCTGCACAGACCATTTCTTTCGATAAAACAACACATGATTATGGAACTGTGAAAAATGGTTCGGACGGACACCGAATGTTTGTAGTAAAAAACACCGGCGATAAACCTTTGATTATTTCTAAAGTTCAAGCATCTTGCGGATGTACCACTCCTGAGTGGAGCCAAGATCCTATTATGCCTGGAAAAACTGCACAAATCAAAGTGGGTTATAATACTAAAATTGTAGGTCCTTTCACCAAAATAATTGAAGTATATTCCAACGATCCTGTGAACAGCAGATCGGTAATCAACATCAAAGGCGTGGTAGAAGGTACCGACGAAGTTGCAGCAAAAGCTGAAGAAGCTAGAGAAATGAAAGTTAATCCGACAGACGCTGCACTGAACAACAACGCTAAGGCCGTACCTGCAAAAGCTAAAAAAGCAGTAAAGAAAACAGCAGCATTGTAATTGCAGAAAAAATATTTTCTAAAATCACTTCATCATTGGAGTGATTTTTTTTATTTTTAATGAAAATAACAGATATGGATTTAGATTTCAGCGACAACTTTATCGCCAAAGGGAAAATTTCAATTAAAGAATTAGATACCAAATACAAAGGCGACTTAGATAAAGAAGCCGGTAAAAAAATGCTTCTAGACGAAAAAATGAAGCTCCGCGAATTACAGGAAAAGTTGTATGCAGATTCCGGAAAATCTTTATTGGTCGTACTACAAGCGATGGATGCAGCCGGAAAAGACTCCTTAATTGAACACGTTTTCGGAGGTGTGAATCCGCAAGGCTGCGAAGTACACAGTTTTAAATCGCCTAGTTCTAAGGAATATTCTCATGATTTTTTATGGAGGCATTACCTCGCACTTCCGGAGAAAGGAAAGATCGGAATTTTCAACAGAAGTCATTACGAAAGTGTTTTGGTTTGCAAAGTACACCCGGAATATAATCTAAACGAAAAAGTTTGGGATTCTGTTTCGGATTTTGATGAAAAATTCTGGGAAGAACGCTACGAAAGCATCCGTAATTTTGAAAAACATTTGGCTAAAAATGGAACTACCATTATTAAAATCTTTCTTCATATTTCTAAAGACGAACAGAAAAAAAGATTCCTGGACCGCATTGATGAGCAAGAAAAAAACTGGAAATTTTCCCTAGGAGATTTGCCCGAACGCGCACAGTGGGACGAGTATATGAAAGCTTACGAAAAGGCCATCAACGAAACTTCGAAAGATCATGCTCCGTGGTTTGTAATTCCCGGTGATGATAAATGGTTTGCCAGAGTTGCAGCAATTCAGATCATTATCGATGCTCTGGAAGGCATGAATCTGAAATTCCCTAAACTTTCGGAAGAAGACCAAAAAGCATTGGAAGGAGCGAGAAAACAGTTGGAAAGCGAATGAGTTTTTGAGTGATTGTGTATTTGAGTAAACTATTTTTGAAAATTCCTGATTACTTAAAATAAAAACCACAAGAAAAACTGTAAGCCGGATTCTGTAAATTCGCCGAAGCGAAAATGCCTGTTATTTATCTGCGCTTTACATTGCTGCAAAGCTTTAGCTGTTTACCCCTCGGTTTTTGGAGCGAGCAACTCCTATTTTCATTGCTGAAAAAATCCGATATACTTAACATTGCACCGCAAAGAGTTTACCTGGTTTCACTATAAATTAATATACATACTTTCTGTTGCACTGGTCCTGATCTTGCGACCGACGGGTGTTACCCGCTTTGCTGCTCTGTGGTGTCCGGACTTTCCTACCCCGGTTTCCCGGAATCAACAGGCCGTTCTTCTTGTGGGGGACAAAGATAATAAAATTTGGAGAGTATCGTTTTTGGAAAGAAATTTGCTGTGATCCCTATTTTTTAAATAATTTTACACCGTATGGAATCAGAAATAGCCCAATTAAAATACGTTGATATCGTTTACCAAGTCCTGGAACGTTGGTACACCAATTTCGCAAAATTCACCCCAAAACTGATTGTAGGAATCATCGTATTTGTTTTGATTTTAATGATGAGCTCTTATCTGAGTAAAGTTTCAGTAAAGATTTTTCACCGGCTGTTTCCGAAGAGCAAAAGCAATTCCATTGTTACGCTGATCGGGGTTTTCAAATTCCTTATTATTTTAATGGGCGCATTTATCGCTTTTGAAATTATGGGATTGGGTGGTTTTGTAATGAAATTCCTAGGAAGTTTGGGAGTTGCCGGTGTAATTGCCGGTGTGGCGCTGAAGGATTTGGTTTCTTCAATGTTTTCGGGGATGCTGATCAGTTTTGATAAAGCATTTGCTGTGGGCGATTATGTTTCAATTAAAGGTATTTCAGGCACCGTGGAAACGATAGGTTTTCTTACCACGAAAGTTATTACCGATGAAGGCAAGAAGGTCTATATCCCCAACCAACTCATTTTCAGTGCGCCATTCATTAATTTTTCAGCGTCGTCGCAAAGAAAAGTATTCATTGATTTAGAAATCCCTAATACTGAGGATTTAGAAAAAGCCAAAAAGGTAATCTTGGATGAAATCCATACTTTCGATTTCGCAGATAACAGGGATCAATCTGAAGTTATCTTCCTGAAACAAAGTCTCGGGATTTTCTATCTGGAAGCAAGATTCCAAATGAAAGCTGGCGAAAAAATTTCTCAGGTGCGGAGCGAAGCACTTTTAAGAATCAAGAAAAAGCTGGATGACAATGAAATTCAGCTTGCAACTCAAACGCAGATTGATTCCGGAAGTACTACTGAATAAACAGAAGGGAATTCAATAAAAATAGTTTCATTTTGATATTTGTACGTATATTTGTACAAAATAAAATACAAATTATGCTTATTACGAGTGTTTCAGATTTCAGGAAAGACCTAAAATCATATTTGGATAAGGTGGCCAAAAATTTTGAAACCCTAATTATTAATCGTGGGAAAGATTCTGGAATTGTTGTAATGTCTCTGGAAGAGTATAATTCCCTGATGGCTACCAATTACGAATTGTCTTCGAGAATCAACGAACAGCGTTTAGATTCTGCTATTGAAAAATTAAAAAGTGGAAAATCATTTTCTAAGAATTTAATAGAGGAATGATATGAAATATACCTTTGTTGATGAATCATGGGAAGATTATCTCTTTTGGCAAAAAACAGATAAAAAGAAACTAAAACGCATCAATGATTTATTAAAAGATATTTCAAAAAGTCCATTTGAAGGAATTGGCAAGCCAGAACCACTGAAGCATAAATATTCAGGATTTTGGTCACGCAGGATTGATGATGAACATCGCTTAATTTATAAATATGGGGAGGATGAAATTCTAATCGCAAAATGTAGGTTTCATTACGACTGAAATTTGTTAACGCAAATCCCTAGCCCTGATTGAAGCGGCATCCTTTTTTGACATTGCGCGTACTAATTCTCCGACAAGTTTCTTCACCTGGTTCGCAATGGCAAAAAAGATACAGCGGAAAGCAGGTTCCCGGCTCCTAAAAACAAAAAAATCCGTTCAAAATTACTTGAACGGATTTCTTATTTATTTGAAAATTTTAGTTTCCTAAAACTTCTTTTACTTTGTTGGCAGCCTCTTCCAAAGTAATTGCTGAATGCACTGGAAGACCTGAATTATCGATCAATTGTTTAGCTTCAACAGCGTTGGTACCTTGAAGACGAACGATCAAAGGAACAGGAAGGCTTCCCATTGCTTTGTATGCATCTACCACACCTTGGGCTACCCTGTCGCAACGTACGATTCCTCCGAAGATGTTGATCAGAATTGCTTTTACGTTTGGATCTTTCAGGATGATTCCGAAAGCTTTCTGGACTCTTTCCGCATCGGCAGTTCCACCAACGTCCAAGAAGTTTGCCGGGTTACCACCTGATAATTTAATGATATCCATGGTTGCCATTGCCAAACCAGCTCCATTTACCATACAAGCTACGTCACCATCCAATTTTACGAAGTTCAGACCAGCTTCACCAGCTTCTACATCAGTAGGATCTTCTTCGCGGGTATCTCTTAATTCTGCTAGATCTTTGTGGCGATAAAGGGCATTACCATCCAAAGTAACTTTTGCATCTACCGCGATAATTTTATCATCAGAGGTTTTCAAAACCGGGTTGATTTCGAAAAGTGAAGCATCAATTCCTACGTATGCATTGTAAAGATTGGTGATGAATTTGGTGAATTCTTTGAAAGCATTTCCTGATAAGCCAAGATTGAAAGCGATTTTTCTCGCTTGGAAACCTTGTAATCCTAAAGCCGGATCGATCACTTCTTTATGAATTAAATGTGGAGTTACTTCCGCAACGTGCTCAATATCCATACCTCCTTCGGTAGAATATACCACGGTATTTTTGCCTAAAGCTCTGTCCAAAAGAATAGAAACATAATATTCTTTAGTTTCCGATGCTCCCGGATAGTATACATCTTCTGCAACCAAAACAAAGTTTACTTTTTTACCTTCAGCGGAAGTTTGTGGAGTTACCAACTGCATTCCGATGATGTTTTGTGCATTTTCTTTCAGCTTATCCAAATTTGGAGAAAACTTCACGCCTCCACCTTTACCACGTCCACCTGCGTGAACCTGAGCTTTTACTACCCAACCTTCGGCACCTCCGGTCAGTTCTTTTAATTTATTTGCTGCATCTACTGCTTCATCCACATTGTTTGCGACAAAACCGCGCTGGATATTTACGCCGTATTTTGCTAAAATCTCTTTTGATTGATACTCGTGAAGATTCATAATATTTGAATTAGATTTAATTTTTTTATATGGTTTACAAATTTAAGAAAATTTGAGAAGATAATGGATGAACCGATGTAAATTTTTGTCTTGAAAGACTTTCAAAAATTTACTGTTGCCCGGTTTCCGATTTTGTTTTTTCATAAAAGGTGGTGGCAATTCCAGCTAAAATAATGACACTTCCGATCATTTGAACATTTGTAATTTTTTCATTAATGAAGACAGCGGCTAAAATAGTAGCAAAGATCGCTTGACTCAATAAGCTTAAGGAAACGCGGGTCGCCCGCATATTTTGGGTCGCAAAACTGATGAGCAGCCACGCAATTAACTGACATACAACCCCCTGAACAAAAAGCGAAATCCAGGCTTGCTTTGAAAACCCAACGAACGCTTCGCCAAAAAGAACATTTACGATAAAGAGAAAAATGGTGGAGAAAATCATGCTGTAGGTGATAAAAGTAATCACTTCAACCTTTTCCAAAACCGTTTTGCTTACTAGAATATATAAAGCGTAAAGCAATCCCGATAACAATCCGAGGAAAAAAGCGGCATCTAATTTCAATTCCAAAATCGTGTCAATACCAACGAAAATCATCATTCCCAGTAAAGCGATGAATGTTCCCAGCCAGAAGCTTTTCCGCGGCCGGTAATTCAGGAAAACAAATGAAAAGATGCCCACCCAAATCGGTGAAAGATTCGTGAGCAGCGTTGCTTGGGTTGCTGATGAATGCTGAATCGAGATATTCCACACCGCAATATCTGAAGCGAAAAGTACTCCGCATACCGCCGTAAGGAACATCAACTTAAAGTTTTTTAAACCAAGTTCCCCTTTGTAAAGTGCGACCGGCAAAAGAATGGCGGTAGCAATTGCCATTCGGTAAAATGCAGAAATTAATCCTGAAGTAAGATTCATACGAACGATAACCGGAAATATGGAAATGCACAAAATCCCGATGAACAATGCGATTCTTGCTTTGGTCATTATTAATATTTTCTACCGACTTCTTTACAGATTTCTAAATAATTCTCAGGCATTTCCGAAAAATAATTAGTCTCGTAATATTCATCTGAATGAGGAATGTAAATGCTGTAGTTTTTCCCTAACGGAATCAGCGGGATGAAAAACAGCGTGATATAATTTCTGAAAACTTTAATCTCAGCATTTACCATAAAACCGTTTTTGTCGATTTTTCTGGTTTCCTGACCTACTAATTTTCTGGTGTTTCCTGCGATGAAAAAGAACATAAACTTCTATTATAATTCCACAAAAGAATTCGCAATATTCATAAACTCATTAAGATTCCTGTTGCGATCCTTTAATTCACTCCATGAAATGATTTGATAATAATGTGCGGGCGTTTCCACAACTGTGAGATGATAAAAAAGATCGGCCTCAGTTTGATCTGTAGCATCGATTATTGTACCTTGAACTAACAGCTCCACTGCATCGTTATTGTTGATTTTCAACTTTCTTGGTGTGGAAACTGTTCTCTTGGCATTTTCAGCCAATCCATCAAGCAAAGACTTTGCATAATATTCGCCTGCTTCTGCAATATCTGCAAACGCAACCTGAAGCGAAGTCAGATGTTCCTTTTCAGTCTGAATAATGACTACATATTTATCATTCACCGCATTGGTAAATTGTGCAAGTGCGAAATCATTCAGGTCATAGCTTTTTACGTAAGTGGAAGGCACTGCAATTTTTATTGGCTTACCTACTTTATATTCTTTCATTTGCTGTGCAGAAAAAACTCCAAACAACAGCACGCTAATAATGGCGAGTTTCAGCTTCATAATTAAATTTTATTCTTCAAAAAATAAAAAATCAGCATCGCCCATGAAACAATCATCATCAGTCCGCCAAGTGGTGTAATGGGTCCCAAAAACTTAAAGTTTAAACCGTTTATTCCATTAAACGCCAACAGATAAATACTGAATGAAAAAATGAATGTTCCGGCAATCATTAATATAGAGATCCATTTTTCTGTTGGAGTTTCGAATTTCAGAATATATCCCACAATCAGTAAAAACAACGCGGAATACATCTGATAACGAACCCCGGTTTCAAAACTGGTGAGTTTCTCCACCGATAAAATTTTCTTTAATGCGTGCGCACCGAAAGCACCTAAAATAACGGAAAACAGCCCGTAAACCGCGCCGACAACCAATGTAAATGTCTTCATATTATAATTCTCCTTTTTGATTCATGATAAAGATTTGTGCCACCATGGACAAGATACCAATTAAAACAAACATCCACCAAAACCGCTTTGATTTGGCAAATCCTTGCTCTTTCGTAAGTTTCAGAAATATACCGAAAATGAATAGCAAAAACCCTAAAAATAGCTGAAACATCTCTGTATTATTTATTTCTTAAATTATTAAATTCATTGATGACTTCGTGATGCGAAACGGTTTTGTCTTTAAAATAGCTCACAAAGTGATTTTTCTCTTCCTCCGTCGCGCCCAACTGATTCAGAATATTCAAAAGATGCATTTTCATATGTCCTTTTTGGATTCCTGTAGTCACCAACGATCGCAGGGCAGCAAAATTCTGAGCCAATCCGGAAACCGCCAAAATACTCATCAATTCCTGCGCAGAAGGTTTTCCTAAAAGTGCCAAAGAAAATTTCACGAGCGGATGAAGATTCGTCAAACCGCCTACCACACCAACTGAAATCGGCAAATCAATCCAAAACCTAAAAATCCCGTTATCGATGGTACAATGCGTCAAACTCGAATATTTTCCGTCCTTCGCGGCGTATGCATGCGCACAAGCTTCGGTCGCTCGAAAATCGTTTCCGGTTGCGATTACCACAGCATCAACCCCATTCATAATTCCTTTGTTGTGGGTGGTTGCACGGAATGGCTCAATTTCGGCGATGGTTACGGCTCTTTTAAATTTCATGGCAAATTCTTCATTGGTAATTCCGCTATCGTCGTTCAGATCTTCAATTTTACAAGAAACTTCAGCTCGTACGATACAATCCGGAGTGAAGTTTGACAAAATATTCATCACAATTTGCAAAGAATCTTTTTCTTCTTGTGTAAAGGTTTCTTCTTTCGAAACTTCCTCTTTTAAAGTCTTTCCAAACTGCTCCAAACAGGAATTGATGAAATTGGCACCCATGGAATCCACCGTATCGAAACTGGCTTTCAGTTGGAAATAATTTTCCATGTCGGCCGTTTTGTCGATCAATCGGATATTGAGAATTCCGCCGCCGCGGTTCCGCATGTTTTTGGTAATTTCCTCGGTAGCTTCAAAAAGCTTTTTCTTCAATTTAAAGTTAAAAAAATGAAGCACTTTATGAGGTTCCACCTCTAAAATAAAATGAGTGTGACCCAATTTTTTAGTGTTGATAATGGTCGTTTTAAAACCGCCTTTATCAATCCAGAATTTGGCTGCTTTTGAAGCTGCTGCAACCACAGAGCTTTCCTCTACTGCCATTGGTAGCGCCAGTAATTTCCCATCGATAAGGAAGTTGGGTGCAATACCATAAGGCATATAAAAATTGGAAATGGTGTTTTCGGAAAACTCTTCGTGAAGCTTTTGTAGCTCCGGATTTTCGTTCCAGTATTGTTTCAGTACTCGTTCGTAAGATTGGTCTCCTTCTAAATATTCGTTGACAATCCAATCAATTTTTCCTTGTTTTGATAGCTTGGAAAAACCTTCTACCGGTTTGTGTGTCATAGCAATTTGATTAAGTTTCAAATATAGCGATTTTTAGTCGGAAGAGGAAGTTGAGTACCCGAAGTTTTATCATCTTCATGAAACAAAAAAAGTCACCGAGCTTGTTCGATGACTTTATATTTTGGGTTTTCAAACATTGTTAATCCAGCTGCGTGCCAAGATATTCCCATTCCTGCAAAGCCAAATCCAGTTCCTCCTTTTTAGTTTTATATATTTCTAAAGTTTCTTCGGAAGGATTTTCTTTAGCAAAACTCGCTTCCATTTCTTCGATTTTCACTTCCAATTCCGAGATTTTCTCTTCGATTTTCTTAATTTTATTCTGGATATTTTTTTGATCTTTGGAAATGATGGCTGGTTTCTTTTCGGTCGGCTTTTCTACGATTTTTTCTACAACTGGCTCATTTCGCATTTCCTGCAATTTCGATTTTTCAGCAGAAACCTCGCGAATGCTTTCTTTCTGACGGAATTCCAGATATTCATTTACATCACCCAAAAACTCCTTCATTCTTCCATCGCGGAATTCGAATATTTTATCCGTTAATCCTTGTAAAAATTCCCTGTCGTGGGAAATTACGATCAGTGTTCCCTCGAATTTCTGCAAAGCCAGTTTAATAATTTCTTTGGATTGAATATCAAGGTGGTTCGTCGGTTCGTCCATAATCAACGTATTGAACGGACGCAACAAGAGTTTACACAACGCCAAACGGTTTCTTTCTCCACCGGAAAGTACTTTGGTTTTTTTCTGCACATCTTCACCTTGGAAAAGGAAACTTCCCAGCAAATCTCTTACTCTGGGGCGCGTCTCTTCAGTTGCCGCATCTTCAGCTTCTTCCAAAACTGTTTTGTTCGGCGTTAGAACTTCTTCCTGGTTTTGGGCAAAATAGCCAATATTCACGTTATGTCCTAATTCCCACTGGCCGGAATAGTCTTTAATTTCGCCGGCAAGGATTTTTGCCAACGTGGTTTTCCCTTGTCCGTTTTGTCCTAACAACGCTATACGGTCGCCACGCTCCACAAAGAAATCAACTTTATCGAAAACCTGTTTGTTTCCATAAGATTTCCCAAGATTTTGGGCTTCGAAAATTACTTTACCCGGAACAATAGACTGCACGAAACGAATATTGAACTTTGATACATCTTCATTATCGATTTCGATTCGCTCAATTTTATCGAGTTTTTTAATTAAAGACTGCGCAAAAGAAGCTTTCGTAGCGCTCGCCCGGAACCGGTTGATGTTATCCTCCATCTGTTTGATTTCGGCATCCTGGTTTTTCTTAGCTTGAGTTAATTTCTCTTTACGCTCCTTACTCAGCTCCAAATATTTGGTATAATTGGCTTTATAATCGTCAACTTTTTTATTATTAATGTCGAAAGTTCGGTTACAAACCGAAGTCATGAATTGCTTATCGTGACTCACCAACACGATTGCGCCGGGATAATCCTTCAGAAATTCTTCTAACCAAATGATGGATTCCATATCAAGGTGGTTGGTTGGCTCATCCAGAAGCATCAAATCGTTTTTCTGAAGAAGTAGCTTAGCCAGTTCAATTCTCATTCGCCACCCTCCTGAAAACTCGTCGGTAATTTTATTGAAATCATCAGCTTTAAAACCAAGCCCGAGCAACACTTTTTCCACATCACCTTCTAAATTGTATGCGTCATGATGCATCAGAAGATCATTCAGTTCTGTCATTCTGTGGATCAAATTCTCATAAGAATCACTCTCATAATCGGTTCTGGTCACCAATTGATGATTCACCTCATCGAGCTCATTTTTCATCGCATTGATCTGCTCAAAAGCCTGTAACGTTTCATCCCAAACGGTGCGTCCTTTTACGAAATCTAAGTCTTGTTTTAGAAATCCGATGGTGATATTTCCTTCAGGAACGATGTTTCCTTCGTAGAAATTGATTTCTCCGGTAAGCATTTTCAGCAAAGTAGATTTTCCAGCTCCGTTTTTACCAACGAGACCAATTTTATCATCTTTTTTAATGGTGAAGTTGACGTTTTGAAAAAGATAATTCCCTGAGTGATGAAGACCTAGGCCTTGAACTGACAACATATATTTTAAGCAATTAGTAATGAGTATTTTCGAGGGGCAAAAGTACGGAAAGTTATTGAAATGCTCTACTATTCGGTCCCATAGAAATATAATCGTAGGATAAGGCATTTTTTTTAATATTAATGCTCATTTAAAATCATTAATAAAACCATTGGCACCA
Source organism: Chryseobacterium senegalense (assembly GCA_001403755.1). Taxonomy (GTDB): domain Bacteria; phylum Bacteroidota; class Bacteroidia; order Flavobacteriales; family Weeksellaceae; genus Kaistella; species Kaistella senegalense. The sequence goes on along the minus strand of CYUH01000015.1, from coordinate 269,953 downwards.
ATAATAACCGACGTGAAAACCTCTTGTAACGCTCAGATCAATTTACGGTTATTGTAGGGTTGAAATTCAGATAAAAAAAATCCACCAGATGACTCCGGTGGATAAACACAAATGATGAAAAAAAATTTATTCTTCAGCTGTTGAAAGCATTAGAACAAGGCAAAGAAATATAATATTTTTGAGATTTCAAAATTATCTATAATTTATTTTTCCAAATAAATTCATTAATACTGAAAATCAATTAAATAATTTTCATGCTGATTTTATTTCAATCTTCAAAAAGAAATCAGGATTCTATTGATTTTTTAGAATTAATAAAATTAAATCATTTAAAAAAAATTAAAAAGATCCGCCGGAATACCGACAGACCTTCTTGTAAATAACAATATAATTTTAATACAATCTAAGCCCTGATCTTGGTCCAGCAGCATTGGTACTTGCTTGCATTCTCGCTTTCTGACCAGCAGAGAACATATACATTGCAGCATCATCCACATAATCCATGTAATTCATGAATTGGATTGATCTGTTTACTCCTCCACAAAGGTCATACTGAGGATACGTTGGTTTTCCGAAATTTTTGTCTTGTTGAGTCGGAGTATCATTTACATAATCAGTTGCACAGTTTCCGTCGCCCCAAATATGACGCAAATTCAGGTAATGTCCTACTTCGTGAGTGGCGGTTCTACCCAAGTTGTAAGGCGCTGAAGAAGTATTTCCGAAATATTTCCCTGCGATTACCACACCATCATTCCAAAGCCCAGCAGATTCAGGGAATGTTGCATAGCCCAAAACACCACCCATATCTCCAACGATCCAAATATTGAAGTAATTGGACGGTTGGTATGCATCTTGTCCTTTGGTTGAGGATTTTTTCATCGCGTCATTGGTTTTCCACGTTCTCACCGTAGTTGATTTACGTACTACGCGATCCAATCTGAATCTGATTTTAGTATCACCTGCTGCAACAGAGGTAAATTCAGCAGGGATTTTGGACACATCGGCATTGGTTCCTCCGTAGTCTTTATTTAAAGTAGCGATTTGCGAAGCAATTTGTGCATCAGAAATATTCTCCGCCGAAGTTCTGTACAGAACATTCACCACCACAGGGATTTCAAGAGTTCCATCGGCCAAAACTTTTCCCAGAGCCAAATTCTGCGCATATTCTCTAGTCAACCTTTCGTTCTCAGTAAATTTTTCCATTAAATCAGGATTTTTCGCCAAAGCTTCTTTCCTAATTTCTTCTGAAGGACAAATACGTTGAGCAACTACACCATTGGTATTTGCATTTAAATCATTTCCTTCTTGATTCATCAAATGATCATCACCGGAATTACACGCAGCAAGCATTGACAAAGCAAATGCTCCCATTAACAATTTTTTCATAGTCTATAAATATTAATTTTGAAGAAACGAATTTATAGAGTTGAAAATTACTGTGCAATACTTTTTTCATCAACAAATCAATTATTTTGTTGAAAAAAATTTAATTAAATGAAATTCAGCTTATTAATTTTTTAAATAAAGCACTAGAAAAACTAATTATAATCAATTTTAATAAATAAAAACTATTAAATTTAAATTATATATATTTAAATTCTATTGAAAATTATTCAAAGCATATCATTATTCATTAAAAATACCAAAAAAAGCAACCGTTTCCAATTGCTTTTGTTATTATCAATATATAAAAATTATTCAGTAGGTCTGAAAACCAATCCTGTCTCCTCGAAATAATCGAGGGTAATTCGATCGCCATCGTTCACGTTTCCGGCAAGAATTTCTTTGGACAATTTATTCAAAACTTCTTGCTGCAAAACTCTTTTGAGCGGTCTAGCTCCGAAACTCGGATCGTAGCCTTTTTTGGTGAGATAATCGATCGCATCTTGCGTAGCAGTCATAAAAATTCCTCTTTTTTCAAGCATTTTATTGAAACCACGAAGTTGGAAATGCACAATTTTTCCGATTTGGCTTTTGTTCAAAGGTTGGAAAAGTATAATTTCATCAATCCTGTTCAAAAACTCCGGTCTTAAAGTTTGTTTCAAGAGCCCGAAAACCTCATCTTTGGTCTTATCGACCACTTCTTGCACATTATCATCGGTAATATTTTCAAAGTTTTCCTGAATCAAGTGCGAGCCCAAATTAGAAGTCATAATGATAATTGAATTTTTGAAATTCACCACTCTACCTTTGTTATCCGTCAATCTTCCATCATCCAAAACCTGCAACAAAGTATTGAAAACATCCGGATGCGCTTTCTCGATTTCATCTAAAAGCACGACAGAATAAGGTCTCCTGCGAACCGCTTCAGTCAACTGACCTCCTTCGTCGTAGCCCACATATCCAGGAGGCGCGCCCACCAAACGAGAAACCGAATGCCTTTCCTGATATTCGCTCATATCGATTCGGGTCATGTTATTTTCATCATCAAAAAGAAATTCCGCCAAAGCTTTCGCTAGCTCGGTTTTTCCGACTCCGGTAGTTCCCAAAAAGAGGAAGGAACCGATTGGTTTTTTCTCATCATTTAGGCCAGCTCTGTTTCTACGAATTGCGTCGGCAACGGAGGAAATCGCTTCTTCCTGACCCACCACTCTCTTATGAAGTTCATCTTCCAAATGAAGGAGTTTTTCTCTCTCGGATTGCAGAAGTTTCGTTACTGGAATTCCGGTCCATTTGGAAATGACTTCCGAAATATTTTCAGCAGTAACCTCTTCCTTAATCAACTCATTTTCATTATTCTGCATCTCAAGCTCCAACTTTTGAAGTTCTTCTTCTTTTTCGCGAAGTTTTCCGTACTGAATTTCAGCAACTTTTGCATAATCACCCACTCTGGAAGCTCTTTCAGCTTCTAATTTTAAAGCTTCAATTTCTTTTTTAATACGGGTAAGGTCTTCAGATTTCTGTTTCTCTTTCAACCATTTTGCATTGATTTCGTTTCTTTGCTCCTGTATCTTTGCAATATCTTCTTTCAGATGGTTGATTTTTACTTCGTTTCCTTCTCTTGAAATCGCAGCGAGCTCAATTTCCATTTGCATCAATTTTCGGTCGAGTACATCAAGCTCTTCAGGTTTGGAATTGATTTCCATTCGCAGTTTTGCGGAAGCCTCGTCGATCAAATCAATCGCTTTATCCGGAAGAAAACGATCGGAAATATAACGCTGAGACTGCTCTACGGCAGCAATAATTGCCTCATCTTTGATTCGAACTTTATGGTGCGCTTCGTATTTATCTTTAATTCCACGCAAAATCGAAATTGCAGATTCCGTGTCGGGCTCTTCCACCATTACTTTTTGGAAACGTCTCTCAAGCGCTTTATCTTTTTCAAAATATTTTTGATATTCATTTAAAGTTGTTGCTCCAATCGCTCTCAGCTCCCCTCTTGCCAAAGCAGGCTTAAGAATGTTTGCAGCATCCATCGCACCTTCGCCACCGCCAGCTCCCACCAAAGTGTGAATTTCATCAATAAACAAAATAATTTGCCCATCTGATTTAATAACTTCATTCACGACAGATTTCAATCTTTCTTCGAACTCACCTTTGTATTTCGCTCCTGCGATCAAAGCACCCATATCTAATGAATACAAAGTTTTATCCATCAAGTTTTCCGGAACGTCGCCCGAAATAATTCGGTGTGCAATTCCTTCAGCAATGGCGGTTTTACCAACCCCCGGTTCACCAATCAGGATCGGATTATTTTTAGTTCTTCGTGACAAAATTTGCAAAACCCTTCGGATTTCTTCATCACGACCGATTACCGGATCTAGTTTTCCTTCCGCAGCGAGTTCATTGAAGTTTTTCGCATATTTACTCAAACTTTGATAGGTTTCTTCTGAACTTGCGGAAGTTGCTTTCGAACCTTTTCGAATTTCGCTAATCGCCATTTCCAGACCTTTTTTGGTAACCCCCAAGTCTTTCAGCATTTTCGAAACTTCCGAACTTACTTCAAACAACGAAAGCCAAAGATGCTCAATCGTCACAAATTCATCGCCCATTTTCTTGGCAACGTTGGGCGCATCAAGCAGAACACGATTTGCGGATTGGGACAGATAGATATCCCCGCCTTGTACCTTAGGCAGTTTTTCAATATTTTCGCGGTTTCGGTCCCTTACTAAATTAAGTTCAGCTTCTGACTTTTTCAATAAAAATTCAGAAATATTTTCATCTACCTGAAATATTCCTTCAAGCAAATGTTGAGGCTCAATACTCTGATTGCCAAATTCCATAGCGATTTGTTGCGCCTTTTGGATGGCTTCTTGCGATTTTACGGTATATTGATTTAAATTCATATTAATAATTTTTTTTAGTTTATAAAATATTAACAACCCATTAAAAGTGATGAATTCTTAATATTATTATCAATCATTTTCTTAATCACAACAATCATCGCAAAAACTATTCTCAAAGCAAATTCTCTTATCATAAAAGACAAATTTTCCGAAACAAACAGTTGAAAACGAATGTATTAAGACAAAATTTCCGAAAGATTTTCGAAATACTTTATTGAATGGACAAAAAGTTCGATATTTTGTTTTCTAAAAAAAATCGCACTGAAAACTCGCAATTTTGAAAACCTCTTTTTTACCATTAAAAAATAAGTATATTTGTTAAAATCAGTTTTTTTTAAGTTTTAAACTACAATATGCATCATTTCCATCCATTAAAAACCATCAAAGTAGCGAAGGAAACAAACGATTCGGTGAATATCGCTTTCGAAATCCCTCAAAATTTAAGACACGAATTTTCATTCAAACAGGGACAATATTTGAATGTGAGATTTGTTTTTGGGGAAGAAGATTTGCGCCGCTCCTATTCGATTTTAAATGCTCCAACCGAGGGAAACACTTCCTTGGAAATTCTTGTAAAACATTTGGAAAACGGTAAAGTCTCCACTTTTTTAAACCAAAATTTAAAATGCGGCGACACGGTAGAAGTTTCCGCACCGATGGGACATTTTTACACTCATTACCATCCTTCCAATGAAAAAACTTACGTAGGAATTGCAGCAGGAAGCGGAATTTCGCCGGTGCTATCAAACTTAAAAGAAGCGCTTTACCAAGAACCAAAAAGCAAAGCGTACTTGTTTTTCAGCAATAAGAGCCTCAACGATATTATTTTCAAAAAAGAAATTGATGAATTGGTGCCTAAATTCGAAGGAAGATTGCAGGTTATTTATCTACTTTCTCGCGAAAAACATTTTGAAGACGAATTGTTTGAAGGAAGGATTTCTGCCGAAAAACTAAATCTTTTATTAGAAAAATTCACGGACATTCCAGCTCAGGAAGCTACTTATTTCATTTGCGGACCCGCAGATATGATCAAAGAAGTGGCGGAATTCTTGAAAAAAGATAAAAAAGTCCCTTCATTGCAAATCATGTACGAATATTACGCCGCGCCGGACGACGATGAAAATGCAGAAATGAGTGATGAGTTCAAAGCCATTCCAAATATCGAAAGCATGGTCACTTTAATTATTGATGACGACGAATATTCGTTCCACCTTAATTCAAAAAAGAAAAGCATCTTAGACCAAGCGCTCCATGATAAATTACCGGTTCCTTTCGCTTGCAAAGGCGGAGTGTGCTGCACCTGCAAAGCCCAGGTGATGGAAGGCGAAGTTTTCATGGAGAAAAATTTCGCGTTGACCGAAGATGAAGTAGCGAGAGGTTTTGTACTAACTTGTCAATGTCACCCAACAACAAATGTGGTGATGCTGAATTACGACGTTTAACACCATCCGAAACAGATAAAAACACTTTCAATTATGGCACAATGGAAATTTGCAAAAGCGATTAACGCAAATGAAGCTTTCAATATTGACGGAATCAACATCTGGAATCATTATTGGCATTGCGTAAATAAAAAGGTAGAAGTAAAAGGGCCTTACGAAGGAAATGTGTATTTCTTCAAAGAATACCAAATTATAAACAACGACAAAACCATCAATTTTGTGGCAGGTGAATTCATCAATTCCAAAGTCGGAATTTACCTTAAAGATGATTTAAGTGACACCAAACTCTGATCTTTTGAATTTAATTAAAAACAACGCATCCGCGGTGAAATATGGAACATTTAGAAAAATTTTTAGCGTACGTACAGGCAGAAAATAAAGTAGAACCCAAAGACGTAATGCCCGATGATTACCGAAAACTTTTAGTTCGGCAAATTTCCCAACACGCACATTCCGAGATTGTAGGAATGCTCCCCGAAGCCAACTGGATCACCAGAGCTCCATCACTTCGAAGAAAAATGGCGCTCATGGCAAAAATTCAAGATGAAGCCGGTCACGGTTTATATTTATATGCCGCAACGGAGACTTTAAACAACGGAGAAATTGTTGCCGATCGAGATTCCACTTATAATGATATGCTTTTGGGCAAGGCAAAATATTCCAGCATTTTCAATTACCCGGCGCTCTCTTGGGCAGATATTGGCGCAATTGGTTGGCTGGTTGATGGCGCTGCGATTATGAATCAAGTCATGTTAATGGGAAATTCTTACGGCCCATATTCCCGCGCGATGGTAAGAATTTGTAAGGAAGAATCTTTCCACCAAAGACAAGGTTATGAAATTTTGATGACGCTTTGTCGCGGAACGAAAGAGCAGAAAGATTTGGCACAAGAAGCGCTAAACCGCTTTTGGTGGCCGGCTTTGATGATGTTCGGACCGAATGACGACGCTTCGCCGAATTCACAAAAATCAATGAACTACCGTGTAAAACGCGAAAGCAACGATTCTTTAAGACAAAGATTCATCGATGTTACTGTTCCGCAAGCGGAATTCTTAGGCTTAAAGATCCCCGATGACCAATTAAAATGGAATGAGGAAACCGGGCATTACGATTTCGGAGAATTGCCTTGGGACGAATTCATGGAAGTTTTGAAAGGAAACGGACCTTGCAACAAGAAACGTTTGGAAACAAAAAGAAAAGCGCAACGCGAGCATTCTTGGGTAAAAGAAGCTGCGATGGCTTACGCTTCCAAAATAAAAACTGAATCAATAAATAATTAATTCTCGAATTAACCATTTCCAAATTCTCAATTTAAAAATATGATTTGGCAAGGACGCTTCGATGGTGAGGATCCACTATATCACCGGATTTTCCAAAGGGTTTCTTTGGAAAGCAATTACGATTCAATTTCACCGAACGATTTCGTTTTACACGGTTTTGCCGTAGATGAAGGCGTGAGAAGAAACAAAGGAAGAATTGGCGCGAAAGAAGCACCCGACATTATTAGGAAAAATACGGCCAATTTTCCGGTGGTAAATCCTGCATTTGTTTTGAAAGATTTTGGAAATATTGCTTGCGAAGATGGAAATTTAGAAAAATCCCAAAAAGAACTCGCAAATAAAATAGCCGTTGTTTTAAAAAGAAAAGGAAAATCCCTTGTTTTCGGTGGCGGGCACGAAGTAACTTTCGCTCACTATTCTGGAATCAAACAAGCGTTTCCCGATAAAAGAGTAGGAATCATTAACATTGACGCCCATTTCGACAACCGAGAAATTGACCCGAAGATTGGTGCAAGTTCCGGAACCGGATTTTGGCAAATCGCACAGCAGGGAGAAATCCATTCACTTCATATAGGAATTCAGAAAAACTCCAACACTTTAAAACTATTTGACATTGCCCATCAGTTTGGAATGAAATATATCTTGGCAGACGAACTTTTCTTCGAAAATTTGCCCAACATTTATCAAAAAATCGACGAGTTCCTAGTTGGAGTTGATCTTTTATACCTTACGATCTGTATGGACGTTTTCAATGCAGCTATTGCACCAGGTGTCTCCGCAACTGCGTACAACGGAATTATGGCAGATCCCGCCTTCATGCATTATTTCAAACACATCCTGAAAAACGAAAAACTCATTGCGATGGATATTGCAGAAGTTAATCCATCACTAGACATCGCCGAAAGAACCGCGAGATTAGCTGCAAGCCTGGCTAATGAGTGGTTCACCATTTAGATATTTTAAAATTCTCAATTCACAATTAAGGATTAATTTATTTAATTCTTAATTATTTCAGTGCTATAATAGCGTACAGATGATACAAATTAGTAATTAATTGTGATTTTACAATAGGTTCATTCATTAGAAATAGTATCCATAATTGACGTTCAACAAAGATAAAATTAGAATAATATTATTTTTTTTGATAAATACCTAAATAAAAACTTGTTTTTTTGATAAATTTTCATAACTTGGTCCAATCAAACATTTTATTAACCAAAATATTAATTATGAAAAGAAAATTACCCTTGTTAATGTTGGCCGCAATGCCATTATTAGCCTTCGGTCAAAATGCCGCACACTCAAAATTGTCAAAAAAGCAGGTACACCCAATCAGTAAGAAGGCAATACATGCTAAAGCGAGCATCAAAGCTACCGCAAATGCACCAGCTGCATACTGCGTTCCTATAGATCTCATCTGCTCTGATGGTGATCTTATCACTAATGTTACTGTTGCTGGAATCAATAATACTTCAGATTGTAGCCCAGCAGGATATGGAGATTACACCGCTGTACAAGGTCAGATTGTTGCTGGACAATCTTATCCTATATCAGTTACAGTCGGCAGCGGCTGGTTTGAAAGAGTATCCGCATGGATTGATTTTGATAATAGCCAGTCTTTCGAAGCTGGAGAATTTTTAGGAGAAATTGGTAGCGGATCAAATAATGTAGTAAGTACATTAACTGGAAACATTGCCATTCCAGCTAATTTAGCTTCTGGTTCGTATCGTTTAAGAATTATGGTATCTGCCACTGGCTCTTCCAACCCTGCTGTAAGCGATGCGTGCGCAGATGGAAATTATGGAGAAGTAGAAGATTACACTTTAGTAATAGCTCCAACAGGATGTTTAACAGCAACAAATGGACAATATCCTTCCGCAACGTACACGCCAACCTGTTCTGGAACTACCACTAATATCACTACCGCTGCATGGCTAAATGAATATTCTAAGGTAAATGTAACAGCTGGTACTGCATACACCTTCTCTACTTCAAATGCGTCCTATTTTATCACTCTTGGTAATGAAGCTGGAACCGCTGTTTTAGCATCAGGAACTGGATCCGTTACATACACTCCAACACAAAGCGGTGTTATAAGATTCTACTCGCACCTCAGCAGCAATTGCGATGGTGGTCCTAGCACAACTCACTCAAGAGCTGTAAAATGTGGAACTCCACCTCCACCACCAGCAGAGCCTGAATACGGATGTAATGACCAAACTTACGATGGAACTTGGGTGCTTGCAAACAACATCGTAAAAATTAACGAGACTTCAAATTTCTTAGTTGCCAACGATTTCTTCGTACCAATGGGAACAGAAACTTATTCTCCAAGTAGCATCACGCTTTCCGTAGTTCCATTAGGTGGTCAAGAAGATATAGGAAATGTAACCGTAAAAATCCTAAATGATAACGCTGGTGCACCAGGTGCAGTAATTCAGACAATCGAAGGAATAAATCCAGTAATTTCACCCCTGACACAAACTTTTGCAAATTATCCTACTTTCGATGTTACATTAAATCTTAGCGGTGTATCTCTACAGGGAAGCGGAACAGAAGCGAAAAGATATTGGGTAGCAGTACAAGCAACTTCTAAAGCAGCAAGTCCACAAGGAATTTTCTGGATCGGACATCAATATTATGAGGGATGGCAAACAAAACCAAACTATCAATCAACTAACGGCGGAACATCTTACGCTATCATTGCTAGTGCTGACGCTCCAGGACAATTCGACAGCGAAATGGTCATCGATGCAGATTGTGTATTAGCAGTAGGCGAAGCAGGTAACAAGTCTGTATCTTTCTATCCAAACCCAGTGAAAGATGTATTAACCATTAATTCTAGAGGAAACATTGAAACTGTGCATGTTTACAACATCGCTGGTCAAAAAATGGCTGTTCCTTCTAAATTAGTGAACGGTAAACTTGACATGAGTAAATTAGCTCCTGGAACGTATATCGTAAGTACTATTCTTCAAGATGGTAAAAACGAATCATTTAAAGTGATTAAAAAATAATTACCAAATATCAAATTAGTAATTAGCCCGATTAACCTCGGGCTTTTTTTTATTCAAAAAAAAATTCATATCTTCCAGATATATTATATTCATTGCCAAACGATTCAATAAAATTTGTTATCTTAGCATCTAATATTCTTCCAAACAGGGCAAACCCTGCGGATAACTAATTTATTAAATGTGGTAAAAAAAATCCCAGATCATAAAGAATTTTATATATTTGCACCAATTAACAATTAATTAAAAAATAAATTACTATGTCAGACATTGCATCAAGAGTAAAAGCTATTATCGCTGATAAACTCGACGTTGAGGAAACAGAAGTAACTCCAGAAGCAAGCTTCACAAACGATTTAGGAGCAGATTCTTTGGATACTGTAGAATTAATTATGGAATTTGAAAAGGAATTCAACATTCAAATCCCTGATGATCAAGCAGAAAAAATTACAACTGTAGGACACGCTATTACTTACATCGAAGAAGTAGTGAACAAATAATATTCTATTAACAAGAATCTAAAATTTATGGAATTAAAAAGAGTAGTAGTTACTGGTTTCGGAGCCATTACACCCATCGGAAATAATGCCAAAGAATACTGGGAAAACCTTGTAAAAGGTGTGAGCGGTGCTGCTCCTATTACTCTTTTTGATGCCACAAACTTCAAAACCAAATTCGCCTGCGAAGTAAAAGACTTCAATCCATTGGATCATTTCGATAAAAAAGAATCCAAGAAAATGGATAGAAACACCCAATTGGGAATCGTGGCTGCTCGCGAAGCTGTAGAACATTCCGGAATTCTTTCGGATGACCTCGATAAAAACAGAGTCGGAGTAATTTGGGGTTCAGGAATTGGAGGTTTAGAAACCTTCGAAACCGAAGTTTTGGGTTGGGCAAATACAGAAATTCCCCGTTTCAACCCTTTCTTTATTCCTAAAATGATTGCGGACATTACTGGTGGACAAATTTCTATTGAATACGGCTTCCATGGTCCGAACTACACCACTGTTTCGGCATGTGCTTCATCTGCCAACGCACTTATCGATGCTAAAATGCTTATTCAATTAGGTAAAGCTGATGTTATCGTTTGTGGAGGTTCCGAAGCTGCAGTTACCGCAAGTGGCGTAGGAGGTTTCAATGCCATGATGGCACTTTCTACCAGAAATGATGATCCTACAACAGCATCAAGACCCTTTGATAAAGACCGTGATGGTTTTGTATTGGGAGAAGGAGCTGGATCAATCATCTTGGAAGAATACGAACACGCAAAAAAACGAGGCGCTACCATCTACGCTGAGTTGAAAGGCGGCGGAATGAGTGCTGATGCATATCACATGACCGCTCCACACCCCGAAGGTTTGGGAGCATATTTGGTAATGAAAAATTGTCTGGAAGATGCTGGTGTAACGGCCGACGAAGTAGATCATATCAACATGCATGGTACTTCTACTCCATTGGGCGACATCGCAGAATCTAATGCAATTTCCAAATTGCTAGGCGATCATGCTTATGACATTCAGATTAACTCTACCAAATCAATGACTGGTCACCTTTTAGGTGCTGCAGGAGTGATCGAAGCAATCGCTGTCATCAACTCTATTATACACAACACCGTACCTCCTACCATTAATCATTTTACTGATGATGAAAAGATAGACAGCCGTCTGAATTTCACCTTCCAAAAAGCAGTGGAAAAAGAGGTAAATGTTGCGATGAGTAATACTTTTGGCTTTGGTGGGCACAATGCGTGTGTACTTTTCTCCAAAATCTAATTGAAAATTTCTATGGAGTTAAAGAAATATTTTCCTAGATTCCTAGTTCACAGAAAAAAAATCCTTTCCGAAAAAGATTATTACCTAAGCACGGAGATCAGTAAGATTACCGGTTGCAGTGTGCAAAATATCAATCTTTATCGCGAAGCATTTTCTTTGAAAACCTCTTCAAAAAAACCAACTCAAAATTACGAAAGGCTGGAGTTTTTAGGAGATGCAGTTTTGGGTGCGATTATTTCTTGTCATTTGTTTTCTACCTATCCGCAAGCGAATGAAGGATATCTGACGCAGATGAAATCGAAAATCGTAAACCGAAAAAATCTCAACAAATTAGGCGAACATCTCGGTTTAACAAAATTTCTGCAGAACGATACTTCTTCTACTTTGAGCGAAAATATCGCGGGCAATTTATTTGAAGCCCTCATCGGTGCTCTTTATCTTGATGTGGATTATGAGACTTGTAAGAAAGTTGTTTTGGAAAGGCTTTTAACCCCATCAGAAATCAATAAACTCGAAAATAAAATTGTAAGTTATAAAGGTTTGCTGCTGGAATGGAGCCAAAAAAAGAAAGTGAGCATCAAATATGAAACCTGTGAGGAATTTCAGCCAAATAAAAATCTGGTTTTCCGATCTCATGTTTGGCTCGATGATAAGAAAATATCAAACGCAACAGAAACATCCAAGAAAAAAGCAGAAGAAAAAGCTGCACAAAGAGCATTTTATATTTTAAATAAAAAACAAAGCATCATTGAAAACCCAAAAGATACTGCTTGATATTGAAGACGAAGATGAAAACATCCCGTTAGGCTTGGCAAGGCTGGCAAAGGATATTCCGCCGCACGAGCTATTTTTTCACATCAATACCATCAATTCTTTTAATTTCACGCGCATCAATGATCTTGTTTATCACGGCGAATATTTCGAGTATCATTTTCCAAGATTTCAAGCTTTCCATCATGAATCCAAGATTTGTATTCACTTTATCGGTAATAAATGTTGCGATTCTAAACAGAAAAAAATTGCCACAGAACTCTTTTCCGGAGAGTTTGAAAATAAATATTTGCTAGAACATTTTCAAGATGTTGATTATATCATCAAAACATCGGAGCCATTTAATGATTTTTCATTAATTTTGCTCCCGGAAAATCTTATGTTCCAAATACAAGATTTTACTCTGAGTTCCGAGGAGGAACTCTATCACATATTTCAATATTATGAATAAATATTTAAAAAAAACAAAAATCATTGCCACCTTAGGACCTGCTTCATCCGATAAAGAAACGATGCTGCAACTGATCCAGGCAGGTGTAGATGTTTTCAGAATAAATTTCTCCCACGCAGATTACGAATTAGTAAGAAAAAATGTAAACACTATCCGCGAACTGAACCAAGAATATGGCTACTCAGTGGGTATACTGGGAGATTTACAAGGTCCTAAACTACGTGTTGGCGTTGTAAAAGAAGGTTCTTACCTCAATCCCGGTGATATTCTCACCTTTACCAACGAAAAAATCGAAGGAGATTCTACTAAAGTTTATATGACTTACCAAAAGTTTCCTCAAGATGTGAAAGTTGGCGAAAGAATCCTAATTGACGACGGTAAACTGGTATTAGAAGTTATTGAAACCAACAACCTGGATACTGTAAAAGCGAAAACCATCCAAGGGGGTCCGCTGAGCTCCAAAAAAGGAGTAAACCTTCCTAATACCAATGTTTCCTTACCGGCGCTTACCGAAAAAGATATTGAAGATGCGAACTTCATGCTCGATTTAGAGCTCGATTGGATCGCGCTATCATTCGTAAGACATGCGCAAGACATCATCGATCTAAAAGAATTGATGAAAAATCACCCAACCAACAAGCATAAAACTCCAATTATCGCCAAGATTGAAAAACCGGAAGGCGTAAAAAACATCGAGGAAATCCTACTCGAATGTGACGGCTTGATGGTTGCCAGAGGAGATTTGGGTGTGGAAGTTCCTATGGAAGAAGTTCCGGCAATTCAGAAAAATTTAGTAGCCATTGCACGAAAATATGCCAAACCGGTGATCATCGCTACCCAAATGATGGAAACCATGATTACAAGTCTAACGCCAACCAGAGCGGAGGTAAATGACGTGGCGAACTCGGTGCTTGATGGTGCGGATGCAGTGATGCTTTCCGGAGAAACTTCCGTTGGGAAATATCCGGTAGATGTGGTGAAAAACATGTCAAAAATTGTAAAAAATATCGAGCAAACTCATTTTTACCAAAGCAAAAACTCTCCGATCGAACACGAATTCAATTGTGTGGACGAGCGTTTTATTACCAATCGGGTGTGTTTGGCAGCAGTGCGAATTGCTAAATCAACCAACGTAGAAGCCATCATCACGCTTACCTATTCTGGTTATACCGCGTTTCAAATTTCGGCACACCGCCCGAATTCCAACATCATCGTGTTCTCTTCCAACAGAAGAGTGCTTACGATGTTGAATTTACTTTGGGGCGTTCGCGCCTTCCACTATGATATGCAGAAATCTACCGACGAAACCATTATTCAGGTGAATATGTTGGCACATACCAAAGGTTTTGTAGAACAAGGTGATTTCGTGATCAACCTGAACGCAACACCAGCTTACGAAGGCGGCAAAACCAATACTCTGAGATTAACGACGATTTAGAAACCGTTACGATATTTATAAAGATCCGTTCAATTTGTTGAACGGATTTTTTTGTTGAAAGAAATTCCTTATATTTATCATAATCAAAAAACACAAAGTTATGCCTATTACCAATTTAAACAATGCGCACCTGACAGAAGCGCAGGTAACCGCCGCACAGGATGCCCTAACCCAACTGGAAAATGCACTCGCGGTGCTTAAAGTAACCCTTACCCCTGAAGAACGCAGCACCTATGGCAGTGTGAATGAGCAGAACAAACTGCTGGTGAACAAAGTGTGGGACTACCGCCGCAACTCGCCCAACCTTTCGGTACCCGATTTGGATTGGGACGAATTTGAAAAGGATTACAACAGCCGACAGGTGATGGAAAATCTTCAGTACCGCCTGGATGCACTTTCGGAAAGAATTAAAAACGCCAAAATTCTGCACGATTACGACAATTACCAAAGCGCGCTGGATGATTATGCCTACACCACCTACAAAGCCGGCTCGCAGGCACCCGGTTACGAGACCAAGATGAATGAAATGAAACAGTTTTTCAACCGCGCGGGTAAAGGTAAAGAAAAGCCCGCCCCGGACACCAATAACCCAACCCCTTAAAACACTCCCCGGCATCAGCCGGGGATTTTTGTTCCCGAAAATATCGACCACTGCCCACGAATGCGGTCTCACCGTGCATAGATGCGGTTCTAAGGCGCAAATTTGCGGTTCCTTGGCTAAAATATGGGGTTCGACACCTCATTTTTGGGGTTCCTAACCTCATTTTTGAGGTTCCTAACCTCATTTTTGGGGTTCAAGACCTCATCTTTGGGGTTGAGAGCCTCATTTTTGGGGTGCAAGACCGCAAGTTTGGGTTTGCGAGCCTCATTTTTTGGGTTGAAGACCGAAAGTTTGGGGTGCAGAGCCTCATTTTTTGGGTAGAAGACCGAAAATTTGGAGGCTTGGCGTCCATTTGGGCGGTTCGGGGCAAATAATTATCTTTGAGGTATGGCCAAGTCGAAGTGCACAAAATTATATAACAACAATCCCCAAATCAATCTTAAATAATGACTGAAGAAAAAAGACTAGAAATTTTAAACAACGCAAAAGATTTTTTTAGAAACGAAATTGTGACAAGCCACATTGAAGGAGCATGTAAAAGAGCAAGTAAATTATCCAAATATAACGTTAACCCATTTCTATTTAAGTATTTGGCTAATTTTCTGACAGGAAATGATAATTCTGAAAGTATAGCTAGAGCTTTGGTATTACCACGAATCTTAGGTTCATCTATAAATACATCATTTGGAATGAAGGTTCAAAAATTAATTGGTCACTTATTTCAAGGCTTAGGTTCAACAACATCTGGAATTGATATTGAATTTATAGATGCAACAGACGGAAGAAAAAAATATTGCCAATTGAAAGCAGGACCAAATACAATTAATCACGATGATGTAACAACTGTTATTAATCATTTTAACAGCATAAGAAATTTGGCTAGAACTAACAATTTGAATGTTGGAATTAACGACATGATTGTCGGAGTTATCTATGGGGAGGAATATGAACTGAGTTCTCATTACAGAAGAATTTCTCAATCATATCCAGTTATTATCGGAAAAGATTTCTGGCATAAACTAACAGGCAAAGAAAACTTCTATTTTGATCTGATTGACGCAATGGGCGATGTAGCCTTAGAAGTTGACGGAAGTCACATAGTAGAAGAAACTATTTCTAAACTCGCCATGGAAATCCAAGAAAAATATTTTGAGTAAAATAGAATTTTTTACTTCTATTATACTTTATAGTATTCATTTAAAAATTTGACAATAGAATAACCTACTTCCACTCCTAAATTTACTGGAACTGCATTCCCAATTTGCTTGTACTGTTGAGCAATCGAACCTGCAAACGCCCAATCATCCGGAAAGGTCTGGATTCGGGCATATTCCCGAACAGTAAATGGTCGAGTTTCTTCGGGATGACAACGCTCGGTCTGTTTTTGAGCAGGACTACAAGTTAAAGTCAAACAAGGTTCATCCCACCCAATTCTTCGGGCGATCCCTGTTTTCCCTCCACCTAAATAGAAACTTCCGCCCATAAATGATTTCTGTACTTCCAACGGCAAATCTCTCCAATATCCTTTTGGCGGTACTAATTCAAGCACCTCTCTTTTACTTTTCGGATATTTAGCTCCTTCGGATTTTGGAACATCTGTGTCAAATAATTCTCCCTTTTTCAAGGCATCTTTAAGGTTGTAGACTTTATGATATGGTTTCGGATATTCATATTGAATATCAATATCCTTTCTGATACCAACTAAGATCAAACGCTCTCTTTTTTGTGGAACTTTATAATTGATTGCTTTCAAAACTTCTACTGGCACTACTTTATAACCTATTTCGTCCAAAATAGAAATCATTCCTTGCAGAGTTTTTCCGCCATCATGACTTAACAATCCACGAACATTTTCACCAATACAAATTGGTGGATTTACTTCTTTTACAACACGGGCAAATTCATAGAACAAAGTTCCACGTGCATCTGCAAGACCTAGTTTTTTACCAGCATAGCTAAAAGCCTGACAAGGAAAGCCACCTGTCACAACATCAACTTGATTCCGAAAATCAGAAAAATCAAAATCTTTTATATCACCCTCTAAAACATTCCAATTAGGACGATTTTGCCTTAATGTTGCACACGCAAACTTATCTATTTCATTGAGTGCTACACATTTAAGACCAACTCTCTCCATACCAATTGCTAAACCCCCTGCACCAGCAAAAAGTTCCAAAACTTTATATTCATTTTCAGGTTTAACATAATTAGAGAAAGTTTCTATTGTGTTTTCAGTAATAAAATCTGAAAATAAATTTAATACCTCGGACTTTCTATAAACACGATAATTGCTTATCGGCTCACGAACTGCAGAGAGTTTACCCTCCCTATCCCAACGCCTTAAGGTTTCTTTACTTTTACCTATTAATTCTGATGCTTCTGCCAATGTTATATACTCACTCATAACCAAGTTAATTAACCTTATACAATGGTTACAAATTTATACATTTATTTTTTACTGTCAAACATCCTATTTGAATAATCAAAAATAAAATCTTAAATTAAAAAAATCCCCTATACTAAGTACTTTTCAATGTTGTATTCGGAATCCCGAACCCCCAGCCCTGATCGCAGCGGCTACCCCACAGCGAGGCCGCGGACGGCGAGGAACGAGCCGGGAGCGGCTGAGCGAGGAGTTATAGCGGAGAGCAGGTTCCCGGCTACAAAAAAAAATCCGCTCAGAAAATTCTGAACGGATTTTTTTATTGCAATACGCTTTATGCTGTACGCCGTAAGCTTAATGCCTACTGCTTATAGCTTATAGCGCTATAATTACATCATGCCCGGCATACCGCCGCCCATTGGCATGGCTGGTTCGTCTTTTTTCACCTCGGTAATTACACACTCGGTGGTAAGCAACATTCCGGATACTGACGCTGCGTTTTCCAGCGCTACACGTACTACTTTTTTCGGATCGATGATTCCTGCTTCGTACATGTTCACGAATTCATCATTCTTAGCATTGAAACCAAAATCTCCACTTCCTTCCGCAACTTTTGCTACGATTACTGAACCTTCGCCACCCGCGTTAGCAACGATTTGTCTTAGTGGTTCTTCGATGGCTCTTCGTACGATTTTGATACCGGTTTCTTCGTCTTGGTTTCCACCTTTCAGATCCTTCAATGCTGCGATACTTCTTACCAAAGCTACGCCACCTCCAGGTACGATACCTTCTTCTACTGCGGCTCTGGTTGCGTGCAATGCATCATCAACACGGTCTTTTTTCTCTTTCATTTCCACTTCAGAGGCTGCACCTACATAGAGTACGGCAACACCACCGGCCAATTTTGCCAATCTTTCCTGAAGTTTTTCTTTATCGTAATCGGAAGTTGTAGATTCCATTTGTGCTTTGATCTGAGATACTCTACCTTTGATTTGAGCTTCGTCACCAGCACCGTTTACGATGGTTGTATTGTCTTTATCAATTACGATTTTCTCAGCAGTTCCGAGCATATCCAAAGTAGCGTTTTCCATCGTGAAACCTCTTTCTTCAGAAATTACCTGGCCTCCTGTAAGAATTGCGATATCTTCTAACATCGCTTTTCTTCTGTCGCCAAATCCTGGCGCTTTTACCGCTGCGATTTTTAAAGAACCTCTTAATTTGTTCACTACTAAAGTCGCTAAAGCTTCGCCTTCAACTTCTTCGGAGATGATTAATAAAGATTTTCCTGCTTGTGCAACCGGCTCTAAAACAGGCAACAATTCTTTCATAGAAGAGATTTTTTTCTCTACCAAAAGAATATATGGATTTTCGAGTTCAGAAATCATTTTTTCCGGATTGGTCACGAAATAAGGCGATTGATATCCTCTGTCGAATTGCATACCTTCCACCACATCAACGGTAGTATCAGTTCCTTTTGCTTCTTCTACAGTTATTACCCCTTCTTTTCCTACTTTTCCAAACGCTTCAGCGATCAAGGCACCAATGGTATCATCGTTATTAGCCGAAATAGAAGCTACTTGCTTGATTTTTTCGGAAGAATCGCCCACCGCCTGAGATTGAGACTCGAGATTTTCTACCACTGCAAGAACAGCTTTGTCGATCCCCCTTTTCAAATCCATTGGATTAGCTCCTGCAGCTACGTTTTTCAAGCCTTCACGCACGATTGCTTGGGCAAGAACAGTAGCGGTAGTGGTACCATCTCCAGCAATATCATTGGTTCTAGAAGCAACTTCTTTCACCATTTGTGCGCCCATATTTTCTACGCGGTCTTCTAGTTCGATTTCTTTTGCAACGGAAACACCGTCTTTAGTAACATGTGGTGCACCGAAAGATTTTTCGATGACAACATTTCTACCTTTAGGACCTAAAGTCACTTTTACTGCATTTGCTAATGCATCAACACCTCTCTTCAGAGCGTCTCTTGATTCGATATCGAATTTTATTTCTTTTGCCATAATATTTTTTGCTTTATGCACTAAGCTTTATGCGATAAGCATCGTCTTAATGCTGATTTAATTTTTCTTTTAAATTGAAAATCTTGCTTTTGATATGATTTACTTTTTCAAGAAGTTGAGTTGATGTTGATGTATCTATTAAACTCAAATCTTTACAAAGAATAATCAAATATTCAGTTTCGGAGGTGGAACCTAATGCAATATTTAAGTACTGATTGAATTCCTATTTCTGCCACAGCCTTCACTGATATTGGTTGGAATTGACGCACAAGCTCTCCGCAGCTGAGAAGTAATATTGAACTGCTCCTCTTTCGGAAATCCCTTAGAAACATAATAAATTTCTAAAGCTAATTGATGGCTGAGTTGCCAGATGTCGTATTTCCGAAAATCTCTCATCGCATACTGCTTAAGGCTTATGGCGCAAAGCCACTACCCAATTATTCCCAATAGATCACCCTCTTTTACAATTAAATAATCTTTGCCATCAAGTTTTAATTCGGTACCGGCGTATTTTCCGTAAAGAACTTTGTCACCCACTTTCACGGTCATTGGCTCGTCTGTTTTTCCGTTTCCGACAGCGACTACTGTTCCTTCCTGTGGTTTTTCTTTTGCGGTATCCGGAATGATGATTCCTGATGCAGTGGTAGTTTCTGCAACATTCGGTTCAACAAGAACACGGTCTGCTAATGGTTTGAAATTTACTGACATATTTTTTTAATTTTAAATTATAATTATACACCCGACTTTTCTCCAAAACAATGCCAAGAGAAGCTAACTGCAAAACTGTCATTTTAAAGAAAAAAGATGTGCAATTTTGGCAGAAAAAAAGTCACTCAATAGTTTGAATGACTTTCATTTGTTTTTTTAATCTTTCTTTCCGGCGGCCTGCATCGGATTTACTTTTCCTTGTGCAGCTCCTCGCACGGCTTCTCCGTTTTTCTGTTTGAAGACTTCAAATTTTGATGCTGGTTCCGGAATTTCGCCCCAGAAGTTGTTGGAAGTGTCGATGTCCGCGGTTTCACGCATCGGATCGAGTTGGATAGATTTTAATTTTTTATCAAAATAATAAGTTTTAGAAACCTTTTGCTCGTTTTTTCGCCAGATTTGTGCAGAAGATTTATCATTCAATTTGCTGCCATCTTCAAAAGTAAATTCAAGAATGATCGGCATTACCAATCCACCTTTATTGCTGAAATCAATTTGGTATGCATAAATATTCTTTAATTTTGCTTTTTCATTATTCGGAATTTTCTCCAAATTATCAACTTTCAAAGTATATTTTTTGTTCTGATCAACTTTTTCCATTCCTCGGTTGTATCTCCAATAGAAATCTTGGGTTTTTTTATCTTTATCTGTATAAAAACTGATGTTTTTATCGTTTCGGTTTCGGATTTTCGAGATATCTTCGAAGTCATTTTGCTGTGGTTTATCCACGGTGTAATTGATTTCTCTTGATTGTGGGTCAATATCCAAGTTTGGCGAAGCTACGGTAACTTTATCAATGGAAATATCGACCGGATCAATTCCGTAGAACCAACCTCTCCAGAACCAATCGAGGTTTTCAGCACTTGCATCATTCATCGTTCTGAAAAAATCTGCCGGTTCGGGGTGTTTGAAAGCCCATCTTTTCGCATACGTTTTAAATGCTTTATCGAAGAGTTCGCGTCCCATAATTGTTTCGCGCAAAATATTTAATCCGGTGGCCGGTTTGGAGTATGCATTAGGACCAAACTGGTTGATGTTTTCCGAATTGGTCATGATGGGTTCCAACTGATCTTTCGGTAGCTTCATATAATCCACGATTGTGTGTGCAGGACCTCTTCTTGATGGGAATTTATTATCCCATTTTTCTTCGGTAAGATATTCCACAAAAGTATTTAGACCCTCATCCATCCAGCTCCATTGTCTTTCATCGGAATTGATGATCATCGGGAAGAAATTGTGTCCAACTTCGTGGATAATCACCCCAATCATTCCGTTTTTAATTCCTTCCGAGTAGGTTCCATCCTTCTCTGTGCGACCATAATTAAAACAAATCATTGGGTATTCCATGCCGTTTGCAGCTTCGATAGATTGCGCTACAGGGTACGGATAAGGGATGGTGAATTCCGAATAGGTTTTTATCGTATGCGCAACTGCTTTTGTGGAGAATTTTCTATAAAGGTTGTATGCTTCTTTGGGGTACAAGCTCATCGCCATCACCGGATTGTTGTTTTCAGGAATTACCACTTTCATGGCGTCCCAAACGAATTTTCTTGAAGAAGTCCAGGCAAAATCTCTAACGTTTTCTGCTTCGAACTTCCAGATTTTTCTTTCTTTGGATTTATTTTTTTCTGCTTTTTTCGCTTCATCTAATGTCACAATTTCCACTGGCTCGGTGGCACTTTGCGATTGCTTCCATCTTGCCAATTGAGTGGAAGAAAGAACTTCTTCAAAATTTTTCCCAACGCCCGTCGATGCCACAATATGATCCGCAGGAACGTTCATCGTCACTTTATAATTACCAAACACCAAGGCAAATTCGCCTCTTCCGGTAAACTGATTATTTTGCCAACCTTTGAAATCGCTGTAAACACACATCCTCGGGAACCATTGTGTAATAGTGTACAGATCATTTCCGTCTTCCGGGAAGTATTCGTAACCGCCTCTTCCGCCCATGTCGATACGGTTCGGGATATTATAATTCCAATCGATTTTAAAGACGAATTTTTCACCTTTCTTCAAAACTTTAGGCAAATCAATCCGCATCATGGTTTTGTTCACGATATATTTCAACGGATTGCCGGAAGCATCGGTTACTTTTTCTAAATTCACCCCATAACCATTGTCTTTTGCGGGCAAGTCGGTAGTTCTAAGGTGTTCTGTTGTTGTTTGTTTTGGAATTGTCGACTGAGCATCATAGCCTGCATTCTTTACGGTTGATTGCTCATTTTCATCCAACTGAAGCCAAAGATATTCTAGGTCATCAGGGGAATTATTGTAATAGGTCACCGTTTCAGAACCTCTTAAATTTCGCTTCACTTCATCCAGATATGCATCAATTTGGTAATCCGCTCTGTTCTGCCAATAACCTTGTCCGGGAGCTCCGGAAGCGGTTCTGTAAATATTTGGAGTGGGCAAGATGGTTCCTAACTGCTCGAATTTGTTGCCATGGTTGCTCTTCGGATTGTTTTGGATATCCTGAGCGTAAACTCCCAAAGGAATCAATAATGAGAAAATGATGGACTTAAACTTCATGGAAAGTTACTGTTTTAATTAAGAGTATTCAAAACTATGAAATCATTACAGAAAAAGCATGATAAATGAGAAATTTAACATATTAAAAAGGAATTCTTTCCAAAGCCATTTTCAGAGCCAACGCAAAAACAGCTGAGGAAACAAACATTACCCATTCTTTTTTGTTGATTCTAAACAAAATAAGCATCACGAAATGAATAATCATAATCACGATCACTACAGCAATTTGCCCAACTTCCAGCCCTATATTGAAACCTAAAAGCGGAACTATAATACTTTGCTCTTTGGACATCATCATTCTGGCAGTATTTGCAAATCCCATCCCATGAATCAACCCGAAAAACAAAGCGAAAAAATAGTTCACCTGCATTAAATTCTGTGGCTTGTTCCGCATCAAAATATTATCTAAAGCCGTGATCACAATGGTTAATGGAATCAGAAACTCAATCCACTTCGCTGGTGCACGCAAAATATCGAAGGCACTTAGCACTAAGGTAATCGAATGACCGATGGTAAATGCGGTAACCACCCACAAGATTTTTTTCCAATCCTTGAATACATAAATCGCCATTAAGACCAACACAAAAAGCTGATGATCAAGCGCATCCAAGGAAATAATATGTTCCCAACCCAATTTTAAATAAAGAATAAAATCCTGCATATGTGGTATAATTTTTAGAGACACGATAATACAAAATTTATTTTAACTTTGTTTAAAATTAAATCACTGCATCTTAGAATGACAATGGAGAAAAGGGAAATTGAGATTGTTATCAAAAAATCTGCCTAACTAGGAAGATTGTAAAAATTTCTGCAGAAATGGTATTAGATAACCAGACGAGTTCCTCTCCTATCATAGAATCAATCGACAACTACGGAGAAGTTCTGACAGATATAAAACTCATTTCTCTTGCAGATAATTCTGCCGATCATTCATCATACAAGTTGCTGATTGATACTCGAACTATTAAAATGAAAAAAACCCTTCTAATCCTTTTCGCTTTTTTATTCACAACGGCTTTTTCTAAGTCATTCCTAATCGAAGATTTACATCCGTATCATGTTGGTTCCTTTGAATTTAACTACAATTCTAAATCAAAAACATTTGAAATAAGTGGCAAGTTTTTTTTGGATGATTTGGAAAACGCCTTGAAAGAAAAATACGGAAAAGCGGTTCATTTTAATGATGAAAGATATAAAACCCAGATCAACGGTTATTTGATTCAATATTGCGAAGAATACCTCAAACTAAAAGCAGATAATAAATTCCTGAAAATCAACTACATTGGCTACGAAGAAGACAGCGAATCCGTCAACATCTATTTGGAATCTGAAAAAACAAATCCTCCGAAAAAAGTAGAAACTGCGGTAAGTTTGTTGTACAATTTCTTCGATGATCAAATGAATATCATCCACATCATTGTGAACGGAACCCGAAAAAGCCAGAGATTAAACTATCCAGATCGGTATTTATATCAGACGTTTTAATGGTTGAAACTTTCATTAATTCTTTGAGCCTCTCCCAAAACATCCGGGAAGAAAGCATCAAAATGAATTTTTAGCTGAGCTTTATTTTGTGAAAACATGTCAAAAACAGGCGTACTTTTATCTAAGTATTTCGCTTTGTTGAGCACATTTTGAATGGAAAATTTAATCCCCCAATCTTCCCGATAATTGTACAACCAATTGTCTTTTTCCATACTATCGAGCATTCGATGAAAGTTTTCCGGGAAAAGTTTTACATGATTTCTTAAAATTCTATATACCCTTTCGGAATGGTCTTTCAAAGTTTTATCTGCTAATGAATTGGCTAAAAAATAATCAAAAGCCACGTCCACAAACGCTCCCGAATAAAGTCTCACCAAAGGACTGAACACCTTTTTAGCTTCATGAATTTCAGGATGCGCATCGGTAAAAGTATCGATTGCACGGTGCAAAGTAATACCCTGTCCGATTTTTTCCGGGAAAGAGAAACGGTCTTTGTTTCGGATAAAATCTTCCAAAAACTGGCCGACAATCTGTTCATCGGAAAATGTGAGATAAGAGTGGGCAAGGAAATTCATAGTTTTTCTTTGGAGCGCTGTTAGAGCTCCAAGCTCTAACAGCGCTAATTAAACGTCATAATTTTGTAAAGAATTTTTAAACCCGTCAACTCCATCAAATAAGTTAATAATATCATCAATTTCAATAAATATATTGTTATTCTTAATAATATCAGATGCAGACGAATAGGGATACGAAAAACCATCTTTAGTAATCCCGTGCTTTACAGGATTTTGATTAATGTAGAGAATTGTGGTGACCAGTTTTTCAGAAGAATCAATATCCCTTCGCCGAAATGGCAGCTCAAATAATTTGCCTGTTCTCGCATACCGTTTATTGATTGCTTGAGAATAACTGTTAAAGGTATTCGAAAATTGTTGGCTGATAATCGTTTCGATTGCGGTCTGGTTTTTTTCAGGAAAAAGCGCTCTTATTTTCGCTTCGCTTTCAATTTTAACCAGAAGATGAAAATGGTTTTTTAGCAAACAATAACTGTAAATCTTGGCAATGGGTTTTACTTTTTGCGTGATAAGCTTCTGGAAATAAAGATAGTTCTGATGGTCAAAAAACAACGGTGCTCCATTTATTCCACGGTTATAAATGTGATAGATATGCTGAGGTTGCAAAGGAAATATATTTTTTTTCATCATTATTGTAAGCGCTGTTAGAGCTTCGAGCTCTAACAGCGCTGCCCACGTTTAAAACAAATATTCGTGAAAATCCTCAATTTTACTTACCTCAACAATGGTAATTCCGAAATTCTTTTTTGGAATTTTATTCAAATTACTAACAAAAATCTTGTCGTAACCCAATTTTTCTGCTTCAGAAATTCGCTGTTCAATTTGGGAAACCGGACGAATTTCTCCGCTCAACCCTATTTCTCCGGCAAAACAGAAATGCTCGGAAATGGCAATATCTTCGTTGCTCGATAAGACGGAAGCAACTACCGCTAAATCCAAAGCAGGATCATCCGTTTTGATACCACCTGTGATATTCAGGAAAACGTCTTTCGCACCCAACTGAAAACCTGCGCGTTTTTCAAGAACAGCCAACAGCATATTCAACCGTTTAGAATCGAAACCGGTACAACTTCTTTGTGGCGTTCCGTAAACTGCGGTACTTACCAATGCCTGAATTTCGATCAGCATCGGGCGATTACCTTCTAAAGTTACTGCAACCGAGTTTCCGGAAAGCTCTTCAAACTTTTTGGTAATCAAAATTTCTGATGGATTTTTAATCTCTTTCAATCCTTGGGAAACCATTTCGTAAATACCAATTTCGGCGGTAGACCCAAAACGGTTTTTATTGGCGCGCAATAATCGGAACAGGTGATTTCTGTCGCCATCAAAATTCAAGACAACATCGACCATGTGTTCCAAAACTTTAGGTCCTGCAATTTGTCCGTCTTTGGTGATATGACCAACCAGGAAAACCGGCGTATTGTTTTCCTTTGCGAATTTTATAATTTCATTGGAGCATTCGCGAATTTGGGAAACAGTTCCGGGCGAACTTTCGATCAACTGACTTTGCAGGGTTTGAATGGAGTCAATAATAACAAAATCGGGAGCTAATTTTTTGGCTTCATGAAGGATTTTTTCTAATGAAGTTTCAGTGAAAAGATAGCAATGTGGATTCTGAAGTTCCGTCAATCGATCGGCACGCATTTTAATTTGCGAGGCACTTTCTTCACCGGAAACATAAAGAATTTTTTTCTTCATTTTTAAAGCCAATTGAAGTAGCAATGTAGATTTTCCGATTCCCGGTTCGCCACCGATTAAAGTCACGGAACCTAAAACGATTCCGCCACCCAAAACACGATTGAGTTCTTCGGAAGGAGTTTTAATTCTTGGTTCTTCGTACGTTTCTACTTCAATAATGTTGATGATGTGCTGTTTCGATCTTTCGGAGTAGCTTTTAGCGGGGGATTTTTCAACAATTTCTTCTACCAAAGTATTCCATTCTCCGCAATTTTTGCATTGTCCGAGCCACTGCGGATATTGGGAACCGCAGTTCTGACAGAAATATGCTTTTTTCACTTTTGCCATGGGGTAAAAATACGCAACAAAAATTTATTAAACATTAATTAAAATCAAAAAAAAAGACTGCCAGAAAATTGACAGTCTTAAAAAAAACAAACTTTAAATTTAGTTCTTGATGAATTTATGGGTAGAACTAACTCCGTTATTTTCTATTTTAAGAAGATACGCTCCGGAGGTTAAACGCTGTGCATTAATCGTTTTTCCTGTAGTTTTACCACTCAAAACTACCTGACCGGCAGTATTGATAATTTGGTAAGTTAATTCGGCACTTCCTTTCGATTGAATATTGATCACATCTTGAACTGGATTAGGGTAAATATTAAACTCTTTACCATTCGCTGCAACCTCATTGTTAGCCAGAACTTCTTTGATTTCTACTGAATAATCCTCAACTTGGCCATAACTAAATGTTTCACAAGAAGTTGGAATAGCGTTATATTTCATGGACACTCTCATTCTTACCTTTTTCAGTACAGCACTTGCAGGAACTGTGATCTCGCCGACGATCGGTGTGGTTTTAGAAGCTGCTTTTGTAAACACTGTTTCACCACTGTCGGTAAAGTCGCCATCGCCGTTCCAATCGATAAATACAGCATAACCTTCATTATAAGTAGTCCCTGTCCAGATTGGAGTTATGGTAAATGGATACGTTTTTTCTCTTTCTATTTCAGTCACTAAGCTGGTGAAATCTTCATAACCAGCAGTACCTGTACTGGCATTATCGATGGTTCCAAACTGAACTCTTCGAATTCTTTCGTCAGCGGTACTATTTCCCTGCGAAGTACAATAATCCGGTACATCAGTAGTGGTTACCGGCAACACATTACTGTATTCTGAAACATTGTCATAAGCATCAATAGCTCGTACTTTGAAATTATAAGTGGTACTTAAACTCAAGCCGGTCGCTTTATAATTTGGAACGGTAACTGTCGCAATTTTCGTATCCTCTTTATACACTTCGTATCCTAGCAGGTCTTCGTTATCTGTTGATGGATTCCACACCAAGTTGGTCGTATTCCCGGTAGTATTATTAGCCTGTAAGTTTGTAGGAATTGTCGGCGGAGTTGTATCGGGAGTAGTGAGATATTTCAATCCTAAACCAACTGCGTAAAATGCATTTTGAGTGGCAATAGCTTCAGGAGAATCTACTCCAAATAATTCTTGCGCTGCCTGTACACCAAAGTTTCTGGCATTGATATAATTGGAATTTGCGGTAAGATAGGTTGTTTCCAGGCGGTATACAATCTGTGCAGCTTTCAGGAAGCCGATTCCCGTAACACTGTATGATTTGCCTAAATCATTAACACCTGTTTTTCCTTGTACCAAAATATAAAACCAGTGATTCAAAACCCCACTGTTGTAATGCACTCCACAATTATCATTAGTGGAAGAACTAGGAGTTACACAACCTTCTTCTACGGTTGCCGGTTTCCAGTTGATTCCGCGATAGGTGTCAGGTTGCGGGCTAAGTCCTGATTTCGGGTTACTCATGGATCTCAAATATCCCGGCGCAATTTTGGTAATCTCTTCCCCGATCAAGAAGTTTTGTTTATCCGGAGCATAGGTATATTCCACCAAAGCTCCCCAAATATCAGAAAGCCCTTCATTAATCGCTCCTGATTCTCTTTGGTAAGCTAGGTTAGCCGTCGATTGGCAAACTGCGTGACCGAGCTCATGCGCGGTAACATCAAAAGCGGTAAGTGGATTGAAAGTATTGGCTCCATCTCCATAAACCATTTCAGAACCAGTCCATCCTGCATTTTCGTATGCATTACCATAATGGACATAACTTTTTAAAAGTGCTCCTGCATTATTGTAACTATTCCTATTAAAGGTTTCTTTAAAGTAATCATAAGTTTTGCCTACTCCCCAATGTGCATCCAAAGCTGCGTTGTCGAAATTGGCATTATCGAACTCTGCGGCGGTCCAGTTATTATCAGCGTCGGTAAAATTAGTGGTTGATGATACCGATTGTGATTTCTGGGAGTTGAAGGTTCTCACTCCATTTCCTCGGGTTGCTTCCTGAAGGATATAATTGGTTCCTGATAAAGTTGTTTCTATACTTTTTGTTCCGCTGTATCGGGTATCTGCAGTACCGATAACCAAAGTTTCAAGGACGGAAGCATGTGGCGCAACAGAAGTTGATTGATGATCTTCATAGGATAAACTACCCGGCTTGTCGGCGTGTTTCATGATCGCATCGGTAGCAATCACTCGGCCGGTGGTCGCATCCACATAAATATTAGCTCTACTGATCGGCTGCGCAGCATAAATGTCGAATTTATAAGCAAGCACAAGTTGATAAGCGCCTTCTTTTTGTTGAAGCGGCAGTAAAACCAACTCACCTACCGGTTTGGAGTAGCCATTTTGTTTTACATATTCCGCATCTTCCCACATGTATTTGTTGGCATTCACACTTTTTAATGCGTGATCGAATGCTTTGCTTGCTGAGATTGCGGGTTGAGTATTCACACCAGATGTACCGAAAACCTCACCATTCATGCTGGTTACATCTCCGTTTTTATAATGAACATGATATTCCCCGAATTCTACCTTGATATTATTAAAATACATTTGGTATTTCTCGTCATGCAGATTTCCGGTAAAATAATTTTCAGACTTTACAATTTTCATTTCGGTCTGCGGCGAAAGATTCAGCAACTGTCTCATCAAAGCCGGAACTTGTGCAGAAGTCACATTAGAATTCTCTTTTAAAGTAATCAGACTAATGTTTCCATTGGAGTCGGTAATCTTTTTATTAATAAATTCTTGGGCAGAAACACTTAGGTTTCCTGCAAGTAAAAATCCAAGAACACCAATCAGGGATAGATGTTTTTTCATACAATTTTATTTTTTTAAATTTAATTCGGTTAAATTAACAATTTTATTCACAACCACAATTAAAAAGTAAATTTTTATAAAATTTAATTGAATAAAATCGATAAATTTTCATCGCTTAACCCTAAAAATTATCAATCTTTCATTTTGATGGATTCAAAAGAACAACTCCAAATCTTATTTGAAATAAAAATACGGGAAATTGTTCGATATTATTTTTTACCCTAACTTTGCACAAACCTAATCTAATGAGTAAAAAGAACACCAAATACATCTTCGTAACGGGAGGTGTAACTTCATCTTTAGGAAAGGGAATTGTTTCCGCTTCTTTGGGACTTCTCCTAAAATCCCGAGGCTTCAATGTCACCATTCAAAAGCTTGATCCTTATATCAATATCGACCCAGGAACCTTAAATCCTTATGAACACGGCGAATGCTACGTAACCGAAGATGGTGCGGAAACGGATCTGGATTTGGGACACTACGAAAGATTCCTAAATTCTGCCACTTCCCAAAACAATAACGTAACGACCGGGAAAATTTACCAAACCGTTATCGAGAAAGAAAGAAAAGGTGATTTCTTGGGCAAAACAGTACAGGTAATCCCTCACATCACCAATGAAATCAAGCGAAGAATAAAAATTCTAGCGAAACAAAATTACGACATCATCATCACGGAAATAGGTGGAACTGTAGGCGACATCGAATCTCTTCCTTATATTGAAAGTGTAAGACAGCTGAGATGGGAACTTGGCGAAAGTAATTCCATGGTCATTCACCTTACCCTACTTCCTTACCTTGCTTCCAGTGGTGAGCTGAAAACCAAACCATCACAGCACTCCGTGCGTCAACTGATGGAAAGCGGCATCCAAGCCGACGTTCTGGTATGCCGCACCGAGCATAAAATACCAAAAGAACAGCGCGCAAAACTCGCTCAATTTTGCAATGTTTCATTAGATAATGTTATTGAATGTCGCGACCTCGAAACCATCTATGAAGTTCCGCTTTATTTGCAGAAACAAAATTTTGATGATGTTGTATTAAAGGAGCTCAACCTTAAATCCGACAAAGAGGCTGATCTAAAAGATTGGAAAGGTTTCCTGAAAAGGTACCAAAACCCTAAAAAAAGCGTCGAGATTGCTTTGGTTGGTAAATATGTTTCTCTTCAAGACTCCTATAAATCTATTGCTGAGGCATTTATCCACGCAGGTGCAGATTTGGAAACCGAGGTTAATGTGCGATGGGTGTATAGTGGCGACCTCACTGAAGATAACATACAGGAAACCTTGAGAGGAATCGACGGAATGCTCATTGCGCCTGGATTTGGTGACAGAGGGATAGAAGGTAAAATTTCCGCAGCCAAATACGCCCGGGAAAATAATATTCCGTTATTGGGAATTTGTCTAGGAATGCAAATCATGACGATTGAATTTGCCAGAAACGTTTTAGGATACGCGAAATCCAACTCTATGGAATTCGATACCTCCACTCCAGATCCTGTAATATCATTAATGGAAGAGCAGAAAAATGTAGTACACAAAGGCGGAACCATGAGATTGGGCGCTTGGAAATGCAGCCTGAAGCCTAACTCCACACTTTTTGAAATATACGGAGCCAAAAACATCTCCGAAAGACACCGCCACCGCTACGAATTTAATTCCGAATATAAAGAAGAATTCGAAAAGAACGGACTAACTCCTAGTGGCGTGAATCCGGAAACCGGATTGGTGGAAACCCTTGAACTTAAAAACCATCCGTTCTACGTCGGTGTACAGTACCATCCCGAATACAAAAGTACGGTTGCATCGCCGCATCCACTCTTTAAAGCATTGATAAAAGCAGCAACAAAAAAATAAATTCCTGAGAGATAAAAGACACCATGTTTTTTATCTCTCTGTTTTTAAATGAGTTGACAAAATATTCTTCATTGACAAAAAATTCTGTATTTTTGTCAGCCAAAATTAAAGGGTCCAGGGTTTCAAGAAAAACCTGCCCAATCATCAAATAATCAATAAAAAAAGATGCAGCAAAATAACGGTTTAGATAAAAATCAATTGATCAGTTTCGCCCTGTTTTCACTCATTCTTATCGGTGCGATGTTTTATTTTCAAGATAAGCAAGCCAAAGAACAGGCATTACTGGATGCACAAAACAAAACTCAAACCACGGAAATCTCTGTACAAAATCCCACTAAACCAGCGTTGGCGACCAACTTGAACGACAGTGTAAAAACCACTTCAATCCAGCAAGTACAACTGAAAAACAAAGAGTTGAGCCTAGGAATTTCTACTTTGGGTGGACAAATCAGTACTGTGCAGCTCAATGAGTACAAAGCTTACAATAGAAATACTGACAAAAATGACAAGGATCTATTGATTTTTGATAAAAACAATTCATCTTACGGATTTCAATTTAAAGATAAAACAGGCAAAACCTTTAATACTAAGGATTTAGTTTTCACCCCGATTCAGAACGGAAACAGCGTAACCATGCAAGCTAATGCCAATGGTGCCGTGATCCAATTCATCTATACTCTGTTGGACAAATACACCGTCGATTTCAATGTGAAAACCCAAGGTTTGTCGCGTTTGGTAGCAGATTCCAAAGCTGATTTTGTGTGGGACTTCAGTGCAAGAGAAATGGAGAAAGGTCGTGCACAAGAACAAACGCACACCGAATTTAATTACAGTTTCAACAATTACAAGAGTTTCGATTACGACGGTAGAAACACTATGGAAGAAACCGAAGAAACCCTGAACTGGCTAGCTGTGAAACAACAGTTTTTCTCGGCCGTAATTGAACCTCAGCACGGATTCAAAAACTCTAAAGGCTCCCAGGAGATGATCGAAGAAGGCGAATTCCTGAAAAAATTCAACTTCAACGGGCAGGTTGATTTGGCAGGAAACGAACTGAACCAAAACTTTAAATGGTACTTTATGCCATTGGATTTGCCTTTATTAAAATCTTACAACAAAAATTTTGACGAATTACTCCCGTTAGGATGGTCGTTTATCGGAAGTTTGAACAGATGGTTCTTTATCCCAATGTACAACCTGATCTCCAGTTGGGGCTTAGCAGCAGGTTGGGTTATTTTCTTAATGACGATTATTGTGAAAATCATTCTTTCACCGGTGATGTTCAAGCAGCATAAACTGAGTGCAATGATGAAGGTAATTCGCCCTGAAATCGATGAGGTGAATGCCAAATTCAAGGATGCAGATCCGATGAAAAAGCAACAGGAAACCATGGCTATCTACCGAAAAGCCGGCGTGAATCAAATGGCAGGCTGTTTACCGGCGCTGCTTCAGATTCCAATTTTCTATGCATTGTTCCGCTTCTTCCCGAATATGATTGACCTTAGAGGTAAAAGTTTTTGGTTTGCAAAAGACCTTACCGCTTATGATGACGTTATTAAATTACCGTTTCATATACCATTTTTGGGAGATCATCTCAGTATTTTTGCCATTGCATGTACGATTGTAATTTTAATCTATACTGTGATGACTTCCGGGAATATGCAGCAACCACAGCAAGAAGGAATGCCTAACATGAAAGTACTGATGTACATCTTCCCCATTACGTTCCTTTTCTTTTTGAATACTTCTGCATCCGGTTTATCGTGGTATTACTTCGTTTCCAACGCGATCAACATTCTAATCATTTTAGTTATTAAATATTGGATTCTTGATGAGGAAAAGATCCATGCTCAAATTCAAGCTAACAAACAAAAAGAGCCCAAAAAAGAAGGCAAGTTCCAAAAAAGAATGCGCGAGATGATGGAAAAAGCTCAGGAGCAGCAGAAAATTCAGCAGCAACAGGCGAACAAAAAGAAATAATATTTACCATATTAATAAAGAAAAGCGGAATAATATTTCCGCTTTTTTTTGGCTCAATACCATTTGTTTTTTCGTTGTTTTTTCTCCCAAGGCTAAGGTTATTCTTTACATAAGTCCAATAAAACTAAATTAGAAGTCCATTAAAAGTCCAATAAAACATTGGAGCTATAATAGATTTATAGTAAAGCAATAATTGATATATTGGGGAAATGATCCGCAACTCACCTATCGAACAATTAAGGTCAACCAGCTAATTTTTTTTAGAATTAGATTGTGTAAAAATGCACACTTTAAATCTTATAATTCAGTCGAAAAGATCTTCGGTGATGAATGGTGGGACCATACTTGTTCAGAGCTTCCTGATGTTGCTTGGTAGCATAGCCCATATTGGTAGCCCATCCATATTCCGGGAATTCTTTGTGAAGCGCAATCATCATCCTGTCCCTGTAATTTTTTGCTAAAATTGAAGCACAGGCAATCGAAAGAAGTTTCGCATCTCCTTTTATTATACATTCGTGAGGAATGGATTGGTAAGAATGGAATCTGTTTCCATCGACCAGGATAAATTCCGGGCGGGTTTTAAGTTGATCCAAAGCTAAATGCATGGCATGAATACTTGCATTTAAAATATTATACTCATCAATAAGATCAGGAGCAACTTCTGCAACAGCAAAATCTACCACGTTGTTGCGAATGTAATCATCTAATTGCAACCTTGTTTTGAAGGTGAGTTTCTTGGAATCGTTGATTAAATTCTCCTGAAAACCCTCATCAATAATAACCGCAGCTGCTACTACCGGACCACATAAACAACCCCTACCTACTTCGTCGCATCCCGCTTCAATATATTGCTGAGACCAGCTCTTTAACAAATTCATAAATCTGAAATTACTATCGTATTACCCCTAAATTGGAGGTCAAAACTACGAACATTTTAAAAAAAAAACACTCAGGATGAAAGAAAACGCATCCACAGCAAGATAACCGGAAAATTCTTGTTGATAATTATAAATTTTTGCATTAAAAATTGGAAAATGGCGAAAGTTGAAAAAATTTTACGGAAAACGCCCACTAATAAGATATTCCCAGAAGAAAAATCTTTCAAATATTAAATTTAAATTAATTTAAATTAATCAAAAAAAATATTGAAAGATTACAAAAAAATGAGCTTAAAAAAAATAATAACTTAACAGTTCATTAAAATTTAACTTGAAATACGCAAAAAACACCCTTCAATTTTGACAAATTAACACGAAGCTAGAAAATGTTAACAAAAACACAGATAAACCCCGAAAATATTATGCAATTAAGAAATAATTAACAAAAAGTTTGGTTATATTAAGAAAGTTTTGCACATTTGTTCCAATGAAAAAATTTAATTTGATATGAAGAAACTAACAACAAGCGTTTTAGCAGTAGTTTTGACTTCGTCATTTGCTTTAGTAAATGCACAGGTTGACACCACAAAAACGCAAGATATCGAAGGCGTTGTAGTAACGGCTTTAGGTATTAAAAGAGAGAAAAAATCTTTGGGATACTCATCTCAAGAAATTAAGAGCGATGCTCTTACAGACGGGACCACCAACACCGGAAACATTGCAGCGCAACTTTCTGGTAAGGTAGCAGGTCTTCAGGTAAATACGAACAACAACTTTGGTGGTAGTTCAAACTTGGTAATCAGAGGTTACAAATCCCTTAGTGGTGGCGGACCTCTAATTGTTATCGATGGGTCGCCAGTAAGTAACTCATCTCTTTCAGGACAATATGATTACGGAAACTACCTATCTGATATCAACCAAGAAGATATCGAATCCATCAACGTATTGAAAGGTGCAGCAGCATCTGCTCTTTATGGGGAAAGAGGTCTCAATGGTGTAATTGTGATCACTACTAAGTCCGGAAGAGGTAAAAACGATACAAGATGGGGCGTTACCTTAAATAGTGGCGTAAGCGTTGGTACTATCGACAAAAGTACTTTCCCTAAATACCAAAACCAATATGGCGGAGGATATGGTGACTACTTCAACGAAGATGGCTATGCTAACTTTAGCGACGATGCATCCTTTGGACCTAAGTATGATGGCAGTTTAGTTTATACTTGGGATTCATTCGACCCAACTTCACCTAACTACAATAAGTTGAGTCCATATAGAGCTGGAGAACACACTCCGGTTGACTTTTTCGAAACTGCTACAACTTATACTAATACTATTTCATTACAAAAAGCAGGAGATAAGTCTAACATCTTGCTTAACTACTCAAATCAATTAATGAATGGTATTCTTCCTAATTCTGAATTAAGAAAAAATACGGTTTCCGCAAAATTCAATTATGATTTCACGGATAAATTAACCGCTTCTGTTTATAGCAGTTTAACACTACAAGATACCAAAGGTAGAAACGAGACCGGATATTCAGACAACCAAATGTCAGCTTTCAGACAATGGTGGAATGTTGATACCGACCTTTATAAACAAAGAGATGCTTATTTCAGAACAGGACAGAACGTAACATGGAACTGGCATTCTTATGATGATTTGACTCCTTACTACTGGGATAACCCGTACTTCCAGAGATACCAAAGTTATCAAAGTGATGATAGAACAAGAAATTTTTCTTACGCTTCATTAACTTATAATTTCTCTAAAAAAATAGGATTGACTACCAAATTGTCTTACGACTTAATGGATATGTTAATTGAAAACAGATTGGCATCAGGATCAGTAGCTAGAGACTGGGGCGCATCAGGAAACCCTGCAGCATCAGGATATTCAAGACAAAATATCAGAAATACAGAGGTGAATTTTGACACTTACTTAAACTATGGTTTTGACCTTGCAGAAGGATTAGATATTTCCGGTCTTGTAGGAGCAAACGTGAGAAGAAACACTAATTCAAGCACATATATTTCTACCGAAGGCGGATTGGTTATCCCAGGATTATATTCCATCGCTAACTCTAATGAATCAATCCTTCCAATGAGAGAAACTCTAGGGAAAATCGTAACAGCGGGTGCTTATGCTACTGCGTCGTTAGGATACAAGGATACATATTATGTTGATGGTACTTACCGTGTTGACAAATCCTCAACCTTACCAGAAAGTAATAAAGTATTTGGTTATGGGTCAGTTTCAGGTTCCGTAATTCTATCCAACTTAATCAAACAAGATTGGTTAAGCTTCTGGAAATTGAGAGGTAACTACGCTGTAGTAGGGGGAGCAACATCTGCATACCAATTATTTAATACTTACACCTCTCCTGGTATCTACAATGGTGTTGTATTATTCGACACTTCAAATACTTTAAGAAACCCTGAGCTAAAACCGGAGCGTTCAAAAGAATACGAATTTGGTACAGAATTACAATTCTTCAAGAGAAGAGTAGGTATCGATGTAGCGTATTACAAGTCTAAAACATTTGATCAGATTATTAGTTTACCAATTTCAAATGCTACCGGATACAACGCTATGGTATTCAACGCAGGACAGATTGATAACGAAGGGGTTGAAGTTGCATTGAACTTAACTCCTATCAAAAGCGCTAAATTTACTTGGGATATTACTGCCAATTGGGCAAAAAATAAAAATACAGTGGTTGATCTAAATGGTGTAGATAACTATAACCTTGGAAATTACCAAGGAGGGGTATCCTTAAATGCGACAGTGGGCCAAGCATTTGGAACACTAGTAGGTACAGATTATGTGTATCATGAAAATGGACAGCGAGTAGTAACTTCACCAAACGCAAATGGCGTAGGAGGCGGATTCTGGGCAAAATCAAGTCCAAAAGTAATTGGTAACATTACGCCAGATTGGACCGGAGGTGTAAGAAACACATTCAGCTATAAAGGTTTAAGTTTAAGTTTCTTGGTTGATGTACAACAAGGAGGTGATACATTCTCCACTGATTTATGGTATGGCTATGCCGGTGGTTTATATGCTGATACAGTAAGCCCAGAATGGAGAAGTCCAAACGGAGTTATTTTGCCAGGTGTAACTGCAGATGGAAATCCGAACACTTTAATAGTAGGTGGATACAGAGCTAATGGCAACCCGCAGTTAAATGCAAATAATTACTATAGCTATCAGCCAGAAGGTTATACTAATGCACCAAACAGCCGCTATATTTATGATGCGTCTTATGTGAAACTAAGAGAAGCTAGCGTGTCATATACATTACCTAAAACAGTGATCGCAAGTACTTTCCTAGAAGATGTAACGTTATCATTAGTAGGAAGAAATTTATGGATAATCCACAAAAACTTACCATACGCTGACCCAGAAGCTGGAGTTGGTGGCGGTTTAAGATCAAGAGGAAACTCTATCGGGGTATTACCAACTACCAGAGAGATAGGTTTCAATGTTAATATTAAATTTTAATAAGAATTCAAATGAAAAAAATAATAAAATTACTGGGGGCTCTTTCACTTGTGGCAGCGAGTTTCACTTCGTGTGAGAGAGACATTTCTGCTTTAAATGTTGATCCTAAAAACCCTAGCGTTGTACCTACCGAAAACCTAGTATCAACGGTTTCGTACTATTTAGCAAATGCACATGTGTCTGCCAGCGTTAATGAAAATATCACCAGATTTTTCACTCAGCAATGGACAGAAACAACTTACACCTCTGAAACAAATTATTTCTTTGAGCAAAGAAATCAAAATCAGTATTATTGGAATAATACATACAGAGAAGTGTTAGGACCATTAGCAAAAGCAAAAGAGTTTTTGCAATCGGAAAAAGAAAATTCTACTTATAGTCTTGCTGATCAAGCAAAGATTAAAGCCAATAAAAAAGCGATTCTAGAAATCCTATCTATCTATGGCTGGGCAACATTGGTTGACTCATTTGGAGATGTGCCTTATTCTGAAGCTTTGAAATCAAGTTCAGGCGACCTTAATTTACAGCCAAAATATGATGATGCTGCTGCAATCTATACCGATTTAGTTGCGAGAATCGCGGCTGTACAGGCAACGATTGATCCGAGCTTACCAAGTTATTCTGACCCTTATTACGCGGGTGATATGGATAAATGGAAAATGGTTCTAAACACCATCAAATTAAGAATGGGATTAAACTTAGCGGACACTAATGCAGCTCAAGCTAAATCTCTTGTTGAAAGTGCTTATGCAGATGGTGTAATCACTGATGAAGGGGATAATTTCCAATTCCAGTTTGATAATGCGCTTTTCTCTAACCCAGTGTATTTGAACTTGGTAGCTAATGGAAGAAATGACTTCTTACCATCCAATGTTCTTGTGAACTTCATGAAAGCAAACAACGACCCTAGAGTTCCGGAATATTTCACTCCTGCACCAGATGGAACCTATAAAGGTGGTAATTATGGTTTATTAAATACTTATGCAAACTTCTCTAAAGTTGCAGATCGCATTAAAAAACGTGATGCTCCAGGTCAAATTTTTGATCATGTAAATGTAAAATTCATGTTGGCTGAAGCTGCTGCAAGAGGATACTCTGTAGGTGGAACTGCTGCTGAGTATTATGCAGATGCGGTAACTGCTTCTATGGAAGAATGGGATGTTGATGCTGCCGATGCAGAGGCTTTCCTAGTTGCTCATCCTTATGATGCTGCTAACTGGAAAAAATCAATCGGGGAAGCTGCATGGGTTGCAATGTACAACAAAGGCTTTGAAGCGTGGTATTTCTGGAGAAGACTAGATTACCCAGTTCTAGCTCCTGCTCCAACGGCAGTATATGGATTGGTAAGAAGAATGCCATATCCACTTAATGAAAAGAACAATAATGCTGCGAATGTTGAGGCTGCTTCCACTAAAATCCCTGGAGGCGATATCTACAGTTCAAAAGTATTTTGGGATAAAAACTAAAAAATATTTTTTAACCACTCTTCGGAGTGGTTTTTTTTTATAAATTCACATAAAATTACATATATGAGAAACCGAGTTATTAACTTAGCATTCCTATTGTTCTTATTTTTCACAACCATATCATGTGCTACCAATAAACTTTCATATGAAGATTTGAAGGCTAAGGTATATAGCAATGACTTTAAGTTTATTGTTACCAAGTACGATAGCAGAAAAACATTTAGTGCTCCCGCAGGGACAGGCCGGATACTCTCTTCCAACCTTCCGGTAAGTGCTTCAGAAGAAATCGGCATCATCGTTAATCATAAAAAGTTACTGGTGA
The DNA here is from genome assembly GCA_001403755.1 of Chryseobacterium senegalense. Lineage (GTDB taxonomy): Bacteria > Bacteroidota > Bacteroidia > Flavobacteriales > Weeksellaceae > Kaistella > Kaistella senegalense. The sequence goes on along the minus strand of CYUH01000015.1, from coordinate 230,340 downwards.
ATCTTCCTTTGGATGAAAACACAAGTACATTAAAAAAATCACGGTTGGAATTTACTTCCTATGATTTTACTGTTGCACGAAAAGATTTAGATAATGGAAACATCCTGCTAAATTTTTTCCTTAATGATCAAAAGGAAATTAACCTAATTAAAATGGAAGTGAATAAAAACAATATAATTGATGCTTCTATCGAAGGTCCAAAACAATCGCCCCTGTTATATTTAGGTGAAATTCGATTGAATGATTAATGACAACTGTTATCCATAATTCCTAAACCACTCTTCGGAGTGGTTTTTTTATTTCCGTATATTTGTCCTGTAAAATTATAGAATGAATATTAAAGATATAATTGAAGATAAAATCGCGGAGGTTATTCAATCGGTCTTTCAGATCGATGATGTGAATCATACGAATACCATCAAACTTGAAGTACAGCAAAACAAGTCGGAGTTTGAAGGCGACTTTACAATCGTGACCTTTCCTCTCGTGAAGGTTTTAAAGAAAAGTCCGGACCATATTGCTATGGAACTTGGTGATGCTCTTTCTACGCAATCCGATTTTGTGGAAAGTTACAATGTGGTGAAAGGTTTCCTTAATCTTACCATTCAAAAAAGTTTCTTTTTAGAAAATTTCAAATCTACCAAAGAAAACTTCGATCGAGTAGATCCAAAGAAGGAAACCGTAATGGTGGAATATTCCTCGCCAAACACCAACAAACCTCTCCATTTAGGTCATATCAGAAATAATTTATTGGGATATTCGGTAGCAAAAATCCTTAGCGCTGATGGATATGATGTGATTAAGACCCAAATTATCAACGACCGAGGAATCCATATCTGCAAATCGATGCTCGCGTGGGAACGTTACGGAAACGGTGAAACTCCACAATCAACCAAAATTAAAGGTGACAAGTTTGTAGGGAATTATTATGTAGAATTTGACAAACATTATAAAAAGGAAATCGCCGAACTGAAAGCGCAAGGCTACGACGAAGAAGTTGCCAAAAAGCAAGCTCCTATTATTCTTGAGGCTCAAAAGATGTTACTCGATTGGGAAAAAGGAGATGAAAATGTACGAGCCCTTTGGAAAGAAATGAATAGTTGGGTTTATGAAGGTTTCGGCGAGACCTATCGAAGATTGGGTGTAGATTTCGATCAGGTACAGTACGAGAGCAATACTTACCTCTTAGGAAAAGATCTTATCCAGGAGGGTTTAATTAGCGGTGTGCTTTATCGTAAAGACGACGGATCCGTTTGGTGCGACTTAACCGATGAAGGTTTGGATCATAAATTACTACTTCGCTCCGACGGAACTTCGGTTTATATGACTCAGGATTTGGGAACCGCTGTTCAGCGATTCAAGGAAAATAACATTCAGAAATTGATTTACACTGTAGGAAACGAGCAGGATTATCACTTCGATGTGCTGTTTAAAATCCTAAAGAAAATGGGCTACAGCTGGGCAGAAAACCTTTTCCACCTTTCTTACGGAATGGTAGAATTGCCAGAAGGAAAAATGAAATCTCGCGAAGGAACAGTGGTAGATGCCGATGATTTGATGCAGGAAATGGTAGAAACCGCAAAGGAAAAAGCCGAAGAATTAGGTAAATTGGAACACCTTTCCGATGCTGATCAAGAAAAATCCTACGAAACAGTAGGTTTGGGCGCACTGAAATATTTCATGCTGAAAGTAGATCCGAAGAAAAAAATGCTCTTCAATCCAAAAGAAAGTATTGATTTTAATGGAAATACGGGGCCTTTTATTCAATACACTTATGCGAGAATTCAATCATTGTTGAACAAAGCCAATTACTCGGAACAAGCCATTGACGAGTATGAAATGAATGATTCGGAGAAGGAATTGGTGATGAATCTTTCCAATTTCAAGGAGGTAATTGCCAAAGCAGCGGAAACCCTTTCGCCGGCATTGGTTGCCAATTACGTATATGAGTTGGTAAAATCCTATAACTCGTTCTACCAGAACAATCCAATACTCAACCAAGAAAACGAAAACGCGAAAAACTTCCGTCTGCAATTATCCGCCCTTACCGGAAAAACCATTCGCAAAGGTCTGGAACTATTGGGAATCGGAACAGTTGACAGAATGTAATGGAACTCGATTTTTCTAAAAATATTCCATTAAAATCACTTTTTCCCCAAAACGAATTTGAGGAGAAAGTGATTTCTTTTTTGGAGGATTGGCATTCCAATTCTGCCACGGTTTCCGTACAAACATCCGGTTCTACCGGCATTCCGAAAGTTTTTGAAATTGAAAAGGTACGCATGAAGAGTTCAGCAAAGATGACCTGCGATTTTCTTGGATTAAAAGAAGGAGATTCGGCCTTGCTTTGCCTTCCTGTTGAATATATTTCCGGTAAGATGATGATCGTCCGTTCAGTGGTAAGAAAATTAAAACTTACGATCGTAAGCCCTTCATCAACACCTCTTGCAAACCTCGATCATGAAATTGATTTTTGCGCGATGTCGCCTCTTCAGGTTGAAAATTCGCTTGATAAAATTCATTTAATAAAAAAAATCATCATCGGTGGTGCTCAAGTTTCAGAATCATTAAAACAAAAAATTGAAATAGTTCTTAGCAAAACTTCCGAGGAAACGATCATTTATGAAACGTACGGAATGAGCGAAACCCTTTCGCACATTGCTCTAAAACAAATCTATCCCACTCAGGATGAATATTTTACCCTATTGAAAGGCGTCGAAATTTCTCTGGACGATAGAGGATGTCTTAAAATAAAAGCCCAAAAGCTTAATCCTGAGATTCTTCAAACGAACGATTTAGTTGAATTAAAAAATAGCAGGCAATTCAAGTTTCTAGGAAGAATCGATAACGTCATCAATTCCGCCGGGTTGAAGATTTTTCCGGAACAATTGGAACATTTCATGAAGCAAAAACTCTCCCATGAAATTGTTTTTTTAGGTTTACAAGATGAAACTTATGGTCAAAAACTGGTTGCGATTATTGAAAGCGAGGAAAGCGACGAAATGAAATCACAACTCTCCCCTATTCTATCAGAACTTGCCGAAACTTTTACCAAAAATCATCTTCCAAAACAACTTATTTATCTTGAAAAAATTCCGAGGTTACCCAATGGAAAGATTAACAGGAAAGAATTGCTACATTTGTTTTAAAACTGATTGATTTTACTATGAGAAATTTCACGAAAGAGCTAACCTACAAAACTTCTCGCAGCAGCGGCGCAGGCGGCCAAAACGTGAATAAAGTTGAAACCGCGGTGACGGTGCAATGGAAAGTTGCCGATACCGAATTTTTTAGCAGCGAAGAAATTGAATTGATTTCGGAAAAGCTCAAAAACCGAATCAATCTGGATGGAATTCTTCAGCTTACCGTTTCGGAAAGTCGTACCCAACTTCAAAATAAAAAGATAGCGACCGACAAGATTTTGGAGCTGGTGGAGAAATCACTTTATAAACCGAAACCGCGAAAGGCCACAAAACCATCGAAAAGGCAAATAGAAAAACGCATTACCGCGAAAAAACAGATATCCGAAAAGAAGGAGAATAGGAGGTTCAGGATTTGAAATTTCACTTTGAAAGCGTAAGAATGTATAATTCTATTCGTGTGACGAAAAGCTATTTCTCATTTTCGGCTTTGATAATCGTTGTTAAATATTTGCTTTTCAAAAGGTTATTTTTTATCTTCGTAAAAATCTTTAATCATCATGGCTTTAATGCTCTTTTTATCCGACCTTGATCGTTTATCAGGACTTTTGCAGTCATTGATGTATCTTCATACCGATTCATTTCTGAAAAGTTCCAAGGACTTTATCCATTAATCCCTGTTAGGTTCAAGACAGGGAATTAATCGTTTATTACCATTCATTTTAAAATATGCTTTCTGCAGACAAAATATCCATTGATGTTTTGAGAAATTGCGTTGAACCGAACTTTGAAGCATATTTCATTTATTATAAAAAAAACAAGAATAATGTCCGATCAAATCATTTTAACAACAGGAATTTACGACGCAATAAAAGATCATTTAAGAAGAAAAAAAGTAAGTCACAATGAAGAAGTAAGATTGGCTTCCGAACTGCGAAATGCGCTACAAGTACGAAGAAGGGTTTTACCGGAAGATGTGGTGACGGTAAACCGAAAAGTAACCATAAAGGATTTAAGCCAAAATAAGGAAGAGGAATACATTTTTGTAGGTGTTAAAGAAGCAAAACCGAAGAAAAATAAGCACTCCATCTTATCGGATATGGCTTTGGCAACGGTAGGATACAAAGTTGGTGATGTCATTGAATGGCCTTTCCGAGACGGAGAGCGAAGAATTGAAATCGTGAAGGTTGAAAATTGGCAGAACTAAAAAAAATTTCTTTATCAAAAAAAATATAAAAGTATGGCTCCTGATGAGCTGTACTTTTTTCATTGGAATAATAAGCTTTTAAACTTGCGGAATTCTGATTCCAACCTAAAATATTATCTTTGCAAAAACAATTACAAAAATGAATAAACCGATCACAGAATTTCTAGAAAAATATTATCTCCATTTCAATGCAGCAGCATTGGTGGATGCTTCGAAAGGTTATGTTGCGCACTTAAAAGACGGCGGTAAGATGATGATTACCTTGGCTGGAGCAATGTCAACAGCGGAATTAGGAAAGATTTTGGCGGAAATGATTCGTCAGGACAAAGTAGCGATTATTTCCTGTACAGGAGCCAACCTTGAAGAAGATGTAATGAACTTGGTTGCTCATTCCCACTACAAAAGAGTACCGAACTATAGAGATTTGACGCCTGAGCAGGAAAGAGATTTGCTGGATCAGCACTTCAACCGTGTGACTGACACTTGTATTCCTGAAGAGGAAGCATTTCGTCGTCTACAAAAGCATTTGGAAGATGTGTGGCATGCTGCTGAAGAAAAAGGAGAACGTTATTTCCCGCATGAATTTCTGTATCAGGTCGTAAATTCCGGAGTTTTGGAGCAATATTATGAAATCGATCCGAAAGATTCATGGATTGTGGCTGCAGCCGAGAAAAACCTTCCGATTGTTTGTCCAGGTTGGGAAGATTCTACCACAGGAAATATTTTTACGTCGAACGTCATCAAAGGGAAACTGAATGTTCATACCGTAAAATCTGGAATTGAGTATATGATTTATTTAACAGAATGGTATCGTGCAAATTCCGGTGGTAAAGGCGTTGGTTTCTTCCAAATCGGAGGAGGAATCGCTGGAGATTTCCCAATTTGCGTAGTACCAATGATGTATCAGGATTTGGAATGGGAAGATGTTCCTTTCTGGGCTTATTTCTGCCAGATCTCAGATTCTACAACTTCTTACGGATCTTATTCCGGAGCAGTTCCGAACGAGAAGATCACTTGGGGAAAACTCGATGTTGATACCCCAAAATATATTGTTGAAAGTGATGCCACCATTTGTGCACCACTGATGTTTACTTATGTTTTAGAAAATTCTTAATTGTATTTTCTTTCCATAAAAATAAACTCTCGCATTTGATTGTGAGAGTTTTTTTTGGAGCGGTGTCGGTAAAATAAATGTCACATTCTTTTGATTACTGCAGTTTAGCCAAATACTGATATTTTTCCGCTTCTGCGCTGAATCTCCAAAACTCTGGGATTATAAATTTTATTGAAAGTTGATTTCATTTTATGTCTAGATCCATTAAATGAAAACACAAAACACGATTAAAATTAGAAATAAGGCCGTTGTATTTTGTGATTACTCGGAAAATCTATTTTAATTTTCTTATTTTCGTGATTAAAGCTTACTTTAAAAATGAAAAAAACGATTACAGTGGTATTATTGGCAATGCTAGGATTGATCAATGGCCAAGAAAATTTAAGTTACCAACAGCCATCTGCAGAAATTCTGAAATTAGCAGATTACCAGCGACCACCTTCTGTATCTATGGACAGTAAACGAGAATGGATGATTTTCTCTTACCGGGATACCTACAAATCTTTAGATGAACTGAATCAACAAGAAATAAGGTTGGGTGGTTTACGAATCAATCCTGTTACCAATATTTCGAGCTCAATAACCTACATCACTAATCTTAAAATAAAAAAGCTAAAAGACAAAGCGGAAACACAGGTAAAAGGGTTGCCGAAAGGAGCCAAAATTGCTTACACCACGCTATCACCAGACGAAAAAAAACTGGCATTTACCAACACTACCGAAAAAGGTGTAGAACTTTGGGTGCTCGATCTAGCAAGTTCAACAGCTACCAAACTCGTCGCTGATCAACTCAATGCAAACCTCGGTATGCCTTATCTGTGGTATAAAGATTCCAAGAATTTATTAATTAAAACCATTCCTACAGACAAACCCAAGTTAATTGATTCCAGCAAAGATCTTCCTACAGGCCCCATTATTTCTACAGCCGATGGAAAAGTTTCCCAAAATAGAACGTATCAGGATTTGTTAAAAAATCCTCAGGATGAAATTAATTTCGAAACTTTGACTAAAGCCGATCTGAAAAAAGTAAACCTCAATGGGGAAATAACCGAGGGTAAAACTGCCGATATCTATACAGGAATGAGTTTCTCTCCCGACGGTAAATATTTAATGCTTACCACCATCAAGAAGCCCTTTTCTTACATCGTTCCGCTTAGTCGATTTCCGATGACTACGACTATTTACGACCAAGCTGGTAATTTAGTAAAGACCGTTAATGAGGTACCACTTACTGAAATTATGCCTAAAGGTTTTTCTTCTGTTAGAACCGGAAAAAGAAACATGACATGGCGCGATGATCAGCCGGCAACTTTGGTGTACGCAGAAGCATTGGACGGAGGCGATCAAAATAAAACCGCGGAATATAGAGACGAAATTTTCACATGGGAAGCTCCATTTACCACCGCTCCGAAAAGCCTTTTCCGGACTAAACAGCGTTATACAGGGACAGAATGGTCCAATTCTAATTATGCAGTAATTTCCGAAAGCTGGTATGATTCACGGAATACCAAATCTTTTCTCTTAGATCTGAATACCGGAAACTCACGAATGATAGAAGATCGTAATTTTCAAGATGTATATAATGATCCTGGACAATTTTTTGAAACTAAAAATGAATACGGAAGAAATGTAATCGATGTAAAGAAGGACAAAGCATACCTCATCGGAGAGGGCTTCACGAAAGATGGACAAAAACCTTTTATTGATGAGCACGATTTAAAATCATTAGCAAAGAAAAGATTGTACACCGCGCAAGTAAGCGGAGTGAAAGAAAGCATCATCGATATCATGGACATTGAAAAGGGTGAAATTTTGGTCCGCCAAGAATCCGCAACCCAATACCCCAACTCTTACAAAAAAAATATTAAAACCGGAAGGACTGAGGCACTAACCAACTTCGAAAATCCTTTTGCCAGCTTGGGAAAAGTCCATAAAGAAGTGATCAAATACAAAAGGAATGACGGGGTAGATCTCACCGGAACTTTATACCTACCTGCCGGCTACGATAGAAAAAGCAAAAAAGAAAAATTACCATTACTAATTTGGGCTTATCCGACAGAGTTTAAAGACAAAAATACAGCTGGAATGAATACCCAAAATCCCAATGATTTTACATTTCCAAGCTATGGATCGTTCATATATTGGGTAACTAAGGGCTATGCGGTTTTAGATGATGCAGCCTTCCCAATCATCGGTGAAGGAAAAGCTGAACCAAACGACACCTTTATCCCTCAACTTCTAGCGAACGGTAAAGCAGCGATTGATGCAGTAGATCAATTAGGATATATCGATCGGAAAAAAGTTGCGGTAGGAGGCCATTCGTATGGTGCTTTTATGACTGCTAATTTACTGACTCATGGTAATGATTTTGCCTGTGGAATAGCACGAAGCGGCGCTTATAACAGAACTTTAACTCCATTTGGTTTTCAGTCGGAGCAACGCAATTATTGGGACGTACCGGAAGTATATAATACGATGTCCCCATTTATGCACGCCGATCAACTGAAAAAACCTTTACTTTTGATACATGGAGATGCGGATAATAACCCGGGGACTTTCACCTTGCAAACCGAACGCTATTTTCAGGCACTTAAAAATTTAGGAGCACCTGTTCGAATGGTTTTACTCCCGAAAGAATCTCACGGATACGCTGCAAAAGAAAGCATCCTACACACCTTATGGGAACAAGAGCAATTTCTCGACAAATGTCTGAAAGAAAAATAAACTATTAAAACCGCCTAAACATAAGGCGGTTTTTTTGTTAAATCTCCTTCTGTAAAATCTTTTTATATGAAATAAAAAGAACTACCATTGATTTTGTAAATAAATAAATGACATCATATTTTCTAAATTTATCACTGAAAAAAATAAAGATTTTCAGAAATTTGCAGCATGCATCCGAAACACTTAAGAATTGAAGACTTTACCTACGATTTACCTGCCGAAAAAATAGCATACAATCCGGTGAATCCACGTGATCAATCGAAATTATTAGTCTTTAAAAACAATATTTTATCCGAAGATACCTACCGAAATATCAGCGAATATCTCCCTGAAAATGCGGTTTTGGTTTTCAATGATACCAAAGTGGTGAAATCGCGCATCTTTTTCAAGAACGAAAACGGCGCCACCATCGAAGTTTTCTGTTTGGAACCTTACGGTGAAGCGATTGATTATGAGGAACATTTCGCCGAGCAAAATTCCGTTACTTGGATTTGCTTTATCGGAAAAGCTTCCAAATGGCGAGAAAATCAACTTAAGAAAACCATTGATGTTGAAGGACTTTCTGTCGAGCTTTCGGCTGAAATCACCGGGAAATTGGAAGATGCGTATCTCGTCACTTTCACTTGGTTGCCTCCGGAAATTCCATTTGGGAAAATCATGGATGCAGCGGGCGTTACGCCACTTCCGCCTTATATCAAAAGAATTGCTGAGAAAGTGGATGAAGATTCCTACCAAACCGTTTATTCAGAAAACGAAGGATCGGTTGCGGCACCAACTGCGGGACTTCATTTTACCCAAAATGTTTTGGATGATTTAAAGCAAAAAGGCATTTCATCGTTGTTTACGACACTTCATGTCGGCGCGGGAACCTTTAAACCCGTGAAATCTGAAGTGATGGAGGATCACGTGATGCATGCGGAATATCTTAATATCACGACCGGATTTTTAGAAGATTTAGCGACAAAAATCCATCAACCGATTATCACCGTTGGAACTACTTCTACCCGAACTTTGGAAAGCATTTATTGGATGGGAAATAAGATTGTACAAAATCCGAAAATTGGTTACGAAGCATTGAAAGTCACTCAATGGCAACCCTACGAAACCGATGCGATTTGTACTACTGAAGAAGCGATAAATGCGCTTTTAAAATGGATTAAAAACACGCAACAAGACCATCTTTCCATTGAAACCGAGATTATTATCGCTCCGGGATATTCTTTTAAAATGGTAAAAGGTTTGGTCACCAATTTTCATCAACCGCAATCTACGCTTTTGCTTTTGGTTTCTGCATTAATTGGGGATCAATGGAAAAATATTTATCAATACGCTTTAGAAAACGATTTCCGTTTCTTGAGCTATGGTGACGGAAGTTTGCTGTTGCCCAACGACAATTTTTAATTAAAAATCATGGATTCTTTATTTACCCAGCAGGTCTTTGAAATTATCCGTCTTATTCCTGAGGGTCGTGTTACGAGCTATGGAGCCATTGCGAAAGCAGTTGGTTTTCCCAACCATTCCCGACATGTGGGAAATGCACTGAGGAATTATGCTGAAGATTTTCCGGCGCATCGGGTTTGTAATTCTTCCGGGCATATCACTGCAAGTTGTCTTGAAAAGTTTACTAAAAAACTAAACAAAGAAGGCATAAACGTACAAGGAAATAAGATTCTGGATTTCAAGAATTTATTTTGGAATCCTTTGGAGGAACTATAAAAAAAGGCGGAACTATCAATTCCGCCGTTTACAATGATTAAGTGATCATTAATTAATTACTTCGCTAACCCCTGATAACTTCTTTGGATAAAATCGGTCAATTCTTTTCCTTTCAAAAGGTTTTGGGACAATTTTGCCAAATCCAGCGCATGTTTGATTTGCGCAGTTTTGTCTTCAGCATTTTCAATTTTTAAGATTTTTCCGGCCAGATCACTGTTGGTATTCACCACCAAATTGTACATTTCCGGAAAACCACCCATCGCGAACATTCCGCCACCACCGGTCGCTTGCATATCTTTCATTCTTCGCATAAATTCCGGCTGAGTGATCACAAAAGGCGCATCGGTACTTTCCAAATCTTCGAGTTGGACGGTAAATTTTGTATCAGAAATTCCTTCTTCAATACTTTTTTTCAAAGCTTCTTTTTCAGTATCATTTAATTTAGAGATAATCGGCTCATCTTTTTTAATTAAATTATTAATGTGATCGGCATCTACGCGAGCAAACTGAATTTTCTCTTTAGAAGCTTCTAACTTTTGGATCAAATGCGGTACGATCGGTGAATCCAGCAATAAGACCTCATATCCCTTATCCTGAGCTGCTTGGATGTAACTGTGCTGATCATGTTCATTGGTTGCATACAAGATCACCAAATTGCCGTTCTTGTCGGTTTGGTTGGCTTTAATTTTATCTTGAAGTTCATTCCAAAGGAAATATTTTCCCTCAACATTTGGGTACAGTGCAAACTTGTCGGATTTTTCGTAGAATTTCTCTTCAGAAATCATTCCGTATTCGATAACGATTTTGATGTCATTCCATTTTTTCTCGTAATCTTCACGGTTTTCATTGATTAAAGAACCCATTTTATCAGCCACTTTTTTGGTGATGTAAGAAGAAATTTTCTTCACCGCACCATCCGCTTGAAGATAAGAACGCGAAACATTCAACGGAATATCCGGGGAATCGATTACTCCACGAAGCAACATCAAGAAATCAGGAACAATTCCCTTCACCTCATCAGTTACGAAAACTTGGTTTTGGTAGAGTTGAATTTTATCTTTTTCAATGTTTAGATTATTCGCCAATTTCGGGAAGAAAAGAATCCCGGTAAGGTTAAACGGATAATCGACATTCAAATGAATGTGGAACAAAGGATCCTGAAACTGCATCGGATATAACTCGCGGTAGAAATTCAAATAATCTTCATCTTTTAGTTCTGATGGCGCTTTTGTCCATGCTGGCTCCGGATTGTTGATGATATTATCAACTTCCAAAGTTTCCGGTTTTGCATCTTCTGCAGCATCTTCCGGCAAAGGTAAAGTCTCGGTTCTGGTTCCGAATTTAATCGGCACAGGCATGAATTTGTTGTATTTTAAGAGCAATTCACGGATTTTGGCTTCTTCTAAAAACTCGGTTGAATCTTCCGCAATATGAAGGATAATTTTTGTTCCTCGTTCGGTTTTATCAGCTGTTTCTTCTAGAGAAAACTCCGGACTTCCATCGCAAATCCATCTTACAGCAGGTTCGTCTTTGTAAGATTTGGTGAGGATTTCCACCTTTTCAGCGACCATAAATGCGGAATAAAAACCAAGTCCAAAGTGCCCGATAATTCCCGCATCTTTTGCGCTGTCTTTATATTTTTCCAGAAATTCTTCCGCCCCGGAAAAAGCGACCTGATTGATGTATTTTTCAACTTCTTCCGCCGTCATCCCGATTCCTTGGTCGATAATGTGAATGGTCTTATTCTCTTTATCGATTTTTACTTCAATTTTTGGGTTTCCGTAATCTACTTTGGCCTCACCAATATTGGTTAAATGCTTTAATTTCAAAGTAGCGTCGGTTGCGTTGGAGATCAACTCGCGGAGGAATATTTCGTGATCACTATACAAAAACTTCTTGATCAGCGGAAAAATATTCTCAACCGAAACATTAATTTTTCCTGTAGTCATAATTTTTTAGATTTAAATTTAAAGTACAATTTCAAAAAAAATACCATGAAAAAGAAAATGACAATTTGGCATTTTTTCCGAAAGGCACATATAAAAAAAGGCAACCCGACGGCTGCCTTCTGTAATAATTTGCGCTTATTATTTATTCAATAACGCTTCTTTAATCTTAGCTTCCAGTTCTTCTGCAAGTTCCGGATTGTCTTTCAACATATCACGAACCGCGTCACGACCTTGCCCCAGCTTAGTTTCTTCATAGCTAAACCAAGAGCCGCTTTTCTTCACGACTCCGGTTTCCACGGCCATATCCAAAATTTCACCAACTTTCGATACGCCTTCACCATACATGATGTCGAACTCAGCCATTTTAAATGGAGGAGCTACTTTGTTTTTCACGATTTTCACCTTCACTCGGCTACCAACAGCTTCGTCACCAGTTTTGATAGGCGCACTTGCTTTTCTAATATCAATTCTGACCGAAGCATAGAATTTAAGAGCATTTCCACCAGTTGTAGTCTCCGGATTTCCGAACATTACCCCAATTTTTTCTCTTAACTGGTTAATGAAAATTACGGTACATTTTGTTTTAGAAATGGTTGCGGTTAATTTTCTTAAAGCTTGAGACATCAATCTTGCGTGCAATCCCATTTTGGAATCCCCCATTTCCCCTTCGATTTCCGCTTTAGGAGTAAGAGCGGCTACAGAATCGATTACCACGATGTCCACAGCGCCGGAACGGATTAAATTATCTGCGATTTCTAATGCTTGTTCACCATTGTCAGGTTGGGAAATGATCAAATCGTCCAGGTTAATTCCCAATTTCGCAGCATAATGTCTATCGAAAGCGTGTTCCGCATCGATGAATGCAGCAATTCCTCCCGTTTTTTGAGCTTCTGCAATAGCGTGCAGGGTTAAAGTTGTTTTACCAGAAGATTCCGGTCCGTAGATTTCTATTACTCTACCTCTTGGATAGCCACCCACGCCTAAAGCTAGGTCGAGTCCTAAAGAACCTGAAGGGATCACTTCGATGGAGCTATCCACAGAAGCATCTCCCAAAGTCATTACGGTTCCTTTTCCGTAGGTTTTATCTAGTTTTTCAAGCACTAGTGCGAGTGCTTTTTTCTTATCGTCAGTACTGCTCATTTGTAAAAATTATTTGTTCAAAAATACGGAAATAAAATTTTATAGAAGCCACGGAAAAAATGAAATATTAATTTTTTTTTAAAATATTTTTAAAAAAGTTTTGTTCGATAAGAAAATATTTTTTAGATTTGCACCACCAAAATAAAGACAGACCCATGGTGTAACGGTAGCACTTCGGTTTTTGGTACCGCCTGTCGGGGTTCGAATCCCTGTGGGTCTACATTTTGATAATTAACGCTCTGATTTTCAGGGCGTTTTTTTTTTATTTTAGGACACAGTTAGTCTTTTTAAAACAAAAAGACTTAAAAAACACTTTATTAATCTTCCCATTTACATAATGTTCTCCCTATTTCTCTTGCTTCAACAATGCTGACTGAGTAGATATCTGTTGAGCAGTTACTTAAACCTCTACACGATTTTTTAAGATGGTACCTCTCGCAACTTTTCCCTTTACAAATAAATACTTTTGATTGTTTATCTTTTAAAAACAATACAAACGAAAATAAAATAATTAAGAATTTCATTTATTGTTTTAATTTCAGTGTGAGTGTTTAATTTATTATAATTTTAAAAGTATAAATATACTATTTTCCTAAAACAATAGCGAAATAACCTCGGATTTGGGTAAATTTTCCTTCATAAAGCCCAAATACAAAAACAAAAAAACCGCTATAAATCTAGATTTACAACGATTCAAATATTTAAGTTTCAGCAATTAATTAGAAATTTTTGCTGACAAAATCTTACTTCAATCCAATTCTCAACTCGATTTCTTTGCTTTAATCATCGCTTCGAGCATGTCCCACATTTCTTGAGGAATTTCTTCGAGCATATTGAATTCCCCGGCTCCTTGAAGCCATTCACCACCATCAATAGTAACTACTTCTCCATTCATATAAGCCGAATAATCGGAAACGAGGTAAGCCGCCAAGTTGGCCAATTCCTGATGCTCCCCAACTCTTCTTAACGGAACTTTTTTGCGCATATCGAATTTTTCCTGAAGATTTCCAGGTAATAATCTGTCCCATGCACCTTTTGTTGGGAATGGTCCCGGAGCAATCGCATTAAAACGAATACCATATTTTGCCCATTCTACAGCCAAACTTCTGGTCATTGCCAAAACTCCTGCTTTTGCACACGCGGAAGGAACCACAAAAGCGGAACCTGTCCATGCATAAGTGGTAACAATATTCAGCACTGTTCCCGGAATCTTATAATCAATCCAATATTTTCCGATGGAAAGAGTGCAGTTTTTTGTACCTTTTAAAACAATATCCAAAACAGAGTCAAACGCCGAATGCGTCAATCTTTCGGTTGGAGAAATAAAATTTCCCGCAGCATTATTCAGCAGAATATCAATTTGCCCAAATTCTTTTATCGCCGCCTCTTTCATTGCTTCCACTTCGTCCCAGTTGCGCACATCACATGCTACGCAAAGGACTTTTCCGCCGGTTTCATCTTCCAGTTCTTTAGCGGTAGTTTGCAGTTTTTCAAGATTTCTGGAAGTAATGACGACTTTTGCTCCGAGTTGAAGAAAATATTTAGTCATTGCCTTCCCTAGGCCGCTTCCGCCACCGGTTACTATTGCAACTTTATCTTTTAACGCTCCTTCCTTGAGCATCGGTTGAGTATACAGATTCATATCGTTGGTTTTTTGGTAAATTTAAACAAATTTCTTAGCTTAAATTGCGAATTATTATGCTCAAAATAAGGGAAATTAAAGATCCGCTTGCTAATTGATTACTCTTTTCTATCAAAAAGTAATCTTTCACCATGTTTCTGCTCGGCAACTTTGCCGTTTTCGAAAGCTAATTTTCCATTGACAAAAGTGTGGGTAATTTTCGAGTGGAACGTTGTTCCTTCCAGCGGACTCCAACCACATTTATAAAGCAGATTTTCTTTTGCAACGGTGTAAGTTTCATTCAAATCAACCAACAAAAGGTCGGCTTTGTAACCTTCGCGAATAAAACCACGCTTTTCCACTTGAAAAAGAATTGCAGGATTGTGACACATTTTCTCCACCAATTTTTCTAAAGAAATTTTTCCGTTATGGAAATTCTCCAACATCAATTGCAAAGAATGCTGCACCAAAGGCCCACCAGAAGGCGCTTTCGTATATACATTTTGTTTTTCTTCCCAAGTATGCGGAGCATGATCGGTGGCAATTACATCAATTCGGTCATCGAGCAATGCTTCCCAAAGGCCATCTTTATCATTTTGAGTTTTCACCGCCGGATTCCACTTAATTAACGTTCCTTTCGTTTCGTAATCTGCATCGTTAAAAGTGAGATGATGAACGCAAACCTCCGCAGTGATTTTTTTTTCTTTTAAAGGTATATCGTTTCGGAAAAGCGACGTTTCTACCGCAGTCGAAAGGTGATAAATGTGCAGTCTAGCGCCAGTTTTTTTTGCCAATTCTACTGCTTTTGAGCTCGATAGGTAGCAGGCTTCTTCACTTCTTATGAGATGATGAAATTTCATTGGAATATCTTCGCCATATTTTTCTTTGTAGAATTCGGTGTTTTTCCGAATCGTAGCTTCATCTTCACAGTGAACGCAAATCGGCATTTTTACCTTGCTGAAAATTTCTTCCAAAGTGTCGGGATTATCCACCAGCATATTTCCTGTCGAAGATCCTAAAAAAAGTTTAATTGCGGCAACATTCTTCGGATTTGTTTTGAGAACTTCTTCCAAATTATCATTGGTTCCGCCCATCGAAAAAGAATAATTGGCGAAAGATTTCTCGGAAGCGATTTGATATTTTTCTTCCAAAAGTTCCTGGGTTACGGCGTTCGGAACCGTGTTGGGTTGTTCGATAAAACTTGTAACTCCACCTGCAATTGCTGCTCTGGATTCGCTTTCAATATCGCCCTTGTGCGTTAATCCTGGCTCACGAAAATGCACCTGATCATCAATGATTCCCGGTAAAAGATACTTTCCGGACGCATCTATTACATTATCAATATTGTCATCAGAAATATTTTGTTCGATTCTTGAGATAAGGTCGTTTTCGATCAGCAAATCGCTTTCAATAATCTGATTTTCGTTGACAATTTTGGCATTTTTAATGAGGATTTTCATGGGTTTGTGATATTTATAATGGGAATTTGGAAGTCATGAATTGAACTTTCACAAAATTAATACATTAAACCAAATTTTTCAATCTCAAATCTAATTAATTACATTTGCAGAAAATAAATGCTGTTTTGAAAAAGCTTCTGAACGAAACCATCATCTACGGAATTGGCGCCATTTTGCCGAGGATCATTATCTTCATTCTGAATCCTCTGTACATTCATCACATCAACAAAGACGAATTTGCGCAGTTCACCAATTTATATGCAATTATTTCGTTTGTTAATATTATTTTGACTTTCGGATTTGAAACCGCATTTTTCCGTTTTTCGGCGGAAGAAGAAAATAAAGATAAAACTTTCAACACATCGTTTTGGTTTCTGGCAGGAACATCTACCTTGTTTTTGGTATTGTGTTTACTCTTCAACCAACCCCTTGCCGAAGCGATGGGATACGACAAAAACCCAGAATTCATTCGCTGGTTTGCGTGGATTGCATTTTTCGATACGATTTGCGTAATTCCATTTGCGTGGCTTCGTTACCACAATAAACCTATCAAATATTCACTCATCCGCGTGCTGCAATCTTTGGCACAAACCGTTATTGTGGTGTTGCTTTTTTTATGGATTCCGGCAGAATTCTCCAAGAAATTGGGAATGAACGAGAAAGTTTCTTACCCGTTTTGGAGTAATTTGATGGGCAGTCTTTTAGGCGTTATTATGCTTCTACCTATTATTTCTAAAGTAAAATTTCAATTTGCAAAAGATCTTTTCGTGCGAATGATTTCTTATTCTTGGCCGATTATGGTTGCCGGATTTGCATTTATGGTCAATGAAAATTTCGATAAAGCAATTCAATATTATTTCATCGACGAGGGCGATGCCGGTGCTTATGGTGGTTGCTACAAACTCGCCGTTTTGATGACGCTTTTCGTCACTGCTTATCGCATGGGAATTGAGCCATTTTTCTTTAAACAAATGCAAAACGAAAACGCCAAAATTACTTATGCTAAGGTTACCGAGTATTTTACATTTTTCGCATCAATTGTCGCGATGGGAATAATTGCCAATATTTCGTGGCTCAAAACGCTTTTTATTCCTAATAAATCTTATTGGACTGCCATTGATATTATACCGATCATCGTAATTGCAAACTTGTGTTTCGGCATCTATTACAACCTTTCCACTTGGTACAAAGTAACGGATAGGACAAAAATTGGGACTGTAATTTCATGGACAGGAGCGTTGATTACCATTGTTTTAAACTTGGTTTTATTGAAAAAATTCGGTTTTATGGTTTCGGCATGGACTACTTTGGCGGCGTATTTCACGATGATGGTTTTGTCTTATTTTCTTGGTCAAAAATATTATCCAATCCATTATCGAATCAAGAATATTTCACTTTGCCTGATTCTTTTGGTGGTCTTCAGTTACGTTTCTTATAAATTATTTAATGCAAATTTTTGGATAGGCAATTTATTATTTCTCATCTTTACGGCAATAATTGTTTACAGTGAAAGAAGATTTGTCTTGAGCAAATTCAAAAGATAAAATTTAATGAAAATAAAAATCGTCAACAAATCCAAACACCCTTTACCAAAATACCAGACCGCACTTTCCGCCGGCATGGATCTGTATGCCAACATCGAAGAATCTATCGTTTTAAAAAGTCTTGAAAGAAAGCTGATTCCCACAGGATTATTTATTGAACTTCCTGAAGGTTACGAAGCACAAGTGCGCCCCAGAAGTGGTTTAGCCATAAAAAATGGAATTACCGTACTGAATTCTCCCGGAACAATTGATGCGGATTACCGAGGTGAAATAGGCGTTATTTTAGTAAATTTGTCTTCCGATGAATTTGTGATTAATGATGGCGACAGAATTGCTCAAATGGTGATCGCAAAACACGAAACTGTAATATGGACAGAAGCTCAGCAACTTACCGAAACAGATCGCGGTGAAGGTGGATTTGGAAGCACCTCAAAACAAACTCCAACAAAGTATTAATATAAGTTGTAAAAAAACATTCATATGAAAATTATAGTTCCCATGGCAGGACGTGGTTCCAGATTAAGACCACATACACTTACCGTTCCTAAACCATTAATTCCTATCGCTGGAAAACCAATTGTACAAAGATTAGTAGAAGATATTGCAAAAGTTGCCGGTGAAGAAATTGATGAAATCGCATTTATTATTGGGGATTTCGGGCCGGAAGTTGAACAGTCTTTAATCGAAATTGCAGAAAAATTGGGCGCAAAAGGGAGCGTGTATACGCAAGACGAACCTCTGGGAACCGCACATGCAATAAAATGCGCAGAAGCATCAATGCAGGGCGATGTAGTAGTGGCTTTTGCCGATACCCTTTTTAAGGCAGATTTTGTACTCGACAAAAATTCAGATGGGGTGATCTGGGTTAAAAAAGTGGAGGATCCTTCCGCATTTGGTGTCGTAAAACTCGACGATTACGGTTTTATTACCGATTTTGTAGAAAAACCTAAAACCTTTGTTTCTGATCTTGCCATTATCGGTATTTATTATTTCAATTCTGCAGAAAAATTGATGGATGAGATTAACTATATCATGAGTAACGATATTAAACAGGGTGGTGAATACCAATTGACTACTGCTTTGGAAAACCTTCGTCAAAAAGGTGCTAAATTCTCTCTTGGCAAGGTCGATGACTGGATGGATTGCGGAAACAAAAACGCAACCGTAGAAACCAACGGAAAAGTGCTCAACTATGAAAAAGAGAATGTTTCCACTTATCCTGCTTCTGCAAAAATTGAAAATTGCATGATTATTCCACCATGCTTTATTGGGGAAAACGTAGAAATTTACAACTCGAAAATTGGACCTTGCGTATCATTGGGGAATAATACGAAAATCATCAATTCGAATATTGACAATTCATTAATCCAAGAAAATACATTAATTGACCACGGAAATTTAAGCAATTCCATGATCGGAAATTCTGCGCAATACTTCGGAGTTGCCCGTGAAATTTCATTGGGAGATTACTCCGTTCTCGATTTCCTGTCGAAAAGCGAAAGTAATTAAACCACCACTAATAGCGGTATACAACAAGCCACACAAAACAATTTGTGTGGTTTGTCGTTAATATTGCAAAGTTCTGAAGTAAAATTTTAAAATGAAAAAATACATTATAGTACTACTGAGTGCATTTCTTGTAGTTTCCTGCAAAACCAAAACAGCACTTAACCAACCTACGAGTACAACAACACCGATCTCTTCAAACGCTGCATTTTTCGATAAAATCACTGAAAAGCCACAATTTGAACAGGTGAAAATCAACTCCAAAGTGAACGTTGAAACAGGTAGTTTTATCCCAACTTTGGACGCAACAATTTATATCGAAAACGGGCAAAAAATCTGGATGAACATGGTTGCTGTTTTCCTGAATGTAGGCCGCGGAATTGCTACACCCGAAGGAATTAAAGGTTACGAAAAATGGAATAAAACCTATATAGAGTCCGATTTTTCATACTTGAACAATTTACTGAATGTTAATTTTATTGATTACCGTTCGTTACAGAATTTGTTGACGGGAAAAACTTTTATTCCAGTTAATGACAAGGATTTTGTTTTAACTAAAAATTTGCAAGGCTACAACTTAGCCTCATCCAAAAACTTGAAATTCACCAGCGGTGGAAAAGTTTCTGAATACTCGGTTTCGATGGATTACAGCAATGGTTTTGATTTATCTAAAGTTTTTCTAAAAAATATGAACACCGCAGATCTGTTGGAAATCACGTACTCCGACTGGATAAATGTTGAAGGGACGAAATTCCCAAAAAATGTTAAAATAATTATAAAAGGTTCAAAAACAAGCCAAATTCTACTTGAAAATACGAAATTTGAAAGTTCAAAAATGGATACTCCGTATTCCGTTCCCAGTAATTATACGAAAACAGAGATCAAATGATTAAAAAACTGAGCTTTTTAATAGGACTTTTTTTGTTCGGGATGTTATTCTCCCAAAAAAAGGAACAACTTCAAAAGCAAAATGCTGAACTCAAAAAACAAATTGCTGCTATCAATTCAAATTTGGCAAAAACCCAACAGCAATCAAAACTTTCGGTAGCTTATCTTACTGAGGTACAAAAGAAAATCCAGCTTCGTGAAAAAGTATATACCAATACTCAAAAAGAAAAACGCTTTATTGAGGACGACATCTATCTTCGTCAATTAGAAATCAATAGACAGAATCGGGAATTGGCAGTTTTAAGAAAAAATTACGCAGAAGTCCTGGTAAAGGCCTACAAAAACAAAGGGGTACAAAACAAAGTAACCTTTATTTTATCATCAAAAAATTTGGGAGAAGCATTACGGAGGGTGCAATATTTAAAAGATTATTCGGATTATCAGGACAAGAAAGCAGCTGAAATTTCTGATGCTGCAAAAAAATTACTTCAAAATATCAACCTTAAGCAAAAATCAGTTAGGGATAAAGAAATATTGCTTGCCAATCAACAAAAAGACCTTTTGACAATTGAAGCTGAAAGAAAACAAAAAGAAAATCTTCTGCAAGAATTCAAGAAAAACGAAGCCAAACTGACCGCTGAACTAAAGCAAAAACAAGTTGAATCGAAAAAACTTGAAGGCCAGATTCGATCCATCATTGCTGAGGAAATAAGAATTGCTAAAGCCAAAGAAGAAGAGCGTAAGAAAGCCGAAGCTGAAAAAGTGAGGTTGGCAAAAATTGCCGCTGAAAAAGAAAAAGCAAGGATCGAGGCCGAAAACAGAGCTAGATTAGAAGCCCTTGCATTAGAGAAAAAACGCGCCGACGATGAAGCTAAAAGGTTGAAAGAAATTGCAGAAAGAAAAGCTGCCGAAGAAGCTGAACGGTCGAGAATAGCTGCAGCCGCCGATGCTAAGAAAAATGAAGATGCTAAAAGAGCTGCTGATGCGGAAAAAGCCGAAAACAGAAGAATTGCCGCTGCAAAAGAAGCTGAAATAGCTGCTGCAAACGCAAAAGTAGCCGAAGAAAAAGCTGCAAACGCCAAAGCCGCCGAAGCATCGCTCGCCAAAAAAACCGAAGCTGAAAAGAAAGCTGCAGAAACCAAAGCGATGACCAATTATGGAGTTTCAAGCGCCGTTGGTAATAACTTCGCTGCCAATCGCGGAAAAATGGGAATGCCCGCTTACGGAACGATTACCCACCGATTCGGAAGACAGCCACATCCTGTTTTTAAGAATATTACTGAAGAAAACAACGGAATTAAAATCGCAGTAGCTAAAGGAACGGTTGCAAAATGTATCGCACCTGGAACAGTGTCTCGTGTGGTAGCTTCTGGGGACGGCACTAAAATGGTTTTCGTAAAACATGGTGATTATTTCACCATCTACGCCAACCTAGCAAATACAATGGTAAGCGCCAATCAGCAAATATCAGCAGGAACTCCTATCGGTAGCGTAGGAACCGATTTTGACGGAACCTATACCTTAGACTTCCAAATTTGGAACGGTACCAATCCAGTAGATCCTTTGGGTTGGGTAAATTAAAAAATATAAATTAACTTTGCACAAAATTTAAAAATGGAAGCACTTACTATATTGGCACTTTCTTGGCAGCATTTATTAATCGTTGCAGTAATAGTACTTATTCTTTTTGGTGGAAAAAAAATCCCAGAAATGATGAAAGGTTTAGGATCCGGCATCAAGGAATTTAAAGATGCAGTAAAAGAAGATGACAAAAAACCATCTGAAGAGTCAAAGAATAACACAAATACCACGAACTAATTTCTGAGGTTTATGAGTTTTTCGAATAGCGCTTGGGAAATCTTCAATCAATCGATTAATGATTACCACCAAAAAGACCAAGTTGATACTCCAATTGATAACCCATTCCAACAAGATAGTTTGGAACGACTTTTGTATGCTAAGAATTGGATTGACACCGTTCAATGGCATCTGGAAGATATCATACGTGATGAAAATATAGACCCAACCGAAGCGCTAAAATTAAAAAGAAGAATCGACGCCTCCAATCAGCAAAGAACTGATCTAGTAGAATATATAGATACTTGGTTCCTACAAAAATACAGTAATGTGGCGCCCAATCCCGATGCAAGAATCAATAGTGAAACTCCTGCATGGGCTGTAGACCGCCTTTCGATTTTGGCACTGAAAGTTTATCACATGTCGCTAGAAGCCAACAGAGAAACAGCAAGTGAAGAGCATAGAAACAACTGTACAGCAAAACTCAATGTACTGTTGGAACAGAAAAAAGATTTATTTGAAGCGATCGACCAGTTGCTATTTGATATTGAGAACGGAAAGATTAAGATGAAAGTTTACAGACAAATGAAAATGTATAATGATGAAAATCTTAATCCTGTCTTGTATCAAAATGTGAAAAATGGCCAAACTAAATCTTAGTTTCGTATTATTGTTGTTCTTAATATCATCCTGTTCAGTAGAAAAGATGAATCTTTCACCGATCGGTGATAATGCTTCGCAATTAAATGAAAATGCTATTCCCTATTCTTTTGACCAAAAGAAAATATTAATCGTACATTCATCCGAAATCTCCAACTTGATTTCTAGTTTTCCTAAGCTAAGAAACGACGCTGTGAACGCTGAAGTTTCCAATTTAAAATATCATCTAAAAGAATACATCATCGCGATGAAATCTTATAATTTAATTCAATTGGATTCCTCTCACCGAAAATTTGAAAAATCTTATAAGAAACTTCAGAAACTCAGAAAATATCTCAATCAAGATGATGACGAAATTCTGAACCGATATTTGGTTCGTATCAAGACGAGTATGACTTTGATCAATAATAATATTCCACAAGATTCACTTTCTACTTCCCCTAAAAACTAAAATTTTCCATGCTAAAAATTCAAGCGAAGGCCAACGTTCCCACAGAATATGGGAACTTTCGGATGATTGCATTTTCTGAAGAAGAAAGCGATTGGATGCCGCACATGGCGATTATAGCGGAAAAAACTGATTTCTCAAAACCCATCAATGTTCGTTTCCATTCAGAATGTATTACCGGTGAAGTTTTTCATTCCAAAAAATGCGAATGTGGACAACAATTAGATGCAGCGATGGAATTCATGCATGAAAATGGAGGAATCATCATTTATCTAAGACAAGAAGGAAGAAATATAGGAATCATCAATAAATTAAAAGCTTATGCTTTACAAGAAAAAGGATTGGATACGGTAGAAGCCAATTTGAAATTGGGGCTTCCTGCTGATGACCGCGATTTTTCAGCTGCAATTGAAATCCTAAATTTATTAGAAGTGAAAGAAATCAACCTCCTCACGAATAATCCGGAAAAAATGAAAATTGTGGAAAACAGCAATGTCATTTTAAATAAACGTATTCCTTTGCAAATAACAGCCACTGAAGAAAGCGAAAGCTATCTAAAAGTAAAAAAAGATTATTTTGGTCACCTGCTGACAGACAAAACTGATCCCGATAAAAAAACGCTTTGAATTTTCAAAGCGTTTTTGTTTTAAAGTTTAAATTAAGATTTTAAAGTTGCAAAGCAGTTTCCAAAGCCAATTCGATCATTGGTTTTAATGCTTTTTCTCTCTCGTCTGCGGAAATTTTCTCACGAGTTGGGATGATATCCGAAACAGTAAGAATTGTCGCTGCATTTTTGCCTAAATGTTGTGCATTGGCAAACAAAGCAAACGCTTCCATTTCTACAGCAGAGCAATTATATTTTGCAGCCATTGCCGGAAGATTTTCATCTTTTCTGTAAAAAATATCGCTCGTGTGAATATTGGTTGGCTGAATCTTTAGTGATAATTTTTCTGCGGTTTGGTTAATGCTTTCGAAGACATTCCCTTGACTTTTAATAAGTTCTTCTTCAATTCCCCAAGCGAATTTAGCATAAGTAGATTCACTCGCAGAATTTTCCACATTTAGCAAATCAAAAAGCTTCAAATCCGTATTGTAAGCACCACAAGTTCCGATTCTAATAATGGTATCAACTTCATATTCGGTATATAACTCAAAGGAATAAATCCCAATACTTGGAATCCCCATACCGCTAGCGCCTACTGAAATTTCTTTACCTTTATAAAGCCCGGTATAATAAAAAATATTTCTGGTTTGACTGACCAATTTTACTTCTTCCATGAAGTTATCAGCAATGTATTTGGCTCGCAAAGGATCGCCCGGTTGTAGTACAGTTTTAGCAATTTCTCCTTTATTAGCTGCGATATGAACGCTCATAATTTATTAATTTTAAATTCAGTTTTAAATGTAAGAAATTCTTGAGAAACTCGAAATTTTCGACTCACATTTTTACAAATTCAAGTTATTAATCATAAAAAAAACCACCCGAGATAGGTGGCTTCGTTACTTTAATTCAAAACAAAAAACTTAATTTCTGTCCGGAATATTGTAATACTTAATTACACTTTGGTAATCGCTATAGTTAACATTGGTGTTTTTGCCAGCAGAAGCGGGTACCAAAACAATTCTGAATCTTTGGTTATTCAGATACTGATTTGCTTCCGCAGTTGTGAAAGTAGCTTGATCGAAGTTGGCTTCGGTGTAAATTTCCACTTTAGCAGCATCAAAAAGGAAGTTGTAATCCAATTCTCTTCCGCCGCTCAAATATTCTGTTTTCGGAAGAAGTTGCCATACTGCTGAAGATGAAGTATTCGAGTTGATATTTCGGTAAACCAATACTACATCGGAACTTGCAATATTAATCCCCTGAGAAAGTGTATAATTATTCCCACTGCTCAAAGTTCCGGTAACGTCTTTCATTACAGAATAGGTGTCTCCATCGCCTACTACATTGTCATTTCTATTATCATCGCAGCTTACCGCTACAAATCCGAAAATTGCCAAAAGCAATATTGTAAAATACTTTTTCATTGTCTCTATTTTTTTAATTAATTTAAAATATCTCAAGATGTATGCCAATAAATTTAAAAACTTAAGTTTTAAAAATTGTATTTTTGTTCTACATCATAATTTGGATAATGAAAAACATAAAAAGTAAAATCACGTGCCTCATAATGTTAGCATTTTCTTTAAAAATTGCTGCGCAGTATCAACCAACAAATCTCAGTAATGAGGATCTAAAAAAAGCTAATGCGTGGGTAGACAAGACCTATAATTCCCTTTCACAAGACGAAAAACTGGGACAATTATTCATCGTGGCATTGTACACCAACCGAGGTGAAGATTACATCAACAATGTGAGAAATATCGTAACCAACGAGAAAATCGGAGGATTAATTTTAATGCAAGATGATGCCGCGAGAGAAATTAATCTTGTTAATGAATTTCAGAAAACATCCAAAGTTCCTTTAATGATTGGTATGGATGCAGAATGGGGACTTTTCCAAAGAATCGCTACCGCACATAAATTTCCGTGGGCGATGACTTTAGGTGCCATTCAAGATAAAAATTTAATTAAAGAAATGGCCGCAAAAATTGCGGAGGACTGTAAAAGAATGGGAATTAACTGGGATTTTGCCCCGGTGGTCGATGTAAATACCAATCCAGAAAATCCAATTATCGGAAACAGAAGTTTCGGGTCCGAAGTACAAAATGTAATAAATTCTGCGATGGCCTATTCTACTGGACTTCAGGATAATAATATCTTAGCCGCTATCAAACATTTCCCAGGTCATGGCGATACCAATACTGATTCTCACCTTGACTTACCGATGATTCCCCACGATCTCAACAGACTGAATTCTGTAGAGCTAGCTCCATTCAAAGCATTGATGGACAGAGGAATTGGCGGTGTAATGGTTGCTCATTTATACGTTCCTGCTCTAGAAAAAGGCAAGGAGATTCCAGCTTCTGTTTCCCATAACATCATCACTGGACTTCTAAAGGAAAAATTAGGCTACAAAGGTTTAATCATTACCGATGCACTGAACATGGCTGGTGTTGCAAAACGTTACAAACCAGGACAATTGGACGCTCTTGCCTTTAAAGCCGGAAACGACATCATGCTTTTTTCCGATGGTGTAAAAGAAGGAAAACGGCTAATTCAGTTGGCCATTGATAACAAAGAAATTTCGCAAAACCGGGTGGAAGAAAGTGTAAAAAAGATTCTTTTGACCAAATATTTTCTTGGCTTAGATAATTACCAACCACGAAATCCAGAAAACATCAACCAAGATCTCAATAATAAATCCCATCAAGAATTAGTTGAAAAACTTTATAGCAACTCTTTAACCTTAGTTAAAGATGAGCAAAAACTACTTCCGCTGAATTGCAATGAAACTTATTATTATGTTCCTTTGGAAGAGGCTCCATTTGAAACTTTCGCTAATCAATTAAGTTTGAATACGACAATTATTGTAAAAAAAGCTTCGGAAATTGCTTCCATTCCTGCGAATTCTAAGATTATCGTTGGATTACATAAGGATAATTCATCTGCTTATAAACCCTATAAAATCTCAGAAGACAGCAAGAAAATATTGGCAGAATTAAGTAAAAATCACAAAATTATTCTCAATGTTTTTGGCTCTGCATATGCTTTGAAAGACCTTGATATTACCAAAATTTCTACCGTTCTAGTAGCATACGAAAACAATGATGACTCGATGAAGGCAACCGCAAAATCCTTAAATGGAAAATCTCCCATTTCAGGAAGATTGCCCGTTCTGGTGAACGATCAGCTACAAGCCGGCGCAGGAATAGACCTGAATCTTTCATCAAAAAAACAACTTAATAAGTAAAATTAATAGAACATGAAAATAGGAATCTTGTGCTATCCGACCTATGGTGGTAGTGGAATTGTCGCTACAGAATTGGGCATGTCGCTCGCCAACAAAGGTTACGAAGTACATTTCATCAGCTCGGCACTTCCGGCTCGGCTCGATATTACCAATCCAAATATTTTTTTTCATAAAGTAAATGTGCAAACCTATCCGCTTTTTCAGTATCAGCCGTATGATATTGCACTATCATCGATGATTTACCGAGTTGTAAATTTATACAAACTCGATATTTTGCATGCTCATTATGCAATTCCATACGCCTATGCGGCTTTCACTGCAAAGCAAATGCTTAAGGTTGAAGGTAAAGATATCCCTCTGGTTACCACACTTCACGGAACCGATATCACTTTGGTAGGACAACATCCGAGCTACAAACACGCGGTGGAATTCTCTATCAATCAATCAGATACCATCACTTCCGTTTCAGAAAGCTTGAAAAAGGACACCCTACAATTTTTCAATATTAAAAAAGAAATACAAGTCATCAACAATTTCATTGATAATTCGGAATTTGACGAATGCAAGCTTTGTGAAAGAAAACAATTTGCAAATTCAGAAGAAAAAATATTGATCCATGTTTCCAATCTGCGTCCGGTGAAGCGAGTTGATGATGTTTTGCAGATTTTTAAAAATGTCAATAAAAAAATAAATTCCAAATTAGTGATTATCGGCGAAGGTCCGGATATGGAAAATATTAATCAGTTTTTGGAAGAAAATCCAGAATTAATTGGTAAAATTAGGCTTTTAGGAAAAGTGAATGATTTGTATAAAATCTTACAACTTTCTGATGTTTTTCTACTTCCCTCCGAGCAAGAAAGTTTTGGTTTAGCCGCTTTGGAAGCAATGGCTGCAAACACTCCGGTCATCAGCTCAAACGCTGGCGGAATCCCCGAAGTCAACATCCAGGGAGAAACCGGTTACTTAGCTGAAATAGGCAATGTAGAAGCCATGAGCAATTACACGATAAAGCTTCTGAGCGATGAGAAGCTACTTGCAAAGATGAAAATTAATGCAAAAAAACAAGCCATTAAATTTGATATAAAGAATATATTGCCAATTTACGAGAAGATGTACGAAGAAACACTATATCGATTTAAAGAATTACAGAACGCATAACTTCTAAAAAAAAGTTTGATCCGAATCATCCGTTAATCATGAATGAAAAACTCCTTCAATATCTTTGGAATTTCAAGATTTTCAAAAATTTTGATTTCAAAGATGTGGAAGGAAATCCTATTGAAATTCTAGATTTCGGAACATGGAACTTCAATTCCGGGCCGGATTTTTTGTGTGGGAAAATAAAAATCAAAAATCTGGTTCTGGCCGGAAATATTGAGCTTCATGTAAAATCTTCCGATTATATTTTTCACCAACATTCTGGAAATCCAGAATTCGAGAATTTGATTTTGCATGCAGTTTATATTCACGATGTCGAAGTAGAAGAACTTCATCAAAAAAATATTCCCACTTTGGTTCTGAAGGATTATATCGACGAAAAACTGCTGTGGAAATATGAAGCTTTGCTAAAAGAAAATCAGTTTATTCCGTGTGAAGCGCTTATTTCACGCGAAAAAACCCCCTTTTATTTTGCGGAAGAAACGCTTTTGAAAAAACTTGATGAAAAATCTGCCGAAATAGAAGATGCGTTGAAAATAAATAAGAACAATTACGAAGCCGTTCTTTTTCAATATTTGGCGTATGCTTTCGGCTTGAAAGTGAATGCTCCAATTTTTCGCCAAATGGCAGAAAATATCGACTTTTCGGTCATCAACAAAATCCGCCAAAACCAGTTGCAATTGGAAGCGCTGTTTTTTGGAATGTGCGGTTGGTTGGAAAATGCGCAAGACGAACAAACCAAAATATGGAAACGCGAATTCGATTTTCTGAAATCGAAATATGCACTTTCGGATCTACGGAGTTTTCCGAAATTTTCTAGACTGCGGCCCCCAAATTTTCCTACCATTAGGCTTTCACAACTCGCATCACTCTACCATCTGAATCAGAATTTGTTTTCGAAACTGATTTCCGCAAAAAATAAAAAAGAAATCGACACTGTTTTGCAGCCCGTAAAAGCCAGTGAATATTGGAATACCCGTTTCAATTTCGGGAAAACATCTTCCGTTTCAGGTGAAAAATTTTTGACAGAAGATTTCAAAAATATTATTTTACTTAATGCTGTTTTGCCGATAAAATATACCTATCACAAGCATTTCAACGAAGAAATAACTGATGAAATTCTTGAATTTTACCGAACGATTCCCGAAGAAAAAAACACGGTGATTGTTGGATGGAAAAATCTTAATATCAATATTGAAAACGCTTTGGAAAGCCAAGCGATACTCTATCATCACAAGACTTTTTGCGAGAAAAAAAACTGCTTAAATTGCGGAATCGGATTTCAGCTTCTAAAAGCAGAATCCGGCAATATTAAATAATATTAAATTGTGACAAACTTCACTTCGATAGCTCTGTTTATCGGAAAATTTAGTGATAATTTTGCATAAAAAAAGGTTGCTATGTTCGACTGGTTAAAAACGCTCCTCCTCCCGATTGAAAATCCGAATGTTACGCAATCGATTGTTGCGATTATGCTTGCAATTGGTGCTGGAATTTTCGTTGGACGACTAAAGCTAGGCAAGATTACTTTCGGTGTTTCAGCCGTGATGTTTACCGGTTTGTTGATGGGACATTTCGGCTACAGAATACAACCCGGAATTTTGGATTTCATTCGGGATTTCGGTTTAATTATCTTCGTGTATGGAATTGGTTTACAAGTTGGTCCTTCATTTTTCTCTTCTTTCCGAAATGAAGGTTTGAAATTTAATCTTCTGGCTGTTTCTGCGGTACTTTTCGGTGGAATCATTACCATCATTCTTTTCAAATTTACAGATTTGAAAATCGAAAATTTAGTAGGAATAATGAGCGGTTCCGTAACGAACACTCCGGGTCTAGGAGCTGCTAAAAATACAATTGAAGAAATTAAAAACACGTTTCCCGACCGTCATTTCGATGATCCGGCAATTGGCTATGCCATTACATATCCTTTGGGCGTCTTCGGGATTATCAGTGCAATTATTCTTTCTAAATTATTATTGAAAATTGATCCTGATCAAGAAATGAAGAAGTTCAGGAAATCAAAAATCAACCAAGAATTACCGTTAATTCATAAGAAATTGCGGGTGACAAATCCTGAATATTTTGGAAAAACTTTGCATCAAATCATCAAAGAATTCGGTCGTGATATTGTAGTTTCTCGGCTGAAACACAGCGGTAGCGAAGCGGTACTCTCTCCAACTTTGGATACCAAGATTCAAGACAGAGATGTATTGATGATTGTTGGTTTAGAGGACGATCTGGACGAATTTATTGCAAAAATTGGCCGTCCATCAACCGATTTATTTATTGAATCTGATTCATATATTCAGCAGAAAAATATTTTCGTCACCAGACCTTCGGCCATTCATAAAAAACTATCTCAGCTCGATTTATACAATACCTATGATCTGAAAGTAACGCGCGTTTTCCGGGCAGGTCGGGAAATTCTACCGCGTCCGTCGTTGGAGCTTTTTTATGGAGATAAATTACGGGTAATTGGTTCATTGGAAGCAATCGAAGAAGTAGAAAAAATCATCGGGAATTCTGAAAAAAAACTGCTTGAACCCGATTTTCTTTCCCTGTTCGGAGGTTTACTTTTAGGGATTATTCTGGGCTCTATTCCAATTGCTATCCCTAGTTTACCGGTTCCTATAAAACTGGGATTTGCTGCAGGACCACTTATCGTTGCACTTTTGATTTCGAGATACGGCGGAATTTCTTTCATTCATTCATACATCAATAACGGAGCGATTTATTTCATGAAAGATTTCGGGATTTGTTTATTCTTTGCGGCTGTAGGAATCCACGCAGGAGAAGGTTTCTACGAAAATTTCATACAATATAACGGATGGAATTGGCTTCTTTTTGGCTCTGCGATTACTTTTATTCCGCTAATTTTTATGGTGATTATCGGACATTTTTTTATGAAAATCAATTACTTGCAACTCGCAGGAATTATGAGTGGCAGCTACACCGATCCGGCGGCTTTATCATTCAGTACCAACTTTTTAGATTCCGATATTCCGATTCAAAGTTATGCACAGGTGTATCCTTTGGTAACTATTTTTAGGATTTTCGTGGCGAGTCTTTTGATTTTGATTTTTAGCTAGATTAAAAATCTAAAAAAAAAAGCAACCATTTTCAGGTTGCTTTTCTATTGTACTTCTAAGAATTATTTTTTGTCGTCCGGTGCTGAATCCGGAAAACGCTGTTGTGTAAATTCTCTTGAAATTGCAGCTTTCTCAAACTTTAATTTCCCTGAAAGCGTTTCGATCACCACTCCATCTTCTTGGATTTGGGCGATTCTACCGTGCATTCCGGAGGTGGTTACTACTCTGCTGCCCACCTTTAAAGTTTCCTGAAAATTCTTTTCCTGCTTAGCTTTTTTCATCTGCGGACGAATCATCAGAAAATAAAATCCAACGAACATTAGTCCCATCATGATCATGGTTGGCATCATCGATCCTTCCGGAGAAGCTGCCTGTAAAAATATTGTAATCATCGTTATTTACTTATAAAATTATGGTTGGATATTCGCTGAAAAAGTCAACATGATTGGTGCTTTTTCTACATTGGCGTACACTTCAGCCTGCTTATTAATCATTCCATCAAAATTAGTAGAATCGAATTTCAATGTGATTTTTCCTTTTTGTCCTGGTAAAATTGGATCTTTGGTATAATCCGGAACGGTGCAGCCACAAGCAGGTTTTACCTGAGAAATGATCAAAGGATTGGTACCGGTGTTGGTTACTTCATACACATGTTCTACGTGTTCTCCTTTTTTAATTTTTCCGAAATCGAAATCAGATTCCGAAAGCGCAACGGTCGTTAAAGGTTTTGCCTGAGCTTCTTTCACCAATTCTTCCTGAGTAGGCGCCACTGGTGCAGGTGCAGCAGTTTGATCTTCAGTGATTAATTGATCTGCTTTTTGATCTTTTTTGCAAGAAGCAAGGCTTAAAACAGCTACCAGAGGTAATATTCTTACTAATTTTTTCATAAATAAATTTTATTAATTTCTGTTCAATTCTTTGGTGTATTTATCTAAAATTCCATTGATGAATATGTTGGACCGATCAGTTGAAAAAACTTTGGATATTTCGATATATTCATTGATCACTACTCGGGCCGGAGTAAGTGGGAAATAATCGAGCTCGGTGATGGCAATAATCAAGATAATTTTATCCATTAAGGAAACCCTTTCAATATCCCAATTTTCAAGTTTACCTTTCAGTTTTTCTTCGGATTCTTCGAAGTGGCTTAGGGTTTGTCTGAGTAATTTTTGAGCGAATTCGCTGTCCGCTTCATCTTTAATCATTCTGATCAAAGTATGACTTTGCTCATCTTCTTTGAAGAAACCAATGGTTTTCTGAATCATAGAATTAGCAATATGAAAATCATCCGCCCAGCTCATCTCTTTTTCTTCCAGATGCTCATGAAAATCTTCATTTTCAGCGATATAACGTAGGAACAATTTTCCGATAAATTTTTGATCTTCTTCGAAAGAATAGCCCTCTTCTTTCATAAAATCCTGATATCTCTTCCCAGCAGTCATCCTTTGGAAAGTTTTTACCAATAAGTCATCATGGAGTTCCCATTTTAATTCCTGATGTTTAGATGTAAACGAAAGTCTTTCAGTGTTTTCCTCAATTTTATTCAGAACCTGATTATTAATAAATTTTTGGTTGGGATTAATATTATCTTCTGTTTTGATGTATTTGTTTTTCCCAATTTCAATTTGTTTTTCGGCCAGATGTTTCAATGCAACCAAAAAATTGAGTTGGTAAATGTAGAGATGATATATTTTCTCGATTTCGGAAAACATATTTTTCTCAACAACATCAAATTTTATAGGATTTTGAGAATAAGAATATACCGATTCTACAACTTTTTCACGAATTTGTCTTCTTCCTAACATTTCAAAGAGCTTTATATGAGTGCAAAGATAGCATTTTTTTGCAAACTCTTTGGAGCCAATTTGTATTCTGATCAATAAAATACAAGGAATCCATTTACATTTTATTACTTTTGTATCCGAACTTATTTGTTCCGAAAAAGTAATGTAGAAAGCCCATTATGAATGCACTAAAAACCTTAAACCCCTATTTCTGGAAACACAAGATACTTTTGTTTTGGGGATTTATTTTCATTATAGCCAGTAATTTTTTCAGCATTTACAAAGTTCAGTTTGTAGGAAAATCAGTAGATGAAATTTCGAAAACGACCCATTTAGGTTTCAACAAACAGGTTTTGTTTTATGTAGCGATTATCGTCGTTTCCTCGTTGCTTACGGGATTTTTCACTTTTATGATGCGCCAAACCATCATCGTTGCATCTCGAAGAATCGAGTACGAGCTGAAAAATAAAATTTATAATCATTACCAAGAACTGTCGCTCACCGATTTCAAGAAAACTACCATCGGCGACCTGATGAACCGGTTAAGTGAAGATGTGGTTGCGGTAAGAATGTATTTGGGACCCGGCGTTATGTACGTGGTGAATCTTTTAATTCTATTGATTATCACCAGTATTTACATGTTGAAAACCGACGTTTCGATGACGCTTTGGTCGCTCATTCCACTCCCGATACTTTCTTTTGTAATTTATAAAGTAAGTTCAATCATCAATCATAAATCGAAAATTATGCAGAAAAGCCAGTCTGCCATTTCGACTTTTGTGCAAGACAGTTTTTCGGGTATTCGGGTGGTGAAATTTTTTGCAAAAGAAAAATATATTGAGAAAAACTATGGGATTAAAGTAAGAGATTATCAGAACAAAGCGCTGGATCTGGCTAAAACAGAGGCCTATTTTTTCACGATTATCTTATTTGTGATTGGTTTGCTCAATGTGGTGATTCTTTTTATTGGTGGTCAAAAATATTTGAACAACGAGCTTTCGGTGGGGAAAATCGCGGATTTCTTCCTCTACATTAACATTTTAATTTGGCCGTTTTCCATGGTAGGTTGGGTAACCTCGGTGAATCAGCGTGCGGAAGCTTCGATGGCAAGAATTAATGAGTTTCTGGATATGAAAACCGATATCATCAATACCAATCACGAAAACTATCCGATTTACGGCGAAATTGAGTTTCGCAACGTTTCTTATGTATATCCGAATACCGGAATTAAAGCTTTGGATAATTTAAGTTTCAAAATAGAAGCCGGAAAATCTCTCGCAATCATGGGAAAAACCGGAAGCGGAAAATCAACGATTGCCCTCCTACTTTGCCGTTTAATCGACCCTACCGAAGGAGAAATCCTCATTGACGGTAAAAACCTAAAGGATCACAACTTGGAAAATTACCGAAAACATATCGGATACATACCGCAGGAAAGTTTCCTCTTCTCAGATACCATCGAAAACAACATTGGATTTGCAATTGACAAACCTAATCTAAAACTGGTTGAAGAATTTGCAAAAAAAGCGGATGTTCATAAAAATATTGTCGAATTTAAAGACCAATACAAAACCCTAGTTGGCGAACGAGGAGTAATGCTCTCCGGTGGGCAAAAACAAAGAATTTGTATCGCTAGAGCCCTAATAAAGGAACCGAAGATTATTATATTTGACGATTCGCTATCTGCTTTAGATACCGAAACCGAGGAGAATATTCTCCAAAATATCGAAAATGAAATTCAGAAAAGCAGCTCGATTATCATTACGCATCGGGAGAGCAGCGCAAAACGCGCAGATAAAATACTGAATCTCACGGATATAGAAAACGAAATCTCTGCATAAATTGCAGAATCGTTATTGATATTACAATTTTATAGCAAAAAATTAAAATTTTATTTTGCATTTAAAAGAAATCTTTTATATTTGTTACACTAAGATTTCAAAAAATATATACAAATGAGTGATTACAAGGAACGCCACGAAAACGAAATTTTCACAAAGGTGTTAAAAGCAGGAAGAAGAACATATTTCTTTGATGTGCGCGAGACAAAAGCAGGAGATTATTATCTTACGATCACCGAGAGCAAAAAAAACTTTGGAGAAAACGGGGAAGCTACTTTCGAAAAACATAAAATTTATCTTTACAAAGAAGATTTTAAGAGTTTTGAAGAAATGTTTAAAGAATCTACAGACTTTATCATTAGCCAAAAGGGCGAAGATGTGATCTCTGAAAGACACGATAAAGATTTCAAAAGCAAATCCTTCACGATTGATTCTGACGAAGAAATTTAAATAAATCAAAAAGCATCCTTTACGGGATGCTTTTTTTTGTATTGACGATAAAAATTTTATTGATAATAAAAAAACGCATTGAAAATCAATGCGTTTTAAAGTGGGTGAATGAGGGGTCTCGAACCCCCGACCTCCGGAACCACAATCCGGCGCTCTAACCAACTGAGCTACAATCACCGTTTGAGGTTGCAAATATAAAGCTTTTCCAGAAATTACAAAATTATTCCGTCAAAATTTTTCAGAGCAATTAATTTTTCTGTGGTGAATCCTTCTGCGAATTCAACTCCGGACAATCTGCCCAAATCTTGGGCACGATAGGTCAGGCTTTCCAAAAAATCCTTTGTCGCAATGGGAGTCATTGGTTCTGTGGAATTTGGATCGTAAAATTGTGTCTTATAGGCCAAACAAGCATCAATTTTTTTCTGCATGAAATCTGTAATATCCATCACAAAATCCGGCGTAATATTTTTCCATTGAATATAGTTAAAAATATGCTTCGGTCGCCAAGGTTGTTGATTTTTGCCATCCAAAATGGTTTCAATTTTCACCAAACCAGAAAGAAAACAAGCGTCGGAGACCAATTTGGAAGCTTTAGCATGATCAGGATGGCGATCGTCTATGGCATTGGAAAGAACAATTTCCGGTTGGTATTGACGAATCATCGTCACGATTTTCATCTGGTATTCTTCAGAATTTTGAATAAAACCGTCTTTCATCTTCAAATTTTCGCGAGCGGAAATCCCTAAAATTTTTGAAGCTTCGGCTGCTTCTTCCGCACGGGTAAAATTGGTTCCGCGAGTTCCGAGTTCACCTTGGGTAAGATCAACGATAGCTACCTTTTTTCCTTCGGAAATCAGTTTAGCCAAAGTTCCTCCACAACCCAATTCTACATCATCAGGATGTGCTCCTATTGCTAAAACATCTACTTTTTTCATTTTGCAAAGATACGAAAATTGGGTTTTTTAATAGAAATATAGTAGCTATCTAAACTCCTGATAAACCACCGATAAAAAATCGGCGTACGAATGTTCCAATTTAGTAATATCACCAGATTTCAAGTTGATTCCTGCGGTTCCGTACGGATTCGAGTTCAGCGAAAAAGCGGAAAACTGAAAATACTGAACCGGCTGATTTTCTTGCCCAGAAAGTTTGATGGACGATCCCAAAAGTTTCTTAGTAGAAACCGAAAAAACCTCTCCTAAAGTGAGTGTTTTTTTGGTAAAAGTTCTCGGTTCGAAAACGACATTTTCATTATTCAATGCAATGCTTTGCTTTTTGTAAGGTGAAGCAAAGAAATAAACCACGTTATTTTCCTTTGGGAAATTTTCCGGATTTACGTAATATAAATTCAGTTTGTAGTGCGCAGGATCTAATTTTTTTCCTCCAGCCTCTTCTATGCTTTCGAAAGGTTGATATGAAAAGGCATTGGCTCCAACTTCCTTGGCTTTTTTATAAATCATTCCAAAAACTTTAGCATCATCATCCGAAAAACCTTGAACTTCAAGCTCTGCCAGATATTCATAATTGCCAAATCCAGGATTGATTTTATACAATATTTTGTCGGAATTGGAATGGGTTTTCACTACCTTGTTAAATAAGACGTTTTGCCCCATAAAAATTTGGCTGAAAATCATCAGCAAGATTGCTATATGTTTTTTCATGATTTTTGAAGGATTTCGATACATTCTTGCAGTGAATTTTCCCAATGTTTCGGTTCAATTCCGTAATTATTCTCGATTTTATCTAAAGCCATTGTACTTCTTTTCGGTCTTTTTGCGGGTGTTGGAAATTGTTCGGTCGTAATCGCATTTAATTTTATTGAAGAACCTGAAATTTCAGCAATTTTCTGCGCAAAACCAAACCAATTTGTTTCGGGATAGTTGGAAAAATGGTAAACTCCATAAATTTTCTGTTCAGTTTTGATAATTTTCATCACTGCTTCCGCCAAATCATTCGCGTTGGTTGGTTGCCCGAACTGATCTGCTACAATCCCCAATTCATCTTTAGTTGAAAACAAATGGAGCATGGTTTTCACAAAGTTTTTATTAAACTCGGAATACAGCCAAGAAGTTCGAATGACAATTGTTTTTGGACAAATTTCCGATGCGAGCTCTTCACCCTTCAGTTTTGAAGCTCCATAAACGCCTTGCGGATTGGTAAAATTATCTTCAGAATAAGAAATATTGCTTTCCCCATCGAAAACATAATCGGTAGAAATATGGATGAGCACCGTATTATTTTCCTTGCAAGCTTGCGCTAAATTCGCGACACCATCTGCATTGACAGCAAAGGCTTTTTCGGTTTCCGATTCTGCCAAATCTACTGCAGTGTAAGCCGACGCATTGATGCAAAAATGGGGTTTGTAATCATTTATGAATTCAGAAACCTGATCTTCATTAGTAATATCAATCGTTGAGGAATCT
The DNA here is from genome assembly GCA_001403755.1 of Chryseobacterium senegalense. Taxonomy (GTDB): domain Bacteria; phylum Bacteroidota; class Bacteroidia; order Flavobacteriales; family Weeksellaceae; genus Kaistella; species Kaistella senegalense. The sequence continues at coordinate 192,827 of CYUH01000015.1, read as the reverse complement.
GTAAAATTAAATTCAAATTCTTTTTCAAAATCTGGCGCCAACTTTCGGAAACAATTTCCTAACTGTCCTTTTCCACCGATGACGAGTATTTTCTTTATCATTTTAATACTTCTTTGTTTTGTTTTCTAAGGTTTGCAGCTCTGGTTTGGAAGTCTTTTTCTTCTAAATTTACCAAAAATTTCTGGAAGAGCTCTTTGGTTTCTTCCGGATGGGATTCAGATGAGCGGGTTTTCATATTGAAATAAATCACCGTGAGCCAAAGAACGCTATGAATTGTTTTTCCATCTTCGCTTTTCATTAGGATTTCCACTTTCGAAAGCCGGTCTCCCAACTCAATTGTTTTGCTGGTGATCATTACTTTGGCGTTGTATCGCACTTCCTTCAGGTACGCGATTTCGTTTTGTATGGTAACCCAAGTACAACCTGTTCTTTTGGTATATTCTTCGTAAGTAAAACCGTAGCCGCTTTCCACGTGGTCTTCCCTTGCATTCAACATATACTCCAGGTATTTGACATTGTTGAGATGCCCGATTGGATCACAGTCGCTGAAGCGTACTTTTTCTATGGACGAAATTTCTTTTTGCATTTTACAAAATTAAAAAAACCATCCTGAATTGAGGATGGTTTTGGTTATATGAAAAGGATTTTAAAGACCTAATTCTTTTTTAACTAATGCAGTTGCATCCGGACCTGCTTTGTAGATTAAGGCGGTAGAATCTACGATAAAATCGAATCCGTTTGCTTTAGCGACTTTTTCTACTGCGTTGTTCAATTTTTCGATGATTGGTTTTACCGCAGTGTCTCTTCTTGTAGCAAGATCTTTTTGAGCAGTTTGCTGAAGTTGTTGCAAGTTTTGTTGTTTTTTCTGCAATTCAGCTTCTTTCGCATTTCTCTGAGCTTCGGTTAATTTCGCTCCATCAGCTTGGTATTGCTGAACTTCTTTTTGGAAAGCTTCCGCTTGTTTGTTCAGTTCATCACCTTTAGTTTTGCTGAAAGTATCTAGATCTGTGGTCATTTTTTTAGTTTCTGGCATTGCAGATAAAACTGCTTCATAATCCATAGATGCAACTTTTTGTGCGTTTACCATTCCTACGGTTACGAACATCATTACTGCTGCAAATAATACGCTTAATTTTTTCATAATTGAGATTGTAATAATTTTATTGTTGTTTTAAAATTTTTAATGAGTTTTTGCTATTGCTTGAAGAGGCATATCTTATTTTGTTACTCCTCTGCTCGATTTTTGATTTCCTACATTATTGCCGGATTTCGCTGGCTGTTCAGTGGTTTTTCTATCTGAATTCTTCAGCAACAAATCTAATACTTTATCTGTGTAATCGTATCTTTTTTCAAGAAAAATAACACTGATATTGTTACTTTTATCAAGAATGATGCCTAAACTATTTTTCTCTGAAACGGTCTTAATAGCGTTCCAAATTTGATCCTGAAAAGGTTTGGTAAGATTTGCTCTTGCATTGTTGAGTTCACCCATTGAGCCAAAGCGGTTGTTCACCATACCTTTGATCTTTTTGTCTAGATCATCTACTTCTTTTTGTCTTTGCTTCAATTGATCACCGATTAAAAGAACCCGCTCGTTTTCCAGAAGTGCTTTTTTCTTATCAAGTTCTGTTTGCAGATTCTGGATTTCTGTTTGCCAACCATTAATTTGCTCATTTAGGCGGCTTTCCGCATCTTTATATTGAGGAAGTTTGCTGAGGATATAGTTCGTATCCACGACTCCAATTTTCTGAGCATTGATAAAGCCCGAGAACAAGAGGAAAAGTGCAAGGAATAATTTAATCTGTTTCATTTTTATACTTTTTATAAAGATTGATTCATTAGGAAGTGCGTTTTCCAACCGGCTGGTTCGGTTCCTAAGATTGTTTTATCGAATCCATAAGCAAAATCAAATCCAATTAACCCGAAAGCTCCCATATACACTCTAATTCCGACACCGGCAGAACGTTTCAACTGGAATGGATTATAAGTTCCGAAAGAATTCCAGGCGTTACCACCTTCCAAGAACGAAAGTGCATAAATTTTCGCAGTTTGGTTCATCGAGATTGGATATCTAAGCTCCATAGCAAATCGATTATAAATGGTGGCCCCACCGTAAGGCGTAACATCATCAAGTTCGCCACCGGTTGAAGAGGAGTTTTCGTAACCTCTAAGTGGTACCAATTCACGGCCGTCGTATCTACCTCCCAAAAGTCCGGTTCCACCAACATAGAACCTTTCAAAAGGTGGCGCTCCTAATTCTTTGTTATATCCATTTAGGAAACCCATTTCGGCAGTACTTCTGAGAACCAATTTCCCTACAACCGTATTATAAACGTCCGCTTTTAATTTAACTTTATAAAACTCCAACCATTTGTATTTTTCAATAGCACTCATGTTGGTATAATCCTTATCGCTGAAAAGCGAGTAAGGCGGCGTAAACTTCACAGAAGCTTCCAAATTGGAACCTTGGGTTGGGAAAATTGGATCCAAACCAGCAGAATTTCTGCTTAATCCAACATTGAAACTAAAGTTTTTCGCAGAGCCATTATATTCTGTCGTATTTCCAAATTGGAACGGATAATTGCTGAAATCATAGCTTTGATACTGAATTCCGGTATAAAGCGAGAAATAATCATCCGGCCATCTTAATAATCTATTTAAACCAACACTTGCGGAGAAAATATTTAGTTTTTGTGCCTCACCATATTGATCGGTATATCTTACCAATGATTGGTTTACGCCAACTGAAAGAGCGGTTGGTCTTGTTCCGAACAACCATGGCTCGGTAAATGAAATCCCATAATTCTGGAAATACTGTCCGGCTTGTGCCTGTATGGATAATGTTTGTCCGTCCCCTTGAGGAACTGGTTTGAAATCTTTAAACTTCAAGAAATTTTTCAAAGAGAAGTTATTGAAAGTAAGTCCCAGAGTTCCGATGAAAGAACCTCCACCGTAACCAGCTTGTAGTTGTACTTGTGAGGAACCTTTCTCTACCAAAGTCCAGTGAATATCTACCGTGTTATCCTGCGGATTTGGGGAAATATTTTGTCCAATTTGCTGAGGATCGAAAAACTGCATTCCTGCTAAATCGAAATACGTTCTCTTGATATCACTTTTTGCGAATAAACTTCCTGGTTTTGTTCGTAACGAACGCAAAATTACGTGGTCATGAGTCGTGACATTTCCGCTCCAGGTTACTCGGTTCCAGGTTGCTTTTTCTCCTTCGCTGATGCGAACTTCCAAATTGATCGAATCTCCAACTACCGATTTTTCAATCGGAGTAACGTTGGAAAATAAGTAACCGTTGTTCATATACGTTGACTTGATGTCGGAATCGTCTTCCTTTCCTCCATCTTCGCCCACTTTTTTGTTGAATCCAACCGCATCGTAAATATCCCCGGTTTTATATCCTAAAACCTTCTGAAGATAATCAGTTGAAAATGCTGTATTCCCAAGGAAAGTAATGTCGCCGATATAATATTTTTTACCTTCGTTAAGTTTTACATTAATTTCATATTGGTTTTTAGAATTTCTCCAAACAGAATCGGAAACGATTTGTGCATCTCTAAAACCTAAAGAACGGTAATAATTGATAAGATTGCCTTTGTCTTCCTCGTATTTTTCTTGGATGAATTTAGATGGTTTTAAAATACCCTGAATACCGAATCTTTTCTGTTTGGTGTCTTTGAAACCCTTTTTGCGAAGTTTACTGTCCGAAACATTTTGGTTTCCTTCAAACTCTATATGGCTAATTTTCACCTTTTTACCTTTCTCTACGTTGATGGTCCAGTCCACCAATTCCGGATCTTGCGCATTTACTTTATCCTGAATGGTCACTTTTGCATCGGCAAAACCTTTTTTGATGTATTCTTTTGGAATATTGGTTTTTAGGGTAGAAATAAGATTTTGGGTGATTTTGGTTCCAGGTTTCAGGTTGTTGTCTTTGGCGAGTTTTTCGCTTTTAGATTTACCGATTCCTTTTCCGGTAAATTTTACTTCGCCTAAATCTTTAAGGTCTTGCAAGTTAAATCTCAATACAACCTGCTCCCCTTCAATACTCTGAACATAAACCTCCACTTCAGAGAAAGATTGCGTTTCCCAAAGTTTTTTGATGGCATTGCTTATTTTCTGCCCAGGTATTTCCACGCTTTCATTTTTATTAAGGCCTGTAAATCGAAGGATTTGCGCTGGAGTATATTTTTTTACGCCATCTACTACAATGTCTTTTAAGATGTAGGTTCCTGCTTCGTTTTGAGCGTATACCGGATTATTATCCTGTGTCTGCTGCTCGGGAGTGATTTGACCATAGAAATGTGCCGAAGCCACAAACATGATGATGGGTAATAGTTTAAACTTCATTTTTTTATCTTGCTAACTTTTCTTTTTATAAATGTTCGTCAAGCTGCTCGCTTGTTTTACCGAATCTTCTTTCTTTGTTTTGATAATTGTAGATGCATTCGAAGAAATCTTCTTTTCCGAAATCAGGCCACAATGTATCTAAAAACTGCAACTCTGCGTAGGCAATCTGCCATAGCAAAAAGTTACTTATCCGCACTTCTCCGCTGGTTCGCACCAATAAATCTACTGGCGGAAAATCCTTTGTATATAAATGATTTTCAAAAACCTGCTCGGTAATTTCCTCTTCTTTCAACTCGCCGTTTTTTACTTTACTGCTGATTTGTTTTACAGCATCCAGGATTTCATGCTGCGAGCCGTAGCTTAATGCCAAAATAAGATTTCCTCTTGTGTTGTTCTTTGTAATTTCCACCAATTGCATCATTTGTTCTTGTACCAAAGGGGGTAATTTCTTGATATCGCCAATTACATGCATTCTTAAACCTTTGTTGAATATCTCTTCGGCTTCCAACAATAGTGTTTCGGAAATCAGGCTCATCAATGTGCCGACTTCCTCCTCCGGTCTGTTCCAATTTTCTGAAGAAAAAGTGTAAAGGGTAAGGTAGGGAATATTAATCTCATTACAAGCATTCACCACATCACGCACCGCTTTGATGGCGTGTTTGTGGCCGAAAGTGCGCTTTTCTCCTCGAGATTTTGCCCACCTTCCGTTCCCATCCATGATTATTGCAACATGTTTCGGGAGTTTTTCCTGATTTATTTTATCTTTAAACGACTGCATTTTACTGTTCACAATAACAAGGTGGTCTTCCGAATGAGTAAGAAAGTCCCAGTGTAACTGAGTTTACCCAATCTTTCGAATTGATATTTCCGATTTGCCGATTTTGTAGGAATTCCGCAACTCTTTGTTCTGCAACCTGTAAATAAGGGCTTTCTTGCAAAATAGATTTGGTTCCTCCGGGTACGGTTATATCTTTATTATAAGTTACTTTTACGTCTTTGTCATCAATTACACTATAATCCACTGAATCGGAGAAAGTTGGCCTAAACACGATTTCTCCAAAAAGCGCCCAGTTGTAATTGAATTTATACTTTAAACCCACTCCAAATGGAATTGCCATGGTCATTTTCTTGCCATTTTCGTAAGTATAATCGGTGTCAAAATCTTTATCGGATGTCGGTGCAATGGCATTATCACCTGTATCTCTTCTGAAATCGTGTTTAACAACCAGTTTGGTAGAATTCATCAGCATGGCTCCTACTCCACCGAATACGTAAGGACTTAATAAACTTTTCTGCTCGTCATTTACCGGGAAGAAGTTGTATTCAAAGATTAAATCTGCATGAAAAATAGAATTGGTTCCCCACAATTTTCTATCCCTACGGTATTGCTCTTTCGCAGCTGCATCCACAAATTGAATATGGCTATAGCCGAGGTTCAACCTTACGGTTTGGTAAGGATTAAAATTCATACGGTATAATATTCCTCCGTAAAACGGAATTCCATAATCACCGGTGTTACCGAGAGGTTTTTGGAGGATATAATTGGTTCTACCAATATCTCCCACCAAGTTGCTCATTCCCAATTGCACCCCTATTTCATGCCGCTGTCCCTTATAAGAAACCGACATGAAAATTAAAGCGAAAAGGCAATAGATAATCTTTTTCTGCATGAATGACTGAGCATCAATTTTCATAAATAATTTTGCAAATATAAAACATTTTTGCTTTAAGGAAATTCTTAATTTTTAGTTAAATACCCTCAAAAAAGCATAATTTTTAATTCTAAAAACGACAAATAAATGGTTTTATGATTTTCTTAAATAAAAACCCTCACTCTGGAGGGTTAGCAAGTTATGCTCTTCCGAAAATCTTTCGTACCGTATTTCTGATTTTAATTAAGGTTGGTTCCTGATAATTTTTGTCCTCCTCAAAATAACCATAACCATATCCGTATCCGTAACCATAGCCATAACCGTAGCCATAACCTTGCTTAATTTGGAAATCATTATAAATTAATCCAAGATTTTTCACTTCATGGTTATGGTATTTCTCGGTGATCATTTTCAGCATGTATTTTTCGGTATATTCGTGTCTAACCACATAAATACTGGCGTCTGCATGCTTCATCAGTTCGAAAGGATCAGCAACCAAACCTACTGGTGGCGAATCGATGACAATAAAATCGTAATGTTTCTTCAGCTCTTCAATGAAATTGATATTTTGCTCGCTCATCAAAAGTTCCGACGGATTGGGCGGAATTGGGCCGGAAGTCGCAACATGAAGATTCGGTATTTTAGTTTGATTGATGATTTGTTCCATTTCCACTTCTCCGGTGAGATAGTTAGAAATCCCGAATTTGTTATCAATTTTAAAATCTCCGAAAATTTTTGGCTTTCTGAGATCCATTCCCAATAAGATGGTTTTTTTTCCACTCAACCCTAAAACAGAAGCAATATTAATGGAAATATAAGTTTTTCCTTCACCGCCAACGGAAGAAGTAAGGAGGATAACTTTTGATTTGTTGTCTTCCTTATGCAAAAATCTCAAATTAGCCCGGATTCCACGGAATGCTTCAGAGATCGAAGATCTTGGCTGTTCAAGAACCGTTAAATTATTTTCATGTGAATTCTTTCCAATAACGCCGAGCAAGGGAATTTTGGTTGCGTGAAGTAATTCTTTAATATTTCGAATTCTGCTATCCAACGCTTCTGAAATCCCTAAAATAAGTAAAGGCAAAAGCAACAATCCACCGATAATCGAATATTGCGTTTTTTTAACATCAGGAGCGATGGGACCTTGACCAAGATTTTTTGCAGGATCAATTACTGTGATATCAGATTTATTGGTCGCAACACGAATTTGGGTTTCGTTCTGCTTACTAAGCAAGCTGTTGTAGGTCGCCTCAATCATGTTATACCCGCGTTCGGCATCGAGATATTTTCTTTCTTTTTCAGGAAAACTTACCAAACCGCCAGTTTCCTCAGCAATCATACGATCAATTTTGGAAAGCTCATTGAGGTAATTTTTGTAGTAATTATTAATCGAACCATTGGAGTTTCCTCGAGCTTCGTTGATCAAGCGATTGATTTCCCGCATCGGTTCCGAGTTCGGGGTGTAAATGAGCGCCATTTCTCTTCTTTTGAGATAAAGAGCTTTCAGTTCCGACATTGTAGCGCTGAAAAGTCCGTCCTCGATCCCCGCCGCATTCATACTGATCATCCGCTCGAAATTTTGCGATGACAAAGAGTTTCGGATGGAATTCAGGGAGTTGATTCTGGTAATAACTTCTGCTTTTTTAGCATCTAATTCTTTGATTCTTTGCAGCGCTTTCTCATCCCGATCTTTTATATCGTACAGACCTTCGGAAATTTTCAAATTATTGAGAACTGCGGCGCTGGAATCTAATTTTCTTCTAATTTTTTCGAGGTTATCAGCAAGGTAAAATTCTGTGTTTTTATCGACGGTATTTCTATCAATAAGTCTCTTTTTCTGCAGTTCGCCCACCGAAGTATTCAGAAAATTTACAGTGCCGTTCAGATTATAACCACTTTTTGTGATGATCATGATGGTATTAATTTCTTTATCGAAATCAACTGCAATGGTTGAAACCAAACTATTTACCGTTTGATTAACCGTAGAAAGTGTAAGAATAATATTCTCCAATACAATTGGCGTAGGCTGTGGATTTTTCAGCAGTCTGAATTTCAAGTTGGGCGCATTGTACCATTCTCCTATCGTAATTATTTTATTTGCTGGTCGCGAATAAGGTGAAATATTAGAAAACCCTTCCGTAGCAAAGGAATACAAACTGGTCGATTGCTGATTTTCTTCCGGCAAAACGACTTCGTACCGGTTTCCGCCTTTCGGGATGAGCGTAATCGGATAATTGACCTGCTGAAGGTGGTTTTTATCAATTTCTAAAAAAACCGGAGAATCGTATTTATCCAGATAAGTCTGTTTGATTAGGCCTTTCGTAGCATAATTGATATACAAATCGAGTTGCTTCACCAGGTATTCGTTGTGAGAACGGGAAAGCAACATTTTTTTAAGATAGATCCCATCCTGATTGCCATTTTGTCCCCAAATGAAATTGATGGATTGGTTCGGAGTGAAATAGCTCGCAGTATTATTGGATATACTTAATGAAAGGTTTGAGGCATAAATTCGCTGCGCATAATACTTGCTGTACACCCATGAAATTGCATAGCCCAAAACGGCCATCAATGCAAACCAATACCAATTTCTGAGGATTCTTCTAAGAAAATGCTCGAAGTCGAAGAAAGCAAAAGATCCTATTTTATCGGTAGTACCGGGACCAGATTTGCTGGAAGTTTCTTTTCCTGGTATCATGCTATAATCTTGATAAAATTAAATAAATAGACAGCGCGGTTGTAATTACCGAAACTCCTGTGGTAAGTGTTTGGATTGGATCTTTTCCTAAACCGTTTAAGTTTTTGGATCGCGTATTGAGGAAGATTTCATCGCCATTTTGAACCCAGTAATATGGTGAATTCATTACATCTTCTCTGGTAAGATCTATTTTTGCTATTTTAATTCCCTCCGGCAATTTCCTGTGAATCACTATATTAGTTCGATCCACCGTTCTATTGAGTCCGCCATTCATGGCAATTGCTTCCGTAACGGTAAGGGTGTTTTTATGCGCCTTCTTTTCGCCACTTAATTCGGCAGTTTCTACATCTCCTAAAATATAGTAGGTGATTCCATCCGTATTAAGGCGAACCTGGGATTTGCCTTCGACAAAATTTTCATTAACTTTTGTTTGAATTTCTTGGGTAATTTCTTCAATCGTTCTTCCTTCAGCTTTGATAAAACCGATTCCCATGATGTTGATATCTCCATTGGAATCTACTTTCAATCCATTGAAATAAAAATTTGAGTTACCACCTTGTCCGCTCGAAGATTCTGCACTTCCAATAGTGGCAACACCTGCAGAAGGTTGTTGCGCATTAAGAGCTGAATAAAATTGGGCGGCATCACCCTTCGGAGTAGTAACAATATTGAGCGTAAGCATATCGTTTTTGGTCACTCGATATACCGGAATATTATAAGGAACGAGTCCCTCTTCATTGATTACCAGACTTTCATTGGGTTGCATATATCTAACGTCTTTTGTGCTGATGCAAGAACTGAGCAAAAAAGGAATCGTGAGAAACAGCAGATTTTTATAAATTTTCTTCATTTTTTTATGTTGATTACAAAAATAACAAATAATTCGTTACTTCTTTTCTTTAATTAGCATGATGAATTTTGGTAAATAGGCACCGATAAATCCTAAAGTTAATACCAAAAGCAAAAGTAAATTCACATTAATGTGGCGGAAAAAGTAGGCGACCGCAACAATAAACAAGTAATATATAATAATGTAAAAAGTTGATCTTCGATGCGTTAAACCTAATTCCAACAATGAATGATGAATATGGTTTTTATCTGCCTGAAAAGGAGATTTTCCTTTCAGAATTCTGATGATAAAAACATTTAATGTATCGATAATGGGCAAAATAAGAATTGCCATAGCAATCGCAGGAGCAGACTGAAGATAATATCTCGGCACCTCCGGCAATTCTTTGTCGATGAAAATATCGATAAAACAAATCGCGGTGAAAGCCAGCAAAAACCCAAGAATCATCGAGCCCGTATCGCCCATGAAAATCTTGTGTTTTCGGTAATTTGATAGATTATAGTACAAAAACCCGATCACCGTTCCGATAATCACGCCCGAAAGCACCACTAAAGGATAATTGTATGCTCCCAAACGAAAATAACTGATTCCGAACAACGCACTACAAATCAGGGAATAACCGGCTGCCAAACCATCGATTCCATCGATTAAATTAAAGGCATTTATAAGTACAATAAAAGTAAAAATACTGAACAAAACACTGAAATAATAGTTGAGTTCATACACCCCGAAAAGTCCGAAGAAGCTCCTAATTCGTACATCCGAACCGATCACCATTAGGGACGTTACTACGATTTGCGCAAGCAATTTCTTGTATGCCCGCATGATCACAATATCATCCATCACCCCGACATAAAGAAGAATAACTAGTGAAGCGAAAAGAAATTTATAAAGTTCGAAAAGCTCAAAAGCAAAAATAGAAGCACAAACCGAAAGCGAATAAAACATGGCAATACCTCCCAGATTCGGGATTTTACGAAGATGAGAACTGCGCGTTCCGGGTTCATCCATGAGGTTTTTTCTTTTAGAAATCTTCACGATGGTCGGAATCGACAAAAACGTAATCAAAAAAGAAAACAATATTCCCAATACCAACTTCGCATAAAAAAGTGGAATTCCTAATTGAGCTAATAATTCTTTAATTTCATTCATTGTGTTACCATAAAGCATTTTGATATCTCTCTGAGGTAAATCCTCCACGATGACCATTGCCACTGCCAAAATAGAAAAACATCGCAATAAAATAAGCCATAAAACCTAAATATAAAATCTGCCGAGTTCGGTCTTTCACTGCATACACCAAATTGCTCAAGCAAAACATCGTGAGAAAAAACATGTACGCACCCGGAAGCCGAACCGCAAATATTTCATTAGATCTGAAAAAATAAAACAAAGCCAGTCCAAAAACAGCCAAATTCCTCATGTATTCGTACCACCAAATCTCTTCGCAACCTTCTTTATCATATTTAATTAATATTACAATAAATAGCAATTTCACCAAATCGTTCAACCCGGTTTCCACTTGCGTTCCGTAATATCTATCGTCTAGATAACCGGTGTATGCTCCGGAAATATCTTGCGGCGTTAATGATCCGAAAAATTCACCACCTAAACGATAAAGCTCTAAAGGAGAAGTTAATAAAGCCACGATAAGCACCCAAAAAATTCTTTTGCTGTTCATCGGAATTTTTACAAGCCAATACGCCGGCAAAAACACGATCGAAGTTTTGTGAAAGCCCAATGCAATATACATACACAGCAAAAACATCAGTAAATTGCGCTCTTTAATAAATTTAAAAGAAGCCACACACACCGCAATTCCCAAGCCTTGTCGCATTTGCCCCGAATCTTCGAAAAACATAATCGGCATAAAATAGAATAGCAGTGAAAGCGCAGGAAAAGCCGAGTTTTTGTAAATCGCTGTGAATTTTAAGGTGACGGTGATAAGCGCCATCACAAAAGTAACGATGTAAAACGGCATCCCGAAATCGAAGATAATTTTGTTGATGAGCACGAAAATCCATTCGATTTCTTCCGTATTGGGACGGAAGAGTGCCTTATCCAGAACGTCGCCGTAATCGGTGTAAATTGCAAAACCTGAAAAAAGCGCTTTATAAACCGGATAATCCGCGCCCACATTGATCCGGAAACCTACCGCCACTACGACTAAAATGCCGGCAATCCAAGTGAAAACACTTTGTTTTTTTTCTAACCTGAAAATCTCCCAATAACTCGCCACCACCAGAAACAAGAAAATAACACTAAAAATCGGATGTAGTATCGGCATTTATGGGTTTTGTGTTTTTATAATAATTTCCGAAGCAAGCGCTCTTGCCCAAAGAAATATAAGAGGTAAAAAATCTTTTTCTTCATTGGCAAATATAGCAGATAATTCTTTCCGAAACGCTTATAACACAATATTTCTACTAAAGAAATTTGCTTTTCTTTTCTAAATTTTTTCAGCGTTAAGGATAGCTCCCGGTAGACCTCATCATTTTTCACAAAAGCCAAGTAAGCCAAATAAGTGTAAATGCCTTCTAAAATCTGAAAATTTTTAAGCCCATTTTTTTCGTCTGCATATGGTGATTTTTTGAACGCAATTTCCACATCTTCTACAGCGTGAAGAATATCTAACCCTTTCGCGGTGTGGGTTTTCGAAATTGATTCACTTCTTTCTAGATATTGGTAAAGGTAATTTTCGGTATGGGCAACCACTTTGCAATTCAGCAAAAGTTGTGGAATGAGTTGAATATCTTCAAAATGAACTCCTTTTTTAAATCTTTTTTGATTGAATAATTCTGCTTTGAAAATCTTATTGCAGGCAAAATAACTTATATCGGAAAACGCCGAAAAATTTTCGCGAAGAATGATTTTTTCAGGCATGTTCGGGATTTGTGGCAACTTCCGGATTATTTTTCCTTTTTCATTTACTTTTTGAAGGTTACAGATCACCATTTCGGCTTTATATTTTTTTGCCAAATGGTACATTTCCTCGAACATTTTCGGCGAAACCTCATCGTCGCTATCTACAAATCCGAAAAATTCACCTTTTGCATGATCAATTCCGAAATTTCTGGCATCACTCAATCCACCATTTTCTTTTTTAAAGGCTTTAATTTTTGATGGGAAATTTCTTTGGAATTCATCAATAATTTCCTGAGATTGATCAGTACTTCCATCATTTACCGCTAAAATTTCAATTTCTTCCAAAGTTTGATTAACCAAAGAATTCAAACATTTCCTTAGGTAATTTTCAACATTGTAAACCGGGACGATTACCGAAATTTTAATCATCTGAAAGTATCTTTTTGTAGAGATAATAATCTTTCCCAATCGGCCTCAATTCATAGATTCGCCTCAAAATTCCGGGTGCATTTTGATGAATATCTGCAATCGGATATTTTCGCACCAGTTGATATCGGCTTTCAAAATAGGATTGATCTTCCGGTTTCATTGCGTAGTAACTTTTCCCATCACCAGGTTGATATTTTACAGTCAAAATATAATCCGGCTGGAAATCTCTGACAGAATTCATCCACCAAAATTTTTCATCCTTCAACATTTCATCAGTAATTTTTTCATTCACCAAACCCACTTCATCATAAACGTAAAGTTCGGTATAGAAAGGAATAATTCCCGCCGGTTCAAGGAAGATAGATTGTTCCAAAGGTGCATCACTCCGTCCGATTTCACGAGCAATCTTCATTCTTTGCGAATCTTCCATATAACCGATTGTAAAGGACTGCAGCAATTGAAAAACGTAAAATCCAATCATTAAAATAAAGAGAGAAGGAGCCAAAACACGCTTCTGAAGTGGCAAATAACTCAACAAGAAATAGATAACTCCGGCAAAAAGGAAAACTCTTGGCAGCCAGTAGTACCAATCGAAATACGCTTTCATAAAAGCAAAAACGGTAATTTTCAACAATGCAAAAGCAATTACAAAGAGTAAAATAATCTTGGTTTTAGGAGAAATTCGGCTCTGATCCTGAATGATTTTCCGCAGAACAAATCCCAGAAAAACCAAAAATCCGAGAAAAACCAGCAACGTAAAAAGTGAATATTTCTTGATTAAACCTCCGTAATACGCCCATTGATAAAGTAAAAACTCAGCGCTATTGTTTTGTGATAGATTTTTGTACGCGATTTTTTTTGCGGTTATCGTGTGATTCACCAATTCGCCAAAATACATCCAATTGAAAGCCACCACGCTGACCAGACCTAAAATCCCGCCCAAAAGAAACGTAAAATTAATTTTCTTTCTGATGAAAAAATCCGCGATGAAGATCACGCCAAGGAAAATTACAGCATCAATTCTGGTCCAAAGCAGTAAAATCGGCACGAGAATAAATGCCCAATTTTTCCTTTTGTAAAGGCCAAAATAGAGCAACGCATTGTACAAAAAAAACAGAATTCCGTATTCCATTCCCAAACAGGAAGCAGTGATGGCAGGTGGAACCATGTTCAAGAAAACCACAAATAAAGCGCGATTCAGTTTATTTTTTCTAAAGAGAATTTTTGCCAACCACCACGATCCTGTGAAGAATAAAATACAACTAAAAATCAGCAATGGATAAATGAAAAAATCGTCAAACGCCAATTGAAAAATTGCCGAAATCAGAACATACAAATGCGTTGTAGAAGCCGAAATCCTTTCTTCTCCATTGAAACCAATCACTCCATAATCAAGCAGATTTCTCGCAACGCGCCACGTAATGAAAGAATCCTCCTGAATATGTTTTGCAAAAAAAATAGGAACTTTCAAGATGATCGTGAAAATCATCAAAAAATACGGATTTAATAAAAATTTGGGTAGCTGTTTATTCATCAATGGAAAAATCTGATTTTCAATCCTTTAAACTAAACTATCCTATTAGCTTTTCATAAAACGCCTGTCGAGTCGTCCACGTTTTGCTTCTTCGTATTCTAGCCTCGAACAAGGAATGAGATTTTGTGGATTTTCATCTTCTCCAAAATACCATAATCCGCTGAAACTATCGCGCTGAAAAGCATATTCGCCATCATCAATCATGACCCAAAACGTTTCGAACTGACGCTCTTTCGGGTGCGATTTCTGGATATTAATTCCTTCTATTAAATGCCAAATCATTTGCGCCAAAAGCTGGTGATTCAGAAACTCCTCAGAATAGACGTTGAAATTAAAAATCCCGACTGATTTCAGGTTTTCGCTCAAACCAATTTCTTTCATGTAGGCACAAATTTCCCTTTTGTTCAAGCCATTTACCTGTGGATTTATTGAAAAACCATCACCCATACTTTCCACGGCATCACAATTTACGGTCACCAAATCTGCACGACGGAAAAACGGCTCTGTTTTCTCGGTGGAATTCATCATTTCGGCAAGTCTGATGATCTCAAACTCCACTTCTTTCATCAGTTTCACCGAATCCAATTCATTCAAATGCTTTTGATAGCCGAGATGGTGATAATTTTTAATGCTGAAATTTTTAGAACTTAAAATTTTAGCCAAGAAATTCAGATCCGAAATATCTTCGCCTTCATTAATCAAAGAAATAATATTTGAAATCTGTGTATAATTAATATTTTTTTGATGAAAATTTAAAGCTGAAAAAAGCGAAAAAGAAAGATCGTTGCTGCCACCGATGATTACGGGAATGGCATTTTTGTAGTGACATGTCGAAAGCAATTCCTGCAAAATATAGTGTGTATCCTGATGCGAACGCCCGGAAATAAGGTCGCCTAAATCGCAAATCGGAACCTCAAAATCGAGTTTTGAAAGCCGGTACAATTCTTTTCTAATGGTTAAAAAATCTTGGATTTCAGCATTTCCATTATTTACACCTCGATAATCTGAACAAAAAATAAGCACAATCCCATTTTCTTTGATTTCTTGTGAAATGATTTTGCCGAGTTGCCATTTTTCGGTTTTGAATTCTTTGGGCGGAATCATGAGATCTTCGATGTTCATATCTTGGAAAATATTAATTCTAAATTATAATGAAAATGAAACAAAAGTAACAAAAAAAGCACAACCAAAAGGTTGTGCTATGAGGTAAAGTTCGAAATAAACTTATTCTTTGATGATTTTCTTGGTTACTGCTGCGCCATCTCCCATGATGATTTTGACGAGATAGAAACCTTTTAGCAGTTTCGGTGCGGAAACTCTTCCAGATTTCACCTTACCGCTTTGAACAAGTTTTCCGCTGATGTCGTAAATTTCAAACTCATTAGCATCCGGACTATTGATGTAAAATTCGTCTTTAAAAGGGTTCGGATAAGTTTGTAAATCTGCGGTTTTCGGCTTGGGAATATTGTCGTATCCGGTATCCAATGTTCCGGAATCCCTAACAACTGGAGCTCCCAGAAGTCTTTTTTCGTCTTTAGCACATCTCACGCTCATCGCGGCTTGTGGATAAGCACCGGTTGCAGTTTGCATTTTGCTTCCTTGAAATTCCATGGCCAATGCAAAACCTGTATTCATATCTGCTAACGAAGCGGTCCATACACCGGACCTTTCCATGGATATTTTATTAGATCCCAATTCTCCGCGGATTCCATCTTTAGGGAAATTTCCAATTTGATAGGGAAAAGTTTCGAATTTCCATCCGTTGCTTCCTTCAATTGTTCCTCCGTAATACGTATTCACATCATGCCATTGATCCTGGATCACGCCGGGTTTCCCGTAAGCATCAGTATGAGATCCGTTGTACCATGGTGAATTTCCTTTAGACCCTGAGTACAAATTGGTGAATGAAACATCTGGAACACGCCAACCATCCGGACAAGGATCAAATGGGGATTTTTCCGTTCCATGTCCCCAACGGTTTTCGGCATCGGCTCTGTCATCGGAAACCCAATCGTTGATTTTGGTTAAATCATTGGCAGCGTGATTTCCACCATCATAAAGCATTCCCAAAACATTATGGTACATGAATGAAAGGGGATTTTCTACGGAATATTTAATATGATCTCTTATTTTCTTATGATAAATAAAATTATTGGAGCTGTAGATATCGTAGGTCACTGTATAATTAGCTTCATAATATGTCCCATTGATTGTTTTTTGGGAAACTCCGCTATCAAGATAAATATTTTGTTTATTTGTCCCCAAGAAGTTTGGCAAGGGATCTTTTCTTCCCCATTGATAATGTAAACCATTTGCCAGACCGGAATTCAAATTATTGCTTTCCGCACCTAAATTCCGATCCATAAAGGTAGTTTTTAATGGCGGAAGCTTACTCTCTGTCGCATTCACAAAATTATATGCTACCGCAACCGGATCCTCTGTAATGTAAGTAACAGTATTCACTGTAGGATCACTTACTGGTACCCAAATATGCCAACTCCATAGAACAGGATCCTCTTTACTTCCGTTATGAAGGGAAATTACTGCGTTTCCGTATTGGTTTGGATTTATTTGAACATTAATTACCGAATTTCTGGTATCAGAAGGGTTTTTAATAATGCTTACTCCGCTGACGAGTTGGGCATTGGTACTCCAGTTCACTTTAGCGACCAAATTGTTGTAAGCAGGCATTTCACGATCGGTAAGAATTTGGTTGTACACTGAAAAAGCTTTACTCACAGGAATTTGCAGATTACTTTGATTTACCAGAACGTACGAATTAGGATTATTTAAACCAGTTTGGAAATCTTCTTTCTGATTGATAAAATACTGTGTTGCGAAATCTCCGATTTTACTCATATTCGGATCTCTCATACATTTCACTGCATTTCCTGCTTTGGTAGGATTGGTTTGATGATTATAGATCGCATGAAGTCCCACTGAAGTATGCGTTGTAACCGGATCTGAAATCATTGAAAAAATCCGCACTCCATCGTACCCGTATGTTGCACTCCACAAACCTCCATTGGCTGTTGTATCCTGAAAATTGACTCCCACTGGTGCGTTCGGAGAAACCGAGTTGGGATAAAAAACGTAAGCACCTGAAATACTCAGAAGTCCTAAATTTCGGTTTCCGGATTGTGCGTTGGTAAAATCCATTCCTAAACCGGGATAAACTTTGATTCCATTTAAATTCGGATTGATCGCGTCCGGGAAAAGCTGTCTTTTTGTGGGATTAATATCATCATTATTCCAGTCTTTATTTCCGAAAAATGCCAAGTTATTCACCGACGCTTCGCGCCCATAATAAGACGGGATACGCCATCCGTTCGGACAAGGATCCATTTCGGATTTCAGCTCATAAGATCGGCTGTCCACTTTAACTGCTGAATTCGAACTATTGGCATGGCTATATTTCCCTTTAGCATTATCCGACCATAAATCCCATGTGACATAATCGTAAGTTCCGCCCGCAACTTTGTATCTGCTGCTTGAAAACCAATTTCCGCTAGCTTCGGTATTAATGATATAATTGAGGGGATTATTTACCGCATACTGAATATTTTTCTCGATTTGATCATAAGGTCTTACCTGCACAGGAATTGTATTGATCTGATCAATCTGTTTATGCTTCAGAACCCCAACTTCGCCGGAGATTTCATAGAAACTGTTGTCTTTGTAAACCAGTGGCGGAAACGGATCTTTACGTCCCCATTCATACATTAAACCTCCGGATTTTTGCCAATCATTTTCAAGAAAACTACCACTTACTGCTCCCAAATTTCTGTCCATATACTGAACGGTAATCGGATTTACATCAATGTCAGTTTCAGTTCCTTGGGAGTATGCAATTCCATTTTCAGGATTATCAGTTATCCAAATATGCCAACTCCAGTAAATGGTACCATCCACTTTGAAAGCAACTACAGCATTGCCTTTTCCTTTTGCCTTGTTTACTTCAACTTTAATTTTAGAAGAAGATGGATTTTCCCCAGGCACAATGCTTACGTTATCGATAAGTCCGGGCACATCTTCCCAATACAAAGATGCAGTTTGAATTCCTTGAGGAATCGGAGTCGCTGATCCGTTGGTTTTCAAATACTCATAATTCGCCCACATTTCGTAGGCTTTTTTAACCGGAATTTCAATTCCCCCATAATTGTGGGATTTGGCGAGTTCTAAGTCGTAGATATAACTGTTTGGAGCTTTAGAATAATCCTGAGTTTGCGAATAAGCCAAGCCTGCCAAACAACACAACACTAAAACATTAATTTTTATCATTCGTTAAATAAATTTACAAGGTTAATACTGTAAATTTTTTAACATCGTTTGTGTGATAAATTCTTCTAAATCATTTGTGTTTGGAGGATCATTTGTGCGATGCAAAAATAACAAAAACAAGTGATAAAAATCTTAATTTACTGATATTCATGTAATTTAACATTTTTATTAAAAATTTTTCAATGATGAAAATAATGGCATTTTTTAGCTCAAACACAGTTATAACCGTAATTTCTTAAAAAACTACAAATTCAAATATTTGATTAATATTATTAACCCAATGATTACAAACTATTGAAAACAATGCATTTTATACTATTTAAAACCACTGAACAGCTGAAACCTTAACAATTATGACATTTTTATTCAAAATAAAAAAAAATTGTCATTAATAAAATGACAAGTTTAAGATATTTGCTATAAAACGCTGATTATTTTTTCTTTACGACCGTTTTTTTGGCTGCAGCTTTCTTTGGAGTTGCTTTTTTGGGAGCTGCTTTTTTGGGCTTTTCTTTGAAAGCATTTTTATCTTGGGCTGTAATCCATTTTTTTACCTCATCCAAAGAAACTTCTGCCAATTCTTCAGCGGTATATTTTTCATCTTTTTTGTTTTTCGGAATTTTAAACATCGATTTCCCGAATTTGATGAAAGGTCCCCATCTTCCGTTTTCAATAGAAATTTTTTCATTTTCCCACTGCTGAATGTAGCGATTAGCTTCTTTTTCTAGCTTCGCATCGATCAGTTCGTTGATGTCATTCTGAGAAAGATTATCGAAATCATAACGCTTCGGAACATTGATGAAAAGAGATTGATATTTAATAAACGGCCCAAATCTTCCGGTTCCTTTGGTTACCGGCTCGCCTTTGTAAGTAGCGATTGGCGCATCTGCGATTTTTTTCTCGTTAATGATTTCTTCTGCTCTTTCCTGAGTAATCGAAAGTGGTTCTTCACCTCGCGGAATGCTGATGAATGTATCTCCCCATTTCACATACGGCCCGAATCTACCAACTCCCACAGAAACCGGGAGCCCATCATACTCCTTTAAATCAAACGGAACCTTGAACAATTCCAATGCTTCTTCCAGAGTAATTGTGGCGATGTTTTGCGAGGCCATTAAACTCGCGAAAATTGGTTTTTCTTCATCGTCTTGTTCGCCAATTTGTACCATCGGACCGAACCTTCCAATTCTGGTGATTACGTTTTTGCCGGTTTTCGGATCTACTCCTAAAATTCTTTCTCCGTTTGCTCTTTCCGCATGTTCTTCAACATCTTCAATTTTCGGGTGAAAATCTTGGTAGAAACTCTGTAAAACTTCTTTCCATTTCTCAGATCCGTTCGCGATATCATCAAAATCCTGTTCTACTTTAGCGGTAAAACCATAGTCTAAAATTTCTGCAAAATTTTGCGTTAAAAATTCATTTACCACTTCGCCGATATCCGTAGGAACAAATTTATTTTTATCGCCGCCGAATTTTTCGGTATGAATCTCTTTTTTGAGTTCGGTTTTCGTGAGAGACATCTTCATAATTTCTCTTTCCTGCGGAAGGATCTCTCTTTTATCAACGTATTCGCGATTCTGGATCGTCTGAATAGTTGGCGCATAAGTAGATGGTCTTCCGATACCGAGTTCTTCCAGCTTTTTCACCAAACCAGCCTCGGTGAATCTTGCTGCCGGTTTTGTGAATTTTTCGGTGGCTTCAATTTTTTTATAATCCAGAATTTCGCCTACCGAAACTTTTGGCAAAAGCTTTTCGTTGTTTTCTTCGTCGTCATCTTCAGTTTTGGTAATTCCGTAAACTTTAAGAAAACCATCGAAAACTATAACTTCGCCTTGCGCTTCGAAATGTTGGGGAAATTTCGGATTTCCGATTTCAATGACGGTTTTTTCAATTTTCGCATTCGCCATTTGGCTGGCCAAAGTCCTTTTATAAATTAATTGGTATAATTTGTTAAGCTGCTCATCACCAATTCGTTTTAGAGAAAAATCGGTTGGGCGTATCGCTTCGTGCGCTTCCTGTGCGGAGGCCGATTTGGTGGTAAAATTTCTTGGATTTGAATATTGCTCACCGAATTCTGAAACAATCTGGGATTTTGCGCCGTTAATGGCTTCCTGAGAAAGATTTACGGAATCGGTTCTCATATAAGTAATATAACCTTCTTCATACAGCCTCTGCGCAACACGCATCGTTGTCGTAACACCATAACCAAGGCGGTTGCTCGCTTCCTGCTGCAGTGTTGAAGTTGTGAATGGTGCCGATGCCGAACGGGTTCCGGGCTTGGTTTCTACATTAAGGACTTTGAATTCGGTATTTTGTGACTGCTTCAGAAACTCTTCAGCTTCGGTTTCCTTGGCGAAATCCTTTTTAAGTTTGGCGGCAATTTCCTGCTGATTTTCATTTAAGAAAACACCCTCTACCTTAAAACTGGATTTGGGCTCAAACGCTCTAATTTCCAGTTCTCGTTCTACCACCAAACGCACCGCGACGGATTGAACGCGACCGGCAGAAAGTCCGGGCTTAACTTTTTTCCAGAGAACAGGCGACATTTCGAACCCGACCACCCGATCCAGAATTCTTCTTGCTTGTTGCGCATCCACTAAATTTTGGTCAATTTTGCGTGGATTTTCAACTGCTTTTAAAATAGCATTTTTGGTAATTTCATGAAAAACGATTCTTTTCGTATTCTCCTCTTTTAATTTTAATTCTTGAGCAAGATGCCACGCAATTGCCTCACCTTCGCGATCCTCATCGGAAGCTAGCCAAACCATGTCGGTTTTTTTTACCGCTGCTTTCAGTTCGGCGACCAATTTCTTTTTATCAGCAGAAACTTCGTATTCCGGGGTGAAAGTAGCTAAGTTGATTCCCATTCCTTTTTTAGGCAAATCTCGAATATGTCCGAAACTGGATTTCACTTCAAAATCTTTCCCTAAATACTTTTGAATGGTTTTCGCTTTTGCAGGAGACTCTACAATGACTAGATTTTTTGACATCAAGAAAATTTTTGCAAAAGTAGAAGTTTTTTTTTAATGAAAATTTTAACGCTCATTTTTTAGCCCGCAAATTCAAAATGCTTTTCTTTAATATTAATCACTATACAACAATTTGCAACTATAAATAAGTACTTGTATGTATAAAAACCTATACTTATTATCCTCATTATGATTTAAATACCTATTTTTGAAAAAAATCATCCGCTCCATGTATGATTCCCTAACTTCCATTGTAGAGCGCGACGCCTACAACAGTATATTGTATGTGGTATTAGGTGGGATATTGCTGCTTTCTGTATTTCATCTCGTCATGTTTTTTCAGAACAGGGATCGCGCCTACCTTTTATACAGCGCTTATACTTTTTTTTCCTTTGTTGCGTATTTGCCTATGGCAGAAAGCGGTTTCGCAAAATCGATTTCGGAAGTACTGAACCTCGACCAATTTACTAAAGATTTCTTTACCATTATTTTCAATTGTTTTTATTTTTTCTTTTTTACAGAATTTCTTAACATCAAGAAGATTAGTATAAAATGGTACCGCATCATTGTTCTGCCGGTTTTTGTGATAATTTTCATAGCGTTTCTTAGTCTTTTCCTACATTATTTCCTAGGTTATGATGGGTTTTTCAATTACTTTAAAATGGTTTTCATTTATTTAGTGACCATCCAAACGGTGATTTCTTTTTACATCCTTTCGAAGGTCGATAACGATTTGAAATATTATATCGTTTTTGGCGGTCTCATTTTATTTGCTTGTTCCGTAATAGGAGACAAAGCGGTGAGGCAGATTCCGGGGATTGACATAAGCAGAAAAATGGGCGATTTTATATTTTTCCTTGGACTTTTAATCGAAAATATGGCTTTCTCTTTCGCATTGGGACACAAACAAAGGATGAATTACCAGGACAAAGTAGCTTTTCAGCAGAATTTCATTGCACAATTACAAAAAAATGAAATGCTAAAAGATGAAATAAACCGAGATAACGAAAAAAGACTCATCATCGAAAATGAGAAAATAAAGTATCTGCAGGAAATTTCAGACTTGAAACTCTCTGTACTTCAAAGCCAGATGAATCCTCATTTTATTTTCAATGCTTTAAATTCAATAAAATACTATATCCTGGAAAGCGACACGCAAAACGCGGTGGATTATCTGACCAAATTTTCAAAAATTATCAGAACCATTCTTTTAGCATCTAAAGAAAAGGAGTTTACACTTTCCCAGGAGCTTCAAACATTACAGCTCTATGTGGATATCGAAAACTTGCGATTTCACAATCACATTCAGTTTTCCATCAACATCGCGCCCGAAATCGATGTAGACATTGTAAAATTGCCACCAATGGTTCTGCAGCCTTTCATCGAAAATGCTATTATACACGGCGTGGCGACTGTGGATGACAAAAAAATTTCGGTTAATGTATCGGTAAAAGATCAAGCTGTTGAAATCTCTATTTCCGATAACGGAATAGGAAGAAAGGAGGCCGGAAAAAGAAAATCGATCATTAAAAACAAAACCAAATCGCTAGGCACAGAAATAGCAGCAGAAATGCTCAAAAATTATTTTAACAACAAAGGATATAAACTTCAATATATTGATTTATATGAAAACGATATCCCAACTGGAACCAAAGTACTAATTTCCATACCCACGCCCCGATATTTAGGAAATAAATACGCTTAAAATTAACTAAAATTTGCTATATTCGCAAACTTAATGAAACCAAGATCATTCTTATAGAACTGACTGAAAATGAATAAGTTTACCGAATATAAAAATCTAGACCTCACGGCGATTGCTGATGAAGTTTCAAAATTTTGGAATACGCACGAAACCTTTAAGAAATCAGTAGAAACCCGCGCCGGAAAACCGGAATATGTGTTCTACGAAGGTCCGCCTTCCGCAAACGGAATGCCGGGAATTCACCACGTGATGGCAAGAGCACTGAAAGATATTTTCTGCCGATACCAAACCCAAAACGGAAAACAAGTTTTTCGAAAAGCTGGTTGGGATACTCACGGTTTGCCAATAGAACTGGGCGTTGAGAAAGAATTGGGAATTACCAAAGAAGACATCGGGAAGAAAATTTCGGTGGAAGATTACAACCAGGCTTGTAGAAACGCGGTGATGCGCTACACCGATGTTTGGAACGATTTGACTGAAAAAATTGGTTATTGGGTAGATCTCGAAGATCCATATATTACCTATGAACCTAAATATATGGAAACCGTTTGGTGGCTTCTGAAGCAACTTTACGACAAAAAATTACTCTACAAAGGTTACACCATACAGCCGTACTCTCCTGCTGCAGGAACAGGTTTGAGCTCCCACGAACTCAACCAACCAGGAACCTATCGTGATGTAAGCGACACGACCGTTGTAGCGCAGTTTAAAGTTAAAAAACTATCAGATGCTTTAAACGAAAGGCTGAACGGCGCAAGCAAAACCATTAATTTAGATAATGAAACCTGCGGTGGTGTTAATCATTGGGCCGAATTTGACAAAGAAAATCAGTTGCCAATTCATATTTTAGCATGGACGACAACTCCTTGGACTTTACCTTCCAACACCGCTTTAGCTGTTGGACGGGATATTGAATATGTTTTGGTGAAAACCTTTAATCAATATACTTTCGAGCCAATTAATATTATTCTTGCCAATGTTCTCTTACAGAAAAATTTTGGAAAAAAATACGCAGTGGGAACCGATGAAGATTTCCAAAATTACACAGCAGAATCTAAACTTATTCCTTATCAAATCGTAGCGGAATTCACAGGTGAAGATCTTGCCGGAACAGATTATGAGCAGCTTATTCCGTGGTTTTTACCTGCTGAAAATCCTCAAAATGCTTTCAAAGTAATAATCGGAGATTTCGTTACGACTGAAGACGGAACCGGAATCGTACACATCGCGCCGACTTTCGGTGCTGATGACAACCGTGTGGCGCAGGAAAACGGAATTTCGCCAATGTTGATCAAGGACGAAAACGACAATTTAGTACCATTAGTGGACCTTCAAGGTCGATTTGTAAAAGGCGAAAACGTACCGGAATTATTCAGCGGAAAATACATTAAAAACGAATATTACGACGCCGGAACCGCTCCGGAAAAATCTTGGGATGTTGAACTCGCGATTCTTTTAAAGACTGAAAATAAAGCCTTTAAGGTTGAAAAATATGTTCACAGCTACCCGCATTGCTGGAGAACCGATAAACCTGTTTTGTATTATCCTTTGGATTCTTGGTTTGTGAAAATGACTGCGGTAAAAAACCGTTTGGTAGAACTCAACGAAACGATCAACTGGAAACCTAAATCTACCGGTGAAGGGCGTTTCGCAAACTGGCTTGAAAATGTAAATGATTGGAATCTTTCGCGATCCAGATATTGGGGAATCCCATTGCCAATTTGGCGTAGCGAAGATTTGAAAGAAGAAATCATCATCGGTTCGGTGGAAGAACTGATGAACGAAATCCAAAAATCAATCGCGGCAGGTTTCATGGAAAAGAATCCTTTTGAAGGTTTTGAAACCGGTAACATGTCGGAGGAAAACTATGCGAAGATCGATTTGCATAAAAACATTGTGGATGAAATTATCTTGGTTTCAGATTCCGGAAAACCGATGAAACGCGAATCTGACTTGATAGATGTTTGGTTCGACTCCGGTTCGATGCCTTATGCGCAATTGCATTATCCATTTGAGAATAAAGAACTTATCGACAACAAAAAAGCATTTCCTGCCGATTTTATTGCGGAAGGAGTTGACCAAACCAGAGGTTGGTTCTACACGCTTCACGCGATTGGAACTTCTGTTTTCGATTCAGTTGCTTATAAAAATGTGATGTCGAATGGATTGGTTTTGGACAAAAACGGACAGAAAATGTCTAAACGTCTTGGAAACGCGGTAGATCCGTTCGAAACGCTAAAAAAATATGGTCCCGATGCAACGCGTTGGTATATGATTTCAAATGCAAATCCTTGGGAAAATCTGAAATTTGATGTAGAAGGAATTGACGAAGTCCGCAGAAAATTCTTCGGTACCTTGTACAATACGTACTCGTTCTTCGCGCTTTATGCGAATGTTGACGGATTTAATTATTCCGAAAAAGATATTGAAAACCGTCCGGAAATCGACCGATGGATTCTTTCTGAACTCAATCTTTTGGTAAAAGAAGTTACCGAATTTTACAATGATTACGAACCAACGAAAGTTGCAAGAGCGATCAACAATTTCGTAAATGACAACTTAAGTAATTGGTATGTAAGACTTTGTAGAAGACGTTTCTGGAAAGGAGATTATACCGAAGACAAAATTTCGGCATACCAAACCTTGTACACTTGTCTGGAAACGATTGCTAAAATTTCGGCACCGATTGCTCCGTTTTTCATGGATCAACTCTTCCAGGATTTGAACAAAATTACCGGTAAAGATGCTGCAGAATCCGTACATTTAACCGATTTTCCTATAGCTAACGAAAGTTTGATTGATCAGGATTTGGTAGAAAAAACGCATCTGGCGCAACAAATTACTTCCATGGTTTTCTCTTTAAGAAAGAAAGAAAATATCAAAGTCCGTCAACCTTTGCAAAAAGTGATGATTCCTGTTTTGGATTCGAAAACGGAAGCTCAGATTGTCGCAGTTTCGGAACTCATCAAACAGGAAGTAAATGTAAAAGAATTGGTTCTCATCAATTCTGATGAAGCTTCGCACTTGATTGTAAAACAAATCAAACCCAATTTCAAAACCTTAGGTTCGCGACTTGGAAAAGATATGAAAACCGTGGGAGCGGAAATCCAGAATATGACTGCTGAGCAGATTTCAACTTTGGAAAAAGAAGGAAAAATCGAAATCCAAGGCTATGAAATCTCAACCGAAGATGTTGAAATCTTCACCAAAGACATTCCGGGTTGGACGGTGGCAAATGAAGGAAAAATGACGGTGGCATTAGATTTGACCATAACGGACGAACTGAAAGCGGAAGGAATCGCAAGAGAATTCATCAATAGAGTTCAGAACATCAGAAAAGATAAAGATTTTGAGCTAACAGACAGAATTTCAATTGAATTAGAAGCCAACTCGCCTTTCGAAAAAGAACTTATTAACAATCGTGCATATATTTCGGAAGAAGTATTGTCAGATAAAATAGAAATTGTAAATTCACTTTCAATTTTTGATGAAATAGAAATTGACGACGTGAAATTTAAATTATTGGTAAACAAAGTTTGATGTTGACAGAGATTTAATGAAGAATCCGAAATTCTCATCCCTCAAAAAACACAAACGATTTCAAACAAAAAAAACATGGCAGAAGAAAGACAACGTTACAGCGATAGTGACCTTCAGGAGTTTAAAGAACTTATTCAGCAAAAAATAGAAAAAGCAGAAAAGGATTTAATGCTGATCAGAGAAAGCTTCATCAACGACCAGAATAACGGGACCGATGATACTTCGCCTACCTTTAAAGCATTTGAGGAGGGTGCAGAAACCCTCAGCAAGGAGCAGAATGCAATTTTGGCAGGAAGACAGGAGAAATTTGTGCGAGATTTGAAAAATGCACTCATCCGTATTGAAAACAAAACTTACGGAATCTGCAGAGTAACGGGTAAATTAATCGGTAAAGACCGTTTGAGAGCCGTTCCGCATGCAACTTTAAGTATTGAGGCAAAAAATATGCAGCGCTAATTTACGCTCTTCAACTGTTTACCCATTAGGTTTATAATGCACAGCGAAATCTTGCGTTATAAACCTATTTGAATTTAAAATTTGCTGTCTTTTGGAAGTCCTGCTGATTATTTTGGCCGTTGGTGTAATTATCTATTTTTTCAGAAATTCTGCGAAAAAGCCTTTCCTTTCAAAGGAAGAAAAATACCAGACCATCGACGACAGATACAATGAGGAAAGAAGAAACCGCGAGCTTGAAATCGACAGTCTGTTAAGCAAAATGGGCAAAAACGGCATACAGGATCTTTCGGAAAAAGACCGAAAACGCCTGGAAGAACTTTCAAAAAAATAAATCTAAGAATGGAATCATTAATTGTACATCCCAAAAACCAGATGGAACTCAACGCACTGAAAAGTGTGATGAAAGATATGGGAATCCGATATGAAAAGTTTCACACCAGAAACGCAAAAACTTCCCCAAAATTCGAAACCAAATCCGCTCCGAAAAAAGACACCAAACCGGGCAATTTTAAACATAAACCAAAGACCGATCTGTAATGAAGAAAATAGCATTAATTACCTTCATCATCCTTTTAATCGATCAGGTTTCTAAATTTTACATCAAAACCACTTTCCATTTAGGCGAAAGCGTTGATGTTTTTCCGGGTTTCAAACTCACTTTTGTAGAAAATCCGGGCATGGCGTACGGCTTTCATTTTGGCGGCCTGCTGGGTAAATATGCTTTGGTGATCCTCCGTGTTTTCCTCATTGGCGGCATGGTTTATCTTTTCAGAAAATGGCTGAAAGAAGGCATCCACAGCAATTACCTTCTCATCCCAATGGCGATGATTTTTGCGGGCGCTATCGGAAATTTAATTGACGGAATGTTCTACGGAATGATTTTCGACAGCGGCACGGTGTACGACGAAAGCGTGAACCACTGGATCGATTACGGCGGAATTTCGAAAGTTGTACCGTTTGGTGAAGGTTACTCGCATTTCATGAAAGGCTGTGTAGTCGATATGCTGCATTTCCCTCTCGTAGACTGGTGGGTACCGGAAAGCTGGCCACTTATAGGCGGCAAGCATATTGAGTTTTTCAAATACATCTTTAATGTTGCTGATTCTGCAATTACCGTTGGTGGAATTTTACTGCTGATTTTCAGAAAGAAAGCATTTCCAGACGGACTGGATTTTTAAAAATATTAAAGAAAAACTTCAGCAATTGTCTGAAGTTTTTTATTTCCCTATTTTTGCAAAACGCTTTTGATAAAGCAGTTTATCACTTATTTTTAACCAGAATTTTATAATATATGTCACGAATCCTCACCGGAATACAGGCTACAGGAACACCCCATTTGGGAAACCTTTTGGGCGCAATTATTCCTGCAATCGAACTGTCGAAAAAATCTGAAAACGAATCTTTTCTCTTCATCGCCAACATGCATTCTTTAACCCAGATAAAAAATGCTGCTGAACTGAAAAAAAACACCTATGAAATTGCTGCTGCCTGGCTTGCATGCGGTTTAGATACCGAAAAGACTTTTTTCTACAGACAAAGCGACATTCCGGAAGTATGTGAACTTTCATGGTACCTTTCGTGCTTTTTCCCTTATCAGAGGCTTACTTTGGCGCATTCTTTCAAAGATAAAGCCGACCGTCTGGAGGATGTGAACGCCGGACTTTTCACCTATCCCGTTTTAATGGCTGCAGATATTCTGCTTTATGACGCAGAAGTGGTTCCTGTGGGCAAAGACCAATTGCAACATTTGGAAATGGCGCGTGACATGGGCGCGAGATTCAATCATCAAATGGGTGAAGTTTTTGTGTTACCGAATGCGGAACTTCAGGAAGACACCAAATATGTTCCCGGAACCGACGGACAGAAGATGAGTAAATCAAGAGGTAACATCATCAATATTTTTCTTCCGGAAAAAGAACTGAAGAAACAGGTTATGGGAATTGAAACCGACTCTAAAACTCTGGAAGAACCAAAAGATCCTGAGACAGACAAGGTTTTTGCGATTTATAAACTTATTGCAACAGCCGATGAAACTGCAGCTCTGGAGCAAAAATATCTTGCAGGTAATTTCGGTTACGGACATGCTAAAAATGAACTTTTAAGCTTAATTCTCACCAAATACGCTAAGGAAAGAGAACTTTTCTCTTATTACATGAACAATTTGCAGGAACTCGACGAGAAACTTCAACAAGGCGCCGATAAAACCCGAAAAGTAGCTTCAGAAACGCTGAAAAGAGTTCGTGAAAGTTTAGGAATGTAAAGAAACTTCGCAATAAAAATAAAAAAACCTTTCAGTGACGAAAGGTGTTTTTGTTAGAGCAAAGTCTTTATTTCCGACAGTTTTTTAATCACAGTAACGTCCGGCGCTTTATAATTATCGTTGAATACATCGAAGAAAATTACTTTTAGTCCGAAAGATTTACCGCCTTCAACATCGGCAATCCAGTCGTCGCCAATCATCATTGATTTTTCTTTTTCTGCACCGGCTTTGTTCAGCGCATATTCGTAGATTTCAGGATGTGGCTTTCTGATATTGATTTCGTCTGCACTGGTAATGGTTTTAAAATAATTCTTAATTCCGGAAAGTTCGCATTTGCGGTACGTTACCTCCATGAAACCATTGGAAAGAATGTGGAGTTGGTAATTTTTACCGGAAAGATATTCCAACAAATCGAATGCACCTTCCACCAGGTCGTTATAATTTAGAATTTCATCAAGAAAATTGTCTTCAAAAAGCTGAGCGAGCTCGAGATCATCAATTCCGAAAAACAGGAATGAATCATAAAATCGATGTTTTCTGAGGTAATCTTTATCAATTTCACCGTCTCGAATTTGCTCCCACAGTCTCTCATTAATGGTGAAATACTCTCGGTGGAAATCTTCAAAATTTAGGTTGTATTTTTCGCTTACTTTTTCTCTAATGAAAATATCTTTCAGGGTAAGATAAGCGTTGCGGCGGTGATCCCAAAGTGTATTATCGAGATCAAAAAAAATGTGCTGAATTTTCATACAGCACAAATTTAAGGATTAAGATTAGTTCTTGGAAACAATTTGGTTTTTAGTTTTGGATTTCAAAACTGCGATGCTTTTCGAATAACTTAAGAGAAAATCAATTGTTTGTTTCTTTGGTTTCAAAAGTTTTTCGTTTAAAGTGTCAATTTTTTTCATAGGCGAAAAAGTTGTTTCCCTAAAAACGAAAGTTTTTTTAAAATATTATTATCTTGTTAAAATAATCTTATTTTCATCCATTATTTTTCTTAAGTTGATCAAAGCATAACGCACTCTTCCAAGCGTTGTATTAATACTGGTATTGGTTTGTTCTGCGATTTCTTTGAAACTTAAACCATCAAAAAATCTCAATTTGATGACTTCCTGTTGGTTTTCCGGGAGACAAACCAGCATTTTCATTAAATCATTTTGGATTTGCTGGCTTACCAATTTTTCTTCTACGTTTTCTTCTTTTCCTGCAATCAGGTCGAAAATAGAAAATTCCTCATTGTCGTAAGTCGTCTCAGAAACTTTGGCATGCTTCGTTTTCAAACGGAAATGATCGATGATGAGATTATGGGCAATTCTTTTGGCCCAGAGCATAAATTTG
Organism: Chryseobacterium senegalense; assembly: GCA_001403755.1. Classification (GTDB taxonomy): domain Bacteria; phylum Bacteroidota; class Bacteroidia; order Flavobacteriales; family Weeksellaceae; genus Kaistella; species Kaistella senegalense. The sequence goes on along the minus strand of CYUH01000015.1, from coordinate 161,891 downwards.
CCTTCTTCGTTGTAGCGACCTTCTTTCAAAGTCACAATAATTTTCATGAAGGTATCCTGAAAAATATCATTTGCTAAATCTTCATCCATTAATTTATAATAAATAAATGAAAAAAGTTCTTTCTGATGTCTTTCTATTAGGATTGCCAGGGCTTGCTCCGATCCTTGTTTATATTTGGAGATTAATGTACTATCAGTTTGTGTTTTCATAACGCACTTTGTTTATAAACCGATAATAATACCCAGATCTTTCATTGGGTTATTTTGGGAATATCGGGCTATTAATTAGAAGTACAGATATGATCGATAGACTTGGATTTATTAAATACGGGATGTAAAAATAGTAAAAAAGTTAATACTTTGTTAAAATATTTGAGAAATTTACGCAATATCTGTTATTTCAATAGATCATGCAACATCACTATTGGCAAATTGATGGTAAAATTAAAATTGAAACCTTTCAATTCTTTGCCGTTAATCCCCGATTTATCGAGAGGAAAAGCATATCCTCCGGTAAGATCTATAAGTCCAAACATGGAGACTCCAACTTTTGGAGCGGCATATTTGGTGGTAATTTCAGTGCCTGCCAAGAAATAATAGGAGTGATACAGATCCACATTTTTTTCAAAATTGAGCAAAATATCACCTTGTATCTTCGGGATAATTGCAAACTCTTTGTTTACAGAGCCCATCATTGCAGCCGCACCTAAGCGATAAATTACATCATCATTATTCAAAAAAAGCAACCGCCCACCAAGTTCGCCAAAGCTTTGATTTTGATAAATATATCCTGCATGTAGCATTTTATGGATCGTCATTTGACCTTTCGCAAAAGCCGTTGAAAGGAACATCATCAAAATTGAAAAAGCCAAGATTTTCTTCATAAATTCATTTATTTCGTGGTAAAGTTAAAAAAAACTGCTTTATCGTTTGGGATAAAGCAGTTTAAATTATTATTTAAAAAATTACAATCCGAATTCCTTCTTAATTTCGTCAACTTTGTCGAGTTTTTCCCATGTGAAAAATTCCAGGTTTTCAATAATTTTCTGGTTACTTTTACCTTTGTTGAACGTTTTACTGCCCACATAATATTCTCTTCCCATGTGGCCATATGAAGCAGTTTCCTGATATATCGGATTCCTTAATTTCAAATTTTGCTCGATGGCATACGGTCTCAAATCAAATATGTTTTTCAGTTTTTCTGCAATTTCTCCATCGGTAAGGTTTACTTTCGCAGTTCCGTTGGTACTGATGAAAAGTCCGCAAGGTTCTGCCACACCAATAGCGTAAGAAACTTGTACCAAGACTTCGTCGGCTACTCCTGCAGCAACTAAATTTTTTGCAATATGTCTTGTCGCATAAGCCGCACTTCTATCCACTTTTGAAGGATCTTTTCCGGAAAATGCTCCACCTCCGTGAGCGCCTTTACCGCCATAAGTGTCTACAATAATTTTTCTGCCTGTTAAACCAGTATCACCGTGCGGACCGCCGATAACAAATTTTCCGGTTGGGTTGATGTGATATTTAATCTGATCGTTGAAAAGCTCCTGAATTTCCAATTTCTGCAAAGCTTTAACTTTCGGAATTAGAATTTCGATGATATCTTTTTTGATTTTAGCGAGCATCGCTTCCTCACTTCCAAAATCGTCATGCTGGGTTGAAACTACGATAGAATCAATTCTGATAGGTTTGTGATCATCCGAATATTCAATCGTAACTTGTGATTTTGCATCCGGACGAAGATATTTGATGGCATTGTTTTCTCTTCTTAAGCTAGAAAGTTCTTTCAAAATAGTATGCGCCAAATCCAAGGCAAGTGGCATATAATTTTCGGTTTCGTTGGTAGCATATCCAAACATCATTCCCTGATCACCGGCGCCTTGCGCATTAGCTTTCGTTTCGAAATCTGCATGTTCAGCAGCTCTATCAACACCTTGATTGATGTCTGGCGATTGTTCATGAATCGCAGAAATTACTCCACAAGAATCACCATTAAACATATATTCTCCTTTGGTATAGCCAATCTCGTTGATTACTTTTCTAGCAATATCTTGCACATCAAGATAAGCTTCCGATTTCACTTCTCCCGCCAACACTACTTGCCCGGTTGTTACTAAGGTTTCACAAGCAACTTTTGAGTTGGGATCGTAAGCTAAAAAATTATCGATCAGCGCATCAGAAATTTGATCTGCTACTTTGTCAGGATGTCCTTCTGAAACAGATTCAGACGTAAATAAGTATGACATTTCTTTTGTATTTTATAATTAATAAAAAGAAAATAGGAATTGATTACAAAAGAAACTAAAATAGAAATTCTGTTTTAGCATTTTTTATGGAGGTTGCAATCAGTTCAAATTTTTCCTCTTGAAAGTATTCGACTGCAAATTTAAAGAGTATTTATTGAACCGCAAAATTTATTTTTTGATTAAATTATTGAGGTTTTACGCTGATGAAATCTTCTGGGTTTTGATTATAATTAAGTTTCGTATTCATCGAATTTTGCAGCGATTGCGTCATTTCGTCCAAGATTTTCTGCTTGTAAGTCGGTTTGTAATAAATCAAGCTGATTTCTCTAAAAGGAAATGGCTTTCGGAATCTGGAAATTTTCGATTTTTGTTCTTCGGATAACTGAGGAATCGCCAATTCGGGAAGAATGGTAATGCCACCCACTTTATCTACCATCTGTATTAAAGTATTGATATTTGAGGCCAAAAATTCCAGGTTTTTTGGTTTCAGCGAATTTTCTTTAAGCATGCAGATATTTTCGAACTGGGTTCGCAGGCAATTTCCTTCTTCGAGGAGCCAAACTTTGTTGCTGTCGATATCTTCCGGTGCTACAAAAGAATCTTTCTTTAAATCTTCCGACGAGTAAATCATCAATTCTTCATTAAACAGAAACTGTTGGTAAAACTCAGAGGCCGCATCGTAAGGAGTGGCGATAATTCCGGCATCCAGCTCTCCGGATTTTAGAGCTTTGATAATGCTATCGGTAGTCATTTCCTTCACATTCAATTCAATTTTCGGATGATTTTGAAGAAAATTAAAAATTTCTGAAGGAAGAATAAAACTAGAAATCGTCGGAATAATCCCGAGGTTTAATTTTCCCGCTAAAACGTTATTGAGGAGATTCGCTCTGTTTTTCAGTTCATTTACAGCATCAATCACTCTTTTGGATTCTTCAATAATTTGAGCACCAACATCAGTCGTGCGAATTGGGTGTGTAGTTCGATCAAAAACCTTCACATCCAACTCATCTTCAAACTTCTGGATCATTGCGCTGAGTGTGGGCTGAGTAATAAAGCAAGCTTGTGCTGCCTTTCCGAAATGTTTATATTTATCGACTGCGATAAGATATTCTAATTGTTGAATGTTCATCTGATTAATTTTGTCTATGACAAAGATACTTATGTTTTCTTTAATTTAACCAAAAAGCAAGAGATTCCTATTCGGAATTTCATAAATTTGTTAACGTAAAAAATAGAAAGAATGGAATTTAAAAAACTCACCTCCAGCTCAGGAGCACCATATTTTGAACATGAAGATTCACAAACAGTTGGTGCTAGAGGCCCAGTTTTGTTACAAGATTTTATCTTACAAGAAAATTTGGCGCATTTCGTCCGCGAAAGAATTCCGGAAAGAGTTGTTCACGCCAAAGGTAGTGGCGCTTACGGAAAGTTTACAGTAACCAATGATATTTCTAAATATACCAAAGCCAAATTGTTTTCCAAAGTAGGAAACGAATGTAAAATGTTTGCCCGTTTTTCTACCGTAGGAGGCGAAAAAGGCAGTGCAGATACTGAAAGAGATCCTCGAGGTTTTGCCTTAAAATTTTATACAGAAGATGGAAATTGGGATTTGGTAGGAAATAACACGCCCGTTTTCTTTATTAAAGATGCTAAAAAATTCCCGGATTTTATCCATACCCAAAAAAGAGTTCCTAAAACAAATCTGAAAAGTGCTACAATGATGTGGGATTTCTGGAGTTTAAATCCGGAATCGCTGCACCAAGTTCTTATTCTGATGTCTGACCGCGGAACACCCTATGGTTATAGGCACATGCACGGTTTTGGATCGCATACTTTTTCAATGATTAATGCTGAAAATGAAAGAGTTTGGGTGAAATTCCATTTCAAAACCCAGCAACAAATTAAAAATTTCACCAATGATGAAGCAGTGAAAATGAGAGGTGAAAATCCAGATTTTGCGCAAGAAGATTTGGTAAACGCAATCGAAAACGGCGATTTCCCAAAATGGACCATGTACATCCAGGTAATGACTGAAGAGCAAGCTAAGGAGTTCCGTTGGAATCCTTTCGATGTAACGAAAGTTTGGTTCCAAAACGAATTTCCATTGATCGAAGTAGGCGAAATGGAACTCAACGAAATCCCGGATAACTATTTTGCTCATGTGGAACAATCTACTTTTTCACCGAGCAATTTGATTAATGGAATTAGTTTTTCACCAGATCGAATGTTGCAAGGAAGATTGTTCTCTTATCGTGATGCGCATCGCTATAGAGTTGGGGTAAATTCTCATCAATTGGAAGTGAACCGTTGTCCGTTTGCGGTCAACAATTACCAACGAGATGGATTTATGGCAGATTCAAGTGGCTATAAGGATGCTCCAAATTATTACCCGAATAGTTTCGATGAAATCAAACCCGATTCCGCCTACAAAAATTTCGAATACGATTTGGACAATACTACTGTTGCAAATTTCAACAGAAACGAAAACGATGACGATCACTACACCCAACCTGGTTTATTTTACACCAAAGCAATGAATCCTCAAGATCGGGAAAATCTTGTTTCTAATATCATCGGATCGATGAAGGGAATCACTGGGCTGAAAAAAGAAGAGATCATCAATCGACAACTTTGCCATTTTTTCAGAGCGAATATTGAACTCGGAATGAAAATCGCGATGGGATTGCAAGTGAATATTGATATGAATATGATGAACCATTCAAAATTACCTGAATAATATATTTAAAAATTCATTTAAAATAAAACTCGTGCGCATTTATTTTTTTTATTCCTAATAAAAATTTGCTAATTTGCACAGTAAGAAATAATCATTTGTCAGTATGAATTACCAAAATATCATCATAGAAGCGAAAGGTAAACTAGCAACCGTTATCATCAATCGACCACAAAGCTTAAATGCCCTTAATTCACAGACAATTCAGGAATTAAGTGATGCATTTACTGAATTAGATTCCGATCAAAATATCCGTGCGATCATTTTGACTGGAAGTGGCGAAAAATCTTTCGTAGCGGGTGCCGATATTAAGGAATTTTCGGATTTCGGAACTGCCGCTGCCGAAGAATTAGCAAGAAAAGGACAATCCATTCTTTTTGATAAGATCGAAAATCTCAGCAAACCGGTTATAGCGGCGGTGAATGGATTTGCATTAGGTGGAGGATTAGAATTGGCTATGGCTTGCCACATCCGCTATGCATCGGACAATGCAAAATTGGGATTACCAGAGGTAACTTTGGGATTAATTCCTGGCTATGGCGGCACACAAAGACTACCAAAACTGGTGGGCAAAGGTCTTGCGAACGAAATAATCTTTTCTGCAAAAATGATTTCTGCGCAAAGGGCAAAAGAAATCGGCTTGGTAAACGAAGTTTTTAGTTTGGAAGATCTTTTATCAAAAACAAAAGAATTGGCAACGTTGATTTCACAAAATTCGCCGTTGGGAATTGCAAAAGCAATTGCTGCAGTGAATCTATCTGATACCGATAGGGGCTTTGAAACTGAAATAAAATCTTTCGGAGAGCTCTTCGAAATGGAAGATAAAAAAGAAGGAGTAGCCGCGTTTTTAGAGAAAAGAAAACCTTCTTTCAGCTAAATAGCATCAGTAATAAATTTAGAAATTCACAATTTTTGGAACCAACGAAATTCGATAAAGCTTACCTGAAAATGGCCATGGAATGGGCAAAACTCTCCTATTGCGAAAGAAAAAAGGTCGGCGCATTAATCGTAAAAGACCGAATGATCATCTCCGATGGGTATAATGGAACACCATCTGGCTTCGACAACTGCTGCGAAGACGGAGCCGGAAAAACCCATTGGTTTGTCCTTCACGCGGAAGCCAATGCTATCCTGAAACTCGCAGGTTCCACACAATCCGCGAGGAACGCCACGCTATACCTAACTCTGTCACCATGCAAGGAGTGTAGCAAATTGATTCTGCAAGCCGGTATCAGCAGAGTTGTTTTTACAGATAATTATTCCGATAATGACGGAATTAACTTTTTGAAAAACCATGGAATTGAAATTGTGAAAATTTCAAAAGAAAATTTATAAAAATTAAAACACAATGACACAATGACGTGGGATGAAAAAATTAAAGATTTTGAAAATTTCCTGAGGTTTGAAAGAAATTTCTCTGAAAACACACTTGACGCCTACCTTCGCGACATCAAAAAACTCCGCGATTACTGCGAATTAGAACTCGAAAATAAAGGGCTTTTAGAGATTTCTTACGACGATATTCAGGAGTATATTTTTCAACGTTCTAAGCTTAAATTCAGTGAGCGATCACAAGCAAGATGGATTTCCTCAATAAAAGCTTTTTTTAAATATCTCGTGGACGATGAAGTGCGAACCGACAATCCTGCAACACTCATCGAAGGTCCGAAACTTGGTCTTTATCTTCCGGATACTTTAACTTTCGAAGATGTCAACAGAATTATCAAAGCTATCGATTTATCAACGGATTTAGGGAAAAGAAATCAATGCATGATCGAGGTTTTGTATGGTTGCGGTTTACGCGTTTCCGAATTAATCGACCTCAAAATTTCGAATATCAATTTCAAGGAATCTTACCTAAAAGTTGACGGAAAAGGCGACAAATCGCGTTTTGTTCCGTTGGCAACTTACACCTCAACATTAATCAAAGATTATATCCGCGATGTTCGGTCGAAATATAAAATCAATAAAAAATGCGAAGATATTCTGTTTCTCAACAGTCGGGGATCGGCCATGTCTAGGGTAATTGTTTTTATTATCATTAAAGAACTCACCGAAAAAGCAGGCATCAATAAGAAAATCTCTCCGCACACCTTCCGGCATTCATTTGCCACGCATCTTTTGCAAAATGGTGCCGATTTGCGATACATTCAGGAAATGTTGGGACACTCCAGTATTACAACAACCGAAATCTATACGCATCTAAAAAACGAAGAACTTCGCGATGTGATACTAAATTATCATCCTAGAAATAAATCATAAATGAAGGATCTTAGATTTTGTCCGAAATGTGGGCAACAAAGCCTGAAATGGGATGGTGAAAAAAAATGGCACTGTTCGGAATGCGACTTTGTCCTTTTTCATAATGTTGCCGGTGCAGTTGCCGTTTTGATAAAAAATGGTGATGAAATCCTGTTCACACGCAGAAACCAGGAACCCAAAAAAGGAAAACTCGATTTAGCCGGAGGATTTGTGGATCCCAAAGAAAGTGCTGAGGAAACCTGTGTGCGAGAACTTTTTGAAGAAATGAAGCTTAACGTTGATATTTCTCAATTGAAATACTTGGCCTCAATGCCGAATATTTACGAATATAAAAACATCATTTACAACACTTTAGATTTATTTTACGAATACAATATAAAACAAAAATTCGAAGTGAATCTGGAAATTTCGGAAATTTCGGAAGCCGTTTGGTTGCGTAAAGAACAAATCGATCTGGACGATATTGCGTTTGATTCTCAAAGAATATTTTTAGAGAAATACTTGAAGTGAAACATTAAAAGTGAGGAGAATTTCAATTCTCTATTTTTGTTGTAATTTTGGAATCCGAAAAATCATCCATGCGCGAATCTGACAATTCTATCGATCAACAAATTGTTTTTGAAGACAATCATCTGCTTATCATCAACAAAAAAGCCGGCCAACTTGTTCAAGGCGACAAAACTGGCGATGCATCGCTGCTCGATTTGATCAAAGATTTCATAAAAAAAAGAGACCAAAAACCCGGAAATGTTTTCCTCGGGCTTGTTCACAGAATCGACAGACCAACTTCCGGACTCGTGATTTATGCAAAAACGTCTAAAGCTTTGACGAGGCTAACCCAAATGGTGAAAAATCGAGAAATAAAAAAAACGTACTGGGCTGTTGTGCAGAAAACCATGATTCCGCAAAGCCAAAGGCTCGTTCACCATCTACAGAAGAACGAGAAAACCAACAAAGCAACAGTTTTCATAAAACCAACTGATAACGCAAAAGAGTCGATTCTTAATTACCAAATCATCAAGGTTCTTGATAATTTCCAGCTTCTGGAAATCGATTTAGAAACCGGAAGACATCACCAAATTCGTGCGCAGCTCTCTAAAATTGGCGCTGCGATAAAGGGCGATTTAAAATATGGTGCAGCCCGATCCAATCCCGATGGCGGAATACATCTTCACGCAAGAAAGTTAGAATTTATTCATCCCGTAATGAAAGAAAACTTAGAAATCACGGCGCCTGTTCCGCAGAATGATGCGGTTTGGAAGGCGTGTGAAGGTTGATTATTATGTTCAAAAATTGAACATAATAAAAAAAGTTGGAGAAATTTCTCCAACTTTTAAACTTTTCATTATACAATAATTCTAAAATTACTGTCCCGAATTCAGAATGCCACCATTGTCTTCTTTTTTCTCCTGGTTCAGCATGTTGGGTGCCTCTTTAGCAAGTTTGTTTTTTGTAGGAATTTTGTAGTTAACGGAGAATCCAAAATTTCGTGAATCCATTTTGTTCGAAAGAAATGGATAAGGCTGTCTGAAAACCGAACGGAAAGCCATTTGCTGTCCGTTGAAAATATCATTTGCAAACACGGAAACATTCAGCCTGTCTTTCATGAATTTTTTCGAAATCGTTATGTCAACATTATTTCCGACAGGTTTTACGGCTTCGTAATAATAGTAGTTTCCTTTGGCAGCAAGAACGAAATAATTGATGGCCAACTTTACATCTTTCGGAAGCATAAACTGAGAATTGATGTTGAACATCCAGAATCCTTTGGTTTTCAAGTCCGGGATAATGTGTTTCTGATAAGCCGCGTACAAATAAATAAAGTTGATTTTATCAGGATTAAAGTTAAACTTCATGATTTCGCTTAGCGGTTTACTGAAAATCATCAACGGAATCGGCAATCCCAAATTAAAGTTCTGAATTGTCATTTCGGAAATATTCATCTGTCTGTTCAGGATATAATCGTTGGTTTTTCCTGTGTCCGGATCGGTTTCCGTTTCTCTCGTCATAATCTGCATGACCTGATTTTTAGCCACGTTTACATTATAACCGATAAAGGCATAATCAAACGCTGAAATTTTGATTTCATAATTATCAAATATTGTTGGCTGAAGATTCGGGTTTCCGGCAGTGGTGGAATTACCGTTCTGATAAGTGGTGTTGTTCGGATTCAGCGCTGAAATACTTGGTAAATTAATTTTCTTGTTGTAATTCAAAGCCAAATAAACCCTCTGCATAAAGCTGTACTGAATACTTGCATTCGGGAACAGCTTAAATTTTTTGAAAGGCGTTAAATTATCCGTATGAACAACATTTAAGGTGTCTTTGTAGCTTGTAATTCCAGAAATATCATAATCTTCAGCTCTTGTTCCCAAAGTGAAATCAAACTTTTTCAGTTTTGCCTGCAATTCTACGTAACTTGAAGCAGTTTGTCTTTGATAATCGAGGTTGGTAAAACCGAAACTTTGAGTATCAAATTTCTGCATTTCATATAAACCACCAATGCTGACTTTCCCTTCGTCCAAGATTTTCACCGGCTGAGAATAATCTACTTTAAAGGTAGAAACATTCATATCCGATTCATTTTCAAGCGTATTGGTGTTGAAATTTCTGCTGAACTGTGAAAAATCAGACTTAGAGTTACTGTAATAATATTTGAAATCCAATTTCTTGGCTTTGTCGGCAAATCTTTTCTGATATGTTACGACAGCTTCGTTTCGCCAGTTTAAAGTTGCAGCATCATCTTCGCGCGTGTATGGGTTTCCAAAATACGTTCCTTGTCCTAAGGTGTAATTATCGTTGTTGTTGTGATAAATATCGTAGTTCAATAAAAGTCGGTCAAGTCCAAGGTCAAAAGTCATGGCTGCTTTTGCAAAATACCCTCTTCTGATACCATCTGTATAAGTGGTAGAAAGATTGTCAAGATTTCCAAGCATCATATTTTCGCGGTAGTTTTGACCCACATTCAGCTGCCATCCGAAAAATTTATTTTTCGCATTTAAACTTAAAGAATTGTTGGTTCTGCTTCTGTATTTATCATAGTTGGTAAAACTATAATTCCCTGAATACGTTGCAGATAAATAATTTTTTGCAGATTTTGAAGTAATGATATTCAGAATGGCACCTCCTGACGTTGCAGGGAATTCTGCGCCGGGTTGCGTGATAATTTCAATTCTTTCAACAGCATTTGCAGGCATTCCATCTAAAAATCCCTGAAGTTCGTTACTTGAAATATTCAGCGGACGCCCATCCATAAAAACCGCTAACAGTTTTCCCTGATACATCATTCCGGCAATGTCGGTTACCACCAATCCCGGAAGCTTTTTTACACCTTCCATCAAAGTTCCGGAGTTCAGCGTTGGCTGTTCCGAAAAATCGAAAATGGTACGGTCGGCTTTCTGTTCCACCGCTTTTTTGGTCGCCGTTATCGTTACACCTTCAATTTGGGTTTCTTTTTCGGTTTTGGGTTTCTGCTGTGCAAAAGTGAAAACTGATGCTGCGAGTGAAAGTACAAATAAACTTTTCTTCATGTTTACAATTTAAGTGGGCAAAAATAGTTTAAATGTTTAGTAGAGAAAACATGATACTTGTTACACTTGCAAAAGAAAACCGCTCAATTTCTTGAACGGTTTTGGTTTATGATTTAAAAAAAGAATTATGCGTTCTTTTTCGCTTCTTCAGCGATCAAATTCAGTGCAGAACCTGCTTTAAACCAACCGATTTGCTGCTCATTATAAGTGTGGTTTGCCAAGATTAAATCTTTGGTTCCATCCGCATGAACAAACTCTAGTTGTAATGGGCGAGCTGGTGCGAATTGATCTAAATCCAAGAAATTCACGGTATCGTCCTCACGGATTTTATCGTATTCTTCGGCATCAACAAAAGTAAGAGCCAACATACCCTGTTTTTTCAAGTTCGTTTCGTGGATACGTGCAAATGATTTCACCAACACTGCTTTTACTCCTAAATGTCTTGGTTCCATGGCAGCATGCTCTCTTGAAGAACCTTCCCCATAGTTTTGATCACCCACCACGATAGAAGGAACGCCGGCAGCTTTGTAAGCTCTTGCTACTGCAGGAACTTCGCCATACTCACCAGTCAGTTGATTTTTAACCTTATTGGTTTCCATGTTGTAAGCATTTACAGCGCCGATCAACATATTGTTGGAAATATTATCCAAATGACCACGGTATTTCAACCAAGGACCTGCCATAGAAATATGATCAGTAGTACATTTTCCGAAAGCTTTGATTAATACTTTTGCGCCGGTAATGTTTTGTCCATCCCAAGGTTGGAAAGGTTGCAACAATTGAAGTCTGTCGGAGTCTGGGTTTACTACAACCTGAACTCCTGAACCATCTTCTGAAGGCGCTTGATAACCGTTATCGTCCACCGCAAATCCTCTAGCTGGAAGCTCTGCACCTTTCGGTTCGTCCAGTTTGATTTGCTCGCCGTTTTGGTTAGTTAGAGTATCTGTGATTGGGTTAAAATCTAATCTACCCGAAATTGCAACAGCTGCTACCATTTCCGGAGAAGCTACGAAAGCATGGGTATTTGGGTTACCATCGGCTCTTTTTGCAAAGTTTCTGTTGAATGAATGAATGATGGAGTTTTTCTCGCCTTTATCAGCACCTTCTCTATCCCACTGTCCGATACAAGGACCGCAAGCGTTGGTAAAGATTCTAGCAGATTCGAATTTTCTGAAAGAATCCAGGAAACCATCTCTTTCAGCAGTGAATTTCACTTGCTCAGAACCCGGGTTAATTCCTAAGATTGCTTTTGGTTTAACACCTTTAGCAACAGCATCTTCCACGATAGAAGCTGCTCTGGAAAGATCTTCGTAAGACGAGTTGGTACAAGAGCCGATCAAAGCCCATTCTACATCAAGTGGCCATCCGTTTGCTTCAGCTTTCGCTCTGAATTCTGAAACAGGCGTAGCCAAATCCGGAGTGAAAGGTCCATTTAAGTGCGGTGCCAATTCATCCAAATTAATTTCAATAACCTGATCGAAATATTGTTCTGGATTTGCATAAACCTCTGCATCTCCTGTTAAATGTTCTGCGATTTTATCCGCTGCATCAACCACATCTTGTCTGCCGGTTGCCGCTAAATATCTTCTCATCGAATCGTCATAACCGAAAGTAGAAGTTGTAGCACCGATTTCAGCACCCATATTACAGATGGTTCCTTTACCAGTAGCAGAAAGGTTTTCCGCACCTTCACCGAAATATTCTACGATGCAACCTGTACCGCCTTTTACGGTTAAAATTCCGGCAACCTTTAAGATAACATCTTTTGCAGAAGTCCATCCGTTGAGTTTACCAGTCAATTTTACTCCGATTAATTTAGGCATTTTAAGTTCCCAAGCCATTCCTGCCATTACATCTACCGCATCAGCACCACCAACACCGATTGCTACCATTCCTAACCCCCCCGCGTTTACGGTGTGAGAATCGGTACCGATCATCATTCCACCTGGAAAAGCATAGTTTTCTAGAACTACTTGGTGAATAATTCCCGCACCCGGCTTCCAGAAACCGATTCCGTATTTATCACAAACAGAGCTTAAGAAATTGAATACTTCAGAGTTTTTGTTGATACCTTCTTGCAAATCCGCTTCCGCACCTACTCTAGCTTGAATAAGGTGATCTGCGTGTGCTGTAGAAGGAACTGCTACTTTCGTTCTGCCGGCTTGCATAAATTGTAGAAGCGCCATCTGAGCGGTCGCATCCTGCATTGCTACACGATCCGGAGCAAAATCTACGTAGGAGTTTCCTCTTTCATAACTTTGGGTTGGATTCCTTTCCCACAGGTGAGTGTAAAGGATTTTTTCTGATAATGTAAGAGGTTTACCCACTACTTCACGTGCTTTCGCAACTCTTTCTGGGTAACGCTCATACACCTTTCTGATCATATCAATGTCAAAAGTCATATTCGTATATTTTTTGTTGAAAATTAAGAAGTTCAAAAATACGAATTTTTACATTTAATGATGACTAAAATCATTTAGATTTAATATAAATATGATGCTTTCCATCTATTTTTTATTATTTTTAGAAAAATTTCAATTAAAACATTTGCAAACAAAGGTTTCTGAGAATCGAAACCATTCGGGCACCATACTTTTCATCATGATGAAGAAACACTTAAAATTAGCCGTATTTGCTCTGATTTTCATGGGTTTGGGAGTTGTTTTTTATAGCTTTAACCCTCAGAGCAGCAGCTATTTTTTGAAGTGTCCGATATTTTTTTTCACAGGATATCTTTGTCCCGGATGTGGTTCCCAAAGAGCGATGCATGAATTATTGCACTTAAATATCAAAAAAGCGTTTGAGTATAATGCGCTGTTTGTCAATCTAATACCTTACGTTATTTTAGCAATTGCATTGAATACCAAACCACTTCGTTATTATTTTCCCCAAACCCGAAAATTATTCTTCAATCCGCTAGCAATCCTCATTCTTTTGGGCATCGCAATAGCATTTTCCGTTTTCAGAAATATTTAAAAATGTATTTTTGGCTTTAAGTTTGCAAAAATTTTTTCATGAAATATCTGTTTAGCCTCTTTTTTTATTGTTTAGTGATACTGGTTTTTGCCCAGAAAAAAAATCTTCATCAAAAAACTGTTGTAGCAAAAAGCAATCCGGATCTTGTTAAATTTAATGATTCAATTCCGGCATTGATTCCTCAGAAAATCAATGGTAAATACGGCTTTATTAATCAAAAAGGTAAAACAATTATTCCTCATCAATACAGCAATGTCGGCTTTTTTACTGAAGACTGTAACCTGCTGAATTCTCCGAATGAAAAAGTCCGAAAATACGGCTCCAACAAATATGCATCGGTGCGCATCAACAACTTGGATTTCCGGATTGATAGCAGCGGAAAGCGGGTTTACCTATACAAAAACAGCGATTTGGGAAAATGCAATTTGCCTTACGTTACCCAACTTTTTCATGCGTACATCCTCAACAATTCTTACGGGATTATCGAAGATTCAAAGTTCGAAAACCCCGGTGACTATCGCCAGTTCACCATTTATCCGCAATACGATTACCTGCACATTTTGGAGGGCGACGATTTGAAAAACCCAATGATTATTGCATCCAAGAATAATAAATTCGGGGTGATCGATGTGAACAATAAGGTTATCATCCCTTTTGAATACAATGATATCAAAAGGAATTTCAGCTGGAAACTCGCACGATTATTCGAAGTGACTAAAGACGGAAAAAATTATTTTTACATTGACGTTAATAATAATGCATATTAATTAAAAATATTGTATTTTCGCCGACGAAATTAAAGGGGTGCTGTAAAAGGCTGAGATTACACCCAATGAACCTGGAACAGGTAATGCTGTTTAGGGACGCGTTGCAAATGTAGCAATGAGAAATTTTAGCAGTTTGCCAATAATTGCAGCACTGTTACATCGACCAAATTGCTACATCACCTGATCTCCCCCTTTTATTCAATTAATCTCTAAAATTAAAAGAATGAAAGGATTTATTTTTTTAGGACTTTTCGCTGGTCCTTTTTACCTTGCACAAACTACGCAAGACACTTTGAAAATTCACGAAATCGAAAGTGTGAATTTCACAAAAAGACTTCCTGTTTCCAAAGAAATCATTAATGTAGAAAAAGATTTAGGGAACAAAAACCTTGGTCAGGATTTACCAATCTTGCTGAAAAACCAAACTTCGGTTATTTCCACTTCGGATGCCGGAAACGGCGTGGGTTACACCGGTTTCAGAATTCGTGGTGTTGGTGGAAATGGCATCAATGTTATGATGAACGGCATTCCGTACAATGATTCGGAATCCCAAGGAACTTTTTTCGTGAATGTTCCGGATCTTACCAGTTCGGCTTCACAAATCATCATTCAGCGCGGTGTAGGTACATCTTCTAACGGAGTTTCGGCCTTTGGAGCGAGCGTCAACGTGATTTCTAAAAATCCGGAGGATAAGTTTTATATAAAATCCGACAACAGCTACGGATCGTTTAACACCTATAAATACTCCGCCGAAATCGGTTCGGGAAAATTCTGGAAAGACCGACTGTCACTCTTGGGACGCTACACGAAAATCCATTCAGATGGCTATATCGATCGTGCATTTTCAGATTTGAATTCCTATAATTTCACTGCACTTTTTGAGGAAAATAAAACAAAAGTCCGTTTGATGGCTTTTGGAGGAAAAGAAAAAACATACCAAGCCTGGAACGGAATCGATAAAGCCACTTGGGAGACCAACCCAAAATTCAACTACTCCGGAGCGATCTATGATGCGAACTGGGAAAATATTATTGGTTTTTATAATAATGAAACCGATAATTACCGACAAAATCATTATCAGCTTTTGTGGGAGCAGGAACTGAACGACCGTTGGAATTTGGCAACTACTATCCACTTCACCAAAGGAAAAGGTTATTACGAAAATTACAAACAAGATGCTAAATTTTCAAAATACAATCTTCCCAATATTTTCGAAAATGGCACCGAGATTAAAAAAACCGATTTCATCCGAAAAAAATGGCTGGATAATGATTTTTATGGAGTAGTTTCAACATTATACGGGAAATTTGAAAACTTGGATGTGAATTTTGGATTGGTTGGTAATCAATATTATGGGCGTCATTTTGGAAATGTAACAGGAGTGTATTTCCCACAAATCAATGAACATGAATATTACAGAAACAACTCGGTGAAAAATGAAGTGGCGGGATTTGCGAAATTTATCGTTACCAAAAACCGTTTTGAGTTTTTCGGAGATCTGCAGCTCAGAAACATCACCTACGACACCAAAATTGTACAGCAAGGAGATGATGAAGGTGTTAATCTCGATAAGAAATGGACCTTCTTTAACCCAAAAGCAGGAATTAATTATAAAATCCCGGCAGGTAAAATTTTTATTTCCGCAGCCATTGCGCATCGGGAACCAAATCGGGATGATCTTTTTGCAAACCCGCAAACAGAAGCAGAAAAACTCTACGATTTCGAAGCGGGAATCGAGAAAAATACAGGGAAAGTTTCCTTCACCGGGAATCTTTATTATATGAACTACGTGAATCAGCTTGTCTTAAACGGGCAGATCAATAATGTAGGAGAATTTATTCGGGTGAATTCCGGGCAAAGTTACCGAATGGGAATAGAATTGGGCGCACTAGCGCAACTTTCAGAAAAGGTGAACCTTTCGGGGAACTTAACCTTGAGTAAGAACGAAAATAAAAGCTTTAAAAACGAAACTTCGAAAGGAATTGAAATCTTGGGAGATACCCCCATTTCTTTCTCCCCAAACTTCATCGGAAATTTCTCTATGAATTACATTCCAAATAAGAAATTAAGTTTGGGTATTCAAAATCAATACGTTGGAAAACAGTTTCTTGACAACACGAACAACGAGAATTTACAATTGAAAGATTACTGGCTAACCGACTTTAATGCAAAATATACATTGAATATCCAAAAAACGGAAATCGATTTCAAATTCCTGCTCAATAATATTTTCAACAAGATTTATGTAAACAACGGCTTTGTGTATGATGGACCCATGTACTTTTCGCAAGCCGGAACCAATTTTATGTTTGGGATGAGCATTAAAATTAAATAAAAAATGCCTTAATTTCACAAGAAAATATTGCTCTTTGAAGACTGCTTTTTCGGAAGCGGTCTTTTTAGTTTCGCAATTTAAAAGATGCTTCCCTTTCCGTTACGAAAGCTGTTATGCTTTCTAGAAATTTCTGCACTTAGGCAAAAAAGTAAATACTCCCCTATATTTTGCGATGAGAAAAATACGATGCATTCTTCTACTCAACAATCAAATTTATTCTAAGATATTTAAGTGATTAAAACCATTCAAAAGCGCTTCGTTTTTTGTATATGTTAAAATTTCTTAAAAACTCAATAAATTCGGCTGAATTATGGTAAATCAATTCATAATACGCAATACAAATTTACATATAATTCACTATAAAACAATATATTACGCTATCTACTTAATTTATGTTAAAAAATTCTTGGTTCTTTGGAAAATGTGCGTATATTTGAGTGTTATCCAACATATCAAACTTAATTAGCCATTTTGCTCTTAAATGCCTATTATATAAGGATTTCTGTTTTTTAACTATGCAACAAAAAGTAAAAAAAAGCATAGAAAAAACGTATTTGTTGAACCAAATGTTGTACCTTTGTTTTACTTTGCACCCGATTGAATATCCTATATATCAGCCGTTTGCATTGCATTGCACAAATATACATTTTTAGTTTAACACCTCTAAATTTATTTTATCATGGCATCAGTTAAATTTGTTTTTAGAACACAGCAAAAAGATAAAGACGGCCTTTGCCCTATTTATATCCGGTTGATTCAGAATCGACAGTCAAAATTTATTTCAACAGGTGTAAAAGCATTGCCTAGCCAATGGGATGAAAAAGAACACAAACTCAGAAAGAACTTCAAAAATAGCTCACGAGTTAACGCGATGCTGGCCCAAAAATTTGCCGATGCTGCAGCGACAATTGCCGATACCGAAAGAAAACACAGAACAGTAAGTGCACGGAGACTGAAAGAAGCTGTAAAAGGAAAAGATAGCCAACCCTTCTTTAAATATTCCGAGAACAGATTAGAAAAACTCAAATCCAAATACTCTGTAAATACATATGACATCTACTGCAGTCAGCTTAAGAAGTTCAAAGAATATGTAAAGGATGATCATCTTATGTTTGATGATATCACTGTTGTGATGCTCGAAGATTATATGCTTTATTGTCAAAAGAAATTCGGCAACAATAAGACTACTCAAAAACTAAGCATGATCGTTCTTTCAATGATGTTCAAATACGCCCAGAAAGAGGAATTAATTGAAGAAACCTTATACCCTTTCAAATATCTTAATCTTGAAACTGAACCAAGTAAAAGACAATTTTTAACAGAGGAACAATTTAAAATGCTTCGTGACGTAAAATTCACAACCAAATCTAAAGCTCAATTATACCGTGATCTTTTTATGTTTTCAGTTTCTGCTGGTGGACTTCGCTTTTCCGATGTTTTAACGCTAACCTGGGATGATTATAATGAGCAAGAGAAAATCATCAGAAAGGAAATTGAAAAAACTGGAAGAGTTCATGCATTTAAAATTGGCAAAACTGCACAGGATATCATTGACCAGTATCGTGCTTTAGGACAATCAAAAGGTATCTTTATTTTCCCCGCTATTAAAACTGCAGATTTTCATTTATTATCTGAAGAAAAACGAAATACAATCATTGGCAGCTGCAATACAATTTGCGGAACTCACTTAAGAAAATTAGGAAAAGATTTGAAATTTCCGTTCTCATTATCCTTTCACTTGAGCCGACATACATTTGCCACTATGGCTTTAAATAAAGGAATGCGGATTGAACACGTTAGCAAGCTCTTAGATCATAAAAACATTTCAACTACACAGATTTACGCCAAAATCGTCAATGAAGAATTGAACAAAGCCGTAGATGCTTATGTAATCTAAAAATCATTTTTTTAACATCAATCACTTCAGATAAAATCTGAAGTGATTTTCTTTTTTGGTACACCCTTTACTGAAATTAAAAATTTTGCATTAATATTTAATCTTTGTTGATAACTTTCTATTGATTTTTGCATTACAATTCCTTATTTTCGTAAGATGATGAAAAAGCAATAAAAATGTGGTAATTCCGAAATGTAGGTGAAGAATTTTTGCTTTAAATACTATCATTTAGGCACTCTGATGATGATTTTGTAATTACCTTTATTAATCATATTTTTTATTGTTATGGATCGCTATCTCATGAAGGAATCTGCACCTTTCGTGCAATTCTCGTCCGTAAAAGTTACCGACGATTTCGACCACCTTTTCGATATTGAAAAAACAACAAAGCAGACCAATGACGAATACTGCCAACTATTGCTATACCGTTCCTTCGCTATTACACATTCCCAAATTCCCGATTTTATCGCCCATCACTGCAATTTAGTTAACGATCCAAATAAATGGCTCAATAAATTCGAAAAGCTCTTAACCTTAAACGAAGAATTATTTTCCGGTACCCGGAACCAAAGCCGTTTAGTTAAATTTTATACTTGCATTGAATTCAAGAGAAATAAATTGGCAGACGAAGCAGCAAAAGCTGATAAGTCCAAACCTGCTAAAAAATATATTAATGCTGAAAGTGAAGATCGATATTTTTCATTTAAAGAAACTCGTTTAGAGATGGAAAATTTAGCCGATAATAAAGAAAAGATATATTTTCTCACTTCTGAAATTTACGAGTACAGAACGGCAGATATCGTCATGAAAAACCAAAAACTTCCTGACTTTGACATTGAATGTGAAAAGCTAATTGGAAAAATACAAACCTTAGCAAAACTTCGAGCTGAAATTGAAGAAACGAAACAGTCATCAAATATTGCAACTTCACATTATGAAAAAATTATGCTTAATGGTCCGATTAATATTCTGACCAATGCATTCAAGCAGATGATGACTTCTGTAAAGCCCAATGGAAAACCATACATTCAAGGGAAAATCAAAGACATTGCTGCATTTCTTGAACAAAATTTTGTGGACGAAAGCGGAAATACTTTATCCAAAGATACTTTGCAAACGTACCTTTCACCTGGGAGAAATGACAAAGATCCTAATTCGGATATGCAAGTAAACTTTTAGTCCGATTTTCAAACATCTGTTTAATTTCATCATTCCATCAATTCCAATGAGTTAAAAACAATTTAGTCCGATCGGACTAAATTGGACTCATCGGACTTTTCCCAATATTTCAACTTTGCTTCATAATCTTAAACCCAATAATATTATGGAAGCAATTATCTTATCCAAAGACCAGTTCAATCAATTAATCGCTAAAATCGACGATATCCAAGATCGTCTGATTAATTCCAACCCTCGCAAAACAGAAACCTATCTCAACAACAAACAATTCCTTGAAATGTTGGATGTTTCTTTGCGTACCGCGCAAACCTGGCGCGACGAAGGGAAAATTTCTTTTTCCCAAGTTGGTAACAAAATCTACTACAAACTTTCTGATGTAGAGAAATTCATTCAGGATTATCGCAACGCAGCTTTCGCAAAACGATAATGCAAGTGTAAATCATGAAACAAAATCAAAAGCCCATGCTTACGCTTTGGGCTTTTTTCTAACTTCTAAATTCTAACCTCTAACTTCTAGTAAAATGAAATCCACCATATTTAAGAACTTCAACGAAGTTGTTGAACAAAAAGACATTCTAAAAATTTTTGATGAAATCAAAAATGGCACTTATCGAAACGCCATTACTTACCTTCGGAAATCCTTAGCTGATGACAAAAAAGAAGCGGCTGAAAAAGTAAAAAAAGCCCTTCCGGCTTTTACTCCTTCCGCCACCTTTAAAGGCGGCCGGAAAATGGAATTCCTTACCAACTACAATGCATTGGTAGTACTGGATATTGATAAAATTGAAAAAGCAAAAATCACTGAATCTGTTGATAAACTCAAACAAAATCCCTTTGTTTTTGCATATTTCATTAGCCCTTCGGGCAATGGTTTAAAAATCTTTGTCAAAGTAGATTCCGACAAATCCCAACACAAAGAATCTTTCCTAAAACTCCAGGAATATTTTGAAGAATTACTACAACTTGAAATTGATAAGTCAGGGAAAGACATCACCCGGCTTTGTTTCTTTTCGTTCGATCCTGATATTTTCGTGAATGAAAGCTGTACCGTTTTTAGTGTTCAAGCTGAAGAAGTTCACGAGATTTCGGAAGAACCGGAACAAAGTTCTGAGAAAATGTTAGCTGCAGAAAGCAAAACTACTTTCTCATCGCTTCCTCAAACTACCAATTACGATGTAATTTATGCTCATGCAGTTTCCTTTACCGAAAAAAAAGAATCATTCGTGGAAGGCAATCGGAATAACTTCATATTCCAATTGGCCAACAATCTCAACCGAAAAGGCGTTCCCGAAACCCTTGCATTGGGCTATATCTTAGCAGACTATGATTACAATAGTCAAGAAGTAATGACAGCAGTAAAAAGCGCTTATGATAATACAAACGAACATGGAACGGATCAATTCAAAACTCAAAATAAACCAGGAAGCTCTTCAAAAGAAAATGCTAAAAAAACAACTACAGGCGATCAGTCATCTAATAATAATCAGTCGTCTAGTTCCACAATTGATGACGAAGAAGAACCCGCTCAAATCGACAAACTCGAAAACTTCCTCAACAACCGATACAAATTCAGATATAACGAAGTTTTAGGAAAATTAGAATATCGAAGAATAAATGCTAAAACTTGGAAATACATCACTGATTTTAAAGAAAATTCAATTCTTCGGGAAATTCAAAAAGCTAAAGTCCGTTGCAGCATCAATTCCTTACGGAATTTGCTGCATTCTGATTTCTGCGAAATGTATGATCCCTTCAAAGATTATTTTGATAATTTGGTGGAATATTCGGGCGAAAGAGATTATATCGAAGAACTCGCTTTGACGATTACCACCACAAAACCGGACCTTTGGAAATTGTGTTTTAAAAAATGGTTTGTTGCGATGGTAGCTTGTGTTCTCAACGAAAAACAAGTCAATCAAACAGTAATTGTCTTTTCCGGGAAACAAGGTTTAGGAAAAACAACGTGGATTGAAAAGTTAATGCCTACCGAGCTTAAACAATATATCTTTTCCGGCACCATCAATCCCAACAATAAAGACACCCTCATTCATTTAGCAGAATGTATGTTGATTAATTTGGACGAACTAGAAAACCTTAACAGAACTGAAATCGGCTCCCTAAAAGAACTCATCACCAAAACCCATATCAGAATGAGAAAAGCCTATGGCCATAACAATGAAAATATGCCTCGTCGCGCCAGCTTCGCAGGCAGCGTAAACACTGCGCAATTTCTGAACGATACCACCGGCTCACGCCGTTTCCTATGCTTTGAACTTGAACATATCGAATACCAGCACGAAATAGACATCAACCTGTGCTACGCCCAGGCTTACAAACTTTACCAGGCAGGTTTTCGTCATTGGTTCAACCAAGAGGAAATAAAAGAAATTAATGAGAATAATGAACAATACCAGTTAATAAGTCCGGAAGAAGAATTACTTTTAACTTGGTTCGAACCAGCTACAAAAGAAAACGCTAACGCTTTCTTAAATGCTTCTCAAATTGCGGTCAGGCTTGCTACCGTTGCCAATATTAATGTTACCGATGGTACAGTAAATAAATTAGGCAAAGCTTTAAAAAAGCATGGTTTTCTAAGAATAGTTAAAAACAAAAGCTACGTTTATGCTTTAAAAGTCCTTAATGTTGATGAAATAGATAGAAGAAACCGGGAAAAAGAAAAGACAAATCAAACCAATTCAGAGGTGGCAAAAATCCCTTACAGATTCGACAACTAAAAACGGTGCATTTTGCACCGTTTTTCTTTGTTTTATGGCAGTAAGGAACGTAACCACTTTTTACCAAAAAACTTTTTTTATTTTTTTTCTCAAAAAAAATGTATTAATAAAGTAAATCTTAATGCAAACTAATACAATTACTTCCTACAACTGCCTAAATTTATACTTATTTCATAGGGAAATTTAAAACAGAAAAAATAAATATTTTCTTTTGATAAAATTTGCTTACACCCTTACACCCTTTGCGGTTTACCTCTTTTTTCTTTCAAATGAATTTTGTACTTTTGAAAGATTACACATTTATTTCAAAGTATATTTATTTTAATGAGCAATTTTACACAGACTTTTAAAAATATTGACGACCTTTTATACAAAGATTCAGGTGCCGACAGCGAGATCGATTACATCGAGCAGTCCTCTTGGATTCTTTTTCTAAGATACCTTGATTCCCTGGAACAAGACAAAAAAGATGAAGCAGAACTGGAGGGAAAAGAATACAAATTCATTCTTGACGAAAAATACCGCTGGACTTCCTGGGCAAAACCACAGGAAAAAGATGGGGTTGCTTCACATCATCTGGAAATGTCCGGTCCGGATCTGGTAAAGTTTGTTGAGAATGAACTCTTTCCTTACCTCGCAGAATTCAAGAACCTGCATTCCGAAAACGCAATATCTATCGAGTATAAGATCGGCGAAATCTTTTCCGAACTGAATAACAAAGTCAAATCAGGTTACAACCTTCGGGAGATTATTGATATGGTGGATAAACTTCCTTTTGGCTCCTCCAAAGACAAGCACGAATTATCCCATCTCTACGAAACCAAAATCAAGAACATGGGCAATGCCGGGCGTAATGGTGGGCAGTACTATACACCGCGCCCTTTAATCCGTGCCATGATCGCTGTGGCTGATCCGAAAATTGGTGAGAAGATTTATGATCCTGCTTGTGGTTCTGCAGGCTTCCTTTGCGAAGCTTATGAGTATCTGTACGAACGCATGGAAAAAACCACTTCCAATCTTGACACGCTACAGGAAAAGACCCTCTTCGGTAAGGAAAAGAAAAACCTCGCGTACATTATCGGAACCATGAACATGATTTTGCATGGTATTGAAGCTCCAAACATTACGCATACAAATACGCTTGGGGACAGCATCCGAGATATTCAGGAAAAGGATCGCTACGATATCATCCTGGCGAATCCACCTTTTGGTGGCAAAGAAAGAGTTGAAGTTCAGCAGAACTTCGATATCAAAACAGGTGAAACAGCCTTCCTTTTCATGCAGCATTTTATTAAGTCGCTGAAAGCTGGTGGTAGAGCTGCCATTGTCATCAAAAACACTTTCCTTTCCAATACCGATAACGCCAGTGTAGCATTGCGGAAATATTTACTGGAAACCTGCAACCTGCATACGGTCTTAGATATGCCCGGGGGGACCTTCCTTGGGGCAGGGGTGAAAACCGTCGTGCTATTCTTTACCAAAGGCGAACCTACCAAAAACATTTGGTATTATCAGCTGAATCCTGGTCGGAACATGGGTAAAACCAATCCCTTGAACGACGCCGATCTTAAAGAATTTGTTCACCTCCAGGAAACCAGACCGGAAACTGAAAAGTCATGGAATCTTTCTGTTGCTACGCTCGATGAAGCCACATTTGATTTATCGGTTAAAAATCCGAATAAACCCGAAGAAGCTCCTTTGCGTGAGCCTGAGGTAATTTTAACAGAAATGGAACAGTTGGATAATGAAACTGCTGCTATCATGGAAGATTTAAAAAAATTAGTACGATGATTTGGCAAAAACAAAAATTAGGCGATTTGTGTGAAATTTACCAACCAATAACCATTGCTACAAAAAATCTCGTACCTGATGGCGCGTATAATGTATATGGTGCAAATGGTATAATAGGTAAATACAATAGTTATAATCACGAAAATAGTGAACTCTTATTAACATGCAGAGGAAATACCTGTGGAGCACTAAATGTATCTACTCCCAAATCATGGATTAATGGGAATGCAATGGTAATAAGGCCAAAATCAAATTCTTTAGATATAAAATTTTTAAAATATATCTTGGAAGGTTATATCGATATTTCCAATATTATAACGGGATCTGCTCAACCTCAAATAACTAGGCAATCACTTGCTCCTACAAAAATACCTGTACCTCCTCTTTCCGAGCAGCAAGCCATCGTAGATAAACTCGATACCGCATTTGAACTAATCGACCGCGCCAAAGCTAATATCGAACAGAACATCCAAAACGCCAAAGAACTCTTTCAATGCAAACTCAATCAGGTGTTTTCCCAAAAAGGTGAGGGTTGGGAAGAGAAAAAGTTGGGTGAAATAGGAAAAGTTTCGATGTGTAAGAGGATAATGAAAGATCAAACTCTACCAGAAGGAGATATACCTTTTTATAAGATTGGCACTTTTGGCAAATCACCGAATGCTTTTATTTCCAAAGAAATTTTTAACGAATACAGTACGAAATATTCTTATCCGAAAAAGGGCGAAATATTACTTTCTGCATCAGGCACAATTGGGAGGTGTGTCGTATTTGATGGTGAACCTTCTTTTTTTCAAGATTCAAACATAGTATGGATTTCTAATAATGAAGAATTGGTATTAAATCAATTCCTATTTCAATTTTATAAAGTATGTGACTGGAATCCATCTAAAGGTGCAACAATATCACGGCTATATAATGACGATTTAAGACGGATAATAATTAATTTTCCTACATCTTTAGAAATGCAGAAAAAAATTGTCGGTCAAATAGAGTTATTGTCTGAACAAACAAACCTTCTTCAGCAGAAATACCAACAGAAACTTGACAACCTTGAGGAACTGAAAAAAAGTATTTTGGAGAAGGCATTTAATGGAGGTTTGGTTTAGTTTGTACAGATTTTAAAATTAAAAGTATGTGGGTAACAAAAGTATCAAGTTGGAATGGTTCCTCTACTATTTTAGAAAGGTTTTTCATTGAAAGAATTATTCAAAGATGTGATTACGACGAAGCAATTTCTAAAAAGCATAGAACTGTAAATGGTTTTACACAATTAAAGGAACTAATTAGACTTGCAGAACTTTCCAAACATCGGATTAGGACAATTCGTACCTTAATTATTATTTTAAAAGAATCAAAATCAGAATTTATTAAACAAAATATAGTTAATGATGTTATTATAAACAAATATTTTGCGGACTTAAAAGATTATATATTAAAATTTGACGAAAATGAGGCATTTAAAAACGATAGTCTAGACAAAGTTGACTCGTTGATTTATAACTTAAAGAAATTTGAAATTCAGCTAGAGAATTCATATTTACAATTTTCGATTTTAGAGCTTAAAAATATTGACTTTACAGAAACAGTAAAAATTGCTCGAGCAATCGAAGAAGTTACCAGTCTAGTAGATATCATAATACCTTACTTATTACATAAAGGCTACAGCATAAGTACATTAAATGAGGTTTTAAGAAGTTGGATCGTAACTAGGCAGCATATCGATCTTACAAAATTCTTGGAATTCTTTAATAGTGATGCTGAATTATACGAATTCATAGTGTATGTTGGAAGTAATCCCATTGACAATGCCGATATCAAAAATATCATATATAATAAAGGTGAAGGTGACATTAGAAAAGCACTTGACTTTAATAATGAATTTGAACATCCTAAATCTTATGGACATCGTGAAGAAGTAATATTTTATGAAAAAATTACTAATGACCCGGTATCATTTATTAGAAATCAGTATGATAATCTATTAAAAGACACTGTTGTTAACAGGGATAGGAAGTCCTTATCTATTTTCACCAATTTTTTTAAAAATAGTTACTGGAGAAAGAGCGATTCAACTCATAAATTCTTCAAAAATATAGTAATTAGTGGCGATCCTATAAGTGTCACTTCCCGTAAAAGCACATTATTTTCATCTTTAGTTAATAATTATACTATTTCATTTTCGGAAGGCTCCTCCTTAGATTTTATTAAAAACCCACAGCTTAAAAAAGCTCTTTATAATTATAATTTGGCAATTGGTTCAAAATCAATAGAAAATTCTCTGTCACTCATGTGGACAGCGATTGAGACAATTCTACCGTATCGACCTTTTAAAGCGGATATCGAGAATGTAAGAGAACTATTTGGAAAAACCTTTAGCTTTGGAGCTATAACACGGGACATTCAATATTTAATTAAAAGAATTATAGTTGTAAACGCTGTCAATAATGGATGTTTTAGATCCATGGGTGTTTCTCTCCTTCCCAAATATCCTGTGGGTGATGATTTAGCCTATTGCATAGAATGGCTTAAAACTGATTCTGATGATAAATTTGATAAATTTAACAAAGTCTCGCCACTTCTAGCATGCGAATATGCCCAAACTATGAAACCTCTTCTTACAGGTAAACTACAAGATATCCTTAAAAGGATAAATGCATCTAAACATTCTATAGAATTTCAAATACAGCGAATATATCTTCACAGAAATCAAATTGTACATTCCGGTGACTATATTAATGAGTATACAAATCTGTGGATTCATTTAGAATGGTATATAGGAAAGTTTTTATATTATATTATTTTAGTAACAGAAATAAATTCAGAGGAGTATACAATTGAGAAGTTATTTATGAATCTCGAAGCAGATTTTGAGTATACATATTCATATATTCAGAAAAATCCTAACAAGTTATGTAAAGATAGCGAACGAATTCTTGCATCTCTATTTAAAGTTGAATGGCAGTAATTAATTAGCCTTAAAAAGATTATTACTCTTATTTATTATAAAGTATAAAAGATGAACGAATCCGAAACCAGAGCCGAGCTCATAGACCCCCACCTTGCTGCGCAAGGCTGGCATATCGTTAAAGACAGCCGCATCCGTCGTGAATATCCAATTACGAAAGGACGCCTCGTGGGTTCTAATAAACGCGCCATGCCTGATAAGGCAGATTATATCCTGCAATATAAAAACAGAAATGTCGCAGTCATTGAAGCTAAACCTTCAACCTGCTATTATACGGAAGGTCTTGCACAGGCCAAAGATTACGCGCAGCGGCTCAACTTACGTTTCGCGATTTGTACCAACGGCCATAAATACTATTTATCAGACCTTGAGGGTACCGAAAGAGATATTACGGCGGTTCCTACACCAGACGAACTCTGGGACATGCTGTATGCAACAGAACAAAAAGTTCATCCCGTAGAATTCTCTTGGCAACAGAAATTCTTTGATATACCCTTTGAAAATAAGGGCGGTGCATGGGAATTAAGATACTATCAGCAGAATGCCATTAATAAAGTCCTTGCAGCAGTAGCAGAAGATAAAAAAAGAATACTCCTGACCCTGGCTACCGGCACCGGTAAAACTGCCATTGCTTTTCAGATCGCCTGGAAATTATTTCATGCCAAATGGAACATCCGTAGAGACGGCATCCGTTCTCCAAGAATTTTGTTCTTAGCCGACAGGAATATTTTAGCAGATCAGGCTTTTAATGCCTTCGGTGCCTTCGAAGAAGATGCTTTAGTCAGAATCAAACCTTCGGAAATAAACAAGAAAGGAGCCGTTCCAAAAAACGGAAACATCTTCTTCACCATCTTCCAGACCTTCATGTCTGGGGCAAACCGTGAAACTGAAACTTCATATACCAATGAAATTGAAGGTGAGCAAAAAACAGATAATAAAGCCAAAGCAAACTTTGGCCAGTACCCGAAAGATTTCTTTGATTTCATCATTATCGACGAATGTCACCGTGGCGGTGCAAACGACGAAAGTAACTGGCGCGCCATCCTGGAGTATTTCTCTCCGGCAACACAATTAGGTTTAACCGCAACACCAAAACGCGATGTCAATGCAGATACGTACGAGTATTTCGGTAAACCGGTATATGTTTATTCTCTTAAAGAAGGGATTAATGATGGATTCCTTACCCCTTTCCGCGTAAAACAGATTGACACCAATATTTCAGAATACCTTTATACTTCAGACGACACTGTAATTGAGGGTGAAATTGAAGAGCAACGCAACTATACGGAAGAAGATTTTAACAGAATCATAAAAATTAAGCAGCGTGAAGAATTCCGGGTGAAGCAGTTCATGTCTCAGATCAACCAGAACGAAAAAACATTGGTGTTCTGTGCAACTCAGGAGCATGCTTTGGCCGTAAGGGACTTGATCAACCAGGTGGCAGATAGCAAAAATCCAAACTATTGCCAGCGCGTTACAGCGAATGATGGTGAATTGGGTGAAAAATATCTTCGTGATTTTCAGGATAATGAGAAATCAATTCCAACGGTTCTTACCACTTCGCAGAAATTAAGCACAGGCGTTGATGCTCCCGAAATACGGAACATTGTACTGATGCGCCCTGTAAATTCAATGATAGAATTCAAACAGATCATTGGTCGGGGAACTAGACTTTACGACAACAAAGATTACTTTACAGTTTACGATTTCGTAAAAGCCTATAAACATTTCAATGATCCTGAATGGGATGGCGAACCGCTTGATCCTGTGCCACCGAGTCCGGCACCTACGCGAACAAAATGTGAACAGTGTGGTCAGACACCTTGCATTTGTCAAAAAACAGGCGGCGAACCTTGCGAAATTTGCGGTTATATCGACTGCAAATGTAATGTCCAGAAAAAAATAATTGAAGTGGTTCTGTCTGATGGCAAAGCAAGGCAGCTTCAAAGCATGACCACAACATCATTCTGGAGTGCGGAAGGCAAACCTATTTCAGCGAGTGAATTCCTGCAGAACCTTTATGGAACATTGCCTTCATTCTTTACCAGTGAAGAAGATCTGAAAAATCAGTGGTCATTCCCTGCAACGCGCAAAAAACTGTTGGAAAAGCTAAGTGAAAAAGGCTTCTCAAAAGATCAGCTCACGGAGTTCCAGAAAATCCTAAACGCTGAAAAAAGTGACATTTATGATGTACTGTCTTATGTTGCCTACAAAACAGAAATTTTAGAGCGCTCTCAGCGTGCTGATAAAGCAAGATCACAATTTCTCGATTTAGATGAAAACAACCGCGATTTCTTAAACTTTGTATTGAACCAATATGTCGTTAATGGTGTAGAAGAGCTAGATGATGAAAAAATAAGCGCATTCCTGCAGTTAAAATACAATAGCATCCAGGACGCAAAAGTGAAACTGGGAGATGTAAAAAACATCCGAAACACCTTTATCAATTACCAAAAACATCTGTATCTTTAGAAATATAATAAATACAAAACTAATCGTAAAGATATGCCACCAATAGATTTTTCAGTCGATTTTATCCATCATGAGTATTACTGTTAAAATGATTGCTCGTATTTTTCGTTTTGTTCTTATAAAATTAATTTTAAGTAAAAATATCCAAAAATGATTTCACTCACATTTAACCAATTTTCCAGTAATTATAGGGCTCAAAAGGAAGGTGTAGCTTATCTTTTTCAATTAACTGACTTGCTTCAGAATGAGTATTTTCAAAGTGAAAATGTGACTGAGATTCTAAAAGCTAATAAGATTGTTGATATTAAGGATATCAAAAAGGAAGCAATGGATATGATCATGGATTATGCAGACTTTATTTTGGAGGACGATAGGATTGATGAAAATGAATACCGGCAATTTGATCGCCTAAAAAAACTTTTTAGAATTAATGAAGGTGATTTTATTAGATATAACAAAGCAAAAATTAAAGATCTTCTTACAAAGGAATTTAGAATTATGTTTGGTGATAATAAGGTGGATCAGAACGAAGAAAACCTGAACCTTTATTTACAAGGAATTTTTGATCTAAGCTATGATGAATATGAAAATTTTAAGACCGATGAAGTTATTTCTGCCATTTTAAAAAATGCAGATCCTCGTGCTTTAGATATCGCAAACATTCCAAATATAAAAAAATGATAGAATTTTTCCTCCAGTACAAATGGTGGTTAGTGGGAGTTTTAATTTCTCTTGTTATTATCTTGCTCTCGACCAGCAAAAAAGAAAAGCGTTCAATATTAACTTTGTCGCCAGAAGAAAAAGATATTTTAGATCAGTTAAAAAAACTATATAATTCTGATAGCGTAATTGATCCTGCAGAGGTTACAGAGAGTCTAAAAATTAAGGAAGTTTTTAATAATTCGTCAGTTCGTACAGTATCACAAAAATCTGCACATCGGGAAATATCAAAATATATTTCTGTTATCCATAACAGATTCAATATTGCTAACAGTAGAATGTTGCCCCTCGATCCCCAGGCATTTAATATTAATTTAAAGAAAGATGAAAAACTATTCCATGTAATTAACGGAGCAACATTACTGCAGGAAAAGAAAATTGGTGCCCGTGTACAGTACTCTGGCGTTAAATTTAACACCAAATATACTCGGGTAGGAAGTCTTACTTATCTGAAAGATGATATAATTAATTTTGTAAAAATTGATCAAGGAAAAATTTTTATAACCGACAAAAGAATACTCTTTATTGGCAAAAACAATAAATCAAAATCAGCGTTGATTTCCAATATACTTACATATTATATTTATACTGACGGTATAATTTTGTTGCAGTCAAACCAAAATCCTATTTTATTTCAATTTAATGATACTTCGGATTTGATTCTTAACGATGGCAGAGCAGAAATGCTTTTAGTTCTGGAAAGAGCCATTAATAATTCATTTTCTCAAGATCTTGATACTGACAAATCATTAGATGAAATGATTGTTAATCCCGAGATGACAGAAGAAGAAATCAAAGTATTACAACGATTGAAAGAAATTGAAAATAAAATGGATAATTTAAAATCATTACAGGTGCAGACAAAAACATATTTAAAAAATATGGAATAAACCCTATTCAAATTTAATTACATCACCACCTAAAAACTACCTTTTGAGATGATTGATATCTCCAATCGCCGCGCCGACCAGTTCCTGTCTCCATTGCCCTTCTTTCGCGTATTCTTGTAAACGTATTTTCTCTTCGGAAATAATATTTTTTCCGTCTCATACCTAATTATTTACACCGTCATTTTGTCTTACAATTTAATTCACTCTGACTTATTTTCTAACTTTACAAAACATATCAGTATCTTTTAAGTTCGCCCATTAATATGAAGAAAACTCGCTTACTATTTCTATTCACTTCCTTATTTCTTTCCAATATATTGTGGTCACAAGTTACTGCAAAGGTAATAGGCATTAAGGACGGTGACACCGTTGTGGTCCTACTTGACGGAAATATTCAAAAAACTTTAAGACTTGCTGAAGTAGATTGTCCGGAAAACAGTCAACCCTTTGGAAGCAATGCAAAAAAATTTACCTCTGGTGAAGTATTTGGTAAAATGATTAGTTTTATTGAAACCGATACAGATCGTTATGGAAGAACCATTGCTAAAATTTACTACGATAATAAATATCTTTCCGAGGAAATAATTAAAGCAGGATTTGGTTGGTGGTATTTCTATTACTCGAATAATAAAAATTTGGGTAAATTACAGGAACAGGCAAAATCTCAAAAATTGGGTTTATGGTCAGATTCTAATGCAATATCACCTTGGGAATATCGCAAATTAAAGAGAAATGACTTGGTAAAACAATAGATTCCCCAAACAAAATATCCAGGTCGTCATTTCACAACCTTGCACGTACTGCTTCCTGCGACTTCTGCCAATGGCACTACGCTTAGGATTGCTCATTCCTTTGCTATATATTCCGCCAACGCTTTTAATTTTGAGCATAACTTTTTTATATCTGAAAATGAATGATTTGATTTAATCCCAACATTTAATTTCCGCATTACTTTGCTTTATTTTCTAACTTTACAAAATGAATCCGAGTAATCCCATCAAACTATATCGAATTGATAATGAATTAAATATATCAATTCCTTTGCTTCCAGCAAAGGTTAAAGCTGGTGGTTATGGTTCTTTTGAAAGCCCTGCATTGGACTTCCCGGAAGATTCAATCGACTTGCTCAAACTCTTAATTAAAGACAAGGAAACCACCTTTTTTGCTACGGTTACAGGAGATTCTTTAAATGGTATCGGAATTTATGATGGTGATACTTTAATAGTTCAAAAAGGACTTTTCCCAAGGGAAAATGATATTGTTGTTGTGTTCTATAATGGTGAATTTTATGTAAAAAGATTTAAGCCAAAATACCATGACAATTCTTTGAAGATTAAGACAATCAAATTGAAGTCTGAAAACCCGGCATATGATGATATAGACATTACGGAAGATACAGATTTCGAATTATGGGGAGTAAGCACATGGAATTTACATCAATTAAGAAGATAATAAATAAAAAAATTAATAATGACTATTTACGCATTTAACGATCCTAATGAAAAGTGGAAAAAATATGTTGCAGATTCCCTACTTTTTGATGGAAAATCAAAGTTTGGTTGGAGTTATTTCCGTTCTGCTAATCTGCTTGACCTTGAAGATAAGCCTTGGAGTGAAATGTCTGAAGAAGAGATTGAAACATGGAACAAAACAAATTTTTTATTAGAAATTAAAGAAGGCGATTGGGTTGTTCATATAAATGTTCCAACTTGGGGGCAGTGTATCACAGGTAGAGTTAAAGAAAAATATTTTTTTGAAGATGATCCTACTGATAAAAAGGATTTCAGGCACACTTTGCTGTTAGATAAAGATACAGTAATGCAATTTGATAGAAATAACGAGGCCATTCACCCATTAATCAGTCGTCGTTTTAAACTTAGGGGTAGATTTTGGCGTATTTATGATCACGAAGCATTCTTGATGTCAATTAATAATTTAAAAAATGGCATTAATAAAATTGATGAGAATGATTCGCATGGTCTTTTCCATTTAAAAAATGAAATCCAATCTACATTTAAAGATTTAACGCTTAAAATCCATAGAACGCACCCTGAAAAAAAACTTGAATATTTCTTCTGTAATATATTTAAAAACATACCTAATGTAACTGAAGCAACTGTAAATGGTTCCGGTTGGGGCACTGACTTCGGTGCCGACATTATTGTAAAATATATTTCAGGATTGCCATTATTAAATTTACAGAAAGAAGAAACATTGGTTATCCAAGTAAAATCTTATCAAGGTTTGCATAATGATACACATTGTGTGGACCAGTTAAGAACCGCAATTGAAAAATTTAAAGCACATTCGGGGTTAATTATAACAACTGCAACTGCTAGTGAATTTTTAGAAAAGGCAGTCGAAGAATTAAGCAATGAGTTAAAAAAACCAATTGGATTAATGGCAGGTGAAGATGTTGCGAAGTTTTTATTAAAGTATGAAAATGGTTTGCTTTTTAGTATTTAATATTTGTTAAAGTAGCGCAATGTTTGGCCTAATTGACGGTAATAATTTCTACGCTTCCTGCGAAAGGATATTCCGCCCAGAACTTCGTTCTAGGCCTGTTGTTGTATTGAGCAATAATGATGGCTGCGCCATTGCCCGTAGCAATGAAGCTAAAGCTTTAGGTATCAAAATGGGCGAACCTTATTTTCAATTTAAGGACATTGCAGACAAACACGGCGTTGCCGTGTTTTCAGCCAACTTTGTTCTTTATGGCGATATTTCCAACAGAGTTGTAAATATTTGCCGTCGCTATTGCCAAGACATTGAAGTTTATAGTGTTGACGAATCATTTTTAGACTTCCACGGGTACCCTTATATTGATTTGCAGAAACATTGCGAGGAACTGCGCGAATTTGTTTATAAAGGGCTTGATATCCCTACCAGCATTGGCTTAGCTCCAACTAAAACCCTTGCTAAAGTCGCCAATAAGATTGCTAAAAAATTCCCCGATAGAACCAATGGATTTTATATGATTGATACACCTGAGAAAATAGAAAAAGCTTTGAAGTGGTTTCCCTTGGAAGATGTTTGGGGCATCGGTCGGCAATATTTTCAAAAATTCTCGGCAATAGGGATTAAAACTGCATGGGATTTCACCCAACTTCCGGAAGCTTTTGTACAGAAAGAAATGGGTATTTTCGGGCTAAGAATGCATAAAGAATTAAAAGGTATTCCTCAATATGATTTATCGATAAGAAAGCCTAAAAAAGGCATTGCCACTACCAGAACTTTTGACAAAAGAACTTCCGAACTTTCTGAATTAGAGGAAAGAGTATCTACATTTGCTTTTAAATGTTCCGAAAAATTAAGAAGTCAAAATTCATGCTGCAGGTATCTTACCGTTTGGATTACTACAGACAGATTCAAAAAGGATTTAAAACAATATAGCAACTCCGTTACGCTAACATTGCCCAATCCTTCAAACTCTGCAATTGAGTTGGCTAAAGTGGCTAAAAAAGCTTTAAATCAAATTTATTTGCCTTATTTTCAATACAAAAAAGCAGGGGTAATGGTAACTGAATTTGTTCCCGATAATGAGAGAATGACCAGTTTATTTGATACGGATCATTACGAAAAACATAAGCCATTACTTGCAGTAATGGATCACATGAATCACCGATTAGGTGCGGACAAAGTTAAATTGGCGTCAATGGATATTCAGCGTACATGGAAGATGAACCAAAAGAATCTTTCACCGAGATATTCCACAGAATTAAGCCAGATTATCAAAGTAAAAGCTGAATAAATTGATTGTGTTAATGCAATGATTTTTCCTATATGATTTAACAAATCATCAGCTCAAAACAGCTCCAAAATTATGCTTCTATAGAAATCAAAAACGAACTCCCTTTACCTTAGTCAGATAATGTATTTTCTCCTGTATAATTTCTTTAGTTAATGGCGGTCGGTCAAACCCTGAATGTTCGAAGCTGTTATATACGGTACTGAGGAAACCAAATATTTCATCATCTACCATTGCAGAAA
This sequence comes from Chryseobacterium senegalense, assembly GCA_001403755.1. Classification (GTDB taxonomy): domain Bacteria; phylum Bacteroidota; class Bacteroidia; order Flavobacteriales; family Weeksellaceae; genus Kaistella; species Kaistella senegalense. The sequence continues at coordinate 126,403 of CYUH01000015.1, read as the reverse complement.
GGTAGACATATAAATCTCTTTTGTCCGGATCATCAAAATAATCTTCATCAAAGCTTACAATAGTGTCTGCAGCTTCTTTCCATCTCTTGGTAAAATAGCCGTCAAACTCTATACCTTTTTCAACTGCACAGGAATGAATGAGTTCCATGCTTTCTTTCAGCTTTTCGTCAATACTCTCAGTCGGATCGATCATAATTTGGTCAAATTGAACTTCGAAAAGTTCACAGTTCGAGTAGTAATAAAGAAAGTTAGGATTTTCCTTCAGTACATTATTGATATATTCTTTAAAAATCTCTTTCAATAATGTCAGGTTACCATTTGCTGCAAGTGCTTCCCTGTACTGATTTTCGTTCTCAAACCTACTTTGCATTTGCAGGCCCGAATGCAAGAATACATCCAATCCATATCCGCCCATACTGGATTCACTCACTCGGATTTCTTTGATATCAAAGGGTACTTTTTTCATTAAAATAAGGTATTTGGCATTTTTTGTGGCTCTAAATTTTCTGAAATTAGTTGTGGATCATAAGCTGGAAAAGTAAAGTTCTCAATTGGTTCATCCCGAAGAAAACCATCTGCAGTTCTTGCATCCATACATATAGGCATCCGAAGCTTAGAGTTGTGAACAACGCTCATAAGTTCATTCGATACGGTCGTTACAAGACCGAAACCAATTTCCTTATTTTCCCATACATCGAAGAAAGCAGCTATGTAGAACTGATGGGCATCTTTCCAATGCATTCTGTGCTTTACTTTAATCGGGGTTTTCTTTCCTGGTGATGTTACATGCATCCAATCATAAAATCCTGTCACAGGTACAACACAGCGGTTATGCTCAACTTTTTTATAAAAAGTATGAGTTTTTTCTGCAGTAAGGTTAATGCCTTGCGCGGGTTTATCCTTTGGGATTTCTTGCTTTATTCCCCACGTTCCGTGGGTTATTTTTCTACCCTCATATTCCAATACTATTGGGATTGCTGGCCTATTGAAAGCATTAATTTCTTCGTTGAAATAATAATTTCCCTCAACAATTTCCGCATCTAGTTCCTCGGAAACTTCATCAATCGAAAGACCTGAATTGTCAACTCTGTTGCACATATTTGCGTTATTTAGCATTTCAAAAGTATTAAAAAATATACCATACTTGTATTGGTTTGATATTAAAGTTCATCTTACCTTTGAATATTCTATTCTTTAACCTCTAAATTAATTCGTTATGAATCCAAAATCTACACTATACATTTTCATTTTCTCGCTGTTTTCTTCCATAGTTTACTCCCAAACTACCATAAAAGAAAAGGATTATTCAGTTACTTACTATCCAAATAGTATTGAAATTTCATTTGATAAAAGCGTCACTTTCAGTGCCTTTGATTCAAAATCCTATACAGAAAAACATTTTATTGCTGATAGCAATAAGGCTAATACTTACATCCTTTCAGATTTTATTATTTGATGGCAACTTAATGAATTCTAAAGGTAAAATTTCCGTGTACAGTGTAGCCGGAACCTTAATAACCGAACGAGATTTTAATTGAAAACGGATGGGCAAAATCTGCTAATAACTATTTTTGCAGTCATTTGCATTACTTTCAGCAAATCAGTAACTTTGCTAAAATGCAAAAGAGAGGAATCTATGCATTTACAGGCGTTTTTTGATTTGTTATACCTATGTTGAACCACAAAAAGTAAGTGTGTAAGCAAAGTACCCATTTTAGGGCATCTCTTGACATTGTTCTTAACTTTGACAAAGTATTCGGGCTTGCTTTAGACTTCCTAGAAATAGATCATTCTTTTATTTAGGAGTTATTGAAACCAAAAGACAGTAAACATTATTACGACTCGTTACGAATTATCCCATTATAATCCAAAAAGTAGGAGTGGAGTATCAAACTTATAACTCGATGGCTCATGCCAGTACAAAAACTTCCAAAAAGACAGCTAAATTTATTATTACGCATAACAAAATATTTGAGGACAGACTAGGTTGATGGTCTAAAAATTGTATTAAAAAAGCAAACATTAAAACAAGAAATTATGGAACCATCGAAAAAAAACAAACCTGCATCAATTGTCCTTATCGGAATTGCAGCAATAGTTATTGCAATTATTTCTTATTTTATATTACTTTCCTTTTTCCCTGAGTTGTTTCAAGACTTGCCTACCGGAGAACAGCAACCTGTTAAAAAATAAATAAATTTTTATATTGTGAACTACACAAGTTGAAAGTTTTTAGTCATAATAAAGCCGTCCCAGTAGAATAGGACGGCTTTTTAAATAATAGGTGAAAGAATAAAAATCAGATTCGTTAGTCGTGTCGATTTTCTAAGTTTTTAAATTTCTCATAAGATGCTTTTAAACTGTGAAGTTGATCCTGAACTACTCTCGAACTTTCAGGGCATAAATCACCGCTGTCCAAAGCCTTTTCGTAAGCTTCAATAGCTGCATTTTCGCCGAAGGTAACATTTTCTAAAGTTGATTCTGCATTATCGCTTGAAAAAGCATTTTTCACATCAATCCAAGTACGGTGTAGCCCTCCTGCTACGGTAGTTGAATCATCTGGATCTCCATTTCTTTCAGAGATTAAACTCTTCAGTTCTAGTCTCATTTTTTGCGACTGATCAACCATATTGGTATAATCTGATTTAAGATTAGGATATTTTTCCCACACCTTATCTTCAACTTTGTTGAAACCTTCAATTCTATCATTTGTGATTTGTAAAAGATCGTTCAATGTTGATACTGTTGGATTGTTCATAATATTTTATTTTTTTGGTTATCTATAAGGAACCAATGAGTATGCCATCAAATTATAAAATCTGTTAAATTTATATTAAGATTAATAAGATTAAAATGAAAAAAAAGAATTATTGGTAAAAAATTTGTATTTAGGAGTAAATTACTAGATGGTAGTATATCCTATTTTTTAGTTATAATAAATAGCAAGGATACTTACTCCGTTAAATAAATTTTATGAAAAAAGCGTTTTCCTCTATTTTCACTTTTTTTAAATTAATTTTAATTAGAAAGGCTGCCGGAGTAATTTTAATTATACCCCTAAAAACACTTTATATATTAACAGGCAATACAGCTTACATTTTACTTTTTAATTTCGATTATGTGCCCTGTTGTAAATTTTGATGAAGAGTATTTTGACGATCCTAATCGTACGGAGTTATTCGTTTATTTATCTGCAATGGTAGATAAAGAAATTTTTAGTTTTCTAAATCAAGTTTATTTCCTTTACAACATAGAGATCTTACGAAAGAAGTAGTACAGGATAAAATAGAATATCTTACTAAAATTAAAGGCGTTAGATTTTAATGACTGATTTATATAAATTGGAGCAATAATTCTCTTCTATTTGATATCGCGTATAAGAAAAGCCCTGCTTTTAGCAAGGCTTTTCTTAATTATTTTTTATTTAGATCCATGGATCTAAAACCACCTTTACACAACCATCCTCTTTTTTGTCAAAGATGTCATAACCTTTAGCTACTTCGTCTATTGACAGTCGATGTGTGATAATATCGTCTAGGACTACTTTTCCATCTTTTACATATCCTAGTAATTCATCGATAATGGCATGTACGGGACACTGTCCAGCCTGTATTCTTAATCCTTTATCGAATATTTGACCGACTTTAAAATTATCATAATTGTAGGGGTAAACTCCAAGAATGGAAACCTTACCGCCTCTGCGAACTGCACTCATACAAGCTTCTATCACTTTAATTGAACCTTTCTCTAAGTTAATAACAGCTTTAGCTCTATCTATTAGATTTCGATCTGGCTCGAATCCCACAGCATCAATACATAAATCTGCACCACGACCATGGGTTAGGCTTCGTATGTGTTCAATTACCTCTTTACCATCTTTCCACAAAATTGTTTCACACCCAGTTAATCTTTTAATTTGGTCTAAGCGATATTGTTGAGTATCCACTACAATAACCTGCCCGGCATTTTTTAGAATAGCACTTTTTGCGGCCATACTTCCTACGGGTCCGGCACCAAATATTGCTACGGTTTCACCGCCTTTTAATTCTCCCCACATTACCCCGGTATACCCTGTTGGAAATATATCTGTTAAGAATAATGCTTGCTCATCCGTTAAATTATCTGGCACTACTCGAGGGCCGAAGTCTCCATATGGAACTCGTACATATTGTGCTTGCCCGCCATCATAACCCCCATACAAATCGGTGTAACCAAACATTCCACCACCTTTTTCGGTCATTATTCCACCTTCAGGTCCATAATTTTCTTCATTACTATGCTCGCAAGCCCCAGGTAAATCGTGATTACAAAAATAACAGGATCCACATGCTACTGGGAAAGGAACAACAACACGATCACCCACTTTTAATTTAGTCACTTCGCTACCGATTTCTTCGACTATTCCCATAAATTCGTGACCCATTGTCATTGGTCTTGGTTGAGGAATACCTCCGGAATACATATGCAGATCACTTCCGCAAATTGCTGTAGATGTTACTTTCAAAATTATGTCAGAAGGCTCTTTAATTTTTGGATCGTCTACCGTATCACAAGTTATTTTTCCGGGACTGTGAAAAACTGCTGCTTTCATAATTTTGAATTTTTAAGTTATTTTTAATTCTATCAAAAATATTGCCACTTATTTAACGATTATAAATAAAACTGTTCTTTATTTTAATAATAATCGTTTGTAAATACAAATAATATTAAAAATTAAAAATCTGAAACATTCCATTGAACCCTGTCGGGAAAATTCCATTTATTCAGACTTTTAATTTTATTTTTCACTCAGTATTCTATTTTTTTCACGATTCAGCGGAGCAGGAATCATGCATCATAAATTCATTGTCGTGGATAATTTCAATGCTTCCGCCGATCCTTTGGTTCTTTTAGGTTCACACAATTGGAGTACATCCGCTGAAACAAGAAATGATGAAAATACTTTAGTAATTCACGATAAAACAATTGCTGATCAATACTACCAAGCTTTCCAAAATTTATATCTTGAAGCGGGGGGCATTCTTGCAGTACCTGAAATAGCTTCCAATAAAAAGAACGTCATTCTTTATCCGAATCCTACAGATGGTTTAGTTTCCTTAAAAGTTGATGGCAACTTAATGAATTCTAAAGGTAAAATTTCCGTGTACAGTGTAGCCGGAACCTTAATAACCGAACGAGATTTTCCAAACGCGAATAATGCATCCATTGATTTAAGCAATTATCAAAAAGGACTTTACTTTGTTAATATCACCATCGGAGAATTGAAATACCAATCCAAAATCATTAAAAAATAATCAAAAGAAAGTCTATCTCATCGAGGTAGATTTTTTTTTGCTCGGAAATAATGATGAAGAGTAGAATATTAAAACCCCCGCCCGGCCACAGCAAATAACATAATGGAAATTATACGCACCTGCCATCCGCAAAAACGTTGCATTCCGCTCCGCTTCGCTACGTTCCATGCAAACCAGCACCATTGTCCCTATAATTTGAAATTATGTTAAATGCTTTCCTTTGGTTGCTGCGAAGCCGCCACCAGCCATCGCTTTCCAGCCGCTCGGGTATTGCTAATTGAAGAGTTTCGCACCTAATCGAAAAACCCAAGTTGAAATTATCGTTGCAAAACAGCCATGTGCCTGCAGTCCATATACTACTTTTTTTCAGCGGAAAGTTCAGTGGTAGTATATGCACTTCGGCACCGCGCACAGCAGTATTCCAGGTGGCGAAAAAGATGCTTATGCCAACGCTTTCCCTTTGCCCGCTTTCCCCATTCATCAAGCACTTTTTCCGCCACCCTCCATACCGCTGTTTTTCCAGCTCCATAGGGTAGGGTTTGTTGAAAGGGATTTACCAACTCCTTCCATTATTCCTCCAGCACATAGCCGGCATTCCCTTCTCGGATGCTAAGCACCGTTTCATTCCTGCCGTCTATGCGCTTCCGTCATCGCGCACAGCAGTATTCCGGTATACCAAGTTCTTGTTGATTAATTTTGGTTTTGGTATACCTCCATACCGCTGTCTTTTCCAATCCTTTCCAACGCTTTGAGTGTCGTATTTCTTAGTCATTTATGGTGTTTATCAAGCATTGAATTTCCTCTTTCGAAGATTTCTTTTCCAACCGGTTCCCATGTACCGATTGCCGATAAACTGTTTTTTTTTGGAAGAAAATTTTAGTGGCAGTTTATCCGCATTCGGCACCGCGCACAGCAGTATTCCGGTATTCCAGGTTCTGATTGTTGATTGTTTGTCCTGGATTACCTCCATACAGCTGTCTTTTCCATTTCATGCCATCCTTTTGAGGGTAGGCATTCATTGTCTTTTATGGTTGATTATAAGCAATATTTACACTTTTTTGACTATTCCTTTTCCTGACTTTCCATTTCCGAAATACTCGTTCCCGAATTAAGAATTAGGCATTTTACGAAAGGATAATGGTCTGATACCGAAGACTCGATCACAGAAAAAATAAAAAAAAAAGATAGCAAATTTATGAACAAAGAAAAATGGGCTGACAATATCAAGCCCTACGGGTTTTTTTGAAAAAAGATAGCCGTGAAAAATGAATACGTCTATCTTTTTTCAAAAAAAATATTGCATCCCATTTTTCTTTTTCGTGGGTTGAGGGCTTTCTTTTTTTCCTTTTTTTCTTTTAAATAATTTTCGGCGAAGCATAAATTTTTAAACCCAAGTTATGCTTAAACACAAAGTACGCACCTACTCAGTGCACAGCTCAGCCCCGGAAATGGCACTTTTTATCCTTTCTAGAGGAAGAAACGCAGGTAAACCAATGTTGGAACCATGCCCGAATTGTCACATTATCTATGTCAATGATGATGAAGAACTCGAAACCTATTACTGGACCTTTTACGCACTTTGGAAGAATGGTTTTTTCCACTCACACCTTTGCGGTTCTGTTATCGATATGCTTCGGCTTTGCGACTTGAAAACCCTGATGCGGAATTTCATTCAACCAGCTTTTGAAAAAGCCTGTACCATGCCGGAAATGACCAAAAAAATCAAAGAAACATGGCAATTGGAGCAGAATCTTTTAGCGCAATCGAAGAAAGTTTCCGAACTCCGTGATGCCCTTGTCCGAAAATACTATTTCAGCATCTAAACCCTTAATTTTTTTATATTATGAAAACAAATTTTGTTAGCCTTCGTTCTGTTACCGTCGTTGACGATGAAGTAACATTAACCGGAACCATTGTTCTACACTATGACCAAATTAATTTTTGCGAAACCGTTGAAATGTTCTGCACTTATCAGGATTTCAAAACTTTGCTTATCAATGAAAGCACCCTTTTTTCAAAGGTATTCTTGCGAATCGTCCAGGAAGAATGTGATGTGTATGATCTGACAACAAAGAAATTCGATTTGTTGGAAATCCTGCCCAATGAATGGGAACTTCAAAAGCAACTTTCAGTTTGTTGTTTTGATAAGCTTGATGATGTATATCAGTTTGCCATCAAAGTTTAAAGTTTTTTGTTCATTTTAGAAATTCCCTTCGGGGAATTTCTTTTTTGACTTTCCGCGAAAAAACACACTTCAAAAAAAAATCGTTCCTGACTGCTCTTTCGTCGCTTCGCGTCCTCATTCCGCAGTTACTACTTACCGTTTTTGCGGGCTACCGCCCGGACGCTCCCTGACGGTTCGCACTTTGGAAGTGCATTTCCGTTCCGGTTTTGCACTCTTTGGCTGCAGCTTCTGCAACGCTTGCCAATCCTGACGGTTCTATTTTTTCCCTATTCACAACCCCCAACTTCCAAAAAATAATCACACTCCTGGACTGCTTTTTCGTCGCTTCGCATCCTCATTCCGCAGTCATCAGCTTACGCCTTACCGGGCTACCACCCGGACTATTCCAAACCTTTTCCCCCGACTTTTTCGAGTGCCATTTATTTCACCCATATCAGCAGGTTAAAGCATACATATTTCACCTCTTTTAACAAATGAGTGCAATTCTATGCAAGCTGATAAAAAAGCATAATAAAGGCCTGTCTTAACGCCAGGCCAGTGATATAATTTGCCATAAAAATTGATTCTTGCTTTCCGTTTTTATGCCTATTGATCAGGTTTTTCATTTATTTTTCTAGGCATTTTTTCGGAATTTTCGCCGTATTCTTCCGAGCTGATAGCGGTCTGACTTACCGCGCCAATGATGGTTCCACCTAAAAGCAAATAACCTCCTAAAGTAACTAAAGCACCGGGCAAATCTACCGGAGCAGCAATCAACGCACCGCCTACGGCGGTTAAGCTAAGCCCGATATTCCGTACTATTCTAAACCATTTTGGAGTAGGGGAAGTGATTCTGCTGACTAAATTCAGATTTCTATTTTTCATGATCCTGATTTTTAATTTGGTTTAACTCGATTTTGTTCACTCTTTGTTCTAAATATTCAAGCTTTTGATTCAGCAGCTCGTGTCCGTTCTTAAATTCTGAACGAATAAGAAGACCTGTGGTTTTTACTTCGCTTAGGTTTTCGCCCATCTTTCGGAAATCAGAGTGCAATTGCCTGATAAAATAGGCAACAATCCCCAAAAGAACGCTACTAATGAATCCAAACAATACGCTTAAGGTTAATTCATTTCCCATGATTTTTGGGTTTTAAAATTGAAAATTGTTCTGAATTTCAATCTGATTATCTTTTCCTTTTGCCTTCGTCAAAAGTCTTGGATAAACTTGCGTGTAAGCATCCCGGCTTTGCATTACCTGATAATCACCATCTTTTTTGATATAACTAAGCCCGACCAATGGGCAACCTGCAGTTTCATTGATAGTGTTGCCGATATGAAGGTACACGGAATCAAACGTTGGTAAATCGTCAATTTCAATCATTCCCTGATGAATAGAGGGCAATTTCTGAGCATACGTTTTATTCATTCCACCCCAGGTGTTAAGCCGAAGCTGGAATTTTCCTTCCGGAATCGCGGTTTTACTTTTAATCTTAACCTGCCGAATCTTATCTTCCAAAAGAAAACACTGAAAAATCCCATCAATATAAAGGTGTGAAAGGGTGCTTTCTTTTCCCTGTGCTACGCGAACTATTTTTGTACTCATTGTTTATGATTTTTTAAAAGGTGAAATTTTGGATAAAAAAAAGGCTTCCCATTTTGGGAAGCCCTTTCTGGTTTTTTTCCTAAAAAACTTCCTCAATCTTGAGACAGTTACCTGTTGCGAATGGGTAATACTGGCCATTCACTTCTTGGAAAAATTCAATCCCGATACACTGAAGAACTGATACATCAGTATCTAAAACCGGAGCTCCCGGAAGGGTTGCATTGATGGTAGAACCTGCGTAACTTTCTTTCAAAGAAATGTAAGGCGAATAAGCAACAACGCTCAATTCGTTGTTTACATTATCATCAGGTTCGTAAGTTCCGGTGATCGGATTGTATGAAAAATCAGCTACAACGGCTAATGCGTGAAGCAAGCGGAAGTGAGTTGATCCTGCTGGCGCAGATATCAATTCTGCAGGCAAAAATTCATCTACGATGAAATCTGCAGTATTTCTATCCACATCATGATTCACATCATAAGGCGCGTTGAAAATACCACTTATGGATTGGTTCTTATTGAACTCAAAACCAACAAGGTAGTTTCTTTGTGTTGATATTTCTACTTTTCGATAACCTCTCGCTTCGGTTCCATCTTCTAGGTTGATTCGCTTCATAATTGAAGTTAATCTTCCGGTTACTTGCGTATCCGTGAATTTTCCCATTAACGAAGATAAAGCGGTTCGCACCGATTTCCCGGCGATTGCGCAACCTCCAAATTCGTTCATGTTTTCGCGTGTACGCTCAAACTCTGGAGCTGATTTTACTTGTTGAGCGGTTGGTCCGCCCACCATTCCGGCAAAAAATCCATTTTGCCCTTTAATTTTGAAATGTCTTACATCGCCGATCGTTCCGACGTATTTCATAAGACCTTTTTGTCTTGCCATGATTTTAAATTTTGCAATTGATAATTTGAAGAAAAACACTGTTGTCTAGACAGTTATAAATTTCTTGAATTATCTTTACATAAACAATATATAAAATACTGTAAATCAATGCAATACAATGAAACAACCCCCGAAAACGCTCCTAATCAAAAAGCAAACACTGAACTTCCATCAGCAAAATATTTCAGAATTCCTGGAATACAAACAGAGACTTTTTGGATCGTGGAAAAGGTTCTGGATGGTGATACTTTAATTGTGAAAGAAGAATTTGGTCAGGAACGCAAAGAAATCCGCCTTTATGGCTTGGATGCCCCAGAAGTGCATTTTAGTCGAAAAATGAGAGAGGATGAAGCGAAAAGCCACATTCCAGCTTCGCTATTAAAGGAAATGGGATTGCTTAGTTTAGACTATGTTTTGCAAGTATCACCACCAGGAACAAGGGTAACACTTTTAACAGAAAATAAGAATCAATTAGACTTCTGGCTCCGCCAGCTGGCCTTTGTCATTCTGCCTTCCGGCGAATGCCTCAATGAATTATTAATTCAAAACGGATGGGCAAAAGCAAGTAATTCTTATTTTTGCACTCTATTGCCTAATTTCCAAATAATTAATACATTAGCAAGAACGCAAAAGAAAGGAATCTACAGTTATATAGATCAATATTAAAATGTTGTACTTATGTTGTACTTACTTGATTGAAAAAGTAACGAAGTACCCTATTTAAAGGCATCTCCAAACAAGGTTCTTATATTTGAGTGTTATCTGTAATTGCAAACCAACTTTGTGTAAAGAAATGAATATCATAGATTTAGATAAATATTTTGTAACAATCCCAGATGGTGAAATTGAATTAAGAGATGACAGAATTAAGCAAAAATGGAAGACAAAAATTCAGTCTTTCTCAATCAGCAAATTTCCTGTAACACAAAAAATTTATACAGAAGTTGTTAATGAAAATCCGAGTGAATTCATTGGTGAAAATTTACCCGTTGAAAATGTTTCCTGGATTGATGCCGTAAATTTTTGCAACAAGTTATCTGAAATATATAATTTAGAAAACTGCTATATTTTTTCTGAAACCGATGTTGTTTTTGACAGAACAAAAAAAGGTTTTAGATTACCTACTGAAGCAGAATGGGTATTTTCTTGCAAAGCAGGAAACAATGCAATTCGGTATGGAGAATTGGAAGAAATTGCGTGGTATAAAAACAATTCTGAAAAGAAAACGCACGAAGTTGGACTAAAAAAGCCAAATAATTGGGGGATTTACGATATGTTAGGAAATATTTGGGAATGGTGTTCAGATGTTTATGATGAAACTGTTTATGGAACATACAGAATTTTTTGCGGAGGCGGTTGGAATGATGAAGAAAGAAGTGTAATGGCAACAAACCGAAGAAGGAGCCACCCAAAATCGTTTAAAATAGATGATCTTGGATTTAGAATTGCAAAAAACCTCGATGAATAAAGCAACTACAGATAACAGTGTATTGGCAAAAAACGGGGTGAATACTGTCTTTGAGAACTCAGTTAGCAATATCCGCAAAAAATTTTTCCTTTTACTTTTTCTCGTATATTAGCAAAAGGAAAAAATTTTTGCTCAAAGTCGGTTTCCCTTTGAAATTGTGTGCAAAGTAGCCCGTTCTTCGCCAATACTTTTTCTGTTATCTGCAAGCATATCCAAACCCATTTCATAGAAGGAATTTCACAAAAAAACTATCTAAGAATTTAAATTATAGTAATTTTATCTTAACAAAAAGTAATAACAAACAATGAAATATTTATATTTAGCATTAGCGATTGTTCTTGAAGTTTTAGGTTCAAGTTTTATGAAAGCATCTGACGGATTTTCAAAACTTTTACCCACGACAATAACAATAATAGCATATATTGCTTGCTTTTTCTTCCTTTCTCAAGCATTAAAATCAATACCTTTAGGAATTGCTTATGCGATTTGGGGAGGTTTAGGAATTGTCTTAACTGCATTGATTTCAGTAATTATCTTTAAACAATCTTTGGATTTAGCAGCAATTATTGGAATTATTTTGATTGTTGCAGGTGTTTTTGTTATGAACTTTTTCTCTAAATCTTCAACACACTAAAAAATGCCTGCAGATAACATGGGTTTTGCAAGATGCGGGGTTGAAGTAAATCTCAGAAAATTTGTAGAAAATACCCGCAAACAACTTTTCCATTTTTTAGTTTTTTCGTAATTTTAAAAAATGGAAAAAGTTTTTGCTAGCGTTCGGTTATCCTCTCCACTTCCGGTTGCAGTAGCCCGCACCTCGCAAAGCCCTTTCCCGTTATACGACAGCTTATACAAACAATCACAGATGAATTTACTTTTCGCTGCAAGAGGAAAATTTGACGAAAATAATTTTGACAATTTTTCGTGGGAAAAATACAAAGATTGGTCAAAAATTTATCAACTGGACGAATTAGTTTCACTTGATGGAATGCTAAATGAAGATTTGATAGAGCCAGATTATGACAATGAAGAAGATTGGAATAATATTCACGTTGTTGATTTAGTACAAACCGGATTTTACAATAATATTGAGTACATTCTAAGGAAAATTTCAACAAAAAATAAATTTAATCTTCTAGCTGTTGAAATTGAACCAAATGAGGAATGTTCAAATTTAATAGTTGAAGATTATGAATTTATTGGTTATGATTTATTAGATCAAGATTTTGCAATCAGTGCTTTAAGTAATTGTGGAGGTTTTGATGAATCATTTTTACCTACAGAATTAAATAATAAAGGATTGATTGACAATCTAGAAAAAGCTAAAAATATACAGGAAAAACTATTGGAAAACAATCCAAAAGAACATCATGCAGATACAAATGTTATTGCTGTTTGGCGACATTTTAAAATTGGACGCTAAATAAAGCCGTCGTATAACATTGTATTTGCAAAAAGCGGGGTGAATATTGTCTTTGAGAATTCAGTTAGCAATATCCGCAAAAATGCTTTTCATATTTCTTTTTTTCTTAATTTAGAAATCTGAAAAAGCATTTTGCTCAGGTCGGTTTTCCTTTCAAATAGTCTGCAAAGTAGCCCGCTCTTCGCAAATACTTTTTCCGTTGTAGGCAATGCGACCAAAATTGCGTATAAACTCGACCGCTTAAAATTTAACCATTTTTTTGTAACTTGCACTCAAATTTTAACAGACAAAATAAATGAGTTTAAAACAGACAATAAGTATTAATGAATTTGACGGCAAAAGCTATCAAATTAGACTTGTTGAAGGCATTGAAGACAAAGCCGTTTTGACACATTATCTGCATAACTATAGAAATGGCGTAAAAAAGCATTACGAAAAAGATGCAATTTCAACTCTAAAAAATTTCGTCGAATATAAACAAGAGGAAACTGAATTACCGATTGTTGCAGAAGATGCATTACAACAACTTTTATTTGAAGTTGAAAACGTCCCGTTTCCAACTCCAGAAAATTATAGCTTTAAATTCATTGATTTATTTGCAGGAATTGGAGGATTTAGATTAGCATTACAAAATGTCGGTGGAAAGTGTGTTTTTACAAGCGAATGGAATAATGAAGCACAAAAAACTTATCGAGAAAATTTTGGAGAAGTTCCATTTGGCGACATAACAAAAGAGCGAAACAAAAACTATATTCCTGAAAAATTTGACATTTTGTGTGCTGGTTTTCCTTGCCAAGCATTTTCAATTGCTGGTTATCAGAAAGGTTTTGCTGACACAAGAGGAACTTTATTTTTTGACATTGAGCAAATTGTAGAAAAACACAAACCAAAGGTTGTTTTTTTAGAAAATGTGAAAAATCTTGTTTCTCACGACAATGGAAATACATTTAAAACAATTATTGAAACACTCGAACAAAAATTAGGTTATAAAACTTTTGCAAAAGTTTTAAATTCAGCAACTCACGCAAATGTTCCGCAAAATCGTGAGCGAATTTTTATTGTTGCATTTGATCCAAAACAAGTGAAAAATTATTCAAAATTCGAGTTTCCTAAACCAATCAAATTAACAAAAACAATTCACGACTTTTTAGATAAAGAAAAGCAAGATGATATTTTTTATTACAAAAAAGACCATCAATATTATCCTGAACTTGCAAAAACAATGATTTCAAAAGATACAGTTTATCAATGGAGAAGAGTTTATGCAAGAGAAAATAAAAGTAATCTGTGTCCTACTTTAACTGCAAATATGGGTTCAGGTGGACATAATGTTCCGTTAATAAAAGATGATTTTGGAATTAGGAAACTAACTCCAAAAGAATGTTTTGCTTTCCAAGGTTATCCGATTGAGAAATATATTATTCCAAAACTTGCAAATAGTAAACTTTATATGCAAGCTGGAAACTCTGTAACGACAACATTAATTGAAAGAATTGCAAATCAAATCATTGAAGTTTTATGAAATCGTTTGCAGAAATTGACATAGAAAAAAACGGAAATTATTTGAAACTGCTTTCAGCAGTTTCAAAGCTTTCGGGTTTGTTCAGTGAAAGTGCAATACCATTCATAAACTATCGGGTTGCTGAAAACATTTTCTGTAGAAGTTTTGATGCGGGAAATCTTTCTCGTTCTGATACTGCTTTTGATGCAAACTACAATTCTATGGGAGTTGGTTTGAAAACTTTTGTCTGCAACTCAAATAATAGTACTGAAAAAGTTGCCGAGTTCAACTCACTTTCAAGAGTTTTGGCAGATTTTCAAGGTAAAGATTTGGCACATAAATTGGCGGAATTTAGAAATGAAAGAATTGATTTAGCAAATCGTTTGTACAATATTGAAAGTTCACTTTATCATATTGTTGCTCGAAAAAACAATGAACTTGTGCTTTTTGAAACTGATTATGATAAAATTGACATCAAAAACATTCACTCTGTTAAACAAAACAATGCAAGTTTACAATTTGAGGATGGTAAGAATTTTTATAGTTTCAATTACTCCAAAAGCACACTTTTTAGAAAATTCTACATTCCCCAAAATGCATTCAGACTTCCAATTGAAATTTTGGAAGACCCATACAATTTATTACTTGAGCTTTTTGAAGATAAAAATCTAAAGTCAGCAACAGACAAGTTTGTACGAGGTGTAAATTTTGTGATTTTACCACTTTACGGATTTCAAAACAAAGAAAAATTTGTATTTGAAAAAAGCGGTTTGAACCAATGGAATGCTGGTGGTAGAAAACGTGATTTTGGAGAAGTTTATATTCCAATTCCAGCCGAAATACATAGACAGTTTCCAAACTTTTTTCCTGAAAGAGATAAATTGTTTGAATTGAAAATTCCAACTGGAGAAATATTTTCAGCAAAAGTTTGCCAAGACAATTCAAAAGCACTAATGACAAATCCCAACAAAGCACTTTCTGATTGGTTGTTGCGCAAAGTTTTTCAAGTAAAGGAAGGAGAGCTTTTAACAATCGAAAAAATGAATGAACTTGGTTTTGACAGCGTTATTATTTGTAAAGACGAAAATGGAAATTATCAAATTGACAAAGCCAAACTTGATAGTTACGAGCAATTTATAACCGAATAAAAAGCACTGCCTACAACATGGGTTTTGCAATAGTGGGGCGAAACTGCAAAGTTCAACGGCAGTTCATCGATTGAACATTTTTGCAAAATTGAAGATTTGTGCTTCGATTGCCCCACCATCGCAAAGCCCCGAAACGTTGGTGGCAATTGTAAAACGACACCGCAATAAACTTGACAATGACAGACAAACCAATTCCTGCAAAAATTCTTTTAACTCTTGCTGACAACAAGTTGACAGGCGAAGATTTTATCGGTTTATCGAACACACTTTACAGACAAAATTTAATTTTTTCAGAACCACGAGAATTAAGACGAAACGAAAATGTTTTAGAACTAACTATTATTTTTAGAGACCTTTTTTCGTATAGGCATTGGTCTAAAAATGCGGAAATAAAAGAATATTGGACTTCCAAGTTTGACAAATTGCTTGCAGGCAAACCGAAGACAATTAAAGAAATGGACATTATTGTTGAAGTAGACAATGTCCAAAATTGTACTTGCGACAAGTCTGATTTTTATATATTGCAAGGACGTTCTTTACAATTCACAGACGAGTTGATTTGCAACAACTGTTTAGGACAAGTTCCTTATTCAAAAATACCTTTACAAATTAAACTTGAGGACTGGCAAACAAAACACGAAAGAGTTTATTTGAACTGGCTTGAAAGTGGGCTTTTTGAAAAAGAGGCTTATAAAGAACTGACAAACTACAAAAAAGGCAAACTGAACTTAGCAGGCGAAAAAATTAGACAACAACTTTCTGACTTTTTCAAAATTCCTGTTTACATAAGTTACTTTGTTGAGCAACCAGACGACAATCATCCTTGCTTAATTTGTGGACAACAAGGAACTAAATCTGGACTTAAAAAACCAAACAGAATTTGTAAATCTTGCAATACAATTTTTGGCTATGACACCGAGTAGACAAACAACTGCCACCAACAAGGGTTTTGCAATAGTGGGGAGAAACTGCAAAGTTCAACGATAGTTCTTCGGTTCAACTTTTGTACAAAATTGAAGATTTGTGCTTCGATTGCCCCACCATCGCAAAGCCCCAAAACGTTATGTGATATGGCATCAAAAATCACGCTCCGAAATAAACTCCACGATTTTGAGTGAGTAAAAAAGAAACTGAATCCAGACCAAAAAGCGTGAAAACAAGGTCTGAATTCATTTTCAAACATGACTGACTGAATAAAATTCGGACTTGACTTAAAAAACTGATTTCTGACACCATATCACTAACGGAAAATGTGCGTGAAAACAATTTAACGCGTCAAAATCACTCTGGTGAAAAAATTCTGACTGAAAATCCTACGCAAAATCTTTCCGAAAAAATTTTTGAATTTTAGCGTTCTGAAATTTTAACTGTGTGAATAAATTCGCGATTGACTTTTAAAAATAACGCTGAATTTTAAAAACTTTGCTGAATGAAACTTCTGAAAACTGAATCTAACTGAATAAAAAATTATGGAAAATTGCCACATCACATAACATCGTATTGCTAAAATGCGGGATTGAAGGCTCTTGCGTTGAAAATTTTGTGCAATTTAGTCGCAAAAAATGTTTCCGCCTCCATTTTTTTTTTAATTTAGTCAGCGGAAAACATTTTTTGCTTCGTGCAGTTTTTAGTAGAAATTTTAGGTGTAAAACCCCGCACTTCAGCAATACGTTTCCCGTTATACGACAGTCTATCCAAAATTCTGTTTAAAATTAAAATGGCAAATAATAAAACACCAGTAGTTAGGCAAACAAATTGGATTGCAGTAATTCCTCAATTAATTTTTATGGCATTACTTGTTCTATTTTTTTATTTATTGAAAATAAATGAACCTGTAATTTGGGGTTGTTTAACTTATTTAATTTTATCATTTGGATCACGTAAAATTTTAGCAAAAGATCATAACCAAGGAATGAAATTAACTAAAGAACAAAAATTTGGTGAAGCAATAAAATATTACGAGCGAAGTGCGGAATATTTCAAAAAGAACAATTGGCTTGACAAATATAGATTTATAACGTTATTCTCTGCTTCAAAAATGAGTTATAGAGAAATGGACTTGAATAATATTGCATTTTGCTATTCTCAAATCGGAAACGGAACTAAATCAAAAGAATATTATGAAAAAACTTTATCTGAATTTCCAGAAAGTATTATGGCAAAAACTGCATTGAAATTGATTAATTCTGCACAAAATATCGAAAATCAAAAGACCGTCGTATAACATAGTATTTGCAAAAGGCGGGGTTGAATATATAATAGAAAAACCCGATGCATTTAGTCGCAACTTGCTTTTCATATTGTATTTTTTTGTAATTTAACAATCTGAAAAAGCAATTTGCTTCGTTCGGTCGAAATTGAACTTTTAGTTAAATTTAGCCCGCCCTTCGCAAATACTTTTTCCGTTGTGCGCAATATTAGAAGCGCGGTATCAAAAAGAAATTTCGGTCTGAAAAATCAAAATTTTGACTGGAATTTAAACTTCTAAAACTGACTGAAATCTGAAATTCTTTGCGCTGATCTTCCTAAATCCAGAAAAAAACTTTACGAAAAACTTACGGATTTGAGTATCAAAAATTGTGCTTGACTTTTACAAATTTTGCGTTTAAATGCCTGAGTAAAGTCTGCGTGAATACTTTTCCAAAATCCGTGAATAAAATTCTGAAAATCTTTGCGATTTCGTGCGTGAAAAAAATTGTCGTGCTTGATTTTAATTCTCTGACCTGAATTTAACGAGTTAAATCCAAGTCGCCGAACTAAAAATACTGCGCACAACATGGGTTTGGCAAAAGCGGGGCGGAGAGTTATCATTTAGAAGATTTCAGCACTTTTCGCCGCAAAAAACCATTTTCATTTTTTCATTTTTTGTAATTTTGAAAAAATGAAAATGGTTTTTGCTAAGTCCGGGTTTAGTTGGAATTTCCGTCTTTCTTATCCCCGCCTTCGCCAAGCCCTTTCCCGTTATCTGCAATTTTCACAGATGCATATTCCTGAAATAGGTTGACAAAAAATTCATTAAATATTGTCAAACTATGGAACAACAAAAATTCATTAGGTGTCCAAAATATACCTATCAAAAATTACCTTTTCAGATTAAACTTCAAATTGTTCAAAAGGTAACCAACGGACAGATTTCTATCAATCATGCTGCTAAAACGTATGGAATATCCAGATCAACAATTGATTATTGGGTTAAAAAATTAGCTACCTTTAATCAAAAATCTATTGGCATGAGTAAAGATCAAGAAATTAAAAAACTTAAAGAGAAAATCCAGGAACTGGAGTTTGTGAAAGACTTCCAGCAGGATCTTATCCTTGATTTTGAGGAAATCGTAGGCAAGGAACTCTCAAAAAAGCATTTACCCAAAGACTTGATAAAAGAACTCGAGAAAAAGAAGAAAAACCGTTTAAAAAACGGTGGCTAGCCGATGTCTTTGGGATATCACGACAAGGCTATTATAAGCGGATGAAGCATCTGGAAACACAGTCTCATCAGTATGAATTAATTCTCTCCGAAGTTCGCAAAATACGCAAACTTCAGCCCCAATATGGAACCTTAAAAGTCTTTAAAGAGCTTTCTTTTTTCTTTCATCAGCAAGGAATAAAAATGGGGAGAGATCGCTTCTTTAAGCTGTTAAAATGGAACGGAATGCTAGTGAAAAAATCTAAGAATTTTATCACAACAACCAACTCTAAGCATAGGTTTTTCAAGAATCCCAACCGAATATTGGACCTTGAAATTAAACAATCCGAACAAGTTTGGGTGAGTGATATCACGTACGTGAAGCTTCAAAATGATTATGCTTATTTAGCGCTCGTTACAGACGCTTATTCAAAGAAAATTGTGGGTTTTAATATTGACAACCATATGAGAACGGAACTCGTTGTAAATGCTCTTAAAATGGCTTTAAAAGAAAGATCTTTCCCTGATAGAAAAATCATTCATCATTCTGACAGAGGAATCCAGTATTGCAGCCCAGAATTTGAACGATATACACTAAAAAATGATATTATTTTAAGCAATACTCAAAACTCTGATCCTTATGAAAATGCTGTTGCAGAGCGGATGAACAGAACTCTAAAGTACGAATACGGATTAAAAGAAACCCTACCCGATTTGAAAACTGCTCAGAAAATGACCCAGCAAGCTGTAAACCTCTACAACAACCATCGATTGCATTTTTCACTCAATTTTCAAACCCCTGCAAAAGTGCACCTCAAAGAAAATGTAAAATATAAATCCTACAAACGAAAAAAAATCCTAATTTAGAACCACAAAAAAACTGAAAAAATGTGTCAACTATTTCAGGATAATACAAAAACTCGCGTACAATGAACCACTTTCCAAAAAATGTAATAGAAAATTTAAAAAACTATGTCTATATCTACTCTGATCCTATAACTGAAAAAATATTTTACGTTGGAAAAGGAAAAGGCAACAGAGTCTTTGACCATTTAAAAGACAAAAAGGAATGCGAAAAAGTTGCTTACTTAAATGAACTTCTTGAAAAAGGTCTAAAACCCAAAATTGAAATTTTAATTCACGGAATTGAAGATGATTCTGTTTTAAGAATTGAATCTGCAATTATTGATTTATTGGGAATTAAAAACTTAACAAATAAACAAATTGGTTTTAAAAGTGCAGAATTTGGAAGAATGACTGTAAAACAGATTGTTTCTGCATATTCTAAACAAAAAATTCAAATTGATGAACCATCATTGCTTATCCGTATAAATCAACATTTTAGATACTCAATGACAGAAATGGAACTTTATGATTTTACAAGAGGATACTGGAAAATGAATATGGAAAGAGCAAAAAATGCTAAATATGCATTTGCGGTATATAATGGTATAATCCAAGAAGTTTACGAAGTAAAAACATGGTTAAAAGCAGGAGAATCAATGAGTGTTCGTGGAAAAATCGAAACCATTGATGATAGAGTAGAATTTATCGGAAACATTGCTTCAGAAACAATTCAAAACAAATACAAATATAAATCTGTTGAAGATTATTTTAAAAAAGGAAATGCAAATCCGATAATGTATATTAATTGTTAAAATGAAAAAAGAAAGCTTTGAATTTTTTCTTTATTACAAAGGTGAAAACGAAAGTCCAATAAAATCTGGAAATTTCCCACTTTATTGGTGGTATGAAAAATGTTTCTATGAAAAAAACAAAAATCCAACCGAAGAAGAGTACAAAGATTTTATCTTTACTTTGATTGACCAAAAAATATCAGAGCATTTTATGTCTTTTGATAAAGCGTTAAAAGACTATTTGAACGTTGAAAAAAATAAAAACTGCCGATAACATTGTATTGGCAAAATGCGGGGGAAAGTGCAAAATCAAAAAGCAGAAATATTATTCCGCTCATGCTTTTCAATTCTGCAATTTTTTGTAAGTTAGCAGTATTGAAAAAGCATTCGCTACGTTCAGTCTTTCTTGAACTTTTAGTTCTTCGAAAGCCCGCACTTCGCCAATACTTTTTCCGTTGTAGGCAATGCGATGTGAGCGCGTTGTCAAAACAAATTATTCATTAAAATAAAATTTGCCTTACTTTTGTAATTATGAAGGAAAAAAATCTTTACATAATTGCAGGATGTAACGGCGCAGGAAAAACTACCGCATCCTTTACCATTTTGCCTGAAATATTAAATTGTAAAGAATTTGTAAATGCAGATGAAATCGCAAAAGGACTTTCACCTTTTCAACCCGAAAAAGTATCATTTGAGGCGGGAAGAATTATGTTGAAACGGATAGACGAATTGTTTTCTGAAGATGAAAATTTTGCATTTGAAACTACTTTAGCAACAAAAACTTACAAAGAAAAAGTTTTGAATGCTAAACAAAGCGGATATTTTACAACTCTGCTTTTCTTTTGGCTTAAAAATACAGAACTTGCAAAAGAGCGCGTCAAAACAAGAGTTTCGGAAGGTGGTCATAATATTCCGGAAGATGTTATTGAAAGAAGATATTTAAACGGAATTATTAATCTGTTTGACATTTATCTTCCAATTGTGGATCAGGTTTTGATTTTTGACAATTCTGAAGGAAAGCATAAACTTATAGCAGAAAAAAGCTTTGGCGAGGAAATTTCAATTATCAAAGAAAAAGAATTTAAAGAATTAAAAAGTTATTATGACAGCAGAAAATAAAATAGAAAGACGAAACAAAATATTGAAAGGTCTTGAAAAAGCATATGAAAAGATGCTTGAGTTTAAACGTAAAAACAATAGTGAAGTTGTAATAATGCGTGAAAACAAAATCGTGAAAATCAAGCCGTAAATTCGCACTGCCTACAACAATGTATTTGCAAAAGGCGGGGTTGAATATATAATAGAAAAATTCGTTGCATTTAGTCGCAACTTGCTTTTCATATTGCTTTTTTCCTTAATTTAACAATCTGAAAAAGCAATTTGCTTCGGTTGGTCGAAATTGAACTTTTTATCCAATTTAGCCCGCCCTTCGCAAATACTTTTTCCGTTATACGAGATTGCATAAAACAGCGTAACAGAAAGACTTTACAAAAATTCAATGAAATATTTATTAACAAATCAAGAAACAGAAAGATTAAAATTCAGAAAATTAGAACATTCTGATTTTGAAAAGTGGATTGAGTTATTTAAAGACGATTATGTAACCAAAATGCTCGGAATGGACGAATATAAAACACCAACTGAACGATGCGAAAAATGGTTTGAATGGACTTTCAATCGTTATGAAAATGATTTGGGAGGACAAAATGTTTTGATTTCAAAAGAAAATGATGAATTAGTTGGACAATGTGGACTTTTAGTTAGAGAAGTTGAAAATCAATTTGAACTTGAAATTGCATATTCAATTCTTCCAAAATATAGAATGCAAGGTTTTGCAATTGAAAGTGCAAAAAAATGCAGAGATTTTGCTTTTGAAAATAATTTTCACGAAAGATTAGTTTCAATAATAATTCCTGAAAACGAAAACTCTAAAAATGTTGCGTTTAAAAATGGAATGAATTTTAATAGAAAAATAGAATATAGTAACAAAAAAATGGATCTATTTCAAATTACTAAAAATGAATGGAAAAGTTGCAACCTCGTATAACATAGTATTTGCAAAAGGCGGGGTTGAATATATAATAGAAAAACCTGATGCATTTAGTCGCAACTTGCTTTTCATATTGTATTTCTTTGTAATTTAACAATCTGAAAAAGCAATTTGCTTAGTTCGGTCGAAATTGAACTTTTCGTCCAATTTAGCCCGCCCTTCGCAAATACTTTTTCCGTTATCTGCAATTATGACAAATGCATATTCCTGAAATAGGTTGACAAAAAATTCATTAAATATTGTCAAACTATGGAACAACAAAAATTCATTAGGTGTCCAAAATATACCTATCAAAAATTACCTTTTCAGATTAAACTTCAAATTGTTCAAAAGGTAACCAACGGACAGATTTCTATCAATCATGCTGCTAAAACGTATGGAATATCCAGATCAACAATTGATTATTGGGTTAAAAAATTAGCTACCTTTAATCAAAAATCTATTGGCATGAGTAAAGATCAAGAAATTAAAAAACTTAAAGAGAAAATCCAGGAACTGGAGTTTGTGAAAGACTTCCAGCAGGATCTTATCCTTGATTTTGAGGAAATCGTAGGCAAGGAACTCTCAAAAAAGCATTTACCCAAAGACTTGATAAAAGAACTCGAGAAAAAGAAGAAAAACCGTTTAAAAAACGGTGGCTAGCCGATGTCTTTGGGATATCACGACAAGGCTATTATAAGCGGATGAAGCATCTGGAAACACAGTCTCATCAGTATGAATTAATTCTCTCCGAAGTTCGCAAAATACGCAAACTTCAGCCCCAATATGGAACCTTAAAAGTCTTTAAAGAGCTTTCTTTTTTCTTTCATCAGCAAGGAATAAAAATGGGGAGAGATCGCTTCTTTAAGCTGTTAAAATGGAACGGAATGCTAGTGAAAAAATCTAAGAATTTTATCACAACAACCAACTCTAAGCATAGGTTTTTCAAGAATCCCAACCGAATATTGGACCTTGAAATTAAACAATCCGAACAAGTTTGGGTGAGTGATATCACGTACGTGAAGCTTCAAAATGATTATGCTTATTTAGCGCTCGTTACAGACGCTTATTCAAAGAAAATTGTGGGTTTTAATATTGACAACCATATGAGAACGGAACTCGTTGTAAATGCTCTTAAAATGGCTTTAAAAGAAAGATCTTTCCCTGATAGAAAAATCATTCATCATTCTGACAGAGGAATCCAGTATTGCAGCCCAGAATTTGAACGATATACACTAAAAAATGATATTATTTTAAGCAACNACTCAAAACTCTGATCCTTATGAAAATGCTGTTGCAGAGCGGATGAACAGAACTCTAAAGTACGAATACGGATTAAAAGAAACCCTACCCGATTTGAAAACTGCTCAGAAAATGACCCAGCAAGCTGTAAACCTCTACAACAACCATCGATTGCACTTTTCACTCAATTTTCAAACCCCTGCAAAAGTGCACCTCAAAGAAAATGTAAAATATAAATCCTACAAACGAAAAAAAATGCTAATTTAGAACCACAAAAAAACTGAAAAAATGTGTCAACTATTTCAGGATAATACAAAACACCGTTATTAAACGAATTTTTGGAATTTTAACAATAATTTTTCTAATAATTACAGGAATTCAAATATCCGAATTTCCAGGTGGAATGTTTTTTCCAGGTTTTTATTTTGGAATAATATTCATAATTGGAATTTCTATTGTTTGCTTACTTTTTGCTGCAATTTTTAGATTAATTTTCAAAAAATATTCAACAAAATCTTTTTTTCCGATTTTCTTTAGTTTAGGTTTAATTGCTTTTAATATTTATTATTACTCGCCAACTTTAAAAATAATTGTTCCGAATAATTACACTGGAGATATCAATCTAGTACTAGCAAATATTGATGAGAATATTCTAAATGTAGACGAAAACGGAATTGGATATGTAAATGAATGGACTTTTAAAAAAACTTACAAAAAGCCTAAAGTATTCGATAAAAATGGAAATAATTTATCTAAACAATTAAAAGGATTTAACAATCTAATATTCTGGACAAATCCTGAAGATTGCTGTATTCAATTGAATGCAATAAAAAGTATGAATTTTGAAATTTTACCAAAAGATAAATCAGAAAATCCATATAAATTCTTTGAATTATCAAAAAATGTAGATAGAAAAATTGTAAAATTATTTCCCTTGAAAAGAAAAAAGAAAAAATAACTGCAGATAACATTGTATTTGCAAAAGGCGGGGTTGAATCTATAAAACTACTACCCGATTCCTTTAGCCGCAGCTGCTTTTCATATTGTTTTTTTTCTTAATTTTAGACAATCTGAAAAAGCATCTGCTTCGGTTGGTCGAAATTGAACTTTCAGTTAAATTTAGCCCGCCCTTCGCAAATACTTTTTCCGTTATCGGCAATTATACCCAAAAATATGGCAAATTTAGATGTTGAGCATTTTTTAGATATTTATAAAACGAGAATGGAAATGCAGGAAGAAGGAATAACAAATCCTCCTCAAAGAATTAAAGATTTCACTAAAAAATTAGTTGAAAAACTATCATTGATGCCATTAGATGAAGAAATTATTCTGGAAAAAAATACTTTTCTTAACTCTAAAAGAGAATTAATACTAAAACTTCCTGACAATTCGGATTATGACTTTTTTAAAACAATTATGCCTGAAACACGCAACGCAGATTTTTATTTAGGATGTCTTGACGGAAGTGTTTTTATGGATTTCAAACTTGACGAAAACAATTTGACTTATCTTGTTCGGATTTCTTTTGACGGATTTGGATGTTGTGATATTGAAAAATTTTCCAAACCATTAACAAAAGAAAAATCAATGAAATTTATTCAGTTAATTTCGGAAGCAGAATTAAATCAAATTGAAATTGCAACTATTGTAAAAGAAGCAATTAAAGAAAATAGTGATTATATTTGGGAAGATGCTTTAAAACACTATGATTTAATTATGAAGTAAATTATAACTGCCGATAACATAGTATTAGCAAAATTCGGGGTTAAAATCTAAGTTGAGCTACCCTGACTTTTTTATCCACCAATACAAACATAAAACAGAAAAATTCCTAACGCTTCGCAAACTTAAAAGAGGTGATTGCCAACGCACAAGCCAACATAAAACACCACATTTAATTTTGATCCAACCAAGCCCACCCAACCGCCCAAACATAATTGTAACTTTGCAAAATGGAAGAATTACAACAAATTACAGAGTTTAAAACATCACCCGAATTAGTAGAAAAACTACAACAATACAGCATAAAAAAAACCTATAAAGCAGGCAACATTATTCTAAACGAAAATGCACACATTCGCTCTATTCCCATTGTTACAAGCGGAACGTTGAAAGTTATCCGAACAGAGGATGACGGCAGAGAAATTTTGTTGTATTACATCAAAGCGGGCGAAAGTTGCATTATGTCGTTTTTGGGCGGTTTGCATAACGAAACAAGTAAAGTAAAAGCGGAAGTTGAAGACGATGCTGAAATACTTTTCCTGCCTGTTGAAAAAGTATCGATGTTCATCAAAGAATATCCGCAATGGTTAGATTACATTTTCCGTTTGTATCACAAACGTTTTGAAGAATTATTGGAAGTTGTCAACGCTATTGCATTCAAAAAAGTAGATGAAAGAATGTTGGACTTGCTCCACAAAAAAGTTGAGCTCACAGGAAACAAAACCTTGAATATAACCCACGAACAATTGGCCAACGAGTTAGGAACTGCCCGTGTTGTGGTTTCCCGACTGTTAAAACAATTAGAAGAAATCGGAAAAGTGAAGTTGGGCAGAAACAAAATTGTTTTAGTTGAAAATTGAAAGTGGTTATGGAAAATGGAATAGCTGAAAAGAGTTTAAAGTTTGCCATCAGGGTAGTAAAATTGTACCAATACCTATCGGAACAAAAAAGAGAGTTTGTATGTCTAAGCAATTTTTGAGAAGTGGAACAGCAATCGGGGCTTTAGTCAGAGAAGCTGAACACGCACAGTCTAAATCCGATTTTCTTAATAAAATGAACATATCGCTAAAGGAAGCTAACGAGACGCTATATTGGATTATTTTACTGAAAGAAACTGACTATCTTTCGCAACAAGAATTTCAATCTATACATAATGACGCAGAAGAACTTGTAAAAATGTTAGCATCGATAGTAAAAACTACGAAACAAAAACTCAACAGAAGTTGAGAAACTGAAAGAAAAAAATTTTTCGATTCTCGATTTTCCACTTTCCACCACACACTTTCCACTTTCCACTTTCAACTTTCCATTATTATGTAACAAAAGTAGCTGTAAAAGAAAATCCACTATCAGAATTTTGCAGAGTTCAAAAATTTTCAATTTTCAACTCTCAATTTTCAATTATATATGGGTTATTTGGCAGCAATTTTTATAGGAATTTTGTTAGGACTAATCGGTGGAGGTGGCAGTATTCTTACCGTTCCTGTTTTGGTTTATCTGTTTAGGGTGGACGCAGTTTTAGCTACATCATATTCACTTTTCATTGTTGGCATTGCAAGCGTTTTCGGTTCATTTTCTTACTTCAAAAAAGGTTTGGTTAATTTCAAAACAGCTGTTGTGTTTGGATTACCGTCCATCGCTGCCGTTTTCCTTACAAGGGCTTTTATAGTTCCTGCCATTCCGCAGGAGATTTTTAGCATCGGAAATTTTACCGTTACCAAAAGCATTTTATTGATGTTGCTTTTTGCCGTGCTGATGCTTTTTGCTTCATTCAAAATGATAAAGAAATGCACAGACTGCAATGAGGATGAGAAACAAATTCAAAAAATCAATTATCCTGTATCTCTTCTACAAGGCACATTTGTAGGATTAGTTACGGGTTTAGTTGGTGCAGGTGGCGGATTTCTAATTATTACTGCCTTGGTAAATTTATTGAAACTTCCAATGAAAATAGCTGTGAGAACTTCACTATTAATCATCTCAATCAACTCATTAGCAGGGTTTTCATTTTCACTTCCTCACACAACCATTGATTGGAAATTTCTTTTGACGATAAGCGCTATATCTATTGCAGGAATTTTAATTGGAAGTTCTTTATCTAAAAAAATTGATGGCAAAAAACTCAAACCTGCTTTCGGTTGGTTTGTACTGGTAATGGGCATTTACATCATCATCAAAGAAACTTTGTTGAGTTGAGAGTGGAAAGTGAAGCAACTTTAATTTTCAACTTTCAACTGTTCTGTAACAAAAGTAGCTGTACAGATAAATTTATCATCGGAAATTTGCCAAAAGAAAAAAACATTTTCAATTCTCAATTTTTAATTATTATGAAAGTAGAACAAATTTATACAGGATGTTTGGCACAAGGTGCTTATTACATCACTTCCAATGGCGAAGCAGCCATTATTGATCCATTGCGTGAAACACAACCTTACATTGAAAGATTGGAAAAAGATGGTGTAACACTCAAATACATATTTGAAACACATTTTCACGCTGATTTTGTTTCGGGACATATTGATTTGAGTAAGAAAACAAATGCACCTATTGTTTACGGTGCTACGGCTCAACCCGAATTTGAAGCGATTGTTGCAGAAGATAACCAAGTGTTTGAAATCGGCAATGTGAAAATTAAAGTGTTGCATACGCCCGGACACACAATGGAAAGTTCTTGCTTTTTATTGATTGACGAAAACGGCAAAGAAACAGCATTGTTTAGTGGCGATACGCTTTTCTTAGGAGACGTGGGCAGACCAGACTTAGCACAAAAAGCAGCTAATATGACACAGGAAGAATTGGCGGGTTTGCTTTACGAAAGTTTATACAACAAAATTTTACCGTTGCCAGATGATGTAACCGTTTATCCGGCACACGGAGCTGGTTCGGCTTGCGGAAAAAATATGATGAAAGAAACGGTTGATACATTGGGTAATCAAAAGAAAATGAATTATGCTTTAAATCAGCCGAGCAAAGAAGCATTTATCAAAGCTGTTACAGACGGTTTACTTCCGCCACCTGCCTACTTTGGAATGAACGTAGCAATGAATAAAAAAGGTTACGACACGTTTGATGAGGTTTTGAAACACGGAATGAAAGAACTTTCAGCAGAAGAATTCGAAGCAGCAGCCGAAACAACAGGTGCATTGATTTTAGACACACGAAGCGACAAGGATTTTGCAAAAGGTTTTATTCCGCAATCTATTAATATCGGATTGAATGGTGACTTTGCCCCTTGGGTGGGTGCTATGATTGTAAATGTAGCACAACCAATTTTGTTAGTTACTGACAAAGGAAAGGAAGAAGAAGCCGTTACACGTTTGAGCCGTGTAGGTTTTGATAATGTGTTAGGACATTTAGCCGATGGTTTTGATACTTGGAAAAACGCAGGGAAAGAAACCGACACCGTAAACCGTATCACACCGGAACAATTTGCATCGGAAGTAAAAATTAACGAACACAAAATCATTGATGTTCGCAAGGAAAGCGAATATGCAGCCGAACACATTGAAGAAGCATACAGCAAACCATTGGCATATATCAACGATTGGGTTAAAGACATCAATCCGCAGGAACATTTTTACTTACATTGTGCAGGAGGCTACCGCAGTATGATTGCAGCAAGCATTTTACAGGCAAGAGGTTACAGAAACTTTACCGAAGTAGAAGGCGGTTTCAGTGCCATTGCTAAAACCAATGTTCCTAAAACCAATTTCGTATGTCCTAATAGTGGAAAATTGAAAGCGGAGAATTAAAAGTGATTACATTTTCAACTCTCAATTTTCAATTTTCAACTTTCAACTTTCAACATTCAACTAAATAAATATGTTTGGAATTTTAAAAAATATGTTTGCATCAACAGACAACAGCGGATTGAAAGAAGCCGTAAAAAATGGTGCGTTTTTGGTAGACGTTCGCACACCTGCCGAGTTTTCGGCAGGTAGCGTAAAGGGTGCGGTAAACATTCCGTTGGACAAAGTGCCAAGCCAATTATCCAAATTCAAAAACCAGAAAACCATCGTTGTTTTTTGCAGAAGTGGAAACCGAAGTACTCAGGCAAAAAGTATTTTGGAACAAAATGGCTTTCAAAATGTAATCAATGGAGGAACGTGGCAAAATGTAAATGAACTAACTAAAAAATAAGAACAAGGAAAAAGAATATGGGGCCAACAGACAAAATATTTCGTATACTTATCGCAGTTTTAATAGGCGTTTCAGCTTTTGCCCATTGTATTTACCTTTAAAAATTAACACTTTTAAAAAGAAAAAATGATAGAATTTATAAAACAACCCTGGCCGTGGTATGTAGCGGGACCGTTAATCGGTTTAACCGTTCCTGTACTTTTAATTATTGGCAACAAATCTTTTGGTATCAGTTCATCTTTACGACACATTTGTGCTTCGTGTATGCCTGCCAACATTCCGTTCTTTAAATACGATTGGAAAAAAGAAGTGTGGAATTTGTTTTTTGTGTTCGGCATTTTTTTAGGCGGAGCAATCGCCATTAATTTGTTGTCAAATCCTAATCCCATTGAAGTTAATCCAAAATTAGCGCAAGAATTAGCAAGTTACGGCATTACAAATTTCAACAACCTTGTTCCCGAAGACATTATGAATTGGCAATCGTTGTTTACACTGAAAGGATTTTTGATGATGGTTGTCGGTGGCTTTTTAGTGGGTTTCGGTACTCGCTACGCAGGTGGCTGCACCAGCGGACACGCCATTATGGGATTGTCCAACCTGCAACTTCCGTCATTGATTGCTACCATTAGTTTTATGATTGGCGGTTTTATAATGGCTAATCTCATTTTACCAATCATTCTTTCATTGTAGTTAAAAATTGAAAATGGAGACTGGAAAGTTCTATAGCACTTTCAAATTTTCAATTAATAAAAAAACCATTATATCAAAACAGAAATGAAAAATACTGACAATAATAAAATTGGAGTAGAAGAAGAACTTTCCACTTTCAACACTCAACTTTCCACTGATAAAGAGCTTCGTGAATTGGATGCAATGTGTGTAAACGAAAGTCGTCTGGAACACAACTGGTATCACAATTTGAAATACTTAATCGTAGGAATTTTATTCGGCATTGTGTTCGTAAAAGCAGAAGTCATTAGTTGGTTTCGCATACAGGAAATGTTTCGGTTGCAGTCGTTTCATATGTATGGAATAATAGGAAGTGCCGTTGTTGTCGGTATGATTTCCGTTTTCTTGATTAAAAAATTCAACATCAAAACCATTTATGGCGAACCGATTAAAATTTCACCCAAAGAATTTAATAAAGGACAAATCTATGGCGGTTTAATTTTCGGATTTGGTTGGGCAATTACGGGAGCTTGTCCCGGTCCGCTGTTTGCACAAATAGGAACAGGTGCAACCGTTATTGCTATTACTCTTTTGAGTGCCATTGCAGGAACTTGGGTTTACGGATATTTAAGGGATAAACTTCCTCACTAAAATATTTATCGATTTCCACAAACGCATATATTTTTTAAGAATTGTCCACTTCAAATTTAACCACCAAATTAAATCAGTGAGTCAGTCAGGCTTTTTGAATCATTATTTTTGCACTCATCTGTTTTTCTACATTGAGTGAAATTCCTTTTTTATTCATCATTTGGTTAATTTCAATTTGCCAAATGACTTTTAAAAAGAAATCTATTGAGGCGATTTCTACATTTAAATCTACTATAAATAATCACTTAAATATATACTCCAAGTGATTAATTTCCGGTTCGTAACTCTAAAATCCTGTAATCCCAATTAAAATAACTACCTTGCAATCAAGATTTTTTTACCTTCCTCTATGGATGTTATGATGAAATACAATCTTTGCTCGGATGAACCCATTAAAATTCCAGGAAAAATTCAATATTTTGGTTGTATCTTAGGACTTGGCGAAGACTTTACCGTACAGTTTTTCAGTGAAAATATTCTAGATTTTTTCAAAATTTCACAGATTCAGTTGCAGTCGACGTTAGAAAGTAATGTTGAAATATTTGATTCAATAAAGGAAACTACCGTTTTTAAAAAACTCGTAAAACAAGATAAAGGTTACACTTCCCAACTCAGCACCATTACTATACACGGCATCCCATGTCACTTAACCATTAAGAAAGATCATCATTATTATTTCTTGGAGTTCGAGCCTTGTATAAATCTTGGCAATGCAACAGAATTGGAGTATATTGATTTTGATTTCTACAATTCATTCACAACGGAAGAAGATATTTGGGAAAAACTTGCCAGCGACATTAGCAATTACACGGGATACGACCGTGTGATGATCTATAAATTTTTTGAGGATGGCTCCGGAAAGGTAGTTGCTGAAAAAGTAACCGATGGCATGGAGGGATTTCTCAATTTGCATTATCCTGCAGACGATATTCCGCAACAGGCACGAGCGCTTTATTTGGAGAAAAAAAGAAGAATTTTTAGCGATATCGATGCGCCCACCTATAATATCATTTCCTTAATGGAAAATCTCGATTTAGGATGTGCGGATTTACGGGCCATGTCTCCCATTCATGGGCAATACCTCAGAAATGCGGGTGTTCGTTCCAGCTTTTCGACCTCCATCATTGTGGATGGTGTTTTGTGGGGATTGGTAACTTGCCAAAATGTAGAAGCAAAACATATTGATTTGAAGGATCGCTTACGTTCCGAAATATGTACCATGTGGGCTGCAAAAGCTTACACCAACATTCGAGCTGCAAAATTGTTGCAATACAGCATCGAGCTTGACCAGAAAATCACTCATCTTAAAGATAATTTGGCCAATAATACCGTATTAACCAATGGGATCATTGAGAATTTCAGCGAATTTTGTAGTATAGCGCAGGCCGATGGTGTTGCCATGGTGGTAAATGGAGAAATTTATACTTTCGGTCAAACACCTACCCATCCTATTATTAATAAGATTATTGAGCACTTTCAAGTAAAAAATTTTGATAACGAAAAACTTTATTTCAGACAAAGTTTCGCTAAGAACCACCCTGAAATTGTAGGTAGCGACAAATCTTTTGCGGGCTTGGCCATTGTAAAAATAAATCGAGAAATTCAGAAGTATTTCATTTGGTTCCGAAAGGAATTTATAGAAACGATCCAATGGGCAGGCAATCTCGAAAAACATTATGAAATCATCCAAAAAAACGGACAATCCGAAATGGGAATTTCGCCCCGAAAATCGTTTCAGATTTTTATAGAAGAAAGCAAAGGCAAATCCAAACTTTGGAACGACCGGGACCGAATTGCAATCGAGAAATTAATCACCTTAATATTTGAAATTTCATACGATCACTACGCGAAAATTAAAAAACTAAATGACGATTTGCTGGCTGTAAATGAAGAGTTGGATAATTTTTCGTACACCATTTCTCACGATCTGGGAACACCGTTGACGGTGATGAAACTCAACCTTCAAATGCTGAAGCGTAAACTTCGGGACGGAAATACGGACGGAAACAATCAAAAATTGGAGAATGTTTTGGGGCAGATAGAAAACATGGAGCACCTGATGCGCGATGTACTTAGTTTGAGCCGGGCAAAATCCGTTGAATTGGATCTCAGTACCATTTCAATGCAGGAACTGATTCAACGAATCTGCAATGAAGCTCAAATAGTGTATGGAAATATAAAAACAACAATAGAAATAGGCGATTGCAAAGATATTTTGGGAGATCATACGTTGGTCTATCAGCTATTTCTTAATATTATCACCAATGCCGTAAAATATTCTTCCAAAGTTGATCTTCCCATCGTAAAAATTCATTCTACAGCTACCGAAAATGAGGTGATTTACTATATCTCCGATAACGGAATAGGAATTCCTGAAAAAGAAAAAAGCCAAATGTTTAAGATTTTTAAGCGTATGGAAAATGCAAAATCCTTCTACGGAAATGGCGTCGGACTGAACATTGCCTACCGAATTATGGAGCGTTTGGGTGGAAAAATAAATTTTCGCAACAATGGTGATGAACAGGGCGTAACATTTATACTAAAGTTCAAAATATAGAACATGCTTTCAAACTTTTTAAAAGAAAATACTCAAAAACAACATCAACTTCTAGAAGATAAGTTTAATTCCAATAGAATTTTCGAAAAATCTTATTCGGTGGAAGATTATAAGCGCTTAATCGGATTGAATTATCAATTTCTGCTCAACTACGAAAAGTCAATTCACGAGGCACTTTCCGATGATTTAAAAAATAAGCTCGACATTTCCTCACGTCTTAAACTCCCCATTATTACAAAGGACGCTGAAAATCTAGGACTTCATCAAAACACAACTGAAAACACGAAGGAAATTGCTTCCGAAGCTGAAGCTTTAGGAATGTTATATGTGATCGAAGGTGCATCACTTGGGGGAAATGTGATTAAAAAACAACTTCAAAAAAATCCTGATTTTTCCAATGTTGAGTTTAATTATTTTGGAATGTACGGCGAGCAAATTGGCACGTTTTGGAAGAATTTTATTTCCACCATCAACACTTACTTTACTGAAGAACAAAATGCCGAAGTCTTAAAAGGCGCGGAAAGAGCTTACGCCGAACTTATGAGTTATTGATGATTTTAATAACTCTGTTTATGTCAGTTTGAATAATATCGTAATGATATCGAGAACAATGGACTTGGAAACTGAGGGAATTTCTCAAATCTCATAAAGTCCGTCTTCTGTAAAAAAGAAATATTGAGATTTTTCTGGGTGATTTTTAGTGTCCAATCCCGTAAAAGAGCTGAAAGCTGGCAAGATCAATTGGTGTGGGGTGACAATATAACTTGGAAATCTCAAAAATCGATGCACCGTAGTTTTCACTCGGACTCCAGGATGCAAATGTCCTGAAATCACGAATTTTTCCTGATTTTCTAGTTTTTCATGACTGAAAATCAAGTCATTTTCTTCATACGTTGCATAGATTTCATCCACACCCAATTTGAGCAAATGGCTTTTAGAAAAACGATCGTGGTTCCCTTTAACCAAAATCAATTTAAGATTGGGAAATTGAAGTTTCCACCTATGAAAAATATCCAATTCGGAGTTCTTTCCCGCATGGAGAAAGTCCCCAACGATTATTAATTTTTCAGGTTGAAAATGATGAATCAAATCACTCAAACGTTGCAAATCATTCTGTATTAAATTATCGGGTAAAGCAATTCCGTTTTTTCTAAAATGTGCGGTTTTGCCCAAATGCAAATCGGAAAAAATCAATGCAGAAGATTCTTCCCAAAACATCGCACGCTGATTGGTTAAAATAATATTTTGATCTCTAATGAGTATTTTCTTTTCTGCAAGCATCATTTTTTTCTACTTTTTTTCTTCAAATTGTTCTCCTGCATTTTTCGAATTCGTGTAGCCAAATCTTCGCTAGACAAGGATTGTCGCAAACTGTCCACTTTAATCGGAAAACTTAATGGCGTAAACCGATCGGAGAAAATATAGATAATTTTACTCGTGCTAATTCTCTCGAATGCACGTACCAAACGTGCTTCTTCTAATTGTTGATTGAAAACTTCGGTGTACGCCTGCCTCAACAACAAATTCTCAGGATCATAATCTTCCAACACCGAAAAAATAATGCCTGACGAGGATTGTAGAGATTTATTGTTTACCTGTCGCCCAGGCATCGTTTGCACAACCATTCCCGAAATTACAGCGATATCACGAAATTTTCGTCTTGCCATTTCGGTTGCATTTACGCTGCTGATAACATCTTGCATCAGGTTTTCTTTAGATAATATCTGATGTAAATCTTCTTCTGAGAGTTTGATTTCACGGTCGGAAAATAACTCAAAACCGTAATCATTCATTGCCATCGAAAAACTGATGGGATATAATTTTGAAATGCGATACGCCAATAAACCTGCCATCACTTCGTGTATCAAACGCCCTTCAAAAGGATAAAAAAACAGATGATAACCTTCACGGGTTTTAATTTGTTCCACCAAAAATTCGTCTTCTTTAGGAATGTGCGAAAATTTATTTTGATTGGCTAAAAGTGGATGCAGAAACCGCAACTCTTTTTCACGAGCATTGGGAGACAGCGACTCGGCCAACTTTTTACGCAAAAAGAAACTTAAATTAGATGAAAGCGGTAACCTGCCGCCCAACCAACTTGGCGTGATTGCTTTTCCACTCGAGGATTTCACGTAAACAGTCATTTCTTTAAGCATCGCATATTCTAAGACTCTGCCGGCCAAAATAAACTTGTCGCCTTTGTGAAGTTTAGAGATAAAATATTCCTCAATCATTCCCACATAACCGCCTGATAGAAATTTCACTCGCAACGTCGAATCGCTAACGATGGCACCGATATTCATCCGATGGAGCATGCCGATTTTACGTTTTTCCACGATCAGTTTACCATCTTCTTGAGGAACCACTTTATGGAACTCTTCGTAATTTTTTCCTGTTTTTCCTCCTTGAGTAATAAAATAAATGCACCATTTCCATTCGTCTTCCGTCATCTCAGAAAAAGCGTAGGTATTTTTAATCACCGGAAAAAATTGATCGGGATAAAATCCGCCACCCAGAGCCAAAGTCACCAAAAACTGCACGAGTACA
Source organism: Chryseobacterium senegalense (assembly GCA_001403755.1). Classification (GTDB taxonomy): domain Bacteria; phylum Bacteroidota; class Bacteroidia; order Flavobacteriales; family Weeksellaceae; genus Kaistella; species Kaistella senegalense. The sequence continues at coordinate 90,322 of CYUH01000015.1, read as the reverse complement.
TCGAAAGCCAAAACAAACGGTTCCCGATGTTCGATGATTCTCAATCTTACCGCTTCTTTTAATGCCGAGGCTTCAATGAACTCTAAGGAATGTGTGGGAACGAAATAAATTTTTGAGATTTCAAATGGGGAATGCCCACTCCTTCCCGCTCTTTGCATAAACCTTGCAACGCCTTTACTGGATCCAATTTGGATAACGGTATCAACAGGTTTAAAATCAACACCCAAGTCCAAGGACGAGGTTGAAACCACTGCTTTCAATAAACCCGAACTCAAATTTTCTTCCACCCATTGCCGAAGATTGGCATCGATGGAACTGTGATGCAAAGCGATTTGTCCCGCAAAATCAGGGTAGGCTTCCAAAAGCAATTGGTACCACATTTCCGATTGGCTTCGCGTGTTGGTAAAAATTAAGGTGGATTTGCTATTGAGAATAATCGGTACCACTTCCTGCACCAATTTACCACCTAAATGCCCTGCCCATGGCAAAATTTCGACTTCAGGAGGATAAACAGAAAGAATTTCTATCTTTTTTTGCTCTTTGGCAACCACTTTCGTTCGTTTGGTGGCATCGGGAATCAGTACTTCAAGGGCTTGATCTAAGTTCCCGATGGTCGCGGTGATGCCCCAGATTTTTATCTTAGAATTTTCAAATTTTAAAGCGGCTAATGCCAACTCCACCATCACGCCACGTTTGGTACTCAGCAATTCGTGCCATTCGTCGACCGCGACACATTTTAGATTTTTGAAAAATCGTTGATGTTCTTTTTGAGCGAGAAGCAAGTGCAAACTTTCTGGCGTTACCAGCAGAATATCGGGCATATTCTTGGTTTGTCGCATCTTTTGTTTGGCATCCGTGTCGCCATTTCGCACTTCTACCACCCAATCCAGACCGATTTCGTCGATGGCTTCCTGCATAGCTCGGGCCAAATCTTTGGCCAGGGAACGCAGAGGTGTTACCCAAATAAGTTTTAATCCGGATTTGTAATTTTCAGGATGATTAAAGAAATCGATGATGACCGCTAAAAAAATCGAGTATGTTTTTCCGAAACCCGTCGGAGCAACAACCATTCCGGAATAACCGTTGGAAAAGCGCTGCCATGCTTCGTTCTGAAAAGAAAAAGCCGACATTCCTTTTTCAGTCATCCATTTCTGGACGAGTTGATAGCCTTCCGATTGTTGAAATTTTTGGGTCACGTAATGAGTTTTTTAATATCTTCGATATCATCGATTTGGTCTGCAGTTTTATCTCGTCGCCATCGTAAAATTCTGGGAAAACGCAACGCAACGCCCGATTTATGGCGACTGCTGAAACCAATGCCTTCGAAAGCCAGTTCAAAAACCAATTCGGGCTTCACGGTACGCACGGGACCAAATTTTTCTACGGTATTTTTTGAAATGAATTTGCTTACTTCTTGTATTTCTTTATCCGTTAAACCCGAATACGCCTTCGCGATCGTTACCAATTTGCCCTCTTTTTTCACCGCAAAAGTGTAATCAGTGTAAAATCCGCTTCTTCGTCCGCTTCCTTTCTGTGCATAAATAAGAACTGCATCAATCGTTAAAGGATCGATTTTCCACTTCCACCAATCCCCTTTTTTTCTGCCCGTGTGGTACGGCGAATGGTAGTTTTTTAACATCAAACCTTCGCTGTTGATATCACGTGCATTTTCTCTTATTTCACCCAGTTGATCCCAACTTTCAAAAACAATTTTCTCCGAAATTCGGATTTTATCAGATGGATGGTCGGCTAGTAATTCTTCAAGCTTTAGACGTCTTTGCAACATCTTTTTAGACCGATAATCCTCGCCTTCCCATTCCAAAAGATCGTAAGCAAAAACGACAATCGGAATTTCTTCCAACATTTTTTTGGTTAATGATTTACGGTTGAGTCTTTTTTGAAGTTCATTAAAATTGAGGACTTTATCGTCTTTGAAAGCCAAAATTTCACCATCAATCACAAAATTCCCGTTCCACTGCAAAAGCTCATCACGAATCTCGGGAAACTGATCCGTAACCAATTCTTCGCCTCGCGACCAAATAAAAACCTCATCGTTTCTTTTAATAAACTGCCCACGAATTCCGTCCCATTTATATTCAATCAACCAATCCTCGGGCGCTCCCAAGTCATCTAAATCTTTTTCCAAAGCATAAGCCAGGCAGAACGGATACGGTTTTGAGAGGTGCGTTTCGGTATATTCCCCTTTTACAAGATGTTCAAAATCAACCTCATCGGGATTCCAGTGGCCCATAATACTGTGTGTTACAGCGCTGGGATCCAGATCATAATGTTTTGCTAAGGTGTTGATTAAAGTCTTAGATGAAACACCAATTCGGAAGCTGCCTCCCAATAATTTATTGAAAATAAATCGCTCGACATAATCCAAATGTGACCACGCGTTCAACACAAATTCTTTTTTATCGGCTTCAGAAAAATTTTTTAAATCAATGATTTTTTGCATCCATTCGGACAGCGACATTTCGATTTTATCGGTGGGCGGCGGTAAAATGAGGGAAATTGTTTCTCCCAAGTCGCCCACAGAAGAGTAACTTTCAACAAAAAGCCATTCCGGAATGTTGGCCACTTCCATCGCCCAGGTTTTCATAAAGGCGGAGTTTACATTTCGCTTGGGTTTTTTGCCTGTAAACAAAGCAAGAAACCACAATTTATCTTGTGGAGATGCCACTTTCAGGAACTCGGAAATCGCTTCCTGCTTTAAGGAAGTTTTATTGGTGCTGTCGAGCGCATTGATTAAAGTGGCAAAATCTTTCATTTCTTTAAACCTAAATATTTTTTGACCTGTTTACAAATCTAGAATCAGTTAGATTTTATTTTAATGTTTAAACAAAATAGACAGTCTCGATACAGAATTCTTTTAGAAATTCAGTTGAAACAATGAAGATTCATATATTTAAACATTTCAATCTACACACTTTCATCGAGGTCAGATTTCTCTTCATCGTCACCAAACTCTGTTTTAATTTCGTCGGCATTGATTCCTATTTCATTCAGATATTTTGAGAAAACAGCGGTTTGACCGTGCGTGATGTGTACTTTTTCGGCTTCCGTAGCTTTTATCGCTTCAATTAGACCCTGCCAATCGGCGTGATCACTCATTGCAAAACCTGCATCGGCGCTCCGCCAACGTCTTGCTCCACGAATTTGCATCCAACCCGAACAAATTGCATACGCCATATTCGGAATTTTCTTCATCGCCGGATTATCCACCAACGCTGGCGGAAGAATCACAATTTTACCATTGAGATGTTTTTTGTCTTCGCGCAAATCCACCACTTTATAGTCGGGAAGATGAACGCCAACACTTTCGTAAGCTTCATTGAGTTTTGCAATAGAATAATGTACATTAAGCTCGCCCATACCTTCCAAAGCTTTCATGATGCGTTGCGATTTTCCTAAAGAATAACCGATGAATACGGAAGTTTTACCATTGGCCCGATTGTGCTCTACCCAATTCCGCATCTGTTTTTCCTGATCCTCCACAGAAAGCCAGTTGTAAACGGGAAGTCCGAAGGTACTTTCCGAGACAAATTCGTGGCATTTTACTGATTCAAATGGGGTTGATAAACCATCATCCTGAATTTTATAATCTCCCGAAATCACCGCCACGTAACCTTTATACTCCATCCTGATTTGCGCTGAGCCAATGATGTGACCTGCAGGATGTAGGGAAACTTTAACGCCGTTGATATTTAGGACCTCGCCGTAATCAACGCCTTGACATTCAATATTGCGACCAATTCTGGAATAGAGAATCGGTTTTGTAAATTGATGACACAGATATTTTTTCATTCCACCGCGGGCATGATCTGCATGACCGTGCGTAATGACCGCTAATTCCACAGGTCGCCACGGGTCAATATAAAATTTACCCGGAACGCAATAAATACCTTTGGATGTGAATTTAAGCAGCATTGTTTTGGTTTATGATTACAAAGATTTAGGAAACTTTGATACACCAATAAATCTAATCAGCGATTTTATTTTTTCTTTTTTTGGTTATAATAAATTAATCCTGCACCTAGTAATAAAGATGCTGCAAACACTTTTTTTGTTGTTTTTGAAGGCACCGGCAAGCTTGTTTCACCATAAATTCGGTGTGGATATTGTGATGGCTCCAAAATATTTCCGCTATCGTCGGCATTATTTTTATTCATTTTCATCATCAGTCTCAGTCCGCTTGTTGCCAGATTAGTTACGCTATGTGGAAATAAATCGTGTGCGAATTTAATTAAGTACGAACTGACATCTGGGAATTTATCTTTCTTTGGATTTTTCACAAGATTAAAGATTGCTTGTGCGGTATCTTTTGGATCGGCCGCAAAAGGTGGAATTTTAAAATCTAATCCTGAATATTTTGCCGAATGCATATTTCCTGTTGAACGCTGAACCTGTGGATACAAATTACAAATATGAATCTGTGGATACGTACTGTACTCGCTTTGCAAACCGCTCATCATGCCTTTAATTCCTGTCTTGGTTGCGGAATAAACCGAACTGAACGGCGCCGGCATAAAACCACCAATTGATACATTATTGATGAGTATTCCTTGATTTTGCTCTTTGAAAACTGGTAATACGTAGTACGCGCCATGCATATATCCCATCAAGTTGGTTCTGATCACTTGTTCGTTAATCTCCATCGGTATTTCCTCAAATTTTCCGCTGGCCATAACTCCGGCATTATTTACCCAAACATCAATTCTTCCGAACTTTTCCAACGTAAAATCAACCAAAGATTTCACGTCCTCAGCAGAACCCATATCGGTTGCTTTGTAAAATGCGGTTGCACCAAGATTTCGGCATTGGTCGGTAGCTTTTTGCAAACCATCCTCACCTCTGGCAGCAAGCACAATTTGATAACCATTTTTTGCGAATAGTTGTGCGGTGGCAAGACCTACCCCACTGGATGCTCCCGTGATTACTGCAGTTCTGGTAACTAAACTTAAGTCTATTTCTGATGTATTTTTCATGATATTGAATTTGGTTTAAAAAAAATATAGTAAAAAAAGCCACAGATCTCTGAGGCTTTTATGAATCAGAATATTGATCTGATTAGTTTATTTAGCGACCATTCTATATATCGCAAGACAAATAACTGCGCCTCCAATGGCTACTAAAAAACTTGAAATATTGAAACCGGTAACGTCTACTCCTAAAATCATAGAACCTAACCAACCTCCTACAACAGCACCAATAATACCGATAAGGATGGTAACAATCCAACCACCAGGATCTGCTCCTGGGTGAATAGCCTTAGCAATTGCTCCAGCGATAAGTCCAAAAATAATCCATGTAAGAATTCCCATAATATTTGGTTTTTTAATGTTAATAAATAATATTTTAGTTGTTAAAAAAACTTACAAACGCGATGCCAAAAAACCTTTGTACTTAGGCTTTAAAGAAAAAATTTTTAGAATATTCAATTACATCTGACTGAGATTTAGCCACTTATCAGCCATTTAAATTGTTTCGCATTTTTTCTGATATCTCGTAAACCGACTTTCGGAGATGTTGGATTTTACCAACCGGTTGCAGTGCTTCCATATTTACAAAAGGGTTAAAAGATAGTTTTTCCAATTCTAAACCATGCTCTTCTACAAGCTGCAAATTAGTTAATGTACCAAAATGTCTAAATTCAGTATTCTTCCAGTCTCTTGTCAAGGTATTTATGGGTTGATCTTTTTCGTTATAAGCTAGCTGATAAAAGATATCGTACTGCAATTTTTCTTGATGAAGATAGGCTTTCACATTTTCATGAATAGTCTCACGTACCTTAAATTCAGGATCGAAAAGCTTAGGAACTAATTTTAATTTAATCATCTTTTTTCCTAAGCGATACACTCCAACCGAATAATAACTTCTAGCTAAAATGAAATGGTGAAAATTTTTAACCCAAGTTTTTACCGCTTTGAAAAATGAGAGATTCAACATTTCCAAAAACATGGGTGATACTGCGGAAATAATTCCTAAAATTTTAAACGGCTTTAATAAAAATGAACTCGTGAAAAAATGATTGATTTTGATAAATAGCTTCAAAAATCCTTTGACTGAATCGGTAGGAAATACGGTAAAATTAACCAATGGATAATTGACTTCCGTCGATTCGGCTCTATAAATTTTCAATGCAAAGCCAAACACGGGCAGTTGCTTATCCGATTTTGAAATTTTAAGGTTTGCATGCGATAAACGGACTAACGACTCGTACGACTCCTGAGGAAAAAATTCTTTTACGGCTTCATCATTGGACGGCTCAAAAACAGCTTTAATGTATGCATAAGACTTTGCATGAGCGTCTCGGGTGGCATAATTCACTCCGCTTATTCGTTTCGATCTTTTAACAAAAAACTCTACGGAAGACAAAGCTTCATTTAATAGAGCCTCCTCTTCCGCCGAAAGTTGATTGTATTTAGGATGGTATGGTAACGGAGTTTTCACTAAACATCTAGTTTACCTTCCACACCTCCATCTTCAATAGAGCTTCCCGTAACTGCCGCGAAAATCATCTTAGACATTGCGATGAGTTTATTTTCCTTAGTTTCGTAATAATAACCGTCGTTAGGTGAAACTTTAATTACGCTTATATTGGGATCGTCCTTTCCATCGAACCAAGCGTTCGCAAAATTCGTCCAATACTTTTCAATAAGTGCTTTATCCTGAGAAATAGTCGCTTTGCCCTTAATAAAAATGTATTCGTATTTTGAGTTATTCATGAAATAAAGTTCAACATGAGAATCATTTTTGATATCTTGATTCTTATCACTATTTACATCGCTCAAAAACCAAAGATTGCCCTGTTCATCCACTTCCTGTAGAGCCATGGGTCTACTTCTTGTCTCGTTGTTTACATTTGTTGAGAAAAAACAGGTACCTGCAGATTCTGCGATTTCTTTAATTTTTTCAATTGCCGTGTTTCCGCTTAGATCTTCGTGCGGTGATTGTGCATTTGCCATAATATTTTGTTTTTTGATTGTTTCAAAAGCTGTTGCAAGTATTATGCCTCAAAAAATAAAATAATCATCAAAACAAATTCGAAAAAAAGTTGATAGTAAATAAAAGAGCGACTATAATGTTTGATACAAAATATTAAGTATTGTAAACGTTTTGGTAGGATAAGCAGAATTCCCTTACACTTTCAAACCCAAAAAAAAAGCCAACAAAAGCTTGTAAAAGGTTATGCTGGCGAATGCTTTTCGCAACAAATCTTTTTATTTTTGAATAAATCATTCAAAAAACATAAATTTGCGAAATATGAATTTTTCAGTTCTCATTCTCGAGTTTCTCAACAAGCATGGTCATGTGAACATTCCGGGTTTTGGTGTTTTCTATCTGAAGACCACCAATGCATCTTTGGACAATGAAAATGCTAATATCTTGCCACCGGGAAAAGAGGTTGCGTTTCGTACAGAAATTTCTGAAAAAGATGAAAGTCTGGCAGATTATATTTTACAACAAAACAAAATCTCCCGTATAGAAGCCGAAATTGAATTGAAAAAACTCACCAATTTTTGGAATTCCACCTTGGAAAAAGACGGTAAAATTGCCATCGAAAACATAGGAACTTTCTACCTTGATGACAGCAAACTGCACTTCACAGGCGAAAGAACTGTAAACTTATCGCCGGATTTTTATGGATTGGAAGAAATCAATCTTTCACAAATTAAAAACGCACAGCCAACTGCAAGCGCAGATGATGGTGCAAAACCCTACCGTTTCAGCAAAACAATTTTCTGGCTCGTTCCTGTTCTATTGGCAATCGGCGTGATTACTTACCTCGGTTTATCGCAACCGGAAATAATTTTCGGGAAAAAATCTTTTGGAAATGGCTTTGGCAAGCCGATCGAAAAAAAAATTGAGAATTCATCAGCAAAAACGGATTCCGCAGAGGTCAAGCAATTGGCCATAGACTCCCTTAAAACAGATTCAACAGCCACAACCATCGCTCCGGCAAAAAAATGGAGTTCGAAAAAAAAATCTACTTCTAAATGGAAAAAATCAAGAAAGCCTCAGAATCATTAACGGTAATGACAAATATCGTTTTGCCCAACGAAACCAACTCACTCCGAAATCTTTTTGGAGGCGAACTGCTCGCGAGAATGGATCGTTGCGCATCGATTTCGGCGGCGAGACATTGCGAAAGACGTGTGGTAACGGCTTCTGTGAATCATGTTTCTTTTAATCATCCGATTCCGGAAGGCGGAATAGTGGTGTTGGAATCCAAGGTTTCCCGGGCATTTTCTACATCCATGGAAATTTATGTAGATGTTTGGTTGGATGATCCTATTAATCAAACCAAAACTCATACGAACGAAGGAATTTATACATTTGTTGCGGTAGATGAATTCAACCGTCCGATTCCGATTCCTAAAATAGAACCGGAAACCGAAGAAGAGAAACTTAGATTTGATGCGGCTTTGAGAAGAAAAGAACTTTCATTAATCCTTTCCGGAAGAATGAAACCTTCTGAATCCGTAGAATTAAAAAAACTATTTTCAGAATAAAATGAAAATCCTTCAACTGGATAAAAATCATCCGCTCATTACCGAACAACTTTCTGCCAAAGGTTTCGAAATTGATGATGATTTCACCTCGTCTTACGATGAAGTTTTAAAAAAAATAGATACGTACAACGGCATCATTATCCGCAGCAGAATCCCCATTGACCGTAACTTGATCGAACACGGGAGGAATCTGAAATTCATTGCCAGAGTCGGTGCCGGAATGGAAAATATCGATGGCGAATTTGCGACAAAATCCGGAATATCATTGATCAGTTCACCCGAAGGAAACCGCGATGCTGTAGCGGAACACGTATTGGGAATGCTTTTGATTTTGATGAACCGACTCTTCATCGCATCCAATGAAGTGAAAAACGGAATTTGGAAACGGGAAGAAAACCGCGGTGACGAACTTCTGGGAAAAACCTTCGGCATTATCGGTTACGGAAACATGGGAAAAGCCGTGGCAAAAAGACTGTCGGGTTTTGGAGTAAAGGTGATTTTCAATGATATTTTACCCAATCTTTCCGATGAATTTGCAACCCAAGTTTCATTAAAACAACTTCAGGAGGAAGCGGATATCTTGAGTCTCCACCTGCCAATCACTCCCAAGACGCGGTATATTTTTAACGAGGAGCTGATTTCCGGAATGAAGAAAAACTTCTATTTCATCAATACCGCCAGAGGAGAAAATGTGAATACGAAAGATTTGGTAAAAGCGATGAAAACCGGAAAAATAAAAGCCTCTTGCCTCGATGTTTTGGAATTCGAGAAACCATCTTTCGAAAATATCGCTGAGAAAAATGAAGATTTAGAATACTTATTACAATCGGAAAATGCCATCGTAACGCCACATATCGCAGGCTGGACGATACAAAGCAAGGAAAAATTGGCGCAAATCATTGTAGATAAAATACTTGCCCAATTTCCCTAATTCTTAACAATTCTTTATGAGTTTCCAACTCTAAAATTTTAGCAAAATCCCTTATCTTGCGGAGATTTTTTTTCATAAATTTTTTTTAGATGAAGTTATCCCGCAGATTATTTTTCCTTGTAATTCTTTGTTGTTCTCTTGTTTCGTGCAAAAAAGAAAATTCCGCAGAAACCCAGCAAAAAACCACTTTGCCCAATTACGGGAACGTAGATCTGGATGATGTTTTCAAAAATAAAGACAGCAAGCTAAAAAACAAAGATTCGATCGTTTCAGTGATTGATAATTACTACCGGAAAGTTTGGGAAAAAGGCGATTTGTGGGGCGGATTTTTAGTTGCAAAAGGCGACCAAATTCTCTACGAAAGCTACCGCGGTTTTGCACAAGATCATCAGCAAGTTCCAATTAATGATACCATTGCGCTTCACGTTGCCTCCATCTCGAAATCGATTACTGCGATGGCAACGATGAAATTAGTTGAAGCCGGCCAACTGAAACTGGATGATCCCATCACAAAATTCTTCCCGAAATTCCCTTATCCGGATGTCACGATTTTCTCTTTGCTATCCCAAAGAAGCGGCTTGCCGAAATATGAGCATTTCATTGAAAAAATCCAGCCACAACCTGCAGAACTTACCAAAAAGCACATCAGCAATCAAGATGTGCTAAATCTTCTGATTCGTTATCAACCAGAACTCGCACGACCGACCAATACAGGATTTATGTATTGCAATACCAATTACGCATTGTTGGCTTTGCTGATAGAAAAAATTACGAAAACTCCTTTTCCCGAAGCGATGCAGCAAATGGTTTTCCGACCGCTGAAGATGAAAAAGACGTATATTCTTCAGGAAAAAGATATGGAAAGATCTGCGAAATCCTTTTACCAGAGAGGTCCGCGGGTTTATCCTTACGACCGGCTTGATTTTATTTATGGGGACAAAAACGTGTACACGACTCCTCGGGATTTGCTGAATTTTTCTAAAGCATTGTTCGCTGAAAATTTCCTGAAAGAAGATTTAAAAAAGATGGTTTTTGAACCACACAGCAACGAAAGACCTGGGATAAATAATTACGGACTCGGTTTCCGGATGAAAGTTTTCGATAATAACGAAAAACTCACTTATCATAACGGTTGGTGGCACGGAACCAATTCTGTTTTTGCACATTTGCTAAAGTCCAATGTTACCATTATCGCAATCGGAAACAAATATTCGAATCGAGTTTACACATCGTTGGCGCTTTCCGGCCTGTTTGAGAATTTCCCGGTGGAGAAAGAAAAGTTCCAGAAAATCATGACTGACACGGAAGCAGCGAAAATTCCGAACGCTACAGATTCGCTAAACACCAATAATGAATCGTACAGCGAATAATTTTCTTAATTTTGTTCAAAACATTTCAATGAAGAAATTGTGTTTTCTTGTCATTCTCAATTTTATTTTGCTGTCCTGCGCACGCGTTGGATCACCGGTTGGCGGTGCAAAAGATTCGATTCCCCCGAAAGTTATAAGTTCTAATATTGATACGGCTCGCGTGAATGTTCCGCGAGACATCAAAGAATTGCGCATCGATTTTGATGAATATATTACGCTGAGAGATATCAACAAACAATTGATTATTTCGCCACCGTTGAAAAAAATGACCAAAATAATTCCTTCCGGAATGGCTAATAAATATTTGCTGATTAAGTGGGAAGATACTTTGCAAGCCAACACAACCTATAATTTCAATTTCGGAAATTCCATTGTTGATAATAACGAAGGAAATGCGCTTCCTTATTATAATTTTGCGTTTTCTACCGGAGAAAAAATTGACGATTTGTACATCAGCGGAGAGCTGGAAAGCTTGATTGAAGATAGAAAGAAAAATCCGGAAGAATCGAATTTGGTCGTTGGACTTTATCAGGAAAAAGACACGATGAATTACCGCCAAAAACCATACTACATCACCAAAGCTGATCCCGATGGCTATTTCGAACTCAATTATCTGTCGCCGGGAAATTACCATATTATCGCATTCGACGACGAAAATTCCAATTCTGTCTATGATCCGGGAAAAGAAAATATTGGTTTTTTAAAAGAAAAAGTATCATTAGATAAAAACATTTCAGGCCTTAAGATCAATCTTTTTCCATCCCGGAAAGAGCAAAAATACGTTGAAATGAAAGAAACTGCCGGAGGAATTCTAATGACTTTCGAAGGCAATCCGGAAAATGTCAAAGTATTTTCAATAAATGAAAAACTGCAAGATTACAAGGTTACTCATACACCAAAATCAGATTCAATCACGATCTGGTTTGATGCAAAAAAACAAAACATCGGAATAGAAAGCAGCGAAAATCTGAAATTCAGCTACGACGATGGCAAAAAACAAGATACTGTTTCGGTCTTCTATCGCTACAATGCGAGAAATGAAATGTCGATTAGCAATGCAAAAGGAAATTTGTTGCCGCCCAATCAGGATTTTGTGATCAGTTCGAATTATTTTATTGATCAAATTCAGCCTGAAAAATGGTCGCTGACTTCGGATAGCATAAAACAGGAATTTACCGCAAAAATTTCCGACAACAATCCTTATGAAATTCATATAAAATCCAGTTTTAAAGAAGGAAAAAAATATTCGTTGACAGTTCCGAAAGAAAGTATTTCTTCGTTTTATGAAACCATTGCGAAATCTTATCGGTTTGATTTTGAATCCGATAAAGTGGAGAATTACGGAACATTTGTGTTGACAATCACCAATGCTCCTTCGCAGAAATTTTGGGTTCAACTGCTTAGCGAAAACGGCACTGTCGCCTATTCCAGATACGGAAAAGAGAATGTTTTGACATTGAATTCTTTAAAACCCGGAAAATATAAATTACGGATCTTGGTCGATAATAACGAAAACGGAATTTGGGATTCGGCAGATTTCGGGAAATTAGAATTTGCAGAAGATGTTTACGTATTCGAAAAACCGGTAGAAATCCGTCCATTATGGGAAGTTCGCGAAACTTGGGATTTGAAAAAGACTGAGGAAAAACCAACCGTTCCCGCAGAAGAATCTACAGAAAAAACCATCACCACCACTCCAATTTCCAATCAACCTTAATGAAAACTTTCAAGAAAATTGTTTACTGGTCGTTGATCATTTTTGCAGTCATCCAATTCATTCCGGTGGACAGAACTTTAAAACCTGTGAATCAAAAAGAAAATTTCGTTACGGTTTACAATACTCCCAAAAACGTTCGGCAAATCTTGAAAAAAGCTTGTTACGATTGCCACAGCAACGAAACTGTTTATCCAAAATATGCTTATGTAGCGCCAATTTCGTGGTCGGTACAGCACCACATCAATGAAGGACGGGAGCACTTGAATTTCTCTGAATGGAGAAAATTCAATTCCTACTTAAAGCGTAATATGTTGGAAAATAGTATACATGCAGTAAAAGATTACTCCATGCCTTTCCCGGGTTACGTTGCGCAACATCCGGAAGCCAATCTCACCAAAGCAGAGCGGGTGCTATTGGTAAATTACTTTGAGGAAATTTTAAAATCAGGAAATTACTGATTTTTAATTTCTTATCTGTCGCGGTCTATTAAAAATCGACATAATTACACCCGCGAAAAGTCCAATGGTTTTAATAGCAGAAAATTGGGAATTTTCAGGTAAAAACGCACCAATAATACACAATGCCGCAGCAGCATACATTGGATAAATGAAATTTTTATTCAACAATGTTGGAGCTTGAAAAATGAAACTTGCGCCGATTAAAACATAAAATATTTTATTGTAAAGCAAATCATTGATTTCTGGGGAAAACAAATTGAAAAATCCTACAATCAGGCAGAGTAATGCTGCAATTGATAATATTCCTTGTATGGTTTGAGTATTGGTATTCATTTAATAACTTTCATTTTTCTTAGGGAAATCAACAGCTTTCACGTCTTTTACATATTGTGAAACAGCTCCGGTAATTTCGGTATATAAATCGAGATATCTTCTTAAAAATTTCGGTGAAAAACCTTGGTTCATTCCGACCATATCCTGGTACACGAGCACTTGTCCGTCGCAATCTGGTCCGGCACCAATTCCGATGGTTGGAATACTGATGCTTTCTGATACTTTTTTCGCCAAGTCCGCAGGGATTTTCTCTAGAACCAAAGCAAAACATCCCAACTCTTCCAAAAGTTTAGCATCGGAAAGCAATTTTTCCGCTTCTGCATCTTCTTTGGCTCTCACTTTATAAGTTCCGAACTGGTAAATAGATTGAGGCGTTAGTCCCAAATGTCCCATCACAGGAATTCCGGCGTTCACTATTTTCTTAATCGATTTTTGAATTTCTACTCCCCCTTCGATTTTTACCGCATGAGCACCACCTTCTTTCATCATTCTCACAGCAGATTCCAGTGCTTTTTCAGAATTGCTTTGGTAGGAACCAAAGGGTAAATCAGCAACAATCAGCGCTCTTTCCACACCACGAACAACGCATTGCGTATGATAAATCAATTGATCAAGCGTAATAGGCAAAGTAGTTTCGAAACCCGCCATCACGTTTGCCGCTGAATCTCCGATCAGGATAGAATCTACACCACCGGCATCTACCATTTTTGCGGTCGTATAATCGTATGCAGTAAGCATGGTGATTTTTTCTTTGTCGAATTTCATTTTTCGCAAAGTTTCGGTGGTAATTTTTTTTATTTCAGAATGTACAGACATGGTTTCTTTTATTAAAAATGAATATTATGAAATGGTTTTTGGCGTAGAACACCTCTAAAATCACATCACAACGTGACCTAACTTAATGAGTTTATCGTGATTTAGTATTTTTAGATTTCTACCTTCAACTTCAATCAAACCATCTTGTTTAAATTCTGAAATTAATCGAATCGCACTTTCGGTAGCGGTTCCGATGATGTTTGCAATTTCTTCTCTGGTTAATGAAATTTTGATGAAGCCCTCCGGATCCGTTCCCAGTTTTTGTTCCAGGAGCAAAAGAATCTCCGCCAATCTTTCTCGAACGGTCTTTTGTGCAAGGAAAGTTACGGTGTTTGCAGACTCGCCCAATTCGAAAGCAATTTTCTGAAGCATTACAAATGAAAGTCTAGGCGCTACTTCTAAAAGATGAAGGAAAATATCAGAAGGTAAAAACTGTGCTTCCACCTCGGTCATTGCTTCAGCTTTTGCCTGAAAATCTTCGCCACAAAGCAAAGATCGGTAACCAATTAAATCGCCTTCTTTTATGAATCTCAGAATTTGTTCCTTGCCATAAACCCCTTGTTTCGACAATTTTGCGGTTCCTTTGCTTAAAAAATAAACACCATTTGGGGTTCCACCATCCTCGAAGATGGTTTCTCCTTTATGAAATTTAAGAGTTTGTTTTGCGGAAAGGTATGCAGTAAAATCTTCCAGGGAGAGCATTTCTTTGAAGGATTCGTCACTGAAAACTTTTTGTAAATTTTCTTCAATGAGCGTTTGTTTTTCTAAAGACATTATTTTATGACATTTATCAGCAAAAATAGGTTTTTTAAACCCCAGAGACAAATTTATTTATCATAATTTTGCAAGTCAAATTTATAGGAAAGTGTCTAAAAACTGTTTTCATTGTGGCCAGAATATTGAGAAAGAACGCATTGCATTTGATGATAAAATCTTCTGTTGCAATGGGTGTAAATCCGTGTATGAAATACTGAATATCAACAATTTAAGTAATTTCTACGAACTCAATAAGCGGTCGGGAATTCGACCAGATAACGAGCAGACCTCACAATTCGACTACCTTGATACGCCAGAAATTTTCAGTACAGTAACCGATTTCTCCGAGGGCAAAACCAGTCTTGTCACTTTCAAAATACCGGTGATCCATTGCTCTTCCTGCATTTGGCTGTTAGAAAGTTTGCATACTTTGAATCCGAATATTCATTATTCCCAAGTAAATTTCACAAGGAAAAACGTTCAAATTTCTTTCAACCACGAAGAACTGAAACTCAGCGAACTAGCAAAATTTCTCACCAATTTAGGTTACAAACCGGTTGTAAACTTGGAAACTGCCGACAAAAAAGAAGAATTCCTCGATAAAACTTTGCTTATTAAATTGGCAATTGCCGGTTTTGCTTTCGGGAATGGAATGTTTTTCAGCTTGCCGGAATATACGAGCCAATGGGCAGGAACTACGGATTACTGGATGGAAACTTACAAGAATTTGTTCCGTTTCATCATGTTTCTTTTGGCAACTCCCGTGGTTTTTTATTCCGCTTCAGATTATTTTAAATCTGCTTGGTATGGCTTGAAAAATAAAATAGTGAATATTGATGTACCGATTGTTTTGGGAATCATCATGCTTTACGGGCGCAGTATTTACGAGGTTGTCACAGATTATGGAGCCGGATATTTTGATACGCTGTGTGGACTTTTATTTTTCATGCTGCTCGGAAAAGTTTTCCAAAAAAGAACGTATAGCGCATTGGCCTACGACAGAGATTACAAATCTTTTTACCCGATCGCTGTAACAAAAGTTGATTTCAAAGGAAAGCAAGAAAATATTTTGCTTTCGGAGTTGCAAATCGGGGATAGAATTATGGTGAGAAACCAGGAAATTATCCCTATAGATGGTATTTTAATTAATGGTGAAGGAAACATCGACAACAGTTTTATCACTGGTGAAAGTGCTTCAATTCCGAAAAAACCTGGCGACAAGATTTTTGCCGGTGGAAAACAATTAGGTTCTGCGCTGGAACTAGAAGTCATCAAAACGGTAAACCAAAGTTATTTGACTCAACTTTGGAATAAGGAAGCATTCAAAAAATACGAAACCGGGCTCGACACTTTAACAAATGAAATCTCCAAATACTTCACTTTCATTATTTTAGGCATCACATTAATTGCCGGAATATATTGGGGAAGAATCGATTTCGAAAAAATGTTTCAGGTAGTTGCAGCGATTCTTATTATCGCTTGTCCTTGCGCTTTAGCACTTTCCGCTCCATTTACTTTCGGACATGTCATGAGGATTTTGGGCAGAAATAAATTTTATGTAAAGGATACCCTCACGATTGAAAAACTTTCGAAAATCGACACCTTGGTTTTCGATAAAACCGGAACCATTACCCATCACAAAAAATCAAACATTAAATATGAAGGCGCTGAACTCCATGAATTTGATTTAAAAAATATTAAAAGTTTATTTAAAAATTCTAATCATCCATTATCGAAATCAATTTATGAATTTTTGGAGGTGAATGATGAATATTTTCCAATTGAAAACTTCAGGGAAATTCCAGGGAAAGGTTACGAAGCCATGGTTCGGGGAAATCATTATAAAATAGGATCTGCGAAATTGGTTGGGAAAGTCTCCGAAAACTTAGAAACAGCAGTTTACATCAGTAAAAACGACGAGTTTTTAGGAAAATATATTTTCAAAAATGAATACCGGGCAAATTTGAATTCGTTGTTTCAGAAGTTAAATTCCTATGAAATCCACATTCTCAGCGGCGACAATTCCTCGGAAGAAAACCAACTAAAATCTATGATACCCAATGTTGGGGGAATGGCATTCAACCAAAGTCCGGAAGATAAGTTGAATTATATTAAGAATCTACAGGACCAGCAACATAAAGTTGCGATGCTCGGTGATGGATTGAATGATGCCGGAGCTCTAAAACAAAGCAATGTAGGAATCGCCATTGCTGACGACACCAATTCTTTCACGCCTTCTTCGGATGTCATTATGTCTGGGGATAAACTTGAACTTTTTGATAGGTATTTGCTGTTTTCGAAAGATGCGATGCGAATTGTAAAATTCACTTTTGGGATCAGTTTTATGTACAACATCATCGGTTTAGGATTTGCTGTCACCGGTCATATGTCTCCCATTTTCGCTGCGATTTTGATGCCAATCAGTTCAATTAGTGTTGTAGCTTTTACTTCCGTATCCACTTGGGCTAGAAGTACAAAGTACTTTAAAATCAGGAAGTAAGTGATTTGAGTTTTATTTAGAAATATTTTAAATTAACTAAATTTAACATTTAATGATTATTATCATTATTTTTCGCTAAATTTGGGAGCGTTTTATACGTTAATTTTGCATAAAAATGGACATCTTATATTTAATGATTCTTTGCAGTGTAACTTTAGCTGTTATCTTTTTGATCATTTTTATAGTGAATGCGAAAAAGGGACAGTTTGAAGACGATGAATCACCAGCGGTTAGAATTCTTTTGGATTCGGAAATCATAAAGGATGAGCCGGAAAAACAAGAAAAAAAATAAAAGTATAGCAGAAAAAAAGTGATTAGTTTATATGGAAACACAAAAATTTAGTTATGACAACAGCATTGTGCGTGCGTTCCTTTATGCAACCGTAGTTTTCGGACTTGTAGGTTTCTTATTGGGTCTTACTGCAGCATTAATGCTTTTCTACCCGGAACTTCCTGAGTTTTTCTTTGGAACAGATGATGCTACCATCAAAAGTTTGCAGAGTGGTAACCTTCAGGGATTAATCAACACCCAAGGAGCCTTTGGTTTTGGGCGAATCAGAATGCTACACACCAGTGCAGTAATTTTTGCGTTCGTTGCGAATGGTTTTTTTGCGGGAGCTTATTATTCTATGCAGCGATTACTAAAAACCAGAATGTGGAGCGATACGCTTTCTTGGATTCATTTCTGGGGATGGCAACTGATGATTGTTTCTGTGGTAATTACTTTCTTCATGGGAATCAACACCTCTAAAGAGTATGCCGAACACGAGTGGCCAATCGATATTTTGATCACTGTGGTTTGGGTTATCTTCGGAGTGAATATGATTGGAACCATTGCTGTAAGAAGAGTACGTCACCTATATGTTGCCATTTGGTTCTACTTGGGAACTTGGGTAGCAGTAGCAATGTTGCACATATTCAACAACTTAGAAGTGCCATTATCTTTCGGCGGTTGGAAATCTTATTCCGCTTACGCAGGGGTAAAAGACGCGTTGGTACAATGGTGGTACGGACACAACGCGGTTGCGTTTGTGTTGACTACGCCAATTCTTGGTTTGATGTACTATTTCTTACCAAAAGCAGCAGACAGACCTGTATTCTCTTATAAATTATCGATTATTCACTTCTGGTCTTTGATCTTCGTTTATATTTGGGCAGGTCCTCACCACTTGCAATATACAGCGGTACCAGGTTGGGCACAGGCGCTGGCGACAGGATTCTCTGTTATGCTTATCGCTCCATCTTGGGGAGGAATGCTTAACGGTCTCCTTACCTTGAGAGGCGCGTGGGATAAAGTGAGAGAAAATCCTGTTCTTAAATTCTTTGTAGTAGCGGTAACTTGTTACGGTATGGCTACATTTGAAGGTCCGTTATTAGCAACTAAAACATTAAATAAAATCGGTCACTATACCGACTGGGTTATTGGTCACGTTCATGTTGGAGCGTTAGGATGGAACGGATTCATCACATTTGGTATGGTTTATTATTTGTTACCAATCCTTTGGAGAACTAAACTTTGGTCTGTAAAATTAGCGAACTGGCATTTCTGGTTAGGAACTTTAGGAATTATTTTCTATGCAGTACCGTTGTACATTTCGGGTTTCCAACAAGGATTAATGTGGAAACAATTCAACCCAGATGGAACTTTGGTTTACAAAAACTGGTTGGATACCGTAACTGCTATTATCCCTTATTACCAAATGAGATTTGTAGGTGGTGTGCTTTATATTTCCGGAGCAATTTTAATGGTTGTAAACGTGATCGCTACGGTAAGAAGCGGCTCTTTCCAGAAAGAAGTACCAGCAGAAGCACCAGCACTTGCAGATATATCCAAGAAAAGAAAAGAAGGAGAAGGTTTCCACCTTTGGTTAGAGAGAACTCCACTGCTATTAACCATATTGTCTTTTATTGCAGTTGCAATCGGTGGCTTTATAGAAATTGTACCGACGCTAATTATTAAAGATAATGTACCTACTATTTCAGCAGTAAAACCATATTCTCCTTTGGAATTAGAAGGTAGAGATTTATACATCAGAGAAGGTTGTAACTCTTGTCATAGCCAAATGATTCGACCGTTCCGTGATGAGGTTGTAAGATTCAACGGTAAAAACGGACAATATTCAAAAGCGGGAGAATTTATTTACGACAGACCATTCCTTTGGGGATCTAAAAGAACTGGTCCGGATTTGCACAGAGAAGGTGGTAAAAACCCTAGTTCTTGGCACTATAAACACATGCTGAACCCAAGAGTAACATCTGCAGGTTCGATTATGCCACGTTATCCTTGGTTAATTGCTAATGATTTGGATAGAAGCAAAATGGTTGATAAAATCAAATTGATGAAGAACACATTTGATGTTCCTTACACGAAAGCTCAAATCGATTCAGCAGATCAGTGGGCTGATAACCAAGCAGCATTTATCGTAAAACAGATTTACTCGGAAGCAACCGATGTGAAAGAAGCTTACGAACAAAGAAAAGCTGCTGAAGGAACTAACTTTACTCCACTAGAGAAAAAAGAAATCGTCGCTCTGATTGCGTATTTGCAAAGATTGGGTACAGATATCAAAACTACTGAAATCAAAACTGCAAGTACTAACTAATCATTAAAAAAAGCATTCAATGATACCTCAAAATGTAAAAGAAATCCTTGGAAATAGTGAAAACGTTGGTTTTTTGCAAACAATAGCAATGTTATTTTTCCTTGTGTTCTTTCTAGGGATTGTTTATTATGTTTTTTCTCGGCCGAAAAAGCACTACGATGAGGAAGCAAACGCACCTTTACAAGACGATATCACTGAAGACAAAAACTTTTAAACTATCTAAAAATGAAACAAAGAACGCCGGTATACGTTACCATACTCATAATACTTTGTATTTTATATATCGTATTTTACATGTTTGTTCAAAATGCGTCTTTTCTTAGCTCTCCGTATTTTTGGGGTACAGCAGTTATCTCTGCTATTATCGCACTGATCCACAATTCACTCGGAGATTTAATTGAAAATGCAAAGTTTAAGGCACTTTCCGAAGAGGAGAAAAAAGCTTATTTAGAATCTAAAAAAGTCCCTTACTTTAAGGCACTTTACAACAGTGCATTCAAAAAGCAATCTGCAACTGAAGAAAAAGACCTCCTGATCGACCATGGCTTCGACGGAATTATGGAGCTGGATAATCAATTGCCTAAGTGGTGGCTAGGACTTTTCTGGTTTGGAGTTTCCTATTGTGCAATTTACATGCTGTCTTTCGCTTTCACGGATTTTGCACACCAAGCGAACGAGTATGACGAAGAGTATAAAGCCCAAACCGCAAGCATCGCTGAATATGTAAAAAATACACCTCCGCCAACCATCGAAAATGCGGTGTACTCACCTGACAATATCGAAGCAGGTGCAGAGGTTTTCAAAACCAACTGCGTTTCTTGTCACGGCGACGGAGGGAAAGGAGGAATTGGTCCGAACCTGACTGATAATGCTTGGATTAATCAACCAGAAAAAACTTTGTTTAAAAACGTTTTCCACATGGTTGAAAATGGTTCTCCAAACAATCCAACCATGCAAGCTTGGGGCAAAAATGGGGTACTTACCGGATTTGATATCCAAAATGTAGCTGCTTATGTTTATCATATAAACCAAGAACAAAAACCTATTACTCCTGCTGAAGGCGGTGCTGCACCACAAGGTACACCTGTCAATTGGGAAAAGTAAGTAATCGTATAAAACAATAGCTTTTGAAAACATAATTCGTTATTTTTGTAAAATAAGATAACGGATTATGTTTTTTTATTTAAAATATAAATAACAATGGCAGAAGATCAAAATTTTAGAGGCGGACAAGGACAAGTAGTAGATCCCGAAACTTTCCGAGATTCGGTAGGAACTATGGATAATGCTGGGAAGAGAAAATGGATTTTTCCTCGAAAACCTAGTGGAAAATATACTAATTATAGAAGCATAGTAGCATATTTCCTTTTGGCAGTATTTTTTATTCTTCCTTTTTTAAAAATCAATGGCAATCCCGTGCTTCTCATCAATGTAATTGATCGGCAGTTTTTTATATTCGGGCAACCATTTTTCCCGCAGGATTTCTTTATCTTAGCTTTAGGAGCAATTACGTCCATCGTTTTTATCATTCTTTTTACCGTAGTTTTCGGCCGGATTTTCTGTGGATGGATTTGTCCGCAAACCATTTTCCTCGAAATGATCTTTAGAAAAATAGATTACCTGATCGAAGGAGACCGAAACAAACAGATGAAACTCGACCGACAAGAATGGAATTCCGAAAAAATCTGGAAAAGATCCTTAAAATGGTCAATATTCATCATTATTTCCTTAATCATTACCCACTTGATGTTTATGTATATTGTTGGATACCAAGAAGTCTTCAACATGATTAAAGAAGGTCCTTTCAATAATTTCACCAGCTTTTTGGTGATGATTGTATTTACGGCCGCCTTTTATTTCACTTTTGCCTGGTTCAGAGAGCAGGTATGTACCTTGGTTTGTCCATACGGAAGATTACAAGGGGTCCTTATTGATAAGCAAACCATCAACGTATATTACGATTTCAAAAGAGGAGAAAATCGTGCGAAATGGAGAAAAGGCGAAGACCGAAAAGCTGAAGGAAAAGGTGATTGTATCGATTGTAACCAATGTGTTGTAGTATGTCCTACCGGAATTGATATCCGAAACGGGCAGCAACTTGAATGTGTGAACTGTACAGCATGTATAGACGCTTGCGATGAAGTAATGGTGAAGGTAGGTTTACCAACAGGATTAATTCGATATGCTACAGAAGATGAAATCGAAAAAGAAGCTCCTTTCAAATTTACCGGAAGGATGAAGGCTTATTCTGTTGTTTTGTTGCTTATGCTTGGCTTTTTAGGATTTCTGCTTAGTAATCGCGGTACTATGGAGGCCAAATTCATCAAACCGGCCGGTTCTACGTATTTTGTACGCGATGGACAGATTACTAACATTTACAACTACACTTTCCTTAATAAATCCAATAAAGACCAGCTGGTGGTCATCAAAATTATGGAACCAGCTCATGGAACGGTCACCTTAAGTACAACCGATAAAATTCTTCTCAAAAAAGATCAAATAACCAAAGGAACCGTGAACATCAGTTTCCCTGAAAAGGAAATTAAACTTTCCAAACAGAAAGTGAAAATGGGGGTTTACGATCAAAAAGGTGAACTTCTGGATACTTTCGAAACCTTTTTCGAAGGTCCATTTAAACTACAATTTTAATTAAAATGCTGAAAAAACTTAATTGGGGACACGGTGTCGCAATAGCGCTCGGCTCTTTCATCGTCTTTATACTTTTTTTAATTTTCGTTTTCTCGAATGGAATGAAAAATTCCGAACTCATCTCTAATGATTATTATCAAGATGAACTCACCTATCAGCAAGTTATTGATGCTAAAAATAACGCAGAAACTTTAGTTCAAAAACCTGCTTATAGCCAAGATAAGAATGGAATTACAATTGTATTTCCAGAAACTATAAGCGTTGATGATTCTAAAGTGAATTTCACGCTTTTCCGTACTGACGATGGAAATCTTGATGTGAAAAAAGAAATCACCTTGGATGGAACAAAGAAATTTACCATTCCTTCAAAAGTGCTTTCAATGGGCTCTTATACGCTGAAAATTACCTGGAAAGAAAACAAAAAACCTTACCAACTCGATTACGACGTTCAATGGAAATAGCACTCATAATCTCAGCACTGGGTTTAGGATTTGCATCCGGATTCCACTGTATTGGAATGTGCGGTCCTATTGCACTATCGATGGGATTAACCAAGAAACAAGCTACCAACTATTATCTCCAGAACCTTACCTACCAATTCGGAAGGATTATCACTTATGCTGTGTTAGGCGGGATTTTAGGAATAATTGGACAAGGATTTCAAATGGCGGGCTTCCAGCAATACCTAACGATTTTCGTTGGTGCTTTATTAATATTAATGGCATTGTTTTCATTTGGCGGAAAAGATTTTGCTTCCAAAATTCCTTTTCTCTCTCAATTTCTTTTTAAGGTAAAAATGAACTTGGGAAAACTTCTGCAAAAAGCCGATTACAGATCTCGTTTCACCACAGGTATTCTCAATGGATTATTGCCGTGCGGAATGGTTTACATGGCGCTTACAGCAAGTTTGGCAGCAGGAGGAGTGTGGCAAAGCTCAGTTTTTATGGCGCTTTTTGGTTTAGGAACTTTACCGTTCATGTTTTTTGTGGTTCTTGCAGGAAATTTGATGACCACTGCGTTAAGAATCAAAATCTTAAAATTTGTTCCTGTAATCATGATCATTTTGGGAGGTCTTTTCATCCTTCGCGGATTAGAAATAGGCATTCCGTATGTTTCACCAAAAAAAGAAGCATTGCAAGTGATTCACAACAATTCCATAGATCACAAAAATGGTAATCATCAAAATTGCCATTAGGTAGAAATTGAAAAGACGATAATTCACAAGAACAAAAACCACCGCAATCACGGTGGTTTTCTTATGTTTAAGGTATAAATAATTTTAGTCGATCAACTCAAATCTGGTGTAAGCTGCGATTTTTTCAGGAATTCGAATTCCGTTTTCTGTTTGGTTATTTTCAAGAAGTGCCGCCATAATTCTTGGCAAAGCCATCGCAGAACCATTCAAAGTATGAACCAATTGAGTTTTTCCTTCGCCTTTGAAACGACATTTGAGTCGGTTTGCCTGGAAGGTTTCGAAATTGGAAACGGAAGATACTTCCAACCATTTTTCTTGCGCTGCACTCCAAACTTCGAAATCGTAAGTCATGGCTGAAGTAAAACCCATATCACCTCCACAAAGTCTTAAAATCCTGAAAGGGAGCTCTAAATCAATCAAAATAGATTTTACATGTTCTACCATTTCTTCCAAAGCTGCGTACGAATTTTCAGGTTTTTCTAAACGAACAATTTCCACTTTCTCGAATTGATGCAAACGGTTTAAACCACGAACATGAGCGCCGTAACTTCCAGCTTCTCTTCGGTAGCATTGGGAAAATGCGGTGTTTTTGATTGGTAACTCTTTCTCGTCCAATAAAACATCTCTGTACAAATTAGTCACCGGTACTTCCGCAGTAGGAATTAAATAAAGATTATCCTCGTTTACAAAATACATCTGACCTTCTTTATCAGGAAGTTGTCCGGTTCCGTAACCAGAAGCTTCATTCACAACATGAGGAGGATTAACTTCTAGATAACCGGCATCTGTATTTTTATCAAGAAAATATTGCACGAGCGCTCTCTGCAATCGCGCGCCTTTCCCAAAATATACCGGAAAACCAGCTCCGGCAATCTTCACACCGAGTTCAAAATCGATTAAGTTGTATTTTTTTGCCAATTCCCAATGCGGAATAGCACCTTCGCCCAAACCTTCTACATCATGAGATTGGTAAATAATTTCGTTGTCATCAGCGGAATTTCCCGCAACTACTTTTTCGTAAGGAATATTCGGAATTAAATAGAGAATTTCCGAAAGTCGGGCTTCGGCTTCTTTTAAATTTTGCTGAAGGTTTTGCGAGTTTTCTTTAAATTCTGCGGTTTTAGATTTAGCTGCCTCAGCTTCTTCTTTCTTTCCATCTTTCATCAGCATTCCAATTTCTTTTGAAATTTTATTCATCTCGGCCAAATTCTGGTCGAGTTCGAACTGGAATTTTTTTCTTTCATCATCAACAGAAATCGCTTGATCAACCAAGTCTAGTTGTTTGAAATTTCTTTTCTGTAAACCTTGCAGAACGCGGTCTTTATTATCGCGCAAAAAATTAACCTGTAACATATCGGAGTGAAAATTGTATAATTATGATTTTATTAATCGGTTCGGTAACCAAATGATCGATTGCGCACAAATTTAGTGATTATTTCACGATTTTCACGATGTTCGGCTGATCTTGTACTTTGGTAAATTTCAGTTGTCCATTATACCAAACTTTTGCCACCTGAAAAAGCGTAGGAGAAGAATTATAGTGTATAATCATCGTGTCATTAATGGCATATTTGGTAGAATCGTTGATAACTTTGGTCATGACCAAAGCGATTTTAGATTCGTAAATTTTTTGCGAGGTCGCCGAATCAACAAGAACTCTCCGGGAACCGGCAACATATTCGATATAGCTTATGGTATCAGCATCTTTTTTTTGACTAAAACTCACCGGAGCACTATCGGTAATTCCATAAACATCGTTCATGGAAATGTTCGTGTAGCCGCCCTTCAAGTTAGAATTCAGCATATCTTGACCTGCCGAATCAATATAGACCTGAAGGATCTGATCGATTTGCTGCACCTCCAAATCATCATTTCTACAAGAGAGAAATGCCAAAACAACCACGAGTGATAAGAAAAAAATGTTTTTCATGAAGACAAAGGTAAATTATTTTAAATTTTTAATGTAATGATAAAACGAGAACATTAAAAACAATCCATTAACAAACATGGTTAAAGATAGACTTATGGCCATTCCGAGTTCTCCAAAACGCTTGATAAAAAAACCAGAAAGGAGAACTAAAATCAATAAAGTCAGAACCGAGATGATCGTATTGATTTTCATTTTTCCTACCGCAGAAAGCAAGTTTCCGTAAAGATTGCGAAGCAACATATTGGAACAAAATCCAGCCAAAAGAATGGTGAAAAGTACAGTGCTATCGGCATATTTATGACTAAAAAACAATAATAAAATATCAGCTTTAAAAATAAAACCAAACAAAAAAATCACAACCGCAAGTGGAATAAATATTTTGTAATAATTTAAAATATAATGAGTTAGAAAACCTCTATTTTGGTAGTTTTTTGCCAATAAAGGAAAATCACTTTGCATAAAAGTTAGCGCAAGAAATGTAATATTTGCAGGAATTAAAATGGACACTTTATAATTTGCCACCGCGTTTTCATTCATCAAAAAACTAAGCAGCAAAACATCTGCAGCAAAAAGCATATCAGAAAGCAATGCAGTTCCGGAGGCGTGCAATCCGTATTGAAATATTTCTTTCTTTGGCAGATTTACGCTCCTTGAAATAGAACTAAAATGTTCCTTTCTGAACCAAAAAAGTGCTAAAAAAGGCGTAAAAGCTAAAGCAATCAAATATCCTATTATACTGAAAAAATAGGTTAAAATAAAAAGCAAAATAAGGCCGAAAATATTTACAACATTATTCACCATTGCAAACTTCCGATTATCCCCGAAAACCCGCAGTTCCGACTGAATATGATTAAAAAAGAAAAAGCCAATCAACCGTACAGCAAAAAAAATAAAAATAATGAAAATGTCTTCGTACTGTTTGATATAAAATAAGCTTACTGATAAAAAAATAATGCTCAGCAGCACTTGGTAGCCAAAACCTTTATAAAGAAGATATTCCGACAATTCCCTTTTTTCTCTTAAATTTTCGCTCATTGAACCATATCGCAACAAACTTTGTTGGCTTCCAAAGCCGCTAAAAGGAATAATTACTGCAAAAACTGTTGCAACAATACTTAATATTCCAAATTCGTTTTCGGGTAATAATCGGATGATGATAAGGGAACTGAGAAAAGCAGTAATCTTAGAAATCAAAAGCGAAACAAAAACAAATTGCCCCTTGTTTTTAAAGAAATTATGTAAAAAATCCTTCAGGCTTTTCACTTCTAAAAATAAAGTTTAAAAATTGACAAAATATTAATAGCTTGCGTTTTAATATGAAAGTTTTTATTTTGAAACAGCAATTTTACATCCGCCAATAGTTCAGGATAAGTCTCGATTCTGTAGAGGTTTTTATTAAAATAATCTTGATAAAACTCCTGCATTTTTTGATCGTTATCGTAATAGTATTGATATGGATACATGCTCGCATTCTGCGGAGTTTTTAGGATTTTTTCGTTCAAAATCCGGAAACTACGTTTGATAAATTGATCCCCAAAAGCGGTTTTCCACTTTGCATTCGGTTTCATCAATGTTCTTTCCCACCTATATTTTGTGGATTCTTTGCAATGTCTGCTAATCCATTCAATATAAAAATTGTGGTTAAATTTCCATTCTTCCGGCAAAGAAATCGCAAGTTTAAGGAAATTTCTACTCATAAAAGGCGAAGTTTGATATCGTTTCTGTTGTAATACATGTGCTCCCAAAAGCGTCCTGTTGTAAGCTATGTTTCTTAATAAGAATAGTTCTTCAGTTTCGTAATTTTTCAAAATTTCACTTAAAGACTCTTGAACTTTCGGAAAAAATGTATCATTTACAACGATCTTGAATTGCGTTGGTTTCTTTCTTCGCGGCTCGGAATTAAATCCTCCCAAAACACCATCGCCGATTTGTCCACTATGAAAAAGTCCAAAATTTTCATACTTCATTTTTTCTACGGCGTGGCTTACATGAATTCCTCCTGTATAAAAAACCATTCCCTCCGAAATTTCGGTAAGTTCATCAATTTTGTACAGAAATTTTCCTCCATCTAAGGGAATAAACTCATAATGAATTCCTAAATCTTCCGCAATTTTCTCGGAAATCGTATGATCGAAATATCCGGACTGCGAAAAGCATAGCGCATTGTCCGGAATTTCATTATTCTGAATCGCATACATCATCGCAACTCGGCTGTCCAAACCGCCACTTAGAAGCGCAAGATGATTTTTTCCTAGTTCAGTATCTTTTTGATATTCCATCAAAACCGCATCGGTGAAAACCTCATGCATCTCATCGACTGCATAATCCTTATTTCTCTTAAAACTTGGAACTTCAGAAAGATTAAAGTACTCTTTCTCGGTGATTTTTAAATCGTTGCAATCGATCTCCAGATAATGAGCATCTAGAATTTTAGAAATGCCAATAATCGGCGTTTTGCTTTCGGGTAAATTGCTGAAACATAAAAACTGATACAGCGAATCCAGGTCTGGTTCACTAGGAATTCCACCGTTTTTCAAGGTTTCATTAAACCGAACTAGACTGGTATCAACAACAATTTGTTTGCCAAATTTTCCATAAAAAACTCTTTGGGTAGAGGTGATATTTGTAAAAACAAAAAGCGATTTTGCAATTTTGTCATAAATAAAACCACGAAGTTCTCCTTCAAATTCTTTAATCAATCCTTCTTTTTTCTGTGCAAATAGCTCTTGAACTAAAGTTTCAAAATTCTTTACGGTATATTCGTGCAGTAATTTTTTTTTGTTGAGTAAAACGCCTTCCAATAAGAAAACAAACTTTTCGGTTTGAATAAAAAAATCATCATAATCATTTGAAATAAAAGATTTTACATCAACATTTTGTTCTGAAACGATTAGCGAAAATCCCTTTTTCATTCTGTGGAAAACTTAAAAAAATTTAGAATGGTTAATTTACAGAAAATAATAGAAGTTGGATGAAAAATTCACTGATTATTGAGAATTTTCTGATAAATTTCATCAAATTTTTCGGCAATTTTTCGCATTGAAAACCGCGAATCTATATAATCGTGTAGTTTTTCCGGTGTATCAAAATTCGTTTTATTGGTTAAAACTTTCTTCATCGCTTCGTAAAGTTCATCTTCAGAATTGGAGATTAAAATTCCATTTCTATCATGAATGATTTCGGGAATTCCACCTACATTTGTTGCAATAGCCGGAGTTCCGGTGGACAAAGATTCCAGAAGTACACACGGAAAATTTTCATAGTCGCTGAAAAGGATGAAGCAATCGCTGTTCTTCATTTTTTGTGAAACTTCCCGTGAAGAAATCATTGGGAAAGTTTTGATGAAGTCCTCTGCGCTGTTTTCTTTAATCTGTCTGTTCAGGGCTTCAACATCTCCGTCACCGCCAATATGCAATTCAAAATCCGGAAATTCTTTATGTAATCTGTTCGCGACTGTAATAATTTTGTCCGGTTTTTTTAACGGAATTAAATTCGAAACATGCAAGAAGGTAAACTTTCCTTTTCGTTGCTCTTTTAAAGAAAATAATTTTGTATCAACCACATTTTCAATAACTTCCATTTTACTTTTAAGTCCTATTTTTTTTAAATCATTTTTCAAATAGTGACTTACAGGCAAAATAAATGATGTTTTTTCTGCAATTTTCTTTGCAATAAAGAGCTGCGATTTCGAGAGTTTGTGTCGGTTGACGTTCAGAAAACCTGACCAATGTTCGGTCACGACAAATGGAATTTTGTACCTCCTTTTTAAATAAACCGCAAAAAACATACTGTTGTGAAGCACGTTTGCATGCACCAAATCTGGCCGTTTCATTTTGGAAAACCCCTTTTTATAAGCCATCATCCTTCGAAAAAAATTGACTCCGGAATTCCGCGTTTGTTGATAGTAAAAAATAACAGTTCGAATATTATTGATTATTTTTTCATCAAATAAATACGATTCTTTTTGATCGGGATCTCCTATAGCATGAAGAATTTCCACATCGTGCATTAGTGCTACTGCTTCTGCGTGTCGCTGCACAAAATTTCCGTTAGTAGGTTCTAATTTATTTGGAAACCAAGAAGAAATAAATAGAATTTTGTGGCGCATTCTTATATTATTTTACAGAAATAAGGAACTCTCTAAGAAAAAAAAGCCCGAATAAATTCAGGCTTAAACTAATTTATATCGATATTACTCTACGTAAATCCCTGCCCAACTCCTATGGAGAGGCAATAGAAAATCACTTAAAAAAGCAACATAAGAATTTTTCGAGAAATCGAATACTTCAATCTCTGTGGAGATTGTTTTCTCTTTCAACGCTTTTCGGAAATCTTGCAATCTCATGGTTTTGGTTTCTCCGTTTTCGATGAAAGAAGCCTTCATTCTATCAAATAATCCCAATTCGAACTCCGAATCCAAAGCTCGCATTACAGTTCCCAAAGCATCGATGCTGCAACCGGAAGCTGCTTCTTTTTCCTCGTCTACACAAATCACGATAAATTGATTCCTTTCGAGTTTGAATGATGAAGAAAGTGGTTTTCCGTGTGCTGCCCAGGTTGCAAGAAAATCATATAATTTTTCGGTGATTATTTTGCTTTCTTTCGGGGTGAAAGGTCGTGATGCAGGATAAATAATCACTCTGTAATCACTGGTTTCTATAATATTAGATTCTTCTATTTTCATTTTTTTTCAGATTAATGATATTTACAATGCCTAAAGTCATAAAACATAAAGCACTTACAATTCTCCAAACATTTTCTCGGCCAATGTGAAACTGGTTTTCGTAGAGATTACCAACAAGCAATACAACGGCAATTACAATAAGCAGATAGTTACTATATTTTCTCATTATAAATCTTCAGCCTCAACTAAAAGCTCTACAATATCTTTTACAGCAACTTCAGTGTTCTTATTGAAATGTTTCACTCCGTCGGTCATCATGGTGTTGCAGAAAGGACAACCTGTCGCAATGATATTGGGAGATTCTGAAAGCGCTTCTTCCGTTCGTTCTACGTTGATATCTTTATTTCCTTTTTCAGGTTCTTTGAACATTTGTGCGCCACCGGCTCCACAGCAAAGTCCGTTGGATTTGCAACGTTTCATTTCTACCAATTCTGCATCTAATTTTTCTAGAAGCATTCTCGGCGCTTCGTATTCATCATTCGCTCGTCCAAGATAACAAGGATCGTGGAACGTGATTTTTTTACCTTTGAAGCTACCTCCTTCTATTTTCAATCGGCCTTCTTCCATCAATTTTTTCAGGAATTGGGTGTGATGCATTACTTCGTACTTTCCACCTAAACTTGGATATTCATTTTTAATAATATTGAAACAATGCGGACACGAGGTTACGATTCTTTTAACCTCATATGCATTCATAATTTCAATATTGGTTAAAGCCATCATCTGAAAAATAAATTCATTTCCAGCTCGTTTTGCAGGATCACCATTACACGATTCTTCTTGACCAAGAACGGCAAATTCCACTCCTACTTTGTTCAAAA
This sequence comes from Chryseobacterium senegalense, assembly GCA_001403755.1. Taxonomy (GTDB): domain Bacteria; phylum Bacteroidota; class Bacteroidia; order Flavobacteriales; family Weeksellaceae; genus Kaistella; species Kaistella senegalense. The sequence continues at coordinate 59,040 of CYUH01000015.1, read as the reverse complement.
TTTTGCAGAAAGCTTTGGTAATTTTCTTCGCTCTGTCATCAAAACTACCGGCGCAGCCCACGAAAAATAATACTTCGGGTGCTTTTCCTTCGGCAGCATATTCTGCCATTGTTTTTATTGTGAAATCCATGTTTTTATAAGTAATTAGTAAGGAGCAATTTTAAAATTATCCGATTTTCAAATGTTTCAAAACTTAGTTTTCGGTTGCCCATTTTAGTCGATCAGCTTGGTTGTACTGCCAAGGCGCAGCATTGTTTTCAATATTGGTCATCATCAAATTTAATTCTTGTGGCGCTGAAGACTGCTCCATCACCAGGAATCTGCGCATTTCAAAAATAATAGACAACGGATCAATTAACACCGGACAGGCCTCCACACACGCGTTACAAGTGGTACATGCCCAAAGTTCTTCTCTTGAAATATAATCATCAAGTAACTTTTTGCCATCATCAACAAATTTTCCATTTTTATTGATGTTTTTGCCCACTTCTTCTATTCTGTCGCGGGTATCCATCATGATTTTTCGTGGTGAAAGTTTTTTGCCAGTAATATTTGCAGGACAAACCGCGGTACATCTTCCGCACTCTGTACAAGAATAGGCATTAAGCAACTGAACTTGATTCAGATCGAAAATATCATTAGCACCAAATTTATCTGGACCGGCGTTTGGATCTGCTTCTGCAGGAGTTGCGTAAGGATCAGCGTTGGGATCCATCATCAGCTTAATTTCTTTAGTCACTGAATCCAAATTATTGAATTTTCCCTTCGGCTGTAAATTCGCAAACCATGTGTTGGGAAATGCAAGAATAATATGCAGATGTTTCGAATAATAGAGGTAATTCATAAAGAAAAGAATTCCCAAGAAGTGAAACCACCATGCCGCTCTTTCAATCAAAATCAAAGTACTATCGCTAAAATTATCGAAAATTGGAGCCAAAATATTTGACGAAATAGGGAAACTTCCATGTTCAGCAAGAACGCCTCTTTGCTGAAGAACCCAATCTGCTGCATTCATTTTAAAGAAAGCCATCATCAATGCAAATTCAATAATCAAAATCCAGTTAGCATCATTTTTTGGCCAACCGAAGAGTTCTTTCATGTTGAGTCTTTTAACTCCATAGAAATTTCTACGGATAAAAAATACCACGACCGCAAAAACCACCAGAAGCGCTAAAACATCCAAAGTTGCTGTAAAAACCGCATACAAAGAATCTCCTAAAACCCCTGATAGGAATCGGTGGGTGCCGAAAATTCCATCAATAATAATTTCTAATAGTTCAATGTTGATGATCACAAAACCCACATAAACCAAAATATGCAAAAATCCGGCTATCGGACGTTTGGTCATTTTGCTCTGTCCGAGCGCGACCTTCCCCATGGTTTTCCATCTTTCGGACGGCTGATCTGTTCGGTCGATGGCTCTTCCGAGTTTGATGTTACGGTAAATTTCTTTTATACTTTTAAGAAAAAGTCCGAAGCCTGCGATAAGGGCAATTAAAAAAATAATATTGTCAATATATTGCATATTGCAAGGTTTTTAGTCTTTATTTACTACTGTTTTTCCCAAACACAGAGAAATTGAGGTATCTCTTTGGGTTTTCTTTTAAATCAAGAATCAGTTTATTTAGGTTTTGCGAAGATTCATTTAGATTTCTGTAAAGTTCTTCATCTTTTGTCAATTTTCCAAGTGATCCTTCACCATTCTGTATGCCGGAAATAACACCATTTAATTTATCTGCAGTAAGACTGAGTTTATCAATTGTATTGTTAAGCTTTTGCACATCAACTTGCTCTGCCACTCTTCCGTATTTATCAATCGCAGTTCTGGCGCTAATCGTTGCTAAATTGGCATTGTCCAAAACTTGCTGAACACGCGGATCATTGTTAGCGAGCAGCGCATTAGTTTGTCGAGATGTTCCTTCGAAGGAAGCTACCGTTCGATTAAGATTTTGCAACAAAGCTTTAATTTCGGCTTTGTTTTGATCATTAAGAATCTGGTTTGCATTATTGGCAAGAGAATCTACTCTCTTTAATACGATTTGCAACTGATCTTTTACCGGACCTACCTGCGAAGAAATATTATTCATCATCGAAAGGGTAAATGCGCCGGACAAAGTATCGCCATCTTTTGCCATAGGACCTCCGTAAGCTAGATTGACACGCATTTGCTTGCCAGACATCAGACCTGGTTCGAAAATCTCTAAAGTTGATTTTTTCGCAAACTGAAATTCATCATCCACCGTAACCTTCACAACAAAGTGGATTTTACCATCTTTCTCTGTCACTGGTACAATCTGATCAACTTGCCCCACCTTTAAACCATTGATTGACACAGGATTAGAAGCCTCCAATCCTTCAACATTATCGAATTTTGCGTAAAATATATTATCGGTAGTGAAAAGACTTTTGCCTTTCATAAACTGGAATAAAACTACAAACCCTGCGATCGCCAAAAGTGCGATTAACCCTGCTTTTATTTCTTTTGAGAACTTCACTCTGTTTTATTTTTTTTAATGAACAAATATAATACATTTTCACGAAACGCAATTTTTGTGCCTTCCTGTAGAGAAACCAAAAAGCGACCTATTTCAGGTCGCTCTTATTTTTAATTTTTTATGAAATAATTATTGTTGTGCAGCTTTATTGTACACTTCAATTCGGTAATCTTTTATCTTGGCATTATCCTGAAGGCTTTTCAGTAAAGCTTGACCAAATTGTTGCGAATTTTGGCTTGCAATAGACTGTGCAATTTGCTTAACGTCTCCTGGTTGTTTGTTGATGGTTTCAGATTTTTTCACCAAAACATAAACTCCGGTTGCCCCTTCTACTGGATTGGAAAGCTTTCCTTTTGCAACACCGAATGCCGCTCCTGCTACTTTAGGTTCCATTGCTCCTGCAAGTTGCGGACTCAACATGTTCACTTGTGCAGTTTGTTTTCCTACAGAAAAAATCTTGGCAATTTGATCCAAAGATGTTGCTTTCGCAGAGGCAATTTTATCTGAAATCTGCTTAGCGAGTAATTTATTGAGTACGATTGGCTCAATTTGCTCTCGTACCGCTTCTGCATCAGCTGTTCCAGCATCTTGTACACCGTTTAAATATACGATAACCCTGTCGCCGGTTCCATCTACTGTGAAAATATCAATATCGCCTTTTTTACGTTTTTTATCGAAAGCCCAACTGATGATTTCTCCATCTTTATCGGTTCCTAAACCTGGCAATTGTCCTTGGAAACGGCCAACCTCTTTTGGATTGAAAAATTGGTAATTATTTTTCTTAGCAATATTCGCAAAATCGTTGAAAGATTTGCCTTGGACTTGCTGAATGAATTTTGTTGCTTTCGTGTAAACTTCGTTTTCTGTTTTGTCCGAAGCTCTAATTGCTTTCACCAGGTTAGCAACTTTATAAGTCATCGCTCCGGATTTTTTATCTTCAATATTGATGATGTGATAACCGAAAGGCGTTTCCGCAATACCGGTAGTACCTTTTGCGTTAGAAGCCAAGAAATTTAGGTATCCAGGTGCGAAAGGTGTTTCAGGAGTTGTCCATCCAACACTTCCGTTTCTTTCAACAGCATTTGGTTCGTCAGAAAGTTTTAAACCTTCAGCAAATTTTGCTGGATTTGCCTTAATTTGCGCTAACAAGTCTTCTGCAATTTTCTTCGCTTCCGCCTGAGTTCTTGTTGCTGTAGAACGCTCCGCTCCTTTGTAAGCAATCAAAATATGTTTTGAAAGTGTAGAGTCTGAAGTTTTCTTATCTAATAATTTTGAAACAACATAGAAATTTTGCTCTTTATAAGGTCCGAAAGTAGTTCCAGGACTTGCCGATGCTACCTTATCCTTAATTCCTGCAGGAAGTTGGTTCGCTGAAAAATATTGTGGGTTGAAAGGCATATCAGAATTTAATGCAACAAACATGGAATCGTTTGCTGTATTTTGGAAATTTTCCTTTCCTCCACTCACATCGCTTCCCTGTGAATAAAGTTTGGTGATTTCCGCTAAAGTTGCTGCATCATCAGTCGCACTTGCTGCGGCTGGGAAATATACCACTCCAAGATTTCTGCTCGCGTCCCTTTTGAACAATATTGGGTGAGCCTTGATATATTCCTCCAAATCTTTAGTAGAAACTTTTATCGGGTTTTTCTGTGCATAAGCGTTATAATCAATCTTTACATAATCAATATTAGCAAGTTGATCTCTCTGCTTCATCATTTCTTCCGCTTCTTTTTTACTTACGGTAATACCGGTTGAAACGTTCGCAAAAAGTTGTCTTGCCATCATTCTATATTCAATAGCTTTTCTGGTTTTCAACCAATTGTTGTATATTTCGATATTTCCGCTATTTTTTAGCTCTTCGATTTGTTTTTTTATTTCCTGACTTTTGAAATTGCCTTTAGCATCAAAATTTTCAGGATTTTGGGCAAACATAGGATCATATTGCAATTGATTCCAGAACATTTCTTCTGTTAACGTAAGCCCCATTTTCTCAAATTGTTGTTTGATTAATTTGGATTGCACCAACATTTGCCATGCTTGCTCTTCTAAACCAGAAGTTGGTTGACCTTGTTGCTGAGCTTGCTGTTGCAATATGAAAAGTTGATCATCAAAATCTTCTTTTGAAATTTCATCGCCATTTACTTTCCCAAAAACACCTGGATTTGCACCAAACAGTTTTTCTAAACTATCCGGATTCACCACGAATGCCAACATCGCCAATGCGATAATTCCCATCAAAAGCCAAGGTCTGTTTCTAATCTGTCCTAAAACTGCCATTTTATTTATATAATTTTTATCAGTGTGCGAAAATACACATTTTTAACAGATTAAGAAAAAAATTAATCCTTTTAAAAATAATTTTTACCAGAAATGGAAATTTTGTCTAAATTATCCGATGGCACAATGCTTGTGAAATTAGATGCACCTAATTATTTTAGGGAGTTACAGAGCAAAACTTTCAATTTGCTCATTAATACATTTAATTAACATGACATTTTGTCATTCTATAATATTATGAAAGAATTTGAAGATTTCAATTTTGATGAAATAATGGATGAAGGTTTCAGCATTGTGGCTGAAGAAATCAATATGGATAATGAAGTTGAACTTTCCGAAAATTCGGAACAGACGATTTTTCCAATTTTACCGGTAAGAAATATGGTGATGTTCCCAAAAGTAGTAATCCCAATTACGGCGGGCCGTGAAAAGTCGATAAAACTTCTAGAGGAAGCACAAAAAAATAACGAATATATAGGGATCTTAAGCCAAAACAATTCGAGCATAGAAAATCCAACAGAAGAGGACCTGTATAAAGTTGGTACCTTAGCAAAAATCATTAAAATCATTAAACTTCCGGAAGGTAACGTTACGGCGATTACCCGTGGATTCCAGAGATTTACGATTAAAAAATTCACGGAATCCAAACCTTATTTTAAAGCGGAAATCTCCAAACTAAAAGAGGTTAATTCTAAAAAAACAGAAGAATATGCTGCGCTTCTAGAAAACATCAAAGATTTGGCATTAAAAATTGTCGATTTAGATCCAAATATTCCAAATGCAGCAAATTTCGCCATAAAAAATATGAGCGACAATGAAGATTTGCTCAACTTTATCTGTACCAACGCAAATTTTTCTTCCGCAGAAAAACAGAAACTTCTGGAAGAAAAAAATTTGATGAACAGAGCCGAGAAATGTTATGAATTGATGCATAATGATTTCCGAAAACTGGAGTTGCGCAACCAAATTCATCAAAAAACCAATCGCGAACTGGACAAAAGCCAGAGAGAATATTTCCTGAACCAGCAAATGCGCGCCATTCAGGAAGAGCTTGGCGGCGGCCCAGAATCCGATATTGAAGAACTTTTGCAAAAGGCAAAAAAAAAATCATGGAACGAAGAAGTAGAAAACCATTTCCAAAAAGAAATCAGCCGACTTCAGCGCCAAAATCCGAATTCGCCAGACTACAATGTTCAGCGAAATTACCTCGATTTTTTCACGGAACTCCCTTGGGAATCTTATTCGAAAGACATTTTCGACATTAGTAAAGCCGAAAAAGTTCTCGATAAAGCACATTTTGGATTAGAAGACATTAAAAAAAGAATTTTGGAGCACATGGCGGTTCTAAAACTCAAAAATAACATGAAATCGCCAATTTTATGTTTGGTAGGACCTCCGGGAGTTGGTAAAACTTCCCTCGGAAAATCTGTTGCAGACGCACTTGGCAGAAAATATGTGAGAGTTTCTTTAGGCGGTTTGCACGATGAATCCGAAATTCGCGGACACAGAAAAACCTATATCGGTGCAATGGCAGGTCGAATTTTACAATCAATAAAAAAAGCAGGAACCTCCAATCCGGTGATCGTTTTAGATGAAATCGATAAAATTGGACAGGGAATTCACGGAGATCCGAGTTCCGCATTACTAGAAGTTCTCGATCCGGAACAGAATAATTCTTTCTATGACAATTTCCTAGAACTGGGTTACGATCTTTCTAAAGTAATGTTTATTGCGACCGCAAACTCACTTTCTACCATTCAGCGACCTTTGTTGGACAGAATGGAAATTATTCAGATTGCTGGTTACACTTTAGAAGAAAAGGTAGAAATCGCCAAAAGACATTTAATTAAAAAACAACAGGCAGAAAACGGGCTTGATACAAAATCTTTCAAACTCGGAAATCCTGAATTGAAACATATCATAGACGCACACACCTCGGAAAGCGGCGTGCGTGGTTTGGAAAAACAAATTGCTTCTGTAGCAAGATGGGTAGCTTTGCAAACTGCTTTAGAAAAGGGATACGATCCCAAAATCACCATCAGCAAGATTGATGAAATTTTGGGTGTTCCGAGACCTAAAAGTTTATCGGAAATCACTGGAGTACCCGGTGTGGTGACCGGTTTAGCATGGACGCAAGTTGGGGGCGACATTCTTTTCATTGAAAGCATCTTGAGCGAAGGAAAAGGAAATCTCTCAATGACCGGGAATCTAGGAACTGTGATGAAAGAATCCGCAACCATCGCGCTGGAATATATCAAAGCGAAGCACGATGAACTCGGAATATCTGCCGAAGATATTCAGAAGAAAAACATCCACGTTCACGTTCCGGAAGGCGCAACACCAAAAGACGGTCCGTCTGCAGGAATCGCAATGCTTACTTCTATTGTTTCAAGTTTTAAAAACAAAAAAGTAAAATCGCACCTTGCGATGACCGGCGAAATTACCCTTCGAGGAAAGGTACTTCCTGTAGGGGGAATTAAAGAAAAATTACTCGCTGCTGCAAGAGCCGGAATCACGGAAATTATTTTATGCGAAGCAAATAGAAAGGATGTTGAAGAGATTAAAAAAGATTATCTGAAAACGCTTAAAATCAATTACGTAAATCACATGAGCGAAGTAATCGACCTTGCCATTGAAAAATAATGTCAATTGCAAACGATTAACTAAGAAATCTTATTTTCAACTAAAATCTTAATTACGAAAATTGAAAGACTTCAAGTGTTTTTGCTTTTCGTATTAATGTTCGTCAATGCAGAACTAGGCGACTTTTCCCGTGATAAGAGGACGCTGCAAAATTGAAAACCTTTTTTAATTAAGCTAAAATTTAGCATAATCGACAAACTTATCCTCCGGATTTTCCGGAGGTTTTTATTTTTCCGTAAATTTGTGGCGTCTAAACTCCTTATCTCATTTAAAATATATGTTACAAAAAATAAATCCGACTCAAACTTCCGCATGGATCGCACTAAACCAGCATTTTGCTGACACAGATTTTGATCTGCGCTCGCTTTTCAGCAACAATCCGGAGCGTTTTAACCAATTTTCAAGAGTTCGTGCGAATTATCTTTTCGATTTTTCTAAAAACCTTATTAATGATGAAACTTTCGAATTATTAATAAAATTAGCCGAAGAAACCCAACTGAAGTCTGCAATCGAGAAAATGTTTTCCGGGGACAAAATCAACGAAACCGAAGGAAGAGCCGTTTTGCATACGGCATTGAGAGATTTTTCTGGAAAAGAAATTCTCGTCGATGGACAAAACATAAAACCCGGAATAGAAAAAGTACTCCATCAGATGAAAACTTTTTCCGAAAAAGTAATTTCGGGAGAGCATAAAGGATTTTCAGGAAAAGAAATTACCGACGTAGTGAATATTGGAATCGGTGGATCGGATCTCGGTCCGGTGATGGTTTGTTCTGCTTTAAAACATTATAAAACACGATTAAATGTACATTTCGTTTCGAATGTGGATGGAAATCATATTGCAGAAGTGGTGAAAAACGTCAATCAAGAAACGACACTTTTCATAATCGCCTCGAAGACTTTTACCACTCAGGAAACAATGACGAATGCGGAAACGGCAAAAAGTTGGTTCCTAAAATCCGGAAATCAAGAAGATGTAGCCAAACATTTTGTAGCTTTATCAACTAATATTCAATCGGTTAAAAGCTTTGGAATTGCAGAAGAAAACATTTTCGAATTCTGGGATTGGGTTGGCGGAAGATATTCATTGTGGAGCGCAATAGGTCTAAGCATCGCACTAGCGGTTGGTTACGAAAATTTCGAACAATTACTGAAAGGCGCACATGAAACGGATATTCACTTCCGAACTGCCGATTTCAAGGACAACGTTCCTGTTTTAATGGGACTTTTGGGAATTTGGTATCGGAATTTTTTTAATGCCGCAACTTATGCAATCTTGCCTTACTCGCAATATCTGGATCGTTTCCCCGCTTACCTGCAACAAGGTGACATGGAAAGTAACGGAAAATGTGTTGACAGAAATGGTGAATTTGTAGATTATGAAACCGGCCCAATTATTTGGGGAGAACCGGGAACTAATGGCCAACACGCATTTTACCAATTGATTCACCAAGGTACGGAACTGATTCCGGCAGATTTTATTGCTTATGTGAAATCGTGTAATCCCATTTCTGATCATCAGGAAAAACTGTTGGCAAACTTTTTTGCACAAACTGAAGCTTTAGCTTTTGGTAAAACTGAAGCCGAGGTAATTGCAGAATTTGAAAATCAAGGCAAAAAAGAAGAAGAATATCAACATTTGATTAATTATAAAATCTTCCACGGAAATACTCCGACAAATTCATTGTTATTCAACGAATTAACTCCTTTTACGTTAGGAGAATTAATTGCGCTTTACGAACACAAGATTTTTGTACAAGGTGTAATTTGGAACGTTTTCAGTTTCGATCAATTTGGGGTAGAATTAGGAAAAGTTTTAGCCGGGAAAGTACTTTCGGAGCTTGAAAATGATGATTCGGTAAGTTCTCACGATTCTTCTACCAATGGTTTGATGAATTATTTTAAAGCAAATAAATAATCTGAAATCAATAAAAAGTAAAAATAAAATGGGACAAATCCTCGACGGTCTTAAAGTTTCGAAAGAAATAAAACAAGAAATCCGCGCAGACGTAGAAAAAATCGTCGCTAACAAAAGAAGAGCCCCGCATTTAGTTGCAATTTTGGTTGGGAACAATGGCGCGAGCATCGCCTATGTTAATAACAAAATTAAAGATTGCAAGGAGGTCGGTTTTAAATCTTCTTTGGTAAAATTCCCGAGTACTGTTTCGGAATCGGAACTTTTAGAAAAAATTGATGAACTCAACAAATCGAAGGATGTGGATGGATTTATCGTACAATTGCCTTTGCCTAAACAAATCGATCAGGAAAAAATCATCATGGCGATTGATCCACGAAAAGATGTAGATGGTTTTCACCCGGAAAATTTCGGGAAAATGGCTTTGGAGATGGATACTTTCTTGCCTGCAACTCCATACGGAATCCTCACTTTATTAGAACGGTACGGAATCGAAACTAAAGGAAAACACTGTGTAATTATCGGAAGAAGCCGCATCGTTGGAAAACCAATGAGTATTTTGATGGGGCGTAAAGATTTCCCTGGAAATTCTACCGTAACCCTCACCCATTCTTACACTCCACATATTGAAAAATTCACACAAAATGCTGATATCGTGATCACTGCATTAGGCGACCCAAATTTCCTAAAAGCCGAAATGATTAAAGAAGGTACGGTGATTATCGACGTGGGAATTACCAGAGTTGATGACGATTCGGAAAAAGGATATCATCTCGCAGGAGATGTAGATTTCGAAAGTTGTAAAACAAAAGCTTCATGGATTACACCAGTTCCCGGTGGCGTAGGTCCTATGACCAGAGCGATGCTTATGAAAAACACCATATTAGCTTATAAAACCTCAGTTTATAATGATTAAAGAAGAAGAAAATATATTACTAAATGAAGGAAAAATGCTCCCTGTGATGGAGCATTTTTACACTTTACAAGGAGAAGGTTCGCATACCGGAAAGGCTGCTTATTTCATCCGTCTCGGCGGCTGCGACGTGGGGTGCCATTGGTGTGACGTTAAGGAGAGCTGGGATCCAAACCTTCACCCACTGATGAATACTGAAGAAATTGCCCAAACCGCTGCAAAATACTGTAAGACCATCGTTTTAACCGGCGGAGAACCGCTAATGTGGAATCTTGTCCCGCTTACTACACGTTTGAAAGAGTTGGGCTGCACCATTCACATCGAAACTTCCGGTGCTTATGAGATGAGCGGAATTCTGGACTGGATCACGCTTTCACCAAAAAAAACCGGACTTCCAAAAGAGGAAATTTATGCCAAAGCCAGTGAATTAAAGGTCATTGTTTTCAATAATAATGATTTCAAATTCGCGGAGGAACAAGCTGCAAAAGTGTCGGAAAACTGCAAATTATATCTACAAAGTGAGTGGAGCAAACGAAATGAAATGTATCCAAAAATCACCGATTTCATCCTCGCAAACCCAAAATGGCAAGCTTCCGTACAGACTCATAAATATTTGAATATCCCGTAATTTATATTAAATTTACTTTTTTTATAAGGATTTATGCAAAAAATTCGATATTCTCGGTATTTTAAAATCGTTTTCATTCTTCTTGATGTAATTGTAATTACAGGAGTTTTCCTGTTTTTTTTCATGAAGAACAATGAGGTGCTATATGATCAAAATATTTGGGAACAAAATGCCTTATCGATTATTTTGCTTACATTATTTTGGATACTTCTTAGTGGTAGGACAAAATTATACTCTATTGCTCGAAATATCACGTACACCATTTACCTGGAAAGACTGGTAACTCATATCCTTATTTTTATTTTCGGGGTTATTCTTTTAGCAAAAGTGAGCAATAATGATTTTCTGAAAATGGATCGCTTTTACATTGCAGTAACACTATTTTCACTGCTACTTTTCATGAAATCTCTGGTGTTTTTCACCCTGAAATACCTAAGAACTAAAGGGATCAATTATCGAAATATTATGTTTTTAAATGATGATTCTGCTACAGAAATCCTTAGAAACATTTTAATTGAGCGAAAAGATTACGGCTTTCGGATATTCGAATTTCCTGACAATGAAGAATTTAGCTATGAGAAATTGGTGAGTTTCTGGAAAGAAAATGAAATTCACACTTTATACCTTTCGTCCGTAAGATTTAATCACCAAGAAGAGCAGGAAATTTTGCGTTTGGCAGATCGTCACAAAGTACGCATCTCATTGGTTCCGAATATAGCCAAGAATATTTTTTTTCAATATGATTTGGGATATATCGAGATGCAACCCGTTCTGATCCGCTCGAAGTTCCCTTTAGATTTTCTCACAAATATTATCATCAAAAGAACATTTGATATTTTTTTTGGAATAGTGGTCTTGGTTTTGATTTGTACCTGGCTCTTCCCCTTGATTGCGATATTAATTAAACTTGACAGCAGAGGTCCGGTATTTTTTCTTCAAAAGAGGTATGGATTTCATGATCAGGTTTTCCATTGTATCAAATTTCGGACAATGTATGTAAATGATGGTTGCACCACGAAAACTACGGAGGAAAACGATAAGAGAGTAACCAAAATCGGCCGTTTCCTAAGAAAAACGAGTTTGGATGAAATGCCACAGTTTTTGAATGTTTTGTGGGGCGACATGTCGGTGGTAGGACCAAGACCTCACATGCTTTTGGTAGATGATTTTTATAAATTAAAAATAGGAAGATATTCGGTAAGAAGTTTGGTAAAGCCCGGAATTACTGGCTTAGCACAAGTCAATGGATTGCGAGGCGATACCGGCGATATGGAAATTAAAATGAAAAAGAGAATCTTGGCGGATGCTTTTTATGTGAAAAACTGGAGCATTAGTTTGGATTTAGTCATCATTTTGAAGACCATATTTTTAGTAATCGGTGGTGATAAAAACGCCAATTGAGAAAGTGATAAAATAAATAAACATTAATTTAGCGGAATGTTAAAAAAACTTTTGAGCGAAGTAGGAGCTTATTTCTTACTGCTGTCAAAAACGATAAAAAAACCACAGAAATCTTCTGTTTTCGGCAAACTTTTCATGAGAGAAATTCATGATTTGGGGGTCAATTCATTTGGTTTAGTACTTTTCACCTCAATATTTGTTGGAGCAGTAGTGGCAATTCAGATGTATAATAATTTTAGTGCATCCACCTTTCCGATTCCCAATTCATTTATTGGTTACGCAACGAAAGTGGTTTTAATTTTAGAATTTGCTCCAACCATTATCTCGGTAATTCTTGCAGGAAAAGTGGGTTCATATATTGCTTCGAGTATCGGTACAATGCGGGTTACGGAACAAATTGATGCATTAGACATTATGGGTGTAAATTCACCTAATTTTTTAATTTTACCTAAGATTTTAGCCAGTGTAATTTTCAATCCGTTGCTCATTCTCATCAGTATTGTTTTTGGTATTTGGGGAGGATATTTAGCCGGAATAGCAACAGGAAATTGGAGCTCGGCAGATTATATTACCGGAATCCAGATGTATATGCCCGAACATTTCATTTGGTATGCAATTTTCAAAACGGCAGTTTTTGCATTTTTAATCGCTTCCATCCCAGCATTTTTTGGTTATAATGTAAAAGGTGGCTCACTGGAGGTAGGTCGGGCAAGTACACAAGCGGTTGTATGGACAATTGTTTCCATCATCATCACCAATTTAATTTTAACTCAAATGTTCCTCAGCTGATGATAGAAGTAAAAAATTTAAAGAAAAGTTTCGAAGCGGTGGAAGTACTGAAAGGAATTACCACAACTTTCGATACCGGGAAAGTAAATCTCATTATTGGACAAAGTGGCTCAGGAAAAACAGTCTTTCTGAAGAGTCTTCTAAATGTTTATCAACCCAGTTCGGGCAGTATTCTTTTTGACGGTAGAGACATCAACAAGATGTCGCGGGACGAGAAACAAATTCTACGCTCCGAGATCGGAACGGTATTTCAGGGAAGTGCACTTTTCGATTCGATGACGGTGGAAGAAAATATCACTTTTCCATTAGATATGTTTACCAATCTTAGCTATCGCGAAAAGAAAAGACGTGTTTTCGAAGTAATAGGACGCGTTCACCTTGAAAAAGCAAACCGCAAATATCCTTCAGAAATCTCCGGAGGAATGCAAAAAAGGGTGGCAATTGCTAGAGCGATCGTAAACAACCCCAAATATTTATTCTGCGACGAGCCCAACTCTGGTTTGGATCCTTATACCTCGAACATCATCGATGATTTGATCTTGGAAATTACGAAAGAATATAACACGACTACCATTATTAATACCCATGATATGAACTCGGTAATGACAATTGGCGAGAAAATTGTATACCTTCGTTTAGGAATAAAAGAATGGGAAGGAAATAAAGATGTCCTCATCAATGCAGGCAATAAAAACCTGATTGACTTCGTTTATTCTTCGGAACTTTTCAAGGAACTTCGAAATTATTTCTTGGAGACGAACAAAACTTCGATTGAAAATATTATTACAAAATCTAATGAAAATGAATAAAATACTTAGCATCGCCTTACTTTCCGCGTCAGTGTTTGCGTCGGCACAAGTATCTTTTGCAGGTAAAGCAAATTTACTATTTAAAACCGATAAGCCAACTTGGGAAAATATCAAAGGAACAGCTGTTTCAGCATATAATAATTCCGGAAAAAACAATGTTGGTTTTAATGTAGGTTTGTCTGCAAAAATCGATTTGCCGGCTTCCTTGTTTGTAATGCCTGAAATCTACTACACCACTTTCAAATCCGAATTTGAAGTGCCAAACACAGGAACAACTCTTGAAGTAAAAAGCAATCGCGTTGATGTTCCGGTACTATTAGGATATAATATTATAGGAGATAATTTAGGTGTATTTTTAGGTCCAGTTGCATCCTATAATCTGGCTTCCGAAAATCAATATGATGATTTTAAGGAAAATGCACTTAAAAATTTCACAGTAGGTTATCAATTTGGTGCGCAAGCTAAAATTCAAAAATTAATATTAAACGCTAGGTACGAAGGTGCTTTCACCAAAGACCAAAGAGAATTTATCAATAATAATTCCGGTATTAACGAAACAATTCGTTATGATTCACGCCCAAGTTTATTTATGCTTGGAGTCGGGTATCAGTTTTAATAAAAACTGTATTTAAATAAGAAATCCTCAGAATTAAAAGTTCTGAGGATTTTCATTTGTAGTATTTTGGATTGTTTGCTGCCTCGCTAGTTCGGCCGCTTGTTTTTCCAATTCTTCTTTTTCTTTTTTCAATTGTTTCAATTCTTTGCGCTTCTGCTCTTCTTTTAATGCGGTTCCTTTGCTTACGTAACCAACGATTCCACCGATTATTAACCCAATTCCAATTCCCGCGAGAATTCCCATTAAGCTGATGGGTTCAAATAATTTTACGAAAGAAAATTCCGGCAATAAATAATAAAGTAGAAATGCTACTGCCAATAGCAGAAAACCAATAAAAGTTAAATTTTTCATAGTCGTAATATTAAAAAACCTTTCCAAAAATAAGAATTTTTCGGAAAGGTTCGTGACAAATATTTTTTATTAGTTTTTAAATTTTCCCGCCTGCATTTTTATAATATTCTAACGCTTTCGGCATGTGTTTATTTAAATCTGCTCTCCTGTTTTCAGGACTTGGGTGCGTTGAAAGAAATTCGGGTATTCTACTGCCAGAAGAAGAACTTTCCATTCTTTGCCAGAAAGGTTGCGCTTCACGAGGATCGTAACCCGCCATTGACATTAAATAAAGTCCCATTTCATCAGCTTCCAACTCCTGGCTTCTACCATATTTCAAAAGTGCAACTTGCGCTCCGATTGGATAAACTTGCTGGAAAATTGAAGCCATTTGCCCGCTCGTAGTACTTCCAATTATAGCTCCTCCATATTGCGCAACCATAGCTTGCGAAATTCTTTCATTTCCGTGTCCGGCAAGCGCGTGAGATACCTCGTGTCCCAACACTACTGCTAAACCTGTATCTGTCTTAGAAATTGGTAAAATCCCAGTATAAACTGCCACTTTTCCGCCCGGCATACACCATGCATTTACTTGCTTATCATCAATAAGATTAAATTCCCATTGATAATTGGCAAGATCGCTTTCCCGACCAATGGAGCGGTAATAATTATTTGCTGCATTTTTAATTCTGGCACCTACATTTTGTACGCTTTTAGCGGCTGTAGTTCCACTGATTACTTTCGATTTGGATAAGGTTTCTCGATATTGCTGTAAAGCCATCGACGCAATTTCCTGATCATTGGCCAATTGCAAAGATTTTCTACCGGTGATTGGGTTGGTAGTACAAGCCATCATCATCATTGATAATGCACCGATTCCTAAAATTCTATTAACATTTTTCATGATAGTTCAATATTTTAATAGTATTCTATGAACAATTTTTATTCCACAATCTTCGTTTTAAAATTACTTGCATAATTTTTGCATTAAAAAACAAAAAAATAAAGCAATGAAAAATTTATTAAAAATAATGATCTTTGGCGTATTTATAGCAGTTTTCACTGGTTGCAGCTCCCAAAACACCGTTGCAAACGCGAATATATCAAAATTACTTAAAGAAAATGAGTTTACTTTCATGGCCCAAAGAGCCAATCCGGCAAATGCTGATGTTGTAAATGTGCTCACCTCAATGCCAAACTCCACCTCCACACAGGTGTTAAATCTTGATCATGGCTATTCCTTGAAAATCACGAAAGACGAACTTATTGCAGTTCTGCCATACTTCGGAAGAATGTATTCTTCTACCTACGATAACACCAAGAACTCTTATCGATTCACTTCCAAAGACTTCAACATTTCCCAAAGCTCTGGCAAAAAAGGAAGTATTATTTACCTCATCAATGCCAAAGATCAACAAAATGTCAGAAAAATGATTCTGGAAGTTTTCCCGAACGGTAAAGCCTACCTCAGCATCGATTCAACCGACAGACAACCCATTTCGTACGATGGGTACATTCAGGAAAATTCAAAATAAGATTATTTTCTTAACAGATTTTCTACAAATATTTTGGCTTCCGAACTTGGATTAGATTTCAATTCGGAGGCCTTTTTCTTGTGTTCTAAATAATGATTTTCGGTAGAACCGGTTTCCCTGGTTTTTTGTAAAATATATTCCTGCACCCAGTAGTCAAAGCGTTTTTCAGCTTGTTGTTTTCTGGTTTTTTCAAAATTTCCATTATTTATTTTTAAATCAATAAAGTCGGAAATCGAATTGAATACCTCTACCAATCCTTTATTTTTTAATGCAGAACCAAGCAAAACCGGTATTTTCCATCCTTTTTCTTTAGGTTGCAAAAAATGTAACGCACGCGACAATTCGGTCTTCGTCGATTTAGCTTTTTGAAGATTTTCTTCTTCTACTTTATTAATAAAAATCAAATCGACCATCTCCATAATTCCGCGTTTAATCCCTTGAAGTTCATCTCCTGCGCCAATGATTTTCATAAAAAGAAACACATCGGTAATATCTGCCACCAAAACTTCGCTTTGTCCCACGCCAACTGTTTCTATTAAAATATAATCGTAACCCGCCGCTTCGCAAATTAACATGGTTTCGAAAGTTGTATTGGCTACTCCGCCCAAAAATCCGGAGCTTGGAGATGGACGAATAAACGCATGGTTCTCTTTTGCGAGTTCTTCCATACGGGTTTTATCGCCTAAAATCGAACCTTTGTTCAGCGAAGAACTCGGATCGATGGCCAGCACTGCAACTTTTTTACCTTTTTCAATCGCTAATCTTCCGAAATTTTCAATAAAAGTCGATTTTCCGGCGCCTGGAACTCCTGTAATTCCAACCCTCACACTTTTACCAGTGAAAGGTAAAATTTCTTTTAAAATAAGTTCAGCTTGTTCACGATGTTCCCGTTTTTTGCTTTCAACCAAAGTGATCGCTTTCCCGAGAATACGTTTGTCTCCGGATTTTATGCCTGCAATTAATTCTTCGGTTGAAAATTTCTTCATAAACTCAAAAATACAATTCTTTTATGAAATTATTTCAATGCCCAGTCCTGGCTTTTCAGATAATATAATTTTTCCGTAATCTACGAAACTACCTTTTGAAAAATCGTTTGAAATAAGATTCGCACCATCCAAATCAGCAAAATCACACAAAGAAGCCACCGCAATTCCCGCAGAGATTCCTACTGATGATTCTGTCATACAACCAATCATCACTTTATAATTCAATTTTTTAGCTTCCGCAATCAATTCCAAAGCCGGCGTAATTCCTCCACATTTCATCAACTTTATATTGACTGCAACATAATGAGGACGCAGTTTCTCGAGATAAGAAATGTCTTGGCAATCTTCATCCGCCATCCAATTTGCGTGAAGATTTTTATTTAAAATTTGATATTTACCAATCGGTCGAGGCTGTTCCAAATAAGAAAACCGGGAAGTTAATTCATTGTTTTGCAAAAAATTACAATCATCACCTGAAAAACTGGTATTGGAATCTAAAGCAATTTCTTTTCCGGTTTCGAGAAGTTCAAAAATATGTTCGCGATCCAAACCGTTGCATTTTACTTTAAATCTTTTCCAATCTGAATTTTCAATTTTCTTAATTTGTTCATCAATAGAAGCGATACTTATCGTGTAAGATGAATCCGGTAATTGATTGATTATGAATTCATTAATTTCTGAAAAAGTCTTATTTTCTAATTTGCCGAACAAATCCCAGTATGCACAATCCAAGGCCGAAAGAAGAAAAGGATGCAGGCTTAGCGATGATAGAAAACGATAGAATTCCTTCGGATGTAAGATCTTTTGACTTTCAATATGAGATTGAACGTGTTTTAACTTCAGAATAAATTCATCCAAATTAATTCCGTAATAATTAATAGAAACACACTCTCCAAATCCGTCACAATTCCCATAGGAAAGCTTTACCAAGAGTGAATCCCGAAAATCGTAACTCCCGTAAGAAATAGAAAAAGTTTCTTTTAATTTTAGTTTTTTGGTAATCCAATTAAGCTTCATCAAAGTAAAGATTATGAAGGAAAAATATCGATCTGACACAAATTTAGGCGAAAATTGTTTATTTTTGGATAAAACAAATATTAATTTATGAAAAGCCAACATTCAATCAAGCATTCGGAGAATACTTTGAAAACATTCTTAATCGCTGTTTCCGCGACCGTCTTTCTCGCTTCCTGTACACCAAAACCAGCGGTGGTAGAAGGAACTAAAACGGACAACGCCGAAAAACTTGCCGCTGGCAAAACCATTTTCGAAAATTCTTGTGGCAGATGTCATGATTTACCAAATCCAACCGCGCATTCCGCGCAAGACTGGGTGGGAATTATGAACAGTATGGCGCCAAAAGCAAAACTCAATGATGAGCAACACGCTTTGGTGTACAATTATGTGGTTTCTGTAAAAAAATAAAATGCTGATAAAACCAGAAATCTCTTGGGAAGATTTCGAAAAAGTAGACATCAGAGTCGGAACAATTATTTCCGTTTCTGATTTCCCGAAAGCCAGAAATCCTTCTTACCAACTCGAAATTGATTTTGGAATCTTGGGAATTCGAAAATCTTCAGCACAAATTACCACTTTGTACCAAAAAGAAGAATTAATTGGAAAACAGATTTTGGCAGTCGTGAATTTTCCTAAAAAACAAATTGCCAATTTCTTCAGCGAATGTTTGGTTTTGGGAGTTTATGGCGAAAATAATGAAGTTACATTGCTTTCAACAACCCTTCCAGTGAAAAACGGATTTCCGGTTGGTTGATTTCTAAATGGTTGTAAACTAAATTTTATCAAGTAATAAACACAATTCATGATTCAAAATATTCCTTTTGAAAAAATACTTTTTCTCGATATCGAGACGGTTCCGCAATACGGAAATTGGGAAGATTTGGATGAATCTTCGCAAAAACTTTGGGACAAAAAAACCAAAATGCAGCGAAAGGATGAATTTTCTGCGGAAGAATTTTACGCGGAAAGAGGCGGAATCATGGCAGAATTTGGAAAAATCATCTGTATTTCGGTAGGAATTTTAGAGAAAAACGAAAAATTGATGATCAAAAGTTTCTACGGTGATGATGAAAAAAAATTGTTGGAAGAATTTGGCTCCATTTTCAACCATCCGAAACTTCGCGATGCAGTTCTTTGTGCTCATAACGGGAAAGAATTCGATTTTCCATGGATTGCAAGAAGATTTTTAATTAACGGAATGCAACCGCCGAAACCCTTTCAAATGTTTGGAAAAAAACCTTGGGAAATCCCGCATCTCGATACAATGGAACTTTGGAAATTCGGTGATTATAAATCTTATGTTTCCCTTGAATTATTGGCACATGTGTTCGGAATTCCCACGCCGAAAGACGATATCGACGGCTCAATGGTTGCATCAATTTATTATATAGAAAAAGACTTATTTAGAATAGTTCAATATTGTGAAAAAGATGTCTTAACTTTGGCAAATATTTTCCGGCGCATGCGACAGGAAGATTTACTTGAAAAATTAGAAAAATAATTTGCTGAAAAGTCTTAAAAACAATACAGCTATCATTGAAATGAAATATACCGACGACCAAATTGCCGATATCGGCGAAAATATCATCAAAGCTTTAAAAACCGTTTACGACCCTGAAATTCCTGTCGACATCTACGAATTAGGATTGGTGTACGATGTACAGATTTCTGATGAAGGAGCCGTGAAAATCATCATGACGCTTACCACACCAAATTGCCCCGTTGCAGAATCGCTTCCGGCGGAAGTTCGCGAAAAAACTTCTGAAGTAGAAGGTGTAAAAGAAGTCGATCTTGAACTGACTTTCGAACCATCATGGAACAAAGACATGATGAGCGAGGAAGCGCGTTTCGAGTTGGGAATGTTTTAAAAAATCCTTTATTTATCGTAATTAAAATGCACCGTTTTCTTCAGCTCTGGGTGAAGTGAAAGTGCAACAGGACAGTTCAATGCGATTTCTTTGATGAATGATTTTTCATCTTCAGAAAATTCTCCTTTGAAATAAAGTTCACAAATAATTTCCCCGATTTTTCTAGGTTTTGGAATCATAATTTTGGTTACCTCTGCGTAGGATCCGTCGATATTCAGGTTTCGGTCTCTCCCTAAAATCGCAATTGTAGTGAGCATGCATTGAGCTAAAGAAGTAGCACAGAGATCAGTTGGAGAGAACATTTCTCCCTTCCCATTGTTGTCTGTGGGAGGATCAGTTTTGATGATACTTCCAGATTGAAGGTGCTCTGATTCGCATCGCAAATCGCCAATATATTTTACAATTGAAGTCATTTTGAAATTTTTTGTTAAAAATGAAAAATATCTTTCGCTTTATTCCAAGCACTTTCGAAGTTTAATAAATTTAAAGAATGATCTATTTTTTCGGAAGCCATGAAATTAATGACCTGTTCCGTCGGCATATTTCCTACCAAATCATCTTTAGCCATCGGACAGCCGCCAATTCCTTTGATTGCTGAATCGAATCTCCGGCAACCTTTATCATAAGCTGCTTTCAGTTTTTTGTAAGAATCGTCGTATCGGTTGTGAAAATGTGCACCGAAATGAATTTCTGGATATTTCGCGGGAATTTTTTCGAATAACATTTCAATTTGCTCAATATTTCCAGTTCCGGTTGTATCTGAAAGTAAAATATTTTTGATTCCGATTTCATTAAAACGACCCGCCCAAAAATCAACGTCTTCCCATTTACACATTTCGCCATAAGGATTCCCGAACGCCATCGAAAAATAGAGATTCAAAGTTCTTCCGTCTGTTTTCAGCAATTCCGAAATTTTTACAATATCATTAAAAGCTTCTTCCTGATTTTTGTTGGTATTTCGGTACTGAAAAGTTTCGGAAATGGAAAAAGGAAAACCTAAAATATCAACCTGCTGATGTTCCAACGCTTTTTCAGCACCTCGATAATTTGCGACAATTACTGAGAGTTTGGTATTCGAGATTGACTTATCAATTTCATCGATTACGATTCCCGAATCTGCCATTTGCGGTATCGATTTTGGGGAAACAAAACTCCCGCAGTCCAATACATCGAAACCCACATCCATCAAGGTATTGATATAATCGATTTTCTTAGCGGTGGGGATAAATTCTCCCCATCCTTGCATAGCATCTCGCGGACATTCTGTTAAAAACATGAGTACTTTTTAGGTTTTCTCAAAGATAATATTTTTTTTTAATCTAAATTTTTACCTAAACACCCAGCGAAAACCTTTGAAAAAACCAGAATTACAAGATTTTGCCTGATTCAAAATCCTTATCTTTGTTAAAATTAAATTTAATCGAAATGAATACGATAGAGTTCAATCTTGAATGGAAACTCAAACTCCAAAACCGTTTTATCAATTACGTAAAAATCTTTTCAACCAGCGATTCAGAGAGCGAAACAACCCCGTCCACCGAAAGACAATGGGATATCGCAAAATATATTTTTGAGGAATTGAAAACCTTAGGGCTAAGCGATGTTTCTTTGGATGACAACGGATATATTTATGCCTACGTTCCTTCCAATTTGGAGAATGATGACGAACCTGTGGTTGGGTTTATTTCTCACTATGACACTTCGCCAGATTTTAATGGGGAAAATGTGAAGCCACAAATTTGGGACGATTATGATGGTAAAGATCTATTATTGAACAAGGAAACCGGTTTTATCCTTTCTCCGTCGAAATTTGAAAGTTTGAAAGATTATGTAGGAAAAACATTGATCACAACGGATGGAACCACTCTCCTCGGCGCAGACGACAAGGCTGGAATCGCAGAAATCGTAACTGCGGCAGAATATCTGTTGGCGCATCCTGAAATCAAACACGGAAAAATAGCAATAGGCTTCACTCCAGATGAAGAAATCGGAAGAGGTGCGCATAAATTCGACGTTGCAAAATTCGGTGCAGAATGGGCTTACACCATGGATGGTGGCGAAGTTGGGGAATTGGAATACGAGAATTTCAACGCTGCCGGAGCAGTGGTAAAAATTCACGGTTTGAGTGTGCATCCTGGTTATGCATTCGGGAAAATGATCAATGCTTCGCTCTTGGCAGCAGAGTTCATCAAAATGCTTCCGGAAAACGAAACGCCTTCCACAACAAAAGGCTTTGAAGGTTTTTATCATTTAATGGAAATAAAAGCGGATGTTTCTGAGGCTAAGTTGCAATACATCATTCGTGATCACGACGAAGCAAAATTTGAAGCAAGAAAGAAATTCATGGAAGAAAAAGTTGCTGAATTCAACGAAAAATTTGGGAAAGGAACTGCTGAAGTTGAAATTAAAGAGCAATACCGAAACATGAAACAGCAATTTGAAGGGAAAATGCACATCGTAGATATCGCAGAACAAGCAATGAAAGACGCGAACATAGAGCCTAAAATAAAAGCTATTCGTGGCGGAACCGACGGTGCACAGCTTTCGTACATGGGTTTACCTTGTCCAAACATTTTCGCTGGCGGAATCAACTTCCATGGTCCGTATGAATATGTAGCCTTAGAATCGATGGAAAAAGCAGTGAAAGTGATTATTAATATTGCAAAGGCCGTCAAGAAAAAATAATAAAAATCTCATCATTAAAAAAACCCCATCCTTCATCTGGACTGCCCCCAAAAAGTTAGACACTTTTTAGGGGCATTTTTTATGGGGAAAAGTAAATATTCAGTAGACTTTAAATTAAAAGCTATAAAGAGATATCACAAAGGGGATATTGGAACAGACGATTTAGGAAAACGCATTGGAGTTTGTGGTTCATTGGTTCGTAAATGGATAAAATTTTATGAACTTTATGGCGTTTCAGGACTTGTTCGGCTTTCCAATACGCATTACACAAAAGATTTTAAATTAAAGATTTTATCAGTAATTGAGAAAGAGAATTTAAGTTTAAAAGAAGCGTCGAGAAGGTTTAATATTCCTGCGGAGTCCAGTATTCTTATTTGGCAGCGTAATTACAAAAAAAATGGTATTTTAGGTTTAGAAAACAGACCCAGAGGAAGACCTAAAACCATGAGTAATTACAAGCGAAAAAAAAAGAAAACAGGCAAACCCTTAACAAGGGAGGAAGAACTGTTGGAGAGGATTTATTATTTAGAAGCCGAGAACGCCATTTTAAAAAAGTTAGACGCCTTAATTCAGGAAAGGAAAAATCCAAAGCCATCGAAGAGTTAAGGCAGGACTTTGATTTAGCAGTACTGCTGCATTGTACATCGATGGCAAGAAGCAGTTTTTATTACTATCAAAAACGCTTTCAAATGAAAGATAAATATGCGGAAATAAAAGAAATGATTAAGCAGGTTTATCATCGTCACAAAGGAAGGTTGGGCTATAGAAGAATTACTTTGCTTTTGAAAGAAAAAGGAATTTTGATTAATCACAAAACTGTTTTACGACTTATGAAAATATTAGGATTAAAGAGTATTATCCGAGTGAAGAAATATAAATCTTACAAGGGAGAGCAAGGGAAAATTGCGCCCAATGTTCTACAGAGGAATTTCAAATCGGACACTCCTAATCAGAAATGGGCAACCGATGTTACAGAGTTTAATGTATCGGGTAATAAACTTTACCTATCTCCAATCATCGATTTATTTAATGGTGAAATTGTCAGTTTTGACTTATCTGAAAGACCTGTGTTTAGCCAAATCATCAGAATGCTAAAGAAATCATTCAGAAAAGTAAAATCTACACAGAACATCATTCTACATTCTGATCAAGGTTGGCAATATCAAATGAAAGCTTATCAAAATATATTAAAAGAAAAAGGAATTGTTCAAAGTATGTCCCGAAAAGGAAACTGTTTGGACAATGCGGTGATAGAAAACTTTTTTGGAACGATAAAATCAGAAATGTTTTATACCAGAAAGTTTGGTTCCATTCAGGAACTTAAGAAGGAAATAGTGAAGTACATTCACTATTACAACAATGATAGAATAAGACTCAATCTCAAAGGAAAGAGTCCGGTACAGTACCGAACTCTTTCCTTTGAAAATATTGTTTAATTTTGTCTAAACTTTTGGGTGCAGTCTAATCCGATGGGGTTTTTTATTTGAAATAATCGCTATTAAGCACCTAACCAATATTAGCATTAAAAACAAAAAAAGACTTACATTTCTGTAAGTCTTTGCTCCTCTTGCTGGGCTCGAACCAGCGACCCTCTGATTAACAGTCGGTTTTATTGTGTTTTATTATAATTTGCTTAATCTTTATTATGCTTTATTTTCTTTGATTATCAATTGTTTACAAATATTTTTCTTGTACAGTATTTTATAATATTTTACTTTTGGAGGGCAAATGTTCGTGAAATGTTCGTGAAAAAATTTTTGTAAAACACGATAAACAGGAATATCTGAAAAAAATGTTCGTGAAAAACGATAAAAATTGACACAAAATGGTAAGTTACACCTTTACACTTGCTCCAAAAGCGAATAAAACAGGAGAGAGAAGTATCATAATTTCATTTATAAAAGACCGCAAAAACACAAGTCTTTCAATCGGGAAAACTTGCAAGGAGAAGGACTGGAGTTTTGACGCTTGTCGTCTGAAAACTTCGCATCCCAATCACGCTAACCTCAACAAATTTATTGAGCGCAGAATTAAGATCATTGACGAGATTATCGACGATTTCGATAAAAATGGAATCTACTTCATGCTTCCTGATCTCATCAATAAACTAAAGACGAGCAGCGGACAAAGCATTTCCTTAACCTATACGAGTTTCCACGAAGATTTGATTAGAAATCTCTTGGCATCGGATAAAACTGGAACAGCGAAAGTGGAAAAAGATACTCTGAATGCGCTGCAACGGTTCTTTGGCAAAAAAGACATTAGCTTTAATGAATTGGATTATTCTAACTTGAAAAAATTTGAAGCCTATTGCATTTCTCGCGGGAATAGGGAGTCCAGTATCGCGATTAGAATGCGGACTTTGCGTTCGGTTTTTAATCAAGCCATTAGAAACCAAGTAATTACGGAAAAACAATATCCTTTTAGGCAATATAAAATTTCAAAACTGAAGGAAAGTGGGAAAAAGGAGTATCTGAATGAAGAAGAAATAGAAAAACTCAAGAAATATGAGCCAAAAGACGAAAAACTTTCTTTTGCAAAAGATATGTTTTTGTTCAGTTATTATGCAAGAGGAATCAACTTTTTGGATTTGATTAAGTTGGAAAAAAAATTCTTGAATATTGATCGTATTGATTATATCCGCAGTAAAACAGGCGTTCCGGTGAGTTTTAAAATCAATGATTACGCTCGGAATATCATGGAAAAATACAAATCCGAAGACAGTTCAAAGTTCATTTTCAACATAATGAATACCGAAAAGCCAACGCAGATTTACCTAAAAAACAGATCCAAAAAAGTGCTGACCTATTATGTGAATATGCAGTCAAAAGAAATAATGAAAGAACTGCAAATCAAGAAGAATATCTCTTATTACTGCGCCCGTCACTCGTTTGCCACAGTTTTGAAGTTCAATAATATTTCAATTGAGACTATTCGCGAAGCACTTGGGCAAAAAGATATAAAATCTACAATGTCTTATTTAAACAGTCTTCCGGATAATAAATTGGATAAGATTATTGACGAGGTTTTGAAGTAAGAGTATTTGTTTAATATTTTAGCAAAACCTTTTCCCTTAAATCATTTCCCAATTGAGGCTGTTGATTTTATCTTTCAGTTTTTTAAGAGTTTCAATTATTTCAGAAAAAGTTGGTCTGTTTTCGCCATAAACCATTTCTTCTCGCATTTTGGCATAATCTTTTTCCCATAATTCAATGATATTTTCTGGTGGAATAGGGTTTATTGTGGCTGGCCTGTGCAACGGATGGTATTTCTTTGCTTTTCTCCGAAAAACTCTGCTCTGGATATTCATCATCAACCATCGCGGAAATTTTTTTCATCGTAAATGGCTCAATCAATGAACGGCACCCGACTTCTATTTGAACTCTCGGCTTCAGATAATCCGTAACTTCAATTATATTTGGATAAAAAATATTGATAATACGAGGATCCTGATCGGAATTCTGGGTTTCGGCCAACGAGAAAGTGACATTTTCCAAGCCTTTCTCTTTAAATTTTTCCTGTAATTCTAAATAAAAAACCTCGCTGATATATTGGCCGGAAGCCTTCCTTAAATTGGTTTTCTTGTTTTTAGTCAAATTTCCTTCGAAGCCAAGAAACTCTCTTTCGATGGCCAAATCAATGTCTTCGGAAAACCTTTCTATGAGGTTCCACGCCTTGCTCAGCGAGGTGCCACCTTTGAAAACCAAATGCTCGGCTACATCCAATTCAAAAACCGCTTTCAAAGTTTGCGATACCCACCAGTCTTTTTCCACGGCAAACGGTGTTATTCCTCTTTTTTCGGCAACTTGTGTAAAAGCAAGGACCCTCGTTGATTGGGGAAGGGCTAAAAATTTATTTGTCATTATTTTTATTTATGGCGTTCCGCATTATTATCCTAATCCATTCTGGCGCAAGGCGAATGTCGTGTTCCAAGCGGTATGGATTTTCCTTTTTAAGTTTTTCTATAACTAAATCCTTTTCCTGTTGAGTGACATTGTCCTTCCCGATTTCTTTCAAAGCTTGGATTACAAGTCCGCTTATTTCACCAATCGCAGCGAGGTTTTTCGGGCTTGTTCTTTTGAATTTTATTTTTCTTTTGCCGAGATCAACTGTTCGTGCAGAACCGTCTGTAAGATACACCAAATTGAGGGGAATCTGGGTGGAGAGTCCTAGTGCATTGAGCGCCAGAATTCCCGTTGGAATAATGCGCGCCTTGTCTCTTTTGCGAATTACCTCTGCAATCTGTTCGGCAGAAGGCTGAATATTTCCCAAAACTGGATCCGTTTGTAAAACAGCGTAAATCCCCCTCGCGACACGGGAAATACCGCCGTTATTGACCAATCTTTCCAATGCTTTTGCAACTGCTCTGGCATTGCCGAAAGCAAGAAAGTCTTCAATAAAAAACAGCGTACCCCTCTTCGCTTTTTTTATTTTTACAAGTATTTTATCATCAATGCTTTGCATATGCAATTTACGGTTATTTTGTCGCAAATTTAGAAAATATTTGCGACGAAAAAGAAGATTCGCTTCTCAAATAATTAGAGAAATCGGACGAATAAAGATTGAAAATAGTCTTTCTAGAACCTGGAATAAAAAATAAATTATTAAAACACTTAATTAAACACAACCTCGGTTTTATAAAAGAAAGTCTTTGTTGTTTCGAAACCTTCTGCCCTTTTCATAAGATAATAATCCAATTTTTCGATGCTTCCGTGGGCTAATTTAATAATCTTCATAAAGTCAGAAAGTTCCATTATATTGAGATAACAGTTATATTGTGAAATTAATTCAAAAATTGAAATGTTCAAATCTTCCCATTCCCCAAATGAGGGTAATTCTGAAACTAAAATAATACATTGTGGTACTAACCCTTTGTTAATCTCAATTTTCAGATTTGATTTAGAATCAAATACCGAAATTTCATTTGATACATTTCTCAAAGCTCCGGCAAGTTGATTAACCGCCTTTAATATTTGTTTTTTAATATTATTCTGTTGTTTGGAAATGGATTTATCAAAAGACTTTTGAGAAGATAAAACCTTGGATTCAATATAAAATGTTCCCAATTCATAATGGGCAAAAATATCGGTGAGTTCCTTTTTTCTGCCTGAAGAATTAAAATAAGGATTGAGAAAAATAGTATTGGTTTTAAATATAGATTCTAAGGGTACGAACACTTTTTTTTCAAGTTGATCTCCCTCTTTTTCCTCTAAATAATGAGTGGTAATATTTTGATCAGTAATAAAAGCAGATTGTATCGCAACTCCATTGGAGACATTTATTTCTATTCTCTGAAAATCTTGATAGTTTTTGGCGTCAAAATCCAATTTCATTTGATCTAAAACTTTCTTCCA
Organism: Chryseobacterium senegalense; assembly: GCA_001403755.1. Taxonomy (GTDB): domain Bacteria; phylum Bacteroidota; class Bacteroidia; order Flavobacteriales; family Weeksellaceae; genus Kaistella; species Kaistella senegalense. The sequence goes on along the minus strand of CYUH01000015.1, from coordinate 30,779 downwards.
ATTATCATTGTTATATTCAGTATCAATGTTTTGCCATTGAATTTCAACAGTATTCTCACTTAGGGTAGCATTGCTTGATAAAACGGGAACCCCCAATTCATCATAAAAGTCCACTAAAATTGAATTCCCACTTTTCAATATTATTTTAAGTGCATCTATTTCAAGCAGAAAATTACTGGATTGAGTTACAATCAAGGGATTATCAATATGGTCATAAATGAATAATCCAGTAACAGGGTATGTTTTTTCTGAAACAAAATACTGCCCTACTAACATTTCTAATTTACATCCTTGGTTGATGGCTCTAATAATATGATTATGCAACTTAATAATAAACTTCTCTAAACCATTGTCATAAAACCAGATTCCCACTTCTTCATCATTAAGGCGGGAAGAAATAAAATCATCCAATGTTTCATATTTATTATTAAAATCCAAAATCTATTAATCCAGTTTTTTTAAGTATTTGAATTTTACAAAACTTGCAACTTTATCGACTTCTGGAAATAAAGTAGCTTGGTTGAAACCAAAGCTTTCCAGTTGTTGTAATATTTGAGTTTTAGACTTTTTATCGATAATAATTCGTTGACCTGAATCACTTCCTCTTTCAATCCATTTTTTGTTAAATTTAGCCATTGGCTTATATAACCCGAAAACAGCAAATATTGATGGACTAATACCAAAAATTAAGAATGCCCCATGTTGCTTGGCAATCCTTGGGTTGTCAAGTTTAGGTTTAACGGCATAAACAGAAGAAACATCTTTCGGATCGATAATTCCATCAAAATAAGATTTATCTTCACGAATGTTATGTAGTAATTTTCCAAAATATGTTTGATTGCATACTTCAATTGAGTCCTGAAGTTCTTTGCGGAAGTGACTTTGCAACTTTTCAACAAAAAAATATCTAAAAATGTTAACTTCTGAATTTGTTACAAGAGGAAACCTTACTTTAAATAAATTTAGAAAAGAATTAAAGACCTGCTGAAATGGGTGCCCGTCATTTTCTTCGTAGCCCTCAATTATCTTCTCTTCATGGTCATTTAAAAAATCTAAAACTTTTGGGTGAATTTCATCAAAATGCTCATGTAGTTCCACAGGGAGTTTTTATTTAAACCAATAAAGCAATGTAAGTCATCATTTTACTGACAGTAAGCAAGTTATATAATTTTATAAACGCATAAGGCATCGTATAAACCATTAAACAATCCCCGATTTAGTCCCTGAGTTTAGAAGTAGGGACTAAAAATACCCGCATCAAAATCTACACAACATTAATTATTAACGTACTGCCAACAGCCTGCGGAATTTCCTCTATAAATGTCAGTTTAGAAAATACGGGTAAAATTGATGCTGATTTTTTAGCTAAGTGACCTCGAGACCATCGAAGAATATCTGGTACGCAGTCGTCATTGCGGTATGTGCGTCGGCACATAGGAATATTGCTGTGCGCGGTGGCGAAAGTGAATAATGCTGCTATATCATTCAGCGGAGAAACAGTATTTTATTTGACGATTTATGTGATCAACTATTAGATTTTTGCACCATTTTTCTGCGTCTATACGCAACACTTAATTTTTTACCCAGAAAGAAAAAAAACGGACCGAAGCCCGCTTTGTTTAAAATTTCATTTTCTGAATCCTTACCGCATTTAGTATGGCAAGCAATGCTACGCCCACATCTGCAAAGACTGCTTCCCACATCGTGGCTAACCCCCCTGCTCCTAATACCAACACCACTGCTTTTACTCCAAAGGCCAACGCGATGTTCTGCCAAACAATTTTTTTGGTTTGCTTGCCAATATTAATGGCCATTGGGATTTTTGAAGGTTTGTCGTCCTGAATTACCACATCAGCGGTTTCAATGGTGGCATCACTCCCAAGGCCACCCATCGCTATGCCGATATCACTTAAAGCTACAACCGGAGCATCGTTGACACCGTCGCCAACAAATGCCACCGTTTCATCCCGCGATTTTAGCTCTTTTACCTTATTCACTTTATCTTCCGGCAACAAATCGCCAAAAGCATTCTGGATACCCAGTTTTTGTGCCACTGCTTTTACCACGGTAGTTTTATCGCCGCTCAACATGGTAACTTTGACACCTAAACTGGTAAGTTTCTGTACTGTATAGGCAGCATCTTCCTTAATACTGTCTGCAATGGTGATGTATCCCGCAAATTTGCCTTCATAAGCAATGGCAATCAATGTTTCTACAATATCGTTTGGATTTACATCATATTGGATATTGAATTTATCCATCAGTTTAAAGTTTCCTACGAGCAACTCTTTTCCCTGATACGATCCCTTCAGGCCATGTCCCGCTATTTCTTCTACATTGTCGAGAATTATAGTATGGTCGGGTTCACCGAGATGATCGTGAATGGCAGTTGCCACCGGATGGGTTGATGAATTTTCGATTACATTCACTAATTTTAGAATTAAATCCCGGTCAAATTCCTGCTTTAGATTGACGGTCTGTACTTTAAAGACGCCCTCAGTCATGGTTCCGGTCTTATCCATAACCACATTTTTGACCTCTGCCAACGCATCCAGAAAGTTACTGCCCTTAAATAAAATTCCATTTCTGCTTGCGGCACCAATGCCACCAAAGTATCCTAGTGGAATACTAATTACTAATGCACATGGACAGGATATTACGAGAAATATCAGAGCGCGGTATAACCAGTCCCTGAAAATATATTCATCGACAAACAAATAGGGTAACAGACAGATTGCCACAGCGAGAAATACCACGATTGGGGTATAGATGCGGGCAAATTTCCTGATGAATAATTCTGTGGGTGCCTTCTGTGCTGTCGCGTTTTGTACCAGTTCTAGAATCTTGGAAAGTTTTGAATCTGCATAAGGTGTATTTACTCTCACCTGTGCAACGGTATTCAGGTTGATCATACCAGCAAGGACGGTATCTCCTGTTTGCTTTGTGTCAGGTTTACTTTCGCCGGTGAGTGCCGAGGTATTGAACGAAGCACTGTCTGAAATCAAAATTCCATCCAGGGCCAGTTTTTCTCCCGGTTTCAACTGAATAACCGAATCCAGTGCAACTTCCGCCGCTTTTACCGTTTGTGGGCGGTTATCCACCAAGATGGTCACTTCATCGGGACGCTGATCGAGCAGTTTAGCGATATTCCCCTTGGCACGCTGAACGGCTAAAGTCTGAAAGACTTCGCCAACTGAATAGAAAAGCATGACCGCCACCCCTTCAGGATATTCGCCAATGACAAAGGCTCCTATTGTCGCGATAGACATCAGGAAAAACTCCGAAAACACATCTCCCTTCCTGATACTTTCAAACGCTTCTTTCAGAACCGGCAAACCTACCGGCAGATAGGCTGCGGCGTACCAAATAATACGCACCCAATTTTTAAACCAAAATTGAGGAATTAGATGATCCATTGCCAAGCCTGCCATTAAGATCACGAATGAAATAATTGCCGGAAGAAAAAGCTGAAAAGTTGATTTTTCCTGTGTAGAATGATCGTGTCCATCATCATCGGCATGTTCAGCAGCATGGTTTGAGCCGTCATCAGCGGGATGCTTTTCGGTAGCGGGAGTCATTTTCTTTATTGGGGCATAGACTTTATCGGTCGTTGCGCAACAACCGTCTTCGACTAATTTTTCTGCCCCCGCATTTTTATATATTTTCCCTTCCTGAGGCGTGCAGCACAGCTGATTGCCATTTTCGTCGTAGGTATGAATATGTGATTTAATATTTGCCATAAGTTTTATTTTAAATGATGAGTTTGAGTAATTTTGATTATGGATTTTTTAATGGCCGTGCCCTTCTTCTCCTTTGTTATTTAATTTAGCTAAAATGAAGAAGGCATTTTTAGTTACTATTTTAGCATTTGGGTCTATAGGTTTCAAGGGGGTAATTTGTGTATAGCCCAAATCAGTAACTCCCTTAGCCACTGGAATTTTTTCAAATCGTACTTCCTTTTCCTCAGATTCTTTTTTATTGCTTTTTTCTCCTGACTCCGGTACATTTCCCCGATCTTCTTCGTTTTTATCATCTTGCATAATAAAGATATAATCCTGTCCCTTATCATTAACTATGGCGTCCGTAGGAACCGAGGCTGCAGTTTGGTTATCCAGACTGATAACGGCGGTTACATTCATGCCATCAATGAGACCCACGCGGTCCCCTATGACCTGTGCGTGAACAGGAACAGTTTTGCTTTCTCCTTCAAAGGCTGTACCAATTGAAGTTATTTTTGCATCATACTCTTTACCTGGACTGTTGGTGAGTGTAAAATGAATGGTTTGCCCTGGCTGAACTTTACCCAAGTCTTTTTCATACACGTAAATATCTAGATGGAGCGCCGCATTGCTTACAATTTCCGCAATTGGAGAAGCCATATCTACATTACTCCCGATTTGCGCAATTACTTTGCTTACCGTGCCGCTAATGGGGGCACGCACCGCAAGGGACGAACTGTACCCCTGGGCGGCGCCAATGCTGCCCAGCTGTTTCTGGAGTCCGGAGCGCTGGCTTCGCAATGTAGCAAGATCTGTCTGGGCCTGCTGAAATTTCTTTAACGGTGCGGCATTTCCTTTATAAAGCTGCTGGGCACGCGTTACCTCCAGCTCTGCCATCCTGATTTGGCCATTCACCTGCTGCAGCTGCTGCTGCATCACGATTAAATCGGGGTTTGAAATGGTTGCTATAACTTTTCCCTTTGATACATAGCTTCCAGGCTGGACATACAATGAACGCACTATACCGCTGTATGAGGGCGTAACAAATGCCTTATTCTGGTTAGGCACCGTCAGCATACCGCTCACCTTGATGGTATTGGAAAGCTCCTTACTTTCGATACTGCCCATCTGGATGCCTACAGTTTTTATCTGTTCTTCGGTGAAATGTGCCACATTAGGATCTTCGTGCTCATCGGGCTTCTCTACTGCAGTTGCTTCTTTGGTTTCAGTGACTTCTGATTCTTTTTTGCATCCTGTCAACAAGACAGAGACCGCAAAAATTAGGGTGATATATTTTTTCATGTTATATTCTCTTTTGGATCCTTAATTTTTAATATAGTAGTTATATTGTATTACTGCCATGTTGTATTCGTTCAGTGCAATCAAATAGTTTTTTCTAATGTCTATAGCTTGGGTGAAAAACTGGTGCATTTCAGAAAACCCTATTTCCCCAGCTTTGTAACTCAGCATTGCCGCATCGAAAATTTGGTCTGCCTGTTTCAAACCTATACTTTCATAATATTTAAGCATTTCAGCAGCTTTCAGAATTTCAGTATAGCTGGAGCGGGTTTGTGCCGCGAACTGATTTTCCTGATAGCGCAGCTGAGATTGTTGAATTTCGACCTCGGCTTCTGCAGACTGCAATTTGGCTTTGTAAGCAGTCTTTCCAAAAATGGGAAATTCTACAGCTACTGAAAAGCCTGTTATGGGATCCTTCATTCCGTATAATCTCTGGGAAAATATTCTTCCCGAAAAGTCAGGTTTGTTCTGCATTTTCTGAACCTCTATATTCGCCCTTGCTATTTCTATATTCTGCTGCTGCAGAGCCAATGAGGGATGAAAACTGTCTGATGGTAAATCTTCCAAATCCAATTTCTGCAAGTTTGTGTCTTCCGGCAAGTATAGCACCTGACTATTAAGAAACAGACTGAGTTGTTGCTGCTGTGCCGAAATATTCTGTTCGTTTTGCTGTCTCTGAGCCTGGAGCTCTTTCATCCGTGCCTCCGCAGCAATGTTTTCGAGACCAGCAGCTTCGCCGGTTTTGAAACGAAGATTTGCTGCTTTGTACATGGACGTATAATACTCATCAAGTTTTTGGTAGAGCTTACCAACATCCTGAAGGTACCACAACTGATAAAAAGCAGTATTTACTTCCCTTTTTATCACTGCGTCCAACATGCTTTTATTCAGCTGGTGGTATTTTAACTGCTCCTCAAAGTACTTCCTTTTCGCCTTATATAATCCCGGCCATTGTATGGATTGCTGGATTCCAATTTTAAAATCGCCATCCGGATCACTTGGTCTCATATCGTTTTCTACGAAGAGGCCTGTCTTGGGAATTTCACGTGCCGTTCTGGTTTCCAGTAAAGCTTTATTTACCTGGGCTGTGTTTACAGAGTACTGTAGATTATTCTCCAACGCTATTTTCACTGCATCATTTGGTGAAATTCTTTCCTGCGCACTAAGAACGCTGACGGACGTGCAGAATAAAATTATTAGCGTCAAAAACGATGTGTTTTTGCTTTTCCTCATTTTGCTTTTGAATTGGTTTTTAGAATTAAAGATGATATAGAGTAGTGGCAGAACAAATAAGGTAAGGAAAGTTGCTGTTACTAAGCCGCCAATTACCACGGTTGCTAATGGTCTCTGTACTTCTGCACCGCTACCATTTGAAAAGGCCATGGGAAAGAATCCGAATGAAGCTACCGCTGCAGTCATCAGGACTGGACGTAACCGTATACTGGCCCCCTGAATCACCCTTCGCAGGATATTAGTAACCCCAGATTTCTGAAGATCCTTGAAGGTGCTTACCAGCACAATACCATTCAGTACGGCTACACCAAATAGCGCGATAAATCCTACTCCTGCTGAAATGCTGAAGGGCATGTCCCTTATCATCAGTGCAAAGACCCCTCCAATAGCACTCATTGGTATTGCAGTAAAAATAAGCATGCTGTCTTTGAAGTTACGGAAGGTGAAGTACAGTAAAAGAAAAATAAGAGCTAAGGCTACAGGAACTGCTATTTGCAATCGTGAAGAAGCCTGTTTCAAATTTTCGAACGTTCCGCCATACGTATAGTAATAGCCAGCGGGCAAGATATTTGCGTCGTTCAGTTTTTTCTGAATTTCGGTTACTACACTTTCTACATCTCTATCCTTTACATTGAAGCCTACAACGATTCGGCGCTTGCCATCTTCGCGACTGATTTGTGCAGGTCCGTCCTTATATTCCACTTTTGCTACCTGAGAAAGCGGAATTTGCACGCCGTTTTCAGCTGGAATAAACAGGTTACTGACGTCGTCGATAGAACTCCTGCTCACACTGTCGAGTCGTGCGACCAAATTAAACTTCCTTTCGTCCTCGAATACCACGCCGGCGGTTTCCCCCGCAAAAGCTGTGCTCACTGTATGGTTTATATCCTCGATATTCAGCCCATACGAGGCCAGCCTGGCCCTGTCGTAAGTAATGGTTATTTGAGGTAAACCCACTGTCTGCTCAATTTGTGGCTCGGTGGCACCTTCCACTGTCTGCACTATTTTGGCAACTTCCGGTGCCAGTTTCGCAAGGGTGTCAATGTTCTCGCCAAATATTTTAACCGCTACGTCTTGGCGCACCCCGGTCATTAGCTCGTTGAAGCGCATTTGTATCGGTTGGGAAACTTCGAAGAACACTCCGGGAATCATTTCAAGTTTCTCCATCATCTCAGCGCTCAAATCCTCATAAGATTTACCACTATCCTTCCACTCCTTTTTGGGCTTTAAGGTAACGATCAGGTCAGTTGCTTCGGGTGGCATTGGGTCTGTAGGGACTTCGGCACTACCAGTTTTACCCACCACTGTGCTCACTTCCGGAAAAGATCTCAGAATACGGCTTGCCTGCATTGAAGTTTCAATGCTTTGAGAAAGAGAAGTACCCTGTGGTAATATACAGTGCACCGCAAAATCGCCCTCCTGTAGTTGTGGGATAAATTCACCTCCCATTCTTGAAAATAAAAACAGCGAAACAGCCAGTAATGCAATTGCTCCACCCACTACTGCATATTTAAACGCAATCGCCTTTTGCAGCAGTGGGATATAGACGCTATTGATCCCGGACATCATCCTGTCCGCGAAAGTCTTTTTTGCACTGATATTTTTAGATAGAAATAAGGCAGACATCATTGGTATATAAGTAAGGGAGAGAATTAACGCTCCTATAATTGCAAAAGACACTGTTTCTGCCATTGGGCGGAACATTTTACCTTCAATCCCCTGAAGTGAAAGGATAGGGAGATATACAATGAGGATAATTATCTGACCAAATGCTGCAGAACTCATCATTTTTTTTGCACTTGCTTCCACAGCCCGGTCCATTGTGTGCTGCGAGAGTTTTTGGGATTTGTGGTGGACCGCGAGAAAGTGAAGGGTCGCCTCTACAATGATTACTGCGCCATCTACAATAAGCCCGAAATCAATAGCTCCCAAACTCATCAAGTTTGCACTGACTCCAAAAACATTCATCATACCTAAGGCAAAAAGGAGAGAAAGTGGAATGGCAGAAGCCACAATAAGCCCTGCACGAAGATTCCCCAGAAACAGAACGAGCACAAGAACGACTATAAGTGCTCCTTCTACCAAATTTGTTTCTACGGTGCGTATAGCACGGTCTACTAAGTTAGTCCGGTCCACGAAAGGTTCTACGATAATATCCGCTGGAAGGGATTTTTGAATGGTGAGCATTTTTTCCTTAACCCGACTCACTACTTCCGCGGAATTTTCACCTTTGAGCATCATTACAATACCCCCGACAGCCTCTTTATCGCCGTTATAGGTAAGGGCCCCATATCTAACGGCACTGCCTATACGTGCCTCCGCGACATCTTTGATAAGTACAGGGATACCGTTGACTGTTTTTATTACGGTGTTAGAAATATCATCTAAAGAAGAGATCAGACCGATGCCGCGAATAAAATAGGCATTAGGTTTTTTATCGATATAAGCACCACCTGTATTTTCGTTATTTTTCTGAAGGGTTGTGAAAATATCGGCAATGGTCACATTCATAGCTTTAAGTCTGTACGGATTGATTGCCACCTCGTACTGCTTAAGTTTACCGCCAAAACTGTTAATTTCAGCTACGCCCGGTGTACCGTAGAGTTGGCGGGCCACAACCCAATCCTGCATTGTTCGAAGATCGGTAGCGGAGTATTTGTCTTCTGACCCTTTTTTAGGGTGAATAACATATTGATAAATTTCTCCTAAGCCTGTGGATACCGGAGACATTTCTGGCGTACCGATACCTTGTGGAATGTTTTCCTCGGCCTCTTTCAGTTTTTCAGTAATCAGTTGACGGGCAAAGTAAATATCCACGCTTTCATCAAAAACCACAGTAATCACTGAGAGACCAAATCTTGAGATCGATCTCATTTCTGTAATTCCGGGAATGTTTGCGAGGCTCCGCTCAATTGGAAAGGTAACTAACTGTTCTGTTTCCTGTGCGGCCAATGTTGGTGTGCTGGTAATAATCTGTACCTGATTATTTGTAATATCCGGTACGGCATCCAGCGGGAGTTTAGTAGCACTATACACCCCCCAAAGGATTAGTGCAAAAGTCATGAGCCCAATAATGAGCTTATTCTTTACACTAAACTGTATAATTTTATATAGCATTTGTAAAAATTAAGGTTAATTGACAAGAAAAGCATGTTCCGTATTGTCTACGAAAATGAGCGACTATCAGATAGTCGTAATGTCCTACGGAAGCAAACCGAAGGAAAGAGAATTAACCTATTTTGGGAGGTTGCCAGATACCGACAGTATGGAGGAATGCGTAGTTGTAATTCTTTTCAGGAAGAGTGTCTTTAATTAAAAGAGCAATCTTCTCAGGGAGTAATTTTTTCAGCAGCATGACAGTCATTGACATTCCACAACAGTTGCAAACGCAGAAAGGCGTACAAAGATCAGCATGCTGATCCTGACCTTGCTCTAAATGAACGTTTTCTGCCAAACAAACTTTTTCGCCTAAACCTTTCGCAGCATCGCTGCATGGTACCATCGTGAGTACCATGAAGAATAAGGAAAGAAAAAAGGAAAAAATTTTCACGGTGCTAATTTAATAAAAATATATTTACTTGAACTTATGTCTTAGCTTATATTACTGCAATGATTCCTCAGGTTGTAGGCTGGTATTGTTTGCCTCATGAGAATCTGTGGTTCCGGCGGTCGTTATACGCTGTAAAAAAGAGTGCAACCGGTCTTTATTTGGCAGCTGCACTCTTTAAAATTGACACACTAAAAACTCCTTTAATAGTTCAGTGTAATCCCTGCACCCCAGCTCATATCGCTGTCGTAGTGGGTTGAGATTCCGATATTTTTTGTGACGATATATTTAAGACCTGCCATATATTCTTTGTCGGTATTGACCATGAATGCCCCGCGCAAACGCGCAGTCAACGGAATGTCTTCACGTGTCAGCTGGAACCTTACAATTCCGTCTGTAAATATTTCTGCCTGCAGGTCCACCAACATCGGGAGTTTATACATGATACCAGCGCTGAAAGTTTTTCTTTCATCTTTAGTAGATGCCTGTCCAAAAAGGTTTTTTTCAATATTATTCCTGTCAATCTTTCTATAACGATAGTTAAATCCGATAAATGGTTTCAGCCACTGCATACGGTCCACATACCTGCCGAGTTGGGTTTCCACCTCGTAGCCGTGATGGGGATTGTAACCTAAACGCCATTCTGTTCCCAATTCCCAGCGGGCATTTGAGATCCTCGCCATCCCGTCGTTACCATTAGTAGCAAAATCGTTTTCGGCCATAAGGTGCCACATGTTACTTTCGCGCTGGAGCTTTTTGTAAGCTGAAGCTTTATCGGGCAGCAAAGGATTCTGATAATCACCAACAGCAAAAACACGGTTCATCCCCGCCATCATGTGATAGAGGATGTGACAGTGGAAAAACCAGTCCCCATCCGTTTTAGCTTCAAATTCGATGACATTAGTTTCCATCGGCATAATATCCAACACATTTTTGAGGGGTGCCTGAACACCATTTTTGTTGAGTACCCGAAAATCAAAACCGTGCAGGTGCATCGGGTGACGCATCATTGAATTATTGAATAGGGTAATGCGGAGAATTTCGCCTTTTTTTACCAATATTTTGTCCGATTCTGCCAGGACTCTATCGTCCATGCTCCAAACGTAGCGGTTCATGTTTCCCGTAAGGGTAAACTTGAGCTCGCGCACGGGACTGTCTTTCGGGAGTGAAGTGTCATAAGGCGACTTCATCATTCCGTAATTCAATGTGGTAATCCCTGACGCAGGCATCTGGTGCTTTGAATGATCCATTTCCGCATCATTGTTGTCCATCTTGTCCATGGGCATTGCTTCATTATTTTCAGCAATAATTTCAGGATACATCACCTGATTCATATCCATGGTCTGGTAACTCATCTCCATGCCCATGTCCTTCATGTCACCGTTCATCTTCATCATGTCGTTCATCATCTTCATCCCTTCAAAGTATTTGAGTTTGGGTAATGGATCATGGGATTTCGTAGCTCCTTCTCCAATAAACACTGACGCAGATTTTGTGCGGTCTTCGGGTGTAACAAGGAGTTCGTAGGAGGTGTTTTTTTCAGGAATTTCCACTACGATATCCACTGTTTCAGAAACTGCCAGAATAAGACGGTCCACTTCTATCGGTTCAATGTCCAATCCATCACTGGCCACTACTTTAATTTTTCCTCCTGCATAATTGAGCCAAAAATAGGAGGACGCACCGCCGTTGGCAATTTGAAGCCGCACTTTGTCACCGGCTTTGTATCCTGCGAGCTGGCTTTCTGTTTTACCGTTAATCAGAAAGGCGTCATAATAAATGTCACTCACGTCCATGGCAAGCATCCGCTTCCATTCGTTGGTGAGTTTTGTCTTAAAGTGTCCCTCTTTTATGGCTTCTGCATAACTTTGAGTACTGCCTTTTTTTATTGCGAACCAGTCATTGGCGTTGTGAAGCATCCGCTGAACATTATTGGGGTTCAGGTTTGTCCACTCGCTCAGGATAAGGTGCTCTGTGGGCAAATCATCAATCCCCGGCCGGAAAGTAGGATCTTCGGGACGTTTTTTCAGAATCATCATCCCATACATTCCAATCTGCTCCTGCAGGCCAGTATGTGAGTGATACCAGTGGGTTCCGTTTTGGATGATCGGAAACGAATACGTGTAGGTTGAATGTGGTGGAATGGGTTTCTGGGTAAGCCAGGGAACCCCATCTTCTTTATTTGGAAGATGAAGACCGTGCCAGTGCAGAGAAGTTTCTTCGTCCATTAAATTATGGACAATCACTTCCGCCGTATCGCCCTCATAAAACTCCAGCTTTGGCATCGGAATCTGCCCGTTTACGGCAATGGCGCGTTTCTGTTTGCCCGCGAAATTTACCAGGGTGTCTTTCACATAAAGATGGTAGGTCACTTTGCGTCCACCTTTTAGGTGCTTTTCGGGCATGGGTATGACCATTTTGTGTTCGCCATGCATCTGCATGTTTCCGTGTGCAGAATGATCTTCTTTTTTTTCTTGAAGGACCAGATTCATACCGCACTTGGGACACTTTCCGGGTTTGTCCGATATCACCTCGGGATGCATCGGGCAGGTGTACATCTTTTGCGCTTCTTCATGCTGATGCGCATCTGAAGTTTGATGTTCCGGGGTTTTGCCGGTAGCCTGATGCCGGCCGCTTTCCTTCTGAGGGACCAGATTCATACCGCACTTGGGACACTTTCCGGGTTTGTCCGAAACCACCTCGGGGTGCATCGGACAAGTATACATCTTTTGCGCTGCTTCATGCTGATGCGGAGCAGTTGTTGAATGTTCCGGCATTTTGATGCTCGCTGGGTCTTTCGGTACTGCTTTAGTCTTTGGCATCACCGGTTTTTTAACTTCCGCTTTTGACTTTGTTTTTGCAGGGGTCACTTCAGGTTTCTGAATCGTAGTTTTTTTAACTGCGGTGGCCTTTTTAGGAGCGGGCGCGGATTTGGCCGCCGTTTTTTTCTCAGTAACGGATTTTTTCACCAGGGTCATACCGCAAATGGGGCAGTTACCGGGTGCTGATTTCACCACCTGCGGATGCATCGGGCAGGTGTAAACAGTTTTGGTGCTCTGTGAATACGTATTTATGGATATTGCCACAAACATCAAGAGCGATAGTAGGTATTTCATTTTGTGATTATTTAATTTTTAACAAACTTGCATTAAGTGCGACCACGATGGTACTGACACTCATCAGCACTGCGCCCATGGCGGGACTCAGGACAAATGTAGGATACAGAACACCCGCAGCAAGTGGAATAGCCACGACGTTGTAGCCCACTGCCCATACGAGATTCTGGATCATCTTGCTGTAGGTTTTCTTTCCAAAATCTATCATTTTCACCACGTCTCGAGGGTCACTGTTGACCAGAATAATATCTGCGGTTTCGGCAGCAACATCAGTTCCGCTGCCAACTGCAATGCCTACATCTGCTGCTGCCAAAGCCGGTGCATCATTTACGCCGTCACCTGTCATGGCAACGATTTCTCCTTTATCCTGAAATTCTTTTACTTTTTCCTGTTTGTGGTGCGGAAGTACATTTGCCAAATATCCGTCCATTCCTAACTGCTTTGACACCGCCGCCGCTACCTTTTCGTTATCACCTGTAAGCAGGAATGATTTAATGTTCATGCTTCGAAGTTGGTCAATAGCTTCTTTTGCGCCTTCGCGAATGGTATCTGCTAAAGAAACAATACCCACGGGCACGTCATCAATCAAAATAAAGTTCACTGTTTCTGCATCCTGGTTGATTTCTTCCGGAATGGCAGGTACCTGTTTATTGTTTTGAACAAAATAATTAGGACCGGCCGCGACTACCGATTTACCACTAACCATTCCTGTAACTCCAATTCCCTGCATGTAGCGGAAATTGTCTGACTTCCATAGCTCAAGTTTTCTCTCAGAAAGGGTCTGCATGATTCCTTTTGCAATGTGATGTTCGGAGTTCTGCTGCACTGCTGCTGCATACTGGAGTAAATCGTTTTCCGAATAGTGTTCCGTTAGAGGAATGATTTTCTGCACAGTGTGGGAACCTTTCGTAAGGGTGCCGGTTTTATCGAAAATAATGGTCGATAATTTTCTGGTGGTTTCAAAAGCCGTGCGGTTTCTGATGAGTAAACCATTTGTCGCTGAAAGTGTAGTGGAAATGGCCACCACCAGAGGGATTGCCACTCCTAATGCATGAGGGCAGGCCGTTACCATTACCGTTACCATCCGTTCCAGAGCAAAAGCCAAATCTCCCATGGTGATGTACCAGTAAGCGAAAGTTCCTACTCCCACCACAATTGCTACTATAGTAAGCCATTTGGCTACTTTATCCGCCAGATTCTGAGTGTTCGACTTTGCTGCCTGCGCATCCTGAACCAAATTAATGACCTTATTGAGGTACGAATCCTTCCCAACCCCTGTTGCTTTTATCTTTAAAGCCCCGTCTCCATTGATAGACCCTGCGATAACCTTTCCACCGGACTCTTTTCTTACAGGAACACTTTCTCCCGTCAGCATGCTTTCATTTAAATAGGAACTGCCCTCGACAATCAGACCGTCAGCGGCGACTTTTTCGCCCGGTCTTATGATTACAGTATCTCCGTTTTTCAGCTGTCCCAGTTTTATTTTAACCGGACTTCCGTTCTGCTCGACGGTTACGTCATTTGGTAGTAAGGCAACTAGAGATTGCAACGCTTTTGAAGCAGCCATCTGCGAACGCATCTCGAGCCAGTGCCCCAGAAGCATGATCACAATTAAGGTGGCAAGTTCCCAGAAGAAATCCATGCCCGGCAGCCCGAATACGACTGCAACGGAATAGACATAAGCTACGGTAATCGCCAAAGCAACGAGCGTCATCATCCCAATAGCTCCGGCTTTCACTTCGCCCAAAAACCCTTTGAAAAAAGGCATTCCACCGTAGAAATAAATAATACTTCCCAAAACCAACAGCACGTATTTATCGCCTTGAAAAGCTATGGTGAAACCAAGCCACTGCTGAATCATATGAGAAAGCAGAAGGACCGGAACGGTAAGTGCCAAAGAGATCCAGAATTTCTTCAGGAAATCCGGAGTATGATGACCTGCATGTTTGTCAAATCCCGCCGCTGAACTATCAGATTTTGAGTGATGATCATGATTCTGATGATGATGGCTGTGTTCGTCTTTTTCAGGTCGGGCGGTTCCTTCCAAGGGAATTAAGTTCATTCCGCAAAGTGGACATTTCCCCGGTTCGTCCTTCAATATCTGGGGATGCATGGGACAGGTGTATTTTGTCATAATTTAATTTTTTGCGTTAAATTCTGCTATTTGAGATTACTTCCGGGTTTGAAGTTCCTTAATTTTCGCCCTCATGACGGCAATTTCCTCCTCCTGTGCTTTGATAATTTCCTCGCCCAACTTTCTCACTTCCGGATCGACCAGATTACTTTCTTCGACCATAAGAATAGCCCCTGCATGGTGTGGAATCATGGACTTTAGGAACTGGACATCTCCCACGGCTGTCTGCTGCCGAATGCCAGACCAAAACAGCACCATCGCCAACACACCGACACCCATCAGTACCTTGTTGAGTTTTTTATTGGGATACATCTTTGCCATTAACAGCAGTTCGATGATCAACATAGGAGAAGCCATTAGTCCGGCCATATAAAACTGATTGATATTGGGAATCACATTGGATAACCGATCAACCATCGCATACATTAATATAAACATGGATACGAAGGAAATGAGAAGCATCCAAAACAACTTTTTGTATGCCCCGCTGTGATCCATTTGTTCACTTTCTTTTTTTGAATCCATATTCTGTGTAGAATGAGTTTTCCCCGAGGCACTATGGTCCGGAGAAACTTTGTGGCTGTGCGTTGATTTGTCCATTAAAAAGGTTTTTGTTATTTAGTTAAACGTAAGGACTTTTAGCAACATTTCTTGTCCTGCTGAACTGGGGGACAAGGCACTGTTCCGTAACTGCAATACACACAGCAGTCGCCCTGTTTTGGTTTTAAAACGATCCTGCATTTTTCGCATTCGTAGAAATACTGGCAAGAATCTGTAGGCATTGTTTCCTCCTTCCTGTGTCCGCAATTGGGGCAGGTGATTATTGACTGTAATTTGACTGTATTCATCTGTTTAATAATTTATTATGGTTTTTCAGGACCAAGGGTTTCCAATTGATATTCTTTTTTGTCAGTTACTACATATCCGGTAGCGTTTATGGCGTTTTCGATTTCATCAATGTTTGTTTTTGAATCATCAAATTTCACAACTGCATTTTTGTTTTCGTACGAAGCGTCTGAACTTATAATTCCCGTCAGTTTATTTACTTCGCTATTGACATGTTCACCACAGCTTGCGCAGGTCATACCACTAATTGTAAATTCTATTTTACGGATATTAGATTGATCTACTATTATAATTTGCTTTTCTGTTTTTGGATAGAAAACAGCTGAATAGTAGGGGAAGGCAAGCATAACGACTGCAAATAGGGTAACAATCCCTAAAAACATTTTCGACTGCGTGAATGGTATTTTTTCATCTTTCTCGCAGCTACAGTCTAATTGTTTTTTGGGTTTTAGTTTAAGATACCAGGCAAAACCAAGAACGAAAACTGTTAACGCGATTAAATAAGGCCGTAAAGGTTCGAGCCAGGAAAAAGTCGCAGCAATTCCGCTTGTTCCTGCTATTAAAACCAATACTGGTGTAATACAACACAATGAAGCGGTAACTGCTGTCAAAAGTCCTGCTCCGATTAATTTTCTGTCTGTTTTCATATTGTTCTTTTAAGATTTTATTTTCATTTTTGACGATTTTCATTTCATGTTTTAAAGTTCAAGTTCTGACTGAAAAAACTGCAAAAGGACTTTTTTCTTATTTGGTGTTAAACCTGCATCAGGATGAAGTAAAAGATAGGATTTTAAAGGCATTTCCTCTTTCTCAATCTGGCTGATGATGCTTTTTATTTTCGCTTTTTTCCGTCTTTTTGAATAGTTATTGAACTCATCAAAATTGAGTTCGTCTCTCCCTTTTTTAATATGCTGCGCCATAAACCAAGCGCCGGGCTGCAATTCTGAATACCACGGATATCGGCTGTTGTTGGAATGACAGTCATAGCAGGAAACTTTAAGGATTGCAGCCACGTTGGCGGGCACCTTTTCGGTTTTTTCAAAACTTTGACCTGGCGGAACGGTGGAGACATTACGCTCCACCGGTATGACCTGAATGACTAAAACAATAGCCACCACTAGCACCGCCAGCCAGCCTATCATATTCAATTTTCTCATATTACATTGTGCTCATATCGTGACCCGCCATGGGATCAACCCCTTTCTTGAAAATGTATTCACTGTTCAGTAGGTATGCTCCGGAGACCACTACTTCGTCTCCCGCCTTAATTCCTGATGTGATTTCTATTCTGTCTTCATATTCGAGACCCGTTTCCACCATTCTGTTGACGAAGGTGTTCTTGGCGGTTTTCACCCACACCGTGGAAGATTTGCCATCCCTGATTACCGCATCCACAGGCATTGAAAGACCATCACGGGATTTGTTTTCCACCAGAACATATACCGGCATGCCGGGTTTCAGCAGATTTCCTTTGTTGGGCACGGAAATGCGAACCAGATTTATCCTGCTGGAGGCGCTTATTTCAGGGTTTGTAAAATCAACCTTCCCATTAATCTTCAAATTATCCAGATCGGGAATATATACGGTGACCTTGCTGTCTTTCTGAAGGAGAGCCATTTGGGAAGAATACACCTGCGCCTCTGCCCAAAGCGATGAAAGATCTGCCAGATTCACGATGGTGCTACCTTCGGCAAGATAATCGCCTTCGGCAATGCGCAGATCGGTGATGTAACCGGCCGCATTGCTGAACACGGTAGTAGTAGGTGTGGCTTTTCCTGATCTTTCCAGCTGTTTGATCTGGCCTTCGGACATTCCCCATAAATAAAGCTTGTTGCGGGAACTTTGGAGCAACTGATCAAAATCAATGGAAGTATTACCGACGAACAGCTTGCGTCTTTCTAATGCCAGCAAATATTCCTGCTTTGCATTATTGAGTTCTTCACTGTAAATATCGACCAACGGCGCCCCCTTCGGAACAAAATCGCCAATGTTTTTATAATACAACCGTTCAACTCTACCCATTACTCTTGAACTTACTGCCTGCATTTGGTACTGATTAAAATTGAGTGTTCCAGTCAGGGTAAGTTTGTCGGCCATAGACCCATCAGATAGCGCGACTGTTTTGATATTCCCAAGTTTAACCTGCTCGTCATTCAAAACAATTTCGTTAGGATCCGCATTCTTTTTCTTCTCCACAGGCACCAAATCCATGTGACAAATGGGGCATTTTCCGGGTTTATCGGAGACTACCTGCGGGTGCATGGAACAGGTGTAGTAGATATCGTGGCCGGCATGCGGATCTTCCTCCTTTTTACAGGAGTAAAGAAAAACCAGCAAGGCAAGCATTAAAATATTGAATTTCATCTTATCAATTTTTATCTGTTAATTTTTATGAAACTTTCGCTGTCCATCAGGTACTGTGCATTTTCGGCAACTCCATCTTCAGGAAGCAAACCACTGACGATCTGAATTTTATCGCCTACCACCGCGCCGGTAACAACCTTGTGGGCAATAAAACCGCCTTCAACTTTTTTGAACGCAATTTTATCAATCCCCAAAGAAACCACCGCTGATTTCGGCAGCCAGTCTGCCATTCTGTTGTGGCTCATAATCTCCGCTTTAACCTGACTTCCGACAGGAATTTTTGCGGTGGAATTATCAAAATAGACGCGTGCCGTTACGGTTTTGCTGTCCTGCCTAAAAAAGGGTTCAATAAAACCGATGATTCCTTTGAAGCGATTTTCAGGATTGGCTTCCGGGATGATCATGACTGACTGTCCTTTGCTGACCAGTGCAATGTCTTCAGAGAAAATATTGATCAGGCCCCAGGTTCTGTTGGGATTGTAGACACTGAAAATATTCTGTCCTTTCTGGAGATACATTCCCTCTTTTAGGGGTAGTTCAGCGGTGGCTGCCGTATTTGAAGCCATTGCGGGTGCAGATTGTGGTGATGACCCCATGCTTCCGGCCGATCCTGCCTGCTGAATGTGTCCGCTGTAATTGCTGAAAACCGGAACTGTTAGATCAGGTTTCCCTCGCTGGATGACTTTCTGTATCTGTGAAGCCGGCATTCCCAAAAGAAGGAGTTTCTGGCGTGAAGCATCGATCATTGTTTTGTTTGAGCGGTCATTTTTAATAACGAAGAGCAGGTTTTGCTGTGCGGTTAAAAGTTCCGGGCTGTATATATCTAAAATACGCTGCCCTTTCGACACTTTCTGGTATTTATACCGCACATAGAGTTTCTCGATACGGCCCGCAACGCGTGAGGAAATACTGCCAATCTGTCGAGTATCGTATTCTACCGTCCCTAAAGCATCAACCGTGGTGGGTATGTTTTCTCTTTTTACTTTTATTACGGGCTGTTCCGACACTACAAATTCATTGGTTGGTTTCAGCAGATCGTCGAGTTTAATCCCCTCTTCCTTTTTTTCAGGGGCATCTTTCAGGACCAAATCCATCCCACATTTGGGACATTTGCCGGGTTTGTCTGAAATCACTTCCGGGTGCATCGGACAGGTATAAGTATGCATTGCAGCTTCTGCCGAGTGCTTATCTTCCCAGAACTTAACTTTGTCACACGCCGTCAAACCAAATAAAAGCATAGTGAATATTATAATTTTTCTCATCTTCTTTCAAATAAGCGGTCAATTTCAGTTTGCGTCTGCAGTGCTTTGGTAAGGATCTCGAAATATTCCAGCTGGGCCATATTCAGCTGTTCCCATGCGTCATATAACATGAAGAGTTCTTCCGTATTCTGCTCATAGCCCAACTGCATGGATTTGTAGTTGTTTTTTAAGGCCGGAATAATGGTGTCTTCATAGAGTTTCAGCTGATTTTTATTCAGGTCCAGTTCATTGCGCATTCCGTAGGCCATTCCGCTGTATTCGTTCACCATCATTTCTTTCTGTGCCTGCAAGGCTTCTTCTTTCAGTTTCAGGCTTTCAATATTGGCTTTATTCATGCCTGAAGCCCAGGAAACGAACGGCAGTTTCGCCATCAGCATGAGTGAAAACTGCATGGGCTGGCCGCCGAAACCAAACATGTTTTCGAACTTCACGCCGAATTCAGGCTTTAGATTCTGTTTTTCGAGATCCTGTTTCAGTTTTGCAATACTGATTTCCCGGTCTATGCCGCGAAGGTCACTTCTGTTCTGATAAAAGAGATCCTGACCAAAAGTCTCCAAAGAATAATCGTTCAGATCGTACTCAGGCGTGATTTCCAAAGGGGAAAGCGCGTCTCTTCCCATGAGGGCATTCAAGCGGATGCGGTTTACCCGGAGGTCATTCTCGTACATGAGCTGCATGTTTTTGGAACTGCCAAGCGCAGCTTTTGCTTTGTAATAGGCCGATATTTTACCGAGTCCGTTTTTGTACCGGATTTCGGCGTTTCTGATCATGAAATCCAGCATCTTTTCGTTTTCCTTTACGACCTTCAGCTTTTTATCCAGGACGATTGAACTGTAATACAGTTTTTTCGCATCCTGAAAGTTTTCATTGAGGGCGGCAAAAAGTTTTTCCTTTTCCACAGAGGACATTGCCTTCATCAGATTCTCGTTGGCATCGAGTTTCTTTCTGTTGGGCAACATCTGTTCTACCGAAACTGCTACTGAGCCCATACCGAGCATATCGCCGTCGCGCTGCCAGAGTTTTGGATTATAGGGCGTCATGAAGAAACCGGCTCCAACGGTTGGGGGCATCCAGCTTCTTGCGCCTTTGGCCGCAGCGTCCATTGACCGGACTTCCGCATTATACATTTTAACCACAGGATGGTTGGCTGAAATACTGTCCATTACTGCCGGCAACGGCATCCGCTGAGCATAACTGGTGGTGCAGAGCAAAGCAAGTACTCCTGTTATTATGAATTTTATCATTTTGTAATAATTAAGGATTAATGGGAAGCGTCGAGGACGTCAATTTTTCCCAGTTTATTCAGTTCCCATTCCTTCTGCATATAAAAGATAATAGGCGTTACCAAAAGAATGTGAATGGCCGAAGTGAAAACGCCACCGACCATCGGTAATACAATGGGTTTCATCATATCACTTCCCACACCGTGGCTCCACAGGATGGGGACTAGGCCGAAGAGGGTCACACAAACCGTCATAATCTTCGGTCTTAATCTTTTTGCTGCACCATGGATGACATATTCACGAAGTTCTTCATTGCTAATGGTCTCCCGGGAGTTGCCGTTCTTCGTAGTAAGCTGAATCATGGCATCGTTCAGGTAAATAACCATCACAATTCCCGTTTCTACCGCAAGTCCGAACAGTGCAATAAAGCCGACTGCAACGGCTACGGAGAGATTAACACCCCAAAGCGAAATCATAAAGACACCCCCGATTAGGGCAAAAGGAATACTGATGAGATTAAAGAAAGCTTCACGGTAAGAATTGAATGCAAAGTACATGGAAAGAAAGATCACGATTAATACGAGGGGCATAATCATTTTTAAAGTCTGCTCTCCGCGAATCAGGTTTTCGTACTGACCGCTCCATTCCACGAAATAACCTTTTGGCATTTTGTTCACCATGTTATTGAGTTTTGCCTGGGCTTCTTTTACGGTACTGCCTAAATCCCGGTCGCGTACGTTGAATAGAACAGTTCCACGCAACATTGCATTTTCAGAATTGATCATTGGTGGTCCTTCTGTAAGACGAATGTCAGCCACTGCACTTAGCGGAATGGAACCAAATTCCATCGTCTGCATGGGCAATCTTCTCAGAGATTCCAAATTATTTCTGAAATCCTGGCCATATCTGGCATTTACCGAAAAGCGCTGTCGGCCTTCCACTGTGGTGGTGAGTTTCATTCCGCCGAGCGCACTTTCCACGACGGCATTTACATCATCCACACTTAGGCCGTATCTTCCTATTTCTTCGCGTTTCACTTCAATATCCACATATTTTCCGCCGGTAATGGGTTCTACGTACATGTCCTTGATTCCTTCAATACCGGTGAGTTCCTTTTTTATTTTTTCGGAAAGGACCGCGATACTGTCCAGGTTCTGTCCGTACACTTTTACGCCCACATCCGTTCTAATCCCTGTTGAAAGCATATTGATCCGGTTGGAAATCGGCATGGTCCAGCCATTGGTTACGCCGGGAATCTGCAGTTTAGCATTCAATTCATTAATAAGATCGTCTTTTGTAAGGCCGTCGCGCCATTCGTCCTGAGGTTTCAACAAAATAATGGTTTCAATCATGGAGATGGGTGAATTATCTGTCGCCGTGTTGGCTCTTCCGGCTTTTCCGAGGACATGATCCACTTCCGGAATTCCCTTAATGATTTTATCCTGTACCTGCAGTAATCTTTTGGCTTCAGAGTTTGAAATATCGGGAAGGGTAACCGGCATAAAGAGCAGGGATCCTTCATCCAAAGGCGGCATAAACTCACGGCCGAGGTTCATAATTAAAGGGATGCTGATAAGAAGGGCAAGAATATTAATGCCAAGCGTTGTTTTTTTCCATTCCATGCACCAGCGAATGATGGGTTCGTAAACCCGTTCCAAGCCCCGATTTATTGGGTTTTTCTTATCGTCTTTAAACTTTCCCTTCATAAAAAAGGAGATAAGTACCGGCGCAAGGGTAAGTACCAAGATCGCATCAACGATCAGGATAAAAGTTTTGGTGTACGCCAACGGGTGAAAAAGTTTACCTTCCTGACCTGTCAACATAAATACGGGGAGAAAGGAAACCACGATAATCACCGTAGAGAAAAAGACCCCTCTGGATACCTGTAAGGATGATTTTTCGATAATCTTCAGCCGAATGTCTTCGGGAATTTTAACGTAACTCTCTTTCTCTTTGTCTTTTTTTCTGAATATATTTTTAAACCAGTTGGTTTTCATTGTTATGGGTTTTTATTTTGTTGATGGTTCTGCCAATCGGAGAGATTTTTATAGGCATTTTCGGACATGATAATTCCGTTATCCACGATCACCCCAATTGCCAGCGCAATTCCTGTAAGGGACATGATATTGGAGGAAAGTCCAAACGCATTGAGCAGAATAAAACTGATGGCAATGGTGACCGAAATCTGAATGATGATGCTCAATGCACTTCGCCAGTGGAATAGGAACAGAATAACAATGATTGCCACCACGATAATTTCTTCAATCAGCTTGGTTTTAATATTGTCTATTGCCCCTTCAATCAGCGTACTGCGGTCGTACGATGTCTTGAAGGTGACGCCTTCAGGGAGTCCTTTTTCAACGTCCTTCATTTTCTCTTTCACATCGTTGATGACCTTATCCGCATTTTCGCCATACCGTGCCACCACGATACCGCCCACGACTTCACCTTCACCGTCCGCATCAAAAATACCCAGCCGAAGATCTCCACCCATTTGTACCGAGCCAATATCTTTCACCCGCACGGGAATACCGTTGTAATTTCCCACCGCGATTTCTTCGATATCGGCTACATTCTTAATGTAACCAAGTCCACGGATGACGTAGGCCATATCGGCCATCTCAAATTTCCGTCCCCCTACATCGTTGTTGTTAGCCTTTACCTTATTCATCACCTCCATGAGGGAGACGTTGTAATACTGCAATTTTACAGGATCTACGATAAGCTGGTACTGTTTTTCGAAGCCGCCAAAGGATGCCACTTCTGCGACACCGGGAACCGTCTGCAAGGCAAATTTCACGTACCAGTCCTGAAGGGCACGCTGGTCTCCCAAATCCATTTTGGGTGCATCAAAATGGTACCAGAAAACGTGACCAACACCAGTGCCATCCGGTCCGAGCGTAGGGGTGACATCTTGTGGGAGTAAACGCTGCGCATAATTGAGGCGTTCCATTACCCGGGTTCTGGCCCAATAAATATCTACGTTATCTTCGAAAATGACATACACGAAACTCATCCCAAACATAGAGGAAGCCCGGATGTTCTTAATTTTCGGAATGCCCTGAAGGTTGCTGACCAGCGGGAAAGTCACCTGATCTTCAATAATCTGGGGACTTCGGCCCATCCACTCGGTAAAAACGATGACCTGGTTCTCACTCAGATCCGGAATTGCATCGATGGGATTGTCCCTTACCGCAAAAATACCCCAGATAAAAAGGCCGATTGCTATCAGCAAAACGAAATACCTGTTGCGGAGGGACAGTTTGATTAAATTTTGAATCATGGTTCTGTACGGTTTTACTTAATTTCTTCCTGAACCTCGCCACATGAAAGCATTTCTTTGCCGTAATAAGGATTCTTCACCTCACGTGAATCGCTAAGCCAGAAGGCCCCTTTGTTATCATTATACATCGGGCAGAATACTTTGTACACCGGTTTTGGAGTTCCGAAGTCTGTCAAAAGGTCGTAAAAATCTGTACTCATAATATCCAGGTGCTCGCGCTGATGATCAATCTTTCCGGCATTATCTGCAATGTGCTCGGCGTGTTCACTGATGCTTGCTTCGAGTTCAGCAAATTCTTTTTTCTGTTCAGCAGAAAAACCGTTTTTGTCTATTTTGGGAAAAGAAGCGAGGATCCCTTTGGCTCCACTCACCGCTTCTTTATCATCATCACCGGACAAAGCGAATGTAAGGTGAGTGTAATGGGAATAAAGCTCCGTAAGATCAGCGGAAGACTTTTTGGCTTCAGTAACGGTTACCTCTTTATCCGTTGCCATATTGCCCATCGCTGAACTGTCCGACATCGTGCTCATATCATGCTGCATTGATGTTTCAGTGGGTTTTTTCTGTTCTTTGTTTTCTTTACAAGAAGAGAGTGCAAGTGTGCCAATTGCTAAAAGGCTGAATATTAGTGTTTTCATTATTTTATAAGTTTAAAGGTTATTTATTATTAAAAAAGGCTTCGTAGTTTGCTTTATTTTCGAAGTACACCACATTGTCATTTTTATCGGAGATCGCGATAATTGCGGTTGCTTTATCGATGAGTTGATGAGATATCGGATCATACGCCATGCGGGCATTTTCTTCCTGTGGGATTCTGAGTTTGCAGTTTTCACAGCAACCGTAGTAGGTTTTGCCGTCATGCTTTACTTCGAGCTGCTTTTTGCCCATGTAGGCGTTGTTTACCATACAGACCTGGTCGTGGGGGACAATATCGCCGGTCTTGAACTGTGCATTGGTAATTTGGGTAGTTTCTGCTTTTGAATTGGTGCAGGAAACGAGGAACACTGCTACAAAAGCCAGTATTCCTAAAAGAATATTCTTCATTAAATTATCGTTAAAGGTTAATTTTGAGCCTCCGTCTTGAGAGACTGTGTACGAAAATCCTGATCTTCAAGTTGTTCTTTAAAGAACATTCTTTTCTAAAAGATTACTTAAACGAGAAGTGGAAGTTCGAAGGGACATTCAGCACCGCTAAATAATCTGCGGAAAGTGTCATAAACACTTCACGACCAGACACAATTCGGGCTGTAAAAGAAGATCTTAACCTATTTTGGGCGGTTCCCAAATGGTATGGAATCCACCGGAGTAATGGGGATTCTGATAAAAGAAATTAGAATTTTTGTCATCGTAACCGGACGCTTCGTTTTTAGAATCCTCTAAAAATTTGCTGTCTGCTAGAATGGTATACTGAGCAGTGCTGCAAAGGTTACCGCTGCAATTTCCTGAGCATCCATCGGTTTGACAATTGTGTGATTTTGGATGACAGCACTCGTCTTTGCAATCGCCGCTGTCGCAAGACGGATGAAATTTCGCGAATGACTGTTTGATGAAAGTTTCAGCATGCGCCTCTGATTTAAAAACCTGCTTATCCTTTTTGCTGCAAGCTAAGGAAATCCCCGGCGCCAGAAATAACGCGAGTGTAAAGGAAAGCAACAGTATTTTAAAATTTCCGACCATTGTAAGTAAACAGCACAAAGATAGGAAATTATTTTAGAATGGACAAATAATTTTTAGTCTACCTACTCTCATACCCCTCCTTAAACTTCAAAAATTTTTCTGCGTCCTTTGGATTTTTCTTCATCCATTTTTTCATTAGTGCGGTATTGTGCTCCAGCTGTTTTACTTGCTCTGTTTCATAAATCGCCTTGTTTTCATCCTTGATCTCCTCCAGGATTTCCTCTCGAACCTCGGTCTTGGTGCGGATGCTTTCGCTGTACCAGATTTTTCCGAGATAAACAGTTGCTGATAAAATAAAAAATGCAACCAGCAATATAGGCAGGATTCCGAAAAACCAATATTTAACTGTATCTGATTTCTGATGGAATTTTTCCAGATGCTTTATAACGTCCGGAGATAATTCTGCGATAATATTGTTGGGGATGGATTTAAGCAATTCCTGCCGTTTTAGATTATCTTCATGTGCCAGTGCTTGGATTTTTTTTATATCCTCCTTGATGTCGCAGTACATGTGGAAAATCGCCTTCCCCGAAATTTCTACCGCCTTATTGCTTTCTATGACGCGGTGCAAAAGTTCGATGCCTGCATCTTGTGAAGAATAATTTTCTGTATTCATGTCATGGTTGTTAAATTCGTTGTTATTCATTTTCTTTTTTTTATTGATGTTTTTTAAACCTATCGCCTTCTTTTTCTCTTCCTCAGCAATTCATCGTCTGTCGCCTGTGCGTAGCTCGGTTTGAGCAGTTCCTTCACGGCATTCTCAATCTCCTTGAGCCCTGATTTTTCCGGATGCTTTATTTCGTTCGTTTGCGGATTACTCTGAGTGAAAATTGCCAAATGATGGTTTTCCGCATTCCGGTTTAGGATTTCTTTGATGTCCTTAATCTTCAGTTTGCTGGTGATCTCCGAAAGTTTGTAACCGGGATGGTACTGCCTCTGGGTATGGTCGTTGATGTCCTTCAGCCGGACAATCCGCATCCCCGACATACCCTCCTTCACATTCTGCGAGAGCGTCACTCTGTAACCGCATCTCCGCATATAATCGACCAAGTCATCAAAATTTCTTGAGACCTTCATACAGTTTTGCAGGATTTTTAGCATCTGTTGCTTTTTCTCCTTTCCGATTTCCACATCTGTTTTGAGATTCATCTCTTTGCAGACATTTCGAACCGATTCACCAAAGCGTTTACCTATGTTTGCCGACTTCACCGTGCATTTACCAAAAACATCTATGCGGTTCACGATGAAATGGATATGTTTCTGCTTCGTGGAATTGTGGACATCCAGGACGACCTGGTTATTTTCCGTAAGTCCCACATCCTTCAATGATTTTAAAGCCAGTTCCTTCAATTCGTCGTTGGTCAGTATGTCTCCAATTTCCTTTGCCGGAGAAATGTAACCTGTGAGAGCCCATTTCTTTACATTCGGATTTCTCTCGGCGACAATCTTCATCTCTTCAAATCTTTCCTCCGGCATTGTTGAAAGCAGGTTGTTGGAATAAATACATTCCGCCGTGCCTTTGTCATTGCCATTGTATTCAATCGCGATCTTACTGATCCTCCTCGTCGTTGCCGAATTGTTCATTTTCGATGATTTTTTGGTAGAGGTATTCCCGGATCAACCTCGTTGTGGTTTGAATTTCCTCAAGGATCTCTTTTTTGTTTTCAAACTCATTCCATTCTCTGTTCCGGAGCAGATTGGATATCCTTATAAAATTGTTGCCGTAATTCAACAGAACCGCGTCGGTTTTAAACTCGTTTATTTTGAGTTCTTTTTCGGTTGAAACCAGTCTTAAATATTTTGATATTTTGAGTTTGTAGAAGTCAGCCTCCTTTTGAATTTTCTCAAACTCCTTTTCGGTAAAACGAACTGAGACTACCTTCGAAAATTGGTTCGCCGTCTTCTTTTTCAAACCTCCCTTTCGACCAATTTCGCGAAAGCGGTTCCTTCTTTTTTCTTCTGCAACCTTTGCAATTTGCTGCTCGGAAATCTGTCTTACAAACTGTTTTAAAAAGTCATTTTTCATATTGTGTTTATGTGGTGTTTAATTTTTTTATGATTTTAAATTACTGGCTTGAATTCCATTTCCAAACAAGTGTTTCCGACGACAGGAGGAAACCAAAAAGCCCGATTTTTACGACAAGCATACGCTTGTTGTAAACATTGGGTACTTTTTGCACTAAATACATGGCAAGTTTTTACCCAGCTTTTTTAGAGTATTCCACCTGTGCTTATTTTAAGCAGGTCGGCTTGGTTGAATCTTCATCTTTTTCTCCTGTAAATATTCCGGTTTTCCTCGGGCTCGTGTATGGCTGTTTGATTTTTTTCAAGCTTATTTTCAAGTGTCTTTTCTTCCTGTGATATCAGGAAATCATTCAGATCTTGATGACGGAAATATTCATTCGACCGGTCATCTGCCTCCGGGAATATTTTCAAAATTGAATCCCTGCACTGTTCGCCGGCGCGGTCGTTATCCAAGTACATTTCGACAGATTTATAATTTCCAAAAAGCCCTGATGCCTTGTGAACCATGGCGACAGAGTTCAGAATTAGATAGTCGGAAGGTGTCTTTTCCGGTTCTAAAATTTTATGGGAGAGGTAGTCGGTAAAGCCCTCGAAAACCTTGAGGTTGTCAGAATTATTTTTTATCGTGGTGATATCCTTTTTTCCAAGACAGATTTTGGAAAAACTGCTGCGGATTTCGTAGCCTCCCGAATCGTTTTTGAATCCTAATCTGAAATAGTTCTTCCCATTCATTTCGTAATGAATTTCCTTAAGTTCAGATTTTTGAGATTCGAGTTTTCTATATTTTAAATATTCAATCAACGCTGGATGCGACACTTCTTTTACTTCTAATATTTGATAAGATTTAGTTTCTTCTTTTGGATTGTTTAAATTTCCCTTTTGCTTTTGAAAAGAAAAATCAAACTTTTCAAGATATTCAAGAGCATCGGATACAGTGCATTGTTTGAGCTCCTGAACTATCGACACGACATCGTATTGTTTTCCAGTGCCAAAATCAAAGGCAATATTTTTCACATAATTCACTAATAAACTTGGCGTTCGTTCTTGTCGATTGATAGCATAATAATAGGCAGTTTTCGGATGTTCTTTGCTTGGGAATAGAGAAAAACTTTCCATTACTTCTTTGATGCTGATATTTTCGTTGGCTTGTTTGCAATTCATTTTTTGTGTTTTTAAAATTTATTTCTTTATATCCAGTTATATTTTTACCGTTTTTCCATACCTGCCTACCTAAATATTGAATATCAGTTAGTTATATTAATTAATGACTTACCTTGTTGTTACCTGTTAATTGGATCCCTTCTTTAACTATGGTAGTTTAGGTAAAGTCTTATCTATTTTATTACCTTGATAAAGATTTGTAAATGAGTTCTGTAAGTCCACTTAGGTAAGTAGGTAGGATAAATTGAATGTCAAGGATTTAAACTTTCTTTCAGTCAATCTTTCTTCGGATCAGGTAGCCGTAAACCTGCAGTTTCGGATGCTTGATTCTTTCATACTTGAGCTTGGTGAGCGCCTTTCCGACCTTGATGTTGTTCAATCTTAAATTCAGGGCGTTGTTCATTGCCACAACGATGTCCGTCGCCGTAAGAAAATCCTTGATGTCCTTCGATTTCTCGAAGTGTGCGGAAACGATTTCCTGCTCAAGTGAAAGCTGGGAAAACTGTTCGTTCCTCAGCTCATTAGCCTCTATGTCCGAGAGCGTCATTTCCGGTTGGTAATTTTTTCTTTCAAAAGCATTGTGGTACGCCTGCGCCCATACCTTGTCTATGTCTATTTCCTTGGAATAATTGAAGTCAATGCTTAAAACTTCGAAAACCAGCCATCTTACGCTTCCTGTCTCGTCGGTAAGGAAATCTGTTCTGTTGGTTGAGGCAACAAAGGAACATATCCTATCCATGTTCTCCGGCTTTCTCCCATACGGCACCCTTACTTTCGCGCCACCCATCGAGATGAAGGATTTCAGGGTGTTGACATCCGATTTGGACAGCACGGCCAGCTCGTCCGCATTGAGGATGAAATTTTTGCAGATGGCAATGATGCCGTCCTTGTCCACTGTGACATTTTCGGAATAATAATCCCTGAGCCCGTCCGGGATGAGGAACCGCAGGAAGGTGGTTTTGCCCGTGTTCTGTTTGGAGCTTGCCAGCACGAGGCACTGCTTGTTGACATAGTCTTTCTTCAATGCGCAAAGCACGGCGCGGGTCAGCCACTTCTCGAGATGGTAGCGGAACGCTTCGCTGTCGTTGGTCCGAACAAATCCCGCCAGCTTCCGGATATGGTCTTCGCCGTCCCAGCCGGTGAGTTTTTTAAAGTATTCCGCTAACGGGTTGTATCTCTTTATCAGGTGGCTCCGTACGAGGATCTCCAACTTCTGCATCGTAATCTGAATCCCGGCCTGTACGAGTTCTATCAGCAGGGAGTTGATGTTTAGCTCTGTCCAGCCCTCCTTTCCCTTGAGCGATATTTCTATCTCCAGGGCGATGGCGTTAAAGCGAAGGTCATACTTGCTTTCAAGATACTTCATCACCATATCGAAAATGGTAGTGGTCTCGGAAGCGGTTTGGTAGAGTACTGGGATTTTTTGCTCTTCAGCCGGCTTGTTGGTTATTTCTTCCATCGCTCCAGAATTTCCTGCTCGAATGCGACATAGTCATCATTTTGTATTTCCTCCACATTATCCCCCAGAAGATAAGCTTCGAGGTCCTCTTTGCGAAAGTAGATTTTCTTTTGCCCCTTCTTTTTGTAGGCCTTCAATTTGCCGTGGTGTTTGAGTTGGTAGAGATAGTCCGGATCCAGGTTGAGGAACAGCGCGGCCTCTTCCTTAGAATAGATGTTCTTGGTTCCGAGGGCGAGCATCTGTAGCGCCTTCGAGGTAAACTCTTTTTGCGAGTTTACCAAAGTGGACATTTGGCTTTCTAGCGCAGCTAGTCTTTCTTGGTCTTTCATTTCGTTGAATTTTGTTGAGGCCAAGATATTTCCCAAAGAAATAGCCGCCTAAAAGCGACTTGAAAATTTTTTTGTAAAATAAAACAACCTAAAGAAATGTGC
>CYUH01000014.1 GCA_001403755.1 Chryseobacterium senegalense | reverse complement strand
CTGTTGCAGAGCGGATGAACAGAACTCTAAAGTACGAATACGGATTAAAAGAAACCCTACCCGATTTGAAAACTGCTCAGAAAATGACCCAGCAAGCTGTAAACCTCTACAACAACCATCGATTGCACTTTTCACTCAATTTTCAAACCCCTGCAAAAGTGCACCTCAAAGAAAATGTAAAATATAAATCCTACAAACGAAAAAAAATGCTAATTTAGAACCACAAAAAAACTGAAAAAATGTGTCAACTATTTCAGGATAATACATTTTACATATTACTGGTTTATTTAAAGAAAAAATAGGAATGGCTCCCAGTTTTTTATTTTAACTGACCGTCACCTTATTTTTCTGGTCTCTTTTGGTTTCAATTTAAATTACGTTTCATCTATAGTTTCATAGGCATGACACTCGAGTTTCATCAGGCTGAAACTGCAGTTACTTTGGCATGAAACTCTGTAAAAATAAGCACGATTTTTTGCTGATTCACGATATTTATTTTTGAGCATATTTTAATTATATAAAAAAGCATCAAAAAAAATTCCCCTAGCTACAATCGCTAGGGGAATCTTTGTACAAAACAATTAAAATTAAAGTTGTGGACCTGCAGGTACTAAACGTTTTCCTTCTTCAGTATTGCAATATTGTTCGAAGTTTTTAATATAACGTCCGGCAAGATCTTTTGCTTTTGTTTCCCAATCTGAAACATTATCGTAAGTATCTCTTGGATCTAGAATTCCTTCAGATACATTCGCTAAGGATTTAGGAATTTCGAGATTCATTATCGGAATTCTGGTTTTTTCTGCTTGATCAATTGACCCATCGATAATTGCGTCGATGATTGCACGGGTATCTTTCAGGGAAATTCTTTTTCCGGTTCCGTTCCAACCGGTATTTACCAAATATGCTTTCGCACCATGTTCCTTCATCTTACCAATAAGTGTTTTGGAATACATGGTTGGATGCAGTGTTAGGAACGCTTCACCGAATGCAGGAGAGAATGATGGTTCTGGCTCGGTAATTCCTCTTTCGGTTCCTGCTAATTTAGAGGTATAACCGCAAAGGAAGTGGTATTGCGCCTGATCCTCATCAAGGATAGAAACAGGAGGCAAAACTCCAAATGCATCCGCTGATAAATAAACGATTTTTTTGGCGTGACCTGCTTTCGATGGTAACACGATTTTACTAATATGATAAATCGGATAAGAAACTCGGGTATTCTCGGTAATGGAATTATCGGTATAATCGGTTTCTCCATATTCGTTCACTACTACGTTTTCTAAAAGTGAATCACGACGGATTGCTTTATAAATGTCTGGTTCCTTTTCTTCAGTGAGATCGATTACTTTAGCATAACATCCTCCTTCGAAGTTGAAAACACCATTATTGTCCCAACCGTGCTCATCATCACCAATTAAATATCTTTTTGGATCAGCAGAGAGCGTAGTTTTACCGGTTCCGGAAAGTCCGAAAAATAAAGCAACATCACCCTCTTCACCTACATTCGCAGAGCAGTGCATGGATGCCATACCTTTCAACGGAAGATAATAATTCATCATTGCGAACATTCCTTTTTTCATTTCCCCACCATACCAAGTTCCTCCAATGATTTGGATTTTTTGGGTAAGGTTAAACATCACGAAGTTCTCCGAGTTTAGACCTTGCTCTTTCCAGTTTGGATTGGTCGTTTTGGATCCGTTCATCACGATGAAATCTGGTTCACCGAAGTTTTCTAATTCATAATTGGAAGGACGAATAAACATATTGGTAACGAAATGAGCTTGCCAAGCAACTTCCATCACGAAACGAACTTTCAGCCTAGTATCTGGGTTGGTTCCGCAGAAAGCATCTACCACATATATTTTCTTGGAAGTGGAAAGCTGTTTCAAAACCAATTCTTTGCAGCTTTCGAAAATTTCAGGAGTCGTAGGTAAATTTACTTTACCGTCCCAATAAATGGTATCTTTGGTCACCTCATCCTTTACGATATACCGATCTTTTGGAGATCTACCGGTGAAAATACCTGTTTTTACCGCTACTGCTCCCGATTCTGTTACAGCTCCTTTTTCGTAGCCTTTGTTTTTGGTGGACATTTCGGCTTTGAAAAGCTGCTCGTAAGTAGGATTATACACTACTTCCTGGTAACCTGTAATTCCTAAACCATCTAATTGTTGAATAATTTTAATATTCTTCATAACGACTTTTTATTTCTGATTTTCTTATTATCTCATTGAAAAACAAATTTAATCATTAATGATCATTAATGATGTTTTAAAAATAATGATATTCATCAGAATTCGCAAGAAAAATAAAAAGTTGTAAAATATTGATTATCACGAAATTAAATCTGGCCAAGAAAAAATGCGCTGAAAACCTTTTCCCGAAAAATAGTCCTCAAAACCAGAAAATTTGGCACTCATCACGAAATCGCCTCCCCAAGCGCCCAAACTTTTAACAAAAACAGGGCAGTTTTCGAAATATTTTTCCTTCGCGGTCGGAATTCCGAGAAAATGTGAAAGTTTTTCTTCGTGAAAGGTCATCAATTGCGAAAAATTTTCTAAATCTTGTGCTTTAATTACGGCCTTTGTCAGCTCAGAAAATTCAGCAATAAGTTGTTGCGATTTTTGCTTCGAACGATAAAGTTGAATCCCTTGGCGGCTGTCCTGTTTCTGATTGAGATGAATAAATATAAGATCATCCCTAAATGAAGGTGCAAACTGAATAGCTTCTACAAGACGCTGTACACCATTAATTTTATAAAGAAGTGCCGATTTTTCTTTGGCAACAGCAATATCATAACCGCTTCCTCCCAAACTCAGTTCGTTGAGTGTATAAGCATCGATTTCTGCCCAATTTGCAAGATTATTCATCAAAGTTGAGCTGCTTCCTAAACCATAATCTGCAGGAAACTGAAGATTGGTTTTCAAGAAATACGATTCATCTCCTTGAAAAACTTTTGTAGAAAGCCTCTGCACCGTCTGAAGAACTTTTACGACAAAGATCGCCGGTTGTTCCAGATTGCAATCGAGAATTTCCCAAGTTTGATAATTGATTTTGGCATAAAGCCACAATTGATCTTGGTGATATGCTTCCCAAACCACTTCAAATTTTGCATCATCAATGGATTCAAAAAAAAACTCTTGCCCCCATTTTGTAGGTACGGCAAGAGCTAAAGCTCCGTCTAGAACGGTATATTCGGAAGTGAGCAATAATTTTCCTGGTGAAAATAGTTGACCCATTCTTTCTTAATTAAATTGCGGTTGAAGCATCTACTTCACTGTTGATTTTCTTAATCAAACCTTGCAGCGTTTTTCCGGGACCAACTTCGATGAAAGTGGTTGCCCCGTCTTTAATCATATTCTGAATAGACTGAGTCCATTTTACAGGTCCGGTAAGCTGTTTAATCAAGTTTTGTTTAATTTCCTCCGGATTGGAAACAGCAGTAGTAGTAATATTCTGGTAAACCGGAATGGTAGGATTTCGGAATTTGGTATTTTCGATCGCTGCAGCCAGTTTTTCTTGAGCAGGTTGCATCAAAGGGGAATGGAACGCTCCGTTTACCGGAAGCATCAATGCACGTTTTGCACCTGCTTCTTTCAATTGTATACAAGCTTCTTCTACTGCTGCGGTTTCTCCGGAAATTACCAATTGTCCCGGACAGTTATAATTTGCAGGAACTACAATCCCGTTAATAGATTGACAAATTTCTTCTACTTTTTCGTCCGCTAGACCCAAAATAGCAGCCATAGAACTTGGGTGTGCGTCACAAGCTTCCTGCATTGCCTTTGCACGAGCAGCTACCAACTTCAAACCATCTTCAAAAGACAAAACTCCGTTGGCCACCAAAGCGGAAAATTCACCAAGCGAATGTCCTGCAACCATTTGTGCGCCTTGTCCGTTGACAATCTTCAATACCGCTACGGAGTGGATAAAAACTGATGGTTGGGTAACTTCGGTTTTTTTCAAGTCTTCATCCGTTCCTTTAAACATTGTGGAAACAATATCGAAACCTAAAATATCATTGGCAGATTCCATCAGGTCTTTAATGTCTTTACGGGAATCGTATAATTCTTTACCCATCCCGACAAACTGTGAACCCTGCCCAGGAAATACAAGTGCTTTCATATAGATTTATTAGCAAAAAAATTGTTGCGGTTAATCATTCGAAAGATTAACTCCTTATTATTAAATTTATTTATTCTCCTTTTGGGATTTATCTTAATTAGATACTAAACGAACCACTCGGTAACCTTTGTTGACATACGCACCGGATTTGGTTTTCTCAAACTCGAATTTCGTAGCAAGTTGGGTTTGTACTTTATTCATTTGTTTGAAAATTTCTCCTTTTTTATTCTCGCGGCTCAACATATCATTTACAACATCAAAACCTATTACCGAATATTTAGAAGGAGTTTTGCAATATTTTTCTTTATACGCAGCTAAAATTTCTTTTTCGTAATCTCCTTCGGTATTGATTTTTCGATCCATTAAATAAACTAAGTTCACTTGGCTTAGCGCATCTTGTTTTTTCTCAAAAATCGGAGAATAAAACATACTGAAAGCTTTGATCCCGTTGGTTTCTTCACCCAAAGCGATCATTCTATTAGCAAAGGAGTCGGCTACAGCATCCTTGTCATTCGCTAAAATAGCAATAATAGGAGCAGATTGCCCAGTCATCATATTCTTATCTACCTGAATGTCCGCAGCTGAATTAACCATAACAACATTTGCGTTTTTCAATTCTTTTTCAAGATTTGTTTTCAGATATTTTGCTTTGGTTTGATCTTCATCCGCAAGAATATAGATTTTCTGGTCAGAATATACGTCCTTCGTTTCCTTCACGATGCGATCTGCATACACCATTTCATTGGTTTCGATGAGGATCAAATTGCCAAATTTATATAAATCTTCAGAATTGGCGAAAGGAGCAACCACCGGAATTTTCGTTGATTTTACATAATCCAAAACCTGCAAAACACTAGATTTGAAAAACGGCCCAATTATAAGATCGGTGTTATCCGCGTTGATTTGTGTCAAAGAATTTTTGAAACTTTGTTCGTTTCCTGCATCAATAACCTTAACGTCTAGTTGTTGTCCTTTTTGTACATTTCTTTCAATAGCGAGTTTTGCTCCGGAAAGAAAATCGAGCGCAAGGGTTCTGTACTTAGAATCACCAGTATCAAATCCGAAAGGCAACATTAATACAACGTTCAATGCGTCACCTGATTTCTTTACATATCCTTCGTCTAATTTTTTAATTTTTAAAACCATTCCGGATTTTAAACCTTGCGATAAACTTGGATTTAAATTAAGCAGCTGATCTAAGGAAATTCCAAATTTATTTAATATCCCAAAAACGGTATCCCCTGACTGAACGGTGTACGTTACGTAATCATCGGCTGTAGAGACACTTGTGTAAGAATTAGCAGGTTTATTTTCCTGCACTTTCTCCTCCACGGTTTTTTCAACAGGTGTTGAAAAGATTGTGTTTCCTTTAACTTTAATAACTTCGCCTGGACGCAAACCTTTATCTTCTAAACCTGGATTGAGGGCGAACAATTCCTTTTGAGTTAAATTGAACTTTCGGGTTAGTTTATAATAATTGTCCTTTTCTTCAATGGTGTAAAGATCTTCGCTGGTAGCTTTTTCCTCGTTTTTCACCTCTTCTGCTGCAGAAACTGTCTTTACTTCTTCCGGTCTTACAGCAACAGCTTGCCCCGCTCCAAATTTGTTGATATTCTCCAACGGCAACACTACTTCATCCCCTATTTTCATATGACTGTCCAATTCAGGATTCAATCTTCTAAGTTCTGACTCGCTGATTTGATATTGCTTGGTGATTCCATAAATTGTTTGCTTCGGTTGCAAAACTATTTTTCCCAATTGGGCGGAAGAAGCAGTAGTTTTTGCTGGTACTGCTTTGGTTTGTGCGACGGTTTTACCCACTACCAGAACCTCCCCTAATGCCAGTTTACCATCTTTCACCTTTGGATTTTTTTGGTACAATTCATCCAAACTCAATCCATATTTTTTGGAAATATTGTAAGGAGTATCACCTTTTACGACTGTATGTGTCTGGGCAGATAAACCAGAAAAAGCGATTAAACTTGAAATTATGAATGATTTTTTGAACATCATATTAAGATAAATATTTACAAAAATACTGCTTTAAAATTAAATGGAAACAATAATTAATTCCGACTTTTCCACGTTCATTTCTTGGTAACAATTTTGAAGCCATTCTCTACCATAGTCAGCATAGATAACAGAGAAGTTAAAAACTCTTTCCTTCCATATTTTCCCGGGATGGATCTTCAAAAATAGTTTTTCAAGTCGTTCTAGTTTTTCCTGTTGTTTTATTTTTTCCGCACGAAGCAATCTTTTCCTCATTCGTTCAAAAGATTTCAACTGACGCGTTCTTTCGGCATCTACCAAAGAACCGAAGCTTTTATCTGTTGTTTTCGCTTGTTCAGAAATGGCTTGAAACTGTTGGTTTAACTCAGTTTCACTTTGATTCAGAAGAGAAAGAATTTCGTTGTTTTTCAAAAGAATCTCTTTCGAAATTGTTGCGAAATCTTTAAAAAAATCATCTAAGGAAAGTCCTAATCTCTCCGCTTTTTTCAAAGTTTTTTCATC
Organism: Chryseobacterium senegalense; assembly: GCA_001403755.1. GTDB lineage: Bacteria > Bacteroidota > Bacteroidia > Flavobacteriales > Weeksellaceae > Kaistella > Kaistella senegalense. Next base: position 413,151 of record CYUH01000014.1, on the reverse strand, counting down.
GGTGAAAAGCAAAGAATTTCTCGGCACCAAGACCGGAAAAGGCAACTGAAGCGATGCGAAATATGCCTTCAGCTCTAGCCAATACATGATTTCGGCATTTCCACCCACATAAACCAAATTCGGCAAGATCGTTTCCTGATAAACCGGCCGCATCAATGCATTGGGACTGAATTTCTCAGGATAATGCTCCAGTTCAGCAATGATTTCTTCTTCAGTAAATGAAATTTCAGTATCTACTACATGGTATTTTTCATCACGGAATTCAATTCTGTTGCGGGTTTCCGAGAGATAAAATAAATTAATTTCACGCGGATTTACCTGTACTTTTCCGTACTGTTCGCTAAGAAAAGAAACGGTATTTTGCGTTGTTTTGAAAAGATTTTGATTCAAAAGTTCGTTTCGGAAAACGTCGCCAATTTCCTTTTTCAATTCGGGATGATCTCCGTCGATGATGATTAAACCATACTCCGCAAAAAGCTCCTGAACCAAAATTCTCGTTGCTTGAGAAAGGGTATTTCCTTTTCGGTAAGCCTTTTTCATTAATAAAATAAGTTCAGTACCAAAAACCGAATCCTGAAATTCTTCTTCGAATTGTGAAATAAAAAAATTGTCTTCCACTAAAATCCTGCCTACTGCTCCACCAGCTTTTGCCTTGATTTCATAATAATGCTTCTCTGTTTTGAAATGATTGATTTCCTCAAAATCATGATCTTCGGTTGCCATCCAAAATACTGGAACAGTTTTGTAATCTGGGAATTTATTACTAAGAAACTCGGCCAGTTTGATGGTCTGCAATATTTTATAAACAAAAAAAACAGGTCCGGAAAATAAGTTCAGCTGATGCCCCGTTGTCACGGTAAACGAATTCTCGTCCTTTAAATAAGATAAATGAAGTTTTTGTTTTTCAGAAAGGCTCGAAGCAGCGTGTTGCTCTTCCAAAACTTTTGAAAGTATGGATCTTGTCCCTTGCGTAAAATTGCTTTTTTTTAGCAGAAACTGCTTTTCAATATTTTCAAGGTTGAAAGTGTCTTCCTCGAAACCATCGATTTTTTGCGTGAGAAAATCCTTGATCAGCTGTGGAATGCTTTCAATTTCTATAAACGGGATATTTTTAATTTTTTCCAAAATAGTCTCTTAACTGAATAAATACCAAACAATCCCTAGATTTAGTCGGAAATCATAAATCGGATAATTTGGAACGGTGAAAGATTTGTTCTGCATGAAAGTAGTGTTCAAATGTTGCGCTTCGATAAAGAAGAACATCCGCTTCACTTTCAAATTAAAATACACATCAGCAATGGGCTGTCCACCGATGGAATAAGAATTGGCATTTGGTAAAATAAATTCGTTCAGCATCGGAAAATATTCCCGTGAGGCGAACTTAGTGAAATAATACACTTTTATTCCTGCTTGAATTTCTGCCGCTTTTTTAAAAGCTTTGGATTGCCAAAAAAGATTCGCTCGACCAATAAAATTAGGCATTGGCAACAAATCTTTATTCCCAATCGCACTTTGGAAAAGCACTCTCGGATTCAAATGGAAATTGCCATAAGAGAAGGTTGCTTCTCCACCAATTTGGGAAATATTTAAAGAAGAACTGCTCTGCTGCGGTTGTGCATCGGCATCGAGATAGGTGAAATTATCAATTCTGAAATAATTTGCAAAAACACTGCTTTTAAACCATTTTAAGTTCACATCGCCTCCAATTTCGGTAATCGATTCGTTGTTTGGATTTTCTAAATTATAATTGAATTTGCGGTAAATCGAAGGATTCATTAACAAATTAAAGCTCGGGGATGCGGTTTGGAAATTCACCTTAGCATTTACGAAATAACCTTCGATCGGTTCGAATTTCAGCAAGTTTTGCGAACGCAGAAAACTCCCGAATTCGCTTCCATTGGAAAACTCCAAATTGGAATTAAGAGCGACTTTGTTCCAAAGCTTAATTTGTAAATTACCTACTGCACCAATTCGGTTTTCAGATCTTTCTTGAGGAAGATTGAAGGATTCCGGCAATGCGGTTTCTATTCCGAATTTGATCAATTGATGGCGAACTCCAGCATCTAATTTGAAATGTTCTTTGTCGAAAAGAACGCTTACGGTATTGCTCAAATTCTTGGAATATTTCTTTGATGAAAGCGGATAATCGATCAAATCCTCTTCGTCGGCATAGTAAAAATTTTCGAGTGCTGACTGATTGTAAAAATATTTATTGGCTTGATGAAAGATGGTATGTCGGATTTTGAAAGGAAATTTCTCCGAAGCAAAAGGCCGGAATTGTTGACTGAAATAATATCTTCTGTAAGAAAATCTGGAATCCGACCCAGAAAGATTGACCGGCAAATTCAGTCGGTTATCGAAATTACTGTTTCCATCGAGAAAAAGACTGATATCGGAAACACCGCCATTCTCTTCATTATTTACATTTTGGTGCAGATAGTGCGCGAAAGCTTCGTACTTATTGTTCTTGGAAATATAGTGGCCGGAAAAAATGATATTGCTGTTGGAAGCCAAATTATTCTGATAGACTCCCAAGGACCTCAAACCCATGTACTCTACCGCAAAGTTGAAATTCTTACCAATGTTTTGAGTGTAAGTGGATTGTAGTGCTGCGCCACTGCTCACGGAATTATGATACACGAAAGCCGTGGTTGGGGTTTTTACATCGTAATATTTAACGTCATTAATACCGAGAATCATGAATGATTTGTTGGTGGGAAGCAAGGACAAGTTTTGCTCGGGATTTACCTCATAAACCAGTGGTTGATAACCGGAACCGATGTTGGCAAATTGTATTTTCCCAAAATTATCGCGGTTGTTGTATTGCGAAAAGATAAAGGTTTTGTTGTGGCTCAAAACGGTATCAAATATCTTTTTCTCGGAAAACTGAGTTTGATATTGATAATCGTAAATCGTAGGCTTAAAAATCACAAGTGAATCTTTCCGTCCGGAATCAATAACCAGGGTGTCCTGAGGTTTCACTCTGTTGGAATCGGTTTTGTTGACGACCTGCGCAACAAGCAGACTGTTGCAAAATAATAGACAGAGAAAGAAGTATTTCATTGTTAAACTTTGGACTACAAATGTAAGAAATATAGGGAAATAAAAAACCCCGCTAGATATGCGGGGTTTTGAGTACTGAATTTGGATTAGTTGTAGCCAGGATTTTGGACCACGTTAGGATTTGTTTGCATTTCCGAAATAGGAATTGGCCAAACAAATTTATAATTGTCCGCTTCAGCGACAAAAGTGTTATTGTTTTGTCCTGTTTTATCAACTGGTTTATGATTTCTCTTAAGGTCAGTCAATCGGTGACCTTCCAAGAAAAATTCAAATCCTTTTTGTCTTAAGATTTCGTCGAGCAATGCTTGCCCTGAAGTTGCAGGAATTAAGTAACCGGTATCTCTATAGGTTTTAACCCAAGCTTGAAGACCGGACGCAGCAGCAGCAGGATCCTGATAATAGTTTGCTTCTGCCAAAATAAATACCGCTTCTGTTTTCCTGAAAAGCACCACGTCTTTTGCCGCAGAAGTATATTTTCTAACGTCAATTGGTTTCGGATTATCCCCTAAATTGTTCACATAAGCATTAGAAGTGTACCATGTAGTTCTTCTAATATCAGTGGATGGGAATGTTTCCCAGAAACTTCTTCTCATCCAGTTCTGCTTATAAGTTCCCGCTGATGACCATGTTCCTGATAAAGCATCATTTGAACCAAGGTTAACAGTTGAAGATTCATAAATTTGAAACAACGTTTCGTTGACATCACTATCACCCAAAAAATAGGAGCCCACTTTAGATCTTTCTAGCAGAGGGGTGGAACCTTCTAACGTTTTATTGGCAAATTCGATTGCTTTTGGATAGTTCTTCATATAAAGATATGTCCGTGCTGTCAATAGATTTGCGGCTTCAATATTAAATTTGTTTTTACTGGTACTATAATCTGGACTAAGATTCGTGTTCGCATAATTCAAATCAGCAAGTATCCCGTTATAAACCTCACTTACAGTAGATCTAGGCAACCTTTGTTCAATATCAAATGTAGTAGGATACGGAACCCCAAGCGATTGATCTCCTTCGCCATAGTTTGGTGCAAAATATTGCATCAAAGTCAAGTAGCAGTATGCTCTTACGGCATGCGCATGAGCAAACAAATCAGTTGCTGGCGCACCACCACTATCACCTTCAGGAATTTTCCCTTCATATTCTAAGATGAAATTGGCATTTGCTATGATGTTATAAAGTCTGTTCCAAAGACCATCACTTACGCCATCACCTGGGCTAATGTGTCCCCATCCATTTGTTTGAGTAAATCTTCCGGAATTCACCATTCCCACAAAGGCGAGGTCACCGGTAAGTTCCTGATACGTTTGATGATTGGCGCCAAAAGCCGACGCGGAATTCATAGTGGCATAAAGACCATTAACCGCAACTTCAAGATCCGCTTTAGTTTTTAGTGATCCGCTTGGAGAAATGACGGTAGAGCTTGGTGGTAGATCGGTAAGGAAACTATCAGTACAAGAAGCGACTCCTAGTGTTGTGAAAGCGGTTGCTATAAGTATATTTTTAAATTTCATTGTTTAATTTTTTTTATTAAAAATCAATTGTAACTCCAAATAGATATTGTTTCATATTTGGCTGTGTTTGATCGTACACACCCATTCCACCGATTGTACCCATGGTGTTGGAGTTGGCTTCCGGATCGAATGGCAAGTTTTTATCAAACGCATAAGTCCAGAGATTTACTCCTCTTAGGTATAGATAAATGCCTTTAGGACCAAATTCTCCCAAAACGTCTTTAGGAATTCTGTAGCCCAATTCCAAACTTTTCAATCTCACATGATCACCTTTAAATAAGTATCTAGTTGAATGCAGACGAGTTGCGGTATTACCAGGCAAAAATTTCGGACGGTCTGAGTTTGGATTATCTACAGTCCAGCTATTTAAAGCATCTGCGTACTGAACACCTTGGATATCTTGACCATCATTGTTGAAATAGCGTTGCCATAAATCATATACATAGTAATCGCCCATATAGGTGAATAAGAACGAAAGCGAAAGATTTTTATAATTGAAATTATTTGTTAAACCTGCTGTATGCGTAGGCAAAGCATTTTTACCGGTCATCATTCTTAGCGCTTTTGAAGTATCATTCGTGGTTTCAGTGAGTGCTTCGTTGGTGTACCACAACGCATCACCATTGGATTTATCCACTCCCGCGTAAGCATATAAATACCATTCGGTTGGGTTATGATCTACAAGAAAACGCTTAGCAAAAGTTCTGTCGACAAATGGGCTCAATAATTTGGTAACCTTAGAATCATTATAAGAATAATTTCCAGTTACCGTCCATTTGAATTCTTCTCTATTAACGATATCCGCACTTAAGCTTGTTTCAACTCCTGATGATACAGAAGACACTGCGTTTCCTAATAAGTTAGGGAATCCAGTAGATCCAGGGTTTGGAACATCGCTGGTTAACTGATCCACAACATCGTTTTTGTACCAATCCACAGAAACACGATATCTATTTTTATAAAAACCTAAATCGATACCGATGTTTAATTTTTTCGAAGTTTCCCATCCTAAATCAGCGTTACCCGGAGCAATGGAATTTCCAGAAGCTTCTAAGTAAGAATTTGGAGTAAGCAGATTGTATTTTCTATAGAGAAAATCATCTCCTCCTGTATTTCCTACTTCACCATAACTAGCACGAACCTGGAAGTTCTGGAAGGTATCTGCAATATTACCAAGGTTATGTACGTTCACATTTGCTCCTGCTGCCCAGAAGTTACCATATTTTACATTGTCCCCAAAATGCGAATATCCATCTCGTCTGAAAGATCCAGTAATATTAAAGTAATTTTTGAAGCCGTAAGAAGCTCTAGCGATATACCCTATTAAGTTCCATTCGGAATTATCAGAAGAACCATCAGCGATATTTGCTGCATTAGCCAAAGTTACAAGATCCCAGTGACCGGATAAATAACCCTGACGGAGTACAAAGGTGTTTTTCGAAACTTTGTTTGTTGCTTCGGCACCTACCGATAAATTAAGGTCATGATCTTCATTCTCACCTAACTTCACATTATAATGCACCAAATTTGACCAGTTCCAAGTAGAGTAGCTGTAATCTGTTTTGATACCATTTCCATTTCCTAATTCATCTCCAGCATTTACCCCATCAGCAAAATCTGGATTCTGCCACTCGAATTCATCATAGTAATTATAATCAATCCCAATATTGGAAGAGAATCTAAAGTTTTTTGCAAAGTTATAATCAACCCCTAATGAGGACAAAATTTTGGTGAATGTCGATTTTCTCTTATTAACATCCTGAATTCCCACCAAGTTGAAATCAGTACCTATTCCTGAAATTAAATTAAGATTATAAGAACCGTCTTCATTATAAATCGGTTGAGTTCCGTTAATAAACCTTGCGCCTAAAATTGGGTTTTGAAAATATCCATAATCCAAAGGTCCTTTTTGATTTGCTCTGGATAACATGTTGGACATTTGCACGATCAATCTGTCGGAAACCTTCCAAGTACCCTTTAATGAGGCATTTAGTCTGTTATAAGATGCGTCTCTACTGATCCCTTCTTGATCGGTATAACCTAATGAGGCATAAATATTAGCAAATTCGGTACCTCCGGAATAGTTGATGGTGTTTCTACTAAAAATTGGAGATGCATTTCTGGTCGCTTCCTGCCAATTATCGTTGGTTTTGCCATCCCAGTTATAATATGAAATTGCATTAGCGGTAGCATCTGCCTCGCTTTGCCCTTGGTTCATATACCCCATGGTAAGTAATTTCACCATTCCGGGTCCATCAAGCAAATCATACTTTTCATACGCTTCTGTACCGGCACCGATTTCTGAGTTTAAACTAAATTTGCCCCCTTTTTTTCCTGATTTTGTTTTAATCACGATAACACCTGCAGCCCCTCTGGAACCGTAAAGTGACGTAGTAACCCCATCTTTCAGAACCTCAATCGATTCAATATCTGCAGGGTTAATCATCGCTAAAGCATTTGAAGTAGTTGCAACACCTGCAGCATCACCCGTTAGAACCGGCACCCCATCTACGATGTAAAGCGGCTGGGTATTTCCTGACAAACTGCTGATACCTCTGATCAAAACCCTAGCGTTGGAACCTGGCTGACCACTGTTAGAGTTAATTACAACCCCAGAAGCTTGACCTGCAATCGCTAAATCTAAGGACACTGCGTTTGGCTTTTCTAAAACTTTTGATGAAATTAAAGAATACGAACCAACTTTTTGTTCTTGGGATTCTTTAATACCGTAAGACCCTAAAACTACCACTTCTTCAATATCCTGTGTTTTGGTAGCCGTGTCTCTTTTTGCTTTCTGAGCCATGAGCGTATGCCCAGCAAAGAACAATACACCAACACTTAAAACTCGTAATTTTACATTCATATTAACACATTTTAATATTTAATGGGACAAATATGTTAATTTATTTTAACATATACAAATTAATATTTTTAAAAACATATCATTATCCAAAATTTCTTATAGCTTTCTTATTTTAAACCATGTTTTATTAAAGATATTAACCATAATTAACGAAATCCATAGAATATAATAAAAAACATCTGCGACATAGTTTTTGTTTTCCAGTGTAATACCAAATAGAAGTAATATCCTTACTATTCGATGGCTCGCCAAAACATTTAGCCATATATCAAACTGAGAAAGAGTCAAATAAATTATAAAAAAAGGCTGCTTCACGAATTGTGAAGCAGCCTTGTATATTCTAACTGAATTTTTTAGTTTTCTAAAAGATCATTAGCATCTACAGCGCCTTGAGGGAAAGGTAATTTATAAGTTTCACCTTTCAACTTCAAATCAGACCATCTTACCCATTCGAAAGAAAGCTCTAATCTTCTTTCGTTATCTAGGGATAGGTTTGAATGACGGATGCTTTGTAATTCTGCCAATCTTGCAGTATTTCCTGCTTCTGCAGAAATTAGGTACATTTCTGGAATTCGTGAGATCAATAGATCGGAATCATCGTTTCTGCTATATTTATTAGAGAAAACGAAATTACCAGTTGAAGGAGCTTGCGCGATGTCGAATAAGCTTCTTCGCGTATCATTAGTTCCTAGCAAAGCCAATAAATCATCTGCCACAGCGAAACAGTTCCAAGTTTTTGCATCATAACTCATAATCCAACCCCACCATCCGTTCTCTTCCGCCACGTTACCTGCAAATTTTAAGATCACTTCCGAACTGTTCTCTTTCGGATTTGCTGAGATACTGAATTTTCCGCTTTTGATAAGTTCTTCCGCTTCTACACCTGCAGCTGCGATATCTCCTTTCATTCTTAAAACTCTTGCTAAAAGCGCTTGCGCAGCTTCTTTTGTTGGAGTTAATTGTGCTGTAGAAGAATTTGTTGCATTGAATGGTTCGATGCTAGCTTTAGCAGCTTTTAAGTCAGTGATGATAAAGTCTAGCACTTGCGCTTTTGTACTTGGTGCAATAGATCCGGAAACATAATTTTCATCTACCAATGGAACTCCTTCATACAAATCATGAAGTCTAAGGTAAGATAATGCTCTTACATATTTAGCTTTACCTATTTGCGCAGGAGTTGCAGTAGGAACTTTAATAATGGTGTTCGCTCTAGCAATAGCAGTATAAAAATCTTTGTAGTAGTAGCTTAACAAGATATCTCCTGGAGGAACTACATGTTCGAATAAATACTGAAGTTGCACGAACTGGAACTTAACCGGCTTAAAATTGTCCGCCATTACTTCCGGTGCCATGATGTTGAAGTAAGGATAACCACTTGGCTCCATCACTCTTTTATAAGCCCCTGTTAATAATTTATCTACATCTTCGGTAGATAGTGGTGCATTCGCATCTAAAGAAGCTACAGATCCTATCTCCAACTGTCTTTCGCATGAGGTGAATAGCAAACCAAATGCAAGTAATAATATACTTAGTTTTTTCATTTTATTTAATTCTTAGAAGTTAATATTTAATCCTAAACTATAAACTTTCACGTTAGGAATTCCATTCAAATCCACACCCGATGAAATTTTGGAAGTATCCGCTGTACTTTGCGTAGCATTAATTGTTTGATCTACATAATAAGTTTCAGGATCTACACCAGAGTATTTAGTGAAAGTAAATGGATTTCTTACTTGCGCGTAAACTCTCATTGATTTCACAAATCCTAAATGTTCGCTATTAAGATTTACTCCCAAAGTAATATCGGTAATTCTTAAATAATCAGCATCTTCTAGGAATCTGGTTGATCTTTGGTTATTCCAAGAAGAAATTGCACTTGCATGATGAGGTCTTGGAACATTGGTATTGGTATTTTCAGGAGTCCAATAATTCATTTGCTCACCAATCATATTTTCAGAGAAAGAAGGATATCCAATAGCAGCACCTCCTACTTGGTCTTCTTTATACATTGCGTATATTTTCTTTCCGATAGAATATTGTGCATTTGCAGATAAATCTACGATACCGTAAGCAATTCTAGTGTTGATACCACCATACATTGGCGCAATACCTCCGTTGAAGATTTTTCTATCCGCGGAATTGATAAGTCCGTCACCATTGATATCATTATAAATCATATCTCCTGGTTGTACCACTTTGGTCACAGCACCGCTAGCGTTTCGGTATTCATATTTTTCATTAGCTACACCCAATGCTTCGATAAGGTAGAAAGATCCTAAAGGCTCTCCTTCTTTCACGATTGAAGCAAATCCTGTAGTAAACAATCCTGTTTTAGTACCGATTTTTTCTACAACGTTTTTATTGTAAGAGAAATTAGCTCCAAAATCCCACGTTAGTTTATCTGTTCTAATAATTTTAGTATCTAAAGACACTTCAATACCTTTATTGTTGATAGATCCAATATTACTTAACATGTTAAGGAATCCTGTTTCTTGTGCCACTGGCAATCTGTATAAAAGATCGTTGGTAGTTTTGTCATAAAGGTCAACATTTAAATTCACTCTTTTGTTGAACATTGACAAATCCATCCCCACGTCCATAGATTCTCCTTTTTCCCATTTCAAATCAGGATTGAAAAGATCCGTTACTGCCATACCTGGGTTCTGGTTGTGGTTTTGTCCAGCACCAATTAAATTTAACCCTGCAGAGAATGGAATACCTGTTTGGTTACCGGTGAAACCATAAGAAGCTCTGAATTTCAATTCGTTAATTACAGGAACATTAAAGAAAGATTCGTTAGATGCTGTCCATCCGATAGAAGCAGCCGGGAAATTCCCCCATCTGTTTTCTTTAGTAAATTTAGATGATCCATCATATCTTGTAGATAACATTAAGTTGTATTTATTATCCCAATTGAACTGTACTCTACCGAAGAAAGAAGCCAAAGCCATTTCATTCATGTACGATCTTCCCTGGTTAATTGTAGCAGCTGATACTAACCACTGCAAATTACTGGATGGGAAGTTTTCTCCTTGTACGAAAGAGTCTTCATATTGCCAGTTTTGGAATGATTGACCTGCAATTACGTTTACATTTAACTTTCCGTCAACAAATTTCTTGTTATAAGTCGCGGTATTTTCAATCAAGTAATCTCTGTTATTAGCAGTACTGTAATACCCGTAACCGTAAGGCAATCCTTCTCTCTCTCCTCTTCTCGTATTAGGGGCATCGTATCTGTTATATCTGTTTACAGCAAGATTTCCACTGATTGCTGTTTTCAAAGTAAGCTCCTTGATCGGATTATAAGTAGCATAGAAATTTGCTCCCAATCTTTGCCATTTATCACTTACCACTCTTTCGAATGCAAATAATGGGTTATTGGTGCTCATATTACGGTTGATAGAACCATTTGCCGCGTAAGCTGCTTTGTTTGGCGCAGCGGCCATTGCGTTACTGTAGGGTTGATAAGTGTTATTATCATCTGCGATTGGAACTGCATCTGACTGAGTATAGTAAGAATTAACGCCGATTTTGAATTTATCTGACATTTTTTGCTCCACATTCAATCTAATTCTTGTAACCTGATATTCATCTTTGTTAATGATCCCTTCTTGGCTGATATTGGATAAAGACAAATAAACTTTAGAATTTTCATTACCTGCAGTAAATCCAATTTGATTATTGGTGATTGCTCCTGTTCGAAGGACATAATCCATCCAATTTGTACTGATTCCGGAATTCGCCATTGGATTGTTCAATGCCAATGCTCCTGCTGAACCAGCAGCTGGTGCAGACAATACACCGTTTGCAATATCATTTAGATAGTTTTGTCTTGCAACATCGTGTACTTGCTTATATTGCGCTCCGTTCAACAAATCAGGTCTTTTGATAATTTCTTGAATACCATAAGAACTATTGAAAGTTACCGTTGGTCTGCTGTTATATCTTCCGGATTTAGTTTCTACTAATACAACACCATTAGATGCACGTGAACCGTAGATTGCACTAGAAGCAGCATCTTTAAGAATTTGCATACTTACGATATCTTCAGGAGATAAGTTACCCAATCCTTCCTGTGGAACACCATCGATAATATACAATGGGTTATTAGAAGCACTTAAAGATCCGTTCCCTCTAATACTGATTTTAGTATTGTTTCCGGCTCTACCCCCAGTACTTGCAACCTGTACTCCAGTAGCCTTCCCCTGCAATGCAAGTTCAACAGATGCTACTGGCTGCTCTTGTAAAACATCACTTTTGATTGTTGCAATAGATCCAGTTACTTCTGATTTTTTCTGCGTTCCATAACCAACGAGTACAACCTCATCGATATTTTTCGTTTTTAGCGAATCTTTTTGTGCCATCACTGCCTGTCCTGTAAAGAACAAAACACCAGCAGTTAAAGCTTTAATTTTAAAATTCATATTAACACTTTTTAATATTATTCGCGCAAATATGTTAATTAAAATTAACATTAACAAACCCGTTAGATGAAGCTCACGAAATGAAAAATACAGTATTAATAAGGGTTTTAAGAATATTGCAAGTGAAAAATCAAACAAATGTTTGGAAAAATGGGAAATAACCAACAAATTCAAAAATGGCTTAAAAATAAAATAACTTGAATTTTTTCTGAATTTTAATTTTTCATAATAGAAAAAAAACATTGTTAAAGAGATCCAGTGATATTTAGGTACAGAATTAATCGAAAAATTATAAAACAAAAATAAAGCCCCCTTTTAAAGGAGGCTTTATCAAACGAAAATTTACTTTGATATTGAAATATTCTTAATATCCAGGGTTTTGCTGAGCTGCAAGTACAGGATTAGCACTGGTTTCCAAAGTTGGAATTGGCCATACGTACTTATAGTCGTCGTACGAAATTGCAGGGACATCAGTCGCTTTTATTGTATACAATGTTCCAATATTATAATCGGAGCCAGTCGGGTTTTGTCCGTTTCTATATTTTGCAGGTATTCCTGAAACAGGAGCCATATCATCATTCTGTAATCTGTGAATGGTATTCCAACGAAGCCCTTCACCCAGAAATTCAACTCGTCTTTCTAGCAAGATTGCTTTTACCGCATCAACCGTTGTAGCGAACGCTGCGTACTGCTGAGTGGAAGGAGACTCTAGAGATCTATTTCTCACCATGTTTAAATCCGCCAAATAAGTGGCATCGCCTAAACGAGCTTTTGCTTCCGCTCTGTTCAATAATACCTCAGCATACCTTAAAAGTGGAGATGCATCAGTAAGCGTAGAAGTGTCCTTGTATTTATTGGTAAATCTTACTCCCGCAGTAGTAGTCCGCACTAGATTGGCTCCTCTTCTTTTATCAGTAGCCAACCATGACGGTTGATTCCAAATAATTGGACTGATAGCGATTAATCCTCTACCATTGTATTGCGAAGCCAATGCTCCGTTTACACTTGGGTTATTGGTTGCTGAGTTTTCCAAAGAGAAGATACTTTCAGTGTTCCCATAATTGTTGGCAAATGGCGTATTAGGATCTGGCGTTAAAGTATAAAGTCCATTTAATTTATTGGCTTCAGTAATAACTTTAGGAAAATCTCTTTTACTCAAATATACTCTAGTTTTCAAAGCAATGGCTGCTTCTTTACTAGCATATACAATTCCATCTTTTGCACTTCTTGTAGTTTTGGAAGTCATTAAAGATTCTGCCTGATCAAGATCCGAAAGTAATTGTGTATAATTTTGCGCGACCGTACCTCTCGCTAAACTTGCGTTTTCTTCGATGGTTGACAAGGAATTACTTGCTTTTACTCTATAAGGGACTCCAAGATGTGAAGCATCAGGAGTATGGTTATAAGGTCTTGCAAAGAAATTGAGAAGCTCATAATGACTGAACGCTCTAAAGAAATAGGCCTGCCCTATATAATTATTCCCTTCTTCCGCTGAAATGGTTCCATTTGCGATTGCTTTAGTCACCCCTTCAATAATCAAGTTTGCTCGGTTCACTAATCTATAAGTATCGATCCAATAATACACCGTATTTAGAGCTCCAGAAGGATCCCATGTTCCGGTATAGGTAATTGCATAGAATGCTGCAGTATTTACCATATCTTCTCCTCTCATATCATTTTGCTGAAAATATGCAGCTCCGAAAGGATAACCTCTACCGGCAGAAGATGGGTTAGCATTATTGTACTGTCCAATTTGCGCAGCTTGATACATACCATTTACTGATAAAATAATGTTCTCTTTGGTACTGAAAGCTACGTCCTCACTGATTTGATTGTAAGGCTGTAATTCAATGACATTGTCCCGATTACATCCCGTAAGAGTAAAAGCAGCGAGAACAAATGCCAGAAAATACTTTTTTGTTTTATTATCTTTAATTTTCATTGTTATAATTTTTAGAAAGTTGCGTTTATACCAAAAGAAATTGTTCTTTGTCTTGGCACTGAGTTATAATCCATTCCGAGGTTTTCCATCTCCGGATCTACACCTGAATAATTGGTGAACATAATCGCATTCTGAATCACGCCATAAATTCTGAGCTTTGAAAGATGAATAGATGAAAGCATATCCGGATCGATAGAATATCCTAAAGTAATGTTATCAATTTTCACGAAGTCGCCTTTTTCTACAAATCTAGATGATGCTTGTCCATTTAAATTAATAAAGTTACCACGGCCACCGTATAATCTTGGAGTCCAGCCGTCGCCAGGGTTTTGAGCACTTTGCCATCTTCCTAGAATCTCTGAACCATTGTTATAAAAATCTTGGTTTAGCAATTCTCTTCTGGTAACATTGTATATGCTGTTTCCACCACTGAATCTTGCCATTACATTCAAATCAAACCTTTTATATTTAAATTCAGTATTTACTGATCCAAAATAAGTTGGAAGTGTATTTCCTAAGATTACCTTGTCTGCACCAGCTAATGACGATGCTGCTCCTAATGTTCCAGGATTATTTGGATCAAATACATAATAACCTTGATTTGCGATGTTTGCCTGAACTAGTGTTCCGTCAGCCTTGTAATACACCGGATTTCCATTTGCTGCGTTCACACCCCAATATCTGTAACCATATAGAGATCGTAGAGATTCTCCTTCTCTGATCAAATAGGCAGTTTCACCATTTTGAGACTGGATAATATCGCTACCATCAACCAAACCTGTTACTTTGTTCTTCATCGTGGTCAAATTACCACCAACGCTCCAGCTGAAGTTTTCATTCTTAAGAATATTTGCATTTGCAGTGAATTCAAAACCTTTGTTCTCCATACTTCCAATGTTTTTGTTGATGGAGTTTCCTGGAACACCCAATGAAGGAGATAATGGAACTGCGAGAATTAACCCGTCGTTTTCATTGATGAAATAATCCGCACTGAAAGTAATTTTGTTTCCTAGTAAACCAAAATCAGCTCCAATATTTTTCTTGGTATTTGTCTCCCATTTCAGTTGGTCATTACCCGCCTGAGAATAACCTATACCGTTGTAATCCGCATATTTAAAACTATTATAAAGACCTAGATAAGGATAATTTCCGATATCTGTGTTCCCTACCTTACCGTAAGACGCTCTTAATTTCAACTCAGAAAGAGTTGCATTATCTTTAAGGAAATTTTCGTTAGATACGGTCCACCCCAAAGATAAACCTGGGAAATTCCCCCACTTATTCTCTGTTGGCAATGCGGACAATCCGTCTCTTCTAATCGTTCCTTGAATGAAATACTTGTTAGCATAGTTATAACTCAATCTTGCTGCATAAGAAATCAATCCGTTTTCACTAGTTGCCCCACCGGATAATTGAGTAGCATAAGAACCTGAAATTACCCCAACATCTCCGAAGAAATCAGAGGATAAACCTTGTCCATCAGCATAGAATGAATTTGACCTCTGCTTTTGATATTCGTTGACCAACACCACGTTCACGTTATGAGAACCGAAAGTTTTATTAAAATTCAAAATATTCTGAATATTCCAACGATCAAGATTTAAATAATTATTATCTATGAAACCTCCTCTGGAAAATCCATCGCCATGAACCCTGTTCCAATAAAGGAATCCAGTTGTTACAGAACGATCTTTACTTACTTGCAATTTATAGTCTAACCAATCAGTAAATTTCACATCCCCAGCAATACTTCCTATA
This sequence comes from Chryseobacterium senegalense, assembly GCA_001403755.1. Taxonomy (GTDB): domain Bacteria; phylum Bacteroidota; class Bacteroidia; order Flavobacteriales; family Weeksellaceae; genus Kaistella; species Kaistella senegalense. The sequence continues at coordinate 397,587 of CYUH01000014.1, read as the reverse complement.
AATCGAGTAAGATCTGATGAATATTTATTATTATTTACTACGTAAGCAATATTTGTCAGATCACTTGTGATTGGTATGAAGTTATCCCACTGCCCTACGCGGCTTACGGTATTTAGGGTATAAATATTGTATCCCGTTGGCGTAGCTGGATTATAGATTGGCGTGTTCGGCAACTGACGAACAGCGTTAAACATTGCTCCAGAAATACCATTATAATTATTATTTAAACCTACATAACCAGTTTCTGTATATGACATATTGGTTGAAAGTTTAAACCAATCTGTTACTTTTTGATCAGCGTTCATTCTAAGGGAAATTCGCTCCATTGAATTTGGCTTAATGATCCCTTCCTGTTTAGTGTACCCTAAAGATGCATAGTAATTTCCTTTACCCAATCCTCCTGTCATCGACAAGAAATGATCAGTTTGGGTACCTGTTCTAAGTACCGCATCTTGCCAATCAGTATCAAACTGACTTCCGTTAGCCCAGACAGTACCTGCTGCTGCTGCCTTTTCATTTGAAATCGTCAAGAAATCTGCAGTTCTTAACAAATCAAGCTTTTCCACAACACTTGCCACACTGAACATATTATTGTAATTTACCGAAAAACGGCCACTTTTGCCTTTTTTAGTAGTAATTAAAATAACTCCATTCGCAGCACGAGATCCATAAATCGCAGTAGCTGCACCATCTTTCAAAACAGTCATTGTTTCAATATCGGATGGATTTATATCTGCTAGCGCATTTGCGTAGGTGTTACCACCACCGGTATCGCCTGCAAAAATTGGAACTCCATCAACTACGTAAAGTGGTGATGTTCCAGACGAAATAGTATTCACCCCTCTAATTCTTACAGTAGGTGCTCTACCGATATCTCCGGAGCTGCTTACTACCTGTACCCCAGAAGAACGACCAGCAAGCTGAGCTTCGAAAGTTGGGGTATTCAAGTTGGCGATTGCCTCACCCTTTACCATACTTACAGAAGAAGTCACATCGGTTTTCTTTTGTGTACCGTATCCAACTACCACCACCTCTTGAATGTCTTGCACCTTACTGGAATCAGCCTGTGCTGACACATATTGAGCAGCAAAGAATACTACACCAATACTTAAAACTCTTAATTTCACATTCATATTAACACTTTTTAATATTATAGTGCAAATATGTTAATTATTTTTAACACGGCAAACAACCTCCACCAAAGAGTCCTTCGTTTTGTTCAATTTATCGCAGTTTTTTTCCGGTATCAATTCATATTTTGGTGAATTTTTTGTAAATAATTGATAATTCCATAATTTATATGATTTCATTTCGCTAGTTTTTTATAAAACTGAAAATTTTCTCAGAATAATTTAGAATGCCTCTAAATTAATCCAAATTTAAAATATTTTGTAACAATCTCTCTGAACGAAGTACAACATGCGACTCGATCATAAAAAAAGCTGTTCCACAAATAGTGAAACAGCTTTTATTATAATATTTAAAGGTCGTTATTTCAGTTTTTTCTTCACTGCTACTTCCTCGTAAACTTCCAGGATGTCGCCCACTTCGATGTCGTTGTATCCTTTGATGTTCAGTCCGCATTCGTAACCTTTGGTTACTTCTTTCACATCGTCTTTGAAACGCTTCAAACTTTCAAGTTCGCCATCGAATTTCACGATACCATCACGCAACAAGCGGATTTTCGAGTTTCGCGTTACTTTTCCGGTAAGGACCATACATCCTGCAATCGTTCCTACTTTGGTGATTTTGAAGGTTTCGCGGATTTCTACGTTTCCGATCACCTGTTCCTGAATTTCTGGAGAAAGCATTCCCTCCATCGCTTCTTTCACTTCATCGATCGCTTTATAAATAACTGAATACGTTCTAATTTCGATTTCTTCTTTATCAGCCAAATCTTTTGCATTGGCACCTGCTCTCACGTTGAAACCAATCATAATCGCATCAGAAGCCGCTGCTAAAAGCACATCAGATTCTGTAATCTGACCAACTCCTTTGTGAATAATATTGATACTGATCTCTTCGGTTGAGAGTCTTTGCAACTGGTCGGAAAGCGCTTCCACAGAACCATCCACATCCCCTTTCAGGATAATATTCAATTCTTTGAAATCTCCAAGTGCGATTCGTCTTCCCAATTCATCCAATGTAAGGTGTTTTTTGGTTCTGATTGATTGCTCTCTTTGGAGTTGCTCACGTTTTGTTGCGATGGTTTTCGCTTCTCTTTCATCTGCAAATACTCTGAATTTGTCACCCGCAGTAGGTGCGCCGTCTAACCCTAATATTGTAACCGGGATTGACGGACCTGCAGACTCCATTGGCTTCCCTCTTTCGTCCAGCATTGCTTTTACTTTACCGTGATTTTTTCCGGCAAGTACATAATCTCCTACTTTTAAAGTACCTGTTTGTACCAGAAGTGTAGAGACGTATCCTCTACCTTTATCTAATGAAGCTTCTATAACAACACCCTGTGCGTTTTTATTTGGATTTGCTTTTAGCTCAAGCATTTCTGCCTGCAACAATACTTTCTCGAGTAACGCATCCATATTGTTACCAAACTTCGCTGAAACCTCCTGCGATTGCACATTTCCTCCCCATTCTTCTACCAGAATATTCATTCCTGAAAGTTGCTGACGGATGTTGTCCGGGTTAGAGTTTGGTTTATCCACTTTGTTTAAAGCGATAATCATCGGAACTCCAGCAGCCTGTGCGTGAGAAATTGCTTCTTTGGTTTGCGGCATTACATCATCGTCGGCAGCAATCACAATAATTGCGATATCGGTGATTTGTGCTCCACGTGCTCTCATGGCAGTAAACGCTTCGTGACCTGGTGTATCAAGGAAGGTAATTCGTTGACCATTTTCCAATTTCACGTTGTAAGCACCAATGTGCTGGGTAATACCTCCGGATTCACCGGCAATTACGTTGGTTTTTCTGATATAATCGAGTAAAGATGTTTTACCATGATCCACGTGTCCCATTACGGTAACAATGGGAGCTCTTGACATCAAATCTTCTTCTTTATCTACATCTTCTTCAACCGCAGATTCTTCAAGATCCGCATCAGAGAATTCAATTTTATACCCGAATTCATCAGCTACCAGCAATAAAGTATCTGCTTCTAATCGCTGGTTCATGGTCACCATTACTCCAAGTGAGAAACATGCAGAAATTACTTCTGTAGGGCTCACATTCATTAAACTTGCTAATTCCCCAACAGTAATAAATTCGGTTACCTTAAGCGTTCTGTCTGCTGCATCAATTTCTTGTTGAAGCTCATCCTGCTCTCTTCGGTAAACTCTTTTTTCTTTTCTATATTTCGCTCCTTTATTTTTCCCTCCTTTATTGGTGAGTTTTTCTAAAGTCTCTTTAATTTGATTCTTAACCTGCTCATCAGTAAGCTCTACCGGCATTGTAGGCGCGCCTCTTCGGCTTCCACCTTTCCCAGCATTTGCGCCACCTTGGTAACCACCTCTGTTTCCACCTTGTCCGTGCGGGCGGTTGTTATTACCTCCCTGACCTTGCGGCCGATTCCCTTGGTTATTTCCTTGTCCTTGGGTGTTACTTCCCGGAGTATTCGGCTTTTCGATTCTTTTTCTTTTCTTTTTCGCCGCTGCACTATTGGCTCCGCCTTGTGGTTTTGGCTTATTGAATTGAGAAAGATCAACCGTTTGTTTAAGGATTTTTACACCTTCCAGTTTCTGGTAAACAGTTTCTATTTTATCGTTTTGTGCTGGCTCTTCGCTAGTAACATTGGTTGTTTCTGCAGGTTTTTCAACAGCAGGTGCTGTATTTTCAGCTTTTGGAGCAGGAACTTCCTCCGCTTTTGGAGTGGGCTTTTCTGCTTCTTTTTTTGATTGTTCTTTTTTAGCAGATTTCGGTCGTTGACCTTCGATCTGTGATAAATCGATTTTATCTAATACCTTAAATTCTTGTTTTTCAGAAGGTGCAGGAGTTACGGTAACTTCTGCTTTCGGAGCCGGTTCTTCTTTCGGAGTTGCCTCTGGCTTCACTTCTTTCAGAACGTCAGCTTTTTTGGGTTCAAGGTCTATTTTACCCAAAACTTTTGTTTCAGGTCTCAGGCTTGCTTTGGCTCTTATTACCTCAGGTTTTGAAGGTTCAATTTCCAGTTTCTCTTCCGGAACTTTAATCATCACTACCTCATGAGAAGCTTTTCTTTGTGCACCATCTTTGGCGAACTCAGCTTCCAATGCAGAATATGCCGATTCTTCCAATTGAGCGTTGGGGTTATTTTCTACCTCAATACCTTTGGATTGTAGAAATTCTACCAATCGTGACATCGAGATATTAAATTCCTTAACCGCTTTGTTTAATCTAATTTTGGGCATGTATAATTTATACTTTTATTTAATTTTCGGTAAAGTTAATGCTTTTCCTTTAATATGAATATTTTTAAGGATTAGTCTTCAAACTCTTCCTTCAAAATTTGTTTTACCTCTTCAATGGTTTCTTCTTCCAAATCTACCATTTTCAATAGTGCATCGGTTTCTTTGTCCAAGATGCTTTTCGCTGTAGTAAGTCCTACTTTCTGGAATTCGTCGATGATCCATTGTTCGATATCGCCTTCTTCGGTACCTGCGAATTCTTTCAATTCTACATCGTCGTCTTCGCTAGCTTCTCTATAAACATCGATTTCGTAACCGCTTAACCAAGAAGCTAATCGGATGTTTTGTCCCTGCTTACCAATCACTCGTGAAATCTCCTCAACCGGCGTATAAACTAAGGCATACTGTGTTTCCGGATTGATCTCAATTTTGTTGATCGTGATGTTTCCTAATGCTCTTTTCACCAAGATTTCAGGGTTTTTAGACCATTGAATTACATCAATATTTTCGTTTTTCAGTTCTCGTACTACTCCATGAATCCTAGATCCTTTAACCCCCACGCAAGCTCCTACAGGATCAATTCTGTCATCGTAGGCATCTACCGCGATCTTCGCTTTTTCACCCGGGATTCTCACCACTTTTTTCAAGATAATGGTACCATCCTGGATTTCAGGAATTTCAAGCTCCAAAAGTTTTTCCAGGAATTTCGGTGCAGTTCGGGAAACAATAATTTGTGGTTTTGCTCCTTTGAAATCTACACTTTCTACTACCGCTCTTACGTTTTCTCCTTTTTTGAAGAAATCCGAAGGAATCTGATTTTCTTTTGGCAAAATAAATTCATTGTCTTCATCATCCAACAAAATCACGTGTTTGTGACGAATATGGTGAACTTCTCCCACAACAATTTCCCCGATTCTATCACGGAACTGATCATATAAAACCCCGTTGTTGTGCTCCTGAAGCTTTGTAGCGAGGATTTGCTTTAAAGTAAGAATACTTCTTCTTCCCAATTTCTCGATTGGAATTTCTTCAGTAAAATCTTCACCTACCTCGAAAGTTGGATCTATTTTTTTAGCTTCGGAAATTTCAATTTCCAAATCATCATCTTCTGACATTTCGTCTTCAACGATTGTTTTGTTTAAAAAGATTTGAAAATCTCCTTTATCAGGATTCACGATTACATCAAAGTGATCATCAGAATCATACCTTTTTCTAAGTAAAGTTTTCAGTGAATCTTCAATAATCGCCATCAGATCAATCTTGCTGATATTTTTATCTTCTTTGAAATCGCCAAATGCTTCAATCAATGCTAAACCGTCCATTATTTTTTATTTTATTATTAAATTCCCGAGAGATGCCGGGAGAAGTCGAAGGCGCCGAAGCCCTTTTAACTACAATGAAATTACTATTATATTTTTTCCGGATATTCCGTTGAATAACCTTTCTTTTTTTTAAAACTTTATTGCCACCAATGCTTTTTTGATCTCTGTGTAAGGAATTTCTTTCTCTTCTTCTACATCTACTTTCCCTTTACCTATTTCTTTAGGCTTTCTGTACCTCAATAGCAAGGTGATATAATCCTCTTCTACTTTTGCAAGTTCTCCCTCGATTTTTGTGGAATCGGCAAGGAGAATATCAAGTTCGCGACCCAAGTTTTTTCTAAATTGTCTTGGCGTCACCAACGGCTCACTCAATCCTGCACTCATTACCTGAAGAGAAAAATCATGCTCTTCACGATCCATATTGAATTCAATCGCACGGCTCGCATCCAAACAATCCTGCAAAGTCACACCATTGTCCCCATCGAGAATTACCGTGATATCGTCGCTTGCTGAAAACTTCAGATCTATGAGGAACAAATCCGTTCTTTCCGCTAAAAACTGATGAAGCAGTTCTTCTATTTTTTTTCTAAATTCCATATCCTTAATTTGAATTACGAAAAAAGGCATTCTTGCGAAGGCCTTTTCATTATTTTCCGTAAATCCGATGCAAATATACACATTTTTGATAAAACTGCAAAATAGCTTAGAGAATTGAATCTTGAAAATCAGACCACAATGTGTAATTTCTTTATATTTGCAACAATCGATGCAAGACTCTGCACTACTCTATTAAAAAACACCTGATTTGAAACTAAATTTATTTTCCAAACTCGTTTTTGCAACATTATTGGCTTTGGTGGTCAATAGTTTTGTGTATTTCTCGTTTGGAAATATTTACTCATCCAAGATCCTCAACTACGCAGATTTTCAGGATCAATTTCAATCTGGAATTTATCAGTATAGAAAACTCAGCGGTTATTTTTTACTGGGAATCTATGATTTACTATCTTCATTAAATATTGATTATCAAATATTTAAATTAAAATTCTTCAATCCAGCTTCTGACCCGAAAATGTATTTGTCTTTTTATATTTTGAATACATTCTTTCTGATGCTTTCCGCTGTTGTGATGGTTATGATTACCGAAACGAAAAATTTCGTCGCAACCTCGTCCGAAACAATTTTGCTGATTGCGATATGCATCTTCACAATTGGTATCTCTCAGTTTGTGCTTGTTCCTTATGATATTTCGAGTTATTTTTTACTATTGATTTTCTTTTGGTTTTTATTGAAATATCTGGAACAAACTTCGGTTAAAAATCTCATCATAATGATCGCGATTTTGGCAATTTCTACCTTTAACAGAGAATCTTCGGCATTGTCAATTTCGCTTGCTGCAACATTGCTCTATGCAAAATTCGGAATCAAAAAAGAAAGTATTGTTCCAGTGCTAATCTTGGGCATATTTTTTTTCGCAATCTATCTAGGGATACGGTATTCACAAGGTACTTTCACCACCAATGACGGTAATCTTTTCCTGCAGAATTTCAGCGATTTCAAAAATTGGTTAGGAATTTTGTTTTGTGTGGTATTTTTCTTTATGACATTAGTATTAGTAAAAGACAAACACAATAGAAATCTTATTTTACTATTCCATTTTTTCTCTATTCCTTATATTGCAATGTGTTTTTATGCGGGAATTATATATGAGATAAGGCTTTATGTTCCGCTATTTTTAGGGTCTTTGCTTATCGGGAAACTTCAGCTTTCAAAATTTGAATAATTTACCTTATTTTTGACAAAAATTTATTCTTTTCACAAATGATCGAACCGCAACAGCAATGGACCGAAACCATTGAAGCGAAACATTCCCTTTTCGATTTGAAATTAGGCGAAGTTTGGCGATACAAAGATTTAGTTTATATGTTTGTAAAACGGGATTTTGTATCCAGTTTCAAGCAAACGATTCTGGGCCCGATTTGGTTTTTCATCAATCCTATTTTCACTACGATTGTTTTTGTTGTGGTTTTTGGGAAGATTGCAGGCCTTTCTACAGACGGTTTACCACAGATTCTCTTTTATCTTTCAGGAGTTACGCTTTGGAATTATTTTTCAACTTCCTTAACAAGTGCTTCATCCGTTTTTACAAGCAACGCTTCGATTTTCGGAAAAGTTTATTTTCCGCGGCTCGTAATGCCGATTACAATTGTAATTTCTAACCTCATGAGATTTGGTGTACAGTTTATCCTTTTCCTTATGGTTTGGATTTATTATTTGGTAAAAGGAGATATCACTCCAAATGCGTGGTTGCTTGCAACACCTTTGCTAATCATACTGATGGCTGCATTTGCAATGGGTGCAGGAATGATTATTTCGTCGCTCACCACAAAATACCGCGACCTCCAGATGCTTCTGGGATTTGGTGTAAGTTTGTTTATGTACGCCACACCGGTGATTTATCCGCTTTCATCACTCTCGGGAATATGGAAGAAAATCGCTTTCTATAATCCTCTTACCGGAATTTTCGAATGTTTTAAATACGGCTGGCTGGGCTCCGGGGATTTTTCACCGGAAATGCTCCTCATCAGTTCCATTATTATTTTCGTAATGTTATCGGTAGGCACCGTCGTATTTAACAAAGTGGAGAAAAGTTTCATGGACACTGTTTAATCCTTACCCTAAACCTCAGCCAAAAGATGCTCGCATTAAAAGCAGAAAATATATCAAAACAATACCGCCTCGGACAAGTGGGAACCGGTACACTTTCGCACGACCTGAACCGTTTCTGGGCACAGATCCGCGGAAAGGAAGATCCTTACCTGAAAATTGGTGAAACGAACGACCGAAGTTCAAAAGGAAACTCCGAATATGTATGGTCCCTGCGCGACATCAATTTTGAGATCGAACAGGGCGACGCGGTAGGAATTATCGGCAGAAACGGTGCCGGGAAATCTACACTGTTAAAACTTTTAAGCAAAGTCACCAAACCCACCACCGGTAAAATTTACACCAACGGAAGAATTGCATCTCTCCTGGAAGTGGGAACCGGTTTTCATCCTGAAATGACCGGCCGTGAAAACGTCTATCTGAACGGAGCCATCCTGGGCATGACGAGAAAGGAAATTACCCGCAAGTTTGATGAGATCGTGGACTTCTCCGGTGTGGAACGCTATATTGACACTCCGGTAAAACGGTATTCCTCCGGGATGTATGTGCGCCTGGCATTTGCCGTGGCGGCACATCTGGAGTCCGAGGTTTTGATTGTGGATGAGGTTTTGGCAGTTGGCGATGCGGAATTTCAGAAAAAATGTCTGGGCAAAATGGGCGATGTAAGCAAGGGCGAAGGCCGGACCATCTTATTTGTAAGCCATAATATGTCGGCTATCAAAAATCTTTGTCAACGAGGAATTTTGTTGGAAAACGGAAAATTAAAAAGTGTGGGGAATATTGAAACTGTTGCCGATGAATATAGATCGAGTGTAGCAAATGATTATGAGAAATATACCGCTAACAAAAATAGCGATATATATGTAAAATCCGCAGAAATTATAAATAATAGCAATGAATTTTACAGCAATGAAAATATAAAATTTCAAATCCATATCAGCAATAAGCTTGCAAAATCCAATGATACTTTTATTTTGATAAGAGTCATGGATATTGATGAATTTGTGTTATTTTCTTCGAAAACTCCTATTATTAATGGTAAGTCAGAATATGAATTTACCCTCCACAACGAAAGTCTTGTTAAAGGAAATTATTGTTTGAGCATATACATTTATAAACCCGGAAGCGCCCCTTATGATGTCGTTGATAACTGCTGTTCTTTTACGGTCTTGAATAACAATGATGAATTTTCTCACTTAGAGACGTTTAATATTGGAAAAGTTTATAACTCTGGATTTTGGCAGTAACATACAACATGATTAAAATAAAGAACTTCATTATTAACAAGTTATATTTTTTATTAGAAACTAAAAAAAAGAACCAAGAAGAGGAAAAAGTAAAAAATATAAAATTCAAAAAAATTGGAGCAAATTTTCATTTGGGAAAAGATTGTACCTTCTTCAATCCTCATTATATTGAAATAGGAAATAATTTTGGACAACATGAACGCAATACAATTGAAGCTGTTGATTGGTATAACGGAGATGAATTTAATCCAATTATTTCCATAGGAAACGACGTAAATTTAGTGAGGGATAACCATATTGGCGCAATTAATAAAATAGTAATTGGGGATAATACTTTGATTGCCAGCAAAGTGTTTATCACAGATCATTTTCACGGCAAAATCGATAAAACAGCACTTCTAACTCCACCTAATAAACGAAAATTATATAGTCCCGGCCCTGTAATTATTGGTAAAAATGTTTGGATTGGTGAGGGTGTTTGCATATTACCCAATGTCTCTATTGGAGACAATACAATTATAGGAGCAAACAGTGTAATAACTAAGTCATTTCCCGCAAACTGTGTAGTAGCTGGAAACCCCGGCAAACTAATTAGAAGATTAGAATAAATCTCATACTTAAATTTAGGTATAAAACCTATAATGTTTATTACGGGCTTAAAAATGCTCAAATCGATATGAACAAACTCGCCATCGTCATTCCCTACTACAACCCGGATTTCTTTGAAGAAACCCTGAAATCCGTTGCCGCACAAACCGACAAACGGTTTAAGCTGTATATTGGGAATGATGCCAGCCCGCACGATCCGCTGCCGCTCATCCAAAAATATTTCCCACCGCGCAATTATTATTACTACGATTATAAGGAAAATTTGGGCGGTAAAAATCTGGCCTTGCAGTGGGAACGGATACTCGAAAATGTGAAGGAAGATTGGTTCCAGATTTTGGGCGATGATGATGTGATTTCAGAGAATTTCGTGGAGGAATTTTATAATAATATCGAAGTGATTGACAGTGAAAAATCAAATGTTGTAAAGTACTCTCAAAGATGGATAGATGACACAGGAGCCCCTATTAGTTCCTATTCAAATTATCCGAAAACCCTCACTCCGATTGAAAACTGGGAGAATAAGTTTATTAATGGGGACAGATCCAGTCTTTCGGAACATATTTTTAGAACCATATCTTATCAAAAATATAAATTTAAAGAGCTTCTTCTTGCATGGGGTTCAGACGATATTGCTATCTTGGAATTTTCTGAAAACAAGCCGATTATCTTTATTCCTAAGGCTTCTGTCGAAATACGGATTAGTAATGGAAATATTTCGGGAAGAAGTGACAATTATAATCAAAAAGAAATTGCAATGCATTATCTTGAAGAGTTTTTTATTACGAGATATTATAAAGTGCTTCCAAAATTTTATATTGTAAGCAAAATACAGAATCAAATAAAATATGCCTTCCAAAATTCACCTACCGATTTAAGAATTAATCTATTTAAAATTTACCTTAACCTGGGCGAATACAAAAAAATATTCTTGTTACCCAAGCTTTATTATCACCTATATTCCAAGAAATGAATCCGCTAATCTCCATCATTGTACCCTGCTACAACCAAGCGCAGTACTTAGACGAGTGCCTGCAGTCAGTGTTTGATCAAACCTACGAAAACTGGGAATGTATTATTGTGAATGATGGAAGCACCGACAATACAGATGATGTTGTGAAGCAATGGTTGGAAAACGATGTTCGCTTTAAATATTTTGTAAAAGAAAACGGTGGCGTTGCATGCGCAAGGAATTTTGGCATTGAAATAGCAAACGGAACTTGGATATTACCTTTAGATGCCGACGATTTGATTAATCCACAATATTTGCAATTAGCAGCAGAGAAATTTCTGGAAAACTATGACATTATTTATTGTAAAGCAGTATTATTTGGAATAGTAAACGAGGAGTTCAGACTGCCTGCTTTCAATTTTGACCAACTTCTATTAGATAACCAAATTTTCAATGCTGCCTTTTTCCAAAAAGAGAAATGGCAAAAAATTGGCGGGTATGACGTGGAATTTTATGATGGAATGGAAGACTGGGAATTTTGGATTAATCTGCTGAAAAATTCAAATAAAAAAGTTCTTCAACTCGATTACCTGGGTTTCAATTACCGCCGAAAAGAGATATCTAGGGATACAGAATACAATCAATCTACGCAAAAGAAAAATAAAATAAAAAGTTTAATTTTCGAAAAACACAAGGAACTTTACATAAAGCAATATGGAAACTATATTGACGTTGTGAAGAGGGTAAATAAATTGCAAAATGAAAACCTTTCAATTTCTAAAAAATACCAACTATTGTTGACGCAAATACGCAAGAACATATTGACTAAGGGTCTGTTCAGAATGATTACAATATTCTCCAAATGATCTCCATCATTATCTCCTCATATCAACCGAAATACTATTTTGCACTGGAAAAAAACATTGCAGAAACGGTTGGCGTGCCCTATGAAATCATAAAAATTGAAAATCCGGGACTTATGGGAATTGCCGAAGCATACAATAAGGGCGCAAAAAAGGCCAGGTTCGAAAATTTGCTTTTCCTACATGAAGATGTTTTGTTCCATACCCAAAACTGGGGCGAAAAACTTATAAAGCATTTGGAGGACATGACAACAGGAATAGTTGGTGTCGCTGGTTCCGACTATGTTCCTACAGCACCTTCTGGTTGGAATGTTGGTAATAATAGCCATCACTTCATTAATATCATTCAAAGCTTTGGTACAGAAAATCCTATTCAGGAACGTTTGTCGATGAATTGCGTTAAATCAGTTTTGGCGCTGGATGGTGTTTTTCTTGCGATGCGTAAAGATGTTTTTCAACAATTTCATTTCAATGAAAAACTAAAGGGATTTCATTCCTACGACCTTGATATCAGTTTACAAGTGGCACTCACAATGAAAAATTATGTAATTAACGATGTGTTAATCGAACATTTTTCCAAGGGCACTTTTAACTGCGAATGGTTTCAAAATAATATCCAAGTCAGGAAGCATCTGGGATCCAACTTTAACGAAAAGAAAATTCCCGCAATCGAGTTCCATACTTTTCTCTCATTTCTCGACACGTATTTGAAATACAATTCAGTTTCTACTACCAATATTCTCAGGAGTTTGCGATATTTCCCGTTTGGTCATTTAAGTTTGAACCATTATTATCAAATAGGAAAGAAAATTTATTATTATCTTTATTACCAGATATCATACAACCAGAAATATCAAAATAAATCCTAAATAAACTGTCATCAATTTCAACTACAACGCCATAAAATTGAATCGTTCTAAATCCTCCAAATGATTTCCATCAACAAAGGTTTTAAAAATAATTCTTTATGAGACCATGAAACAAACTAAAACCAGTGTCATCATCGTCACCTACAACGCAATGAAATGGGCGGAGCGCTGCTTTTCCAGTTTGCGCACGTCGGCTGTACCGCTTTCAGTAATCGTGGTGGATAATGGTTCTTCGGACGGTACACAGCACTATATTCAGGAGCATTTCCAGGAAGTGCAGTTCATACAGTCGCCGGAAAACCTCGGTTTTGGAAAAGCCAATAATATCGGTATTGAAAAAGCATACAGAGACGGAGCCGATTTCTTTTACCTTATGAATCAGGATGCCTGGATCTTTCCGGATGCTGTGGAGAAACTGTTGGAGGTGTATGAAAAATATCCCAATAAAGAAGAAATTGGGATTTTGAGTCCGATGCATTTGGATGGGAGTGAGCAAAAACTGGATCTTCATTTTGAAAATTACTTGGGGAAATACTCAAAAATCAACCGTCTTGTTTCTGATTTGTTTTTGGAGAAGTTGCAGTCATACTATGAAATCGATTTTGTAAATGCGGCACATTGGTTTTTACCAAGAAAGACAATAGAAACGGTGGGCGGCTTTAATCCTTTCTACTTTCATTACGGCGAAGATTATGATTATATCAACCGTGTGAAATTTCGGCATAAAAAAATACTGGTTTGTCCGCAAAGCCGTGCAGTACATGACACGAAGCAGACTTTTGCAGTAGAAAAAAGTGCAGAGGAAACCTATAAAGAGAAATGGCTGTCTTTAAGACTGCAGAAACAGACCGATTATATGAATCCTTCCATCCATTTTGATCCGAAAAAAGAAAAAAGGAAACTCTGGAAAGATTTTTATAAGTTTACGCTGAAGGGCTATTCTAAAGAACGCACTGAACAGCGAAAAATGATGGATTATTTTTTGCCAACTTTTCATGAAATAGAAAGTTATAGGAAGCAAATTTTGGAAGCACCTAATCCTTTTCTAAATCTCTAATTAATTTTGATGGGTAAGAAAATTCTTTTTGTTTGCTACGGCGACTCTACATCACCTAAGGCATGGTCCAACGTTCCTTTCCTGTTCTCTAAGAACCTTGAAAAGCAGGGCTTTGAAATCATACGGGTTAACATTGCACCCAATGAAAAGTATGAATCGCTGTGGAAGAGGTATGCAGGAAAAATACTATCCAGACTATTCCACAAACAGGAATACAGTTTCATAAAAACTCCCATCCACAGATATTTAGCTTATCAAAAAATCAACAAAGCAATCAGAAACAATCCTGATCTATATTTTGCTGTTATTCTCAGTTTTGATTTTTATAATAAGTTCAGCAATACACCCACTCTCCTTCTGCACGACTGGACTTACGATATGATAATTCTGGACCGCCAGAAAAGAAAACCGTATTTCTTTGAAAAATGGTTTATCAATTATCAGCATACGGCTTTCAATAAATCCGAAATTGTGGTATCGCTCTTCAAAGATGCTCAACGGCTGATTTCTGAAAGGCATGGTAAAAAAGTGCATCATTTGGGAAGTAATGTCGTAAACGATATTAATTTTAGCAAAACAGACCCGCAGGAAATTATCGTCCGAAAAAAAAAATCGCAGCAACTACTGATGATAGGATCTGCGAAATATTTGAAAGGTGCAAGAAAACTGGTGCAGGCACAACGCATATTGCAGAAGGATTTCCCAGAGCTGACAGTGAACTTTATTAATCTGCCCAAAGACCGGCTTCTGTTGGAAGAAAGTGACCGCAATATTATTTGTCATGATTATCTGGACAAAGGAGATCCGGCACAAAATAAAAAGTATTATGATTTACTCGTCAATACAAAAATTCTTGTAAACCCTTCAGAAATTTGGGCAGCATACTCCAGCACTATTGAGTGCATGTACTACTACACACCGATTATTATTAAACCATATGATGCTTTTATATTGGATTATGGTAAAGAAAACGATTTCGGAGTCTTTTTAGAAGATACTGATGTCCCCACAATTGTTATTGCAATCCGTAAAATTCTGACAATGGAGATAAGCGAATACGAGAAATTATGTATGCGGGCACATGAACTGGTAAAGGACCAAACATGGGAAAATTATACTAAAAAAATAGTTGCTCTAATGGGAGAAGCCACCAATAATAAGTTAATCAAATAATTCTATGAGAACACTCCCCATCAGCATCGGCATTCTTTCCTGGAACAGCGGTAAAACGCTGAAAAACACGCTGGCTTCCTACCGCAAAAACGGGCTTTTGGAACTCTCGGACGATATTACCATTCTTTTTCAGGAGGTAAGTACTGAAGATAAAAAACTGGCCAAAAAATTCGGAATCCAATATATAGGATTACAAGAAAATATAGGAATCGGAAAAGGAATTTCTAAACTGATTGAAAATGCAACATACGATACCATCCTCTTTCTCGAACATGACTGGAAACTGACTGAAAATAAAGATATGCTCCTTGACAGAATTGAATCTGGACTGGCACTGTTACAAAACGGCTTCGATATTATACGCTACAGAAGTCGGAAGAATCCCGGATACCCTTTACATTCACTTCGTCACAAAGGACAAGAATTACAATATTATGACACTTGGCATAAAGTAAATTCGCCACATCTGTTGGAATCATTATACTGGTTAGATCCGGCAGAATCTTTCCCGGATAAAATTCAGAAAAAAGACGGGTATTTTATTACAACAGCACGGTGGGCAAACTGGACCAACAATCCTTTTATGCTTCGCAAAGAGTTCTTCTTCAAAAATATTTACGACATTGCAGTGTCTTCTGAACATTTCGAACGGGATATTGCAGAATGGTGGGTTCAGCAGCCGTTTAAAATCGCTCAGGGAGAAGGTCTCTTCAAGCATCATGATCTGGAAAAATATGGTAAGAAACATTTAAACCAAAGGGTTCTGGCTAAAATTAAAAAGTTTTTCAAATGAAAATCCTCTTCCACGAAAACGAACTTAATTATCGCGGGACATCAATCGCGATGTACGATTATGCTGATTTCAATGAGAGGATTTTGGGGAATGAATCTATCATTATTTACAATAAAAATTGCAAAACCAATCATCCCCTCGGAATCGAAAAATTCAAAAAAAGATTTAACGTTTTGGAATATCAAAACTTTTCTGAAGTAGATCCGCTGATTCAGAAACATAATATCGATCTCCTTTACGCAATCAAAAACGGAGATGTAGATGGCATACTCAGCAAAGAATGTAAAACTGCTGTTCATGCTGTTTTTAAACATTGCGAACCTCATGGCAATGTTTACGCTTACGTTTCTGAGTGGCTAGCGCAGGAAATGTCTGGCGGGATATATCCGTTTGTTCCACACATGGTAAATTTTGAGGTTGAAACTAAAGAGGATTTACGTACCGAACTCAACATTTCTCGTAATGCCAAAGTATTTGGATATTACGGTGGTGCACAGAGTTTTAATATACTTTTTGCACAAAAAACAGTGGAACAGATTGCTCATAAATACAAAGACATTTATTTTTTATTTATGGGAGTTGATCCTTTTATTACACCAAAATGGTGGAAATCTCAACCGAAAAACATAATCTTTTTACCTCCGAGCTCTGATATTAAACGGAAATTAAAGTTTATCAATACGTGCAGCGCTTTGCTTCACGCACGTGAAAGGGGCGAAACCTTCGGTATCACAGTTGCTGAATTTGTATTACAAAACAAACCTGTAATTACCTATGCAGACTCTCCCGAAAAAGCACACCTGATGGAATTGGGAAACGACGCTTACCTTTACCGAAATAAAAATGAGCTGAAAGAAATACTGCTCGATACTGATTTGTCGAAAACAGCTATAAGATCGTATGAAAAATTTCTTCCGCAACAAGTGATGGAACAGTTTAAAAAAGTTTTTATGTAAAGAAAAAACACACATGAGTATCATAAAGTCAATCAATTCAGTCATCTTTCAGGAAGGCATAATCAATTTTATTAAACGGAAACAGAATAAAACATTTCTGGATAACAGGTTGTTGTACTCTATAAATTATAATGGAAGGAAAACTAAGATTTTCCTTAACAAAAAATTCGGATTTGTTGATAATTATATTTTTGAAAATGGTATTTACGAAAAGGATATTATTGATGATATCCGCAGCGAACTTTCCAGCGAAAAAACATTTCTGGATATCGGCAGCAATATTGGTCAGCACAGCTTACTTTTAGCTCCATACTGTAAACAAATCTTTGCTTATGAGCCGATTCCGATGATTTATATGGAATTTTTGAATAGCATCAAAGCCAACGGCTATAAAAATATCGTTTTACAAAACACCGCTATAGGAGCGCGCGAAGAAAACAGAAAAATATATTTTCATATTGGAAACAGTGGCGCCAGTTCCTTTCTGAACAACAGGGAAAACAACCCGCAAATTCTGGTAAAAATTTATACGCTTGCAAGCACACTGCCAAAAAATCAGGATTTTCATGTGGTGAAAATTGATGTGGAAGGATTTGAAGCGGTGGTCATTTTAGGGAACAAAGAAATTTTCTTAAAAAACAGACCGACCATTTTCCTTGAGTTCTCACCAAATTGTATTCGGAGAGAAGGAACTTATACCCCAGAATTATTGTTGAACTTCTTTCTTAATAACAACTACGAAATTTTCTCTCGCGTGTTAAATAAAACATTTACAGAAGATGATCCGGAATTGTACCAAACTGACAATTTAATTTTAAGACCAAAAGCAATATAACCATGTGCGGAATCGCCGGAATCATCACCCCCAACGCCAGAAAATATACTGAAGAAATTCAGAAAATGACCCGTGCAATTGCGCACCGCGGTCCTGATGCCGAACATCAGGAGTTTTTTGAAAATGCTGCACTCGGGCATCGCAGACTCTCGATTGTGGATCTTTCTGAAACTGGAAAGCAACCTATGTTTTCCAACACCGCGAACGAATGTATTGTCTTCAATGGTGAAATTTATGGTTATCATGAAATCAAAAAAGATTTCGCAGATTATCCATACCGTGGCAGCTCGGACACCGAATTAATTCTCGCCATGTATCAGAAAAAAGCCAATAAATTCATTACTGAACTGCCGGGAATGTTTGCTTTTGCGATTTGGGACGAAGAAAAACAACAGCTTATTTGCGCACGCGACCGCTTCGGGGAAAAACCGTTTTACTACGCTTTTGGCAAAAACGGTGAATTTATTTTCGCCTCAGAAATCAAAGCCATTTTAGCGAGTGGACTTATAGATCCTAAATTCAACAACGAAGCACTTTACCACTTTTTACAATATGGTTATGTGAGTACTTATCAAAGTATTTATTCTAATATATTTACACTTCCTCCTGCACATTTTCTCACTTATTCAAATGGAAAAATTTCAGTTGAAAGATATTACGAAATCCCAAAAAAAGATTTGGGGATTTCACTGTCCGATGCAAAGGAAGAATTTACATATTTGCTGAAAAATGCAGTCCAGAAACAGCTTGTAGCCGATGTTGAGGTCGGAAGTTTCTTAAGCGGCGGCTTAGATTCTTCCACAATTGTCGCGATGGTGAATGAATTTAAAGACAAACAAACCACCATCAGTTTTGGCTATTCCGGTGAAGACAGCGAGTTGAAATTTGCCGATGAAATTGCCATGAAATATAAAACCAATCATATTGAAATTTATGAAAACCGTGGAAATATCGCGACAGAACTATTGAAAGTTTCTCCTTTTTTTGATGAACCGTTTGCGGACATGAGCTACGTTCCCCAATTTAAAATTTGCGAAGCAGCTGCAAGACATTTGAAAGTGGTTTTGGCAGGAGATGTAGGCGATGAACTTTTCGGGGGCTATAGTTTTTATACCGTTGAAAATCAATTGAAAAACCATTTCAGCTACAACAATATTTTGTATAAATTTGGACTGAAGCAGTATGGGAAATTCCGGGAGACATCTTATTTAACCCGTGAAAATATTACTCATAAAAATATTTTCGATTTCCATCAAAATAGCGTGAGAAATTTTTTCAGCTCTAAAGAAATCGCAGAATTGGGAATAAACGCAAAATACCATCAACAGTATAGTTTCAAGGCAAATCCAGATTCGTTGAACGATATTATGAGAACAGATTTGGAAAAATATGTCCCAGGAAATATGCTCGTGAAATCCGACCGAATGGCGATGGCAAATTCACTGGAAGTTCGGACTCCTTTTTTAGATAAAGATTTCGCAGAATTCTGTATCCAACTTCCAGAAAATCTGAAACTCGATTCCGAAAACGATAAAATCATCCTTCGAGAAGCCATGGGAAATTATTGGACAGAAACCATCCGAACCCGCCACAAACAGGGCTTTGGTTCTTCTGTAGAAAAATGGTTCGAGGAAAAAAGTTTGATGGAATTGTCGGAGGATTTATTGAAAAACAGATCGTCGAAAGTGTTCGATTTCATTCACTTTTCTGCTGCGCAAAAATATTTGAACAAAGATAAAAAACATTGGAACCTGCTGCAATTGGCATTGTGGGCAGATCACACGAAACAACTAATCCACTAAATCCGTATTCTATCTTGGAAATTTCCGTAATCATCCCAGTTTACAACGCCGCAACTTTCTTGCGCAAAGCGGTGGAATCTGCTGTGAATTTAGATGAGGTGAAGGAAATTCTTTTGGTTGAGGATGCTTCAACAGACAATTCCTTAGAGTTGTGCAGAACTTTGCAAACCGAATATCCCAAAGTAAAACTTTTTCAACATCCTGATCAAGGAAATCATGGCGCGGGAGCAACCCGAAATTTGGGATTGGAAAAAGCAACTCAAGAGTTTATTGCGTTCTTGGATGCCGATGATTATTATCTTCCGAACCGTTTCGAAGCGGAAAAAGAAATTTTTAGGAATGAAAAAATTGACGGAGTTTTTAACGCGATTGGAACTGAGTTTCTGACCGAAAAAGGAAAGGCGGAATTTCAGGAAAAATTCAAAAATATCGAATTGACAACCGTCAAAAAACATGCAGAAGGAAAAGAAGTGTTTTATGGATTATTGGGATTGAAAAAAGATTTTGGAACTTTTTTTCACCTCAACGGATTGACAGTCCGGAATGAAAGCATCAGAAAAAATAATTTAAAGTTCAACGAAAAACTTCGTGTTCATCAGGACAGCGATTTCATCATTAAGTTGGCGTATCACAGTCATTTAAAATCTGGAAATATCACCGAAGCCGTTGCTGTTCGGGGAGTTCATGATGACAACCGGATTACCAAAATCCAACAGTATTCCGAATTATACAACCAAAGACAGTTCCTGCTGTGGGATTCTGTTTTTCAATGGTCTAAGGACAAAGACTTACCAGGCAAATTTCGGAATCACATTTTACTGAAAAGAAGATCTTTTGAATTATCTTTGAAAAAAGGCTGGAAAAAATATGTATTGTTTTTTTTAACCGCTTTTTTTAAACCAGAAATCCTGAAGACCAGATACCGTTTCACTGTCCTAAAAAGGTAGATTATATCAATAACTATATTCGCACGCTTCCGCATGAAAATCTCTGTTATCATTCCCGTTTACAATGCTGAAAAATACGTCACCAATGCAGTAGAATCTGCGCTGCAGTTTGATGAGGTTTTTGAAGTGATTTTGGTGGAAGACAAATCTCCCGACAACGCTTTGGAAGTTTGTAAAGCTTTGGCCAAAAAGCACGAAAAGGTAAAACTTTTTCAGCATCCGGATCAAGGAAACCACGGAGCGGGCGAAAGTAGAAACGTTGGGATGAGAAATGCAACAGGAGATTTCATCGCTTTTTTGGATGCAGATGATTTTTTTCTTCCGAACCGATTTGATGCAGAAAGAGAATTATTCAAAAATCCTGATGTGGACGGAGTTTACGGCGCAATCGGAGTTCATTATTGGTCCGAGAAGGCGAAAGAACAATATTTCAATATTTACCAAGATAAATTGACGACCGTTTACAAAAAATATCCGGCTGACGACGTTTTTCCCGGGCTCATCGGTATGCGCGGAAGTTTTGGATTGTTCAGTATTGATGCTTTAACGATCAGAAAATCTGCATTAGGAAAAATGGACGCCCTGATGAAAACCGATTTGAAACTGCATCAGGATACTGATTTTCTGATGCGGTTGGCTTTCTACAACAACCTTTATCCCGGAATTTTGGACAAAGCTGTCGCCGTTCGCGGAGTGCACGAAAGTAACCGAATTTCCCAAGTTGATTCCGGAAAAGTGAAACCGGCGTCAACAAGAGTTTTACTCTGGAATCATCTAAAAAACTGGGCTCAGAATGAACCGAAAATGCCTGATGCAGAATTGCTGCACATTACTAGACTTCACCGAAGTTTCGAAATTGCAAATGCACCATTGCCTAAAAAATGGATGATGATTATAAAATTTCTTTTTAAAGATTTCAGGAGTATCCGAAGTGGTTTGTATAATATCAATTTCAGGAAAGAACTGTTCTGAGTTCTAGTTTTTCACAAACACTCCAACATATTTCCCTTCAAAATCCACCACCGTCGGCTCAATCCCATTCTTCTCACAGAAATCCTGAAAGGCAGAGTTGTCATTGATATCATCACTGATGAATACACCGCCTTTTCTTAACCGCGGATAAAGCTCATTGTAAGCCCAAAACATTCCCTCATAAGCTTTGTCGGAATCGTAGTGTACCACATCTATTTCTTGGACTTCAGCAAAGATTTTAGGTAAAGATTCTTTGTCGGCATGGCGGAAAAGCTTCCAATTGGTTTTCAAATTTTCGGGAACAATGTAGCCGACATATTGGTCGCCGTTTTGCCCTAAGTAAGGCATGTCCGAACTATAAAGCGTTCCGTTTCTTTTTTCCAGCGATATCAGCGCAGCCAAAGAGGACCAACCGTAAGCTACACCCGTCTCCACCACAGTTTTAGACTGAGTATATTCACAAGCTTCAAAGATGAGTTCTAATGCTCCGGCACCGCCCATCTTAACAGGACAGGCATTTTGCTGGTCTAAAGCCCGCTTGAATAGTTCTGGAAATTCTTCTGAAAAAGCTTTTGCCTCAATGCCAAAAAGAATTTTTATGGCCTCTTCCTGAGAAACCGCTATAGAGGAAGCCCAGGAAAGTGTTTTCTCTTTTCCCTTAAATGCGGCATTTCTATTAAAGATATTTTTAATGATTTTTCTGCCCAATTCCGGGTAAAGATCAGGCCTTTTTAAATAGGCGAAAAATGTTTTTGTAATTCTTACTGCTTCACTCACTTTGTGTTGGTTTGGTGTATTGTCTGCAAAAGTAGAATTTTATATTTAATATTTTTATATTTGTCTGCCTTCTCTTTGTTTTTGCAAAACCGCATTGCTATTGAGATAAAAAAATCCAAATGAAATTTTCTATTCTTATTGCGCATTTTAACAACAGTGTTTTTTTTAAAGATTGCTACCAATCTATTGTTAATCAAACTTTCGCCAATTGGGAAGCAATTATTTTAGACGATGGCTCTGAGGAACATGAAAAACTTGCCGTGCAAAAATTAATTGCCAACGATCCACGATTTCAATATTACGAAAACGAAAAAAATTCTGGCGTAGGCTTTACTAAAGCAAAACTTATAGAGTTGGCGACAGGAGGAATTTGTGGTTTTTTAGACCCTGATGATGCACTTACTGAAACTGCAATAGAAACCGCAATGACACATTTCATAAAAGACCAGTCTATCGTCCTTACCTACTCACGATTAATGTTCTGCGATTCTGATCTGAAGCCACAAAAAGCAAATTCAGCAGCCAAACAGATACTAAATGGCAACATTTATTTTTTTAATGCCCCAATAATCATCAATCATTTTGTATGCTTTAAAAAAGCTGTTTATGAGAAAACTGAAAAAATAGATGCAAGCAAAAAAATTGCTGAAGATCAAGATCTCTATCTAAAAATGTATGAGAAAGGAAAAGTGAAATTCATTGATGAAATTAACTATCTGTACAGAACTCACAATAGAGGGATTTCACAAAATGAAAACAAGAAAAAATCCTATGAATACTGGGGTGAAGTGATTTTCAATGCAATGAAACGAAGAGGTCTAAAAACAATTAACGGAAAAAAAATCCCAGCGTTTTTTAAAGATTCTCAAGAGATTTTTGACCTCCTGAAATACCAAACAAGTTTGAAATACAGATTGCTCAGCAAATTAAAATCCATCTTCCAAACTGCATTTTAAACTATAGCTAATATACTGTGTCTGAAAATACCTCTAAACAATTCTTTCCTGCACTAACATCATTCCGGGCTTTTGTTGCTTGGATGATTTTTTTCTACCATTTTTTTCCATTTAAAAATCCAAATATTCCCCTTTTTATAAAAAATATAGTGAGCCAATTTCATATCGGGGTGGATCTGTTTTTTGTGCTGAGTGGGGTTTTAATTACTTACCGCTATTTTAATGATGCACCTATTCATTTTAAAAAATACCTCATCAATCGGTTTTCAAGAATTTACCCGATGTACTTTCTGCTTACCATCGCTACATTTCTTGTAAAATTTTTTCAACAAGGGTGGACAACTTTAGATTCATGGGCGGCGGTATTTTCTTTCACCCTTACAAAAGCACTATTCACAACATTCAGATATTCAGGTATTTCGCAAGGCTGGACTTTAACCTTTGAAGAACTTTTCTACTTCTCTGCGCCTCTTTTTTTCATGATCATCAGAAAATATAGAAAAGCCATCTATCTACTTCCTGTTGTTATTTTCCTTTGCACTCTTGGAATTCAAAACCTATTCCATCACCCTGAAAATACCTATGGTTTTTTACAGACCAGAATAGCTGTATTTATTTTTGAGTTTTTCGCGGGCATTCTGGCAGGCTATCTTCTGCTGCATAAAAAACTAAAATTTCATTTTAATATTTTCACCTACTTAGGCATTGCGGGCATTCTATATTATCTTCTATTCAGACAATTTTGGCAACACCTCATTACCAATCCGTTTTCTGATGCTTTAGATATTATACTACTTTCTACTTTAGGAATCGGGCCTACCATCTATGGTCTAGCAACAGAAAAAACAAAATTAAGCAGGTTCTTGAGCCAAAAAACTCTAATTCTCCTTGGCAAAAGCTCGTACATTTTCTACCTCGTTCATAAAGGTTTTATTCCGATTTTTATCTATGATCATATTGTAGCAAATATTTTAGCCATTTTTGTAATCTTAAATATTCTTTCAGTAATTCTATTTAAATTTATTGAAGAACCTCTAAATTTATGGATCAGAAAAAAGTATGCGAAATAAAAATTCCATTTCACCGAAAATCAAAATTCTCTTTCGCCACCGATCCATGGAAATGGGTGGAGTTGAAAAAGTGATGCTCAGCCTGCTCAATAATCTGGACAAGGAAAAATTTGACATGACTGTTTTATTGAGCTTAAACCAAGGAGAATTGCGAAATGAATTTCCTCATCATGTCCGTAAAATTTATTTGACAGAAGGAAAAGAAGATTTTTCGAAAAATTATCTTCTTCAAAAATTTCAACTTTTCAAAAGAACAAGAAAGCTTGAAAAATTTAGAAAAAACCCGGAAATCATTGATAAAGTAATTTTGAAAGAAAATTACGATATCGAAATCGCCATGACTTATAATGATTTTGAGTCGGTTTTACAATCCACCAATAAAAATTCAAAAAAAATCGGCTGGTTTCACTCCGAGATTGATTTGCCAAAACTTCAGCCATTGGTTCCCAAAATTCTCAGACATTTTCCTCAGTTCAATCACATGGTGTACTGTTCAGAAAAAATCATGCAGATTATGCACCGCACTTATCCCAACCACCAGTATCCGCCGGAAAGCGTGATAATCAACGCAGTTCCTGTCGACGAAATAAGGACAAAGAGTGAAGAAAAAATTCCCGATTTTAAAAACAGACCGGTTTTTGTTTCCGTTGGCAGACTTCACACCAGAAAAGGCTACCATAAACTGATGGACGCGCATCACCGGCTTTCAAAAGATGGCTTCGAACATTCAGTCGTGATTATAGGCGACGGAGAAGAGCTTACCAACCTCTTGTCCCAGCAGAAAAAGCTTGGCGTTGAAGAAACTTTTATTCTCGCCGGCAACAAAATGAATCCGTACCCTTACATTAAAAATGCAGACTTCTTCATTTTGCCTTCCGAATCTGAAGCTTGGCCTCTGGTAATTTCTGAAGCACTTATTTTGCAGAAACCTATTATAGCAACGAGGGTTGGCGATGTAGACCTTATGATTGAGGACGGCAAAACCGGCCACCTGATCCAATACGAAACCTCAGAAATTTATGATGCGATGAAGAAATTCCTAACCGACAAAACTTTCGTTCAAAATATCAGAGAAAACCTCATCAATATTGAAGAACAGTTCGATAACCGAAAGATTTTTAATAAAGTTGAAGAAATCATCATTAATTTAGCAAAAAAATAACGATGATTCTTCTCTATAGAATACTTCTAAAAATTCTGGATATTTGCCAAAATATGGTGAAAATTGCTACCATTGAAGTAGCAAAAAACAAAGGGATGAAAGTAGGAAAAAATTTCTTCGTGCAGGGCATCCCAAACTTCGGCTCAGAACCTTTCCTCATAGAAATAGGCGATCATGTCACCATCGCAGAAAATGTGGGTTTCATCAACCATGGAGGTGACGCTAGAGTCACCAAAAGAATAGAACGATATAAAAACGGTAGAAATTTTGGAAGAATTCGAATTGGAAACAATTCGTTTGTTGGAAAAGGAAGTGTTATCATGCCGGGAGTTTCCATAGGAAACAACTGTATTATCGGATCGTTGAGTATTGTTAGTTCTTCTGTACCGGACAATTCGGTTTACGCAGGGAATCCTGCTAAGTTCATCTGTACCATCGACGAATATGGAGACAAACTGCTGCTCAACACAACAAAATACCCTCTGGATCTTGAAGCCGACCGAAAAAAACTGGAAAAATACCTTATAGCCAACCTGCCCCACACTTATAAACCTATTAAAAATAACACAGGCAAATAAAGCAGGTTTGAAATATAGATAAAGCGTGGTAAGTTCGTGTTCAGCATACATTAATGTTAAGTATGAATCAGAAAAAGAAGAAAATCCTCATCCGAATCGGTTCTCTGCGTCATGGCGGTGCAGAAAAGGTATTGGCGACTTTTCTTAAAAAACTTCCGGACGATAAATACGAAATCGATCTTCTCCTGAATTTGTATTCCGGTAAATATCTGACTGAAATCCCAGATTGGATTAATGTTATTTACCTGAACAAAGGCGAGATGATTACCACAAACCGGCTTCAGGATATTCCGGTAAAAGCTTTCCGCGTGATGTATCAGTTTGTTTTGAAGAAGTTTCCGAAACTGCTCTACTCTACTATTTTAAAGAATAAAAAATACGATATCGAATTTGCTGCAATCCACGGATTTCGCGATGAAATATTAAATTCGCCATTAAAAAATTCAAAAAAAATTGTCTGGATTCATAATGATTTACGCAAAACCCACTTTCACAACTACACCGACAACGAAATCCGGAAGTTTTTCGGTTTTGATAAAATAATGGTGATTTCCGAGCACATTCAGAAAGATTTTGAATCACTCGCGAAGAATGAGGATGAAAAGAGCCGGATTGTCCGTATTTATAATCCATTGGATACAGAGGAAATTCTT
Source organism: Chryseobacterium senegalense (assembly GCA_001403755.1). Classification (GTDB taxonomy): domain Bacteria; phylum Bacteroidota; class Bacteroidia; order Flavobacteriales; family Weeksellaceae; genus Kaistella; species Kaistella senegalense. The sequence goes on along the minus strand of CYUH01000014.1, from coordinate 370,987 downwards.
AGAAAGAGCCAAGAACCAAGAGTCAAGAGCCGAGACAAACAACCAGAAACCAGAAACCGGCAACCAGTCTTCGTTTCCGTGGGAACTGTTTTTCCGCAGAAGGGGTTCGACCGGCTGCTCAAAGTTCATAAAAAACTTTTGGATGAAGGGTTCATTCACAGAATCAAAATTGTGGGCGACGGTTACGATTTTGAAAACATCAAAAAACTGAAATCTGATCTTGGTGTAGTTGATACTGCAGAAATGACGGGCTTTACCGACAATCCCTATCCACACATCAGCAATGCGGATTTCTTTGTTCTAAGTTCGAGATATGAAGGCTTTCCGACGGTTTTATTTGAAGCAATTACTTTAAAAAAGAAAATTATCGCCACCGAAGTTTCGGGCGTTAGCGAAATGCTGGAAGGCGGCAAACTCGGCCTGATCGTTGAGAATTCTGAATCGGGAATTTATGAAGGAATGAAAAAAGCACTCACCCAACCTGAAAGTTTTAATGCGTATTCTCAACAACTGAACACCTACAAAATGCCTTTTACTCTTGAAAATTCAGTGCAATCAATCATTAAGATTATTGATGATCTTTAAAACCTTTCACTTAAATTTGCGTTATGTCCAACTACACCATCATACAGAAAGATTTTTACCGTGAAAGCGGCAAAATGCTTTCGTCTCCGGAGATTTGGGCAAAATGCATCAATCCGAACCTTCACTTTATTTACATTCTGAGAAAATGCCAGCAATACAGAAAAAAATCTTTTCTGGGAGCATTCTGGAGGCTTGTTTTGCGACATCATCAAATAAAATACGGCTTTCAAATCTATCCTGAAACCCAGATTGGCGAAGGTTTTTATTTGGGGCACTGGGGCGCGCTCGTTATTAATCCCAAAGCTAAAATCGGCCGGAACTGCAACATTGCACAAGGTGTAACCATCGCACAGGCCAACCGCGGCAAAAATGAAGGCGTTCCCGTGATTGGTGATGAAGTGTGGATCGGTCCGAACGCGGTGTTGGTTGGAAAAATATCAATTGGCAACAATGTTCTGATTGCACCGAACGCTTATGTGAACTTCGATGTTCCTGCAAATTCTATGGTCATTGGCAATCCCGCAACTATCAGTAGCAATACCAATGCGACATTGGGCTACATTAATAATAAAATTTAATATTAAAATCTGTTAAATATTCGGGATTTAAATTTCTATACTTTACATTTGCAAAATAATTGATTCCATCTATTGCTTTTGCAAATAACAACTACAAAATAGTATAATCCCACAAAAATTAAGCTATGAAAAAATCGTATGAAGTTATTTTCGATAATAATAAAAAGTGGGTGGAATCTAAATTGGCCGAAAATCCAGATTTTTTCAAAATCCTTTCAGCCTCGCAAACTCCGGAATATCTTTACATCGGTTGTTCCGACAGCAGAGTTTCGGCAGAGGAAATGATGGGAATGAAACCCGGCGAAGTTTTCGTAACCCGAAACGTAGCAAATGTTGTAAATACTTTAGACATGAGTTCAACTGCGGTAATTCAGTATGCAGTGGAACATTTAAAGGTAAAACACATTATCGTTTGTGGACATTATGGATGCGGTGGAGTAAAAGCAGCAATGACGGCAGAAGATTTTGGTTTGCTGAATCCTTGGCTAAGAACCATTCGTGATGTGTACAGATTGCACCAAACCGAACTCGATGCAATAGCAGATGAAAATTTGCGCTACGAGAGGCTTGTAGAGCTAAATGTGCAGGAACAATGCATCAACGTGATTAAAATGGCCGTCGTTCAGGAACAATATTTGCTAGACGAATATCCGATTGTTCACGGTTGGGTCTTCGATTTGAAAACCGGAAAAATTATCGATCTAGAAATAGATTTTGAAAATATTTTGAAAGACATTCAGAAAATTTATAATCTGACGAACTCCAACTGGGTGATGAGCAGAAAAAACAATAAAAACTTCATTTGATAAAATGAAACTTTGGAGTATTATTACATTAACGGTATTTTTAAATTTCATGGCTTTACCAAGTATTGCCACGATTTTAAATTGGGATTTGCCGACCACCAATGTAGTAATTTCCGAAGAAGAAACCCAACATTCGCCTTTGGTGATCAACGAGAAAACGATTCCAAAGACCCTTTGTATTCATGATTTTATCAAATTTCTTAGTGGCGATTCGCTCAACGCATCGTTTGTATTAATGGATGATTCTATTCATCTGACCCCGTTTCTTACCATCTTTTCTCCGCCTCCAGAAGCTTAATTTTTTTAACGAAAATTAAAGTGCCATTCAACATGATATTTAATATCCTGTTGCCAGGACTTTGTTTAAAAAAATTACTTTTCACTCGCTGATAAAGTTGCTTGCTGAATTGTGCAATCCTAAAACTTGGGTTGTAGGTAATCGATTGGCTTGCAATTTAGCAGCACAATTTTCAATAAAAAAATGAAAAAAACAATCTCACTATTTGGAGGGATTAAAGAAAATTTCCCTTCAGGACTTGTTGTATTTTTAGTTGCACTTCCATTGTGTTTAGGAATTGCACTCGCTTCGGGAGCTCCGCCATTATCAGGAATTATCGCCGGAATCATCGGTGGTTTGGTCGTAGGTTTTTTAAGCAACTCTAACATTTCAGTTACTGGTCCGGCGGCGGGATTAACTGCCATTGTTCTTACCGCGATTACCGATCTTGGCGCATTCGAGCTATTTTTATGTGCCGGAATTATCGCTGGATTGCTTCAGGTAATTTTAGGATTTATCCGTGCGGGAAGCATTTCGAACTACTTCCCGACTAACGTTATCGAAGGGATGCTTGCCGGAATTGGAATCATTATTATCCTTACACAAATTCCTCACGCGTTAGGTTATGACAAAGATTTCGAAGGAAACGAAACGCTGTTTGCCAACGGATTTAACCTGAATTATTTCACTGAATTATTTTCCGCAATTCATCCGGGAGCTGTGATCGTTACTTTAGTTTCGGTGGCGATTCTTATCGCTTGGGACAAAGTTCCTGCACTGAAGAGAATCAAAATGGTTCCCGGTGCTTTAGTTGCGGTGGTCGCAGGAATCTCACTCAATTACATTTTTAAAATCACAGGAAGTTCCTTAGCAATTGGTGCAGATCATTTAGTTTCTTTACCCGTTCCGCAAAGTGTTGATGATTTTAAAAACATGATCGTGTTCCCTGATCTTGGAGGATTTTTAAACCCAAAAGTTTGGATTGTTGGAGCAACGATCGCAATTGTCGCTTCCATTGAAACCCTCCTTTGTATCGAAGCTTCGGACCGATTGGATTCTCACAGAAGAATTACCGATACCAATCTCGAGCTTCGCGCTCAAGGTATTGGAAACCTCATCAGTTCAGCAATCGGTGGCTTACCAATGACTTCCGTTGTGGTGAGAAGCTCTGCCAACGCAAATTCGGGAGCGACTTCCAAACTTTCTACAATGATTCATGGTGCGCTTCTATTAATCTGTGTGCTTACTATTCCTTTCATTTTAAATTTAATTCCTTTAGCTACTTTGGCTGCAGTGTTGATCTTAGTAGGATACAAACTTGCGAAACCTGCTACCATCATGCATTTTTGGCATAAAGGAAAGTATCAGTTTATTCCGTTTATCGCTACCATTATCGCAGTTGTTTCATTGGATTTATTAAAAGGAGTTGGAATCGGTCTACTTATTTCTATATTCTATATACTTCAAGGAAATATGAAACGTGCATATTATTTAAGCCGCGAGGAACTAGATGATGCGGACGATATCACCATCAAACTGTCCGAAGAAGTTTCCTTCCTGAACAAAGCTGCCATTAAAAAAACTCTTAAAAACGTGAAACCTAACTCTAAAGTTTGTATTGATGCGAGCTCCACTTCTTACATCGCAACCGATATTGTGGAAATGATTCAGGAATTTGCAAATATTAGAGCGAAAGAGGATGATATCGAAGTACAACTAGTTGGCTTCAAAACTTCCTACAAAGAATATGCTGAAGACAGTGATTCTCACATCATCGTTGCACACCGACGTGCAATTTAATTAAACCATTAATAAAAAAAGAAAAGAAAATGAAAGCACATACGCTAGAAACACAATCTACCACAACTCCAGAAAAAGCCCTTCAATTTTTGAAGGAAGGCAACCAAAGATTTGTACATAATTTAAAGGTCAACAGAAATTTATTGGAGCAAGTAAACGATACCCGAAGCGGACAGTGGCCTTTTGCTGTAATATTAAGCTGCATCGACAGCAGAACTTCTGCCGAACTGATATTTGACCAAGGTTTGGGCGATATTTTCAGCGTGAGAATTGCCGGAAACTTCGTCAACCAAGATATTTTAGGATCGATGGAATTCGGATGTAATGTTGCCGGAGCGAAATTGGTTGTCGTTTTAGGACATTCCAAATGTGGAGCATTGAAAGGCGGTCTGGATGCTGCGAAGATAGAAAACCTGGGCATGGAAAACCTCAATCACCTGATCGGGAGATTCGATAACTGCATCAATCATGTGATCAAAGAAGATGAAGAAAGATCCTCATCAAACGAAGATTTGCTCGAAAGACTGAATATCTGCAACATCAAAAACGCGATTTCGGAAATCCGCAAGCAAAGTTCCACTTTGAGCAAAATGGAAGATGAGGGCCAAATAAAAATCGTTGGCGCCAATTACTGCGTAGAAAGTGGCGTGGTAACCTGGTTATAGAAATTCTATTTCCCGTTGAACCCTGTCATGGCATTTTGAATTCCCGCGAAAACAAAAGAAAGACATGCTTTAGAAAACTTCTCGATTCTTTCGGGAAGTTTTTCTTTTTCTACTTCGTTCCATTTTCCTAAAACATAATCTACTTGTTTCCCTTCAGCAAATTCAGCGGAAATTCCAAATCTTAACCGTGGATAATTCTGCGTTTGCAACTGTTCTTGGATGCTTTTCAAACCATTGTGTCCGGCATCCGAACCTTTCATTTTCATCCTTAAAGTTCCAAACGGCAACGATAGATCATCAGTTACAATCATTAAATTTTCCACCGGAATTTTCTCTTTCTGAAGCCAAAATTTCACCGCATTCCCCGAAAGATTCATATACGTATCGGGCTTCAAAACAAAAACTTTTCGACCTTTATATTTCCCTTCTGCTACGAGACCAAAATTGGAAGATTTAAAAGGAACTTCCAGCGTTTCCGCTATTTTATCCGCAACTTTGAAACCAATGTTGTGGCGCGTTTCCGTGTATTCATCTCCTTTATTTCCTAAACCTACAATCAGGTATTTCATGACAATAATTTAATTTATGTTAAAGTTCCAAAAATGATTCTTTGTGGGAATTTGTATCCGTTTTTGATGGCAAAAAGCTCATTTTACCATGAAATTCAACAAAAGTAATCCTTTTTCGAAAACCGATTTTACTCCATTAATTGGTTATGATACGCTCCAAAACTGCATTCACTTCATCGACGTGTTGCAAATTTTCTTTTCTCATCATCAGCTGGCTGCCCTCTGCAGATTGTTTTTCTTTCAAAGTGGCTTCTTGCGGATTCTGGCTTAAATAAGAAATTAGATGTTTAAATTTATCACTTTGGTAGAATTTATCCTGAGGATTAGGTGGGAAATATCCGAGGAAAATTCCGTTCTTCACCACAATTTTATCGAAGCCAATTTCTGCGGCAATCCATTTCAGTTCAACACTTTTCAATAGATTTTGCGCTTCAGTTGGCAGTTTTCCGAAACGATCTTCTAATTCATTTTCAAACTTCTTAAGATCTTCTTTACTTTGAATTTCTGCCAATTTTTGGTACAGCGACAATCTTTCTTCAATACTTTGAACGTAAGAATCAGGTAACATCAATTCCAAATCGGTATCAATATTCACTTCTTTAGTCGATTTAAAGAGTTTTTTGCGGTCTTCTTCATTATCAAACAAATTGCTGAATTCTTCATCATTCTGAAGTTCTTCCAACGCTTCCTGCATGATCTTTTGGTACGTATCAAATCCCATTTCGTTGATGAAACCACTTTGTTCGCCACCCAGCAAATCGCCTGCTCCTCGGATTTCCAAGTCTTTCATCGCAATTTGGAAACCACTTCCCAAATCCGAAAATTGCTCAATCGCTTCCAACCTTTTTCTCGCATCCGAAGTCATCAGATCAAAAGGAGGCGTAATCAGATAACAAAACGCTTTCCTGTTGCTTCGCCCCACTCTTCCGCGCATTTGGTGCAGATCCGCCATCCCAAAACGTTGCGCATCATTGATGAAAATCGTGTTTGCGTTCGGCACATCTACTCCACTTTCCACAATCGTGGTGGAAACCAAAACATCGTATTTGCCTTCCATAAAATCGAGGACATTGCGCTCCAATTGTTTCCCTTCCATTTGTCCATGACCGGTAATTACTCTTGCATCTGGAACTAATCTTTGGATTAAACCTGCAATATCTTTCAGGTTTTCAATTCGATTATTGATGAAATAAACCTGTCCATCGCGCTGAAGTTCGTAAGAAACTGCATCTCTGATGATTTCCTCATTAAAACCTATAATACTCGTATCAACGGGTTGCCTGTTTGGCGGTGGCGTTTTAATCACCGATAAATCCCGTGCAGCCATTAATGAGAATTGTAAAGTTCTCGGAATCGGTGTTGCAGTAAGCGTTAATGTATCAATATTATTTTTTAAAGTTTTGAGCTTGTCCTTTACAGAAACTCCGAATTTATGTTCTTCATCGATGATTAATAATCCGAGATCTTTAAATTTTACGCTACTTCCAACCAACTGATGCGTTCCGATGACAATATCGATTTTCCCTTCTTCAAGGCCTTTTAAAGTTTCAGCTTTCTGTTTTGCGGTCCGGAAACGATTCAAATAAGAGATATTCACCGGAAAATCTTTCAAACGCTCCTTGAAACTTCGGTAATGCTGAAAAGCCAAAATGGTAGTCGGCACCAAAATCGCAACTTGCTTTCCGTCTGTTGCTGCTTTAAAAGCGGCTCTCACTGCAATTTCCGTTTTCCCAAAACCTACATCTCCGCAGATCAAACGATCCATCACGGTATCGTTTTCCATGTCTTTTTTTACGTCTAAGGTCGCCTTTTCCTGATCCGGAGTATCTTCGTAAAGAAAACTCGCTTCTAACTCATTTTGCAGATAAGAATCGGGAGCAAAAGCAAAACCTTTCGCTGTTTTTCTTTTTGCGTAAAGCTTGATGAGGTCAAAAGCAATTTGCTTAACCTTGGCTTTGGTTTTCTGTTTTAAATTTTTCCAAGCCGGAGAACCGAGTTTACTGAGCACAATTTCTCGCCCATCGGGACCGTTGTATTTGGAAATTTTATGTAAGGAATGAATCGAAACATAAAGCAAATCGCCGTTTTTATAAACCAATTTGAAACATTCCTGAACTTTTCCATTGTTGTTCACTTTCACCAAACCCATGAATTTTCCGATGCCGTGATCGATGTGAGTAATGAAATCGCCAACTTTCATCTGCATTAAATCTTTCAGCGTAAGCTGTTCGGATTTTGCAAAGGTATTTTTCGCTTTAAATCTTTGGTAACGGTCGAAAATCTGATGATCGGTGTACACCGAAATGCGATGATCTACATCTACAAAACCCTCATGAAGTTCGGATTTGAAGGATTTGAAAGGGATTTTTTGATCCTCGCCAACAGCTCCGATTTCTTCAAAGATTGCTTTCAAACGCTCTTTCTGCTTCTCGGTGGAAAATGAAATCCATACATCAAAACCGGCATCTTTTTTCTCATTTAAATCGTCAATCAAAAATTCGAAATTTTTATTGAAAGTTGGCTGTTGCGTTTGGTTAAGCTCGACTTCTTGAACAATTAATCCATCAAATTTCAATGCATTAATGGTAAAATCAATGCTTTTGAATTTTTGGTAATCCGCCATCAAAACTTCTTCCGAAACAAACAGCTCCTCGGGTTTTCTATGACTGATCTCTTTGCTTAATGATCCATATTTTTCACCCGCTTTTTCATAAAAATCTTTCGTTTTCCGAAATCCGAGAAATGCATTTTTGGAGACTACCAAACTGTCTTTTGGCAACAATTCGAAGAAAGAAACCTTGCTACCCGAAACCGCAAAATTCATATTAGAAACCAACTGAAATTCGTTTATTTTTCCATTGGTAAGTTGCGTTTCGATATTAAAAGTTTTAATGCTTTCAATTTCATTTCCGAAAAATGTAATCCGATAAGGCTCTTCATTGGAATACGAAAAAACATCAACAATTCCGCCTCGAACCGAGAATTCGCCCGGCTCGGAAACAAAATCCGTCAAAGTAAATCCGAACTGGTGTAAAAGCTCTTCGGTGAAATCGAAATCCAGACTTTCGCCGACTTTTATCTGATGAGAAATTGCTTTAAAATCTTCCTTTTTCAATACTTTTTCCGCCAAAGCTGAAAATCCTGCAACGATGACTTTAGGTTTTTTTCCGGAGTTTAATTTATTTAGAACTTCAGTCCTTAGGACAAGATTTGCGTTTTGAGTTTTCTCGATTTGATAAGGCTCCAGATGAGTTGCCGGAAAATACAGCACGTTTTCTTTTCCCAGCAAATCCTCCATTTCTGCGGTGATATAAAGCGCCTCTTCCTTGTCTTCAATAAGAAAAAGAATCGTCTTTTGCTGAGACAGAAACAATTCGGCAGTAAAAACGGAAGGTGCAGATCCTGCAAAACCTTTCACCGAAATATGCGAATATTGATCTAGATTACTGAAGATTTCTTTACCGAATTCATTGCGCAACATATCGGGAAGAAATGTCTCATTGATGGATTTTAACTGCATTTTTTATCATTAATTATAAACAACAAAAGCGATTTCGGGATAATTCCGAAACCGTTTTTCTGAGGACAAATTTACGTTTTATTTTCGAGTTTTGTTTTTTATTGTGAATTGCATAAAACATAAATTACACGCTTCTTTTTAAACTATAATCTTCCATAATGACAAAAATGCTTAATAAATGTTAAAACAAACCGATTATGATTTCATGGCACAATGTTTGAAAACCTCCATTTATCAACTTAAAAAAAATATTATGGAATCTACTTTTCAAAAAAAACAAACTCGAAATTCAATTTTCAAAGGAACTGCAAAATTAATCGCATTATTCCTTTTGGTATTTTCTGTGTTTTCATTAAGTTCTTGTAGCCGCGACGATGATCCTGCTGACAATGATTTCTTTGCTGGGACTTATACGGGAAGCATTAGTTACAACGACGGATCCAACACAATCAGCAAAGACAACGGAAGTGTATTCGTCACTAAAATCGCGAGCGGAACCAAATACAACTTCAGATTTTCCGATTCAATTCCTGATCTTAATGGAATAGAATTCGAGAAAAGCGGTGACAACGTTTTGGTGATGGTGGGATCTACCGCAACCTCTTATATTAGAATCGACAACAATGAGTTGAAGATTTTATACATTGCAGATGGAAAAACTTGGACTGCAAACGCAACCAGATAATATCATTTCATTTTATAGAAAAACTGCTTCAATCATCTGAAGCAGTTTTTTTTGTACTTTTAAGAAAAAATATTTTGATGAATTTCTCTTTAAAAATAATGACATTCTTGGTGTTGATTTTTGGCGCGATAAGCTGCAGAAGCGACTCCCAGGAAAATTCACGCGCTTATGTGGAAGGAAAAATTATATTCACCAACATCGATTTGCAGAATTACCTCCTGAAAATTACTGATCAAGACAAAATTGTTGCCGAAACCATGATCGAAGCAGACGGAAGTTTTAAACTTTCTGGACCCATTTCGGGCGAAGGTTTTTCAATTGTTTCTAACGAGAAAATCAGCTCTTTTAATACCGATAAGACCGGACTATCCTTATCGGCCGATTCATTTAAAATAAATGTTCCGAAAGGAATTACTTACCTGAAATTTAACGAAATTGTATTGGAGAAATGAAAAAATTTACGGCTTTATTTTTATTTTTCTCGTTAATGGTTTATGCTCAAAAGAACCGCAATAAACTCGACGTGGTTGCTAATGTCGACGTGAAAGTAATCGCCATGAAACCTTTGGGAAACAATTCTTTGGCTAAAAATTTACAGCCTTTTTTCGGATTTGGTTTTGGTGGAAATCTGATGACACCCATTAATTTCGGAATTGGAATTGACTACAGCGAACTTTTTTCGAATACCCTTTATTTAAAACAAAATATCTACGGAAATCTCGGATCGCCAAGATTGAGTCAATTCGACGTTTTCCTCACGCATCGGGAAAATATTTCGGAGGAATTCATGATCGAAGAGATGGCAGGTTTCAGCTACTACAGTTTTTCGAATAACTTTCTGAACCAACGAATGCAAAAACACAAGGATCAGGCAATGGGCTTCAACATCGGTGGGAAAGCAATCTATGTTTTAGATGGACCCCAGCAGGTTTTCGTAGCCGGAAAAATAAATTTTTATCACGGAAATGTTTACAATGAAAATCCGGAAATCGAGAAATACTACAACCGCTCCACTTTCCTGAGTCTGAGTTTGGGGTATCGATATCAATTTTAAAATTTAAACTTAGATTAAAATAATTTTAAAAACCTGTAAATTTGCTTCATGCTAAATTTCATTAAGAAAAAAATCGCTTTAATCTGGGCAAAAAAGCACGTTAAAGAAACCGAAATATACAAACAAAACGCCGTTGAAGATCAGGAAAAACTGTTGCTATCTTTGGTAAAAACTGCGGAGAAAACCTTGTTTGGACGAGAACATCAGTTTGAAAATATTCAGAATGTTCAGGATTTTCAAAAACAGGTGAACGTTTCCGATTACGAGGAATTGAAACCCTACATCGAACGCGTAAAAAAAGGACAGCGAAACATCCTATGGACTGACACTCCCGAATATTTCGCGAAAACTTCCGGAACTACTTCTGGTGCGAAATACATCCCTATTTCGAAAGAAGGAATGCCTTACCAAATTGCGGCAGCGCAAAGCGCGATTTTTCATTATATCCATCAGAAAAACAATTCGAATTTTGTTTCCGGAAAAATGATTTTCTTGCAGGGAAGTCCGGAATTAGAAGAAATTAACGGCATTAAAACAGGAAGACTTTCCGGAATCGTTGCGCATCATATCCCAAATTATCTTCAAAAAAACCGTTTGCCAAGTCTGAAAACCAACCTCATCGAAGATTGGGAAACCAAAGTTGACGAAATCGTAAAGGAAACCGAAAAGGAAAACATGACACTTATTTCCGGAATTCCACCTTGGTTGATTATGTATTTCGAAAAACTGATCGAAAGAAATGGAAAAAAAATCACCGAACTTTTCCCAAATCTTCAACTTATCATCACCGGTGGCGTGAACTTCGAACCTTACCGCGAAAAAATGAACGAACTGCTGGGAAAACCTGTGGATACGATCCAGACCTTTCCTGCGAGCGAAGGATTTTTTGCTTTTCAAGATGATTATCAAAAAGAAGGGTTACAACTTTTGACTAATCACGGGATTTTCTATGAATTTGTTCCTTTGGAAGAATATGGAAAACCAAATGCGAAACGATTGACTTTAAAAGACATCGAACTTCACAAAGATTACGCGTTGATTTTAACGACCAATTCCGGATTGTGGGCATATTCGATCGGCGATGTGGTTCGTTTTATTTCAAAAAAACCTTATCGAATCATAGTTTCGGGGCGCACCAAACATTTTACATCAGCTTTTGGTGAACATGTAATTGCCTTTGAAGTGGAGGAAGCGATGAAAGCTACGGTGGAAAAATTTCCGGCACAGATTACCGAATTTCATTTGGCTCCCCAGGTGAATCCAAAAGATGGATTGCCATATCACGAATGGTTTATTGAATTTGAAAAAGAACCGGAAAATTTAGAAGATTTCCGCCAAAACCTGGATGCTGAAATGCGAAAAAGAAATGTGTATTATGACGATTTAATCACCGGGAATATTTTGCAGGTTTTGAAAATCACCAAATTACGGAAAAACGCTTTCCAGGATTATGCAAAATCTGAAGGAAAACTCGGTGGACAAAACAAAATCCCGAGGTTAGCGAATGATCGAAAAATTGGAGATTTTTTGGAAGATTTGAAGTTGTAAATTTAGTATAGTAAAGAATTTTTTTTTCTAAGTTTGTTGATGTTCGTAATTGCTTGTGCATTAATAAAAATGACATTGTTTTTAAGAGTAAAACAATTTTCAAAGATTTAATGACTCACAAATTTCAGTCCTACCACGGAAGCAATTAAAGTACACACGAAAAAAATTCGCCAGAAAGTAGCCGGTTCATTAAAAATAAATATTCCTGCTAAAACACCGCCAACAGCGCCAATTCCCGTCCAAACCGCATACGCAGTTCCTATCGGAATAGGATTGTGGCCAATGGAAATCGCTTTGTACATCAGATACATACTGATGAAAAGCGAAAGCACAAAACCGCTCCACCAGAAATAACTTTCGCGGCCGGTGGTTTCCTGCGCTTTACCAAGACAAGTCGCAAAACCAGTTTCAAATAAACCTGCGATGATGAGGATAATCCAATTCATGCTTCAAAGATAAGTTTTTAATAAATTCCCAAAAACTCTTCGTCGAGATTTACTTAGATTAATTCTGAAAAATTACATTTGCAAAATGATTTCGCTTACACCCGTACAAACGTTAAAAATCCCAGAATTTCGAAACTTAATGACCGGAAGATTTTTCCTGGTTCTTTCGTTCAGAATGCTTGCTACGCTTATGGGATGGTGGATCTATCAGCTCACCAAAGATCCTTTTGCGATTGGCCTCATTGGCTTGTCAGAGGTGATTCCGGCAGTTTCTACTGCTTTGTACGCGGGACATGTGATTGATAATTCCGAGAAAAAGAAATTGCTTTTAACCTGCAATTACGCTTATGTTTTCCTGATCAGTTTATTGATAATTCCGGCTTTCTTTGGTGATCAATTGTTACATTTCAGCAATAAAGAAATTTCGTATTTTATCTATGCGGTCATCTTTTTCACGGGATTTTGCAGAGCATTTTTAGGACCCATCATCCCGTCGATGATCCCGAAAATTGTTTCAAAAGAAGTACTTCCGAATGCCATTACCCTAAATCAAGGAACTTTTCTTACTGCATCGGTTGTGGGCCATGCTTTGGGCGGTTTTCTAATTCATTGGATTGATATTTCCGGAACCATTTTAGTGGTGGTGGCTTTAATGATTTTCTCGTCGGTTTTCTTTTGGATGATTAAAAAACATCCATCAGAAAATACTCAGAAAGAAATTGGTGTGATTCAAAGTATGCGAGAAGGAATTACCTATATTTATAAAACGAAAGAAATTCTAGGCGCACTTTGTCTGGATATGTTTGCGGTACTTTTTGGTGGCGCTGTGGCAATGATTCCTGTATTTGCAACAGATATTTTGAAAGTCGGTGCAGAAGGTTTCGGTTTGCTGAATGCAGCATCGGATATTGGTTCTATGTGTATTATTGCATTGCTGGCTTTTGTTCCTTTAAAGAAAAACCAAGGTAAAATTCTATTGGCTGCAGTTGCCGGATTTGGGGCATGCATCATTGGTTTTGGACTTTCAGAATGGTATTGGCTTTCTTTCTTTTTGTTGGTTTGCAGCGGAATGCTCGATGGAATTTCTGTGGTCATCCGTGGTACCATTGTACAGTTGAAAACGCCCGATTATATCCGCGGAAGAGTTTTAAGCGTCAATTCAATTTTCATTATGTCGAGCAATGAAATGGGCCAATTTGAAAGTGGACTCGCAGCGAAGCTTTTGGGCGTCGTACGATCGGTAGTTTTCGGTGGAAGCATGACGATTTTAATCGCTTTACTCGTAGGAACCACCGTTCCAAAGCTCAGAAAAATGCAATATTAAACCCAACTTTTTCTTGGCTTTCAATTTTCTTTTCTTTAAAATTCTTCTTGATTTATCAACATTGTAAATGATTGATCATCAAAGATTTAATTACTTAAAAAAGAGAATTGTTGATTACTATCTGATTTTAATTTTTTAAAAAAACTATCTTTGCCCTATGGCACAAAAGGAAACATTATCTTCACTCATTCACGGCAATTTCGCAAAAGAACTCTCAATTTCGGATGGTAAAATGCCGCCAAACGCTGTAGAATTCGAGAAATTGGTAATCGGTACCTTCCTGATCGATAAGAAAGGACTCGATTATTCGATTGATCTCCTTACTGCCGACGTATTTTATGATCCGCGACATCAGGAAATTTTCAAAGCCATCCTCAAATTATACGAAGGAAACCATCCTGTAGATTTGATGACTGTCATTCAAGAACTCAAAAAAACCGAAAGATTGAGCGCGGCTGGTGGCGATCATTATATCATTGATTTAACGATGGGCGTTTCCTCAAGCGCTCATATTGAATATCACGTTCGTGTAATCCTGGAAAAATTTATTTTAAGAAGTTTAATTAATGTTTCTGCGAACGTTATCGACAGTTCTTACAAAGAATCTACTGATGTTTTTGAACTTCTCGACAAGGCGGAACAATCCTTTTTCGAAATCACAAACGGAACCATCAAAAAAGGTTTCGACACTGCAAATACTTTGGTAAAACAAGCCATTGAAACCATTAAATCTTTAAAAGATAAAGAAGGAATCTCCGGAATTCCATCTGGCTTCAGAGATATCGACAAAGAAACCGGTGGTTGGCAAAAATCGGATCTTATCATCATCGCGGCGCGTCCTGCGATGGGGAAAACTGCCTTCCTGCTTTCTATGGCCAGAAACATCGCTGTTCAGCACAAAATTCCATTGGCCTTATTTTCATTGGAGATGGCTTCGGTACAATTAATCACCAGGATGATTGCTTCCGAAACCGGGATTTCATCGGAAAAATTAAGAAAAGGGCAAATGAGTGATGAAGAGTGGCAAAGACTCTTCAGCAACGTATCCGAATTGGAAAATGCGCCTTTGTACATCGACGAAACTCCTTCGCTCTCTGTTTTTGATTTCAGAGCGAAATGCCGAAGATTGGTGATGCAGCATGGCGTAAAAATCATCATGGTTGATTACCTTCAACTGATGACGGCGAACAGCGGAAAAGGCGCCGGAAACCGTGAACAGGAAATTGCAACCATTTCTCGTTCCTTAAAAGCCATCGCAAAAGAACTTGATGTTCCTGTAATTGCGCTCTCGCAACTTTCAAGAAGTGTGGAAACGCGTCCCGGAAAAAGACCGATGTTATCCGACCTTCGTGAATCCGGAGCAATTGAGCAGGATGCGGATATAGTGTCTTTTATCTTCCGTCCAGAATATTATAAAATCACCACTTGGGACAACGATGAAGACGGGGCAGAAACTTCTACCGAAAATCAAGCCGAGTTGATTATCGCAAAACACCGAAATGGTGCTACAGCAGACGTGAGAATGTCTTTCTTTAAAAATATTGCAAAATTCGCCGACCTCGATTTATTCGGAAACAATTTCGGTTATCAATCATCGAATTTCGGACAACAAGATCAACCAAGCGGTTTTGAAAAAATAAAAGCAACCATCGATCCGGGAGCAGCTTTCGACCTTCCAAATAATCAAAATTTGTCGGGTTCCGCCATGAATGATGACGATGATTCTGATGAGTTTCTTTATTAAAATTTTATCGATTTCATTTTCATTATAACTCACCACTTTTTTTATTAAATCTAAAACAACTCAATTGAGGATAGAAATCTTTACAGATGGCGCCTGCAGCGGAAATCCAGGAAAAGGAGGGTACGGAATCGTGATGAAAGTTCCCGAAAAAAACTATGAAAAAAGATATTCTAAGGGTTTTCGGCACACCACCAATAACCGGATGGAACTTTTGGCTGTAATTACAGCTCTGGAAAAATTGAAATCTACTGAAAACAATATCCATATTTACACCGACAGCAAATATGTTTCCGATGCTATCAACCAGAAATGGATTTTTGGTTGGATAAAAAAAGGATTTAAAAATGTAAAAAACCCTGATCTGTGGAAAAGGCTAATTCCGTTATTAAAAGCCCATAAAATTACTTTTCACTGGGTGAAAGGCCACGCCGGACATCCCGAAAACGAAATCTGCGACCGGCTCGCCGTGGAAGCCGCACAATCCTCTGACCTTGAAATTGATGCATATTTCGAACGTCCGACGGACGAAGGATTGTTCTAAAATTACAACATCGCGCTTCCGTCTTCCTACTTTTTTCTATCTTTGAAATATGAATTACATCGAGGCGTTGCAGAAACGGTATTCTGTAAAAAAGTTTAACAAAGAGAAGAAAATTTCAACGGAAGTTTTACAAAATATCCTTGCCGCCGGTCAACTTTCGGCAAGTTCCCTGGGACTGCAGCCGTATAAAATTTTTATAGTTGAAACCGAGCAGATCAAGCAAAAACTGATTCCGGCATTCAGAAATCCTTCTCAGATTTCCACTTGTTCACATTTAATTGTACTGGTTTCTAAAAAAAGCATCGAAGAAAAATATGTGGACGGATATTTCAAACATATCACTGAAGAACGTTCTGTTCCTCTCGAAAGTCTTGATCTTTTCCGAAAAAGCATCGATTTTTACATTAATTCTCTTTCGCAAGAAGAGCAACAACATTGGAACGAAAAACAAGCATATATTGTTTTGGGACAGCTGATGTTTGCGGCGGCATTGGAAGAAGTGGATAGTTGCCCAATGGAAGGTTTCGACGAAAATATCATGAATGAGATTTTGAATCTCGATTCCGCTACAGAAACTGCTACTGTAACATTGGCTTTGGGATACCGCGCCGAAGACGACCATTTTCAAAATTTAATAAAAGTGAGAAAACCGAACGAAAAACTTTTCAAGTTTTTGTAACTTTATTCTTTCACAAATTTAAGGCACATAAAAAATGATAAAATCTGATGTATTGGTAATAGGTTCGGGAATCTCTGGGCTGTCTTACGCCATCAAAATTTCTGAAAAAATGCCCGATGCCAAAATCATCATCGTCACCAAAGCCGATGAAGACGAAAGCAACACCAAATATGCACAAGGCGGACTTGCTGTAGTGACCGATTTCGATAAGGATAATTTCCAAAAACACATCGACGACACGATGAGAGCCGGCGATGGCGAAAATAATTTGGAAGTCGTGAAAATGGTCATCGAGGAAGGTCCTGCAAGGTTTCGCGAATTGGTGGAATGGGGAACTCGGTTTGATCTTGAAAAAGATGGCGATTTCAAACTCGGCAGAGAAGGCGGTCACACCGAAAACAGAATCGTTCACCATAAAGATATTACAGGAGCCGAAATTGAAAGAGCGCTTTTGGAAACCGTCAAAAAATCCCCGAATATTGAGATGTTGGATCATCATTACGTCATCGATTTAATTACACAGCACCACGTTCCGGGAAAAATTTTCGACAAAGAAAAAATCGACTGTTACGGAGCATATATTCTTGACGAAAAGAATAAGAAAATCAAGAAAATCACCGCCAAAATTACTTTGGTTGCCACAGGAGGAGCCGGTCACGTTTACAAAAACACGACCAATCCAATCATCGCAACAGGAGACGGAATTGCTTTCGTTCACAGAGCACGCGGAAAGGTTTCTAATATGCAATATTATCAGTTTCACCCTACGGCGCTGTATTCCAAAAGAGATGGTATGCTTTTCCTGATTTCTGAGGCGGTTCGTGGTGATGGAGCAAAACTTCGCCTGAAAAATGGTAAAAAATTCATGCATAAATATGATGAACGCGAGGAACTGGCTTCCCGCGACATTGTAGCAAGAGCAATAGACAACGAACTGAAAATCAGCGGTGATGAATATGTAGGACTCGATTGTCGGGAGATGAATCAGGAAAAATTCAAAGAGCATTTCCCAAATATCTACCAAAAATGCCTGGACGAAGGAATTGATCCGTTTAAACAACTGATTCCGGTAGTTCCTGCTTGCCACTACCTTATGGGCGGTATAGAAACCGACCGCAATGGACAAAGTTCCATTAAAAATCTTTTCGCAGTGGGTGAATGCACGAATTCAGGACTTCACGGAGCGAATCGATTGGCGTCAAATTCATTGTTGGAAGGTTTGGTTTTCGGACACAATGCGGCGATGAAAACGGTGGAATTACTGCGAATCAACGACTTTAATTTTGATGATTTAAAAGCCATTCCCGAATGGAATGAAGAAGGCATGAAAATGATGGATGAAATGGTGATGGTTTCTTATTTACGCCGTCAATTACAGGAAATGATGAGCGATTTGGTGGCGATTGTCCGAAGCAATGAACGTTTGGAACTCGCAAAGAAAAAACAGCGGGAGATTTTCGATGCGGTGACTGAATTGTACAACTACTCTATTCTTTCGCCACAACTTTCCGAATTGAGAAATTTGGTAAATGTTTCGTATCTGATTATTAAACAGTCGATTGCAATGAAGGAAAATAAAGGAAGTTTTTATAATAAAGATTTGGCGAAGAAACCTTTGACGATTTCTGAAAATTAAATTTAATGAAGATTTCACCCATCATACAAACTGAAGAATTACTTGTTTTACCTAAAAAAAATTTGGTAATCGTAGATGCAGGAAGTGGAAAACCAGCTTACGAAAATTATCTCCAAAAACATTTGGAAGGCGCTCTTTACGTAGATTTAAACACAGATTTGGCCGAAATTCCAGTAAATGCCAAAAACGGAGGAAGACATCCTTTGCCAAGTTTAGAGAAATTTGCAGAGGTTTTGCAAAAGTTGGGGATTAATTATGATTCGCACGTCGTGATTTACGATGACAAAAATGGTTCTAATGCAGCTGCAAGATTTTGGTGGATGCTGAAATCTGTGGGGATTAAAAAAGTGCAAGTTTTAGATGGTGGGCTACAAACAGCGGAAAGGATTGGATTTCCTACTCAAACCAAAATTCCCAAAACAAGACCAGTAGAAAAACTCAGTTTAAATGAATGGAAACTTCCTTTGGTTGATATTAATTTCATTGAAAAAAATTCTGAAAAACCTGGTTTTTTGGTGATTGATGTCCGTGAAAAAGACCGCTACGACGGCAAAATAGAACCAATTGACGAAATTGCGGGACACATTCCCGGAGCAAAAAATTTTCCCTTTAAAGAAAACCTCAACGAAGATGGAACTTTCAAATCTCCCGAAGATTTAAAGAAAATGTATAAAGAATTTTTTGAAAATTTCTCCAGTGAAAACATTGCGATTCATTGCGGTTCTGGTGTTACAGCTTGCCACACCTTGTTAGCTTTGGATTATGCAGGCTTTGAAATTCCGAACCTCTATATAGGTTCCTGGAGTGAATGGTCAAGAAATAATAAATTTATTGCAAAGAATACTTAAATTTTAAAACATGAAAAAACCACCATACGTTACCAAAGAGGCTTTAAAAACTTTTATTAAAAACGCCCTTGAAGAAGACATTCAGGACGGGGACCATTCTACACTTTCCACGATTCCGAAAGATTTGCAGCAGAAAGCCAAACTTTTAGTTAAAGAAGACTGCATTTTAGCGGGAGTTGAATTGGCAGAAATTATCTTCAAGCAGTTCGATAAAAATTTAAAAATTGAAGTCCTTATTAAAGACGGAGAATCTGCAAAAGTCGGCGACATTGCTTTCTATGTGGAAGGAAGCGCTCGCTCTATACTTTCAACGGAAAGATTAGTTTTAAACTGCATGCAAAGAATGAGCGGCATTGCCACATTAACTCACGATTGGGATTCGCGACTTTTAGGAACGAAAACCAAACTTTTAGATACGAGAAAAACCACTCCAAATTTTAGAATTTGCGAAAAATGGGCGGTTGCAATTGGAGGCGGAACCAACCATCGTTACGGACTTTACGACATGATCATGTTGAAAGACAACCACATCGATTACAACGAAAGCATCACTAATGCGGTGAAAATGGCGAAAGATTATGTGAAAAAGCTGAAGAAACCTTTAAAAATTGAAGTTGAAACCCGAAATTTAGAAGAAGTTGAAGAAGCCATCAAATCAGGTGCAGACCGAATTATGCTCGACAATATGGATATTCCGACCATGAAAAAGGCAGTACAACTCATTAAAGGAAAAGCAGAAAGCGAAGCTTCCGGTGGAATAACGAGAGAAATGCTGAAAGATGTGGCTTCGACTGGAGTAGATTTTATTTCTGCAGGTGCGCTTACTCATTCGGCGGATAATATTGATTTGAGCCTAAAAGCAGTGAAATAAAAATTGCAGATGCAACAATTATTATAATTAGTTTTTAATTATTATGTAAAGAACAAAACTTTTTATCAGGAATCAAATAAATTATAACGCAATGTAAATCAGTTTTTTAACGATAAAATTAACATTTTTTTTAAATTTAACAATTTCTTAATGAATTCTTTGTTTTTTAATATTAAATTTGTCGCTTGGAATTTATATTAATTTAAGCTATAATAAAATGAATCTAAGAAAAACCATTCTCATTGGTGCTTTGTTCTTTGCAGGTTATGGAACTGTTTATGCTCAGGTAACGACCAGTAACATGACCGGTATTGTGACAAAAGCTGACGGAAAAGCAACTTCCGGAGCAACGGTAACTGCCACTCACATTCCGTCGGGAACTGTTTACACGGCGAAAGCTAATGCTTCTGGAAACTTCAACTTAGCGAACATGCGTGTTGGAGGACCTTACCGTGTGGAAATTACACAAACAGGTGAAAAACCAGTAGTGTATGAGGACATTTATTTAGAACTTGGTCAACCATTTGTTTTGAATCCTGTTCTTCAAGAAAAAACAACTGATATTCAGGAGGTTGTAATTACCGGAGCTACAGGAAGAAATGTTAATAAAACCGGAGCTGCAACCAACGTTGGCTTGAAGCAGATTCAGGATTTACCACAAACTAACCGAAGTATCACAGAATTTACAAGACTTACTCCGCAATCAAATGGTAACTCATTCGCAGGTAGGGATTCACGTTATAACAATTTGCAGATTGACGGAGCTAACTTTAATAATGGTTTCGGCTTAAGTAGCAACCCGCTTCCGGGAGGAACTGCGCAACCTATTTCATTGGATGCGATTCAGGAGATTTCTGTAAACATTGCGCCATTTGACGTAACCCAGTCTGGATTCACCGGTGCAGGGATTAATGCAGTTACTAAATCAGGGACCAACAGTTTCCACGGTTCACTTTATGGTTACTACAACGGAAAAGATTTGAATGGTTGGAAAATCAACGGAAATAATCTGGAAAGAGTTTCGGGGGCTAAAATGACCAATGGTTTAACCGTAGGTGGCCCAATCATTAAAAATAAATTATTCTTCTTTGTAAGTGGCGAACGTGAGATTTCCACCGGGGCAAATGCTTCTGGAGCAAATCTTTGGAAAGCGTCACAAAATGGAGTTTCAAACGCTGCAAATAACATTTCGAGAGTAAAGGAATCCGATTTGATCGCCGTTCAAAATCACCTCAGAAATGTTTGGGGTTACGATCCGGGAAGATACCAAGGTTACGCAAATGAAGCATTGCAAACCGGTGACAAAATTTTGGCAAGAATCGACTGGAACATTAGTGATAAACATAAATTTGCATTAAGATACAATATGTTGAATGCAAATTCTGATGCAGTAGCTAACGGAAACTCAGGTCCTTCTCCACGATCATCATGGAACCGAGTAAGTGATAGAGCAATGACTTTTGAAAACGGAAACTACGGATTCAACAATAAAGTTCAGTCGATTACTGCGGAATTAAACTCATCGTTTACTTCTAATCTTTCAAACAAATTCTTATTCACTTATTCAAAAATTCAGGATACCAGAACAACTCCATCAGACAAATTGTTCCCATTTGTGGATATTTGGGATGGTTCTGCTAATGGTGGTAACTATATCAGTTTTGGTACAGAATTATTCTCTTATTTAAATGATGTAATCAACGATAATTTCTCTTTCATCAACAACCTTACCTATAATGCGGGGAGACACACCATCACAGGTGGTGCAGCATTTGAGGTTCAGAAGTTTGGGAACTCTTATACGAGAATGGGAACTGGCTATTACAGATATGCTTCTGTTGCAGATTTCCTTAAAACAGGAACCGCAGCCGAAGTTGCGCCAATCATGTTTGGTTTAACTTACCCGTACGCAGGTCAAGATACTTACTCTAGAATTAAGTTTGGCTTAGGTTCAGCTTATTTACAAGACCGATTTGCAGTAACCGACAGATTGAATTTCACTTTGGGACTTCGCGCAGAACTTCCAATTTATATGAATGATCTAACTCCGAACCCATCTATCGATAATTTGACATTATTGGATGTAAACGGAAATCCAAAAAATTACAAATCTGGAGAATGGCCAAATTCAAAAGTGATGTTGTCACCAAGATTTGGATTTAACTATGACGTAATGGGCGACCGTTCATTAACTCTTAGAGGAGGAACAGGAATTTTTACAGGACGTGTACCGTTCGTTTGGTTAACGAATATGCCGACCAATTCAGGCGTACTTCAAAATACGATTGAACCAGGTAACTATGCAGCAGTTGCACCATGGATTGGGCAAATCAGATTCCATCCTGAAAATATTTATTATTACGTAGAAAACCCGGTTTATTATACCCAGAACGGTCAACAGGTAACTCCATTTATCAGTTCTCCTTCAGGAGGTGTACCGTCTTCATTTGCATTGGTTGATGACACTTTCAAAATGCCGTCAGTTTGGAGATCAAGCTTTGGGGTTGACTTCAGAATCCCACAAAGTCCAATTACTTTGACTACAGACATTTTATATACTAAAGATGTGAACGCTGTTTTCCAATACGGAGCAAACAGAAAGGAATCTACCCAGAAAATGACAGGTGTTGATAGAGTATATTATCCAAATGCTGCGTCTTACCAATACAACACTGCGATTGGAGCAAACAATGCAACAGTTCTTACCAACACCGATACGAAAGGACATGCATTTTCTGCAACTTTCGGAGCGTCTCTAAGACCTTGGAACGGACTTTCAGGATCAGTATTCTACACCTATTCGGATGCGAAAGAGGTTTCTGCAAATGCAGGATCTAGCGCAACTTCAGCGTGGGGTGGTTCACCAACCGTTGATTCGCCAAACCAACAATTCTTAAGCATTTCTGATTATGCTATTCCACACAGAGTTGTTGCAAACTTGACCTATGAACTTAAAAAAACAGGAACTACTTTAGGTGTTTATTACAACGGTGCACATCAAGGAAGATATTCATATTACTATTCAAATGACGTGAATGGTGACGGAATTGCGAATGACTTGATGTACATTCCAAACGATGTAAACAACATGAAGTTTGTTGACATCACAACAGGAAGCGGAACAAATACTACTGTTGTTTTCACAGCTCAACAGCAAAGAGATGCTTTCAATAAGTTTATTGCAGACAATGGTTTAGAAAAATACAGAGGACAAATTCTTCCACGTAATGAATTCTTGCTTCCTTGGTTGAACCGTTTCGATGTAAGATTAGCACAGAACTTATTCTCGGACATGGTTTCAAAAGGCGATAAAGTTCAAATTACACTTGATGTGGTAAACTTTGGTAACTTGCTCAATTCAAGTTGGGGAGTTCGTGACTATTCTGTAAGTTCTTACGGAGCTGCAATACTTTCAAGAGCAGGAGCGCTTTCTCCAGATCCATCTTTCACGATGCTTCGTGATGGTGCAGAGTTAATTAAAGCACCTTACAGGCCAGGAAGTTCTACAGCTACAACCTGGAGCGCGATGCTTGGTTTCAAATACTCTTTCTAAAAGAAGGAAATTTATAAACTCTCAAAATCCCGACCTTTCGTCGGGATTTTTTTATATTTGCAGTTAATCATAAAAAAAATAAAAATGGATTTTAGTTTAATGCTCAATGCACACCGTGGTTTTGCTTATTTAATTTTGCTTTCTTCCGCAATATTTATTATTGCCTTACTCATGACGATGTTCGGATATTCAGGAAGAATTACCAAATTATTGAGAAAATCTACATTGTTCACGATGATATTTTTTCACACTCAGGCACTCATTGGTTTGATAATGTTGTTTTTCTTTTCTCCCGGATTTAAAGCGGCAAAAGAAGCAGGAACATTAATGAAAGATGCTGTTTCAAGAAATACTTACGTGGAACATCCAACCGCAATGGTTATCGCAGCAGTTTTGTTGACCATTTTAAATAAAAAATTCAAAACCAATGACAAAATCCAAATGTCTTGGGTAATTATGGCGGTAATCGCATTGGCTTTAATGTTGTGGGCGTTTCAGTGGCACAGGCTTTTTGGCGGTGCTGCATAATCAATTATCATTTATCAATCATCAATTATAATGAAAATCGCAGTTGTTGGCGCAACCGGAATGGTGGGCCAAATTATGTTGAAAGTTTTAGAGGAAAGAAACTTCCCCGTTTCAGAACTTATTCCTGTAGCCTCCGAAAAATCTGTCGGTAAAAAAGTAATATTTAAAGGAAATGAATTAGAAATTGTATCGATGCAAACCGCAATTGATATGAAACCTGAAATCGCACTTTTTTCAGCAGGTGGCGAAACCTCAAAAGAATTTGCGCCAAAATTTGCAGAAGCAGGTACAACAGTTATCGACAATTCGTCCGCATGGAGAATGGAACCCGACAAGAGATTGGTCGTTCCGGAAATCAACGCAAATATTTTAACAAGGGAAGATAAAATCATTGCCAACCCAAACTGTTCAACAATTCAGTTGGTGATGGTTCTTCATCCTTTAAATCAAAAATATGATTTGAAAAGAGTGATCGTTTCCACTTATCAATCGGTTACAGGAACGGGAAAAAATGCAGTGGATCAACTGAATGCCGAAATCATTGGTAATGATGAGGTTGCAAAAGTTTACCCTTACGAAATTTTCAAAAATGCACTTCCTCATTGCGATGTTTTCGCTGATGACGATTACACCAAAGAAGAATTGAAACTAATGACTGAACCTAAAAAGATCATGGGTGATGATAGTTTCAACCTTACTGCAACTGCAGTTCGTGTTCCGGTTCAGGGTGGACATTCCGAAAGCGTAAATATCGAATTTGAAAATGATTTCGATTTGGACGAGATCCGCAAAATACTCTCCGAAACTCCGGGTGTGGTAGTAATGGATGATGTGAAAAACAAAATCTATCCGATGCCACTGTATTCCGAAGGAAAAGATGAGGTTTTTGTCGGAAGGATTCGCCGGGATTCTTCCCAACCCAATACCCTAAACTTGTGGATTGTAGCAGATAACCTCCGAAAAGGCGCCGCTACCAACGCCGTGCAAATCGCAGAATATCTCTTAGAAAACAAACTTGTTTAATGATAAATGCTCAGATTTCTGAGCATTTTTTATTTATTAGACGCATCAAACAATATTAATTATTTTAATCGAACATCATGTCGGAAAACCCGAACTTATCAAAAGACAATTTCAATTTCCAAAAAACCGTAGCCATCATCGGCATCGTGCTATTTATCGGAAAATTAATTGCT
The DNA here is from genome assembly GCA_001403755.1 of Chryseobacterium senegalense. Lineage (GTDB taxonomy): Bacteria > Bacteroidota > Bacteroidia > Flavobacteriales > Weeksellaceae > Kaistella > Kaistella senegalense. The sequence continues at coordinate 345,534 of CYUH01000014.1, read as the reverse complement.
TGGCAACTCACCAATTCCGACGCGGTATTTTCCGATTCTATGGAAAGTATTGTGAATATTATTGCTGGGTTTATGGGACTTTACTCACTTTATCTTGCAGCAAAACCCAAAGATAATGATCATCCATACGGACACGGAAAGGTAGAATTTGTTACTTCTGGTGTTGAAGGCGCGCTGATTATTTTTGCCGGCGTCATCATCATTGTTCAGGCCGTCAATTCTATTTTAAATGGAAATATTCCCAAAAAATTGGACTGGGGAATTCTTATCGTTGCTATAACTGCGGCAATAAATTATTTAATGGGTTATATTTCGGTAAAGAAAGGAATACAGCAGAACTCTCTTGTACTACAAAGTTCCGGGAAACACTTACAGAGCGATACCATTACGACCTTGGGCGTTGTGGTGAGTTTGATTCTGGTATATTTCACTAAAATTTATTGGATTGATGCTGTTGTAGCACTTATTTTCGGAGCTTACATCATGTTTGTAGGGTACAAAATTATCCGAAAATCATTGAGTGGAATTATGGACGAAGCCGACCTCGGAATGCTTACCCTACTATCGGAAATTCTCACTGAAAACAGAAAAAAACAATGGGTAGATATTCACAATACCAGGATTCAGCAACACGGAAGTGGGCTTCACATCGATGCTCACCTCACTTTACCGTGGTACTACGAACTGAAAAAAGCGCACGAAGAAATGGAAGAAGTGTATAAAATTATTGCAAAAAATTCTAAACGAACAATTGAATTTAATTTCCATTTAGACGACTGCAAACCTTTCTCATGCAAGATTTGTGAATTATCCGATTGTCCTGTAAGACAACATGATTTCCTGGGAAAAGTAAATTGGAATGCCGAAAACATTTCGCAAGAGCAAAAGCACGATGAAAGTCTTTTGTCCTAAGATTGACTGAATGTATGTTTGCGATAATAAAACAATGGAATAATCAGCAATAAAATCAGTGGTTGAATAACGAATCTTCTCATATAAAACGAAAAAAGATACCCAATTTCAAATTTTGTGCTGATGGAATATAAGTAAAGTGGAAAAGTTATGGCAAAAACAATCAGCATTAAAATCATCGCCTGTACCGTCCATTGCTTATTTTTAAAAATAAAATGAACAACAACTGCGGACAAAATCAAATTAAGTAAAAATCGGAATAAATAGTTTAAAATTAACGGAAACCAAACAAATTCGGGAAATGCTGCATCCTTGTTGGCAAGATGAAAATAATCCAAAAAAGGATCATAAAACAAGTGCTCTTCCATCACGCGAACCCCGATCAATCCGAATATTCCCAAGATGATCACCAACCAGTTAAGCATTTTCATTTTGAGAATCTTTTAATGCAAAAAACTTAATCCAAACCAACCAAAGCAAAACCACGCTACCATAAATGATGGCCGGAAAAAAATAATCGTGACCAATTTTTGAGTATTGGGGCATTTCTCTCAAAAGAATATTGAGTCCGGCGATTCTCAGAACATTCATTACATGAAGAAAACACAACCCTAAAAATGCAAAAACAAATGTTTTCAACCCTTTGTAAAAAGCAAAAATAAAAGCCAAAAAAAGGATCATCACCGAAACTGCATTGCAACCTTCAACCATTCTGGAAACATATTTTCCGGCAACGTAATACCACGCAGTTTCCTGTTCCGGCGTTCCGTGAACAATTTGCGAAGGATATCTTAAAATATTTTGCACAAAAACCGCCTGTTCCCCCACCCAAATAGAGATTGGATCCAATCCTAAATGATGAAATTGATTAAGGTAAAATTGATACCCAAAAACCATCACCACATAAATGATAATGAAGCGCAAAAGGATTTTCAGAACGGGTTTGAAATCATTGAACATATTGCAAATATATAATTTTAAAAAATCAATTTTCTTTATATTTGTAAAAGTATGAACAAGGAAAACGTAAAACTTTTTTTCGAAGAGTATATTGGCGGGAAATCAACAGATTTTTTTTCTTTAGCGCAAAGCGGTTCGGCAAGACAAAACTTTGTAGGCGAAAATTCCAACCAAAAATTTATCATTACCTACAACGAAAATCTAGCTGAAAATGAAAGTTTCTACTACTTTTCCCAGGTTTTTTCTGCTTTAAAACTCAATTCACCTCAAATTTTCAAAATTTCGGAAGATCGGAAATCATACATTCAGGAATTTCTGGGAGAACATACATTTTCTGAAATCATCGAAAAAGAAGGCCTTTCCGAACGCGTGAAAACTTTGGTAAAGCAAACTTTGACAAAACTTTTCGAACTGCAAACCAAAACCGAAAACCAAATTGATTATTCGAAAACTTTCGAATATGAAAATTACGATGAGCTGCCAATTACCAACGATTTATTTTATTTTAAAAGTTTCATCGCTGATGTTTTGGAAATTCCATATCACAAAGCGACTTTACTGAAAGAATTCAGGAAACTCACCGATATTCTGGAAAGTGCATCGCCGAGAGGTTTGATGATTCGCGATTTACAAGCGAGAAATATCATGGTAAACAACGATGATAACGTCTTTTTCATTGATTATCAATCGGCAATGAAAGGGCCTTTGATGTATGATGTCATTTCTTTTTTGTTTCAGGCAAAAGCGAATTTCCCGCAAGCCTTCAAACAAGAAATGTTAGCATTTTACTTTTCACTTTGGGAAAATACTGAAACCCAATCTGAACTAAAAAAATCGTTAAAACCAATTCTGTTAATCCGATTTATGCAGGTTTTGGGCGCTTACGGATTTCGTGGCTTGATCCAGAAGAAGGCTCATTTTCTGAAAAGTTTGGATCAGGGAATTGAAAATCTATATCATTTTTCAATTGATTGGGAAGAAATGGAAAATTTTCTGGAGCTGAAAAAACTAATCGCCGAATTGAAATCCCAAACCGTTCGGAATACAATTGAACGAATTTTAAACCAGTAAAAATTAGATAGTTAAGAAATTCAAAAATATTCATCACCAAGAAGCAAGAGCTCGACTATTAAATAAGTAATATAGTTATCGATGTGATAAAAAAGGTTGATGAAATTGAGCCACTTCAGTTTGCGCGATGATGGACATAATTGAAAATATTTGAAACAACCCAACGATGAATTCTTCGCAGAAAATATTACGTAAACATTGAAACCATTGGTGAACGAATAGGCCAATTTTCGAACAGTTTAATTCCTATGCTCTTGAATTACCACTGTTTTCAAAAAGAAGAATTTTAGTATAAAAAACCATAATTTAAAGATTAAAAATATATGAGTCTTACGATAGAAATCCACAGTTTTTCCTACAAAAAAGGAGGAATCCCCAAAGATAATTCCGGAAACGGAGGCGGTTTCGCATTTGATTGTCGAGGAATTTTGAATCCCGGAAGAATTGAAGAATACAAGCAACAAACCGGTTGCGATGTCGGTGTACAAGAATTTCTAGACACAAAAACCCAAATGCCAAAATTTTTGGAATTGGTGAAAAGTCTCGTTTCCATTAATATCGACGATTATCTATCACGAGGTTTTGAGAATCTCCAAATCAATTTTGGTTGCACCGGCGGACAGCACCGATCGGTTTATTCTGCCGAAAAAATTGCGCAGTTTATCCGTGAAAAATATCCTCAAACAACAGTAACGATCAACCACGACGAACAACCTCAACTTAATCAAAAACAATAATGAAGGCACTGATTTTCGCTGCCGGAAAAGGTACAAGACTAAAACCATTTACCGATCATCATCCAAAAGCTTTGGCGACGGTAAACGAAGTTCCTTTGCTCGAAAGAAATATCCGTTTTTTGCAAGGTTTCGGAATCAATGATTTTGTGATCAACATTCATCACTTCGGAGATCAAATCGTTGATTTCCTGAGAAAAAGAGACAATTTCGGAGCGAAGATCGAAATCTCTGATGAGCGAGATGAACTGCTAGAGACTGGTGGAGGATTGGTATTTGCAAGAAAATTTCTTGATTTTCAGGAAGATTTTTTAATCATGAATGCGGATATCTTAACTGACATGGATGTTGCCGACTTCGTGAAATATCATCAGGAAAAGAAAGATTTTGCTACATTAGCGGTTTCAGACCGAAACAGTTCCAGAAAACTGTTGTTTAATCCGGAAATGATCCTTCGTGGTTGGCTGAATGTACAAACCGGTGAACAACGGTTGGCAGAATTCAACAAAGGTTTTAAGGCATTAGCTTTCAGCGGAATACACTGCATTAACCCCGAAATATTTAATAAAATAAAAAGAAGCGGAAAGTTTTCGATTATGGAAGAATATTTGGATTTAATGCATTCGGAACAGATCCATGGCTATGAGCATCAAGGAATTTTGATTGATGTAGGACGACCGGAATCGGTTTTGGAAGCCGAAAAAATTTTTAAATAAAAAACGCATGAGCAAAATACATAGAGGCAAAGGAACCACCAAAGCTGCCGCAGGAAATGAATTGGAAATAGACCAGAAAGTACAGCGATCGTTCACTGAAAAAACTTGGGACGAAACGATCACCAAAGACAGCTGGATGGTTTTCAAAATTATGGCAGAATTTGTAGATGGTTACGAAAAACTTGCTAAAATAGGACCATGTGTGTCAATTTTCGGTTCTGCGCGACTTGCTCCGGAAAACGAATACTATCAAATGGCGGTTGATATTGCCGAGAAGATCACTGAAATCGGTTTCGGCGTGATTACCGGTGGCGGACCAGGAATTATGGAAGCAGGGAACAAAGGAGCGAGAAAAGGCGGTGGAAAATCAATTGGCCTGAATATTGAGCTCCCTTTTGAGCAGCATTTCAATCCATTTATTGATAAAGGTTATAACATGGATTTTGATTATTTTTTTGTTCGAAAGGTAATGTTCGTGAAGTATTCTCAAGGATTCATTGTAATGCCGGGCGGATTTGGAACGTTAGATGAATTAACAGAAGCCATTACTTTAATCCAAACCAATAAAATTGGAAAGTTCCCTATCGTATTGGTAGGTTCTAAGTTTTGGGGCGGATTATTGGAATGGTTCCAAAATACCCTTTTGGAGAACGGTTTAATTTCTGAAAATGATTTGAATCTGTACCGGGTTGTAGATACTGCGGAAGATGCAGTAGCACACATCAAAGCATTTTACGACAAATATACCGTAAATGTAAACTTCTAAATTGGCATCATATTTGAAACTTAACTTTGTACACAATATAGAATGAAAAAGTTTTTACAAATTACAGGGATTTTTGTATTGATGATTCTGATGAGCTTTTCGGTCGCAGATTTTTATTCATCAATGACAAAAGTAGATTATGTTGAAGGAAGCAAGACTCTAAAGTTTACAACAAAAATGAACACGCAACATATTTCAGATGCCATCAAAATCAATCCGAATACCGCAGGATTTGAGGCCGAGGTAAAGAAATATGTAAATAATAATTTCGATTTGTATATTAACGGAAGTCCAAAGACGCTCACCTTCACAGGAAGCCAGGTTAACGGAGAATCCGTTTGGGTTTATTTCGAAACCGGCGGAGTAACGGGAATTGGTTCAATTAAAATTAAAAACACCATTTTGCTAAGTACTTTTCCAAAACAATTTAATATCGTAAACATCGCATACAAAGGAAACCAAAAAACAATGAATTTCCAGCGAGGAAAAGAGGTAAATGAAGTAAGTTTTTAAGAAGTATTGGAACCAACTAAAAAAATAGGAAGACTGCAAGAAATTGCGGTCTTTTTTTCGTTTTAATGAGGGAATTTTTTTGAATCTTTATGGTGCGATGTTCTATTTCCGCTTACGCAATATTAAGCAGGTCAACATGAAAAAAGCAGCCTCAACTGAGACTGCTTTATGTGTGTACATGAGTTAATTAAACCTAAGGCTTAGCTTTAATTTTAACATTATCGATTTCCCATGTGTTTGCTGCTGATGTAGTAGAAACATATTTGAATGCGATTCTCACTTTTTTACCACTGAAGTTATTAAGACTTACATTTCCTGAATTTACGAATCCAAAGGCGCCGGAATTGGTATCCCAGATTGCTGAAAGCTCAGTCCAAGTTGTAGTGGTTGGATTTCCACTATAGTTATCGGTTACGAATGCTTTCAAAGGTGTTCCGTTGTATCGTACATCACTATCGAAGGAAAGGTTGATTTGAGAATAACCATTTAAGTCGATTTCTTTGGACACCAACCAATCTTCATTAGCATTGTTGGTACTATTCACAAAACCATTCATCACCGCATAATAGTTGGTTCCTGTTCCTTGATTAGAGGTAGTCCAAACTTGGGCGCCGGTAACACTAACAGCGGTCCAGTTAGTAGCATTTAAAGCAGTACCGAATTCATCTGAGAACAAAATCTTTGGAGCAACAGCACCATCGCATCTTTCATTATCGAAATCAGCATTTACCTGATAAGGAATCCAAAGTTGGTAAGTTCCGTTAAAATAACTTAAAACAGCATATACATCGCCTTGTCCTGCATCAATGGTTTTATTTGCAAACGTTGCAAAATTGCTCGTTCTAAGGATTATTTGATTACCTGCGCAGTCTTTCAAAGTTCTGTTGGTAGTAGTTCCAGCTGCGTATGGCTCGCCAAGATCACTTTCTACATATTGAACATTTTTGATTTTGATCCATCGACCTACGTCAGCGAAAGAAAGTTGAGGAATAGTTCTTTCAGTTGCTTCTACTTTGGTAATGTTTTCTTTAGAATCAAAGAAATATTTATAAACATCCTTTTCTTCAACCTGGCCGATATTTCCGTTGAATGGTACTCCCAGTTGGAATTCTCCACCGGATTTACCGATATAAAGATCTTTTAATTTAATAATCAAATTTTTACCTACACGGAATCTTCCGTCCTGATAAAGATTAAGTTTATTGATATTCACGCGAATTCCTCCAGTAGCATCTTCAATATAAACATATTTGTAAAGGTTACCAGTTTCGTCGTTTGCAATTACTTTAGCTTTAAGATAAGCATCTTGAGTAATTTGAGTATAATTCCCACTGGTGTACATTTGCTTCACTTCTGCAACAGTTTTCTGTGTTGAGCTTGCAGGGTTGAATGCACAAGGATCCGCGGTAATTCCATCTTTTCTTGGGAAGGTATTCATTTCCAAATCCGTATCTCTTACGATATACATTTGATAAGTAGTGTTGTACTTACTATAGATTCCAACAAATTTTCCTTTTCCAGACGGTAACGTTTTGGTTGCAAAAGATGCGTAACCACTATTTCTTACCACACGCGAAGTTGTAGTACTTGGATCGTTAATGGCACGATCAACTGTAGTAGAAGGAGGTGCAAATGTAGAACAAAGCACTTTGCTGTCGAATTCGGCATTATTTACTTGAATTAAACAACCTAAATATTGGTCATTCGCAGAAACCATTTGTGCAAATGTCATCACTTTTGGTACAATTTGAGCTAGTGGATCGCATGATCTCTTGATATGCTCAGTAACCATTTTCTCCGGAATTCTATCGAAAGATCCATTTACCATTGCTCCCAACTGGGTTACTCCTCCGTACACCCCTACTGCCAAATCTTTCACCTCGATGTAGATTTTTGAACCTTGAGGATAGTTGGCATAATTGCTCAAAGAGTTTACACTAATGGTGAAACCTTCAGTGGGATTCTCCGGTGCATCCTGAATATAGATATACTTGTAGATATTTCCGTTTTCATCAGAAGAAGAAACGTAACCTTCGATATACGCTTTGTCGGTAATGGTAACGTTTTTAGGTTTTGCTTTGATCTGTAGCAAAGTCCATTTTTCAAAACCATTCGCCGGATTTTCGTAATAGGATGCCTCCGTACAAACCAATAAATTGTCGGCATCTAGCGCATCATACTCATCATCGTGTACGCAACTATTGAAAAGGAACGCACTGAATACAATGGTGAATAATTTTATTAAAGAAAAGTATTTTTTCATTTTTTTTAATTTAAATATTAGAATCTTAAATAAACATTAGCGAAGAAAGTAGTACCTCTATCATACCAAAGTTTCGGTCCGAAAAGAGCATAACCTCCTTTTTCTGCGTTCAAATTGTCTTCATAAGATGCTGCGAAGTTGGATTTTCTACCTTGTTCAAATCCGCCTGTTACGTAATCTCTGTTGTTTAAGATATTATTTACACTTACACTTACTCCCATTCTATATTTACCGATAAGGAAGGATTTTCCTGCATTGGCATTCAACATAAATTGGTCATCAAATTTTTGTTGTTTTAGGAGAGCAGCTACATTTTCTGCATTTGCTTCAGGAATGTCAAATCCTGTGTATTGCCCGGTTGTAGAACCATAGATATCTCCGGTTCTAGGGTTGGTGTAGAAGTTTGCAGTTCTGTTAATTACCGAAAAATCCAAATACTGATCCATCAAATAGTTGGCAGAAACACCTAACCACCAGAATTTCGTAGAGTTATATTTCAACCCTAATGAGAAAGCTTTCTGTGGAGTTCCAGCTACTTTCAGTCCTTTGATATTGGCTTCACCAAATTCTTGGTCTGCAGCGAAGTAGGTTCTGTCCACATCACTATATGAATAAGCTTTTGGGTTATTGGTGTATTCATAATCTCCAACACTTGCTACAAAATTTGCGTTCAATGTTGGGGTTACTTTTACGTCCAGACCTAGTTCAGCTCCCATATATCTCTTATCAGCACCACTTAGCACTTCAGCGATGAATGCGTTTGGAGCTCCAATTGCTGAATTGTCATCACCTCCACCTTCTAGGTAATATCTGGAAATATCGGTACTATTGCTGATGGTTGTATAATATCCTGAAAGTCTAATCTTCAAAACCTGACCTCTGTGGATATAGCCCAAATCATTTGAATTAATCATTTGGTTCGAAACACCCGGCGTCATTCTTTCATTTACCCTAGGATTCACAAAAATTTCGTTGAGTGTAGGAGCTACACTGAAAAATGCTCCGTTATAAACGATGAAGTTTTTACCATCGATTTTGTAGGTTACTCTACCTTTCACCCCTCCGTCTAAAGCATCATAAATTCCGCTTTTTCCTTTGGAAGTATTGAGGTAGTAATGGTGTCTGTATTTTCCGTCTCTTTGAGATTCTGAATAAGAGGAGAAAATAGAACCCATAACGTTCCATTTCGGTAAATCGAGTTCTGTAGAGGCATTGAATGCGTACGAGGAACGATATAAAAGATAGTTGTACTGGGTACGGTCTCCTTCTCTTACTTCTACATTTGGATCATATACGTTATATGGATTATCGCCTCCGAAGGCATTCAGGTTATAAGCGAAATCAGCGCCCAATAAATCGCTTACTCTTCGGAAATTGTCTGATTTTAGATTTTGATAATTGAAATTAAGGTTCAATTTCCAGTTAGGTTGCAACATAGTATCAAAATGTGAAGAGTAATTGAATGTTTTATCTTCATTCACATCTTCTACCATGGTATAAATGGCGCCTCTTTTCTCGCCGTTCATTCCGGTTTTGTTCAAATAGTTGGCTCTATATAAAGCATCCCAATTAATTTGACTAACTTTGCTGTCATTTTTCCAGCTATTTCTTACTGCTTCAATCTCAGCCAATTCGTCTGCGGTGATATCGTTTCCTCCATCGCTTTCTAATTCTAAAGCTTTAGAGAAGAAATAGCTTGGTAATTTTCTGTAGTAAGTAGGGTTAGGATCTGTTCCGTGGAACCAATCCAATCTGCTTCTAGCGTCGCTTCCGAATTGATAAGAAAAGGTGTTGGTCCAGTTGGATGTTTTACCTAATTTCAAATAATCGGTCAACATAAATATTGGCTCGAAAGTTTTTCTAATTCTAGAATTTCTTTTTTCACCATCTTGCCATCCCCAATACGAGTTGTAGTTTTTACCCATTAAGTCATAAACTTCTTGCGTATTTGGTGCATTGCTCGCTCGATAAGTTGGCGCTCCGAAAGCGGTAATGTTAATGGCGTGTCTGCTTGAAAATTGTTTTTCAATCGCCCCAAAATATGCGTAGCTGTTTTGTTGCGTTCCATCAATAACTCCTTCTTCAGCCCATCTTCTACTTGCGGAGAATGTAAACGCCCAACCATTTTTGCTTAATCCTGAAGAATAAGTAGCCATGGCTCTGTGACGATAACTTCTGTTGGTGAATGAATATGCTAGCGATGTTTGCTTTCTGTAAGAAGAAGCTCTTGTGTTATAATATACAACACCTCCTAAATTACCAAAAGTGTAAGCAGATGGAGTGATATTATCGACAGATTCGTACGGATAACGGGTTACGTCGTTCAATCCTCCCCAGTTACTGAAATCTACTCTTCCATCATCATTTTTCGACATAGAAACACCGTTGAATAATACATCTTCATAACGATTATCCACGCCTCTTGGTCTAAACCAATACGCACCCAACTCAAATGCTGTCACACTTTGGAAAATATCTCTTCCCGAGTTCAGCAAACCGATCGTTGGTTGCATAGAAGATCCGTCTTCATCGCTATCACTCGCTGCATCATCTATCACTACTACTCCAAGATTATTATTCGCAGGTGCCAAACTGATCACTCCTAAATCTTTTCTTTTTTCATCAGAAGTCACATCAAATTCAATAATTTTCTGGTCAAAACTTTGTTTGGAAACAGTAATTAAATAATGACCCGGTTGCAAATCGACAAACTGAAAGTAACCAATTTTGTCGGCTTTCACGTTTTCAGTAGACGCTCCAAGTTCGATCTCAGCACTCTCTACTGGTTTTCCTTGTTGATCTTTAACATAAGCATACACAGTGGTTTGCGCAAAATAAAAAGATGCAGGCAACAAAGTAAACAATGAGATTAAGGATAATTTTTTTATCATAACAAATTATTTATTTTTCCCTATTGATAAAAGTTTTTTAAGGGGCAACAAATTTAAACTTAATTTTTGTTAAGTTAAACATTTTTAACACTTTATTCGCAATAATTTCGGTTAATAATTCTTAATATACTTATAAATGAACAGTAAAGACCAAGTTCGTAGCTTGCATTTTCAATCAATTTATTTTTGAGCTTTTAGTTAGAAATTATTAGTATTTTTACGCTCTTAAAATTTTCAAATGAAAAAACATCTTATCTTATTCGCAGTCTTGAGTTTTGGGCTATTTTTCTCACAACAGAGACATGTACAGAGAGCGACAGTGGCATTCCTGAACGTAGAAAACCTTTGGGATACAATTCCTTCCGCTGATTACATCGATGGAACCAAAGATTTCAAAAACCCGGCTTTTCACAGAAGTGTTCCTATTGATTCCTTAAAATACCTTGAAACTACCGAAGAATACAAGGGAGAATGGAGCGATGAATTGCTGGTAGGCAAAAAAGTAATCCGCCACCAAATATTAGCAACCGATTTCACCGTGAACAGTCCTAAAAACTGGAATACAGCAAAATACAACCAAAAAATCGCCAACGAAGCAAAAGTGATTTCAGAGCTTGGCCGCCAATATACGAACGACAACCCTGCAGTCGTAGGATTAATCGAGGTGGAAAACCGGCAAGTGGTACAAGATCTTATTGCGCATCCTTTATTAGCAAAAAGTAATTACGGAATTGTGCATTACAATTCTTATGATGCAAGAGGGATAGACGTAGCCATCATTTACCAAAAAAACAGACTTAAAGTAACCGATCACTATGTAAAAGACATTAAAATTTTTAATGAGGAAGGAAAAAGATCATATACCAGAGGAGTACTCGTAGTAAAAGGCCTACTGGATGGCGAGAAAGTAGCTTTCTTTATGAATCACTGGCCGTCAAGAAGTGGTGGTGAGGCGGCTTCGATGCCAAGACGTGCTGCAGCGGCAAAAGTTTTAAAAGATGAAATGGACAAAACCCTCGCTGAAGATGCGGAAAGAAAATTATTCGCAATGGGAGATTTCAATGATGATCCGGTAAGCCCAAGTTTGAAAAAAATTCTAGGAGCCGTCGGAGATCCGTCTCAGCTTTCGGAAAAAACGCCGTACTATAATTTAATGTACAAACACTACAAAGCGGGAGTTGCATCTTTAGCATATCGCGATGCTCCAAACCTTTTCGACCAAATTATTGTTTCAAAAAACCTTTACTCCACCGAAAAGCTTTCCCCAACTTACAGTGTTTACAAAGCTGAGATTTTCGCGCCTTCCTACCTCGTGAATAGCGAAGGACAGTGGAAAGGATATCCGCTAAGATCGTGGGATGGAGACCGCTTCACAGGTGGATATAGCGACCACTTCCCTGCCGTTTCAGTCATCCAAAGAGAATACAAACCTGCTAAATAAGATTTTTTTAAATCAATATAAAAACCGGACTTTTATAAGCTCCGGTTTTATTTTTTCATAACTTTATCTCAAAATAATGCGATGGAAATTTTAGTTTCTTTCTTAATGATCCTATTCTTGGCTGTCAGTTGTTCCCCGCAGAACAAAGTCGCCGACAATAAAGAAAACACCGCCATTAAACCTGAAAAAAACGAAGATGGAGAATGGGACATCGAAGTTTTGGATTCCCAATACGATTACTTCCTGAAGGCGATTGCTAAACCGATGAACATGTATTCTGAAAGTTATTTGAAGAACAAAAACACTTTCTTGGTCTCCGAATGGAATTCCTATTACTTTTCCGGAAAATACCGAAATGTGATTGAATCTTCCATCGATTATAATCCGCAGGAAAATTACGGATTGAAATTCGAGTACAAACTCTATCAGGTTTTCGCGTATGTTCAGTGGAAATACGGCTTGAAAATGAATGGTTTAAGCCAAGCCGACGTCCGATAAACTCCAAAAAAAAGGTTCAGATAATTCCTGAACCTTTTCTATGATTGTTTAAGTGAAATTATTTATTGAATTTCTCCTCCACTTTATCCCAATTTACTACATCAAAAAAAGCTGAAACGTAATCTGGTCTTCTGTTTTGGTAATTTAAATAATATGCATGTTCCCAAACGTCCAAACCTAAAACCGGCGTTCCCTCGCAATCTGAAACCGGCATCAATGGGTTATCCTGATTTGGAGTAGAACAAACAGCTACAGAGCCATCTTCTTTTTTGCATAACCAAGCCCAACCAGAACCAAATCTTGTTTTCGCTGCTTCTGAAAAATCTGTTTTGAATTTTTCAAAACCTCCGTACGCCTCAATTGCGGCTTTCACGTTTCCTACCGGCTCTTTGCTTCCGCCAGGAGTCAAAATTTCCCAGAAAAGTGAATGGTTATAGTGACCGCCTCCGTTGTTTCTTACCGCCGCTTTATCAGATCCTGTTTTGCAAATCTCTTCAATTGATTTTCCTTCCAAATCAGTTCCTTCAATCGCTTTGTTCAAGTTGTCAATGTAAGCTTGATGATGCTTTGTATGGTGAATTTCCATTGTCTTTGCATCTATAGTAGGTTCTAATGCATCGTAAGCATAACCTAATTTCGGTAATTCGAATGCCATAATTTTTTATATTTAAATGTTAATACCCAAATTTAATCATAATCTAAGCGACAAGCAAAATTGAGCATCTACTTTAATAAATCTTTAACATTGATAAAAACAAAAAACCGCTCAATAGAACGGTTTTTATAATATGAGAGGATGTGAATTATTTATTCATACTCATCAGAAATTCTTCATTATTTAAAGTTCCTTTAATGTTTTTGCTTACAAATTCCATCGCTTCTACCGGATTCATATCTGCAAGATATTTTCGCAGGATCCACATGCGTTGCTGCGTAATTTCATCCAAAAGCAAATCATCTCGTCTTGTACTGGATGAAACCAAATCAATCGCCGGATAAATTCTCTTGTTCGCAATTTTTCTATCGAGTTGAAGTTCCATATTTCCGGTTCCTTTGAATTCTTCGAAAATCACTTCGTCCATTTTAGAACCCGTATCAATCAAAGCAGTGGCAATTATGGTTAAAGATCCACCTCCTTCGATGTTTCTCGCTGCTCCGAAGAATCTTTTTGGTTTATGTAGCGCGTTGGCATCAACCCCACCCGAAAGAATTTTCCCGGAAGCAGGCGTCACGGTGTTATAAGCTCTCGCCAGACGCGTAATCGAATCCAATAGAATCACCACATCATGGCCACATTCTACCATTCTTTGTGCTTTAGAAAGAACCAAATTTGCCACCTTCACATGTTTATCCGCTGGTTCATCAAAGGTAGAAGCAATAACTTCTGCATTTACACTTCTTTCCATATCGGTTACCTCTTCCGGTCTTTCATCGATCAGTAAAATCATCATGTACGCTTCCGGATGATTGGCAGAAATCGAATTCGCAATATCTTTTAACAACATGGTTTTACCGGTTTTTGGTTGCGCCACAATCATTGCGCGCTGGCCTTTACCAATCGGAGTAAATAAATCGACAATTCTGGTTGAAAGCGTAGAATTTTGTCCTGTTAAATTAAATTTTTCCTCAGGGAAAAGCGGAGTTAGAAACTCAAACGCCACACGATCTTTGATGAATTCTAGATCGCGACCATTCACTTCCGTTGGCTTTAAAAGAGAAAAATATTTCTCACCTTCTTTCGGCAATCGAACGATTCCACGAACGGTATCTCCGGTTTTCAAACCATAATTTCTGATCTGGTTGGTCGAAACATATACGTCATCGGGAGAAGAAATATAAGAAAAATCTGAGGAACGAAGGAAACCGTAATTATCCGGAAGTATTTCTAAAACGCCTTCAATGGTCACCAAACCATCGAAATTGAATTCTTTTTTAGGTTGTTCCTCTTGCTGATCAGTGATTTGCTGATTTCGATTTTGGTTAGGATTTTTGTTCTGGTTCTTTTGGTTCGGATGCTGAGGTTTATTTTGGTTGGGATTTTTGTTCCCATTCCCGTTTTGATTGGAATTTTGATTTTTCTGCGGTTCCTGTTTTACTTCCACCTCGGGAACGACTTCTACAGCTACACTTTCAGCAGGAGCTGCTTCTTTCGCGGTATTTACACGCTGTCTTTTCTTCCTTTGCTGAGGTTTTTGAAGTTCAGCTTCCTGGTCTTCAACTTTTTCCGCTGACGGATTTTGTGCAGGTTTTTCAGTCGCAATTTCTGCAACAGGAGCTTCTGTACTTTCCAATGGTTTTTCTGGGGAAACTTCTACAGGTTTTTCTGTTTTCTTTTTCGCGGCAGGTTTTCTGGTCGCTTTTTTGGGTGCAGGAGTTGCATTTTCATCTGTAGTCATAGGGAGTTCGGTGGCGTTGAAGTAATCTTTTGCAACTTTCGTATTGGAAGCCTGAAAATCCAGGATCGCAAAGATTTTATCATTATCAGTGCTGTTTCTAGCAAGTTTAACGCCTAAATCTTTCGTGATTTTGGTCAATTCCGATTCGGATTTCGACCGTAACGTTTCAATGTTAAACATAAATTGTTATGTAAAAAGTATTTTTATAAGTAGGTGTAAGTAAGAAATTTAAGCCGGACGGCTTTTCTTATTGAAGCATTTGTACTGCAAATCTACATTAATTTTTTATTTATGCAAAAAATTATTATTATTTTTGCACCTCATTCTCAACGATATGCTGCAAAGAATACAAACGGTTTGGATAGTTTTAGCGATTTTGGGCGCAATTTTTTTGTTCTTCACCGGACAAGATTTTTCACTTTTCGGAGACATTCCAGCCCTAACTATTGCATGTGTAGCGTTGGTTTTGTTAGGATTATTAAGCATTTTCAGCTACAAAAACCGCAAAAGACAAATTCTGCTGAACCTTATCAGCATTATTATAAACGCTTTGTTGCTCGGTTTATTGGCGTATTGGCTACTCAATTTATCTGGAGGAATTGATTTTCCTGAGAAAGGTATTGAGCCGTTTTTCCCGTTTTTATCGGTGATATGTTTGTTTATTGCAAATATTTTTATCCGAAAAGACGACAGGCTCGTAAAATCTGTAGACAGACTCCGCTAAACTCACAACGATTTTTTTGAGTGAAACAGTTCCTTCGGGAGCTGTTTTTTTTATTCCAGTGCTTGAAAATTTTTATCTTAATTAAAAAAGATTCGGGGAAAATCTCTTTTTTAATAGAATCACTCCAAAGTAAATCGAAGAAGTAAATCTGAACTAATTGAAAATTCCGTAATTTCGCTCCTTAATTTCATTGAATGAAACCACTACAACGCATTCTTTCTTTCGCAAAACCTCATCAAAAATATCTTTTCGGAAGTATCCTTTTTAATTTACTGTATTCGCTTTTGCAGATTTTTTCCATTGTGACGATGCTTCCGATCCTTAGAATTTTGTTCAAACTCGACAAAGAAGTCGATACCTCTTCGCCGCCGATCTACAGCGGTAGATTTGCAGATTATTTCGGTTATTCGAAAGATTTGGCATATTATAAAATCCAGATGAATGTGAATGAATATGGAGCAATTCAGGTTCTGGCGGTTCTTTGTGGCATTACTGCTGTAGCATTTTTGCTGAGAAATTTATTCAGATATTTAGGCTCTTTTTTATTGGTGAATTACAGAGTAGGAATTACCAAGGATCTTCGTACTTCGATGTATGATAAATTCCTGAAACTTCCGGTTTCATTTTTTACAGAACAAAGAAAAGGCGATATGATGTCGAGAATTTCCAATGACATCGGTTCTGTGGAAAGCGGAATCATGGGGAGTTTGGTCGACTTGCTTAATGCTCCTTTTATGATTATTTCATCATTAATCACGCTTTTTATTCTTTCTCCACAACTCACTTTATTTTCATTGCTCGTATTCCCAATTATGGGCGGATTAATCTCTTGGGTCGGAAAAAGCCTGAAAAGACAAGCACATTCCGCTCAGTCGGAACTTGGAAATTTGTTTTCATTGGTTGATGAAACTTTAAAATCATCAAAAGTAATTAAGATTTTTAATGCGGATAAAATCCTAAAAACCCGCTTCAATACCACAACCGATAATTGGCAAAAATATGCGATCGGAATGAGCCGCCGACGAGAATTAGCCTCACCGATGAGCGAATTTCTGGGTTCAGTCACGATTTTGATTATCACATGGTTCGCCGGAACAGAAATCATCAACGGCACCAATAAAGATCCAGTTACTTTTCTAGCATTTATCGGAGTTTTCTTTCAGATCCTGGATCCTGCCAAAAAATTATCCAACGCAATCTCTGCAATTCAGGGCGGAATGGCAAGTTTAGAAAGGGTTGCCGAAGTTTTAGATTATGATTTAAAGGTGGAAGAAATTGCAAATCCCGTCGCTATTTCAACGTTAAAAGATAAAATTGAATTCAAAAATATTGGATTTTATTACGATAAAGACAATGTGATCTTAAAGAATTTCAGCATCGTGATTCCAAAAGGGAAAACAGTGGCTTTGGTGGGACAATCCGGCTCAGGAAAAACCACCATTGCAAATCTTTTGGCGAGATTTTACGACGTTCCCGAAGGCGAAATTTTGGTTGACGGCGTAAACATCAAAGACTTAAAACTAGACGATTACCGAAATCTTCTCGGAATGGTAACCCAGGAATCCGTACTCTTTAATGATTCGGTTTTCAATAATATTTTGATGGGAAATCCTGATGCAACAGAAGAGGAAGTAATGGCAGCTGCGAAAATTGCCAATGCTCATGAGTTTATTGAAAATCTTCCGGAAAAATATTACACCAACATCGGCGACGATGGAAACAAACTTTCGGGCGGCCAGAAACAAAGGGTTTCTATCGCACGAGCTGTGCTGAAAAATCCGCCAATCATGATTTTGGACGAAGCAACATCGGCTTTAGACACAGAAAGCGAAAGATTTGTACAAGATGCTTTGGAAAAAATGATGGAAAATCGAACTTCGCTGGTTATCGCTCACCGTCTCTCCACCATTCAAAAAGCCGACTGGATTGTGGTGATGGAACGAGGAATTATCGTAGAACAGGGAACCCACGACGAGCTGATGAACAATAATAATGTGTACCGCAGACTGGTGGAACTGCAGAATTTTGGGTAAAAGAGTGAGCTATGAAAAAAATATTTTTGCTTTTCTTTCTTGTAACTTCAACATTGATATTCGCACAGAATGTTTCAGAAGATCAATATGTTACTAATGAACAAATGGCGGAATTTCCAGATGGTGGCATTCCGCATTTCCGACAGTTAATAGCTGAGAATTTCAGGCCAAGAAAAGTTAAAGGAAAAGGCGTAGAAACATGTCAATTAAGATTTGTGATCGATCGCGACGGTACTATAACTAATGTAAAAGCAGAAGGAACAAACGAATCTTTTAATAAGGAAGCTATGCTTGCTATTTCTAAAATCAAGACTAAATGGATTCCTGCAAAAATAGAAGGAATAACCGTGAGATATATGATGCGGGTGCCTTTGACTATGGATTTTAATTAAATCACTTCCCAATCATTTTCTTAATCGAATTTAGCTTCATTAAAGCTTCTATCGGCGTCAAAGTATTGATGTCGATTTTTGTGAGTTCTTCCCGAATATTTTCCAGAACCGGATCATCCAACTGAAAGAAAGACAGCTGCATATTTTCATCAGTTATCGCTTTGGCAGAATCTTTAGAGCCGCTTTGTGAACGGCTTTTCTCAAGTGTTTTCAATACTTCATTCGCGCGGTTTACGACTTTTGAAGGCATTCCTGCAAGTTTCGCCACATGAATCCCGAAACTGTGTTCACTTCCGCCCGGAAGCAATTTTCTCATGAAAATGATATTTCCCTTATTCTCCTGAATCGAAACATGGAAGTTTTTAATTCTTTCGAAATTCACCGTCATTTCGTTCAGTTCGTGATAATGTGTTGCGAACAGGGTTTTAGCCTGAGTTGGGTGTTGATGAAGATATTCCGCAATCGCCCAAGCAATCGAAACTCCGTCGTACGTTGACGTTCCGCGGCCGATTTCATCCAACAAAATCAAACTTCTATCGGAAATATTATTCAAAATATTCGCCGCTTCATTCATTTCTACCATAAAAGTAGATTCGCCGGCAGAAATATTATCCGTTGCACCAACACGAGTGAAAATCTTATCCAAAACCCCTATTTTCGCGTATTTTGCCGGAACAAAACTTCCGACCTGAGCCATCAGACAGATAATTGCGGTCTGCCGCAGAATCGCTGACTTACCTGCCATGTTCGGTCCTGTGACCATAATGATCTGCTGTGAATCTTTATCCAGAAAAAGATCATTCGGAATGTACTTTTCGCCGAGCGGAAGTGCGTTTTCAATAATTGGGTGGCGCGCTTCCTTTAAACTGATTTCAAAAGAATCGTTCAGAATCGGTCTGGTATAACTTTCTGAAACAGCAAGTTCTGATAAACCAACTCCGCAGTCGAGTTCCGCGATAATTTTTGAATTTTCCTGAATCGCATCGATATAAATCATCACATTTTCGCAGACTTTGCGGTAAAGTTCGTGCTCAATTTTCGAAATTTTTTCTTCAGCACCAAGGATTTGTTCTTCGTATTCTTTCAGTTCTTCTGTAATATATCGCTCGGCATTTACTAAGGTTTGCTTCCGAATCCAGTCTGCAGGAACTTTGTCTTTATGTGTATTTCTAACTTCAATAAAATATCCGAAAACACCGTTGAAACTTATTTTTAAACTTGAAATTCCCGTTCTTTCGATCTCGCGTTCGCACATTTCGTCGAGGAAATTTTTTCCTTTGCTTTGCAATCCACGCAGGCGATCGAGTTCTTCGGAAATTCCAATTTTTATCACATTTCCTTTTGCAATATTTACGGGAAGTTCTTCATTCAAATAATTCACCAAATAACTGATGATTTCTTCCAAATTATTCAATGGTTGTAGCCAAGCCAAAACCTCATCAAAAGGATGAAGCAAAGCTTTGATCTGCTGGATATTCATCAAACTTTGGCGCAGATAACCTAATTCTTTCGGTGAAATTTTTTCCGAAGCCAGTTTCCCTATCAAACGGTCCAAATCGGAAATGGATTTCAGCAGTTGCTGAATTTCATATTTCAAATGATCTTCTTTATTGAAAAACTCAATTAAATTCAATCTTCGGTTATTTTCAGCAACAGATTTTAATGGCAGAATCAATCTTCTTCTGAGCAATCTTCCGCCCATCGGCGTTGCTGTTTTATCGATAATATTGAGCAAAGATTTACCCTGCGGATGGCTTGGATGAACAATTTCTAGATTTCTTAATGTAAAATGATCCATCATCAGGTAGTCATCCTGAGGAATCAACTGGATTTTCGTAATATGCTGCAAAAGAGCATGATGCGTATCCTCAACCAAATACGCGAAAATGGAACCCGCAGCGATAATTCCGAGTTTTAAACCCTCAATTCCAAATCCTTTCAAAGAATTGGTTTTGAAATGATTGGTCAGTTTTTCATACGCATAATTGTACTGAAAAGCCCAATCCTCCAACTTAAATGAGTTTTTGTTTTTGAGTTGCGAGGGGAGCTCTGCAGATCTTTGGTAAATGATTTCGCTAGGATCGAAAGTATGAACGATATGTAAAAGTTTCTCCAAGTTCCCTTCAGAAACCAGAAATTCCCCAGTGGAAACATCGACCAAAGCAAGCCCGTATATCTCCTTTTCTTTATGAATGGAAAGCAAGAAGTTGTTCTTTTTCGAGCTTAAAACCTGCTCATTAAAAGTAACGCCGGGAGTAACGAGTTCTGTAACACCCCGTTTTACGATACCTTTCACAGATTTTGGATCTTCCAGTTGGTCACAAATCGCAACACGAAGTCCGGCTCTCACCAGTTTTGGTAAATAGGAATCCACGGAAAGATGCGGAAAACCGGCAAGTTCGATATGACCTTCGCCGTTGGCTCTTTTCGTGAGAACAATTCCTAAAATTTGAGAAGTTTTGATGGCGTCGGTACCAAAAGTTTCGTAGAAATCCCCTACACGAAACAACAAAAGAGCATCGGGATATTTCGCCTTGATCGTGTTGTACTGCGTCATTAAAGGAGTTTCTTTTTTTGCCATAAGTTGCTTTAGGCTTTACGCATCGTGCTTTGAGCCATATTTTTAGTTAATTTTGCCAAAAATACGAAAATGTCATCCACCAAGAAACTGAAACTAGAAGAATTAGGCCGCATCGATGTAGAAACCTTCAAACAAACTGAAAAAATTCCGTTGGTGGTAGTTTTGGATAATGTGAGAAGCATGCATAATGTTGGCGCTGTTTTCCGAACGGCGGATGCATTTATCATCGAAAGAATTGTACTCTGTGGAATCACGCCGCAACCACCCCATCGGGAAATTCACAAAGCAGCATTAGGAGCAACCGAAAGTGTTGACTGGATTTTTGTGAAAAGTATTTCGGCCGCACTCGAGAATCTTAAACAAGAAAACTATCAGATCGTCGGTATTGAGCAGACGTCGAATTCGGAAAACATTACCGATTACAAGATTGAAAAAGATCAGAAATACGCTGTAGTTCTCGGAAATGAAGTAGATGGTTTGACCGATGAAGCGCTGCCGATCTATGATACATTCTTGGAAATTCCACAACTGGGAACCAAACACTCCCTGAATGTTTCGGTTTGTGGCGGAATTGTGATGTGGGAATTCTTTAAAAACCTAAAAATGTAGCATTTGGAAATTTTCCTTTGCTACATTTTTGATTTTATTGATCAACAATAAGTTACTTCCAGCCTCCACCGAGCGCTTGATACAATTCAACTCCGGCTTTCATTTTGGCGTATTCTGCATTTGAAATATTGAGTTCGGCGTTCAACGAATTTACAGATGCGTTGATCACTTCCAAATAGTTCGCCATTCCATAGTTCACTAATTCCTGAGAATATTCTACTGATTTTTGGTAAGCGGTAAGTTCTTTTCTTTTCAAATCGATAAAACTGTCCTGGGATTCGTAAACTTTCAAAGCATCCGAAACTTCTTTACCTGCATTGAGGAGGGTTTTGCGGAAATTAAGATATGCTTTTTCTTTGTTGGCTAAACTTACTTCGTAATTGGTGCGAATTTGTCTTTGATTCAAAATAGGTTGCACCAGACCGCCTACAACATTAGCAAAAAGAGAATTGGCATTAAAAAGATGATCGATATCCAAACTTTGTATGCCACCGCTTCCGGTAATTCTTAATGTTGGATAAAATTGTGCTTTAGCAGCGTTCGATAATTCAAAAGCGGAAATTAAATCATATTCCGATACCATCACATCCGCTCTGTTCGATAACAAATTTGCTGAAAATCCCAGTTTGTATTCCGCCGGCATTTCTTGTTGTCCTAAAGTTGATCTTTCAATTTTTTGAGAGGGAACACCCATCAGCAGACTCATTGCATTTTCCAGTAATGCAATTTGAGTATCGGTATCAATCAGCAAAGATTGCGCGTTAAAAACAAGCGCTTCACTCTGTTGCACGGCAACTTCAGATAAAGTTCCGGCTTCTTTCAGCGCCTTAGTGGTTTCCAGATTTTTGTTTCTTAAAGCAATGGTTTCGTTGATGATCCTTTTCTGTTCATCTAAAGTTAAAAGTTGATAATAAGCGGTTGCAATGGCGGCCACCAAATCGCTTTTCACGGCTTTATGTGCTGCCACAGTTCCTAAATATTGAGCCAACTGCGCTTTTTCCTGCGCTTTCATTTTGCCCCAAAGATCAGCTTCCCAAGAAAGATCTCCACTTACATCAAACAAATTATTATACTGCCGTTCACCCGAAAGTTTGCCAAGCTGAGTATTTAAAGATTGGGTTTGAAAAGTATAAGAAGGTCCCACAGAAAGCGTTGGTAGATAAGCTGCTTTGCTTTGTTTAAGGTAAGCTTCTGCGGACACTATATTTTGAAGTGCAATTCGGATATCCAAATTATTTTGCAAACCTTTATCAATATGTTGTTGAAGAACAGGATCGGTGAAAATTGATTTCCAAGAAATACTTGCAACGGAAGCAGAATCTTTTGGAAGCGCATCCGTTCGGAAAAGGTTTTCGTTGATATCTTTCGGTCTTTCGTATTTTTCGCGGGTCGCACAAGACGAAACCGCAAGAACGGTCAACAAAAGGAAAATGATTTTTATGTTTAGCTGTTGTTTCATTGTAAATATATTATTCCGCAAGGTTGAATTCTTTTTTCTTTAGAGGTTTAATTTTTTCCTGTAACCATTGGAAAATCACATACAAAACAGGAATTGCCACCAAACCGAAAAATGTTCCGATGAGTAATCCAGCAGCAGCTCCGGTTCCAATGGAACGGTTTCCGGAGGAGCCAATTCCGGAAGCGAAAACCAACGGTAGCATCCCGAAAATAAAGGCAAAAGAGGTCATCAAAATAGGTCTTAACCTTGCTTTTGCAGCGTTAATAGCGGACATTGCTAAGGTTTCGCCATGATTTCTTCGTTGCACGGCAAATTCAACGATGAGAATTGCATTTTTTGCTAAAAGCCCCACCAACATTATGAGTGCGATCTGGAAATAGATATTATTTTCGAGTCCTGCGATACTCTGACCGAAATAGGCACCAATTACCCCCAACGGAAGCGAAATAATCACGGCCAACGGTAGAAGAAAACTTTCGTACTGCGCAGCAAGAATAAAATATACAAATACAAAACTCAATATAAAAATAACTGCTGTTTGAGAACCTGAACTTACTTCCTCTTTGGAAAGTCCGGTAAATTCTACCACATAATCGGATGGCAATTTCTCAGCTGCAACTTCTTGAACCGCCCTAATTGCATCTCCTGTCGAATATCCAGGATTGTTTGATCCCGAAATGGAAATAGAAGTAAAAAGGTTATATCTTTCCACAGATTTCGGCCCGAAAGTCCGCTCCATAGTTACGAATTGCGAGACTGGAGTCATCTGTCCGGAAGCGGTTTTCACGTAAATATTGCTTAAATCGGAAATTTCATTTCTGGCATCAGGAAAAGCTTGCACCATCACTCGGAATTGTTTCCCATATTTGGTAAAATCTGCTGCGTACACCCCTCCGATGTATCCTTGCATCGTACTTAGGATATCCGACACAGAAACGCCGGTTTCTTTAGCTCTTGGAACATCAATCACCATTTCATATTGTGGATAATTGGTATTAAAAGAGGTTTGTGCAAACTGGATCTCGGGTCTTTGCATCAAAGCTCCCAAATAATCTTTTGCAACTGCATCAAGTTGTCCCAAATCTCCTCCTGATTTATCAAGCATCACCGCAGAAAAACCATCACTGGTACCAAATCCTGGAATACTAGGAGGTGAGAAAAACACAATTTTCGCATCGGCATAACGGCTACCGAGACCAAATAATTTTTTGGTAATGGATTCTACGGATTGGTCAGAATCTTTTGCTCTTTCGTCAAATGGTTTAAGTCTTACGAAGGCTTGACCAGCATTAGAACCCGATCCCGACATAAAACCACGGCTTGCGGTGAAAGTTACGTTCGCAACTCCGGGAATTTTTCGGGCTTCACTTTGTAAATCCTTTAGTACATTATAAGTTCTTTCCATAGAAGCTCCCGGAGGAAGTGCGACGTCGGTAAAGATAATTCCACGGTCTTCTTTCGGTACAAAGCCAGAAGGCATTTTAGAATTTGACCACCAGAAGAACAATCCTCCAATCGCAAAAATCACTAAAGTGATCCATTTATGCCTTAAAAAAAAAACAAAAAGTCTTCCGTATCGGTCAGTTGCTGATTTAAATGCCAGATTGAATTTATAGAAAAATTTATCTTTGAAATTCATCGAATCATATTCTTGATGATGGGCATGATTTGGCTTTAAAAATAAAGAACATAAAACCGGACTCAGCGTCAATGCATTCACTGCAGAAATTAAGATTGCGACAATCAAGGTCACTCCAAATTGCTGATAAAAGACTCCTGTAGGTCCCGTAATAAACGTAACCGGAATAAATACCGCCGACATCACCAAAGTAATGGAAATAATCGCTCCCGTAATATCATCCATGGCGCTGATGGTTGCTTTTTTAGCATCGGCAATACCATTTTCCATTTTAGCGTGAACAGCTTCTACGACAACGATTGCATCATCCACCACAATTCCGATCGCCAACACCAATGCGAAAAGGGTTAATAAATTTAATGAATAGCCAAATAAATTCAAGAAGAAAAATGTACCAACAATAGAAACCGGAACTGCTATGGCTGGAATTAAAGTTGAACGGAAATCCTGCAAGAAAATATAAACCACGATAAATACAAGTACGAAAGCTTCCAAAAGCGTGTGAATTACTTTTTCAATGGAGGCTTCAAGAAAATCGTTTGTATCGAAATTGATGGTATAGCCTACATCTTTAGGTAAGGTTTTTTCATTCTTTTCGAGGAACGACTTAATATCTCTAATAATATCTTGTGCGTTGGAACCCGGCGTTTGGAAAATCCCCATACTTACGGAGCTTCTGCCATTGTTTTCTCCTTTGGAAGTGTAGGATTGCGCATCAAGTTTGATTTCTGCTACATCTTTCAATTTCAAAAACTGTCCGTTTCCGAGGGACTTCAAAATAATATCGCCGTAATCTTTTTCTTGATTAAATTTTCCTTTGTAGGTAATAACATATTCAAAAGAGCTTCCACTATTTTGCCCCAGCTGTCCTGCAGCAGCCTCACGTGACTGTTCGTTGATTGCCGCGGTTACTTCGCTCGGTTCCAATCCATAAGCTGCCATTTTTGATGGATCTAGCCAAATTCTCATGGAGAATGTTTTCCCTCCAAAAGCTTGCGCATCACCTACTCCATTGATCCTTTTAATCTCAGGAATTACATTAATATTAAGATAATTTTGAAGCCAAACTTCATCCAAATCTTTATTTGCAGTATAAAAAGAAAGAAACATCAGTGCGCTGGTTTGTTGTTTCTGTACGATAACTCCGGATCGCGTAACATCCGATGGCAAGAGCGGTGTAGCTCGCTGTACTTTATTCTGTACGTTTACTGCTGCGATATCGGGATTTACTCCCTGTTTGAAAAAAACCTGAATTCTTGCCGATCCGTCATTTCCGGCAGAGGACGAAATATAATCCATTCCTTCAACACCATTGACCTGTTCCTCGATAGGAATTACCACACTATTCATTACCGTTTGCGCACTGGCTCCCGTGTAATTTGCGGAAATACTTACGGTAGGCGGCGCGATATCCGGATATTGGGTTACAGGCAATTGATTGAGCCCCAAAACCCCTAAAATTACAATCAGAATAGATATAACACTGGATAAAACCGGTCTGTTAATAAACTTTTTTACCATTAGAATATTGGTTTTATCACGTTTACAATTTCATCGAAATTCACCGGTTTGGATTTCACAGCGGTTCCCGGTTTCAGCGTAGATACACCTTGCGCTACTATTTTTTCTCCTTTGGTAAGACCGCTTTTTACCACCACCAAATTGTTGACACGATCCGTCACTCCAATTAATACATTCTGGGCGGTGTCTTTTTCCACTTTGTACACATAAACTAAGCCTTGCTGCTCGAAAGTTGAACTTTCCGGAACAACCAACGCTTGATCATAGTGCTTAGGAAGTTTGATGGTTCCGCTATTTCCGTTGCTCAATAATTTTGTGGCATTCGGGAAAGAAACCCTAAACTGAATGGTTCCGGTTTGAGAATCAATCTGTCCCGTAACCGCTTGTATTTTTCCTTTTTCCGGATATTTGCTGCCGTTAGCCAATTCTAGTTCTACCATCGGCATATTTCTTAGCTTTTCAGGAACAGTTGCTCCTACGGAATCTTCCAGAAAGTCGAGATATTCTTTTTCGTTCATCGAAAAATAAGCAAAGACCTCGCTGGTATCGGAAACTGTTGTTAAAGGAACTTGATCTGTTGGCCCTACCAAACTTCCAACCTTTAGCGGTAATCTTCCGACAACTCCGGAAATAGGAGCACGAATAATGGAATAATTAATATTTTCCTGGACTCCTTTATAATTTGCAGAAGCTTGCGAAACATTGGCTGTCGCTTGTTGCTGAGCTGCAATTGCTTGTGAAAGTTGGGCTTGTGCTTTAGCCAAATTCGCTTTGGCGGTTTCCAACTGAACATTGCTGATGATATTTTTCTGTACCAAAGGAATCAGCTTATTTACTTCCACCTGCGCTGCATTCACATTGGCTTTTGCAGCATTCACATTGGCTTTTGCGGCGCTTACTCCGGATTGTGCAGCTCCAATTCCCGCTCTTGCGGCATCTGCTGATTCGTTCAACATATTCGTTTCCAAACGGAAAAGTGGCTGTCCTTTAGCAACATATTGTCCCTCATCTACCAAAACCTGAGTAATATATCCCTGAATTTTCGCCCGTACATCGTTATTCACGCGTCCTTGAATGGAAGTAGGGAAAGACAGATAACCCGTAACATTTTTCTCCTGAACCTCTACCACAGGAACTTCTTTTGGTCCCTCTGGTTTTTTTTCTTCTTGCTTTTTACAAGAAAAAACCGATAATATAGAGAAAGAAAAAATGACAATCTTATTTTTCATATTTAAATTTTAGGTAAAGTTTCTTCGATGTTTTGAATATTTTTATTTAAAAGCGATTTATAGTTTTCAAATCGTTGGATATGATGCTCTTCTGAGCAATTTCGATAAGCATTGAGTTTGTCCAATATTGCCACCTCTTTTTTCAATCGGCTGATAATTGCGGTAAACCGAATTTGAATATAATTTTCATTAATGGTAAAGAACCGTTTCCTTTCATTAAATTTATTAAAATCCAGGATTAAATCCGCATTCAGAAGCAAATTAAGGTTAGAAGAAACCGAACTTTTACTAGCAGAGAAAACTTCAACAAATTCCTCAAAACAAATACCTTTTCTTTCGAAATCGAAAACTAGGTAAGTATAAATCTTTGCAGAAAGTGGCGGAAGGTTTAGGGTTTCCCCATAAAACTTCATCATTTCACAAAATAACTCTTGGTCTATTTCTAGGGTTGAATTCATTATGTTGCAAATATATTAATTCAGTTCAGAACAAACCGAACCAAAAAATTGATTTAACAAAAAATTAGCATAAAAAAGCTTTCAAATTGACCACTTCAGCACAAGAAAGACATAAATTTTATTAATTTTGTTGCATGGATTTACGAGATCAGCTGAAAAACCTATTCCCTGAACATGAAGAGCAAGACTTTGAAATGCCGGAAGAAAAATTCGTTCAGAAAGAACCTTTGGTATGCAAATTTGAAAAAAAAGGCAGAAACGGAAAGCCCGTGACGTTAATCGAAGGTTTTGAAGGCGGGGATGAGGAATTGAAAACCATCTCAAAAAAAATAAAAACAACTTTGGGAATTGGCGGTTCGGAAAAAGACGGAATCGTTGTTATTCAAGGAGATAACCGTGATAAAATCATGAAGATCCTTCAGGAAATGGGCTACAAAACCAAAAGAGTTGGAGGATAATTACTAATAAATTTTAATAGAACAAAAAAACTCCTTACCTTTAAAATCCTTTTTCCGAAAGGATTTTTTTTAATTTAAAATATAAAAATATGATTAATAAACTAGCGGCTTCCGAATTGGTGCTTAATGCCGACGGAGGCGTTTATCACCTCAACCTTTTGCCGGAAGATATTGCCGAAAAAATAATATTGGTGGGTGATCCGGACCGTGTACCAAAAGTTTCAAAATATTTCGACACAATTGAAATTAAAAAGAATAAAAGGGAATTTTATACCCACACCGGAACTTTGCGCGGAGAAAGAATTACAGTAATGTCCACGGGAATCGGAACGGAAAATATTGATATCGTGATGAACGAACTTGATGCGTTGGTGAATATTGATCTTAAAGAAAAAGAATTCAAAGGCGAACACAAAGCACTTCAGCTTTTCCGTTTAGGAACCTGTGGAAGCGTAAACCCCGATGTTGAAGTGGATAATATGCTTGTAACGCAAAACGTTGTCGGATTAGATGGGTTGCTGCATTTCTACCAAGATTACCAATTCGAAAACGACTTCTCTAGAAATTTTCTTGAAAAATTCCCTTACCAAAGAATCAAGCCAATGCTTTATTTTTCTGACTGGGCGGAAGATATTTCCGATTATTATAAGGACGCAAAATACCACGGTAATACAGCAACTTTCCCGGGTTTCTACGCTCCGCAGGGAAGACAATTGCGATTGAAAGCTTTAGATGATCAGTTTTTGGAAACTTTAAACGATTTGGGTGTAACCAATTTCGAAATGGAAACTTCCGCGATTTACGGACTTTCCAAACTATTAGGCCACAAAGCTTTAACCGTAAATTGCGTGATAGCTAACAGAAGACGTGGCGAATTCTCTGCAGATCATCACGCTTCAGAAAAAAACATGATTGAATGGGTTTTGGAGCGGATCATCAAATAAAAAAAAACTTAAAAATAAAATGCGGCTTAGTGGAGCCGCATTTTTTACTGATTTCTCACCCAGCAATCCTGAACATGATCATTCACCATTCCCGTAGCTTGCATGTAAGCATAAATCACAGTAGATCCAAGAAATTTAAAACCTCTTTTCTTTAAGTCTTTTGCTAAGGCATCAGAAATTTCTGTTGTCGCAGGAACTTCTTTTAATTCTGAAAAATGATTAATGATTGGTGTTCCGCCTACAAAACTCCAGATGTATTCCGAGAAGCTGCCAAACTCTTTCTGAACTTCCATAAACCTTGTCGCATTATTAACTGTTGCCAAAATTTTCAGGCGATTACGAATAATCCCGGAATTTTGCATCAACTCTTCCACCTTTACGTCGTCATACGCTACAATTTTTCGATAATTATAATCATCAAAGGCTTTCTTGAAATTTTCACGCCTTTTCAATATCGTGTACCAGGACAATCCTGCCTGGAAACTCTCCAGAACCAAAAATTCAAATAAAGTTTTGTCATCATAAACGGGCTTTCCCCATTCCTGATCGTGATAAGCTCTGTATGAATCATCCTTTTCGCACCACGCACAACGAATTTTTTCCATGAACCAAATATAGTTTTTGATCGGCTTAATTCAAAATTATCTGCTTATTACAACTCAAAATTGGAGATTTAAGAAAAATTTATATAAAATTTAACTTCTATTTAAAAGTTTAGGAACAAATGTTGCAAATTAACATAATATCAAATTAATTTTTCACCAATTACTAACTAAAAAAAATATTATTATGGACAGACAAGATTTCAACAAAGCGGAAGATGCAGTGAACGACGTAAAATGGACCGTAAACGATTATGCTGATAGAGCAAAAGATTATATCCGCGAGCAAAAAGAAAAAAACGCTGAACCGACCGCTGAAGGTTGGTTAGAAAGAGCCAAAGCAAATGTTTCCGACGCTTGGGAAGATACTAAAGATGCTGTTTCTGATGCTTGGGAAAAAACAAAAGATTTGGCAGACAATACTTGGGAGAAAACCAAAGATGCTGCTGAGGATGCAAAAGCCGAAGTAAGAAAGGCTACCAATTAACAGAGAAATTTACACTAAAAAAGAGAAACCTAAAGAAATTTGGGTTTCTTTTTTTATGCTGAAAACAATAAATATTTTAAATTTGTGAAAAATAATAATATTATGTCATACGGATTATTAAAAGGCAAAAAAGGAATTATTTTCGGTGCGCTGAACGATCAGTCGATTGCATGGAAAGTTGCCGAAAGATGCCACGAGGAAGGAGCTGAATTTATCTTATCAAACGCTCCTATCGCTATGAGAATGGGAGAAATAGATGAGTTGGCAAAAAAAACAGGTTCAGATGTTGTTCCGGCAGATGCCACATCAGTGGAAGATTTAAATAAACTCTTTGCACATGCTGAAGAAAAATTCGGCAAAATCGATTTCATCCTGCACTCCATTGGAATGTCCGTAAACATTAGAAAAGGAAAGCCATATACCGACCTTAATTATGATTTCCTAGAAAAAGGTTGGGATGTGTCGTCAGTTTCTTTTCACAAAGTAATGAAAGCAGCTTGGGACAGAAACATCATGAACGAATGGGGTTCTATCCTTGCATTAACTTATATCGCTGCACAACGAACTTTCCCAAATTACGGAGATATGGCCGATAATAAATCATATCTTGAAAGTATTGCAAGAAGTTTCGGATATTATTGGGGAGAAAGAAAAGTGCGCGTAAACACCATTTCACAATCTCCTGTAATGACCAAGGCTGGAGCCGGAGTGAAGGGAATCAGCGGATTTTTCAATTTCGCTGACAGCATGTCTCCACTGGGAAATGCCGATGCGCTGGATTGTGCAAACTATTGTGTGAGTCTTTTCTCGGATCTTACCAGAAAAGTTACAATGCAGAACCTATTCCACGATGGAGGGTTCAGCAACACCGGAGTTTCACAGAAAATCGTTGATAAATTTGAAGATTTATAATAGAAACAATTGATCAAATGAAAATCCGCTCTTTTTTTGGAGCGGATTTTTTTTTTAAAATCTCCAATTTTTACAATTCCTCAATCTCCTTTACAAACAATTCTGTTATCTCATGCGTAGTTGCCCAAGAAGTGATAATTCGAATCGCTGATTGTTGTTCATTAACTTTTTTCCAAATGTAAAAATCGAATTTATCTGCCAATTTTTCAATTTGTTTTTGTGATAAAATGGGAAAAATTTGATTGGTAAAAGTTTCTGTTAAAAATGTACATCCCTTTTCTTCAAATGCGTTTTTAATTTTCATCGCTTTTTCATTGGCATTTCTTGCCAAATCAAAGTACAAATCCTCTTTCAACAATTCCTGAAACTGAATTCCGAGAAGTCTTCCTTTTGCTAGCAACGCTCCCTTTTGTTTTAAATGAAAGCCAAAGTCCGGCTGTAGAACTTCATTACAAATCACGATAGCTTCACCCAACAACGCGCCATTTTTGGTTCCACCGAGATAAAAAGCATCGCAATATTTTGCGAAATCTTGCATACGCAAATCGTTGGTTTCCGCAGTCAAAGCATGTCCCAACCTCGCACCATCCATGAAAAGATAAAGTTGATGACTTTTGCAAAAAGCAGACAAGTCTGCCAGTTCCTGCTTGGAATAAATTGTTCCAACCTCAGTAGAATTCGAGATGTACACCAATTTT
Organism: Chryseobacterium senegalense; assembly: GCA_001403755.1. Classification (GTDB taxonomy): domain Bacteria; phylum Bacteroidota; class Bacteroidia; order Flavobacteriales; family Weeksellaceae; genus Kaistella; species Kaistella senegalense. Next base: position 313,627 of record CYUH01000014.1, on the reverse strand, counting down.
GGTTTCACCTGATGCGGAATATTGGTATGAAGATCCAAAACTTGTTGTAGATGTTCGGGTGTCAATTTTCCATTTTCTGTTGGAATTCCGTGTACCTTGTGTCCGGTTGCTTCTATGGCGCCGGTTTCATTGGTGAATATATGACCAGTTTCTGCAGCGATTACGCTTTCATACGGTCTTAAAAAAGCAGAAATAACAATTAAATTCGCCTGAGTGCCACCAGAAACCAAATGCACTTCCGCTTTTTGATCATTGATTTTATTCCGAATAAGTTGCGCCGCATTTTTCGAGTACTCATCGAGCCCGTAACCATTTTGCTGTTCAAAATTCAATTCAGTAAGAGCTTCTAAAATTCTAGGGTGGCAACCTTCTGAATAATCATTTTTAAAGGAAATTTTCATTGTAAAAAGTATTGAAATAAGAGAATCGTAGATTCCAGGTGGTTAAAATTAGAAAAAAAGGTGATTAAACCCTCAAAAAAGGGTTATTTAACCCCAGGTTTTATTCAATTTTTAGATCATCTTTGTAATACAAAAACAAAGAAACAAAAAACTAATAACCATTTTATAATTTAGACCAAAATAGACCATCGCATTTTCTTTAAAGTTTTCCCATAATTTTAAATACAATGTGATCTTTAAGAGGTTTAATGAACGCACAATTCCCCTTGTGCGTTTTTTTTGTCGATATATTATTGTTAGATTTGTGTTTCAAGCAATCTAACTTAATGATTTCCCTTACCGAAGAAAATTACCTAAAAGCCATTTTTCACTTAATGAATACTGATAATACAGTAACCATCAACGAACTGAGCAAGATTTTGAGCGTGAAAATGCCGAGCGTAAATAACATGATGAAGAAATTCGCTGAAAAAGGCTGGGTGATTTACGAAAGTTATAAACCTTTGAAAATTACAGATTCTGGAAAAAAACAAGCTGCTTTGGTTGTTCGAAAACATCGTTTAACGGAAATGTTTCTGGTGGAAAAAATGAATTTCGGTTGGGAAAATGTGCATGAAATCGCTGAACAGCTGGAACATATTCATTCCGAAACTTTTTTCGATAAAATGGATGAACTCCTGAATTATCCTAAATATGATCCACATGGTGAACCCATTCCCGATAAAGAAGGAAACATCATTGCCCAAGATCTAAAAAAACTAAGCAACTGCAAATTGGGAGAATCTGTCGTTTTCACCGCTGTTACGATTACCGATGAAGATTTTTTAAACTTCTTAAATAAGAAAAAATTGGTTTTAGGAAAAGAAATCAAAGTTTTAAACATTGAAAAATTCGACAAATCAATGCTTGTTAAAATTCAAGAAGAAGAAATCGTACTAAGCAATATTGTTTGCGACAAAATCTTGGTGAAACAATAATTTCACCTTCAAGAGTTTTTGGAACATTACCACAATTGACCTAACTTTGTAACATTCACAAAAAAATCTATAAAAATTAAAAATATGTCAAAAGCAATTTCGCAGGTTCCTTTCGCAGTGAACGAACCGGTAAGAACCTACGAACCAGGATCTGCCGAAGTGAAATCCTTAATAGCAACCTACAAAAAAATGTGGGCAGAAAAGGTAGAAATCCCGATGATCATCAATGGAAAAGAGGTAAAATCTGATGAAAAAATTTCGATAAGCTCTCCTCAGGATCACCAGCACGACCTCGGTTTTTATTACAAAGGTAATATGCAACATGTGGACGAAGCCATTAACACCGCTCTTGCCGCGAAAGATAAGTGGAATAAACTGGGTTGGGAACAACGTGCGTCTATTTTTCTGAAAGCGGCCGATTTAATCGCTGGTCCGTACCGCGACCAACTCAATGCAGCTACAATGATTGGGCAAAGTAAAAATGTTCATCAGGCTGAAATTGACGCTGCGTGTGAATTCATCGATTTTTTAAGATATAATGTTGAATTCATGACGGAAATTTATGCAGAGCAACCGGTTTCCGATGCTGGAATTTGGAACCGCTCCGAATACCGTCCCTTGGAAGGTTTTTGCTTTGCGGTAACGCCTTTTAACTTTACTGCAATTGCCGGAAACTTACCAACTTGTATGGCAATGATGGGAAATGTGGTGGTTTGGAAACCTTCGGATAAGCAAGTTCTTTCGGCAAAAATCATCATGGATATTCTTACCGAAGCTGGATTACCTGCCGGCGTAATCAATATGGTTTTCACAGATGGTAAAGAAACTGCTGAAAAAGTTTTGGCACACCCGGATTTCGCTGGATTGCATTTTACTGGTTCAACAAAAGTATTTCAGGGAATGTGGAAAATGATTGGCGACAACATTCACCAATACAAAACATACCCAAGAATTGTAGGAGAAACCGGAGGTAAAGACTTCGTTATGGTACATCCATCTGCGAATGTAGATGCGGTTGCAACAGGATTGGTACGTGGAGCTTTCGAATATCAAGGACAGAAATGTTCAGCAGCCTCTAGAGCTTATATTCCGAAATCTCTTTGGGATGATGTGAAAAAAGCGATGGAAGCTCAATTGAAAACCGTGAAAATGGGAAGTCCGGAAGATCCTTCTAATTTTATCAATGCGGTAATCGACAAAAATTCTTTTGAAAAATGCAAAGGATATATTGAAAGAGCTGAAAAATCTCCAGAAGCTAAGATTATTTTTGGTGGAAAATGTGACGATTCTAAAGGATGGTTTGTTGAACCAACTGTAATCGAAACCACCAACCCTAAATATGAATCGGTTTGCGAAGAAATTTTCGGACCAATTCTTTCCGTTTATGTTTATGAAGATCAAAATTGGGAAGAAACATTGAAATTGGTTGATGAAACGTCACCATATTCACTTACAGGATCGATTTTCGCACAAGATCGTTACGCAATCGATGAGGCTTACAAAGCTTTAGAAAATGCCGCTGGAAACTTCTATATCAACGATAAACCTACCGGTGCAGTGGTTGGTCAGCAACCTTTTGGTGGAGCTAGAGCATCCGGAACTAATGATAAAGCAGGTTCTAAAATGAATCTTTTAAGATGGGTTTCTGTAAGAAGCATCAAAGAAACTTTTGTTTCTCCGAAAGATTACAAGTACCCTTATTTAGGCTAATCCCTAATCATAACGAATTGAAACTCTGTCTTTTTGGCAGAGTTTTTCTTAATGGTAATTTGTTTAAGAAAAAACAGAATGCCTGTTTTTGTTTTTTTGTATACTCTTAAGCTACTCACAGAGATTTTAACAAAATATTATATGTTTTAATAAATAGATGGCACGCTTTTTACAATTAGATTATTATCAAATTATTTTTTAAACAAATCACTTAAAACTTAAAATTATGAGCACTAAAAGAAACGGATTACTTGCACTATTAGGACTAGGAGCACTAGCATTTTGGAAGTATAAAAATTCTACACCAGAAGAAAAACAAGCTGTTAAAGATAAATTAAACACAGCAAAAGACAATTTGAACAAATTTGGAAGCGATTTGAAATCAAAAGCAAACGATGTAGCTTCACAAGTTCAAAATAAAGTAGATGAAGTAAAAACTTCAGCTCAAAATTCTGTAAATCAAAACTAAACATCGTTTTCATATATAAATAAACCGCGATATGCTTTTTGCATATCGCGGTTTTCTTTTTCAATAACTCCGTAAATTTCCGGATTTTTATCTTATCTTAATAAGGCATTGAAAGTGTCTCCTTGTCTTATATCACCGGTGTTATAGCCTTTCATAAACCATTCTTTCCTTTGTGCAGAACTCCCGTGGGTAAAACCTTCCTGATTGATATATCCCTGCGAACGTTTCTGAATATTGTCATCACCAACCGCCTCTGCTGCTGAAATTGCTGACTCGATATCGCCTGGTTCTAAAATCTTTTCACGGTTATCGGTTTGTCTTGCCCAAACTCCGGCATAGAAATCTGCCTGTAATTCCGTTGCGACGGAAACCCTATTCATTTCAGCTTCCGAATATCTTCCACTGGATCTTAACTGATTTACCTTCTGCGTAGTTCCGAGTAAGGTTTGTACATGGTGGCCAATTTCATGAGCCATCACATAAGCGATCGAAAATTCTGTTACCTTAGCACCAAATCTTTGTTGCAGTTCTTGGAAGAAGCTCATGTCCATATAAACTGTTTGGTCTGCCGGACAATAAAACGGTCCCATCGCTGCCTGTGCTGCTCCACAACCAGATTGAGTAGCGTTTTCAAACAAAACTACCTTCGGCGGACTGTATTGCACCCCATTCTCCTGGAAAATCTTTGCCCAGGTTTTTTCAGTTTGCCCAGTGATCATCTGGACAAATTCTCTGACTTTCAATTCATCTGCCGACAAATCTCTTTGCTCGGTTTGTTGTGAAGAACTGCCAATTCCTGATGAAAGAATCGCTGAAGGGTCGCCTCCAAGGAAAAAGATAATTGCAGCAATTATCAGCGTTCCTAAGCCACCTCCAACTAGCATTCCGCCACCTCCGCCGGAGCCTCTGCGATCGTCTACATTTTCACTTCTATCGTTTGTCCATTTCATAATAAATATCGTTAAAATAAAATTTGAAATTAAAGATATAAAAAATTATTGATTGAGCTTATTTCGCTTCAACCAATTACTTGTTGATTGATAAACGGATACACAATCATTCACCAAATTCTTCATTGAGTTTTTCACTAGATTTTCATCGTAATAAAGCTTAAAATTCTCTGGCAACTCCGATTTTTGCGGGGTTAGCGAGTATTGCCTAACCTTTTTTGTGGGAGAAATTACGGTTAAATAATTATCTTTAATCAGACCTAAATCTTGATACGTGGCGACATAAGCCTTAGGCTGAAAACCTTCGCTGAAAACATCCTGCCCTAAAAATTTGGATTGATAATTAAAATTCAGAAGGCCGAAAAGAGTCGGCATCACATCAATTTGCGACATCAGTTGATTAAACTGTCCGGGAGCAATAAAACCTTCAGAAAATATCATCCCCGGGATTCGGTATTTATCCATAGGAAGTTCTGTTTTGCCCGCGCTTGAGGCGCAATGATCCGCAACAATAACAAAAACGGTATTGTTGTACCAACTTTGTTTTTTTGCCATTTCAAAAAACTTCCGCAATGAGTAATCGGTATATTTAACCCCACCATCACGCGATTTTGCAGTTCCAGGAATATCAATTCTTCCATCTGGATAGGTGAATGGGCGGTGATTGGAAACTGTCATCCAATGGTTAAAAAAGGGTTTTCCCAACTTTGCTTCCTGATTCATTACCTCGATTGCCTTTTTCGCCATATCTTCGTCAGAAACTCCCCAAACATTAGCGAAAGTTATTTCTTCAGGGTTAAAGCTATTTCTGTCCACGATGTCGTAGCCATTTCCTTTAAAGAAATCTTCCATATTGTCGAAATAGCTGTAACCACCATATAAAAATTTCACCTCGTATCCTTTCGATTTGAAAACACTTCCAGTGGTGAATTTCTTCTTATTATTTTCTCTTTTAATGATGCTTTCCCCTGCTGTTGGTGGAATACAAAGCGTCAACGCTTCCAGACCTCGCACTGTTCGATTTCCGGTTGCATATAGATTCGTAAACATCAGTGATTTGTCCGCTAAACTGTCGAGAAAAGGCGTAATTTTTTTGGTATTTCCATAGTGCGCAAGAAAATCAGCTGAAAGACTTTCAATGGAAATTAAGACCACATTTTTCTTTAATTCGGGACTTTGTGAAGTAATGTTTCTTTTTAAAGTTGGCGGTTGAAACTGTTTCAGGAAATTATGCTCCGCTGCCGATTGATTTAGAGTCGGATAAAACTGAAAATAATCCAGCTCATTCTGCGTAAATGCTTTGTAAAATTTAGGTAAACCATTCGCCTGAATTTCTTGGGCAAAAGTATTGTTGGCTTTGATAGAATCCAATTTTGGAATCACAGCCAGACTTAATCCACATAACACCAAAAAAGTACCTAGTAAAATAAATTTTTCTTTGAAATTCGGAAGATCTAAAAGCTCATTTTTAGTCTTATTGAAGATAAACCATGTAATTGCTACTGTAAAAATAAAAATCACCGAAAATAATGGAATAACAGGATAACTTTCCATAATGTTTCCAATGACTTCATTGGTATAAATCAAATAATCTACCGCGATAAAGTTGTAACGTACGCCGAATTCATTCCAGAAAAAATATTCACTTACTGCATTAAATATGATCAACAAAACATAAAGAAATAAAGTAATGAAATAGAGAATGTTTCGGATTTTTATCCTTTGTGATGGCAAGAAAAGCATTAAACCAAAGAAAAAGGTTTTCATCCCAATAAAAAGCATCGCTATTTCCGGAAAAGAACCTCCGTATTGTTTGAAAATATTTCCAGGGACAAAAGCGGTGTACAAAAATGCCAATACCAAAAGTCCGAATATCACGTAACCATAAGGCTTTTGATATTTCGAATTGGATAAAAACAGAAAATACAGCGCCAATAAACTGCTCGACAAAATGAATACAAAAATATCGCTGAGCAATCCTAAAAATATGATTTTTAAACTTTCAATAAACCCAAAATCTGCATTGGTAATCGGATGAAAGATAAAAATAACTCTTAAAACCAAAGACACCAAGAGATAAAAAATCCCTAAGTATAAAAACGGATTGATTTTTTTGGAATTCATTTATAAGTATTTATTGATTTCAAATTCAAAAAAAAATGAAATTTAAATTCATAGTAAAACTACAAATTTCCGAAACCAATATTCCCTTTTTTCTCAGAAAGATTTCTTTTAAAATCAATCATTTGCAAAGCTGTTACTGCCGCCTCTATTCCTTTGTTTCCTAAGCTTCCACCGCTTCTGGCGATAGATTGCTCTTTGTTGTCATCGGTCAAGAGACAGAAAATGGTGGGTACATCAGTTAAGATATTACAATCTTTAATTCCCTGTGCAACTGCGGAACAAACATAGTCGAAATGCGGAGTTTCCCCACGAATCACACATCCAATTGCAATTACCGCATCGAATTTTCTTTCTTTGCAAAGTTGCATCGAAGCATAATTGAGTTCAAAAGCGCCAGGAACCTTAAAAATTGAGATGTTTTCCTCTTTTACACCTTCTTTTTTCAAAACTTCTACCGCACCGTCGCGAAGATTATGGGTTACAAAATCGTTCCATTCAGAAACAACAATGCCAATTCTAAAAGAACCGGCATCATTAATCTGTAATGGTTTGTAATCTGAAAGATTTACCGTTGCCATTGTATATTTTATTTAGTAATATTTTACCATTTCGATATAGGAATCGGACATTCCGTTATCGTAATCCTGATATTTTTCGTCGATGGTAGAGAAGTATTTTTTCGCTTCCGCATTCTTTTTCAATGCTAATGCTACCAAACCTGCTTTTCTTGTAAAATAGTAAGAAGTGTAAGGATCATCTGAGGCAGAAGTTGCTTTGTCTAATAATGATAAAGCTTCGTCGGTTTTATTAAGGTTTATTTGGCAATCAGCCATAGCGCCGTACTTCAAAGCCATCAACACATTATTTCCCGAAGAAAACTGATCCAGCAGATTATATGCTTCTTGGTATTTACCTTCTTTGAATTTCAGAAGACCTGCGTTGTAAGCAGAAAGCTTCCCCACTTTAGTCCCAGAATATTCATTGTATGTTCCCAAATAACCAGGATTTGCAGCCGTTTTTCCGCCTAAAGCTAATTCTTCTTTTCCGTCTGCTAAGTTTTTCTGAGCTGCAAGATAACTCAATGTAGCTTCTTCATTTCTTGGTGCTACATAAAATTGCTGAAATGCAAAATAGCCTAACACTGCGATTACCAAAGCACCAAAAACAGTGATTAGTGTTTTAGAATGTTTTTCTAAAAAACGTTCTGTGTCCAATGCGCCACGGTCTAAATCTTTGAAAATTTCTACAGTTTCCTTTCCTTCTAGATCTTTTTGGTGGGTGTTCGCTTTATCTTTTGCCATAATAGTATTAAAAATTGAAGTGCAAATTTAGATGTTTTATAACGATTTACAAAATTATGTCTGAAAAAACATTTTTTAATTAAATCCTTAGCAAAATATTGATTTTTTGAGAAGAATCTTTACGCATCTTAATATTCTAAAATGCTGTACACTTCTGCATTGAATTTCTTCAGAAGTTCCTCACCGTGAAGCTCTTTTAAACCAATTAAAAAACTGAATTGGACGACCTTTGCCCCTTGTTTTTCAACCAATTGTGCTGCAGCTTGGGTGGTTCCGCCAGTTGCAAGCAAATCATCGTGAATCAGAACTCTTTGTCCGGGCTTTATTTGTCCTGTACGCATTTCGATTTCGGCCGAACCATATTCTAGATCGTACTTTTCACCAATGAAAGGAGGCGGTATTTTTCCCGCTTTTCTGATCAAAATAAAAGGCACTTCCAATGCAACTGCTATGGCAATTCCGAAAAGATAACCACGACTTTCAATTCCGCAAACCGCATCTACTTTTCCTCGGCTGAAATTCACAAGATCGGCGATTACATCTTCATAAAGTTTCGGTTGAAGAAAAATCGGCGTGATATCTTTAAACTGAATCCCCGGCTTCGGAAAATCAGGAATATTTTCTATCGTATTTTCTAAATTTCGGATAAGATCGCTTTTACTCATTTCTAATTGATTTTATAGCTAGAAATCTTCCATTCTCCGTTAACATTCTTTAACCCAAAAGTCACCAAAAGCGATGTTGTTTGCCCATTTTTGTCTGTTACATCGTAGGTAGCGTTCACACTTGCGTTGTTGCTTGTAACACTATTGGTCGTAATATTTTTTACATTAATACTTTTCACCGCACCAAACCCAGAAGTGGGGTTGGAAAATGTTTCATAAGAACCCCAACTTGGATTATCCGCAGTTTCGTAGGCTGCTTTCAAGTTCTTCGCGCTCAAATTATTCAAAAACTTAGATACACTGGTTTTGGGATCTGTTATGGTTGCAACAGGGTTTTCCGTCGTGGTGGCAGGTTGATCTGGAACAACAGATGGATCAGCAGTGACGTTGGTCGGATTACTAGTCGGATTTCCAGTAGGCATTAATAATGTTTTTGGATTTACAGCAACACCTATTTTGGACATTTTAAATGTTTTCTTGGTTGTCTTTACAGAAACGGTGATGTCGATTTGGTTATTGGAAATTTTTTCGGCCGGCAAAGATGCAAATCGCATATTAAACCCTTTGAAATTATTATCCAACATCAAGTTTTTTGAAGTGAAAATTCTATTGCCATTACTGAATACTTCGAGAATGGTTTCCAACGCTGCTCCTTCGAAGACAATTGGATTTCCTGAGCGATCGACCAACCTCGGTACGATTTGTAGGGATTTTGGACCTAAAACACTATCAATCGCCACTGGTTTTGTCGTAATGCTTAATGAATTAGCCAAAATATCATTAGGATCCGATTCTTTTGCCATTTCATTTCCGAAAATATTCATTTCACCTAACGAAGGTGGTCCCGTACTGGACCAGTCGATTCCATTTTTCTGGGCTACCTGATCGGCAAGTGCGAAAATCTGGGGAACTTTTTTTCCATCAATTAATTTTCCCAAAGCGTTTAGCTCGTTCACATCGCCATCCGCTTCTACCCCGAATGTTTTAAGGATATACAGAGCCTCGCTGAATTTTACTTGTTTTAAAGTACTTAAACTGGATGCCATATCGTTAATACTCGATTGCAAAGTTTTGGTATTGGTAGCATCTACGGAATCTTTCTTACAAGCAATCATTAAAAAGAAAAAAAGAAACAAGAACACAATTTTCTTCATATGTGATGGGTTTATTACAAATTTAGAAAAATTCCCGACAATGCTGGGAAATAATTTTTCTTAAATGATTGCTGATAAAGAATATTAGAGGAAAAACTTTAAATTAAAAATCTAAAAAAAAAGTCCTGATAATCAAATTACCAGGACTTATATTGAGCAAATACCTTAATTAGAAAGGATATTCGTATAATTTAGATTCTTTAAGGAACGGGTTACCTTCTGGAAGTAATTTCAGCTTAGAAAGCGCTGTCATTACCACAAAGATAAATAAACCTACTCCGAATAGTACTGATCCTAAATTCAACATAAGAACTTCAGGAGTTTTCCAGTAAGGGCCTACCGTTCCCGGCATCACCATATTGAAATAATCTAACCAGTGTCCGCAAAGTACAACTACCGCCATCACAGTAACTACCGTATAATTTCTCTTAATACTAGAACTTACTAATACCAAAAGTGGAATAAGGAAGTTGATAATCAACATTGGTAAAAATGTCGGAGAATAATACTTGAATCTTCCGAAGAAATAGTTAACCTCTTCCGGAACGTTAGCGTACCAATACAGCATGAACTGAGCGAACCATGTATAAGTCCAGAGCATACTTGTAGCGAAAAGGAAAACCCCTAAATCGTGTAAGTGATTATCATTGAACTGAGGTAAAAATCCTTTTTTCTTTAAATAAACACTGATCAGAATAATGGCAGCGATAGAAGATGAAAGACAGCTTACCATTGCGTACCAAATATACATGGTAGAATACCAGTGTGGGTCGATTGACATCAACCAATCCCAAGCCCATGCTGCAGAAGCAAAACCAAAGAATGCGATGTAACCAACACTCCAGCTGTAATAGCTTGCATATACTTTTCTACTTTTTGTTTCGTCAACTTTTTTAGAAAGAGATTTCAGTTTCCAAGCAAAGAATGATGCTCCAACTACATAAATAATCGTTCTGATTGCATAGAAAGGAATATTAAGGAAAATTTTCTTTTCGAAAAGAATAGCGTCGAAGTGAGCATTTCCTGGTTCTGTTAATTCGGGATCCATCCAGTGGAAGAGGTGTCCTTGGTGAGTGACATTCAAAACCATAATAATCAATAAGATTGCACCACCATAAGGAATGTATGAAGCAATTGCCTCCATAACTCTTAGAATGATAATAGACCAACCTGCGTGAGCAGCATTTTGGATGCAGTAAAAGAACAATGCACAACAGCTTAACGCAAATAAAAATACTGCAACAGTATGAATAGCTGCTAATGGCTGATTGTGAACTTGCAAAGTCGCATGTTCCAAATGAGCTTCGTGATCTTGTGGACCAACCATCTCGCTAGAGTGAGTAGGAGCATGATTTCCTCCGGCATGTACCGCTTCCATCATGTGTTCTATCTTTTCAGGGCTTAATGATTTATTCATAAAATAACCTGCACCAAAAAGCACTAACCCCAGAGCGATAAATATGATTGAATATAATCTTAATTTAGGTGAAAAACTATACATTTTTTAATACTTTTTTATTTTTGAGGACTAGTTGTTACACTTGTTGAAGCAGTAGCCGGTGTAGCCGGTGTAGCCGCTGCAGGAGCAATTCCTCCTTTGAAAGCACTCATCACATACATTGACACTCTCCATCGGTCACCAGGGTTTAGTTGTCCTGCGTAAGAACCCATTGCGTTTCTACCATTGGTTAAAACATAATGTACGGATCCTACGGTAATTTCTCTGTCCGCATAATTAGGAACACCAGAATAAGCTCCACTTACTACTATTGGACCTTGTCCGTCTCCTCCCGTACCATGACAAGCTGAACAAGTTTTGTTGTACAATCCTTTTCCTCTTTCTATATCTGCTGCTTGGTTAGCAGGATTAAGTGGAGAAGCGGTAATGGTTTTAGACTCATCATAACCAGCGTTATATTGATCAGGAGTCATTCTATCATTAGCAGCAACATCCGCAACCCCATCTTTATCATGAACAACTGTACCATTTACCGGTCCTAAGCCAGTAGCTCCATTATTTTTTACGAATGCAGGAATTTCATTTTCGTGGGTGGAATATGCATCTTCAGCTTTCATCAAAGGATCATAAGCTACAGGATAGTACATATCCGGAAAATACACTAAAGGCGGATTTTCTTTACTGCAAGAACTTAAGGAAATTGCTGCAAATCCTAAGATAGCTGTAATTTTTATAATATTCTTTGTCATTTTAAGCATCTTTTACAGTTATTTCTTCAACACCGGTATCAATCAAGATTTGCTTCACAGCATCCACATTATCTGTAACAAATTCCATCATGAATTTATCATCGGTAGTTCTGGGATCCGGGTTTTGAGGAGGACATCCTGGGTACATTTTGTTTCTTACCAAGAAAGTAAGTGACATCATGTGAGCTGCACAGAATACCATTAATTCAAACATCGGAACCACAAAAGCAGGCATGTTGTGCGCCCAATCGAAAGCTGGTTTACCACCAATATTTTGCGGCCAATCATGATTCATGGTATAGAAAGTAACCAAACTACCGATGGTAACACCATACACTGCATAAAGAAAAGCAGCATCGGAGATTCTGGTTTTTCTAAGACCTAAGGCTTTATCAAGCCCGTGAACCGGAAACGGAGTATATACTTCGTCTATTTTAATTCCCTTATCGTTGAATGCATGTACGCCGTTCATTAAATCATCGTCGTCAGCATAAATTCCAAATATTCTTTTAGTGGTGCTCATCTTCTTCTTTTGCTTTATAAGTTTCACCAGAGATTTTCAAAATAGACTTCAATTCTGCCTGTGCAATTACAGGGAATGTTCTGGCGTACAATAAAAATAACACTCCGAAAAATCCAATTGTTCCAAGGAATACGCCAACATCGATAATTGTTGGTTTAAACATCGTCCATGAACTTGGTAAGTAATCTCTTGAAATATTGATAACGATAATATCAAATCTTTCAAACCACATCCCGATATTAATAATCAAAGCGATAAAAAATGTTGCGAAGATGTTGGTTCGTACACTTTTAAACCAGAATGCTGCTGGAACTACAAGGTTGCAGATAATAAGCGCCCAGAATGCCCACCAATAAGGTCCTGTAGCTGCTCCAGGAGAAAGATAAGTAAAATCCTCAAATCTTGATCCTGAATACCATCCTATGAAATACTCGGTTGCATAAGCTACAGTTACCATTCCACCTGTTACGACGATTACGATGTTCATAATCTCAATGTGGTACAAGGTGATATAATCTTCCAAGTGACAAACTTTTCTTGCAACCAGCAATAAGGTTTGTACCATTGCAAATCCTGAGAAAATTGCTCCCGCAACGAAATACGGAGGATAAATGGTAGAATGCCAACCTTTAATTACCGAAGTAGCAAAGTCAAAGGATACCGTGGTGTGTACCGAGAATACCAATGGAGTTGCTAAACCTGCCAATACCAAAGATAGTTCTTCGAAACGTTGCCAGTGTTTTGCTTTACCACCCCATCCGAATGCTAAGAATGTATAAATTCTTTTCGTCCAAGGAGTTTTAGCACGGTCTCTGATCATTGCAAAGTCAGGAATTAATCCCATAAACCAGAAAACGGTAGATACGGAGAAATACGTAGAAATTGCAAATACGTCCCAAAGTAGTGGAGAGTTAAAGTTGCCCCAAAGTGAACCAAATTGGTTAGGCAAAGGGAATACCCAATAACCTACCCAAACCCTACCCATGTGGATAACCGGGAAAAGGGCTGCCTGTACAACCGCGAAAATCGTCATCGCTTCTGCAGAACGGTTTACCGACATTCTCCATCTTTGTCTAAACAATAAGAGAACGGCAGAGATTAGGGTTCCTGCGTGCCCGATACCTACCCACCATACAAAGTTGGTAATATCCCAACCCCAGTTGTTGGTTCTGTTGAGTCCCCACGAACCGATTCCTGTACCTACAGTGTAAGCAATACAGCCAAATCCGTAGATGAATAGTGTTAAAGCTATCCAAAATGAAATCCACCAAAGTTTTCCTGCTCTTTCTTCGATAGGTCTTGCGATATCTTCTGTAATATCGTGATAAGTTTTGTGACCAATAATTAAAGGTTCCCTTATCGGAGCTTCGTAATGTCCTGACATTTTTTACCTATTTATTATTTTTAAACATTGTTTTCTTTTCTGTTTCTCACTTTGGTATGGTAAAAAACGTTTGGTTTTGTACCAATTTCCTCAAGCAGAGTATATCTTCTGTTCGTGCTGTATAACGCTCTAACTTCGGAAGTTTTGTCATTCATATCACCAAACTTCATTGCTCCTGTAGAACAAGCATTCACACAAGCAGTAGAGAATTCACCATCTTTTACTTTTCTACCTTCTTTCTTCGCTTCTAGGATGGTGTTCTGTGTCATTTGAATACACATTGAACATTTTTCCATAACCCCTCTTGTTCTTACCACAACATCTGGGTTTAGAACCATTCTTCCTAAATCATTATTTTGATTGAAGTCGAATTTATCATTAAGGTTATAAGTAAACCAGTTGAATCTTCTTACTTTGTAAGGACAGTTGTTCGCACAATATCTTGTACCGATACATCTGTTATATGCCATTTGGTTTTGACCTTGCTTTCCGTGTGAAGTCGCCGCTACCGGACAAACAGTTTCACAAGGAGCGTGGTTACAGTGCTGACACATTACCGGTTGGAAGATTACATCAGGATTGTCCGCCGGATGGTTTAGGATTCCGCTTTCTTTATCGAAAGCGTGACCATACATACCAGGAACATTAAGATCAGCAGAGATCGCCTCTTCCTGAGATAGTTTGTTGTCCTTGTTTTTATCCATTTCCGCAGGAACCGAAGTAGAATAGTAACGGTCAATTCTCAACCAGAACATATCTCTGGACATTCTTACTTCCTCTTTACCTACAACTGGAACGTTATTTTCCGCTTGACAAGCGATTACACAAGCTCCACAACCTGTACATGAATTCAAATCTACAGATAGGTTAAAGTGTGGTCCATCAGTATCATCGAATGCATCCCAAAGGTCGATTTTTCCAGCTGGTAAAGCACCACCAATGGTATGAAATTCTAAAGGCTTGTTCCAACCTAATTTTTCATCGTCGAATTTCACATTAAGGAAAGTATCCAGAGGAACTTCTCTTGCGATTTCGTAACGGCCCATCAAAGTATTTTGAAGCTGCATTCCTGCAAATTCATGCTCGTCTCCTGTTTTCTCAATTTTTACATTGGATAAAACCGAGTTTGAACCATCGAATAAAGGATATGCATTAACACCGGTTTCTGCTACTTTACCCGAATCTTTTTTACCATAACCTAGCGCCAATCCCATAGATCCTTCCGCTTGTCCCGGCTGAATGAATACAGGTACATTTTTAATGGTAACGCCGTTCACCGTAAGATTTACCACGGATCCGTCTAGCTGCATTCTCGCATTAAGATCATTATTTAGACCTAATTTTTCAGCATCTTTAGGAGAAACGGTTAAGTAATTATCCCAAGAAAGTCTGGTAATTGGATCTGGCATCTCCTGCAACCACGGGTTATTGGCTTGTGTACCATCACCGATAGAAGTTTTGGTATATAGAACCAATTCCAAATCAGATGCTTTGAAACCAGACAGTTGCGCTACTGCTTGTGCAGCATTTCCGCCGGAATAAGCAAGTGTGGTAGTCATTCCACCTTCTAAAACTCCATTGTATAGAGCTTTATTAAAAGTAGTTCCACCGATATAGGAAGCTGCATTAGCTCTCAAATAATCATAGTAATTATTTGCAGCACTATTTTTACCATTCATCCAAACCAAAAGGGATTCTTCAATCTGTCTTGATTTGTAGATTTTTTGGATCGTTGGCTGCATCAAAGTATAAACACCGGTTTGTGGAGTCATATCTCCCCAAGATTCCAACCAATTGGCAACCGGGATAACAGCTTTCGCTGCTTTGTACATTTCGTTTTTCTTGTCAGCAACGGCAACTACACATGGTACTTTTGCTACTAATTTTTTGAAATCTTCACCTTTATTATTGGAATAAATTGGATTTACATTATTTGTAATTAAAACCCCAACTAGACCTGCATTCATCCAAGATAAAAATTCTTGATATCTTGCCGCATCAAATTCTTTTAAGAAACTTGCCTTACCTGTGAAAGCAGCAGATCCTAATTTTTGATTGATTAAATGCGCTAAAACCTGAGCTGCTTTTGAGCCGTCTGCTAAAACAACAGCGTTGCTGCCTTTTGCTTGAAGTTCTTTCACGATTTCAGCAGCTTCTTTGCTCGTCGCGCCTCCATTTAAACCGTTGTAAACTTCCACAAGAACTTTGTTCACCGCGCTTGGTTTCAATTTAATTCTTGTATCGGCATTTGCTCCTGTTAAGGACATGTTGGATTCCACTTGAATATGTCTCAACATATCTGGGCCAGGTTTTCTAGCAGCAGCGTAGGATGTTTCTAATGAACCTCCATTGTAATCGCCTAAGAAATCAGCTTGGAATGAGACAACCAACTGCGTTTTAGAAAGGTCATAAACCGGTAATGCTCTTTGTCCGAAAACTTCCTGAGCTGCATCTAAAGCTGCTGTATAAGGAATTGCATCATAAGTAACCAATTCCGCTGTAGGATATTTGGCTTTGAAATCTGCAAATAATTTCTTGAAAGTTGGCGATGCGTACGAATGCGATAAAAGAACAATTTTCTTCCCGGAAGCTTGTGCATCTGCCAAACCTTTCAAAACAAAATCGTCTACCTTATCGAAAGTTTCATCTTTCCCGTCAAGTTTTGGTTGCTTTACTTTATCATTATCATAAAGGGAAAGTACCGCTGCTTGCGCTCTTGCACTGGTTTTACCCAACTCTTTAGCTAAAGGATTTGGTTCTATTTTGATTGGTCTACCTTCTCTGGTTTTTACTAAAACACTGGCAAAATCGTATCCATCGAAATAAGTAGATGCATAATAATTAGGAATCCCTGGTATAATTTCGTGTGGTTTTACCACGTACGGAATTGTTTTAAGAACCGGAGCTTCACAAGCTGCTAAAGTAACTGCTGCTGTAGAAAATCCTAAAAGTTTAAGGAAATCTCTTCTTGAAGTTCCAGATTCTTTAGATTCATTACTTCCCAATAGTTCCTCAACCGGAATTTCGTTCTGAAATTCTTTTTGAGCCAGCTTTCCATTTAAGCTAGGATCTTTCAGTTCGTGAATACTTCTGAATTGTATTTTATTTGAAGCCATTGATACTTCTAATTTTTGTTATTAATAATGACATTTACCACACTCAAGACCTCCAATAGCATCTACCGTAATTTTCGTACCTGAACCATATTGTTTTTTCAGTTTTTCGTGTAGATTTTTGAAGTACTCTTTATTATAACCGTTGTTCATATCAACTTCTGTTGTTCTGTGACACTCGATACACCAACCCATTGTAAAATCATTCGCCATTTGCACCACATTCATGGTATCTATTTGGCCATGACAAGCTTTACACACCACATCAATCTTAGCATCAGGATTCTTTTTGTTGAAAGAGTTAATAATCGCTTGCTCACCTGCTACTACGTGCTGAGAGTGATTGAAGTACACGAAATCAGGCATGTTGTGAATTCTAGTCCATTCCACTGGCTGTGTCTTGCCTGTGTATTGTTGCTTTTCAGGATCCCAACCTGTTGCGGCATAGATCTTCTTGATTTCGCCGTCATAGAAAGCTTTATCCTTTCCTGGCTCCATATATTTTCCGTTATACTCAGAAATTGTTCGGTGACAGTTCATACAAACGTTCATCGATGGGATTTCGGAAACTTTACCATATTTCGCAGAAGAGTGACAAAGTTGACAGTCAATTTTATTTTCACCCGCGTGAATTTTGTGCGAGAAGTAAATTGGTTGTTCCGGCTTATACCCTTTATAAACTCCGATCCACATCATCCAGTTCCAAATTCCATAAGCAGCCAATACTCCGAGAACCACCAATATTCCTTTGCCTACATAGTGATATCTCTTATACATATCGGCAAACGAAGTAGCTCTGGTTTCATTAAGCCCTGCTAATTCTTCGGATTGCTGAAGTTTTACAAGTTGTCTCAATTTGAATAGCAACCATAACAGAAGACCACCGATTGCAAATAGAGAAATTAAGATAATTTTCGAATTAACCGATTCTTTTTTTGCTGCTTCCAAAGCCGCCATAGAATCCGTTCCAGCAGTAGCCGCTGCATCCGCTGCAGGTTCTGGCGCCGGTGGATTTGTGGTATACTCTAAAATATCATTAATATCCTGATCGGAAAGAGCAGGAAACGCAAGCATTTCCGTTTTATTAAACTTTTCGTAAACTTCATTGGCATATTTATCGCCAGAAGCTCTCAAAGCTTTATTGTCTTTAATCCATTTGTGAAGCCAATCCGTGTCTAGATTTTGCTCTTTTTTAAGTCTGTCTACTACGCCGCCTAATGCAGGCCCAACCAATTGTTTGTCCAATGCGTGACACGCGGTACAGTTCGCTTTAAAAAGCTTTTCACCGTTCTTAGCATCTCCTTGAGCGTAAATAGAAGCACTGGTCGATAGCAATAGACCTATTGCGATAAGACCCCTTTTGTAATGCTTTCTCCAACTAATCATTTATAAAATCTTGGGTTAGTAAAATATTTTGAGTTTACTTTTCAATAGCGCAAAAATAAGACTTTTAACAGAAAATTAACGCTGGAAGAAAGAGCAATTGCCGTTTTTAGTTAATTTGTATTAATTCTAAATAACAAATGTTGGTATGATTTTTATTTGTTATAAATTTGCGAAAAATAATTCTTTAATGAAATATATCCTTAAAATTTTCACCGCGTTTTCTTTCGTGATGATGAATCAGATTGACGCCCAGCAAGTTGTGAAAAACGATACCATTTCCGGAACACCACTTACCATAAGTATGGACAAAAAAGTAGATGATCTACTTACTACGATGGAGAATAAATGCGCAACCACGATTGCAAATTCCTCATCAGATAACACTCCTAGAACATCTACTCCAAAGATTACCGTACCGGAAAAAGAACTTTCGCGCGCTGAAATTTGCAGAAGAAACCCAAGAATTATGGGGTATAAAATTCAACTTGCAGTAGTAAAAAGCAATGAGGAAGCGCGTGAAGTTGGGATGTATTTCCGCAGAAGATTCCCTAACATGAAAGTAGAAATCGATGCTTCGCTACGGCCAAATTATAAAGTGATGGCAGGCAGCTATATTTCCAAGCAAAGTGCTGCAGGCGATTTAGCGAGAATCAAAAGCTATTTTAAAGGTGCAATTGCTGTTCAGTACAGAGTTTTCTGCGTTGAGGCAAAATAATCCTTACCAATTTTATAAAAATAATAGCTCAGAAACCTCTGAGCTATTTTTATTTTATTTGAATTTCAATTAATTCTTTACCAACAACCTGAAACCTTCCCCGTGAACGTTGATGATTTCCAATCCTTCGTCGTCTTTCAACAGTTTTCGAAGTTTAGCAATGTAAACATCCATACTTCTTGCGGTAAAATAATTTTCTTTTTTCCAGATTTTTCGCAAAGCCAAATCTCTCGGCATGAAATCGTTGCGATGGATGCAAAGCAATTTAAGCAATTCATTTTCTTTCGGCGAAAGCTTATATTCATTATCACCAACCCTTAACTGACGCAGCATCGAATCGAAGAAAATATTGGAAATTTTGAATTGCTCCTGCTCTTCGTCTTCCAAAACTGCACTTCTTTGCAGAATTGCTTTTATTTTATACAACAAAAGTTCTGTATCAAAAGGTTTGGTAATATAATCGTCGGCTCCGAGTTGATAACCTTTCAATATATCTTCACGCATATTTCTTGCGGTAAGGAATATAATTGGCGTGTTTTTATCAATTCTCTTCACATCTTCAGCTAAACTGAAACCGTCTTTTTTAGGCATCATCACGTCAAAAATACAAATATCAAATTCATTTTCTGTGAATTCTTTCAAACCCTGTTCACCATCTGTTGCAAGGGTAACTTCGAAATTATTTATGGTTAAATAATCTTTTAAAACAGCACCAAAACTTTGGTCGTCTTCTACTAATAAGATTCTGTTGCTCATAATTTATTTATTTAAATTTTGTGTGATAAGATTGTTTTCCAAATCTTATTTTATTTTTTGTTAATTTTCAATTAGCTCATTGGCAATTTTATGGTAAAAGTACTTCCCTTTCCTTTCTGAGAATCTACAATTATTTGGCCTTTGTGCAATTCTATGATCTTTTTCACGTAGGAAAGTCCTAACCCTTGTCCTTTAACATTATGAATATTTCCGGTTTCTTCGCGGAAAAATTTCTCGAAAATCCGGGTTTTATTATCAGTTTCCATACCCATTCCTTTATCGGAAATCTCTACCACATACCAATTGCCCTCATTTCGAGTCCTCACTTTTATTTCTGGTGCTTCCGGCGAATATTTATTAGCGTTATCAAGCAAATTCACCAACGCATTGGAAATATGAAACTCATCAATTTTAAATTTATAGCGATCCGTATTGAATTCTTGGGTGAGCGTACCATTTCGCTGCGCTACGATCAATCCGAAAGATTCGGTAATTTCTTTAATCAAAGCTCTTACATCGGTTTCCTTCAAGAAAAGTTTCACCTCATTTCTTTCAAGTTTCGACATATTGAGAACGTTTTCTACCTGTTTTTTCATCCTCAGATTTTCCTGCTTAATCAAACCGGAATAATACTTCACTTTCTCCGGATTGGTCGCAATTTTATCATTTGCCAAAGAATCTGTCGCTACCGAAATCGTTGCCAAAGGCGTTTTGAACTCATGCGACATATTATTAATGAAATCGGTTTTCACTTCCGCAATTTTCTTTTGCCTCATCATATAATTAATGGAAATAATATAAATCCCCAAAATCGTAAGCAAAGACATGATCGTCCCAAGAAGCATCGGCAAATTAGTCTTTGCAAGTGAATATTTTTTATCTGGAAATACGAGAGCCAAAGTATAAAGCGTCCTATCTTCGCTATCGGTAAAAAGCGGATAGGTATAATCGCTTTCATCTTTTCCAGCTTTATAAATATCATTAACAACTTTGGTGATATTGTTCTTCTTATCCATCACTGCAAAGCCAACTTTCGTTTTTAAACCGTTCATTTTCAGCTCTTTATCCAAAACGGAATCCAAAGTTCTGACGTCCACTCTTTTCTCAATCGGAAGATTGGAAGCACTGAGTTTTGCAAATTCTTTCAGTGCATAAGTATTATTATTAATGTCTTTACTAAGTTGTGCAGTAAGTGGTTCCGACGAATTACGTTCTTTTTTAATTTTTAAAATCCCTTCGTCGGTGTATAATTTGGTAAGTTTTAGACTATCACCTTTCTGAGAAATCGGAAATTTTTGGTTTTCAACGATACTTTTCTGAAAAGTAATGGTCTGTCTGTTCGCTGAATCGGAATTTTGCTGAATATACGTCTGCGTCGGCTGATTGCTGCTATCGATAACATTCTTGGCAAAATTTTTATAATCCTGGTTCAGATATTTATCCACTTCCAATTGCTGGGTCTTGAGGGCAGTGGTTTCGAGTGCAGAATACACTTTGTTCGAAAAATCTTGGTTCAGCGCGGAATACAACTCTTTTATCCAATATAATTGTAACGTGACAAAGACAATCATTGAAATCGTCATCAATACAGAGATAAATGGAATAAACTTATTGTTCATTATGAGATTTTAATTTGAATTGTTAAAATTACTGATTTTAAGATTAATATAACACAAAAAAGTTAAAAATATTATTAGAAGTTTCTTAAAATCCATTTTTTTAACAAATTACTCCTAAATTCATCGCAAAATATTTTGGAAACCAACGAGATATCAAATAAAGAATTAAATTTGTTAAAACTACATATATGAAATCTGAGATTGTTTTTAATAAAGATTTTGAGGCGGCAACAGTTTTTGTGATGAAAGTATTTCATACTGATGTATCCGTTATTTGGGATCATTTTACAAAGTCGGAACTCCTTGACCAATGGTGGGCGCCAAAACCATGGAAATGCGAAACCCAAAAACTGGATTTTCGTGAAGGCGGAAGATGGAATTATGCAATGGTAGGTCCGGCCAACGAAAAACAGTACGGCGGCGCAGAATATCACGAAATTACTTTTCACCGAAGTTTCGACTGGACCGATTTTTTCACTGATGCGCAAGGGAATGTCGACCCAGATTTTCCCTCTGTAAAATGGCTTTTAGGCTTTACCGGCGTTGACGATGGAACAAAACTTACCGTGAACATTCATTTTAATTCTGAATCAGACATGAGAAAAATCCTGGAAATGGGTTTTGAAGAAGGTTTTAAAATGGCTTTACTGCAATTAGCGAACATCATTAACGAAAAAGATCGGCCATAAACCGATCTTATTGTTATTTGAATAATTCTTCGTCCATAAAATACTGAATAATCGCTTTTTTCATTAAAATCTGCTGTTCATTCGGTTTCAATTCAGGGAGATTTTCCACCTCCTCAAAATGCGGATATCCATCGTCGTCATAATGAGAAAATTTGTAGTATCCGAATGGTTCCAAAAGTCGGCAAACTGCGATATGTAGGATATTTACCTTATCGTCTTTCGTATATTTCTGCTGTCCACTCCCGAGTTCCTGCACACCAATTAAAAACAAAATCGTATCAATTTGAGGATGTTTATCGGTATCGAAATTTTCAACAAAAAATTGTTCAACTTCTTCCCATAGTTGGTTTTCAGATTTATTTTCCATCAATTTTATTTTCTAATTTTAATAAAAAGGCATATTCGAGTGCGTCTTCTTTTAAAGATTCAAATCTACCGGAAGCTCCGGCGTGACCAGCGCTCATATCGGTCTTGAAAACCAAAATATTCGAATCTGTTTTCAGCTCACGGAGTTTTGCGGTCCATTTTGCTGGTTCCCAATATTGCACCTGCGAATCATGCAATCCTGTGGTAATCAACATATTCGGGTAATTTTTAGCTTCCACATTGTCATACGGCGAATAGGATTTCATGTAATCGTAATATTTTTTTATTTTCGGATTTCCCCATTCGTCAAATTCTCCTGTAGTCAAAGGAATTGTTTCATCAAGCATTGTCGTAACCACGTCTACAAACGGAACTTGCGCTACAATTCCGTTGAAAAGTTCCGGCTCTTCATTGATCACAGCGCCCATCAAAAGTCCACCTGCGCTTCCGCCCATCGCATAAAGATGTTTTTCGGAAGTATAATTTTCCGAACTCAAATACTTCCCAGCATCAATAAAATCAAAAAAAGTATTCTTTTTATTCAGCATTTTTCCTTCTTCATACCAATCCCTGCCTAAATATTCACCACCTCGAATGTGTGCAATTGCATAAATAAAACCACGATCGAGAATTGACAATCGTACATTCGAAAAACTAGCGTCCACGGTGTGCCCGTAACTTCCGTAACCGTACAGAAGCAACGGTGTATCTGCTGATTTTGTTGTGTTTTTATGATAAACCAGAGAAATAGGAATGTTACTTTTTCCATCTCTCGACGGAGCCCAAATTCTTTCTGAAACATAATTTTCCCTAAAGAACTTTCCACCTAAAACCTCTTGCTCTTTCAAGATTTTGGTAGTCCTTGCCTTCATATCATATTCCAAAGTTGAATTGGGTTTGGTAAGCGAAGTGTAACCAAATCTGAGTTTTTGGGTATTAAACTCTAAATTCAGCCCAATATAAGCGGTATAAGTTGGGTCTGAAAACTGCAAATAATGCGAATTTCCACTGTGATTATCGATAATTTTGATATGGAGCAATCCTTCAGTTCTTTCTTCTAGCACTAAATAATCATTGAAAATTTCGAAACCTTCGAGCAATGTTTCTTTTCGATGAGGAATTACTTCAACCCAATTTTCAATCCCCGGCTGGGAAACTTTGGTTTTTACGATTTTAAAATTAGTAGCATCATCCGCATTGGTTATGATGTAAAATTCATCTTGATAATGCTCGACGGAATATTCTAAATCATCAATCCTTGGCTGCACAATTTTCCAATCTGCGAAAACATTTTCAGCCGGAATAAAACGCATCTCATCGGAAATTGTACTAGAACTTGCAATGAAAATATATTCTAACGATTTGGTTTTGAAAACATTAACATCAAAAGTTTCATCTTTTTCATGAAAAACTAAAACATCATCTTCCGATGGAGTTCCCAACTGATGTCTGAAAACCTGAAAAGCGCGCAAACTATCATCTTTTCTTATATAAAAAACATGCTGATTATCATTTGCCCAAACTACTTTTCCGGTGGTATTGAAAATCTGATCTTGGAATACTTCTCCGGTCTCTAGATTTTTAAAATTGATGGTATAAATTCGTCTCCCGAGATTGTCGGTTGAGTAAGAAATCAAGCGGTTATCTGGTGAAATGGCAACACTTCCTACTTCGAAAAATTTTTCACCTTCTGCTAAAATATTTACATTAATGAGGATTTCCTCTTCATTTTCCAAAGTTTGGAATTTTCTGCTGAAAATGGGATATTCCTTCCCTTTTTCGTAGCGTACCAAATACCAGTATTCATTAAAAAAATAAGGTAAACTTTCGTCGTCTTCTTTGTATCTAGCTTTCATTTCGTCGAAAAGCAACTGCTGAAAATCTTCGGTGTCTTTCATGATTTCGTCGCAGTATGCATTTTCTTCTTCGAGGTATTTCAACACCTCGGGATTTTCTCTTTCGTTGAGCCAGTAATAGGGGTCTACCCTTCTGTCACCGTGAATTTCAAGAAATTTTTCTATTTTTTTTGCTTTAGGAACATTCATATTGTTGTAAAAATTACGTCGGTTATTTTCATCAAAAAAAGCCGATAAAGTTATGATTTATAAAAAATAAAAACCATCTTATTCATAGAAAAAGACGGTTTTATATCTCAAACTGAAGATGAATTATTTGTTCATACTTCTTACATATTTTTCAATTGCCATTGTCATTGATGGAGTTTCTTTGGTAGGCGCCATCACATCCACTCTCAATCCTGCTTCTTTAGCCGCCATTTCTGTGGTGTTTCCGAAAACCGCGATTTTAATATCGCCTTGTTTAAAATCTTTAAAATTATAACCTAACGATTTAATTCCTTGTGGACTAAAGAAAACCAACATGTCGTAATCTTTAATATTAATGTCACTTAAATCACTGGAAACAGTTCGGTACATGGTTGCTTTGGTCCAATCAATCGGAGCATCCTCCAACACCTTTAAAATATCCGGACTGATGCTTTCTGCGGCAGGTAACAAATATTTTTCTGTTGGAAATTTTTTAAACAAGGGCATCAAGTCCGCGAAAGTTTTTTCGCCGAAAGAAATTTTTCTTTTTCTATAAACGATATGCTTCTGTAAGTAGTTTGCAATAGCCTCAGATTGGCAAATATATCGCATAGAATCCGGAACTGCGAAGCGCATCTCCTCTGCAAGACGGAAATAATTATCAACGGCGTTTTTGCTGGTGAAAATAATCCCGGTAAATTGTGCCAGATCAATTTTTTGTGTTCTAAGTTCCTTTGCATCCACCCCTTCCACATGAATAAAAGGCCTGAAATCTATCTTGATTTTTTCCTTTCTTGCCATCTCTAGATAGGGAGATGATTCATTCGGCGCAGGTTGCGAAACTAATATAGATTTAATTTTCATCATCAAAATAATTAAAAAAACAATAACTTCCAAAGTACCAAAACGGGTACAATTTGGAGGGTGCAAATATACAAAATTTTATAATACCATATTTCGGGCAGTATCCTACTGCTGTGAAAGAGGTAATAGCTTAATTTAAATACAAAAATGGCAGCCAGTCCAACTACACAAATGTTAAACATTTCGGCACGATCTACTATATAAAAATTACTGATCACACATAAAACCATGATTATCAACGAAAATGAAAAATAAAATTTGGAAGCAGTAAAATAAAACACTTCCCATTTCTTCGCCGATCCCGTTCCAGCAAAAAACAAATAACTAAACGTATTTTTCAGGAAATAAAATGCACTAATTGCCAAGAAAGTATAGCCGAACTTATTCAATTCAAAACCGCCAATTTGCAAATCGCTAATGCTTTTTGGAACAGCCGGCAAATAGGGAGAAACCAAAACCGATAAGGTGAGGGAAAAAACCACACTAATGATCATCCAACTTAGAAAATTATTAGTAGAGTCGGGAAATTTCTGCATCAGAAATTCCAGTACGCCAGAATCCCTGCGCAATGAAATCAGCATGAAAATATATAGGAAAATACAGCCCACAAGAATCCATACGACCCAATCGTTATGCTGTGCAATTCTAATCAATTGATTAATTTTTTTTGCAAAAATAAGAATATAAAAAGAAATAATTGACTGAATTTCTCTACAAATACATTCTCAAAAAAATTCCAGCCAAAAGAATTCCTTAAAAAAAGAAGCAGGAAAAGTTTATCTTTGCAAATTAATTTCAAGGATGAAGAAACTCGTCATTATCCCTACTTATAACGAGAAGGAAAATATTGAAAATATAATTTCAGCAGTTTTTGTATTGGAAGAGGACTTCCACATCCTTATTGTTGATGATTCTTCTCCCGACGGAACGGCAGATATTGTTAGAAATTTACAGAAAATTTATCCGCACATTCTTCATCTCAGCGTTAGAAAAACCAAAGACGGTTTGGGAAAGGCGTACATCCACGGTTTCCGGTGGGCGTTACAGAACCAATACGATTATATTTTTGAGATGGATGCCGATTTTTCGCATAATCCAAAAGATCTGAGTAAACTTTTTGAAGCGTGTAAAAATGCGGACATGAGCATCGGTTCGCGCTACTCTAAAGGTGTGAATGTGGTGAACTGGCCGATGGGGAGGGTTCTTCTGTCCTATTTCGCATCAAAATATGTTCGCACCATTTTGGGAATCCCGGTGCATGATACCACTGCCGGTTTCGTGTGCTTTTCCAGAAAGGTACTCGAGGAAATCGGACTAGAGAATATTAAACTTAAAGGTTACGGTTTCCAGATCGAAATGAAATTTCGGGCGTATAAAAAAGGATTCAGAATTGTGGAAGTTCCTATAATTTTTACCAACCGCGAATTGGGTGAAAGCAAAATGAATGGCGGAATCATCCATGAAGCCGTTCTTGGTGTTTTAAATCTGAAGTGGAAATCAATCATCGGAAAATTATGAAAAATTGGTTTTTAATCGTCGTTACATTTTTGTTGGCGAGCTGCTCGGAACTCATTGATCCTCCGAAAAACTTGATTGAAAAAGATAAAATGGCTGAGATTATTGCTGAATTTGCCATCAATGATCAACTGAGCACGTTCTTCCCACAAACTAATATCGAAAATTTAACACGGTTCACCCTTCAAAAAAACAAGATTACGGCAACCAACTTTGTCGAAAGTTATAAATTTTATACCGCGACAGGAGATATGGAAAAAATCCTCAATAATGCACAAGAAATTGTTATGGCAAAAGATCCTGCAGCGAAAAATTATATTGAAAAGAAATTAAAAGAAAATAAAAACGTACCCGCATTTGCAAGATAATATGATGTCCCCATTTTTTGAAATCAACAATACAACAACCGGAAAAGCACGAGCCGGAACCATTACTACAGATCACGGAACCATCCAAACGCCAATATTCATGCCTGTTGGCACGGTAGCTTCGGTGAAAACCGTTCATCAGAGAGAACTTCGAGACGATATCAAAGCGCAGATTATTCTGGGAAATACTTACCACCTCAATTTAAGGCCGAAAATGGATATCATGCAGGCTGCAGGCGGTTTGCACAAATTCATGAATTGGGATTTGCCAATTCTCACTGATTCCGGAGGTTATCAGGTTTTTTCTTTATCTAAATCTAGAAAATTAACGGAAGAAGGTGTAAAATTCAAATCACACATCGACGGAAGCGAGCATTTCATTTCCCCGGAAAAATCAATGGAAATCCAGCGCCAAATTGGTGCTGACATATTCATGGCGTTTGATGAATGTACGCCGTATCCTTGTGATTATAATTTAGCCAAAGATTCGATGGAAATGACGCATAGATGGCTGAAAAGATGCATCAATTGGACGGAAGAAAACCCGGAAATCTACGGACATAAACAACGACTTTTCCCTATTGTTCAAGGCTCTACTTATTCTGATTTAAGAAAAATTTCCGCTGAATTTATTTCAGAACAAAATGCGGCCGGAAACGCAATTGGCGGACTTTCCGTTGGCGAACCTGAAGAGGAAATGTACCGAATCACCAACGAAGTAACGGATATTTTGCCCAAAGAGAAACCTAGATATTTGATGGGCGTAGGAACACCTTGGAACATCCTAGAATCTATAGGACTTGGCGTAGATATGATGGATTGCGTGATGCCGACAAGAAATGCACGAAACGCAATGCTTTTCACTTGGAGCGGCGTGATGAACATGAAAAACAAAAAATGGGAAAACGATTTTTCTCCGTTAGATGAATTCGGAACCAGTTATGTGGATTCAGAATATTCGAAAGCGTACGTTCGACATTTGTTTGTTGCGAAAGAATATTTGGCAAAACAGATTGCTTCGGTACACAATTTGGCGTTCTATCTCGATTTGGTAAGAGTTGCCAGAGAACACATTATCGCCGGCGATTTCTACGAGTGGAAAAACTCCGTCATCCCGACGCTAAAAACAAGACTTTAATCTGGAACCATCTTCATGAAAATAATCGATTTATATATCATCAAAAAATACCTCGGAACTTTTGGGTTCATGCTGGGATTATTGACGATTATTGTATTGGTCATCGATGTTCAGGCAAAAGCTCCGAGAATTGAGTCCAATGGTTTTAAAGTTTCAGAATTTCTCGTGAATTTCTATCCCTATTGGATCATCAATTTGATTATTACTTTCATGTCGATTTTGGTGTTCATTTCTGTGATTTTCTTTACTTCTAAAATCGCCAACAACACTGAAATCGTGGCGATTATAAGTTCTGGCGCGAGTTTTCATCGTTTTGCAAGACCTTATTTGATGACGTCGGGATTTATTGCATTCATCGCGCTTTTAATCAATCATTTCGTTTTGCCACTCGCAAATATTAAGAAAAATGAACTGGAGCCTTACACTTATAGCGCAGTAAACCGTGAGCAATTTACCGGAAATTCGGAAGTTTCTACTCAACTTTCCAAAACCGAATATATTTTCATTAAAAGTTATAATAAAAAAGAAAAACGTGGCTCCGGATTTATTTATCAAAAATTCGATAAGAACAAAAAATTAATCTATCAGCTGAATGCCAACGATTTCTTTTGGGATAAGGACAAAAAATATTTTTCTCTGAATAATTATTTCGAAAAAACCATCAATAAAGATGATACCGAAAAACTCAACAATGGAAATACGCTGAACAAAAGTTTTGGACATCCGCCGGAAGAGCTTTTCCCGGACGTATTATTGGGGCAAAATAAAACCACTCCAGAACTCATCAAATTCATCGATCGCGAAAAAGAAAAAGGAAACGCGAACTTGAACAACTACTTGAACGAGCTCTATCAAAGAACTTCGATGCCGGTTTCAGTGATCATTCTTACCATTTTAGGAGTAAGTTTATCATCCGCAAAAAAACGCGGTGGATTGGGACTTAACCTCGCACTTGGAATCGCTTTAGCTTTTGTATTTGTATTTTCATTCGAGGTTTTAAAGGTCGTTTCCGAAAACAAATCCTTACCGCCACTTCTTGCGATGTGGCTTCCGAATCTCGTTTTCGGACCCATTGCTTTGTATCTTTATTTCAAAAGAGCCAATCAATAAAGCAATTCAATTTCCTTGTGATAAAAGTTTTTCAAACCATCATTTTCCAGTTCAACCCAAAGAAATCCTTCATCATCTACATTTTTGATAATGCCATTTTGGCGCATTCCGTTTAGTGAAAAAACGGAAATCTTATCTTTTTTGAAAAGTCGATGGTTGATTTCCTCCAAAACATGCGCTTCAGAGACTTTTTCCAGCAACTGATTCAGCAAATATTCATAGAGTTCTTGCGCAATATCGTGAAGTTGAAAACTCATCCCAGTTTGCGTAAACAAAGAACCCGCCTTCGAAAGCTCCTGAAAATCAGCTTGCAAAACATTCAATCCAATTCCTATAATGAAATAAGGAGTTCCCTCCATAGTTTTTTTTTCTACTAAAATCCCTGCTACTTTTTTATTATGAATGATCAAATCATTCGGCCACTTGATTTCCACAGGAGTTTTTGTCATTATGGCAAGAAAATTAGCTACAACTTCAGCGGTACGGAAATTGATAAATTGATCCCGAATAGAAATGCGATCTACGGGTATGGCTATCGAAAAAGCAAGGTTTTGATTCACCGATAAGTTCCAGCTGTTTCCATATTGCCCTCTTCCTTGAGTTTGGTTAAAAGTATAAATTGCCAAATATTCAGATCGTTTTAAAGTAAAATGCCTAAGAATTTCGTCATTAGTAGAAGTACATTTTTCAAGGAAAACAAGTGTGCTCATTTATGAAAACTTTAAGAGATAGAAACAGCAAAATTGGCTTTAATTAAATAAAAAAACAATAAATTTGCAGATTATACAAGATTTTTAATGAATAAAATTACAGAAAAACAACTGCTTACCAACAAAATCGTGGAAGCAATACAAGATACAAAAGGTGAAGACATTATGATTTTCGATCTTTCTAGCATCGAAAACTCAGTAGCTCAAACATTTATTATTTGCACTGGAAACTCCAATACGCAAGTTTCAGCAATCTCCGGAAACATTGAAAAAAAGGTTCGAAACGAATTACAAGACCGACCATGGCATGTGGAAGGAACTGAAAATTCGTTGTGGGTTCTGCTGGATTATGTGTCTGTTGTAGTACACGTTTTCCAAAGAGAAACCCGTGAATATTACGATATCGAGGAGCTTTGGGGCGATGCGAAAATCACTAAAATAGAAAATTAATCTAAAGCATTGACGAAATTCTTTTTTTTCGTCAAAATTTTTATAAAGACAGATATGAATAACAACAAAGGATTTAACTGGTTTTTTCCGATACTGATCGCAGCAGTATTGCTGTTCTTCTTCACCAACATGAATAGCGATTCCGGCTCCAATTCGCTCGATGAAGAAGGCTTCTATCAGATGCTTCAGCAAGGAAAAATTCAGGATGTAATGATATACAAAGACACCGAAAAAGCGGATGTCTTCTTAACCAAAGCTGCTAAAACAGAACTTGCCAATAAGCAAGTTGCTAAAGATAAAAGTCCATTTTCAACATTTGATTTTGCACCAAAACCTGATTACACTTTGAGTTTTGGTGATCTACAGCTTTTTCTTGAAAAATTCGAAAAAATCAAGCAGGATAACCCGGCCATTGCAACGAAAAGAGACTATGGAATTGGCAAAAACCCAATGACGGAACTGCTTTTCACCGCTGTTTTCTGGATCGCAATTATGGCATTATTCTATTTTGTGATCTTTAGAAAAATGATGGGCGGCGGAGGCGGCGGTCCTGGTGGACAAATCTTCTCGATCGGAAAATCTCGAGCAAAATTATTCGATGAGAAGGAAAAAGTACAAGTAACATTTAAAGATGTTGCTGGATTGGAAGGCGCAAAAGAAGAAGTACAGGAAGTGGTAGATTTCCTTAAAAACTCTGAAAAATACACCAAGTTAGGAGGGAAAATTCCGAAAGGAGTTCTACTAGTTGGTCCTCCGGGAACAGGTAAAACCCTTTTAGCAAAAGCTGTTGCTGGCGAAGCAAAAGTTCCTTTCTTTTCACTTTCGGGTTCCGATTTTGTAGAAATGTTTGTAGGAGTAGGAGCTTCCAGAGTTCGTGATCTTTTTGCTCAAGCTAAAGCAAAATCTCCGGCGATTATTTTTATTGACGAAATTGATGCGATTGGTAGAGCGAGAGGAAAAGGAAATTTCACCGGCGGTAACGACGAAAGAGAAAACACCCTCAACCAATTGCTTACCGAAATGGATGGTTTCGGAACAGATACAAACGTAATCGTAATGGCAGCAACCAACCGAGCAGATATCTTGGATAAAGCGTTGATGCGAGCAGGCCGATTCGACCGTTCCATTTACGTGGATTTGCCCGAACTACACGAAAGAAAAGCAATTTTCAACGTGCATTTAGCGAAAATTAAACTCGATGATAATATCGACAGAGAATTTTTGGCTAAACAAACTCCAGGATTCAGCGGTGCTGATATTGCAAATGTTTGTAATGAAGCAGCTCTTATTGCTGCGAGAAACGGCCACGAATCTGTAAACAAACAAGATTTCTTAGACGCTGTTGATCGAATCATCGGTGGTTTAGAAAAGAAAAATAAGGCAATAAAACCTTCAGAAAAACGAAGAGTTGCGTATCACGAAGCAGGTCATGCAACCATTTCTTGGCTCGTGGAACACGCTGCTCCATTGCTAAAAGTAACCATTGTACCGAGAGGTCGATCTTTAGGAGCTGCATGGTATTTACCGGAAGAAAGACAACTGACAACGACTGAACAGATGTATGATGAGCTTTGTGCAACTTTAGGAGGAAGAGCTGCAGAACAAACCATCTTCGGAAATATTTCTACGGGCGCACTTTCTGATTTGGAAAGGGTTACCAAACAAGCTCAGGCGATGGTGACTATTTACGGCTTAAACGATAAAATCGGAAACATTTCCTATTATGATAGTTCAGGGCAATCTGAATACAATTTCGGAAAACCATATTCTGAGCAAACTGCTAAAATGATTGATGAAGAAATTTCTAAAATTATTGAAACTCAATACCAGAGGGCATTAGAAATTTTAGCAACAAACAAAGATAAACTCGATGCGTTGGCGAATAAACTTTTGGAAAAAGAGGTGATCTTTAGAGAAGATTTAGAAGAAATCTTCGGTCAGAGAGCTTGGGATCCTGAACTTACTGAGCAGCCGGTATCCAATACTTATACTCCTGAAAACGAATCACCGGAAACCATTTTAGGTCCGGAATCCAATACACAGATATAAATTACTAAACCTGATAATTGCGGTAACCTGCAAATTATCAGGTTTTTTTTAATAATTTTATCTCCTGTAATAAATATTTTCTATTTTTGTAGTATCAATCGCATAATTCGATAGAAATTGAGTCTATTTAAAAAAATTGTTGGCAAAATACTAAATCAACCTGAGGAAGAAGAAAATCAGGATTTGATCAAACTTGGAGATCAGCTGAAAAATGCAGATCTCGACTATAAATTTGCCCAATTATTTACCCATTCCGGAGGTTTTTTTAATTATTGTGCTGATGAAGCCGAAGCGTTGCAAACCCTCAATCACATTCTAAAAATCGAGGATATTAAATCGGCATTTTGCTGGGATGAAGATTTGAAGAATTTCCTAGACGTAGTGAAAGTTCCTTATACTACAGAATTGGAACTGTTCAATGACGCTGCATTAATCACCTGTGAATACCTCATTGCCTACGACGGTAGAATTATGCTTTCGCATAACAATATTCTGCATTATCACTCTTCGCGACTTCCGCAAAAAATCATCATCATGGCGAATGTTTCGCAAATTGTCACCAATTTGAATGATGCGATGAGCAAAATCAAACGAAACGGTAATATACGTAACCTCACCTCAATCAGCGGTAGCAATTCAAAATTAGATACTCCGAACAAAGACAATACAAAACTTTTCTTACTTTTGCTCGAAGATTAATTTCTCCGCCAGTGTATAATTTCGGAGAAAACTTAACACGCTTAATCAATAAATTTTGGATAAAAATCTAGTTCAACGGCTTTTCGGAGGTGCCATTTATGGTTTTATTGTCATTTTCTGCACCACGCCGCTCGGCGCTAATTTGATCAACAAAATCTCTCCCGACCTCATTCGTCAAGAAAACCTTTTTTATGGCTTAATGACTTTCTTTGCGTTTGTTGGCGCTTGGGAATGCGTGAAGATGATGAAGTTTAATCCAAAAAGCTGGGAAAAATGGTTAGTTTTCCCGCTGCTTGTTTTGGTTTTTTATCGTTTTTCAAAGAGATTTTTCCAACACAGATTTTATTTCAATTTCAATCTTTCAGAAATCCTCGCACTTTCTTTAATTGTCATTGCAGTTATCACCCTTTTCAAGTTTCCAAAGGAACTATATTATGATAATGGAAAGCTGATATTCACAGTGATTTATCTTTCATTACCTTTCGGATTTGCGCTTGGATTGCCAAAATTCACCTCGTATGACGACACCTTCACATTAGAAGTTTTCTTTCTCTTTGCGCTTATTTGGAGCAGCGATAGTTTTGCTTTTTTTGCCGGCAAACTTTTCGGAAAACACAAAATGGCTCCAAAAATTTCTCCTAAAAAAACTTGGGAAGGTTTCGCAGGAGGTGTGATTTTAACGTTAATTCTCTCATTTTTTGTGGAAAGATTTTACCCCGATTTGCGTGGAAATTGGATTGTGGTGGGATTTTTAATTTCTGTTTTTGCGCCACTCGGCGATCTTGTGGAAAGCCAATTGAAGAGAACATTCGGTGTGAAGGATTCAGGTAATATTATCCCCGGCCACGGCGGAATTTTAGATCGACTCGATAGTTTTATTATCTGTGCTCCTGTCGTATATTTGTACTTTATTTTAGAAAAATTTATATAAAAAACTCATGAAACTCCATAAAGAATCCACCGGAACCATCATCGTTGCCAGTATTCTCTTCGCTGTGCTTGCATTCTTATCGGTTTATTTTTTGAAGGAATGGTCGCTCTTGATCCTCATTCCATTGCTAGTAATTTACGGATTGGTATTTTGGTTTTTCCGCGTTCCCCAAAGAGATATTTTGGATCACAAAGAAAACGTAATCGCCCCCGTTGACGGTAAAGTGGTGATGATTAAAGAGGTTGACGAAGATGAATTCATCAAGGGAAAAGCCATTCAAATCTCTATTTTTATGTCTCCGTTAAACGTACATATTTGTCGTTATCCGGTTTCCGGAAAAGTGATTTACAAAAAATATCATCCGGGAAAATATTTGGTTGCTTGGCATGAAAAATCTTCTACCGAAAACGAAAGAACTACAGTTGCGGTTGAAAGTTTAACGAATCATCAAGTTGTTTTCCGCCAAATCGCAGGTTATGTAGCGAGAAGAATTGTTTTTTACTGTAATGAAGGCGATGCGGCAAAAGCAGGCCATGAATTTGGTTTCATAAAATTCGGTTCCCGAATGGATGTTTTCTTGCCTATGGACACTGAAATCGTATGCAAAATTGGTGATAAGACCAAAGGCGGCATCGATATTATTGCAAAAATGCAAGCTTAAAATTTAGAAAGTATTTCACAAAAAAAAGAATCAGCATTTACACTGATTCTTTTTTTATGTTCTTTTTATTTACCAATTAAATTGGAACAAAAATCACCGCAGCAAGTGCTGCTAATGCAATAGCAACCGAAGCTACGACATCTACTTTTTTCGCCTCTCTAACGTTGCTTTTACTTAGCACAACATCTTCTCCGGATTTTGTTTTTCCGTAAATATTTTCGTGGTCTTGTTTTAGCACTTCCATTTTGATCACTTTTGCATCCTGAGTTTGGAAAGTGTATTTCTTGTACAATTCCAAAGAATTATTTTGCATCGGTTTCTGTCGGTTTACCACGCTTACTTGGCAAGATAAAACCGTGAAAATCATCAATATAGCGAATATTGGCGCGAATTTTCTCATTATATCTATTTATTTTTTTCAAATTTAATAAATAAAAACTTATAAAATTATAGTCTTTAAATACAATTAAAGCTTATTCAAATCTTGGGCAATTAACCAAGCCTCACTCCAACATGCCTGAAAATTAAATCCTCCGGTGACCGCATCAATATTAAGAACTTCGCCAGCAAGATAAAATCGTTCGATGACTTTACTTGCCATATTTTTAAAATTAATTTCCTTTAAATTGACACCGCCTGCTGTGACGAATTCATCTTTATATGTGGATTTTCCCGTAACTTTCATTCTATTTTTACAAAGATTTTGCAAAACATCCTGAAGCTCTCTTGAAGAAATTGTGGAAATATTTTTATCCAAATTGATGTTCGAAATCCATAAAATTCGATGCCAAAAACGGGTCGTAATATCAAATATTTTCGAGGTTCCAATAGATTTTTTAGGATTCTCTTGGCGAAATTTCATGAAGATTTCTCGCGCTTCCTCAATATCAATTCCGATAAAGTTGACAAGAATATCGAACTGATATTTTAATGCTGCCAATTCGCGAGCTTTCCAAGCGGAAGTTTTCAAAATCGCTGGTCCTGAAAGTCCCCAATGCGTGATCAACATTGGTCCGGACTCATCTGTTTTCAGTTGAGGAATTGCCACTTCTGCATTGGGGAAACTGGTTCCCATTAAATCTTTAAGGGTAGCATTTTTAATATTAAAAGTAAAGAGCGAAGGAAGCGGCTCTACGATTTGATGACCAAGATTATGTAAAATTTTCAAGGATTTTGGCGAACTTCCGGTACAATAAATTACAAAATCTGCAGTATAATCTCCAGAATTGGTTTTGACAAGAAAATCTTCGGCATTTTTTACAATTTCTTTAACAACAGATTTGGTTTTGATGGTGAAATTTTTCTGGTTCACTTCATTCATCAAACAATTGATGATGGTCTGTGAAGAATTGCTCTCAGGAAAAATACGGTTATCGTTCTCAATTTTTAGGGCAACATTTCGTTGATCAAACCAATCCATCGTATCTCCCGGCTGAAATTGGTGAAAAACACTTAGAAGTTCCTTGTTACCTCGCGGGTAAAATCCAACCAAATCTCTGGGATCAAAACAAGCATGAGAGACGTTGCATCTTCCACCGCCAGAAATTTTCACTTTCTGCAAAACCTCGGAATTTTGTTCAAGGATAATCACATAATATTTATTTTCATCCAAATTAGCGCCACAAAAAAATCCTGCTGCTCCGCCTCCGATAATGATGATTTGTTTCCTCACAAATTGTAATTTTTAAAGCTATACGATTTCACTCATTTAAGTATAAAATAAAGTGTAGCATAGAATATTGCAAAAATACGATTTTTCTACCCCACGATTAATGCGTAATTTTGTAAAATAAAAATAACACGAAATGTCTTTGTACCATTATAAATTTGATGTAAGATGGAGCGATATAGACGCCAACAAACATCTTGCGAATTCCTCTTATGTGCAATATTGCGCGCAAACCAGAATGGCTTTTATGAACACTCATAAAATGGGACTGAAAGAACTCAGCAGATGGGGAATCGGCCCTGTAATTTTGCATGAAAGATATTCATTTTTCAAAGAAATATATGCTGATCAGACGGTTTATGTAAGCGCAGAAATCGCTGGAATGTCGGAAGATGGAAGTATTTATCAGTTTTTGCATAAATTTTATTTACCCGACGGAACACACTGTGCTACTTCGGAAGCAACCGGCGTTTGGATTGATATGATGTTGCGAAAAACAACCACTCCACCCGATGATATTTTGGAAGTAATGACGGAATTCAGCTCTGAAAATACAAAAATACTAACCAAACAAGACATTAAAGATCTTCCTTTCCGCCCCGAAAATGTAGAAGCTTTTCATAAAAGAGGAACCTTTACGTGGAAAAAGGACAAAGAGGAAAACTAACCGCTATTTCTAGCTTAAAAAATTAAAATTATGCTCGAAGATAAAAATCCGCAACTTACGCCCATTTCAACTTATGGTGAATTTGGACTGATTAAGCATCTAACCGAAAATTTTAGTTTCCAAAACACTTCCACAGAAATTTCTATTGGTGATGACGCTGCGGTAATCAATCCGGAGAACAAAAAAATGGTGGTTTCAACCGATATTTTGGCAGAAGGAGTTCACTTTAACTTGGGTTATGTTCCTCTGAAACATCTTGGTTACAAAGCAGTTGTGGTAAACATTAGTGACATTGCAGCAATGAATGCTGTTCCAACACAAATCTTGGTTTCTTTGGCTGTTTCTAATCGATTTCCAGTGGAAGCTTTGGAAGAAATTTACGCCGGAATTGCGTTGGCTTGCAAGCATTACAAAGTTGATTTGGTAGGTGGTGACACGACAAGTTCCAATTCCGGTTTGGTGATGAGCATCACCGCAATTGGGATGGAAGATTCTGAAAATATTGTAAAAAGAAGTGGCGCAAAACCCAATGATCTATTGGTGGTAACTGGTGATTTAGGAGGTGCGTATCTTGGTTTGCAGATTTTAGAAAGAGAACATGCCGTTTATCTTGCGAACCCGAATATGCAGCCGGAAATGGAAGGTTATGATTATATTCTCGAGAGACAGCTAAAACCAGAAGCTAGAACTGACATCAAAAAAACTTTAAATGAACTCGGGGTAAAACCTACCTCCATGATCGATATTTCGGACGGATTATCTTCCGAAATTCTTCACTTATCAGACCAAAGCAAAGTAGGATTTAGATTATATGAAGAGAAAATTCCGATGGATTCTTTAACTATTTCTACTGCTGATGAACTGAATTTGAACCCCGCAATGTGTGCGATGAACGGAGGTGAAGATTTTGAATTGCTATTCACAATTGCTCCGGAAGACTTCGAGAAAATCAGAAATCATCCGGATTTCAGCGTTATTGGTCATGCTGTGGAATTAGAACTCGGGAATTATTTGGTAGCAGGAGGAAGTAATGAGCTTATCGCACTGAACGCGCAAGGTTGGGATGCTTTTTTGAAAAAATAAATTAAACTTTATTTCCGACAAACGCTGCGAAAACATTGGGATGTACCAATTCCTCGACGTTTACGGAAATATCATTTGCTTCAATTTCAGGTTTTTCAAATTTATTTTCATCAAAAAACAGAAGTTTCCATTCGCCATTATGGTATTCGAGATAAGATAAATTCTCGATCCAATCACCGGAATTCAGGTAGTGAACCGATCCATTTTCCTGGGTTACTTTCCGGTCTGCTGGTTGATGGATATGGCCGCAAATCACGTAATCATAATGGTTTTCGATGGCAAGCTCGATTGCTTTTTCTTCGAAATCGCCAATGAACTTTACGGCATTTTTCACTGAATTTTTAATTCTTTTAGAAAGCGAAACTTTTTTTCTTCCGAAACTTTCGAGGATAAAATTAATGGCTCTGTTGAGTAAAATCAACCAATCGTAACCAATTCCGCCGATTTTCGCGATGATTTTCGCACCTCCCTTAGTGGTATGATCAAAAATATCACCATGAAAAAACCAGTGTTTTTTACCGTTGATTTCCAGCAAATACTTGTCGGTGAGAAAGAGATTTCCCATTTTCAAATCACTGTATTTTCGTAAAAATTCATCGTGGTTTCCGGTGATGTAGATGATTTGAGTTCCGCTTTTCATCATTTTAAAAAACTCACTCAGAACCGCCATGTGCGAATTGGGGAAATATTTCTTAGAAAAAGCCCATCCGTCGATGATGTCGCCATTTAAAATCAATAATTTTGGGTTAATGCTTTTCAGGTAAGCGACCAATTCTGTAGCGTGGCAACCGTATGTAGCCAAATGAATATCGGAAAGGACTACTATTTCAACTTCTCTCTTTGCCATATCTGTTTTTCCAAAAGTAAGATTTGAATATGAAATATGGATGAATTTAAAATTAATTTTGCTGCGCAAAAAGCTGCGAACTTCAAATCATAAAAAATCCCCAATCTTTCGAAAGGGGATTTGTATTATTTCCGACTAATCGGTTCGCAACTAATTATGCGTTTGGTTCAATAGATACGAAAGATCTGTTGTTTGCTTTCTTTCTGAAAACTACTTTTCCGTCAACTAATGCGTGAAGTGTGTGGTCCTTACCCATTCCCACATTTTCACCTGGGTGGTGTTGTGTACCTCTTTGTCTCACGATGATGTTGCCAGCAATCGCTTCCTGTCCACCGAAAATCTTTACACCCAATCTTTTAGAGTGAGATTCTCTACCGTTCTTGGAGCTACCAACTCCTTTTTTGTGTGCCATTTTATTTTAAGGTTTTTGGGTTAAAATTATTCAGCAGTTTCGCTGTCTGCTTTTTTGGTTGTTTTCTTAGCAGGCTTCTCTTCAGTAGCTGCTACTTCTTTTTTTGCTTTTGGCTCAGCTTTTTTCTCCTTTTTACCACCATCAAAACCGGTAATTCCAGTGATTTGAATTTGAGTTAAAGATTGTCTGTGACCGTTTTTCTTTTCGTAACCTTTTCTTCTTTTCTTTTTGAAGATGATTACTTTATCAGCCTTTACGTGGTCTAAGATTTCAGCATCAACAGTGATACCGCTTACAGCCGGGGCGCCGATTGTTGTAGTACCGTTTACAGTAAGAAGAACTTTGTCGAAAGATACTTTCGATCCTTTATCTCCTTTCAGACGGTGCACAAACAACTTCTGGTCTTGCTCAACTTTGTATTGAAGCCCTGCTATTTCTACAATTGCAAACATTGTTTATAAATTTTGTTAGTTAATTCGAGGTGCAAAAGTAATAATTATTTTTGAGTTATCCACAATCATTATAAAAATATTTAGTAGAATTTTACCTATAAGTTACTGAGGATGAAATTCGTAATCGAAAAACTTCTTTTATTCCAAATGAAAAAACATTTTTAGATAAGATTTTTAATTAAATTTGATTTTCTTACCATTATGAAAAGAGATTTATACATTGATTTTGCCAAAGGTTTTGCTACCTTATCGATTATTTTTATTCACACCGTATTTTGGTCCGGGCAATTTTATATTCCTACGGAATGGCGAGTTCTATCTTTGCTTATCGACGTTCCACTATTTTACGCCCTCAGTGGATTAACTTCTGGCGGAAATATCGAAAAAACCCTGTATCGTTTGCTCAAATTGCAGATTACTTACATGATTTTTGTGACGTTTCTGTTCTTTCTTGATTACTTTTTTAAAGTTTTCGGGCTTCATATTTTTGGGTTAGAATGGATGAAGGAATTCTACGCCACATTCGGAACCAAGTACGTTCCACAAAACATTTCCGATGTTCCGCAATGGCAAAATCTCGGAAATTGGTATCTCCATCAATACACCAATGCAGATACATTTCCTGTAGTGATGGGAAGTTTCTGGTATTTGAAAGTCTATTTTATCCTCACCGTTTTCGGTGTTCTGATTCTTAGATTCTTCCCGAAACACCTCAACTGGTTTATTGGTTTATGCTTTGGTTTAACTTTGATTTTCAATCTTTTACCACAGTATTATCCATCGGGACAGGTTGGGTATGTTGCATTTTATTTGGGACTTTTCTTGCTAGCCAATCGTTTCAAAGGAAAAAAAATTCCTGCGAAATGGATTCCTATTTTATATGCAATTATTGCGCTGATTTTCGTTTTCCTGTTTTGGAATTCAGGAAAAGAAATTTTCATGAAGATGAATAAAGCGAAATTTCCGCCGAAATTATTATACATTTTCTGGTCCAGTTTCTCTCTGGTATCACTTTTTATTTTATACAACCGATTGAAAATCAATAATGATAGCTTCATAACGTACATCGGAAAAAATGCAATATTTTTCTATTTTGCACAAGGAATCAGCTCATCATTGGTTTATTTTATGGTTGTTGGTTTAAAAGACAAAATGCAATGGTGGATTTTAATGATTTGCATTTACCTTATCAATATTTTGTTGGCAGTAATTATCGCTGAAGGACTGAAAAAAATAGACGCTTTCGGATGGAGAACACTGGAATTTCTCCGCAAAAAAACCGCTTCAACGAATTGAAACGGCTTACATTTTTTAGATAAAAAATAAACTTAGTTGTTTTTACCACCTCTGGCAATCAATGCGATGATGATAATAAGTACCACTGCGCCAAAAACCCAATAGATAGGATTGGTAAACCACTGTTCAGTAGTCGTGGTTTTAGTTGTAGTTACATCCACATTCAAATCTGGAGATTTGGTCGCGTCTTGTGCCATTGCCAAAATACTGAAGAAAAAAGCAAGCATTGACAATCCGAATTTTTCTAGTTTACCTGATAATAATTGCGTGTTCATAATTTATTTTTTTATTGTTATGTTTCTCAGTAGTCAATATTTATGCCATTTTTATTTAATTTAACCTCTATTTTCTCCAAAAAAATGAAAAATCCTTGAGAAATCCACAATTAATTATGAAGTAAATTATCTTTAAATTTGTTTTAAAATTTTCGATATGTTTAAGCTAAAACTTCTTACCGATCCAAGATGGGCAAATATTGCTGAAGGAAATTTGGAGGAAATTCTCACCGATCACGCTTGGTGCGAGCAGAAAGCGACTACCAATGCCATTACCCTTATCACGATGCTTCCGGAATATCCCGATATCATCACCGAACTGATTCTCATAGCTCAGGAGGAATTAGAGCACTTCCAAATGGTTCATGAAATTATCAAAAAACGCGGTTACGAATTCGGCAGAGAAAGAAAAGACGATTACGTGGGCGAACTCATCAAATTTATCCGGCACGGAGGCACACGCGACGAAAGAATTATCGACCGAATGCTTTTTGCAGCAATGATCGAAGCCCGAAGCTGCGAACGCTTTAAAGTACTTACCGAAAACATCAAAGACGAAGAACTGAAGGTTTTTTACAAAGTACTAATGATTTCTGAAGCCAATCATTACACCACCTTTATTAAATTTGCCCGCCAATTGGGTGATCCCGAAAAAGTGAATGCACGCTGGGAAGAGTGGCTGGATTACGAAGCGGAAATCATCAAATCTTACGGCAAAAAAGAAAGTATTCACGGTTAATTTTTTTCCGGAAATCAGCGAAATTTTCCTACATTTACCCAAGTCAATTTACTCTCGGGAAAAAAATGCACAAAAAAAATTTCGAACAAATCCTCAATACCTTGGTAAAATCTTTTTTCCAAGGTTTATTAATTATCGGGCCGTTTGCAGCAACGATATGGATTATCTGGTACATCGTTTCCAGCATCGATAATATGATTCCTGCGATTTCCGAAAAACTCTATCCCGGTATTACGTTTATCACTGTTCTTGGAACCACCACGCTTATCGGATATCTCGGCAACAAATTTATCATCGGGCGCGTTGTGGTCGACAGTTTCGATTACTTACTGGAGCATACTCCGGGAATTAAATTCATTTACAGTTCCCTGAAAGATGTGATGACTTCCTTCGTGGGCGATAAAAAGAAATTCAACCAACCCGTTCTCATCAAAACCACTGAAAATCCTGCAATTTGGCGAATCGGATTTCTTACCCAGCGCGACCTTTCCTCCGTGGGATTTCCGGGTTATGTTTCGGTTTATCTTCCCCATTCTTATGCAGTTTCCGGTTGGGTAGTTTTTGTAGAAGCAACTAATATTCAAATATTAAACAATGTAAGTGCTGCCCAAGCCATGAAATTTGCGGTAAGTGGCGGTGTTGCAGGTTTCCATTCGGATGACAATGTTTTTAAGGCTCCGGAATGAAATAATTAACAATTAATAATGAACAAAGAAGTGGCGTTACCCCAATTTTTGTTCAAAAATCTCAATTTCCAATTATTAATTTTTTTAATTATTCATTATTTATGAAACTTCCTTACGCTGAACCTTATCGAATTAAAATGGTGGAAGAAATCCGCCAATCTACCAAAGAAGAACGTGAACTCTGGCTAAAAAATGCCGATTATAATTTATTCAATTTAAAATCTTCGCAAGTCTATATTGATCTTTTAACCGATTCCGGAACCGGTGCGATGAGCGACCACCAATGGGCTGCTCTGATGACGGGAGATGAAAGCTACGCCGGATCCCGAAGTTTTGAAGATCTGCACAACACCGTAAAAAATATTACGGGTTACCAATATCTCTTGCCCACTCACCAAGGAAGAGCTGCAGAAAATGTGCTGTTTTCGGTGTTGGTGAAAGAAGGAGATGTGGTTCCCGGAAA
This sequence comes from Chryseobacterium senegalense, assembly GCA_001403755.1. GTDB lineage: Bacteria > Bacteroidota > Bacteroidia > Flavobacteriales > Weeksellaceae > Kaistella > Kaistella senegalense. The sequence goes on along the minus strand of CYUH01000014.1, from coordinate 269,988 downwards.
TTCTCATTTCGACACCACCAAAGGACATATTGAATTTAGGAAAGCTCATGCGATTGATTGTACAATTGATGAAGCCTTCGATATTGAGAACCTTCACCCCTTCAAAGGAAACATCGATTTAGAAAAACTGGAAAATGTTTATAAAACCTATCCTAAAGAAAAAATACCTTTTTGTTTAATTACTATTACCTGCAATTCCTCCGGCGGACAACCGGTTTCATTGGAAAACATGAAAGCGGTGAAAGAACTTTCAGACCGTTATGGAATCCCGATCTATTTCGATTCTGCCCGTTTTGCAGAGAACGCTTACTTCATCAAGAAAAGAGAACTAGGTCAGGAACACCGCACCATCAAAGAAATTTGCAAAGAAGTTTTTTCTTACGGAGTTGGGATGACGATGAGTTCCAAAAAAGACGGATTGGTCAACATCGGTGGATTTATCGCGTTGAATGATGAAAATATTTTCCGAGCCGCTTCCAACATGACCATTATTTACGAAGGTTTCATTACCTATGGTGGAATGGCAGGACGAGATATGGCCGCGCTGGCGGTTGGTTTGAACGAGGCTACAGAATTTGAATATTTAGAAAGTCGAATTTCGCAGGTTGAGTATCTTGGAAATAAACTTATAGAATTCGGCATACCAATTCAGAAGCCTATTGGTGGACATGCGGTGTTTATCGATTCATTAAAATTTTTACCGAATATTCCGCGTGAAGAATATCCAGCGCAGACTTTAGCCAACGAAATTTACAAAGAAGCCGGCATCCGCACCGTAGAAATCGGCACAATATTAGCCGACCGTGATCCACAAACGAGAGAAAACCGCTACCCGAAACTCGAACTCGTAAGGCTTGCGATTCCGCGTAGAACGTACACCAATAATCATATGGATTATATCGCTGTCGCCATCAAAAATGTTTACGACCGACGCGACGAAATCGAGAAAGGATACAACATTACGTGGGAATCCGAGATCCTGAGACACTTCACCGTGAAGCTGGAAGAAGCTTAAAATAACAAAATCCGTTCGGCATTGCTGAACGGATTTTTTATGCGATAATTTTCATTACTTAATGCCTAGCGGAGTTTGATATACGGAGATAAATCATCTGTTACGTAGAAATTTCTTTACCACCAACAGCTATAAGTCTTTCAACTAAATTATGAACTAAAGTACAAGGACACCATTCTGATAAATCATTTTTTTCTTCATGAATTTTAAGTAAGTTTTTACTCCTATCAATTGCTGTGAAGGTATTTGGAACGATTTCTTTTCTAACTACTTCAATAAAATTCTTTCTTTTCTTCATATCCCTTTTATATGAAAAAGTAGCGTGAGACAATATTCTTTCTAGCCGCTCAGACTTATTCTCTTTTTTTTGAAAATAATCTTCCAAAAAGTTATAATAGTCATCTCTGTGCAGAAACTTCTCTATCTCAAGAATCTCAGTTAAATGTAACAGTATCCACAACTCAAAAGAATCATTACTCCATGCTAAATTTATTTTGTGTAATTCTGCAGTGGAACTTGCTATATTAAACTTCATTTTTGTCTCTTCAAAATTTGGGTCATTGACAAAAATATCTCTATCATAAACACACCAGATTTCAAAACCTTCGTTAACGTTATTGTCATCATCAATAATACTATTGGTCTTACAATAGGTTATAGCTTTAATGACATTGTCAATGGAATTTTTTTGATTTTGAAAGATATTTATCTTAATTTTCTCAGTTTCAAAAAACTTAAAATACTCATATTCGCTAGTCTCATCTTCACAAAAAATAAGGAAAGTTTGCAAATTGTCAACTTCTCTCGTGTCATCTACTTTTAATTCCCAAGGATTTTTCATTTTCCAATATTCGTTTCTGTTTCACAAATATCTTTCAAATATGGTAAGGCTCCATAATAACCTGCTAAATATTGTTTTGCAAAATCCGCATCATTTCTAATTCCTTTCAATTCGGCCAAAGAATAAAGGCGAGTTGAATTATCTTCCTTTTTCTCAGTAAAATAAAACTGATCTCGACGCATTATTGATGGTGACATCAAATTAGTATCATGACTGGTAAATAATAATTGAGAATTACTAGTGTTAATTTTTCTATTATTAAAAAGTTCAATTAGCTTAATTAATAATGATGGATGAAAATTACTGTCAATCTCATCTAAAATTATTAAAGCCGAACTATTCAAAGCAAATGCTCTTAACAATAGACCAGTCAGATCGAACATTTTTTGAGTACCAGCAGATTCGGTATTCTTTAAATTAAGTGTCCTAAAAACTTCCTTTTCGTTCAAATAGAAACTTTTCTTAAAAATAATTTTTTCTTGAGGAAAGACTTTTTTAATTCCATATTCATTCGGGTTGTCCTCCAATAAAATGTCATCATATTTAAGGTTAAAAGTGTCTAATAAATATAAAAATTTCTTTTTATTTTCCTCGTCATTAAAAAAATTTACAGACATCCATCTGAATTTCTCGTGGTTTAAATCAAAATTTGAAGCAATAAATCCTCTTAAATAATTTGTTATAAAAAAACAATCATTAGTTGTATCAAAAGCAGCCGCGTGAGTTAAAAACAAAGTATGTTTAAAAGGAATATTTGTTGGAATTTTAGATTTATTTTGTAAATTGTTTTTTTCAATTTTTTGACCATTTCTTAAAAACAAAAGAGCATTTTTACCATTTCTATCAGAATACAGCCATTCGTTCGTTACTATTTCACTACTCTTATCAGGAGCTATTTCATCACTTGTCAAGTTTTTAGAAACCGTTAGACCATATCTATACTTAGTATTGTCTATAATCATTATAATCTGAAAATATGATTCCGTTACCTCAGGATTTTCCTGATATAAAAATGGTTGTGCTAAATCATATAAATTCGAGACTGAAGTAGGCTGACTTACTAATACTTTAACAAAAGTATCAAATGCCTTAATAACGTTACTTTTACCACTTGCGTTAGGACCATAAATACCAATCGTTTTAAATATTTTCTCCTTATTAATAGTTACAATATTATTTGTATCTACATATTCATTGTCTTTGGAACTCTTTAAAGCCGAAGCCATAAAACTCAAAGTTTCAATTGAATTAATTGATCTAAAATTTTTAACTGAAAATTCGACAATCATACAAATTTGAATTTAAAATACAAATTTAGTGCTTTATTAATTATTAAAACTACAAATCATGTCTAAATTTGAACAAATTAGCACACAATTGGTTTGCAAAATACTTGGTTTGTCGTTTAGCCACGCTGGTTTTTAGAAACATCACATCACTTTACACTCCTTACCGCTAAACTCCCCACCCCAATCCACTCCATTACCTCATTCTACCAAATCATTAGGTCCTCTACCCAAACCATTACGTCTTCAGGCCAAATCTTTAGCTCAGCAACCAAAAACTTTAGGTCCGGAACCTAATCGTTTAGCCCCGGAACCTAAAATTTTAGACTTTTGACCTAAACGGTTCTCAAAACAACCGAAACGGTTCTGTAAAATAAAAGAAAACAGCCCACGGAAACCGCGGGCTGTCTTTTTTTAGTGAAAATCATTTACTCTTCTCCTTCAGCAGCAGGCGCGGAACGTTTGCCGCTTCGGGGAAAGAACTGCTTCAGCTCATTCATCTTGGTTTCGTAGCCCGGGGCATTGGAGCCCGCCTTGTAATTGGTGTAGGCATAATCGTCCAGCGCCGCCTGGTAGTTGTCGTAATCGTGCAGAATTTTCGAGTTCTTCAGCCTTTCGTCTAACGCAGCTACGCGATGCGTTATATTTTCGATAAACTGCCGGCTCGTCATATCCTTTTCAAACTCAGCCCAGTCGAGATCAGGCTGCGAAAGGTGGGGGCTGTTCTGGCGATAGTCCCACACTTTATTGATGAGCAGTTTGTTTTGCTCGTTCACACTGCCGTAGGTGCGGCGCTCCTCCGGAGTGAGGGTTACGTTGAGCGCCGACAGCGCGGTTTCCAGCGTAGTAAGCGCGGTTTTAATTTCGTTCATCTGCGCTTCAGTAAGGTGCGCATTGTTCAGGTTGTTGATGGGCATAACATTGTGTTTTTATGTTTAACATTTCCAAAATACTATAAATCAACCAAATAAATGATAGTTAAAACACCCTATTTAAATATTTACCTGTGATGCCTCCTAAAAAATTCTACCATTTCCGCGATAGATTCATGCGGGAATTCATGTCCGGCATTGCGATCTTCTACTACGAGTTCGGTATGATTGGTTCCGGTGTAGATGGTTTTATCTCCTTTAAACGTGGCAGTTTTGGGATCTGCTTTTAGATTATCTGCGACTATCGGAATAGATTGCTTCTGCATGCGATACGGAACCAGCGGATCATTTTTCCCCATGCTCATCCACACCGAAAGCGGTTTGGCTCCTTTGATCATTTCGCCGCCCTGCGCTGCAACGGAACAGATCGCCGCAATTTTATTTGCTCTTTCTACCCACAACACATTCACGAATTTTGCACCTTTGGAATGTCCTACGGCATAAATCCTCGACGCATCGATGTTATAATTTTTGCTAAGATCTTTTAAAACCTCATCAAAAAACAGCATATCGCGGTTGCCGTGATCGTTCGGGAACATTTGCCACCCGTTCAGCAGGCCTTTTTTATCCACCACATAACCCGAGGTTCCGGGAATTCCTTCCATAAAAACCACCAGCGCTTCCTTATCGTAATTCTGGAAATCGATTTTCTTTGATGCAAACTGCGCGTTGCCGCCATGTCCGTGGAAAAAAAAGATTACCGGTATTTTTTCAGATTTCAACTGAGGTTCGAAGATCAATGCTTTCCTTGCGATACCGTTGATATCATAAGTCTTGGCAATCTGCGAAAACAAAAAACTGCATGCAAAAACACACAACAACAAAAGAACTTTCTTCATGGTAGATTTTTAATTTTGATGCTCATGTAGGATTATTGTTAAAAAAAGAAAACCTCAACTTATGGTGAGGTTTTTTGGAAGCGTTGTTAGCGCTTTGAGCGCTAACAACGCTCATCAATTAAGCTTCCTGAGGTATAGCATGAGATTTCACGAGCTCCTGCTGAACATTCGGTGGCACCAGCTGGTATGCTGAGAACTTCATCGTGAATTTTGCTTTTCCACCTGTGATCGACCGCAGCGTAGAGCCATAATCGTGGAGTTCAGCCAAAGGAACTTCTGCCAGAATTTTTTGATAATGTCCTTCGGCATCTATTCCGGAAATCATCGCACGGCGGGTCTGCAGATCGCCCATCACATCGCCCGTGTCTTCTTCAGGACAAAGGATCTCCACTGAATAAATTGGTTCCAGCAACTGTGGTTTCGCATTCTGAAAACCCTCTCTGAACGCGCCCGAAGCCGCCAACTGGAAAGAAATATCATTGGAATCCACGCTGTGCATTTTGCCATCATAAACAGTAACTCTTACATTTTGGCAATGCGAACCGGTTAGCGGACCTTCTTTCATTTGCTGCATAATTCCCTTTTTAATAGCTCCGATGTAGCGGTTATCGATCACACCGCCCACGACGCACCAGTAGAACGCAAGTTTTCCGCCCCAAGGCAAATCTTCAATCTCTTTTTGGCGGATATTGAAACCGGTAGGTTCCGGCATATCATCGTAGTAATTTTCAACCCGCATGTGGATTTCGCCAAACTGACCGGAGCCACCGGACTGTTTTTTGTGACGGTAATCGGCATCGGCTTTTCCCGTAATGGTTTCGCGGTAAGGGATTTTAGGATTTTCGAAATTCATGTTGACACCGAATTCCTTCTGAAGCCGCTGTTTCACCAAATCAAGATGCAGCTGACCTTGGCCGTGTAGAATCGTCTGTTTCAACTCTGCCGACTGTTCCACTTTCAGCGTAGGATCTTCTTCTTCAATTTTATGCAAAGCGGTCACGAGTTTTTCCATATCCGCGGTGGAATCTGTAGAAACCGCTTTTCTGATGCGGCTTTCCGGAAATTCCATCGGACGAACTTTTCTTTCAAGACCTTTTGAATTTAAAGTATTGTTGGAATGACCATATTTCAGTTTCACGGTAACACCTAAATCTCCTGCCACCAGTTCGTTCACCGGAATTCTTTCTTTACCTTCCGCCACGAAAAGTTGAGAAATTCTTTCAGTCTCGCCGTTATTAGCATTTACGAGTTCATCACCGGGTTTAATTTTACCGCTGAGGACTTTAAAATAGGAAACCATTCCGACCTGAGGTTCAGAAAGTGTTTTATAGATAAAAATCGTGGTTTTATCATTCGCATCGTAAGAAATTTCCTCACCGTTTTCCAATTTTCTTGCTGGTCTTTCGGCAGGTGAAGGCGCGATGTCATCGATGAATCCCATCAAACGTCCGCTGCCCATGTCTTTCAAGCCACTGGTGACAAATACCGGGAAAAACTGCTGTTTTGCGAGCGCGATGGTAATTCCTTTTGAAAGTTCTTCTTCAGAAAGATTTCCTTCTTCGAAGTATTTTTCCATTAAACCTTCTTCATTTTCGGCAGCGATTTCAACCAAGGCATTATGCATTTCGTTGGCTCTTGCCATTTCACTTTCGGGGATTGGTTTCTTTTCAGGTTTTCCACCGTTCGCAGGAAATTCGTACATCACCATTCGTAAAGCATCAATGATTGCATTAAATTCCGCACCGGTATTATACGGATATTGCACAGGGACGAGTTTCGAACCGAATCGCTCCTTGGCCTGTTCCAAAGTTCTTTCAAAATCCGCTTTCGGATGATCCATTTGATTGATCACAAAAATCGCGGGCGTCTGATATTTCTCTACATATTCCCAAACAATCTCGGTTCCTACTTCTACTCCGTTTGCGGCGTTTAACACGATGATGGCGGTATCGGCAACTTTTAAAGAAGAAACAACTTCGCCAACGAAATCATCAAATCCCGGAGTATCGATAATGTTAATTTTGTTGTTTTTCCATTTCACGAACATTTGGTGGGAGAAAATGGTTTTTCCCTTTTCATGTTCCAAATCGGTATAATCGCTCACGGTGTTTTGTCCTTCGACAGATCCGCGGCGCTTGATCGCTCCTCCTTCGTAAAGCATGGTTTCGATGAGGGTGGTTTTACCACTATCGGAATGACCGAGCAAAACCACATTTCGTAACTCTTGGGTATTAGCACTCATAATATATAGTTTTAATTATTTTATGGGAATGCTAAAAAGGAAATGACCTGCATTTGATTTTTAGGTAGTTAAAGTTACGAAAGATTTGAATTGGGTTTGAATTTTTAGCGAAATTTATAGATGATATTTGGCATTAAAGAAGCAAAGATTAAACCGTACGATTCATTTTAGTAAAAGATCACTGACTTAAAATATGTCTCATAATTAGGTTTGCGTGGATTCTGGAGTTCTCGATGAACCAGAGATGTGTGTCTTTACCACCACAAACAACGCCGGCCAAGTAAAGGTTTTCGATGTTTGTTTCCATGGTTTCCGGATTGTACATTGGGACCAGGTTTTCATTTTTTAAATGAATTCCCGAGTTTCTTAGAAAATCGAAATCCGGAAGATAGCCGGTCATGGCGAGAACGAAATCGTTATCAATTTCATGGATTTTGCCCAATTTATCTTTAAAAATGACAGAATTTTCTTTAATTTCAATCATTTCTGCATTAAAATAACCTTTGATGCTTCCTTCCGCAATTCGGTTTTCTATATCCGGTTTTACCCAATATTTCACAGAACTGGAAATCTCTGAGCCTTTGATGATCATCGTAACTTCCGCACCTTTTCTATAGGTTTCCAAAGCTGCATCTACCGCCGAGTTGCTTGCACCGATCACGACGATTTTCTGGTTAGCGTAAGGATAAGGTTCTGTATAATAATGTTTTACTTTAGGTAAATATTCACCGGGAACATTCAGTAGTTTTGGAATATCATAAAAGCCGGTTGCAATGATGACGTTTTTCGCCAGATATTTTGCTTTAGAAGTCTGAATCTCAAAATGTTCGTTTTTCGAAATGTTTAATACTTTTTCGTAAAGCTTAATCTTTAATGCTTTTTGTCGGGCAATCCCTTGGTAATATTCCAGAGCATCTTGTCTACCTGGTTTTGGAGACGTAGTGATAAACGGAATTTCAGCAATTTCCAGCTTATCGGCCGTAGAAAAAAAGCGCATGTATAAAGGATAATTGTAGAGGGAATTAACGATGGTTCCTTTTTCTATAATCACATAGCTTAAACCATTCTTTTCCGCCTCCAAAGCGCAGTTCAACCCGATGGGACCTGCGCCAATAATTAATACATCTAAAATTTCCATCCTGCAAAATTACGAAAACCATTATTGGTAAAGTAAAAGAAAACGGACAGAAAAATCTGCCCGCTTCTATTCAGTATTTTTAAAAATATTTATTTGATCAATCCCAATTCTACCAGTCTTTCGTGCAGGAATTCACCTGCTGTGGTATCTGGATACAGTTTCGGATTGTTCTCGTCATAGGTTCCTTCCAGGGCATTCAGCGGCATTTCGCTCACCGGATGCATAAAGAAAGGAATGGAATATCTTGACGTTCCCCACAATTCGCGTGGCGGATTAACCACTTGGTGAATGGTAGATTTCAGCTTGTTATTCGTGTGACGGGATAACATATCGCCCACATTAATCATCAACTCATCGGGCTCAGCGATGGCATCCACCCATTCCCCATCATGATTCATCACCTGAAGACCTTTGCCTTGAGCTCCCATCAAAAGAGTAATCAAATTAATATCTCCGTGTGCAGCGGCACGTACTGCGTTATCCGGCTCTTCCGTAATCGGCGGATAATGGATTGGTCTTAAAATAGAATTGCCTTCGGAAACAAATTTGTCGAAATAAAATTCATCTAACCCAAGGTGCAGCGCCAATGCTCGCAATACATAAATACCTGTTTTCTCCAACATTTTGAAAGCTTCTTTCCCTACCGCATTGAAGTTTGGATTTTCCGACACTTCCACGTTGTCGGGATACACTTCTTCGTACTTAGAACCTGGTTCCAAATACTGCCCGAAATGCCAGAATTCTTTCAAATCCCCTTTTTTAAAACCTTTGGCAGTTTCTTTTCCGAAACCTACGTAACCGCGCTGACCGCCAATACCGGGGATTTCGTACTTTTGTTTTGTTTCCACAGGCAATTCAAAGAATTGCTTTACCTCTTGGTACAAATCGTCCACCAGTTTCTCATCGAGAAAGTGACCTTTCAAAGCCACAAAACCGATTTCTTCGTATGCTTTTCCGATTTCATTTACAAATTTTTGTTTGCGTTCCGGGTTACCCGAAAGGAAATCACGCAAATCCACACTTGGGATCTGTTTCATATAGAATTGATTAAAAAATGTTTCAGTGCAAAATTAAGTTTTTTACTTCAGATTTCTCTTTTTAGGGGAATGTTTTGTAATTTCCTTCAGCTGTAGATTTCCTTAATTTTTTATATCATCAACTTTTTTCTTTATTTTTTATGATGTCGTTGCTATCATGCCATGCTCAATAAAGCGCTATAACTTGTTTTTAAAATGTTGTTAAAAGAAATTTAATTATCTGTAAATTTGCGGTAAGTCAAAATTTTCAAATGAAACAGTACTCTTCGAAAAGAAGCATTCAAATTTTAGCATATCTCTTAAAGGAATACGGAATTTTTAATATCGTAATATCACCGGGATCACGTAACGCGCCTTTGGCAATACATTTCTCGGAGACTGATGAGTTCAACTGCTATAGTATTGTGGATGAAAGAAGCGCTGCTTTCGTAGGACTCGGAATGGCAAAAAGCGAAAAGAAACCTGTGGCGATAACCTGTACGAGCGGTTCTGCATCGGCAAATTACTATCCGGCCATTACCGAAGCTTTTTATCAAAATATTCCTATGTTGATTCTTACCGCAGATCGGCCAACGGACTATGTAGATATTTTCGATGGACAAACTATTCGCCAAAATGCAATCTATGCGCAACATTCTTACGGAGATTTTCAACTATTGGAAGATGGGAAGGAAAATGCCGATGACGAAAATTTCAGTCTGATAAAAAAAGCGATTGAACTTTGCTTTGAAAAGCAAGGTCCCGTTCACATCAATATCCCTTTAGAGGAACCTTTGTATCAACTTGTTTCGGAGTTACCAACTTTTCCGCCCGTAGAAAAAAATATTTCAAAGAAACAGTATGAACTTCCATCAAAACTTGCTGCAGAATGGAATCTTTCGAAAAGAATTCTGATTTTAGTCGGCACACGCGATTACAGCCAAGAACTGGAAATGCAACTCGGACAACTCGTTAAAAACCATAGCGTAGTGGTACTGACCGAAGCAACATCAAATATTAGACATCCGAAGTTTTTTAGCCATATCGACCGTTATATTTTTAATTTTTCCGAGGAAGATTTCAAAACCTATGCGCCCGATCTTTTGGTAACGATTGGCCAAAATGTTGTTTCTAAAAAAGTAAAGCAGTTTCTAAGAAAGGCAAAACCCAAAAATCATTGGCATATCCACGAAATTTGGCAACCCGACACCTTCTTTTCCCTGACAGAAAAAATTGAAACCCAACCTGAAATTTTCTTTAACAAGCTACTGAATTTCATTAAATTAGAACCACAGCCTTATTTTAATCTTTGGGATGTACTGCGCGATAAGAGAGATTTAAAACATAAAGAATATTGCCTGAAAACATCTTTTTCAGATTTTAAATTCTTTGAAATCCTTTCAGAAAAATTGCCTGAAAACATCAACCTTCACTTCAGTAATTCTTCCGCAATAAGATACGCACAACTATTTGAATTTCAGAAAAATAAGATATTCTGCAACCGCGGCACCAGTGGAATCGACGGATCAACATCCACCGCAATGGGATTTGCAATGAAAAGCGCTCAGCAAACGGTTTTGGTAACAGGTGACTTGAGTTTCTTTTATGATATCAATGGAATTTGGAACAATTACATCCCGCCATATACAAGAATTATTGTCTTCAACAACGGCGGTGGCGATATTTTCAAAATTATTCCAGGACCAAGCTCTACCAATGCATTGGAGGAATTTATCTTGACCAAACACCACAAAAATGCGGAACTTCTTGCCAAGCATTTTGGATTTTCTTACACAAAAGTTTCGGATGAAGATACCCTTTCCCGAGTTCTAGACAATTTTTTCAAACAAGATGCAAAACCCAAAATTCTGGAAGTAGACACTTCAGCAATTGAAAATTCGGAAGTGTTGAAAAATTACTTTGAAGCCATAAAATAGTTTAGAAATTCATTTGCAGACCGAATTTCACACCGAATTTAGAAACTTCCTGACGATCGAGATAATTGCCACGCCAATTAAAATCGACGCGTAAAATCTTTAGATTTCCGAACCCGATATTTTCTAAGCCAAATCCATATTCGTAATAAATTTGCTGATCTGGTGCAGAGTATTTTTGGTTCTCGTAATTGATATTTTTGGAGGCATCGCTCAGAGTTCCGTACGCTCCACGCCAAAAAATAACTTCCCGAAGTTTAAGTTTTTTAATTAAAGGCACATAGGCGAGAATTTTTCCTTGAAAATGATGCTCAACATGTAAAGTAGTGTATGCATCTGCAACAAATTCGTAATATTTAAGCAATGCAAAAGTATTGGGAACCAAGCTGTACGACTGATTTCCGGGGATGATATTTTGCAAAGCCAAAGGAACAGCATTGAAATTTTTTCCCGCCTCGAAATTCACATTGGTGCGTCCGAAATTTCCAAGAATGATAGGTTGTGAATACAAGAACTGTAATTTATTGTAATCGAAATCGCCATCCAAAACATTTTCAAATCCGTGCGTAAATTTCAGGACAAAAGTTGGCGACAAAGTTGTGAAAGCGTACCGATCCACACCATACTGGGAGTATTTAGCGCCCGGTTGCGCCATTAAACTAAATGTGGTATGGAAATCGTTTACCTCAGATTTTAGCGTACCATTTTTATAGAAATCAAGATTAAATTGCGTAGGATTTGCGGATTTAATTTGTTGTGAAGAAGCATCCATTCTCACCTGGAAATTCTTGATCGGCTCAATGGAAAAGAACAAATTATTTTGTTTTACGGAACTCAAAGAGATATTGCTTCCGGAAGAAAAAACCGAAGACGAAGCGAAGGAACGCGTCATAATTCCATCATCATTGGTGAGCTGTGCACCAAGTTGCATCACATCATTTCGGCTTCCGAAACCGATAGTGGAACGGTTTTCTCGATTAAACATATATCTTGCTTCCGCACCATATTTCCATTTTTTATCTTTAAAACCGTATGCTGTATATCCTTCGATTCTCCATAAATCATTTGGTGAAAAATAGGTTCTAGCTCCTACCCGAATTCGATCACCCTCGACATCATTGTTACCATAAACCGAAAAAATATCCCCAAAATCGATCGCTTTCCACGCATTGATATATCCAGATTGCAGGATTTCCACTGTTTTTACAATCCGTTTAAACTTGGGAACACTTTCAAGTTGGTTCACCATTGTGTAAACCTTCTTTTCATCATCTTCTAATGGTTCCGCTCGTTCTTTTTCCCAGAAATCATCAGTTTTCGTCAAATTCTCGTCGCTTAAAGTTTGGTCCTTGGGAATTAAGAAAGATTCGCTGAAATTCTGATTGAAGAGATAATCGCTGTAAATGTCCGTTCTTTTGAAAAGTACGCCTTTTGCATCCTTCTTTTTATTAAAGATAGACATTTCTAACTCTGTATAAGATTTTTTCGGTAGGAAAACTATGTCATTCGGCGTGTCATACTCCAATTCCATATAAATTCCATTCACGAAGTTTACATTGATTTTATTGGTAGATTTCAGCGTAGATTTTACAATATTATAAGTATCTCTGGAAATATAGAGACTACCTTGAAAAGCCAGAGTTTCTTTTCTTTTAGGCGAATACCTAATCAAAAAACAGTCAATTCCATCGACAGAAAGCGAATCGGCGAGTTCGTAATCGTAATTGCTAAAACCATTTGTTCCGGCGGGACTTGGAAAACCGATGTTGAAAAAATTGAGCGTATTATCGTAAATATTAACGTCCTTAAATTGATTTTTCGCCGTTGCAGCGATTAATTCATTATTGCTAAAGCCAGAAAATTTGTTCGCAATAATCAGTTTATTTTCTTTTTTTTCGGGCTCATTTTTACCGTACGTTTTGAAGATGGTTTCATTAAAAAAAACAGGAAGCGTCAGCTTCTTATCGAAGTTTGCAGAATCCGCATAATCGAAAATAAACTCCAATTGATTGAATATCTTTTTCTGCATGAAAGCACTATCGATATTATTAATCCCAATTTCTATTTTTTCGTATTCCTTGAACTGGTAATCTTTATAATTAGCTAATCCATTGGTTTTCTTTCGTTTCCAAACCTCCTGCATGATTGCATAGGCCGGATTTTCTTTTTTGTTTTTATATTTTTTCTTGCTGCTTCCCGAAAGTATCACTTCCTGAATTTGTGCTACATTTTCAGGTTGCATTTTCAAAATAAGATTTTCAAAACGACCATCACTGAAACTCAAAACTTCAGTTTTGTAATTTTTTTTAATAAAAGTCGCTGTTGCAATTCCGGAATCGGAGACGATGGAGAAATTGGAAGAAGACGTAAGCAATTCCGCTTTCTCTTTATTATTAATGAAAATTTCCACGCCAGAAAGTGGCTTTCCTGTAGTTTTATCGATCACCAAGCCGGAAATTTTGGTTTGTGAAAATGCACATACACCCAACAGCAAAAACATTAAAAATTTTGCCTTTTGGGAAAAACGATACCGAAACTGTGATTTTTTCTTCATGAATTCGTCAACATATGACTGCTTACAGAAAACCTCTATAGCGAAAAGCAGACCAAAATAATGGAATACAATAAATTGCTTTAAATCTCTGAGTAATCGCCACGATCAGGAAGATTGGTGATTTTAGAAATCGGATAAATAAACATGTCATCGAAATCATTCATCGCGTTTATCAATTGAAAATGGGAATATTCCGTAATGTTTTGTAACGTAATTTCTGCTTCTTTTATTTTCTTATTTTTTAGTAAATGTGTCCGCTGAACACCGTTAAGCAAATAGGTGCTCGGCGTAAACCATTCTTTACCTTTCAGAAAAAGCAGATTAGAATAGGAAGTGTCGGTAATATGATTATTTTTCACGATGATAATTTCAGAAGCTTTCGCTTTACTAATCATTTTCTCCAACTCTTTCCTGTCTTCAAATTTAAAGGAGTAATCGTACACGTTATTTTCTATCAATTGAAAATCCACGATTTCGGAAATCGCATAAGGAATCAATTGTGTGCGAAAATTTTTATTGAGATCGTAGGTAATTTTCAGTTTATAAAGTCCATTTTCATCATGTTCCAAATCCTTAAATATCTTCGCGAGGTCGATAGAACCCTCTTTCCCGAAATGTGCGAAAGTAGCATTCACTCTTTTTTGATGAAGTTCTAAGAGGAAAATTTCCTGATCTTCTATTTTAATGCTTTCAATAAATTGGGACATAAATTTTGTTTTTCATTTCTTGGTACTCATCAGCAAAATTACTCAAATGCGTGATTCCACCGCCACTTTTAAAATATAATTTGTCGTTTTCTTTTTCGATAAATCTTATGATCACACAGGAATCCAGATTTTGCCCGTCAAACCAACCGCAAACGCCGGTATAAAAGCCTCTAGAATAATTTTCCGCTTCCAGGATTATTTCTAAAGTTTTAGTCTTTGGTGCACCTAAAATTGAGCCAGCAGGCAAAACCGTTTTCATAATACTCCCGATTTTGTCTTGAAATTCAGGTTTCAATTTCCCAGAAATCTTGGAGCTCATCGCCAAAAGATTTTTTTGTTTGGTTTTTAGGAAGTCAATTTTTTGAAATTCATCCAGTGTAACCTCATCAGCAATCATGCTTAAATCGTTTCTCAATAAATCAACCACCGTGTAATGCTCGGCTTTTTCCTTCACATTATTTTTCAAAATTTCGGCTGCATTTTCAATTTCCGCATCGATGGTTCCTTTCATCGGATAGGTAAAAACTTCATTGTCAATAATTTCAATAAAAGTTTCTGGTGAAAAAAACATCCAATGGTCGGGATTCAGCACTTTGTATTTCGCCTGAGAAATTTGGTACAGATTTTCTAAACTCAAATTGGTTTTAATTTCCGTTTTACAAGTATAATTTACAAGATACGAATTGCCTTTCTTCAAATTATTCTGAACAATATCAAAACCTTTTTTATAAGAATTTTCAGAAGGAGGCAAAGATTCGAATATTATTTCTTTGGGGAAATCCTGTTCATAAATTTCAGTTTTAAAAGCCTTAAAATCAATCATTAAACCCTTATTCTCGACTGCATTTTCGGTGAAAACTTCGACATTCTCCATTAAAAAATCAATCATAAAAAAGAAAGGAACTTTCTGCTGGGAAAGTTCATCCATCAGATCAAAATTTGGGTGAAAACTTGAGTTCATTTGTGGCAAAAATAAAGAAAAGTAAGAACTAACCCCTAAAAATATCGGGTTTAATTCCTAAAAGATTATTTTTGCAGTATGAATCGCAATCATTTACCATCATTATCCCTTCCACAAATATTGAGTTCAGCATTTAGCTATTGGAACAAAGCAATGCTTTACAACCTCATTTACAGCATTTTATATCTCGCTTTGTTTTTCGTAGGATATTATTCGCTTTTTCAGTATTTCGGTCTTTGGGATGAGATGATGAAGAATCAGGATTTGCTGCGAACAGACCTTCGGGCTTTCAACAAAAAAATGGAAGAAATCGCACGACTTCCGCAAGCCAAAAATTTCGGATTGGCATTTTTCCTTCTTTTGGCGCTCATTAACCCGCTGAATGTGGGCTTATTTAAAATATATCGGAAAATAGATCTAAAGGAACCTGTGGTTTTTAATGATCTTCTCGCCGGCTATCAGGGATTCGATTTTTTTAAATTTTTTGGTTTCTATCTTTTCTGGTTCATCATCTTTACTTACGCCAACGCCCTTTTATTTCTCGGCATTTTTTGGATTTTCATTACTTTATTTTCGGTTCCGCTGATGTTCTTCATGAACGTGAAAACTTTTGAAGGAATTTCATTAACCATCAAAGGGTTAAAAGGAAATTTTGCAACCGTGATGATTTGTATGATGGTTGCGGCCGCCTTTAGTTTTTGTGGTATTTTACTTTGTGGTTTTGGATTTATACTCACGTTCCCCTTTTGGCAAACCATGATCTATACCCTTTATCAAAATCTTTACAAAGAAATTGGTTAAATTTAATTTTAATTAATGAGTTTTTCGATTTTAAATTTTAAATTTGAGAAACTTAAAAAATTAAACGATGACCTCTTTCCAAGAATTTAGCCAACAAAAAAATCCCGAACGCAGCTCCGGTGAAATTATTTCCCATGCCTTTGAAATGTATAAAGGAATTTTTCTTTACGCTTTACTAGCAATGGTACTTTATTTTGTAGTTTCCTTTATTGTACAACCAATTTCAGGATTTGATTCGAGAGAATTTAGTGAAGTAATTAGCTCATCTGATGGCGATTTTTCTTCGGTTAATGTTTGGTCGGTTCCGGGACTGAAACTTTATTACGGACTTTCGGGACTTCTTAGTTTGGTTCTCGCTCCGTTGTATGTTGGACTCATTTATATGGCCAATAAATACAATTTTAATCAACCGCTTCAAGTTTCGGATTTGTTTATCGGTTATAAACAAAATTTCCTAAATATTGTACTCTACAGTTTGGTTTCCAGCGTTTTGATGGGAATTGCGTTCATGATGTGTGTGATTCCTGGTTTTCTCGTTCTTCCTTTCTTCTTGTTGGGTTACCCAATTTTATTGTTTGAAAATGCTAGTTTTGGTGAGGCGCTCGGCAAATCTTTTAAAATTGCAAAAGAAAATTATGGTGTACTTTTAGGCGCATCCGTTTTAGGACTTTTGATCAGTCTTTCGGGCGTTGTTCTTTGTGGAATCGGAATTATTGCAACTGCATTGTTCTATTTTGCCGTGATGTATTCGGCCTATTGTGCATTTTGCGGAACGCCTCGACAAATAGAATATAAAAATTAAAAATTATCAATTTTATATGTAAATTTGAAAACAACAGAAAAGCTGTTGTTTTTTCTTTTTTAAATACAAACTATGTCTACCAAAAAGCATCAAATAAGCGAAATAAAAATTAAGCAGTTTTTTCTACTTACTGTCATCATTGTTTTAGCAGGGTTAATTTGTTTTAATCTTGCATTGTTTATTCCTTCAGTTTTAGGAGCAATTACGCTTTATATTATCTCTAGGAAATACAATCTTTATTTGCAGGAAAAAAAAGGATGGAAACCGTGGATCGCTTCATTTGCCATTATCCTTGCGACTTTGGTGATCCTTATCCTTCCGATTTATTTTATCGCCGATTTGTTGATAGAAAAATTAGGAAATGCCAATGCGTATATGCAAAAATTCAATGTTTTTGTCGATAAAATCCACGATTATGTATATTCAAAATCCAGAATTGATATTTTAAGCAAAGATAACCTCGCAAAACTGAAAGAAAATGTTGGAAAATATTCTACTTCCGCTCTCAGTGGCACTTTCAATACGCTAACCATTGTGATTTCGATGTATTTTATTTTATATTTTATGCTCGAAAAACCACGGCTTTTTGAAAGATTAATTAAAAGTTCGGCTCCACTTAAAAAATCAAATGTTGAGTTACTGGGTGAGAAAATAAGTAAAATGGTCATCGCAAATGCGATCGGAATTCCTGTGGTGGCCATAGGACAAGGAATCGCTGCTTTAATTGGATATTTTATTTTTGGCGCACCGAGTCCGGTGTTGCTTTTTGCACTTACGGCGGTTGCATCCATGATTCCAATCGTAGGAGCCGCCATTGTTTACATACCTGTTTGTATATTCATGATTGCGGAAGGAAATATGGGTCCCGGACTTGGTCTTGCCGCATATTGCTTAATTGTAGTGGGGTTAACGGATAATCTGCTCCGCTTTACCCTACTTAAAAAACTTGAAAATATCCATCCTTTGAATACCGTTTTCGGCATCATTATGGGAATGAATCTTTTCGGTTTTATGGGACTGATTTTCGGTCCGATTCTTATTTCAATTACCATTTTATTGATCCAAGTTTACCGCGATGAATTTTCTGATGATGAAAATGAACTTATCTTACCAGAACCTAAGGAAATCGAAGAGAAAATAGATTTAAGTATATAAAAATGGAAGGTTTAAACCCAGAAATATTACAGGAAATTTGCACCGCAAAAATGCCTTTCGGAAAGTACAAAGACACTGTAATCGCCGATTTGCCAATCAATTATCTTGAGTGGTTTCATCGGCAAGGAATGCCTCCTGGAAAGTTGGGAATGCAACTCTCTACGATTTATGAAATTAAATTAAATGGTTTAATGGATTTGTTAATTCCAATTCGCGGAAAAGTGAATAATGAGAAGCCGAAAAATAAGGTGTACAAGTTTTAAACAATAAATTATTCTTCTATGGCGATTTCGTAAGGACCGCAAGCACTTTTGTGAATAATAGTTAATCTAAAAACAACAAAAAATTCTGTTTCTAGTGCAAGGTAGAACAGAATTACACTTTAAGCTTTCAAAGCAGCAATTTCATCTCGCAGTTTTGCAGCTTTAATGAAATCTAAATTTTTGGCGGCCGCTTCCATTGCTTTTTGCTTCTCTTCGATCATTTGTGTGACGTCTTTCCCGTAATTCGCTTTATCTTCTGCAACTTGTTTTAGGATTTCTTTCTGAGTGTATTTCGGATCTGGGAAATCTTTAGATCTTCCGACCAGAATTTCAGAAATTTTCTTGTTCAAGGCCTTAGGAACAATTCCGTTTCTTTCATTGTAAGCCATCTGCTTTTCACGACGGTAATTGGTTTCGTCAATCGCTTTTTGCATAGATCCGGTAATCTTATCTGCGTACAAAATCGCTTTTCCGTTGACGTTCCTTGCAGCTCGACCAATTGTTTGAATTAGGGAACGGCGAGAACGAAGCATTCCTTCTTTATCTGCATCCAGTATAGCAACCAGCGAAACTTCCGGCAAATCCAAACCTTCTCTCAACAAGTTGACTCCGACCAAAACATCAAACAAACCAACACGCAAATCTTGCATAATCTGAATTCTTTCTAAAGTTTCCACATCGGAGTGGATATAACGAGTCCGAATACCGAATTTTGTGAAATACTTGGTGAGTTCTTCCGCCATTTTTTTAGTTAAAGTCGTCACCAAAACCCTCTCATCATTTTCAGCTCTTTTTTGGATTTCTTCAATCAAATCATCGATCTGATTTAAAGACGGACGCACATCGATTACAGGATCTAAAAGTCCGGTCGGACGGATGATTTGCTCCACATATTCACCGCCGGTTTTTTCCATTTCATAATCTGCGGGAGTTGCAGATACATAAATCACCTGATTCTGCATTGCTTCGAATTCCTCAAACTTTAAAGGTCGGTTGTCCATCGCGGCCGGAAGTCGGAAACCATGCTCCACCAAAACTTCTTTTCTGCTTCTATCCCCTCCGTACATCGCATGAACTTGCGGAATGGTTACGTGACTTTCATCAATGACCATCAAAAAATCTTTCGGAAAATAATCTAAAAGGCAGAAGGGTCTAGTTCCAGGTAAACGTCGGTCGAAATAGCGTGAATAATTCTCAATTCCGCTACAATAACCAAGTTCTTTCATCATTTCCAGATCGAGCTCGGTTCTTTCCTGAAGGCGCTTAGCTTCAAAGGGTTTCCCTATTTCATTGAAAAATTCAACTTGTTTGAGCATATCATCCTGAATTTCACGGATGGCGTTATGTTGCGTTTCTTTAGATGTCACAAATAAATTTGCGGGATAAATGTTCATCTGATCAAATTCCGCCATGACATTTCCTGTGAGAGGATCGAAACTTTGGATTCTTTCAATTTCGTCTCCGAAAAACTGAATCCTCACTGCACTATCCGCATAAGCCGGATATACATCGATCACATCACCTTTCACGCGAAACGTACCTCTCGTAAACTCTCCCAATGTTCTGGAATACAAAGCATTTACTAATTTATGAAGAAAAGCTGTTCGGGTAATTTTACCATTTTTTTCAACCTCAATTAAAGACTTATTGAATTCCGATGGATTCCCAATACCATAAATACAAGAAACCGATGCTACAATTAGTACATCTCTTCTCCCCGACAGCAAACTTGCGGAAGCTGAAAGTCTAAGCTTTTCCACTTCCTCATTAATCGAAAGATCTTTTTCGATATAGGTGTTGGTAGAAGCAATAAAAGCTTCCGGTTGGTAATAATCGTAATAACTCACGAAATATTCCACTGCATTATCAGGGAAAAACTCTTTAAATTCCATGAAAAGTTGTGCAGCCAAAGTTTTGTTGTGTGCCAAAACGATGGTGGGCCTTTGAACTTCCTGAACGACGTTGGCTATCGTAAATGTTTTCCCGGAGCCCGTAACTCCCAGAAGCGTTTGATATTTATCGTCACCTTTAATCGCGTTCACCAATTTTTCAATGGCTTGAGGTTGATCTCCGGTTGGTTTATATTCTGATTGAAGTTTGAATTGCATATGCTTTAAATCCCGAATTCACTGATGTTTGGTTAAATAAAAATATTCAAAATAATAAAATGTACGTGATCGGATTTACAAAAATACGAAAATTTCTCGGCGTAATTTTTGTTTCTTTAGCTTCACAATCACTAAAATGTTTTATATGAAATCATTAGTAATCAAATCATTAACATTCCTGGGAATTGCGATGATGCTTTCCTGCAGCGGAAACTCCAAAACCGCAAATCAGCAGAATGAAGTGGCTCTGGAAAACGGAAAACTGCCAAATCCTGAAACTTCCGATAAAAATTCGCCGGAATATCAACCTGCTTTTGCCGGACAAACGCGAATTGAAGGTTTAAAAACCAAAACTCCGTACCAAGTTGATGTAATTAATTCAGATTTGAAAAATCCTTGGGGAATTATTAATTTACCTGACGGCAGATTTTTAATCACATCAAAATCTGGATATTTCAATATTGTTTTTGCGGACGGAAAAACGATTTCGAAAGCGGAAGGTTTGCCAAAGGTTGATGCTAAAGGTCAAGGAGGATTATTAGATGTCGCTTTGGATCCCGATTTCCAAAATAACAGAATGATTTTCTGGAGTTTTTCTGAGCCGGTTTCAGGTGGAAATCACACCGCAGTCGCAAAAGGAAAACTTTCTGCAGACGAGAAAAAAATTGAAAATCCAACGGTAATTTTCCGGGCAACACCAACTTATGATGGTGACAAACATTATGGAAGTCGCCTTGAGTTTGATAAAGATGGCTACCTTTTCGTTAGTACGGGAGAGCGTTCCGATCTGGAAACCCGACCTTACGCACAGAAACAAGATTCTTATCTAGGAAAAATCTTAAAAATTACCAAAGACGGAAAACCGGCACCCGGAAATCCAAACCTTGCGGGCTGGAAACCCGAAATCTACTCCACTGGCCACCGAAATCCGCAGGGTATGGCGATTGATGAAAAAGGACAAATTTGGGAAGCTGAAATGGGTCCAAGAGGCGGTGATGAAATCAATTTAATTTAACCCGGCAAAAATTACGGCTGGGGCGATGTAACATACGGAATCGAGTATAGCGGTAAGAAAATAAACAACGGGACCACAAAAAAAGAAGGTACAGAACAGCCCGTTTATTATTGGGATCCATCAATTTCGATGAGTGGAATCGCTTTCTACACCGGTAATATTGACGAATGGAAAAACAATTTGATGATTGGTTGCCTTAGCGGACAAAAAATTATTCGGTTGGTGATCAAAGACAATAAAGTGGTTGGTGAAGAGTGGCTCTTGGAGGATAAAAACGATCGAATTCGAGACGTGCTCAACGGAAATGACGGCAATTTGTATGCAGTTTCAGACAGCGGAAAACTTTACAAGATTTCTAAAAAATAGAAGAACTATTCTTCCAGATAAACCAAATGATTACCGTGGTCTTCTTCTAAGTTAGAAAGGATTTTTGCAGTTTTTATCTTTTGAAAAAGGCGATCGATGATAAATTTTTTCTCGAAAAATTGTCGGTGAATACCTGGAAGCATTTCCATAAAAAGATTCATGCCGACTTGGTTGTTGTGCAAATCCATTTTCTTTTCCAACGGTTCATTAGGAAATAATTCTTCGTGCAAATCCGTCATTTCTTTACAGAATTTTAAAGCTTTCTGAGGCGAGGAAATTTTGCAGCAATACATCATGATCAAGGCTGACCATAATGCATGTCTGAAAGAATTTCCCACTCCATTGCTAGCGTTGCTTTTCGGGAAGAATTTTTGAGCGAGGGTAAAACTTTTTACCGTAGCATAAAATCCTAAAATAGAAAACAGCGGATGTGGAACAACTAATTTTAAAAGCATCAAAAGCTTTTGAAAACTAAGTGTTCGTAAAGTATTGAAAAGTATTTTTGCAATTTTTCTCATAATAGAAATCTCTCCTAATTAGGAGAGATTTTCATTGATTTGTTACATTTTTTTAGTGCACCAAAAGGTTCACTGTTTTGGAAACTTTTTCTTTGATTTCCGTTCTTTTTACGATGAAATCTACAAAACCTTTTTCCTGCAGGAACTCGGAAGTTTGGAAACCTTCGGGAAGATCTTTTCCGATTGTTTCACGGATTACTCTTGGACCTGCAAATCCAATCAAAGCGCCTGGTTCTGCCATAATAATATCGGCAGTCATTGCAAAAGATGCGGTAATTCCACCAAAAGTAGGATCACATAAATAAGCGATGTATAGCAATCCGGCTTCTGAAAGTTGAGCCAATTTAGCCTGAACTTTCGCCAATTGCATTAAGGAATACGTTGCTTCTTGCATTCTGGCACCTCCGGATTGACAGATGATCATATAAGGAAGCTTATGTTCAATACAATAATCTACTGCTCTTCTGATTTTTTCGCCCATTACAGAACCTAAGGAACCTCCGATAAATGCGAAATCCATGCAGGAAATTACCATTTCGGTTCCATTTACTTTTCCTACCGCATTTCGGATCGAATCGGTGAGTTTGGTTTTTGCTTTTACTTCTTTAAGACGGTCGGTATAAGACTTGGTATCTTTAAAATTAAGCATATCCACACTTTCCACTTCCGCATGAAGCTCAGTATAATGATTACCATCAAAAAGGATAGAGAAGAATTCGTTACTACCAATTCTCACATGAAAACCATCTTCTGGAGAAACATAGTTATTTGCTTTAAGTTCCTCATGCTCAATTATTTTACCGGTTGGAGTTTGATGCCACAGCCCTTTCGGCACATCTTTTTTATCCTCGGTGGAAGTTGTAATATTTTTTGCTTTTCTTTTAAACCAGTCGAATGCCATTTTTTAGAAAATTTAGATTTCAGGTGTGCAAATTTATGGTATAAGTTCTAAACTTTTGTGCATTTTTAAACTTATCCTTTAAATTTTAAAAAAAATTAGTTCAGAGTATTTACGTTATTTAGATCTTCGAAAGCCTGAACCAATCTTTTGCTGAAGGTTTCTTCGCCCTTTCTTAACCAAACTCTAGGATCATAGAATTTCTTGTTTGGCTTTTCTTCACCTTCTGGATTTCCGATTTGAGTTTTCAAATACTCCACATTATTAACCATATAATCTCTGATACCTTCGGTATAAGCAAACTGTAGGTCTGTATCGATATTCATTTTTATTGCACCATAACTGATGGCCTCTCTGATTTCTTCGACAGTAGAACCTGATCCACCATGGAAAACGAAATTCACAGGTTTTTCACCTAAGCCGAATTTCTCTTGAACATATTTTTGAGAGTTATCTAAGATTTTCGGTGTCAATTTCACATTACCTGGTTTGTAAACTCCGTGAACGTTTCCGAACGCTGCTGCGATGGTAAAATTAGGAGAAATCGCATTTAATCTTTCGTAAGCATAAGCAACTTCCTCCGGTTGGGTATATAATTTAGAAGAATCTACTCCAGAATTATCAACACCGTCTTCTTCGCCACCTGTTACTCCCAATTCGATTTCCAGGGTCATTCCCATTTTTGCCATTCTTTCGAAATATTTACAAGAAATATCAAGGTTTTCTTCAATTGGCTCTTCAGACAAATCAATCATGTGAGATGAGTACAAAGATTTTCCGGTTTGCGCGAAGAATTCTTCGTTGGCATCCATCAAGCCATCAAGCCAAGGCAATAATTTTTTAGCACAGTGATCAGTATGAAGAATTACGGTAGCTCCGTATGCTTCAGCCAAAGTGTGGATGTGTTTTGCACCAGCAATTGCGCCTAAGATAGCCGCTTTTTGTCCATCATTACTTAAACCTTTTCCTGCATTGTAAGCAGCACCACCATTAGAGAACTGAATAATTACCGGAGAATTCAATTTTGCTGCAGTTTCCATAACTGCGTTTACGTTACTAGATCCGATAACATTTACGGCCGGAAGCGCGAAGTTATTTTCTTTGGCATAATTAAAAATTTCTGTGACCAATTGACCTGTGGCAACACCTGCCGGAAAACGTCTGCTCATAATAAAATTATTTTTGTGAATTTTGAATAGGTAAAAATACAAAAATAATGATGATTATGAAGAAAGCTAGCGCATGTATTTTAAATAATGATATTCATCATTGAGGGATTCATGTTGAGAAATGAAATGAATTTGGCCTGGAAAGAGGTGGATTAGTTTCGTTTGTCTTTTCCCCAAAGCAATTTCTGGCGGATGGTTTCGAAGAAACTCAAATTATTCGGAAGAACAAGCAAAATTTGGAAGCGGGCTTTTCTAAGAACGATTTCCACGTCGGTTTCCATGTGGATCAGCCTGGAATCCAGCGATAAAGAGTACTGAGGGACACGGCTTTCAACTTTTAATCTAATTTCAACATCGTCATTTAAAATTAGCGGACGAACATTCAAATTATGTGGAGCAATTGGTGTGATGACAAAATTTTCATTGTTGGGTGTGATGATCGGTCCGCCGCAACTCAGGGAATAAGCTGTGGAACCGGTTGGTGTAGAAATAATGACTCCATCTCCCCAAAAAACATTTAAAAATTCCCCATTAATATAGGATTCCACGGTAATCATGGCGGTAGTTTCCTTACGCGAAATGGTAATATCATTTAGGGCATAGGGAAAAAACATCGATTTGTTGGGCGAAACAACTTCTATAACAGATCTTCTGCTGATTTTCACTTCCCCTCTGATGATTTCATCGAGTTCCAGGAAAACTTCTTCCTTGCTGAAACTTGCTAAGAAACCAAGTCGTCCGGTGTTAACTCCTACAACCGGAATTTCCAAATCTTGTACAAATAAAATAGAATTTACGATGGTTCCGTCGCCTCCAAAAGTAAAAAAGAGATCAACTTTTTTCTCTTTCAAGTCTTCTTTTCGGGTAAAAGTTTCGAAAATTTTAGAGAATTGCATCGCATTGGCCATTTCATCATACAACACCGCTTGCACTCCACGTTTTTCTAATTCAGAGACAAATTTACTCAGATACAAAAAGGTATCTAAATCGCTTTTTTGGGAATAGATCGCTGCCTTCATTCTTAAAATTCCAGGTATTTTTGGAAAAATCCGAATCTGTCTTTCAACAAATCTTCTTTTTCATCATCATAATATTTTTGAACAACGCTGTAGCCATATCGCTCGAAAGTCTCATCAATAGAGCTTGGATTTTCGGTGCTGATTTTAAGGGTGATCTGTATGAAATCATCACCAATTAAATTGATAAAGCATCCGTAAACTTTGCCATTATTGGATTCCACAATTTTGCAAATTTCGGTCATCGAATAATGTTTTCCATTTGTTTGAATCGTCAGAATAGCGCCGCTCTCCGAAAAAAGCGGGTATTTCGAAAACTCACAAAAAATATCGTCGCAGGAAATATATCCTAAATATTTTTCGTTTTTGGAAATAACTGGGACAACGTTGGAATTAAAAGTATAAAATAGCTTGATGGAATCCAATAAATTACCATCATCGAAAATTGCGAATTTTTCATAATGCAACTCCAAACTTGCCAAGTTACCTTCCGGACTTTCTTCGAGAAAAGACTGACTAATCGCGCCTTGGTAAACTCCTTTTTTCTTCACAAAAATGTGTGAGTACCCGAATTCTTTAGCCATTTCATTAGCATCTTCTATCAAATCCGTTGAATTGAAAACTGGATAATCTTTGGAAATGTATTCTTTGATAAACATTAGGCTAATTTAGGAAAATATTAAAGACCTGAACGGATTTATGCAATTATTTAAAAAAAATGAAAAAATATCTTGCATGGTATGGAAACAATTGTATATCTTTGTCACCTTTCATTTTTACTTTTTATTAGATTTATTTCAAACTGCAACGCTCACAAGGCTTTGCAGTTTTTTTATTTTACTTTTGCGGGCATCTGACGCAGGAAAATAAGTCCCGCAAGAATAATTACTCCTCCGAGACCTTGCATTATCGTTAATTTTTCACCATCCAATAATCCCCAGATTATCGCAACGATCGGCATCAACAAAGTAACGGTCGACGCAAACAATGGTGTAGAAACGCTCAACAATCTATAGTTAAGCATCATCGCCAATCCTGTTCCGAAAACCGAAAGCAAACTCACAAACCCGATTCCAACCAACAGATTATTATCCATTTCTAGTTCATTAAAGAACCCCGCAAAAACTAAAGCAATTAGAGATGGAAAAATCAAAACTAAAGAAAATACAAAAGCAGATAAAATTTTTGCGGGAATATCACTAAGTTTCGATTTCACGGTGGTTGTACTAATCGCATAAAGCAATGTTGCCAATAACAGCAACAAAATAGGAATAAACTTGAACTCGCCACCATCGCCACCTGAAAAAGCAAGAATACTAGCTCCGGAAAAGCTGATCAACACTCCAATAATTTGTCTTTTGGTGGTTTCAAATTTCCACAAAAGAGCTCCTACAATAATAACGAAAATCGGCATCATGGAATTGATAATTCCTGCAATACTGCTGCTGACTTCGGTTTCTGCAATCGGGAAAAGAAACATCGGAATAAAATTTCCGGTAATTGCAGCGAGGATCAGCCATTTAACATTTTTCTTGGGAAATTTTCGGATATTCTTAATGGCAACCGGAAGCAAAACGAGTCCGGCAATTAATACACGTAGCGCTCCGACTTCGTAAGGATTAAAATGATCGAGCGATTTTTTTATTAAAATAAATGATGAACCCCAAATTAAGGAGAGTAAAGCCAATAAAATCCATTTTTCTTTTTCGGGATTCATGAAAATTGTCTTTTTAAAATTTTTAAATATTCTTTTTTAGGAATCATTTTGGCTCCCAAACTTTCCAAATGTGCAGAATGTATTTGGCAATCAACTAGTTCTATCTTTTTATTATTTAAAATAAAATGAATAAAGCCGGCTTTCGAAGCATTGCTTACTTTCGCAAACATACTTTCGCCACAGAAAACATTCCCGACCTGAACCCCATAAAGCCCACCAACCAATTCGCCATTCTGCCACACTTCGATGCTTTTCGCAAAACCATGTCGATGAAGAATGCCGTAGGATTCGATAAAACGATCCGAAATCCAAGTTCCGTCCTGATCTTTTCGGTACGCATTTTTACACGCCTGCATTACCTCTTGGAAACATTGGTTTTCAGTGAAAGAAAAAACGCCATCCCGCAATATTTTCTTCATCGATTTTGAAACCTTCAATTCATCAGGAAAGAGAACAAAACGGGGATCGGGACACCACCATAGTATTTCCTCACCTTCATTAAACCACGGGAAAAGACCCAGTTGATATGCAAACAGAATTCTTTCCGGTGACAAATCTCCACCAACAGCTAATAAACCATCTGTAGAATTGATCAACGCCGGATCCGGAAAAGAGATATCATCGGGATCAAGAAGAACCATGTGTTGGGAAAATTAAATCCCGCCCTTTAAAAAAAGCAGGATTTTATTACAGTGTGTTTTTCAAAATTAAAATGGCAGATCATCATCCTCTTCTGCGAAAACATCGGTTTTATTTTCAGAAGAAGCACTTCCGCTATTTTGTGATCTGGCCTCTACGGGCTCATTAAAATTACCTCCGTCAACTTTTTCAAGTCTCCAACCGGTAATCGAGTTGAAATATTTCACTTCACCTTGCGGAGAAGTCCATTCTCTTCCTCTGATATTGATACTCACCTTCACTTTATCACCTTCTTTGTAGGCATTTAGCAAATCGGCTTTATCTTGCAAAAATTCCACATTAATAGGTTGCGGATATTGCTCTTCGGTAAGGATTACCATTTCTCTCTTCTGAAAACCGCTTGCAAATGTCTGAATATCAGATATCTTTTTGATTGTTCCTTGTAATTCCATAATTGATTGTTAAAGGTGTAAAAGTAATAAATTAAGAAGAGAAAAAGAAAATAGAAGATCAAAAAATAAAAAAAAGTAAAAAAATTAAATTTTTCTTGTTTTAAAAAATAAAAAGTCATTATATTTGCACTCACAAAAAAGAGAAGAAGATATTTGCGGATGTGGTGTAATTGGTAGCCACGCCAGACTTAGGATCTGGTGCCGTGAGGCGTGGGGGTTCGAGTCCCTTCATCCGCACTTTTTTTTGCGAAAATAGCTCAGCTGGTAGAGCACGACCTTGCCAAGGTCGGGGTCGCGGGTTCGAATCCCGTTTTTCGCTCATCCACTTGCCTTGGTGGTGGAACTGGTAGACACGCAGGACTTAAAATCCTGTATCCGCAAGGATGTACGGGTTCAAGTCCCGTCCGAGGTACATAAAAACGCTGTTAATCTTTATGATTTTCAGCGTTTTTTGTTTTCTGGCGTCTCTTCGGCAAACCTTTTGTTGCTTTAATGGCATCAAAATCATACAATATTATGGAAAAACACAATTTAAAAACGCTTTCCCAGGTTCTTAATATTCTTCGTGAAAGAGGAATTACTCAAGAAATCCGAATGAATGAAGAAAAACAATTCGTTCTAGAAGGAACCAATACGAAGTACAATCCCGACGATTTGTGTATTATAAAAACCTATCGTTTCGAGGGCGACAGTGATCCTGAGGACAACGCAGTGCTTTATGTTTTGCAGGACAAGGATGGTTTACAATCAATCATCATTGATTCGTACGGAGCTGAAACAAATTATGGCGGTGAATTTGATGATTTTATAAGGCAAGTTCCAGTCGAAGAAAGAGACGATTTTAATATTGATTAAAAAAAATTATCCGAAATTTATTTTTCGGATTTTTTTCTGAAAACATTCTTGAGCAAGGGTTTTCCGTTGATATTTTCTTTTACGTTTTGTACTTTTTCCTTCACTTCCTGTTTGGTTTCCTTCAGTTTCTTTTTGTTTTTTTCCAACGCAGTTTTAGTGTTTTCAACCGTATTTTTCACTTTCTTTTCGGTGACTTCAATATTTTTTCCGATCAGTGTTTTCTTCAAACCCTCTTCGATTCCTTTCCAAAAAAGGTTGAAAAATGATTTCGTTTTGTCGCGCGGCACATCATCCACAGGAACAGATTCGGGATATTTTCCCGAATCTGTTCTCACGAAAATATTGGCTACCGCAGAAAGCAACTTGTTTTTTTCACCGGTTTCTTTCAATATCGAAACCCGCAAATTTTTATGTTTCATTTTCAAGAGACCATTCAAACCTTTATAATTTCCTTTAAAATCAAAAATCAAATCAGAGATATCTCCAGTAGCGCGGATTTTCAAATAAGGTTCAATAAACGGATTAATTTCAGCAGCCGGCAAATCTGAAATATTCCCGGAAATTGCAAAGGCATCATCCATTTTGGCGGTATCGAAACTCCATTTTACATTCATTGGTGAAACATTCATGAATTTGCAATGAATTTCAATCGGAACATGCGTGGGTTTTCCTTTCATTTTTCCTGAATTGAGCTTTTTCACATTCATATTAAAATGATTGAAGGTCAACTTTCCGGGCCCGTCACTTTTTTTGGTATCTTCCTCGTATTGCAAAAATGAATTCTTTACATTCAATTGCTCAATAAACATTGGCATTTTAATACTTCTTAGTAATTTGGAATACAGAGGCTTTTCCGATAGATCATCTTTAGGAATTTTACTTCTGAAAATCTCCGCATTCATTCCATTTAAAGTCAGTTGAGAAGCGTTTAAATAAGGATTTGATGACGCAAAATCCCAATTCCCATTCATCGTAATTTGATTGACTTTCAAATTGTAAAGATCTTTTTCGGTCGGAATTTTTCGGATAAATTCTGCTCGCGACATTGTGGGTATCATCTCGAAATTGGAAATCTGTGCAGCGTTTCTATTCAATTTCAGCAACGAGGCTGAAAAACGGTAAAATTGCGTTTTGTAATTGAAATTCCTGGCGGAAAATCCATAATATCCAACTTTAAAAGGTATTTTACCCTTTACCGTCGTTTCGTTCATTTCAAGATTTTTTAATGTAGCGTTTAAATCATTGAATTGCACTGGATTGTTTTGTTTTCCAAGAACGAGGTTCGAATTTTTCAGTTGTACATTCCTTACGATTAATGGGAATGCAATTCCATCAAAAGTTGGTTTCTTATTTTTAGGATTTTCTGGAAATTTAATGTTTCCGTTCAAATTGGAAATCAATACATTATCGACATCTAGCTTAAGTTTATTATCAATAAATTTCCACTCATTCACCTTCAAAAAAACTTGTTGCGAACTCAAATCCAACAAAGTCTTATCGGAGATTGCAACGGTTGGCTTAACCGAAATATTCTGAAGATTTGCAGATTTGGAATTGATTTCTGCTGCGGCAACTTTCACGTTTTCAGAGGCCGATATATAATTGATTTGTCGTGCATTAATCTTAAAATCATTGTACTCAAACGGAATATTTCCCTTCGCTGTCTGGTCATCCATCATCAATTTATTGATGCTCATATTGAGCTTTTCAGTGGCAAATTTTGGTGTTCCGTCTGGCTTCAAAATCAGGATTTTCGCATCATCCATGATCACATCTTCTAGATTCACATCATAAGTAAAACTTTTTTCTTTGTCGGCAGGTTTCACATCGGTAGTGTACATCTTCAAGTCTGGATTTACAAAACGAACTTTGTTTAATGAAATCTTATCATCTTTTAAAATGAAACCTTTAAACTCCATCTCAGATGTTTTCAAATCGAAAAGATTACGCTTTTTTGGATAAAATCGTCTGAAATTAGCGTAAGACAACAGAGGATGCATCGCAAAATTCTTGATGCTGAGTTGCCCAGTTTTGGTGGATATATTGGTCGCTGTGAATGCATAAACATTATCTGGACGATAAAAAATATTCTTTGCATTAATGTCATACTGATCGAAGATGATCGGCAGTTTTCCCTCTTTCGGATCATTACTTAATTTTAACTTTTCAAGAAGAAGATTAAGATCTTTTACCGACAAAAATTTTTGTTTGTCGTGTCGAAAAATCTCTATATTACCTTTTCTAATATTGATGTTCTCCAGGACAAAAGGATTTTTCTTTTTACCTGTATTTTTATCTGACGGTTTTGGAAGAATAATTTTCAAATTAGGATTATTCAATTCCAAGTTGTTGGCGCTAAAACTTTTATTGACAATGACATCATAAAGCCCGATCCTAGAAACGGAAAGCGTATCCACGGTTCCCTGAAGTCCTATTATGGCGTGGTTTTGCGGGTTTTTATTATTCACAGAAATTCCTGTGGCGAAAATCGCACCCGTTCCTAAATTTACCTCGAGTTTTTGGTAAGAAATCTTGTAAGCAGTATTGTTTTTAATGAAATCCGGAAGTTGATATTTTAGCCAAAAGTTGATTCCGAAATTGGCAATTAAAATTACAAGGAAAACAATTCCTAAAGTAATCGACAAAATTTTCAGGTAGATTTTCTTCATTCTGCTGAGGATTAAAATTTTGTGCCAATAATTTTATTTGATGTGTAAAAACTACTTCTCCTAATTGAGCTTGGAAACCTCCAATTCCACCATATACCCTTCGTGACCTCGCACATTGATGAAATTACCGCCCTCAAAGGAGAGGTATTGACCTTTGATTCCTTTTAAAACACCTTCGAATTCCGGCTTTTTATCCAAAGTAAACGAATTGATTTTTTCGGGAGCTTCGTATGGATAATCCAGGCGAGTCATTTCGTGTTCCATCAAATAAAAGCTCTTATAATCTTCCGGAAAATAGTCTTTAATTTTCTCGCGAAAATCCGCCAGATCCAAATCATCTTCGTATTCATCTTCCAGCATTTTTCGCCAATTGGTTTTATCTGCAAGATGTTCTTTCAAAGCTACTTCTATCATTCCAGCTTCGTATCGATTTTCAGTCTTCGCAATAGGAATCGCAAAAGTAGCTCCCTGATCGATCCACCGGGTCGGAATTTGGGACTCTCGCGTCACCCCTACTTTCACATCTCCAGTATAGGCCAAATACACAACATGCGGTTGCAATTGTATGGATTTTTCAACTTCCAAATCCCGTTCTGCAATTCCAAGATGAGCCGTTGAAAGTTCCGGACGGATAATCGTATCGCTTGCATACGGGCTTTCGAAAAAGCATTTTTTGCAAAAACCCATTCGATAAATTTTCTCATCATTCCCGCAGTTTACACATTGGTAACCGATATGTTTAATCCTTAAATTTTTGCCAATCAGCTGGTTCAAATTAATTAAATCATCCGAAATATTCAGAAAATATTGAATCGGTTTGCCGTTTTGGGTGATCATTTTTAGAATTTGTCCGGAGAATTGCATAATTAAATATTTTCGTAAAAATAATGATTTGATTTTAATTAAATTTGTGGGAATTAAAAACCACAGATGAAATATTTGGTCACCGGCGGAAGTGGATTCATAGGATCGCATTTGGTGGAATGTCTATTAAAAAATGGACATTCTGTCATTAATATTGACAACTTTGATGATTTTTATGACTATAAAATTAAAATAAAAAACACTTTCGATTCAGTCAACAAAACTTCGGAATTTTCCTACTACGATAAGGAACACGATATTCAGAAATTAATTTTTGAAACATCCAGCAAAAATTATCAACTTTATTATCAGGATATTAGAGATATCGATGGCCTGAAAAATATCTTCTCGAAACATCAAATTGATATGGTGATTCATTTAGCTGCTTTAGCAGGAATTCGCCCCTCCATCGAAAACCCTCTCGATTATGCGGAAGTAAACGTTCGCGGAACCATGAATCTTTGGGAAACATGTAAAGAATTTAAGATTAAAAAATTCATATGCGCTTCAAGTTCAAGTGTTTATGGAAATAACAGTAAGATCCCATTTACAGAAACCGATAATGTCGACCGTCCTATTTCACATTACGCTGCAACCAAAAAATGTGGCGAAATTATGGGACACGTTTACCATCATTTGTATGAAATCGACATGATTCATCTGCGTTTTTTTACCGTTTACGGACCTCGGCAACGACCGGATTTGGCGATTCATAAGTTTACAAAAATCATCCAAGAAAATGGAAAAATCCCTTTTTACGGGGATGGTTCCAGCGCTAGAGACTACACTTATATTGATGATATCATTGATGGAATCATGAAATCGATTCATTATTTAGAACGAAACGAATCCGTTTATGAAATCATCAATTTAGGAGAAAATGAGGTGATTAATTTGAATGAAATGCTGTCGACTTTAGAGGAAAATCTGGACAAAAAAGCCGATAGAAACTACCTGCCCTCGCAACCTGGCGATATGCCAAAAACCAATGCAGATGTGCAAAAAGCTAAAAGATTAATTGGCTATCAACCTACGATTCGTTTCCAAAATGGCATAAAAAAGTTTGTGGAATGGTTTTTGAGAAACGCTACTTGAAAAATTTAAAATTAAAAATCTAAGTTTATTGAAAATCAGCGGCAAAATCCCTTTTTTATGTCGCCTATTTTTATACTTTTGCAAAAAAATAATGATATGTATTGGACATTAGAATTAGCTTCTTATTTAAGCGACGCGCCTTGGCCGATGACTAAAGCGGAACTTATTGATTACGCAATTAGAACAGGTGCACCAATGGAAGTAGTTGAAAATCTTCAAGCGATTGAAGATGAAGGGGAAATTTATGAATCCATAGAAGAAGTTTGGAGTGATTATCCGACGGATGACGACTTCCTATGGAACGAAGACGAATATTAAAAAAATGCAGTCGTTAGTCGACAGCGATTATCGACTTTTTATATTTTAGAAAAATTCTAAAACTAAATTCTTTTAAATGGCCACGCTTTTTCAGCTGGCCGAAAGCAAATACTTATGGGTTTTATAGACAAAGTTCTTAAGGGTTTCTTGGGCGATAAAAATGCGACCGACCTGAAAGAAGTAAAAAAAGTACTGAATAAAATAAAAGCGGTTGAACCAAAAATTCAAGAATTATCTGATGATGGGCTAAGAGGAAAAACAGCAGAATTTAAAGAAAAATTAAAAGCTGCTACCACAAACTTTACCTCTCAAATAGAGCAAACCAAAGAACGAATTAAGAATTCAACCAATGTTGATGAAAAAGAGGAACTTTTTACCAAAGTAGAAAAGCTTAAAAAAGATTCTTACGAAGTAGAAGAGAAGGTCCTCAATGAGATCCTTCCGGAAGCATTTGCATTAATTAAAGAAACAGCCAGAAGATTGGCGCAAAACGGAGAAATCCGTGTTACTGCGACCGATTTGGATCGTGAATTGGCGGCTACGAAAGATTTCGTTGAAGTACAAGGCGACACCGCTATCTGGAAAAACAAGTGGGATGCTGCCGGAACTGCCGTACATTGGGATATGGTACATTACGACGTACAGTTCATAGGTGGTATCGTTCTTCATAGCGGAAAAATTGCGGAGATGGCAACTGGTGAAGGTAAAACTCTCGTAGGGACTTTACCAATATACCTCAATGCATTACCCGAAAGAGGGGTTCATGTAGTAACCGTAAACGATTATTTGGCGAAAAGAGACTCCGCTTGGATGGGGCCACTTTACCAATTCCACGGTTTAACAATTGATTGTATCGATTTGCACCAGCCTAATTCCGATGCAAGAAGAAAAGCTTACAACTCTAGTATTACTTACGGAACCAACAACGAATTCGGATTCGATTACCTTAGAGATAATATGGTAACCAACCCTAATGAATTAGTACAGCGCGAGCTGAACTTTGCCATTATTGATGAGGTAGATTCTGTTTTGGTGGATGATGCAAGAACACCATTGATTATTTCAGGGCCTGTTCCACAAGGTGACCGTCAAGAATACGATGTTTTAAAACCTTCAGTTGATAGAATCGTTGAAATTCAGAAAAAAACAGTTTCAGCAATTTTTAATGAAGCAAAAAAATTAATTGCCAACGGAAATACAAAAGAAGGTGGCTTCAAATTATTGCAAGCCTACCGAGGTTTACCAAAATCTCGACCTTTAATTAAATTCCTTTCTGAAAGCGGAAACAAAGCCCTTCTTCAGAAAACCGAAGGACAGTACATGGCAGACAACAATCGCGATATGCCGATTGTTGACAAGGATTTATATTTCGTAATCGACGAAAAGAACAACCAAATCGATCTTACTGACCGAGGCGTAGAATATATGTCAGCCGGGAACGAAGACAAAGATTTCTTTGTACTAAACGATATCGCTACCGAAATAGCTGAGCTTGAAGCTAAAAATTTATCTAAAGAAGAAGAATTTGAAGCAAAAGAAAAACTTTTCAGTGAATTTGCTGTAAAGTCTGAAAGAGTTCACACCCTTAGTCAGCTATTGAAAGCTTATACCCTTTTCGAAAAAGATGATGAATATGTTGTTATCGATGGGGAAGTAAAAATCGTGGACGAGCAAACCGGCCGTATCATGGAAGGAAGAAGATATTCCGACGGATTGCACCAAGCGATTGAGGCAAAAGAAAATGTGAAGATTGAAGCCGCTACGCAAACATTCGCAACCATAACACTTCAGAATTATTTCCGAATGTACAACAAACTTGCGGGGATGACCGGAACCGCGGAAACTGAAGCGGGAGAACTTTGGGAAATCTACAAACTTGATGTAGTAGTAATTCCTACCAATAGACCGATACAACGCGAGGACAAACAGGATTTAGTTTTCAAAACAAACCGTGAAAAATATAATGCAGTAATCGAAGAAATCGAAAGATTAACCGCTGCGGGAAGACCAGTTTTGGTGGGTACAACCTCCGTGGAAATTTCTCAATTACTTTCTAGAGCTCTTCAACTTAGAAAAATAGAACACAACGTACTGAACGCAAAATTACACGCCAGAGAAGCTGAAATTGTTGCAATGGCAGGTGGACCGGGCGTTGTAACCATTGCTACCAACATGGCAGGTAGAGGTACAGATATTAAACTACAAGGCGATGTAAAAGCCAACGGTGGTTTAGCAATCATCGGTACCGAACGACACGACTCCCGAAGAGTTGACCGCCAGTTACGCGGTAGAGCCGGCCGACAAGGAGATCCGGGTAGTTCTCAGTTCTATGTTTCTTTGGAAGATAACTTGATGCGTCTTTTCGGTTCGGAAAGAATCGCAAAAATGATGGATAGAATGGGACACAAAGAAGGCGAGGTAATCCAGCACGGAATGATTTCCAAATCCATCGAAAGAGCACAGAAAAAAGTAGAAGAAAATAACTTCGGAATCAGAAAAAGATTGCTGGAATATGATGATGTGATGAACAAGCAGCGTGATGTAATCTATAAAAGAAGAAAAAATGCGCTCTTCGGAGATCACTTG
The DNA here is from genome assembly GCA_001403755.1 of Chryseobacterium senegalense. Classification (GTDB taxonomy): domain Bacteria; phylum Bacteroidota; class Bacteroidia; order Flavobacteriales; family Weeksellaceae; genus Kaistella; species Kaistella senegalense. The sequence continues at coordinate 233,217 of CYUH01000014.1, read as the reverse complement.
AAATATGACATTTCGAATATGATTTTTGATGTTGCCCAATCTATTGTTACCAAAACAAAATTAGAAGGCGACTACAAAGATTTTGAATACGAAATCATCAAAAATTTCACCATGGAAGCTCCGGTTTCTGAAACGGAATTCAAAAACAAAACCGTTGCGGATATCACCAATGCAGTATTTAAAGCTGCTTCAGAAGATTACCGCATGAAACTAGAACTTTTGAAAGAAAAAGCATTCCCAATTATTGAAAATGTGTACCAAAACCAAGGTTCTATGTTCAAAATGATTCAAGTTCCTTTCACCGACGGGATCAAAACCATGACGATCGTTACGGATCTGAAAGAAGCTTATGAAACCAAATGCGAATCTTTAATTAATGATTTCGAGAAAAATATTTCGCTCGCTATCATCGATGAAAACTGGAAATTACACTTGCGCGAAATGGATGATTTAAGACGTTCTTCACAAGGTGCAGTGTACGAACAGAAAGATCCATTGGTAATTTACAAACAAGAATCCTTCTACCTTTTCAGCGAAATGATCGAAAAAGTAAACAAAGAGATCATTTCTTTCTTGTACAAAGGCGAAATCCCTGCATAACACAAAGAGATAAAATTTATCATAGCAACTTCTCCAACTTTGGAGAAGTTTTTTTGTTAACGTAATGTGAATTTGTTGTACTTTTAAAGTCTAAATTTTTTTTTGAATGGCACTAATAGATTTGTCAAAACAGATTGCTTTAGGAATCGATATTGGAGGAACCAATACCAAATATGGCTTTGTGAACCACCGCGGGGAAATCCTGGAAAAAGGCACCATTAAAACCGATGATTACGAGAAAGTTGAAGACTTCATCGATGCTTTATATGATAAAATATCGCCTTTGATGAAGAAACATAGCAACCAAACAAGACTCGACGGAATTGGTGTAGGCGCTCCCAATGCAAATTATTATACAGGAACCATCGAACAGGCTCCGAACCTCCGCTGGAAAGGTGTAATTCCATTTGCAGAACTCATGACTAAAAAATTCGGACTTCCCTGCAAAATGACCAATGATGCCAACGCAGCCGCACTCGGCGAAATGATGTTTGGCGCAGCAAGAGGAATGAAAGATTTCATCATGATGACATTGGGAACAGGAGTTGGAAGCGGAATTATTTCTGGTGGAAATTTAATATACGGACACGACGGTTTCGCAGGGGAATTGGGACACACCATTATCAAACCCGGCGGAAGGAAACACTGGAGTACCGGTTCCGAAGGTTCTTTGGAAGCTTATGCATCGGCAACAGGAATTGCTATTACCGCCAAAAAAATGCGTGCAGAATTTCCCGATTCTATGCTAAATCAATATCCTGAAGAAGAAATAAATTCTCTGGTTGTACATGAATGCGCTAAAAAAGGCGATCCAACAGCCATCGAAGTTTTCCGATATACCGGACAAAAACTAGGGGAAGCATTAGCAAATTTCGTGATGTTTTCTTCTCCAGAAGCCATTCTTCTTTTCGGTGGGGTCATCAAAGCGGGAGATTTTATTTTAAAACCTACCAAACTCCACATGGAGCGAAACCTTTTCCCGATTTTCAGAAATAAAGTTAAACTAGTTTTCAGTGAACTAGACGAAGCTGACGCAGCGATACTCGGTGCAAGCGCTTTGGTGTGGGAAAAATAAACTACATCTGCATTAATGATTTCAACGAACATCTCACTAGTGGGATGTTCGTTTTTATTAAAGGTTGCCAAAATAATTTTTGAAGTCTCATCGCTCATGGTTTAGGTTGTTTACCGAAAATTTGCGGTTTGAAGGCTCAAATTTGGGGTTCGGAGGCTCAATTTTGGGCTTCCGAACATCATGTTTGGGGTTCAGAGGCTCACATTTGGGGTCCATAGGCTCATATTTGGGGTTCCGAACCTCATTTTTAGGGTTCAGAGCCTCATTTTTGGGGTTCGGAGCGTCATTTTTACGGGTAAAAGGGTCAAATTTGGGGCTTAGAGGCTCATTTGTGAAGTTGCAGATCTGAAATTTGAGCCTATTGACTTCAATTTGCGTTTAACAGCAATTCATCATTAAACATCATCACGATTTAAAATTTTTACGATAGAAATCCGTTATTAAAAAATGAATAAGATTTTAGTATTTTTGATGGGTCTAATGTTGATCTCCTGCAACGGACAGGAGACAAAGAAACCTTTAACAAATAATCAAAAAATGGATAGACAGAATTTAGAATACATTACCTTCGGTGGCGGCTGTTTTTGGTGCGTAGAAAGCTGCTTCAATATGCTAAAAGGGGTAGATGCCGCAATTTCAGGATATTCCGGAGGACATAAAGCGAACCCAACGTATGAAGAGGTTTGCACTGGCGAAACCGGGCATGCTGAAGTGGTGCAAATTGCTTACGACCCAAAAATTATTTCTTACGAACAGCTGATGGATGTTTTCTTTTTCCTCCACGATCCTACTCAGCTCAACAGACAGGGAAATGATATCGGAACCCAATACCGATCAGTAATTTTCTATAAAGACGATGCTGAAAAACTGAAAGCAGAAGCTGCGTTAAAAGCTTCTGAAGCTTCCGGAAGATGGCAAGGAAAGTATGTAACGGAGTTTGCTCCATTTGAAAAGTTTTGGCCAGCAGAGCAGTACCATCAGGGATATTATAATGCGAACCCTACTCAACCTTATTGTAGCGCAGTAGTAGGACCAAAAATTGCCAAATTCAAAAAGCATTATGGAGAATTGGGAATGTTGGAAGCTGGAACCGAATAAAATAAGTGGAGAATCTTTCTCCATTTTTTTAACTTTAAGATATAAAAAAAGCCCGCTGAAATTTTCAACGGGCCTTTTAATATTCCTGAAATTATTATTTCACTAAAGTCATTTCACTGATAAGGTGACCTGCTTTACCATATTTTTCGATAATCCAAAGTACCATTCTTACATCAACGTTGATGGTTTTTTGCCATTTTTGATCGAAGATAATATCACCGCTCAACGCTTCGCTGTTTCCATCGAACGCTAAACCAAGTAAATTACCTCTTCCGTCGAGAATTGGTGAACCTGAGTTTCCTCCGGTAATATCATTGTCTGAAAGGAAGTTTGCAGGCATAAATCCTTTTTTATCCGTATACATTCCGAAATCTTTTTTCTTAACCAAATCGATAAAATCCTGTGGTAAATCGAATTCTTCGTCACCTTTTTTGTATTTGGCAACCATTCCATTTACATCGGTATAGTAATTATTTTTCTCGGAAATTCCGTGGTAATTTCTATCGGTTCTTACAGGGAGTGTACTTACTTTACCACTGGTTAATCTCATGGTAGAGTTTGCATCAGGATAGAAATCTTTTTCAGGCATTGATTTTCTTAAACCATCTAAGAAAATTCTGCTGTTTTTAGCAAAAGCTTCATCTACCTTAGCATATTTTTCACTGGATAGTTTTTGGTCGTTAATCAATCCGTTTGCCAATTTCAACATTGGATCTGCATCAATTTTTAAGCGGTCAGGATTATTTACAAAATTCATTGCAGATTCCTTATTTGCAAAAATTGAAGCGAATGCCAAATTAGAAAGGTTCTTAGCATCTGCTGCCATTAATGTTGGTGAAGCATCGGCTTTAGCAACTCTTTGCTGATAAAGATTAACCATTGAGTTCAGCATTTCCCCTTCTAAATTAGGATTGAAACCATCGTACAATTTTTCAATAGCATCAGTAACTTTACTTTTCATTGCGGCTTTTCCGTTGGCATCCTGGTCCGCATAAGATTTCAAAAGAGAGCCCAATTGATAAGCAACTCCGATATATTTAGCATTTCTTTGAAGAAGAGATGCATAATTTCTTTCTACATTTCTGTTGGAAAATTGCGCATAATTCGCCTGAATATTAGCTAAAATTCCGCTGTACGTTACTTCATTTTCCGGCAAAACAGCCCAAGTCATGAATTTATCTTCCAATGCTTTTTTATCGGAAATAGTTCCGTTTTTAATTACCGCATCGATGGTTCCTTGTCTGTTTTTCCAATAGTTTGCTACAGATGCATATTGGGACGCATAATCCAATTTGGTTGCTTGGTCTTTGTCCATATATTTTTTCATAACATCCATTGCCAGTTTAGAAGCTTCTACCCAAGCCGGATAATCTTTGTTCACCATCTGCTCGATTCCGTAAGAAGTCAAATATCTATTGGTTCTTCCTGGGAATCCTACAATCATGGTGAAGTCACCAGGTTTGTATCCTTTCAAAGAAATCGGAAGTGAGTGTTTTGGTTTCATGGGAACATTGCTAGGCGAATATTCTGCAGGATTACCATTAGCATCCGCGTAAACTCTGAAAACAGAGAAATCTGCGGTGTGTCTTGGCCATTCCCAGTTATCGGTATCGCCCCCAAATTTTCCTAGAGAATTAGGTGGAGTTCCTACCAAACGAACATCCTTGAAATCTTGGTAAACGAAATAGTAAAATTCATTCCCATTAAAGAAATCTCTTACTACAACGGTGTATTTTCCGTTTTCGGAGTTTTCGTTTTGGATCGCTTTGTATTCAGCATCAATTACTGCTTTTCTTTCATCAGCAGACATATTGTTATTCAATTTGGAATTGATGCGTTTTGTAGCATCATCCATTCTTACTAAGAATCTCACGGAAAGTCCTTTTGCAGGAAGCTCTTCGCTTCTCTTCATTGCCCAGAAACCATTGGTCAAATGATCTTTTTCTGGGGTTGATAATGCGGCGATATTTCCATATCCGCAGTGGTGGTTGGTAAAAAGTAAACCTTCTTTAGAAACCATTTCTCCTGTACAACCGCCTCCAAACTGCACAATTGCATCTTTCAAACTGGAGTTGTTGACAGAATAGATTTCTTCAGGAGTAAGTTTCAATCCTTGTTTTTTCATATCAACTCCTTTGAGTCTTTTAATCATCGTTAAAAGCCACATTCCTTCATCGGCTTTCAATTGTAAAAAGCTCATCATGAAAGTGAGCAGTAAAAATATTCTTTTCATTTATAAATTATTTTATCGGGCTAATTTAAGAAATTCATTTGATATAAGGATTTAGCATAAAAAAAATGGATGAGAAAAAATCTCATCCATTAAAAAAGTGTTTATAAGAAATTATTTCTTGATTAGCTTAGTATTTTCAACTGCGCCACCTCCGTAATAAACTTGAAGGATATAAGTACCTTTAGCTAAAGAAGAAACATTAATTTCGTTAGCAGCGTTGAAAGACTTCACTTTCTTACCAGTCATATCGAATACTGTGATGTTTTCAACTTTTTTATTAGCAGAAATTTTCACAACATCAACCGCTGGGTTAGGATAAACTTTTAGATTATTTTTCACTGCATTATCAGAAACTCCTAAAGATAAATCACCACTAAATTTAAGAATTCCTTTAGTACCAGAAGGGCCATCACTGAATTGACCTGCCCAACCTGTTGTAGGATTCAGGAATTCAACTTTTCCTCTTTGGTTACCATTATCAATTTCAATCCAGGTAAGTCCTCCATCCGTGGAATATGATGAGCCTAGCCACTGGGGTCTCGGATTTGCCGTTGTACCGCCGTTGTCTCCTGTAGAAACATAAGTATTTTCAGTACCAGGAACATAAGTAATGTCACCGAAATACCACGGTCCAGTAGTTTCTACTGGCTCCCAGTTAGCTCCACCATCTGAGGTTTTATATAATGTCGCAGTGGTAGTATTAACATTACCAGCACCATCAACTGCAATTAACAATCCATTGTTAGCATCTTTGAAAGTCATAGAACCTGAAGAACCTGAAGTAGTAACACCTCCAAAATCAATAACAGGAGATGGATTAGACTCCCAAGACTCACCGCGGTCTGCAGAGTGTAGAATTTTTCCCCTGTCGGTTCCAAACCAAATATGATCTCCAACAACTTCTTTTAGGCCTACATAACTATACTCTCCTTGAGCATCTGGTCTTCCTGCAACAGCAGTCCAAGTTGTTCCTCCGTTGCTTGTTTTATACATCTCGAATTTTCCATCTGCTACCGGGTCGCCACAAGCCCAACCATTGTTGGCATCCCAGAAATAAATTTGATTTCCAAACGAAGCATTGTTAAAACCTGAAGTTTGTTGAGTCCAAGATGTACCACCGTTTGTCGTCTTCCAAATTCTATTGGGATTTGTACCAGCAGCTCCCGTTGATGCGGTTATGACCCACGCTGTATTCGCATCAACCGCTGCAATATCAGAGATTAGTGCATTTGAGCCTATATTTGTAATTGTGCTCGAAACCCAAGTGGCTCCCCCATTTGTAGTTTTTGAAATAATTTTAGGGTAATCAGTAGAGCTTGGCCCGTATGCAAAAGTCCAGACAACATTTGCGTCTACAATTTTTATCTCGTCGATTCCTGTATTAACAGGGTTTTTCGTGGCTTGTGGCACCCAAGATTGAGCTTGAGACATCATAGAAACCAACGCAAAGCTAGTAAGTAAAAGTTTTTTCATAATATTTAAAGTTTAATGATTTTTTGTAAAATTATAGAATTTAAAAATAATACACAATAATTTTTATGAAAATTTTAATACTTATTCAAATTCAGTATTGAATTAGGATTCCCGTTTAGGCATTTTAGAAAAAAAAACTTCGTCTCACCTGGACAAAGTTCTTACAAGAATATAAATTTAATCATTTGAAATTATCAGTTTTTCAGCATTTCCGTATGTGGAATATCGTCTTCCAAATATTTTTTCCCTGTATCCTCAAAACCGAATTCCGAATAAAAACTCAGCAAATAATCTTGAGCAGAAATTCTTATTGATCGTGTACGAAATCTGGCTTCAATTGTATCGATCGAAAAACGTAATAGAATTTTTCCCAAATTAATTTTACGGTAATTAGGGCTAGTTAATACTCTTCCAATGGAGGCCTCGGCATATTTTATTCCTGGTTCAAAAACCCGAGAGTAAGCCAGAATTTTCCCTGCACGTTCCGCCCAAATATGTACAGCTTGCTGATCATAACCATCTGCATCAACGTAATAACAGGTTTGTTCCACGATGAAAACTTCCTGACGAATTTTTAGAATTTCGTAAAGTTCTTTGGAAGAAAGTGATGCGAAAGGTTTAATTTTCCAAATTACTGCACTGTTCATTGAAAATTTACTTTATTTTCAATCAAAAACTGATTCGTTGTCGAAATGAATTTTAAAATTTCGTCACCTCCCAACTTTTTTTCCGCCGAAGTCACATAAATTTCGGGAAGGTCTTCCCAAGTTTTCAAAAGTTCGGTTTTATAATTTTCAACATTTGTAATAATAGTATTGGGTTTCAATTTGTCAGATTTTGTGAAAACGATTGAAAAAGGAACCCCGTTTTCTCCACACCATTCGATAAACTCGATATCTATTTTCTGAGGAGTATGACGAACATCCACCAACACAAAGAGGTTGACGAGGTTTTTTCGGTTCAGTATATAATTGGTAATAATTTTCTCGAAATCGCGACGCATGCTTTTCGAAACCCTTGCGTAACCATAACCAGGTAAATCCGTAAGATACCAACCATCATTGATGATGAAATGATTGATAAGCTGGGTTTTCCCAGGTGTTTGCGATGTTTTCGCCAGATCTTTATGATTAAGCATGGCATTAATCAAAGAAGATTTTCCCACGTTGGATCTTCCGATGAAGGCATATTCTGGTAAGTTCGGTTCTGGGCAATCTTGCCATTTTCCGCTACTTTTTACAAATTCCGCTGTTTTGATGACCATTTCTGATTTTTTTTCAAATTTAATTAAATAAAAAATGGAAGTTTAACCTTCCATTCCATTATTTTCTGTTTTCTTTAGCCAACTATAGAGAATTTCATTAAACTCATCCGGTTTTTCCATCATCGCGGCATGTCCACACTGATCAATCCAGTAAAGTTCGGAGTTGGGTAGGAATTTATTCATATCTACAGCTACTTCTGGCGGCGTCACGTTATCTTGTTTTCCCCAAATCAAACAAACCGGTTTTGTGATTTTCGGCAAATCATTCAACATATTATGTTTGATGGCGCTTCTAGCAAGCATTACCGTTTTTATGCCTTTCATTCGATCGTTTACTACACCAAAAACCTCATCTACCAACTCATCTGTAGCTACTTTCGGGTCGTAAAAAACATCTTCAGTTTTCTTTCTAATGTATTCTTTATCCGATTTTCGCGGGAAACTATCACCAAAAGTTCTTTCATAAAGTCCGGAGCTACCTGTCAGCACTAATTTAGAAACCAATTCAGGTCTTGCTAAAGTTAAAATTAAACCGATATGCCCTCCCATGGAATTTCCAACTATGGTTGCAGGTTCATCTACCTTCTCTTCAATAAATTTTGCAACATATTTCGCAATGGTTGTTAAGTTAGTATTTAAAATTGGCAAATCGTAGATAGGAAGTACCGGAACGAAAACCTTATACCCTCTATCGGAAAAAAAGTTAACAGTTTTATCGAAATTACTCAAACCGCCCATTAATCCGTGCAATAAAATCAACGGATGCCCTTCTCCAGCTTCAATGAAAGAGAATTTTTTTTCTTTTTTCGTTATCAATCTCATAAAATTGCTATATCAGCCTTGCAAAAATACAAATTAAAGACCAACTTTAATTTATTTCGTGTGAATTTTCGATAAAATTAGAATTTTTAGTAATACAAATTGACGATTGCCAAAGAAATATTGTGATCCTTATAACTGCTTTTCTATCAATTATTTACTTGCCAAAATCAAAACTTATTAACATTAAGTCAAAAAGTGGGAAAAAGTGGGAGGTTTTAGAAATTTTTCTATAAATTTGTCCCAAATGAAGAATTTCATAGGCACATACGAATGCAAAATGGACGACAAAGGTCGCATCAAACTCCCATCCTCACTGGTGAAACAGATGGAAGGATTTGGCGGTGATTCCTTTGTGGTTAAACGTTCTGTTTTTCAATCTTGCCTAGAAGTTTATCCGATGAATGGTTGGGAAAAACTGATGGAAAAGATCAACAAATTAAACCGTTTTCAGAAGAGAAATTCAGATTTTATCCGACAGTTCACGGCTGGTTTGAAAACAGTAGAACCTGATAATGCCGGCAGATTACAGATTTCCAAAGATCTCACTTTGTATGCAAACTTAAAAAAAGATATTGTAATCACCAGTGCAGGCGAGCTTTTCGAAATTTGGGACAAAGAGGACTATGAAAGAACCATCGCTACTTCTGCGGAAGATTTTGCACTACTCGCTGAAGAAGTAATGGGCAATATCAATTTCGAAGACGACGAGAACTAATCCCGAAAAAACAGAGGGCATTAAACAAAATTTTACCATCAATAATAATAAAGATATGTATCACAATCCGGTTTTGCTGACGAAAAGTGTAGATGATTTGGTGACAAATCCCGACGGAATCTATGTGGACGTAACTTTCGGCGGTGGTGGCCATTCCAGAGAAATTCTGAAAAGACTTTCGAATAAAGGAAAACTTTTCAGTTTCGATCAGGATTTAGATGCGTTGAAAAATACAATTGATGATGAAAGATTCACACTAATCAATCAGAATTTTCGGTTTTTGGAGAATTCATTAATGATTTATGGAATACAGCAGGTTGATGGAATTTTGGCAGATTTGGGTGTTTCATCTCATCAATTTGATGCGGCTGAACGCGGTTTTTCTACAAGAAGCAACGCTCCTCTCGATATGAGAATGAACGTAATGCAACATTTGGATGCAAAGAAAATCATCAACGAGTATGAAGAAGAGCAACTTGCGAACCTTTTTTATTATTATGGGGAGCTACGCGAATCCCGAAAATTGGCGAGAGAAATTGTTCATCATCGAAAACTAAAACCGATAGAAACTACGGAAGATCTGAAGAAATTATTCAGTTACATTCCTCAGTTTAAACAAAATAAATTTTTTGCGCAGGTTTTTCAGGCAATCAGAATCGAAGTCAATCAAGAACTGGACGTTTTAAAGGAAATGTTGGTACAATCGTATAAAATCTTAAAACCAAACGGAAGATTAGTAGTGATTTCTTATCATTCATTGGAAGATCGACTGGTGAAAAGATTTCTGAAAAACGGAATGTTCGAAGGGGAACCAACAAGAGATATTTACGGAAATTATGCGAAAGCTTTTGATCTTTTACAAAGCAAAGCAATTATTCCCGACGAGGCCGAAATTGCAGAAAACTCGAGAGCAAGAAGCGCAAAAATGCGTGTTGGAATTAAAAATTAACAAAAACTTTTGGCAAAAAAGCAAACATATCGTCCCAAAAAGAAACTCACTTTTATAGATATTATAAAAGGTAACTTCCTGAATCGTGATGAAGTGAAAATTCATTACAAATACTTTATGTTGGTTTTTTTCCTCATGATGATAATGATTTTCAGTAATCACCTAGTCAGCAAAAAAATAGAGCAGGTGAACGATCTGAAAGAACAAACCGAAGAATACAAATCCCGAAATGCTTACGCGCAAAGCCGATTAATAAAAGTAAAACTAGAATCGGAACTGGGAAAAGAAATGGTGGAAGACTCTCTGCTTTCTTTAGAAAATCATCCACATAAATTATTGATAAAACTAGACAGTACAGATGGCGGTTCAAAATGAATTCGAAAATAAACGCTCAAAAACATTGAGATGGGGCTACCTTTTTGCAGGGTCGGCTTTTGTCTTATTTCTTGTTTTTTTGGGTAGAATTCTTGTTTTGCAGAACACCAATGTTCAGGAAATTAAGGATGACTACATCAGCAAAAACTACCGCGAAGCTACTCTAAAAGCTGCCCGCGGAAATTTGTACGCTTCCGACGGGTCAATTCTCGCAACAACAGTGATGCGCTATGATGTTTATATTGATTTTAAAACCATTAAAGACACCGTTTATACCAATAGCATCGGGGTTTTAACTGATTCTCTTTCCGCAATGTTCGGAAAACCAAGAAGCTATTTCAGAGACCGCCTCGATCAGCAAAGAAAAGCTCAAAACCAATATTATTCTTTGGTTAAAGGGCTGGATTTCGATGAGTATGATCGAATTAGAAAATTCCCAATATTCAAGAAAGGAAAAAACAAAGGAGGATTTATTGTCGATAGAAATTTCAAACGCGAACTTGCTACTACTCAGATAGGATCCGGAACAATTGGTATGGACAATGGCGCTACCAAATCTGGTTTGGAAGGAGCTTTCTCAGAATATCTTACAGGAACCGACGGAACACGCCTAGAGCAACGTGTGAATTCCAGCCAGTGGAAGCCCATCGATTATTGGAAAGTAAAAGAACCAGTTGATGGGCAAGATGTGTACACCACGATCGATCTCCGAATTCAGGATATCGCCCATTCCGCTTTAGAAAAACAACTCATCAATTTTGATGCAGATCACGGTTGCGTTTTAGTAATGGAAGTTGCGACCGGAAAAGTAAAAGCAATGGTAAACCTGCGCAGAACCGAACCCGGAATGTATGTGGATTCATACAATTATGCATTAAAAGACGCCACCGAACCAGGTTCAACCTTCAAAACTGTTTCACTGCTTGCAGCAATGGATGATGGTTTTATCGATGAATACACAACGGTAAACGTTGGTAACGGAGTATGGACCTATGCAAAACAAAGAATATCCGACGGACACGGTGGTGGCACCTATGAAATCGCTGATGTATTGGCAAAATCCAGCAATGTAGGTTCAGCAAAACTCATCACTAAGTTTTATGCAGATAAACCACAAGTATTCCTCGATCATCTGAAAAGATGGAAAATGTTTGAAAAAATGGATATCGAACTTCCGGGAATCACCAAACCTTTCATCGTAACTCCGGAAAGCAAAAGATGGAATGCCGCCACTTTGGCTTCGTTAGCGTACGGTTATTCATCCCGATTCAATCTTTTGCAACTTACTACTTTTTATAATGGACTCGCCAATGGTGGGAAAATGCTAAAACCTCTTTTCATTGATAAAATAATGAAAGATGGACAAGTGCTTTACAGCGCAAAACCAGAAGTGATGGTCAACAAAATGGCTTCGAACAAAGCGATTACCATGATGACCAATGCGCTTACTAAAGCCGTTGAGAAAGGTACCGCAAAAAGTATCTTCACTCCCAACCTGAAAATGGCTGGAAAAACAGGAACCGCAAGATTTGAATATTGGAAACCTGGTCCTTCAAAATATCAAGCAAGTTTCGCAGGGTTTTATCCGGCCGATCATCCAAAATACACCTGTATCGTGATGATTAACCAGCCCGATAATTCTAAAGGATTCTACGGATCTACTGTTGCTGCGCCTGTTTTCAAGGAAATTGCTGGAAAAACTTTCCTAAAAACACCTCAGAATGTAGAAAAAGAAATGTTGGTTGACCGCAAAGTGGATTTAAGCAAAATGGTAGAACCTAACGTGAAAATCGCGATCAACGATGGACAAATGCCAAATGTGGTTGGCTTAATTGGTAAAAATGTAATTCCACAACTTGAAAACTCGGGTTATCGTGTTGATTTCAAAGGCGTAGGAAGGATCAAAGAACAATTTCCATTGCAAGGAACAAGGATTGGTAAAAATCAAAGAATTTACCTGAGTTTACAGAATTAAAAAATAGGAAATTTCCTATAAAAGAAAGAATGAATTTAGAAACATTATTGAACAGAATTCCCGTTGTAGAAATTATCGGAAAGACAAATCCGGAAGTTTCAGAAATTGTTTTCGATAGCCGAAAAGCTGTGGAAAACTCGCTTTATGTGGCGATTAAAGGAACAGTTTCCGACGGACATTCATTCATTAATACAGCGATTGCAAAAGGGTCTAAAATTGTTGTTTGCGAAGATTTGCCGGAAAATTTAGCGAGCGACATTACCTTTATTAAAGTGAAAAATTCCTCGAAAGTTCTAGGGCAATTGGCGTCCAATTTCTACGGAAATCCTTCTGAAAAACTCTCGTTAATCGGAATCACAGGCACCAACGGCAAAACTTCTGCTACAACCCTTTTGTTTGATATTTTCAAAAATTTGGGCTTCCAATCCGCTCTTATTTCGACCGTAGAATATCGAATTGCAGACGAAATTTTTCCTTCAACGCACACCACGCCGGATGTTTTGACTTTAAATAAAATTTTAGCAAAAGCTGTAGAAATCGGCTGCGAATACGCTTTCATGGAAGTTTCTTCGCACGGAATCGATCAAAACAGAACCGAAGGATTGCATTTCAAAATTGCTGGTTTTACCAATATTACCCACGATCATCTTGATTATCATAAAACTTTTGATGCTTACTTAAAAACAAAAAAAAGGTTTTTTGACGAGCTAAATCCGGATTCAATCGCTATCACCAACATTGATGACAAGAACGGAAACGTTATGTTGCAAAATACCAAAGCGCAGAAGAAAACTTACGCTTTGAAAACCATGGCCGATTATCACGGAAAGATTCTGGAAGCAGATTTCAACGGAATGTTGCTCAATTTTAATGGAAAAGAATTCTGGTCAACTTTAACAGGGAAGTTTAATGTTTATAACCTTCTTCTAGCTTATGCGGTGACTATTGAATGTGGATTTCATGAAGAAGATGTTTTGAAAGCCATCTCGAATTTGAAAAGAGTAAAAGGAAGATTTGAAACCCTGAAATCGGCAGGCGGAATTTTCTTCGTTGTCGATTATGCGCATACTCCCGACGCCTTAGAAAATATTTTAGACTCCATTAATGAAATCCGCACCAAAAACGAAAGACTAATTACCATTTTCGGTTGTGGTGGCAATAGAGATCACGCCAAACGTCCTGAAATGGGGAAAATTGCAACCAGAAAATCAACATTGGCCATTATAACTTCCGACAATCCAAGAACGGAAAATCCGGCAGAAATCATTAAAGAAATTGAAGCGGGTGTGGAACCGCAAAATTATAGCAAATACACTGCGATCCCCGATCGAAAAGAAGCAATAAAGATGGCGATAAAATTTGCCGAACCGAAAGATATCATCCTGGTAGCCGGAAAAGGACATGAAGATTATCAGGAAATCAATGGCGTAAAACACCATTTTGATGACAAAGAAGTAATCATGGAATTATCTCAATTGATGAGTAAATGATTAACAAATTAAAGATTTTATAAACCACCCAAAACCGAAACAAAAACATGTTATATTATCTCTACGATTATCTTACCGATCTCGGGATTCATATTCCCGGACTAGGTATGTTTAAATTTATTTCATTCCGTGCGGGAATGGCGGTTTTGCTTTCGCTGATTATTGCACTGGTTTATGGTAAAAAAATCATCAACTATCTTCGAAAGAAACAGATGGGGGAACTTGTTCGGGATCTAGGCCTGGAAGGACAAAAGCAAAAAGAAGGAACTCCTACGATGGGTGGTTTAATCATCATTATCGCCACCCTAATTCCGGTTTTGCTGTTTACCCGAATTTTCAATGTGTATATCGTGTTGCTCATCACATCGGTAGTTTGGATGGGTATCATTGGTTTCATCGACGATTATTTAAAGAAAATCAAAAAAAATAAAGACGGCCTCAGCGGAAAATTCAAAGTAATTGGGCAAGTTGGTTTGGGATTGATTGTGGGCGTTACCATGTATTTTCATCCGGATATTTCGGTGAAAAGAAAATATGCAGATGCATCAATTGTAAGCAGAAATAATGTGGAGAAGAACTTTATGCCAACCGAAAAAGCGGTCGTTTCCACTGTTCCTTTCGTGAAAAACAATGAGTTCGACTACAGCGGAATCCTTTTCTGGATGTCACCGGAAGAAGCTCACGAATGGGCTTGGGTGGTTTTCATTCCGATCGTTATTTTCATCGTAACCGCGGTTTCCAATGGTGCAAACATTACCGATGGAATTGATGGACTTGCGGCGGGAACCAGCGTTGTCATTTTGCTCACTCTTGCTTTTTTTGCATATGTCTCTGGGAATATCATTTTTGCAGATTACCTCAACATCATGTTTTTGCCGAACATGGGAGAAACTACGATTTTCGCCCTCGCGTTGGTGGGTGCTGTGATTGGATTTTTCTGGTACAATACGTATCCTGCGCAAGTTTTCATGGGTGATACCGGAAGTTTAATGTTGGGCGGAGTAATTGCGGTTTTGGCGATTATTTTAAGAAAAGAATTATTGATTCCTGTGCTTTGCGGAATTTTCCTCATAGAAAATCTTTCGGTGATGTTACAGGTAGCGGTTTTCAAATATCGAAAAAGAAAATTTGGGTTAGAATATGCTCAGAATAATAGATTATTCAAAATGTCGCCCCTCCATCATCATTATCAAAAAGAGGGATACCACGAAAGCAAAATCGTGAACCGAATGATCATTATTGGAGTTTTATTTGCGATTATTTGTTTAATCACATTGAAAATTAGATAGAAAATAAATCTGTGGATTTTTTCCATTGAATATAAAAAAAAAAGGATGAGAATAGTTGTTTTAGGAGGCGGCGAAAGCGGATTTGGTGCAGCTTATTTAGCAAAGAAAAAGGGATTGAATGTTTTTCTTTCAGACAAAGGTTTGATTAAAGATGAATATAAATCCCTATTGGATGATGCTGATATCGAGTATGAAGAAGGAAACCATGATGAAGAAAGGATTCTGGCTGCAGATTGGATCATCAAATCGCCTGGAATTCCTAAAAAAGCTGATATCATCTTCAAAATAAATCAGAAAGGAATCAGATTATCTTCGGAGATCGAATTTGCTGCAGAATTTACCGATGCCAAAATAATCGCAATCACCGGAAGCAACGGAAAAACCACAACGACTTCTCTCATCTACCACATCCTGAAAAATGATGATTTGAAAGTTGGTTTGGGAGGAAATATCGGAAAAAGCTTCGCCAAACAAGTTGCGGATGAAAATTTCGATTACTATGTTTTGGAAGTTAGCTCTTTTCAATTAGATGATATCCAGAATTTTAGACCTCATATTTCTTTGTTGTTGAATTTAAGCCAAGATCATTTGGATCAGTACAACTACAATTACGAAGAATATGCTTTGGCGAAATTCCGAATCGCAGAAAACCAAGAAAACGATAATTTCTTCATTTACAATAAAGATGATGAAATGAGTATGAAACTCCTTGAGAAATTGGAAATTAAAGCCAAAAAAATTCCTTTTTCATTAAAAGAAAAATTAAAAGAAGGAGGTTTTGTAATGGATGATAAAATGGTGGTGAAAATCGACGATGAGTTTTCAATGAAAATCGAAGAACTATCGCTTCTTGGAAACCACAATATCGCAAACAGTTTGGCGGCTTCAATTGCCGGAAAATTGTTGAATATTAAAAATGAAAGCATCAGAAATTCTCTGATGACTTTCCAAGCGGTTGAACATCGTTTGCAGCAAATTGCAGAAATCGATGGGGTAAAATTCATCAACGATAGCAAGGCAACCAATGTAAATGCCACCTATTATGCCCTAGAAAGTATGAAACAACCCACAATTTGGATTGTTGGCGGGAAAGATAAGGGAAACGATTATACCGAAATCGAAGATCTGGTAAAAAGAAAAGTGAAAGCCATCGTATGTTTAGGAATTGATAACCAAAAAATTATCGATTTCTTTCAGGATAAAAAAGAGTTAATTTATAGTACTTCAAGCATGGAAGAAGCCGTAAAAATCTCTAAATCTTTGGCACAATCTGGCGAAGCAGTTTTGCTCTCTCCATGCTGCGCAAGCTTCGATTTGTTCGATAGTTACGAAGATCGAGGCAATAAGTTTAAAAAAGAAGTTTTAAAATAAAAACCCAAAGAGGTTTAAAAAAAATGCAGGAAACAGAAAACAAATACGAATTTTTAAAAGGCGACAAGGTGCTTTGGAGCGTAATCTTATTGATTTCGTTCTTCTCTGTATTCCCGGTATATTCGGCGAGTTCCAATTTGGAATTCATCGTGAACAACGGAACCACCACCACTCACCTGCTCAAGCATATTTTCTTTGTAATTCTTGGTTTAGTCATCATGCGATCCGTAGGAATGGTAAAATATGAACACATCGGAAAACTGAGCAGCATACTATTGGGAATATTGGTGATTTTGTTGGGGATAACATCCTTTACCGGCCAACAGATCGATGGAGCTTCGGCATCGCGCTGGTTGAAAATTCCAGGAACGCCAATCTCCTTCCAACCATCATCGTTTGCCTATTTATTCCTGATTATTTATCTCTGTCGATACCTTACGAAAACCATTAAAAGAGAAAGGCTTCCGCTGGAAAACATCATGTATGTATTCGGGCCGGTGCTCCTGGTTTTTGTGTTAGTTGCAAAAGATAATGGTTCCACTGCATTAATGATTCTCATCGTGTCATTAGCAGTAATGCTTATCGGTCAACTTCGAAAAACATACATTTTCGGATTCCTCGGGATTTCCGGTTTGGCAATAGGTGTCTTTGTATTTATCGCACTCAACACCAATTTAATTCAAAACAATAGGGTGCATACTTGGATGAGCAGGATCGAAGTTTTTATGAATTCCAATAAGGAAAATCAAATCGAAAACGAAATCGATAAAGCCAAAAATTATCAGGTGATGCAGGCAAAAGCTGCGATCGTTCATGGAGGAATTACAGGAATGGGACCCGGAAAAAGCGCTTTGAAACAAATGCTTCCGCAATCTGCATCCGATTTTATATTCGCCATTATTGTGGAAGAATACGGATTTATCGGAGCCGTAGGCTTAATCGCATTGTACTTAATAATGATTATCCGAATCGTGATGATTGCCAGTAAAATGCCCGCCTTTTTCGGTAGTTTGCTGGTACTGAGTTTAGGAATAATGATTTTCGTGCAACTCTCCGTAAACATTGCCGTTGCCGTCAATCTGATTCCGGTTACAGGGCAGCCTTTGCCACTAATCAGTTATGGTGGAACATCCATGCTCGTAACTTATTTTCAGCTTGGAATTATTTTAAACATAAGCTCCAGAATTCAAGTTTATGATGAAGAAGGAATGGGCAAAAAACAAGACATTGAAGAAATCAACGATATCGCATAATTATCAACAATGAGCAGAAAACTTAAAATATTAATGAGCGGCGGCGGCACAGGTGGACACATCTTCCCGGCGATTGCCATTGCAGATGAAATCAAAAAAAGATTTCCGGATGCCGAGTTTTTGTTCATTGGTGCTGAAGGAAAAATGGAGATGGAAAAAGTGCCACAAGCAGGTTATGATATTGTTGGATTAAATATCGCAGGTTTCGATCGTGGAAATCTGTTGAAAAATATAGGATTGCCTTTCAAATTGCTTTCTAGTTTGAAAAAAGCAAGAAAAACCATTAAAGAATTCAAACCCGATTTTGCGGTCGGAACTGGAGGTTTCGCGAGCGGTCCGGCTTTGTATGTTGCTTCAAATTTGGGCGTTCCTATTTTTGTGCAAGAACAAAATTCGCTTCCAGGAAAAACCAATATTTTCCTAGCGAAAAAAGCAGAAGCTGTTTTCACTGCGTATCCTAATATGGAAAGGTTTTTCAATGGTACAAAAACATTGTTCCTTGGCAACCCAATTCGCAAAACCATTATCACAGATTTAATTAATCCTAAAGCAGCAAAAGAAAAGCTGAATTTAGATCCAAACAAGCTCACCATATTATCCGTCGGTGGTTCGCTAGGTTCTAGAACTTTAAATAATGCATGGAAAGACAGTTTGAAAGATTTGAAAGAAAAAGGATTTCAACTCATCTGGCAAACCGGAAAATTGGATTACAAAGAATTGAGCAACGAAACTGAAATTTCGGAAATAGGATCTCAAATCCAGTTGAAAGAATTTATAAAGGATATGGAAACTGCCTATTCCGCAGCAGATGTCATTGTTTCCAGAGCCGGAGCAATTGCAATTTCAGAGTTAGCAGTAGCTCGAAAACCAGTCTTACTGGTTCCGTTTCCGTTCGCAGCAGAAGATCATCAAACCAAAAATGCAATGACCTTGGTTGAAAAAAATGCAGCCAGAATGGTGCAAGACACTGAAATGAAAGACCAATTCTGGAAAACTTTGATGGAAATTTGCGAAGACGAAAAGATAAGAAATGAAATGAGTAAAAATCTTACATATTTTGCTAAACCCAATGCAGCAAAAGAAATTGTAGATGAGATTTTTAAAGTAATAAAAAAATGAAAAGTTTAGATCACTACCAAAACTTCTACTTCGTAGGAATCGGAGGCATCGGAATGAGTGCTTTGGCGCGCTATTTCAAAGCTTCTGGCAAAAATGTTTTGGGCTACGACAAAACCAAAACCAAACTCACCGATACACTGATTTCGGAGGGTATTGATATTGTTTTTGAAGATGTTGTAAACGAAAAAATAAATGGATTAAATCCCGAAAATACTTTGGTGATTTTCACTCCGGCGATTAAAAAACTGAGCATTTTAGATTATTTTAATGACCATCAGTTTTTGGTATTGAAACGAGCAAAAGTCTTAGGTTTAATCACCAAAAATACTGCGTGCATCGCAATTGCAGGAACTCACGGAAAAACCACAACTTCCTCTTTGGTTGCCCATCTTTCCAAAGAAGCAAATCTTCCGTTCTCTGCTTTTTTAGGTGGAATCGCAGAGAATTTTAAGTCTAATTTTCTTTTCAACGGAGGCGAAATTTCCGTGGTAGAAGCTGATGAATACGACAGAAGTTTCCTGAACCTGTCACCGGATTGGGCGGCAATTACTTCAACCGATGCGGATCATCTCGATATCTATGGTGATAAAGCGACTATTGAAGAAAGTTTCAGAGATTTCGCCAATTTGATTCCCTCAAATCAGCAACTTTTTGTAAGAAAAGGCATTAACATTGGTCGACCTGCAAAAACTTATGCAGCAAACGAAGAAGCAGATTATTATTCGGACAATATCCGGGAAGTCGGCGACAAAATATATTTCGATTTTCACACTCCGAAAGAGAAAATCAGCGATTTTGTATGGGAAATTCCTGGAATTCACAATGTAGAAAATGCTACGGCTGCGATCGCCATACTTAGTAATTTAGGCGTAGATTTCAATACTTTGAAAAGCGGAATTGCCAATTTTAAGGGAATTAAAAGAAGATACACGAAACACAATTTCGAGAACGGAAAAATTTATATTGATGATTATGCACATCACCCAACCGAACTGAATGCGGTGATAGGATCCATCAGAACTTTCTATCCTGATAAAAAATTGTTGGTTGTGTTCCAGCCACATCTGTTCAGCAGAACACGCGATTTTGCGGATGGTTTCGCAGAAAGTTTAAACAATGCCGACGAACTGATTTTGCTTGACATCTATCCGGCGCGCGAATTACAAGAAAATTTCGAAGGGGTAAGTTCCAAATGGCTTTCAGAAAAAATTAAATTAGAAAATAAAGAAGTTTCAACCTTGGATGAAGCTTTTGAGAAAATTAAAGAGAAAAATTTCGATGTGTTGCTAACAGTAGGTGCGGGAAACATCGACACTTTGCACGATCCAATTGTGGATTGGCTTTCAGGAAAATAGAAAATGAAAAACAAATTCAGAATATTAAAAATTTTAATCACAGTAATCATTTTTGGATTTCTGCTGAGTTTTTCGTTGAAAAGATTCAACAATAAACCGATGGAAAAAGTTTCGGTAAATATGACCCAAACGAAGTTTCCGGTATATTTTATTGATGAAAAAGATGTGAAAAACATTGTGAAAAAATCCAATCCTACGAAAAAAGTGGGCGACATCAATATTCCTGATTTAGAGAAAAAACTCAACAATCTACCGGCCGTTGACAGTGCAAATGTTTATCTGAATTTAAATGGAAATCTAAATCTAGACATCAAACAGCGAGTACCGGCTTTCCGTTTGGTAAATGGTGACCGAGATTTTTATGTGGACGAAAAAGGAGTCGAATTCCCTATCTCTGTCAACTACTCTTTCCCATGTATGCTGGTAACGGGCAATGTGAAACCTTCGGAATACGAAAAATTGGCTGAATTGGTCGACAAAATAGACAAAGACAGCTTTAGTAAAAAATATTTTATAGGAATTAGTAAGGAAAAAGGAGGTTATAATTTACTGACAAGCCAAGGGAATTATAAACTTGAAATCGGTGATCTAGAAAAAATCGAGCTGAAAGTAAAAGGTTTTAAAACTTTTGTCGAGAAATATCTGGTGTTTCAGAATCCCGAAAAATACCGTAAAATATCAGTAAAGTACGATAACCAAATCGTAACAACCTTAAATCCTTATTTTAAAGAAAACGACAGCTTAATAAATCTAGGACATAAAGAAATGGCAAAAACCCCGATTTCTTCAGCGAAAAAATCGGAAAGTAAATCAAATGGTGAAAAAAAAAGATTAAAAAAAGATTAGAGTAAGTTAAAAAATTCTAATTCATTTTAAAGAGTATTAAAAAAAATCAAATCGACATACAAATGGAAAATCACGAGTATTCAGTAGGGCTCGACATCGGAACCACAAAAATTGTGACGATTGTCGGTAGAAGAAATGCCCACGGCAAAATTGAAGTTCTCGGCGTTGGAAAGGCAAAAAGTTTGGGTGTTCACAAAGGTATTGTGAATAATATTTCCCAGACCATCCAATCCATCAAAGCCGCAGTAGCAGAAGCAGAAAGCAGTTCCGGAGTTCCCATCAGCAAGGTAACTGTGGGAATTGCTGGCAAACACATCCGATCGCTTCAGCATTCGGATTATATCATGAGAGACCATCCGGATCAATACATCACGGAAGAAGATATCGAAAAGCTGAAAGATCAAGTAAAAAAATTAGTTATGCTTCCCGGCGAAGAAATCATCCATGTTCTTCCACAGGAATATAAAGTAGATTCCGAGGGAGAAATCCAGGAACCTGTCGGAATGCACGGGAAAAGGTTGGAAGCTAATTTCCACGTGGTTGTTGGACAAATGGGAAGCATTCGAAACATCGCAAGATGCGTTCGCGAAGCTGGCTTAGAAATGGAAGCGCTCACGCTAGAACCACTCGCATCATCAGAATCTGTGCTTACAAAAGAAGAAAAAGAAGCTGGTGTAGCCATCGTTGACATCGGCGGTGGAACTACAGATATTGCGATTTTTAAAGACAATATCATTCGTCACACCTGCGTAATTCCTTACGGTGGCGGAATTATTACTGACGACATCAAAGAAGGGTGCTCCATCATCGAAAAACATGCAGAACAACTGAAAGTAAAATTCGGATCTGCCGTTCCGGAACTGGAAAAAGACAGCACATTTGTCACCATTCCCGGTTTACACGGACGACCTGATAAAGAGATTTCTTTAAAAACTTTAGCCCAAGTAGTCAATGCAAGAGTGGAAGAAATATTAGAAATGGTGAACACCGAATTGAAAGCTTACGGTGCGTTTGAACAAAAGAAAAAACTAATCGCAGGAATTGTTTTAACAGGTGGTGGATCAAATCTTCGCAACCTTCGACAATTGGCGAATTATACCACAGGCTTTGACAGCAGAATCGGCTTCGCAAACGAATATGTTGCTAATGATAAAAACCAATTTTTAAAAGGACCGGAATTCGCAACTTCTATCGGATTACTCATGGAAAGCTTGAAAATTCGTGATAAGAAAATCAATCCGACCCCGATAGAAGAAACCCCTGTAGCACCAATTCCAGAAAATAAAGTTGCAGAAACAATAGAAGAAACTCCGGAGTTCCGAACAGAAGAAATTCCTGTACCTACTACCCAAGAAGGAAGACGCAACAAGCTTACCATCGGACAAAAAATCATGGAAAGCGTGAAAAAATTCTTTGAAGAAGTTGAATAATAAAAAAAATTACATACTATGGAAAATATAAGCACACAAGGATTTTCATTTGATTTACCAAAAGGAAATTCATCAATTATAAAAGTGATTGGTGTAGGTGGTGGCGGAAACAACGCTCTAAAACACATGTACGAAAGAGGAATCCACGGGGTAGACTTCGTGATCTGCAATACCGATGCCCAAACATTGGATAATAACCCAGTTTCCAACAAAGTACAGTTGGGAATGACGATTACTGAAGGACTTGGCGCAGGAGCAGATCCTGAAGTTGGCGAAAAAGCGGCAATCGAAAGTATCGAAGATATCAAAGCAGCTCTTGGACAAAACACCAAAATGGTTTTCATCACCGCTGGTATGGGTGGCGGAACCGGAACTGGTGCTGCACCGGTAATTGCGAAAATTGCCAAAGAAATGGGCATCCTTACCGTAGGAATCGTTACGGTTCCTTTTAGCTTCGAAGGAAGAAGAAGATTAGATCAAGCAGAAATCGGCCTCGATAAATTGAGAAATAACGTTGATTCCTTGATTGTTATTAATAATGATAAACTACGTCAGCAATTCGGAAATCTAGGTTTCAAACAAGGGTTCTCCAAAGCGGATGAAGTACTTACCAACGCTGCAAAAGGTATGGCAGAAGTAATTACCGGATATTTCGATGTAAATATCGACTTCCGCGATGCAAAATCTGTACTTCAAAATTCTGGAACTGCTTTGATCTCAACCGGAACTGCTTCAGGTGAAAACAAAGCGGAAGAAGCTGTGAAAAAAGCTTTGGACTCTCCATTATTAAACGATAACAAAATTACTGGAGCGAAAAACGTTTTGCTCCTGATCCGAAGTGGTTCGGAGGAGGCTACAATGGACGAGATCGGTCTCATCAACGACTTTATTCAAAAAGAAGCCGGAAATACCGCTGAAATTATCTTCGGTGTGGGTACAGACGAGGAACTTGGCGATTCTATCAGCGTCTTGGTAATCGCAACCGGATTCGCAAAAGACGATAAAAAACATGCAGGACCAACTGAAAAAATTAAAATCAGCTTAAACGATAATTTGTCCGCTTCTGCGAAAACGGAATCTCCATTCAAACAGAGAGAAGAAAGAGAAGAAATCACCAGAGAACAATTTCCTACAAAAAATCTATTTGTTTTAGACGATGAAGAGGATTTGCCAACTCCGGAATTCAAAGTGAAAACAAGAGAAAGAAAAATTGTCGTAGAACAAGAAACTCCAACTGAAATCAAGTTTTTTGATTTAGATGATGAAGAAACTCCGGAACCAAAATTCCGTCAAAACCAACCGCAGGAAATCGATCTTTTTTCTTTTGAAGACGCTCAGTACGAAGCGCCGGAATCTCAATCTTTCAAGTTTGAAGTAGAAGAAAAAATCGAGCAAAAACCCGCAGAACCGAAATCTTCTTTCTCGGAAGATAAACCAATAGAATTCAGTTTTTTCGTAAACGAACCGATTGAGGAGCCGACCGTTGAAACACCACAACCTAAAGCAGAGATCAAACCTGAACCGGTTCAAATCATCGAAAAGGTGCAAGATAAGCCAGTAGAACAAGCTAAAATTGAAGAAAAAATTGAAATTGAAGACGATTTCACCTTTATCAGCAAGCCTACTAGCGACAAAGTGATGGAGCGCAAAAACAAACTGAAAGAATTCAATTCAAGATATCAAACAACAGATTTCGAGAACGAATTTGAAACAGTTCCAGCATTCCGAAGAAAAAATATCAGCATCGAAGGTAGCAATGCTTCTGACAATGCCATCAACCATTTTTTAACGGATCAAAACGGAAGAATGCAAATTCGCGAAAACAGATTCTTGAACAAAGATGTAGATTAATACCAATATTTTCAAAAAAATGAGTTTAGAAAATACCATCAGCGACGCGATTAAAACCGCAATGAGAGAGAAAGATAAAGTAGCTCTCGATGCTTTACGCGCTGTAAAATCACAAATTCTTCTTTTAAAGACCGAAGCTAAAGGAGCAGAAGTTTCTGCGGAACAGGAAATTGCCATTTTGCAAAGAATGATTAAACAAAGAAAAGACTCTTATGATCAATTCACCGCACAAAACCGTAGCGATTTGGCAGAAGTAGAAAGCGCGCAAATGAAAGTAATTGAAAAATTTCTTCCTGCGCAACTTTCAGCAGAAGAATTAGAGACGGAAATGAAAAAAATCATTACCGAAACAGGTGCCGACAGCGCCAAAGATTTAGGAAAAGTAATGGGGATTGCCAGCAAAGCGCTCGCCGGAAAAAGCGATGGCAAAAGCATCTCAGAAATGGCAAAAAAACTGCTTTCCTAATGTTTAAATAAGGATATTCAACCTTTGCATATCGATTTGATTGAAGCCCGGAACATCTAATGTTTCGGGTTTTTTCTGCCAAAAAGACCATTATAGAATTTTGGAATGATTTTGATTACTAATTTGGATGAGTTTAATCTTTTAAAAAAATTAAATTTGCAATAAATAATTTTCAAACCTTTTTTTTAACTTAAATAAAATAAATATGTATCCAGAAGAATTAGTAATGCCGATGAAGGCAGAACTTACCGATAAAGGTTTTCAAGACCTTAGAACTCCCGAAGAAGTAAACAACGCATTAAAAAAGGAAGGAACTACCCTATTGATGGTAAATTCCGTGTGCGGTTGCGCAGCGGGAGCAGCAAGACCAGGAGTAATTTTTTCTTTAACAGGAGATAAAAAACCAGACAATTTAACTACCGTATTTGCTGGTTTTGATGTTGATGCAGTGGCAGAAGCGCGCAAATTATTGGCTCCATTTCCGCCAAGTTCCCCTTGTGTAGCACTTTTTAAAGATGGGGAATTGGTTCACATGCTAGAAAGACATCATATTGAAGGTAATCCTGCAGGAGCAATCGCGGCCAACCTACAAGCAGCTTACGAAGAATATTGCTAAACGAAAAATTTAGTTTGTATTGAAATTCCGTTCATTTTTGGACGGAATTTTTTGTTTTTAAAAGCAATCGGACTTTACCCGAAATATATTATATTTGTCCTAATGGCAACAAAAGCGCTTTTCAATACCGTCGTTAATTGGTTTATCCGCCAAAGGATTGATCAGATTCAGAATTTCATGAATCATCCCTCGGAAACGCAAAACGGTGTATTATTTTCTCAGCTTTATCATGCGGAGAACACCGATTATGGGAAAATTCATGGGTTTAGTTCAATCTCAAGTTACGACGATTTCCGCAGAAATGTTCCGATCGTTACTTATGAAGATTTTGAACCTTATATCGAAAAAGCAAGACAAGGAATTCCCGATGTTTTCTGGCCCGGATATATTCGAAAATTCGCGAAATCATCCGGAACCACCAATGCGAAAAGTAAATTCATTCCCATTTCCGAAGAATGCTTAGAAGATTGCCATTTTAAAGCCGGAAAGGACTTACTTTCCATCTATTCCAATAATCATCCGGAAAACAACCTTTTTTCTAATAAAAATTTGCGCCTCGGCGGAAGTTCGGAATTATATGAAGATTTCAATACCAAATTCGGCGATTTGTCCGCAATTATGATTGAAAATCTTCCGTTCTGGGTAGAAATCACCACGACACCTAGTAAAAAAGTTTCGCTAATGTCCGAATGGGAAAGCAAACTGAAAGCAATTGTCTCGGAAGTAAAAAATGAAGATGTGGGCAGTATTACCGGTGTCCCTAGCTGGATGATGGTTTTGTTGCAAAGGACATTAACCGAAACTGGAAAAGAAAATATCGCAGAACTCTGGCCGAATATCGAGGTGTTTTTTCACGGTGGAATTAGCTTTAAACCTTACAAAGAGCAATATAGAAAACTCATCGGGAAAGACATCAATTACTACGAAATTTACAATGCTTCCGAAGGGTTTTTCGCCATTCAGGATCAGCACGGGAGCGATGAAATGTTGCTGATGTTGGATTATGGAATTTTCTATGAATTCATTCCGATGGATCAGTTTGACCTTAAAAATCTGCAGGCAATTCCTTTGCAAGAAGTGGAAATCGGGAAAAATTATGCGATGGTAATTACTACCAACAGTGGTTTGTGGCGTTACCTGATTGGCGATACAGTAAAATTTACGTCACTTAATCCTTATCGAATAAAAATTTCTGGCAGGACGAAACATTACATCAATGCATTCGGAGAAGAATTGATGATTGACAATGTGGAAACTGCGCTCACAAAAGCTTGCGAAGCAACCGAAGCTTCCATCTGCGATTTTACAGGAGCACCGGTTTTTATGAAAGATGGGGAAAGTGGTGCCCACGAATGGATTTTTGAATTTACAAAAGAACCAAAAGATCTGGATCGTTTCACTGAAATTTTCGACAATCACCTGAAATCAATCAACTCCGATTACGAAGCGAAGCGCTATAATAATATGACGCTGAAAAGACCAATCGTACATATTGCAAAACCACAGCTTTTTTACCAATGGATGTCCGCACGCGGAAAACTGGGTGGGCAAAATAAAGTTCCGAGATTAAGCAATGATCGCGAATACATCGATCCTTTACTGAAACTTAACGAATAAAAAACTCCGCTGGAAGTTTTCAGCGGAGTTTTCTTATGTTATTTTTTTTGTAAATCATCCTTTACTTTTTCAGCGCCTTTTTCAACTTTCTCAGCGCCTTTTGCTGCGGCGTCTTTCACTTCCTCGCCGGCTTTCCGCAGTTCGTGACCGGCCTTATCAGCGGCATTATCAATTTTTTCACCTGCAGAATTCAACCTTTCTTTAGCTTCTTCCATGGTTTCGTTAATTCTCGCAGAATCCAATGACGTGGATTTTTCGGTTTCAATCGTTGTAGTGGTTACGCTTCCGTCTGGATTCTCGGTAATTTCGGTTCTTTTTTCCGCTTTTTTGCAGCTTATTAATAACAAAGAAACTGTAGCGGCAATGATCATATAATTTTTCATATAATTAAAATTTGTGTTATTCAAATATAGAAAAAATTTAAGGATTCGCACTGCTTGATGAACCAGGAATTTCAGCTGCTTTTTTCTTGTTTTCTTCCTCTTTTACATTCTTCTCTTTGCTTTCTTTCTCAGCTTTTTCCTTCTCCTCTTTCATTTTCTTAAGCAATTTTTCCTCTTCCAATTTTCTTTGAACTTGCTTTAAAGAATCCTGATATTGCAGCGACGAAATTCTAATTTTTCTCGCTACGTCCACGGAAGTTGCTCCGGCAGAAAAAGAATCAATTGCAACCGTATCATACGGCGGAACAGAAGAAACAACAGATTCAGAATGTTGATTTTTCAGATTTTCTTTACCACAAGAAATCATTAAGAATAAGAAAAATATAGCAATTAGTTTTTTCATTTTAATCAATATAAAATTCAGTTATAACAGGAAAATGGTCGGATAATTTCGCACTTCTGTCCACTCTGTACGCAACTGGCTGAATATTTTGCGAGCAAAAAACGTGATCAATCCTGATCGGAAATTTGTAATCGTGAAAACTTGTTGCGCTTCCACGGCCTACTTCTACAAATACATCTTTTAGATTTTTCAGCAAATGATAATATTCGTACGAATTAGGAACTGCATTGAAATCTCCTGCCAGAATTACAGGATATGGCGAAGCGGAAACTGCATTTTGCAAATCCAGAACTTCAGATTGATGATTTTTAAAAGTTGGAACCAACTTTCCGAGAATGTATCGCAACTTGTTTTCGTTTTGCTCCAAATCTTCACTGGGCTTAACCTTCTGCTTTTCAAAAGAAAAAGGACTTAAGTAAAGATTGATGAAACGAATTCTTTTTCCATTAATTTCGATGTCTGCATACATGGAATTCCCGTTTCCGATGGTTGCAATTTTACCGTGTTCCAGGATTTTTGTTTTAGAATTTAATGCGACGATTTCGTAATTTCCTACCCCAAAATCATAACCCGAAACCTGGTATTGTGAACCATATTCCTGAAGTAAAATAACATCTGCGCCACTATTTTTTAGATAATTAAAAACTTTTCCTGTACCGCCAACCCTACCTCCTTTGATATTGAAAGTCAACATTTTAAGATTGGGTTTGATGGATTTTTTCTCTCTGTAATTAATCCATCTTGAAGTAGGAACAATTAAAAATAAAGAAAACGCGAGAAAGAAAATGGCTTTTTTTTTCCATAAGATAATCCAAGTAAGGCAAAACAATACATTTAAGATCATCAAAACCGGAAATGAAAGCGAAAGTAAGTTCAGCCACGGAAAAACTCTGGGCGGAATAAAGGCATTGAGAATTGTTCCCAAAAGAAGCACCAAAATACTGAAATGAAAAATCGTGAAAAGTAACCGAAACAATTTCATTTTCAATTAATTCTGAATCTGTTTTTCTTCCAATACCACGCCAGTAAAATTCCAACGAGAGCGCCGCCAACATGTGCTAAATGAGCAATACCTCCCACATTTCCTGTAACACCAAGTATCACCGAACCGATAACGACTACCGGTAACACATATTTTACTTTCACCGGAATCGGAATGAACATGATCATGATTTCTGCATCTGGAAAAAGTATGGCAAAGGCAGCGATAACGCCGAAAATCGCTCCTGATGCTCCAACCATCGGAACAGTAATAATCGATTGTAAATCGCTCACCAACTGTCTTTGCTCCGAAACAGCTTGCGCGCTTCCTTGAAATGAAACACTTTCGCCTGACATATAACCATTCAAATCGAAACCGAAACTCTGCAGACTCGTTTTGATTTGTTCTACTTCAATGAAATTCCACAAATTGAACAGAAAAAAAGCTCCCAAACCACTCACGAAATAAAGAATCAAATATTTTCGATCACCCAAAATTCTTTCTAAAACGGGCCCAAAACTATACAAGGTGAACATATTAAACAAAATATGCATAAAACTACCATGCATAAACATGTGCGTAATGATTTGCCAGGAATGGAAAAATGGCGAAAACGGATAAAATGCCGCTAAATATCGGTACATCATCTCGCTGTTTAATAAGTAAGTAAGGGCAAAAACCACCACATTGATGATGATGAGATTTCGCGTTATGGGTGGGATTTGATTGATCATTTGTTTCTAAAATTTATTTTTTAATTCGTCGAGCGGAATTTCAACGAAACATCTTTTTCCTGTTGGTAAAAACTCTGGAAAACCGAGCTCTGTAAAATCTCTGATAACTTGTTCAGCATCAATTTTATAAAGGAAATCGAAACGGGATTTGCTTTGGATCTTATTCCATTGATTATGGTAAAAATCCAGGAATTCTTCTTCCGTTTTGTACTCTAAAATTTCAAAAAGATTTTCCATGAATTTCATAACCTGGGTTTCTTTCAAACCTTCCGGAACCGCATCAATCCTCAAAACATTATCATTCGCGATAATCATCTCAAAACCCAATTCTGGCAAGTATTTTTTGATGGAACGAAATTTATTTTTCTCGGTTTCATTCATGTGATATTCCAAAGAAAACAGCAACGTATGCTTGTCGCTCGTGCGCTTTTTCTTGGCATTTCTTTCACTTACAACGAGCCTATGCATTCTGCCCAAATCGAGCATTAAAGTTTTCCCGTTTTTGTTGAAAAGCCAATAACCATTGGGCAAACGCATGAGATCTTCATCAAAATCTTCATCTTCAAAAAGGTTGATTTTCGATGGTTCCGCCGGAATATTTTGTTGATACATTTCTGTAATCGCATGGGTTTCACCGGCAGAAACACGCTCTTCCAAAAAAGGGTTGTAGTCTCGGTCAACGGTGATTTCCGGAGCTTTGAAACTTCCGTTACTGCTGCTTTTTTGATGAACGAAGGCATCAATGCTCGTGTCTCGATCGAAATCTAAACTTGGAGCAACGTTATAAATTCCTAAAGATTTTTTGATTGTGGAACGTACCAAAGCGAAAATTAAGTTCTCGTCTTCGAATTTTACTTCCGTTTTTTGAGGATGAATGTTCACATCAACTTTTTCCGGATCTAACTCTAGAAAAAGAAAAAATGTCGGAATATAACCCGGCAAAAGCAGACCTTCAAAAGCTTCCTGAACTGCTTTATTGAAATAAGCACTGCGGAAATATCTGCCATTAACAAAGAAAAATTGCTCGCCACGAACTTTTTTGGCACCTTCGGGTTTTGCCACAAATCCGTTCAGTTTGATCCAGCCCAAATCTTCTTTGATTGGAACTAAAAGCTGATGTAATTTTCGTCCGAAAATTTCCACAATCCTTTGTAACAAACTCGATTTTCTTAATCGAAAAACGATATCATCATTATGAAAAAGTTCAAAATCCAAATTTTCGTGAGCCAAGGCAACTCGCTGAAATTCGTCAATGATATGTCGGAATTCAACGTTATTATTTTTAAGAAATTTTCTCCTTGCCGGAACATTATAAAACAGGTTTTTCACTAGGAAATTAGAACCTTCGGCAGTTTGGATCGGTTCCTGGAACTGAAAACCACCACCTTCGATATAAATATTGGTTCCCATTGTCGCATCTTTGGTTTTGGTTCTCAATTCAACCTGAGCTACCGCAGCAATAGACGCCAAAGCTTCTCCACGAAAGCCTTTCGTTGTAATTTTAAATATATCTTCTGTACTAGTGATTTTGGATGTTGCGTGTCTTTCGAAAGCTAATCTGGCGTCGGTATCGCTCATGCCGCTACCATTGTCCACTACTTGGATAAGATTTTTCCCTGCATCACGAATGATGAGTTCCACTTTCGTAGCACCTGCATCAATCGCATTTTCCATAAGTTCTTTTACAATAGATGCTGGTCTTTGTACCACTTCGCCGGCAGCGATTTGGTTGGCAACATGATCCGGTAAAAGTTTTATAATATCTGACATTTTCTATAATAATCCTGCAAAAATAGCGATTAGATTTGGGGTTTTGAAAAAACTTTAGACCTAATTTCCCTTTTGAAACCTTTGATTTTACCATAAAAATCGCTTAAAAGATGAGCGCTAACTTGCACGATCTTTGATATTTTTCAAAAGTTTCAACCGGTAAAAATACTGATTTTATTTGTTCTTTTTAAATAAAGAAACTTCCAGCGAATTACCGGAAGTCTCTTATTAATCATTATTTAAACATCTACTTTTTTAATTTTTTAACACCCATTTCATATAAGGCAAAACTTAGCAAATCAGCATTTTCGCCAATGACTTGGTCGGTACTTCTACCCGCTCCGTGTCCTGCATTTACTTCAATTCTGACCAAAACCGGATTGTTACAAGATTGTTTTTCCTGAAGTTCAGCTCCAAATTTGAATGAATGAGCCGGCACAACACGATCATCATGATCACTGGTAATAATCATCGTTGAAGGATAGCAAACTCCTTTTTTTACGTTATGCACTGGTGAATAAGATTTTAAATATTCAAACATTTCTTTGCTGTCTTCCGCGGTTCCATAATCGTAGCTCCAACCTGCTCCGGCGGTAAATTTGTTATACCTCAGCATATCCAAAACGCCCACTCCCGGGAAAGCTACTTTTGCCAAATCCGGGCGCATCGTCATCGTAGCACCTACCAAAAGTCCACCATTTGAACGTCCGGAAAGCGCCATATATTCTTTGGAAGTGTAGCCTTTACTTTGCAGATATTCGCCGGCTGCGATGAAATCTTCAAACACATTTTTCTTTTGCATTTTCGTTCCTGCATCGTGCCATTTTTTTCCGTATTCGCCACCACCACGGATGTTCGGAACGGCATAAATTCCGCCATTTTCCATCCATATTGCATTCACTACAGAGAATGCCGGCTGTAAACTGATGTTGAAACCTCCATAAGAATAAAGAATAGTCGGGTTTTTTCCATCGAGTTTTGTACCTTTTTTATAATTAATCATCATCGGAACTTTGGTTCCGTCTTTTGATGTATAGAAAACCTGTTCGGAAATATAATCTTCAGGATTAAATTTCACCTTCGGCTTCTGATAAGTTTCTGATTTTCCGGTTTCTACGTTGAATTTATAAATCGTTCCCGGTGTGATATAATTGGTAAAGGAAAAATAAAGATCTTTCTCTTTTTCCTTTCCACCGAATCCGGAAGCGGTTCCAATGCCTGGCAAATCTATGGTTCGGATGAGTTTGCCATCATAGTCAAACTGTTTCACTGAGGTTACTGCATCTTTGATGTATTTTGCAAAAATATATCCGCCTCCTGTCGAAACATTCAGTACATTATCTGTTTCCGGAATTACATCAACCCAAATATCCGGCTGATTAATGTTGAATTTAACCAAACGCATATTGGGCGCGTTTTTATCGGTTAAAGCGTAAATAAAATCACCTTTGGAATCGATGAAATCCGTGTTGAAATCATAACCTTTCTGAATGGCTAGAAAATCAGTTTTTTTCTTTAAATCTTTAATGTAAAGTTCATTCCCGCTTGTTGCTTCGGATGCACTCAAAATCTCGAATCTTTCATCATCAGAAACCCCAATTCCCATATATCTTCGCTTGAAATTTTCGCCTCCGACGATCAATTTATCTTGCGATTGTTTGGTTCCCAACTTGTGGAAATACACTTTATGCATATCCGTTTTTGCGGAAAGTTCGCTACCTTTCGGCTTGTCGTAGCTTGAATAATAAAATCCTTCGTCTCCCAACCAAGAAGCTCCGCAAAATTTCACATCAACAATCGTTTCATCAATTTTTTCCTTTGTAATAGCGTTTAGAATAATGATTTTGTTCCAGTCGCTTCCGCCTTCGGAAATTGAATAAGCTACCAGAGTTCCTTTTTTGTTGAATGAAACGCCGGCTAACGAAGTCGTTCCTTTTTCTGAAAATTTATTTGGATCGAGGAAAACTTCGGTTTTACCTGATTTATCGGTTCTGTATAGTACAGATTGCGCTTGCAGACCGTCGTTTTTATAAAAATAAGTATAATCTCCTTCCTTAAAAGGCGCTCCAATTTTTTCGTAATTCCAAATGTCTTTTAACTGAGTACGAATTTCTTCCCGGAACGGAATTTTTTTCAGATAATCATTGGTAAAAGCCACTTCTCGCTGTACCCAATCTTTGGTATCAACGGCACGGTCGTCTTCTAACCAGCGATAAGGATCCGCAACTTTATTACCGAAATATTCATCGGTGTGGGAAATCTTTTTGGTTTCTGGATATTTCAAATTAGAATGGAGATTTTGAGCATTCATCATGTTCAATGCTAAGACAGCTACAGAAGCTGTAAAGATCACTTTTTTCATTAATACTTCAGTTTTACCAAATTTATAAAATTTATCCTAATTAAAAATTAAAGACAAAAACATTAACAAACTTTACGATTATTTAATACTTAAAAGGTATGTAATTTGCTTAACTTTATGCTCATAACAAAAGAAATATGAAAAAAGAAACAGGAATTTTATTGGCAGGAAGTGTAGGAGTAATATTGGGCTTAGGGATTTTCGGAATCAAGAAGTTTATTTCCCGAAAACACCAGGAATACTACGATTATTATTCTGATTTTCACCGCCATTTCGAGGAAAAGAAAAAAGAAGACGGGAATCACGGCGTGGAATATTTGGCCATGCTTTAAAAAATTAAGATATAAGCTAATAAATCCTGATTTCGTTTGAATTCAGGATTTTTTGTGGAAAACTGACGCCTTAAAACTTATTACTTTACTAAGCAAAACTTCTAAATTTACTCTATCAATTTTATGAAAAACGAAAATTTTATCAAAGGTCAAGGTGCGCAGCGAAACGAACACAACCGTTTCGACCGGTACACTTTTGAACCAGAAGAGGAAGATTTTCAACAGATAAAAACCCATTTCACCGAAGTTTTTCCTAAAACAATTGTAAACGAAGTGAAAAGTCCGGATTTAAAGATGGAATATTCTATGAATCCGTATCAAGGTTGCGAACACGGTTGCTCTTATTGTTTTGCTCGCCCTACGCACGAATATTGGGGATTTTCTGCAGGTGTAGATTTTGAAAGAAAAATCATGGTCAAGAAAAACGCTCCCGAGCTTCTTGAGCAATTTTTTCAGAAGAAAAATTATTCACCAAAAACGATCACGCTTTCCGGAAATACCGACTGTTATCAACCTGCAGAGAGAACTTTCGAACTTACCCGTAAACTTCTGCAACTTTGTTTGGACTATCGGCATCCTGTTTCTATTTTAACCAAGAATGCTTTGGTATTGAGGGATCTGGACATTTTAAAACCTTTGGCAGAGCAGAATTTGGTTTCTGTTTCGCTAAGTATTCCGACGATGAATGAAGAAATACGACGTAAGATGGAACCTCGAACCTCTTCCACCAAAAATAAACTTAAGGCAATTGAAATTCTAAGTGAAAACAAAATTCCAACAGGAGTGATGGTGTCGCCGGTAATTCCAGGATTAACGAGCGACGAGAGTTTGAACATTCTAAAAACCATTTCCGAAAAAGGCGCACAGAATTTCGGTTATTCTTTAGTTCGATTGAATGATACGGTTGAACCCATTTTTATGCAATGGATTCATGCCAATTTTCCCGACAGAGCCCAAAAAGTAATCAATCTCATTCGGCCTTTGCATGGCGGAAACCTCGGCGACAAAAGGTTCCACCAAAGATATCAAGGCGAAGGAAATATCGCAGAAATGATTCACCACACTTTTGCTTTAGGTAAAAGAAAATATTTTGCAGACAAGGCATTTCCAACACTTTCCACAGAAAATTTTACTGGCAGCAAAACGCAGCAACTGAAACTTTTTTAGATTAAAGCTTTTAATAGAAACACCTAAATCCTTTAAATTTTATCAGGAAAACGAGATAGCTTGAAGTTTTTGGTTATTTTTATCAAAATTTTCAGAAAATGGTCTTAAGCAGAATTTGGAGTGCATTTATCATTATCGCAATATTGGTTGCAAGTATAAAATATTTATTTTCCGATCATTACAAAGCAATTTACAATGATATGGTTGTTGGAAAAAGTGGCGACACCGTACAAATTGCGACTAAAAACATCAACGAATTATCGCCAGATCTGAAAGCAAGTTTGCTTTTGAAATCCGAATTTGATGAAAACAGGATTCACTATAAAGCCGATTCTGCAAAAACAAATGTTGCAGTTTATCGCATTCAAGAAACCGATGGAGTGATCGGCACCTCCGAAACTGCGGTGAAAATATGTCTTGGTTTAATCGGAATTATGACACTTTTTATGGGTTTTATGAGCATCGCTGAAAAAGCTGGCGGAATCAATTTGTTATCCAGATTAATTCAACCATTTTTCTCAAAATTATTCCCGGAAATCCCGAAAAATCATCCTTCTTTTGGGCATATGTTGCTTAACTTTTCGGCAAATTTATTGGGCCTCGATAATGCAGCAACTCCTTTTGGATTGAAAGCCATGGAAAGTTTGCAAACATTAAACGCAGATAAAGAAAAAGCCAGCAATTCTCAGATTATGTTTCTTTGCCTTCACGCAGGAGGTTTGACGCTGATACCGGTTTCCATCATCGCGATTCGAGCTTCGATGGGATCGCAAACGCCAACCGATATTTTTCTTCCGTGTATGATTGCTACTTTTTCTGCGACCATGGCTGCGATGATTGTGGTATCACTTTATCAGAAAATTAATTTACTTCAACCAATCGTGATTGCTTACGTTGGTGGAATATCCGCAATCATCGGATTATTAGTAGTTTACCTATTAAATTTAACTAAAGAAGGATTGGATAATTTCAGCATGCTTTTAAGCAACGGAATTATTCTGCTCATCTTTTTTGCCATCGTTTTGGGTGGAGTTTATAAAAAAATAAACGTGTTCGATGCATTTATTGATGGAGCAAAAGAAGGTTTTTGGACTTGTGTGAAGATTATTCCCTATTTAGTGGGAATGTTGATCGCCATTTCGCTTCTTCGAACTTCCGGAGTTTTCGATGTACTCATCGACGGGATGAAATGGGTTGCAGCCGTAGTTGGGTTTGATACACGTTTTGTAGATGGTTTACCTACCGCTTTAATCAAACCGCTTTCCGGTTCCGGAGCACGAGGAATGATGGTAGATACGATGCAAACTTTCGGTGCGGACAGTTTTCAAGGTCGGCTTGCGGCGGTTTTGCAGGGAAGTTCGGATACCACTTTCTATGTCATTGCGGTATATTTCGGAGCAGTGGGAATCAAAAATACGCGATATACCGTTACCGCAATGCTTTTGGCGGACTTGGTCGGCATCATCACCTCCGTGATCTTGGCTTACATTTTCTTTACTTAAAATCTGTTTAAAAAAAACCTGAAATGATCCACGATAAAGATTACGTTATCAGAATTGTAAAGCAATTTTCGGAATTTCTTTCGAAGATGATATTGGGCGGTAAAAATGAAGGGGAACTTTCAGAATGGGAAAGAATTTTCGACACCAATATGAATGATACTTTCAAGATGAGTTTTGAAACACTTGCTTCTCAATCTTCGGCTGAAATTATCAAATTAATTAATGAAAAAGATAAATCCCACCACGTTCCTTATTTGGAACTGTTGGGACATTTATTTTACTTTAAAAATAAAAAAAATCCAAGTGTCGATTTTGCACATAAAGCGAAAACTTTCTATGAAATGTATTTGCAGCAAAGTGGAATATTTTCAATGCCTATTGTTTCCAGAATTAATGAATTACAAGCCCAATTGTAACAATTAAGCAAAAAAATCGTCTTATTCTGTAAAATTCCCCATGAAAAAAATTGCAGTTCTTTTGATGAGTTTCGCAAGCGTTTATTCCTTTTCTCAGAAAAAATGGTCGCTGCAGGAGTGTGTAAATTACGCTTTAGAAAATAATCTGCAAGTTCTTCAGAACCAATTAAATACTAGGACACAAAATAACTCTTTACAGATCGCTAAGCGAGAATATTTGCCTTCAATTTCTGGGAATCTCAGTAACACCGCATCTTTCGGACAAGGTAGAGATGTTTTCGGGACCACCAATAGAAACGATAATTTCAGCAACAGTGCGAGTGTGGGAGCAGATATTTTGGTTTTTAATAATGGTCGCTTAGAAAAAAACATCAGAAAAACTGAATTTGAAGTTGAGGCGAGCAAATTTGATTTGGAAAGAATTAAAAATGATATTTCACTACAAATTGCTCAACAATATCTATCTGTATTGCTGAATCGAGAAATTACCAAAATTTCCGAAAGCGCCCTTGAAAATGCCGATAAACTCTACAAAAGAGCAAAAATAACCACCGAAGTTGGAACCACTCCACAAACGATTTTAGCAGAAGCGGAAGCCGCGCTCGCAAGAGAAAAACAAAATGTAAAAACTGCTGAAATCAATACGAACCGAAGTTTATTTGCTTTGGCCATGCTTCTTCAACTAACCGAGTACAAAAACTTTGACATTCAAGAAGTTGCTGTCGACAATGCATTAGACGCTCCTCTTTTTTCAGCGGAAAATATCATCAATATAGCTTACGAAAACCAACCTCAAATAAAAGCAGCCGAAAACCGCATCAAATCATCTGAAGCACAAACCGAAATTACGAAAACTGCTTTCTGGCCGACTGTTCTTGCAAATGCAGGATTGGGAACATCTTATTTTTATGCAATGAATGCCGGGAACGACATTAACGGAAATAAAATTCAGCAAACGGGTTTCTTTAAACAATACAAAGACAATTTCGGGCAACAATTGGGCTTGTCTGCTACTATTCCTATTTTTAACAAAGGAATTACCAAACTTCAGGTAGAGCAATCGAAGATTAATGAAGATATTGCTAAAAATTCTTTGCTACAGCAGAAACAGGAGGTTTTGCAAAATGTTCAGAAAGCTCAATTTGATGCTGAAAGCAACTATGAAAATTACCTTGCGGCAGTGGAAGCCGAGAGAAGTTCGAAACTTGCGGTTGACTTTGCAGAAAAAAGTTTTGCCGTGGGAAGAACCACGATTTATGACCTGAACATTGCCAGAAATAACTATGCAAATGCCCAAGGAGCCGTTGCTCAGGCAAAATATAATTATCTGTTCAGCATGAAACTTTTGAATTTCTATGCGGGAATTCCTTTGAGTCTTTAATTTTAGTCAATCATTTTTAAATGGATATTCAGATTTCCGACGGTATTAATAATGTCAGTTAAAAATCTAGAGAAATATTTACCAGAGAATACGCTTCCGCATTTGAAAAAATGGTTTGGTGATCATTATATTCACATCAAAATTACACGCGGCCGAAAATCGAAATTAGGAGATTACCGAAAATTACCGGATAAATCTCATGAAATTACGATTAATTCTACACTTCAACCACAACTGTTTTTCTTTGTTCTCACCCATGAACTGGCTCACTTAATTGCTTTTGAAAATTTCGGAGGCAGAATTTCACCACATGGAAAAGAATGGAAAGATACTTTCCGAATGATGCTTTTGGAAAGTATCTCGGTTTATTCCGAAGATTTAAAACCTTTTATTCTTAAATTTTCGCAATCTCCAAAAGCCAATTTCATGTCAAGCCCAGATTTGGTTAGATACTTTCATATAGAAAATTACGAAGATGAAAGTTCGTACATAGAAGATTTAAATATTGGCGAACAATTTATTTATCGCAAACAAACCTATATCATTGAGGAGCTCCGCAAAAAAAACTATCTTTGTACGAATCTCAGCAATGGGAAAAAGTATATTTTCAAACCACTAGCAAGAGTAGAAAAATTTTTCTAAATATGTCACAATCAAATAATTACTGCGTCATAATGGCAGGAGGTATAGGAAGCAGATTCTGGCCAATGAGCACTCAAAAATATCCAAAACAATTTCAGGACATTTTAGGAACCGGCCGCACGATGATTCAGCAAACTTATGACAGAATCAGTCAAATTGTTCCAAAAGAAAACATCTTCGTGATCACCAATAAAGAGTATGTTGACCTTACCGAACAGCAATTACCAGAACTAAATTCCGAAAATATTGTCGGCGAACCGATGATGAAAAACACGGCGGCATGCAACCTTTATATGGCAAAAAAAATTGCCGATAAAAATCCGGAAGCCAACATGATTGTTTTGCCTGCGGATCATTTGATTTTAAAAGAAACTGTTTTCCTGCAAAAAGTGGAACTGGCTTTTGACCTTGCTTCCCAAAGCGATTATTTGATCACTTTAGGAATTACTCCAACACGCCCGGATACAGGCTATGGATACATTCAGTTTGAGGAGAATAAAAATGCCGATTACTACAAAGTAAAAACATTTACTGAAAAACCTAATTTAGAAATTGCAAAAACGTTCTTGGAAAGTGGAGATTTCCTATGGAATGCCGGGATCTTTATTTGGAATGTAAAATCGATTTTATCGGCATTCGACCAACATCTTGAAGAAATGGCCCAACAATTCCTTAGTTGCGAATACAACAGCAAATCTGAGGAGCAATGCATCGAACTGATTTATCCGAAAGTGAACAAAATTTCCATCGACAATGGCATCTTAGAAAAAGCAAAAAACGTATATGTAATCCCTGCAGATTTAGGTTGGAGCGACCTTGGTACTTGGACTTCCGTCTATGAGAACGCACAGAAAGACGAAAACAAGAATGCGCTAAAATCCAAGCATATCATTACTTACAACGCAAAAGGAAATATTATTCGGTTGAAAAATAACAACAAAGCTGCAATTATCGATGGTTTGAATGATTACATAATCGTGGATACCGACAAAGCTTTATTGATTTGTCCACGAGAAAATGATCAATTGATCAAAGATTATGTTCAGGATTTAAAAACTGAAAAAAAAGGCGACAAATACCTTTAAAAAAGAAAAAACAATCAATCAAATCCCGATGTCATCTTCGGGATTTTATTTTTTTTTTAAATTTTAGCGTTTATCTTTTGAATATCAATCTCTTGCAAGCACGCCCAGTCGCCACGGAAACATTCCTTATCACCAAATACAGAACATGGTCTGCAAGTTAAATCTTTTACTTCTACAACGTCATCAACGCTTTGTCCGTAACCTAAAAATCCTGCGAAATGATGCGTGGAACCCCAAATAGAAATACAGCGTGTTCCCACTAAACTTGCCAAATGCATATTCGCCGAATCCATGGAAATCATTGTTTTTAGTTTAGAAATTTTTTGAAGTTCTTCGCTGATAGTGAGTTTCCCCGCAAGATTTTCGGTATTGGGAATTTGTGCTGCCCAAGATTCTAAGGTTTCAGATTCGCTCTTACCACCACCAAAAAAATAGAGTTTATCCTTTTTTGCGATGAGTTTCGCCAACTCAAAAGACTTCTCCAAAGGCAACATTTTTCCTTGATGCTGTGCAAAAGGAGCAAATCCGATTCCTTCTTTTTCCGCAGAAATTGAACGATATCGATGCGATAATTTTACGGTAAGACCCATTGCCCGGAAAACATCTGCATATCGCTCTGTAGTAGGTTTCAGTGGCTTTTTCTCAAGATTCTGTATGTCGGTAAGTTTCTTTTTTTCCTCTTTTCCTTTATCCAGGACAAAAACTTTTTGACCATTTAATTTAAAGAAAATATTGAGCAACTTGGTTCTTATAACGTCGTGTAAATCAGCAATATAATCAGGATTAAATTCTTCCCTCAATTGCTTTGATAGCTTTTGCAACCCAAAAATCCCTTGATATTCATCCACCATTATTCCTTTAAAAATAAGATTCGGAATACCATGAAATAAATCTCCGAAATTGCTTCGGGAAACCATCACCACTTCTACTCCGGGATTTTGTTCGAGGAATTCGGTGATCACGGGAACAGTCATCGCTACATCACCAAAAGCGGAAAACCGATAAGCTAAAATTCTGATCACTTTTTCAATTGATATGCGACTGCGTAAAATTTAATTTGTTTGGTCATCGCCATCAATCCGTTAGCTCTGGAAGGCGAAAGAAACTCCTGCAAACCGATATCGCTGATAAATTGAAAATCGGAATCTAAAATTTCCTGAGTGGAATGCCCGCTGTAAATTGAAACCAATAGCGAAACAATTCCTTTAGGCAAAATACCGTCGGAATCAGCATTGAAGAACAATTTTCCATCAGAAAACTCCGCATCGATCCATACTTTGGATTGGCAACCTTTGATCAAATTGGAATCGTTTTTTTTCTCCTCTGGAAGTCCTTTTAACTCTTTGCCTAAATCGATAATATATTCGTATTTCTGTTCCCAATCGTCTAGAAACGCAAATTCTTCGACTATTTCCTGCTGTTTTTCTTTGATGGTCATTTCTCAAAATCTATTTGTGCAAAGATAAGGAAATGTGATTTAGAAATTTTCTTTTACAACTTTATTGAAAAGTGTGACGATTTTAGGTTCTTCCTTTTCCCAGCAAAGTTCGTCTGCGGCTTTATTTAAAGAGTCTTCATAGAAACTCTTGCCATTTTGGAGAACAATTTTTACTCGATCAGCAAGTTCATTATAATTGCGAATTTTTTCACCTGCGTGAAAGTGATCCACCACTTTTCGCATTTCCGGAAAGTCGGAAACCACGACCGGAATTCTTGCCTGTATATAATCCGAAACCTTATTCGGCATAGAAAAATAATAACTCAAACCATTATTTTCTTCAATACTGAGACCAACATCTGCTTTTTTGGTAATTTCTCGCAACTTTTCCGGATGCAATTTTCCGATAAATTTCACTTTATTTTCTAGCTTCAGATGTTTTGTTAAAGCTACATATTCTATTTTCTTTGGTCCATCCCCGGCAATCCAAAATTCTGCATTTTCGATCAATTGCATCGCGGGAATCA
Organism: Chryseobacterium senegalense; assembly: GCA_001403755.1. GTDB lineage: Bacteria > Bacteroidota > Bacteroidia > Flavobacteriales > Weeksellaceae > Kaistella > Kaistella senegalense. The sequence goes on along the minus strand of CYUH01000014.1, from coordinate 190,811 downwards.
TTTTGTCCAAACCTCTCGAAGGATTGATAACTCCTTGATATAGAATAATTTTTGGTGAATTTACCAGAGAATAATCCTGTAAATTTTCTGTTTTTCTAGGGAAATTTTGTACCACAATTGGCCTTCCAATTTCGTAGGTTTTTGCGAACCAATCTGCGTAACTCTCGCTCGCCGTCATCATATAACGAAGTTTGGGAACAATAAAAGATTCTAACGAACGCCAAATTTTTTGAGTGAATCTTCCGTTTACCGCTGGCATTTCGGTGAAAATTTCATGGCTATCAAAAACTATTGGAATATTAAATTTCTTTGAAATCAAATAATTCGGCAATAGCGTATCGAGGTCATTAGAAAGAAGAATGGTGTCCTTGTTGGCTTTGCGGAGCAATTCCTGGTAAAGTTTCATTTGAAATTCAACATACGCAAACTTCAAAACCTTAGATTTCAATACGATTCTGAAGAAAGGATAATCTCTCTTCATTTCGGGCAATCCGCACCAATTATTTCCAATAAGCTCAGGTTGAAAACCATTTTCAGATAATGTACTACAAACCTTTTCTACACGTTGGTCTGTACTTAAATTATTGAAAACGCTTACCAAAACTTTCATCTCGGCAAATTAGTCCTTTTTCACCAAATGATAAAGTTGGATAAAGCATAGGATGGCATTCGGGATGATAATTGGCCAAAGATAATCACTGAAAACTCCGTAGATTACGAACAAAATGCATCCGATCAAATTGACAATTCTGATTTTATTGATGTCTTTGAGAATAAAACTTAGCACGACGAAAAAAGATGCGCCATAGCCTATAAAATTGGTAATTTCAGGGTTCATGCTATATATTTGGAAAGCAAACCTAATCATTTTGAACGGAATAGGAAAATTTTTTACTGCCATAAAGTCATTATTTACTTTTGGTAAAGTATTTGTAACTTTGATAGAGCAATTAAAAACTCAAGAATGTTTTTAATGATAATTTTGAACAAATATTATGGATTATAAATTTTCAAGTGGTTTGAATCAAGTTTTCCAACACAGCAAACACGAAGCAAGACGTTTGCAAAGCGAGTTCCTGAATACGGAACATTTCCTTTTGGGAATTATAAAAAGCGAGAATTCTGCCAAAGAAATTTTGCAGAATTTGGGAGCAGATTTAATTCAAATTAGAAGGAAAATTGAAACCATGTCGGTATTGGGTCTCAATCCCTTTTCACCAGACAACGATCGAATTTCCTTTACCAAAATGGCGGACCAAGCAGTAAAACGTTCGGAACTCGAATGCAGGCAATACCAAAGTTCGGAAATCAATACCGTTCATTTACTTTTAGGGATTTTATATAAAGCCGACGATCCTACGACCAATATACTTGGCTCCTATGATGTCGATTACGAAAGAGTAACAAAGGAATATCAACTGATGCTTAAAAATTCTGGTCAAGATCCGAAAATGAGTGCTTATGATGACGATGAAGAGCGTGAAGATTTCGGACAAATGCGCAAACCAACCGGCAACATCGGAACAGGTAAAAGTAAAACCCCGACTTTGGACAATTTCGGAAGAGATTTAACTGCGCTTGCGAGAGACGGAAAACTCGATCCGGTAATTGGTCGTGAGAAGGAGATCGAAAGGGTTTCTCAAATTTTGTCGAGGAGAAAGAAAAACAATCCACTTTTAATTGGTGAGCCTGGTGTCGGTAAATCTGCTATTGCGGAAGGTTTGGCACTAAGAATTCAACAGAAAAAAGTTTCTCGTGTCCTTTTCGGAAAACGTGTGATTACTTTAGACCTTGCTAGTTTAGTAGCAGGGACTAAATATCGTGGGCAATTCGAAGAGAGAATGAAAGCCATCATGACCGAGCTAGAGAAAAACCGCGACGTGATTCTTTTTATTGATGAGCTTCACACCATCGTGGGAGCCGGAAGTTCTACCGGAAGTTTAGATGCTTCGAACATGTTTAAACCTGCTTTGGCTAGAGGCGAAATTCAATGCATAGGAGCGACAACCCTTGATGAATACAGACAATACATCGAGAAAGACGGTGCATTGGAAAGACGTTTCCAAAAAGTCATGGTAGAACCTACTTCTGTGGAAGAAACCGTACAGATTTTAAATCAAATTAAAGACAAATACGAAGATCATCACAATGTAACTTACACCGATGAAGCCATTCTGGCTTGTGTAAATCTTACGTCAAGATATATTACCGATCGTTTCTTACCGGATAAAGCTATTGATGCGATGGATGAGGCTGGTTCTCGTGTTTATATTAAGAACATGAAAGTTCCGAATGAGATCATCGATCATGAGAAAAAAATAGAGGAGATAAAAGACCAAAAACAGCAAGCAGTAAAAAGACAAGATTATCTGGAAGCCCGAAAACTGAAAGATGAGGAGGAAAGATTACAGATCGAACTGAATATTGCGCAAGAAGCTTGGGACAAAAATGTGAAAGAAAAGAAAGAACTTGTTACCGAGGAAAGCGTTGCAGAAGTTGTTTCCATGATGAGTGGAATTCCTGTAACCAAAGTAGGCAAAAATGAGCTCGATAAATTGTCACAAATGGATGCTATGCTCAATGGTAAAGTCATCGGACAAGAAGATGCGGTAAAAAAGGTGGTAAAAGCCATCCAAAGAAACCGTGCCGGATTGAAAGATCCTAATCGACCAATCGGAACTTTTATTTTTCTAGGAACCACCGGCGTTGGTAAAACCGAGCTTGCTAAAGTGATGGCCCGCGAACTTTTCGATTCGGATGAAGCGTTAATCCGCATCGACATGAGTGAATACATGGAAAAATTCGCTGTTTCCAGATTAGTTGGCGCGCCTCCAGGATATGTGGGCTACGAGGAAGGTGGACAGCTGACTGAAGCAGTTCGCAGAAAACCATATGCCGTGGTACTTTTAGATGAGATTGAAAAAGCGCATCCGGATGTATTCAATATTCTGCTTCAGATTTTGGATGAAGGTTTCGTTACCGATTCTTTAGGAAGAAAGATTGATTTTAGAAATACAATCATCATTTTAACCTCCAATATTGGAACTCGTGATCTGAAAGATTTCGGTGACGGTGTAGGATTTGGGACTTCCGCAAAAAAATCTAACACTGATGCAAGAGCGAGAAGCACCATTGAAAATGCACTTAAAAAAGCATTTGCTCCGGAATTCCTCAACAGAATTGACGATATCGTAATCTTCAACTCATTAGCGAAAGAAGACATCACAAAAATCATCGATTTAGAATTGAGCAAACTTTACAACCGTCTCGAAAAATTGAATTATCACGTTGAACTCACCCAGGAAGCGAAAGAATTTATCGCAGAAAAAGGTTGGGACAAAGATTTCGGTGCAAGACCGCTAAAAAGAGCGATCCAAAAATACATCGAAGATCTACTTGCAGAAATGCTCGTGAACAAACAACTTTCGGAGGGTGAAACCGTTGTTTTACAGCTAAATGAAACTAAAGACGGATTGGCTCCGGAAAAGGTTAAAAAGAAGCAAAACGCAAAATAATATTGCAAAATTGAACCAAATAACAAGCCTTGTCAATTTATTTTGACAAGGCTTTTTGATTTAATACCTGCGCTATTATCTTTTACTTTTAAAGAAATTTTTCACCAAATCGGAACATTCATTCTCCATCACACCAGCCACCAATTCGGTTTTTGGATGTAGCGATAAATTTTTATTAATGAAACCACGCTGCTCATCTCTCGCTCCGATAACCACTTTGGAAATTTGCGACCAATTCAGCGCCCCACAGCACATTACACAAGGTTCGAGCGTAACATAAAGCGTACAATTTTGAAGATACTTTCCGCCCAAATAATTTGTCGCAGAAGTAATCGCTTGCATTTCTGCATGAGCCGTAACGTCATTTAAAGCTTCGGTAAGATTATGAGCTTTTGCGATCACTCGATTGTTGGAAACGATGATGCAACCGATGGGCACCTCATCCTTTTCCAAAGCAATTTGCGCTTCCTGAAGCGCTAATTTCATATAATATTCGTCGGTAAACATTCTTTGTTAAAAGTTTAAAAAAGTGAAAAAACTTTACTCAAAATTCATTGCTAAAGGCAAACGAAACCTGTAACGAACAGCGGTTCCGTTGACAACCGCGGGAGAAAATTTCTCTGGTAAAAGATAAACAGCGATTTCAGCCTGCCGGTTGAATGTGAAATTGTCTCCCTCCGCACGCACACTGCTAATGCTTCCATCCTTTTCAACCACGAAAACTACGTTGGTTTTTAATAGTTTTTGGCCTGGCAAAACCGAGTCTGAATAAAACAAATCAGCAACTTGTTTTCTAAGCATTTCGAAGCCTCCGGGATAGGTTGCTTGTTCGTTCAGCATTTGCTTTTGTGGATTTTCAGCGTGATAGATCATGGTTTTTCTAGAGGCTATTCTGTCTAAATCTTCCCGATTTTTTACTTTAATTAAAGTTGCAATAAAAGCAGTATTCTGAATGCTGTCGAGCTTCACCATAAACTCCGAAAAATTCTCCTTGATGCTTCTTTTTTCTTCATAATTGGTTTCGGAATCAAATTTCTTTTTAAATTCATTATTCAACATAAGACGTTGATAATCAAAATAATCTTTCGTTATTTTAAATTCTTGGTTTTGCTGGGCTTGCGAAAAAAACAAACTCATTAAAAAAAGCAGGTAAAGTAATTTTTTCGTCACTGTTTTTTATATTATAATGTAAAATTACTTAAAAAAATCAATAAAAAAATCCCATCAAAAAATTGATGGGATATATTATACTATTTCGAGAATATTATTCTGCGCTTGTAGCTTCTGCTGCTGGAGCTTCACCTTCTGCTGCAGTTTCTTCTTCATCATCATCTTCTACTACTGCACCACCTTTCATTGCGGTTCTAGACATCTTCACAGCAACTACTACTGCATTGTCTGGATGCATGAATGTGAATCCTTCAGTTTTGATATCTCCAACATAAAGTTTGTTACCAATTTTAAGAGGAGTAACATCTACCACGATTTCGTCTGGTAAGTTTGCAGGAAGTGCTTTCAACTTCAATTTTCTGAAAGATTGACGAAGTGCACCACCGGAAACAACCCCTTTTGCACGACCGGTAAGTCTTACAGGAACTTCCATTACTACTGGCTTATCATCAGCTAGTTGATAGAAATCTGCGTGAAGAATTTTGTCGGTGATTGGGTGAAACTGGATGTCCTGAAGTACTGCAGGAATAGTTTGTCCGTCAACCTCAATAGATACCGTGTGTGCGTCGGGAGTATAAACCAAACCTTTGAAAGATCTTTCCTCAGCAGAAAAATTTAAAGTTTCGGCTCCTCCGTAAACAACACAAGGAACTAATTCAGCATCACGTAAAGCTTTAGTAGACTTTTTGCCCACGCTTTCTCTTTTTGTACCTTGAATTGTAATTGATTTCATTATAATAATTTAAAAAATTTTAAGGGTGCAAAGATAAAGATTATTTTTTAAATAATAAATTTATCGCTGATCGATTTGTGTTCGTGTACCATTTTCATTACATCTGCAAATAATTCTGCACACGAAAGCACTTTTATTTTGGATGATAATTCGCTTTTCACAGGAATGGTATCGGTTACAATAACTTCTGAAATTTTAGATTTTTCTATATTTTCATAAGCTTTGCCTGAAAGAACGGCATGCGTTGCCATGGCACGAACGCTTTTCGCTCCTTTTTCCATTAAAATATCGGCAGCTTTGCAAAGTGTTCCCGCAGTATCGATCATATCATCGATCAGGATCACATTTTTTCCTACGACATCTCCAATTAGGAACATTTCTTCGATTACATTGGCTTTCTTTCTCTCTTTGTAGGCAATCACTACTTCCGCACCGAGGTGACCTGCGTAATTTTTTGCTCTTTTCGCTCCTCCCATGTCCGGTGAAGCAATGGTAAGATTATCTAATTGTAATGATTGAATATATTCAATAAAAATTGAGGAAGCATAAAGATGATCTACTGGAATTTCAAAGAATCCCTGAATTTGATCGGCATGCAAATCCATGGTCATAATTCTTGTAGCACCCGCGGCAGTTAGAAGATTTGCAACCAATTTTGCTCCTATCGGTGCTCTTGGCTTGTCTTTTCTATCTTGTCTTGCTAAACCATAGTATGGTAGAACCACTGTAATGCTTTTAGCAGATGCTCTTTTGGCGGCATCAATCATTAATAGAAGTTCCAAAAGATTGTCCGCCGGTGGGAAAGTAGATCCTATTAAAAAAACCCTTCCTCCCCTAACGGATTGATCCAAAACCGGTTCAAATTCTCCGTCACTAAATTCTTGGAAATTGATTTTCCCCATTTCCTGCCCATAGTGTTGAGCAATTTTTTCCGCCAAAACTTTACTGGTTCTTGTGGAAAAGAGATAACTTGCCTGATCAGCCATTTTTACTTTTTTTTAGATGTGCAAATTTAAAAAAATAAAACCACTGGAAAGAATTCCGGTGGTTTTAAAATTAATTATTGAATATTACTTCTAAGGAAACTGAACTCCTGAGTAGCTATTCACATTTACCATAGGGAGCGTAGAATGGTATTTTGCATTAATTGACTTGATAAATTCATTGGCAATTAAAGCATAACCTCTACCGGTAAGGTGTACGCCATCTAAAGAAAAGGTTCCTCCGGTAACAAATGTAGCGGTATATTTCACCCCATCAAATTGGATTCCTGAAGTCTTCGCAAGTTCGAGCATTTTAGCATTTGCGTCTACAAAAGCAAGCCCTTTAGCAGTTGCTGCAGCTTTAATCACACCATTAAAGGTAGCAGTGGCAGCTAAAACTTCATCTTTTTCGATGCTAGAAAGTACGTGCTTATCCTCCAATGGGAAAGTTACCCCATATTTGTTGAATGGAGCTACAGCATAAGGAGAGCTTGGAGCTGTACCAATTACTGAACTTGTAGTTAATGGTAATAAATCGGCTGAAGTAGCATGTCTCGCTTGACCATACACAATCCCCATTAAACCTGCTTGCTGAGCCGGAACACCCGCTGCAACTAATGCTGTTGTAATTTCTGCTGAAAGATTGGTTAATGATTCATCCTTCAACAAAACTGGATTTTGGGTAGCCTTCACTAAATTAAGACGGCTTCCTTGTCCATAAGCAGTAAGAATTTGCTTTAAAGGACCGAAAACTTGCTGATTAAGCGCGGTAACAGAAGCTGCATCCAACGGAACCGGGTTATAAGGAACAGTGGTAAAGAATGGAATTGCAGTTACATTTGGGATATTAGCGACTACTCCTTTCGCTCCATTGGAAGTAAGCGTAGCAATTAATCCATTATAAGCCTGAGTAAATAAAGCTTCTGAAGTGATTGGATTAGAACCATCTCCACCGGAAGTAGCATATCCTAAAACATCATTGTTTCCGATCCAAAGAGAGAAGAATGTAGGATTCTGAGCCATTGCATCTGCAACAACAGTTGTGGTTGCTGAAGAAGCAAACCTTACGAAATAAGGATTTGCAGTTCCTGTTTGCAATCCTGCTGCGCTACCATATCCCGGAGCAAGTAAGTGATAGGATTTAGCACCTGGAACACCAATGTTTTGATAAGGACCTGCGGAGAAAATACTCGCGATAGTATTGGTCGCAGTACCTGTAGCTGCAACTGGCCCTAAAGCACCAGTAGTAGGATTTACTGCCAAAACTAATTTGTTGCCTAATCCGACAGCAGGGATTCCTCCCAAATTATCAGACATCATTGGTTGCTTGAATTCACCACCACCAGCTAATTGCATTTGTTTAGCAATCATACTTGGAAAAGATTCGTTTTGCCCATCGATGTATAAAGCATTATCACGGTAACCCGAAGTAAGTGAATTACCCAGAGCCACAAATTTGGTAAAATCTGCATCTCCTTTGGATACAACCACATCGTTAACATCCTGGTCGAAATTGGTGTCACAGCTTACATTAAATAGTAAAGCGGAAACAGCTATTGTTGAAATTAATATTCTTTTCATAATTAAAATAATTCTTAAAATGCGTTATAAGATAGACCTAACCCGAAATAGTAAGCCTTAGCTTTTGCCTGTCCGTAGAAATCTGAATAAGCATTGTTCACTTTTCTACTTTTTGGTAGTGCCAGACCACCTGCTACATCTACTCCAAAACTTTTGGCAAACTTAAATCCTAAACCTGCAGTAATCACATTGGAGTCAAAAGATGGAGTTTCTGCTTGGAAATTTTCGTCAGAATAAGGAGATTGATCGTAATAGTATCCAGCGCGAGCCGCAATCATATCATTAATTTGATATTGAGTTCCTATTCTCCAGGTCTGGGTAGATTTGAAATTTTTTGGACTTACCAAAACCGTAGGATCATCTGGTTGGTTTCCAATTGGTGCGTTTGCAAAATCTAATTTCAGTCGATTGTACTGATCCCATCCGCTATAGTTAAAGTCTCCGGAAATTAACCATTTCGGTGTAACTTTATAAGTAACACCAATGGTATATTCGTCCACCAAAGGCAAAGTTGCTGTAAAAGCATCTTGACCAGATGCATCCAAACCTAGCGCAGGATACAATGCTGAAGAAACATCAAAACTTACTACTCCTTTTTTCGCTTCCATATCAATTGGTGAACGATAAGCGATACTCACATCCAATTTGTCATTGGGTTGAAAATAAAATCCTAATCCAAATCCGCTTCCTGATGCTTTTTCATCTTTCAGATTAAGTGTGCCGCCTAATTGCGTTACTGCTTTGTCCCAATTTACAGTTCCTTTCGCATAAATATAGCTACCTCCCACAGATGCCCAAGGTGCTAATTTAAATGAAACCATGGGTTGGAAATAAAACGATTTCAATTCCAAACGTTGTACGATTTCTTTTCCAGCCCAATCGGCAGGCCACTCAATCGTACTTCCAAATGGTGTAGAAAAGCTAAAACCTAATGAAACATTATCCAGAACCTTATATGCTACAGCAGCATATATCGGAGTTCCAATTGGGCTATTTGTTTCATAAGAACTAAGTGTAGATAAATTTTGATAAGTTACATGAGATTTTGCACCAAACCCTCCTGCTGCTACACTTAATTTAGCTGGAATAAAAGATATACCTGCAGGATTGAAGAAAGCAACACTCGCATCTTCTGCATGCGCACTGGTATGAGCCATTGCTAATTGCTTAACCCCTTGTAAAGAAACTCTAAAGCCTCCGGCTTGAGCAAGGAAACCTGCTAACAATGCTGTTGTTAAAATTATTTTTTTCATAAAATCATTATTAATGTTCCAAATATAAAATTATTTTTTAAACAAATGTTAATAAATCATAAATAATTTTAAACGAATGCTAAGTTGATCCCATTGTTTAATTATTACGAAAATTCTTACATCCAATAAAGTCAGTATTTACAATACTTCACAAATATATTTCTATGAAAATTAAACTTTTATTTAAATTAAATAATAGAATGAAAACCATAACAATTCTTCAATTTCAAATTATATGATTTGCATAATATTACCAATATTTATGAATTATCTATAATAATATCAAATAAATGATGAAAACTGAAAATCTTTAAGCGAAAACAAAACGCTTTGTTATCTGCAAAATAAATTTATACTAAATTTGCAGTAGATAATTATATATAAATATGAGTTGTGGATGCAAAACATCCGGCGATTCGTCCCATTCATGCGGAACAAAATCTGCGAATGGCTGTGAAAATGTAAATACTTGTGGAAACAGCTATAAATTAAGTGTTTTCGATTGGCTCTCGAATGTCAACAATCCATCAAAATCTGCTACCGATTTTGTTGAAGTGAGATTCAAGAACGATCGTAAATTTTTTTATAAAAATACCAACAATTTACCGCTTCATATAGGAAGCATTGTCACAGTAGAATCTAGCCCGGGTCACGATATAGGTGTAGTAAGCCTAACAGGGGAATTGGTGAAAATTCAGATGAAAAAGAAAGATTTTTCTGAAGAAAACCCTCTGAAAATTTACCGATTAGCGAACCAAAAAGATATTGAAGTTTGGCAGGAAGTACGCGCAAAAGAGGAATCTGTAAAAATTCAGGCAAGAAAAATTTCACATGCCCTGAATCTTGATATGAAGATTACCGATGTTGAGTACCAAGGAGATGGCGCAAAAGTCACCTTCTATTACACCGCCGATAACCGAGTGGATTTCAGGCAATTAATTAAGGAATTTGCTTCTGCGTTCCGTACCAAAATCGATATGAAACAAATCGGTTTTCGACAGGAAGCCGCGAAAGTTGGCGGTATCGGATCTTGCGGAAGAGAACTGTGTTGTTCAACTTGGTTAACCGATTTTCGATCGGTGAATACCAATGCGGCGAGATATCAGCAATTGTCGATCAATCCTCAGAAACTTGCCGGACAATGTGGAAAACTAAAATGTTGTCTCAATTACGAACTCGATAGTTATTTGGATGCGCTAAGCGATTTTCCTTCTTCATCAACTACGATTGATACGGTGAATGGAAAAGCTTTCTGCATTAAAATCGACGTTTTCAAAAAGAGAATGTGGTTTGCATATGCCGATCGTTCGATGGCTTGGTATGATTTGGATGTTCAAGAGGTGAAAAAACTCATCGCTCAAAACAAAAAAGGGGAAAAAACACCACCTTTGGAAGAGATGAAAACCAGTGACTTGCCAGTGAAAACAGTTGATTTGATTCAGGAAAACAACATGGATCGTTTCGAAAGAAAAAATCGAAATTCCGGAAAAAATCAAAACCGAAAAAAGCCAAACAACGGTCCGAAACCAAACAATCCTAATCCACCGAAGCCAAAACCTGAAAATAAAACCGCTGCAAAACCCAACGAGAAACGCAATAACAACAATCCTGCAAACCAGCCTCAAAATGCGAAATCTCCAAACCAGCAACCGAAAAAATTTAAAAAGAAATTTCAGCCAAAACGTGATGATAAAGTATAAAATCCTGGGTGTTATTTCCGGTTTTGTTCTGCTAATGGCGTGCAACAGCTCTTCGGAAAACGTTGATATAAAACCCATTAACGGAAATTGGAACAAAAAAACCGAACAGAAATTCGGCTTTACAGTACACGATGCCCAACATCCAAAAAATATTATATTTGTTGTAAGAAACAATAATGAATATCCATACAGCAATATTCGTTTTATTGTAAATTTTGGGGAAGCAAAATCCGACAAAAAAGTCACAGATACTTTAAATTATGTATTGGCAAAACCCAATGGCGAATGGATCGGAAAAGGATTCGGAGACACCAAAGAAACATTGTTTCAGTATAAGATTAATTACAAATTTCCTAAAAATGGAGATTATCAGATTGGAGTTATCCATGGGATGAGAACCGATAATTTGAAGGGAATTGAAGATATAGGCGTAAAAATAGAATCTGTAAAACCGTAAAATCATTTATGGAAAACAAACCAAATATGGGAAGCAAACCAAAGCAAACCTTTCCGCTTCCTCCTAAAAAAGAAAAAAATCTTGGCTGGAAAAAATGGGTGAAATTAGTATGGATGTCACTCATTGCTGTGGTAATAGGGATAGCTGCTTTGTTTTTTGCAGTATCACAAGGTTTCCTTGGCAGCATGCCCGATGTGAAAGAGCTGGAAAATCCTGATATTTATGTAGCTTCGGAAATCTATTCTTCCGACGGAAAACTTCTCGGAAAATTCGAAAAAGAGAAAACACAGCCGGTAACATACAAAGATCTGCCACCTTATCTGATTTACGCGCTTCAAGCAAAAGAAGATGAGCGCTTCAAAGAACACTCCGGAATTGATTTGCAGTCCGTTGCGAGAGCCGTTGCATTCGGTGGTAAACGTGGAGGTGGTTCTACGATCACTCAACAGCTTGCGAAACTTTTATTTACCGATAATGTTTCCCAGAATAAAATCCAAAGAGCGTTTCAAAAACTCAAAGAATGGGTTGTAGCCGTAAGTTTGGAGAAAAGATATACCAAGGAAGAGATTATTACACTATATTTCAACAAGTTCGATTTCCTTTACAATGCAAACGGAATCGAAATGGCTTCCAGAATTTATTTTAATAAACCAACCTCTCAGCTTACCCTGCCTGAAGCTGCGATGTTTGTTGCCATGCTCGAAAATCCGGTGAAGAATAACCCGATGCGAAATGAAACCCGCGCGAGAGCTAGAAGAGATGTTGTTTTAGATCAAATGTTGAAAACCGGCTATCTCGATCAACAAACCTACCAAAAAGCTGTAGAAACACCAATTGTTTTAGATTATCATCCGGTAAAATCGATTGATGAAGGATATTCAGCATACTACAAATTCTATTTAAGAAAAGAAATTGATGGCTATCTGAAAGATTACGAAAAGAAAACCGGTAAAACTTTAAACCTTTTCAAAGATGGTCTTAAAATCTATGTAACCCTGGACTCCAAAATGCAAACCTATGCGGAAGAGGCCATAAAAGAACATTTAACCGATTTGCAAAAACGTTTCGATGCGGAACAGCGAGGAAGAAAGCAAAGACCTTTCTATCTCATTAATGATAAAGAAATCAATTCTATCATGATGAGTGCGGTAAAAAGAACCGGAAGATATAAACAGCTGAAAAATGCTGGCGTATCTGAAGATTCTATCATGCTCGATTTTAAAAAACCAGTAAAAACTTCCAGATTTACTTGGGATGGCGAAGAAGAAGTAGAAATGTCACCTTGGGATTCCATCCGTTATCATAAACAAATCGCACAAGCAGGTTTAATGTCGATGGTTCCGGGAACCGGAGAAATCAAAGCGTGGGTGGGAGGAATCAACTGGCAACATTTCCAGTATGACCACATTAAACAAGGGAAAAGACAGGTAGGATCTACCTTTAAACCTTTCGTGTATGCCACCGCTATTATGAAACTCGGAATGACACCTTGTTCTACAGTATCCAATGCAACCTACAGAAAAGGAACTTGGACCGTTGAAGGATCAGGCGGAAGCCTTACTTTAAAAGATGCACTCGCTCACTCGAAAAACCCGGTGGCGGTACGATTAATCGAAATGACCACGCCGAAAAGCGTTATTCAGACCGCTAGAGATTTAGGTGTTACGGAAGAAATTCCGAATGAATATGCAGTAGCTCTAGGTTCTTCAGACATTACTATTTATGAGATGTTGGGTGCTTACAGTACTTTTGCCAACTACGGAAATTACATAAAACCTGAAATGATTTGGCGTATTGAAGATGCCAACGGACGAGTAATTAAAGAAGTAAAACCAGTACTGAAAGAAGTAATGAACGAACTTTATGCCTACACCATGATTGATTTAATGAAAGGTGTTGCAGAATTCGGTACAGCCTCTGGGGAACTTGGTAGAAGAGGCGTCGCCAAGGGAACTGAAATAGCCGCCAAAACAGGTACTACGCAGAACAATTCCGATGGTTGGTTTATGGGAATTACGCCAAATCTTGCGACCGGAGTTTGGGTCGGTTGGGAAGATCGCGCCACCCACTTCTGGGGAACCGGCGAAGGACAAGGAGCTAAAATGGCACTTCCAATCTGGGCTATTTTCATGAAAAAAGTGTGGGCGGATAAAACGCTCGGCATCCTTCCGGAAGATAAATTTGTAAAACCTTCAAACTGGACCGGCAGTTGCTCCGACCTCCAAGGGCTAGGTGGATATGGTGACGAAGGTGGTCTACAAACCATTGATGAGTTAAAAGCGCCAAAAGTAGAACAAAATCAAAATAATACTCCACGATCTTCCGGTAAGAAAGAAGAAAACGTTAATGAAAATATTAATACTGGCGAAGAAATTGATTTCAATAAATAGAGCATGGTATTAAATGATAAAAATATCCTTTCAAAAACACTTGAAAGGATATTTTTTGCGAACTTTGAAACATGAATTTATCGCAAATCTCCCAACCTTTTCTCAATCAATTTCCCGGCGATTTCTCCGGAAACCCGATGCAACGACAAACTCCGGGGGTTCTTTTCGCAACTGTGGATTTAGCTGGTTTTAAAAACCCTGAACTTCTTATTTTTAATGAGAAACTTTCGCAGGAAATTGGCCTGGGAAGCATTGAAAATGAAAAAGATTTGCAATTTCTCAACGCATCCTCCGCTCCTGATTATCTAAAAACCTACGCTACCGCTTACGCCGGCCACCAATTCGGTAATTGGGCCGGGCAATTAGGGGACGGTAGAGCGATTATCGCCGGCGAAATCATCAACCCTGTCGGAAAAAAATACGAAATTCAGTGGAAAGGAGCCGGTGCCACACCATATTCCCGACATGCCGATGGCAGAGCGGTGCTTCGCTCCTCCATCAGAGAATATCTGATGAGTGAAGCGATGCATCATTTAGGAATTCCGACAACAAGGGCACTATCGCTTTCTTTAACGGGCGAAAATGTGTTAAGAGACGTGATGTACGACGGAAATCCCGATTATGAAAAAGGAGCGGTGATGGTGAGAATTGCTGAAAGTTTCCTCCGTTTCGGACATTTCGAATTGATTTCTGCACAGAATGATGTTGCAAATTTAAGAAAACTGGCAGATTTTACCATTAAAAATTATTTCCCAGAAATCAGTCCGGAAAGTCCAGAAAAATACGCTGCTTTTTTTGAAAATATCGCACTTCGAACTGCTGAATTGATGGTGGAATGGTATCGCGTTGGCTTTGTTCATGGCGTGATGAATACCGATAATATGTCGGTTTTGGGACTCACCATCGATTACGGACCTTTTTCTTTTCTGGATGAATATAACCTCAGTTTCACCCCAAATACCACCGATCTTCCAGGCCGAAGATACGCTTTCGGAAGTCAGGCAAAAATGGCTCAATGGAATCTTTGGCAACTTGCAAACGCCCTATTTCCCTTGATTAATGATGAAAAAAAGCTCGAAAAAATGCTCAATGATTTCAGCGAAAATTTCTGGAAAAAACACGATGAAATGATGGCAAGAAAATTCGGTTTCAATGAAGTTCTGGAAGGCGATGATCGATTTATATGCGATTTCCAACAAGTATTGCAAGATACCAAAGCAGATTACACGCTCTTTTTCCATCAATTGGAAAAACTTCAACAAGACACTGATATTCAAGAACATTTTAAAGATATTTTTTACAGACCGCTTTCCGAAAATGAGTTGTATTCCTTTGAAAATTTAATTAAAAATTATCAAATACGACTTTCAAAAAACACTATTTCCCGAGCAGAATCTTTATCAATCATGCAAAGGAATAATCCGAAGTTTATCCTTCGAAATTATCTGCTTTTTGAATGTATTAAAGAAATAAACGAAGGCAAAAAAGAGCTGCTCAACCAGCTTATTTCCGCACTCGAAAACCCGTACGAAGAACGCTATCCGGAATTTTCCAAAAAGCGTCCGCCAATCTATGACGGACAAACCGGAAGTTCTACGCTGTCCTGCAGTTCGTAATTTTTCATACTTTTGCCGAAAATTTTCACCTTGGTTTATCAACAAAAATTCAAAGATTTTCTGAAAACAATTTTCCCTTCCACAAAATTCGAGGTATTATTGTTCATCATTTTCATCACTCTTTATGGAATTTTAGGAAGTTTTATAGCATTAAATTACCGAATTATATTTGACGACAGAATTCCCTGGGATGCGTACTTCAGTTTCGACAATCGTGCGATTGTGATGACCGGTGGCGGTTTCGAAAGACATCCGCTTGCCAACTATTTCTTCGATTGGATTCGGGAGTTTGCTTTGCTTTTTTCTAATGGTAAGAAAGACGAAACCTTTCGGCTTGTTTTGGCCTTTTGCAGCAACTTGGCGATAAGTTTGAGTTTACTTCAAATCTATAAATATTTGAAAAACATTATTGTTTTGCCCAAGAAAATTTCGTTGCTCATCATCGCTTTTTTTGCTTTCTTTTCGACTAATATTTTGCTATCATTCACCCCTGAAACGTACACTTACACTCTATTTTTTCTTGTTTTATTTAATTATTACGCAGCTTTGAAAACGCGGAAAGGTGAAAAAATTCCTTCTCCTGCATTGATTTTTGCCGGAGTTACTGTTGGTGGCTTGACCGTAACGAATATCGTGAAAATATATATTCCTTTACTTTTCGAAAAAAATATTTTTACCCAATGGAAAAAATTCGGGAATGGAGTTTTAAAAATTGTGGCTTCAGTTGCAGTTTTTTTACTGTTGTTTCTTAATCGTTTAAACTTCAATTTCCTTCGATTTCTCGAGAAAACGGAGGAGCAATACGAAAAGTTTTCGAACCCGAAAGCAACGCCGGTTTGGGATATGATTGCTTCCTGGTTTTTCGGTGGAAATATGCTGTTCACCGGGTTTGAAGTTCGGGATTATCACAATAAAAAAGGATTTGAATATAAGGCACTTTTCATGGATGTTTATGAATCTTGGATTCCATACCTATTTGTTGCAGCAGTGCTTATTTTGGTGATTTGGAGTTTCATAAAAAATTTCAGAAACAAATTGGTTTTGGTGTTGATGATTTCATTTTTGGTGGATATTGTGATTCATTGTATCCTGAAATTTGGACTTCATACTTCCTATATTTATGGCGGACATTTTGTTTTTGTGTATCCATTGCTAATCGGTTGGCTATTTTATGCTTATAAAAATGCACCGAAAACACTTAGTTTTCTTTATTCAATTCTTTGGATTTTATTTATTTATGTGGCTTTAAACAATATATTCCGAATGGAAGAATTTTTTGTTTTTCTAGGTAAATTCTATCAATAAAAAAAGGCAACTCGCAATGAGTTGCCTTTTTGATGTATTTAATTCAGAAATAAAATTTATTTAATTTCCACACATCCTACTCTACCACCAGCATTTCCGGTTGGTTGGGTCTTAAAATCATCTTTTCCGGCATGAATTATCAATGATTTTCCAACAATATTTTTAGATTCATCTGTACATCCGATACACCATTTATCAGTTTCGAAAAGTAAACGAGCGGTTCCATCTTTATCAGCGATCAAATTTCCGATATCGCCCATGTGGAAATGTTCAGCGCCCCACTTTCCATGATCATGATTGGAAGGATTCCAGTGTCCGCCTGCGGAACTTCCGTCCGTTGCCGAACAATCTCCTTTTTCATGAATGTGAACCGCATGAAAACCTGGCGTAAGCTTGTAAACATTTAAATCCAAAGAAACTTTTTTACCAGATTGAGTAAACTTTGCTGTTCCTTGAGTGTCGGTTCCGCTTTTTGGATAAACGACTAAATCTTTGGTAACGGTACACGAAACTGCGAGCGTTGCACCACCGATGAGCATTGAAAGTAATTTGATTTTCATAATGATTTATTTTGTTGTTATTTGAATCTGAAAGTTACGGAAAATTAAAAAAAACAGTTCAGTGAACAAATTCTTCCATTCAGTTACAATTTTTTTCAGCAAAAGCCATTCCGCAATACTTTTGTTGCATAAAATTAAACCATGAAAACTCAAAACTCTTTAAAATTCCTTCTATTATTCACTTTATTTTCGGGATACCTTCTTCAAGCTCAAATTACAATTTCCGGAAAAGTGAAATTCAAAAACAAAGGCGTGAAAGACATTTCAGTTACCTTGAAAGATACTTATGACGGCGCAACTACCGACGAAAATGGAAATTACAGCTTTCAAACTTCGGAAAAAGGTGCACAAACATTGGTTTTTGCCCATTCAAAATTTGTGGAAGAGGAGAAAAAAATCGTGATCAACAATGAGGCAATAATTGAAAATATTGATTTAAAAGAACAAATATCGGAAATCGATGCGGTAGTTATTTCTGCAGGATCCATAGAAGCCAGTGACAGAAAAAGGGCAACAGCGCTACTCACTCCAACCGATATTTATACCACGGCAGGCGCAAACGGGCAAGTTACTGCAGCTTTGGAAACCCTTCCGGGGGTTCAGAAAATCGGTGAAACAGAAGGTTTGTTTGTACGAGGCGGAACCGGTATCGAAACTAAATTTTTCATGGACGGGAATCTGGTAAATAATTTTTTCGGGAATTCTATCCCGGGAATTAAAGCGATGGATCGGCTGAATACCTCTTTATTTAAAGGAAACGTATTTTCCAGCGGCGGATATTCTGCGATGTACGGACAAGCATTATCGTCGATTTTAGCACTAGAAAGCATCGACTTTCCAGAAAGAAACTCAGTAAACATCGGTGTTTCCCCACTTTTCATCAGTGGTGGTTTTCAGAATGTTGATGATAATAAAACTAAGTCTTTTGGTATTTCCGCATCCTACAGCAATTTAGGTTTGATGACAAAATTGCTGAAGTTCAACAACGATTTTACAAAAGCTCCTGAGAGTTTCGGTACGAACTTTAATTTTAGAATTAAAAATAAAAGCGGAGGGATGCTGAAATATTACGGAAGTTTCGATACCAATACGATGGCAATCGAAGCAGAAAGTCTCGAACCACAAACCGATTCTGACAACACGTCGCTGAAAGGAAAAAATACTTTTCACAACCTCTCTTTCAAACAAAAATTCGGTAAATACCTTTTGAATTTGGGAAGCTCTTTTACTTTTAATAATAATTTCATCAGGTTAAGCAATACGTTTGAAAATGAAGAATTTAATCTCAATTCCATCGACGTTACGGGAAAATATTTTAACGCAAAAGCTAGCGTAGAACGTAAAATCAATAAAATTTCAGCCGTGAGAGGCGGCGTAGAGTTTAACCAAACCCACGAAAACAGCGAAGTAGAAATTTCCCCGGTTCCTTTTGAATTTAATGACAAAATCACCTCATTGTTTGCGGAAACAGATCTAGGTTTTAGCAATGATTTTTCTGCAAAAGTAGGTTTAAGGTCGGAATATTCTACCGCTATTGATCAGTGGAATATCGCACCGCGACTTGCTTTAGCTTATAGAATTTCAAGGGACTGGACCAGTTCACTCGCTTATGGTACTTTTTACCAAAATCCGGAAAACAAATTTTTTGGAACCCACGAGCTCAATTTTCAAAAGGCAGAACATTATGTTTTGCAAATTCAAAAATCGGAAGAAGGCAGAAGTTTGAGAATGGAAGCATTTTATAAAAATTACACAGATTTAATTAAAACCCGCTACCAAAATTACCGACAAATGGCAATTAACAACAATGGCGATGGATATGCCAAAGGGATTGAAATGTTTTGGAGAGACAAAAAAACCATTAAAAATATTGACTATTGGGTTTCTTATTCTTTCCTCGATTCCAAAAGAAATTTTCAAGAATATGACCAAAGTTTGTTCCCGAATTTCGCTTCAAAGCACACCTTGTCATTGGTTGCAAAGAAGTTTGTAACCAATTGGAAAACAGGATTTAATCTATCATACAGTTACGCTTCAGGAAGACCATTTTATTATTTCAATACCGATAACGACGGAAATTACCATCTACAACAACAGGGAAAAGCAAAAGATTATAACGCCCTAAATTTCAGCGTCAATTATCTTCCTGGTTTGGGAAAAAAAGACGCCAAATATTTTACCGTTTTGGTATTGGCAATTAATAATGTACTTGGGCAAAAAAATATTTACGGTTACCAATTCTCAAATGATGGCCTTCGAAACAAACCTATTTTACCTTCGGCAAACACGTTTGTTTTCGTCGGCGCTTTCATCAGTTTCGGAATTGATCGAACGGAAGAAGCAATCAATAATAATCTATAATAACTGTTGGGTAAGCTTTTATAACCTTTCAGATAGAAATAATTTAGTCTAAAGCAGGGAAAAAATATCTTTGAATCATCAAATAAAAACAAAAATTAAAAACTTAATATTATGAAAAACTTAATTCTCGGAATCTGCCTAATCATCGGTGTTAACGCATTTTCCCAAACCGCTTACGAAAAAGCAATGACCGAAAAAGTAGCGATGGTAGAGCAGCAAAAAGCCGCGGATGATTATACCAGTTTAGCAAACGATTTCAAAAGAATTGGCGACAAAGAAAAAACCCAATGGCTACCCTACTATTATGCAGCTTTTGCTACCATTCAAAAAGGAAGAATGCTGATGCGCGAAGGCAAAAAAGAAGCACTGGATCCCATCGCAGCCGAAGCCCAGAAATATCTCGATTTAGCAATGGAATTAAATAAAGAGAGTGCCGAAAATCTAATTTTACAGAAGATGATTCATTCTCTGAAAATGATGGTAAATCCTCAACAGCGATTTATGAGTGAAGGGATGTTAGCTGCTGAAGCCCTGTCAAAAGCTGAAAAAATGGATGCTCAAAATCCTAGAATAACCTTAATGAGAGCAGAAGATACTTACTACACTCCAGAACAATTCGGAGGAAGCAAATCGAAAGGACTTGAGTTATTTCAAAAAGCCTTGGATCAGTATACAGTGTATCAGCCAAAAACGAAATTAGACCCTAATTGGGGGAAAGGTGAAGCAGAATACTTTTTAGCAAAAAAGCCTTAAACATTCTTTTTCAATATCATATAACGCTTTCTAAAACGGAAGCGTTTTTTTTTGTAGTCTATTTTACTTTTTCTCAATGATTGCTATTTAAAGGATTTATTCTTAGCGTGTTTTAGTTTAGTATATTGTTGTAACTTTGCGCCCGTAAAACTTTCCCTTAACGAAAGCGTAACAATAATATGAAAATAGTAGTAGGTTTATCCGGCGGTGTAGATTCTAGTGTAGCCGCGTATTTATTGCAAAAGCAAGGGCATGAAGTGGTAGCACTTTTCATGCGGAACTGGAACGATGCTTCCGTAACTTTGGAAGACGAATGTCCGTGGATTGAAGACAGCAACGATGCTCTCATGGTTGCCCAAAAGTTGGGAATCCCATATCAGGTTATCGATATGAGCGAACTTTACAAGGAAAAGATCGTGGATTATATGTTTGCTGAATACGAAAAAGGAAGAACCCCAAACCCCGATGTTCTCTGCAATCGCGAGGTGAAATTTGATGTTTTCATGAAAACCGCATTGTCCTTAGGAGCCGATAAAG
The DNA here is from genome assembly GCA_001403755.1 of Chryseobacterium senegalense. Classification (GTDB taxonomy): domain Bacteria; phylum Bacteroidota; class Bacteroidia; order Flavobacteriales; family Weeksellaceae; genus Kaistella; species Kaistella senegalense. The sequence goes on along the minus strand of CYUH01000014.1, from coordinate 169,897 downwards.
TGGCGACCGGACATTACGCGCGTGTAGAATCCACATTCGATGAGAACGGCAAAGAAATTTTCCATCTTCTAGCCGGAAAAGACAATAATAAAGACCAATCTTACTTCTTATGTCAGCTTAGCCAAGATCAGCTGTCCAAAGCATTATTCCCGATTGGTGAACTTACCAAACCGGAAGTTCGAGAAATCGCTAAAGAAATCGGGTTGGTAACTGCCGACAAAAAAGATTCTCAAGGTTTATGTTTTATCGGGAAAGTAAGTTTACCGACTTTTCTTCAGCAACAACTAAAACCAAAAGAAGGCGAAATTGTAGAAATTTTTAATGATTTTGAAGCCTTTCATACAGAAAAACCGAAATTTTCATCAAAATTAGAAGAATTAGAATTTCTTTCAAAGAAAATAAAATATCAAAAATCCGACGGTAAAGTGATTGGAAAACACCAAGGTGCGCACTATTTCACCATCGGGCAAAGCAAAGGTTTAGGAATTGGCGGACACAAAGAATCGTGTTTCATCATTTCGCGGGACATGGAAACCAACACCATTTTCGTGGGTGAAGGAAAAAACTTCCCAGGACTTTTCCGAACTGCGTTGAAAATAGAACCTTCTGAAATTCACTGGGTTCGAGAAGATTTGCGCTTAAAAAAAGGAGAATCCATGAACGTTCAAGCAAGAATTCGTTACCGTCAAGCTTTGGAAAGTGCAACGTTATACCAATTTGAAGAAGGATTGTTCATCGAATTTGAAAATCCACAATCGGCGATTGCAGAGGGGCAATTTGCAGCTTGGTATCTTGACGAGGAATTGATCGGAAGTGGCGTTATTTCGTAACCTATTTGCTCAACCAATCTTTAAAATCTTTTACTCTATCGCGACTCACGGAAATTTCTTCCGCAGGTTGAAACTCCATTTCCACTTTGTAATAGGGAGAAGTATGGATGTTTTTGATGTAATTTGAATTGATGATAAACTGGCGATTTACCCTGAAGAAACACTTATTATCGAGAACTTCCTGCAATTCTTCTAACGTGAAATCGGTAGGAAAAACCCGTTCTTTGGTTTGTAGATAGACAATTTTATTCTCGCTAAAAAAACAAGAAACCTCATCGGTTTGTACAATTTTGAGATTGTAACCTATTTTAACCAAAATTCTTGATAGCTTCTGTTTTTCTTCTTTAATTAAAGATTTGATTTCGTGGACATTACGAACACCATCATCAGGTAAGAAACTCTTGAATTTATCAATCGCCTTTTGCAAATCATCTTCCATAATTGGTTTCAAAAGATAATCGATGGAATTGAGTTTAAATGCCTTTAAAGTGTATTGATCAAAAGCTGTGGTATAAATCATGAAACTTTTGGTCGGAATTTTTTCAAAGATGTCAAAAGACAAACCATCGCCCAAAACAATGTCCGAAAATATCAAATCTGGGTGCGGATTTTCCGAAAACCACTTTATTCCTTCTTCCACAGAATTGATCGTTGCAACCAACTCTAAATCAGTAAATAAACTCAACAATCGTTCTAATTTTCTTGCGGCTGGCTTTTCGTCTTCGATAATTACTACATTCATATTTTCAAATTTCTGTTTCTTTCCATCAATTCACGAATTTTCTTTTCTTCCCAGTTCTTACCAAAGATAAAATTAGGTAGAAATACAGACAATCCATGAGCTAATAAACCAACTCCCCAAAGAATTATGGTAAGGAATTGACTTATTTTTATCCGCGGTTCTCCAACAACATGTTCCCCGTAAATAAATTTCATTATTATCAATAATATATTTACCAAAACAAAAAACAAAGCATGAATATAGAATCCTTTGATTTCTTTCATTCTTTTTCTAGCTCGTTCGTACTTAATATTTTTATTGTTTATAGGTTCCATTTTTTATATTATTATCTATACTTATCCATTAATTCTTTGGTTTTTCTTTCTTCCCAACCTTTACCAAGAAAAAGGTTCGGTAAAAAGATGCTTGAAGCATGTCCCAAAAGTCCGATTCCCCAGAACAATGCAGTCCAGTAATTATCCAAACTCAAAATAGATTCGCCTTGCTGAATATTTCTTGCGATGAGAAACAAATTTACCAACACATAAACTGTCGCATGAATATAAAACCCTTTGAGTTTCTTCACTCTTTTCTGAGCTTCTAAATACTTGATATTGTTTTCGTTAAAGTTTTTCATGGTTATTTAAGTTTTATTTTTCTACATTCTTATTTTTTGATTGTTAAAGGCTTCTTTTTTTTAATTATTCTACTTGTATTTCTCCATCAATTCCTTGGTTTTTCTTTGTTCCCAATTTTTAAGTGGATTTAAAACTACTATTCCGTGTAACAAAATTATAGGAAACCAGAATAAGAAACTTGAATAATCTTCAAAAATGTCCTTATTATAAACGGTTCTGTTTAGGTCAATTACCAACTTCATTATGAACAATATTATGAAAAGTGAGACGTGTGAAAAGAAGAAGATTTCCTTTTTTTCTAAAGTGAAGTTTTTGTTAGAATTTATAAAGAAATTGATCAACACATATTTCAAAATATGATAAGCCAAATACATTGCTGAAAAAAATAAGAAATATAAGCTTACATGATTCATCATTTCTCCTTTTCTAAAGTATAAGAAACAAGAATATGATATGTTGAAAATAATTACAATTGCCAGCTTTAAGTAGAATTTTTTTACAAAATTCCATTTATTGAGCGCTCTTTTATATAGGTTGATATTTTCCATAATTATTTTAATTTTTTTGCGTTTTCTTCTTCTCTTTCCATGTACTTTTTGATTTGGCGTTCTTCCCAATCTGTACCGATACCAAAAGTCTTAATTCCGTGAGAAATCAAGCCAATTCCCCAACCTAACATCGGCCACCAAAACCAATAATATTGAGGCGAAGTTTGGAAATTGATAAAAATTAAAAATGGGATAAAAATACAGTAAGAAATTAAATTTCCGTAAAAACCTTTGAGTTCTTCTACGCGTTTTGAGGCTTTTTCGTAGGCCATTTGTTCGTGTGAAAGTTGTGTAGTCATGGCAGTAATTTTTTGAGTTAATATTGGGATTTTCACCCGGAAGAAATCCTTTGATTTTTCGATAAATACATTTTGTTTGGTTAATAACGAATACCGCTGAACAATGTTGGAAAGTCCGATTCCTGCGCTTTCTTTGACCTGTTCTCTCGCCATTAAATTATTTTCAATTAGCAGATATCCTTCTTCCGAATAGATTCTGATATTAAGCGGTTTTTGTGAAGTGGCGAAGTTGTGTTTAATGCAGTTTTCCAAAAGCAATTGTAAGGAAAGTGGTACTACAAAAGATTTTTTCTCTTTTTCATCTACCTGAAATTCGAAATTCACGCTATCCTCGAAACGGGTTTTCAGAAGGTTGCAATAGGTTCTTGCAAAATCTAGCTCCTCCTCTACTGTTACCAATTCTTTGTCTTTTTGCTCCAAAACATAGCGGTAAATCTTCGACATCGATGCGGTAAAACGTTGCGCCTGATCTGGATTTTCATCAATTAATGCGCTTAAAACATTTAAAGAATTGAAAAGAAAATGAGGATCGAGCTGATTTTTCAGGCTTTCAAACTGTGCATTGGCCGATTTGGCGATGAGTTTCTGTTCTACAACCTCCTTTCTTGTGGATTTTTTCCATTCTTCCATGAAATTTTTGGCATGGAGAATCGCCGAAATCAGCAATGCTACATTAATGGTAAACCAATTATTTAAGCCCATATTTCCGGATAAAAATCCTGAAAAATCTTGTTTCTGAAAAATGATAAAGTTTACATAATTGCAGAAAAAAACCAGCACTACATTCACCAAAACAGTGGCAATAATTCCAAAAATTACGCGCTCCTTGGTTTCATTTACCCAAGAAAATCTTTTAGAAAGTGTATCATTCACCAAACCATTTCCTAAAGAAAGCACGAAAGTGTATAGTCCGGCAATGATAATATTGAGCAGCAACATCTGCGGCGTCTTCTCTGTGCTAAAAAACACAAAGATGAAAATCCCTATAAAAAAGGAAATCCAGGAAATTGTGATGATGCTTTTTCTATTCATGATTGAAATTCTTGTACAAAAGTATCCGAAGCTAAAGATAATTAAAAGTTTTTCTTACTGAATGTCCGTTTTCCTTTTCCGAAAGGTAAAAAACAAAACCATCGGAAATCCGATGGTTTTGTGAGTTATAAAATTTGTTATTTATTTTATTTCGCCGATTACCGTAATCGCTTCCTGTAGATAGAGATCACGTTTCAGGTTTTTCACCCAATTCTCAGACTTTTTAGCGAATGCTTCATCCTTTTTTTCTCTGATGACCTCATCAGGATTTAAAGTGAATTTAAGCCCATTATTAAACTTATCTAAAGCTTTAAATTTTTCAATTTGAGCTTTTCGGGTTTTCATCACTTCATTGAATTTGCTTTGTTTCAAAGAAATGCTTTCTTCTTTATCCAAATTTTCTTTCCACTGAGCAGATTCCTGCACCAATTGATACGTTTTGTTGTTCTGCAATCGCGTTTCGATTCCTTTTTGTAGTGCAGCAAGTGAGAAATAATTTACGGGTTGATAAGGCACTGCAGGAATTTTATCCCAAGCCAAAGCAAAATCGTCGTAACGTTCGCCAATTTCGGCATAAGTGAAGAAATCTTTCATTTTAATATCGGATTCAATCCCTTTTCTTTGAGTAGATTCTCCGGTGATTCTGTAAAATTTCTGAATCGTCAGTTTCAAAGAACCGAAATCGTCATTGGTATTTAAAAATCTGTTAAGATCAACAAACGTTTGCACGGTACCTTTCCCGAAAGATTGTGGCGAACCGATGACTACCGCTCTTCCGTAATCTTGCATTGCACCTGCCAAAATCTCAGATGCCGATGCGGAAAGTTCGTTTTGCATAATCACCAATGGGCCTGTCCAAAGTGGAGCGTTGGTTTTATTTTTTAAGGTTTGAATTTTCCCGTTTCCATCTTTCACCTGAACGTAAGGACCGGCATTCATGAATAATCCCATAATGTCGCCCACCTCGGTTAAACTTCCACCACCATTGTTTCTAAGATCCAGGATAATTCCCTCAACCTTCTGAGCTTTGAGCTTGATCAGTTCATTTTTAATATCATCAGAAGCATTTCTACCTTTAGAATCTTCAAAATCGGCATTAAAACTTGGTAAATTGATGAACCCGTATTTTTTACCATCTGCAGAATTTACGATAATGCTTCGAGCAAAAGTATCTTCGATGGCTACTTCTTCACGAATCATGGTAACCTCCTTGATGGTTTTGTCTTTTTTCTCAACGGTTAAAGTAACTTTCGTGCCTTTTTCACCCCGAATCAAACGTACGGCTTCATCGGAAAGCATCCCTACAACATTTACTGGATCTGCATTGGGTTTGGAGCGAACTTTCAAAATTTTATCGCCTTCTGATAGCTGTTTTGATTTCCATGCAGGCGCTCCAATTGTAAGTGCTCCCAAGTATAAATATCCTTTTTTCTCCTGAATAATTGCCCCAATACCGATTACTTTTCCAGTAAACTGAGTATCGAAATCTTCTTTGTTTTTCGGGGAATAATAGTTGGTATGTGGATCGAAAACTTCGGTATATGCGTTCATATAAACGGTAAACCAATCCATTTTGTTTCTCTTTTTGAATCTTCTAAAAGTATCAGTTACCAGATCTTTTACCTCAGCAGTTGCTTTAATTCTTTTCTGCTCCGGAGTGAGGATTTCTAGTTTGATGGTATCTTTCAACTGAAATTTCTGTACAGAATCTTTTTTCTCTTTCTGCATTTCTTCCTTAGCAGTAAGCGATTCCATTTCTTGAAGGATATTGTATTTGATGTATTTTTTCCATTCTTCGGAAAGTTCCTTTGCGTTCGCCGGATATTTCTTCAGTTTAGGTTCCAAAACCAAAGTTTCGTCTTCATCTAAATTAATCGGTTTGCTAAGAATATCCTGAGTGATTTTATCGATTTCATCAACTCTTTGGTAAAGTCGATCCACCGTCAGTTTATAGAAAGTAAGATCGCCTTGATTCAAGTAATCGTCTAATTTCGTTCTGTGTTTTCCAAATTCATCCATATCCGATTGCAGGAAATATCTTTTGGAAGCATCCACGGTTTCGAAATAGTGCTTAAATACTTCCTCGGAATAGGCGTCATTAATAGGTTTTGGCGAATAATGCAAATAGCTGAGCGTGTTCTTCACACTCACCATAATGGTCGACATCTTTTCGTCATCATTTTTAGGAGAATTAAAGCAGAACACCAAGCTGGTAAGCGGGATGAAAAGCAATAAAGTATTGAGTTTTAATTTCTTGAACATAGAATTGATATAAATAACTTAATTTGTTAAGGATTTTAGGGTTTTGTTACAGGGTTTTACAAAATATCAAAATTAATACCTTATTATTATTTGAACACTATTTTTTTAAGTAAATTTGTTGAAACCCTATAATTATATGCAAAGACCTTTGATATTAGTGACCAATGACGATGGAATCACCGCGCCGGGAATCCGAAACCTGGTGGAATTTATGAATGAAATTGGCGAAGTAGTGGTGGTAGCACCCAACTCGCCACAAAGCGGAAAAGGCCACGCGATTACGATCAATTCTACCCTAACCTTCGAAGAAATCAACTTGGAAGGACCACAAAAAGATTATTCACTGAGCGGAACTCCCGTTGACTGTGTGAAATTCGCCCTCGATAAAATCCTTACCAGAAAACCCGATCTTGTAGTTTCGGGAATTAACCATGGAGCCAATTCTTCCATCAATGTTATTTATTCCGGAACGATGAGTGCTGCGGTGGAAGCCGGTGTAGAAGGTCTACAAGCCATCGGTTTCTCGCTTTTAGATTTCTCTTGGGACGCCAATTTCAAGGAAGCGAAAACCCATATTCAGGATATTGTGAGAAAGGTATTGGCCAACCCAATTCCGAAAGGAGTTGTTTTGAATGTGAATATTCCTAAAATAAAATCCTCTGAAATTAAAGGAATCCGCGTTTGCAAACAAGCCTATGCAAAGTGGGAAGAAAGCTTCGATGAACGCATCAACCCACACGGCAAAAAATACTACTGGCTTACCGGTTATTTCAACAATATGGACACCAGCGAAAATGCAGATGAAGTAGCATTATCAGAAGGATATATCTCTGTTGTTCCGGTAAAATTTGATTTAACTGCTTATGAATACCTCGATCAATTAAAAGGAATAATGGAATAATAGACCTCCGCTATCATAACAAGCAAAAGCATTAAATAAACTTTTATCAAAATATCTTAAATCTCCTGCTTTAAATCCAAAAGAAAGGAGATTTTTTAATGTGAAACATCTACTTATCATTACTTTATCTATCATAGATATCGAATTTGGTGTAAAGAACTTCGTATCAACTTTGATGCATCTGTAATAAAAAACTATTATAAAGGCATTATTTCTCCAATGTCTTATCGGATTTTTGTAGAAAAAGATGAGAAAGACAATAAGAGAAAATAAGTAAATGAACCTCCATTTTTCAAAGAAACAATTAGAAATTATCTTTGATAAGAAGTCTTTTTTTCTACACTGCTATTTTAATATCTTCAAAAACACAATTATTTCCCCTAAATTCGTTTTGTAAAAATCAGCACAATGCGAATAGAAAACGAAATAAAACTGGGTTTTAAGGACGTGATGATCCGCCCAAAAAGGTCAACCCTGAAAAGTAGATCACAAGTAAGCTTGGCAAGAAATTTCAACTTCGTAAACTCGAAGAAAAAATGGAGCGGCGTACCCATAATCGCTGCAAATATGGACACCGTGGGAACTTTTGAAATGGCAGAAGCACTTGCAAAAAATCAAATCATGACCGCGGTTCACAAACATTATAGCCCGCAAGAATGGACAGAATTTCTCAGTAATCAGCCCGATTCTATTTACGATTACATTGCCTTAAGTACCGGAACCGGTAAAGCGGATGAAGCGAAAATAAAACAAATCATCGATGAACATCCGAAAATTCAATTCCTCTGTATTGACGTTGCCAACGGATATTCCGAACATTTCGTGGAGTTTGTAAAAAATGCCAGGAAGAACTTTCCAGCCCAAACCATTATTGCCGGAAATGTAGTAACAGGCGAAATGGTGGAAGAACTGATATTGGCCGGAGCCGACATCATCAAAGTAGGAATTGGTCCCGGATCGGTGTGTACCACAAGAATAAAAACCGGAGTTGGATATCCACAACTTTCCGCAATTATCGAATGCGCCGATGCTGCTCACGGATTGGGCGGCCACATTATTTCCGATGGCGGATGTAAAATTCCTGGAGATGTAGCGAAAGCTTTTGGTGGCGGTGCCGATTTTGTGATGCTCGGCGGAATGTTTGCCGGGCACGATGAAAGTGGCGGCGAAATCATCGAAGAAAATGGAAAGAAATTCAGACTTTTCTACGGAATGAGCTCGCAAACTGCGATGGATAAACATGCCGGTGGTGTCGCGGAATACCGCGCATCCGAAGGAAAAACTGTGAAAGTTCCTTACAAAGGTCCAGTTGCTGAGACGGTGAAAGATATTTTAGGCGGTGTCCGCTCAACCTGTACTTATGTGGGTGCGAGTGAGCTGAGAGAACTCTCGAAACGAACCACTTTTATCCGGGTTCAGGAGCAGCATAACGAAATTTTTGGAAATTTATAAATATTTAAGATGAAAAAATATGCAATTCTTCTTTTTTTATGTTATGGAATATTGAGTTATTCACAAGAAAAAACCCAGACAGACCAGATGATTGAAGAAATTCAATTCATTAAGCAGAATGAAAATGACATGAAGATCGTGTGGTGGATTCCCACTGAATATTGGGAAGTTGCATTGCAGGAAAACCCTACCGTTACTCGCCAGCAAGTGGAATATTTAAAGGAACTATTAAATGATTACACGATTATAGCGGCGGGCGATTACACCTTAGATTCTAAAAGTGGAGTTTTTAATTTCAGCGTCAATGATTCGAGCAAAAAGGTTATTTTTTATGGCCTTCAAAATCAGAAAGTGGCACCTTTGAGAGAATCAGAAATTGATGATAAAGTGCTCATTATCGTAAACCAAACCTTGAAACCGCTCTTTGCACAAATGCTCGGAAAAATGGGATCCGGCGTTAATTTTTTTATCTATAATAATTTAGAAAATGGAAAAAGAATCATCGATCCAACGCTGCCGGGAAGTTTCAAAATGGACTTGAATGGAGAAATATTTCAATGGAAATTGCCGTTAGTTTCTTTAATGAAAGAAAAATCCTGTCCAATCGATCAACAAAAAATGAGCGGAAACTGGATATTTTGTCCATTTCATGGAAATAAATTGTAAACTAACCATACCAAGGTGTAGCCACATCGGTATCTTTTAAAAAATTTTAGGATAAAAAAACCTTCAAGGAAATGAATCCCCGAAGGTTTTATTTTATTAAGTTAACATTCCACCATCGACGTTCAGAACTTGGCCGGTGATGTACGAAGACATTTCGCTACCGAGGAAAACGCAGGCATTTGCCACATCTTCCGGTTGTCCGCCACGTTTCAAAGGAATTCCTTCTCTCCAACCTTGTACGGTTTTTTCGTCTAAAGCAGCAGTCATTTCTGTTTCGATAAATCCAGGAGCGATCGCGTTGCAACGGATATTTCGGGAACCTAATTCCAAAGCAATTGATTTAGAAAATCCAATTACACCCGCTTTTGAAGCAGCATAATTTGCTTGTCCGGCATTTCCTTTCACTCCAACTACGGAAGTCATATTGATGATCGAACCGCTTTTAGCCTTCATCATCGGCTTAATAACCGCCTTCGTAAGGTTAAATACTGAATCTAAATTCACTTTAATAATAGTGTCCCAATCGTCTTTCGACATTCTGAGCATCAAATTATCGCGGGTAATTCCGGCATTATTCACCAAAATATCAATTTTGCCGAATTCAGCCATCACATCATCGACCAATTTCTGAGCAGCTTCGTAATCGGAAGCATCCGATTGATAACCTTTTGCGGTTGTAATTTTTGAAAGTTCTTCTTCCAAAACTTTAGCTTTATCCACTGAACCAGCGTAGGTGAAAGCTACTTTCGCACCTTCTTTAGCGAAAACTTCAGCAATACCTTTTCCGATTCCGCGTGTCGCGCCAGTAATGAGGGCAACTTTTCCTTCTAATAATCCCATATTTTAGTTTAATTAGTTATATTTTTATACTTGTTTTTAGAAACAGGTTTCTCGGTGTCCTGCTCTTCTTTTTCAGAATTGTTAATGACAAGAACGATTTCTCCTTTTAAAGTTTTACTTTTAGAGAATTCAATTAACTCATTGATAGTTCCACGTTTAGTTTCCTCAAATTTTTTTGAAATTTCCCGGCTCAAACTCACTTTAGTTGCGTCACCAAAAAACTCTTTAATCTGTTCCAAAGTGGTATTGATTTTATGAGGACTTTCATAAAGGATGATGGTTTTCTTTTCCTCAGCGAGTTGTTTCAATTTCGTTTGTCTGCCTTTTTTTTGAGGTAAAAATCCGGCGAAATAAAAATCGTGGTTGGGCAATCCGGAAACCACCAAAGCCGGAACAAAAGCTGTCGCACCCGGCAAACACTGCATTTCGAGATTTTCATCAGCAATGGCTTTTGCTAAAAGGTAGCCGGGATCGGAAATTCCCGGAGTTCCCGCATCGGTAATAATCGCAATGTTTTGTCCGTTTTTTAAATCTTCGATTACTTTATGTGTAGATTGATGTTCGTTATGTAAATGATACGCTTTAAGGGGTTTAGAAACTTCATAATGTTTCAAGAGAATACCAGAAGTCCGGGTATCTTCGCACAAAATATAGTCTACTTCTTTCAGCAGTTTTATCGCTCTGAAAGTCATATCTTCAAGGTTTCCAATCGGTGTTGGAACAAAATACAGGATTCCCGACATTTATTTTAACTTTAATCCGCTGCGGACTGATTTACAGTTTCTCGAATACATCTTTACAAAATTCCTCCAAACTTGGATCTCTCGCGCCCATGAGCAGAAGAACGGTTCCTTCTTTCAGTTCAGGATTCAGTACTTCGAGCAGATTGTTTCTATCTTCCACGAAGTACGCTTTTTTGCCTTTCTTTTTGATGTCTTCAATTAAATCATTGGCAGAAATATCTTTCACGGCAGTTCCTCCGGCGTAGAAAATTTCGCTCATCCAAATTTCATCCTGAGGTCTCAAAGCCTCTGAAATTTCTTCTACAAAATCTTGCCTCAAAAATCTTGTTGGTCCATAACCATGGGGTTGAAACCAAGCCACCACTTTCTCTGCCAAAGGTTGACAAGCCTTAATACTTGCCGCACATTTTGCTGGATTGTGTGCATAATCATCAATCACCCAAATACCTTTTTTCTGCCCAAGAATCTGATGACGGCGATAAATTCCTTCGTATTTCGACAAACTTTCCGCACAAACTTTCAAATCTACTCCGATTTGGTGAGCTACAGCAATCGCTGCAGTTGCATTCTCTGCGGAATGTCTTCCGATAGCATTCATTTCGAATTTTTGATTGAGAACTTCAAAACTTAAATGAAAGCCGTTTTGTTGAAAGTTTTCAGCAGAAAATCCGGCATTTTTATTATCAAAACCGAAATCATTTTTGGCGTTTGCGGACAATGTTTTTGCCAATGTATTCGATTGATTTACAACAAATAAACTCTTGGTATTATTTTTAAAAATGGTAAATAATTCAATCAATTCTTCAATTTCCTGATGATCTTTATCGATGTTTAAAAGTAAACCGATTTCGGGCTCGTATTGAACCACTGAACCATCGCTTTCGTCCGCTTCGATGATCAACCACTCGCCTTTACCAACGGCTGCATTTCCTATTTTTCCTTGCTTGATAATTGAGGTTAAACCTGCGCCGGAAATAATACTTGGTTCCAGGCCAGCATCAAGTAAAATCTGAAATAACATCGCAGATGTCGTTGATTTTCCGGAAGTTCCTGCAACTGCAATTGTTTTTTTACTTTTGGCAATGATTGACAGTAGTTCGCTTCTTTTGATAATCTGGATTCCGAGTTCCTTTGCTTTTTGAACTTCGAAAACAAAGTCTTCAATTGCTGTGGAAACAACTACCAAATCGGTCTCTTTGGTTATTCCGCTTCCGTCCTGTAGGAAACAATTGATTCCTTCGTTTTCTAATTGAGTTTTTGTTTTGTTGTAAGTTTCGGGCAAGAAATAGCGGTCGCTTCCCGAAACATTTTTTCCGATTCCTTTCAGATATTGTGCAATCGCACTCATTCCCACACCAGCAAGGCCGATAAAGAATACATTCTGGAAATCGTTAATATTTTTAATCATTCTTTGATTTTCAGTACATTATAGAAATTTATTTTCAACCAATCCCCACAGTCGTTGCGCAAATTCGTCAACTTTAGTCCAGTTTTTGGCGTAATAAACATCGCTTAAATATTGTTTTGCATCTTCCAGATTATCGTAAGAATTCAGTTGATCGATCGTTTTTTTCAGTTCATCTGGATCGCCATTGAAGAGATGTTTAGTGAAAGCAACTTTATCATTCAAATCCAGTCGGAATTCAGGTTTTCTTTTTTCTGCCTCCATAAAATCGGTCGGAATATTGCTCTTCGCAATGCTTCCCGGAGAGGTAATTTCCGGATTTGTTTTGAGTGGCTTCTCTTCTAAATCTTCCAACGGATCTTGATCAAAAAGATTCTGAACCGCCTTTAAACCTTTAATATGAGCAAGTTTGAATTTCTTTTCCAATGAAGGCTGCTCCGTTCTATTTTCATCCTGAACTTCTTTCGGCGGCATTTTTACATCTTCTTTATGAAATTCTACAATTTTTCGGCGGCGCTCTTCCATTTCTAGAAATTCTTTTTCCTTTTGCGCAGCAATTTCATGATCATCATTGATAATTTCCGGTTGCGCAATTTCTTCCATTTTATTTTCTTCAACTATGGCCGGTTCCTCCATAACAGCGAGAACTTCCGATGGTTCGAACTCTGCAATTTCATTAAGTTCATTCGTGAAAATTACTTCCTCTTCGATAATATCTTCTTCAAATAAAGGTATTTCAGTATCATTTTCATGGTGAGAAACTGCCTGAACAGCATTTAATTCCATTTGCTGAATTGGAATTTCCGGAGCCGAAGAAGGTGACGAAAGCACATCTATATTTTTTTCCAAAATCCTCAGAAAGGCGATTCGATCGGTAATTTCAGCAAACAAATCTTGTTTTGCGAGCAGTTCTTCCTTGGAATTAATTTTTGAAAGTGTTTCGAGAATACTTTTGGATTCAAAAAAAATTTTTTCCTGTATATCTTGAAGTTTTTGCATAGTTAAGCTATTAAATTTCCTTAATTTTGGTCTTTAAATATTACGGCTAAATTAACAAATGTTTTTAGAAAATACAATTAATCACGCAAAACAAAGCGGATGGATGGAAGTTATCTGTGGATCGATGTTTTCGGGAAAAACCGAAGAACTTATTCGCAGGCTTCGACGAGCAGAAATGGCAGGTCAAAACGTGGAAATTTTTAAACCCAGACTCGATACTCGATATGCGGAAGAGGAGGTAGTTTCCCACAATCAAAACAAAATAAGGAGTACTCCGGTAGAAAGTCCGAATGAGATTCTCCTTTTGGGATCAACTTGTGATGTAGTGGGAATTGACGAAGCGCAGTTTTTCGACGACAGTATTGTAGAAATTGCTAATCAATTGGCAAACAATGGAATACGAGTGGTAATTGCCGGCTTGGATATGGACTTCATGGGCCGACCGTTTGGTCCAATGCCCAATTTAATGGCGACAGCGGAATATGTAACTAAAGTTCATGCGATTTGCAAAAGAACAGGCAATTTGGCTAATCATTCGATGCGTATATCAACCAATAAAGACTTGGTACAACTTGGCGAAACCGAAAGTTACGAAGCCGTAAGCCGAAAAGTTTTCAATGAAGAATATCTGAACAGGAATAAATAATGAACTACACTACCCAACAACTCTCTGAAATTACAGATTCTGAACTGATAGGCGAAGGACAACTGTTGGTAAAAAATATTGATTTCGATAGCCGAAATATCTACTCTCCTGAGAATTCCGCTTTTGTAGCAATCACTACATCAAAGAATTCCGGCGAAAAATATATCCATGCTGCAGTTGAAAAAGGAATAAAAATTATTATTGCAGAACATCAACTTCCCGAAATTGAGAATATCACTTGGATTTTGGTAAAAAATTCGGTTGATTTTATTCAAAAACTAGCAAAATATCATCTTTCGCAATACCACTTAAAAACAGTTGGAATTACCGGCAGCAATGGCAAAACCATTGTAAAAGAGTGGCTTTATCAAAGTCTTTTTGGTGATTATAAAACCGTGAAGAGTCCGAAAAGTTTTAATTCACAAATCGGTCTTCCACTTTCCTTGTTACAAATCGGAAAGAATGATGAAATCGGGATTTTCGAGGTGGGAATTTCTAAGCCCGCAGAAATGGAGAAGATGGAAGAAATTTTCTCTCCGGAAATTGGAATTTTAACACATATCGGCGCCGCACATGCATCTAATTTTGAAAGTGAGGAACAACTGATTGATGAAAAATTAAAATTATTCAAAGATTCCAAAACGATTATTTTTAATGGAGATAATCAATTGGTTTACCGAAAAGTACATGAATTGTATTCAAGGAAAAAATTAATTTCTTATGGGCTTGAAAATCATAATCAGCTCTATATTAAAAATGATTGGACTGATCGATCGTCCAATTTAGAAATTCAATATTTTGATGAAGAATTTATGCTTCCTGCACAACAGAGAGACGAGGCGACGCTGAGCAACGCGCTTTGCATAATCGCAGTTTTACAAGATTTTAATTTTTCAACGCCAAAAATCATTAATAAAATCAATGCGCTGAAATCCATTGAAATGCGACTTGAAAGTGTAAATGGCGTCCGCAATAATTTAATAATCAACGATTCCTATAATCTGGATCTGGATTCATTGAAAATCGCTTATCAGTTTATCAAAGAATACAATAAGCCTAAGAAAACACTGATCTTAACTGATTTTGTGGAAGGTAAAAATTCCGAACAACTTTATCATGAAGTTGCGGACTTAACCAACCTGCAGCATTTCAGTAAAATATTCCTCATTGGTGAAGAAATTACCCAATACGAAAAACTGTTCACTGCAGAAACTTATATTTTCGACAGCACCAGTAAACTTATTGATAGCCAACAGCTCAACCAAATAGAAAACGAGCTCATTCTTTTAAAAGGAGCGCGAAAATTCGAAATCGATAAAGTAAAAAACCATTTAGAACTACAGAAACACGACACGGTCTTGGAGGTGAATTTAAATGCAATTCTTCATAATATCAACATTCATAAAGGATTGTTAAAGCCCAAGACCAAAATGATGGCGATGGTAAAAGCGTACTCATACGGATTAGGCGGTTATGAAATTGCCGAATTTTTACAACATCATCACATCGATTATCTTGGTGTAGCATATGCAGATGAGGGTGTTGATCTAAGGAAAAACGGGATTACAACGCCGATTATGGTGATGAATCCGGAGCAACACAGCTACAATATTATTATCGATTATGATTTAGAGCCGGAAATTTATAGTTTGCGCGTTTTGGAATTATTTCATCAGCAGCTCATTCAAAAAGGAGTTAACAAGAAATATCCCATTCATATTAAACTAGAAACTGGAATGCATCGACTTGGTTTTAAGAAAGATGAATTGGATGAACTCATTGAAAAGTTGAAGTTGATGAATGTGAAAGTACAATCGATTTTCAGCCATTTATCTTCGTCGGACGTACCTGAAGGCGAAGAATATACTTTAGAACAAATTAATACTTTCACTAAAAATTCAGAATATTTAGTGAATGGACTACAGTACCGACCGATTCGACACATCCTCAACACATCCGGAATTGTAAGTTATACTGATTATCAGTTTGATATGGTAAGAATTGGGATTGGAATGGTAGGAATTTCATCTCATCCAGAAATTAAAAAGCAATTGAAAAATGCAGTAACCTTTAAAACTGTAATTTCCCAAATATCTCATGTAAAAAAAGGTGAATCAGTAGGCTATAGTCGGAGATATCAACCGGAAAAAGATACGAAGATTGCAACCATACCTGTAGGCTATGCGGACGGAATACCTAGATTAATTGGTAATACCATCGGAAAAGTGGGCATTCATCAGAAATTATATCCTATCGTTGGAAGTGTTTGTATGGATATGATGATGATTGATATCGACGATTCCAATGCAAAAGAAGGCGAAGAAGTGATTATCTTCAATTCTAATCCAAGTTTGGAAGAATTTGCATATTATTGTAATACAATTCCTTACGAAGTTCTTACTTCAATTTCGAGAAGGGTAAAAAGAATTTATATTAAAGACTAAATGAAACAACTCCACCTGCTGCTTCTTGTAATTTTTCTCAGTAATCCTTTGTTTGCTCAAGTAAAAGAAGGGTTTAAGGTGCCTTCGCATCCGAAAATTGGTTTATCACTTGCGGGCGGGGGCGCCAAAGGTTTTTCCCATATCGGGGTTTTGAAAGTTCTGGATTCTTTGGGGGTAAAGGTCGATTATATCTCCGGAACCAGTATGGGTGCAATTGTAGGTGGACTTTATGCATCCGGATATTCGGGTAAAGAAATAGAAAAAATTGTGCTCGATACCGATTTCTACAATATTATCGCCAACGAAAAAAACAGAAAAGAAACTACCTTCTTTAATAAATCCGTTGATAAATATATATTGAATTTACCCGTAAAAAACGGAAAGATCAATGTAGTTCCTAAAGCAATATCCACCGGTCAGAAAAATATTTATCTGCTCAAAGAACTCTTTAAAAATGTTTCCACAATTGATGACTTTTCGAAATTGCCTATCCCTTTCATGTGTATAGGGACCAATCTAGAAAGTGGAAAAATGGAGATTTTCGAAAAAGGAGATTTGGTAAGTTCCATTATGGCGAGTTCGGCATTTCCCTCGCTCATGGATCCTGTAAAAATTGGTGATTCCATATACATTGATGGAGCGATGACGGTGAACTATCCTTCCAAACCTTTAAAAGACAAAGGTATCGACATCGTCATTGGAGTTGATTTAAGCCAAGGACTCAATACGAGAGAAAAATTACAATCTGCGATTGATATATTGAACCAAGTGATTGATTTTAGCATTCAGAAAGAAACCAAAAACCAATATCAATACACCGATATTAATATTCATCCCAATTTAGAGGGAATGAGCGCTACCAGTTATGATGCAAAAAAGGCCATTCTCGACTCCGGTTATGCTGAAGCGAAGAAATATATCCAACCGCTGTCTTTGTTGCCTAAAAAAGAGGAAACAGTGCTTCGTGCGCCCTTAAATTCTGTTTATTCGAACGTATATAAGATCGACAGTTTAATACTTGAAAACAATCATATTTTTAAGAAAAACTATGTTCAGGGAAAAATGAACTTGCGCGTTCCATCCCTTCAAACTTACGGTGGCATTAATAAGATGATCGATAAATTATACGCTACCAATAATTACACTTTGATTAATTACGACATCATCCAGAAAGGCAACTATAATTTCCTCAAACTTACCGTAACAGAAGACGACACCCGATTTTTCTTTAAATTTGGTTTGCATTATGATGAAGTTTTCAAGACAGGATTACTACTAAATGCTACCGTAAAGCGTCTTTTATTCCGAAACTCGATTATTTCATTAGATGTAGTAGTGGGTGATAAACCTCGCTATTATTTCAATTATTTCATCGACAACGGCTATATTCCGGGATTTGGAGCTTATGCGTCCGGGATGACAGTTGACCTTACCGACGTTAATTCCAACCAATATGAAAAATGGAATTGGTTTCGCAATGAATTATTTATACAATCTATATGGAGAGATAAATATGCTATTGGTGGTGGAATTAGTCATGATTATTTTGAGTCTAAATTTGATGGAGTTAAAACCTACTCGAATCCCAAAAACTTTGTGAACACTTATGTTTTCATTAAAACCGATACGCAGGATGATAAAAGTTTCCCATCAAAAGGGTTGTTTCTGCACGCAGAAGGTAAAGCTTTGGATTTGCTGAATGATGAACAAGAAGGTAGAACCTTACAAATAAAAGTTACTTCCCAACTCAATTTTCCGCTTTCACCACGCTTAACTTTTCGTTTAGGATTATTTGGCGGAGTTACGGTTGGAGAAGAACTTTCGAACTACTATCGTTACAGAATTGGTGGTATCTTCGAACAGAATTTAGGCAATTTTGTAAAATTAATGGGTTATGAATTCGGACAGCTTGATGCTCAAAATTTGCTTGTTGCAACCAATAGTTTACAATATAATGTTCACAAAAATTACTTCTTGACGGCACATTTCAACATCGCCAATTTATTTAACGATGTAAAAGTTGATGATATCTTACATATTAATGAAACATCGGCTGGATTGACGGCAGGATACAAATCTCCTTTTGGCCAGATTAAATTTAATTATAGCAGATCCCTAACTCAAAAAAATAATGTTTTCAGTGTAATACTGGGGCATTGGTTCTAATATTATGATACAATTCTTTTTTGAAAACATTGATAAAATTGCTCTTTCCAACAGAACAAAAGATTGGTTAATTAATTTAATCACCAATGAACAAAAAAAACCCGGAGACATTAATTATATTTTCTGTGATGATGAATATCTGCTGAAAGTAAACCAAGACTTTCTGCAGCATGATTATTATACGGATGTGATCACATTTGACTACGTAAAGGGGAAAACTATTGCAGGAGATATTTTCGTATCTTTGCCGCGCATTTCTGAAAATGCTGAAACCCATTCCAAAGATTTTAATATTGAATTGCACCGGGTCTTAGCACATGGTATCCTCCATCTTTGCGGTTATAAAGATAAAACTGAAGAAGAGATTCAAGAAATGCGCAACAAAGAAGACTATTATTTAAATATTTTATAAATTTTTCATGTTGATTATGTGGCTTTTTAATTCAATTAAAAATAAAAAATCCCCATGATCAATCATAAATAGGAATAATTTTAAATAATGTTTCACGTGAAACAATCAATATTAATCAGTTCTTATAAACGATAAAATGATCAACGAAATATACGACGTCATAGTTGTAGGTGCAGGACACGCAGGTTGTGAGGCAGCTGCTGCAGCGGCAAATATGGGTTCGAAAACACTTCTGGTAACCATGAACATGCAAACCATCGGACAGATGTCTTGTAATCCAGCAATGGGTGGTATTGCAAAAGGACAAATCGTAAGAGAAATCGATGCAATGGGTGGTTACTCAGGTATTGTTGCGGATAAATCTGCTATACAGTTTAAAATGCTGAATCTTTCTAAAGGTCCGGCTATGTGGTCACCAAGAACCCAAAACGACAGAATGCAATTCGCTGAAGAGTGGCGTTTAGCATTAGAAAACACTCCTAATCTTGACTTTTTTCAAGATATGGTAAAGAGCCTTATCATAGAAAATAATAAGGTGACAGGAGTAGTTACGTCGCTCGGAATTTCTATCAAAGGAAAATCCGTGGTTCTTACCAACGGTACCTTCCTAAATGGTTTGATCCATGTAGGTGACAAACAACTCGGCGGCGGAAGAATGGGTGAACCCAGAGCTTTCGGAATTACCGAACAATTGGTTTCCTTAGGTTTCGAAGCAGGAAGAATGAAAACAGGAACTCCACCTCGGGTAGATGGAAGAAGCCTGGATTATTCCAAAATGGAAGAACAAAAAGGAGACGAAAATCCTCAGAAATTCTCTTATTTAGATACTCCAAAACTAACCAAACAACTCAGTTGTCATATTGTTTATACTAATGAAACAGTTCATGATATTCTAAGAGAAGGATTTGATAGAAGCCCGATGTTCAATGGTACCATCCAGAGCATTGGTCCAAGATATTGTCCGAGTATTGAGGATAAAATCAATCGTTTTGCGGAAAGAAACCGCCATCAGTTGTTTGTAGAGCCTGAAGGTTGGAGAACAGTAGAAATATATGTTAATGGTTTCAGTTCGTCATTACCTGAAGACATTCAAATTAAAGCGATGAGACATATTCCAGGATTTGAAAATGTGAAAGTTTTCCGCCCTGGTTACGCAATTGAGTACGACTACTTCCCTCCTACTCAACTTTTTCATACGCTGGAAACCAAATTAATCGAAAACCTTTATTTTGCAGGTCAAATCAATGGGACTACAGGTTATGAAGAAGCTGCTGGTCAAGGTTTAATTGCTGGTATAAACGCTCACAACAAAGTACATGACAAAGCGGAATTTATCCTCAATAGAGATGAGGCGTATATCGGAGTTTTAATCGATGATTTAATCACTAAAGGAACGGAAGAACCTTATCGCATGTTCACTTCCAGAGCAGAATACCGCTTACTTCTAAGACAAGACAATGCAGATATTCGCTTGACGGAAAAGGCTTTCGAATTAGGTTTAGCAAAAGAAGACCGCCTAAAAAGAGTACATGAGAAAATAGCGAAAAGTAATGAATTGGAACACTTTTTAAAAGAAACATCATTGAAACCAGGAGTCATTAATCCTATCTTAAATTCAATTGATTCCTCCCCTGTTGATCAAGCATACCGTGCTGCACAAATTCTTACCAGACCGAACATGAACCTTCAAAAATTAGAGGAAATCGATTTCATTAAAGAGGTATCGCAACAATATGAAGATGAAATAAAGGAACAAGCTGAAATCAATATCAAATACAAAGGATATATTGAAAAAGAAAAGGAAAATGTTGTAAAACTCAATCGTCTGGAAACGATAAAAATTCCAGAAGATTTTGATTTTACCAAAATCAGTTCTCTTTCTTCAGAGGCAAAGCAGAAAATGACGAAGGTGCAGCCAAAAACCATCGCTCAGGCTGGAAGAATTAGCGGAGTTTCTCCCGCAGACATCAATGTTTTATTGGTATATTTAGGAAGATAAATTTGGATAAAACATATGTTTCACGTGAAACCATAAATTTAAAACTTCAATATTTAACTATTGAAGTTTTCATTTTTAAAAATGTAAATAAATGAAAATTAAAGATCATTTCTTGTCTCAGGAAACTTTCGAATTAATAGATACTTCTATAAAAGGTGTTTACAAAACTTATCCGGTTCCCAAAAATCTAGCTCCATATTATGAAAGTGAAAAATATATTTCTCATCATCAGGATTCCGGAGGTTTAAAGGAAAAGCTTTATAAATTTCTTCAAAGGTTTAATTTAAATTATAAAAGAAATATCATCGCACAGGAACTGTATCGGAATGCAACTGTATTAGATTATGGTTGCGGAGCTGGTGAATTTTTAAAATTTATAGAAGACGATTTTACGACTTTTGGATTCGAGCCGAGTGATGCAGCAAGAAATTTTGCACAACAGAAACTTCAGAAAACTCAACTCATAAATGAAATCGATTCGATAGAAAACGGAAGTTTGGATGCCATTACTTTATGGCATGTTTTTGAACATATCGAGGATCAAGAAAATATGTTGAAAAAATTTCATGATAAATTAAAGGATAAAGGAATACTAATTATCGCAGTTCCCAATCCTGGTTCTTACGATGCAAAAAAATACAAAGAATATTGGGCAGCTTACGATGTACCAAGACACATTTTTCATTTCACAAAATCGGGAATGGAAAAATTAATGAACAATGAAAACTGGAAAATCAAAAAAATTAAACCTCTCCTACTCGATTCATTTTATATCTCCATGTTGAGCGAAAAATATAAAAAATCTCCTATTTTTTGGATCAAAGGAATGTTTTACGGAGCGATTTCTAATTTTAAGGGCTTAAAAAACGACGAATTTTCAAGTTTGATATATATTATCGAAAAAAAATAGTTTTTCGATTTTTGACTGGTTTCTGAAGGTCAATTTTTAAGAAAACGAAACAATTTTTCGAAAATTTCGAATCAATGCTTTGAAAAAATTATAAAAAAAAAGTTTCCAAGGAATTTGGAAACTTTTTCTATTTAGAACTAAAATTAATAATTGATTGCTTTTACACCCGGAAGTTCAAGTCCTTCTAAACTTTCCAGCATTGCACCTCCTCCTGTTGATACATAACTTACTTTATCAGCATAATCGAATTGTTTTACAAATGCAACACTATCGCCTCCTCCAACTAGAGAAAAAGCTCCTAATTTGGTCGATTCAGCAATACTGTCACCTAAAGCAATAGTTCCCTCGGAAAAATTAGGCATTTCGAAAACTCCGATAGGTCCATTCCATAAAATTGTTCTAGAGTTCATCAATACATCGTGAAATAAATCTCTGGATTTTGAACCGGCGTCCAATCCCATCCAACCATCGGGAATATCATAAATATCTACTTCTTTTCTTTCAGCATCATTACTGAATTCATCTGCTATAACAGTATCTACAGGTAAATATACTTTTACATTCAATGCTTTTGCTTTTTCCAAAATTTCTAGGGCAAGATCAATTTTATCTTCTTCAAGTAATGAATTTCCAATATTTCCACCTAAAGCTTTAATAAAAGTAAAAGCCATTCCACCACCGATTATTAAATTATTTACCGCAGGTAGAATATTTTCTATAATGGTAATTTTAGTTGAAACTTTAGATCCGCCAAGTATTGCCGTTACTGGTTTTTCGCCACTTCCTAATACTTTATCAATAGCTTCCAATTCTTTAGCCATCAATAAACCGAAAAATTTAGTTGATGGAAAAAATTGTGCAATAACCGCAGTAGAAGCATGTTCTCTATGAGCTGTACCAAACGCATCATTTACATAAGCATCGGCGTATTTAGATAGCTTTTCAGCAAATTCTCGATCTCCAGCTTCTTCCTGATCATAAAACCTTAGATTTTCCAGCAGAAGAATTTCACCAGGCTGTAAGTTGGCCGACATGTTTTCAGCATCCTCACCTAGACAATCCTTACAGAACTTTACTTCCTTACCGAGAACTTTTTCTATTTCTGGAACGATATTTTTTAGAGAAAACTGCTCAGAAAATTTTCCTTTTGGTCTTCCAAGATGCGTCATTAAAATTACAGATCCCCCATCATTCAGTATTTTTTCGATCGTAGGTTTCACCGCCTGAATTCGGGTATTATCCGTTACTTTCAGATCAGCACTTTGGGGAACATTAAAATCAACTCGCACCAAAGCTTTTTTATCTTTGAAGTTGAAATCATTAATTGTTTTCATAAAAATCTCTGTTTTTTAGTTTCACAAATTTAAGATTAATTCGGTCGATTAAAAATTTAATTTGATATAAAATTCCACAATTCCCAAAGACTCATTTTATCTACACTATATTCTTTTTTTTAAAAAAAATAAATGAATACTGTTGTTGTAGCGGACGACTTTGGGGAAAAATAAAATCATTTATTTCATCACAATTATTGGGAGATAAATTCATATATAATTCACATTGCAAGTCCTTGATTTTTAACTGGATTTTACTTTTACCAACAATTGTGAATAAGTCCTCCGGAAAGGGTTTATTAAAAACTGGACTATGGAAAACCACATTGTTTTCTCCCCAAAACTTTCCTTAAAATTTTTTATGAAAGCTCATTTGAATGTTGCATTATGAATTTAATATGAATAAAAAAAGGAAATTTTTTAAAGACTTATCCACACGAATTACGAGTTATACTCACAAGCAATGTGCATTACTTTATGGTTAATAGGGAAAATGTTGAGAAATGCAATGTCTTATTCTTCCTTTTAACTGATCATTATTTTCTGCAAAATGCTTAGATTTTGCTAATAATTGAAACCCTATTTATATTAATAATCATAAATTTGTATCAATTGAAAGTCTGATCATAAAAGAATAAAATGAAAAAAATAGCTATTGCTTGCGATCACGCAGGTTTCGATTACAAAGAAATCATCAAAAAGCACTTGGAAAATCAATACGAAATTGAAGATTTTGGTACCTATTCCAAAGATTCTGTGGATTATCCGGATTTTGTACATCCAGCAGCAAGTTCCGTAGAAAGCGGAAAAAACGATCTTGGAATTCTCATCTGTGGTAGCGGACAAGGCGTTTCGATTACCGCCAATAAGCATCAGCAAATCCGTTGTGCGCTTTGTTGGGATACTGAATTGGCAGCTTTAGCAAAACAACATAATAATGCTAATATGGTGGCCATTCCGGCAAGATTTATTTCCAGTGAATTGGCCATTAATATCATAGAAACTTTCCTCACTACTGAGTTTGAAGGAGGAAGACACCAGAACAGAGTGGATAAGATCGCATTTTGCTGATCCACCACAAACAAAAAATAAATAAATGGCAAAAAAAAGCAAATTTATATCTCATAAAAACAACCATAAACTCCAACAAATTGGACGTCTGATTTTGTCTTTTATGAACAAAAACTCCACGAAAATCTATAATTATAAGCAGATTTCGGATGGAATAGATTATAAAAATCCGCGACAACGCGAGCAGGTGATTCAGTCGCTGCACAAACTTATTTCTGAAGAGCGAATCAAGGAAGTAGAAAAAGGAAAATACATCATCAACCTTAATATTGAAGGTACATTAACAGGAATTATCGATTTCAACCAAGCAGGAAATGCTTATGTAAGAGTGGATGGAATTGATGATGATGTGTTCATTCATTCCAAAAATGTGAAAGATGCGCTACAAGGCGATAAAGTACTCATCGTAACCTATCATTTCAAAGGAAGAAAACTGGAAGGCTCGGTATTGGAAGTTCTCGAGAGAACTCGCAGCGAATTTGTAGGAACTTTTCAGTTGATTAAACATAAAGATTTCGGTTTTGTGGTGTGCGATAAAAAAACCATTAACACCGATATCTTTGTTCCTAAAGGTAAAATTGGTGGTGCCGAAGATGGTGATAAAGTGGTTGTGAAAATGACCGATTGGCGCCAAGGAGAAAAAAATCCGGAAGGTGAAATCATCAAAGTTCTCGGAGCGCCGGGCGAGCACGAAACCGAAATTCATTCGATTTTAGCGGAATACGGCCTCCCCTACGCTTTCCCCGAGGAAGTGGAAAAAGAAGCCGATGAAATCGATCGTAGGATTCTCGATAGTGAGGTAGCAAAGCGTCGAGATATGCGAAAGATTTGCACCTTTACCATCGATCCAAAAGATGCGAAAGACTTCGATGATGCCCTTTCTATCCAGAAATTAGACAACGGAAACTGGGAAATTGGTGTTCATATCGCCGATGTTTCTCATTATGTAATTCCAGGAACTTTGTTGGATGATGAAGCCTACGACAGAGCGACTTCCGTTTATTTGGTGGATCGCGTAGTTCCGATGTTGCCGGAAGTTTTAAGCAACGATGTATGTTCATTACGTCCGAATGAAGATAAATACACTTTTTCCGCAGTTTTTGAACTTGATGATCAAGCAAAAGTGGTCAAAGAATGGTTTGGCCGAACCGTAATTCACTCCGACCGAAGATTCACCTACGAAGAAGCGCAGGAACGAATAGAAAGCGGAAACGGTGATTTGGCAGAAGAAATCCTTACTTTGGATCGATTGGCTAAAATCCTTAGAAAGGAAAGAATCGATAATGGTGCAATAACCTTTGACCGAAGCGAAGTGCGTTTCAACCTCGATGAGAACAGCGAACCAATCGGTGTTTATTTTAAGATCAGCAAAGATTCCAATCATTTAATTGAAGAATTTATGCTTTTGGCCAACCGAAAAGTTTCGGAATTTGTTTCCTTGAACAAAAGAGGCGAACCTACTGGAAATACCTTTATTTATCGTATTCACGATGACCCTGATCCCGCGAAATTAGAAGCTCTTAGAGAATTTGTATCCACTTTCGGCTACAAAATGGATTTGGCAAATACCAAGAAAGTCGCCCAATCTTTGAATAAGTTATTGAACGAGGTAAAAGGAAAGGGTGAGGAAAACATGATTGAAACATTGGCGATGCGATCGATGAGTAAAGCCATCTACTCTACCAATCCTATTGGGCATTACGGCTTAGGATTCGATTATTATTCGCACTTCACCTCTCCTATTCGCCGATATCCGGATCTTATTGCCCATCGTTTGTTGCAGCATTACCTCGATGGAGGAAAATCTCCTAATAAAGAAGAAATCGAAGACAAATCCAAGCATTGCAGCGCCATGGAAAGGCTTGCCGCAGATGCAGAAAGAGATTCCATAAAATTCATGCAAGTTAAATTCATGGAGAAACATTTGGGTGAAGAATTTACCGGAGTTATTTCCGGCGTTGCAGATTTCGGTTTCTGGGTTCAAATCCCGGAAAATGGTGCAGAAGGCCTTATCAAACTTCGTGATTTGATGGATGATTCTTACCAATATGATGCTAAATCTCATGCAGTAATCGGTTCCCGAACAGGTAATCAGTATCAACTGGGTGATGAAGTGAAAATTAAGGTAATGAAGGCGAATTTGGTACAGAAACAATTGGATTTTAAAATTATTAATGATTAGATTTCGATGATCTGTCCTTTGAAAAACAATCCACTACTATCTTATCGATTATGATTGAACTTTTTTTATCCGCTATAGGATTAGGAATAATGCTTAGTCTGGTTTTTCTCGGACCAATTTTTTTCCTGCTTATCGAAACCAGTTTTTCCCGAGGTCCGCGACATGCTTTTGCGTTGGATATGGGCGTTATTACGGCCGATATTATTTGCATCGTTGCGGCATTTTTTGCCAGCGCAGATTTGGTACAGCTGATTGACAAACATCCTGGTTTTTATCGAATTACGGCCTTTATTATCCTTATTTATGCGGTTTATATGATTGTTTCCAGAACTAAGATGCATATTGCAGGGGAAGAAAAGATGATTAATCAGAATTATTTTAAAACCTTTCTGAACGGCTTCTTCTTCAATATCCTGAATATCGGAGTCGTACTTTTTTGGCTGGTGACGGTCATATCCGTGCGGAATGCCTATCCAAATCTCAATGAATTTCTTTTGTATATGGCATTGGTGGTTGGAACTTATCTCGTCATTGATATTTTAAAAATTTATCTTGCGAAGCAATTTCATGATAAACTAACCGAAAAATTAGCCAATCAAATCCGAAAAGGAGTAGGTTTTATCCTAGTAGGTTTCAGCATTTTTATTTTTCTGCAAAGTTTTAAAAAATTTAACCAATTTGATCGAAAGTTGGAAGAAGCAGAAAAAACAGAACAAAAATTAAGCAAGTAATGGACAGCATCATTTTTCCCAAAAGCATAAAAAAAGGAGATCAAATCGCCATTATTTCTCCAGGGGGGTCGGTTACCGAATCTCAATTGGAAAACGGGTTAAAACTCATTAAATCAAAAGGGTATGAACCTGTTTTAGGCAAACATCTTTATACCAATTATTCAAACGGATATTCCTATGCTGGAACTGAGAAAGAAAGAATTTCGGATATGAATTGGGCGCTCAATGATGAAGGAATTTCCGCGATTTGGGCATCAAGAGGTGGTTATGGTTGCCAGCATCTGCTAAGAAATCTAGAACTTTCAAAATTCAGAAAAAACCCAAAATGGTATATTGGATATTCGGATAACACTGTGATACAGAGTTATTTGCTGAAAAATCAGTTTGCTTCTATTCATGCACAAACTGTTAAGATTTCCAGTTTCGGTGTTTCGGAAGAAAGTTATGATCTTACTTTCGATATTTTGGAAGGAAAGTTACCGAAATATTCTATTGAAAAAAGCCTGTTCAATAAAGGCGGAGATATTGAAGGTCAATTGATTGGCGGAAATCTTGCCCTTATTTATGCGTTGGTTGGAACGCCTTATTCTTTTAATTTTAAAGATAAAATCCTTTTCATCGAAGACATTGGCGAGAATTATTATGCACTTGATCGCATGATGATTTCTCTTGATTTGGCTGGCGTTTTCAGGCAAATTAAAGGATTAATTGTTGGTGGAATGACCAATATGGGCAACGAAAAGGACAATAAAAACTACGAAGAAAGCTTCGATGAATTTGCTTATCAAATCATTTCGGAACGGTTGAAAAAGTATGATTTCCCCACCGTTTTTGGATTTCCGAATGGACATATTTATGATAACCGACCGCTGATTATCGGAGCAAAAGTAGCTTTGAAATCCGGTAAAAAAGTGGAAATTAACTTCTAAAAAAATGGCAGATCACAACGATTTCGGGAATTTGGCAGAAGACCTGGCTACAGAATATTTAATTAAAAAAGGCTATAAAATTCTCGCCAGAAATTTTCATTTTCAAAAACTAGAAATAGATATCGTAGCTGAATTTAATGAAATAATCGTCGTGAGCGAAGTGAAAGCCCGAAGTTATACGACAGTGATCGAACCACAAGAAGCCGTAACCAAAGGAAAAATAAAGTCGATTGTCTTATGCGCAGATTTTTTCATGAAAGAAAGGAAACTCGACAAAGAAGTACGTTTCGATATCATCACCATTGTCCCCGACTCAGACGGAGTTATGCAAATTACTCATATTGAAGATGCTTTCCAAAGTTTCGATGCCAATTAATTATTAATCATTTTCTTTTTAAAATATGAAAACAGCACTTATCACCGGAGCCACTTCCGGAATTGGAAAAGCTACTGCAAAACTGTTTGCTGAACAAGGTTTTAAACTTGTTATTTGCGGAAGACGAATCGAAGTTTTAGAAGAATTAAAAACTGAACTTTCCCAATTTACGGAAGTTTTTGCTCTAAACTTTGATCAAAGAATTTTCATTGAAGTAGAAAAAGCAATTCATTCCCTACCTGAAAACTTTAAAGATATTGATATTCTCATTAATAATGCCGGAAATGCACATGGACTAGAACCACTTTCCGACGGAAATATCGAAGATTGGGATGCGATGATGGATGGAAATGTGAAGGGACTTTTGTACGTTTCTAAACTCATAATTCCTGGAATGAAAGCTCAAAATTCGGGACATATCGTGAATATTTCTAGCGTTGCGGCCATACAAACGTATGCCAACGGCGTGGTTTATTGCGCATCGAAACGAGCAGTGGATGTAATTTCCGAAGGAATGCGCCTTGAACTTACCGAATTTGGAATTAAAGTGACCAATATACAACCCGGATTGGTTGAAACCGATTTTTCAAAAGTTCGCTTCAAAGGAGATGAAGACCGAGCAAATACCGTTTATCAGGGTTATAAAGCATTAGAGGCTAAGGATGTAGCCGATGCAATTTCCTATTGTGTGAATACTCCTAAACATGTAGCCATTTCAGATTTAACGATTTATCCAAGTGCGCAAAGTGAACCGAGAACAGTTTATAAAAATTTGTAAAAATTATTTCTCAACAAGATTCGCTTATCTTTGAATTCCTAAATTTGCATCATGAAAATCCTCCTTATCGAAACCTCGTCGAAAAATTGTTCCGTTGCCATCTCCGATGGCGAGGAATTACTTTGCTTATGCGAAGAAGTTTCAGAAAATTATAAACAATCCGAAAGTCTTCACACCTTTGTAGAATGGGCTTTGGAAGGTGCTGAGATTTCCCTCCAAGATTTAGATGCTGTTTCTCTGGGAATGGGTCCCGGTTCCTACACCGGCTTGCGAATAGGCTCTTCTGCCGCAAAAGGATTTTGTTATGGGCTAAAAATTCCTTTAATCGCCGTTAATTCCCTGGAAACGATGATAGAGCCGTTTTTAAGCCGCGAATTCGATTTTGTAATTCCATTACTCGATGCAAGAAGAATGGAGGTTTATACCGCTGTTTTCAACGGAAAAACCGGCGAAATGCTTTCGGAAACCGAAGCGAAAATCTTAGATGAAACTTCTTTCCTAGAATTTATAGATCAAAAGGTCATTTTCGTGGGCGACGGAGCCACAAAGGCGAAAGCTATTTTGCAACTTCCAAATGCGGAATTTGTTGAGAAAATATACCCTTCCGCAAAATTTTTAATTAAAAAATCCGTAGAGAAATTCAATCATCAGGATTTTGAAGATGTTGCTTATTTCGAGCCCTATTACTTGAAAGAATTTCATGGAACAAAAAAGAAAAGCAAATAATTACAAAAATTATTATTCAACGCAAAAAATAGGCTGTCCCAATTTCGAGACAGCCTTATTTTTTATTTTGCTTGTGCAGGTTTTTCCAGTTGTAAACTTTTTCCGGACCTTCTTTGGAGTGGTGTAGCATCGGTGTTGGATCTTCCCTGTGGTGTCGCAAGTTCTGTGGTTTCCTCTTCGGAACGCATCGGTGAAGGAGGCGCATCGTCGTCCTGAATTTGTGGTTTGCCAGGTCCGGACGTTGAGTTTCTATTGCCGTTTTCGTCGGTTATTTCCATCACCAAATCACTTTTCAGGTACTTCAGCATTTCTTTGGCTTTTTCGCCTTCAAGCGTTCTGGAATAGTTGAGCGCAATTTGTTCGAGTTGCAAAATCATGATCTCCTTCCCTGCTATTTTTCCTGAATTAAAGGCATTTAATAAAGCGAATTTCGGAACGAGTGCATCTTTCGGATATTTTTCTAAAGAGCTTTCAATCAATGTTTTACTTTCTGTATACTTTTCTTTACTGTATAAATCGAAAGCTTCAGCGTAAGCTTTTTCCACTTCTTCGGATGATTTTGCGAAGGCATTATTTTTAGGATTTTTCACAAATTCTGCATACGAAGTGTAAGGAAATTCGGTGAGAATCATTTGTTTTGCTCTTTCGCTGGCTGCAGGATTTTCTTCGTAATTAAAGGCAAAAATACTGTATAAAGCTTGCAATTTTGTTTCCTCATCAGGATTAGTATCTACAAGATTGTAGAGAGTTTTGGTAGCCAATGGCGTATCGGAAAAGAAGTTTTCATACATTCTTCCAAGCCCTAAACTTGCCGTATCGCGTGCTTTTTTTAGTGCTAATATGTCCTCGGTTTTGGTAGGGATTTTTTCAATGTAAAAGCTCGGCTCCAGTCTTCGCGGATCTGGCGCCGAGGAAATTCCCATGGCTTCATTTTTAAGATCTTCGATGGAGTTGCTTCGTGCGGAAGTACGCCAATTGTCGCTCAAACTTCGGTTTCCCCAGATTTGTTTAAAGCTGGCTTCCCCTTTAGCTACGGTACTCAAATTGGCAAAATAGAAACCTCCTTTTTGAGTTCCAAAATCCTGGAAACCACTTTCGTTATTAGCGAAGATAGAATTTGACGAATAATCGCCCGTATCGAAACCTTGGCTTCTTTCGTTTCTTTTTCTTTCGAGTTCTTCCTTAGCTTCTTTTGCTTTTATGGCTTCAATATGCTTGTTAAAGTATGCTATTTTTTCCGCTTCCGGCATTTTGGTTAATGCCAAAATACTGTCATTTTTTTTAATTAAATAATAATTCGCAGAAACCTGTTTGATATTCGATGATTTCTCTTCCAAAAGTATTTTCGATGGTTGATAGGTCATCACCGCCAAAGCAGAATCGTAGTAAGCACCAGCCGATAGGTAATCGCTTTCTTCAAAAAACCCCTTCCCAATTTCATAGTAATCCAAGCCACGGATTTGCGGATCCGATAATTTTTCTTTCAAAGATTGAGCGAAATAAGCCTTGGCTTCCTCTTTTTTTCCGGCTTTGTTGGCCATTAATCCCAGTGCGTAGTAAAACTCATTTTTTCGGGAAGCGTATGTTCCTTTCTTGCTAATCTTTTCTATGTAATCTTTAGCGCCTTGGTAATCGTCTTTTTCATTAAAAGTTTTTGCGATTTCAATTTGCGATTTCACTTCAAATTCAAAATTGTTGGCGTTTTTGTAAGCGGAAACGAAGCTTTCTCTCGCTTCTTCGTTTTTGCCAAGATTTGCTAGGATTTGACCTCTTAAAAATGCAATTCTGCTTCTTAATTTTCTGTTTTTGTTAAGTGCATACGCATCTTCGAGCTCGGTAATCGCATCTTCTTTTTTTCCGGCTTGTAAGAGCATTTCTGAATAATAAATGCTGAGTAATTTATTATAATCTTTCTTGAGATCTTCTTTTTTTAATTCAGCAAAAACATCTTGTGCTCTCGAAAAATCTCCCATTTTCGAGTAAGCTAATCCCTGATAGATTTTTGCCAATGGAAGTCTTTTATCTTTTCTCATGTTCGAAAAAATATAATTTAGACCATCCAATGCTTCAAGTGGTTTGTTGTTGTAAATTCTTGCTTGAGCGAGCAAAATATGGGCATCGAAAATCTTTTTATTTTTTTCCTCTCCCCCTTTCATTACAGAATATTTGGCAATGGTTTTCAGTGCTTTAGCTTCAGAAATTTCAAGAATTGACGCGCCCGATTTCGTCGATGTATTTCCCGAATTTCTTCCAGGAACACCTGGTCCATTTAAATTAGGATCGTCACCAAACATTCCGCTCGATTGTAAATCGGTTCCTAAAGGTTGCTCATCATAAGTTAAAAGCTGAATATAAGGAGCATAGAAATTGTCCTGATGAGCCTTATCGCGGTTTTTTAGTTCGGTTTGCAGTGCTTCTTTGCTGTTGAAAAGAGTGTTGTAATAGGAGAAAAATCCTTTCATAAAGGAAGAATCGTTTTTCTTTTTCCTGGTAGAACAAGAGTTGAGAACGGTGATTGCTAAAAGGAAGTAGATCGTTTTTTTCATTATTTGATAATAACTTGTAAATCGGCATTTTAGTATAAGATTGCCGGCTAATTTTTGTAAAAATAATGATTTTTTACTTTTACCACTTATTTATTGAAATTCTTTTAATAGCGCATAAAGCAAATGGGTTGGAAGTCCCATAATGGTGTAAAAACTTCCGTTGATTTTTTTGATTTTCGCCATGCCGAACCATTCCTGCACGCCGTAGCTTCCTGCTTTATCGAAAGGCTTGCAACGGTTGATGTAGTCGCTGATTTCTTCTTCCGTCAAAATATCGGTTTCTACTTGCGCAATATCGGTCACGGAAACAGTTTTTTTCGTGCTTCGAAGCGTGATTCCGGTAAGAACCTGATGGGTATTTCCGGAAAGTTTTCGGAGCATTTCTTTGGCCTCGTTTTCATCTTTTGGTTTTCCCAGAATTTCGTTTCCAATCGCAACAATGGTATCTGCGGTGATTAGAATTTCGTTCTCTGAAAGCTTTTTATAGGCATAGGATTTCAGTTCAGATAAATATTCCGCTACTTTTTCGATCGCTAAATCTTTCGGATAAATTTCATCACAATCAACTTTTACGGTTTCAAATTCAATATTTAAGCTCGTTAAAAGCTCTTTTCTTCGCGGAGAGTTGGAGGCTAATAATATTTTCATCATTAAATTTTAAGTGCTTTTGGTATCATCTTCCATCCATTTTCCCTGAACTTTCATCACTTGTTCAATCACATCGCGAACAGCACCTTTTCCGCCTTCGATTGGGGAAATGTATGCTGAAATTGCTTTTACTTCCGGAACCGAATTTTTGGGGCAGGTTGCAATCCCCGAAGTTTTCATCATTTTGATGTCTGGCAAATCGTCGCCCATCGTTAAGATTTCATCATCGCGAAGACCATATTTTTGTTTGAATTCTTCATATCTCAAAATTTTATCCGAGATTTTGGCGTGGTATTCCGTAATTCCAAGATAATTGATTCGGTTTCTCACTGCAGGATCATCGCCACCGGTGATGACGCAGATTTTGTAATCGTTTTTCACTGCTTTTACCACTGCGTATCCGTCCAATACGTTCATCACGCGGCACATGCTGTTATCGGACATCAAATAGACGCTGCCGTCGGTAAAAACTCCGTCTACATCGAATACAAATGCCTTAATATTTTGTAATTTTGATTTATAACCCATACATTTTCTTTATCGATTCATTGATAGTTTTGTAGATTTTAAGATGCTCTTCATCTTTAATTAAAGCTTCATGAAGTTGCAAAACCCTTTGGTCATTTCTCACGGCGGGACCAGTTTGCGCAGATTTTGGTTCAATTTCATGAATTTTTTGAACAGTTTCGTCGATTAATGGCAAAAAATAATTAAAAGGAATCTGTTGGGAATCCGAAATTTCTTTGGCTCTTGCAAAAAGATGATTCACAAAATTGCAGGCAAAAACCGCGGTGAGGTGAATGTATTTTCTTTTTTCATAATCGGAAATTGTTACCTTTTTTGAAATTTGAGAAGCGAGATTTTTCAGTACTTGTAGATCTTCCGAATTTTCAGCTTCTACAAAAAACGGAATTTCTTCATACTCAAGTTCCTTTGCTTTCGAGAAAGTTTGTAGCGGATAAAAACTGGCTTTTCTATAATGACCCAAGAGAATTTCTTTGGGCAAAGATCCGGAAGTGTGTGCTACCAAAGCGTTTTCATTAAGAATTTTAGCAGAAATAGTTTCTACTGAATCATCATTTACCGAGATCAGATACAAATCCGCTTGGGCAATTTCTGATGTTGAAAAAGGAATTTTAAATTCTTCTGAAATTTCTTTCAGTGCCAATTCGTTGCGGCCAAAAATTTGGGAAACGGGAATGTTTTTTTGAGAAAACGCTTTCGCCAAATGATAAGCGACGTTGCCGGACCCGATGATTACAATCTTCATTAAAATTTAATTAGTAACAAAGATAATTATTTGGTTTGGACTAAAAATTGAAATACCAATTTAACTTTTAAGTAAATTTACCATCAAAATCCCGAAAGCATCTCAATGAAGATCCAGGAAAGCGAAATTATCGAGTTGATGTCTAGCGAAAAAACCCGTGAACAGGGAGTTCGCCAGATGATGGATGCATATCAGAGCAGGTTGTATTGGCATATCAGAAGAATTGTGGTAGACCATGATTTGGCGCAGGATACTTTGCAGGATACTTTTATTAAGGCATACCAGAATTTTCATCAGTTTAAGCAAGACAGTCAATTATACACATGGCTTTATCGGATCGCAACCAACGAATCTTTGCAACAGCTGAAAAAATCGAAAAGAATGCAAAAATCTGATGAAGAAACCGAATATCACTTGCAAAATCTGGTTGCAGATAATGTTTCTGCGGAGGCCGAAGAAATTCAGATTCTGTTGCAAAAAGCAATTCAATCCTTGCCGGAGAAGCAGAAATTGGTGTTTACCATGAGATATTATGATGATTTACCCTACGAAGAAATTTCTAAAATTCTCGACATGTCGGTGGGAACATTGAAAACAAATTACCATTACGCAAAACAAAAAGTTGAAGAGCACATCAAAGCGAATTACACCGAATAATTAATTGGATTGAATTTGAAAAGCCAAATTTTAAGATGAAAAATTTAGATATAGAACATTTAGAACGTAAAAATATTTACAAAGTTCCCGACGAAAGTTTCTTTGCGGAAATTCAGGCAAAAGTATTGAAAGAAACCGCACCAAAAAAGGAAACCAAAACCGTGAAGCTGAACTGGATGTACGTTGCTGCCGCGGCAATTGCGATGGTTTTTGGAGCTACTTTTGTGATTAATCAAAATGAAAAAACAGAACCACAAAACTTTACCGCAACAGAAATTTCTAACCAGAATACAAGTGTTGTAAATAATTCAGAATCAAGAGTTAAACCTGATAATGAGGCGAAAATTGCTTATCAAACTTTACATGATGATTTAACTTCCATCGAATTAAATGATCCAAAAGAAAGCAAAACAATAATAAATGTTGCTGAAAGTGCAGAAACAAAAAGGGTTGCAAGCAAGAACATACAAACTGCAGTGCAAACTCCAGAAGTTCAAGTTGATCAACTATTATCGAGTTTTACTTCCACTGAATTGGCAGATTTAGGGAATAATTCGGAACAAGATATTTATTTGGATCTGTATAATTAAATGGAAAAAGACATGAAAAAGACTTTATTGATATTAATGATTCTGCTCGTTGCATCCACTAAAAGTTTTGCCCAAGAACAGAAGTACGATTGGAAGAAAATGAAACCAGAGCAACGAAAAGAATTGATTCAAAATATGAGTCCAGACGATCGAATGAAGCTGTTGAAACAATTTCGGGAGAACATGATGGTAGAAGAGCTGGAGGTTGCGGAAGATGAACAAGCTGAGTTTAAGAAGCTTTTTGCAGAATATCAGGATAAACAAAATGAAATCAAAAAGAAATTCAAGACTGATGAAGATTATGATAATATGACCGATGAAGAGGCAAAACAAAGACTCAACGAAAGTTTCGACATAGGACAACAACTTTTGGACAACAGAAGAGTGTATTCACAAAAATTCATGAAAGTCATCAAACCACAGCAAGTACTTCAGATGTACCAAACCGAAGGAAAAATGCGAAACAAAATATTAGACAAAAAACAAGACGGATCCGGGAATACCAATCCGCAGCGCAGGCGACCATAATAGTTTATTTTTTTAATGTTTGAACGACCTCTGTAATCCTTTTTGCAGAGGTCGTTCTTTTTTATGCAATATCCGGGAGAAATGTATTAAAATTAAAATATTTCATAAAGATTTTTGCTGCTTTAAAACATTCAATACAATCCGCCAAAAAATACTAAATTTGCAACCTATCAAGAATTGAATGAAAAACATACGAAACTTTTGCATCATTGCACATATCGACCACGGAAAATCTACCTTGGCTGACCGGCTTTTGGAATATACGAATACCGTTACCCAAAGAGAATTGCAATCGCAAACCTTGGACGACATGGACCTCGAAAAAGAGCGTGGAATTACCATAAAATCTCATGCAATACAAATGGATTATGAGCTGGACGGAGAACATTATGTTCTTAACCTGATCGATACTCCTGGCCACGTTGATTTCTCCTATGAAGTATCTCGCTCGATTGCCGCTTGTGAAGGTGCGCTTCTGATCGTAGACGCTGCACAAAGTATTCAGGCACAAACAATTAGTAACTTGTATTTGGCGTTGGAAAATGATTTAACGATTATTCCGGTCCTCAACAAAATCGATTTACCTTCAGCAAATCCAGAAGAAGTAACCGATGAGATTATGAATCTTATCGGATGCGATTACGAAGATGTACTCCGCGTTTCAGGGAAAACCGGTGAAGGCGTTCATGAACTTTTGGAACAAATTGTGAAAAGAATTCCGGCTCCGGTTGGAGACGAAAACGGGCCACTTCAGGCGCTTATTTTTGACTCTGTTTATAACCCTTTCCGAGGCATTGAAGCCTATTTTAAAGTGGTAAACGGAAGCATCAAGAAAGGTCAGCGCATCAAATTCATGGCGACTGATAAGATGTATGAAGCAGATGAGGTAGGAACTTTAAAACTAAAACAAGCTCCAAAAAAAGAAATCAAAACCGGTGACGTAGGTTATATTATTTCCGGGATTAAAGATGCCCGCGAAGTGAAAGTAGGAGATACCATCACCACTTTCGAGAACGGTGCTGCAGCTCCTATTGAAGGATTCGAAGAGGTGAAGCCTATGGTTTTTGCCGGGATTTATCCGATAGAATCTGAAGATTTTGAAGAATTAAGATTTTCATTGGAAAAACTGAGATTAAATGACGCGTCACTTGTTTTCGAGCCGGAAAGTTCTGCCGCTTTAGGATTTGGTTTCCGATGCGGCTTTTTAGGAATGCTTCACATGGAAATTGTTCAGGAAAGACTCGACAGGGAATTCAATATGGATGTGATTACCACCGTTCCGAACGTTTCTTACCACGGATATACCAAGAAAGAACCCGAAAAGCCAATCCTGATCAATAACCCATCCGAAATGATGGATCCTACGACAATGGATCGGGTAGAAGAACCTTATATAAAAGCCACCATCATCACCAAATCCGAATTTGTAGGTCCAGTAATGACTTTGTGTATTGAAAAAAGAGGTGAAATCGTCAACCAAAGTTATCTGACTTCAGAGAGGGTAGAGTTGGTTTTCAATATGCCTTTAGCGGAAGTTGTTTTTGATTTTTATGACCGTTTGAAGTCTATTTCGAAAGGTTATGCGTCCTTCGATTATCATCCAATTGGTTTCCGTCCATCAAAATTGGTGAAAATGGATATCCTGATTAATGGTGATATGGTCGATGCACTTTCCTCATTAATTCACGACAGCAACGCCTATTATATCGGAAAAAGAATGTGCGAAAAACTTCGCGAATTAATTCCACGACAACAATTTGATATTGCTGTTCAGGCAGCTTTAGGAACCAAAGTTATCGCCAGAGAAACCATAAAAGCATTAAGAAAAGATGTTACCGCAAAATGTTACGGAGGTGATATTTCCAGAAAGCGTAAACTCCTCGAAAAGCAGAAAGAAGGTAAGAAAAAGATGAAGCAAATCGGTAGAGTAGAGGTTCCACAAACCGCATTTATGGCGGTCTTGAAACTGAATGACTAGAATAAAAAGAACCTTTGGACAAATTTCTCTAACCAAAGGTTTTTTTAATTTTAATTTGAGACAGCGCTTACAGCGGTGTCGGACGCAGAAGGTGCACCAGTACCAGTAGCAGCAGGAGCGTTCAACTCGTCTTTTTTAACTTTTTTAGCGGCTACAGAATCTTTGTTAAAATCTACAAAGTAAGAATTGTCTGTATAATTCATAACAGAACCGGTTGCAACGTCGACTCCAATACCAATAATACCGCCAAGAAGGACATTAAGGATGGTAACGCCATTGAATTTACGCTCAAGCATTACATTTTTAGCAGGATAATCTGCAAGCCTATATTCTACATTAACGCTGGAAAGCGATTTATTTAATGTAGTAACACAAGGCGTAGTACATTTTTCCTGACCTTTGTAAAATACTTTTGCTCCTGAAGGTTCAGATGTAAATGCAATTTTGTCATTTGTTCCCGTTAAAATGGTAGCGCATGAAACAAAACTTAGTCCACATACTGCTAATAAGGCGATTTTCTTCATATAATTTAATTTATAGGGTTGAGCCGCTAAAGTATTAAAATATTAACAATATTTAAGAAATAATTATGAAATTTAGAAATTTTCTATACACTATTGTCTTTTTATTGAGTTTTTTAATCAACTCTTTGTCTGCGCAGAATAGATTCGTCGCTCCTTATGAAAAAGGCAACGGAAACCAAACCACCACTTATGAAGACATGGTGAAATATTATGAGAATCTCGATCTAAATTTCGAAAGTATTTCCATAGAAAACTTTGGCAAAGATGATAACGGAGAACCGATAAAGGTTGTTGTTTTCACGCCATCCAAAAATAAAAATAAACCGACAATTCTCATTAATAATGGAATTCATCCTGGTGAACCGGATGGAATTGATGCCACCATGATGTTGATGAGGGATTTGGCTACTGGAAAAATTTCTGCTAAAAAAATTAAAATCGCAGCAATCCAATCCTACAATATTTCCGGAATGTTGCGAAGAGGAAAATACAGCCGCGCCAACCAGAACGGTCCGGAAGAATATGGCTTTCGCGGAAATGCTCGAAATTTAGATCTGAACCGAGACTTTATTAAAACCGATTCAGAAAATGCCAAAAGTTTTCAGCAGATTTTTCAAGCTTTCAAACCGATTTATTTCATTGACAATCATGTGAGTAACGGTGCAGATTACCAGTACTTGTTTACCTATATTTCTACCAATAAGGAAAGATTGGGCAAAAAATTAGGCGATTATTTCAACCAAAAAATGCAGCCACAGATTTTGAGAGAAATAGAAAAGAAAGGCATTCTTTCTACTCCTTATGTGAATATTCACGGCGATTCTCCCGATGATGGTTTTCCAGCATTTATGGACTCACCGCGGTATGCAACGGGTTACACTGCGCTTTTCAACACCATGGGAACTGTTGCCGAAACACACATGTTGAAACCTTACAAAGATCGCGTAGCTGCGACGTATGAATATATGTTGAGTTCCATTCGTTTTGTAGAAAAAAACGCTTCCGAAATCCAAAAGAAAATGGATGAAAACATCGCCAATTTACAACCGGGAAATCAATATTCATTGCAATGGAAACTGGATGAAAAACAATTTAAATTGATTGATTTTAAAGGATATGAAGCCGGCATGAAACCCAGCGAAGTTTCCGGAAAACCCAGATTATTTTACGACAGAACCAAACCTTTTACCCGAAAAGTGAAGTTTTTTGACGAATATATTTCCACGAAAAAGATCGCTATTCCGAGCTATTATGTCATTCCAAAATCGGAGTATAAAGTAATTGAGCATTTGAACAGAAACAACATCAGCATGAAGGAAATTTCTCGGGATTCGGCGATTTCCGTGGAACAATACCGAATTTCCGATTTCAAAACAGTGAAAACTCCTTACGAAGGTCATTATCTTCATTACGAAACTCAGGTAAAATCTGAAATTAAAAACAGAGGTTTCAGAAAGGGAGATTTTATAGTTTCTACGAAGCAATCTGGCGTGAAATATTTGCTGGAAACTTTGGAGCCGGAAGCAAGCGATTCTTTCTTCAATTGGAATTTTTTTGATGGAATTTTAGGCCAGAAAGAATACTTTTCCGATTATGTCTTTGAGGATACCGCCGCAGAATTGCTTAAGAACAATCAGGTCTTAAGAACCGCATTTGAGTTTGAAAAAATCGCAAATCCCGAGTTTGCAAATGATGGAAAATCCCAACTGGATTGGATTTACAAAAATTCAGAATATTACGAAGGTTCGGTAAATCTCTATCCGATTTATAGAATTCCTTAGTTGAGGCGTTTATTATTAAAGCAAAAGAATAAATTTTTTTTAGCTTAAAGATTTTGAAAAGTGAGCAAAATTAAATGTTAGAATTGCAACTCCTTTACAATAACTTTTCACGCACATTCTAATTTCTATTTTTGGACAAAAAAAACAGCAAATTTTTTCATTTGCTGTTTTTTTTTCTGATTATTTTGGCAGGCCTTTTTTTAAAGCATAATTAGCTCTCTCAATAGCTTTCTTCTCTTTCCAGTCCATATATTTTTTCTTGAATTTGGCTTTCATGAAGTTATCAAAATTTCTTTGAATGGTAAGATTCCAAAGGGAGTGCGCCTTTACCGCCCATGATTTATCCCAAGCTCGAAGCGAAATAGAAAAACTTCCGTCGAGGTATTTCATCCAATGCCACCAACCGGTCGGCATAAACAAAGTATCGCCGTGTTCCAAAAAGCATTCAACCCCTTCAATTCCATTAAGAGCCGGGAATTTTTCGAAATCCGGATTGGCGATATCGAAATCTTCTAGTGCGTAAGTTGCGTAAGGGATCTTGTAAAGTCGGTCTTTCCATTTGTAATCGAAAAGGAGAATATGTTTTCTACCATTGAAGTGCGTGTGGAAAATATGCGCCATGTCGATATCATAATGAAGAAAAGTCACAGAACCTTTCCCACCGAAAAACATATTCGGAAATTTATCGAGAAAACCACCCATGAGTTTCTTGGGTGAAATATAATCTTCGAGAAGTTTCGGTGCAGATTTGATCGGATCGAAAAGGAAAATCCGAAGATCGGTGGGCTCCCTTTGAATCAAGTCGATATAATCGCCGAATTTCATTTTCGCTGCAGAAGCATTGATCGGAGCAGAAGGATCTGCTTTTGAGGAATCATAAAGCGGTACTTCTACATCTCCCACTACTTCCTTCATGTATTCCATGGTCCATTTTTGGTAAGCTGGCCAGTTTTTAGCCATATTTCGGATCACAACTGGTTTTCGGGGAAGCAGATATTTCTCCCGGAATTCTTCTTTGCTAATGTCTTCTACAACATCAATCGGCGTTAAATGAAGTCCCATATTAATTAAATATTAAGGCGCAAAATTAGCGAAAAAGAATTTTCAATGACTAAAGACGTGATAGTTTTTATCAAAAACGAAAGTAGATTCTACTTTGAAACTTTTTGTTTATCGTCATGTGAGTGTAACAAAAACAGAGCGTTACTTACTAATTAATTAAAAATATCCATGAAAGCTTTCTTTACCTTTTTCTCTTTTTTATTATTTTCAGTTTTTGCTTATGCGCAAACTACGGTTTCCGGAAAAATTACGGATTCGGATGGGCAACCAATTCCCAGTGCAAGTGTAACTGTCGAAGAACAAGGCAAAGACGCCATCATGGCTTATTCTATTACCAATGCTAAGGGGGAATATAAGGTAACTTTCACTTCCGCTGAACAAAATGTAGAGCTAAAAGCCAAAGCATTTAACCAAAAACCATTTTTAAAAATTATTAAAAATGTGAATCAAAATCTCAGTTTCACGATGGATTCCGATGCCACAGAAATTAAGGAGGTGAAACTGAAGACCAAACTCATTACTAAAAAAGGAGATACCATTTCTTATGATTTGAAAGCGTTTGAAAGCAAAGCAGATCGTACCTTGGCAGATGTTTTAAAGAAAATTCCCGGAATTGAAGTAAATGGCGATGGTTCAGTGCTTTATCAGGGTGAGCCAATCAATAAATTTTATGTGAATGGGAAAGATTTAATGGAAGGCGGCTACGGAACAGTAAACAATTCTTTGCCAAAAGATGCGGTACAAAAAGTAGAAGTAATGGAAAATCACCAACCCGTGAAAATTCTTCAGGATAAAGTTCCTTCAGAAAATGCAGCCTTAAACGTTGTGTTGAAAAAGACGGTAACTATGACTGGCAGGGGAGAAGTTGGTGTAGGAATGGATCCACTGCTTTGGAATGTGAAGCTCACGCCGATGTTTTTCGGACAAAAAAACCAGTGGGTGGTAAATTATAAAGCCAATAATAATGGCGAAAGTGTAGAGAAAGAAGGCAATCTTTTAGGTTTCGGAAACCGTTGGGAAGGCAGACGAAGCCAGGCCTCGCAAAAAAGCTGGACTAACCTCGAAACCGCCGATGTTCCGAATGTTCCGGAGAAAAGATATCTGCAAAATAATGTTCATTTTTTCTCGGCAAATTTATTGACCAACCCTTTTAAAAATAAAGAATGGGAACTGAAAGCCAACGCAAGTTATACCAACAACAGCATCGAAAGAAGCGATAACAAAGTTGAAATCTTCCAAGTAGGATCACCCAGATTAACCAGCGGGGGAGAGTTGACCTCTTTTACTGCTAATAACTTCTACACAAATGCGGTAAAAGGAGAATTAATTTTTACGAAAAATGCGAAAAAAGGATTCTTTAAAAACACCACAACTTGGAACGGTTTCTGGAACGAAAGCGACGCAATAACCCAAAGAAATACCATCAAAGAAGATGCTTTGGGAAATACCTATGCAGAAAATCATTCTTCAACGCAAGGTTTAAATTCGCCTTCAGGAATGATTCAGAATTCATTAAGCGCTATTTTACCTTGGAAAGAGAAGCTTTTCAACGTGATGAGTTATTTTAGTTATCAAACCGATAAACAAACATTGACCATCAATCCATCTTCTTACCTGAATATGGGCGGAAATTTCCCGGAAGCCGATCTTTTTAATGTTTCCCAACAGTTTGCAAAATCAAATATCTTGCTTGCGAATCACTCTGCTTCGGTGGGTTTTACTTACAAAAAATTCACTTTCACCCCGGAAATCGGACTCAACATGAGTTTCAATAATTTGGAATCAGTTTTATTGGGCAAAAATATTAATTTGAATAGCTACGGATCTGAATATGAGAATGATATGGAATGGAATGAAGTACAGCCATATACTCAAGTTGGAGTGAATTATAAAGCGAGTAATTTCAATTTAAGTCTCAATTTGCCACTGAATTTTTATGGAATTACCCATAAAGACAATATAAGAAACCAGTATT
Source organism: Chryseobacterium senegalense (assembly GCA_001403755.1). GTDB lineage: Bacteria > Bacteroidota > Bacteroidia > Flavobacteriales > Weeksellaceae > Kaistella > Kaistella senegalense. Next base: position 126,298 of record CYUH01000014.1, on the reverse strand, counting down.
TAGACAATAATAAAACGGTTTTCGAACCGAGTATTTTTGCATCTTACGATTTTGCTTCGTTTTTCAAATGGTGGGTTTTTGCCAATCAATCGTATAATTTCGGAAATTTCGGATTTTTATATGGAGGGAAAATGCTCACCTCGCCATTGGGACTTACAATGAGGTATGATGCTCAAAATCCTTTGATGCCGGAATATCTTTCCAGAAATTTGGGAACCCGATTAGAATACAGAAATCCGCTGAATAACCTCTTTTTCAACGTAAGATTTGGTTACAACACGAATGATAGAAACATTATCGAAAAATTCACCGGGCAGGGCTTCAGTTCTCAATTGTCATTGGCAGCAATTGATAATAAGGTGATTTCCCGAACACAGAGCGCGGAAATCGGGAAATATTTTCCGAAATTCAAGACCAATGCTTCATTAAGTTTTTCGAATAGCAATTCCAACGGATTTACTTTTTATAATGATCTGCAAAGGACAAAATCAAACCGCCAAAATGTAGGATTTAAGTTTAATAACACTTATTTTTCTTGGTTAAGTGTCGATTACAACATCTCTTTGAACTGGACAGAAAACATCAACGAATCTTTCAATATTTCACACAAAAATTCCGGTTGGAGCCACAATCTTGCCGCTTATGTTTATCCAGTAGAAAATCACACTATTGGTTTCTTCTGGGACGATTTGAATACAAAATCGGGCAGCGAAAGTTACCGAAACTCTTTCTACGACCTTTCTTACCAATATACTTGGTCTAAAAAGAAAATCGATTTTGAAATTAAATGGTTGAATATCGGAAACAAAAAAGCTTTTGAAGATATTTCTTATAGCCCGGAATTTTTGTTGACAACCAAACGAACCATGTACATTCGCCCAAGCCAAGTGATGTTTACCGTGAAATTTAATTTTAAATAATGGTTAGATAACCGCTAGGATGAGTAGAAATTAGTTCTTTATACTTTAGATTTTTTGATAAAAGGAAAACATATTCAGGCGATTTTCAATTTTACAAAAAGTAGTAGTTGAATCATATTGTTCTTCGATTCAAACTAGAAAAAGTTCCGAGAATTAATACTGAAAATCAAAAACAAAACAATCGGAATAAGTCCATAAAAAATTCCCGCTTTACATTGGTAAAGCGGGAATCCATCATTTAATTAACTTATCTAAAAACAACTAAAACCCTTGTTCATCGGCACTTGGTCCGTAGCTTCCCGGAAGGGGAATGTCATTCAATCTATAATAAACGCCCAGTTGCGCTCTGTGATGCGTAATTTGGTCTAAAGCGTGGCGAATTGCTCCATATTTACTCCATTCAGCTAAAACTTGCTCTCCCATACTCATTCTCCATCTACCATCCAAATCTTCCTCGGTAATGCCGTCCAATGCAGCTTTTCCTCTTGCGTAATCTTCTTCTAATTTCTGTTGAAGCTCTTTCTTTGTCGATAATTTGGTAGGCTGGTAATCACCTGCAGCAAAATCTAATTTATCGGTATTCAGCATTGTCTCCGGCCAAGCAAAAATCTCCACAAGATGTGTTGCCAATGGCATTAATTTCATGCTTTTTTCGTGTGGAGCGTAATCATTTTTACCTTCCGGCAAGTTTTCGATGAATTTTGAGGTGGTTTCGTATTCTTGTTTGAGTTCTTCTTTGAGATTTGGTAAGGTGTTCATAGCCAAAATTTTATGGAATAAAGTTAGTGCGTTCAAATGAATGTTGTATTATAAAAAATATTAAAATTTTCTTAAAAAAATTGTAACAAAAACATTATCTTAGTTACTAATATTTAAAATTAAGAAAAATGAAAAAATTATTGTCTTTAGTGCTTCTTACCGCATTTTTTGTAGGTAATGCACAGGAAACTGCAAACCGGTTTTTCTACGAACTTACCTTTAAACCAAAGAAAGAAGCGGAAACTACCGAAAAAGTGATGACTGTTTTGGACATCACCAAAGATAAATCCATCTACAGAGATTACACGATTTTGGCTCAAGATTCCATTTTGAAAGTTCAGGTCGAAGCGATGCAGAAGTCGGGTGTTTTCAAAGATTTATCAAAATCCATCACCCAACCGAAATTTGCTTTCAAAGTGAGAAAAGCTTATCCTTCAATGAAGTACACGTATAGCGAAACCATTTCCAGCGGATTTACTCCTATTGAAATAGCGTATTCTGACGAGGCAAAAATCGTTTGGAAAATTGATGCTTCTGCAAAACAAACGATCGGCGCTTACAAAGCTCAAAAAGCAACAGCAGACTTCGGTGGACGCCAATGGACAGCGTGGTTTACCAATGATATTCCGTTTCAGGATGGGCCGTACAAATTCAGTGGATTGCCTGGACTTATTGTAAAAATTGAAGATTCCGCTAAAAATTATTCTTGGGAGCTGAAAGGAAATAAGAAAATCGAAAATTACAGCGAAGTTCCTTACATTGAAACTGTATCTTTTGGCGGAGCACCAAAATTGACCGAAGTTTCCAAAGAAAAATTCGAGAAAACTTACAACGATTACAAAAAAGATCCTTTTGCGACCGCAAGACCGATGTTGAAGCCGGAGATGCTTTCCCAAAAAATGCCAGGAAGCGATATAACCATCGGAGATATGGTAAAACAGCAGGAAAAGACGTTGAAAGAATTTTACGAATCCAACAACAATCCTATTGAAATTGAAACTGCTCCGGCGAAATCCGGCAAATAGAATTCATATACACTAAATTATATTTTTACCCGGAAACGTTTTGTTTTCGGGTTTTTTTATGAAGTATATCAGTTTACTCCCTTTGCTTATTTAGATTTAATTTAAATAACGTATATTTGCTAGCAAAATAATTGAGTCTTGAAAAGAGATAATTCTAATAAATTATGCTGTTTCCCGAAAGGTAAAAATGGAAAAATTCTTGGTTACGAAAATGAGGACCTGAAGATGCCCAACAAAATTATCGAGATGGGACTTCTCCCGGAAACCGTTTTCAGAATCCTTTATCAAGCGCCTTTCAAAGGTCCGCTTTATATCGAATTCGGCGATGAAAAAAGCAGAATTGCTCTTCGAGAAGAAGAAGCAACATTTATTATTGTAGAAGCTGTGTAATGCAAAAATCTTCCCAAAACAAACAAGTACTTTTGGTCGGAAACCCGAATGTAGGAAAATCCACCATTTTCAATCTGCTTTGTAACAAAAAGCAAAAAACCGGAAATTACGCCGGTGTTACCGTAGCCAGCCATTCCGGAAATTACGACTACAAAGGCGAAAACGTAGAAGTTATCGATTTGCCTGGTTCGTACAGCGTTTATCCCACCTCCGAAGATGAAGCGATTTTTTCTAAATTTCTGATAGAAGAACAGCAAAATTATTCCGGTGTTGTTTATATTTTGGAAGCCTTAAGCATCAAGCGAGGTTTGCTTCTTTTTCAGCAAATTCAGGATTTGGGAATTCCCATTTTACTAGTGGTGAACCAAATTGATCAGGCAGAAAGACGGGGCATTACCATCAATCTCGATGAACTTTCGAACACATTAGGCGTGAAGGTTTTGCAAACCAATGCGAAACAAAATTTGGGAATCGATGAACTTCGTGAAGCTATTTTTAATAATCAATTCACCAAATCTGAAACGGTGTCCTTCGAAATACCGATGGAACAGAAAGGTTTGGTTTTTAAGATTTTATCCGAAACCAAAGAGAAAAATCAATATAAAATCTGGACGCTTCTTTCCTCTGATACTTACCTTGGCAAACTAGAAACGGTAAAAGATCAATTGAATGGTGATGAGGTGAAGTGCTTGGTTCCGAAAAGATTACAGACGCAAGAAACCATTAGACGATACCAAAATATTGATAAAATTATATCAAAAGTTTTATCTAAAAAACCTCAGTTTAAAGAGCTTTTAACAGAAAAATTAGACAAAATTCTGGTTCACCAATTCTGGGGATATGTGGTTTTTGCTGCTATTTTACTTTTCATTTTCCAAATGGTGTTCTTTATCGCTGCTTATCCAATGGATTGGATTGATAGTGCAACGAGTTGGCTTGCCAATTTCGCAGCGGAACATTTACCAGCCGGACCGATTAATTCATTGATTTCCAACGGAATCATTCCCGGAATTGGAGGGATTGTGATTTTTGCGCCACAGATAGGAATCTTGTTATACTTCCTTTTCCTGCTCGAAGATTCTGGTTATATGGCGAGAGTTATCTTTTTAATGGATCGGTTTTTAAGACCATTCGGACTCAACGGGAAAAGTATTGTACCGCTGGTTTCCGGAACGGCCTGTGCGATTCCCGCGATTATGTCGACCAGAAATATCGAAAATGTGAAAGAGCGATTGATTACCATTTTGGTAACGCCTTTTATGACGTGTTCTGCGCGACTTCCGGTGTACAGCATTATCATCGGATTGATCATTCCTGATGAATATTTCATGGGAATCAGTTATAAGGCTTTGGCGCTGATGGCGATGTATATTTTGGGCTTTGTCACTTCGTTGATGGCGTCTTTAATTCTGAAAAAATTCATTAAAAATAAAGGAAAATCTTTTCTGGTGATGGATTTGCCAACTTATAAAATGCCGCTTTTCGGATATGATTTTAAACTCACTCTTGGGAAAGTTTGGGAATTTATCACCGGCGCTGGAAAAATTATATTTATCGTCAGTATTTTAATCTGGTTTTTCAGTTATTTCGGTCCGAAACAAAAACCCGATGAGTTAGTAGCCACCGATGTACATTTGGATCATTCTTATCTCGCGAAATTAGGAAAATCTATTGAGCCGGCGATTGCTCCACTCGGTTATGATTGGAAAATGGGCGTTGGAATTCTCACCAGCTTTGTTGCGAGAGAAGTTTTTGTAGGAACCATGTCCACTTTGTATTCTTTGGATGATGATGCTCCGGAAGGAAAAGTAATCGATAAAATGCGCAACGATGTGAAACCGAATGGTGAGAAAGTTTTCAGTTTTGCCACGGGAATTTCCATCTTGTTTTTCTATGCGTTTGCAATGCAATGTGTTTCGACTTTAGCGGTAGTTTATCGCGAAACCAAGTCGCTAAAATGGACTGTGGTGCAACTTGTCGGAATGTCCGGTTTGGCTTATATCGCTTCATTAATCGTTTATCAACTCTTTAAATAATGGATAATTCCTTGATTTTACAATATTTAATAATTGCAGCAATCGTTTTATTTGCAGGATTTACTTTGTTCAAAATCATCAGAAAAAATTTCGCACCGAAAAAATTCAAAAAGGGAAAACCGGGCTGTGATTCAGATTGCGGATGCTCTTAATTCTTAGTTTTAAGAAACTCATTTTCCTTCTGTAACTGCATAATTAATTGATCTTTTGCTTTGATGAGTTCCGATGTTATTTCTTTATTTTCTTGGTAAAAATTCTCGATTCGTTGAGAAATAACACTTTCGCTATTATAATTATTTTGAATAAAATGGTTTTTGTCTAAATCCAATAATTCATTTACTGGAGTTTCCAAAATATTTGAAATTCTAAAAAGTCTTTCTACAGAAAGTTTGGTTTCGCCGGTTTCTATCTTTCTATAAGCAGCCGTAGTAAGTTCCAATTCGTCAGCCATATTTTCGTAGGTGTAGCCTTTTCTATTTCTGTATTGAGTGATTTTCTCAATAATCTTTTCCATTTCCATAATTTAATCTTTTACCAAAAGTATAAATAATTTTATTAAAAGTAAAGATTGTTTTGTAAAAGTTTACCTAAATATTGATATTTAGTTTCATTTTTGTTCAAAGATGAAAACCATTAATTATGAGTGACGACTACGCAATGCTTTTCGAAAGAACTGTTTGGAAAGTTTTTGGAAAGCCAAAAACACCAATCTATTTTGCTGGATATTATGATGTAAATAAACAAACGTATAAAAGTTTATTGTTGACCATCTGTATTTACGAGAAGAATTACAAGCCTGAGAAATACAGTGACGAAGATATAGAAATTCTTACGAATTACGAAATTAAAGCCTCGGAAAGCAAAACCACCATGAATGACGATATTGAAATTTTAAAATTTTTGTACGAACATTCATAGTCTACTTAAATAAAGTTTAATCAACTCTAAATTGAACCTAAGATTCCAACTATAATGAAAAAAATCTATTTAATTATCTTTTTTTTTGCTTTTACCTTCTTTGGTGCTCGAAGCCCGATTATTACCAAATGGAATGTGCCGTTTAGTACGACCTTTATCGGTATAAAAATTCCTTATGTATCTGATGGTTTTACTTATCAATATGTTAATGCAAATAATTCGGCCATATTCGGACAGGGTAGCGGTAGCGGCAGTGGAAACAATATCAGTATCCCATTACCAGAAGTTGGAGAGTATATTGTTAACATATATCCAACCTCTTCGTTTCGTTTTACGTTTATAAGTCTTACAGATGCTGAACGTGAAAAATTTGTGATGCTCAGCCAATGGGGAGATGCAGGTTGGTTTGGCTCTGTATATGGGATGTTTGCAGGTTGTTCAAAATTACAAATCACTGCAACGGATATTCCCAATTTTTCTAATGTAGCAAATATGGAAAGAATGTTTGCCGGATGTACAGCTCTCAATACAGTTCCTAATATGAACAGTTGGGATGTGTCTAAGGTAAATTCAATGTACTTAATGTTTGCAGGTGCAACAAACTTTAATCAAGACATTGGAAACTGGAATACGTCTAAAGTCACGAATATGGGATCTATGTTTAATGGAGCAAAAGCTTTCAACCAAAATATAGGGAGTTGGAATGTGTCTAATGTTACAGATATGGAGTATATGTTTTGGAACGCAACAAATTTCAATCAGAATATTGGAAATTGGAATGTTTCAAAAGCTAGTATGAAGCAAATGTTTCTCAATGCAGCAGCTTTCAACCAAAACTTGGGTAACTGGCAACTGAAAAATGGGACGGAACTTGGTTTTGATAACTCGGGAATGGATTGTCAGAATTTCAGCAAAACACTATATGGCTGGGCACAAAACGTTAATACTGGTAGCGTTGTTAAATTAACAGCATTAGGTAGAAAATATGGAATTGCTGCACAATCGTATAGAGATAAGCTGGTGCAACTTAAAGGATGGACCATTACAGGAGATAGCTATGATTCCAACTGTACTGTTCAATTGGCTGTAGCAGAAAATGAAAATGATATATTTTTAATTTCGCCTAATCCAACTAATGGTATTTTTAATGTACGTTCTACGAGGAAGGAGGAAATCGGTATTTATAATAGCGCAGGGCAAATAATAAAGAAAAAAAATCTGCAAGAAGGAGATAATAGAATAGATATTTCATCTTATCCAAATGGGGTTTACTTAGTTCAAAAAAATAACAAAACACATAAAATTATTAAGAAATAATAGTAATGTTTAATTTTAGTGCAAACCTGTCCTTTATATTTCATGATATCATAAATTTGAAGAGGAATATTGAGAACATGAATTAACATGAGCAAGAAGGTTTCTAATCTTCGAATACGGATAAATTTTATAGACGCCATTTGGCGTCTTTTTTCGATAAGACTTGTTTGTATTTTATAGTTAAAATCTTCGTAATTTTGCAGCAGTTTAAATCAAACGTTTAAAAATCAATTAAGCAATGTCTTTAATAAAAAGTATTTCAGGAATCCGCGGAACAATTGGTGGAAAAGTAGACGAAAATCTAACGCCGCTGGATGTGGTGAAATTTACTTCCGCTTTCGGAACCTGGCTTCAAAACAATAAAAATAAAAAAGATCTAACGCTGGTCGTTGGTCGCGATGCGAGAATTTCCGGAGCAATGGTGAATTCTCTGGTGACTGCAACGCTGCAGGGATTAGGAATTAATGTCGTTGATTTAGGTCTTTCTACAACACCAACCGTAGAGGTGATGGTTCCGGAATTAAATGCTGATGGCGGAATTATTTTAACCGCTTCTCACAATCCAAAACAGTGGAACGCCCTGAAATTACTAAATGAAAAAGGCGAATTCATCAATGGAGAAAATGGAGCAGAGGTTTTGGCCTTGGCTGAAAGTGAAGATTTCAACTACGCAGAAGTTGATGATTTAGGTAATTACGAAACCCGCGATGATGCTTTTGATATTCACATCAAAAAAATTCTGGATTTGCCAATGGTTGATGCAGAAATCATTCGATTAAAAAAATTCAAAATCGTTGTGGATGCTGTGAATTCAACCGGTGGGATTGCAATTCCGCAGCTTTTGGAAGACCTCGGTTGCGAGGTGGTAAAACTCTATTGCGAACCAAACGGACAGTTTCCGCACAATCCTGAACCACTGAAAGAACATTTGGGAGATATTTGCGAATTGGTAAAGAAAGAAAACGCAGATTTGGGAATCGTAGTAGATCCCGATGTTGACCGTTTGGCTTTGGTAGACGAAAACGGAGAACTTTTCGGGGAAGAGTACACGCTAGTTGCCGTTGCAGATTATTTGTTGAAAAACAAAAAAGGCGCTGCAATTTCTAATTTAAGTTCAAGCCGTGCATTGAGAGATGTTGCCAGGAATTTGGATTCGGAATACTTCGCAAGTGCCGTTGGCGAAGTGAACGTTGTAACCTTAATGAAAGAAAAAAACGCGGTAATCGGCGGCGAAGGAAACGGAGGAATCATTTATCCTGATCTTCACTACGGCCGAGATTCTTTAGTAGGTGTGGCTTTATTTTTGACGCATTTAGCCAAAGAAAACAAATCGGTTTCCGAGTTGAGAGCGACTTACCCAAGTTACTTCATGGGGAAAAAGAAAATTGAACTGACTCCGGATATCGATGTGGATGCACTTTTAACTAAAATGGAAAAAGAGTATCAAAACGTAGAGATTTCTACCGTTGATGGTGTAAAAATAGATTTCGAAAAGAATTGGGTTCATTTAAGAAAATCCAATACAGAACCAATTATCAGGATCTATACCGAAGCTTTTTCTCAAGAAGAAGCAGATCAATTGGGAGATCAGATGATAGAAAAAATAAAAAGTTTGGTTTAAAATCCAAAGTTTTTATTACTTTTAAATAAAATTAAATAAAAAGTTTCTCCGAAGTTTAGAAGAAATTTTTGAACATCGGAAAGACAACGAGAGATTACATTGGAAGATTTTTTTGATAACGAACTGGTACGAAAGTTCGAAGAAATGGTAGAGAATAATGATGAATTGTACTTTGAAACAGAAGAATACGAAGACATCATCATTCATTACCTAGAAATGGGCGACATATCTTACGCAGAAGTGGCCACCAATTATGCGCTGAAACTTCACCCGAATTCTCTGGAACTCAAGATCAAACAGTTTGAAGTTTGCCTAGAGCTCGAGAATTATACCCAAGCCAAAGAATTGATGCAAGAATTGAATGAATCCTCAATGGAAAGTATCGATTTTATGGTTTGTTGTGCGAAATATTACTCTAATCTTGGAAATCCGCGCAGAGCAATTGAGTATTGCTTAAAAGGTTTGGAATTAGAGGAGGAACAGAATTTCCTCCACAATTTTATCGCTGATGAATTTGTGAATCTTGAAGATCCTTTTAATGCTTTGAAGCATTATAAATTGGCATTAAGTTTCGATCAACAAGACGATTATGCGTTGGAAAATGTAATGTTCTGTTACAATCAATTGAAAAGGGGCGACGAAGCGATTGAATTCCTCAATGGTTACCTCGATCAGTTTGCCTTCTCAGAAACAGCTTGGTACGAATACGGGCAGTTTTATTTCAACAAAAAAAACTACGAAGAAGCCATCAAAGGATTTGATTATCTTTTGGCAATCAATCCGCAATCGGTAGGTGTTTATGCCAACAAAGCGGCTTGTTTCGAAGCTATGGGCGAGTGGTTGAAGGCAATTGCTGTTTATCAGGAAATGCTGGAATTGGAGTATACCAAATCCTACACTTACTATAAAATCGGTTTGTGCTACAAGGAAAATAAACAACCTGTTTTAGCGCTGAATGCCTTCCAGAAATCATTGAGAGACGATCCACAGTTTTATCTTTCGATGATGGAACAATCTTATATTTATGAGGAAATGGGAGGAATGAAGGAAGCGCTGCATTTTGCCAAAGAAGCGGTTTCTTTAAATGATAACAATTTGGATTATCAAAAGCGTCTTGCATTTCTTTTTATCGATTCCGGGAAGTTTGAAGAGAGTTTAGAATGCTTGAAAAAACTTGTTGATTATGAGCCTACAAGATTCTATAATTGGTACGCTTATTCGGAAGTCCTAATGTTGATCGGCGATTATGAGGATGCAATAAAAGTTTTGAAAAGCGCAACTCAAATGCATAACAGAGCAGAATTGTACTATCAGTTGAGCAATTGCTATTTCCATCTTAATAATCAAAAAGAGGGAAGATTGGCACTCTCCAAGGCTTTAGAACTTGATCCTCAGCTTTTGGAGGATATGAAACAAAAATATCCTTTCATAGAAGATGAAGCCGATAAAGTGAAAACCAAGAAGAAATAAATTCAACCAATAACAATAAAAACGCACCCGAAAAAGGTGCGTTTTTTATATTTTGTATTCTTCTTATATTTTATAAATCTTTGCCCAAAAAGTATAAACCTTTCAGGGTGTGAAGTCGGTCTGCAATGTGGATTTTTTCTGTTAATGGTTTATAGACATGAGAAACTCCACCGGTTGCAATTACAAAACAATCTTCATTAACTTCATCATTGATCCGGGTGATAAATCCTTCCACCATTCCGAGAAAGCCGTAAACCATCCCACTTTGCATACAGGAAACGGTATCCAAACCTAAAACTTTATCAGGTTTTATCAGTTCAATTTCTGGTAATTGAGCGGTATCATGAATCAGTGAATTCAAAGAGGTGATAATTCCGGGAGCGATAATCACACCGATGGTTTCGCCGTTTTCATCGATACAACTTGCGGTTAACGCAGTTCCAAAATCAAAAATAATTTTTTTTCTTTTATGATAAAGATGATGTGCTGCAACCAGATTTGCATAGATATCCGTTCCCATTTGTTTCGATTTCGGTTGCACTCCGGAAGGAGTACTTCGGTCAACAATAATGGGTTTTTTGCCATGAATTTTCTCAATAGCTCTCGTAATATCGTAAGTTAATTGCGGAACTACCGAACCAATAATCACTTTGTCGATTTTCTCGGCATCGATTTTATGGGTTTGATACATCATCATAAATTGCATCTGCAGTTCATCGCTCGTTCGGTAAGGTTTGGTGTTGAGAATCCAAGAAATATCGCAGTTGTCATCATCAAAAAGCCCGAATCGGATGTTGGTATTGCCGATGTTGATTACAATTGAATTCATTTAATTAACGCTTGAAATTACTTTACTTCTATTAGGTTATCTTCCATGTTTACATCTGCCAATCTTCCGGAAAAATCTATTCCCAAAGCGGAAATTTGTGACTTGTTGAAAGGAATCGTGAAAGTGTATTCTTTCTGTGTCCAAGGCCAATAATTTAAAGTTTCAAAATTTCCATAAATATCTTTCTTTTTCCAAGTATGTGTCATATTGAGTGGGATCTGATAATTCACCACTTTTTTATCTTTCGTTAAAACAGAAAAATCAATTGGCATCGGAACAGAACCTTTGTTTTCCAAAGTAATAGTGGTCGAATTGGATTCGTATTTCACATTTTTTACACTATAATCGATGGTTTTGGTGGTATTTATCCAATAGTTATGGAACCATTTCAAATCCATTCCGGAAATTTTCTGAGCAATATGCATGAAATCCCGATCTGTAGGATGTTTCAATTTCCATTGGTTATAGAATTCTTTCAGTACCAAAGATAAATTTTGCTCTCCCATGATGTAACCCAATTGCACCAAGAAAAGTTCGCCTTTCACATAAGATGCAAAGGAATATGCAGAGCCATTGTCATGGTGATCTCCCAACCAAACTGCCGGTTCTTCAATGCCTCTTTTCACAAAGTTTCGGTAAGAATTTAAACTTCCTACAAATGGATTTGCTACTGGATTTGCCGGCGGGAAAAGTTGATGCATTACATAGCTTTCATAATAACTTGTGAAACCTTCATCCATCCAAGGTCGTACGCTTTCGTTATAAGCCAAAATTTGCTGATTCCAAGAGTGACCACCTTCGTGAACCATCAGTCCAACCAAGGCTTCCAAAGAAGTTGCATTGCCCAACATCATGGTGCACATTCCGTATTCCATTCCGCCGTCTCCGCCTTGTATGAAAGCGTAAGACGGGTAAGTGTATCTTCCGAAAGCCGCATTCATCAGTTGGAAAAATTTGGTGATATAAGGTTTAGATTCTTCCCAAAGTTTTGTTTTTTCCGATTTTTGGTACACATAAAAAACCTTCGGTCCATCGAGAATGGTAAAGTTTTCCACGGTGTAATCTCTGTCTGCAGCCCAGGCGAAATCTAGGATGTTTTTAGCGGTCCATTTCCATGTCGCTTTGTTTTTATCATCGGTTTTTACGGTTGAATTTGCGTCATAACCTTTAACTTCCGCTGGGTTTTCCAGGTTTCCTCCGGCTCCAATTACGTAATCTTTATCAATTTTAATATTTACTTCGTAATCTGAAAAAGGAGCATGAAATTCCCGACCAACATAATCAAAAGTTGCCCAACCATCATAGTCATATTCGGCAATTTTCGGGTACCACTGCGTCATTGTCATATCGATTCCTTCACGATTGTTTCTTCCTGCTCGTCGGATTTGCTGAGGAATATTAGCATCCCATTCCATCGTGAAAGTGGTAGAAGAATTAGGTTTTAACGGTGTGTTCAGCTCTACCTTCATGATGGTTTCCTGAACTTCAAATTTCAAATCCTTTCCGTTTTGTTTAATGAAATGAATGTTTTGGGCGCCTTCTTCTTCGTTCGGTATAGAAGCCAATCTTGAAATTCCGTTGATCTGCAATCTGGAATCTCCGTTTTTTCCTTGATTTTGAACTCTTTGATCCATCATAGATCCAGCTTTGAACGCATTCCAATACAAATGAAAATAAACAACTTTTAATTCGTCGGGCGAATTATTGGTGTAAGTTAAAGTTTGTTTTCCTTGGTAAGTGAAATTTTGCGCATCGACATCAATATCCATTTTATATTTTGCATATTGCTGGTAATAGGGATTTTGCTGCGCTGAAAAAAGTGCAAAGAAAAAAGTAAAAACGAAAAAGTACCGCATTTTCATATTGAAATAATTTTTTGAATGGGAAAGATAAGAAATTTTAATAAAAAACCCTTTCATCGCGTGGTTGGATGAAAGGGTTGTATGATTTTAGAAAGGTCTTATTATTTGGTTTCAGTTTTGCCGCCTGCCAAAATTTTCTCTAAAATTCTTAAAGTAATTAAATATGTTGGTTTCACTCCTGTTAATCCCAAACCTCCGGAAGATAGGGTAGAACCTGTTTCCAACGGATTATCGGAAGCGTAATAAGCATACATTACAAATAGGTCTTCCGAAATATGGTGGCGGATTTTTGATGCAACTTGTATTGCTTTTTGATAATGAGCTCCTTCCATTTCCAAACCAATGGCTTTCCAAGAAGTATCCATGAAATAGCGCAGAATGTCTTTGTTCTGAAGTGAAGTTCCGAGTACCGTTACCATTCCTCCTTCGAATGCTTGTAGTTCATCATCTTCGAAATCTGAGAGTTTCAACGCATTTTCAAACGGGTAATTATCAGCAGTTCCTTCGAAAACGTGAGAGGTTGGGATCATAATATCTCCTTTTCCTCCTTTTAAAATTCCGGCCTTACCCATGATCGAGATGGATTTTACCTTCATGGTGTAGATTTCGCCATTGTAGTCGTACGGGCGAAGAAGCTCGTCCATCACTTCGAAAGCTTGTTCACCGAAAGCATAATCGAAAACCATAATCACATCGTCTCCGCCGAATTTGATTCCTGCGAAAGGCGTGTTTTTAAGGTCGGTTTTGGATAAATCGATAATCTGTACATCGATGTTGCTTCCACTTTGGTCATCAATGTAAATTAAACCCGCTTTTTGGGAATGGGTAAGTACTTTTTCCTGAAGCGATTTTTTGTTGGAAATTTCTTCGTAAAGTTTAAAATCGACATCTTTCGTCGACTTTTTCCCTAATGCATCATTGGCGTAAAGCATATTCTTTACCGAGTGCATATTGGCGGAGATAATGTGCAAAGGTCTCATCTGCAGATTGTTTTCTGCCAGAACTTCTTTTACTTTATTGGCCCATTTTTCACCAAAGAAATGATGCCCAACCCTTTCGCGGAGAATTGCAGAGAAATGCACTTCTCGTTCTCTGATCTTTTTATTGTCATTGAAACTTTCGTTTCCAAGATGATAAATAATTTTGAAAAGTCTGTCCGGGTTGGCATCGTCGCCAAAATTATTATAAGCGTTAAGTGTTTCGTCGAAAGTTCTTCCCAATAAGGAGGAAAGATGAATTAAAGCAACTTCTTTTTCTTTTCTGCTGAATTTTTTCTCGCCTGTGGCTACTTCTTCGATGATTTTCCAGGCGCGCGTAGGCTTGTCGTTTTCATCCGAAATGAAAGCAAGATCTTTAATTTTATCGGCTTCTATATATAAGAAGGTAAGGTGGGTAAGAATATCGTAGATTTCAGAACGTCCTAAAAGTACCTCGATATTCATTTGGTGCTTATCGATGCGATAGCAGTTTCTGCGTCTTTTCTTAGGAACAATCACCTCGAAGCTGCCTTTTTCGAATCCTTCGTCGGAAGTAAGGTGAATGAATGAACATTCTTCGATTCCTTCCGGAAGACGATCGAGTACGTACAAGAGCCCGTCTAGTTCAATTTTATTGGGAACGCCCATTGTTCCGTAAATTTCAGGGTTGATGGTCATTAATAGTGACCGAAGACTTTCGCCGGAGATGCCGGAAGGTTTGAAAAAACCGCGATAGAATAAGTGTCGCATTGAAACATATAGTCGCTCAATTGCTTCTGTAGTTTCTCTTGCTCGTGAATTTACCATAGGTGTATCTTTTGGCAAATATAATACATATCTCTCAAATTTCTATATTCTGTAATTATTGATGCTTTTAATTAAAAATGAATTTTCGTTAATGTAATTTTTATATAAAGCGATAAAAATTTAGTTTACCCCTACAAATTTTGAGGGTATTAATTTTTGTTTTATTATTTTTTGTAATTTAGCCCGATCAAAAATACACCAAAATATGTCATCATTAAGATTTAAAGCTTTAGAAATGTTGTCTTTCAAAGATTATAGAAAAGACAATGCGGTTACCGTACCGGCAAAACTTTCGGAATTGTTCTGCCAAAATGTTTTCTCGGAAGAAACAATGAGAGAATACTTAACCAAAGAAGCGTTTACATCGATCCAAAATGCGATAAAAAGAGGAACCAAGATCCAGAGAGATGTTGCGGATCAAATTGCGGTAGCAATGAAAGATTGGGCTTTAAGCAAAGGTGTTACTCACTATACGCACTGGTTTCAACCGTTGACAGGTTCTACTGCCGAGAAACACGATTCCTTCTTCACCCCTTTCGAAAGCGATCGCGCAATTGAAAGATTTTCCGGCGGTATGCTTATTCAGCAAGAGCCAGATGCGTCTTCATTTCCGAATGGTGGTATTCGAAATACTTTCGAAGCGAGAGGTTACACCGCGTGGGATCCTACTTCGCCGGCTTTTATCGTTGGAACTACTTTGTGTATTCCATCTATTTTTATTTCTTATACAGGGGAAACTTTAGATTATAAAGCACCTCTTTTGAGAGCTTTGCATGCGGTAGATGAAGCTGCAACAGATGTTTGCAAATCTTATTTTGATAAAAATGTTACCAAAGTAATTCCTACTTTAGGTTGGGAACAAGAATACTTTTTGGTAGATTCTGCTTTGTATCAATCTCGTCCGGATTTGGTGATTACCGGGAAAACTCTTCTTGGGCATTCTCCTGCGAAAGGGCAACAACTTGATGATCATTATTTTGGATCAATTCCAACAAGAGTAATGAACTTCATGAAAGAATTGGAAATTGAATGTATGAAATTGGGAATTCCGGTGACCACGCGACATAATGAGGTAGCACCAAACCAATTCGAGTTGGCTCCGATGTTTGAAGAAGCCAACGTTGCAGTAGATCATAATTCATTATTAATGGATATTATGGCGAGAGTTGCGCACAAGCACCATTTCCATATTTTGTTCCATGAAAAACCTTTTGCAGGCGTAAACGGAAGCGGAAAACACAACAACTGGAGCTTAGCAACCGATACCGGCGAAAATTTGCTAAGTCCGGGTAAAAACCCTAAAAAGAACCTTCAGTTTCTTACCTTTTTTGTAAATACTTTGAAAGCTGTTCACGATTATGCGGATCTTTTAAGAGTAAGTATTGCTTCTGCAAGCAATGATCATCGATTGGGAGCCAATGAAGCACCACCAGCGATTATTTCAGCGTTTATTGGAAGTCAGCTTTTCAATGTTTTGGAAGAATTGGAAAAAGTAACGGACGGAAAATTATCTCCTGAAGAGAAAACCGAACTTAAATTAAACGTTGTAGGTAAAATTCCTGAAATTTTATTGGATAATACCGATAGAAATAGAACGTCACCATTCGCTTTCACAGGAAACAAATTCGAGATCAGAGCAGTAGGATCATCTGCCAATTGCGCGGAAGTAATGACGGTGATGAATGCTATCGTGGCGAAGCAATTGCAAAACTTCAAAAAAGAAGTAGATGAATTGATTGAAACCAAAGGCTTGAAGAAAGACGAAGCCATCTTTAATATTCTAAGAGAGTACATCAAAGATTCTAAGAAGATTATGTTTGAAGGTGATGGGTATTCTGAAGATTGGGCAAAAGAAGCAGAAAAAAGAGGTTTGAACAATTTGAAGACTACTCCGGAAGCGCTGAAAAAAGAATTAGACAAAAAATTTGTTGCCCTCTACGAAGAACTCGGAATTTATACTCACCGCGAAATTGAAGCGAGAAATGAAATTAAGTTAGAAAAATATTCTACCGTAATCTCTATCGAAGCTACTGTTTTAGCGGATATTGCGAGAAACCATATTATTCCTTGCGCGCTGAATTACCAAAACAGGCTGATCGAAAATGTGAAAGGTTTAAAAGAAATATTCGGAGAAAAAGAATTTAGAACGCTAGCAAAAGAACAAATGAACATGATCTCTGAAATTTCAGGTTATGTTTCTGTGATGAAAGTAGAAGCTGATAAATTGTTAGAAGCTATTGCAACTGCGAAAAAAGCGGAAAATTCGCAGAAAGTTGCAGAGGCATTTTGCAATGATGTTAAACCACTATTTGATAAAATCCGTGAAGCTTCCGATGCTTTGGAAATGGTCGTTGATGACGAACTTTGGCCAATGACCAAATACCGCGAGTTATTATTTACACGATAATATCTATTCAAAAATCATTATGAGAACCCTGAAATTTTTTTCGGGGTTTTTTTGTGTCTCTTTCCGCAATTATAGAGTTTAGTAATAATTCGGATAGATGCTATATATAAATGTTAATAAATCTTAATAAAAAACAAAACCACAATCTCTTAAATAAAGGGATTGTGGCGATTTTTGCTTTAACATAAGCAAAAGAATTGTTAAAAAGTGTTAAAGTAAGTTTTCCAAAAGGGTGTTTTCACCCTCCTTCGAACTCGAATACTTAATTTTGCTTTGCTTTAAAAACGAAATATTACATCTTTAACACAGATAATCAAATATATATGAAGAAAAGAGTTCTGTTTTATCTGGTTGCTATAACTGCTACATTTTCAATGCAGTCTTGTGTTAGCAACTACGTTGTTTCATCTCCTGCAACACACCTCAATACATACAAATCAGATGCCAAACTTGCATCAATCGATAATAGAAAGTTAGAAACTGCGAAAGCACAATTACTTAGCAATTTTAAAGATGAGAATCTAGTCGCTACAAAAGCGTTAGAAGCTACTTTAAGAAACGAAGAAATTGCTAAAACTGTAAAATTCACCAAAAAAATTGACGATCTTTTAGCCGAAGCTCAAACTTATTTGGGAACTCCTTACCGTTACGGTGGGATGACCAGAAATGGAATTGATTGCTCCGCATTCGTTCTTTCGGTTTTCGGATCAGTTACTGGAATGAATTTGCCAAGAGTAGCGGCGTCGCAAGCGCAGGAAGGGGTGAAAATCGATAAAGATCAGCTTCAAAAAGGAGATTTGGTTTTCTTTTCTCACCAAGGCAAAGGTAGAATTTCGCACGTGGGAATTGTAGAAGAGGTTTCTCCAGAAGGAGATGTGAAATTTATCCACGCTGCTACATCCAGAGGTGTGATGATTTCTTCACTGAATGATTCTTATTGGGGACCTAAATACAGATTTGCAAAGAGAGTAATCTCCATCGATTCTTTCAACAATCTAGCCAATAACTAAGAGTAAATATAAAAGTAAATAATTGATTCAATAAAAAAGCTGCTCGATAAGGCAGCTTTTTTTGTTTTAGGTAATGAGAGAAAGTCATTAATTAACTTTAATTGATGACATTCTCGCGTTATCAATCGCTATGAATGTGAATGAAAATTTAGATACGTTTTCTTTATAATGAATGGTAACTTTTAGACCATTGATTGTTTTTACATTACACCAAGCTATTGCGATCGGCGTAGTTTAATTTGAAGAAAATAAAAGTCATAATGGAAAATGCTAACAACGAACTTCCTCCGTAACTAAAGTAAGGTAAGGGAATCCCAACGGTGGGAAACAATCCCATGACCATGCCCAGATTAATTGCAAAGTGCATTAAAAGAATTGAAGCAAAAGAGTAGCCGAAAACGCGGTTAAATGCCGATTTCTGTTGCTCGGAAAGGTAATAGATGCGACCAATGAAAATGGCATAAAAGATTACCAGCAAAGTTGCTCCAAAAAATCCCCATTCTTCGCCCACGGTACAGAAAATATAATCGGTTTCTTGTTCCGGAACGAATTTTCCTTGGGTTACTGATCCTTCTTTGTAACCTTTGCCGAAGAAACCGCCCGACCCAATGGCCGTTTTAGAATATAAAAGATTGTAGCCCGAAGTGTCGCGAAATGCCTTTTCACCTTTGTACAAAACTTCAATTCTTTCACGTTGGTGTTTTGGCATTTTTTCTAAAATTGTTGGAGTTGCAAACGCAATTCCGCAAAGTAGAAGAAAGGATCCGATAAAACCGGAAATAGAAACAACGTTCCAATGAATTCTACGATAATTAAAAAAGATAATAATTAGGAAAATTAAACTAATTCCAATAATTACATAAAGTGGATCCACCGCCAATGCTACTAGGAAAACCGCAGCTAAAATAGCTCCTACGCCGAAAATCCAACCGCTAAGTCCTTCCCGGAAAAGCGCAATGAAAAAAGCCGTAAAAACCAATAGAGAACCTACATCAGGAATCGCAAGCACAACAATGGCAGGAATACCGATTATCGTAAGAGTTGTAAGCAGTGATTTTCTGTTTTTTAAATTAAAATCTGGGCCGGAAACATAATTTGCAAGCATTAAAGCAACGCCGATTTTAGCAAATTCTACCGGTTGCATGGTAATTCCACCGAATTTATACCAGTTTCTTTGTCCTAAAATTTCTGTTCCGAAAGGGAATAAGCCAATCAGAAGCAAAACTCCGATCACATAGATTATGCTTGCAAAATTCTCGAAAAATTTGGTTCTCATCATGAAAATAATGAAGCCCACGAAGATCGAAATGCAGAGGAAAATTAGTTGTTTTTTACCTAAACCCTCGTCCACACTATAAATATTCGCTACTGCAAAAGAAGAAATAGCGAGATAAAGAAAGATACTGGTTTTGTCTATGCCTTCTGTCCACTTCATTTTTTAGGGTTTTGTGTTTTAAGTTTCAGCCGTAGCGAGTCTCTCTTAAAGACAAGTTTCGAACGGATATTTTCGTTTTTTATAAATTTTAAACTATCTTCAATGCTTATGATTTTTAAAGAATCTTTGTTCGGTTCTTTATAAAGTCCTTTTCGTCTCAGTTCTACATCCCATTGTCTTCGGTATTCCGGCATGAAGCTCGCATTGGTAAGTTTTTTATAAAGATGTTCTCTTTTCAAATCACCGGTTAAATATTTCTCGGCAATTGCAACAGCAGCGGGTCCTGCCCAAGTTGCGCCGAATCCGGCATGTTCCATCACGGCAGCGATGACAATTTTTGGATTATCCGCAGGTGCTGCCAATACAAAAATTGAATTGTCTTTCCCTTGTGGAACTTGTGCAGTACCGGTTTTTGCCAGCATGGTAAAGTCATTGGATTTAAGCCCTCTTGCGGTTCCCTTCAGTACTACGGCTTCCATTCCTTTTATGATGGGTTCAAAATGTTTAGGATTTACCAAAGTTTTATGTTTTACTTTAAATCTTGGATCAGGATTTGGTTTTCCATCGATAGATTTCACGATATGAGGTGTATAATACCAACCTCTGTTTACGATTGCGGCAGTCGCATTGGCCATCTGCAGCGGGGTAAGCAAAACGTCGCCTTGCCCCATTCCATTGAAAATAGATCCATTCATCGTATAGGCAGCACTCCAATCTTTTTTTCCGCTTCTTTTTTCGTAAAAAGCTCCAGAAGGAATCCTCCCTTTCGAACCTACGGCCAAGTCGTTGTTCAGAAATTCTCCTACTCCGAAACTGCTCATGATTTTTTTCCATTCGTCCACCCCTTTTGATGGATTTCCGGGATATTTATTCATGATGGCGATGAAAGCATAGGAAAAATAGCAATTACTCGACACCTGAATTGCGGGAATCAGCGGATCTGCGCCACCATGTCCTTTAACTCTTAATCCTTTATAATTAAATCCGCCACCACAGGGGAAGATGGTATTTTCATCCATTACACCCATTTGCATAGCGGCAGCTGCGGTAAGAAGTTTAAAGGTAGAACCCGGCGGATATGCTGCTTGTAGGGAACGATCGAAAGTTGGGCGATTATTATAAATCGTGTCCATTTGCAAGCGATAGAGGTTTTTGGTCTTTTCCGGACCTACAAATAAATTGGGATCTATGTCCGGGCCCGTTGCAAGAACCAGAATTTCACCATTTTTAGGATCAATGGCTACAATTGCACCTTGTTTATTGACCAACATTTCTTCGGCCATTTTTTGCAAATCATAATCAATGGTCAGGGTAATGTCTTTTCCGGTGATTACTTCTTTATCTAAAGTTCCGTTTTTGTATGACCCGATGTTTCTAAGGCGGATATCTTTTTGAATGTAACGAACTCCTTTTACGCCGCGAAGTTCCTTTTCATAAGATTTTTCAACACCGGTTTTCCCGATGAAATCTCCTGGAAGATAATAAACCGAATCTTTTTTGATTTCCCTATCGTTAACCTCATTGGTGTAACCCAACAAGTTTCCGGAAGTTGAAACTTCGTACTGGCGTTGTGGTCTAGAAACGATGTTGAACGCCGGATATTTAAAAATAATTTCCTGTATTCTAGCGATGTCTTCCCTGCTCAAATTCTTCATGAAAGTCATGGGAGTAAGCTTCGAGTAGTATTTTTCCTTTTTGATGAGGTTAATTCTTTTAATGAAATCTTGCTTACTTATTTTCATTAAATTACAGAATCCCAAAGTGTCGAAATCATTTTTTATCAAAGCTTCCGTGAAAGATATTTCGTATGAAGGCTGGTTTCCTACCATGATTTTCCCATTTCTATCGAAAATTACACCACGTTGCGGAATAATATATTCGGTTTTAATGGATGTGTTTGCAGCATTCAGTGCATATCGATCGGTAAAAAGTTGTAAATAAGCTAATCTTGCAATAAAAATTAAAGCAAGAGCAAATAGGATGGAAGTGATTTTTAGGTACTGTGATTTCATGCGTTTTGATTAACTTTTTCTCCCGAAGCTTTATTTGCTTTGAAGATTAGCAAAGCGTTATCTTTTAAATCAGGAAAAAAAAACGGGGCAATTTTTAAACCTTTTGTTTTACTTTGAATGCTAATGCATAGATCAGTATAAATATAAAAGAAATCGCGCTTGTTGCCAAAACATTCAATAAGATTTCGAAGAATCTACTGAACTTGAAAAACTCAATATACTGAACCAGAAGCTGGTGCAAGAAAATACTCGATAAAATGAAAAACAAGTATTGAGACCACTGCAAAGACTGAAATGAGAAAAAGTCTGTAGAAGTATCGGTTGAGGTTCGGAAAATTAAAGTACGGAAATAAGCAATCATCGTTGTTGCGAACGCATTGATTCCCCAAGTGTAGAGAAACGCATCAATTCCTAATCCGAGGATAAAACTAAGCGCTAAAAACTGAAAACGGTTTCTGAAAAATGGATAAAACATCACAAAAATCGGGTACATCACCGGAGTGTATTTCCCGAAAAGCGTAATGCGATTCAGCACAAAAATCTGTAATGCAACCAGCAAAACAATAATCAGGATATCGGTAAATAGGGTTCTGCTTATCATTTCTCTTTATTTATAGTCGCTTGTAGCGTATCCTGTATCTTTTGAACTTCGGCTTTTTTCAGGTTTTTCACCACATAAATTTTGCTCAGGTTGCCCATTTTCTCACTCAGTTCCACGGAAATATCCCAGAAACCGGTTTTGCTGTCGACTTCATATCCGGAAACTTTACCAATCATAATTCCTTGTGGAAAAATCGCAGATTTACCATCGGTTACTACGGTATCTCCAATTTGAAGTGGAACATATTTCGGCACATCAGCGAGGTGCATAATTCGGGAATCGTCGCCTTTCCATGTTAAAGTTCCGAAATAACCTGATTTTTTTAAAGAAGCGTTGATTTTGATTTTGTTCAAACTTAAAACCGATTGAACCAACGCATAGGAATTTGTAGAATTAATCACGATTCCGGCAATTCCTTTTGGAGCCATCACGCCCATTTGTGGCAAAACTCCATCGCGCCTTCCTCGGTTGATGGTGAAGTAATTATCTTTCCGGTTGATGCTGTTGAAAACGATTTCGCCGTCTACAAAAGTATAAATCTGTCCACCTCCGATGGTGTCATGAACTTTTCTGAAATTGGGAATTGCGGAAGGATTTTTTCCGTAGACCTGCTCCATCAAAACTTTGTTTTGCGCCACAAGTTGCTCATTGATTTGCTTTAATTTAAGGTAAGAAGCTCCTTCGTCGATATATCCGGAAACCCATGAATTGAAAGCTGCCGTTTGTCCCGAGATCCAGGATTGTTGCATCGAGTTTCTGCTGAAAATCAGTACCAAAGCGGTGAGCTGCAGAAATAGGAAGAAGACGAACAAACCGTTCTTCGAAAATAATCGCAGCAAAAATCCCATCAGTTAATGTCGTAAAAAAGTTAAAAATTATTTAATCAGGAAGTTGAATTTATCCATGTTTTTTAAAGCGATACCTGTTCCGCGAACTACAGCTCTCAACGGATCTTCAGCCACAAAAACCGGAAGGCCTGTTTTTTTGTGAAGTCTATCTGCAAGTCCTCTGAGCAAAGCACCACCGCCTGCAAGATAAATTCCTGTTTTGTAGATATCTGCAGCCAATTCAGGTGGCGTTAGAGAAAGGGTTTCCATTACCGCATCTTCAATTCTAATGATCGATTTGTCCAATGCGCGAGCGATTTCTTTGTAGTTTACCATAATTTCTTTTGGTTTACCGGTAATCAAATCACGCCCTTGAACCGGAATATCCTCAATGTCAACATCCAGCTCTTCTACGGCAGATCCCACTTCGATCTTTACTCTTTCAGCAGTTCTTTCACCGATATATAAATTGTGATGCGTTCTTAGGTAATACGCGATATCATTGGTGAAAACATCACCTGCAATTTTCACGGACTTGTCGCAAACAATTCCTCCTAGAGCTACTACTGCGATTTCGGTAGTACCTCCACCGATGTCGATGATCATGTTACCTTCGGGTTTTTGAACATCAATTCCTACCCCAATTGCAGCAGCCATTGGTTCGTAAATCAAACGAACTTCTTTGGCATTTACTTTTTGTGCAGAATCTCGTACCGCTCTTTTTTCTACTTCGGTAATTCCGGAAGGAATACAAATTACGATTTTTAAAGTAGGTTGAAAAAGCTTTCCCTTAATGCCAGGAATTTGTTTTATAAACTCTTTGATCATGTGTTCAGATGCATGAAAATCAGCAATTACACCATCTTTCAAGGGTCTAATTGTTTTGATGTCTTCGTGAGTTTTTCCTTGCATGTGTTTCGCCTTTTCGCCTACTGCGATTGGTTTACCACTAGAACGCTCAATAGCTACTATAGAAGGTTGATCGATAACGATCTTATTGTTATGTATAATAAGTGTGTTTGCTGTGCCTAAGTCAATCGCAATATCTTGCGTGAACATATCAAATAGCCCCATTTTTTCTTGATTTTTTTTAAGTGTACAAAGATATAAATTTAGAACCGTTCTAAAAATTAGATTCTCAGTTAATTTGGTTAAAATTTTATTAAAATTCAAAACTCTTTCGAAATAAAATGTACTTCACCAATGGTTTCATTTTTAATTAAAAATCCTAAAATAATATTCAGAAACTCATAGATTTTACTGATAATGTTCATTTTTGGGAACCTTCACCAATTCAATTTAAAATCTTAAATTTGCGGTTGCTTTATGAATCAGGATAACAACATTCACAAAACCGCCAATTTCGCTGTCCTCAGCGTCAGTTTCGAGAAAGCTGATGCCGAAACGCGGGGAAAATTTGCTTTTTTTGACGAAAACGTAAAAAATTTCGTCAATGAAATCCATGACCAAAACATGGGCGATGCATTTGTAGTTTCCACCTGTAACCGGACCGAAATTTATACCACTACCCAGAATTATCTGCTGATCGCCGAGCTTTATTGCAAAACCATCGGGGTGAGTCTTACGGAATTTATGCAGTATGTGAATATCCTGAAACACGAAGAAGCTTTGAATCATCTTTTTCGGGTTGCGGCCGGTTTGGAAAGCCAGATTATCGGTGATTTTGAAATCATTGGGCAGATTAAGAATGCCTATCACCGTTTCAAAAAAGAAAAGAAATATTCCAATCCTTTTCTAGAAAGAGCAATAAATTCTGCAATTCAAATTTCAAAAAGAATTAAGAATGAAACAGGAATTTCCAATGGAGCAGCTTCGGTGTCGTATGCAGCGGTTCATTATATCTTAAAAAATCAAGCGCAGATTTCCGATAAAAATATTTTGCTTTTGGGAGTTGGTGAAATTGGTCAAAATACTGTTGAAAACCTGGTAAAACATGTTTATAAGCCGAAGGTAAAAGTTGCTAACAGAACATCTGAGAAAGCCGAAAAAATTGCCGAGAAGTATAATATTCCACAAATTCCTTTCGATAATTTTCGCGAAGAGCTTGCGGAAACCGATATCCTTATCGTTGCAACCGGGGCGCAACATCCGATCATAAATAAAACGCATTTCCCGAACGGAAAAGAAACCTTGGTTATCGATCTTTCGATCCCAAATAACGTAGAGAAAAATGTCACCGAAAACACCAATGTGAGTTTGGTAGATGTCGATCAGCTTTCGCTTCATATCAGCGAAACCATGATGCAAAGACAAAAAGAAATTCCAAAAGCGGAAAGCATCATCAAGGAAATGACCAAGGATTTTATAGAGTGGGAAAAGAAGAGAAAATTCGCTCCTAATATCCATCATTTCAAAGCCGCGCTGAAAAGTATGGAGTACAACGAAATGCACAATATCCACAAAAAACATAAATATGTCGATGTGAATGATATGCAACTTTCGGATAAACTGATCCAGAAAATCACCAATAGGTTTGCTAAATATATTATCGATAACCCTTTGAAAGCGGAAGAAATTAGCAAATTGATGCACGAAATTTTAGTTGAACAGCCAAAAAACGAATTCAATGAAAAGCATTAAAATCGGAACCAGAAATTCACCGCTCGCTTTGTGGCAAGCGCGTGAAGTGGCAAGAAATCTGCAAAACCGAAATTTTGTCACCGACATCACACCAATTGTTTCCGCAGGAGATAAAAATCTTACACAGCCACTATATTCATTGGGGATTACAGGTGTTTTTACCAGAGATCTCGATATTGCTTTGTTGAATAAAGAAGTGGATATTGCTGTACATTCTCTCAAAGATATTCCTACCGAATTACCTAAAAACATTGAGATCATCGCGGTTTTGGAACGAGATTATCCGGAAGATGTTTTGGTAAGAAAAAAAGAATCGCAAACCCTGGATTTGAAAGATTTAAAAATTGCGACCAGCAGTTTGAGAAGACGTGCTTTTTGGTATAAAGAATTTCCCGAAACTGAAATTTCAGACATTCGTGGAAATGTGCAAACTCGCCTAAAAAAACTTGAAGAAAACGATTTCGATGCAACGCTTTTTTCTCTTGCAGCGATCAAAAGAATGGATTTAAATATTGATTATGAGCAACTTCCGATGATGATTCCTGCTCCGGCACAAGGTGTAGTAGCCATTTGCGGACGAGCTGATGATGAAGAAACTAAGGAGATATTTAAGGAAATTAACCATAAGAAAACACAGATCTGCATTGATATAGAAAGAAATTTCCTCAATACTTTGGAAGGTGGTTGTACCGCTCCCATCGGAGCTTTTGCTGAAATAAATGATCAAAATGAAGTGCGATTTCATGCCAGATTATGCTCTTTGGACGGAAAAAACAGCATTGAGACCGACGAAATTTTCCAGTGGAATGAACATGAAAACTTCGGAAAGATTTTGGCCGAAAAGGTATTGAATAATGGCGGAAGAGAACTAATGGCGGAAATTAAAAATCAATTAAAATAAACTGAAATCAAAAGGTTTTGCAACTATTGACAATATTTGTTTCATGAAAATTCTCTTTACAAAAAAAATCAACCCATTGATGATTTCCAAGAAATTAGGAGGTCATTTTTCTTATGATTTTGTAGATGTAATAAAGATAAATCCTATGGAAGTCGAATCTTTTGATTTGAAAGATAAATCCCTTATTTTTACAAGTGTTAATGCGGTTAATTCTTTTTTTAGTAATCATTTTCAACCCAATGAGAATTTTGCCGAACGCAATTTCAATAAAATTTACGCGGTAGGACAGATGACGAAGAGGGAACTTCGGAAATTTGGTTTTGGAACTTTCAAAGTGACCAAGAACGCGAAGGAGCTCGCTGAATTTATTATTGAAAACAGCCCGAAAGAAAAGTTTCTTCACTTCTGCGGAAATCTAGCCCTTAATGTCTTGAATAAAGCCTTACCACTGCAAAACATTTCCTATAAAAAAATTCCCGTTTACGAAACTGAACTGCTTTATCCAACGATTTCTGGAAAATATGATGCGGTTTGTTTCTTCAGTCCCAGCGGTCTGCGTAGTTTTGCAAAGTTTAATTCTTTAGAAGATTTTCAGCTATTTTCTATCGGCGAAACTACGACAAAAGAGATAAAAAAAATTACCAAAAATACAGTCATAACAAGCTCTGAGAGCAATGTTGATGATTTGTTGAATTTAATTTCTTCCCACTATAGCCCAGAAGTGGAGGCAGAACAAAATAATAAGTTATGATTAAAAACGACCTTTACCTAAAGGCATTACGAGGCGAAATCGTAGAAAGACCGCCGGTTTGGATGATGAGACAAGCCGGAAGATTTTTGCCGGAATTCCGTGCACTTCGTGATCAGTACGATTTTTTCACAAGATGCCAAACTCCGGAACTTGCAGCGGAAATTACCATGATGCCGATCCGCAGATATCCACTAGATGCAGCCATTCTATTTTCAGATATTTTGGTAGTTCCGCAAGCGATGGGATTGGATTTTAAAATGAAAGAAAATGTAGGGCCATGGCTCGATGAACCTATCCGAACGTTGGAACAAGTGAAAAATATTCCAGTTCCTGATGTAAACGATACGCTGGGATACGTTTTCGATGCGATTGAAATTACCCTTCAGAAATTGGATCGTGAGATTCCGTTAATTGGTTTTGCCGGTTCTCCATGGACAATTTTGTGCTATTGTGTAGAAGGAAAAGGTTCTAAAGCATTTGAAATTGCCAAAACTTTCTGTTTTCAGAATCCGGAAGCGGTACACCTTTTACTTCAAAAAATTACCGATACGACAATCGCTTACTTAAAAAGAAAAGTTGAAAAAGGTGTTTCTGCTGTTCAGATTTTCGATTCTTGGGGCGGAATGCTCTCTCCGGATGATTACGAAGAATTTTCGTGGAGATACATCAACCAAATTGTTGAGGCCTTGAGTTCGCTTACTCATGTTGTTGTTTTCGGGAAAGGTTGTTGGTTCGCGTTGGAAGAAATGACGATGTCTAAAGCTTCTGCATTGGGTGTGGATTGGACCATCAAACCTGAATTTGCAAGAGTTCTTACGAATCATTCGATGACTTTACAAGGAAATTTCGACCCTACACGATTACATTCTACACCCGAAACCATCAAGAAAATGGTGAACGAAATGATTAATCGATTCGGAAAAGACCGATATATCGTGAATCTTGGCCACGGAATTTTACCAAATATTCCTTTAGAAAACGCCGAAGCTTTTATCAAAGCAGTGGTGGATTGGAAACCAAATTATTAGGTGGCGCGAGCGAAGCGAGCGCCAAAAAGTGGAATCTTGAAAAAATAAATCGCACCGAAAGGTGCGATTTTTTATGTTTAAATAGCTCCAGTGGAGATTTCATAATACAGCAATTCCACATCATCACCGGGTAGCGTTACTATTTTTTTGTACTTCAACCCTAACTTTTCAATAAGTTTTTGAGACGAAAAATTTGTTTTTGTCGTAATTGCGGAAATTTTCTTTAAACTAAATTCTTGAATTATAGTTTCTAAAAGCTTTGAAGCAGATTCAAAACCATAACCATTTCCTTCAAATTCCGGGAGAAATGAAAATCCAATATCGTGCACATCCAATCCATCTCTTTCAAAAATTCCAACTGATCCTATTTTGTAACTGTCAGCTTTTCTGATGATTAAATAATTTCCAAAACCGAGTAGTTCGTATTGTGGCAGAAATTTTTCGGTGATGTATTGTTCGGCGTCTTTAGTGGTTCTGATGTTTCTGTCACCGATAAACTCAATGAATTTCGGAGAATTATAAAGTTCCAGAATAAATTCTGCATCTTCGGAGGAAATCGCACGTATCGTTAATCTTTCAGTTTCTATGTGGTTGATTTTCTTCATTATATTCCTTTTTTACCGGCAAGAATCATTTCTATCATTTTTAATTTTCTGTTTTCCCGTGTTTCGGTTTTTTTCGCATCTTCAATCCAACGGATATACTCTTTTCAGTGAGTATAGCTCATTTTGTCAAAGAGTCCCTTGGCTAGTAGATTGTCATCAAAAACAATTTTTACATCATCCGGAATATCCACCATGCGTTCTTCCTTATCTTCCCAAAGTTTTACGGAAACTTCATCTCCAAAGGATTTTCCGAGTTTATTCCTAACTTCTTGGGTAAGTAGGAGTAGATGGCAATCGCTTTTAATTTTGGCTAAACTACCGCGATATTCAACGTGCTCATCGAAAATTGCCTTAATTTTTACCTGTCCTTTTTTTCCGGAAAGTTCTTCTGTGGAAAAAGGAAATTCCACAAAAGCTGCATTGATTTTTCCGTGTTGATTTATTTTTCCTTTAAATGAAAAGCAATCCTGTGTCATTTTTGGCTAAACTGAATTCAAAGTTATGGAAAACCACGGCATAAAAATGGAATGCTGTTCAAAAAAAATTACAATGAAAAATATTTTAAAGAGTCTGGTTTTTGTTTTTGGATTATTAATGATGTTAAACTGCTCCTCGAGAAATCAAGTTTCGGAGCAAATCAACAAAAAATGGATGCTGATTGAATTTCAGGATTTAACGAAAGATTTTTTGATGAAAAAAGGTGCGAATTTGGATTTAAGTACTAAAGATCAGTACGGTGCCAACATGGGTTGCAACAGAATATTTATGAAAGCAGATTTTAATGGAGAGGGAACGGTTGCTTTTTCGGGAATAGGAAGCACAATGATGTATTGTCAAGATGGCATGAAACTAGAAGATGCGTTTGTGAAAGCTTTGCCAACAATGGTTCATTATAAAATAGAAGGACATTTTTTAACCCTCAAAGCGAAAGACGGAAGTTCAATGAAATTTGTTGCTGCCGATTGGGATTAATCTTTTAACAAATGAATGATGAATATCAACTCTGAAATTATAGGATTTGTGGCAGGAGGGTTGTCTTCAGCGCTTTTTGTTCCTCAAATCATTAAAATTCTAAAAGAAAAATCGGCCGAAGAAATTTCCATAATCACCTGTATTATAGGAGTTTTGAGTAGCGGTTTATGGTTGTGGTTTGGAATTGGAAAAGACCATATTTCGATGATTGTTACAAATAGTGTTTCGGTGGTCGCGACGATGATTTTGATCATCCTAAAACTCATTTATGACAAAGAAAAAAACTAATTTTGTGAACATTTCATTATAGAAAAAAATATATGCTAGATAATAAAGAACATTTATACGAAAAAGCCGTCCTAGTTGGGGTAATAACCCAAAACCAAGACGAAGATAAAGTTGTAGAATATATGGATGAATTGGAGTTTCTTGCTTTAACTGCGGGAGCCACCGTGGTGAAAAGATTTACCCAAAAACTCACGCAGCCAGATTCTAAAACTTTCATCGGAAGCGGAAAAGCACAGGAAATCCGGGATTACATAAAGGAAAACGACATTAACACCATTATTTTTGATGACGAACTTTCACCTTCGCAACTTAAAAATCTGGAAAAAGAAATAGAAGTTAAAATCCTAGATAGAACCAATCTTATTCTCGACATTTTTGCCCAGAGAGCACAAACCTCTTATGCGAGAACTCAGGTGGAACTGGCTCAGTATCAATACCTTCTACCAAGACTTACAAGGATGTGGACGCACCTCGAAAGACAAAAAGGGGGAATCGGGATGAGAGGTCCGGGTGAAACTGAAATTGAAACCGACCGACGAATCATCCGCGACAGGATTTCCTTATTGAAAGAAAAACTGAAAACCATCGACAAGCAAATGTCTACACAAAGACAAAACCGCGGAAAGGTAGTTCGAGCAGCTCTCGTGGGCTATACCAACGTTGGAAAATCAACTTTGATGAACGCTATTTCCAAGTCTGAAGTTTTTGCGGAAAACAAACTTTTTGCGACCCTCGATACTACCGTAAGAAAAGTGGTGATTGGGAATTTACCCTTCCTTTTGACTGATACTGTAGGTTTTATCCGTAAACTTCCGACTCAACTTGTTGAAAGTTTCAAATCTACTTTGGACGAGGTTCGTGAAGCCGATTTGTTGATTCATGTCGTTGATATTTCTCATGAAAGTTTTGAGGATCATATCAATTCTGTTAATCAAATCTTAATGGAAATCAATGCGCATCAAAAACCGATGGTAATGGTTTTCAATAAAATTGATGATTTTAGTTATGAAAAAAAGGCTGAAGATGATCTAACCCCAGAAACCCGAAAAAATATTTCCCTGGAAGAATGGAAGAAAACCTGGATGTCGAAATCGAAATATCCGACGGTATTTATCTCGGCTTTGACCAAAGAAAATTTCTCGGAGATGAAAAAAATCATTTACGATGAGGTTTTGAAAATTCATATTTCAAGATTTCCGTACAATGATTTCCTGTTTGAGTATTTTGAGGATGAAACTTCTTAACTATCGATTTAAAATGAAAGAATTTTATGCTGTATTAATGATTTTCTGCGCTTCGTTTATTTTTGGCCAAATTAATATCGACGAGATCAAAAAGAACGTATCGGAAGATCCACAGAAATTTTATTACCAAAATCTGGAAACGTTTAAAACAAATCCCTCTGCACTTTCTCAGGAGCAGCTAAACTATATTTATTATGGGAATAATTATGTGGATTACGGTTTCGATCGAGGCGATTTTAATAAAAAACTAAGTGAAGTCTCAAGATTTGCCGGAAAAAAGATTTCAAAAAAACTTTCGTCAGCAGTCTTAAATAAAGCGCTGTCCCTTTACGAACTAAATCCGCTCAACAAAACATTACTTAATAACTTGGCGCTCCTGTACGGAAACTCCGGCGACCATGAAAAAAGGAATTTTCATTTGCTGCAGTACCAATTGCTGGTAGAAACGATCGGCAAAAGCGGAAGTGGACTTTTAGAAGAAACGCCAATTGTGGTTACAAATTTCCAGGACAAATTTCTCGCATTGGAGCAGTTTTCGAAAGTTCTTGCAAGTGGAAAAAGTTTTAAAACGAAACAACTCGAGGACGGATCCTGGTTAGACATTTTTAAAAACGGCATCGACTTATATTTCATAAAAACCGTGCATCATAAAGACATGTTCAAATAATGAGCAAAGTTCAGGATATAAAATCTGCACTTCAGCAGTTAGCGCTACCCGAAAAAGCTGTCTTTTTTCCGCGGTTTTTCAAAGCCGGAAAAGGCGAATATGCTGAAGGCGACCAGTTTATCGGAGTTACAGTTCCGGAGCAACGAAAAGTAGCGAAGGAATATTTTGCCAGTATTACCTTAGAAGAATTGAGTGAACTTCTAGTTTCTGAAATCCACGAACATCGGCATTGCGCACTTTTGATGTTGGTTTCAAAATTTGAAAAGTCGAAATCTGCGGAAGAAAAATCTCGCATTGTTCAATTTTATTTAAACCATAAAAAGCACATAAACAATTGGGATTTGGTAGACAATTCGTGTTACAAAATTTTAGGGCGCTATTGTTTTGAAAATAATGACAACAGCTTACTCAAAGCGCTTTCGAAGGAAGATAATTTGTGGAGTAAGAGGATGGCTGTGGTCGCAACGATGCACCACGTTAAAAAAGGGCATTTCGATTTAACGAAGGAATTGGTGCTCAAAAACCTGCAACATACTCATGATTTAATGCATAAAGCAAACGGATGGCTGTTGCGAGAAATGGGTGGAAAAAATCAGGAAGAGCTCGTTGGTTTCCTCAATAAACATTACCGCAAAATGCCCCGAACTTCCCTTCGTTATGCGATCGAAAAATTGGATGAAAATCTTCGGCAAGATTATTTAAAAGGCAGAATTTAATGGAGAATCATTTCTACATTCGGGAAATTGTTCATTACTTTCTCCATTTTGTGTTTCCGCTGGTGGTGGCTAGGTTTTTCTATAGAAATAATTGGCAAAAAGCTTATGTGCTGATGCTCGCAACGATGTTGGTCGATTTGGATCACGTTATTGCCGATCCGGTTTTCGATCCGACTAGGAGTAGCGTTGGTTTTCATCCACTACACTCCTTTCCGGCGGTTGCGCTTTATTTCTTAGGCTTTCTTTTTCTGAAAGGTCATTATAAAATTATTGCCTTAGGATTAACTCTGCATATGCTGACCGATTTCCAAGATTTCTTTTTGTGGAGATTAATTTTTCGATAAATTTTATCTAAAATGTTTTTGTTCTTAATAGATTTTTTGTATAATTGTAAAAACCCAAAAAATTATGAGATTAAAAAATATTTTACATTGGACGGTCGTCTTCCCCATTTTAGCATCAGTATTTTATCTTGCGGGATTTCTTACTGATACTATATTTGCAAATGTGGCCGGCGCTATTTTATTATTCATCACTGTTTTAGCAGCGGTACATCACGCTGAAGTAGTTGCTCACAAAGTTGGGGAACCTTACGGAACCATCATCCTGGCAATTTGTATTACTATTTTGGAGGTGGGTTTAATCATCTCTTTCATGCTTTCCGGCGGCGAAGGTGCGATGACCTACGCTCGAGATACCGTTTTTGCTGCGGTAATGCTTATTCTAAACGGAATTTTGGGGATTTGTATCTGGATCGGAAGTTGGAAATACAAAGAGCAGTTTTTCATGCGAAGTTCAGCAACTACCTATTTGGTGAGTTTAGTGGCAATTCTTGTTCTCACCCTTATTTTACCCAATTTTACATCCAGTGCTCGCGGTCCTTTTTACACACATTCTCAGTTAATATTTGTGTCGTTAGCGTGTTTGGCAGTGTATGGATCTTTTTTAATGTTACAAACGGTCCGTCACAGGAACTACTTTATTGTTGAAGAACCAGATCATAGCACTCATGAAGCAGATCCACCGAGCAATTCGAAAACATGGGCTAGTTTATTTTTGCTAATCGTATGTCTTGCGGTAGTTATTTTTATGGCAAAAGGTCTTTCACCCGTTATTGAAGATTTTGTTGAAAAAATGGGCGCTCCGAGAGCGTTGGTAGGAGTAATTATCGCTTCCGTCGTTTTATTACCAGAAGGATTAGCAGCTATTAGAGCAGCAAGAAACAATCAAATACAATCGTCTATCAATTTGGGCTTAGGATCTGCATTGGCAAGTGTTGGGTTAACAATTCCTGCCGTTTCCGTGGTTTGTATAATGTTTGATATACCATTCGTTTTGGGATTGGATTTGAAATCGATCATATTGCTGGCATTATCCGTATTTACAGTAATGCTTTCTCTCAGCAGAGGAAAAACCAATCATCTCTACGGAACTGTTCTTCTCGTCAACTTAGCTGCGTATATTTTTACGGTAATCGTACCTTAAATTCATTGGGCGGTTTCTCAGCGGAACGGAAATCGCTCAATTATCTTCTCGCCATTTCCATTTTATGACTCATCAAATTGGCGATATTGGTAGCTTTGTAAATTGCGGTTTCCGCCATTTCACCGGCGAAGTTTTCCTCCACAGTTTCCGTCCACAGTTTGATCCAGTGAGCAAAATGTTCTCTTTTAATTGCTACTTTTTCATTAATTGGAAAATGCATCGCCATGGGATTTCCTTTATAAGAAATTTGCCCAAAAAGCAGCGTTTCCCAAAACGAATACATCTTCGGTAAATGCCTCTGCCAATTCACTTTGGCGACATCATTGAAAAAGAAGCCAATCTTTTCATCCTCAGCCACTTTATCATAAAAACTATTTACCAGCAATTCAATATCAGCTCTTGTTTCCAGCTTTTTCATTCATCAAATTTAAGATTTTTAAGGAAGAAATTCCAATGATTTTGGTCATTAATTATTTGGGCGGACAATTCGCGCTATTCGCTACTACTCCTCAGTCGGCGGCTCCACTGCGTTCCGCCGCCTCCTTGCGGGGTAACCGCTGCTATCGCGGCCGCAGGTCGGAATTAATCGAAGGTTTCTTTTCCAAATTAAACTTATTTTTGCATCATGAATCTTGAATTTTATAAAAACCAGGCTGTTTTAAAACAAAAGGAACATAAAAAATTCCTGGAAACCCTGAAAAAACGCCCACCAAAAAACCTTGATTATATCGTTCAAGATACTCATGAGGAGGTTTTTAGCAAGATTGATTGTTTGCAGTGTGCTAATTGTTGCAAAACAACCGGACCGCTCTTTACCGAAAAAGATATCGAGCGAATAGCCAAACATCTTCGCATGAAATCGGCAGACTTTGAGCAGAAATTTTTAAGAACAGACGAAGAGAACGACAAAGTTTTGCAAAATTTGCCTTGTTGGTTTCTTAATTCCGATAACACTTGTTCCATTTACGAAGTCCGCCCGAAGGCTTGTCGAGAATTTCCACACACCGATCGCAAGAAGATTTATCAAATAAATCACCTTACCATCAAGAACACGGTCATTTGCCCTGCAGCGTTTGAATTTGTTGAAAAAATCCAGAAAAATCTGGAGAAGAAGTGAATCTAAATAAATCATAAACTCTTATAAATTCAGTTAAACTTCGGAGATTCGTATAATGCTCTCGCGAAAACGGCGTTTTAAAATCATTACTAACCAAAAAAATAGAAAGTATTATGAAAAAGTCGTTGTTCGCAGTTGTTTTTTTAGCAGCAGGAGTAAGTTTAGCAAATGCACAAAGTACGGAAGTTGCTAAAAAAGCAAAAACAGACAAGGCGGTAAAAACAGAAGTAAAAACAGAAGTAAAAGCCGAAGAAAATGCAGAAGTTGCTGCACAAGCACCAACTTTTAAGAAAGAGTCTTCTGAAGCCAAAAGAGAAGAAACCGCAGCTCTCAAAACTGAAACTTCTGCCGAACTAAAACAAGAACTTCCGGTTACAAACACCGAGGAAAAAAAGTAAAAAAACACTAAAAAGTAAAATGAAAAAGAATCCTGCAATTTCGCAGGATTTTTTGTGTGGTATAAAAAAATAAAAAGCATTGAAAACCAATGCTTTTTATCCTTTCATTTTACTTTTTACCCATTATCCCGGGACAGGAATATCAATAAAAAAGTCTGGGAAATTTCCTCAGACTTTTTTGTTTTATACTACACCTTGAGCCAACATTGCTTCGGCAACTTTTACGAAACCTGCGATGTTTGCACCTTTCACATAGTTTACGTAACCGTCTTCTTCTTTTCCGTAATCTCTACAAGCTTTGTGAATTCCGATCATAATTTCTTTCAATCTAGCATCCACTTCTTCAGAAGACCAGTTTAGACGAATGGAGTTTTGCGTCATTTCTAAACCTGAAGTTGCTACACCACCGGCGTTGGATGCTTTTCCTGGAGAGAAAAGAACTTTATTGTCTAAGAAATAATTGATAGCATCCAAAGTAGAAGGCATGTTTGCAGCTTCTGTTACGCATACTACACCGTTTGCTACAAGATTTTTAGCATCATCCAAATGAAGTTCGTTTTGTGTTGCAGCAGGAATTGCTACGTCACATTTTACTTCCCACGGACGTTTCCCAGCGTGGAATTCTGCTGATGGGAATTTCTTCGCATAATCTTCAGCACGGTTATTTCCGGAAGCTCTAAGCTCTAATAAATAATCTATTTTTTCACCGGTGATTCCGTCTTTATCATAAATATAACCATCAGGACCAGAAATCGTAACCGCTTTACCGCCTAATTCTTCAACTTTTTTAATAACGCCCCATGCAACATTTCCAAAACCAGAAACAGTAACTGTTTTCCCTTTGAAATCTTGTCCAATTGTTTTTAGCATTTGCTCAGCAAAATATACTACACCGTATCCGGTTGCTTCCGGACGGATCAATGAACCACCATACGCCAATCCTTTTCCGGTAAGAACTCCGGTAAATTCGTTTCTAATTTTTTTGTACTGACCGAATAAATACCCAATTTCTCTGGCTCCCACTCCGATGTCTCCTGCCGGAACATCTGTTTCAGGACCGATATGTTTGCACATTTCTGTCATGAAAGCCTGGCAAAAACGCATCACTTCCATATCGGATTTTCCTTGAGGGTCGAAATCCGAACCTCCTTTTCCACCGCCCATTGGCAAAGTAGTAAGAGAGTTTTTGAAAGTTTGTTCGAACGCTAGGAATTTAAGAACAGAAAGGTTTACCGTAGGATGAAAACGGATTCCACCTTTATAAGGTCCAATTGCTGAATTCATCTGAATTCTGAAACCTCGGTTTACTTGGA
The DNA here is from genome assembly GCA_001403755.1 of Chryseobacterium senegalense. Classification (GTDB taxonomy): domain Bacteria; phylum Bacteroidota; class Bacteroidia; order Flavobacteriales; family Weeksellaceae; genus Kaistella; species Kaistella senegalense. The sequence goes on along the minus strand of CYUH01000014.1, from coordinate 88,989 downwards.
TTTCTCCTTTATCATCTACCCAAGGAACTCTAAAAATAATGGTTCTTTCGGGTTCGGCCATTCTTTCCAAAAGCTTCATTCCCGTGTACTCTTTGCGGTTGGCAATAAAAGGAATTACCGTAACTGCAACTTCTTTCACTGCTTGAAGGAATTCTGGTTCATTAGGGTTTTTTGCCTCTATTTTAGCGATAAACTCCTGAATTTTTTGCTCTACATTATAGTGTTCCATAAAGGTTGAATATTATTGTCAACAAATTTAATTTTTTTTTCAAAACTTGCAAGAAAAATTTTATATGTTGTTGAAATATTAATGATTTTGCAGTTTATTTTTATTAAATTAATAATTTTTGCATTTAAAATATTGATAATTGAATGTTATGCAAATATTAATAAATTTTTAAAAATCATGAAAAATTAAAGTGCCAGATATTGTCTTCCCGAAAGTGCTTTGATGTATCCTGCAATTTCCATTTGAAGCAAATCGGGCAAAATTTTATAGCTCGGAATTTCGAGTTTCTCCGATATTTCATCTAATGAAAAAGGAGTGTTTTTATCTAAAATTTTCCAAATTGCCAATTGGTTTTCAGTTAAGAGCGTTCTGATTTCTGAAGTCGGGAATAACTCACCTATTTTTAAATGATCGCTCTGAAATCCAAGTTGTTCGGATAGTGAAGAAATGGTTGAAATTGTTGCTGCTTTGTTTTGAAGAATCAATTGATTGCAGCCCTGACTAAATTTATCGGAAATTCTTCCGGGAAGGGCATATACTTCACGGTTGTAACTATTGGCAAATGTCGCAGTGCTGATGGATCCGCCGCCGAATGCCGTTTCTACTACAATCGTAGCGGGAGATAGTCCAGCAATGATGCGATTTCTCTGGATGAAATTCTCACGATCGGGTTTTTGCGAACTGTTGAATTCTGTGAAAAGGACGCCGTTTTCTTCAAGAATTTTTTCGGAAAGTTTTCTGTTTTTTGAAGGATAAAGTGTATGGAAACCATGAGCTAATACCGCAATGGTTGGAATGTTGTTTTTCAAAGAAGATTCGTGAACTTCCGTGTCAACACCTAGAGCTAGTCCGCTGATCGTCACTATATTTTTGTTCCTGCTATGTTCTAAAAAATCATGAACAAAATTTTTGCCGTATGTTGTAATATTTCTGGTTCCTACCAAACTGATTGGTCTCAGGGAAGAATCGAAATTTCCCTTTTGGTAAAGAATTGCCGGAGCGTCGTCGCATTCATCCAGGAGTTTAGGGAGATCTCCGCGGTGGCGCAGGTTGATTTTTATTTGATTGTTTTCGCAAAATTTCAACTCCTTTTCAGCGAATTTTAAATGTTCGGCATTGCCTATTTCCTTCGAAATTTTTTGTCCGATTCCATAGATGTTTTTAAGTCCGGTTTTGGTGAGTTGCCAAACATCCTTTGCGGAACCTGCCTCATTTACAAGTTTTCGAAAGATTAAATCTCCGATAAGTGGGCAGTGCCGAAGGGCGATGGAGTAGAGTGTTTCTTCGGAAAACATTTCGTATTTTTTTCAAATTTATTGAAAATTATCCGTTTTTTCTGATTTCATCTAAGTGATCCCAAGGATCCTCCTTTTTCAGGTAGGGAAGTTCCATAAAATCCTCAGGATGATTTTCTTTGTAGGCTTGCCAAAGTTTATCGTCTTTTTCGCTATAATAATTGGGAAACTGCCAAATGAATTTCTTGGTTTTTTCGCCCGTTTTCCTAAAAATAAAAGCGAGAATCACTCCTACTACAGCGCCTGAAAGATGCGATTGCCAGGAAATTCTGCTCGGTTCCGGAAGGTTTGAGAAAAGTTCTTCCGGCATTACGCCCCAAACTAAACTTCCGTAATATAATGCAACGACCAAAGAAACGGTTAAAAGCTTCATATTCCACCGAAAAACACCGCTGAAAAACAAGAAAAATGCTAAAACATATACAATGCCGCTAGCTCCGATAATACAAACGTGGGAGTATTCTCCGGTTAAGATATCAATCGGTGGAAGCATCCAGACCAAAAGGGCCGACACGAACCATCCGGTAAAGAAAATATTTTTTGCAATAGATGGATAAAATTGAAATAACAAAAATATAAGAACGAAAATCGGCACGGAATTTCCGAAAATATGATCAATTCCGCCATGAAGAAAAGGCGAGAAAAAAATCCCTTTCAACCCAGAAGGGGTGAGCGGAATGATAGCACCATTGCAACCTTCGATAACGCCAAGATTTTGCAGCAAAAATCCAAACCACATCGCTGAAACCATGATGGTGGCATATATTACCGCTTTGTAATTGAGAGATTCTTTTAACATTAATTTCTTTTCGTCAAAATTGTAGCCAATTTAATAATTAAGTAAATATGGCTAAAGTTTTCATTAAAATCAATATAAATCAGTCAAAAAGTAATAAAAGATTGCTCCTGAATTTTAAAGAATTATTAGTTTGGCTTAAATTTGCAGGCTATGAGAAAGTTTATTGCCTTTATTCTATTGTTTTTTACGGCTGTGGTTTTTGCGCAGCGAGACAGAGAAATTCTTAAAGAAATCGATTCTATTTCTCAGAGAAGATGGGATTCGATTTCGCTGGATTTGGACAGTTTGTCGAATCCTAAACTCATCAATTTCGATAGACATTTTAAAGACACTATCGTGATTCGCGATAAGGTGGTGATGTCGAATCTTACACAAGAATTGCCGATTACTCCTTATAATATGTTAAAATTGCAAAGTCCGATAAAGTGGTTTTATTACGGAACCAATAATGTGGTTTTCAACCAATCTTCGTTTTCCAACTGGAATTCCGGAGGGAATAATAATATTGGAATCATCGGAAAGATTAATTATAATTTAAGTTATAAAAATAACAAGCATTTCTTGGATAATACCTTGCAACTCGGTTATGGTTTTGTTGCTTCGCAAGGTGAAGCGTCTCGAAAAACCGAAGATTACATAAATCTTATGACTAACTATGGGTACGACATCGGAAAGGATTTTTATCTTTCAACGGGTTTTCAGTTTCTTTCGCAGTTTTCGCCGGGTTATAACTATACCGACACTCCAGATCCGGAATTTAAAGACCGCATTTCCAGGTTCATGTCGCCGGGTTATTTGAATGCCGGTTTGGGTATTTCATACAATCCTAATGAAAATTTCCAGTTAATTTTCCGTCCGGTGAATGGTAAATTTACTTTTGTTACAGATCCTCTGCTACAAAAAGCTGGGAAATATGGTTTGGAAAAAGATGGTCAGGGTGTGAGATCTGAGCTTGGTGCTTTGGTGAATGTTTTGTATCGTTTGAAAATTTATAAGGACATTAACCTTGTCAATCAAATTAACTTCTTTAGTAATTATATTTTCCATCCCGAGAGAGTGGATATTGCTTATAATGGTACGCTGAATATCCGATTCAATAAATTTATTTCTACAGTAGTGAGTTTGGATTTGCTATACGACCACGATCAGTTGCAGAAATTGCAGATGAAACAAACCTTGGGCGTAGGTTTTTCTTATAATTTTGGTTTTGAAAATAAAGAGAAAAACAAAAAGTTGATTAAGCCGTTCGTGACGAATTAATTATTTTTAAACATTCCAAAATTCCCTATCCAAACTACGGTATTGGATGGCTTCGGAAATATGAGCAGCGTTGAGCCGTTCCTGAAGTTCCAGATCGGCGATGGTTCGGGCAACCTTCAGTATTCTGTCGTAAGCTCTTGCCGAAAGATTGAGTTTTTCCATGGCTGTTTTTATTAAACTTTGGGAAACATCATCCAGTTCGCAATATTTTTCTATTTCTTTAGGACCCATTTGCGCGTTGTAATGAATCTCGGAATCCTGATATCTTTTAGATTGAATCTCCCTTGCCTTCAGAACTCTCGCTCTTATTTCTTCGCTTTTTTCACCTTTGCGTTTGTCGGCAAGTTGTTCAAACTCTACTTTTTGCACTTCAATGTGAATGTCGATTCGGTCCAAAAGTGGCCCTGAAAGTTTATTCATATATCGTTGCATTTCAATTTGTGAGGAAGTATTGTTAGGATCATCCGGGAAATAACCGCTCGGACTCGGATTCATGCTTGCAACCAACATGAAACTCGCAGGATAGTTTACCGTGAATTTTGCTCTAGAAATCGTTACTTCGCGATCTTCCAGCGGTTGTCGCATTACTTCCAATACTGTTCTTTTAAATTCTGGCATTTCATCCAAAAATAGAACGCCATTGTGAGCCAGAGAAATCTCTCCGGGTTGTGGGTAGCTACCTCCACCAACGAGGGCAACATCCGAAATGGTATGGTGTGGACTACGAAAAGGGCGAACGGTCATCAACGAAGTTTCTGTTCCTATTTTTCCGGCGACTGAATGAATTTTGGTGGTTTCTAAAGCTTCTTTTAAAGTTAAAGGTGGAAGTATACTTGGAACTCTTTTGGCAAGCATGGTTTTTCCGCTTCCGGGTGGGCCAATCAAGATAATGTTGTGTCCACCGGCAGCAGCTACTTCCATGGCTCTTTTTGCGGTTTCTTGGCCTTTTACTTCTGAAAAATCTGTGGAAAAGAAATTAATCTTTTCCTGAAACTCTTTTCTAGTGTCAATGGTTGTTCTCTCTAATGGAATTCCTTCGTTGAAAAAATCGATGACTTCTTTGATGTTTTCGATGCCGTACACTTCGAGTTGATCGACAATTGCGGCTTCACGAATATTTTGTTTAGGAAGAATAATTCCTTTAAAACCTTCTTCGCGAGCTTTAATGGCGATGGGTAATACTCCTTTTATGGGAAGCAATCCGCCGTCGAGCGAGAGTTCGCCCATGATGATGTATTCACCAATATTTTCTGCAGTAATTTGCCCTGAAGCGGCGAGAATTCCTAGTGCTATACTAAGGTCATAAGCAGAACCTTCTTTTCGTAAATCGGCAGGAGCCATATTGATGGTGATTTTTTTGCCTGGAATTTTATAGCCAACGTTTTTTAAAGCTGCGGAAATTCGGTAACTGCTTTCTTTGATTGCATTATCGGGAAGCCCGACCAAATGATAACCCACTCCGGAGGTATCAACATTTACCTCAATGGTAATGGTTTGTGCGGAAACTCCATGGATGGCGCTCCCATAAATTTTCACTAACATGATTTTGTGTTTGAAAATAAAATTAGTAAAAATTTTCGGAATGAAAGGTTTTAAACAAAGAACTTTTCGAAATAAAAAAAGCCTCACATTTCTGTGAAGCTTTTACAAGTGTGGGTCCTGAGGGATTCGAACCCTTCTTACAAATTCTCTCTATTTATCACGGTTTATAAAATTGCTACAATAATGGTATGCCGAAAAGTATGCCTTTTAAGGTAAAAAACTGAATAGTTTTTTCATTACTGTAGGTTTTCCATAAGTAAGGAAAATTTCGTCTTCCTTATCTTCTAATACATACCAGAGATAAGTGTTTTCTGTACTTAAATATAAGACTTGATTGTCTCTCGTGCAAGATAAAGTTATAATATTCCTGTTGCTTTTCAATAGTTTTTCTTTTAATACTCTGCTACAAAGAATCCTTATGACTGCTAAAATATCCATTTCGAAAGTTAATTCTACCTGAGGTATTGAATCGCTACAATAGATTTCCTTGCTGATAGTATATGTATCATATCCTGTAATTTTATCCTTTGTGATGTCTAAATTGAATTCCCATTTTTCATACTGTTCCCCAATTTTAAATGGTATTGTAATCATGTCTAAAGGGTATTAAAAAACCACTCTAATCGGAGTGGTCATTTTTTCTTCTTTGAAAATAATAAATAATGGGTACGGTGTGGATCAAAATATTATAGTAGCTTTCTGAAGTACAGAGATTAAAAATGATTATTAATATTCCATAGATTGCGCCAATTATTTTAAATGTGGGGGTTATTCCTGCTGCAAGGCTGTATATTATTAGTAAAAAAATCATGTAAATTACCAAAATAACGAGGACAGAAAAAATCTTAAAAATAGGGTGAACTAATAAGAAATCTGTTTTGAAAGTATCCCAGATTTTGTAAGGAACTAAAATCCCCCAAATTACAAAATTATAAACCCAGTATAAAATATTTAATACTCCTATTATTTTATTAGCGTTCATCTGGATTAAAAAAACTTGTTATTATTATACCTATAACAATTACAAAGAAAACCGTTCTGTAGGTATTATCTATTCCCCAAAGTTTGATTAGCCAGTAGATTTCTGATAAAAATGGAAAGAATAGTGTTAAGGATGCAGCTACATAACCATGCGGCAGTGCAATGAAAACAGTGTATAAGTGAAAAGCTATCGCTAAAAGCTGTAAACCTATTTGAATTAACGCTAAGATGATTCTCATATTATTATTTTGTGTTTTGTGTTTGGCTTTTGTCGTTATTATGGTTTACAGATGTTTTTACATAAAATAGACTGGTATAACGTAAAAAATGATCCCTAAAATAATGGAGATAACTGCACGAGCCTTCACCTGGGAAACAGTATAGATGTTCATGCCTGACTGTAACCTTACGAAAAGAAACTGGGAAGCCATTGAAAGAAAGGCGTGTAGCAGGATGATATAATACCACTTCCACTCAAAAGCCTTAAACAGAGGCAAGAGGGGTAATAAAATTGCAATTATTATTAGCGTGTAGTGAAAGATGTTTCCGAGCAGAGGATTAATCCCAGCTGGAAGTCCATTTTGAACTAACATTCCATATGCAGGATCTAAATTATTATAGGAAGTATAGGAGGCATCAAGTCCAGCTTTGCACATATTGTCATATCTCCTCGCTGTATCGTGAAGCATAGCTAGTGGATAATAAAAACATATGGCTGAAAGTGTAAGTAAAGTAGTTTCCATTTTTTTATTTTTTGATTGCCATATATGGCATTGAGTTAGACGTATTTATTATTCATTTTTAACCTGTCAAAAATGGCAGGTGGATAAAGCGGAAATTTTAAAAAGTATTGGTAAAAAGATCAGAAAAGTAAGACTTGAAAAAGGTCTTACTCAACTGGACTTAGTGGGTAGGATGCATGGTGATATTGATGTAACCAATATTTCAAGAATTGAAGCTGGTAGAACCAACCCCACCATCTTCACTCTTTACAGGTTAGCTGATGCTTTGGAGGTATCCATATTAGACCTACTTAAGGACTAAAGGTATTACTCCAATCTGTTAATGAATTCCTACTGTAAGGAGGTATTTGACTTACGTTGACTTAGCGTTGCACTCCTTTATTCTTCTGGATAAATAAGCTGCTGTCTCAAGTGCCACCATACTATCTCCATTATATCTTTCTAAAAGGTTCAAGGCCTTAGTGTAAGAACTGGAAGCAAGGGCAAAGTCCCCATTACTGAAATGCATATCTCCTAATGAAATAGCTGCTGAGTCAAGATAGTGAATATAATCTTCCATAAGTAATTGTTTAAAGTTTAAAAAAAGCTATAATATAATATCTGCCATAAATGGCAACGTTGTAAATTTAGTAAAAAAACCTATTCATTTATATCATACATTCATCCATAAAGCTAAAATATCCTGAACTGCTGATTATTAAATGGTCTAAAAGGACTAGGTTCATGATTTTACAGCAATCCTGAATCTGTTTTGTAATCTTTTTATCTGCTTCACTGGGCATCAGTTTTCCACTGGGGTGGTTATGAACTATTATAAAACCAGTTGAATTGGTTGTAAGTGCTACTGATAAAAGAAGTCTTACATCTACTGAACAGAAATCTATACCTCCTTTTCCCAGAGAATAGTATCCAATTACCATATTATTCTTGTTGAGATAGAGTACCTTGAACTCTTCAAACAGGTCAATAGTATCTCTATTCCAGATTTTAATGGCATAACGAAATGCTTCGTTACTTGTGGATATTGGGTGAGGAGAAAGGAATTTTGAAGTGTAACTTACCTGAATTTCATTGATTGTGGTTTCCATAAAATATTAGTTTAGTTCATCCTACTTTTTTTGTAATGCTAATATTGAATAATAAAAAAATGTAGGATAAAAGGCTCCCCTTTATGAGGAGCCAAGGTTTTACAATGTTTCAACTGTTTCTAACTCTGCTTCAGAAGCAGATACTTTAGAGTCTACATCCACCACTTTGAGATTACCCACATAATCTGAAGACTGAAGAATCTCAATAGGATTCAGTTTTTGGGATAGTCTTACATATCTGAAGTTTCTCCCATACATTGGGCTGTACTCTGTTTCTGTTGCATTGAACAGATACACTCCTCCATATTCCAGTTCCATGTTTTCAGCAAGAGTTCCACTAAGGACACATTTGCTGGGCATTTCTCCTGCAATACCTATAAGGATAACAGGGTTTAGACCATTTTTGTCTGGTGAAGCCATGGCTGATTTTAGCAATTCTACTTTTGCTACAAATCCTTTGAAATGTTTTTTCATTTTTATAAAGTTTTTGAGTTAATACTTTATCCTGGTGGAAGTTAGCCAAGGGGTTTGTGGTTTTCAGTCTATTAAGGGAAACAACATCCCAAGACAGGGTGTTGATAAAAAGTTGAAAAGGAAACTGTGGTAGGGAATGTCAAGTGGGTGTAGGAAACTCCTGAATCTTTAAGAGAGAAAACTAAAGTATACTTTCTTTCTACGAGAGATTACGAATGTCCTAAAAATCAACAAGAAAAAGAAAATATCTCCCCACAATAAACACAGCTGTTTGATAAGTCAGGCGGGGGAGATTTCTTTTTTAAAAGAGGGTGGGGGTATTTGTAGATACAGTTTATGTAAATATTTAGTCAGGGCAAAAATTTTTTTTAAAAAATTAAAATTTTAATTTAACCCATAATACTCTTCTGTATTATCAGTTTTAAATACTACAAATTTTTTGTGTTTATACACAATGTTATCAATGGTGGAATCAAGAGGAATCAGTTCATAAGAGAACAAGTTGCAGATCATTCCACGCTTACCGTCTTTATGAACCATGATGTAAATATGATTCTTTTCGTCAAACCCCATGGAATAAATCACTTCACACCTATCATAATTCAGAATACATGGAATAACCTGATTTAAAGATGAATCATATAAAGCCCAATTTGCTCCTTTTCTGGCCCAGTAAAAAGTAGCCCTTGTTCCAAAAGGATTGAAATTCTCGTGAACCTCATCATACTCTGGAAATATATTTTCACCAGAGAACGTAAAAATGAATATTTTACCCTCTTTTTCTGCGGATAGATATTTACCATCCATGATGTAAATGATATCATATTCTATGGGAAGTATTTCCTTTTCATTAAAATCCATTACCCCATAGCGCTTATTCTGATAAACTAAAAGAAAACGGTTAGACAGTACCCACACCTCATCGAAGAGTTTTGGATTTGATCTGTCTAAGCCCAACTTTCCATTAACTGTAATAAGCACCTCTTTGGTATAGCAGTCATAAATCCGGACATGTTCCTTTAATTTTGCTCTGGCTTCCTGACAAAGAATCTCTAATTTTTCCAGCGTGCTTAAATGTTGGGTTTCATTAACATTATTAAAAAAATGTTCCTCTGCTAAATTCTCTGTAAATGCTGAAAACTCAGCAGTTTCTGTTTTGAAATTATCTGTATTAAGGAAATGGGAACCATCATCATCTGTAAACTCAATTCTAATTATTTTTTTATTCTCCATGAGTAGGGATTTAATCATTTTAAGGAGAGACTTCTCCTATTTTCAAATATACAAAATGTACATATATGACAAGTTTTTTGAGGAAATCTTGTCACTTTAGCATCGCTACAGTGAAAAGTAAGGATTTTTTCAATTAAGTAATATTAGCTTTTTTCAGGGAGTTTATATAGATAGTAATATCTAATATTTTTCTTTAGTTAATTCCATACATATAGTCTTGGGAACTGATTAAAATTTGGAGTCAACAAATATTATAAATCGTTATATTTGATTAATAAAACTGTACCAATGTGCAACAGAGTTGATAACGAAGGTATTTCCATTGAAGAAACTGCGGACAGACTTAGGGCTGAAATAGTGGAGGGAAATTACCATTTTGCCCATGAAATCAATGCATTTCAAAGACCTGCCATTCCCATTGTGCTGGATTATCAGGGAAGAAAAATCACTCACGGAACGTGGGGAATAAAGAAAGAAGTTCCTAAAGATAAACCCGCACAGGGTATTAATCTTACTGCTGAAAAAACTCATACCTTTTACAAAGCTGTGGAACATAACAGGTGTGTCATTCCGGTGAGTGGGTTTTATGATTGGATGCATGTTACCAATCCAGGAAAAAAGACTCCAATTAAGGTGAAGCACAGGATGCACTGGAAGGAGGAAAACCAATTTTATATAGCTGGATTTTATGATGTTTGGGATAACAAAGAAATAGGTTTTGGTCTGGTAACAACTGTATCAAATGAATTAATGTCTATCATACATAATTCTAAACTTAGAATGCCTATATGCCTAAATTCTTCTATGGCTGACAAGTTTCTGAATGATGAACCAATTGAGGAATTTACTTTTCCAACTTATGATCCACAACTTATTGCAGTTAATCTTGAGCCTGGAAAGATGCCTCAAACCCTTTTTGATTAACCATTATTTATAGTCTCTCCTCATCATATCTGTAACCTGTAAAACCAATATGGAATACAACTGGGTGTCATAGGTCTTATTTCCTTCAAGATCTTTCATCACTATACTTTTAAACTTAATATTTAGTAGTACTTCATCCAACCTTTTGATCCTTTTTATTTGAGCTGGGTCCACGAATACTTGAAAATGCTGGGATGTTTTGTCTGATTTAAATCTAACAATGAGAAAGTCATCATTGGGATTGGGACTTTCCTCTACAAATGCTATGAGTTTCATTCTACGAAGTTTAGTGGTTTTATGGCACAATAAGTCAATCTCTTACACTCCCCTATTTTAGATTTTTTAAACCAATTGCTTCAATATATTTTTCATCACACTGTTGTAAAAGGTCTTCAGTCTCCTTCAAATCTTGTTGTGTCTTCATTAATTCGAGGTACATACCAGTCTGTATCTGCTGTAATTTGATTGAATTTTGCTGTAGATATGAGCAATATACACATAGTATTACAATAATTGCTGTTGCTATGAGATTGTAAATTTTGACGATGTTCATTTTACTTAAATTACATGTAAAGTTAAAGAATTAATATCGTGCATTGGCTTGATGGTTAAAATCAACCTATATTTGCTATATGCTTGCCAGCACCTATTGTTAAACTTAGTAGAATAATCAATAAACATGAATTACACAGAAAACCAACTAAAAGCCATATCTACCATAAATAAGAATCTCCAGATTATTGCTTGTGCTGGGTCTGGTAAAACACAAGTGATTTCTCAAAGAATAGTAAATATAATAAAAAGTGGAGTTAATCCTTCGGAAATTATAGCTTTTACTTATACTGAAAAAGCTGCCTCTGAATTACAGGCTAGAGTGCTTAAATTATGTAAAGAAAGTTTACCTAATCAAAAAGGAGTAGCTGAGATGTATGTAGGAACCATACACTCTTGGTGTTTAAAAACTTTACAAAACAATAAATATCACTATCAGAAATATAGTGTTTTAGATGAAGTTAAGTTGAAGTTGTTTATTGATAAAAACTTTAAACACTCAGGAATGACTGAACTTAATTTAGAAAGATTTAAAGATACAGGTCATTTTACTGCTTTAATTTCAGCACTAAGAGAATCAGATACTTTTGGTGATATTGATGAATCACTTTCCCAAGCTTTAAAAAACTATGATAAATTACTTCATAGTAATTATTATTTTGATTTCTCAATGATTATGACTGAATTAATCAGAGAAGCTAAAACAGACAAAGCTCTTTATGAAACACTTAAAAGTGAAATAAAATATCTAATAGTTGATGAATATCAGGATGTTAATCCAATTCAAGAAGAAATAGTAAAACTATTTAATGAAATGGGTGCTAATATATGTGTTGTAGGAGATGATGACCAGACTATTTTTCAATGGAGAGGATCAGATGTTTCTTATATACAAACTTTTAAGGATAGATATCCAAATGTTGAGTATATTAGATTAGAGGATAATTTTAGATGTTCAAAAGGAGTAATTGACGTAGCATTAAATTGTATTAGAAATAATACAAATAGACTTGATAAATCTATGAATGCTTTAGGTCACCAGGTTTATGAGAGGGGGGATATTCTTTTAAATCAGTATGAAAATGTTGAAGAAGAAAATCATGCAATTGTAAATCAAATTAAAAACCTTAATGGAGTTGAGTTTACAGATAAGTTAGATAGTAAACCTAGAGGTTTAGATTATGGTGACATGGTAATATTAGTTAGAAAGTGGAAGAAAGCTCAACCAATTATTGAGGCTTTATCTTCTGCTAACATACCATTCATTGTAACTGGGGTTAATGAGCTTTTTAATACACCTGAAATTCAAGCTAGTCAAGCAATATTTCAGTTTTTGAAAGGTGACATTGATGAAACAATTTTAGAATTACATTGGTTAGGTTTAAACAATGATATCACTAAGGAAGATTTTAAAAATGGGCTTACATATCTTAATTCTAAAATACCTAATGATAAAACATATTATGAAGCATTAAATCTTCAAGATATTTATATGACTTTCCTTGAAAACCTAGGAGTATGTGAGGAAATTTTCTCATCAAATGAAAAAGAAAATGCACTTGGTTACAATGTAGAAGAAATTATCTTCTATAATTTGGGGATGTTTAGCCAAATTATTAGTGATTTTGAAACTATATATTTCAAAACTGACCCAGGTTATAAACTGAGTAGTTTTATGAGTTTCTTACATTATTCAGCAGATGGATATTATCCAGAAGGATGGTTAAATAACACTTATAAAACACCTAATGCTGTACAAATAATGACTATCTTTCAGTCTAAAGGTCTAGAATACCCAGTTGTTTTCATACCTGGGTTAAACAATAATTATCTTCCATCTTCAAAGCCTACTGGTAAAAATTCTGTAATACTAAAATCAATTTTGAATTTACCAATTAAAGATGTTGAAAGATATGCTACAGGTGAAGAAGATGAAAGAAGACTTTTTTATGTAGGTATAACAAGAGCAAAAAAGTTTCTTTTAATCAGTAGAAGTCCTGATGGGAGGATGCAAAGTAAAGAATCTAAATTTTTACCTGAGATAAGAAATTCAGAATATATATTTACTTCTAAAGATAGGGACTATAGTGAAAGAAATAAATTAGAGCCTCAATATAATGGAGAACTTTCAAATATTTCTTTAAATTTCTCACTATTAAAATCATACTTTGACTGCCCTTATTCATTTAAGTTTTGGTCATTTTATGGTTTTCAACCTGCATTGGGAGCAAGAATTGGTTATGGTTCTGCTATTCATAGGTCATTAATGGAAATTCATAGGGAAGCTATTAAGGAGAATATTATTCCAAAAGAAGATTTAAATTCACTTGTTGATAGCCATAGTAATTTTCCATATGCCATCCCAGTTGTACAAGAAGACATGACTAGAAAAGCTATAGATGCTGTGGGTATATATTATGATAAAAATTTACAAGAGTTCCCTACAATTGAGTATGCAGAAAAGGACATACAAATAGATTTAGGAGATGGTATTATAGTTAATGGTCAAATGGACTTAATTAAGAAGAAACATTTGGATGGAACAGAAGAAAAGATTATTATAGACTTTAAATCTACAGAAGATGCTCAAGCCTATAATGCTACCATAGACCAATTACAACTCTATGCATTGGGATATAAAGAACTAACAGGAGAAAATGCTGACTTCCTTGAAATCTATAATATGGATAAAAATGATTCTAATAAAACTGAATTATCAGTAAAAGAACTAGATTCTATGAAACACAAGATTATTACTGCTGCTAATGCTATTAGAAATAATGAGCTTAACCATACCTGTAATGACCCTAAATGTGTGTGCAGATTTAAAAACAAAAGAAACTAAGAATTATGGCAAAACAATATAAAGGTAGTTTATCATTAGACTGGTACAATAAACAAAAATCTATCCTTTTAAGAGGGGAAGAAGATATAAAACTAGAAGGAGATATACCAGCTCCAAAAATTAACTGGATAAATAAAGATGAAGCACTTTTTTATGAAGTAGATGAAAAGGAAGGTAAGGGTTTAACTCCTTACTGGGTAGACAGAACAGATATAAGAGTAAAAGAAGCAAGACCTTTACTGCTACAAAAAGTATATAAAGCAGTTGAGAAAGATAAAGAAGGTACTTTGCCAGGTACTATTAAGGAATGGACTATTGAAGAATCTACTACAGAAGACCCTACAGTAGAAAATATATTGATAAAAGGAGATAACCTTTTGGCTTTAAATACCTTGAAGAAAATGTTTGATAATAAGCCAGAAGAAGAAAAAGTAAAATGTATCTATATAGACCCTCCATATAATACAGGAAGTGCATTTGAAAATTATGATGATAATCTAGCTCATTCTGAATGGCTAACTATGTTTAGAGATAGATTAGTTGGTTTGAAACATATTTTACAAGAAGGAGGATACATATTTGTACAATTGGATGACAGTGAAGGAAGTTATGGTAAGTTAGTTCTTGATGATGTTTTTGGTAGAGAAAATTATGTTATAACAATGTATGTTCAGGTTAGGTATGATGACAAGACTTTAAAAGAAGATATGGAGTTCAATAAACTTATTGAGCAAGTTTTTATCTATAGAAAAGGCTTTAATAACAAAGGAGAATTAAATAGAAAAGAAGTAGAATATACAAATGAAAAATTCTGTATATCTATTGAAGAATTGAGTAACCCAATTAAAATAATAGAATTGGGAGGTAAAAAAGTTGAAATTTTTGTGGAAGGAAGTTATAAAATAGTGAAGCAAGAACCAAGCAAAAATGGACTAAAAGAAATATGGGCTTCAGGTAGCATCTTAGATGGTAATTCTTCAGGTAGATTTTTTAGAGACTATTTAACAGGAAGAGAAAAAATTGATGGTTATAAAACATTATATAAAGTCAATAATATTGGTGATGATGGAAAAGGATTCAGATATTTTACTGGACCCCAAAAAGAATCTGCTACTAGAGGTAAATATTTTCAAGGTATGCCTCTTGATAAACAGAATGAAGAAACCTCATTCAAGTTTTTACCAATAAGTAATTTCATTGATTTAGCTTCTTATTTTGGTAATTGTAGGCATGAGGGAGGAGTTGAATTTAAAAGTGGTAAAAAGCCAGAACTTCTTTTATCTAAACTTTTTGAAATAGCAACATCTGAAGGTGATTACATTCTAGACTGTTTTGGTGGTTCAGGTTCTACATTTGGTACTGCCCACAAAATGAAAAGAAAATGGATTGGAGTTGAAATGGGGAATCAAGCTGATACTCATATTGTAAAAAGAATGTTAAATACAATTTCAAATAAAGGGAAAACAATTGTTGATAAAGAGTGGAACTGGCAAGGAGGAGGTTCTTTTAAATACTATCACTTAGGTGAAAGTATTATTAAGTTAAATGAAGATGGCACTGGAGATTTCAACTGGAGCTTAGGTAGAAATTATATAGAAGAAGCTTTCTTATCATCTTATGATTATACATTAGACACAACATTAGATTTAGCTCAAGGTTTTATATTTGGAGATAACCAAGTTCCTTTAATTGGTATTCAGCAAGTAGGTACTAAAACTAGAGTAGCTATTATATCTCTAAATGCTCCTAATGAGGACAATAACTTTATGACTTATGATGAGATTTTCTATCTTTATCAGCAGGTTAAAAAACACTTCAATCCTCAATATATCAATGTGTTTACCAATAGAGGGGTAGAAATTGCTTATGATAGTAAGCCAGAAGATTTAGAGGTAATTAAAATACCTCAGGCTATTTTTGCAGAACTAGAGAAATAATAAGTATGGCAAAGAAAAAAGAACTTGCCTCTTATTATCAGAGGTATAAAAAAGAACTTAAAGAAATTGTAGAAAATTATGAGTTTAGTAGAAATGCTTTGTTTGCTACCTCAGATTTTTCTGTATTCAATACTTTAGAAGATGGTATTACCAAGCATCCTTTGAGGTACTATCAGCTTAATGCCTTGTATATGTTGGATTATTTATATTCCACTTCATTGGCACAATTAGATCTCAACAAAAAGATTAATAAAAAAATAGACCCCATCATTTCAGATTTGTTAGATAAAATAGAAAATGATGAAAAAGCCCCATATTTAGGATATGAAATGGCTACAGGTTCAGGTAAAACCATGTTAATGGGAGCTTGTATTTATTTACTCAATAAAAAACATGGTATTGACAATTTCTTAATTATTACCCCACCTGCAAAAAAAGACATTTATACCAAGACCATTAGAAACTTTACTTTAGGTGGTTATGATTCTATTTGGGCAGATGACACTCCTTTTAAATTTAATCTGATCACTGGAGATAATTATCAGCAGAACTTATTTACTAATAAAGATGTTCCTAATATTTTTATCTTCAATATGGATAAATTTGGGGCTAATGCTACCAATACAGATAAACCTTGGGAATCTGCTGTATGGAGGGATGAAAATGATAATATTATCAGTATAAAGCAGTTTTTGAAAGATAAAAAATTAATTATTATTACAGATGAGGCTCATCATGCACAAAGTAAAGGAGGTTCAGGTAAAATTATTAAGAACTTTCACCCATTATCAGTATTAGAGTTTACTGCTACTGCTGTTGAAAATAACAAAGACCAAGAAAAGAAAAATCAGACTATAGTATACAAGTATGATATTAGAAGTCTTCTAGAAGATGGGCATGGTAAATTAGTAAGAGCTATTGCATTAGATACAGCTCAAGAAAAATCAAAAAATAAAGATAGTGTTGCTCAATCTGAAAGGCTAAAACTAATTACTTTATTTCTTATCCATTTAGTTAAAAAGAAAGCAGTATTAAAAGATGAAAAAGCTAAAGGATTAAAGCCTATCTCTTTTGTAAAAGTAAAAGATGATACTACTTATACTCAAAAAGTATTTGAATACATTAAGAATGAGTTATCCAATGATATTTCTAATATTGAGATTATATTGGATAAAGTAGCTCAACAAGATTTAGAAATAATTAACCTGATAAAAGACTTACTTACTACAAGTTATAATAATGATATCAATTTATTGGTAAAAGACATTCAAAGTGTTGCAGTGACTACTATATTTTATCATGGTAAATCTGATAAAGAAACAGAAAAGAAATTTGATGATATTAGAACCAATGAAGTTGAGGTAGTAGTTTACATGCAGAAATTAGATGAAGGTATAGACTTACCCAATATCTATGCAATGGCAGTAATTAATGATACTGATACTGAATTTAAAACTTCTGTTAAACAGATTATTGGTAGGGGTGTCAGATTAAATAAAGATAACAGGGAATTTGATGATATAGATGATGTTCTTTTACAACAATCAGAAAGATTACATATTGTTTGTGATAAAGGTAAAAACTTTGAAGAGCAGATAGAGGCTATTCAGAAAGAATTTGGATTAATAGATAAATACCTATCTTATGAAAGAGAAAAGAAACAGGTTATAAATTCAGCAAAATCTCATTTATTAGATGGCAAATATTTACCACATATAAAAGCAGATTTAAAGGTTAAAGAAGAAAATGGACAAAAGGTTTCTTTGATTGATTTAATTTCTGACACCAATGCAATAATTGAAAGCTTTACAGAAGATAACTGCTTTACAGGTGAAGATGATGAAATTAAAAGGTTTATTAAGTACAAACCAGATGCTTTTTTTGTTGAAGTAGATGTTTTTGCAGATGAGAAAGAATATCACACTCAGATACAAAATGCTGGTGGTACACCTCATAATCTAGTATTAACAAAGGATGATGCAAAATCTATTTTAGGAATAGTTATTAAGAAGTTATACTGTTTACCTGATACTAAATTTACTAATGACAGGTTTGTAGATTATATTAATAAACTAAATGAAATAGGTTTACAGTACTATTTCATATCTGAGTCAGATGAAAAATTAGTAAGAAATCATCTTATTAGCAGCTTTGCTTTCTTTTATAGAAGTTACATTGAGAAGAGATATTACAGGTTAGATTTCAAACCCATTTTCGCAGAAGATAGTTGGAATTTAAAAAAGCATTTTACAGAGTTTAATATTACTATTCCTGTAGACCAAATAGAAAATAAAAATGGAATTCAATTAAAAGATAAGTCTCAACTAATAGAGCTTATAAAGGAAGGCTATAGTTTTTATGGTTATGATAATGCAATTTTTGACTACTCAAAGTTTGATTCCTATACTGAGAAAAAACTTGCAGACTACTTGGATAATGTAACCTCAGATAAAGGAGTAGGTTTAGTTCCTTTTTGGATAAAGAATGATAGACAAGTTCACTTCACTTATGGTAGTAGAAAGTATTTTCCAGATTTTCTGATGCTTTATAAAGATATGATCTATGTGGTTGAGGGAAAAGGTGAAAAGTTCTTTGATAATAAGAAACAACAATTACTTGAAAAACTTAATGAAGCACCTGGAGATGATATAATTAAAAAATATCAAGGTATTATGGTGTTAGATAGCTATGCAGATGATTTTAGAGAAGATACTTCTTGGAATGATTTTGTAGAAAATGCTAATACTACTTTTGAGAAGTTCAGAAGTAGTCTAGATGTTGAATCTACAGTAGATGAGGAACTAAAATACAAAACTCATCTTCCTCTTTATACTCCTAAGAATGCACATAGAAGATTTTATAAAAAACAAGCTAAGGTAAAAATATCAGGTTGGGTAAAGGTGCCTGAGAATGAATATCCAAAATCTTGTATAGCTATAAAAGTTATCGGAGGAGTGTTATCTCCAAAATATAAAGCCAATGATATCATTATTCTAAATACAGATTTTAAAAGTCAGCATTTAAAGGATAAAGTGGTATTTGTATATAACAAATCTGTGGAAGATTATTATGAACCTAAAGGCTATACTATTAGAAAACTAGTTATAAACAAAGTCGATGATGGCAGTATGTTTGGTTCAAACCAAATAATTTTAGAGCCTTTAAATATGGCTTATCCTAATATAACAATAGATAATGTTGTATCAGAATTCGAACTAGAAGCAATAGGAGTTGAATATTAAAACTACCCCATATTATTATGGGGTAGCAATCTAACTCAAAAACCAATGATAATCTGAATCACCATTGAGAGTTTTCTGAAGACCTCTGGTAAAGTCAAAAGCATTCAGATTCCTATCCAGGAAAGTGTCAATATAGGATGATTTATTAGCCTGTGTGAAGAGGTTAAATACATCCCACAGGTTTATGCTCCCATCAGAACTCCTGCAGAAGTTTTGATCCTCATAGTAATCTTTAGCCATCGTGTTAACATGGCTGTCTGTAAATAGCAGTTCTGGTATTATCTTCTTATCAGCCTTAGGTAAATACTGGTATAGCCTGGACTTGCCAATCAGCTGTGCAAACTGATGTTCTGTAAGATGATCATGGGTTAACTCCTTCATCTCTCTTAAATGTAATTCAGCATTGTAGTTCTGCATTACCTGCAGCACTTTATTCTGGATTTCGAAAGTATTGGAGGCTCTTAAATCTTCTACATATCCATCACTCCAAACACAAAGATTCATACAGACCTTGTTTTGAAAACCTATGAAGAACTTAAATTTCTCAAGAGATTTCGTACTGTAAAGATTCTGTTGGTTGTAACTTCTTACCCCTCCTAAACACAAAGAGAGTTCATTCCCATTAATGTTACTTGTTATTCCTGGAATCTTGATCAGAAATGCCATTCTCTCATAATAGATGGTTTTCTGATGTTCAAGTAAATCCTTTACATTCAAATGGATTGCATCTGGTGTTCTACCTTTGATCTGGTGGGAAACTCTAATCTCCGGCATTGAAATACACTGATAAGGAAATTCCTTACTAATAGCATTCATCACTGTTTCAATAAATTCCTGATGTGCTATGGTCTTTTCATTATCCTTACTGAATACTGGAATTATGCATTCATTCTGCAGATGAGGTAAATTCACATCTACTGTATTAGCGATGATAAAAGGGCTGTCTGTTGATGATAATACTTTATTAGAGTTGATGGGTTCAATTTCCTTCTCTCTAGTAAATGAAAAAGGTATCATATCTTTAGTAATTACCGCTTTTTCCGGATCAATATCATCTCTAATAGAAGTGATGATAGAGTCATCATCTTTATCCTCCAGAAAAACGTCCCGCACTGATCTTAACCTAGGGAAAGATTGGATTTCAGAGATTTCTGACTCTGATAAAGTATTA
Source organism: Chryseobacterium senegalense (assembly GCA_001403755.1). GTDB lineage: Bacteria > Bacteroidota > Bacteroidia > Flavobacteriales > Weeksellaceae > Kaistella > Kaistella senegalense. The sequence continues at coordinate 68,674 of CYUH01000014.1, read as the reverse complement.
ATATTACTGAATTTTTGATCTTCCATTCTGTAAATGTGTATTAGGGTTATTATTTATTAAGAGAGACTTTTTAGCCTCATAATCCAGTCTCAGGCTTTCCTGATACTCTGGAAACTGCTTATAAATGGAAAGTAATTCCTGAATGGTTCTGCAGGCCTGAATGGATTCATACACTACCTTCTCTGATACATTCATATTTGTAGTAAACTGTCTTTCCAATCTTTCATCTGGAGTGTCTCTAAAAGCTTCCTCCGCACTGATCCTTGGAATACCATCCTTAGTTCTAGGAGAGTCAATAGGTTTCCCCTCCATACACCAGTCTAAAATCTCCCTACCAGTTTTCTCACTGATTACGAATTCAGGCTTCCCCATAAAGAGACCAGTTCTGTCCTTTGATGCAGTAGCAAAATGCTTGATATCCACATCAAAAACCAGGGTGAACTCATAGTCCATACCATCTCTCTGAACAGACTTAAGACCAACCTTCTCCGGTATCATCTTTCCATCTTTCTGATTCAGGACATAATCCTGTTTGGTTCTCATGGTGGCAATGACATGGCTCTTACAATGTAGAATTCTATCAACAAAAGCCTTTTGCCTTGGGGTAACTTTAGCCCAATTGGTAAAGCTGTTACCTGCTAATTTGGAGTGGAAATCTAACAGCTCATCCCATTCATGTGAAATAGAGTCAATAATGATCACTTCCATACCTGCATTTTCGCAGATATCTAAAGCCTTGATGTAGTTTTCTGGTGTAAAAGGTGGTGTAAGAGAGATTACATTGTACTCTCCTAAATGGGCATACAAATCTGCACTGCCATTTTCTGTGTCAATGATGGCTACTTTAGATAAATCTCCACCTGATAGCCCTTTAGCCATTAGCAGAGAACTCATTGTCTTTCCAGATCCTGAAGGACCTTGCAGCGCCATTTTTATTCTGGCCTGTTTTCTTTCTGATTTTCTTAGGTTCATAAAATTTGTTTTTGGGGTTATACGAGAAAACCACCCCGAAGGGGTGGCTCTATTTTATATCCTACTATTTTTTTTATTCTATATTAGGTTTTTCAAAAAAAGTCGGATGGGTAGTGATGGTTAATAATTTTTTTTAGTTTTACTTCAGAAAATGTATATTCTTCTGACTTATCCAAATCACCAAATGATTTAGTGAATAGATTTTTTAAAAATTTTGTTGCTTCTATATTTTGGTTTTCATCAGGCAGGGCACTAAAAAATTTTGTGTCTTTTAAAACAGGTAAGCTTTCTGAAAGGTCATTGTAAAGCTGTACACTATTTAGATCTCCAATAGTTTCAATTTTAGTTGGTAAATATTTAGATCCTTCATTTCCTACAATTAGAGAATTAAAATGCTTGAATACTTCTTTTACTTTATCCTTTATTTCTAGTAGAGATTCATCGTTAGAATTCATTAAGGCGTGTATAACATGATGGGGAGAAACCCTTTCACTATTATCAATTTTTGATTCCGGGTAATATTTCCTAAAAATCTCCAGAAGTAATTTTTTGGAGAACTTATAATTGCTTGGCTTTACACTCTTTCCATTGTAGGTTACAACGTGAGTGGACAGCTTGTTTTGAATATGATTGTATAATTTTTTAAATGAAGGGACTTCTTCAGTAACATAATCAGAAAATAAATCTTCAATTACAGATGGAAAATTATCATCTGTAAAATCGGTCTTCTGGAAGTTTACTGATACGAGTTTACAGTTGATGAACTGATTCGTAAATGCATTTATGATTAAGTTGGCAGCAATGTCACCATATAAAAATTTATTTTTTTGAAGTTGCAGCTTGCCCAAATTTAACCTGAAATATTCCTTTAAATCCCTTCCATTTGCTCCTGTATACATTATTGGATTAGCCATATACTGTATATATTCTTTTACTGTATCAGAGATAATTTTAGTCTGAAAATTCACTGGTATATATTTAACAATCATTTCATCAGTTAAATAATCACGGTCAATTTCTGTCAATAATTTATAGGTCTCAGGAGTGATCTTTCTAATTTCGTTATAACTTTCTTTAAATGCATAGTATTGACTTGAAGTCATATTTGCAGGTCTTCCATCTCTAAATGACATATAATCTGGATACATTGTAATAATGTGAATTTCGCCTGGAATTCTTTGGCGGGCTACTGACTGGATTAAATCTATATAACCGCCAGAAAAGATGCCGTAAAGATTTTCAAATGCCATCTTTGAAGAATAGGGAGGCATTACAATCACAAAGCAGTGATTTTCTTTGGTTATGTTTATGCCTGTCTTGAAATTAGTTCCAATATTTATTTTAGTTGAATCATACCTATTTTTAGGCTCATCCACGGTAGTTCTCTGATTTTGAATAAGCTCTGAAACGCATAATTTCACATTGTTTGGAGAGTAATTTCTAAGCAGAGCACCAACTTCTCCAGCATATATGTTCTCTGCTAGTTTCTTTGAATAACACAAAATATCTATTGATTTTCGTTGACTTATTGCATCCTGAATAATTGATTTTAATTTTTCATTTTCTTTGAAAGAATAAGAGTTGTCAAAGTGAATATGTAAGTCACTCAACTTTGATTCAATCTGCTTCCTAGTAGCCTCAATTATTTTTATTTTTTCATCAGTCAGTTCTGATAACTTATTTATTACAACCAAAGATGGATCATTATAAGTTGCGCTTAGGACGAATATTTTATGGAGCACATCCTTCCATAAATAAAGATGAAGTATGTTTTCGGCAGTGAAGTTATGAACTGCATCGTGCAACTCATCAAAAATGAAAATTACTTTCTTTTTACCTAGACTTTCTGATGTAAGCTTAGTAGAGTCATAAATTTTGTCTGGATTTACAGGTAAATCGTCATTACCATTTAACTCATTGATTTGTGAATTTGTTAGATTTAAAAAGAGTTCTTCCATTTCCTCCTCGGTTGGATTTGGCCTGCCATCATATTTTATTATTTGTGGATTAAGAGCTTTAGGGAATTCTTTTAGATATTTTCTCTTTATACGAGAGTTTATAGCAGCATTCTCACCTGCATTTCCCAACAGACAGTTTGCTGTCACAACATGCACCCTTCTCTGTAACTGATAATCTAAAGTGCTTTTTGGAAATTCTTTTGGGTTTAGCCATTCATACTTGTAAATTTGATTTTCAGGAATCCCATTTGCTATTAATTCTTCAACATACTGCGATACAAGACTTACATAAGGAACTGCAACTATTATATAAGTGTCCGGGTGCTCAGTAAAGTATTTCTGAACAGTTTTCAGAATAGTATAAGTCTTTCCTTGTCCTACTCCAATATTGATAACAGTAGTATCTTTGGTTTGCAGGTTTAGATGTTCAGATAGTGCGTCATAAACCCTGCCGCTTTCTGGGTCAGGTTGTATTTCAACTGTTGAAACTCTGGAACGGTAACTTTCATTTACTTCCTCGCTCTCCTCACTAGTAAGACCTCCAAAATATTTATCATTTAAATCATTAGGCAGAATTTTGAAATAATCTATCGGAAAACCAAGAAATAAATCACTAACATTTCCAGGTGTTGTATCGTCAGGCATAATAAGCAGTATTAAATTTTGTAAAAGATACTTCAATACTGCTGTCTGCTATATGCCATATATGGAATTATTTTAATAATTTCTCCACTTTACTCATGCTTTCAGATAGCTTTGCTTTGACCACCTTGGCATAATGATTCTGCGTAATGCTCATTTCAGAATGTCCTAAAAGCTCAGATACAATTTCCATGGGAACATCATTATACAGCAGTATGGTTGATGCAAAAGTTTTTCTGGCTATGTGATGGGTAAGGTTTTTCTGAATCCCTACAATCTCAGCAATCTCCTTTAAATAGGAGTTAAAACGTTGATTGGAAATTTTTGGTAAGAGTTTTTCTCCGCCTTCATATTTCTGCAAAATATACTCCGCTTTCTTTAGGAGAGGGATTTCATATTTCTTATTGGTCTTTTGCCTCGTAATACTGATCCATTTCTTTTTATCAGAGCCAATGATTATGTGTTTCCTTTCCAGAGTAGACATTTCCAAAAATGCCAGACCAGTATAACAACAGAAAATAAACATATCTGCTACCTGTTGAAGTCTCTGGGATGCAAACTCATGCTGCTCAATCTTTGCTAGTTCTTCCTCACTTAAGAAAACCACCTGTTTCTTAGGTCTTTTGTTCTTATGGAGTAGGAAAGGATCTTTTGCAAGAAAATCTAATCCTACAGCTAATTTAACCATCTGTTTTAGCCTTTGAAGGGTTTTATGGATGGTGTTCTGCTCAAAGTGTTTTTCTGCTTTTAGATAGTATTCAAATTCTGTAATAAAAGACATTTTCATTTTATTTAACATGTAATCATGTTTCTTAAATTTCCAGAAGATATAATTTTTCACATGAGTTTTGGTCTGATAGAATTTAGCTACAGATCCTTTGGTAGTAGAGATGCCAATCAGCTTTTCCTGCTTTGCAATATGCAGATTGAATATTTCCATTATGGATTTATCATCTTTAATGTTTTCACCTTTATAATGCATGTAAATATCTTCTGCATTAAATTCCCTGCCTTGTACCTGCAGGAATAAAAAAGCCTGATTAATTTCTTGTTTAATCAGGCTCAGTTGAGTATTTATTTGGGAATTTTCTCTAGTAGAGGGAATGGCTTTCTGTTTTTTAGCATTCCAATGATCAGGATTTATAAATAATCCTGTAGAGAATTCTTTTCTTTTATCTAATGTAATTCTACACGTTATAGGACATACGTTATTAGAGTTCTTTTTTGATTTTCTAATATAGAATAAGATTTTCATTTTTTTTAGATTTAATAGGGGTTTGAATGGGACACCTTTTTGAAAAATGGGACACCTAATTGGACACCATAAAAGGCATACTTTTTTAAGATCAATAGGAGAGTAAATATATTTTAAAGAATTCGGCTTTTCCCACCAGCCCCTATAAACACTAAGTTTATAGTACAAAAAAAGCCTCACATTTCTGTGAAGCTTTTACAAGTGTGGGTCCTGAGGGATTCGAACCCCCGACCCTCTGGGTGTAAACCAGATGCTCTGAACCAACTGAGCTAAGAACCCTTGTTTTTGGTGTTGCAAATATACAACGTTTTTTTATTTCTGCAAATTTTTTTCTAAAAATTCTCCCACAACGAAGTTGCTTCCGCCAATAAAAATCATTTCTCCATTTTTAATATTCTGTTTTGCAGAGAGATATGCCTGCTGAGCTTCGTCAAAAATTTTATAAGAAATTTTCGATTTTTTCAGTAAATCTTCATAATCTTTCGGGTGACGACCACGATTTACGTATGGTTTGGCAAAATAATAAGTGGAATTTTGTGGTAAAATCCTTAGAACTTCATCTATTTTTTTATCATTTACAAATCCCAAGACAATATGTTTGTGTTCGGGTAAATCATTCAGTTGCGCAAAAACCTCTTCCAAACCCGCTTGATTGTGACCGGTATCGCAGATCGTTAATGGATTTTTTGAAAATTCGTACCATCTACCTAAAAAATTCGTGTTTTTTTGAACGTTTAAAAGTCCGGTTTCTATATTTTTCTCAGAAATTTGAACACCGAGGTTTTGTAATTCACGAATTACAGCCAAAACTACTTTGATGTTTTTCTTTTGATAATTTCCCTTTAAATCAGATTTCAGATCTGAACTAATGATTGTAGCATCGATGAACTGGGCATTTTTTTCTTTGGCTTTATTGGTAATAATTTTTTTTACCAAATCTTGATCATCGCCGGAAATCATTGGTGTATTTTCTTTGATGATTCCTGCTTTTTCAGTAGCGATTTCTTCAACAGTGTTTCCTAAAATATTTTGATGATCCAAAGCAACATTGGTAATGGCTGATACCAGCGGATTGATGATATTGGTGGAATCTAATCTTCCACCTAAACCAACTTCGATGATGGCAAAATCTACTTCTTGTTGAGCAAAATATTCGAAAGCCATAATCGTGGTAAATTCGAAAAAAGACGGCCGAATATCTGAAGGTAGATTTTTGAGCTTTTGAATGAATTGATAGACAAATTCCCTATCGCAATTTTTACCATTCACCTTTATTCTTTCTGTGAAATCGATGAGATGTGGCGAATTGTACAAACCGATTTTAAAGCCGGATTCTTGCAAAACGGAAGCAAGCATATTGCTGGTAGAACCTTTTCCGTTGGTTCCGCCGATATGAATCATTCTGATTTTTTCTTGTGGATTTCCGAAATATGCACAAAGCTTGCTGATGTTTTGAAGCCCCGGTTTATACGCTTTTTTACCATCAATCTGGTAGTTCGGAGCTTGTACAAAAAGCCATTCTACAGCTTCTTGATATTCATGATTTGTCATTCCACAAAATTCACAAAAGTTTTTGGTTTTGGGAAATTATTTTCATAAAGTTTTTTATGAAATTCACTTAATAATTTTTAGAAAGTAATTTTATAAGTACCGGTAGATGAGGTCGAAGCTTTTTCGGCTTTTACATATTTTTTCACCCAAGAAACTGATGTTGATGCAACGCAAGGGTCGGAAATCCCTCCTGACCTTCTGGCGGAAATTACGTTTCCTGCCTTATCGACAGTGTAAGAAACCGTGATGCTTCCGCTGGCTGAGCAATTATGCGATGGTTGTTCGCCGCCACGTCCCATCGTTCCGGGAATGTAACCGACTAATTTTCTGTCAATCCCAATTTTGCTATCGCCATCGCCATCACCGCCCAAAGGATCGCCTTGGTTTCCAATGCCGGTTCCGGTGCCTTGAGAGCCGGTTTTTGTACCACGTCCTTTAATTAAATTTCCAATTGCAGCGGTACCCTTTCCGTCTCCTGAACCGCTTGTCGAATTGGAAGTTGTCGATTTGGAACTTTTTGCTTTTGCGGAAGATTTTGCCGAAGATGCAGCGGTTGATCTTGTATTTTTCTCTGATTTGTCCGGAGTTTTTACCGTGTTTTTAGCACTTGTTCCTGTAATTATTTTTTCTTTTGCAACCTCTTTTTTAGAGATGTCAACAGCGTTCGAAGGTTCTGTAATTTTGGTTTCAGTTTGCGCTTCTGCAGAAGATTCTACAGTGTTTGGATCGCTTGTTGCGGCCAAACTACCTTCTTGCTCGGCGGGTTCTTCTAAACCATTACCATTTCTGTTGTCACCGAAATTGATGAGCATGCTGGTTACAACCTCATCTTTTGCGGGAATGGTTGTGGTAAATTTATAAAGAGAAACAAACAGCAGAAGAGCGGACCAGATGATCGCGGTGATAATTCCGCTTTTGATCTTGTCCTTATTTTCTTCCTTTCTATTGATGCTGTATTGGTTCATTTGATCGGGCTTAATCTTCTTTCGTAGTGGCAATCGCAATGCTGTATTTATGTTTTTCTGCAATTTCCATCGCAAAAACTACGTCTTTATGAAACGAATTTTTGTCTGCTCTAATGGTAAACGAAGGCTTTTGAGTATTTTTTAATTTTTCGACGAGTACCGATTCCAAAGTTTCTTTTTTTACAGCGACATCATCTACAAAATAAGAGCCATCTTCTTTAATGCTAACGGTAACTTGGTTTGGAATGCTTGGGTTTTCAAGTTCGCCCTTCGGTAACTCAACATCAATCGCACTTTGGTTAGCCGCTGCGGAAGTCACCATGAAAAAGATGAGGAGCAACAAAATCACATCCACCATTGCAGCGAGACTGAACTCGGGATTTGCTTTATTTCTACGTTTAAGTTTCATGATTTATGATGGTTTGTTGATGATATCTAAAAAGTCGGTAGAAAGATGTTGCACTTTCAGAACAAATTTATCAATTCTCGTTAAAAGCAAATTATAGAAAAAATTGGAAGGAATTGCCACAGCAAGACCCATTGCGGTTTGCCCGAGCGCAGTATAAATTCCTTCAGAAAGCGTTTTCGGGGAGAAAGAACCTTCGGCATTCGACATGCTGAAAAAAGCCATAATCAATCCAATTACCGTTCCCAATAGTCCCAACATTGGAGCTAAACTTGGTACAGAAGCTAAAAGATTCAGGTTTTTTTCTAGTTTGGAAATTTCTATTTGTGCTTGACTTTCCATTGCGCTTACAATATCCGAAATTGGTCTTCCGATGCGTGTTATACCTTTTTCCAGGATTCTGGCTTCGGGAGTATTTTGTCTTTCGCAATAATCTATAGCGGCATCTACACGTCCCTGATTCAGCAAATCCGCGATGTTGTTCATTAAATTCGTGTCGTTTATTTTCAACATTCGGTTGATGTAAAATAACCTTTCGAGAAATATATAAAGAGAGAAAACACCCAATGCAAGTACGGTGCACATTACGATATTAGCGAAAAGGTTTCCGTGGAACATGATTTTCCAGAAAGAGAAAACCTGCTCCTGAGTTTCCGGCGTTACGGCTTGTGCTGCTGCTTGTAAAAACATTTAATATAAATTTATAATTAAAAACTGAACGATAAAATTAGGTTAATATTGTTGAAAAACCTTTCTGTTAATCATTTTTAAACGATTAAAGTATTCAAAAAACCGGCATTTTCTGCATTAGGAAAAAATGGGTTCAACAAAAAAAGCAAAGAAAAAAAAAAGGAAATTAATCGTCTACTTCAATCTCGTCTTGCTTGAAATTACATTTCAATTTAAAAGGAATTGTTACGTCGGAACCGGTATAAAAATCGGTGATTTCGCCTTTCCATAACAGCTCCAAATCTCTATTTTCGTTTTGGGTAAAAGACAATTCATTTTGGTAAAGAAATGCGTCTTCATCGTCGAAAAGATTTACTTCAGTGAAGGTTTCATCCTCGGAGTCGTCAATCTCAAAAGTCTTCCCTTCTACTTGATCATCGTCGATAGGAAATTCGTAAACATTCATCGAAAGTTGCGGAAAACGATATTGCAAAGAGTCATCATCTACGTGATCCAAAGAATCGTCGGTGATGATTTCAACTTCCAGAAAATGCTTTTGATTGCTGTAAACCGCCTTAGAGTAAGTACTTTTGATGTGGTATTTAAGGGTTTCTTCAGGGTGATAGATTTTTAAAATCCCTTTCATTTCGTTAAGAAAAAAAATGTTAATTAATTGATTGTTAATCTGCTTCAACAAAGATAAAAAATTGATTCGGTGTGCAAAATTTTTTGTTCTTTTTTTAGAAATAATGCAATTTTAGCATTTTATATTTATTTTTTCGAATGGCTTAAAGAAGTGTGAAGTCTTTTTGACACGATTTCTCAATAAAAGTGAAGTGATTATATTAAAACTATTAATTTAGCGTTTCCAAAAATAAATCACCATAATGAAGAATATCTTTTATAAAGCACTTTGTGGCGTGGGAATTATTGTTTCCCTGGTTTCTTGCAAAAAAAATGATTCACCTCTTACCAAAGTTACACCGGCGGATTTGGATTCTATTGCAGCAAACTATTATGAGCAATATTTGAAGCTTCATCCTTTGGAAGCCACTGCACAAGGCGATTACCGATATAATGACCAATTATCAATTACCATCGATAGAGATTTCATTTCTGGCGAAATTTCCTTTTTCAATTCTGTGCAGGAGCAGCTGAAAAAAGTGGATTATAAAAATCTGAACGACGAGGATAAAACTGTTTATGATGTCCTCGATTATACCTTAAAAGATAAAATAGAACACTACGCTTATCACCCGGAATATATTCCTTTTACTCAATTCGACGGGCTTCCGTTGCAATTTCCGCTTTTGGGAAGTGGGAGTGGATTTCAGCCTTTCAAAACAGAAAAAGATTATCAGGATTGGTTGATTAGAGCCGACAAATTCCCGCAATGGATGGATGCTGCGATCGAAAATTTCCGCGAGGGAATGAAAAACAACTATGTTTTGCCGCAAAAACTTGTTGTGAAAATGATTCCTCAGATGACCGCCGAAGAAATTGTAAGTCCGGATTTTGAAAAAAATATCTTTTATGGTCCTGTGAAAAATTTTCCGAAAAACTTTTCTGAAGCTCAAAAAGAAAAGCTTACAAAGGAATATAAAAATTTGGTTTTGAAAAAAATTATTCCTGCTTATATCAAAATGGGTAATTTTTTAGCAAAAGAATATTTGCCGAAAGCCAGAACCACAGACGGAATTAATGCGTTGCCAAAAGGAAATGAGATCTATTCATTTTATGTGAAAAGCCAAACCACTACCGACAAAACTCCGCAGGAAATCAATAAAATAGGATTGGAGCAGGTGGCAATGCTTCGTGCGGAAATGGAGAAAGTGAAAAATCAGGTGGGTTTCAGCGGAACATTGGAAGAGTTTATCACTTTCGTAAAAGCCGATTCTAAAGCAATGCCATATAAAACCGAAAAAGAGGTAATCAATGCTTTCAATGGGATTTTGACAAAAATCACCCCGAAACTGAAAACCATGTTCGGAGTTACTCCAAAAACCAAATTTGAGATTCGCCAAACAGAAAAATTCCGAGAAGCAACAGCAAGTGCTGAATATTTTCCGGGAACTTCTGATGGTAAAAAGCCGGGAATTTTCTATATTCCTTTGCCGGATCCTTCGAAGTTTAATGTGACTTCCGGAATGGAATCGCTTTTCCTTCACGAGGCAATTCCTGGCCATCATTATCAGGTTTCTCTTCAGCAGGAAAACACTTCCTTGCCGAAATTCATGAGGTTCGGATGGTTTGGTGCTTATGGTGAAGGATGGGCGCACTACTGCGAAACTTTGGGTCCTGAATTTGGTTTATACACCGATCCTTATCAAAAAATGGGTTATCTGAGTGATCAAATGTTGCGAGCGGTTCGTTTGGTAGTAGATACCGGTTTGCACACAGGAACCATGAATCGCGAAGAGGCTATTAAGTATTTCTTGAGTAATATTTCGTATGATGAAGCCGCTGCAACAGCGGAAATTGAGCGATATATGGCTTTGCCGGGACAAGCATTGGGTTATAAAATCGGAGCGCTGCGCATTCGGGAACTTCGAGATAAATATCAGAAAGAACTGGGCGCAAAGTTTAGTTTGGCTAAATTTCATGATGAAGTTTTGAATCAAGGTTGTCTTCCACTCGATGTTTTGGATCGAAAAATGGAAAATTGGGCAAAAAGGCAATAATTGATTACCTAAATATTTGAACTAAATCCACTGAAATCATCAGTGGATTTTTTAATTGTTTGCTATTAATAACCAGAGCGAACTTATTTTAATATTTTCTTTAAAAATAATAATTTATGAATATTAAATTTGATTAAAAAATTTTATTACATTATAGATAACATTAAATAAAATAATTAATTTTGCTTTTTTAATATCAGATAGTTAATTTGATATCCAACTAAAATAAAGCACGACGAATAATATGGAAATTTTGGTGGTGGATGATAATAAAGATATCTGCACGTTGATTGAAAGCATTTTAATTGCTGAAGGTTTTGATGCAGCATCTTGTACGAATTCTTCGGATTTTAATAAAATGATTAAAAAATGTTCTCCGAAACTCATCATCACGGATTTGCTGATGTCGGGTTTTGATGGGCAATCTTTAACAAAACTAATCAAAGGAAATCCCGAAACTCAACACATCAAAATCATGCTGATGTCGGCGCATCCGGATGCTGAAAAGATTAGCAAGACAATCGATGTGAACGATTTTCTCACCAAACCTTTCGAAATGGATGAGCTGGTGAGCAAAGTTGAATCGCTTTTAAAATAAACTCAAAATTTACTTTTCAAAAAGCATTTTCGTTAAGAAATCTTTTTCTTTATTGCCTCTTGCAGGAGAGTATTCTCGGCCGTAGAAAATAATTTGCAGATGTATTTTGTTCCAACTTTCTTTCGGGAAGAGTTTTTTTGCATCTTTCTCTGTTTCTACAACGTTTTTTCCTGAAGTTAACTTCCACTGAATCATCAATCGATGAATATGTGTGTCCACCGGAAATGCAGGTATTCCGAAAGCCTGGCTCATCACCACCGACGCAGTTTTGTGGCCAACTCCAGGAAGCGCTTCCAATTCTTCAAAGGTTTTCGGTACTTCGCCGCTATGTCTTTCTACTAGTAGTTCGGCCATTTTTTTTAGATTTTTCGCCTTGTTATTTGCCAGTCCTATTTCTTTGATTAGATATTTAATCTCGTCAACCTCTAAATCCTTCATTCTAAAGGGGTCTCCGGCAACCTCAAATAATTTTGGGGTAATTTGGTTAACCTTTTTATCGGTTGTTTGCGCCGAAAGAGCTACCGCGACCAAAAGCGTGTACGGATCGCTATGATCCAGTGGAATCGGAACTTCCGGATATAATTTTTCGAGTTCCGTCAACACGATTTCTGCTCTTTGCTTTTTTGTCATTTTAGCTTAAATTTGAGCAAAATTAAACATTATGTTGAAAGTTGGTGATCAATTGCCCGAATTTGTAAGTGTAAATCAAGATGGTGAAACAGTAAATTCCCAAGATTTATTAGGAAAAAAACTTGTCATTTTCTTTTATCCAAAAGCCAATACACCGGGTTGTACCGCAGAAGCCTGCGATCTGAATGATAACATTTCTATTCTTAAAAAGGAGGGTTACCAATTATTGGGCGTTTCTGCTGATCCTATGAAAAATCAGAAAAAATTTCATGAAAAATTTGGCTTTCAATATCCGCTACTTGCCGATGAAAACCGGGATGTCATCGAAAAATTTGGCGTTTGGCAACTCAAAAAATTCATGGGTAAAGAATTCATGGGAATTGTCCGTACCACTTTTATTTTCGATGAAAACGGAATATGCGTTCGCGTCATTGAAAAAGTAAAAACAAAAGAAGCGGCAAAACAAATCTTGGAAAACTAAAATTTAACCCAACATTTTTTGCGCTTTTTTCACTCCTTCAAAAAGAATATCAATCTCTTCAAACGTGTTGTAGACCGCAAAACTAGCTCGAACTGTTCCTGCGATATTGAAGAAATTCATAATCGGTTGCGTACAATGATGGCCGGTTCTCACAGCAATTCCCAACTTGTCGAGAATCATTCCAACATCCGAAGAAATGCCAATTCCTTCCAGATTAAAGGAAACTACGCCGGTTCGGTGTGCTTTTTCGCCGTAAATTTTTAAACCTTCTATTTGGAGCAATTGTTTTTGAGCGTAATCCAGCAAAGCATTTTCGTGGTTTTGTAAATTTTCGTGGCCTATATTTTCTATGAATTCAATAGCGGTTCCCAAGGCAATATTTCCGCCAACATTCGGTGTGCCGGCTTCAAATTTGAAAGGCAAATCTGCGTAGGTGGTTTTCTCGAAAGAGCAAGTTGCGATCATCTCGCCACCACCGTGGAAGGGTTGAATTTTCCTCAGAATTTCTTCTTTTCCGTACAAAATTCCGGTTCCCATCGGTGCATACATTTTGTGTCCTGAAAAAACGAAAAAATCGCAATCCATTTTTTGAACATCAATTTTGAAGTGAGGTGCAGATTGCGCTCCATCGATTATGATCATCGCGCCGGAATTTGCGCGTGTTTTTGCAATAATCTCTTCAATTGGGTTTACAATTCCCAACGCGTTGGAAACCTGATTAACAGAAACTATTTTTGTTTTTTCACTTAAGTTTTCATCTAAAAAATCGAGTTGCAAAATGCCGTTTTCGTCCATCGGAATTACTTTTAGTTTTGCGCCGGTTCTTTCGCAAAGCATCTGCCACGGAACAATATTCGAGTGATGTTCGAGATAAGAAATAATAATCTCGTCGTTTTCTTTAATCAGGTTCGTGAGCGAGTAGGCGATGAGGTTAAGTCCTTCCGTAGTTCCTTTCGTAAAAATAACTTCGAAATCATTTTTGGCATTAATGAATTTTTGGATCTTTCTTCTGGAAAGTTCCATTTCTTCAGTCGCAAGCTGACTCAAAGTGTGAATTCCGCGGTGAACATTCGCGTTGATTTCTGTATAATATTTTTGCCAGGAATCTAAAACACTGATTGGTTTCTGCGAAGTGGCGGCATTGTCGAGATAAACCAATGGTTTTCCATTAACTTGCTGATTAAGAATTGGAAAATGGTTGCGGATATATTGTAAATCGAGCATTTGTTTTATTTAGAATGGTTCAAATTTACGGATTTTATTTTTGACGATTTCTAAATCAATTCACCATTTTTGCAACTTCCTGGACCAAAACCTCAACCTGTTGTGGACGTCTTTTTTCATCGAGTGGTTGGTCTTCGTACATTCCGGTTCTTACGATCACGATGTTCTTTTCTGGAACTATGATGATGTATTGCCCGTATAATCCCCAGAAATAATAATGTTTGATGGCTGCGTCATTATTGATCCAAAGTCCCATTCCGTAAGCTTCTTTCGAAAGTTTCGTGGGCGTTTTCATCTCATTTAAAAATTCTGAACTGATGATTTGTTGATTTCCAAATTTTCCTTCGTTTAGGAATAACTGACCGAGTTTTGCAAAATCTCGCGCGTTGGAATGTATACAGCAAAACGTTTTTTCCATCCCGAATTCATCGGTGCTCCAAAGTGCTTTTTGTTCCATTCCTAGCGGCTTCCAGAGTTTTTCGGAGGCGTATTGAGCGATGGTTTGGTTTAGGGATTTTCTTATTGCAAAGCCGAGAAGCTGCGTTGCGCCACTTTGGTATTCAAATTTTGTCCCCGGGTTTTCCTTAAAACCTCGGAGCAAAACGGCTTCTTCCAGCGATTTTCCATAATAAGCTTTTGCATTTTGCAGAAATGGATTTTTGTAGTTTTCTTTCCAATTTATTCCGGCTTCCATTTTGGCTAAATCTCCTACGGTGAGCCTATTTCCGAATTCTACATTTTTATAATTTTCAAAAAAATCAGAAAAACGCTGCTGTAAACTGCTGATTTTTTTTTCTTCAATCGCTTTACCAAGCAACAAGACCGTTACGGCTTTCGCCATGGAAAAAGAATTGGTTTGCGATTGTTGCGAGTAGCCATTCCAATATTCTTCGTGGAGTAATTTTCCATTTTTAATGATTAAAAATGAAGCGGAATTGGTCGTTTTTAACTCTTGAACTAGTTTTTTCGGCAAAGGTTGTAGGTTGTACAACGAATCCTTTTCCCAGGAAATTGGCTTTCCTATTGCAATTGGGTGACTGTTGAAATATGCTCCATCATCGATTGTTGAACCAGTGACTCCGCGAAAATAAGTTTCTCGAATTCCTTTGAATAAATAATCGTATCCAAAAGCGTACATCAAAGCAAATAATAAAGCAATTCCGACTAGGATCGATTGTAGGATTTTCTTAATCATTCCACATATTTTGTAATAATTAAATATAAAAAAAAGTTCCGAATTTCTTCGGAACAATAAAGTAATATTTTTTAGAAATTAAATTTTAGAAAGTAGATTTCTGAAATTCGTTTTCTCATCGATAATTCTTCGTAAATCGGCTACAGGAACACGTTCTTGTTTCATCGTGTCGCGGTCGCGCAGCGTCACCGTATGATCCGTCAACGAATCGTGGTCGATGGTGATACAGAACGGCGTTCCAATCGCATCTTGTCTTCGGTAACGTTTTCCGATGCTGTCTTTATCTTCATAGATCACGTTGAAATCAAATTTTAAATCATTGAAGATTTTTTCACCATATTCCCCAAGTCCGTCTTTTTTCATCAAAGGAAGAATTGCTGCCTTTACCGGTGCCAAAGCTGGTGGAAGTGCAAGAACTGTTCTATTTGAACCATCTTCTAATACTTCATCTTTCAATGAATTAGAGAAAATAGCAAGGAAAAGTCGATCCAAACCAACAGAAGTTTCAACAACGTATGGAACGTAATTTTCGTTTCTTTCCGGATCAAAATATTGTAATTTTCTGCCCGAGAATTTCTCATGAGCACTTAAATCGAAATCAGTTCGGGAGTGAATTCCTTCCAATTCTTTGAATCCGAACGGGAATTTAAATTCGATATCTGCCGCAGCATTTGCGTAATGCGCTAATTTTTCGTGATCGTGGAACTTATAATTTTCCGCACCTAAACCTAAAGCCAAATGCCAGTTTAATCGTTTTTGTTTCCATTCTTCATAAAAGCCAAGTTCTGTTCCCGGTGCAACGAAGAACTGCATTTCCATTTGCTCGAATTCGCGCATTCTGAAGATAAATTGTCTCGCAACAATCTCATTTCTAAAGGCTTTTCCGATTTGTGCAATCCCGAAAGGTAATTTGTGACGAGAAGTTTTCTGAACATTCAAAAAGTTGACGAAAATTCCTTGAGCAGTTTCCGGACGAAGATAAAGATCGGTTGCATTTTCGGAAGCTGCACCTAATTTTGTTCCGAACATCAAATTGAATTGACGCACGTCGGTCCAGTTTTTCGAACCGGTATCTGGATCAGCAATTTCGAGTTCTTCGATTAATGCTTTTACGTCTGCTAAATCATTGTTTTCCAGAGATTTTGCCATTCTCGAAAGAATGGTTTTCTGTTTTTCGCGATATTCTAAAACTCTTGGATTGGTGGTTTCAAATTCGTTTTTATCGAAAGCATCACCAAATCTTTTTGCCGCTTTATCGATTTCTTTCTGAGCTTTTTCTTCGAGTTTTGCGCAGTAATCTTCCAATAAAACATCGGCTCTGAAACGTTTTTTTGAATCTTTATTATCAATCAAAGGGTCATTAAAAGCATCAACATGGCCTGAAGCTTTCCATATCGTTGGATGCATGAAAATCGCAGAATCGATTCCTACGATATTTTCATTCATCTGCACCATAGCTTTCCACCAATATTGTTTGAGGTTATTTTTCAGTTCTACCCCGTTCTGTCCGTAATCGTAAATCGCCGAAAGTCCGTCGTAAATCTCACTTGAAGGAAAAATAAAACCATATTCTTTTGCATGAGAAATAAGTTTCTTGAAAACATCTTCTTGTTTAGCCATTTTAGTTGAATTTGTGCAAAAATAGGGAAATTTATTCTAATTTTAAGGAGCCGGGAACCTGCTCTCCGCTATATCTTTTGTTACGCTTCGCTCCGCAAAAGGATGCCGCTGCGATCAGGGCTAGTTACCAGCAGATTTCTTTAGAAAGTTTAGTTGTAAATCATTACATTTGCTAAACTTTTCTTGCATGTACAAAAGTATTATCCGCCCAATTCTTTTCAAATTCGATCCCGAAGAAGTACATTATTTCACTTTTTCATTATTAAAGAATTTCCCTTTTCTTGCCAAAATTTTTCTTCCCAAACCCATTCAGGATAAAAGATTGGAACGTGAAGTTTTCGGTCTGAAATTTAGAAATCCCGTAGGTCTAGCTGCAGGTTTTGATAAAGACGCGAAAATGTTCGGCGAACTTTCCGATCTTGGTTTTGGCTTCGTGGAAATCGGAACTTTAACCCCTAAACCGCAAGATGGAAACCCGAAAAAAAGACTGTTCAGATTGAAGGAAGATGCTGCCATCATCAACCGAATGGGTTTCAACAACGGTGGAGTAGATGCCGCGGTGGAGAGGTTAAAAGCAAATAAAAACGTCTTAATCGGCGGAAATATTGGAAAAAATAAAATCACGGCCAACGAAGATGCGGTGAATGATTATATCATCTGTTTCGAAAAATTATTTCCTGTTGTCGATTATTTCGTGGTGAATGTAAGTTCGCCCAATACGCCAAACCTTCGAGAGCTTCAGGACAAAGAACCATTAACAAAATTGCTCGGAACTTTGCAGCACCTCAATTCCCAAAAATCAAAACCAAAACCTATTCTATTAAAAATCGCCCCGGATTTAAGCGACGATCAGCTTTTAGATATTATTGATATTGTAAAAGAAACCAAAATTGCAGGCGTAATTGCCACAAACACCACACTTTCTAGAGAAAACCTTACTTCCGAAAATAAAAAAGAAGCAGGCGGACTTTCGGGAAAACCTTTAACAAAACGTTCCACGGAAGTCATCCGATTTCTCTCAGATAAAAGTGGAAAAGCTTTCCCTATTATAGGCGTTGGCGGAATTCACTCCGCTGAAGATGCTATTGAAAAGTTGGACGCTGGCGCAAGTTTAATTCAGCTTTACACCGGGTTTATTTATGAAGGACCGCATCTAATTCATGATATTAATAAGAAGCTTTTAGAAAAACTTTAAATAAATACTTCGCGAAATTCCTGAAGTTTCCCTTATTTAAAGTCAAATGAAGAAATTCGCTATCGTATAAATCACCAATCCCACCAAACCGCCGACTAAAGTCCCGTTAACGCGGATAAACTGAAGATCTTTGCCAACTTCCAATTCTAGCTTTTCGCTGAGCTCTTTTCCTTGCCAGTTTCCTACAGTGGAACTGATTAAATCCCCGAACTGATGCGTGTTTCGGAGGATATATTTGTAAGCAGTTACCCGAACCCAATGGTCGATTTTATATTGTAATTTTTCATCGGATTTTAGATTTTCCGCAAGTTCTGAAAGGTTTTTTTGTAAGTATTTCTTTAATGCTGAATCTTCATCTTCCAATTCTTTCGATAGAGATTTTTTGATGGATTCCCAAATGTCTTTCGAATACTGGTTAATTTTCTCCTCTTTCAGAAAATCATTTTTAATCCCGCGAAATTCTTCGGCCCATTTTTCTTCGGTTTGTATTTCATGCGAAAAAGCGTAAAGCTTCTGGGTAATTTCGCTTCGTAAAGAATGATTTTGGTCGTTTTCTACTTCCTCAAAAAAAGAAGAAAGTCCGTTGGTAATTTTTTCGGCAATGGTATCGTCGACAAATTTAGGAATCAGGAAGAAACTTTCTTTCTTCACACGGCTTTTCACGATTTCCTGATTTTGCAGCACATAATCTTTTATCTGTTTTGAAAGACCGGTAATCATCCTTTGGTGATCGTTTTTATCGAGAACATACTCAATTCCGTTGCCTAAAATTTGATTGATTTTTATGTCGTTGGACATTTCTTTTGCTTTGTTTCCAATAAATTTTACCACCGCAGAATCATCCAATTTGTTTAAAATATCCAAAACAATATTCGACATTTCTTTCACCAAAATCTCCTGGTTGCGTTCTTTAGAAAGCCATTCACCCAAAAATTGAGAAATTTTAAGCTTTTGAATGTACGGACGAATATTCGAAGGCGAAAGAAAATTAGAAACCACGAAATTTCCGAGATTATCACCAATTCGGTCTTTGCTGTTTTCAATAAGATTCGTGTGTGGAATTTTCAGTCCTAAAGGATAATTGAAAAGCGCCGTCACGGCAAACCAATCCGCCAATGCACCCACCATCGCTGCTTCCGAAAAAGCGCGGATGTAACCAATCCAATGCGCGGGATTTCTTTTTTCTAAAATGGTGGTCGCCACAAAAATCACCGCCATCAAAACGAAAAGTCCTGTTGCAAATAATTTGTATTTTCTGAGCTGTATTTTTTTTTCTGCGTCGTTCATTAGGTTCAAATTTACTACTTTTGAAGAGCAAAATTCATTCTAAATACGATTTATCTTAAAAATCTGTTTTTAAAAAGATGAAAACAATCCTAATTATTCTGATGAGCATTTCCCTACAAATGTGTTCTCAGGCACATCAACCCGAAAAAGAAAAACAAATGGAAAATATTACCACCAACAGCAATCCCTATTACTCAAGAACAGATCGCTCTAAATTAACCGTGAGCAACGAAGAATGGAAAAAAATACTGGCTCCGGATCTTTATGCAATTGCTCGCGAAGCTGCTACAGAAAGGCCATTTACAGGAAAATACAATCAATTTGATGAACTCGGCGAATATTACTGCGCAGTTTGCGGAAACCATCTTTTCCGCTCAGACTCCAAGTTTTCTTCCACTTGCGGATGGCCTAGTTTTTTTGAAGCTGATAAAGAAGGAGTAGCTTACAACAGAGATTCTTCCCACGGAATGGAAAGAATTGAAGTGGTCTGCAAACGGTGCGATTCCCATCTTGGGCACGTTTTCAACGATGGACCAGCTCCAACCGGAATGCGTTATTGCATGAATTCGGTTTCGTTGGAATTTGTAGGAGATTCAGAAAAAAAATAAAATAATTGCGGAACTTTTGATTCCGCAATTTCTATTTAAAAAAAACTTTCATTTAAGTTAAAGGCGCTCCCACCTGCAAATCGCAACGGTGATGAGGTTGGCCATGAGGCGGATTGATAGCTGGTTTCGGACCAATATCTGCAGAGGAAGAAACCGAAGGAGCAGCTGATGGCGAAATTGGATTGGTGTTAAAACCAGCATTCGGTATACTTTGTGGTTGTACCACTTGCGGAGCGGCGTTTTGTACTGGTGCCGGACTGTCAATTGGCGCACCCACAGCAATATCACATCGATGGTACGGTTCACCGTGAGCTGGATTCAGCGCAGGTTTGCCGCTAGTTGAACTGTTGTCTGCTACAGTATTTTTTTCCGAAGCGGAGGATTGGGAGGTTGCATCTCCCTGAGATTTCGTAACAGGTGTAGTGGCTGTTCTTGCCACCGCGGAATTTTCAGTTTCCGTTTTTTTGGTGTTCTTACAGGATGTAGCGAGAGCTGTAACTGCAAAAATCATTACAATAACATTTTTCATATCTAATATTTTATTTTTAATTAAAGGAGAAATCTACACCTACATAAAAGTTCGCAGGCATGATCGGTGCATATACCATTCCACCATCAAAATAATTTCCAAATGGATTTTTTGAGTCAATGATCGGCTGATCTTGGGTATAACTTGTTAGGTTTTCTCCGCCCAAATATACACGAATATTTTTATTAAAACTTCTGGAAATCTGCGCATTCAAAGTTGCGAATGAATCGGAATATTCCGGAAGTCTGAATTCTAACGGGTTTGCATTTAAATTGGGTAATTTCTGTTTTCCAACCAACTGTAGTGTCGTATCGAAACTCCAGAAAGCACCTTTGTCATTTTTATCCGTAGCATATGAGGCATTAAAGAATCCACGGTTTTTTGCCATAAACGGAATCTCTCTTTTTCCTCCTGAAAAATCTGCTTGTACATCATAATATTTATAGGCAAGGCGCAATTCCAGATTTCTTGCGGGAACAAAATCCAGTTGAGTCTGGAAGCTGTTTGCATAAGAATTTCCGTCAAGATTATAGAATACAATTTTGTTCGGAGAAATATCCAGATCCGCCAAAACCTGATCTTGGAAATTCGTTCGGAAGAAATCCGCAACTAAGGTCGCTTTTCTGTTAAAAAGTTTGAATTCCTGCTGAATGCTGGCTCCGTAATTCCATGCGATTTCCGGTTTTAAATCATAAATGTTTCCGCCGTTTCCTAAGATTTCAATCTGTCTGTTTGAGGCAAAATACTGCTGATTTTCAGCAAAAATATTCGCTGTACGGAATCCTTTTCCTGCCGAAAGTCTTAGAATAGTTTTCGGAGTGAGGTCATATTTAAAGTTCAATCTCGGTGTAAATTGTGTTCCTGCCAAATTGTGAAAATCAGTTCTAGCACCTGCAACTAAGGTATATTTCAAGCCAGTCAACGTGTACTCGAAGAATAAACCGGGAACAGTTTCGGTTCTTTTGTAGTTTTGAGTTAAATAATTTTCAACAAAATCATCATACAAAAAACTCGCTCCAGCTTTGTATTTATGGTTGGTATTTCCGATGATGCTTTCGAAAATTAAATTAGAATAAAACGTTTTTTCTTTGCCCAGATAATTTCTATTTCCGAAAAAGCTGTCTTGCTGATGATAGGTAAACTGGTTCATCCAGCCGATACTTTGGTAAGGTTTTCCCTTAAAAACGTATCCTGTTTTATTCCAAATGTCGAATTTAGAAATATCAATTCCTACTCCATAAAAGCTTTGCTGTGAACGGTCTGTATTTTTATCGAAATCTGTCTGACCGCCGAATCTTTCATCTTTAACGAAACTTATTCCGAAATGTGTCCCGATGCCTGAGTGTTCCAAATCGTTGTAATTCAGTAAGTAAGCTGCATTAATTTGGTTTCCTGTAGGCTGGTCTAAGAAACCGTCATCATTCGTATCTATTTTTGCCAAAGTCGCATTACCGTGGAGCAAAAAAGTTTGATTCCAATGGTCGGAAACAGTGCTGGTTGAAGTGATGTTGGTTTCAAATCTCCCGTTTACATCAGCGAAAAAATTCAAGGCTGTCTCTGGATTTTCATTAAATTTTAAAAGCTCGGTATTAATCTGTCCGGTGATACTTTCATATCCGTTAGTCACAGTGCTGCCGCCTTTCGTAAGCTGAATTCCGCCAATCCATCTGCCGGGAATCAAATTCATTCCGTAAGGCAATGCCAAACCGCGGATGGATGGTAGTAATTCTTTAGTTAAAGATGTGTATTTCTGATCTAAACCCAACATTTTCAGTTGTTTAGTTCCGGTAACCGCATTGCTGAAAGAAACATCTACGGTTGCGTTGGTTTCGAAACTTTCAGATAGATTACAGCAAGCGGCTTTCAATAATTCTTTAGAACTGATATTGAAGGTAAGTCCGGTTTCTTTTTTACTTAAGGCCGTTGCTTCACCCATTTTTATGAGTTTTACCTCTTCAATACTCTTGTCAACATGATCGACATGTTTGGTGAAATCCTTTTTTGGAGCTGGGCTTTCTTCCATGTGAACCAAATCACTTTTTACGCCCAAAGGCAAGGTGCGGTCGTAAAGACAACAGTCGGGCAGGTTTTTATATACCGAATCGCTCGCGGTAAACTTTTCATTATCGTGACCAACATCGGCAATCATCTTTAAAATTGCATCCGATGAAGTTTTGGTTGCATCAAAATCTAAGGTAACTATTTGTGAATCAGCATCCCAGGTTGCAGAATTTGCACCTGCAGTTTTTGCTGCTTTTTCAATTCTTGTCTTACACGAAACGCAGTTTCCACGTACAAAAAACTGATTTTCCCCTTTTGTAGGTTTGCTCGGTTCTGCATTTGTTACTGGTAGAAAAGAAGGTTCTCTTGGGTAAAGACAACATCCTGGAAGATTTCTGTAAACGTCATCCGTAGCCGAATATTTTTCATTATCGTGGCCTACGTGCGCGATTTTTTTTAGAATTTCATCAGGACTTACTTTTGAAATGTCGTATTCTACCGCGAGTTCCTGTTTTTCAGCGGACCAGTTGGCGTAGGTGGCACCGCTCTTTTTGGCGGTTGTTTCGATTCTTTCTTTACACATTCCGCACTCGCCTTTTACTTTAAAGGTAGATTTGGTGATGGTTTGTGCGAATAAAAAGTTGGTGAATAGGAGTGAAAAAGCCAGAAGACTTTTCAATAATGTTTTCATTTTTTAAAATATGTTAATTTAATAAAAGTGGAGCCGGAAGAACATACTTCAGGCTGTCAGTCAATAAATTAA
This sequence comes from Chryseobacterium senegalense, assembly GCA_001403755.1. Classification (GTDB taxonomy): domain Bacteria; phylum Bacteroidota; class Bacteroidia; order Flavobacteriales; family Weeksellaceae; genus Kaistella; species Kaistella senegalense. The sequence goes on along the minus strand of CYUH01000014.1, from coordinate 45,444 downwards.
GCTATTTTAGGCGGTTGCCAAATGTTTTGAATACTTGAGGAAAAAAAAGAAATTTCGTAATTATAACTGATCTTTTTAATGAACAGCTGCTTCTGCGAGGTGTATGATTCGGGAGAAATATAGTTCAGCGCAATATTTACCGAGCATGAGTGGCAATTGGCACAGTCATTTCCGCAACCATTTTTCTCAGAACCTTTTTTCGGATTGCTTTCGTGGCAGGGTTTGGTTTTTTCTGTGTTGCAACATTCGTCTTTTTTAGATTTCTGCTCACAACAATTTTCAACCTTCTGGGCAAACACGGTTTGTTTGGGTAGAATAAAGATTCCCAACCCTAGAATAATTAAAAATATTTTTAATGATTTCGCCATGCGTCTGCAAAATTAATAAAATAAATCCGAATTCAGCCAAATCAGTTAAAGTTTCATAAAAATCAGTTAAAAAAAATTGATTCAACAACTTGATATTTAATTATTTGTAGTTTTGCAGTCCTAAAATCAATTTAACATAATGTTTTATGAAGAAAGTTCTTTTAACACTGTTTTTGGTATTTATTGTCGCAACATCTTTCTATAAAAGGGAAGCAGCGACAGTTTCAGACACCAAAACTTCACTTAAAGCTCACTCCAAAATTTTATCAGCCGGAAAAAAGTCCAATTCAATAAAAATAACGGGCGAAGAAATTTTTTCCTCCCTTAGTTTTGAAGGAATAAATGCCTTAAATCCTGATGTTTTTTCAAAAGCTTATTTAGGATTCAATAATCTGAAAAAAGCCGGCAAACTTCCTGAAAATTCCCATTTGCTTACCGTCTGCGATTTTTCGCTTTCCTCTACCCAGAAAAGACTTTGGGTTATTGATCTTGAGGAGAAAAAAGTACTTTTTAATTCGCTTGTTGCTCACGGAAAAAATACGGGAGAAGAATTAGCACAGAAATTTTCGAACACAGAAAGTTCTTACCAAAGCAGCCTTGGTTTCTATGTAACCGAAACCACTTACAATGGAAGTAATGGCTATTCTCTTAAGCTTTTGGGTATGGATGCTGGATACAATGATGCGGCTTTGCAACGTGCAATTGTGATGCATGGAGCCGATTATGTAAGCGAAGATTTTATAAAATCTCAGAAAAGAATCGGTAGAAGTTGGGGCTGTCCTGCGGTTCCTGGAGCTTTGGCAGAACCAATCATCGATACGATTAAAGGGCAAAATTGTTTATTTATTTATTATCCCGATCAGCAATATTTGTCAGAATCAAAATGGTTAAAATTTGAAGAAATTAGCTAAAAAAATCCGGTTATAAATTTCTAACCGGATTTTAATTATTTCAATTCTATAGGATTGTTTTTGGTCTTTAGTTCATCTTTCATGCGTTGTTCGAATTCTTTTCTTTGATTAGGATTCGTTTGCGGACGCATTCCGCCGGAGTTTCCGCTTACAGACATAGGCGGTGATGGTGGCGAAAAAGAAGTAGGGTCTTTTCTAAATTTCTCTAACTGCTGATTGAAAACGGTCCTTTTAACCTTGATGATGTTTCCTCGCTGCTCGAAAACGGTGGGTGAAGAAATTTTTTTCGTTTCTTTCAAGTCGAAAGAATAATCCCCTTTAGTATCTTCAATTTTTACAATGAGACCGGGCAAACCTGCGAACTTATACGGGCCATCCTGAATTGGAAGGTCTGCCGCAAACCAAGCATACCAAGTTCTACCAGCGAATTGGGTTTCCGCTTTTTGGGTTTTATATTCGCCAATCTTTGCAGTTTCACCAAGAATTTTCCATTCCATAGGACGATCCTCATCATAAGCATACTGGTCGCGCCCAATTCTGGAATTATACGTTTTTGTGCCGGTTTTAAAATCTTTTTCAATGGTAAAATCAATATCCGAACGCAAGTTTTGCATTAGATTTCTATCAAAAGAAGCTCCTCGCGTTTCTACAATTTTAGATATTAGTGAGTCCCGTTGAAGCCTTTTTTCACCATAAAATATCGATTTTTCAGGCGTGGTGTCCAAATAAGCATTTTCTGTTTTGATGCTATTTTGGTTGGTTGAATCTAGTTTCATTGTCACTTGATAGATGAATCGAGTGGTTTGCGCTAAAGCAATTTGAGAAACAAAAAACAGGACAATGATGGTCAATTTTTTCATGCGATTTTTTTAATGTTTTTTTGATGAATGAGGACGGAAAAAGTTAAATAATTTCGTCTATTGAACGCATAGACAAATATAGTTTCACAAATTTGATTTTCATTATATTATTAGTAATTTTGCAATCTAAAATCAGTCTAAATAAAAACAATGATAAAAGTAAGCGATCATGCGAAAGAAAAGGCCATCCAGCTGATGACAGAAGATGGTTTTCAGCCTTTCGAAGATTTCATAAGAGTCGGCGTAAAAAGCGGTGGATGCTCAGGTTTGGAGTACGTTTTGAAATTTGATAAAGAAAAAACGGATGCCGACCAGGTTTTCGAAGACAACGGAATTAAAATAATTGTAGATAAAAAATCAATTCTTTATTTAGCCGGAACCACTTTGGAATATTCCGGTGGATTGAATGGAAAAGGTTTTGTTTTTAACAATCCCAATGCAAGCAGAACCTGCGGGTGTGGAGAATCTTTTAGTTTATAAAAATTATGTCAAAATATACAGAAGACGACTTAAGGGTCGATCTTGAAAACCAAAAATACGAATTCGGCTTTGAGACAGATATCGAGTATGAAGATTTTCCTACCGGTCTGAACGAAGAAATCGTAAAAATGATTTCAGCCAAAAAAAATGAGCCGGAATGGATGACCGAGTGGAGACTCGAAGCTTTCCGGATTTGGCAGAAAATGGAAGAGCCAAATTGGGCTAATGTGAAATATGAAAAACCTGATTTTCAGGCTATTAAATATTACGCAGCTCCAAAGAAAAAACCGGAATTGGCAAGTTTAGATGAAGTAGATCCGGAACTTTTAAAAACATTCGAAAAATTAGGAATCAATATCGAAGAGCAGAAAAGACTTTCCGGTGTTGCGGTAGATATCGTGATGGATTCCGTGTCGGTGAAAACCACCTTTCAGGATACTTTGATGGAGAAAGGAATCATTTTCTGCGCGATTTCCGAAGCTATACAAAATCACCCGGATTTGGTGAAAAAATACATCGGAAAAGTAGTTCCTAGAGGCGATAATTTTTATGCAGCACTCAATTCTGCGGTATTTTCCGATGGTAGTTTTTGCTACATCCCAAAAGGAGTGAAATGTCCGATGGAGCTTTCAACCTATTTCCGAATCAACCAATCCGGAAGCGGACAATTTGAAAGAACACTTTTGATCGCCGATGAAGGCAGTTATGTATCTTATTTGGAAGGTTGTACTGCGCCATCACGAGACGAAAACCAATTGCACGCAGCGGTGGTGGAATTAATCGCGTTGGATGATGCGGAAATTAAATATTCAACCGTTCAAAACTGGTATCCCGGAAATGAAGAAGGAAAAGGTGGCGTTTTCAATTTCGTAACCAAAAGAGGAATTTGTGAGAAAAATGCAAAAATCTCATGGACTCAGGTTGAAACCGGTTCTGCAGTAACCTGGAAATATCCAAGCTGCATTTTGAAAGGCGATAATTCGATCGGAGAGTTTTATTCCATCGCGGTGACGAACAATCACCAATATGCCGATACGGGAACGAAAATGATCCATATCGGAAGAAATACGAAATCAACCATTATTTCTAAAGGAATTTCGGCAGGAAAATCCAATAATTCGTACCGCGGATTGGTGAAAGTAATGCCTTCCGCCAAGGGAGCGAGAAACTTCTCCCAATGTGATTCGCTTTTGATGGGAAATGAATGTGGAGCACACACGTTCCCGTATATCGAAATCAAAGATCCTACCGCTCAGTTGGAACACGAAGCTACTACTTCCAAAATTGGTGAAGATCAAATTTTTTACTGTAATCAACGAGGAATCAATACCGAAAAAGCCATCGCACTCATTGTAAATGGCTTTGGGAAAGAAGTTTTGAACAAATTACCAATGGAATTTGCAATCGAAGCACAAAAATTACTGGAAATTTCTCTCGAAGGATCAGTTGGATAAAAAAAGTTTAATTGAAATATTTTTTCATTAAACCAAACTCAAGAAACGAAAATATTATGCTAAATATCAATAATTTACACGCGAAAATTGAAGACGGTGTAGAAATCTTAAAAGGAATCAACTTACAAATAAATCCGGGTGAAGTTCACGCGATTATGGGACCCAACGGTGCAGGAAAATCCACACTTTCATCCGTGATTGCAGGAAAAGAAGATTACGAGGTAACTGACGGTGAAATTCTTTTTGAAGGTAACAATATCATTGAAGATGCGCCGGAAGACCGCGCACATAAAGGAATTTTCCTTTCTTTTCAGTATCCCGTAGAAATTCCTGGAGTATCCGTAACCAACTTTATTAAAGCTGCACTCAACGAAACAAGAAAAGCAAATGGTATGGAAGAAATGCCTGCTAAAGAAATGTTGGCTTTAATCCGTGAGAACTCGGAGAAATTAGGAATTAAGAGAGATTTCCTTTCAAGATCTTTGAACGAAGGATTCTCCGGAGGTGAGAAAAAAAGAAACGAAATTTTCCAAATGATGATGCTGAATCCGAAACTGGCGATTCTTGATGAAACAGATTCCGGTTTGGATATCGATGCACTTAGAATTGTTGCCGATGGAGTAAACTCTTTCCGAAATGAAGGCAATGCAGTTTTGCTTATCACTCATTACCAAAGACTTTTAGATTATATTCAGCCCGATTTTGTGCATGTTTTGGCAGACGGAAAAATCATTAAAACCGGCGACAAAAACTTAGCGCTCGAACTCGAAGAAAAAGGCTACGACTGGCTTTTAAATTAATTATTTCGATTTTTTTACAACGTCTTTGCGTTAAAACAAGTACAAAATGGCTTTATTAGAAAATATAAAAAATAATCATCCGGCTTTTTTAGAAACCCTGAAACACCGTTTCCTTGATGATCAGCGCCATGCAGCGTTGAATAAATTTTTAGAACTGGGAATTCCTACCAAAAAAGACGAAGAATACAGATACACCAATTTGCGCGAAATTACGGAGAAAGACTATAATTTTTTCCCTACAGAAACGCACACCATCAGCAAAGAGCAAATTGCCGAGCTTCACCTTGGGGAAGAGAATTTCGACTGGATTGTCTTTATCAATGGGCAATTGCACAAAGAACTTTCCAAAATTTCAATTGAAAATGTAGAGTTTCTGTCTTTTAATTTTGCTCTAAATGATGAAAAACACCGCGAGGTTTTCGATAATTATTTCAACACCATTGCTGCGAAGGATTTGGCTTTCACCAATTTAAATGAAGCATTCTGCAAGCACGGTTTTTTCTTGAAAGTTCCGAAAAACATGGTGATCGAGAAACCAATTCATGTATTCTATATCTCTCAAAATCAGCAAGAAAACACCTTTTACAACACCCGAAATTTGCTCATCGCGGAAGAGGGTTCCAAAGTTGAAATCATCGAAAGTCACCACAATTTCGACGATACTTTCGTTTTCACCAACTCGGTAACCGAAATATTCACTTACCAAAACGCAAAAGCAGATTGGCACAAAGTGCAAAATGACAGCGATACTTCTTATTTGATGGATCACACTTTCGCAAAACAGGAGCGCGATAGTTTAACCACTGTAAACACCTTTAGTTTCGGCGGAAAACTCGTGAGAAATAACCTTAATTTCATTCATAACGGCGAAAATATCAACTCGTTTATGAATGGAATTACCATCATTGGTGGCGAGCAAACTGTAGATCATCACACCGCGGTTCACCACAAAACCCCAAATTGCGAAAGTTACCAGAATTACAAAGGAATTTTCAAAGACAAATCCCACGGCGTTTTCAACGGGAAAGTTTTCGTAGATAAAATTGCTCAAAAAACCAATGCATATCAACAAAACAACAACGTTTTGCTTAGCGACGGTGCGTCAATCGATACCAAACCGCAGCTAGAAATTTTTGCTGATGATGTAAAATGTTCGCATGGCTGTACCGTTGGCCAGCTGAATGAGGATGCGCTTTTCTACCTTCGTGCGCGCGGAATTTCCAAGAAGGAGGCGCAGGCGCTACTGCTCTACGCTTTCGCAAATGATGCGATGGAAAACATCGATATCGAACCCCTTAAAATGAAAATCTCTAAATTACTCGCTGAAAAACTCGAAGTAGAATTAGAATTTTAATAAAATTAAGAAACGTGTTTAGGCACGTTTTTTTTATTATTTTTGGGCGGACAATTCGCGCTATCCGCTACTACTCCTCAGTCGGCGGCTCCACTTCGTTCCGCCGCCTCCTTGTGGGGTAACCGCTACTATCGCGGCCGCAGATTCGTCATCCAAACAAAAACCCGAACCATGAATTTAGAAAACATCACCGATCACCTCGAAGCTTATAAAAACCACGACCAAATCATCGATGCAGCAGAGTTTGTCATCAGTACTTTTGGTTTGGAGCATGATAATTTTGCAGGTTTTGGCTTTCGACCGGAATTGGAACCCGACAGAATTTTGCTCACCGCAGAAGGAGAAATTGGTGACCGACAAATGGTGATGATTCCTAAAAATCTTTTCGATTTCGATCTTAATTTAGTCGTGAATATGTTGGCGCATGAGATGTTGCACGTTCGACAAAAAGCTCCTGAAAATGTAATCGAAGACAAAAACGAGCGCGAGTTTCAGGCCTATTACGAAATGCTTTTTCACAAAGTTTTCCCTAATGTTCCCGACGTTTCAGATTTTCACAAGAAATTTTTCGGAGGGAAAGCTCTGGAATACTACAAAAGAATGGGAGACGGTTCCGAATTGCAAACCAAATACGCCGAACAAAAATTGGAAGTGGAGAATTTAATTAATTCTATTTAATCCAACATTTTCTCCAAAATTTCACACGCCGATTTCGGTAAATTGGTTCCCGGTCCGAAAATGTGATCCGCTCCGTTTTGGTAAAGAAATTCGTAATCCTGTTGTGGAATTACACCACCCACAACGATTGTAATATCATCAGCACCCAATTTTTTTAATTCTTCCACAACTTGAGGAACCAGAGTTTTATGACCAGCCGCAAGCGAAGAAACTCCCAGAATGTGAATATCATTTTCCACAGCTTGTTTCGCTACTTCTTGCGGAGTTTGGAAAAGTGGCGCAACATCCACATCAAATCCCATGTCGGCAAATGCGGTCGCTACTACTTTTGCTCCACGATCGTGCCCGTCCTGACCCATTTTTGCCACCATAATTCTTGGTCGGCGACCTTCCTCATCCTCAAATTTTTGGGTTAAAGCAACTGCTTTTTCAAAGTATTCATTTTTGCTTGCGTTCATTGCGTAAACTCCTTGTATGGTTCTGATATTAGCTTTGTAACGTCCGAAACTTTCTTCCATTGCATCGCTCATTTCTCCCAAAGTTACTCTTCTTCTCGCTGCTTCGATGCAGATTTCCAGTAGGTTTCCTGTTCCTGTTTTGGCTGAATCTTTCAGCTGACCGATAATTTCGCTTACTTTTTCAGCGTTTCTTCCCGATTTTATTTGCTTCAGTCTTTCGATTTGTTTTCGGCGAACTTCGGAATTATCGATGTCTAAAATATCGAGTTCCATCTGTTTTTGGGTAGATTTAAATGAATTTACACCAATGATAAACTCCTCGCCACTATCGATTTTTGCTTGTTTTTTCGCAGCTGCTTCCTCAATTCTCATTTTCGGAATTCCGGCTTCGATGGCTTTGGTCATTCCACCTTCTTTTTCCACTTCATCAATGAATTTCATTGCTTCATCAATCATTTGTTGGGTTAAACTTTCAACTAAATGACTTCCACCCATTGGATCAACGATGTCGCAAATTCCGCTTTCTTGTTGAAGGATAATCTGGGTGTTTCTCGCGATTTTCGCAGAGTAATCTGTTGGCAGAGCTATTGCCTCGTCCAGTGCGTTGGTATGTAGAGATTGTGTTCCGCCTAAAGCAGCAGAAAGCGCTTCAATCGCGGTTCTGGTGATATTGTTGAAAGGTTCTTGTTCGGTTAAGCTCCAACCTGATGTTTGCGAGTGGGTTCTTAAAGCTAAAGATTTTTGGTTTTGAGGATTGAATGGGGTCAATAAATTTGCCCAGATAAAGCGAGCAGCTCTCATTTTGGCAATTTCCATAAAGTGATTCATCCCAATTGCCCAGAAAAACGAAAGTCGCGGCGCAAAATCATCGATTTTCATGCCTGCTTTGATTCCTGTTCTGATGTATTCCAAACCGTCGGCTAAGGTGTATGCCATTTCCAAAACTGGCGTCGCACCGGCTTCTTGCATATGATATCCTGAAATTGAAATCGAATTAAACTTGGGAATATTTTTAGCCGTATATTCGAAAATATCAGCGATGATTTTCATGGAAGGAGTTGGCGGATAAATGTAGGTGTTCCTTACCATGAATTCTTTAAGAATATCATTTTGTATAGTTCCGGAAAGCTTTTCCTGTGAAACACCCTGCTCTTCCGCAGCAACAATATAAAATGCTAAAACGGGCAAAACTGCGCCATTCATCGTCATCGAAACCGAAATTTCATCCAAGGGAATTTCATTGAATAAAATCTTCATATCTTCCACAGAATCAATAGCCACGCCGGCCTTTCCAACGTCTCCAACAACTCTCGGATGATCTGAATCGTAACCGCGGTGCGTTGCCAAATCGAAAGCTACAGACAAACCTTTTTGTCCCGCTGCAAGGTTTCTTCGATAAAATGCGTTGGATTCTTCGGCTGTTGAAAATCCTGCGTATTGCCTAATTGTCCATGGTTTTTGAACGTACATGGTGGAATAAGGTCCGCGCAAATACGGTGAAATTCCCGCCGAGTATTTTTTGTCGGTTAAAGATTTAGAGTCGGCTTCGGTGTATGCAGATTTCATTTCCAAACCATCTTTTTCAAAAAAGTAAGGAACTTGATCTTTGGAATCAACTGAGAAATCGGGAGTTTTGGTTTGTATTTTTTTGCGCATTATCGTAGGCTTTGTAAAAAAGTAAAGTTACGCATTTTTGCGAAAATTTCTTATTGAAAAGTTCATTTAGAATAAGGTCTTATTTTTATAATGACATGAAAGCGTTGTAGTAATTAAAATTGATTTTTAAACATTAAAAAACTCCCATTTTGCAATGAGAGTTATAGTATTTTTTAGTTGAGATTTAATAATTATCCTCTTCTCCTTTCATTTTTTCGGCATTTTCAGCCATGATCACCGCGTCGATCATTTCCTGCATATCGCCGTTCATGTAGGCGTCCAAATTATAAATAGATTTGTTCACTCGGTGATCTGTAACCCTTCCTTGCGGATAATTGTAGGTTTTGATCTTTGCGGAACGGTCGCCAGTTGAAACCATTGTTTTTCTTTGTGCTGCGATGTCTCCCTGTACTTTTTGTAATTCAATGTCATACAATTTCGTTCTAAGCATTTCCATCGCCAATTCACGGTTTGCCAACTGAGAGCGCGCTTGTTGGCAAACTACTACGAGACCAGTTGGTTTGTGTGTTAACTGTACTTTGGTTTCTACTTTGTTTACGTTTTGTCCTCCCGCACCTCCGGAACGCGAGGTCTGCATTTCGATATCGGCAGGATTTAATTCAAAATCAACTTCTTCCGCTTCGGGCAGAACTGCAACAGTGATCGCTGAGGTGTGGACCCTACCTTGGGATTCGGTTTCGGGCACACGCTGTACACGGTGCACCCCGGATTCAAATTTCATAATTCCGTAAACGCCTTCACCTTCTACCTTCATAATGAGTTCCTTGTACCCTTTGGAAGCTTCATTGGAATCTGTAATTTCGTGTCTCCATCCTTTTGTTTTAAAATACATGGAGTAGGCTCTGTATACATCCTCGACAAAAATTGCAGCTTCATCGCCACCTGTTCCTGCACGAAGTTCTACGATCACGTTTTTGTCGTCTGCTGGATCTTTTGGGATTAATAGAACTTTCAGTTCCTCTTCCAAGCCGGGAATTTTTTCGATGGCTTCGTTTTTTTCCATCTTTGCCATTTCCACAAATTCTTTATCCGAGCCATCTGCGATGATTTCATCAGATTCTTCAATGGTTTTCAAAGCTTGTTTGTACTGATCGAAAACCGCAACAATTTTTCCCAGATCGCTGTATTCTTTATTTAAAGAAGAATATTTTTTTTGATCTGAAATTACATCTGGCTGAATGATAAGGTCTGCAACTTCGTTGTAGCGTTGTTTTATGGCTTCGAGTTTTGGGATAAGAGACTTTGACATTTGTAGAAATTTGTGGGTGCAAAGATAGGAAAAAAGCACAAAAGAAAAGTAGCGGACCAACAGTGCGGTTTTTCGCACAAAAAATCAGTTCCTAAAAATAGAAACTGATTGGGTATATATTGTTTTGCTTTGTGATTGCTTTTCCCAGGATTAATGAGGGATAGCAATGACATCAACTAGTGATGACCGTGGCTGTCGTGGCTGTGCAAGAATGGACCGTGCCCTTTTGGATTGCTGTACGCCAATTCTACACCTTCTTGTTCTGTAAGGTTTTTTCTTCTAATATCTTCCGGATCGAAAGGTTTGGTTTTACCGAAATATTCCATCAACCCGGAAGTTAACCAAATTGGGATTACATATCCGAAGAACATGAAAATACACCAGAATCCTACAAGGGCCATACATACGAAATATACGGTCCAAAGGAACTGATAGAACGGGAAAAATGCTGATAACATCATTGTTGTAATAGATTTTAGGCAAAAGTAGGATATTTTTTGTTTTTAGACAAAAGATTTCTACTGATTTTTGCGTTGCATAATTGTTTTTAAGGATTATTAATGTGCAATTGATGCAAAGAAATCGTTTCCTTTATCATCTGAAATAATGAAGGCCGGGAAATTTTCAATCTCAATTTTTCTTACTGCTTCCATTCCGAGCTCTTCAAAATCCACGATTTCTACGGCTTTGATGTTCTCTTTGGCTAAAATCGCAGCAGGTCCACCGATAGAACCAAGATAAAAACCACCGTGTTTCGCACAAGCATCGGTTACTTCTTTGCTCCTGTTGCCTTTTGCAAGCATAATCATACTTCCACCATGGCTTTGGAATTCGTCCACATAAACATCCATTCTACCTGCGGTTGTAGGACCGAAACTTCCTGAAGCCATTCCTTCCGGAGTTTTAGCAGGACCTGCGTAGTAGATCGGATGGTTTTTGAAATATTCAGGCATTGGTTTTCCGCTGTCGAGCAGTTCTTTGATTTTTGCATGAGCAATATCTCGCGCAACAATTAATGTTCCGTTGAGACTCAAACGCGTTTTGATAGGGTATTGAGACAATTCTGCTAAAATCTCCGGCATTGGCCTGTTGAGATCAATGGCAACTGCTTTCTCCAAATGAGGTGGAGTTTCTGGCAAAAATCTCTTCGGATTGGTCTCCAATTGTTCCAAAAAGATCCCGTCGCGTGTGATTTTTCCTTTGATATTTCGATCAGCTGAACAAGAAACTCCCATTCCGACTGGGCAAGAAGCCGCGTGACGTGGCAAACGGATCACGCGAACATCATGGGTTAAATATTTTCCTCCAAATTGAGCTCCAATGGAACTTTCCTGGCAAATTTGCTGAACTCTTTTTTCCCACTCCAAATCACGGAATGCTTGTCCGCCCATGTTTCCTTCTGTCGGAAGGTGATCATAATAGCCTGCGCTGGCTTTTTTCACCGCCGCCAAATTGGCTTCGGCAGAAGTTCCCCCGATCACTAACGCTAAATGATATGGAGGACAAGCCGCAGTTCCTAAATCCATGATTCTCTCGCGAACAAAAGCTTCCAAAGATGCATCGTTCAATAAAGATTTAGTTTTTTGGTACAGGAATGTTTTGTTGGCCGAACCACCACCTTTTGCCAAGAACAGAAATTTGTATTCTTCGCCTTTTGTCGCATAAATATCAATCTGAGCTGGGAGATTCGAACCGGAGTTTTTCTCGTCGAACATCGTTAATGGAACAACTTGCGAATATCTTAAATTCCTGTTTTGGTAAGTATTGTAAATTCCTCGGGAAATCCAATCGGCATCTACAGCACCTGTGTACACATTTTCCCCTTTTTGGGCAACACAAATTGCGGTTCCGGTATCCTGACAACTCGGCAACGCGCCTTCAACGGCTACTGTTGCATTTTGCAATAAATTATAAGCAACAAAACGATCGTTATCCGTAGCTTCGGGATCGTCGATGATGTTGCGAAGTTTCTGTAAATGAGATGATCGAAGCATAAAAGAAACATCAGCCAGAGCATGTTCAGCGAGTAGTTCCAGCGCTCGTGGATCCACATTAAGAATTTCTCTACCGCCGAGATATTCTATTTTTAAATATTCAGAACTTAGTTTTTTGTATTGGGTATCGTCTTTTAGAATAGGAAAAGGTTCCTGGTATTGAAATTCCATTTTTTAATAAACTTGTTTGAGAGTGTAAAAGTACAGAATTTAGAGGTTCTAATGAAATGTAATCACTGGTCTTCTTTTTAAAATAGATATAAATTTTTCCTTAGAATTGAATTACTTAACTTTATAAGGTCAAATGAAATCTATCATAAATTCTTTAATTAAAATTATTACAATGAAATTTAGAACAGAACACGATACAATGGGCGATGTACAGGTGCCCGCAGAGAAATTTTGGGGGGCACAAACCGAGCGTTCAAGAAATAATTTCAAAATAGGTCCGGAAGCTTCTATGCCGCATGAAATCATCGAAGCTTTTGCTATTTTGAAAAAAGCAGCGGCTTTTGCAAATTGTGATTTGGGCGTGCTTTCCCAAGAAAAAAGGGATATGATTGCCAACGTTTGCAATGAAATTTTAGATGGAAAACTTAATGATCAATTTCCGCTGGTGATTTGGCAAACCGGTTCCGGAACACAGAGTAATATGAATGTGAACGAAGTGATTTCCAACAAAGCTCATGTGAATAATGGTGGAGTTTTGGGCGAGAAATCAATTATTCATCCGAATGATGATGTGAATAAATCCCAAAGTTCAAACGATACTTTTCCCACTGCAATGCACATTGCTGCTTATAAAAAAGTGGTTGAGCATACTTTACCCGCAGTTGAGAAACTAAGAAATACGTTGAACACTAAAGCCGAAAATTTCTATAATATTGTGAAAATCGGAAGAACTCATTTGATGGATGCTACACCATTAACGCTGGGTCAAGAATTTTCCGGTTATGTGGCTCAACTCGATTACGCGATGAAAGCCATCACCAATACACTCGATCATTTACAGGAAATTGCGCTTGGTGGAACCGCTGTGGGAACCGGACTCAACACACCAAAAAATTATGATGTTACCGTTGCAAAATACATTTCAGAATTTACAGATTTACCTTTTGTGACCGCTCCGAATAAATTTGAAGCCCTGGCTGCTCACGATGCGATGGTGGAATCTCATGGCACCTTGAAGCAACTTGCGGTTTCGTTATACAAAATTGCGCAGGATATTCGTTTGCTCGCTTCCGGACCGAGAAGTGGAATTGGCGAAATTTTGATTCCCGAAAACGAACCCGGCTCTTCGATTATGCCAGGAAAAGTAAATCCGACACAAAACGAGGCAATGACGATGGTCTGCGCGCAAGTTTTGGGAAATGACACCACGATTTCTTTTGCGGGAACTCAGGGAAATTATGAGTTAAATGTTTTCAAACCCGTGATGGCGTACAATTTCTTGCAATCTGCTCAACTTTTGGGCGATGCTTGTATTTCTTTTAATGATCATTGTGCAGTAGGAATTGAGCCCAATTTGCCAAGGATTAAAGAGCTAGTAAATCAATCATTAATGTTGGTTACCGCCCTTAATACGCATATCGGTTACGAAAACGCAGCAAAAATTGCCAAAACTGCACATAAAAACGGAACTACTTTGAAGCAAGAAGCGGTGAATCTCGGATTGCTCACCGCCGAAAAATTTGATGAATGGGTGAAACCTGAAGATATGGTTTAGTCGATTGAAGATTTTTAGAATAAATAAATCACCGCGGCGTTTAAAAAAATAATCGTGGCATTAGGAAAAATACCGCGGTGATTTCAAATTTTTGATGAGAAAAATTATTTCATTAATTCCTTCGCTTGAGAAATCGCAGCTTCTGTAATCTTGCTTCCAGAAAGCAATTGCGCAATTTCTTGTAGTTTTTCTTCGTTGTTTAATGGCAAAATCGTCGATTGCGTTTTTCCGGAAACATCAGCTTTCATTACTTTGTAATTGTTGTTGCCTTTTGCAGCGACTTGAGCAAGATGCGTAATCACAATTAATTGCATATTTTCCGACATTTCTCGCATCACATTTCCCATTTCTTCGGCTACTTTTCCGGAAACTCCGGTATCGATTTCATCTAAAATCAAAGTTGGAAGTTCGGCATTTTCTGCCATAATTTTTTTCACAGAAAGCATTACACGAGATCGCTCTCCACCGGAAATCGCAGTTTGAATCGGCTTAAGCGGAAATCCAGAATTGGCCTGAAACATCAACTGAATTTGTTCTTTCCCGAATGGATTGAAATTTTGGCTGTCTTTCAGTTCAACTTCTATTTTTGCCTTTTCTAAGCCGAGTTGTTTCAATAATGCTTCTGTTTTTTTCACAAAATCCGGAGCAGATTTTTTTCGGTTGGAAGATAATTCTTTGGCTAATTTTTCTAATTTTTCAGAAGAAGCGGAAATTTTCTTTTCAACCTCGGAAATTCGGAATTCTAATTCCACGAAATTACCTTGCTCATTGGAAATTTCATCGCGAATCGTTTTCAATTCATCGATAGAATTGGCATTGTGTTTCAGCAATAAAAGATTAACTGTATTTAATTTCTGGTTCAATTCTGCAAGAATTTCAGGGCTGGTTTCCATTTTTTCAGCTTCATCCTGTAATTCAAAGAGGATGTCCTTAAATTCCACAAAATTTTCCTGAAATCTTTCGTTCAGCAAAGTAAATTCGTGAGAAAGATCGGCAACTTTCGAGAGTTTTCCTTTCACATCATTTAAAGAATCCAAAATCCCGATTTCTTCCGCATCGAGCTTGCTGAAAATTTGCGAGAGATTTTCCGTGATGGTTTCTGCGTTTTCGTGGCGTTTCACTTGGCTTTGAAGTTCTTCCAAATCGATGAGATCCAAATTAGCTTCTAACAATTCATTCAGCAAAAATGCTTTGTAATCGCTTTCTTTATTGCCTTCGGAAAGTTGTTTTTTTAAATTTTCGAGTTCATTTACCAATCTTTTATGTTCCGCAAATTCTTTTTGGTAAACGGAAATCAAGGTTTTATTCTTAGAAAGTCCGTCGATAATGCGGAATTGGTAATCTTCATCAAACAAATTTGAGGTTTCAAACTGCGAATGAATATCGATTAGTTTGGAAGAAAGCAGTTTCAGTGTTTCCAAAGTTACAGGAACATCGTTGATGAAAGCACGGGATTTTCCGTTCGGTAGCAGTTCTCGACGGATCACGGTTTGGTTTTCGAAATCGAGGTCGTTTTCATCAAAAAAATTTCTGAAATTTTCGCTGATTAGAAATTCGGCTTCAACAATGCTTTTTACTTCGGAATTTTGCAATGATTTTGTGTCGGCTCTTTCTCCCAAAATCAAACGTAAAGCTCCGAGAATTATTGATTTCCCAGCACCTGTTTCACCTGTAATTACCTGTAAACCTTTGTTTAAAGTAATTTCTAGGGAATCGATTAACGCGAAATTTTGAATGAAAATTCTTGAAAGCATGTTGATAGTAGCCGTTTACGAAATTATATTTACGAACTTGAAGCTGTAAATTTAAGGATTTTAAAGGGTATTAAAAAAAGAAGTGCCGAAATACCAGAACGAAATTTCAGAATGGTGGGTTTATTTCCACTTATTCCATTTGCTGTCGATTTCTCTCGGAGCCATTGTTACGAAAAGAGCTTTCAACTCGGTCATGTTCACGGTGGCATTGTTTCCGTTGTTGAAGATATCGAAAATTTCCTGTTTTTTGGTGTCGATGAAAAGATTCACCGGATAGTTCATCTGGAAATTGTTTTCATACGTTTTCAGTTGCAGAAGCGCATCAGCAATAATTTTTTTCGCTGAAGATTGATCTTGCTTTCCGAGATTGTCCAAACCGGCGCGGTGATAGGTGTAGAATAGGTTTCGGAGTGTGTTTTGCTCTGGTTTTAGGATATTGTCGATCAATGCAGCTCTGGTCTTATTACCTTCGATGAGCGACCAGCCTGCGAAATTTTGGTTTTGCGAATTATTGGATATTTTCTGCGCTTTTTCGAACCATTCTTGACCGCCTCGAACTCTGTAGCTATCACCATCGTATCCTAAAATGGTGTACACATAGAAACTGATGGCATCGATGAGGTTTTTACCGGAAAATTGTCTCTCGTTGAAAACCAAATTCTCGTTCTCAGTATATTCAAAACCGAAGTTGGTATCGTTGATGTTCAATAAAGGAGTTTCATAAGTGGTGTTAAACACTGGCCGAACGGCTTGTACGATGATGTTTCCTCGGAAATTGTTGCTACCTGTTCTTTCCGTGATTACGATAGCGAAATTACATTTGATTTTTTCGAAATTCTGCAGTTTCTTTCCGGTCCAGCTTGTATTGTTAATGAAATCCCGAAGGTTTTTCTCTAACGTTCTGTAAACTTGGTTGTTACTACCAGCCAATTGTTGCGCGTTTACTTGCACGGTCGCCAAAAGTTCTTGCGAAAAGCTCAGAGTAAAGGAAAAAATAAGAATGAATATCGTAAAAATTTTCTTCATGTTTTGGTAAAATTAAAGAACGGAAATTTAGGAATATTATTTCAGAATCTGTTCTTCTATGAAATTTAAAATGTCGGATGCTACCTCATCTTTCGATTTCAACGTGAATTCTTTCTTTTCTGTTTTGGTGAATATCTTGATTTTGTTGGTATCGTTTTTGAAACCTGCGCCTTCATCCCGAAGGGAATTGAGAACGATCATATCAAGATTTTTTTTCTGAAGTTTTCCTTTGGCATTTTCTTCTTCATTTTGAGTTTCCAAAGCAAAACCTACTAGATATTGTTTGCCTTTTTTATCGCCCATCGTTTTCAAAATGTCCGGATTTTTCACCAATTCAATCGTCAATGAAACATCGTTTTTCTTAATTTTTTCTTTGGCAATTTCCTTCGGAGCATAATCCGCAACGGCCGCACTTGCAATCGCGATATCTACATTTTCAAAATAATGGAAAACTTGCGCGTACATTTCTTTTGCAGAAGTAACTCGGTGAATTTCAATGTTTTGATGATGAGTTTGCTGAGAACTCGGCCCGGAAATTAAAATCACTTTCGCGCCACGGTTTGCGGCTTCTTGGGCAATCGAGAATCCCATTTTCCCCGATGAATGATTTCCAATAAAACGCACGGGATCAATCGCTTCATAGGTCGGTCCTGCAGTGATGAGAACGGTTTTTCCGGTTAAATTTTTTGAATGTTGTTTGGAATTAAAAAAGAAAGCAATGGTGTCTGCAATGGTTTCAGGTTCCGCCATTCTTCCTTGTCCCATTAATCCACTGGCTAATTCGCCACTTTCTGCGGGAATAATGAAATGCCCGAAATCTTCAGTCAATTCCAAGTTTTGTTTTGTAGAAGGGTGCTGATACATATCCAAATCCATTGCAGGAGCAATAAAAACTGGACATTTCGCCGACATGTAAGTCGCAATAACTAAGTTATCGCAAATCCCATGAACCATTTTACCCAAAGTATTTGCTGTACACGGAGCGATAAGCATTAAATCTGCCCAAAGCGCAAACTCAACATGATTATTCCAAGTTCCATCTTTGGAATAAAAATCGGAGTAAACGGGCTTTTTGGAAAGGGTAGAAAGGGTGAGTTTCGACACGAAATTTTCCGCAGAAGGAGTCATCAAAACCTGAACTTCAGCGCCTTTTTTAATAAGGTCACGGATGAGGTAATTGATTTTGTAAGCGGCAATTCCGCCGGAAATACCAATGAGAATTTTTTTACCTTCTAGGATCATTAGTTTGAGATTTAGCTTGCACGAATTTAGTTAAAATTTTAAAAAGCGAGATGAATAAAAAAATCGCAAAAGTAAAAACTTCTGCGATCCTTATTTTTTTGAGTAGAAAAACTTGGGTTAATTTTGGTTTTTCTCGTCAGTATTTCTAAAATAAATTTCTCCGTCTAGCCACTCCTGAATTGCGATTGAAGTTGGTTTTGGAAGTTTTTCGTAATGTTTAGAGATTTCAATTTGCTCTCTGTTTTCGAAGACCTCTTCCAAAGTAGAGTTGTGAACGGCAAATTCGTCTAATTTATTATGAAGTTCAGAGCGAATTTCAGCATTGATCTGTTCTGCTCTTTTGCCCATAATTACGATGGCTTCGTAGATAGAACCAACATTTTCTTCGATTTTATCTTTGTCGTAAGTTATTGTACTTAGTTCTGCTTTAGAATCTTTTGCGCTCATTTTCAGTGGAGTTTGTGTAATTAAAGTTTGCAAATATACAGTTTATTTTTGGATTTGGAAAGTGGCAGCCGGCGCAGGTGTAGAAAGTGCCGCGCTGTCTCTTTTAATCTGTGCAGCTTTTTTTTCAGCTTCTTTTTGATCCTTTTCCTGATGTTGTTTTAGTTCTTCAGCTCTAATCTTTTCTTGAAGTTCTTTTCTTCTGGTTTCTACTTTCTTTTCAACTTCAGCGAAATTTTCTTTTTCCTTCAAAAGTTTAGCTCTCAATTCAATGGCTTGTTTTGCATTTGCCGTATTGGGCATATCTCTTTCAACCTGTTTTGTAAAAGCCAAAGCATTTTCGATTCTTTCTTTTTTCAGGTCATAAACCGAATTTACAGCGAGTTCGTACTTTGATTTTAAGATATATTCGTAGATTTTATCAATCAATTTTGTACTGGGGAAATCATCAAGAACATTCTCGAAAGCTACATTGGCGGCTTTATAATCAGCCATTTTATAATATTGTCTTGCGTTTTCATAAGCTTTGAATTCAAGTTTATAACTCAACTCATCAATCAGCTCATTGATGTTTTTAGACTTTTCAGAATTCGGATAGTTGTTCAAGAAATTTTGAAGTTCGTTGATCGCAAGTTCGGTACTCGATTGATCCAGATTATAATCCATCGATCCTTCGTAATAGCACAGCGCCGACATATATGATGCGTCTTCAGCACGCTTATCCTGTGGGAAAGTTACCGCAAAATTCTTAAATTGGTGACCTGCTAGTTTGTAGTTTTTGTCATAATAATTGGCGTAAGCAGAGTTGTAAACCACGTTTGGAGCGTCGTCCGTACCCGCTACAAGATTCGAAAGTCTTTCGTACAGTGCCAAAGCATCGGACCATTTTTTCTTTTCGAAGTTTTCGTTGGCAACTTTTAGGATATAATCTTTATCCGCACTTTTCATTGCGAGTTCCTGCTGTTTGTTACAAGCCGACAATGCGAAAATTGCGAGGAGTACTATCAAATATTTTTTCATAAATCTTTTATAGCAGAAATAGTTAAGAAGGTTTTCTGCGCTTCAGTTTGCAAAAATATAATTTTTTTGTCAATAGATTTTTTTTTATGATAATTTAACTTATAAATTAACTCCAAACCGTATTTTCATTAATGTTTTGTACGCACTTAGCTCGCAGTATACCCAACTACAGAGAATACAGTCACAAGCAAATTTGCAAGAATTTTCTTTTCCGCGTCTTGCAGATAGGTTTCTTCTTTTCCATTAACGTACAATTCGTAAAAATTTTTGTTCCGAATGACGAATAGTGAAGAACCAACAATGAGTGTCAAAATATCTTCTGGCTTCGGTGTATTGTTAAAAACCCCTGATACAACACCTTTTTTGATAACGTCGTCGATTTTGGAGGTGAAAGTCGTGTAAAATTCCAAAAGGTCAGTTTTTAAATGCTCAGTATGACGTAGTTCTTGGGTTACAAATCCGTGGAAATAGTTAAATTTAAATAATTGATTTACAACGTATTTAATGAGTTCTTTCAATTGCATTTCAGGTTTTCCATCTTTGATGATTTCCGCAAATTCAGCGAAACTTTCTCTGGTTTTCTGAACTCGATATCGATAAAGATATGACATCATTTTTTCCTTAGAACCGAAATAGTAGGAAATCATCGCAACATTGATGTTTGCTTGCGACGAAATATCACGAATCGAGGTGCCTTCAAAGCCCTTTTTTGCGATAAGTTTTTCCGCAACATCCAAAATGTGAATCTGCTTTTCCGAGAATTTCTTCTTCATAATGAGTTAATTTGAGTAAAGTTAAGGAATTCTTTGTTCATTTAAAACAATTGTTTAAATTTTTTCAACCTTTTTTTACTAAATTTGATGATGGAGTTTTTTGATTTTCACCATCATAATTGTTCTAAAAAATTTGGGATTTATAACTTGAAATTAAAAGAAGTTCCGCCCTCTACGTTTTTTTCAGCCGGAATTCATCCTCAAGACATTTCTTCGAATTTTGAAGAAGATTTTTTATGGCTTAAAACCGTTTCGAAATTAAAAAAGTGCGTAGCCATCGGGGAATGCGGCTTGGATGGGTTGATCAAAATTGACGAAAAACTCCAGCATGAGATTTTTCTAAAACAAATTGAACTCGCCAACGAGCTCCAAAAACCAATTATCATCCATTGTGTTAGAAGATTTTCCCAACTTCTTCATTTCAAAAATAAATCGAAAGTTCCTATGATTGTTCACGGTTTCAATAAAATAAAAACCGTAGGTGAAGATTTACTAAAAAATCAGTTTTGTTTAAGTTTTGGAAAGTCAGCTTTGTATGACGTAAATTTGCAGGATTTTTTGAAAGAAATTCCAATGAATCAACTTTTTCTGGAAACAGACTCTGCTGATTTTGAAATTCAAGATTTATACTACAAAATTGCAGAATTAAAGGGTTGTACCAGTGAAGATGTACAGGAAAAAGTCAAAGAAAACCTAAAGGATTTACAAATTACTATATAAAATGGAGAAAGATTGGCTAGAAAGAACTGAACTGCTTATTAAAAAAGAAGGAATTGAAAAACTACAAAACGCAAATGTTTTGGTTGTGGGTTTAGGCGGAGTTGGTTCGTTCGCAGCTGAATTTCTTGCACGAGCAGGAATTGGAAAAATTACGATTGTTGATGGCGACGTGGTTGATATTACCAATGTTAACAGACAACTTCCGGCTCTTCATTCCACCGTTGGAAAAGCAAAAGTAGAATTGGTTGGTGAAAGAATGCTTGATATTAATCCCAACTTAGAACTGACGAGAATTAATAAATTTCTTGTTCCGGAAACGATCGAGCAAGTAATTGATTCTCAAAAATTTAACTATGTTTTGGATTGTATCGACAGCGTCACTCCGAAGATTGGTTTAATTAGAACCGCAAAAAGAAGAAAAATTAAAGTAGTAAGTTGCATGGGAGCCGGCGGAAAAACTGATCCATCTAAAGTGATGGTACGCGACATCAGTAAAACCTATAACTGCTATCTTGCTAAAAATGTAAGAAAACGCCTTAAAAAAGAAAAAATTAATAAAGGAATTCGTTGTGTATTCTCGAATGAAATTCAAAATGAAGATAGTCTGAAAATGACGGATGGAACAAATTTCAAGCGTTCTTTTTATGGAACCATTAGTTTTATGCCCGCAATCTTTGGATTGTATGCTGCCGCGGAAGTTATTAATTATTTAACAAAAGAGACGAAATAAAAGCAATAATCAAAATATTTACTTTGAATCAAAAATATCCTAAGAAAGAAAAACTTAAGCAGAAAAAAGAAATAGATTTGCTTTTTCAAAAAGGTAAATGGTTGACTAATGGGAATTTACGGGTAATTTCAATTGATTTAGCTAAAAGACCACAAGAAGGTTTATCTGTTGGAAATCTAAAAGTTGGCGTTTCGGTTTCAAAGCGTTATTTTAAAAAAGCAGTTCACAGAAACCGAATCAAACGACAACTCCGGGAGGTTTATCGATTAAATAAAACATTATTTTCGCAAGTTTTCGGTGAACATTCGATATCGATGATTTTTTGGGTAAGTTCCGAAATGCCGAAAGATTTTAAAGCATTGGAACAAAATTTCATAAGTCTCTGTAAATCAAAAAAATAATTCTAATCGTATTAGCATAGTTTTTGTAAATTTGATTTCATAAAACAATAAAACTAAAATAAATGCTCGAAAATATTCCCTTTTTACCATACGCCATCAGTGCATTTATTGGAATTGGTCTTGCTGCAGCAACCGGCTTCAGAGTCTTTCTTCCGATGTTTGCGGTGAGTTTAGCTTCCTATATGGGTTGGATTCCCATGAATGCAAATTTCGAATGGCTTGCGGGTTTACCGACGCTTATTACTACGGGAATTGCAACAGTTGTTGAGATTTTAGCTTATTATATTCCTTATGTTGATCATCTGCTCGATACATTATCGGTTCCAATGGCAACAGTCGCCGGATCGGTGATGTTTGCAAGTCAATTCGCGGACATTGGTACTTTTCCGCAATGGGCTTTAGCGCTGATAGCTGGAGGTGGAACAGCAGCTGCGATAAGTTCTGGATTTGCAGGAACACGGGCCGCGTCTACCGCTACTACAGGTGGTTTGGGGAATTCCGTGGTCGCGACTACGGAAACCGCAGGAGCAGGAATTATGTCTATTTTAGCAATGACCGCACCGATTATTGCTTTTCTAGCTGCAATAATTTTAATTGTTGTTGTCATCGTAATGGGAAGAAAATTATGGCGTAAATTTCGACGCTTCAATTCCTCCGATAAGGCTAAAATAATAGACGTAGAAGCTGCGGAAAGAAGAAATATTGAGTAAAGAAGACTCTATTTGTTTTGCCTTAATTCCTTGATCTGATCTATTTTTTCGGAAAAATATTTTTCCTTATCAGGGTGTTTTTCAACCAAAATTTCAAATGCTTTAATTGCTTTGGAATATAATCTTTGTTCAAGGTACAAATTCGCCAAGGTCTCAGTCATCAAATGCCAAATATTGTCGCCTTTTTCTTTCACCACAAAATCGGAATCTTCTTTTAATTTAGAAATTTTTGGTTCTTTAACAATAAATTCCTCAATGGCTTTTTCTTTAGAAATTGCCGTGTTTACACTTGTTTCTCCTTCGTTTTGACCAATTTTCAACCAATTTTGCCAAGTATTGATGAAATTTGGGACATTGCTTTCGGAAGCATTTGAAGTATCTAGCGTAGTTTCTTTTAAAATGTTTTCCGGTACATCTGTTTTTTGTTGATCTTGAATTGGCAAAACATTTTGAGAAAAAAATGAAACATTGAATACAGGTCTTTCCTCGCTTTTCTCAACCGCAATTGCTGAACTTTCTACAGGAGTTTGTTGAGAAGGTGTCTCAGTCGTTTTTGGTTTTTCTGCAGATTTATTATCAATTAAAGAATCAGGAGTGTTGCTGATAAAACTCATGGGCTTCCATGGTTTTTCCTTAATAGTGAGGTCGGAAGAGGAAGATTCTATTTTAGATTCAGTAGAATCTATTGCTTTTACTTCGACTTCAACTTGTTCTGGTATTTCTGCTTCTGGTTGATTTTTTTTCTCAATAATTTCTTCTTTAGCAGTTTCTACTTTAATTTCAGTTTGAATAAAATCTTGGGTTTCAGCAAAATTTACTTCCGCGTTTGAAATTGGAGGGTCTTCAGATTGTAGTTTTTCTTTTCTCGAACTTTTCATCTTTGCTTCAACTTCGGCAATAAGTCTTTGCATTTCTTCTTCGTGCTTGCTTAAAGTTGGTTTAGGAGCCTCATAAACAACAGTTTCCGGGTTTCTGCTAACGATTTTCACTTCTGGTAAAAACTCTTCCGTACCGTGAAAACTAACTTCTGCATCACTTTCTTCATCTTTTTCGGCAGCTGTATTTTCAGTTTTTTCAAGAACGATGTCTTCTTGAATTTTTTCTTCTTTTGGTAGAATTTCCTCTTCGGCTTTCGGAATTTCCGTTTCTGTTTTTTCCGCTTTTAGAATGGTTTGCGTTACAATTTTTCCCGATTCTCTTGTGGATTCGATGTCGATTTTTGCTGATTCCTTTTCAAGGAAATTTTCTTCTCCTTCAAATAAAATTCTGTTCAAGACTCCATCAACATACACTGGTTTTGGAGCTTCAATCGGTGTTGAAAAAACTGCTTTACTTTCTTCTAATGGTGCAGAAACCTCGGATATTTCTTCCTTAATTTTTTGAAATATTGGTTCAACCTGTATAGGATTTTCGGAAATTGTAGCTTTTTCTACGATTTCTTTTTTATTGATAAATTGATAAAGAATTTTTTTATCCGTAGTGTAAGCTGCGGTTGTGGAGAGTTCTTTTTGGTAATTTTCTGGTTGATGCGTGTAGATTCCATACAGATATAATGCTCTGATATTCTGTATGTAAGGTTGTTTTTTTATTTCAGAACTTAAGATTTCTAAATCTTGTTTCTGAAATAATTCCGGATTTTTTATTAATTCTAAAATTCTTGGATTCATCTTACCAGTTGGCTACAATATCGTTAAAAATTTTATTGATAATTCTTTCGTTGACAATCTTTACCTGAGAAGCCTCAATGGTATTGATGTCCAAATCACTACTGAAAGCGGCTTCATCGGAATAAGTTCTATCGAAGCTTTTATCTGGCTCGATTTTGTTTTCGTAATGAACTTTTACGGTGATGGTAAGCTTGTTTTGGGCAGCTTGGATGGTTCCTCCCGGAGCGTTTACCGCACTGGAAATGGTCGTTGGTGTGATCGAATAATCGGTGATTTCACCTTCTATCAAAATATCCGGATTCTCGGATGCACCTTTCAGTGTTGTTCTTTGCAGAAATCTGTTTTGTATGTCTGTCGAAAATTGTTGGGCAAGATTCGCATTCATTAGCGCTGCATTATTCGGGAATTCTTTAATTTGAATTGTTTTTGTTTCGGGACTTAGTGAGGATCCGGTGAACGAATAACAACTTTGGAGAAAGAACAAATAAATGCAAAGAAAAAAGACTTTCGCAAAACCGAAATTTCGAATTTTAAATTTTGAATTTTGAATCATTTTAGTCTTCTAAATTATATTGTTTTATCTTTCTATAAAGTGTTCTTTGCGAAATTCCGAGCTCATCTGCAGCCTTATTTCTTCGGCCTTTATGCTTTTCGAGAGCTTTAACAATCAGTTCTCTTTCATTGTTTTGCAAGGAGAGTGAATCGGGTTTCGTTTCTTCGATTTCAATGTCTTCTACTTCGTCGAAATTTTCGTTCCCATCAGAAATAATCGTGGAATTCGGAAATTGATTGACGTTCGTACCCTCGAAATACAGTAGCGAATTCGAGTTCTGAACTTGTGTTTCCGGAGTGAAAACCCGGTTGATGAGATTTTTCTCCTGATTGCTGAAATCGCTATTTCCCCGGTTTTTTATGAGTTCCGAAGTTAAGGATTTTAAATCATTTAAATCGTTGCGCATATCGAACAGAATTTTGTACATGATTTCTCGCTCCGAATTGAATTCTGAGTTGGAAACGCCATTTCCTGTTTTTTGAACCAACGCCGGCAAGTTCGCCTGCATCGGGATATATTCAGCAAGTTTTACAGAATTAATAGTTCTATTTTGTTCAACCACCGTCATCTGTTCCACTAAATTTCTCAATTGACGAACATTTCCGGGAAAAGGATAATTTTCAAGATAATTTACGGCATCATCCGTCAAAACCAATTCCGGCATTCTGTACTTTTCGGCAAAATCCACGGCAAATTTTCGGTAAAGCAAATGGATGTCGCCTTTTCGATCTCTTAAAGGCGGCATGTCGATTTGTACAGTATTTAATCGATAATATAGATCCTCCCGGAATCTCCCGTCCACAATGGCGTTCAGCATATTCACGTTGGTTGCAGCCACAATTCTTACATCGGTTTTCTGAATTTGTGAAGAACCCACTTTCATGAATTCACCACTTTCCAAAACTCTTAGCAAGCGAACTTGCGTTTGCAATGGCAATTCTCCAACTTCATCCAAGAAAATAGTACCGCCATCTGCCACTTCAAAATAGCCTTTTCGGGTAGAAGTTGCGCCGGTAAAAGCGCCTTTTTCGTGACCGAACAGTTCGGAATCTATCGTTCCTTCCGGAATCGCGCCACAGTTTACGACGATGTACGGCTGATGTTTTCTTCGAGATTCGGAGTGGATAATCTTCGGAATAAATTCTTTCCCAACACCAGATTCACCCATTACCAAAACGGAAATATCGGTGGGTGCTACTTGGATGGCTTTTTCTAGAGCCCGATTAAGAGCGGGAAAATTCCCGATGATGCCGAAACGTGTCTTTATGGATTGTAAATCTGTCATTTTTAATTTTAATTGGGTTAAAGTAAAAAAGCAGCGATTTCTTAAGGATAATTTTTTATATAGAAACCTCTGTTACGGTTTCCCCCAAAAGCGTTCCCTGCGTATTACCGTGAACAAAAACAGACACAATGTCGCCTAATTTTTGTCCTTCCAGTTTATCGAAAACGCAAACTGCGTTTTGGGAATTTCTGCCTTTCCATTGGTTTTCGTTCTTTTTAGAAGTTCCTTCGATCAAGATTTCGTGGACTTTTCCTACATAACTCGCCATTCTTTTGCGGGAAAGCTCGCCTTGTAGCGCGATAACTTCCGCTAAACGTCTTTGTTTGATCTCCGCAGGAACATCATCCTCCATTTTTTTGTGAGCTGGTGTACCAGGTCTTTCAGAATAAGCGAACATATAGCCGTAATCATATTCCACTTCTCTCATTAGAGATAACGTCAGTTGATGATCTTCTTCAGTTTCGCCACAAAATCCAATAATCATGTCTTGCGAAAAAGAAATATCGGGAACAATTTCTTTTCCTTTTTTAATTAAATCCAGGTATTCCTGTCGCGTGTGTTGGCGATTCATTTTTTCTAAAATTCGGTCGCTTCCGCTTTGGACAGGAAGGTGAACGTATTTGCAAATATTTTTGTGTTTTGCAATAACTTTGAAAACTTCCTCGGTCATTTCGTGTGGATTGGAAGTTGAGAATCTAATTCTCATTTTTGGAACTGCAACCGCAACCATATCAAGAAGTTGGGAGAAATTAATCGCGGTCAATTTTTGCATTTCAGTAGCATTTTTGAAGTCCTTTTTTGCTCCACCTCCGTACCAAAGATAGGAATCCACATTTTGACCTAAAAGTGTGATTTCTTTATAACCATTTTCCCACAAATCCTTACACTCCTGAATGATTGAATGAGGATCGCGGCTTCTTTCGCGCCCTCTGGTAAAAGGAACTACGCAAAAAGTACACATATTGTCGCAGCCTCTGGTGATGGTAACGAACGCCGTAACTCCATTTCCGCCGAGACGAACCGGATTGATGTCTGCATAAGTTTCTTCTTTCGAGAGAATAACATTTATTGCATCTCTTCCACCTTCGGTTTCCTTTAAAAGATTGGGTAAATCTCTATACGCATCGGGTCCTACTACCAAATCAACCAATTGTTCTTCTTCCAAAAACTTGGTTTTCAAACGCTCTGCCATGCAACCTAAAACACCAACTGTAAGATTAGGTTTTTCTTTTTTCAAATTTTTAAATTGAGACAGGCGCATTCTCACGGTTTGGTCCGCTTTCTCACGAATTGAACAAGTGTTGAGCAGAATTAGATCTGCTTCTTCTTGTTTTAAAGTTGTATTGTAACCTTGTTCGTTAAGAATCGAAGCTACAATTTCGGAGTCGGAAAAATTCATTTGGCAGCCGTAGCTTTCCAAAAACAGTTTCTTCGTGTTTTGGGGCTTTTCAGCAATTGCAAAAGCTTCGCCTTGTTTGTTTTCGTCGATATATTTTTCTTGCACTTTTGTAGAAATTAGATATTAAAAGAGCGTTTTGCCACACCCTTTTTATAGGGATTTTAATTTGCAAAGATAAAGAATTTTCGTGACAGAATGTCATAAGTTTATTAGTCTATCAGGAATGATCAGATTAACTTTTTGAAAAAAAACTTTGCAGTTGCCTACAAAGTTTTTCATTTAAAGATCAAAACTATCGGTTCTGAAATTTATTTTCAATCGCAATTTGGATTCTACAGGAACTCCGTTACAGGTGGCAGGTTTAAATTTTGGATTCATTCTTCTCAAAGCCAATTCCACATCACGGTAAAGTAAATTCCCATTTTGAACTTCTGGCAAAAGTTTTAAATATTGCAAATTACCTGATTTGTTTAGGTTTAATTGTAATTCAAAAGTTCCGTTTACCGAATAGAGTCCGGAATTCAAATCGTTTTGAATATTTTTGGAAAGTACTTGTTTAAAACTGTTTTCTCCTTGCGGAAACTGAGCGTACATCGGATTTTCGCACTTCAACCGATAAAATTCCAAGGGAGCATTCAGGTCCAAAGCGATGGTTTGTTTCATCACATCTCTTACATTTTCAGTGATATCATTATCTTCTACCACATATTGCGCCTGTGCAAATGTGAATGCAAAAACGAATAGGAATACTAAGTTTTTCATAACCCTTTTAATTAAATTTAAATTACATTTTTAAAGAACTTCAATCTGGTTTCTCAGTAAATCCTCGAATTCATCGCGTTTTCTGATAAGATGCGCTTTACCATCGAGAAACAGAACCTCAGCCGGTTTCAATCTCGAGTTGAAGTTCGAACTCATTTCAAAACCATAAGCTCCGGCATTTCTGAAGACCAAGATATCGCCTTCGCGCACTTCATGAAGTTTTCTGTCCCACGCGAAAGTGTCGGTTTCGCAGATGTTTCCTACCACGGTATAGATTCTTTCCGCACCTTTCGGGTTCGAAAGATTTTCGATAATATGGTAAGAATCATAAAACATAGGCCGAATCAAATGGTTAAAACCAGAATTGATTCCTGCAAAAACAGTTGCTGTAGTTTGTTTGATGACATTTGTTTTTACAATCAAATGACCACTTTTGCTCACTAAATATTTCCCGGGTTCGAACCAAAGTTCAAATTTCTTCCCTGAATTTTTTGAGAATTCTGCTACTTCTTTTTCTACTTTTTTGCCCAGTTCTTTCACATCGGTTTCCATATCGCCGTCTTGATAAGATACTTTGAAACCGCTTCCCATATCCAAATATTTCAAATTCGGAAAATGTTCCGCTAATTCAAACATGATTTCCAAACCTTGCAGGAAAACATCAGGATCTTTTATTTCGCTACCGGTGTGCATGTGCAATCCTTCTACATTAAGGTCGGTGGTTTTCATAACTCTTTCGATATGGCGAAGCTGGTGTATAGAAATACCGAATTTCGAGTCGATGTGACCGGTGGAAATTTTGTAGTTTCCACCTGCGAAAATATGCGGGTTAATTCTAATGAAAATCGGGTACGAGCCACCGTATTTGTTGCCAAACTGTTCAAGAATTGAAATATTATCAATATTAATATGAACTTTTAAGGACATTGCTTCCTCGATTTCGGCTAAATCAACACAATTCGGAGTGAAAAGAATTTTATTAGAATCGAAACCGGCCTTCAAACCCAATTTCACTTCATTGATCGAAACACAATCGAGATTTCCACCAAGATTTTTTACATATTTTAAAATGTTGATATTGGAAAGGGCTTTACAAGCATAGAAAAATCGGGTGCTTTTGTGAAAGGACGAAGTGAGTTTTTCGTACTGAATTTTGATAGATTCAGCATCATAAACATAAGTTGGAGTGCCGTATTGTTCGGCAATTTTCAGTAAATCTTTATTGGTCATATTATATTAATTTAAAATCAAAAAAGCAAGCCCCAAAAAGAGCTTGCTTGATTATTTATTGATCAACAAAACAGCTCTTAATCCACAGCATTTGCCTTAGTGGAAAGTTTTTTCCCCTTAGTTGCAAATTTCTTTATTGATTTTTTAGCTGTCATGTAATCTGTTATTCCGTAAATTTTTTTCAAAATTAAATTTTTTTATTTAATTCTGTGCTATTTTATTTAGTGGGAAGAGAAATTATTTCGAAATCCCCTTTTAAAATCGCCAGTTGAAGGTCGTTTTTTAAATCGTTGCTGGAAGATTCTACGGGAATCCTCAACGCATCAATTTTTTTCAAAGTACTGATTTGAGTATGCAAATCGTAGAATCCGTAAGATTTCAGTTGGCCATTTTCAAAAATAAGGAAAGCTTTTTCGCCCAGCGTTCGTCCGGCGGAAATCCACATTTCTGTTCTGTTTTTCAAGCTTATTTTTTGTTCCAAAACCGCTGGATTTGCATATTGTTCCTGTTTTTTGAGGAAGCTTACCGCTTTCAAACCTTGGGTGAATGATTTGAATTTTAGCAAAGGTTTTCCATCTTTTTGCAAGGAAATTTTCTCTACAAAATATTTGTTGTTTTTATGGAAAAGTCCGAACGGTAGCATTTCTCTCTTTTGTAAACCTTTAGTTTTCATCATTAGTTTAGCGAGAATATCATTGCCAGTTAATTCGTAATGAATTTGTTCAACTTCTTCCTGTATTTTTACCAGTTTCTTTGACTTAGTATTAAAAAGATTCTTTGCAAATTTGCTCAAGTCATCGGTGAAATCGGAGTGAATGATTTTCCCTTCCGCGTTTTGGAAATAAATAATCCCTCTTTCTGATGGTAAATCTTGGGTGTGGTTTCTTACTTTATTGAGATAGGTTTTTGCATTCAGTTCTTCATGATGCTGCTGGATGATTTCGGAATCTTTGTCCTTAATCATTAGGAGTTTAAACAAATCTAAGGTTGCTTTTGCGTCGCCAGAAGCTCTGTGCTGATCAACCAGTGGAATGCCTAAAGATTTTACCAATTTTCCCAGTGAATAACTTTGCGCTTCTGGAATCAGTTTTTTAGCTAAAGGAATTGTATCTAATGTATTGATTTTGAATGTATAGCCGAGTCGTTGGAACTCTTGTCGAAGCATTCGATAATCGAAATCAATATTATGACCTACCAATGTTGTATTTTCGGTTATTTCGACCACTCTTTTAGCAATTTCGTGGAATTTAGGAGCGGTTTTCACCATTTTTGGTGAAATATTGGTAAGTTTTTGCACAAATGGGGTAATATCGCTTTCAGGATTTACCAAAGAGATAAATTGATCTACAATTTCATGACCATCATATTTATAAATGGCGATTTCGATGATGCTTTCTTTTCTGAAACCAGCTCCGTTGCTTTCTATATCGATTACTGAATACATTTTTGTTTCTTCTTCTTCTTCTTTGCTTGGGGCAATTTATCTTTTTCTACCTCCTAAACCCAACATTCCTAAAACGAACTTTGCACCTTCTCTCGCTAAAGTAGTCGTGAAAGTTCTTCCAGCTCTAGATTTCATTACGCTTTCAAACATGCCCGGTTCTTCTTTTACAGGTCGGGATTTTTGTGTGGTTGATGTATTCTGTGTGGCTTGTTCCATACGAGTTGCCAACATCTCATAGGCAGAATCTTTGTTAACGGTCTGTTCATATTTCGCAACCAAAGCGGACCGCGAAGTAAGATCGGAAACTTCCGCATCATTCAGTACATCCATTCTAGATTCAGGTGAGATCAAATAAGTGTGTACCAATGGTGTAGGAACTCCTTTTTCATCCAGCGCGGTGATAAATGCTTCACCAATTCCTAAGTTCTGAATCAATTCATCCGCCTTATAAAATTCTGTAATAGGGTAATTTTCAACGGCTTTGGAGATTTCTTTTCGGTCTTTTGCCGTAAATCCTCTTAATGCATGTTGTATTTTTAAACCTAATTGAGAAAGCACATTTTCCGGAACATCACCAGGAATTTGAGTGATAAAATAAATTCCAACTCCTTTGGAACGAATGAGTTTTACCATGGTTTCAATTTGCGCCAATAAAGTTTTGGAAGCTTCATTGAAAATTAAATGCGCTTCGTCGATAAATAAGACCAATTTTGGTTTGCCGGAATCGCCTTCTTCAGGAAAAGTCATATAAATCTCCGCAAAAAGTGACAACATAAACGTAGAAAACAACTGAGGTTTACTTTGGATATTGCCGACGCGAAGAATGTTCACCACACCTTTTCCTTCTCTTTGTTTCAATAGATCTTCTACATCAAAACTTGGCTCGCCGAAAAATTGTGCAGCACCCTGCTGTTCCAAAGCAACTATGGAACGAAGAATTGCACCCAAAGAAGCAGGAGCAATGGAGCCGTAATTATTGGCCAAATCGGCTTTTCCTTGGGGATTATCGGTAACATATTGCAAAACTTTTTTCAAATCGTCTAAATCGATTAAAGGCAAACCTTTATCGTCGCAATATTTGAAGACAATTGATATTATACTTTGCTGAGTATCATTAAGTTCAAGGATTTTTGAAAGTAAAAGTGGTCCAAATTCCGTTACAGTGGCTCTTAACTTCACTCCTTTTTCACCGGAAATGGTCATCAATTCTACCGGAAAAGCTTGTGGTTGATAAGGCAATTGGGTTTTGGCGTAGCGTTCGCCTATGACTGTATTTTCAGAGCCCGGTTCTGCAATTCCAGAAAAATCTCCCTTGATGTCTAGAACCAAAGAAGGAATTCCGGCGTGAGACAATTGTTCCGCAAAAACTTGCAGGGTTTTGGTTTTTCCGGTACCTGTAGCTCCAGCAATTAAACCATGTCGGTTGATGGTTTTCAGAGGAATTTTCACATCAACTTCCGTTATCACTTCTCCCTCGAGCATTGCCTTTCCTAAAGTGATGGATTCGCCTTTCGATGTATATCTTTTGGAAAGCTCCTCGATAAATTTTGCTTTATCTGCCATTTCTAAAATAGTTTGAAAGGATAAAGATAAAAAATATTAAATATTATAAACTTTTATTTTCCAATTAGTAGAGGAGCTGAGATTATTATTGACGAGGAGAATTATTTTAAAGAAATAAATGGCCATGGTATCGGTTGTTCTTTCATCCATTAATTTTTGAGTAAATTTGTTTGCTGTCAATTTAAAAAAATAAATAGACAGAGAATTAATTACTGGCAGCCATTTTATTAAGAGATTTTATGGAAATTATTGGATACCTTTCTGCAATCATTATTGGATTAGTAATGGGACTTATTGGCGGCGGCGGAAGTATCCTAAGTGTGCCGATTTTCGTGTATGTTTTTAATTTTGATGCGGTTACGGCAACAGCACTTTCGCTTTTTGTGGTTGGAGTTACAAGTTTGGTTGGGTCTGCAGGTTTTATCAAACAAGGGCAAGTTGATTTCAAGACAGCGTTTACCTTTGGTATTCCTTCGATTTTGGGCGTATTATTTTCCCGAAGGCTTGTACTGCCACATTTGCCTCATTATATAATTCATCGATGGGGAATTACCCTTACGAAAGAAATGTTTCTGCTGCTCCTCTTCGCTATTTTAATGCTCATTGCATCATTTAAAATGATCAGGAAATCAGAACGGGTAAGACTTAGGAAAGATGATGAAACCAATTATACCATTCTAATCTCGCAAGGGCTTTTGGTGGGGATTATTACCGGTTTGATCGGAGCCGGCGGCGGTTTTTTAATTGTTCCCGCTTTAGTAATGCTTTTAGGGGTTAATATGAAAAAAGCTGTGGCAACATCTCTTTTTATTATTTCGATGAATTCCATACTTGGATTTTTTAGCACAATGTCGATGGTGAAACACGATTGGACTTTTCTTTTATCTTTTACGGCCTTATCCGTTGTAGGAATATTTATTGGTCTGGGAATTGCAAAAAGAATGGATGGAAAAAAACTAAAACCCATTTTCGGGTGGACTGTCTTGGCAATGGGAATTTTCATCATCATCAAGGAAATATTTTTAAAACAACAATTTTGAAGATAGATTAATCCGTTTGGAAAAAGATTGTTTTTAGCAAATTATTATAGAAATTTGTAGTTTAATATTTAATAAATGAAAATAGAACAAATATACACTGGTTGTTTAGCTCAAGGGGCTTACTACATCGTTTCTGGAAATGAAGCGGCGATTATCGATCCTTTGAGAGAAACAAAACCTTATATCGAAAGACTTGAGAAAGATGAGGTGAGATTGAAATACATTTTTGAGACTCATTTTCATGCCGATTTTGTATCCGGACATTTAGATCTTTCCAAAAAAACCGGTGCTCCAATTGTTTACGGACCAACTGCAGAACCCGATTTCGAAGCGATTATTGCAGAAGATAATCAGGTTTTTGAATTAGGTGATATTAAAATTAAAGTACTTCATACGCCAGGTCATACAATGGAAAGTTCAACTTTTTTATTGATTGATGAGCATCGGAAAGAAACCGCTATTTTTTCTGGAGATACTTTATTTCTAGGAGATGTCGGAAGACCAGATTTGGCTCAAAAATCAGCACATATGACTCAGGAGGAACTCGCAGGTTTGTTATATGAAAGTTTACAAGCTAAAATTTTGCCGCTTGCTGATGATATTATCGTGTATCCTGCTCATGGCGCCGGATCTGCTTGTGGAAAAAATATGCAGAAAGAAACGGTAGATACATTGGGAAATCAGAAAA
Source organism: Chryseobacterium senegalense (assembly GCA_001403755.1). GTDB lineage: Bacteria > Bacteroidota > Bacteroidia > Flavobacteriales > Weeksellaceae > Kaistella > Kaistella senegalense. The sequence continues at coordinate 10,984 of CYUH01000014.1, read as the reverse complement.
AGACCAATTACGCACTGAAACAGCCAAATAAGGAATCCTTCATTAGAGAAGTTCTCGACGGACTTTCTGCTCCACCGAAATATTTCGGTATGAATGTCGCGCTCAATAAAGGTGGCTACGAATCTTTCGACAATGTCCTGCATCAATCCAATAAACCAATTAGCGCAGAAGATTTCGAAGGAGTTGCTGAAGATACGGGAGCTTTGGTTTTAGATACCAGAAGTGCTGCAGATTTTCATAAGGGATTTATTCCGAATTCGATAAATATTGGATTGAAAGGAGATTTTGCACCGTGGGTTGGTGCAATGATCGTCGATGTACATCAGCCAATTTTACTGGTTTCGGATCCCGGAACAGAAGAAGAGGTGATTACAAGACTTTCCAGAGTTGGCTTTGATCATGTTTTAGGATATTTGGAAGGTGGTTTCGAGTCTTGGAAAAATTCAGGTAAAGAAATTGATACGATTCACCGGATTTCTGCTCAAGATTTTGCAGCCAAATTTAGTGACGATTCCAAAGTAATCGATGTAAGAAAAGAATCCGAGTATGATGCTGAACATGTGGAAAACGCCTATCGCAGACCTTTAGCAGATATTAATGAATGGGCAAATGCTTTAAATAATGATGAACATTTCTTCATTCATTGTGCAGGTGGATATAGAAGTATGATCGCAGCAAGTATCTTAAATTCAAGAGGAATTAGGAATTTTACCGAAATTGAGGGTGGTTTCAATAAAATAAAGGAAACGAGTGTTCCAAAAAGTAATTTTGTTTGCCAAAGCAAAACTTTGTAAGCCATATTAAAAACAACAAAAGTGATTGATTTTTTCAAGAAATTATTCGTTAAAAACAAGGTTGATTATAAGGCTCTCGTAGAAAACGGGGCACAAATTATTGATGTAAGAACTCCCGCAGAATTCAGCAACGGAAGTATTAGATTTTCTAAAAATATTCCGTTGCAAGAATTGGCTGCCGAACTTAAAAAACTCGATGTGAAAAAGCCCATTATCACGTGTTGTGCAAGTGGTATGAGAAGTGCTTCTGCAAAAATTATTTTCGAGCAAAATGGTTTCAGTGCTTATAATGGCGGAAACTGGAAGTCGCTGGAAAATAAATTGAAATAATAATTATGTTTAATGATTTTAATTCCTAAAAAACATGTCACAGAAATTTCAAGAACTTATCAATTCTGAAAGGCCGGTATTAATCGACTTTTTTGCCACTTGGTGTGGACCATGCAAAGTGCAATCTTCGGTTCTTAATACCGTGAAGGAAAACGTGGGCGACTTGGCGCGTATTGTGAAAATAGATGTCGACCAATTTCCTGCAATTGCGGCTAAATACGGAGTGCGCGGAGTTCCGACATTGGCGGTTTTCCAAAATGGAAATCTGCTCTGGAAGGAAAGTGGCATTCATGATGTGAATACGCTCACTACTTTATTGCAAAATTTTGCCAATCAATCCCATTAAATAATTTCAAACGAATCTTGATCGTTTAGAAACCGGAATTTTTCTCTGAATTTTAAGAGTTTTTCAGCATCGAATTCTGCGGACACTATATTGTTTTCAGTAATTGAAACCATACTGCCGTCCGGTGCGTAACAATATGAACTTTCTGGATAATACAAATTATTTCCATCGGTTCCGACTCTGTTTAAACCAAAAACGTAAGCTAAATTTTCAATTGCGCGGGCTTTCAAAAGGGTTTGCCAAGCATCGATTCTAACCTCCGGCCAATTGGCAACATATAATATCGCATCGTAATCAGAATTATTTCTTGCGAAAACCGGAAATCTAAGATCGTAACAAACCTGCAATAAAATACGCCAACCTTTGTAGCTTACAATTACTCGTTCTTTCCCGGGAGAATAAACTGTATCCTCTCCCGAATATGAAAAAAGATGCCTTTTATCGTAATATTCGAAAGTTACGTCCGGTTTAACGAAGTAGAAACGGTTGTAAAAATTCCCATTTTCAAAAACTGAAGCGCTTCCACAAACTGCTGATTTTTTAGAAGATGCCAAGCCTTTCATCCAATGAAGCGTCTCCTCGTTTCTGTCGGCAATTTCTGCTGCATCCATACAGAATCCAGTAGGAAACATTTCCGGCAATACTATGAGGTCCGCTGAAATATTTTTTACTTTTTCTTCAATAAAGATTAAATTTTTATTTTTATCTTTCCATAAGATATCAAAATTTAAACCTGCAATTTTTAAACTATCCATATAGAATTTCAGTAAAAGGTTATAAAATCTTAGGAAAGTTACATATAAATATTTAAACGAGCATGTTTTGGTCTTGTTTTTGATGTTTGCGAAGAATATTCTAAACAAATTTTATGAAGAAACTATTTTTAGCACTGTTATTTGTCGGATTTTCTCAAACAGCCTTTTCGCAGGCCTGGAACGGACAGGGAGACCAAAAAGTGCAGATTGGATTAAGCGGTTGGGGAAATGGAACCGGTATTACAGGGACTTATGATTACGGTATTACGGATTTAATCTCTCTTGGCGCCGGTGCAAACCTTTATTTCGATAATTATAAAGACAATGATAAGGACCACAAATTCTTCGTATTTGGACGCGTAAATTTCCACTTGCAGGACATTTTGGATATGCCTGAAAAATGGGATGTTTATCCCGGAGCAGATGTAGGTGTAATTGGAAATACTTTCGGACTTGGTGTTCACTTAGGAGCGAGATACTTTATCAACGACAAGTTTGGAATATTCGTTGAAGCAGGAAATAATGGCAGTTTAGGTGTCTCTATCAACCTTTAAAATACATTAAAAAAATATAACAAATTAAAATTACTATTATGAAAAAGTTATTCGCAGTTGCAGCTTTTGCTGCGGCAACAATGTTAGGAGTTTCCCAAGCACAGGCACAGACGTACAAAACCGGCGCTGGTGTATTGGTGGATTTTGGTGATGGCTCAACCTTCGTTGGTCCACATGTGAAACATTTCTTCAAGGCAAATCACGCAGGAGAATTCAGCGTATTGTTTGCAGATGGTGCAACTTTAGCGCAGGCAAACTATCAGTACCACCAACCTTTTGCAGGAGCGAGCGGACTACAGTGGTATGTTGGTGCAGGTCCTGGAATCATCTTTGGTGATGGGTTTACAGAATTTGCTCCATCCGCAATGTTAGGTTTGGATTTTAAAATTCCTGGAGCTCCACTGGATTTTTCAATGGACTGGAGACCTAGATTCATCATTGGTGACAACTCTGATGCTGAAGCGGGAAGATTTAACGCTGGTTTCAGATTTACTTTCTAAGAAAACCTCTTAAAAATAAAACTAAAGGTTCTCAGTTTCGAGAACCTTTTTTGTTTGGCATACTTTTGATAATTCGTATCTTCGCAATTATTTAAAATTTTAATAAAAATAAATGACACTCATCCAATTATTTCAATTCATACTCAGTATTTCAATATTGGTAATTTTACATGAATTAGGGCATTTCATCCCCGCAAAATACTTTAAGACGAAAGTCGAAAAATTTTATCTCTTTTTTGATCCCTGGTTTTCTCTTGCAAAAATCAATTTCCGTGGTACAGAATACGGAATCGGTTGGCTTCCGTTTGGTGGCTATGTCAAAATCGCCGGAATGGTTGATGAAAGCATGGATACCAAACAATTGAAAAAACCAGCTGAACCTTGGGAATTCCGTAGCAAACCGGCTTGGCAGAGACTCATCATCATGATGGGTGGCGTTACCGTAAACTTCTTTTTAGCTTGGTTGATCTATTCTTGTTTAAGTTATTTTAAAGGAGAAACTTTTCACGATAATGCCAAATTCGAAAATGGAATTGCGGTTTCCGAAGCCGGACAAAAAATGGGATTGCAAACAGGTGATAAAATCTTAAAAATTGATGGTAAACCTGCAGAAAGAATGGAAACTTCTACCATCAATATGCTTTTTGCGGATAATGCTACAGTTCTTCGGAACGGAAAAGAAGTAACTTTTCCTATCGATGAAAAAGGTGTCGCAGCGGTGTTATCCGAGAATGAAGCAAAGGCCTATTTTATCCCAAGATATCCGGTAGTAATCGATAGTCTTTTGACTAATGGACCAGCGAAAATGGCTGGATTAATAAAAGGCGATAAAATTATTGGGATTAATGGTAAACGGGTTCGCTATTTCGATGAATTTGGTGCTGAACTTCTACAATTCAAAAACCAGAATATCAATTTAACGGTTGAAAGAAATAATACAACACAAGAACTTACTGCAAAAGTTGATGCAAACGGAAAGTTAGGTTTTTCACAGGATTTAAAAATCGCTCAAGCTGAGTTCGATAAAACAAAAGTTACCAAAGAATATAGTTTATTAGCCGCAATTCCAAGAGGTCTTGAAAGGACAATAGATGTATTGACGATGCAGATTAAGCAATTTAAAATTGTTTTCAACAGCACAACTCAGGGTTACAAAAAAGTTTCCGGGCCAATTGGGATCATCAAACAAATGCCAGAAACCATTAATTGGGAGTTTTTCTGGAGCTTTACCGCAATGTTTTCTGTATGGTTGGCGTTCCTTAATTTAATTCCAATTCCTGGGTTAGATGGAGGACATGTAGTGTTTACCCTTTGGGAAATGATCACCGGAAAGCCGGTTCCGCAGAAAGTTTTGGAAAATGCACAAATGATTGGAGTAATTTTCTTATTAGGTTTAATGGTTTTAATCTTTGGAAACGACATATTTAAGTGGATTACCGGAAAATTTTAATAAAATTTTTGTAAAATTTTTGCAAAAATATTTTGGAGAAATTAAAAAAGTTTTTATATTTGCACACGCTTAAAGCAAAGGAAAACACTCCTCTTTAGCTCAGTTGGTTAGAGCATCTGACTGTTAATCAGAGGGTCGCTGGTTCGAGCCCAGCAAGAGGAGCGCTGAAAACGAGACACTTACAGAAATGTGAGTGTCTTTTTTTATATTTGTCACGAACATTTCACGAACAAAAGTATTTTATTTTAATGCTATTTTTGTGTAATAATATTTAGTACGGTATCTATGACTGACTTCTATATCGCAATATATATTCTAATGGTAACCTTTACACTTCTTGTCCCCTTCTATCTTGCAGGGCGGCTTTGGTTTGCGTTCAGTCCGTTTGCGATAAACTATTACTCCAAGGAAAGGGCAAACTGGTATAACGACTGGAACACCCAGCGGTTTTTAATCGTTTTGAATTTATTTTTGGTTTCATTGTCGCTTTCCTTTTTCTGGGGCGGGAAAATACTGGAAGATATCCATGCCGAGAAGATCGACTTTACCCAAATCCTATTCTAAATCATTCTTCAAATTCTTGCCGTAATACTGTTCGAGGTAAAAATGGAACACCCGTTTAAGCCAATTCAGGCATTCAAAAAATTCAAGAAAAACAGTTATAGCGAAAGGTTTGAGTTCCGAGAAAAGCAAGACGCGGCAGATAAAATAGAACACCATTCCAATGAGTTAAAAAGAGAATTTTTGAAAGTTGGCACTAAGATTTCAAACGAATTAAATAATCAACAAATCATTTTATCTGAAACCAACGAACTCGCAAAACACAACAATAATATCCTACAGGAATCCGATTTTGCTTTTGAAATAAAAAAGAATCCGAATATGGTCATTGATGACATTTTGCGGGATTATTTTATTTCTAAAGATTCCGAGAGGGATTTATCGGACTTTTTACTGCGGAAGAAAAACTCTGGAAAGATTCTGTTTACAAAGCCTGCAAGGAACGGCGTGAGCGTACAGCCTATTTTGGATTTTTTCTCGACCTTTACTAATGTTATGGAAAGTTGTAAATCCGGCACAATAACCCAAGCCGAAACCTGCAAAATTATCAACGCCGTCACCTCGGCAAAAGACAGGCTCGGAAATATCGCAGAAGAGCCAATAAACAGCAGGAACCTCTCAAAATATCTTTCCAACAGCGATGTTCAGGATGATATATAGTCTAAAATCCAAAAAAACATTTTCTCTTTAAAAATCATATTTGTCTGATAACCAGAATTATAAAGGCGACGGTTAGTCGTTTTTAATGGTTTATTGACTAAACCATTATAAAACAAAACCTCCTATTGAACGCACATTTCTTTAGGTTGTTTTATTTTACAAAAAAATTTTCAAGTCGCTTTTAGGCGGCTATTTCTTTGGGAAATATCTTGGCCTCAACAAAATTCAACGAAATGAAAGACCAAGAAAGACTAGCTGCGCTAGAAAGCCAAATGTCCACTTTGGTAAACTCGCAAAAAGAGTTTACCTCGAAGGCGCTACAGATGCTCGCCCTCGGAACCAAGAACATCTATTCTAAGGAAGAGGCCGCGCTGTTCCTCAACCTGGATCCGGACTATCTCTACCAACTCAAACACCACGGCAAATTGAAGGCCTACAAAAAGAAGGGGCAAAAGAAAATCTACTTTCGCAAAGAGGACCTCGAAGCTTATCTTCTGGGGGATAATGTGGAGGAAATACAAAATGATGACTATGTCGCATTCGAGCAGGAAATTCTGGAGCGATGGAAGAAATAACCAACAAGCCGGCTGAAGAGCAAAAAATCCCAGTACTCTACCAAACCGCTTCCGAGACCACTACCATTTTCGATATGGTGATGAAGTATCTTGAAAGCAAGTATGACCTTCGCTTTAACGCCATCGCCCTGGAGATAGAAATATCGCTCAAGGGAAAGGAGGGCTGGACAGAGCTAAACATCAACTCCCTGCTGATAGAACTCGTACAGGCCGGGATTCAGATTACGATGCAGAAGTTGGAGATCCTCGTACGGAGCCACCTGATAAAGAGATACAACCCGTTAGCGGAATACTTTAAAAAACTCACCGGCTGGGACGGCGAAGACCATATCCGGAAGCTGGCGGGATTTGTTCGGACCAACGACAGCGAAGCGTTCCGCTACCATCTCGAGAAGTGGCTGACCCGCGCCGTGCTTTGCGCATTGAAGAAAGACTATGTCAACAAGCAGTGCCTCGTGCTGGCAAGCTCCAAACAGAACACGGGCAAAACCACCTTCCTGCGGTTCCTCATCCCGGACGGGCTCAGGGATTATTATTCCGAAAATGTCACAGTGGACAAGGACGGCATCATTGCCATCTGCAAAAATTTCATCCTCAATGCGGACGAGCTGGCCGTGCTGTCCAAATCGGATGTCAACACCCTGAAATCCTTCATCTCGATGGGTGGCGCGAAAGTAAGGGTGCCGTATGGGAGAAAGCCGGAGAACATGGATAGGATATGTTCCTTTGTTGCCTCAACCAACAGAACAGATTTCCTTACCGACGAGACAGGAAGCGTAAGATGGCTGGTTTTCGAAGTTTTAAGCATTGACTTCAATTATTCCAAGGAAATAGACATAGACAAGGTATGGGCGCAGGCGTACCACAATGCTTTTGAAAGAAAAAATTACCAACCGGAAATGACGCTCTCGGACATAGAGGCTAATGAGCTGAGGAACGAACAGTTTTCCCAGCTTTCACTTGAGCAGGAAATCGTTTCCGCACACTTCGAGAAATCGAAGGACATCAAGGATTTTCTTACGGCGACGGACATCGTTGTGGCAATGAACAACGCCCTGAATTTAAGATTGAACAACATCAAGGTCGGAAAGGCGCTCACCAAGCTCAAGTATGAAAGAATCAAGCATCCGAAACTGCAGGTTTACGGCTACCTGATCCGAAGAAAGATTGACTGAAAGAAAGTTTAAATCCTTGACATTCAATTTATCCTACCTACTTACCTAAGTGGACTTACAGAACTCATTTACAAATCTTTATCAAGGTAATAAAATAGATAAGACTTTACCTAAACTACCATAGTTAAAGAAGGGATCCAATTAACAGGTAACAACAAGGTAAGTCATTAATTAATATAACTAACTGATATTCAATATTTAGGTAGGCAGGTATGGAAAAACGGTAAAAATATAACTGGATATAAAGAAATAAATTTTAAAAACACAAAAAATGAATTGCAAACAAGCCAACGAAAATATCAGCATCAAAGAAGTAATGGAAAGTTTTTCTCTATTCCCAAGCAAAGAACATCCGAAAACTGCCTATTATTATGCTATCAATCGACAAGAACGAACGCCAAGTTTATTAGTGAATTATGTGAAAAATATTGCCTTTGATTTTGGCACTGGAAAACAATACGATGTCGTGTCGATAGTTCAGGAGCTCAAACAATGCACTGTATCCGATGCTCTTGAATATCTTGAAAAGTTTGATTTTTCTTTTCAAAAGCAAAAGGGAAATTTAAACAATCCAAAAGAAGAAACTAAATCTTATCAAATATTAGAAGTAAAAGAAGTGTCGCATCCAGCGTTGATTGAATATTTAAAATATAGAAAACTCGAATCTCAAAAATCTGAACTTAAGGAAATTCATTACGAAATGAATGGGAAGAACTATTTCAGATTAGGATTCAAAAACGATTCGGGAGGCTACGAAATCCGCAGCAGTTTTTCCAAAATCTGTCTTGGAAAAAAGGATATCACCACGATAAAAAATAATTCTGACAACCTCAAGGTTTTCGAGGGCTTTACCGACTACCTCTCCCATAAAATTTTAGAACCGGAAAAGACACCTTCCGACTATCTAATTCTGAACTCTGTCGCCATGGTTCACAAGGCATCAGGGCTTTTTGGAAATTATAAATCTGTCGAAATGTACTTGGATAACGACCGCGCCGGCGAACAGTGCAGGGATTCAATTTTGAAAATATTCCCGGAGGCAGATGACCGGTCGAATGAATATTTCCGTCATCAAGATCTGAATGATTTCCTGATATCACAGGAAGAAAAGACACTTGAAAATAAGCTTGAAAAAAATCAAACAGCCATACACGAGCCCGAGGAAAACCGGAATATTTACAGGAGAAAAAGATGAAGATTCAACCAAGCCGACCTGCTTAAAATAAGCACAGGTGGAATACTCTAAAAAAGCTGGGTAAAAACTTGCCATGTATTTAGTGCAAAAAGTACCCAATGTTTACAACAAGCGTATGCTTGTCGTAAAAATCGGGCTTTTTGGTTTCCTCCTGTCGTCGGAAACACTTGTTTGGAAATGGAATTCAAGCCAGTAATTTAAAATCATAAAAAAATTAAACACCACATAAACACAATATGAAAAATGACTTTTTAAAACAGTTTGTAAGACAGATTTCCGAGCAGCAAATTGCAAAGGTTGCAGAAGAAAAAAGAAGGAACCGCTTTCGCGAAATTGGTCGAAAGGGAGGTTTGAAAAAGAAGACGGCGAACCAATTTTCGAAGGTAGTCTCAGTTCGTTTTACCGAAAAGGAGTTTGAGAAAATTCAAAAGGAGGCTGACTTCTACAAACTCAAAATATCAAAATATTTAAGACTGGTTTCAACCGAAAAAGAACTCAAAATAAACGAGTTTAAAACCGACGCGGTTCTGTTGAATTACGGCAACAATTTTATAAGGATATCCAATCTGCTCCGGAACAGAGAATGGAATGAGTTTGAAAACAAAAAAGAGATCCTTGAGGAAATTCAAACCACAACGAGGTTGATCCGGGAATACCTCTACCAAAAAATCATCGAAAATGAACAATTCGGCAACGACGAGGAGGATCAGTAAGATCGCGATTGAATACAATGGCAATGACAAAGGCACGGCGGAATGTATTTATTCCAACAACCTGCTTTCAACAATGCCGGAGGAAAGATTTGAAGAGATGAAGATTGTCGCCGAGAGAAATCCGAATGTAAAGAAATGGGCTCTCACAGGTTACATTTCTCCGGCAAAGGAAATTGGAGACATACTGACCAACGACGAATTGAAGGAACTGGCTTTAAAATCATTGAAGGATGTGGGACTTACGGAAAATAACCAGGTCGTCCTGGATGTCCACAATTCCACGAAGCAGAAACATATCCATTTCATCGTGAACCGCATAGATGTTTTTGGTAAATGCACGGTGAAGTCGGCAAACATAGGTAAACGCTTTGGTGAATCGGTTCGAAATGTCTGCAAAGAGATGAATCTCAAAACAGATGTGGAAATCGGAAAGGAGAAAAAGCAACAGATGCTAAAAATCCTGCAAAACTGTATGAAGGTCTCAAGAAATTTTGATGACTTGGTCGATTATATGCGGAGATGCGGTTACAGAGTGACGCTCTCGCAGAATGTGAAGGAGGGTATGTCGGGGATGCGGATTGTCCGGCTGAAGGACATCAACGACCATACCCAGAGGCAGTACCATCCCGGTTACAAACTTTCGGAGATCACCAGCAAACTGAAGATTAAGGACATCAAAGAAATCCTAAACCGGAATGCGGAAAACCATCATTTGGCAATTTTCACTCAGAGTAATCCGCAAACGAACGAAATAAAGCATCCGGAAAAATCAGGGCTCAAGGAGATTGAGAATGCCGTGAAGGAACTGCTCAAACCGAGCTACGCACAGGCGACAGACGATGAATTGCTGAGGAAGAGAAAAAGAAGGCGATAGGTTTAAAAAACATCAATAAAAAAAAGAAAATGAATAACAACGAATTTAACAACCATGACATGAATACAGAAAATTATTCTTCACAAGATGCAGGCATCGAACTTTTGCACCGCGTCATAGAAAGCAATAAGGCGGTAGAAATTTCGGGGAAGGCGATTTTCCACATGTACTGCGACATCAAGGAGGATATAAAAAAAATCCAAGCACTGGCACATGAAGATAATCTAAAACGGCAGGAATTGCTTAAATCCATCCCCAACAATATTATCGCAGAATTATCTCCGGACGTTATAAAGCATCTGGAAAAATTCCATCAGAAATCAGATACAGTTAAATATTGGTTTTTCGGAATCCTGCCTATATTGCTGGTTGCATTTTTTATTTTATCAGCAACTGTTTATCTCGGAAAAATCTGGTACAGCGAAAGCATCCGCACCAAGACCGAGGTTCGAGAGGAAATCCTGGAGGAGATCAAGGATGAAAACAAGGCGATTTATGAAAC
>CYUH01000013.1 GCA_001403755.1 Chryseobacterium senegalense | reverse complement strand
TAATTTTTTCTCCCAGATATACAGCAAGTTGTGGATTCTTTGTTAAAATAGGTTAGGAAAAATTTGGAATGGGAGAAAAAGTTGGTATCTTTGCAAACCCAAACAGAGAGATTTGTTATAGGGGAGCGAAGTAGGGATTAGATTGAATTAAATAGGAATGAGAATTTATAAGGCTTACGAAAAAAAGTTTTAAAAATTTTTCAAGAAACATTTGGTCAATTAAAAAATAGTTTATACTTTTGCACACGCAAATCAGGGGATGAAACGATAGAAAAAGTTCACTGAGATACAAGCGGAAGAAGAGAGATCATTGAAAATACAATAACAACCAAAAAAGTAAGGAAAAACTAAAGCGTCAATTATTTTTGAGTGAGTCAGACAAACATACAATGGAGAGTTTGATCCTGGCTCAGGATGAACGCTAGCGGGAGGCCTAACACATGCAAGCCGAGCGGTAGAGTTTCTTCGGAGACTTGAGAGCGGCGTACGGGTGCGTAACACGTGTGCAACCTACCTTTATCTGGGGGATAGCCTTTCGAAAGGAAGATTAATACCCCATAATATAATTGATGGCATCATTGATTATTGAAAACTCCGGTGGATAGAGATGGGCACGCGCAAGATTAGATAGTTGGTGAGGTAACGGCTCACCAAGTCTGTGATCTTTAGGGGTCCTGAGAGGGAGATCCCCCACACTGGTACTGAGACACGGACCAGACTCCTACGGGAGGCAGCAGTGAGGAATATTGGACAATGGGTGAGAGCCTGATCCAGCCATCCCGCGTGAAGGATGACGGTCCTATGGATTGTAAACTTCTTTTGTACAGGGATAAACCTACTCTCGTGAGGGTAGCTGAAGGTACTGTACGAATAAGCACCGGCTAACTCCGTGCCAGCAGCCGCGGTAATACGGAGGGTGCAAGCGTTATCCGGATTTATTGGGTTTAAAGGGTCCGTAGGCGGACTTGTAAGTCAGTGGTGAAATCTCATAGCTTAACTATGAAACTGCCATTGATACTGCAGGTCTTGAGTAAATTTGAAGTGGCTGGAATAAGTAGTGTAGCGGTGAAATGCATAGATATTACTTAGAACACCAATTGCGAAGGCAGGTCACTAAGATTTAACTGACGCTGATGGACGAAAGCGTGGGTAGCGAACAGGATTAGATACCCTGGTAGTCCACGCCGTAAACGATGCTAACTCGTTTTTGGATTTTTAAGATTCAGAGACCAAGCGAAAGTGATAAGTTAGCCACCTGGGGAGTACGTCCGCAAGGATGAAACTCAAAGGAATTGACGGGGGCCCGCACAAGCGGTGGATTATGTGGTTTAATTCGATGATACGCGAGGAACCTTACCAAGACTTAAATGGGAATTGACAGATTTAGAAATAGATCCTTCTTCGGACAATTTTCAAGGTGCTGCATGGTTGTCGTCAGCTCGTGCCGTGAGGTGTTAGGTTAAGTCCTGCAACGAGCGCAACCCCTGTCACTAGTTGCCATCATTCAGTTGGGGACTCTAGTGAGACTGCCTACGCAAGTAGAGAGGAAGGTGGGGATGACGTCAAATCATCACGGCCCTTACGTCTTGGGCCACACACGTAATACAATGGCCGGTACAGAGGGCAGCTACCAGGTGACTGGATGCAAATCTCGAAAGCCGGTCTCAGTTCGGATTGGAGTCTGCAACTCGACTCTATGAAGCTGGAATCGCTAGTAATCGCGCATCAGCCATGGCGCGGTGAATACGTTCCCGGGCCTTGTACACACCGCCCGTCAAGCCATGGAAGTTTGGGGTACCTGAAGTCGGTGACCGTAACAGGAGCTGCCTAGGGTAAAACAAGTAACTAGGGCTAAGTCGTAACAAGGTAGCCGTACCGGAAGGTGCGGCTGGAACATCTCATTTTAGAGCGTCTTTAGACGATAAACAAACAAGATACATAAAGTATCACAAGCACTTACTCAAAAGATGCTTTAGTTTTTTTACTTTGGTTGGTATTTAAAAATACACCCACTAGAAATTAGTACAGGGAAGAGATACAAGAGCCAGGAGGCAAGAATCAAGACAAGAAAAGTCTTGTATCTAGCATCTTGAATCTAAAAGTCTAAAAAGACAGTCTCGTAGCTCAGCTGGTTAGAGCGCTACACTGATAATGTAGAGGTCGGCAGTTCGAGCCTGCCCGAGACTACTAATTAAACAGATTGGGAGATGCCAGAACCAAGAACCAAGACGGTTTAAGTCTTGAATCTAGGCTCTCGGTTCTCAAAGTCTACTAGAGGGGGAATTAGCTCAGCTGGCTAGAGCGCCTGCCTTGCACGCAGGAGGTCAAGGGTTCGACTCCCTTATTCTCCACAGTATTAGTGAACTGATTTAAAAGTTACGGATAGAGCCAAAAACAATATCTGTTCATCAGGGGACTAATAAGACATAAGATCATTGACATTAACGGTAAGAACATCACAAAGAGAAAACCGAGCACTTACGAGTGCGGAGTTTACAAAAATATCGTAAGGTAGTAATACCTTACAAAAAATACTGAACTAATTTAAATATTAGGAAAGAAATCGTTAAGGGCGTATGGCGGATGCCTAGGCTTTCAGAGGCGAGGAAGGACGTGGTAAGCTGCGAAAAGCTCGGGGGATCGGCACACACGAATTGATCCCGAGATGTCCGAATGGGGCAACCCGGCTGGTTGAAGACCAGTCACTCTAAATTTATTTAGAGAGCAAACCCGGAGAACTGAAACATCTAAGTACCCGGAGGAAAAGAAATCGAAGAGATTCCGTAAGTAGTGGCGAGCGAAAGCGGATTAGCCCAAAAGTCTTTATATGTTTAATAGAATGTTCTGGAAAGAACAGCCATAGAGGGTGATAGCCCCGTACATGAAAGGCATATTTAGATGATAAATGAGTAGGGCGGGACACGTGAAATCCTGTCTGAATATGGGGGGACCATCCTCCAAGGCTAAATACTCCTGAAAGACCGATAGTGAACAAGTACTGTGAAGGAAAGGTGAAAAGCACTTCGAATAGAAGGGTGAAAGAGAACCTGAAACCGTACGCCTACAAGCGGTCGGAGCCCACAAGTTGGGTGACGGCGTGCCTTTTGCATAATGAGCCTACGAGTTAATTTTACTAGCGAGCTTAAGCACTTCAGGTGCGGAGGCGGAGCGAAAGCGAGTCTGAATAGGGCGGATAGTTAGTAGGATTAGACGCGAAACCTTGTGATCTACCCATGGGCAGGTTGAAGCTTTGGTAACACAAAGTGGAGGACCGAACCGGTTGACGTTGAAAAGTCTTCGGATGACTTGTGGGTAGGGGTGAAAGGCCAATCAAACTGGGAGATAGCTCGTACTCCCCGAAATGCATTTAGGTGCAGCGTCGATGTTAAGTTTATTAGAGGTAGAGCTACTGATTGGATGCGGGGGAGTCAAATCCTACCAATTCCTGACAAACTCCGAATGCTAATAAATGTTCGTCGGCAGTGAGGGCATGGGTGCTAAGGTCCATGTCCGAGAGGGAAAGAACCCGGACCAACAGCTAAGGTCCCCAAATCTATACTAAGTTGAAATAACGCGGTTGAACTGCATTGACAGCTAGGATGTTGGCTTGGAAGCAGCCATTCATTTAAAGAGTGCGTAACAGCTCACTAGTCGAGCGGTTCGGCATGGATAATAATCGGGCATAAGTATAGTACCGAAGCTATGGATTTATAACTTTAGAGTTATATCTGGTAGGGGAGCATTCTATTTGCGCCGAAGCAGTATCGTGAGGTATTGTGGAGCGGATAGAAAAGAAAATGTAGGCATAAGTAACGATAAAGCGGGCGAGAAACCCGCTCACCGAAAGACTAAGGTTTCCTCAGCCATGCTAATCAGCTGAGGGTTAGTCGGGACCTAACGCGAACCCGAAAGGGGAAGTGGATGGACAATGGGTTAATATTCCCATACTTGCTCACACTAAAAAGGGGACGGATTTACGTACTTGCTGGAGACTGACGGAATAGTCAAGGCCTAGCCTTCGGGCGAAGCTGCTGCAGGGAAATAGATTCCAAGAAAAGCCGAAGTGAAGCAACCCGTACCAAAACCGACACAGGTAGTCGAGGAGAGAATCCTAAGGTGCTAGAGTGAATCATGGTTAAGGAACTAGGCAAAATAGTCTCGTAACTTCGGAAGAAGAGACGCCAGCAGCAATGCTGGCCGCAGTGAAGAGGCCCAGGCGACTGTTTATCAAAAACACAGGACTCTGCTAAATCGAAAGATGCTGTATAGGGTCTGACACCTGCCCGGTGCTGGAAGGTTAAGGAAGGTTGTTAGCGTAAGCGAAGCAATTGACTGAAGCCCCAGTAAACGGCGGCCGTAACTATAACGGTCCTAAGGTAGCGAAATTCCTTGTCGGGTAAGTTCCGACCTGCACGAATGGTGTAACGATCTGGGCACTGTCTCAACCATGAGCTCTGTGAAATTGTAGTATCGGTGAAGATGCCGATTACCCGCAATGGGACGAAAAGACCCTGTGAACCTTTACTATAACTTCGTATTGACTTTGAATAAACAATGTGTAGGATAGGTGGGAGACTTTGAAGCGGGCACGCTAGTGTCGGTGGAGTCAACGTTGAAATACCACCCTTTGTTTATTTGGAGCCTAACTTGAGAAATCAAGGACATTGCGTGGTGGGTAGTTTGACTGGGGTGGTCGCCTCCAAAAGAGTAACGGAGGCTTTCAAAGGTACCCTCAGCACGCTTGGTAACCGTGCGTAGAGTGTAATGGCATAAGGGTGCTTGACTGTGAGACCTACAAGTCGATCAGGTGCGAAAGCAGGACATAGTGATCCGGTGGTTCCGTATGGAAGGGCCATCGCTCATAGGATAAAAGGTACTCCGGGGATAACAGGCTAGTCTCCCCCAAGAGCTCACATCGACGGGGAGGTTCGGCACCTCGATGTCGGCTCGTCACATCCTGGGGCTGGAGAAGGTCCCAAGGGTTGGGCTGTTCGCCCATTAAAGTGGCACGCGAGCTGGGTTCAGAACGTCGTGAGACAGTTCGGTCTCTATCTATTGCGGGCGTTAGATGTTTGAGAGGGCTTGAATCTAGTACGAGAGGACCGATTTGAACAAACCTCTGGTGTATCAGTTGTACCGCCAGGTGCACCGCTGAGTAGCTACGTTTGGAAAGGATAAGCACTGAAAGCATATAAGTGCGAAACCTGCCTCAAGATGAGACATCTTTTAAGGGTCGTTGGAGATGACAACGTTGATAGGCTACAGGTGTAAAGTCAGTAATGGCATAGCCGAGTAGTACTAATTACCCGTAGATTTATAGCCTAATAAGGCGCTCTGTAAGTGCATCAAAGGTTTACTCTTTGTGAAAGTTTTTATCGATATAAAGCCATAGGCTTTATGCTATACGCTAAGCAATCGCTTACAGCTTATAGCTTACTGCCTAACGCTAATAAAGCCTTTAGGGTGGTTTTAGCAGAGGGGCTCACCTGTTCCCATTCCGAACACAGAAGTTAAGCCCTCTAGCGCCGATGGTACTGCGAAAGCGGGAGAGTAGGTCGCCGCCAGTTTTTTTTAAAGCTCAATCATTTTTTTGATTGAGCTTTTTTTATGCGTAAAAACGGATAATTTAAGGAAGTAATAGAAGGTATTAGTTTAGAGTGTTTTCTTTTTTAATTTGGCGACTAGAGTATATTTATAGTCTGTGATGCAAGAAATTTTATTAAAAAACTAATTTGGTCCACTGCTTTTACCTCAATTCTCATTTTAGTAATAATCATCTAGCTAAGTTTATCCAAATTAGGCTTTCAATTAAAACTTACTTAAAATTCCCCAATGAATTTTAGTATCACCAAATTTCACGGTGTTTCCAAATTCATTACCGTTTGAAATTTGGAACGACATTAAGCCAATCGGCAGAAAGAAATTAAAACCAATTCCGAAGCTATAAAGCTTAGGTTTCAGTGATAAATTTTTGTTGTGCAACTGTCCATATTGTGCAAATATATCAAAGAATGCTTGGCTTCCGATGAGATATCGGTATTCCGCACTTCCGTAGTAGTAAAAATCTGCCAATAGTGCATTCTCATTGAATCCTCTAAAGGAATTCCAGCCGGCAAATCGCAGCAATTCGTTCGTTACCAATTCAGTTTTCGAGTTGATTAATGCGGTCTCGGCTTTTAAGTTAAGATAATTATTTCCTGAAATGTAGAAATTTCTTTCGCCAAAAAAATATAAATTGTTTTGGTTAACATTGAAGTTTTCTTTTGAGTAATTAGTGGAAATGTAATCCGCCTCAGCGCGAATTCTAGTTTTGTAAAGAAATAATTCCACATCCGTAGGCTCATTAAATTCATACCAAAATCCAATTCCTTTTTTGCTAAAATCTCTGGCTTGCGTGAATAGAGAATCCAGCACTACTGATGTTTCAAAAGTACCTCGAATTCCTATTTTTTGTCTATTGCTCGCATGCAAGTAGAAACTAGGGAGAAATCTAACATTAGCAAATGTTGAATCTTGGCGATAAATGTTAAGATTGATATTCGTTCCCACATTGGAACCAAAAAGATAAGGAATATCGGTTTTCAAGTCGAAAGTTTGACCTTTGTCCGGATTTCTTTGCCAAAAAATATTGATGCTCTCAAAACTGTTGAACATATTTCTGAAATTCACATTCAAACTTCCATTAAAGGTAAATTTGTCGGTTTTGTCGTTCCCGAAACCTAAAATCCCGTCGAAAGAGTTGGACTTTTTCTTTTGGGTAAAAAGGAAAATCTGCGTTGAATCTTTCGTAAACAAAGTTTGTGGCGGCTTTTCTAAAAGTACAAACGGATGGTTTTGCAGCGACTGGTTAATCTGCATCAAATTTTTGTCTTCATAAACTTTTCCTTGGAATTCTTTTTCCAAATTCCTCACGAAACGTTTTGGCAATTTTTCATAACCTCTGAAAACGAAAGCATCAATTTTTCGTTGATTTCCAGGAATCACAGAAACTTCAACCTGTGGAATCCCTTTTTTCATTCCAAGATATTTTGACTTTACTCTGTTGAAGGAAAACCCTTGATTTCGGTACTTTTCGCTGATTGACTTTTTTAAGGAGTCTAAATTTCTGGTAAAGAACTCCTTATTGAGTTTGGTGTTTTTTTCTATATCATCGGAAATTTTTACCTGTGCTTCATTGAAGTTTTTTCCCTTGTCGAAAAAGATTTCAGTGTGGCTGCCTTCCTTTTTTACGTCCTTCAACTGAATTAAATAATAATTGTTTTGGGAAAGCGAATCCAGAAACTTCACTGCCGAAACAGAATCTTTAGCCAAAATTCTTTTACCGTTTTGAACATCATTCAACCAAAATTCTTTTTGCTGCGCATTCAGAAATACACATAAAAACATGGTGAATATGTAGAGGATTTTTTTCAAAAGCAGTCAGTAACAATTCAACAGAATTAAGGTAAGTTTATTATCTTGCAGACTGTAATTTTATTGGTACAAATTAAAGAATTTCCATTGATTTTACTCAATGAAAGTTAGTGTTTCAAAATATATGAAGAAAGTTGGTCTTTTTTTCGGCAGTTTCAACCCCATTCACATTGGGCATTTGATTCTGGCAAACTATATCCTGGAAAACTCGGATATGGAAGAACTCTGGTTTGTGGTAAGTCCGCAAAATCCATTTAAAGACAAAAAATCTTTGCTGAAAGACCACAACCGTTTAGACATGGTGCAACTCGCCGTGAAAAACTATCCGAAAATGCGGGCTTCAAACGTAGAGTTTTCCTTACCAAAACCAAGTTACACGATTGATACTTTAACTTACCTTCATGAAAAATATCCCGACAATTCCTTTGCTTTAATTATGGGTGAAGACAATTTGGACGGACTTGCAAAATGGAAAAACTCGGAAACTTTAATTAAAAATCATCAGATCATCGTTTATCCGAGAGTTTTTGAAGGCGAGAAAAAAGACCACGAATACTTACAGCATGAAAACATTCATTTAATCAAAGCACCTGTAATAGAACTTTCCGCTACAGAAATTCGGGAGATGATCAAGCTTGGAAAAAATGTACGACCGATGCTGCCACCTGAAGTTTTTGAATATTTGGATGGCTCTTCTTTTTATAAGTAATGAGCAATAAGTAATGAGCAATAAGTAATTGGCAGTTGTAGCAAACCGTCATCAACATGGAACTTGAAAGAAAAAAATGGAAATGGTAGATAAACTTTTAGAAAAACATGGTGAGGAGAAAATCACGAAATGGTTCCATCAAGTTTGCAAACTTGAAGCCATTTCCTGGGCATTTTTATTTTCCGCGATGATTTGGATTCGTTATGACCCGGATGGTTTGTTGCCCATTATTTATATTGCTACCATCGGTAATATCCATGGGTTGTTTTTCACGCTGTACCTTTTGCTGATTCTTCCCGCTAGAAAAATTTATAAATGGGACGATGAGGATTTCGTCTTTGCCCTGATTTCTGCATTTTTCCCTTTTGCCACAATTTGGATTGAAAAAAAGTATGCGAGATTTGATCGGGAAGATTAAATCATCTGGAGCAGTAAATTTGATTTGTTCCACTACTAAATTCGTCACAGAAAAATTGACGGCGAACAATATTCACTCGAAGAAATTCACTTTTTCAATCTTTCACCTGTAACATTTTTCAAGTTTCAGTTGTCTAATTAATTGAATCTAAAAAAATTTTGTAAAATTTTTATTGTTGATTATCAGTTGATTAGATGATAAATTAAAATTTATTTACTACTTTGTATTGCATAATACTAAAATAATAACATATCTTTGCAATGTAAAACTGATAACCGAAAAACTTGTAACAAAAAAACTAATAAGCAAAAAGAAAAGAAGGAAGTAAACTCATAACCGAAACTAATAGCTTTAAAACTAATCACCAAAAACTTCCTTCTCTTTCTTTTTTCCTAAACTTAAAACCATGAAAAAATTAATCATTGCACTTTCACTTCTTTCAGGATTTGTTGCTTTTGCTCAAGAAAAACCAAAAAAGGATTCAGCTAAAACAAAAGACATTCAGGAAGTCGTTGTTTCCAAAAAAGTGTTTCAAAAAAAAGCAGACCGATTGGTTTTTGATGTCGCTGCATCGCCTGTTGCAAAAGGAAATACTGCCTTTAACTTGCTTAAAGAAACGCCCTTGGTTTCTTCAACCGACGACAAAACCTTGAAAATCGCCGGGAAAAGCAACGCCGTAATTTACATCAACGGAAAGAGAACCCAGATGAACGCCGATGCAATCGAAGCTCTTTTGAAAAACACTCCCGCTGAAAACATCCAAAAAATAGAAGTTATCACACTTCCGGGAAGTGAATTTAATGTAGAAAGTTCGGACGGAATCATCAATATCGTGTTGAAGAAAAAAATGACCGACGGAACCAACGGAAATCTTCGAATGACCAATTATCAGGGAATCGACAACAGTCAATCCGCTTCTGCAAGTTTGAATTTTAGAAAAAATAAATGGGCGATCAGTTCCAATTTGAACTCCAGAAACCAAATCCGAAATCAGCAATATGACATGAGTAACGGAGATTCGAAAAGCAGCAATAATTCGGTAGGTTACGTGAAAAATGGAACTTTCGATTTAGGTGGTTACCTGAATATTGATTACGATATTTCTGAAAAACAAACCGTGGGACTTTCTTACAACACTTGGTACAGCGAGAATAAGGATACGCAAAGCAATTTTTTTAACACCATTAAATTCCTGGATAACAACAATATTTGGCAAACGCATTATAACAGAACTCAAAACTTCATGGATTCTCATCATTTGAATAATAATTTCAATTTGAATTACGAAGTAAAGTTTGGCGAGAAGGGAAGCAAGTTAAACTTGAACGCCGCCTATTTGAAATACAATCAAACCGAAAATAACAAAAGCGTTACCAATATTACAGATTCTCAAAATCTCATCACAGGTTTGGAAGGAAAATTCAATCAAAGAATTCCACAGGATATCGATAATTTTTCGGGAACGGCTGATTTTACAAAGGTTTTTAAAAGTTTCACTTTAGGCGCGGGTGGAAATTTCAACAAGACAAAAACAGATAACGACACTTATCTTGAAAATTTGGATTTAACCACTGGAAACTATGTGAAAGACATCCATCAAAGCAACCACTTTGTTTATGATGAAAAAATTTCGGGAGTTTATGTGAATGTGGACAAAAATTTTGGTGAGAAATTTTCTACAAAAATCGGGGCGAGAATGGAATTTACCGACAGTTACGGGCAAATTCTCGGAACCGCGATTGATGTGAAAAGAAAAAACCAAAACTTTCTTCCGACTTTAAGTTTGAATTACAATATCAATGACAAAAATTCGCTTTCATACTCTTTTACAAGTCGAATGAAGAGACCAAGTTTTTGGGAAATCAATCCCGAAAGAATTTATTTGACCAAAGTGAATTATGTACAGAATAATCCTTTTATGAAAGCTTCGTCTGTATTTAATCAAGAGTTGATGTATATGTTCAGCAATTCGTATTTTTTGCAACTATCGAATTCTTACACCAAAGATGCAACGACTCAAGTTCCGCTGCAGCGAACGGTAAACGGAGTTAGCGAGTTGCGATATATCCGTACAAATTATGGGACCGAAAATAATTTCAGCGCAAATTTGGGAATGAACAAACAGTTTTTCAAACAAATCTGGAATGTGAATTACACCATTGGAATACAAGTCAACACCTATAAAGGAAGCGTAAATATGGATCCAATCACTCACGAAATTTTCGATCCTTATGTGGTGGATGGAAGTTTGGTGACACCATTTTTCCAGGCACAGAATACGATTCGACTTTCTTCTAAAAAAGACTGGTTTTTGGGGGTGAATTATTTCTATCTCGGAAAAAATAAAATTGATTTGGGAACTTTGAGTCCACTTCAACAACTGGATTTGAATGTAAAAAAAATCTGGAACGACTGGACTTTTTCTCTTGATTTAAGGGACGTTTTGAAAACCAACAAAATCATTATTAATGATGTTCAGGCAAGCGGAAAATTCAATTCTATCGACCAATATCAAGATTCGAGAAGAGCGACTTTGGCGATTACCTATAATTTTGGAAACCAGAAAATTAAGAAGGCGAGAAACATTGAAGGTGCAGCAAGCGACATTAAAAACAGAACTGGAAATTAATTTTAACTGAAAATATTTCTCATACCTTTCCATATTAAATTGTTGAAATCGGCGTTTTGAAAAAGCGCTGATTTTTTCAATAGGCTTGATGATTAAATGAGGCGGTATAAAACTAAAACTCACCAATTTTTTTTTGGTTTCTTCCAAATAAAGCCGTCCAACAAATAATGGGTGAGTTGCGGAACGGTAAGCAACGGAACCAGCAACATTTGCCAATCTCCGGATAACGAGAAATTAGAGAAAGAAATGTGCTCTTTCCAAACAAAAGTTTCCCATAGAAATTCTTCTGAAAAAGCGATGACTAAAAGAATTCCAATAAATAGAAGAAGTCCGATTCCTGATTTGAATACGGAAAGTTTTTTTAGATAAGCATCATCTTTTTTCTCAATCTCGTTCAGATAAATTAGGGCGATATACGGAATTCCATGCGAAACGACATTGAGAAAAGTAAAAATCAAATCGTTATTAAAATAGACGATTCCGAAATACCATGACAGAAAAGTCCCGATAATCACCGCATTTTTTGGGATGTTGAATTCCTTAAATTTCACAAAAACCGCCACAGTTTTCAAAATCCAAACAGCTAGAATTACAAAATATAGAATGGTGATTACTGGAATGTAATTGGGAAGTTTTCCCATCCAATTAAACTCATCTTCTACAAACCAATTGAATTTTCTCGGCGTTCCAAACCAATAAAGCATCGGGAAAATTGTGGCGGCATAAATTGCGGCGGTGTCAATTTTTTTATGAAGGTTGTTGGGTTCAAATCTTGCGTAAAGCCGCATAAAACCATATTGTTGTCTAATAAAATGATAGACCGCAACCAGCGCTAAAGCCGACCAGAAAATCAAACCTCCTAATTGGTAGAAAATAATTCCTAAAACCAAACTCAATACTGGAATGGTGAGGTAGAGTTTTTTCCGTTTTTCAAATTCTTGCTTTACGAAATAAGTTTTGAAAAGGGTAGAGTAAACGTGCGCCACATCAACGAAGACAATCAAAAAAAGCCACGTGAAAAAACTGTATTTTTCATTGAGTTCCATCAATGTATCTTGAAAAAGAAAAACCGTTGCCAAGACCAAAAAAGGCGGCGAAAGGATAAAAAGAGAATCAGTTTTGGAGTTATTAATCCACGGTTGTTTCATGTTTTCAACATTTGTTTTGCGACGTTTTTTCCTTGATGAAATGCTTCTTCAAAAATAGAAATTCCCGATAAATCAGTATGTGCAAAAAATATTTTTCCGTTAATATTTTTCCTCGCATTTTCTGCTTCTTTCCCAAAAATATGGTTCGGAATCGGGGTAATCATTGCATGTCCCAATTTATGAAACTGAATTTCCAACAGATAGTCTTCAATTAAAGGATGGGCGATTTTCAGTTCGTCTAAAACTAATTTTTTCAGTTCATTTTCTTTGAGATTAAACAGTTTTCGGCGTGCTTTTTTTAAATCTTTTTCAGAGAAACTTCTGTAATAAGTAATTACTTTTTCGCCCAAATTTTGGTTCAGGTTTTGGTGTTGGTCGTAAATATAGCCTAAACCTTCTGCACCATAAATTACGTTATCCCACGCTAATTCCTCTTCTCCACCAAATTCATTTTTTAATGTTAAAGTCGCCAATAGCCAAGGAACATATTGGAAATTTTTGATATTTCTATTTTTAAAAAGATGCTGGTTCACAAATTGAGGTGTCGCAAATAGTACTTTTTCTGCAATGATTTTTTTTGAAATCTTTTTAGAATTATCAAAAGCCAAAACTTCCACTTTTTCATTATTTTCTACGGAAAAAACCAAATGATTTGTCAGTTTTTTATCTTCTGTAAATTTTTCTAAATGTTTTGCGAGTCGGGCATTTCCTTCTGGCCAAGTAAAAACCTGGTCGGTTCTGTTGGTTGCCCAATTATTTTTTCTTCCGGCGAAATAATGAATTCCTGCCCAAGCTGAAACGTATTGAATTCCCAAACCGTAATCATCTTTGCAGGAATAATCGAGCAACCAAAGCAATTCTTCGGATTTGAACTTATTTTTGGAAAGCCAATCTGCAAAAGTGATTTCATCAAGGTTTTTTCCTTCGTCACTCGATTTGTTAAGCGGAATATCGAACCAATATTTACCTAAAGCGTCTTTTTTGGTTCTGAATTCATCCATTATTTTAAAGAAGATTTCAATTTCTTTTTTCGTTTCCTCCGAAATTCCTTTCAACGGAACCAAATCATTTTGCCATGAATTTTTAAAGAAAAGTCGTTCTTCTTTCGGGAAAGTTAATTGATAGTCGTCCAAAATAGGGAATCCGTTTTCATCGTCGCCGAGATACATTTTACATTCTCGCAAAAATTCAATAATTTCCGTGTCTTCTTTATTTGGAATTGGCAAATAATGCGCTCCCAAAGGAAATTTCGAAAATTTGTTTTCGCCGTTTGAGGAATTTCCACCCAAGTGATTTTCGAGTTCTACCATCAAAAAATCTTCTTCGCCATGATTTTTAAAATGTCGAGCCGCAGAAAGTCCTGAAATTCCGCCACCGACAATTAGATATTTTGTTTTGATTTCTTCAGTCGGTTTCGGGAAATTTTTTGCCCAAAGTTGATGGCCTAAAACATGATTGGTTCCCGTGACTTTTAATAGAAGTGATTTTGCTTTCTGTTCGCAATACTGCAAAAAAGGTAAAAAAAGACCTGCCCAAAACAGCATGGACAAAAAATTTCTGCGTGAAATTTGATTTTCCTTTTTCATGGATTGCCTTAAGAATTACCACATTTTTACTGAACCTTTCCCCACTCTTCATCAAAATACCTTACCAAAATTTGATTGTCGAGTCGGTTGACCTCCAAATTTTCTGCCTTCATATCTTTATTGAAGAAAGCCATTTGGTCAAAATTATAATCATAAAAACGAAGTCCCGAAATTTTGCGAATTGTTTCTTTCTCCATTGAATTCGAAACCAAACAAAATCCCCATTCCCCAAACGAAGGAACATAAGTGTGATACGCTGTCACCATCGGGAAAACCTGCGCCAAAGTTTTTTGGATGCACCAAAATGATTTTGGAGCAAAATAAGGTGAAGTGGTTTGAACAACGATTTTAGTTGAAGGATTGGTCACTTTTTTCAACTCCTTATAAAATTGTAGCGAATAAAGTTTCCCCAAACTGTAATTGGAAGGGTCGGGAAAATCAATGATAATAACGTCGAAAGTTTTATCTAAATTTTTAATCCACATGAACGCATCCTGATTGATAATTTCTAATTTTTTGTTGTTTAAAGCATTGTGGTTCAGTTTGTTCATGGTTTCATTTTGTTGGAAAAACTTGGTCATTTCACCATCCAAATCCACCAAAGTAATATGTTCAACTTCTGGATATTTCAAAACTTCACGCACTGCAAAACCGTCACCACCGCCAAGAATCAGAATTCTTTTGATGTTTTTAGCCATTGACATTGCTGGATGAACAAGCGCTTCGTGATAACGATATTCATCGGCGGAAGAAAACTGCAAATTGTTGTTGAGATAAAGCCGAAAATCATTGCTGTTTCTCGTTAAAACAATTCGTTGATAAGGCGAAGAGCGGCTGTAAATAATATTCTCCCCGTATAATTTTTCTTCCGAGTAACTTAAAATTTTATCGGCGAAAATAAATAAAGCCAGCAAACATAAAAATGTACTAATGGATTTTATCTTTAATGAAATTGGGTTGCGAAGTTCTCTCCTCAAATAAAAACAAAGAAAAATGGCGATGGATACATTAATTAAACCAAAAAACAGTGAAGTTCGAATAATTCCCAGATTTGGAATTAAAACTAAAGGAAACAGAATCGAAGCAAGCAACGCACCAATATAATCGAACGCAAAAACATTGGAAACCAAATCTTTAAACTCAACTCTGTCTTTCAAAATGTTCATTAATAGAGGAATTTCTAGTCCAACCAAACAACCTGTAATGAAAACCAAAAGATAAAGCACCCACTCAAAATGATGCACTGTATTGAAAAGTAGAAAAAGAATGACCGAACTGATTCCGCCGATTAATCCAACCAAAATTTCGATTTCAACAAATCGGTCGAGTAAGTTTTTTTGGATAAATTTTGCGAAATACGAACCGACTCCCATCGAAAAAAGGTAAACGCCAATGATGAATGAAAACTGCTTTACCGAATCGCCCAAAAGATAACTGGCCAAAGCTCCGGCAACCAGTTCGTAAACCAATCCGCAAGTGGCGATGACGAAAACGGAAAACAGCAAAAGAAGTTCGAAGGAAATCCGTTTTTTATCCATGAATTGCCGCACTGATAATCATAGAAATCCCAATGATGAACGCTCCGAAAATAATGGCAAGAGCAATGTTTTTATTCTCCACAATTTCTTTCCAGGTTTTTTCTGGGGTAAGTTTTTCGATAATAAAATATCCTATTAACAAGATTATAATTCCTAGAAATGAAAACAAAACGGAATTGATAATTGGTGTCCAGTGAATTTCGCCCATAATTTTTTGATTTATTTGTGATAATATCGATAAAAAGTTCTTCCTTGCGTGGAGCTTCGGATGGTTCCGTCACGATAAGTTTCGGTTTTTGCGCAGTCGCAGAATTGATTTCCGCTGTAAGTTAAGTAAATGTAAAAACCCATGAAAAATGCAGCGATTGCCACCAGAAGCCAATTGTTTTTTATGTAGTTTAAAATATTTTCCATCACTATTCTTCAGATTCTGGATAAGGTGAATTGGAACTGTTGCTCCATTTTGATTTTTCAAAAGCATATTTTCCCCAATAAGAAAGTGCCACAAAAACTGCCATTGCAGCCATAATTATTCCATAATTCCACATGGAAACAGGAAGCCAAGTCGCTTTCAAACTGATGTTTTGATTTTCTGGGTTGATTTCTGCAACAGTTGGTTCCGTGTTTAAAGGCAGATTGGAAAGTCCATTGATTGAATCCTGTTTTTTCTTAACTTTTTCAAATTCAGCAAAATTCAGAGAATCTTTTTTGTAAGTTTCTATATCACCGTACGTCGTAATATTTCCTGTGACGGCATCACGAACTTCCACCAAACCATCTGGACGAACGGTCACGGTTCTACCTGAAATTTCAGTTTGTGAAGTGGGATAAACAAGCGCTCCTTGCTCTTTTTCGGCAGAAATTAAAAAATGATATTTCCCTGGAGCAACACCACAGAAATTTATTTCTTTGGAAGTGCTTCCTTCACTCCAACTTTCGCCGTCGCTTACTCCATGGTAATATTCAATATCCTGTGAAGTGGACGTGATTTCGTTGGTGCTTTCGTTCACCAAACTGATTTCTGTATTTGCCCAGGAATTGTCCACCTGTGAATTAATTTTAACTTTTAATGGAGCCGAACCTCCCTTTAATTCAAAGGATTTGCTGACCAACTCTTTGTCTTTCGCATCCGAAAAGTTAATTTGTTCTTCAAAAACCGGATAGTTTGCCCTCGAAATATGAACATAAAGCTGCATCAAAGAAATCAACAATGCCGCAACTCCAAGAATATTAACCATGTGTTTCACATTGTAGTAAAACGGCTGCACAATTCCTATTCCGTAATAATTGGGCATGTATGAAGGTTTGAAAGCTCTTCTGACTTTTCCTTTCGGAATGTGTTTTCCCCAGAAAAATTGTCTTTTATTTCCAGTTTCCTCCCAGGAAACCATTTCGGTTCCGTTTACAAATTCTTTATAATTGGAAAGTTTTAATTCGAGTTTATCTTCAAAAAATCCTGAAGCGGCTGCAACATTGTTCGGTGTGGTTTCGTACCATCTGTATTTTTTACCTTCGAAATCAGAATAATATTTAAAATCTTTGAGCGGATTTTCTTTCGGGTACATTAAAACCCAATGTCCATCGCTTTCACTTAAAAACGCGTTGTTTCCGGATTGGTCCTTTAAGTAGTATTCCCGCCAGAAAGTAGAACTTCCGTATTTTTTGACAACAATTGCAATGACTGTGAAATTTTTGCCGTCAAGAAATCCTTTGTCGCCCACTTTTAAAACAACGTTTGAAGCGGGTTGCTTGAAAACTCCTCTCGTTTTATTATTTTCTGTACTGATGAGGTTGTTGCAGGATTTGCAAACATAATCGGTCACCTGAAAGTTGGCTTCGAGTGTATTTTCTGTTTTACAAACCGGACAAGCGTAACTAATCATCTGTAAATACGATCTTGCTGCAGAATTTCTGCGTTAAAATAATTGACGATTTCCGCTGCGATTTTTTCTACCTTTTCGGTATTGTCGTGAATGTAGTTGCACAGAAAAATATCCGCTTGAAGTTGCTTAAATTCCGGCCAAGTATGAATGGAAAGATGAGATTCTTTCAAACAAATTGCAGCTGTAAAACTTCCGTTTTCAAAAATATGTTTGGCGATTTCCACGATGTGTGTTTCGTTTTCTGCAAGAATTTTGGAAATGTACTGTAAGAAAAGTTCGGAATTTAACAACAAATCTTCCGACTCTGTTTTCAAAGTCAGAAGAATGTGCAAACCTTTGCTGTAGGATTCTTTCAAAGAATTTATTTTAAAAGTAATATTAGGAAAAAATTACTTCCTTGGCAAAAAAACCTCCGCCAACATGCATCTTGCACTTCCGCCTCCGTTGGTTTCAATGGTATTCAGGTCAGAATAAATGATTTCGCAGTATTTTTCAATATTTTGAATTTGTTCGGGATTTAAAGATTTATAGGCAGTCTCGCTCATCACCAAAAACTTTTTTCCTTCGGAATTCTGTACCTGCAACATATTTCCTGCGAATTGCTGCATTTGGTCTTCGGAAATTTCGATTACTTCTTTTTCAGAAGATTTTATCACTTCCTGAATTTTTTCGCGCTCCATTTCATCATCAATACAATCCAAACAAATAACGACAAACTGGTCTGCAACGCACATCATCACATTGGTGTGGTAAATCGGCAGTCTTTGGTCGCCCACATTTTGGAAGGAGTGAAAAACAACGGGAGTAAAACCAAATTTTGCACAAAATTTTCTGAACAACTCCTCGTCCAAACGAAGGGAAACCGAACCATACGCAATTTTGTGGTCGTGGTCGAAAATCATGCTTCCTGTTCCTTCCAAAAATTTGTCGTCATTTTCGAAATGGGAAAAATCATCCACTTCCGCAATTTCAAAACCTTGATTTTTTATGGTTTCTAAAATATCTTCACGTCGCTCAACTCGTCTGTTTGGGGCAAACATCGGATACAAAACCACTTTTCCGTCTTTATGGAAACTCACCCAATTGTTCGGGAAAATCGAGTCGGGAGAATGTGGCTCTAAAGTATCTTTAATGGTAATCACGTTAATTCCTTTCGAGCGAAGTTTTTCCACAAAATTATTGAACTCAGCGAGCGCTTTGCTTTGCGTATCGGCACCTTTTTGCTCCACTTGGAAATAGTTGTTTTCTGCAGTTTGGGCATTGTAACCGAATGCAACTGGCTCAATCATGAGCACGGTGTTTGTTGTTTGCATTTTTTTTAAAAAATTTGAATCTATAAAGAAATTTATTCCCTTGCTAATGGTAATGTGGAGCAACGGAGCAGTCCGCCCATTTTCGAAATTTCGTGATATGGGATCTCCTCAACCGTCATTCCCCATTCGTTGCGAAGATGGTTGTTCAGGCGGGTAAAACGCTCATCAGAAACTACAATTTCCGGTGAAATCGAGAAAATATTAGGATTCATTTCGAACATTTCTTGTTGTGTTACATGAAAACAGTTTTCTTCCCCGAATATATCGATTAGTAGTCGGTAATCGCTTTCATCCACAAATCCGTCTTTGTAAATAATGCATTTATCTTTTCCAACCGGATTGAACGTGCAATCCAAATGGAGAATTCCCTCAAATGGATTGGTGTCATTTTTTTTCAGTTCCAGGTCGATAATTCTTTTCTTCGGAAAATATTCTTTCAGGATTTCAATCGCATATTCGTTCGTTCGGGCGGTTTTGAAACTTCGGTAATCTTCTGAAAAACAAGTCCCGATGAAGAGGAAATCGTTCCATACAATCACGTCGCCACCTTCAATATGAGCACTATCGGGTAAATTGATAATTTTTTTCCAGCCCACTCTGGCAAATATTTTTCGGTAGGCATCTTGCTCATCATATCGATCCTGAATGATGTTTGAGATAATCATTTTATCATCAATCACGAAAGCGACATCACGCGCAAAAACTTGGTTGTAGTCTTCGATAAGGTGCGGTCTGTAAACTTCTACATCGTGTTTTTTCAATACTTTTTCAAAGGCAGACATCTCCTCGACGATATCTTTTTCCTGAGGATAAATTCCGTTTTGTAAGGAATGATAGGATTTTGCATCATAGCTGTCTTCTAAAGAATGGGCCGGACCCATAGAATTTGGCAAGCCAAGTACAACGGATTTTAGTTTGGATGTTTCGTTAGTAATATTAAGTTTCATAAAAAAATAGTGATGGTAACAAATTTAAACAAAGCAATTGAGGTGGCGAAATTTTTCCGTTATTTGGGTTGGATGTCTATTTGTCAGCGGATTTTCATTGGTTTTCGGACAATAATTTTGAATGAGTTTTTTATCAATTGATTGGTATAATTTTGCTTAAATTTCTCTGTATATAGTGGGTTATCATTAAAATTTTATAATTCTTGTTAATTTTTCGTTAAAGTTCAAACAAAGCATTTTTAAATAATACTGATTTAGCATTAAATTTGAACTACTAAAAAAAAATTGAGTTAATAGATTATGGACATGAAGAATACTTTAAAAAAACTGATTCCTTACGCCTTTGTAGGTGCAGTTTCTGGGGCTACCACATTTGGAGCCATTCACTATTTCGGTGAAAACAATTCCGATTCCGAGTTTTCCTATTTTGCACCAAAAAACAATGACGCAAAATATGCTTCATTCAATATGGCCGGTGTGGGAGATGATTTTGTGAAAGCTTCTAAAATGACTGTTCCAGCAGTAGTAAGTATAAAAAATTATTCCAATAGAACCTCTGCAAGAAGCGAACAAGATATGTTCGATCTTTTCTTCGGGAATCCTTTTGGAAACAATCAAAAGCAACAGCAACAACCTAAAGATATGCCTACCGGAATGGGTTCAGGAGTGATTATTTCCCCGGATGGTTATATCATTTCAAACAACCACGTCGTAGCAGGTGCGAGTAAACTAGAAGTGGTGCTTTCCAATAAAAAATCATACATCGCTAATTTGATAGGAACCGATCCAACTACGGATATTGCGCTATTGAAGATTGAAGAGAAAGGACTGCCTTACCTAAATTTTGGCAATTCCGACAATGTAGAAGTTGGCCAATGGGTTTTGGCAGTTGGAAACCCGATGGGATTGAATTCTACAGTAACCGCAGGAATTGTCTCCGCGAAAGGTAGAAGCATTGATTTACTTAGCCAGCAATCCAGAACACCTATTGAAAGTTTTATCCAAACTGACGCGGCAATTAATCCAGGAAATTCTGGAGGTGCGCTTGTAAATCCGAATGGTGAATTAATAGGAATCAACTCGGCAATTTCATCCAAAACAGGATACTATGAAGGATATGGTTTCGCAGTTCCGGCGAACCTAGCTAGAAAAGTTGTCGAGGACATCAAGAAGTTCGGTCTAGTACAGCGTGGATTTTTAGGAGTTGTTCCTTTGGATTTGTCCGATCAGAGACAGGTAACCGCCTACAATCAGCAAAAGAAAACAAATATTAAATCCGGAGATGGAGTTTATTTGATAGAAGTTTCAGAAAACGGAGGAGCAGAAGATGCAGGTTTAAAAACCGGCGACATTATTACCAAAGTGGATAACACAGAAATTTCTAGTTATTATGATTTGTCATTTGCTGTCGGAAGCAAAAGACCTGGTGATAAAGTAGCAGTGACCTATCTAAGAAACGGGAAGCAAAATACGGTGAATGTAACTTTAAAAGATCAGAAAGGTGGAACTTCATTCCGAAGCAAAGCGGACTTGAGTGTTACTGAAAAAATTGGTGCAGAATTTGAGACTTTAAGCGAACGTTTCAAAACTGATTACGGACTGAATAGTGGTGTTGTAGCGAAAAATGTAGTTGAAGGAAGCGAAATGTCCAAAATCGGAATTGTGGATAATTACATCGTTATCGAAATAAATGGAAAACCGGTCAATTCCCAAAAAGATATCGAAAAAATTCTAAACGGATATTCCGGCAATGTGCAGGTAAAATATGTTGATGCGTACGGTAGAATTACCACTAGAGGTTTCAAAATGCCTTAGTTAAATTAAATAAAATAAAAAACGCAACTTAATGAGTTGCGTTTTTTTTGTGCTGTATTTTTCTTGTATTTTTCTTTTTCCTTTCATAAATGACTTCGGTAATTTTCCCACCAATCCATGCAAACGGAAAAAAAGTGAGGAAAATAAGAATCTTATAAAAAGTAGGATGATAAGGGAAAATAATAATATCGAGCATTGCAATAAACAGCAGGATAAACCCAATCAAAATTGCATAAGCCACTTTTGCATACTTCACTATAATTGCAGTAACAACCCCACCAACCGTCGCAGCAATTCCCGATGAAATCAATAATGCGACAAAGAAATAAGGTTTATGTTCCACAGATTTCAGCAAGGTTTCCCAGCGCTTGAATGGTGTGAAATTCTCATAAGTGATCCACGAGGAATTGAGCCTTATTCCCAAAGTTATAATAAGTGCAGCTACAGCAAGCCCAATAATGACCGCAAATGTGTTTCGAAGAAAATTCATTTAAAATTGATGTGCAATCATGGAAATCTCAATATCAACATTCTTTGGCAAGCAGGAAACCTGCACCGTTTCTCTTGCCGGGTAGCTATTCGCATCCAAATAAGATGCATAAATATCATTCATCACCGCAAAATCGTCCATGTTTTTTAGAAAAATGGTTGCTTTTACCACATTTTTGAAATTCATTCCAGCTTCAGTTAGAATTGCTTCCAGATTTTTCATCACCTGATGTGTTTCTTTTTCAATTCCTTCTACCAACTTACCGGTTTCGGGATTTACAGGAATTTGGCCAGAAATATACAAGATTCCGTTGGCAAAATTTGCTTGTGAATAAGGTCCGATAGCAGCGGGAGCATTGGCAGTAGATATTATTTTTTTCATGATGACATAATTTGAGCAAATATAAAACTTATGTTTAATTCTTTAAAATGTTTTAGAAAGGTGCATTCGGTTGGGTGAAACTTCGGTCCTTATATTTCAGCGCATCTCGAAGGATGTTGGCTTTTATTCCGATGAAAAAATCGTACACTTTGTACTGTCCATAAGGGATCCAATTGAAATTTATCGTGAAACTCCTTTGATCTCGGGAGAAACCGATCTGCGTATTGGCAATTTCTTTGCTAATGACGTCGTAGTAAAGATTTCCGGTAATATTCCAAAATGGAGTTAGCTTGATACTTCCGTCTAAACCTACCGAAGCCATTTTATTTCCAAAACGTGTTAAACTTCTTGTATAACTATATTGGGCATTCACATTTAAGGTCCAGGGTTGTTCGAAACGAGAATAATTATCCTCATCAAAGTAATAATTCTCATTGCGGATTTCGCCTTTCTTATTATATTTTTTAGATGCTTCTTCCTTATCTTTCTTTTCGAAAATTGCGCTGCTGAGCGGGTACGAAAGTTGAGCATTGAACCCTTGAACGCTGAAATGCCCAAAATTATCAGTTCTGATTCCGGTATTTTCACCTGGCGCAAAAACAATCTGATAAGGTTCCAATGTTAATCCGGTATTCAAATTTAATTTATCGAATATAGTGGTTTGCCCTCTGAAGGTAAACATCGACCATTTGTAGATCGGTGCAGCGAAATTATAACTGGTATTAAAATTTAAACTTTCAAAAATTTTAATTTTTTTGATTCCGGTAGAGTCTTTTTTCGATTTCACTTTCATTTCCAAATTGTTATTAATCGAAAAAGTCATCGCTTGTACCAGTCCTGAATTCGGTGATCCCACGATTCCACGGTCGAAAATAGAGTAGGAGGTCATCTCGCCGCGATCGTTGTAATAATTTTTATAATAACCAAAATTCGAGGCAGAGAAATCTGGGGAATAGCTGAAACCAATTTGTGGCGTCATCATGTGTCGGATTGCCTGAATTCCCGATGTTTTCTTGAAATTTAACATTCCGTAAAGTACAGTTTGCAAACTCGCACTGGTTGAAAAAGAGGAATAACCTGCAATCTTTTTATTCAAAACATCATCCACGGTATTGGTCAGTGGATTGTAAGTTCTGGTTAATGTTTTCGTGGTCAACGCATTGTCAATATTGGCTGAAAGAGAAAATGTGAAATATTTTGCGATGGTGGTATTGGTTCCGAGAGCAATATTGTTTTTTAGGCCGGTTTGCATTTTGTCCCACATTGTGGAAGTGAAAAGCTCACCTTCATTGGTTTGTACGTAATTATTAAAGTTTAAGCCTGTATTCACCGTGATGTTTTCTAAAAGGCCTTGTCGAACACCGGTTTTTGGTTTAAACAGATAAAACTGATTGATTGCTACATTTAATACAGGCAGTTTCAAATCTGCCAATCCGGTGGAGAAATTCTGGGAATAAGAAGATGTTCCGGTAATGGTAATGGGCAAAGTGAGAAACCGTTTTACAATACTTATCGAAGAGTTTTGTTGCGCATTTAGGTTGTTTTGGTTGAATGCGTAGTTGTTGTTTACCGTATTATTATAAAATTTATTGCTCACCAAATCTACCGAAGCCGAAAAAGTAAGGAAAGGATTGGCTTTGGCATCTTGTTGATGTCTCCACGCAATTCGATAGGTTGAAGATTTCGAGTAATCCGAAAGTCCTTTGATCCCACGAACGGTGGTTCCGATATCTGCGGAGAAATTCCCGGTATAGCGATAGTTTTTTTTGTAATTCAATTCGGGTCGAAGGTTCCAGCTCCCTTTTGTATAAAGATCAGCAAGGATTTTTAGGTCAAAATGTTCCCCAATCGGTTGATAATAACCTAA
Organism: Chryseobacterium senegalense; assembly: GCA_001403755.1. Taxonomy (GTDB): domain Bacteria; phylum Bacteroidota; class Bacteroidia; order Flavobacteriales; family Weeksellaceae; genus Kaistella; species Kaistella senegalense. Next base: position 314,039 of record CYUH01000013.1, on the reverse strand, counting down.
TCCGTTCAGGAAAAAACCTACATCTTCTCGCTCACCAAAGCTTGGGATTAATATTCCTGCACTTCTTTTATCGGAAAACGGCAAAATGGCAAACGGCATAATCAGAGGAGTAGGCACTTGTTCGATATACATTTGAATCGGTCCTGTAATCACTTGCGATTTTTCTTTTCCTTTAATTAATTTAATATTTGGAGCGAGCAAATAATAATCAGCAATGGTATCTTTTTTCTTGATAAAATACTCATCGGTTGTATATTTTCCTCTTCTCATAAAGAAGACAGAATCGTTATATTTCTTAGTTTTTTCAGCGACAATCACGCCTTCACTTTCTTCAGTTCTTGCGTTAAAAGCAATTGCTTGGCGGGTTTTGATATTATAAGTGAACTCGTCGTATTCGTAGGTTTTGCCGGCTTGGGTGGCCATTGCCGGATTTTTTATTTTGCCTAAAGAATCCAATTCTCCTCTGGCAAAAATGAGCGATTGGTCCCAATCTATGGAAATATAATCGGCATCAATTTGCATATCCTGATATTTTACCTGTGCTTTTTTATTGAGGTAAGTCATCCTTTTTTGGATATCGTTTCGGATGTTGTCCGCCTTTGTTTCTACCACAGATTCAAGCTGTTCCTTTTTTAGAACCACGGTATCAGATTTGCGAATTGGATCGTTAACTATCTTGTTTTCAGACAAATTTTGAGCATGGTAATGTGCTAAAAAACTGTTAAAAATTAGGATAATTAGAATATGTAATATATTTTTGAAGCTCGTTTTGGCCAAAGCAATAATTTCTGTAATTTGTGGTCAAAATTAGCATAATTTTTAAAATCTCAAGATGATTACCCATAGATTTTCTTTTAAAAAATATTTTTTATTCGTTTTTATCTTTTTGTTTAGCTTCAGCGGTGCACAAAAAAAGTTCACCATTGTTTTAGATGCTGGGCATGGCGGTTCCGATCATGGTGCCAATCGTTACTATAGTGAGTTCGGAACGTTGCGTGAAAAAGATATTACACTTTCTGTTGTTTTGAAACTAGGGAGAATGCTAGAAAAGGATAAAGATTTCAAAGTTATTTACACCAGAAAAATTGACGAATATCCTTCATTAACTGATCGAACTACGCTTGCTAATCGGAGTAAAGCAGATTTGTTTATATCCGTTCACGTGAATGCTAATACTAAAACATCACCTTACGGAACGGAAACATTTGTGCAAGGTCCAGACCAGAATAAAACCAACCTTGAAGTAGCAAAAGCAGAAAACGATGTGATTTACTTGGATGAAAAAGACCGCCAAATGTTTGCTAGCTACGACCCGAAGTCTCCGGAATCATTAATCGCATTGAAAATTCAACAAAGTAAGTATTTGGAAAGTAGTTTGCTGTTCGGGAGTTTTGTGGAAGGAAATTTCGCAAATAAGGATAAAAGATTTTCGCGGGGAGTAAAACAACAAAATTTGCACGTGCTTCGATTAAATGCGATGCCGTCTGTGCTTATCGAGACCGGTTTTATCAGTAATTATGATGATGCGATGTATTTGGGATCTGATAAAGGGCAAAATGAAATCGCAGAAAGTATTTATGACGCAATACTTAGTTATAAAAAAGCGATTGGCAGAAATGAAGCCACTCTAAAAAGCGAAGTCGAAAAGCCTGTTGAAAAACCACTGAAAAACGATTTTAGAATTTTGTTAATGTCTTCCCCGAGCAAGTATAATGACAATGATCCGACACTGAAAGGTTTAAATTATATTCTTACTATAAAAGAGAATGGCTTGTATAAATATTATTATGGAACAACCAATTTCGCTTCCGTACGCGATAATAATATAAAAACGGCCAAGGAAGCTGGATTCCGAAATGCTACTTCGATCTCTTTTGTTCCCAACCAAAAATTAGGAATTGGTTATTATACCATAGAGATCGCCGTAACTGAGCAGAAACTTAGTGCAAATTCTTATATGTTAAATACCTTAAAAGATGTCGTTCGCACAAAGGAAAATGGCAAATTCTATTATACTTACGGAAGATTTTCAACCTTGGAAGAAGCCGTAAATGCCCAAAAAGTAGTAGAGGATAAAGGAATTAAAAATACCGTGATTCAGAAAAATTTTAAATAATTTTTAAAATAGTATTGCGTATTAAAAAAATAGTTTCTATTTTTGCAGTCCTCAAAACAAAGGCCTATTCGTCTAGTGGTAAGGACTCAAGATTTTCATTCTTGCAACAGGGGTTCGATTCCCCTATAGGCTACCAAGAATGAAAATTCTGAAAAAAAAGTGAAAAAAATATTTTGTAATTAAAAAAAGATTTATATCTTTGCACCCAAGTTTTAGAAGATATGGCAAATCATAAATCAGCTCTGAAAAGAATCAGACAAAGCGAAAAGAAAAGATTAAGAAACAGATACTATCACAAGACTGCTAGAACAGCTTTGAAAGTATTGAGAAATGAAGAAGATAAAAAAGTTGCTGTTGAACAGTTGCCAAAAGTAATCTCTTTGTTGGATAAATTAGTGAAGAAAAACATTATCCACAAAAACAAAGCTGCAAACTTAAAAAGCAAGTTGACTAAGCACGTTAATAAATTAGCGTAAACTTATAAAAAGACGCACGGCCCGTTCGTCTATCGGTTAGGACCTCAGGTTTTCATCCTGGTAAGAGGGGTTCGATTCCCCTACGGGCTACCAAACTTCCGAAAATTTTTTTCGGAAGTTTTTTTATATTTATATTTGATTAGTTATTTTGTACTTATGAAAATACTTATTATCAATGGTCCCAACCTTAATCTTCTCGGAACGCGCGAGCCAGAAATATATGGCAATATTTGCATGGAAGATTATCTCGATACTTTAAAATCAGATTTTAATCAGCACCATATAGATTTCTTCCAATCTAATGTGGAAGGCGAACTCATCAATCGAATGCAACTAGATGATTTCGATGCATTAGTGATCAATCCTGGTGCTTACACGCATTATTCGTATGCAATCGCGGATTGTCTTAAAAATATTCCGAAACGCAAAATTGAGGTTCACATCAGCAACATTTACAAGAGAGAAGAATTTCGTCAAAAATCGGTTACTGCACCGAACACGGATGCAGTGTTAAGTGGTTTTGGCCTAAATGGTTATCGTCTAGCAATTACAAATTTACTTCTAGAACACCATAAGGAATGATTATTGATGAGTTGTTAGAAAAAAAATATGAAAAATTTTCTTCCCATCATTGCTCTTGCGGTTTTGGTGTCATGCAAAAAAGATGTGGAATCCGCTACCCAAGGTTCCCAACAAAATTCTGAAAATACCATTTCTGATAGTACCACTAATTCAAACATAGAAAATCCTGAATATTCCGGAGTTTTCAATGTAATCCCACAAGATATATCGGCCGAGATTGGCCGAGCAATTTTCACTCAGGAAGGAAAAACACTTTTCTATTTTGACCAAAATTCCAACCAAGGAATCATTAAAATTGATGGAAAAAATTACACTTTAAACCGATTTGATTTTAATGAAAATAATTACACTTTGTACGGGAACAATGTAAAAATTGAAGCAACGAATGGAGATTTCAAAGATACAACAGGCGATTGTGTTTATGGTGATTTTCAGGAAGTGAAGGTTACCTTAGATGGTAAAACGCTTAATATTCCTAATATTAAAGTACAAGATTGTCCAAATTTCTAAACGAAAATTCTTATTAGCTTTTTTTAGACAAAAGTTCATTACGCTTTAAAATTAAAGGGGCATCTCATTTATAATTTTTCTAAAGAATTGTATTTATAAGATACAAAATCCTATTTTTGAGAAATGAAGGCAATTAAAATCGTTTCCCACAACCACATTCAAGAATTTTTAGATTTTCCGGGGAGGCTCCTGATGAACGATCCAAACTATATTCGGCCGCTTGATCAAGATATTGAGCAGGTTTTCGATGTGAAAATAAATAAATTTTTTCGTTCAGGAGAATGTGAAAGATTTCTTTTTTTGAATGATAAAGGTGAAACCGTGGGCAAAGTTGCGGTTTTTATCAGTAAAAAATACAAACAAAGTCAACCTACCGGCGGAATTGGTTTTTTCGATTGTATTAATGACCAAAAAACTGCGGATTTTATTTTCGATTTTGCCAAAAATCAACTGCAGCAAAAAGGTATGGAAGCCATGGATGGTCCTATTAATTTTGGAGAACGCGATAAATTTTGGGGATTGTTGATCGATGGATATAGCGAGCCTCTTTATGGGATGAATTATAATCCACCTTATTACAAAACGCTGTTCGAGAATTATGGTTTCCAAATTTATTTCAATCAATTGTGTTTTGGGAGAAAAATTCACGATTCGGTCGCCGAAAATTTCTTGCAGATGCATGCTCGAATTTCGAAGAATAAGAATATTTCAGCCAAAAGAATGACAGTAAAAGATCTGAAAAAGTTTGCTGAAGATTTCACGGAGGTTTACAACAAAGCTTGGGCAAGTCACGGCGAAGGAAAACAGCTTTCGAACATGCAAACGCTAAAGCTTTTCACCACTTTAAAACCGGTGATTAACGAACATATCTCGTGGTTTGTTTATGAAAACGAAAAACCAATCGCAGTGTGGATGAATATTCCCGATCTTAATCAGTGGTTTAAATATTTGAATGGAAAGTTTAGTTTATGGCAAAAATTGAAATTTCTCTTCTTGAAAAAGTTTAAGACCAATAAAAAAATGGTAGGTTTAGTTTTTGGCGTTGTCCCGGAATGGCAACGGAAAGGCATCGATGGGTATATGATTTGGGAGGGAACGAGACATTTTCGCAAAGCAACTTCTTTCGAAGATTACGAAATGCAGTGGATAGGCGATTTCAATCCTAAAATGATAAAAATTGCTGAGAATTTAGAAACTAAAGTTACCAGAAAATTGGCAACGTATCGCTTTCTATTTGATAGAACCAAAGAATTTCAACGACACAAAATGCTTTGATTTTTCTTAATGAAACTTCACATCACGAATATTAAGGAAATAAGTGACATTTCCCTTCCAATGATTTTCCTCGGCGGTAAACGCAAAATCAAAAGTTTTTTCGCGGAATTGATCAGCGAATTTTCCTAATTTAAATCCAACACATTCGATGTTTCTTCCGGTAGATTCCTGTTTGATATAAAATTTGATGTGACCTGCATCTTTTCCCATTGTTTTTACATATCCGGAAACTCTTTGGTTTTTTAAGGCTAAAACCGGCTTCATGTTATGAGGTCCGAAAGGTGCAAGTTTTCGGTGGAAATTGAAGAAATCCTTATTCAAATCATCCACTTCCACTTCAGAATCGATGGTTATACATGGTTCTTTTTGGTGTTCCTTAATTTTTTCGGCAACTACTTTCTCAAATTTTTCACGGAATAAATCAAATTTGTCTTTTTCCATGGAAAGCCCGGCAGCAGCGGGATGACCACCAAATTTAGTAAAAAATTCAGAGCAATTTTCCAATGCGTCGTGTACATCAAAATCAGCTACAGAACGAGCTGAAGCAACCAATTCGCCATTGTTTCCGTCGGTGAAAACCAAAGTAGGCTTGTAATAGTTTTCAATAAGTCTTGATGCTACAATTCCGATCACACCTTTGTTCCAATTCGATCCGTAAACAACCGTGGTATAATTTTCAAGTTGTCCGGTTTCTTCGATTTGCAAAAGTGCTTCCGTTGTACTGCTCATGTCCATTTCTCTTCTGGAATCATTGAGCGTGATAATGTCGTTGACAATTTGTTGGGCTTGTTTCAAATTATCAGAGACCATCAGTTCTACAGCTGCTTTTCCGTGCGATATTCTTCCCGCTGCATTAATTTTTGGAGCAATTTCGAAAACGATATTTGAGATTTCAAAGGTTGCTAATTTATCTTCCGGAATAAGCATCCTTAATCCCAAATTTCTTGATTTTCTTAAAACCTTTAGACCTTGTTTTGCCAAAACTCTGTTTTCGCCCGTCATAGAAACGATATCCGCAGCTATGGAAATTGCCAAAAGATCAGTCAGTTCAAATAATTCTGCTTCTGGTATTTTATATATTGTATTGAGTCCTTGGCATAATTTAAATCCAACACCACAACCCGAAAGTTCTTTGAACGGATAGCGGCAATCTTTTCTTTTTGGATCTAAAACAGCAACAGCTTTAGGAATTTCTTCTCCCGGCAAATGGTGATCGCAAATGATAAAATCTACGCCTAGATTTTTGGCGTATTCAATTTTATCGATGGCTTTTATTCCACAATCGAGTGCAATTATTAGTGCAAAATTGTTCTCTTTTGCAAAATCGATTCCTTCGTTAGAGATTCCATATCCTTCAGAATTTCGATCTGGAATATAGAAATCGAGATATTTTTTATCTACAATTTTACTTAAATAAAGGTACATGAGAGCAACCGCCGTCGTTCCGTCGACATCATAATCGCCATAAACCAATATTTTCTCTCCGTTTTCTATGGCAGTTGCGATCCGGTCGACCGCGAGCTGCATATCTTTCATCAGAAAAGGATTGTGAATATCGTTAAGATTTGGTTTGAAAAATTCTCTCGCTTTTTGATAATTATCAATGCCGCGAAGAACAAGGATTTTAGATTCAAAAGTTCCAAAACCGAGTGAGGAACTAATTCCATCCACAATATCGGCGTCGGGTTCGGGTTTATAAATCCATTTTTGACTCATCATGTTACAAAAATACGAAAAAATTGTTGGGAATTTGTTGGTTTTTGAGTTAGTATTTAAACAAAAAAAGCCGTTCAAACGGAATCGAACGGCTTTTAGATATAAAATATTTTAGATTAAGAATACATTTGTTGTTGTAGTTCTTTCACCTTTTTGTCAGCTAAATATTCATCATAAGTCATTTCTCGATCTATAATTCCTTTTGGAGTAAGCTCAACGATTCTGTTACAAACAGTTTGTAGCATTTCGTGGTCATGAGAAGAGAGTAGAATGGTTCCTTTAAAATTGGTTAAAGAGTTGTTCAATGTGGTGATACTCTCCAAATCCAAGTGGTTTGTTGGTTCATCAAGGAGCAGAACATTGGCTCTTTGCAACATCATTCTAGAGAACATGCAACGCATTTTCTCTCCTCCTGAAAGTACTTTACAAGATTTTAAAGCTTCGTCACCCGAGAAAAGCATTTTACCAAGGAAACCTCTCATATATTCTTCATGGCGTTCTTCGTCGTTTTTGGTGAATTGGCGTAACCAATCTACTAAATTGATGTCTTCTTGGAAGAAATCCGTATTGTCGAGCGGCATGTAAGATTGTGTAGTCGTGATTCCCCAATTGTAACTTCCTTGGTCAGGTTGCGCATTACCTCCTAAAATCTCGAAAAATTCGGTGATGGCCAAACTGTTTTTAGAAATAATAGCAACTTTGTCGTTTTTCTTCAAATTCAAATTAATATTTGAAAATAGAAGTTCGCCATCTTTTGTTTTTTCTAAATCTTTAACTTCTAAAATTTGATCTCCTGCTTCCCGTTCTGTATCGAAAATAATTGCCGGATATCTTCTAGAAGAAGGTTTAATATCATCAATGTTCAATTTATCGATCATCTTCTTACGCGCAGTTGCCTGTTTTGCTTTCGCTACGTTGGACGAGAATCTTGCGATGAAATCCTGAAGTTCTTTCTTCTTTTCTTCAGCTTTTTTGTTGGCTTGCTGACGTTGTCTCGTTGCAAGTTGTGAAGCTTGGTACCAGAACGAATAATTTCCGGTGTATAGATTTAGTTTCGCATAATCTAAATCTCCGATGTGCGTACAAACGGTATCAAGGAAGTGACGGTCGTGCGAAACCACAATTACTGTGTTTTCATAATCAGCCAAGAAGTCTTCCAGCCAGGAAATGGTATCGATATCGAGGTCGTTCGTTGGCTCATCCAGAATCAGTACGTCGGGATTTCCGAAAAGTGCCTGAGCCAAAAGAACCTTAACTTTGTCTTTATTTTCAAGCTCTCCCATCAGCTGGTAATGCATATCTTCTTTAATACCTACGTTGGAAAGCATCGTCATTGCATCGGATTCTGAGTTCCATCCGCCCATTTCATCGTATAATACGCCCAGTTCTCCTGCTTTGATGCCATCTTCATCAGAGAAATCTTCTTTAGCATAAAGCGCATCCATCTCGGCCTTGATTTCGAAAAGTTTTTTATTACCTCGCAATACCGTTTCCAGCACTGTGAAATTGTCGTAAGCAAAGTGATCTTGTTCCAAAACCGACATTCTTTTTCCTGGTTCCAGTGATACTGAACCAGTAGTTGGGTCTTGTTTTCCGGTTAGTATTTTAAGGAACGTAGATTTTCCAGCGCCATTTGCACCAATAATTCCGTAGCAATTTCCCTTGGTAAACATAATATTTACTTCATCGAAAAGTACTCTTTTCCCGAATTGTAAAGATAAATTAGATACTGTTAACATATAGTTTTGTAAATTTGTTGCAAAATTACGAAAAGAAAACGGTTTTTTTTATTATTTACAAGATTCGTTAGTTATAAACCTTAGAAGAGATGACTCACATTATGATAAAATTTTGTTAATGTTAAAAAAAATATTTTTTTTTTTTGAAATACCAAATTTGATGATCAATGAAGATAGAAAAATCAATTAATATTTTTAATAAACGAGCGAGATTCGAGTATGAGATACTCGAAGAAATCGAGGCAGGAATGGTGCTTACAGGGACTGAGATCAAATCACTGCGATCTTCAAAGGCGAGTATCACAGAAGCTTTTTGTCAATTCATTGATGGAGAATTATACATCATTAATATGATGATTGATGAATATAAATTGGGATCTTTTTATAATCATAAAACAAAAAGGGAACGGAAATTGCTGTTGCACAAAAGAGAGTTGCAAAAGTTTGAAAAAAAGCTGAAAGATGTAGGAAATACTATAATCCCTTTAAAACTTTATATAACTGATAAGGGAAAAGCTAAGATTCTTATTGCACTAGGAAAGGGGAAAAAACTCTTTGATAAAAGGGAATCTATAAAAGATAGAGAAAACAAAAGAAATCTCGACCGAATATTAAAGAAAAGTTAAAAAAACAATTAAAATCTTTGTTTATAAAGAAAATTTATATTTATTTTGCATTATCAATTATTTAATCATTTAATTCTATGAAAAATCTAAAATTAGGAATTTCAGCATTGGCACTTACTGTTGCCTCTACTGTTTTCGCTCAGACGACTAGCAACCCGTGGTTAATCGGTGTTGGTGCTCACGGAGTAAATCATGTTGCTGTCGGAGCAGGTGGGTTAGGTACTACACTTGGAACTGCTTTTGGTGGTGACGACGCGAACAGATTGTACAATATTAATAATTATACAATTACTCCTCCGTTATCTAAATTAACAGTAGCAAGAAACTTAAATAAATATTTAGTTCTTGACTGGCAAACTTCAGTAGGAAATGTAGACAACAAGAGAATCGGTATGGGAAAAGAATTTTTCTTAATGACTGGTTTAGGTCTTCAATTTAAGTTTAATGGACTTTGGAATGAAGAGTCTTGGTTTGATCCATATTTAAGAGTAGGAGCTAACTACCTTAGACATGATTATTCAGGAGTAACTTTCCCAGTTACTGATGCATATCATGGGATGACCTATGCAGGATTCTCTGACAATGAGGCATTTACTCAAAGAAGAAAAGATCATTTTGCTGTGAATGCTGGATTAGGTTCTAACTTTTGGATTACTAAAAATTTCGGTCTTGGAATTCAAGGAGATTACGTATCTACTCCTGTAGATAACTCAAATATCGCTAACTTTTGGCAAGCTTCTGCATCTTTATTATTTAGATTTGGTAACACAGATAGAGATAAAGATGGTATCCTAGATAAAGACGATTTATGTCCAGATACTCCAGGTTTAGCTCAATTCCAAGGTTGTCCTGATACTGATGGCGACGGAGTTCCAGATAAAGATGATCAATGTCCAGATGTTGCTGGTCCAGTTGAAAACAACGGATGTCCTTGGCCAGATACTGATGGCGATGGTGTAGTAGATAAAGACGATGCTTGTCCAGAAGTTGCTGGTCCAGCTGAAAATAACGGATGTCCTTGGCCAGATACTGACGGTGATGGAGTATTAGATAAAGATGATGCTTGTCCTACAGTTCCAGGTCTTGCACAATACAACGGTTGTCCAAAACCACAATCTGCTTACGCTGAAGAGGCTACAGGTGCATTACAAGGTATTCTATTTGATTTCGACAAAGCGACTATCAGACCAGAATCTAATACTAAACTAGATCAAGCTGCAGAAATCGTTAAATCTTCAAACGGTGGTAAATTTATCGTAGAAGGACAAACTGATAAAAAAGGTTCTGAAGCTTACAACTTGAATCTATCTAGAAAAAGAGCTGCTGCTGTAGTAGGTGCATTAGAAGCAAGAGGTGTTAACCAAAACCAACTTAAATCTATCGGTGTAGGTGAGCAAAAAGCACAAGTTCCTGAAACTGCTTCTAACGAAGAGAGAATGAAGGATCGTAAAGTAGTAGTTACTGCTGCTGACTCTCAGGCTTGGGAAGCTATGCAAAAATCTGATTTACCAGTGGTAAAAAAGAAAGTAGTTAAAAAGAAAAAATAATCTTTTTGAATAATATTTATAAACGCTCTTCGAAAGAAGAGCGTTTTTTTTGATAGAAATTCATTATTTTTGCACACATAAAATTGTTGAAACATGGGACGCGCATTCGAATATAGAAAAGCCTCAAAAATGGCCAGATGGGACAAGATGGCCAAAACATTCTCGAAAATTGGAAAAGACATAGCTATTGCGGTAAAAGCGGGCGGATCTGATCCTGAATCCAATCCTGCCTTAAGAAGATGCATTCAGAATGCAAAAGGTGCGAATATGCCCAAAGATAATGTTGAGAGAGCCATCAAAAAAGCTTCAGGAGCAGATGCTGAGCATTATGATGAGATTACCTACGAAGGTTATGGGCAAGGTGGAGTGGCATTTTTTGTGGAGTGTACAACCAACAATCCTACAAGAACCGTGGCGAATGTGAGAGCCATTTTTAATAAGTTCGACGGAAATTTAGGCAAGAATGGTGAACTTGCTTTTATTTTTGATAGGAAAGGCATTTTTTCCATCGAAAAAGCCAGCATAAAAATGGATTGGGATGATTTTGAGATGGAAATGATTGACGGCGGTGCAGAAGAAATCGATAGTGATGATGACGAAGTAATGATTACAACTGCGTTCGAAGATTTTGGCACTCTTTCTCACAAACTTGATGAACTTGAAATTGAAGTAAAAAGTGCAGAATTACAAAGAATTGCCAATAATACAAAAGAAGTTAACGAGGAGCAATTTAAAGCAAATATGAAGATGCTTGATCGTTTCGAAGAAGATGATGATGTACAAAATGTCTATCACAACATGGAAATTACCGATGAGTTATTAGAAAAAATTTAACTCAAAAAAAATATAAACCTCAAAGTTTTCTTTGAGGTTTTTCTTTTACTGGAGCAATAAAAGATCTTCTACATCGTTCATTCTGCGCATTACAGATCTTGCGTAGGAACAATGCGGATAAATTTTCCAGTTGTTATCTCTTGCGAATTTTATTCCCTCTTCTACTAAAAATTTTCCCATACCTCGGCCTTCAAATTTCGGATGTACCAAAACAAAAGAAATGGTAAGTTTATTTTCTTCGGGAAAAATGGTGTAGGTTAATCTGCCAACTTCTTCCTCATCATTATTCAAGGTAATTACGCCGCCGTTTCCGGTTTGATGATTTTCGTATTTCATAATTTTTATTTTAATATTTTAAACATAACGAAATTTTTTAATAGGTGTATTTCGTTCACAATACAATGTGGATTTTGTAGATTTGTACATCAATAATCTTTCCAATTTTAATTTAATACTTAGAAATGAAAATTACGCTCAATAGAATCAACAGCGACTATTTATTTGAATGTACCAACCAATCTGGTAATAAAATCTTGCTTGATAATACCTCACAGCCGGGCGCAAAAGGAGTTTCTCCCATGGAATCTATCCTGATGGCAGTGGCAGGTTGCAGCGGTATCGACATCATATCTATCCTAAAAAAACAACGACAAGAAATTACCGGATTTTCAGCTGAAGTCGAAGGCGAGCGCATTCAGCTAGATGATGCGAAACCCTTCAAATCAATTGTAGTGAAATTTTTCCTTGAGGGAAATGTAGATCCTAAAAAAGCCTTAAGATCAGCTGAGCTTTCTTTTGACAAATATTGCTCGGTTTCCAAAACACTTGAACCTAATGTAGCGATTGGCTACCAAGTTTATGTAAATGGAATTCTGGTGAATTAATTTTTTAAGAAAATTTACCTTTTACTGAATTGGTTGGTTGAAGGAGTTTAGCGATGGTCGCCGTCCATCCGGTTTGGTGTGATGCACCAATTCCCATTCCCGTATCGCCATTGAAATATTCATAAAACATAATATAATCTTTGAAATGTTCATCATGATTCATCGTATAATTACCACCATTAAAAGCCCTTTCGCCGTTTTCGTTTTTAGCAAAAATAGAATACAATCTTTTGCTTAAATTCTCCGAAACATGCATTAAATCTTTCATTTCCCCACTATTGGTGGGGAATTCTATTTTCAAATTGTCGCCATAATAGTAGTGGAAACGCTGTAAACTTTCTACGATTAGGAAATTGATCGGAAACCAAATCGGGCCGCGCCAGTTACTATTTCCTCCAAACATTCGGCTATCGCTTTCTGCGGGAGTGTATTTTACAGTGAAATCCTGTCCGTCAACAGAAAACTTGAATGGGTTTTCTTCGTAGATTTTCGACATCGACCGAATTCCGTAATCGGAAAGAAATTCTTTTTCATCGACCATTCTGTTTAGAATTCTAGTGAGTCGGGTTTTTCTTAGAATACTCAGTAGATGTTTCCCGCCTTTGCCTTCGACTTCCCAATGAGATACCAAATTTGCGAGTTCAGGTTTGTTTTTTAAAATCCATTGCATTCTTTTGGTAAAGTTGGGTAGTTTTTCCAAAATGTCATGTTCGATAATCTCTACAGCAAACATGGGAATTAAACCTACAATACTTCTTAATTTCAACGAAATAGAATCTCCATTATTTAGTTGCAACACATCATAGAAAAATCCATCTTCTTCATTCCAAAGACCATTTCTGGTTTCACCGAGATTCTCCATAGCTGCAGCGATGTACAAATAATGTTCAAAAAATTTGATGGCCATATCTTCATAAACGGGATTGTATAACGCTAGTTCCATAGAAATCCGCATCATATTAAGTGCAAACATCGCCATCCAACTTGTTCCATCGGCTTGTTCAAGATGATCACCGTTTTTAAACTGCATATTTCGGTCAAATGCGCCTATATTATCCAGACCCAAAAATCCGCCACCAAAAACATTATTACCCTTCTTATCTTTTCGGTTCACCCACCAAGTGAAATTCAGCAAAAGCTTTTGGAAAACGCTTTCCAAAAAAGGGATATCAGGTTTTCCATTAATTTTTTCATCAATTTTATACACTCTAAAGGTTGACCAAGCGTGAACGGGAGGATTCACATCACTGAAATCCCATTCGTAGGCCGGAAGTTGCCCATTTGGGTGGATATACCATTCTTTGGTCAAAAGTTTCAGCTGGCATTTTGCAAATGCAGAATCCAAAATCGCAAATGGGACACAATGAAATGCCAAATCCCAAGTCGCAAACCAAGGATATTCCCATTTGTCCGGCATCGAGATGATATCTTTGTTTTGCATATGTTCCCACTCCGTATTTCTTACGTATTGGTTGAAATTCCGGTTCGCTTTATATTTTGGATCGCCTTTCAGCCATTTTGATACATCATAATGATAGAACTGTTTGTTCCAAAGCAAGCCTGCAAAAGCTTGTCGCTGGATATTTTTCTCTTCTTCATTTTCAATTTCGTGTTGAATTTCATGATAGAATTCCTCGGTTTCTTTTTTTCGCAAATTAAAAATCTTATCAAAATCAAAGAATGCATCTTCTAGCTCGCCAGAAGATAAGCGGAATTCGAAAGTTTGGCTTTCACCACCTTCGAGCTCAGTATCAACGTAGAAACTTGCTTTAGTACCTGTTTTTTCCGGGTTTATTGCTGATTCTTTGCCGTGGACCAGATATTCATTAATTCCATCTTTGAAATATCGGTTTTCACTTGGAGCGTTGAACAGCTTTAACGAATTGGTTTCATTGTCACAGAATAACGTAGTGTTTTTGTCTTTAGCATAAAGCTTTTTCATAGAATTATTTTCATGTTCAATGTCAATAATTCCTTTAGCCGAAGATTTTAGTTTTGGGTGAGGGCGTTCATATCCCCAACTCCAATTATTGCGAAACCATAGCGTCGGCAAAATAACCAGTGGCGCTTTTTTATTGCTTCTATTAACGGCTGTTAATCGAATCAGATAATCATCTTGCGAAGCTTTTGCATACTCTATAAAAATATCAAAATAGGCATTATCTTTAAATATTTCTGTATCAATGATCTCGAATTCAGCTTCTTTTTTGCTTCGACGTGAATTTTCGTTGATCAATTGATCGTAAGGAAATTCATTAATAGGATATTTATACACCATTTTCATGTAAGAATGGGTTGGCGTATTATCCAAATAATAGAAAATTTCTTTGAGGTCTTCGCCGTGGTTTCCTTGGTGATTACTTAGTCCGAAGAATCGCTCTTTGATCATTTTATCTCTACGATTCCAAAACGAAAAAGCAAAACAAAGTTTTTGATGATGATCACAGATTCCGGCAATTCCGTCTTCATTCCATCGATAGGCTCTGCTTAGGGCTCCGTCATAGCTGGTGTAGTCCCAGGCATTTCCATCGGAGCTATAGTCCTCCCGTACAGTTCCCCATTGCCGATTGCTAACATAAGGACCCCAATTTTTCCAGCGCTCATCAAGCATTCTCTCTTTCTCTGCATTCATAAAATCATATTTCAGCTGCGAAATTATGAAAATATTATTTTTTCCAAATTGAAATAAATACTTATCTTTGACCCAGATTTTGTTCATTTACATATTGAAAATGTTATCAAGAAAGGTGGAGAGATTAGACTCAATGATACCTTGGCAACCCTTCGGAAACGGAGAAGGTGCTACATTCTAACCCTAATTTGGGTACAGATAACACGAACTTTTTTTACCTTTTTCTGGTAGCATTTTCAATTTTTATTTTATATAAAATTGGAAACTTCGCTACAACATATCACACTTTATCAATTTAAGTTTCAGTCAGGAATTAATCTTGACCTTAATCTTTCTTATCAAATTTTTGGCGCTGAACTTCTTTCGGCTCCCATTATTCTTATCAATCACGCATTAACCGGGAATTCTAACGTTTCGGGAGAAAATGGTTGGTGGAAAACCTTGGTCGGCGCTCAAAAAATAGTTGATACGAATAGATTTACCGTTCTATGTTTTAATATTCCAGGAAATGGATTTGATGGCCATTGTATTCATAATTACGAAGATTTCACAACAAAAGATATTGCAAAAATTTTCCTGGAAGGGTTATTTTCATTAAAGATTACAAAGCTTTACGCGATGATTGGTGGCTCTTTAGGAGGTGCGATTGGTTGGGAAATGCTCGCCATTAAGAATGATTTGGCTGAAAGATTTATTCCGATTGCGTGCGATTACAAAACTTCCGATTGGCTCTATTCACAATGTTTGGTGCAGCAATTTCTACTTAATATCGATGAAAACCCACTGGAAAAAGCCCGAATGCATGCGATGTTGTGTTACCGAACGCCGGAATCTATAAACCGAAGATTCGGTAATGAATGGGATGAAACTCAACAAATAAGAAAATCTCATGATTGGCTTACTTTCCATGGAAAAAGTTTAGCGCAACGATTTACTTTAAAAGCATATCGCTTGATGAACCAGCTTCTAATGACCATCAATTCAGATGCTGAACAATTAAAAAACATTAAAGCTGAATTGCATCTGGTTTCGGTAGATTCCGACTTATTTTTCCCAGCTTCAGAAATGAAAAAATGTTTTGAGGTTCTTCATAAAACCAAGCCAAACACATTCTATCACGAAATAAAATCCATTCATGGCCATGATGCCTTTTTGATGGAATATGAACAACTTAATAAAATTTTAGAAAAAATATTATAATAAATGATAAAGAAAAACGAAATAAAAGTTTTAAAAAACCGTGCAATTATAAAGTTTGAAGGTGAAAATTTCTTAGGAGAAGTTGGCGTAGATGGTCGGATTTTTAAAGCGCTTACGTACGCTAGAATCAGTGTCGGAGTGATTTCCCAACAGGCGATTGAAAATGGAATCTCTGTTTTGGTTAGTGAAAATGATGCAGAAAAAGCGGTAAGTTGTCTCATCAATGAATTTGAAAAAGAAAGAAAATCAGGAAAGGTAAGCCAGATTTATAGCATTAATAATGTATCTGTAATTGGTTTCGTCGCCAATGACTTCAATAAGATAATGTCGGAATTGGCACGCAATAACATCTTTCCTTTGATTCTGAACCAAGTTGCTGCCGAAAATCGCATCAATATTGTGGTTACTTCTTCCCAAGATGAAAAGGCGAAAAATATCATTGAAGCAGAAATTTTTTCCAAACCTAAAACGGTACATCTTGCAATAATTGGTCACGGGAATGTTGGAAAAACCTTAATTAATCAAGTACTGGAAAGTTCAGAAGAAATCCGAAACCGAAAAAAAATCGATCTGAAAATCATTGCTATAGCCAATTCCAGAAAAATCGCTTTTAATAAAAATGGTTTTGGAGATAACTGGAATGATGAAATTCATCTAACAGAAAAAGCATCCAATATCAATAATTTAATAGCGTTTTCTCATGAAAATCAGCTAGAAAATCTTATTGTCGTTGATAATACTGCGAGTAAAGACTTCGTAAAAAACTATCCTGCTTTGGCGGAAAATGGTTTCGACTTGGTTTCTTCCAACAAAATCTTCAACACGCTTCCCATTCCGGAATATCGAAATTTCCGGCATGTTTTAGCAAAAAAAAATAAAAAATATTTATACGAAACCAACGTCGGAGCTGGTTTGCCACTGATCGATACCATAAAACTATTGCACCTGTCTGGCGAAAATATTACAAGAATTAAAGGTGTTTTTTCTGGTTCGTTGAGCTATATTTTTAATAATTTCTCCGTTCGCGATGAAAAATTTTCAACCATTTTGAAAGAGGCAATGGAAAAAGGGTTTACCGAACCCGATCCGCGCGAGGATTTGTCCGGAAATGATGTTGCCAGAAAATTGTTAATTCTTGCCCGTGAACTCGATTTGATGAATGAATTTTCTGATATAAATGTTGAAAATTTAGTCCCAGAAAACTTGCAGAACTGCAGCAGCCAAGAGTTTGTGGAGAATTTGAGCGAATTAGATGAGGTTTTCGAAAAAATTAAAAATCAACAAGAAAAAAATCATGTATTGCGTTTCGTAGGCGATTTGTACGGGGATTTGCAAAAAGAAAAAGGAGAGTTGCAAGTAAATTTGGTATCGGTTCCGGCCAATTCCGCACTCGGACAACTAAAAGGCTCCAATTCTATCTTTGAAATTTACACCGAAAGTTATGGAGAAAATCCAATCGTGATCATGGGAGCCGGCGCCGGCGCTAAAGTTACTGCAAGAGGCGTTTTTGGTGATATTTTAAGACTTTCTGAAAACAAATAATCTATAATTAATACGATGAACCAAGATAAACCAACCAATAATTTCGAAACATTGGCAGTCAGAACACAATCGCAAAGATCACACTTTGATGAACATTCTACTCCGTTGTATCTTACCTCCAGTTTTGTATTTGAAAATGCCGAAGATATGCGCGCGAGTTTTGCCGAAGAAAAAGACAAAAATTTATATAGCCGTTTTTCCAATCCCAATGTTAATGAATTCACAGAAAAAATTGTGAAAATGGAAGGTGCGGAAGCCGGATATTCGTTTGCAACAGGGATGGCGGGGATTTATTCCACCTTCGCAGCTTTACTCCGTTACGGTGATCATATTCTGAGTTGTCAATCGATTTTTGGATCTACACATACCTTGTTTACCAAATATTTTCCGAAATGGAATATCGAGACTACCTATTTCAAAGCTGAGAATTCTGCAAATGTTGAAAAGTATATTCGACCAAATACTAAAATCCTCTATCTCGAAACTCCGACCAATCCAGCAATTGAAATTTTAGATCTTGAGTTTTTCGGTGAAATTGCCAAAAAGCATAATTTAATTTTCATCGTAGATAATTGTTTTGCAACGCCTTATATTCAGCAGCCGATTAAGTACGGAGCGGATTTGGTAGTACATTCCGCCACAAAATTAATGGATGGGCAAGGGCGTGTTTTGGGTGGAATTGCCGTAGGAAAACAAGATTTAATTCGAGAAATTTATTTATTCGCCAGAAATACCGGACCTGCAATGTCGCCTTTCAATGCATGGGTTTTGAGCAAAAGTTTGGAAACACTTTCTATTAGAGTCGAAAAACATAGCGAAAATGCCCAGAAAGTCGCGGAGTATCTGGAAACTCACCCTAATGTTTCTTTGGTGAAGTATCCTTTTTTACCTTCTCATCCAAGTTACGAAATTGCAAAAAAACAAATGAAATTGGGCGGAAATATCGTCGCTTTCGAAATAAAAGGTGGAATCGAAGGCGGCAGGAATTTTTTAAATAAAATCAAAATGTGTTCGCTTTCCGCAAATCTTGGCGACACCCGAACTATCGTTACCCATCCGGCTTCCACGACGCATTCTAAGTTGTCGGACGAAGAAAGAAACGAAGTGGGAATTACAGCAGGTTTGGTGCGTTGCTCTGTCGGTTTAGAAAATGTGGAGGATATAATTAATGACTTAAAACAGGCGTTGGATTAAATTTATTTGGGCAGCTTTTTCCGCCTTCCGCTCCCGCTTTTTTGCCTCCGCTTCGCTGCAGCAAAAAGAGCTCCGCTCAAGTCGGGCTGCAAAGTGCGATTATCCAACAAAATTTTATAAAAAATGAAAAATTCAGAACAATTATACAAAGCGTTATCCGAAAGAATTTTAGTTCTCGATGGAGCAATTGGAACGATGTTGCAGCGCTATAAATTTGAGGAAGAGGATTATCGTGGTGAAAGATTCAAAAATTGGGAACATCCCCTAAAAGGAAACAACGATTTGCTTTCGCTCACCCAACCACAGGCGATTGAAGAGGTTCACCGAAAATATTTAGAAGCCGGAGCGGACATTATCGAAACCAACACTTTTTCGGGAACAACCATTGCCATGGCCGATTATCACATGGAAGATTTGGTTTACGAACTCAATTTTGAATCGGCGAAAATCGCCAGAAAAGTTTGCGACGAATTCACCGAAAAAAATCTTGATAAACCAAGATTTGTTGCGGGTTCCATTGGTCCAACAAACAAAACTGCAAGTTTGAGTCCCGATGTGAATGATCCAGGTTATCGAGCAATTACCTTTGATGAATTAAGAATCGCCTATAAACAACAAGCAGAAGCACTTTTAGATGGTGGTTCCGATATACTTCTGGTAGAAACAATTTTTGATACATTGAATGCCAAAGCTGCGCTTTTTGCGATTGATGAAATCCAGGAAGAAAGGAACATTCAAATTCCGATCATGGTTTCGGGCACAATTACCGATGCGTCCGGAAGAACTTTGAGTGGGCAAACCGCGGAAGCATTTCTCATTTCAGTTTCACATTTGAATCTCCTGAGCGTTGGCTTCAATTGCGCTTTAGGTGCGGAACAGCTTACGCCTTATCTGGAAACGCTTTCCAATAATTCCAATTTCTATATTTCCGCTTATCCGAATGCAGGTTTGCCGAATGCTTTCGGTCAGTACGATGAAAGCCCGGAATTCATGGCGGAACAAATTAAAACTTATGCTGAAAAACGGCTCATCAACATTATCGGAGGTTGTTGCGGAACTACGCCGCCACATATCAAAGCTATCGCTGATTTGGTGAAAAATTACGAACCCAGAAAATTAGTTTTTGGTTAATTGTTTTTAGTTTTTAGATGAACTATACTGATTTAGATATTTGGCTGGAGACTAGGAAATTGGTAAAAGAAATTTACCTTCTAACAATCAATTTTCCAAAAGAGGAAGTTTTTGGTTTGTCGAGCCAAATCAGAAGATGCGCTGTGTCCATTCCTTCTAATATTGCCGAAGGATGTGGCCGGAATACACCAAGGGGAACCTTGGCATTTCTTTATATTTCAAGGGGTTCAATTTTCGAACTGGAAACTCAGCTTTATCTTGCGTGCGATTTAGATTATATTTCACAGCAAACCTTTGACCGTGTAATTATTGATATTCAGAATTGTAAAAAATTACTGAATGGATTTATTAATTATTACAAAAAAATTGACAATGACAACAAACGATAATCTCATTAACGAAAAAACTAAAAACCAAAAACCAAAATCTAAAAACTTGAAATTATCTGGTTTAGAACCCCTCTACGCAACCCCTGAATCCAATTTTATTAATATTGGAGAACGGACCAATGTGGCTGGATCGAAAAAATTCCTTCGTTTAATTAAGGAAGAAAAATTCTCAGAAGCACTTGATATAGCACGCCATCAAGTAGAAGGTGGCGCACAAATCCTCGATGTAAATTTTGATGACGGATTATTAGACGGTAAATCGGCGATGGTGAAATTTCTCAATCTTATCGCTTCCGAACCCGATATTTCCAGAATTCCAATCATGATCGATTCTTCAAAATGGGAAATTTTAGAAGCAGGATTACAGGTTGTGCAAGGGAAATGTGTGGTAAATTCTATCAGCTTGAAAGGTGGTGAAGAGGAATTTAAAAATGAGGCAAAAAAAATAAAAAGATACGGTGCAGCGGTAATTGTAATGGCTTTTGATGAAGAAGGACAAGCCGATAATTACGCTCGAAGAATTGAAATTTGCAAAAGATCTTATGATATTTTGGTCAACGAAATCGGTTTTCCATCGGAAGATATTATTTTCGACCTCAATATTTTTCCCGTTGCTACAGGAATGGAAGAACATCGGCGAAATGCCTTAGATTTCATTGAAGCAACGAAATGGGTTCGAGAAAATCTCCCAAATGTTTCGGTGAGTGGAGGAGTTTCCAATGTCTCATTTTCTTTCCGCGGAAACGATAATGTTCGGGAAGCCATGCATTCTGTTTTTCTTTATCACGCCATCAAAGCCGGAATGAATATGGGAATCGTAAATCCAACGATGTTGGAAGTTTATGATGAAATCCCGAAAGAATTACTCGAATTGGTGGAAGATGTAATGCTTGATCGTAGAGATGACGCCACAGAACGACTTCTGGAATATTCCGAAAGGGTAAAATCCATTAAGAAGGAATTTGTAGAAGAGTTGGAATGGCGAAAACTCAGTTTGCAAGAAAGAATTACGCATTCTTTGGTGAAAGGAATCGACCGATTCATCATAGAAGATGTGGAAGAAGCCCGAAAATTATCCGAAAGACCGTTGGATGTTATTGAAACCAATTTAATGGCTGGAATGGCCGTTGTAGGCGATCTTTTCGGAAGCGGAAAAATGTTCCTGCCACAAGTGGTGAAATCTGCGAGAGTGATGAAAAAAGCCGTTGCTTATCTGCAACCTTTCATTGAAGCGGTTAAGGATGAAAAGCAAAAATCCAACGGAAAAATCTTGATGGCAACAGTGAAAGGCGATGTTCACGATATCGGCAAAAATATTGTGAGCGTAGTTTTAGGGTGCAATAATTACGAAATTATCGACCTCGGAGTGATGGTTCCAGCGGAAAAAATTATTCAGGCAGCGATCGACCATAATGTAGATGTAATTGGTCTCAGTGGATTAATTACGCCGAGTTTAGATGAAATGGTTCACGTTGCTGATGAGTTGCAGAGAAAAAATTTGCATTTCCCATTAATGATTGGTGGCGCAACAACTTCAAAAGCCCACACCGCAGTGAAAATTTTCCCTAAATATGGTCAACCCGTGGTTCATGTAAACGATGCTTCCAGAGCGGTTGGCGTGGTGTCTCAACTTTTAGATCAAAATAGTGAACGCTATAAAGCGGATTTGAAAAGCGATTATGAAGATTTTCGTCAGAAATTCTTAAACCGACAATTTGAGAAAGAATACATCTCCATTGAAGAAGCCCGACAGCAAAAATTTACAATTGATTGGGAAAATCTAGAAATTGTTCGACCTAATTTTTTGGGAATTCAAATTATTGAAAATCAAGATTTAAGCGAATTGCTCGATTTTATAGATTGGTCACCTTTTTTCAGAAGTTGGGATTTACACGGAAAATATCCGGAGATTTTAACCGATGAAATTATAGGAAAACAAGCCACAGAATTATTTAAAGATGCTAAAATCTTACTCGATAAAATTATTGATAAGAAGCTATTTACCTCTAAAGGAATCTTTGGAATTTTTCCTGCAAACGCAAATGAGCAAGACGATATTTTGGTTTATGACGAGAAAGGAAACGAATTAACGAAGTTTTGTACATTAAGACAGCAACTGAAAAAATCAGCAGGCAAGGAATATTTAGCGTTAAGTGATTTTATTGCCCCAAGAACTTCCGGAAAGCAAGACTATATTGGTGCTTTTGCGGTCACTACAGGTTTCGGCACCGAAGAATTAGCACAAAAATACTATGATGATGGCGATGATTATAATGCTATTATGGTAAAAGCTTTGGCAGATCGTCTCGCAGAAGCATTCGCAGAATTTTTGCATCACAAAGTGCGAACCGAGTTTTGGGGTTATGCAGAAAATGAAAATTTGGAAAATGAAGATTTAATCGCCGAGAAATACTTAGGAATTCGTCCGGCTCCTGGTTATCCAGCTTGTCCGGATCACTTGGAAAAAAACACGATTTGGGATTTGCTGAAAGTGAAAGAAAATATCGGATTAGAATTAACGGAAAGTTTGGCAATGTTCCCAACAGCAGCTGTTTCTGGATATTACTTTGCCAATTCGCAATCCAAATATTTCGGAGTGGGTAAAATCTCCGAAGATCAATTAAAGGATTATGCCGAAAGAAAAGGAGTCGATTTGGAATTCGCGAGAAAATGGTTATCTCCCAACTTGGCAGATTAAACTAAAAGAAAAAAGTGCATCAGTTTAAATGATAAAAGTTAGAAAACTTTAAATAAAAAATGAAAATTACAGACCATATAAAAAATGCCAAAGGGAAAACTTTGTTTTCTTTAGAAGTAGTTCCTCCACAAAAAGGTATCGGAATTGAAGATTTGTATAAAAACATCGATCCATTGATGGAATTTAAACCACCTTTTATTGATGTCACAACGTCCCGGGAAGAATATATTTATCTGGACAAAGGAAATGGTTTGATGGAAAGAAGGATTACCAGAATGCGTCCGGGAACTTTGGGAATTTGCGCCGCAATTCAGCATAAATATAATGTTGATACCGTTCCGCATGTTTTGTGTGGTGGTTTTTCTCAGGAAGAAACCGAATATCTTTTAGTAGATTGTATGTACCTCGGCATCGATAATGTAATGGCTTTGCGTGGGGATGCGATGAAAGGTGACCAGTATTTTGTTCCGACCGTCGGGGGACATAAGAACGCGATGGATTTGGTACATCAGATGAATGATTTGGGTCGAGGAAAATACCTTCATGACGAAAAAATATCCGCGGAGGAAAATAAATTTTGTATCGGAGTTGCCGGTTATCCCGAAAAACATATAGAAGCGCCTTCGCTGAATTATGATCTGAAATGGCTGAAACAAAAAATAGATGCAGGAGCAGATTATATTGTCACCCAAATGTTTTTCGACAACAGAAAATTCATTGATTTTGTAAAACAGGCGCGGGAAATTGGGATTAATGTTCCTATAATTCCTGGAATTAAGCCGATTGCTACGAAAGGTCACCTGCAAATGTTACCGAAAGTTTTCAAAATAGATTTGCCCGAAGATTTGATTTCTGAAGTTGAAAAAGCAAAAGATAATACAGCGGTAAAACAAATCGGCATCGAATGGGCGATTGCTCAATGTAGAGAATTAGTGGATTTTGGAGCTCCCGTTTTGCATTTTTATTCGATGGGAAAAAGTGACAATATCAAGAAAATAGCACAGGAAATATTTTAATCTTAGGGAAAAGGAAAATGGATTGATGCGGGATCAATCCATTTTATTATACTTTTTCATGAGGTTTTCATAGAAATTCTGTGGCAAAATCCACTTCAAAGGAACTCCGATTTTTTGTCCGAATTTCCCGAAGTAGTAATGTGCTTTCCACGTTTTTTTTTCCAGCAGTTTCTCAATGTATTCCGCAACTTCAGCTGGTTCGCTGCCATCGTCCACATGGGAGTTCATTAAAGCATATACTTTCTCAAACGTTTTTTTATATGGTTCGGAAACTTCTGTTTTTACTCGGTTTTCGGCAATTTTTGTTTTAATGTCGCCCAAATGAAGGGTACAAACTTCAACATTCCATGGGGAAACTTCGTAGCGAATCGCTTCTGTAACTTTATCCAAAGCAGATTTTGAAGCCGAGTAAAATCCGCGGAAAGGCAATCCCATTTCAGATCCAATACTCGAAATATTGATGATTTGTCCTGCTTTTTGTTCACGCATTTTTGGTAAAACTCCACTCATCATTTGCACTGCACCTACCAAATTGAGGTTGAATAACTTCAGAATTTCCTCTTTCTTAGAATCTTCCACAGCGCCAACCATTCCCATGCCCGCATTATTGATCAGCAGGTCGATTCTTTTTTCTTTCTTTAAAATTTCTGCAATCGCATTTTCAATTTGTGAGTGCTCCGTAATATCGGTCGGAATTGTTTTAAAGAAATCGGATTCGGTATTTTTTCTACTCAATCCGTAAACCTGATGTCCATTTTTTCCAAAATATTCAGCCAAAGCCAAGCCAATACCTGCGGAAGTTCCTGTGATGATAATCGTCATTTTTTATGCTTTTGTTTCAATAATTTTTTTCAAATCTGTCCAAAAATCGGGATAAGATTTTTCTACGACGTCTTCATTTTCAATGTTAATTTCTTTAACCAAACAAAAAGGAGCAAAACTCATTGCCATCCTGTGATCGTTGTAGGTTGCGATCGAAATATTCTCGTTGGGTTCAAAAAATTTTAAAGAAACGATGGAATCATCCGTAATTTCAGAAATACAACCTATCTTAAATAATTCATTTTTCAATGCTAATAGGCGATCCGTTTCTTTTACTTTCAATGTTTCCAAACCGGTGATTTCAAACGGAATTTTCAGAGCGGTCGCCGTTACACAAAGCGTTTGCGCAATATCCGGACAATCGTTCATATTTAAGATAATCTTGTCGGGGAAATTGAAATAATGTTCCGGAAGCAGGGAAATTTTCGCTTCAGCACCTTCCGAAATCGTATTTACGCCAAAAAAGTCCCAATAAATTTCTCTTAATGCTGAATCACCTTGAAGTGAATAAGGTTTGAAGCTTTTTAAATTAATGGTTTCTCTGGAAATTGCTGCCAAAGAATAAAAATAAGAGGCCGAACTCCAATCGCTTTCCACAATAAATGGGATGTTTTGCAGATGTTTTTCGAGGTGATTATTCGAATCCATCGGCTCAATTTTGATGGTATTTCCGTCCCAATGATTTGCAATTCCTACTGTTCGGAGAATTTTTAAGGTCATCTCCAAATAAGGTTTGGAAGTAACTTTCCCCTCCAAAATTATTTCTAAACCATTTTCCAACTTTGCGCCGATCAGCATTAATGAGGAAATAAATTGGCTCGAAATATTGGCAGAAATGGTCACTGTATTTTTCTCGATTTTTTTTCCTGTTATTTTTAATGGAGGAAAACCTTCTTTTTCAAGGTAAGATATCTCGGCTCCTAATGCTCTTAAAGCATCCACCAAAAATTGTATTGGCCTTTGTTTCATTCTTTGGGAACCGGTTAAAACAACCGTTTTTCCTTCCTGAATGGAAAAATATGAAGTAAGGAAGCGCATCGCTGTTCCGGCATGATGAATGTTGATGATTTCCGCATTGCTGTTCAAAGCTTTTTCAAGCAATTGAGTATCTTGAGAGTTTGAGAGATTTTTGATTTCGATATTGTTGAAGAGTTGACGCAGAATCAACAAGCGATTCGAAATACTTTTCGAACCGCTGATTTCTATCGTTTGGTTTCCTATTAATTTAGAGTTTTTTAATAGCATTTTGAAAGTGAATGGTTATTTCAGTTTTTTATTATTTTGGTGTCGATCGGCGTCTCTTTCTGTTTTTACTTTCATTTTTTTATCAAAAGCAGCTTGTAAATCCGTTCCGGTTTGGTTCGCCAAACATAAAGTTACAAATAAAACATCGGCAAGTTCTTCGCCCAAATCTTTTGTCTTGTCGCTCTCCTTTTCGCTTTGTTCACCGTATCTTCTTGCGATAATTCTGGCCACTTCGCCAACTTCTTCGGTGAGCATCGCCATATTCGTGAGCTCGTTGAAATAGCGGACACCGATGGTTTTTATCCAATCATCGACTTCCTTTTGGAGCTTGGTAATTTCCATAATTTTATTGATAAGCGCCTATGGTTGGGGAAGATGTTCGAGTGTTTTTTACAATATCCAACGGGAAGATAGCCGCTACTGCTTGGTTTCCTTTACCTTTCGCTGGGGAATCATCTTTTACCCTTAAGTTTAATTTTTGAGTAAAATAATTCACGAATTTAGGATCGTCATTTTTAATGGAATTTGAAGTCAAATAATTTGCGTTTGGACCATATTTTAATAAAGAATAATTGAATTCCGTTGTGAATATTTGTCCGGAAGTTTGTTTCAATTCCACCATGTTTTCAGCATTTCCGTAAATGATGGAATTGTTGATTTTTAAGGTTAATGGTCCATTTTCTAAGGCAGTTCCATTCTGATACTCGTTTGTTGCGTAGATTCCTAATCCTGGTAAGGCGGAATTGAAATCCCAGTAATTTGCCAAGGTCGAATGTGCGATATTGTAATTACCACCCTTGAAAATTCCCAAATCTGCTTCTCCACAATTATTCATTACTAGGTTGGATGCATTTATGGTGGAATTCACCGCGAAAATTCCATATTCCTGGTGAGTATGAATGATTGTATTTTTAATATTGGCTTGCGTTTCGGTCATTTCCAAGCCTCGCGTTCCGCCGAAAATTTTAGCATAATTCATTTCCAATTTGGCTCCGATGTCAAAAGAAATTCCGTTCCAATTTTTAGGGATGGTATCGTATCTGGCGTCGTTTCTATCTCCTCGGAAGGTTACTTCTTCGTTTAGATCGCCTGCAACATTTAGTGTGGCATTTCTAGAAATTTTCAAGGCGCTATTTTTATGGAAGTACACTTTTGTTCCCTTCTGAATATTCAATGTTTTTCCGGCTTCGAGAGTAAGATCGCCGAAAATTATTTTTGCTTTTTCGTTGGTCCAGTTGGTGTTTTCGGCCAAAACATTTGGGTTGCTATCCGTTTGGATGAAAAATTCGGCATCTTGAACCACTGAAAACAAAGTAACGTGCTGGTTTCCGGCCGGCGTTTGGAAAGTAATTCGATCCTCGGCAATCGCTTCAGGAGCGTTTGCTATTGGCGCAATTTCAACAAATATATAAAGACTGTCGTTTTTTCTAAGTGGAACATTCGTGAAGTCAGTTCCCGCTTTTCCGTCAACATTGATTCTATATAAAGAAGAAGATCCGTTCTCCAAGGAAATTTTAGGAATCATCACATCTTTATCTTCGGTATTGTAGATCTTCACCGCATAAGTCTCGGATCGAACTTGGTTGTAAACGGTATCGCAAAAAACGGTATCGGCAGAAAAACGAAGCAATTGCGAAGGACTTTCAAAATTGATATCGTCCCTGTTACAAGCAACAGCTGTTAAAAGAAACCAGAAAGAGATTGCGAATATGAATTTTACTTTATTCATTGAATTGGGAAATAGATATAGTTTTCAAATTTAATTAAAATTGTTGAACCGAAAAATTTAAAAATTATCAAACTGAGTATTTGCAAATTAAAAAAATAATTGTACTTTTGCGGTCTAAAAATTAGCAGAGGAATATCCATTACTATTTCTGAAGCAAAACTTTAATTTATTAAAATTTTTATTATGAAAAACGGAATCCACCCGGAAAATTATAGACTTGTTGTTTTCAAAGACATGAGTAACGACGAGATGTTTCTTTGCAAATCTACAGCAGATACCAAAGATACTATTGAATATGAAGGAGAAACTTACCCATTAATCAAAATGGAAATCTCTTCAACTTCTCACCCTTTTTACACTGGTAAAGTGAAATTGGTTGATACTGCAGGTAGAGTTGATAAATTTATGAACAAATACAAAAAATTCTCTAAATAATTTTAGAGGTTTTTACCAATATTAAAGTCTTTCAGGTTTCTGAAAGGCTTTTTTTGTTGTAATTTTGGACTTTATTGTTTAATCGTTTCATCAAAAATTTTGTTACTAGATGGCCCAACTTGTTTTTTCCGACGCCCAATTTTGGGAAGATTTTTTACCGCTTACTTTCACAAGACCTGTTGCAGAAATGCGTTGCGGAATCCTCACTTTTGCAGAAAGGTGGCAGAAATTATTACAGATCGATGAGGTTTCCTATATCACTGAAGATTATTTGCAAGAAAAATTCAAGAAGCCCGAAGAAGCAGAAAGTATATTCATCGTATCCAATTTTCTTCCAAGTGATGAGGTTTTGCAGCAGATTAAAGATTTAAAATTGGGTGAGGCTTTGGTTTATGAAAACGAACTATTGGTGGCAAGAATCAATATGGAAAAATTTTCTTTAAATCAAATCGAGAAGATGACAGATATCCATGAAGGTGTTCTCATGTTCAAGCAGCCAACGGATTTATTTTCATTCAATGAAAGAGCCATCGATTTCGATTTTGAGTTGCTGACGAAAGGTAGAGTTTCAGAGGAACTTTCCGCGACCAATGGTTTTCTAGGTGATGCTAACGATTTGTTCATTGAAAAAGGCGCCAATGTTGAATTTTCAACTTTAAATACCAAAACCGGAAAAATCTATATTGGTAAAAATGCCGAAGTGATGGAAGGTTGTAATCTGAGAGGTCCAATCGCACTTTGCGATGATTCCAAATTTAATTTGGGTGCGAAAATTTATGGTGCTACAACCATCGGTCCTCATTGTAAAGTAGGGGGCGAAGTGAATAACATCGTGATTTTCGGATATTCCAATAAAGGTCACGATGGATTTGTAGGTAATTCAGTCATTGGTGAATGGTGTAATCTGGGTGCAGATACGAATTCCTCCAATTTAAAAAATAATTACGCTGAGGTAAAACTTTGGAATTACAGAACCAAAAGATTCGCCAACACCGGCTTACAATTTGCCGGATTAATTATGGGCGATCATTCTAAAAGTGCGATTAATACACAGTTTAATACAGGAACTGTTGTTGGTGTTGCCGCTAATATTTTCAAAAGCGGATTTCCGCCGAACCTGATCGAAAACTTTTCTTGGGGAGGAATGAAAGGCGATGAAAAATTTAAATTAGAAAAAGCGTACGAAGTTGCCGAATTGGCGATGGCTAGACGGAAAGTAACTTTCACCGATTTGGATCGCCATATTTTAAAATATATTTACAGCGAATTTTAAAATATTAAAACATGATAGGAATTTCATTTTTGCCCTAACTTTGGAATTCTTATCTTTGCAAAATTATTATTCTCACTTAAAACGTTTATAGCATGCAACTGTACAACACTTTAAGCGCAGAAGAAAGAGCTCAACTTATTGATGAAGCCGGTAAGCAACGACTTACTTTGTCTTTCTATGCGTACGCCAAAATCGAAAATCCAAAACAATTTCGCGACGAATTATTTATAGCCTGGAATGCACTCGATGCTTTGGGCCGAATTTATGTCGCTCACGAAGGAATTAATGCTCAGATGAGTGTTCCTGCGGATAATTTTGATGCTTTCCGCGATACATTGGAGGTTTATGACTTCATGAAAGGTATCCGCTTAAATGTTGCTGTAGAACAAGACAATCATTCATTTTTAAAACTTACCATAAAAGTTAGAAATAAAATTGTTGCCGATGGTTTAAATGATGAAACTTTCGATGTTACCAATAAGGGAGTCCATCTGAAAGCTCGCGAATTCAATACTTTGCTTGAAGATCCAAATACCATTGTCGTTGATTTTAGAAATCATTATGAAAGTGAAGTTGGCCATTTTCAAGGTGCAATAACTCCGGATGTAGAAACTTTTAGAGAAAGTTTACCAATCATCAATGAGCAACTTCAGGAATTTAAGGAGGATAAAAACCTATTGATGTATTGTACCGGTGGTATCCGTTGCGAAAAAGCGAGTGCTTATTTCAAACATCAAGGTTTTAAAAATGTTTTCCAGTTGGAAGGAGGTATTATCGAATATGCCCGTCAAATCAAAGAAGAAAACATTGAAAGCAAGTTTATTGGGAAAAATTTCGTTTTTGATCACCGTTTAGGGGAAAGAATTACCGACGATATCGTTTCACAGTGTCACCAATGTGGAAAACCTTGTGATAACCACACCAATTGTTATAATGATGCGTGTCATTTGTTATTCATTCAGTGTGATGAATGTAAAGCTGCGATGGAAAACTGCTGTTCGACAGAGTGTTTAGAAGTTATTCATTTACCGTTGGAAGAACAAGCTAAACTGAGAAAAGGTTTACAGGTTGGAAACAAAATTTTCAAGAAAGGAAAATCGGAAGCGCTAAAATTCAAGAGATCCGGAGAATTACCACAAAAGCCGTTAGCGAAAGTGGAGACCAAAAATATTCACCAAAAAATTGCCATCAAAAAAACATTGATTGGAAAGGCGGAGCATTATTACTCCAAATCCAAAATTGCACAGTTTTTATTGGAAAATGAATTGTTAATAGGAGATAAGGTGCTTATATCTGGTCCGACAACAGGAGAAAAGGAGTTGATCATTACGGAAATTTTCGTGAACGGAGAACCTAATCAGTCTGCCAAAAAAGGTGATCAAATTACTTTCCCAGTTCCTTTTAGAATTCGTTTGTCAGACAAATTATTTAAAATTTTGTCTTAATTAAAATGACAAAAAAAGAGATTAGAAAAAAATACACAGAGAAACGTAAAACCTTATCTCCGGATGAGGTTTTGCTGCTTTCTGAACTTATTTTTAACAATCTTTTTCAGTATTTCACTATAAAAGAAAATCAAAAAGTTCATTGCTTTTTACCGATTCTGAGTAAAAAGGAGGTTGATACACAAAATTTTATTGAGGAATTGCTGAGACGGGAAATCAAAGTTTTCGTTCCAAAAATGGTTGATGAAAAATTGATTTCTGTTGAAATTAATGCTAAAACCAATTTTATAAAAAACAATTGGGGAATTCCGGAACCGGAAATCGACCAAGATTCTGGCGAGGACGATTTTGATTTAGTGATTACTCCGTTATTGTATTGTGATAAGCAAGGAAATAGAGTAGGATATGGAAAAGGATTTTATGATTCTCTTTTCGAAAAAATAAATTCAAATGCTCAAAAAATCGGTGTTAATTTTTTTAATCCTGATGAAATGATCGATGATATTTGGGAGGCCGATGTTCCTTTAGATTATTTGGTTACGCCGACTGCAGTACTGTCTTTTGGTGACGGCAAGTCAAAATCAACGAAGTAGAATTTAAATTCTTTTTTAAATTTCACCGGAGAGGGCTTGAGTATATATTGCGCATTTTTCTCGAATTTTCCTATAAGTTTATCTTTTTGATCGAAATATTCCACATCGAATTTTGCAAAATCTAAAGTGTCTTTACCTTTAATGTGCTTTTGTACGAAGATATTTCCAACCTTTGCTGTTTTTACTTTGAAACTATCAAGTTGTTTTAGAATCGGTTTGAGTTTATTCGAATCGTTTTCGGTAAAATAGCTTTGCATTTGTGCGTAAATTACAGAATCTATTTCGGTATCGCGGTTTCCGGAAGTATATAGTGTTGAAAGATCCAATAATTCCTGGATTTTTTGTTTCGTAATAAAAGAAATCGCTTGTGCGCTATCCATTTTTGTTACCGGATAGGATACTTTGTTATTATTGTTTCTTATTTTTTCCAAATCTGAAACTTCAGTGCTTTCTTTTTTGCAAGAAAATACAAATAAGAGAGCGAAAATAATCAGCAATAGGTTAATTTTTTTCTTCATCGGTATCGATTTTAAATTTTATCATTACAATTTTTCCGGATTTATTAGCTTGCGTATCAATAACCTCTAGGTTTTCGAGCGAAGTGGAAGGTAAAGTAACGAGATTAATGTATCGTTGTTTATCCATGGTTTCTACTCCATAAAATTGATTGTCGAAAACTTGATAAATTAACGCATTGTCATTTATCAAATAACTTAGACTTTCTCTTTTTTTCTTCAAATCTTTCAGAGACTTGGAATAATAAAAGAGCATAATCGCATAATCGTTTGGTTTCAATTCAATATTTTCAGCTTCAGGAGCAGTTTCCAAATTTCTTTGAATCGTGTCCGTTTTATAATATGGAGAAGAAACCACCATGGTTAATGATTTTGATTTTGTTGTATAGACAAACGGCTCATTGGGTTTGGCAACGTATAAAATTGGAGATTCATTCTCTTTTAAGATTTGTACTTGCAATTCTGCATTGATTTTTGAGTTTCGGTCAGCATCAATGAAGCTATAGTAGTATTTTTTACTAAACAATTCATCTTTGAAACCCAAAAGTCCAACTAAAACAGCTAGAACGGCAGAAATTCCTAACCATAAATATTTTTTTACAAGAGAATAGGTCGAATTTTTTTCTTCAGTATCGTAAGTTTCTAAATTAGCCTTGTTTTCCTTAACTGATTCATTATCAGCTATTGTTTTTTGTAAAACGTTATTTTCACTTACTGAAGTTGCTGTATTTTCGAGTATAATTGATGGAGTTTCTTCTACTTTTTCATCAATCGCTGAAATCTGAGGTGCTTTTTCGCTTTTTTCGGCTTCTTCTGCTTTTGATTGGATGAATTGTTCATTTTCTTTCAAGATTTCATCTGCAAATAGATGGTTCTTTTTGAAATCATACCAAGACATGTAACCCGCATAAACAGAGAGAATGTTCAGCATGTCGATTCTCGGAAGTTTAGTAACTGGGGAATTTTTGAAGTAGGTATAAAAAGATTTTTCACTAATGTTTCCTTTTGCCTTTTTTCGAAGATCTTCCTGGAAATATATAATGTCTATCCCTTTCCATTTCGAAATATCATCGAAAGAAGGGGTGTGATCTGCTAAATATTGGTTTTGAACTTCCGTTTTTAGCTGTTCAAAGTGTAGTAAATCTAAATCGCTCAATTGCAAATTTTTACGTAATCTATTGATTTTCAACATTGGTTTTTTGTAAAACCGTTTTACAAATATATTACAATTAATTTTCTAACACAAATTTAATTCTCACTATACCTTTGTCCTGTTCAAAATGATAAACGAGAACAACGAAATTTTAAAATAACAAAACAATTAAATTTAATTTATTATGAAAAAGTCATTATTCGTAGCTGGTATCGCTGCTTTAGCTCTTGTAGCTTGTAAAAAAACTGAAACTGTAGAAACTGCTAACGCTGCTGATTCTGCTGCTGTAACTGTTGATTCTGCTGCTGCTGTTGTTGATTCTGCTGCTGCTGTTGTTGATTCTGCTGCTGCTGTAACTGTTGATGCTGCTAACACAGCTGCTGATGCTACTGCTGATGCTGCTGCTAACGCTGCTGATGCTGCTAAAGGTGCTGCTGATGCTGCTAAAGATGCTGCTAAAGAAGCTACTAAGTAATTAGATACTTTACAGAAACAAAATTACCACTTCTCCGTGAGAGGTGGTTTTTTTTTATTTATGATTTAGCTTTTGCCTTAATATTTCATAGCAACTGATCGCAACGGCATTACTCAAATTTAGTGAATCAATACTTCCCGCCATGGGAATTAGCGTATTTTTTCCTTTACCAATCCAGAAATCACTGAGACCGGAATGTTCGGTACCAAATAACAACGCACTTTTTCCGGTGAAATTTCTTTTATAAAGATCTTCTGCGCTTTCATCCATCAAAGTTGTATAGATACTGAATTTGTTTTCTTGTAAAAATTCAAATAATTCCTGATTGTTCGATTGGAAAACATTCATTCCGAATAAGCAACCAACGCTCGAGCGGATCACATTTGGATTGTAAAAGTCGGTCTTGGCATCCGTTACAATTAAAGCATCAATTCCGAAAGCTTCGCAACTTCTTAGGATTGCACCCAAATTTCCAGGCTTTTCAATGCTTTCAACAATAATTATGGAGGAATTTTCTTTGGGTTTAAAAGTGGAAAGAACATTCAACTTTGATTTATAAATTCCGATAATTCCTTCTGAACCCCCTCGATAAGCTATCTTGTCATAAATTTTTTCAGAAACCAAATTGATTTTACCTTTTGGAAAATCTTTATTGTAAATACTTTCGCAGATATAAAATTCTACATTTTCGAATTGAAATTGCAGAGCTCTTTCATTTTCTTGTTTGCCTTCGACCACAAAAATCCCAGATTTCCTGCGAAAGCGGTTATCGGTAATTACTCGGCTAAGGTTTTTTATTTTTTCGTTTTGTAAACTTTCGATCAGCATTGTTATTCTTCGGTATTTTCAGTTTCTAGTAAATTGGTTTCAGAATCTTCGTTTGCTCGTTCCAGAAGTGCTTCCGGAAGGTTTTTACTTGCCTTTGCGCCCAATTGTTTTAGTTTTTGTACACTACCAACCAGATTTCCTTTTCCGGTGGAAAGTTTTTTCATCGCATTCTCATAGTCGCCTTTTGCATCATCCATTTTTTTGCCTATTTTTAGCAAATCGGTTACAAATCCGTCGAATTTATCATATAAAGCTCCCGCCTGTCTTGCAATTTCCGCCGCGTTTTTGTTGTGGTGATCGCGTTTCCAAACATCAGAAATCAGTTTTAAATAAGCGATTAAATTGGTTGGACTCAGTAAAATAATGTGTTTTTTGTAAGCATAATTCCACAGTTGTGTATCCCCTTGCAAAGCAGTAAGGAAAGCTGATTCCACGGGAACAAACATGATCGTAAAATCCAGTGATTCCTTCAGATTATCGTATCTTTTTTCCGCCAAGGTGTCAATATGTCTTTTCATTGCTGAAATGTGCAAGTTTAGATTTTGTTTTCTCTGTTCTTCATCTTCAGCGGAAATCATTCGTTCATAAGCGTTTAACGAAACTTTCGAATCGATAATAACGATTTGATTTCCTGGAAGTTTTAGTACAAAATCCGGTCTTTGGTTCTCGCCGTTTTCATTTTTTATATTGAATTGCGAGAAATATTCGCGGTCTTTGGTAAGTCCAGAATCTTCCAAAATTCTTTCGAGAATCATCTCGCCCCAATCGCCTTGTGTTTTTGTTTGTCCTTTGAGTGCTGTAGCGAGATTATTCGCTTCTTGGCTGATTTTCGTGG
Organism: Chryseobacterium senegalense; assembly: GCA_001403755.1. Taxonomy (GTDB): domain Bacteria; phylum Bacteroidota; class Bacteroidia; order Flavobacteriales; family Weeksellaceae; genus Kaistella; species Kaistella senegalense. The sequence goes on along the minus strand of CYUH01000013.1, from coordinate 278,584 downwards.
TTTGCTCCATCATCATTTTGATGGTGTTGTTCAGTGAAAACCTTTCGCGTGCTTCGTTTTCGTACACTTCACTCACTTTTTTCTTAAAATTTTCAAGGTTTTCGCCCAAGGGTTTCAGGAGTAGATCAAGATTTTCTTTGTTCGTATCGGTGAATTTCTTCGATTTTTCTTCAAGAATTCTGTTGGCGAGATTCTGAAATTCTTCTTTAGCCAAGGCTTGCATTTTTTCAATTTCTTCTTTTTGGCTATCTAAAAGTTTTTGTAAAGCTTGGTTTTGTGCATTGAGATGAGATTTTATTGAAATTAATTCATTTTTTTCATCAACCAATTTTTTGATTTCTGTACTTTGATTATTGTTGATTTCTGTTTGTTCTTCAATTCTTTGATTTTGAGCATTATTTTCAGCAGAAATTTTGGCAATATCCGTTTTTAATTGATTTAAAACTGCAGTTTGCTGAAGGTTTGTTTGCTTCTCATTATGGTAAGAATTTTCTAATTCGTTGATTTTCAAGTTTGAATTTTGTAAATCAGAATTTGTTCGAATAAAATTATTATTCAAATCATCGAAAAGTGTCCGAGAAATAGTGGACGATTTTAAGAAAAAATAGACAATCAATGCTCCGATTAAAGCTCCGATAATAATCCCTATAAATAAAGTAGTCATTTCCATTTTTCAAAAATAGGAAGAAAAAAAAAGATTTTCGGGATTACTACAAATTCTTTAAAACTTAGATTTAAATTTTAATCATGAATTCTCAAAAATTCTTTAGCAAGTTCGATCATTTTTGGATCACCAGTATATTTACCTCTTTCGTCGGAAAGTTTTACCGTAGGAATCCAATCTCCATTGATTGCTTTTGCGGCAACAAGTTTCATCACGATATTCATGGGTTTCACCCCAACATCGTTGGTTAAATTGGTTCCGATTCCGAATGAAATTCCGATTTTCCCTTTACAAGCGTGCGTGATTTCTGCTACTTTTTCCATGTTCAAACCATCAGAAAAAATAATGTATTTAAATAATGGATTGATACCGTTTGCTTTATAATGTTCAATTGTTTTGTGTGCGAACTCTATCGGGTCACCACTATCATGACGAACACCATCAAATAGTTTCGCAAATTTTTTATCAAATTGCTGGAAAAAAACTTCCGTGGTATAGGTATCAGATAGGGCGACACCCAAATCACCGCGATATACATCTACCCAATGTTCCAGCGAAAGCGCGTTAGCCATCTTGAAACCATATTCGGCGGCGTGGAACATAAACCATTCGTGAGCATGTGTTCCTATTGGCTTTACGCCATATTTCATCGCAAAATGAATATTAGAAGAACCGATAAATTTGGAATTTTTATTTTTCGCCATAGTATCAACTACCAAATCGTGAACTTTATAAGAGTGTCTTCTTCTGGTACCAAATTCTGCGAAAGTAACGCCGAGATTGTTTAGTTCTTCGGCTTTTTCCAAAGTTTTGGCGACTACGATTTCATCGGAATCTCTTACCATATTGTTCATTTCATAATGCAATTCGGAAATTAAGGCCAAAAGCGGAACTTCCCATAAAATGGTCCGGTACCATTCGCCTTCCACCGTTACGCGCAATTCATTTTCGGTTTGTTCAATGGTAACTTCAGATGGATCATAATGATATCCGCCCAAAAAATCCAAATACGGCAAATCGAGATAAGGGCAAGTTTCTCGCAAGAATTCCTTCTCATCTTTTGTGAGTTTCAGTTCTGCCATTGCGTTCACCGATTTTCTCAGTTCATCATCAAAACCATCCGGGAAATGATGTTTTCCGCGATTGATGAACTCATATTTTACTTTTTCGTTTGGAAAAAGTTTCACCACCGCATTTTGCATCGTGATTTTGTAGAAATCGTTATCGAGAATGGATTTGAATCTTACACTCATAAAAATGATATTTAAACAAATGTAAAAATTAGAAAGCAAAAAATCGCCTTTCACAAGACGATTTTTATAATATTAAATAATTTTTATGCTTAATGTTTGATGAATTTAAATGATTTCAAAGTATCGAAAGTTTTTATAGAAATGATATACGTTGCGGAAGGCAAATTCCTCACGTCGATTGTTTTTGATCTTTCCGAAGATAAAAGCTTTCCACTGAGGTCGAAAATAAACACTTGTTCAAGGTCTAATTTTGAAGTTTTAATATAAAGAAAATCGCTTGTAGGATTAGGATAAACCACCAAATCATTCTTTATTTCTTCCGTTCCCAGCTCTTTTACCAAAGTTACCGGTTCTCTGAAAAACGAAATTTCCATCAGCCTTTTTGGCAATTTTGCGAAAACGTATGCTTCGCAGGTGTACAAGCCAAAATCATCATCTTCTACATTATTTATATAATAACTTTCGAAGGTTCCGGGAACTTTTTGATCCAAATTTTTGTACCAAGAAAATTGATATTCGTTGCCGGAAAGCGCTTGCGGTAATGACGTTGAAGAACCTAAAGATGCATAAACATTTTTGGGCTCGTCATATCGTTGAGGCGAATAAGTGAAATCTGCAAATTCATTATTTTTAAGAATGAAATTTTTTATTTCCTGTTTTGTATATCGATTGTTTTCTAGAAAAGTAATCGCGGGAAGGTTTTCAGGAATTTCTCCCGAAAGTCGGTTGCCCGTCAATGATAGCATTTGAAGTTTTCCCAACTGAAGAAGTGAAGTGGGAAATCCGCCAGAAATTTCGTTTTTGTCCAAAAATATTTGTTCTAGATCTGTCAAACTCAACAAGCCTTCGAAACCGCCGGAGATTTTGTTTCCCGAAAAATTTAGATGAACTAATTTTTTTAGCTGAGAAAGTTCCGCCGGGAAAGCCGTGATTTGGTTATTTGCCAAAGAAAGCCATTCCAAGTTTTGTAAATTTCCCAGAACCGTGGCGTAATTTGAGGTAAATAAATTATTGCTCAAATCCAAAGAAGTAAGCGCGGAAAGAGCGGAAAGTTCGGAAGGAATTTTCGTAAGTTGGTTTCCGGAAAGATTCAGTTCACGGAGTTTGATGAGATTAGATAAATTGTTATAATTCTGCGAAATGGTATTATTGCTTAAATTCAGCGATTCGAGATTGGTTAAAGTTGATATTTTCGCAGGAACTGTATTTAGATTGGTGTGAGAAATATCTAAAATCTTTAAAGAAGAAAAATTCTGCAAAAAAGCATTAATGTCGGTAAATGCAAATTGATTGTTTCCGACCGAAATTTCCTGAAGATTGGAAAGCGGAAGAATTGCCGAGGTAGGATCACCTGTCAATCGATTGTTGCTGATGTCAATTCGGACCAGATTTCCCAGTACAGAAATGGCTGGCGAAATTTGACCGGAAAGTTGGTTGGAACTTAAATCCAATTTCTGAAGTTTGCTGAAATTAGAAATCGCCATGGGAAAATTGCCTTTCAAAGCATTTCCGCGAAGATTAATTTCTATGACGCTGCCGTTTTTTATTTTGATCCCGTACCAATTTTTAGGATCTTTCTCTAAATCCCATTTTTGGCTCCACGTTTCTCCTGAAGTTGAGTTGTAAATATTGATCAATGCAGATCTTTCCGCAAAAGAAATACTCCAATTTTGCGAGAAATATAATTGTGAAAAGATCAAAAAGAATAGAATTTTCTTCATTCGATAGCGTGTTTTTTGGTGTACAAATATATATTAAAAGTTGAAATGAAGGATTAGGTTTTTAAAATTTGCATATTTGCTTTTTTAAGAAAAGTTTTTTAGGATTTTTATGAGGAAATATATTATTTTGGCTTTTGTTGCGGTTTTGATTTATTTTTTTCAATCCTTTTTTCTACCTGCGGGAGGCGCGGGTGCGGATAGTCTTTCTTATTTCGGAATTGCTTCGGATTTGCCAAAACTGAAAACGAATTTGTTTCCGATAGGATTTCCTGTTTTAATCAAATTGTTTCATATGGTTTTTCAGGATTATTTTTGGTCAGCCAAATTTCTGAATATTTCAATGGTTGTTGCGATACTTCTTTTTTCTTATTTCAAGAGGTTTTATTTTAAAGAAACGGTGTTGCTTTTTACCGGGAAAACCGCTTTTTTTGTTTTTGGATATTTCATTTCGGAAGCTCCTTTTGTTTTTCTCCTATATTTTCTTTTTTATCTCTTTCATCAAAGATTTGTCGGGAAATTTCAGAAAAATCAATTTATACTTTTTGCTTCATTACTTTTAGTTTTGCTCGTTACAATTCGGTATTCAGGGATCTTCATTTACCTTGGAGTTGGGTTTTTCTGGTTAATTAGTATTTTGCGAAAGTCCTTTTTTCCTTTAAAAAATGATTTGTTTAAAGTTTTACTGTTTGCCGGAATTGGTATTGCCGGCTATTTAGTATTCAACTTATATATATATGGTAGTTTCACGGGAGAAAATGTGAGAGGAAGTTTGGAACGGTTTTCTTCGGTTTATTTACTTCGTAATATTGTGGGAGTTACGGCTATTTTCGATCCTTTTATTATGGTCAAACCTGCTTCTAATAGTGTTGCGAGTCTCGGTTTTCAGGTTGGTTTGATGGTTTTTGATTTGTTGTTGCTTTTTTATTTTATAAAATTGGTTCGAAAGAACAGGGAAGTAATCGTGCTGGATTTTCATCAATTGCTTTGGGTAATTTCCGGGGTTTACGCAGTTTCGTTGTTCGTATCTTATTATTTTCAGCAAATCGAGGAAATGAATGTGAGAATGCTTGCCGCAGCTAATTTTTGCTTGTTCTTTTCATTCCTTCTTATTTATTTTAAAAATTTAAAATCAGATGCTTTTATTTTTGGTTTAGGAAGTTTCTTTCTTTTCTTTATAACGGTTTATGCTTTGAAAACACCAGAAAATTATTTGGATAATAGGAAGCAAATAGAATCACAAATGCCTCAATTCAGTGATAAAAAGTATCTCTTTAATGATGAAAAAAAAGCAGAAACCTCGCTGACAAGTTATCATATCCCAATCATTGGAAAAACCTTTACTTATCAACATACCAATAACCAAAAAGGGGAGATTAAGCAATCGATCGCAGGAACGATTAATCCACAAATCAAATGGTTGAAATACGATACCATTAAAAATAAATCTCAGGTTTTATATACTTCGGAACTCGTTTTAAAATAAATTCAAAGATAAATAATCATTACAAAATCTTATAAATTAGATATTTGTACTTGTAGGTTAAAAAATATTTCATACTTTTGCACCCTAAAATAAAAAGCAATTAAATGCCTACTATTCAACAATTAGTTAGAAAAGGAAGAGTCGCACTTACCAAGAAGAGTAAATCGGCTGCACTTGATTCCTGTCCACAAAGACGAGGTGTATGTACAAGAGTATATACTACTACCCCAAAGAAGCCTAACTCTGCACTGAGAAAAGTTGCAAGGGTAAGACTTTCTAATGGTAAAGAAGTCAACGCTTATATCCCGGGCGAAGGACACAATCTTCAAGAGCACTCGATAGTATTGGTACGCGGAGGAAGGGTGAAAGACCTACCGGGAGTACGTTATCACATTGTTCGTGGAGCTTTGGATACTGCAGGAGTAAACGGCAGAACACAAAGAAGATCTAAGTATGGAGCGAAAAGACCAAAACCAGGTCAAGCAGCTGCAGCACCTGCAAAAGGTAAGAAAAAGTAATCATTAATTAGTAAGAAACGAAACAATGAGAAAAACAAAAGCGAAAAAAAGACCGTTGTTACCGGATCCTAAATTTAATGATCAACTGGTAACAAGATTCGTAAACAATTTGATGCTTGATGGAAAAAAATCTATCGCATTCAAAATTTTCTATGATGCCTTAGATATCGTAGAAAGCAAAAAAGGAGATAATGAAAAAACTTCTTTGGAAATCTGGAAAGATGCTTTAACCAACGTAATGCCTCACGTAGAAGTGCGTTCAAGAAGAATCGGTGGTGCTAACTTCCAAATTCCAATGCCAATCAGGGCAGATAGAAAAATTTCTATGGCAATGAAATGGTTAATTAAATATTCGAAAGCAAGAAACGATAAATCAATGGCTCAGAAATTAGCTGCTGAAGTTATCGCTGCTGCAAAAGAAGAAGGTGCTGCGTTCAAGAAAAAAACTGATACGCACAGAATGGCTGAAGCTAACAAAGCATTTTCACACTTTAAATTCTAATCTGAAATGGCAAGAGATCTTAAATTTACAAGAAATATCGGTATTGCTGCTCACATTGACGCAGGTAAAACCACCACAACAGAAAGAATTTTGTTTTACACAGGTAAAACCCACAAAATCGGAGAGGTTCACGAAGGTGCTTCTACAATGGACTGGATGGAGCAAGAAGCTGAAAGAGGTATTACTATTACTTCTGCGGCAACTACCTGTACTTGGAACTTCCCAACCGATCAGGGAAAAACTCTTCCTGAAACTAAAGGATACCACTTTAACATTATCGATACACCGGGACACGTTGACTTTACCGTAGAGGTAAACCGTTCTCTTCGTGTACTGGATGGTTTGGTATTCCTTTTCTCTGCAGTAGATGGAGTTGAACCACAATCTGAAACCAACTGGAGGCTTGCGGATAACTATAAAGTTGCTCGTATGGGATTCGTAAACAAAATGGACAGACAAGGTGCTGACTTCCTTAACGTGGTAAACCAGGTTAAAGAGATGTTAGGATCTAACGCAGTTCCAATCGTTTTGCCAATCGGTGCTGAAGAAGATTTCAAAGGGGTTGTAGACCTTATTAAAAACAGAGCAATCGTTTGGGATGAAGCAGGACAAGGTGCTACTTTCGAGGTAGTTCCAATCCCTGATGATATGAAAGACGATGTGTTGCTTTACAGAGAAAAATTAGTAGAAGCAGTAGCTGATTACGACGAAACTTTGATGGAGAAATTCTTCGAAGATCCAGATTCTATCTCTGAAGATGAAATCAACGAAGCATTAAGAAAAGCAACCATCGATTTGTCTATCATTCCGATGACTTGTGGTTCTTCATTCAAAAATAAAGGAGTTCAGTTCATGCTAGATGCAGTTTGTAAATATCTTCCTTCTCCTATGGATAAAGATGATATCAAAGGAACTGATCCAAGAACAGACGCTGAAATTACTAGAAAACCAGACGTAAACGAACCATTCTCCGCATTAGCATTTAAAATTGCTACCGATCCTTTCGTAGGAAGATTAGCTTTCTTTAGAGCTTATTCCGGGAAACTAGATGCGGGATCTTATGTATTGAACACAAGATCTGGTAACAAAGAAAGAATTTCTAGAATCTACCAAATGCACGCTAACAAGCAAAATCCAGTAGAAGTTATTGAAGCTGGAGATATCGGTGCTGCTGTAGGTTTCAAAGATATCAAAACTGGAGATACATTATCAGACGAAAAGAACCCAATCGTTCTAGAATCTATGGTTTTCCCTGATCCAGTAATCGGTATCGCTGTTGAACCAAAAACTAAAGCTGACCAAGATAAAATGGGTAACGCTCTTGCTAAATTAGCAGAAGAAGATCCTACTTTCACAGTGAAAACTGACGAAGCTTCTGGACAAACAATCATTTCCGGTATGGGTGAGCTTCACCTCGACATTATTGTTGACCGTATGAGAAGAGAGTTCAAAGTTGAAGTAAACCAAGGTCAACCTCAAGTAGAATACAAAGAAAACCTTACCACGGTTGCTAGCCACAGAGAAGTTTACAAAAAACAATCTGGTGGTAGAGGTAAATTTGCAGATATCGTATTCGAAATTGGTCCGGCAGATGATAACAAAGCTGGTCTTGAATTCGTAAACGAAATCAAAGGGGGTAACATTCCGAAAGAATTTGTTCCTGCAGTAGAAAAAGGTTTCAAAGAAGCGATGAAAAACGGTCCACTTGCCGGATTCGAAATCGATGGTATTAAAGTAGTATTGAAAGACGGATCTTTCCACCCAGTGGATTCTGACCAACTTTCCTTCGAACTTGCTGCTAAAATGGGCTTCAAAGAAGCTGGTAAGAAAGCGAAACCTGTTATCATGGAACCAATTATGAAACTGGAGGTTGTAACTCCGGAAGAATATATGGGAGACATCGTAGGAGATTTGAACAGAAGAAGAGGTACTGTAAACGGTATGGACGACAGAAACAACGCGAAAGTAATTAAAGCATTCGTTCCACTTTCTGAAATGTTCGGATACGTAACCTCACTTAGAACCCTATCTTCAGGTAGAGCAACTTCTTCTATGGAATTTGAAAAATACGAAGCAGCACCTACAAACGTTGCCGAAGACGTAATCGCTAAAGCAAGAGGTTAATATTAAAATTTAGATTAAAATGTCACAAAGAATCAGAATAAAATTAAAATCTTACGATTACAATTTGGTAGACAAATCTGCTGAGAAAATCGTGAGAACGGTAAAAGCGACTGGCGCTGTTGTAAACGGACCAATTCCATTGCCAACTAACAAGAGAATCTTCACTGTGTTGAGATCTCCGCACGTAAACAAAAAAGCAAGAGAACAATTCCAACTTTCTGCTCACAAGCGTTTGATGGATATCTATTCTTCTTCTTCTAAAACTGTAGATGCCCTAATGAAATTAGAGCTTCCTTCAGGAGTTGATGTAGAAATTAAAGTGTGATAATTTCCACTTTGCTATGATAGCAAATCCCTTTTCGAAAGAAGAGGGATTTTTTTTGTGCCAAGACTTCTCTTTTAAGTTGCACGATTTGCGCTTTTTGGTGATTATGGCTCGTTTTTCCAATCAGTTTTTTTTGTTGACTTTAAAAATATGACATGTATAATCTAATTATTGTTATTTAGAATAATTAAAAATAAATATATTTGTGGCATCAAATTTAAACTATGAAGAATGTATTGATGCCAGTGGTAATGCTGGTTGGACTTAATATTAATTACGCACAGCAAACCGAATCTGCACGTGATTCCCTAAAGCAAGCCGAAATTACGGAGGTTGAACTTTTCGGTGTGGCAAAGCAACAGCCCGTTAAACTTGAAACAATTACCCGTCTTCCTCTTAAGACACGAGATCAGATCCAAAGTATCTCCGTAGTCTCAAATAAGGTGATAGAGCAACTCGGTGGACTGACTGTCACTGATGTAGCAAAAAATATTCCCGGTGTTACCCAGTTCGGAAGTTACGGTGGTACCAAAGAAAGTATGTCTATCCGTGGCTACCGCGGCGTACCCGTGTTAAAAAACGGAGTAATCATGGACTCTGACTTCAGAACCGGATCGATGCTTACCGATATGCAGGGTGTAGAAACGGTTCAGGTAATTAAAGGTTCAGCGGCAGTTACTCAGGGGATTGGTGACGGTCTGGGAGCAGCCGGTGGAGTTATTAATGTGGTAACGAAAGTTCCCAAATTTTACAATGCAACCAATGTAGGTTTCCGATATGGCAGCTGGGATTTTTACCGACCGACCGTAGATTTCCAAAGAGTATTTGATTCTGAGGGAAAATTCGCTGTCCGTTTCAACGGTGCTTACCAGAACAGCAACAGTTTCAGAAAATACGTGAAAACAGAGCGAATCTACATTAATCCATCCATCGCATACAAACCGGATGATAAAACATCGGTTATTCTGGAGATGGATTATATGCATAACGACGTTACTCCCGATCGCGGAACAGTGAATCTTGCAAATGGCGATGTAAACGCGATCTATGAAATGCCTGATGGTAAATTCTTAGGCTTCCACACGGATAACAACAATTCAAAAACATTCAACTTCTCTTCAACAGTCATCAGAAAACTAACCGATCAGCTGAAGCTGAGAGCTGCTTATATGAACTCTTCTTATCAGCAGGACAATATCGGCGCGTCGCTGGCTACAGTCCGGAACCAGCCATGGGAAATCCGAAGACGTTCATTATCCCGTTCCCAAAGAGACGACCGCAACCAGTTTTTTCAGGCCGACTTTATTGGGGAGAATGTGAAAACCGGTTTTCTGAAGCACACTTTTCAGGTTGGTTTTGATTGGAAGGAGTCTAATGTGACCACAACTTCATACAGGTCCGTAGTGGTAGATCAAATCAATGTTTTGCAGGATATCAACAATACATTACCTAATGCCGTAGATTTCGGGACGGGAACTGATGTTAATGCGAAGACTCCTTCAATCGGATTGATGGCGCAAGATCTATTAACCTGGAATAAGTACATTAAAACCCACCTTGGGATCCGTTACAGCAAATTGAACGCTAACCCTGAAGGTCATGAAGGCGCAACATGGAATCCGTCTCTGGGATTAATTATTTCTCCACTGGAAAACGTGAACCTTTTCGGATCCTACACCACTACTACCAGCCTCCGAAGCGCAAACAACCCATTGCTCGATGGAGGAACAGTAGGCGCCGCCGATGCAGTGCAGTTCGAAGCGGGAGTTAAATCTGATTGGTTAGACGAAAGATTAAGATTCAATCTCACTGTTTTCGACATTAAAAATGATAACCTTTCCTACAGCATCCTTAATGCAGATGGAACCGCGACCGGTTTTTACGGTTTAGCTGGCCAGCTGCGCAGAAAAGGAGTTGAAGTAGAATTAATTGGTAAAATCTTACCGAATCTTCAGGTGATGACAGGTTGGGCATATCTCGACGCGCAATATCACAACAGCCCCGCGTACGTTGAAGGTTCTGCACCGATGAACGCGCCTAAACACAGCGCAAACGGATGGCTGAATTACAGATTTGATTCAGGATTACTGAGCAGATTCGATGTTGGCGCAGGTATTTATTATGTGGGTGAAAGACCGGTAGATGAATTTACCCAGAAAACAATTGTCACAGGTCATGCCAATTCTGTAACGCCGGGACTGAAGCCGTTCTTAATGAACTCTTATACCACTGTGGATGCGCAGATAGGTTACAGCCAGAATAATATTGGGTTGCGTGTGTTCTTCAATAACATTTTCGATGCGTTGGGCTATAACTCGTACTTCAGAGGAGGTTATTTGGATCAAATTCAGCCCCGCAACTTCTCAGTGCAGTTAAACTATAAATTTTAACGTGAACTTTAGAAGTCTTAAAGTGTCCGCTTAGAATAATATCAATTATATCCCTCTTTCGAAAAAAGAGGGATTTTTTTTTCTAATGCCAGTTTTAATACATCCTTATCTATAATTAATGTGCAGGTGGAAACCCCTTTTTAACCATAATTCTTATTACGATCAGATCTTGTTCTACTCTAAGAAACCGTTACTTTATTTTTAACATTAAAGAAAAGATACAATGCCTTTTTTCTGAAAATTTAATGTGGCATAATTTTACAAGGATTACGTCGGTTATAATAATTTGCTCAATGTGAAAAGGTGGGAACTAAAGAAATTGGAAACCGATAGAAAGTCGATTTTGTAATATGGTCAATTGAATTGTTGATCTAAAAGAAAAATTTTAAAGTTTCCCTCAATACTTTCAAAAGCAACAAGAAAATTTGTCATAGAATTTAAATATCCGGCTTCACGAAAATGTGGTTAACTTTACACTGAATTAATGTTTTTTAAATTTAAATAAATAGAAGATGAAAACAATACACAACGACAAAAAGGTTAGTTTTTTCGACAAGTTTGCTAACTGGGCAACAAACTTTACAGGAAGTCCCGGAGCATTTATTGGGGCGATGGTATTAGTTATGGTATGGGCAGCTACAGGTCCGTTCTTTCAATATTCAGAAACCTGGCAAATGATTATCAATACTGGAACTACAATTGTTACTTTTCTGATGGTTTTTTTAATTCAAAAGGCGCAAAACAAAGATTCTAAAGCAATTCAAATTAAATTAAATGAATTGATTGCTGCCAGTGGAAAGGCCAGCAATAGGATTGTGGATATCGAAGATTTGACGGAAAAGGAGCTAGATAACTTGCATAAATTTTACGAGGAATTATCCGACTTGGCGGAAAGTGATAATGATTTGCATCGTTCTCATTCTATCGATGCTGCCAAAAATAATCATGAATTCAAAAAAAGAGGCAGAGATTTGAACGGCGCATCTGAAGATTAATGGGATTGATTATTTTATGAGATGTAGAGCGATGTTCCTAAAATGTTGATTTCACAATGTTTTTCTTTCCAAATGATTTATCTTTTTTATTTCCAATGATGTATTCATCAACAGTTGGAGGAATTGTAGATATTTTTGAATTTTTATTAATATTTTTTTAACTCACTCATTGTCAATTCAAAAAAACTTCATACATTTGCACTCTCAATTTAGGGAAGAAGTATGCCTATTTCAGAAGTAGAAATCACTAAAACCTCGATTGATAAACGTGAATTTTAAATAATATATATAAACAATGTCAGGTATTATTGGTAAAAAAATCGGGATGACTTCCTTGTTTGACGAAAATGGCAAAAACATGCCATGTACAGTTATCCAAGCTGGTCCTTGCTCGGTTTTACAGGTCAGAACCATAGAAAAAGATGGGTACAAAGCTGCTCAGCTTGGTTTCGATGACAAGAGTGAAAAGAACGTTGGTAAAGCGTTAGCCGGCCATTTCAAGAAGGCTGGTTCTGCTCCAAAAGCTAAATTGGTAGAATTCTATCATGAATTCGTAGACAAATTAAGCGTTGGAGATGAAGTGAAAGTTGATTTGTTCGCAGAAGGCGAATTTGTTGACGTAACAGGAACTTCAAAAGGTAAAGGTTTCCAAGGGGTTGTTAAAAGACACAACTTCGGTGGGGTAATGCAAGCGACTCACGGACAGCACAACAGATTAAGAGCTCCTGGTTCTATCGGTGCAGGATCCGACCCGTCTAGAGTATTCAAAGGAATGCGTATGGCAGGTAGAATGGGAGGTAAGCAAGTTACTGTACAAAACCTTCAAGTGTTAAGAGTAGATGAAGAACAAAATCTTTTAGTAGTAAAAGGTGCTGTTCCGGGAGCAAAAAATTCTTATGTAATTATCAGAAAATGGAACTAGTAGTATTCAATACATCAGGAAAAGAAACCGGAAGAACAGTTCAGTTAGACGAGGCAATCTTCGGAATTGAGCCAAATCAGCACGCGGTTTACTTAGAAGTGAAACAATACCTTGCTGCACAAAGACAAGGGACTCATAAATCGAAAGAAAGAAGCGAAATTACAGCTTCTACTAAAAAGCTTAAAAAGCAAAAAGGATCTGGATCTGCAAGATACGGGGATATCAAATCTCCTACATTCAGAGGTGGAGGTAGAGTTTTCGGTCCAAAACCAAGAGACTACAGATTCAAATTGAACAAAGCTTTGAAAAGATTAGCGAAAAAATCTGTGCTTTCTCAGAAAATGAGAGACAATTCTATTAAAGTTTTAGAAGCTTTCAACTTTGAAGCTCCAAAAACTAAAGAATTTATCACACTGAACAATGCATTAGGATTTGAAGGTAAAAAATCTCTTTACATTTTACCGGAAGCTAACAAAAATGTATATCTGTCATCAAGAAACTTACCTAAAACTAAAGTATTGACTTATAACGAGATCAGTTCTTATGATTTAGTAAACGCTGGCGAGATTGTATTTTTAGAAGGTGCTATCGAAAAATTTCAGGAAAACTTAAGAAAATAAATCATGTCTATTATTATTAAACCAATCATTTCAGAAAAAGCAAACTATCTTACCGATTTGAGAGGAGCATATTCTTTTTTTGTGAATACAAAAGCGAATAAAATCCAGATCAAAAAAGCAGTAGAAGATGCTTATGGTGTAAAAGTAGCAGACGTAAGAACAATGATTTACGCTCCTAAAGTTTCATCGAAATACACCAAAAAAGGATTACAGGTTGGGAAAACCAACAAAATGAAGAAAGCAGTTGTTTCCCTTGTAGAAGGTGAAGTAATTGATATTTTTGCAACGAATTAATTAATTATAAACAATAGTAATGTCTGTTAGAAAATTAAAACCTATCACCCCGGGACAGAGATTCAGAGTTGTAAACAACTTTGAGGAAATTACTACCAACAAACCAGAGAAGTCTCTAACCGTTGGTATTAAAAAGTCAGGTGGTCGTAACAATACTGGTAAAATGACCATGCGTTACACCGGAGGTGGACACAAACAAAAGTACAGAATTATCGACTTCAAAAGAAACAAGTTTGATGTTGAAGGAACGGTAAAAACTGTAGAGTACGATCCGAACAGAACGGCTTTCATCGCTTTAGTAGAATACACAGATGGAGAGAAGAGATACATCATCGCTCCGAACGGTATCAAAGTAGACCAGAAAGTAATCGCTGCGGAGGCTGCAGAACCTAACGTAGGTAATGCAATGAAGTTGAAGAATATTCCTTTAGGAACTGTAGTATCTTGTATCGAACTAAAACCTGGTCAAGGTGCGGTAATGGCAAGAAGTGCAGGATCTTCAGCGCAATTAACTTCAAGAGACGGTAAATATGCAATCGTAAAATTACCTTCAGGTGAATCTAGAATGATTCTTACTGAATGTATGGCAATGATCGGATCTGTTTCTAACGGCGACCACCAACTTACCGTATCTGGTAAAGCTGGTAGAAGCAGATGGTTAGGAAGAAGACCTAGAACTAGACCAGTGGTAATGAACCCAGTTGATCACCCAATGGGAGGTGGTGAAGGACGTTCATCAGGAGGTCACCCAAGATCTAGAAACGGTATGCCGGCTAAAGGTTACAAAACTAGAAAGAAAAACAAAGCATCTAACCGATTTATCGTATCTAAAAGAAAATAATTATGGCAAGATCACTTAAGAAAGGACCTTTCATTCATCATACTTTAGATAAGAAGGTTCAGGCAAATATAGAGTCTAATAAAAAGACAGTAATTAAAACTTGGTCTCGAGCGTCAATGATCTCTCCGGACTTCGTAGGACAAACCATCGCAGTACACAACGGGAAATCTTTTATCCCAGTATATGTAACCGAAAACATGGTAGGTCACAAGTTAGGCGAATTTTCTCCGACAAGATCTTTCAGAGGTCACGGTGGTAACAAAAATAAAGGAGGTAGATAATCATGGGATCAAGAAAAAGAGAAAGTGCATTAGCACGTAAAATAGCAAACCAAGATGTAGCAAAAGCGTTACATAATGATTGCCCATCTTCTCCAAGAAAGATGAGATTAGTTGCTGATATCATCAGAGGAGTAGAAGTAGATAAAGCTTTAGCTATCCTTAAGTTTTCTAAAAAAGAGGCTTCCAACAAATTGGAGAAAGTTCTTCTTTCTGCAATGGCAAACTGGCAAGCTAAAAATGAAGGAGCGGATATCGAAGAAGCAAACTTAATCGTAAAAGAAATTATGGTTGATAGTGCTAGACAATTGAAGAGACTAAGACCTGCACCACAAGGTAGAGGACACAGAATCAGAAAAAGATCGAACCACATTACACTAATTTTAGGTACTAAAGACAATAAATAATCAAGGTATGGGACAGAAGACAAATCCAATTGGTAACAGATTAGGTATCATCAGAGGATGGGATTCGAACTGGTTTGGTGGTAAAAACTATGGCGACAGAATCGCTGAAGACTACAAAATCAGAAGATACCTTGAAGCTAGATTATCTAAAGGTGGTATTTCAAAAATTTATATTGAAAGAACCCTGAAATTAGTAACAGTAACCATCACTACCGCTAGACCGGGATTAATCATCGGTAAAGGAGGACAGGAAGTTGATAAATTAAAAGAAGAATTGAAAAAGATCACCGATAAGGATATCCAAATCAATATCTTCGAAATCAAAAGACCTGAACTGGACGCTGTATTGGTTGCTGACAGCATCGCAAAACAAATCGAAAACCGTATTTCTTATAGAAGAGCCGTGAAAATGGCAATTCAAAGCACCATGAGAATGGGAGCTGAAGGAATCAAAGTTCAGATTTCTGGTAGATTGAACGGAGCTGAGATGGCAAGAAGCGAATCTTTCAAAGAAGGAAGAATCCCATTGTCAACTTTCCGTGCAGATATCGATTATCATATCGGTGAAGCATTGACTCAGTACGGAAAACTAGGTGTGAAAGTTTGGATCATGAAAGGAGAAGTTTACGGAAAAAGAGACTTATCTCCATTAGTAGGCCAACAAAAGAAAGCATCTGGAGGAAGAGGTGAGAGAAACGATAGAGGCGATAGAGGAGACAGAAGACCAAGAGAAAGAAAATAATTAATAAAATTTTAGAGGACAGTTTTAAATGACCGTTACTTTTTTAAAAGCTAAAATCTAAAATCTAAAATTTAAGAAATTATGTTACAACCAAAAAGAAC
Organism: Chryseobacterium senegalense; assembly: GCA_001403755.1. Classification (GTDB taxonomy): domain Bacteria; phylum Bacteroidota; class Bacteroidia; order Flavobacteriales; family Weeksellaceae; genus Kaistella; species Kaistella senegalense. Next base: position 262,404 of record CYUH01000013.1, on the reverse strand, counting down.
CAAATTCCGTAAAGTTCACAAGATGAAAATGAAGGGGATTGCCCAAAGAGGGAATCAACTTGCTTACGGAACTTTCGGTATCAAAGCAACAGAAGGAGCTTGGATCACTGCAAGACAAATTGAAGCAGCGCGTATCGCTGCTACAAGATATATGAAAAGAGAAGGTCAACTATGGATCAAAATCTTCCCAGATAAACCTATCACCAAGAAGCCAGCCGAAGTACGTATGGGTAAAGGTAAAGGTGCCGTGGAATATTGGGTGTCTGTAGTAAAACCAGGAAAAATTATGTTCGAAGTAGGTGGTGTTCCTTACGATGTAGCGAAAGAAGCACTCAGACTTGCCGCACAAAAATTACCGGTAGTTACCAAATTTGTAGTCGCTAACGATTTTGTTCAACCTCAATAATCTTCAATTATTATGAAAAAAGCTGACATCAAAAATCTAAGCGCAGGAGATATCCAGAACAAATTAGCTGAAGCTAAAGCAGATTTCAACAAATTGAAATTGGCACACGCAATCAGCCCGATTGAAAATCCAATTCAAATCAAAGACTTGAGAAAAACTATCGCTCGTCTAGAAACTGAATTAACACTAAAACAACAATAAGAATTTCATTTTATCATGGATAGAAATTTAAGAAAAGAAAGAATCGGAATTGTTTCCAGCAATAAAATGGAAAAAACCATTGTTGTAAGTGAAACTACCAGAGTAAAGCACCCGATGTACGGTAAATTCGTTCTAAAAACGAAAAAATATACCGCTCACGACGAAAACAACGAGTGTACTGAAGGCGATACAGTATTAATTACTGAAACAAGACCTTTAAGTAAAAGTAAAAGATGGAGATTAGTACGAATCATTGAAAAAGCTAAGTAATGTTACAAACCGAATCAAGATTAAAAGTTGCTGATAACACAGGTGCAAAAGAAGTACTAGTGATCAGAGTTCTGGGAGGAACCAGAAGAAGATATGCTTCAGTTGGTGATAAAATCGTAGTGACTATCAAAGATTCTACACCACAAGGAAACGCTAAAAAAGGAACCGTTTCTAAAGCAGTAGTTGTAAGAACTAAAAAAGCAGTAAGAAGAAAAGATGGTTCATACATCAAATTCGACGATAACGCTTGCGTACTTCTAAATGCTGCAGGAGAAATGAGAGGAACCCGTGTTTTCGGACCGGTTGCTCGTGAACTAAGAGATAAAGAATATATGAAAGTCATTTCATTAGCTCCTGAAGTACTTTAATTTTAAAATTTACAGAAAATGACAAAGTTAAAAATCAAAAGAGGAGATAACGTAATCATCACTACCGGAAGAAAAGAAATCAAAGGTAAAAAAGGTGAAGTTATTGAAGTGATCAGAAAAGAAGGCAAAGACGCTAGAGTGATCGTTGCAGGTTTAAATATCGTTAAAAAACATACTAAACCTTCAGCAGCAAACCCACAAGGCGGAATTGTAGAAAAAGAAGCATCTATCCATATTTCAAACGTAGCACTTATCGACAAAAATGGTAAAGCTACCAAAACTGGAGTAAAAGTGGAAGGTGATAAGAAAGTAAGAGTTGCCAAAACAACCGGTGAAACCTTATAATTAAAAAGACGATGCAATATATAGCAAGACCAAAACAAAATTATAAAGAGAAAATTGTTCCTGCGATGATGGAAGAATTTGGGTACAAATCTGTAATGCAGGTACCTAAATTAGAAAAGATCGTTATTTCGCAAGGTTTAGGAGCTGCTACAGCCGATAAAAAAATTGTGGACTATGCAGTTGAAGAACTTACCGCAATCACCGGCCAAAAAGCAGTTGGTACAATCTCTAAGAAAGATGAGGCAGCTTTCAAACTAAGAAAAGGAATGCCAGTAGGAGCAAGAGTAACTTTAAGAGCTAACCAAATGTATGAGTTCTTAGATCGTCTTACTTCTTCAGCTTTACCACGAATCAGAGATTTCTCTGGTATTAAAGCTGATGGTTTCGATGGTAGAGGAAATTACAACTTGGGAATCACTGAACAAATCATTTTCCCTGAAATCGTAATCGACAAAGTGAAAAAAATCCAAGGGATGGACATTACTTTCGTTACTACCGCGAAAACTGACAAAGAAGCAAAAGCATTATTAACTCACTTCGGTTTACCTTTCAAAAAGAACTAAAAGATGGCTAAAGAATCAATGAAAGCGCGTGAGCGCAAAAGAGAAGCTACAGTAGCAAAATATGCCGAGAAAAGAAAAGCTTTGAAAGAAGCCGGAGATTACGAAGCATTACAAAAATTGCCGAAAGACGCTTCACCAGTAAGATTACACAACAGATGTAAATTAACAGGAAGACCAAGAGGGTACATGAGAACTTTCGGTATTTCTAGAGTAACTTTCCGCGAAATGGCAAACGCAGGTTTGATCCCGGGAGTGAAAAAAGCAAGTTGGTAACAATTTAGAAAAATCGAGATAGTAAAGTTTATGAGCCGTACGCTGTAGGCATTAAGCCGCAGGCAAAAATGCATAAAGCCTAATGCTTACAGCTTAAAGCCATAAAAACTAACTATCATAAACCAATAATTTAAAATAGAAAAATGGTAACAGATCCAATTTCAGATTTCCTAACCAGAGTAAGGAACGCACAAAGCGCAGGCCACAAAGTGGTGGATATTCCTGCATCGAAAATCAAAAAGGAGATTACAAAAATTTTATTTGACCAGGGTTATATCCTGAACTACAAGTTCGAAGATAGCGCTGTTCAAGGAAATATCAAAATCGCTTTGAAGTACGACAAACAAACCAACAAACCTGCGATCAAAAGCATTCAAAGAGCTTCAAGACCAGGTTTAAGACAATACAAAGGTTCTGAAGAACTTCCAAGAGTATTGAACGGTTTGGGTATTGCTATTATCTCAACTTCTAAAGGAGTTATGACAGATAAAAAAGCTAGACAAGAAAAAGTAGGTGGAGAGGTAATCTGCTATGTTTATTAATTTTTAATCAAAGGAAAATGTCAAGAATTGGTAAATCAATTATAGAAATTCCAGCTAATGTTACCATAACCGAAAAAGACGGTTTAGTAACTGTGAAAGGACCGAAAGGCGAACTTACACAGCAAATCAGTGAAGGAATCACTCTAAAACAAGAAGACGGAATACTTACTTTAGAAAGACCGTCCGAATCAAAACAACATAAAGCATTACACGGTCTTTACAGAGCGTTAATTCACAATATGGTCGTTGGAACATCTGAAGGCTTCACTAAACAATTGGAGCTTGTAGGGGTAGGATACAGAGCATCACACCAAGGTAACAGACTGGATATGGCTTTAGGATTCTCCCACGGTATCGTGATGGACCTTCCGAAAGAAATTACTTTAGATACTTTATCTGAAAAAGGTAAAAACCCTATTATTACTTTGTCTTCATATGACAAACAACTCCTAGGGATGGTTGCTGCAAAGATCAGATCTTTTAGAAAACCAGAACCATACAAAGGAAAAGGAGTTAGATTCGTAGGAGAAATTGTTAGACGTAAAGCTGGTAAATCTGCTTAATTTTAAAACTTAAGAAAATGGCACTAAGCAAATTAGAAAAAAGAAATAGAATTAAAAGAAGAGTGAGAGGCAAAATCTCCGGTTCTTCAGAATTGCCAAGATTATCTGTTTACAAAAGTAATAAAGAAATTTACGCGCAATTGATCGACGATAAGGAAGGAAAAACGATCGTTTCTGCTTCTTCAAGAAACCTTAACGTAAAAGGAAATAAAGTTGAAATCTCCGCAGAAGTAGGTAAAGCAATCGCTGAAAAAGCTAAAGCTGCAGGAATTGAAAATATAGTGTTCGATAGAAACGGTTTCGTATACCACGGTAGAGTGAAAGCTCTTGCTGATGGAGCGAGAGAAGGCGGACTAAAATTCTAATCATTAAATTTCGGAAACATGTTAGGACTAGATAATATAGAAAAAGTAAAACCGGGAGGATTAGAATTAAAAGATCGTCTCGTTGCTGTAAATAGAGTAACCAAAGTTACTAAAGGGGGACGTGCATTTGGTTTTTCTGCAATTGTAGTTGTAGGAGACGAGGCAGGAACCGTAGGTTTCGGTTTAGGAAAATCTAAGGAAGTTGCTTCCGCTATTGCTAAAGCAGTAGAAGATGCAAAGAAAAACTTAGTGAAGGTTCCGGTAATCAACCACACCATTCCTCACCAAACTTCTGCAAGATACGGAGGTGCTGATATCTTCTTAAGACCAGCTTCGCACGGTACAGGACTTATCGCCGGTGGTGCGGTAAGAGCGGTATTGGAATCTGCAGGTGTACACGACATCTTGTCAAAATCTAAAGGTTCTTCTAACCCACACAACGTGGTGAAAGCTACTTTCAAAGCGTTGTTGGATATCAGAAGACCAGAAGATATTGCAAAATTAAGAGGTATTTCATTAGATAAAGTGTTTAACGGTTAATATTAAAACAATGGCAAAAATTTCAGTAAAACAAGTAAAAAGCGCTATTGGTAGAACAAAGACCCAAAAAAGAACGCTTGAAGCATTAGGATTGAAAAAACTTCACCAAGTTGTTGAACACGAAGCTACCCCTTCTATCTTAGGAATGGTGGCTGCTGTGAGTCATTTAGTTGAAGTTCAAAAATAAAAATTGTTACAGTTGAAGTTTGAGGTTAATTCTTTTAGCCTTAAACTTTAAACTTTAAACCTTAAACAAAATTAGAAATGAATTTAAATAATATAAGACCGGCATCTGGTGCAACTCACAATTCTAAAAGACTTGGTAGAGGACAAGGAAGTGGAAAAGGTGGTACTTCTGCAAAAGGACACAAAGGTCAAAAAGCGAGAGCGGGTTACTCCCAAAAAATCGGTTTTGAAGGTGGACAGATGCCTTTGCAAAGAAGACTTCCTAAGTTCGGTTTCAACAACGTAAACAGAAAAGAATACAGAGCAATTAATCTTGATACTATTCAACTTTTAGCGGATGCGAAAAACATCACCGAAATCACTAAAGAAACATTAGTTGAAAACGGTTTAGCTAAAAAAAGCGAAATTGTGAAAATTATGGGTAGAGGAGAATTGAAATCAGCGGTTTCAATTTCTGCACACAAATTCACAAAATCTGCTGAAGAAGCAATCGCGAAAGTAGGAGGTAAAGCAATTACTCTATAATCATTACAATGAAAGAATTTATACAAACACTAAAAAACATTTGGAGTCTTAAGGAACTTAGGGAGAAAATACTTTTTACCCTTGGCTTGATCCTCGTGTATAGATTCGCATCTTATATTTCCCTACCTGCCATTAATATGGCCGAGGTGGGGAATCTTTTGGAACATTACCAGAACCAGGGTGGCAACAAGCAAGGAGCAGGTCTTCTTGGGTTGCTTTCTTCGTTTACGGGAGGTGCGTTCAGTAGAGCTTCGATTATGGCGCTAGGAATTATGCCTTATATTTCTGCTTCGATTATCGTTCAGCTTATGGGGATGGCAATACCTTATCTTCAGAAGCTACAAAAGGATGGCGAAAGCGGTAGAAATACTTTGAACCAGATTACAAGATGGTTAACAATCGCAGTTTGTTTGGTGCAAGCACCTTCTTACCTTACTTCTATTACCCAGATGTTCTTGCCACACGCGCAATTTGCATCGGCTTATTATGTGCATCCTGAGTCCATCATGTTTTGGTTGCCGAGTATTGTAATATTAGTAGCTGGGTCGGTATTTGCAATGTGGTTGGGAGAAAAAATTACGGATAAAGGTATCGGAAATGGTATTTCAATCTTAATTATGGTAGGGATCTTAGCAGATCTTCCAGGAGCATTTATCCAGGAAATTGCTACACAAACCGGTAAAGGTGGTTTAGGTACGATCATGATTTTGGTAGAAGTTTTATTCTGGATGCTCGTAGTTCTTTTGGCAATTGTATTATCGGTTGCGGTAAGAAAAATTCCTATTCAGTATGTTAGTAGAGCACAGGCAAGAGGTGGTGCCAACAGAAATTTAATGCAGGGGGCAAGACAGTGGATCCCACTTAAGGTAAATGCTTCGGGAGTAATGCCGATCATTTTTGCACAAGCTTTAATGTTTGTTCCTGGTCTTTTAACGAAAGTTGATGAAACCAATACTTTCCTTGCCGGATTTAAAAATGTATTCAGCTGGCAATACAATGTATTATTTGCATTGTTAATTATTATTTTCTCGTTCTTCTACACAGCGATCACTATTCCGGTGAATCAAATGGCGGATGATTTGAAGAGAAACGGCGGATTGATTCCTAAAGTAAGACCCGGAAAAGAAACCGCAGATTACATTGATGATATTTTGTCGAAAATAACTTTGCCTGGATCAATATTTTTAGCTATCTTTGCAATCCTTCCGGCAATAGTGCACGGAGTGTTTGTTCAAACAGATAGATTTGCCCTCTTTTTCGGGGGTACATCGCTATTAATTATGGTAGGAGTTATCCTGGATACCGTTCAACAAATCAACACGTATTTGTTGAACCATCATTATGATGGCTTGATGCAGTCAAAATTATCTAGAACAACAAATCAGTAATTGGATAAATGGCTAAACAAAAACATATAGAACAAGACGGCGTAATAACGGAAGCACTTTCCAATGCGCAGTTCCGTGTTGAGCTAGAAAATGGGCATGTACTTATTGCCCATATTTCCGGTAAAATGCGAATGCATTACATCAAACTTTTGCCTGGTGATAAGGTGAAATTGGAATTATCTCCTTACGATTTATCGAAGGGAAGAATCACATTTAGATACTAATTACGGAGCAATCCGGAAATTATTATAATAAGAAAACAAATAAAATCATACGATTTTATTAGTCATTTAAATATTTAAACAAAAGGGGGTGGAATCACTTGGAGTTCATCTAACCGTTGGAAAATTAAACCAAAACAAATGAAAGTTAGAGCATCTATCAAAAAAAGAAGTGCTGATTGCAAAATTGTTCGCAGAAAAGGCGTTCTGTTTGTAATCAACAAGAAAAACCCAAAATTTAAACAAAGACAAGGCTAAAATTAAATTATGGCGAGAATTTCAGGTATTGATTTACCAAAAAACAAAAGAGGCGTTATCGGCTTAACTTACATCTACGGAATCGGAAGAAGCACTTCCTCCGAGATCCTTAAAGCAGCCGGAATCAGCGAAGACAAGAAAGTCAACGAATGGAATGACGATGAATTGGCACTAATCAGAAACTACATCACTGAAAACATCAAAGTAGAGGGTGAGTTGCGTTCTGAAACACAATTGAACATCAAGCGATTGATGGATATTGGTTGCCAACGAGGAATACGTCACAGACTGGGATTACCTTTAAGAGGCCAAAGAACTAAAAACAATTCTAGAACCCGAAAAGGAAAGAGAAAAACTGTTGCTAACAAGAAAAAAGCAAGTAAATAATCGGTAAGAATTATGGCAAAACAGACTAAAGTAGTTAAAAAAAGAAAAGTAAAAGTTGAAGCGATCGGTGAAGCACACATTCAGGCATCATTCAACAACATTATCATTTCTTTAACGAATAAAAACGGAGAAGTAATCTCTTGGGCATCTGCCGGAAAAATGGGATTCAGAGGTTCTAAAAAGAATACTCCTTTCGCAGCGCAAATGGCTGCTGAAAATTGCTCTGCGGTAGCACACGAAGCTGGGCTTAGAAGAGTGAAGGTGTTTGTGAAAGGTCCTGGTGCAGGTAGAGAATCTGCGATCAGAACAATTCACAATTCAGGAATTGAAGTTAGCGAAATCGTTGACGTGACGCCAATGCCACACAACGGATGTAGACCACCAAAAAGAAGAAGAGTATAATAAATTAGAATTTTAAATTTTATATTTTAAATTTTAAATCAACGGTTTATTATTGTAAAATCTAAAATCTAGAATCTATAATCCTTAGAAAATTATGGCAAGATATATTGGACCTAAAACTAAGATTGCAAGAAAATTTGGTGTTGCAATCTACGGAGATGACAAAAACTTCGAGAAAAGAAAAAATCAACCACCGGGACAACACGGTGTGAACAAAAGAAGAGGATCGAAGAAATCTGAATATGCTGTCCAGCTAATGGAAAAGCAGAAAGCTAAATATACTTACGGTATTTTAGAAAGACAATTTGCTAACCTTTATGAAAAAGCGCAAAGAGCAAAAGGCGTTACAGGTGAGGTTCTTTTACAGTTATGTGAATCTAGATTAGATAACGTTGTGTACAGACTTGGTTTTGCGAAAACAAGAGCAGGTGCAAGACAATTGGTATCTCACAGACACATTACAGTAAACGGCGAACTAGTAAACATTCCTTCCTATTTGTTGAAAGCGGGCGACGTAGTTGCAGTAAGAGAAAAATCTAAATCTCTTGAAGTAATTGCTGATTCTTTAGCTTCTAAAGCAAACTATGAGTGGTTACAGTTCAACGACGAAACAAAACAAGGTACTTTCGTATCAGCTCCGGAAAGAATCCAAATCCCGGAAGATATCAAAGAACAGTTGATCGTCGAACTTTACTCTAAATAATTTTTTTCAAATTTTTGCTCAACCCCAAATTATATGGCAATTTTAACATTTATTAAACCCGATAAAGTAATCCTACTTAACTCTGATGATTTCAAAGGTCAATTTGAATTCAGGCCATTAGAACCAGGTTTCGGTCTTACTATCGGTAATGCTTTGAGGAGAGTTTTACTTTCTTCTCTTGAAGGATATGCTATTTCATCAATCAAAATAGAAGGCGTAGAGCACGAATTTTCAACAATTCCCGGTGTTATTGAAGATGTAACAGAAATTATTCTGAACCTGAAACAATTAAGACTTAAAGCGACAACTGAAAACGCTTCAACTGAGGCAGTAACTGCAAAAGTTTCCGGACAAACTACTGTAACAGCAGGAGATTTAGGAAAATCAATCCAAGGGTTCGAAGTTTTAAACCCAGATTTGATCATCTGTAACCTAAATAAAGATGTGAAATTTGAAATCACTTTCAACATCGAAAAAGGGAGAGGATATGTTCCTTCTGAGCAGAACAAATCAAACAATGCACCTATCGGTACCATTGCCATTGATTCCATCTTTACGCCGATCAAGAAAGTGCAGTACAGTGTTGAAAACTATCGTGTAGAGCAAAAAACAGACTACGAAAAACTTGTTTTGGATATCGAAACTGATGGCTCTATCAGCCCTCAGAACGCTTTAACTGAAGCTTCTAAGATATTAATTTATCACTTCATGTTGTTCTCTGATGAGAGAATCACCTTGGAAACTGAAGCCGTGAAAGCATCTATCCAATACGACGAAGAAACTTTACATACAAGACAGCTCCTTAAATCTAAATTAACTGATATGGATCTTTCTGTAAGAGCATTAAACTGCTTGAAAGCTGCTGAAGTGGAAACTTTAGGAGAACTGGTTTCTTATACTAAGTCTGATTTGATGAAATTCAGAAATTTCGGTAAAAAATCTTTAACAGAATTAGAAGAATTAGTGCATGCAAAAGGTCTTAACTTCGGTTTTGACGTTGCGAAATATAAATTAGACGCTGATAAATAAAAAACAATGAGACACGGTAAAAAATTCAATCACTTAGGAAGAACCGCTTCACACAGAAGTGCATTACTTTCTAATATGGCTTGTTCTCTTATTGAGCATAAAAGAATCAACACAACTGTTGCTAAAGCGAAAGCTTTGAGAGTGTTTGTTGAACCTATCTTAACAAAAGCAAAAGAAGATACAACTCACAATAGAAGAACAGTTTTCTCTTACCTGCAAAGCAAAGAAGCAGTTACTGAATTATTCAGAACTGTTGCTCCTAAAATTGCAGAAAGAAATGGTGGTTACACCAGAATCATCAAAACTGGATTCAGACCAGGCGACGCTGCAGATACTGCAATGATCGAGCTTGTAGATTTCAACGAACTTTACAACCCTAACGCTGAAGAGAAAAAAGTAACAAGAAGAAGCAGAAGATCTGCCGCTCCTAAAGCTGAAGCAGTTGCTGCTGAAGTAAAAGAAGCTCCGGCAAAAGCTGATGCTAAAACTGAAGAACCAACTGCAGAAGCTGCAGACTCTACAGAAGAAAAAACTGCGGAATAATTTCAACAGTTTTTAGATAAAAAAAAACCATTCAATTTATTTTGAATGGTTTTTTTTGTTTTTTTCTTGGGTTTAATTAACCCTCGCTTTTTTCAAAGCGATCACATTATTTCCTTGGGTAATGATTACGCTGTCGTTTTTAGCAACAATTTGGAAATCGTAATTTCCATAAACGCCTTCACCCTGGTCTGCCTTTCGCGGAGCGGAAATCGTTTTGTTATTACTGCGGATACTGATAGAATTTTCCTTTTCGTTATTTTTAAAAGTTACTAGAGCCGATGATCCATCTTCTGCAACATACCGGTCGGTGTATTCCGTTTTGATTTTTCCTCCATCATTCTCCGTTCTTTCTACCGAAATGCTAGTATCTGCTTTTCCGCTGCTGTTCTCAACCTGAATGTCGGAAGTTTCTTCCACCACAATATTTTTATTTCCTTCTGCAGGTTTATTGCAACTATAAATTGTCAAAAGCATCAGTGCAGAGGCGGCGTAAATTATTTTTTTCATATCAATATTATTTTTATCTCTCAAATTTACGATTACTTTTTTTGAATATTAAAAACTAAATTAATTAACTTAATTTTAACGCTAACATTCATAAAATCATGTGTTGAAAACTAAAATATAGCTCTATTTTCATTAAATTTGTAATTCAAATATAAAAGTTAAAAATAATACAATGAGTTACATTTCTTACATTGAAGCAAGACAGATTTTGGATTCCCGAGGCAATCCTACAATTGAAGTAGATGTTTTTACCGAAAATGGTGCGATGGGTCGTGCTGCTGTACCTTCCGGAGCATCTACCGGTGAACACGAAGCCGTAGAATTACGCGATGGTGGTTCGGAGTATTTAGGAAAAGGAGTGCTGAAAGCCGTAGAAAATGTAAGAGAAGTAATCGCACCGGAATTGGTGGGACTTCCAGTATATGACCAAAATTATATCGATCAAATCATGATCGATCTTGATGGTACAAAAAATAAAGGAAATCTTGGGGCAAACGCCATTCTTGGAGTTTCTTTAGCAGCAGCAAAAGCAGCAGCTACTGAATTGAGAATGCCTCTATATAAATATGTAGGTGGTGTCAATGCAAACACACTTCCTGTTCCGATGATGAATGTAATTAATGGAGGTTCTCACTCAGATGCTCCTATTGCTTTCCAGGAATTTATGGTAATGCCGGTGAAAGCTGATTCTTTCTCTCACGCTTTGAGAAAAGGAACCGAAATTTTCCATAATCTAAAATCGATTCTTCATTCAAGAGGTTTATCGACCGCTGTAGGCGATGAGGGTGGTTTTGCACCTACTTTTGCAGGAACTGAAGATGCTTTAGATACTCTTTTACAAGCGATTGAAAAGGCAGGTTACAAACCGGGCGATGATGTGATGATTGCTTTGGATTGTGCTTCTTCCGAATTCTACAAGGATGGAAATTATGACTATAGAAAATTCCAAACTCCAGATTCTGCGGTATTTAATAGAAGTGAGCAAGTGAATTATCTTGCTGAATTGGCTGCGAAGTATCCAATTATTTCTATCGAAGACGGAATGCACGAAGACGATTGGGAAGGTTGGAAAATGTTGACTGATAAAATAGGCGACCGAGTGCAATTGGTAGGTGATGATTTATTCGTAACCAATGTTGAAAGACTTTCAAGAGGGGTGAATGAAGGAATTGCTAATTCAATTCTAGTAAAAGTAAACCAAATCGGTTCCCTATCTGAAACAATGGATGCGGTTCAAATGGCGCAACACAATAGATATACTTCTGTTATGTCTCACCGTTCCGGAGAAACTGAAGATTCAACCATTGCTGATTTGGCAGTGGCCATGAACTGTGGACAAATTAAAACTGGTTCTGCATCTCGTTCAGATAGAATGGCAAAATACAACCAATTGTTGAGAATTGAAGAGGCTTTAGGAGAGTCTGCTTATTTCCCAGGATTAGATGCATTTAAAGTAAAACGGTAATAGATAATATTAATAGATTATAGCAAGATTCATTTGCTGTTTTCTATCATTATTCATAATTTAGTAAAAAATAAATAATTATATGTCAGATAATAAAGTTGTATTGAACTATGACGGGAAATCTTTTGAATATCCCATTGTAGAAAGCACTATCGGTGACAGAGGAATCGATATTTCTAAACTGAGAGACCAAACTGGTTTAATTACATTGGATTTGGGTTACAAAAATACAGGAGCTACATTAAGCGATATTACCTATCTTGATGGTGATAATGGTGAATTGTACTACAGAGGTTACCCGATTGAGCAGATTGCGGAGAAATCTAACTTCACCGAAGTAATGTATCTTTTACTTCATGGGGAATTGCCGACCAGCGACGAGTTTCAATCATTTCAAAAGGGAATCAACAAGTATAATTTCGTTGCTGATGAAATGAAGAAAATTCTTGATGTTTTCCCTAGATCTGCCCATCCTATGGGAGTGTTATCTTCTCTTACTTCTGCACTTACGGCATTCAACCCGAAAGCAGTTGATGTAACATCCAAAGAGGATCTAGACCATGCCGCAGAGATGTTGATCGCAAAATTCTCTCACCTTTGTGCCTGGACGTACAGAAAAAAATTAGGTTTACCAATCAACCATGGCGATAACAGTTTAAATTATGTAGAAAACTTCTACAAAATGTGTTTCCGTCGTCCAAACGAAGAATTCCAATTAGATCCGATCGTTGTTGGAGCTTTGGATAAATTATTAATCCTTCACGCGGATCATGAGCAAAACTGTTCTACTTCTACAGTAAGAATGGTAGGATCGGCTCACACCGGTTTATTCGCATCGGTTTCAGCAGGTATTTCTGCACTTTGGGGACCACTTCACGGTGGTGCAAACCAGGCAGTAATCGAAATGCTTGAAATGATCGAGAAAGATGGAGGCGATGTAGCGAAATATGTAGAAAAAGCTAAAAATAAAGACGATAATTTCCGTTTGATGGGCTTTGGACACAGAGTTTACAAAAACTTCGATCCTAGAGCAACCATTATCAAGAAAGCAGCTGATGATATCTTGAATGCTTTAGGAATTGAAGATAAAGCATTGGATATTGCGATGCAATTGGAAAGAGTAGCTCTTGAAGACGAATATTTCGTAAGCAGAAAATTGTATCCAAACGTAGATTTCTATTCAGGAATCATCTACAGAGCGTTAGGCATTCCAACCGAAATGTTTACCGTAATGTTCGCCTTAGGAAGACTTCCGGGATGGATCTCCCAATGGAAAGAAATGCGTTTGCACAACGACCCTATCGGAAGACCAAGACAGGTTTACCAAGGTGCGCAAAAACGCGATTATGTAGATTTAAGCGCAAGATAATTTGCAAATTCTTATATAATCCCTTTCAATTTTTTTGAAGGGGATTTTTTTTGGCGCATATCTCAGTTTTCCGTGTGCAACTCTAAGAAATGATCCCGCAACCTTTTGAAATGGTTCCGCAGCCAATAGAAATGTTTGCTCAAGCGCCAGAACTGTTTGCGCAAGTGTGAGAATTGGTTCCGCAAGTGTGAGAATTGGTTCCGCAAGTGTGAGAAATGGTTCCGCAATAATTTTTATTGATTTTTTTAATCAAATTCATAAAAAAAAGCACTGTGAAATTGTGAAATATTGATTATTATCTAAATGAGTTTTAAACTTATAAATGATTCGATGTATAATCAGCACAAATACAAAAGTGCTAAATCAAAAAATAAAATTTAAACTGATCCTCTGCTTTCGCTGCACAAGATAAAAATTCGTAATTTAACACCACAAAAAATATGTACTGATGATGGAGAATTTTAGGCGGAATAAATGGATGGTTTCGGGAATAATTATTTTATCCGTCTTAAATTTTGCCGCATTTTATATTTTAAAAAAGGGAATTGAAATTTCCGATGCACTTGAGCATCCTGCAAATGATGCGGTGGAAACTTCTCTTCGGCAGAAAATGATCTTCACCAATATTTTTCCCTCCATTATCAGCAACCTCGATATCGCGTGTATTTTATTAATGCTTTATCTCTTCATTAAATTCGTAATAAAAAACATGAAAACCACCAAAATAGCTCAAAAGCACTACAGAATATGAAACTCAAAAATTACATACACGGCCAATGGGTCGACGGTTTAGGAAATGAAATTCCACTTTATAATGCGGTTAATGGTGAATTAGTCGCCATTTCCGACACCCAAGGAATTAATTTTGAAGAAGCCCTTCATTACGGAAGAACCGTCGGGTACAAAAATCTTTCCTCCATGACTTTCTATGATCGTGGCGAAATGTTGAAAAAAGTAGCTTTGTATTTATTAGAAAGAAAGAAAAAATATTACGAACTTTCCTACAAGACCGGAGCCACGCACGCAGATTCTTGGGTAGATATTGAAGGCGGTTTCGGTACTTTTTTTACCTATTCCGGTTTAGCAAAAAGAATGTTACCCAACACGCCATTTTGGGTTGATGGAGATACGCAGAAAATTTCAGCCAACGGAACTTTGCTTGGAACGCATATTTTAACGCCAAGCGAAGGCGTTTCGGTGCAGATTAATGCCTATAATTTTCCGGTTTGGGGAATGATGGAGAAGTTATCAACCTCTTTATTAGCGGGAGTTCCGAGCATTGTGAAACCTTCACCTTTCGGTTCATACCTTACGAATGCAGTTTTTCAGGATATGATTGAAAGTGGTTTGCTTCCAGAAGGCGCAATTCAGTTGGTTTGTGGCGAACCCGGTAATATTTTGGATTATGTTCAGGACGGCGACAGCGTTTTGTTTACCGGCTCTGCAAATACGGGACGAAAATTAAAATCACTTCCATCCGTTGCCAAAAACGCGGTTCGTTTCAATATGGAAGCTGATTCTTTGAACTGTTCTATTCTCGGTTTGGATGCAAAACCCGGAACTCCCGAATTTGATCTTTTCATCAAAGAAGTTCGCAATGAAATGACGACAAAAGCCGGACAAAAATGTACGGCAATCCGCAGAATTATCGTTCCTGAAAATTTAGTTGGCGATGTTCAAAATTCTTTGTCAAAGGCATTAGACCAAACAAAAATTGGAAATCCACTGAATCGCGAAACTAGAATGGGTTCTTTGGTCGGAAAAATCCAGTATGAAGAAGTTCAAAGAAAAATCGATTTATTAAAAGCCGAAACCGAACTCATCTACGACGGAAAACACGATTTACTTGATGCCAATTACGAATCCGGATCTTTTATGAGTCCAAAATTATTCTACAACGACAAACCTTTTGATAAAAACATTTCGCACGAAGTGGAAGCATTCGGTCCGGTTTCTACATTGATGCCTTACAAAGATTCGGAAGAAGCTGCTGCTTTGGCAAAACGAGGAAAAGGAAGTTTGGTAGGATCCATCATTTCTCACGACGAAAAATTTGTCGCCGAAACTTCTTGGAAAATGGCATCCACACACGGAAGAATTTTTGTCTTAAATCGAGATAATTCCAAAGAATCCACAGGTCACGGTTCTCCGTTGCCTACTTTAATGCACGGCGGTCCCGGAAGAGCAGGAGGTGGCGAAGAAATGGGCGGATTGAACGGGTTGCATTTTTTCTTGCAAAAAACAGCTATTCAAGGTTCGCCCGATATTTTGACGGCGATTACTAAAATTTATCAACAAGGTGCAACGCAGAAATTTTCAGATAGACATCCTTTCAGAAAATATTTTGAAGAAGTAGAGATTGGAGATTCTTTGGAAACAGCGGGAAGAACAGTAACAGAAGCAGATATCGTGAATTTTTCGAATGTTTCTTGGGATCATTTTTATGCGCATACCGACGCAACTTCTCTCAATGGAACAATCTTCGATAAAACCGTGGCACATGGATACTTTATCCTTTCTGCAGCAGCTGGTTTGTTTGTTTCCGGAAAAAAAGGTCCTGTTATCGCCAATTATGGATTGGAAAATGCGAGTTTCTTCAAACCCGTTTATGCGGGAGACACCATTACTGTTTATCTCACAGCAAAAGAAAAAATCAACAAAGGCGTGAAAGGTAGAAATATCCCGAGCGGCGTGGTGAAATGGTTGGTTGAAGTTGTCAATCAGCGCGAGGAAATCGTTTGCGTGGCAACCATTCTTACTTTGGTGGCAAAAAAATCTCCTTTCGTTGAATTAAAAACAAAAGAAATTCAGAAAATATTAAATAATCTCACCGAATATTCAGAAAGAAAATTTGGTTTGATGACGCCACAATTGATGGTCGAACATTTAGAAGAAGTTCTTAGAAATGGTTTTGGACAATTAAGTCCGTCCGATTTTCCAGAAATTCCTGCGGATAAACTGGAGTTACTTCAGGACTGGATTTATACCAACCAAAAAATTCGTCCGGGAGCGCAATATCCTTTGCTGAAAGATGGCGAAATGCCGGTCTTAAGATTTAAAGATTTAGGTCAAGCCAAAGAGAAACTCATCGAAACTTTGAAAGAATATTTGATTTATTATAGAGAAAATCCTTTAGTAGAACACTATCATCCACGTTTCGGAATGCTGAACAAAGAAATGATGGAATTGTTTCACCGCAAACATTTTACGCACCATTTTGAGCAGTTTAATCTGGTTTAATTTACCGATTTAACATTATAACAGAATGACCTTCGGAGAACAAGTCGTTGAATTCAACAGCAATTTAAAGTATACCGGAAAGCTTCCGACAGGCTTTCAGGTCATAAACCCGTTTCTTGACAATCCCGAAACGCTTAAGGTAATGAAGCAGTTTTACTATAAATTCTACACAGATAACGATCGCCGCAGATTCATCATAGGAATCAATCCAAGCCGCCACGGCGCCGGAGTTACAGGCGTTCCGTTTACCGATACCAAAAGGCTGGAAAGCGCCTGCGGGATTATAATGGAGTCTGCACGAACTCACGAAGTTTCTTCGGTTTTCATTTATGATATGATCGAAGCTTTCGGAGGCGTAGAAAAGTTTTACAGTAAATTTTATATCAATTCGCCATTTCCGTTGGCGATCACCAGACACACCAAAAACGGGATTTATCTGAACGCCAATTATTATGATGACAAAAATCTTTTCGAAGCTGTAAAACCCTTTATGATTCAGAGTTTAAAGGATCATATAAGTTTGGGTTTAGACACTTCGGAGGTCTTTATTTTAGGAAAAAAGAATGCCGATTTTATTGATAAAATCAACAGTCAGGAACATTTTTTCGACAAAATGACGGTTTTGGAACATCCCAGATACATTCAGCAGTACAAAAGCAAAGAAAAAGAACTCTATATCGATAAATATTTAATTGCCTTAAATAAAAAACAATGAACAACGGATTTGTAAACCAGGAACTTAAAAATAATATTGCCGAAATTACTTTCGGAACCGAAAAAAGCAATTCATTACCCGGAGAAATCCTGGAAAAACTGGCTCAGACTATCCTTAATGAAGGCGCCAAACCTAAGGTTAAAGCCATACTTTTAAAATCTGCCGGAGAAAAAGCGTTTTGTGCAGGCGCTAGTTTTGATGAGTTGCTCGAAATTGACGATTTGGAAAATTCAAAAATATTTTTTGGTGGCTTTGCAAAAGTTCTGAATGCGATGCGGTCTTGCGGAAAATTAGTCATCGTTCGCGTTCAGGGAAAAACAACCGGTGGCGGCGTCGGAATAGCTTGTGCAGCCGATTATTGCTTTGCAACAAAAGATGCCGCAATGGCTTTAACAGAATTGAACTTGGGAATCGGACCGTTTGTGATCGGACCTTATGTTGAAAGAAAAATCGGAAAATCGGCCTATTCCGCGATGTCTATCGATGCAGATTTCCGCAGCGCCGATTGGTGCGAAAGACACGATGTTTATCATTCCGTTTCTGAAAATATTGAAGAAATGGATAGGAAAATTGAAGCTTTTATGAAGAAATTATCCGAAAGAAGTGCGGATGCTTTGACTTTAATCAAGAAAGTATCGTGGGAAGGATCTGAACATTTTGATCAATTAATGCCGGAAAGAATTTTGATGAGCGCAAGTTTAATTCTGGAAGATTCAGCGAAACAAAATATTCAGAAGATTAAGGAAAGATTGAGGATGAAACAATAAAACTCTCTTGAGATTTCAAATGAATTCAGAAAAAAGTGTCTTGATTTTAGGAGCCAATTCCGATGTGGCGAAAGAATGTGCGAAACTTTATTTGCAGAAAAATTTCCGCGTGATGATGGCTTCGAGAAATTTAAAATCCATGGAGAAATTCATCAAAGAAAATCATCTGAATGCTGATCAAATCCATTTGCTGTATTTTGATGCGGTGGATTTTGCTTCCCATCAAAAGTTTTATAGTGAATTGCCTTTCAAACCAAACGTCGTATTGTATTCAGCGGGGTTTTTGGTACAAAATGAAGATGCTTTTCAGGATTTTGGTAAGATTTTGCAGATGATGCACACCAATTATTCAGGTGCGGTTTCTATTATGAATATCATCGTGATGGATAAAACCAACAAAAATTTGGAAAGAATCGTCGGTCTATCCTCGCTTTCGGGAGTTCGCGGACGGAAGAGCAATTTTGTTTATGGAAGCACAAAATCGGCCTTTACCACTTATCTGGCAGGACTTCGCCAAGAACTTTCTTCAAGAAAAATTAAGGTAAATGTTTTTGTGTTGGGTTACATCCGAAGTAAAATTAATGAAGGTTTACCATTGAACGAATCTCTAATGATGGAACCTGATTATGTTGCAAAAAAAATTGTGAATGTTGGAAATTCTTTTGTCCATGTCCCTAATTTTAAGTGGAAAGTGATTTATTTAATTCTGAAAAATCTGCCGGAAAGTCTGGTGGCGAAGTTGCCGTAATATGTTATAACTGAGCTGATTTTTCTTAAAAATGACGAAGCAATCCCAATATTGAGATTGCTTCTGTATTTTTAGAAATTCTTTAATCCAGAATCCTTTAAAATTTTGAAGATTTTAGCGAGGAAAGAACAAATAAATTTGCATTAAACGCGTTCTCTTTGATTCGATGGAAAAGCAATTTTGCTTTCTAAAATGTAATGTACAATTAAACTTTCGTTTTAAATAGTTATTCCTTTATATCAACTTTTAATGCCAATTCTTCCAACTGCAAATCCGCAATCGGACTCGGTGCATCGATCATCACGTCTCTTCCGGAATTGTTTTTCGGGAATGCGATGTAATCTCGGATCACTTCATTTCCATCCAAAATCGCTACCAAACGGTCAAAACCAAAAGCCAAACCAGCGTGTGGTGGTGCTCCAAATTTAAATGCGTTCATCAAAAATCCGAACTGCGCTTCTGCTTCTTCTTTGCTGAATCCTAACAAATCGAACATTTTAGATTGTAATGCTTTATCGAAAATCCTTACTGAACCACCACCGATTTCGTTTCCGTTCAAGACCAAATCGTAAGCGTTTGCTCTCGCTTTTCCGGGATCAGTTTGCAATAAATGTACATCTTCCGGTTTTGGTGAGGTAAAAGGGTGGTGCATTGCGTGATAACGTCCACTTTCTTCGTCCCATTCCAAAAGCGGGAAATCGATTACCCAAAGCGGTGCAAATTCTTTTGGATTTCTTAAGCCCAAACGGTTCCCCAATTCCATTCTCAGCGCAGAAAGCTGGGTTCTTACTTTATTTTCGTTTCCGGACATGAGGAAGATTAAATCTCCTGCTTTTGCTCCGAATTTTTCTGTAATTTTCTTTAAATCTTCTTCATTATAAAATTTATTTACGGATGAAGTGACAACACCATCATTCTGGAATTTAATCCAAACCATACCTGAAGCGCCAATTTGTGGGCGTTTTACCCAATCAATTACTTCATCAATTTGTTTTCTGGTATAATCTGCACAACCTTCAACGTTGATTCCAACAACCAATTCTGCGTCATCAAAAATTTTGAAATCTTTACCTTTTACCAATTCATTTACTTCCACGAATTCCATCCCGAAACGGATATCAGGTTTGTCGTTTCCGTATTTTTTCATGGCGTCTGCGAAAGTCATTCTTGGGAATTTTCCGAAATCGTTACCCGTGATATCTTTCAATAAAGTTGCGGTCATTCCTTCAAAAATCTCCAATACATCTTCCTGTTCTACAAATGCCATTTCGCAATCGATTTGGGTGAATTCCGGTTGCCGGTCTGCACGCAAATCTTCGTCACGGAAACATTTTACAATTTGGAAATATCGGTCCATTCCGCCAATCATCAAGAGTTGCTTGAAAGTTTGTGGCGATTGCGGAAGCGCATAAAACTGGCCCGGATTCATTCGGCTCGGAACCACGAAATCTCTCGCACCTTCCGGAGTTGATTTGATGAGAACCGGAGTTTCCACTTCAATAAAATTCTGGTCAGAAAGGTAATTTCTTACTTTTTGTGCCATTTTATGGCGGAAAATCAGTTTGTCTTTTACCGGATTTCTGCGGATGTCCAAATATCTGTATTTCATTCTCAGTTCTTCGCCACCGTCGGTTTCATCTTCGATGGTGAAAGGCGGAAGTTCAGATTCATTTAAAATCGTTAAATTTTCAACTAAAATTTCTATATCTCCAGTAGGAATATTTGGGTTTTTTGAAACTCTTTCAATGACTTTTCCTTCAACCTGAATCACGAATTCACGTCCGAGCTTTTTAGCTTCTTCTATTAATTCAGCCGATGAACGGTCCTGATCAAATACCAATTGTGTGATTCCGTAGCGATCCCGAAGATCGATCCAAATCATAAAACCTTTGTCGCGGATGGTCTGAACCCAGCCCGAAAGGGTAACATTTTCATTGAGATTTTGAAGCGAAAGCTCGCCGTTGGTATGCGTACGAAACATATTTTTTGGATATTTGAGTTAATCTATTTTGCAAGCGCAAAGATAAGTTTTTTGAACGATTGTAAGAAGTGATTTTTGGGCAAAAGGAATTTTGGTAAAGTAGTGATTGATAGAATTTAAACTTTAAATTTTATGATTTTTTAAGATTCGATTTGGTGTTTTTTTAATTAACTTTGAAGAAATCAACATCAAAAAATAGTTTAATTATGGGTAAAGGAGATCAAAAATCAAGACGTGGCAAGGTAACTGCCGGTAGTTTTGGAAAAAAAAGACCACGAAAATCAAAATCCATGAAGAGTATTCCGGTGAAGGTTTTGAATGATGATGAAAAGAAAGATTCAAAAGTTAAAGTAAGAAAAGAAGTGGGATATCCTACCGGAAAATCTGAAAACGCCGAAGTACCTTCTGAGACGAAGCAAAAAGCTAAGAAAACTAAAAAAACCGAAGAATAATCTTCGGTTTCTTACATTATTTCCTTTTTGGAAAGGGAATTTATTTTCCGCCTAAAATGCTTCCTAATAATCCGCCCAATCCACCTTGTGATTGTTGTTGCTGATTCCCACCGCCAAGAACAGATCCCAGAATATCATTCAAAGGATTTCCAGAATTGCTTGCTTGCGAACCACCTAACACGCTTCCTAAAATTTCATTCAATGGGTTTGATGGTTCAGCTTGCACTTGGCTTTGCGCTCCACCTAAAATTCCACCCAACAAATCACCTAAGCCACCACCGGAAGTTACACCGTTTGATTGTTTCTGTTTCCCGATATACCCCATAATTACAGGTGCCAACATTGCCAAAATAGGGCCGATTTTGTCCATGGAAATTCCGGTATTCTGAGAAAGTTGATTTTCTACGGTAGCTTTTTGACCTCCGAAAATGTGATCCAAAATAGAACCACCTTCTTGTTGACGTGCTTCTACTTGAGAAGGATTTTCGAGAATACTTCCGTCGTGGTCTCTGTCCAAAGCATTATTTAAAGCTTCTGCCTCGTTGGGATCTTCTTGTGATTTTTTTCTTAAATACGAAATAACCAATGGCGCTGCAACTGCTAAAAGTGCAATAATTTGGTTCTTGCTAATGCCGAATTTATTTTCAGCCTGTGACGCCACTTGATTTCCGGCGTTTCCTGTGATTAAATCAATTAAACTCATAGTTTGTATTTTTTTTGTGATTAAATATGAAAATCAAATTTAACAAAAAATGCTCCGAGATGCTTTCTTAAACTGATAAAGTATTGTTAAAGTTTTTGATGATACATTTAATTTTTAAAAATTGGAACATTGGAACATGCTTCGCCAAACATCAGCGATTTCACGAGTGGTTTCAGCTGTTCCACCAATTCGATATACGCATTTTCCGGAATCGATTGGTCGCTGCATCCTTTTACCAAAACTCTTTTTCCGTTCATCTCGCTGAAATCATAAGTCTGAATAGCGTTATGCATTAATAAAACTTCCAAATCTTCGCGGTTTCCAAATACGATTTTTTTAGCAACATCTGTCAGTTTTGCGGTGATTAGGAAGTATGCCCACAGTGGTACAATCGCATCTGCGGAGTTGTAAATATAAAGGTATGCATCTTCAAAATCTTCAGGATTGAGTGCTGCTATTTTTTCGCGAAAGTCTTTTTCTTTTAAGATCATACCTTCGAAAAGGAAATCTTTCAGGTCAATGCCTATTCTTTTTCCTTTTGGGATCAAGGTAGAAAGGTCGAAATTAATCAAACCACTTTCTGCAACTTTATTTTTTATTTCAAATTCTTCTGCCATTTTTTATCTTTATCTTTGAGCAAAATTACAACTTTTTACCAAGTGAAATACTATATCATCGCAGGGGAAGCGTCCGGAGATTTACATGCTTCTAATTTAATGAAGTCGATTTTGAGAAAGGATTCTACCGCTGAATTTCGGTTTTGGGGAGGAGATTTGATGGCGGATGTTGCGGGTTTTCCGCCGGTGAAACATTATAGAGATTTGGCTTTCATGGGATTTTTGGAAGTGGCAAAAAATCTAAAAACGATTCTCGGAAATATTAAGTTTTGTAAAAAAGATATTTCGGATTATCAGCCGGATGTGTTGATTTTGGTTGATTATCCGGGATTTAATTTAAGAATTGCCGAGTTTGCGAAATCGTTGGTAATTAAAGTGGTTTATTATATTTCTCCACAACTTTGGGCATGGAAAGAAGGACGTGTTGAAAAAATAAAAAACTTTGTTGATGAAATGCTTGTGATTCTTCCTTTTGAGAAAGAATTTTATAAAAAACATCATGTCGATGCGCATTTCGTAGGTCATCCTTTGCTCGATGCAATTTCTGACTTGCAGAAAATTTCTGAGGAAGATTTTAAAAAAGAACATGGTTTAAACGAGAAAGAAATCATTGCACTTTTGCCAGGATCACGTGAACAGGAAGTCGAAAAAATGTTGGCTTTAATGCTTTCTGTACGTCCTTTTTTTAAAAATTATCAGTTTGTAATTGCCGGTGCACCAAGTTTGACTAAAGAATTTTATAGCAAATTTGTAGATGATGATGTGCATTTTGTTTCTAATAAAACCTATGATTTATTGCGATGTTCAAGGGCAGCTTTGGTGACTTCCGGAACGGCGACGCTCGAAACCGCCCTTCTGAATGTACCAGAAGTTGTTTGCTATCGAAGCAGCACAATATCGTATGAAATCGGGAAAAGAGTAGTGAAAAATATTAAATTTATTTCTTTAGTAAATTTAATTATGGATCGTGAAGTAGTAACAGAATTGATTCAGAAGGATCTGAATACTGAAAATTTAGTAAAAGAACTTCAACAAATTTTGGACGGGGAAAAGCGCGAAGAAATGTTGCAAAACTTTGAACTTCTCCGCGAAAAACTCGGGGGAAAAGGAGCGAGTGACCATGCTGCTGAAATTATTGTGAATAGCTGACCTTTCTCTTTGTAATCGTGGTTTAATTGTAATTGAAAATAAATTGCAAAAGCAGCCATTACTTATTCTTTGCATTTGCTTTATTCTGGGAATTATTTTGCAGGATTATTTTCCGTTGCAGCAATTTTCTATTCTCATTTTATTGATATTAAGTTTTTTATCTTTAAGTCTTTATTTTATCAAAAGTTTTTATGTTCATCGGATTCGGCATGTTTCGTTGTTTGTTTTATTCTTTTCGCTGGGTGTTTTCGCTCACGATCTTCATTCAAAGAAACCGGATTTGCCAATTTTGGAAAACAAAGAAAATATTGTTTTCAAAATCAACCGAAAACTAAATTCCAACGAAAAAAATCGTCGTTACGAAATCACTGCCTGGAAAGGACAAAAATCTTTTCTCAGTGTCCTTTCGGTCCCGAAATCCGAGATTGAACTCGATTTTCTGCATTATTATAAAGGCGAAATTTACATTAATCAACTGCAAAAACCTTATCATGATTTTCAGTTTGATTATGGAAAATATTTGGCAAGAAAACATATTTATTACCAAGCCTATTTGCCCAGTTCGTTCAAATCTGGATTGCGAAATGATTTGACTTTAACCGAAAAAATTAAACAAAAAAGATTAGAAACTTTAAGCAAAATCGATCGTGCCAAATTAAGTAAAAATTCGCGGGAATTTACCAAAGGAATTATCCTTGCGGATCGGACGGAGATGGATCAGGAGACGGTTCAGGATTTCAGTAAATCCGGATTAATGCATGTTTTGGCGATTTCCGGTTCGCACATGGCGATAATTTTCTGGTTAATTTTGCTTGTGTTGAATGGCGTGTTTCCTCCAGAATTTAGAAATTATAAAATGGTTCTTGCCTTGGTTTTGATTTGGGCATTTGCGATTTTTATCGATTACGGAAGTTCGGTAGTGCGAAGTTGTATCATGATTTCCGCATATTATATTTTTGTGATTTTGCAACGAAAACCCGATTTGCTTCATTCGATGGCTTTGGCAGCACTTGGATTGCTCGTTTTTGATACACAGCAGCTTTTTGACGTAGGTTTTCAGCTAAGTTTTGTGGCGGTTTTCGGAATTTTCTGGCTCAACAAACCGATTTTAAAATATTTACCTAAGCCTAAAAATAATTTTCAAATTTTCTTGGTCAATGTAGTTTCGGTGAGTTTTGCAGCACAAATCGCGACGCTCCCGATCGTTATTTATTACTTTCATCAATACTCTTTGGTATCGATATTTGCGAATTTGTTGGTGATTCCTTTTTCGGAAATCATTATTATATTTTCACTGTTGATGACCTTGCTCATCGGATTTTCCGTCCAATTTATTTGGTTGAATTTCATTTATGATAAAGTGGTCCTTCTAACTTTAAAAATGATTCATTGGTTCGCCGATATCGATTTTGCTTTTCATAGAATGATTCCGATGACTTTCCTTGAAGTGTCGGTTGCTTTTACGGTGGTTTGGTTTTTAAGATTTGCGATTTTGAAACCGAAATTAAAAACCATTTCCAAAGTGGTCTATTTTCTTCTCCTCTTCTTTGCACTTCGCTTATTACTTAATTATAAGGCTGCACAAATTGATGAGGTATTGGAACATTATTATTTTAAAGAGAAAATAGTTTCGGTGAAAAAAGATCGAAAAGTGGTATTTATTTTAAGAGAACAATCCGATTACGAGAAAGTGCAACAGTATATTATAGAACCCTATTTAACGG
Source organism: Chryseobacterium senegalense (assembly GCA_001403755.1). Taxonomy (GTDB): domain Bacteria; phylum Bacteroidota; class Bacteroidia; order Flavobacteriales; family Weeksellaceae; genus Kaistella; species Kaistella senegalense. The sequence goes on along the minus strand of CYUH01000013.1, from coordinate 236,889 downwards.
CGAGAAGAGTTAGTAATTTTGAGATTAAAATATTACCAAAAGGGGTAAATGAAGTTCAGATTGAAGGCAAGAATTATTATTTTGATTAGTGTATAGTAAATTATTTAGAAAGATTATAAACTAAAAAAATCTGATTAATCTCACCTTTAGATACCTTAACAATTTTTTAACTTTGTGGAAATTCAAATTTAAACAATAATTATGGCAGGATTAACAAGTTCTACTATAGGTAGAAAGTACGCAATGGCATTGTCTGCAATGTTTTTGCTCATATTCCTTATCATGCACCTTTCGGTGAATTTACTCTCAATTTGCAGCCCTTCAGCATTTAATGCCGCATCGGAATTTATGGGTTACAACCCACTTATTCAGTTCCTGATGCAGCCAATTTTGGGATTTGCGGTGGTGTTCCATTTTGTGATGGGATTTGTTCTTGAATTGAAAAACCGAAGCGCAAGACCAGTGAAATATGCAGTAAACCAAGGTTCAGCCAATTCTACATGGATGTCGAGAAATATGATTATTTCCGGATTGGTAGTTTTAGCTTTTTTAGGATTACACCTTTATGATTTTTGGTGGCATGAGATCAACTTCAAGTATATTGAAGCCAACACGCCTGATAACGGAAGATTCTGGGAAGAACTTCACGCGAATTTCGCAAATCCGTTGAGAGTTGGTTTTTATGTGATTGCTTTTTTGCTTTTAGGATTGCATTTGGCGCACGGTTTCCAATCGTCTTTCCAATCTGTGGGAGCGCGTCATCCGAAATACACTCCTGTTATCAAAACTCTAGGGACTTGGTATTCTATTCTTATTCCTGCAGGGTTTATTATCATTGCAGTATATCACTTTTTAACTCAATAAATTTTAAGTTTTAAGTAGTCTAAAATTTAAAGTTTAAAATTTAAAATTTCTAAAAAATGAGCAAATTAGATTCAAAAATTCCGGCTGGTCCTTTAGCGGACAAATGGAAAAACCATAAAAACCACATGAACCTTGTTGCACCAAACAACCGTGATAAGATTGATATCATTGTTGTAGGAACTGGATTGGCAGGTGGTTCAGCGGCTGCGACTTTAGCAGAACAAGGATATAATGTAAAGGCATTTTGCTATCAAGATTCACCAAGAAGAGCGCACTCAATCGCAGCTCAAGGTGGAATTAATGCAGCAAAAAACTATCAAGGTGATGGAGATTCTACTTACCGATTGTTTTACGATACCATCAAAGGTGGAGATTACCGTGCAAGAGAAGCAAATGTGTACAGACTTGCAGAAGTTTCCGCAAATATTATTGATCAATGTGTGGCACAAGGTGTTCCTTTCGGCCGCGAATACGGTGGGCAATTAGATAACCGCTCTTTCGGTGGAGTGCAGGTAAAAAGAACTTTCTACGCGAAAGGGCAAACTGGGCAACAGCTTTTGTTGGGAGCTTATTCTGCAATGAGCCGCCAAATCGGTAAAGGGAGAATCAAGATGTATAACCGCCACGAAATGCTAGATTTGGTAATTGTTGACGGAAAAGCAAGAGGGATTATTGCAAGAAATCTTGTTACCGGCGAAATCGAAAGACATTCTGCACACGCAGTAGTGATTGCATCAGGTGGTTACGGAAACGTGTACTTCCTTTCTACCAATGCGATGGGATCCAATGTTTCGGCTGCTTGGAAGATTCATAAAAAAGGAGCGTACTTCGCAAATCCTTGTTATGTACAAATTCACCCGACCTGCATTCCAGTTCATGGTACACAGCAATCAAAACTTACTTTGATGTCGGAATCTTTAAGAAACTCAGGAAGAATTTGGGTTCCAAAAAATATCGAAGATGCAGAAGCAATTCGGGCAGGAAAATTAAAACCGGAAAATATCGCTGAAGAAAACAGAGATTATTATTTAGAAAGAAGATATCCAGCTTTTGGAAACTTGGTTCCTCGTGATGTAGCATCCAGAGCGGCAAAAGAAAGATGTGACGCAGGTTTCGGAATCGAAAACAATGATACAAAAGAAGGTGTTTATTTGGATTTCTCAACAGAAATCATGAAGAAAGGAAATGAGGCAGCTTTAGAGAAAAATATTCATAATCCTTCTCAACAACAAATCTACGATCTTGGTAAAGCTTGGGTTGAAGAAAAGTACGGAAACCTTTTCCAGATGTACGAAAAAATTACTGCGGACAATCCGTATGTAACTCCGATGAAGATTTATCCGGCAGTTCACTACACCATGGGTGGCGTTTGGGTTGATTACAACTTGCAATCTACCATTCCAGGATGTTTCGTAATTGGTGAGGCAAACTTCTCTGATCACGGTGCAAACCGATTAGGAGCATCTGCATTGATGCAAGGTCTAGCCGATGGTTATTTCGTACTTCCTTATACCATTGCAGATTATCTTTCTGCAGACATTAGAACTGGAGCAATTCCTACGAACTCAGCAGAATTTGATGTGGCTGAAAAAGAAATTCAGGATAAAATTAATTTCTTCATTAATAATAACGGAAAACATTCTGTGGATTATTTCCATAAAAAATTGGGTCACATTATGTGGAACAAGGTAGGAATGGGTAGAACTCCGGAAGGTTTGCAAGAAGCAATCAAAGAAATTGCTGCGGTAAGAGAAGAGTTCTGGAAGGATGTAAAAGTTCCTGGACAAGCCAATGAAATGAATCCTGAATTAGAAAAAGCATTCAGAGTTGCAGATTTCTTGGAATTAGGACAATTAATGGCAATTGATGCTTTGAAAAGAGAAGAATCCTGTGGTGGCCATTTCCGTTGGGATCACGCAACACCTGAAGGTGAAGCGGAACGTGATGACGAAAACTTCAAATACGTAGCCGCATGGGAATACCAAGGAATCGACATTAATCAGGAAGTAATGCACAAAGAAGACCTGGTTTATGAAAATATCGAAGTGAAAACAAGAAGTTATAAATAATCTCCGAAAAAGTAAATATTAAAATGAGTGCTAAAAAAGGATTAAACCTGACTCTGAAAATTTGGAGACAGAAAAATAATAAATCAAAAGGTCAGTTTGAAACCTATAAAATTTCAGACGTTTCCACAGACTCTTCCTTTTTGGAAATGTTGGATATGCTCAATGAGAAGCTTATTAACGAAGGAAAGGAACCTGTAGCTTTCGATCATGACTGCCGCGAAGGAATCTGCGGAATGTGTTCGCTATATATCAACGGTAGAGCTCACGGTCCGGATACCGGAATTACCACTTGCCAGTTGCACATGAGAATGTTCAAAGATGGCGAAACCATTCACATCGAACCTTGGCGCAGTGCCGCTTTTCCTGTAATTAAGGATTTGGTGGTGGACAGAAGCGCTTTCGATAAAGTAATGGCTGCCGGTGGATTTATTTCCGTGAACACCTCAGGAAATACTTTGGACGCTAACGCAATTCCGGTGCCGAAAGATGATGCAGACAAAGCAATGGATGCCGCGGCTTGTATCGGTTGTGGAGCGTGTGTGGCGACCTGTAAAAACGGATCAGCAATGTTATTTGTTGGCGCAAAAGTTTCCCAGTATGCATTGCTTCCACAAGGTAGAGTAGAAGCGCAACGAAGAGTTCTAAACATGGTAAAAGCCATGGACGAAGAAGGCTTCGGTAACTGCTCCAATACCGGCGCTTGCGAAGTGGAATGTCCTAAAGGAATTTCATTGGAAGTAATCGCACGAATGAACCGCGAATTTATGGCAGCAAATATCAACCGAGGATAATTTTTTTATTAAAATCTATAAGAATCCGTTTTCTTACACCGAAAGCGGATTTTTCATTGTTAAAATTTCCCAAAAAATAGGATAAAATTTTCTTTAACTCTTTATATAACTTACTTTTGTTCTCGTTATATTCAGAAAGAATAGGAATATAATTGTAATCAAAATTTATACACAACAATACAAACATGAGTAAATATTTTTTAATGCTGATTTTTGCTTTCGTAGCAATGTCATGTTCGAAAAAGGTAGAAGTAAAAGGTAATTTCGCAGGTGGATCACCACTTGAAAGAATCGAATTTATTGAAGCATCAGGTGTTGCAACTTTGCCTTTGGTCAATTTAGGAGTAGATTCCAAAGGTAGCTTTTCGGGAAGTTTTGAAGCCCCGAAAAACGGAATGTACATCATGTCTTATGCCGGAAAAACTGCGATGATTTACCTAAAAGGCGGACAGCAACTGAATATTTCTGGGCAAGCAGCGAATTTCCCAAATCAATATACGATCACTGGTGATGCGAAGAATAACAATGATTTCCTAATGGATGTGCAAAAATTCGTACAAGGATATGCAGCCAAAATTAATGTGGGGCAATTGGTAAGCAAAAATGAAGATGCTTTCTTGAAAGAAATCGAAAAAATAAAAAATGATTTCGTAACCAATATCGACGCTGCAGCGAAAAAAACTTCTGCCGACAACGAGGTCATTCAGTATAAAAAAGATGAATTGAATGCAAGTTTGTTGGGATTGATGAACCAATACGAAATCAATCATGCACAAATTACGCAAAATCCTAATTATAAGGCTTCTAAAAATTTTAAAGATGCGGAAGCAAAACTTGATGCAGATAGCGACAGAATGTTGAAAAATCAGCCTATTTACAGAAATTATTTGTTAGGTAAATTGAGTCCAGAGTTCCAAAAATTTGCATCAGCAAACAGCAAAAGTGGAACAGAAATGTCTTCTGAGGTTTTCGCGAAATTTTTAGATACCAAAAAAGATCTTTCTCAAACTGCCAAAGATTATCTTTTAGCTTTCGTGCTTTCCAGCGGCGATATTACGCCGGGAATGACCAAGGAAAACTCCGAGAAAATTTCCAAAATCATCAAAGAAAAAATTAAAGATAGCCAAATCAAAAAAGATTTGGAAAGAATCCAATTTGTAATCGTAGGTCCAAAAGTGGGTGATGCAATGAGCAGCGCAAAACTAGTAAAAGCAGACGGAAGCGATTATAAATTTGCTGGCGGAAAACCAACCTTGGTAATGTTCTACGCTTCGTGGAATCCTTATATTGCCGAAGGAACTATTCCTGTATTGAAAGAAGTAGTGAATTTCTACAAATCAAAAATGGATTTCACTTTCGTAAATCTGGACGACACCAAAGACCAATTTGTAAAAACAAGCAACGCACTTTTGAAAGGAATTCCGGGAACCAACGTTTATGGTGATGGGGGAATGAACTCACAAATTGCGAAAGATTTGGGAATCTATGGTTTCAAACTTCCTTCTTTCATCGTTTTGGATAAAGATGGAAAAATTGCAAGCCGATTCTTCTACAACCTTGGTGATCCGGAAATCGTGACGGTTTTGGATAAACTTTCAGGATTGAAAGCACCTATGGTGCAGCCGGAAGCTACTTTGCAAAACGATTTATTGTCGCCACAGCCAGAAGTTGCTCCAACAAAGTAATTATTGTCATCAATTGAAATATTTCCTGCTCATTATATTTGGGCAGGATTTTTTTTTATATTCGTTTAAAATTCAATCATGAAAAAAGATTTACTTATTTCTCCAAACATCCTTTATTGGTTGGTCCTTTTCGGGATTATCTTTACCGTTTTTTCAGTAAGTTTCGATCTTACATCGCTTGGTATATCACTTGAAACGGGAAAAATATTATCATATATTGCGGTGTTGTGCAATTTTACAGTGGCTTTCATTCTTATTATTGATGTTTTTAAAAACCAAAATCCTTCTAGATTTTTGTGGTCATTAGGATTTCTGCTTTTTGGAGCTTTCGTAGGATATTTTTACTTAAGAAATCGTCAGTCTTATTCCGCTTAACTTTGAGTTTTATACAATAACGACGGGCTTTACCCCGTTTTTTTTGAAAAGGATCATTTGGTTTTAGCGAAAATTTATTTTATTCTGAATCTCATTAAAAATAATTTAATGAAATTCAAATTCCTCCAATCGAATTATCGCCTCTTTTTATTTTCAAAACCTTACTTTTGTGTTCATTAAAATTGTCGATGAGAAAGAAAAACAAAAATATCGTTTTAGAAAATATCAGACTGGTTTCTGCGGGTGCAAAAGGCGTAGCAATAGGCAAAACCGACGATGGTAAAACCGTGTTGGTTTCCGGTGCGGTTCCTGGTGATTTGGTGAATGCAAGAGTAAAAAAATCGAAATCAAAATATTTCGAAGCCGAAGCTGTGGAAATTTTGGAAGAATCTCCTTATCGTGTCGCTCCAAAGTGTGTGCATTTTGGCGTTTGTGGAGGTTGCAAATGGCAGAATCTTGCTTACGAAAAACAGCTCGATTTCAAACAGGACGAAGTCTTTAACCACATCAAAAGAATTGGCGGATTTGAATATTTCGAAACGTTGCCGATTTTGGGAAGTGAGGAACAATATTTTTACCGTAATAAAATGGAATTTTCCTTTTCCAATGCACGTTGGTTAACTCAATACGAAATCTCTTCCGAAGAAAATTTCGGTAACCGTGACGCTTTAGGATTTCATATTCCGGGAATGTGGAGCAAAATTCTAGACCTCAAGGAATGTTGGCTTCAGGAAGATCCATCGAATTTCATTCGACTTGCCGTGAAACAATATGCCGTAGCCAAGGGGTTGGAGTTTTTTGATGTAAAAGAACAAACTGGATTTTTGCGAACTTTAATGTTGAGGCAAAATTCGAAAGGGGAATGGATGGTGTTGTTCCAACTTTTCCGTGAGGAAGCTGAAAACCGCGAAAAATTATTTGATTTTTTACTTTCAGAATTTCCCCAAATCAAAACTTTGGTGTATTGCATTAATTCAAAACAAAATGATTCTATTTATGATCAAAAGGTTGAAACCTATTTCGGAGATGGCTTTTTAATGGAAGAAATGGATGGTTTGAAATTTAAAATCGGACCGAAATCCTTCTTCCAAACCAATTATAAACAAGCATTAGAATTATATAGAAAAACCCTCGAATTTGCTGATTTGAAAGGCGATGAGGTGGTTTACGATTTATACACCGGTACAGGAACGATTGCGCAGTATGTTGCCAGAAATGCCAAACAGGTCATTGGTATAGAATCGGTTCAGGAAGCGATCAATGCAGCGAAGGAACATGCAGAGCTGAATGGTTTATCAAATTGCACGTTTTATTGTGGTGACATGAAAGACATTTTCAATGATGAATTTTTAGCAAATCACCCGAAAGCTGATGTTTTAATAACCGATCCGCCACGCGATGGAATGCATCAAAAAGTGGTGGAGCAAATCCTAAAATTAGCTCCTGAAAAAATCGTTTATGTAAGTTGTAATTCCGCTACACAAGCCAGAGATTTGGCTTTAATGAAGGATCAGTATCGATTGGTGAAAATTTTGCCGGTAGATATGTTCCCACAAACGCATCATGTTGAAAATATTGCACTTTTAGTAAAAATTTAATCATGAACTTTCTGAAAATTTTCCTGATTTCTCTGTTTTTAATTTCCCTAAGTTCCTGCGGAAGCGATGATGACATTTGCGTAAGCGGAGAGGCGACTCCGAGGATGAAGCTTAAATTCAAAACAAAAGCTACCGGAAAACTCAAAACAATGGATTCGATTTTTGTAAATGTAGATTACGGAAACGGTCCGGTTGCGGTGGTTGCCTCAAAAACGAAAACCGATTCGATTTTTATTCCTTTAAGAGTGGATGACGCGCTTTTCACTAAAATTTATGTAGGTTTATCCAAAGCTGCAGTGACTTCTGAAGTGAAAGTGAATTATACCACGAAATCAGAATATGTTTCTCCGGCTTGTGGAATCAAGAAAAATTATGAAAATGTAAGTGCTGTTTTGGAAGTGCCCAATCCTGTCTTAGAAGTCGAACAAAATCAAACTCAAATTACAGATGAATCCAAGACTCATTTTTTCCTTCTTTTTTAGCTTTATATTCCTGATTTCTTTTGCACAAAAGGACCAAGATTCACTCAAAACAAAATGGAAATACGCACCTAATTTTATGGTAGGGTTTGATGTTTTGAATGCGGGAATTGGCGTTTTCTCGGATCGAAAACTTTTTCAGGGATTTGTATCTTCTCGCATCAGCAAAAATATTCATGCCGTAGCAGATGTAGGTTTTGAAAAAAATGTTTACCAAAAAAATGGCTATGACACCTCTGTCGATGGACCTTTTTTGAAATTAGGTGCTTTTTATATGTTGGCGAATGATCAAGAAAACCCATTGAACGGATTCTATGCAGGTGGAAAATTGGCGGGTTCATTTTACAACCAAGAATATAAAGCGGTTCCTGTTCGAGGTTATGGCGGAAGCGAAACTTCGGTGGCTTTTCCTGCATCATCTCAAAGTTCATATTGGATCGAAGCAACGGTTGGTGGGCGCGTACAATTGTTTGAATCACCTTTTTATATCGATGTTACGGCGCAACCAAGATATTTGTTATTTTCTACCACGCAAGACGATATAAAACCGATGATCGTTCCGGGTTTCGGCAAAAGTTCGGCTAAATTCAATGTTGGATTTTCGTGGAATATCAATTATTACTTCTAAGCAATAAATATTATGTTATAAATACTATGCTCGTAATTTTTTACGAGTTTTTTTGTTTATTAATTCTTAATTTTTAAAATTCAATTATGATTATTTTATTTTTTTACAATTAATATTTTACATATGATAATTAAACGCTTGTTTTATTATTGAAAATTTCCGTAAAATACTGAATTATTGCAATCTTTTATTTTGGCAATCGGGAAAAAAAATTTACATTTGAGAAAATTATTTTAAAATTAATTAAACTTATGAAGAGAATTTTTACTTCTTTACTTTGTGGTTTGATGTCAACAGCTGCACTTGCACAGTGGAGCCCAACATCAATGCACGGTGAGAAAATCAGAGCGACGTCTAACGTCACGAGTTACTATTCATTAGATCTAAATGCGATTAGATCTACATTGGCAAATGCTCAGGAAACAGGAAAAAATGCAAAACCTGTAGAAATTAAATTGCCAACCCTAAACGGAAAAATTGAAAGATTTGCTGTTTACAGTGCGCCAGTAGTGGTAAAATCCATTGCTGATCGTCATCAATTGGGCTCTTATGTAGGAATTGGGATCGATGATCCTACTGCTTACGTAAGATTCAGTGTGGCACCAAATGATTTCCAGTCAATGATGCTGAGAAATGGAGTATATGAGTTTATTGAAGCTCAGAATAAAGAAAAAAATGTTTACGGTGTTCACCCGAAAACAAGTAAAGCCGATGCTGACAAAGCTTTTGTTTGCTCGACAAGTGAAGCTCCTTTGACAAAGCAGCAGATTGATAAATTGTACATGTCTGGTAAAACTTTTACCAATAATCCAGCTGATTTCAACAAATCTTCTGACCAAAAATACAGAACAATGCGTCTTGCAATGACTGTAAATGGTGAATATACTCAGTATTTCGGAGGAACAGTTGCAGGAGCATTAGTGCAGATTAATGCAACCTTAACTCGTTGTAATTTCGTATTCGAAAAAGATTTCGCATTACACTTAATTCTACAGGATTTCCCTTCTTTGATTTATACTGATCCTGCTACAGATCCATATACTACCACTTTATCAAGTTGGAACTTAGCTGCTCAAAAGGCAATTACTGCTGCTGCTGGTGAAGCTAATTACGATATCGGACACATGTTTGGTGCTTCTGGTGGTGGTGGTAATGCTGGATGTATCGGATGTGTTTGTGTAAGTCCACCATTAAATGCGTCTGGTGTACCGACCGGAAACGGTAAAGGATCAGGTATTACTTCACCTGCAGATGGTGTTCCACAAGGAGATAAGTTTGATATTGATTATGTTGCTCACGAAATCGGTCACCAATTAGGTGGTAACCACACTTTCTCTCACGCTCTTGAAGGTACAGGACAAAATGTAGAGCCGGGTTCTGGATCTACCATTATGGGATATGCAGGAATTACAAGTCAGAATGTTCAGATGAATTCTGATGCTTATTTCCACATCAACTCAATCATTCAGGTGCAGAATAACCTTACCTCAAAAACCTGCGATATTGAAACACCCGTAGCAAATACTCCTCCAGTAATTACTGCAATGCTGGATGTTACAATTCCAAAAGGAACTGCTTTTGTGTTATCAGCACAAGCTACCGATGCGGAAGGTGATCCATTGACTTATACTTGGGAACAGGTAGATAACGCAACTTCGACCACAACCATTGCTAATTTAGGAACCTTAACTAACGGACCATCTTTCAGATCTTGGACTCCAACAGCAAGCCCGACAAGATATTTCCCTAAGCTTTCGACTGTACTTGCAGGAAACCTTAAAAATAACGCAGATTGGGAAGCAGTTTCTACCGTAGCAAGAACTTCAAACTTTAGAGTAACCGTAAGAGATAATAAAGCAGACGTAGCTCAGCAACAAACTCAAAGTGCAAACCAGAAAGTTACTGTTCATGCTAATGGACCTTTCAAAATTACTTCTACTAAAGTTTACAACAACGCTGCAGGTCCTTTTACTTGGGATGTTGTAGGAACAAATGCAGCTCCTTTCAACGTAGCTAACGTAAAAATCGATTATACTACTGATAACGGTGCTACTTGGACTGTTTTAGCAGCTTCTACACCAAACGATGGTACTGAAGATTTCAGCTTCTCTTCTTTTGCAACCAACACTGCTCTGAAAATCAGAGTCTCTGCAATTGGTAATGTGTTCTATGCAATTGCTCCGGTTACTGTTTCTGCGATCGTAGCATGTGATGGAACTGCTCCTGCTGGACTTGCGGTTTCGGGAATTACAACGGCTGCTGCCAACGTAAGCTGGGATCCTATCGCAAATGCTACTTATATCGTAAGATACAAGAAAGCTGCTGATGCTGCTTGGACTGAAGTTCCTGTAAGCACAAATACATATACAATCACTGGATTAGATGAAGCTACAGCTTACAATGTACAAGTTGCTTCTGTTTGTTCAGGTACAACTGGAACTTATTCTGCTGCTGTTAATTTTACAACTAGTTCGTTCGCTTATTGTACACTTAGTTCTACTAATTCTACCGATGAGTATATTTCTAATGTGAAAATTACTGCAGATGGTGCTGCTGGAGTAAACAGTACATCTGGCGCTTCTAATTATACAAACTATTCAACTGATCCTACAAGATTAGTTTCATTAAAACAAGGAAGTACAAATAACCTGATCTCAGTTTCTAAAGCTTGGAGCGGTACTCAATATAACGAAGCAGTTACTGCTTGGATTGATTTCGATAGAAGTGGTACTTTTGATGATGATGAAATTGTATTGTCAACTGCAGCGGACAAAACAACTCCTGTAACCGATACATTTACTGTACCTGCCGATTCTTATGCTGGTGATAAAACAGTAGGAATGAGAGTTGCTTTAAGATTTAGCACTCCTCAAACTTCGCCTTGTGGTACTTACACTTACGGAGAGGTTGAAGATTATGCAGTAAAAATCACAGCTGATTTGGCTGTAGGAAACGCAAACGTATCTTCAGTACAAGTTTATCCTAATCCTGCAACTGATGTGTTGAATGTTTCTAAAGTTTCTAACAATGCAACTTACAGCATCTACAATGTAGCTGGTCAAATCGTTGCTAAAGGAAAAATCGCAGATAACAAAGTACAAGTTGCTAAACTACAGGCTGGTGTTTACATCATCTCTGTGGAAGATAACGGAAATGTAGAAAAAGTGAAATTTATTAAAAAATAAAAACACATTTCAATAATAGTAGATCCCCGGAATACCACCGGGGATTTTTTTATGCAGTTTTTTTAATATTTTCTATAGGTAAAAAACAGAAATATTTTGCTCATAAATAATTTTAAACCAACGTTTAAGATTATTTAACATTTGCAGAATTTATTTAACCAAACTTTAACCACGGCAAACCCTTTATTCATCATAGGAAATCTAAAATTTGATTTACTTTTGCTTCCTATATGAAACGATTTTTTCTACTAGTTGCGCTGTTTGTTTTAACACAGATTCATGCCCAGTTTTTCTCGGGCGAAATTATTATCAGAGATAATTCTGTGTACTATCTCAATCAGGTTTATGTAACCAACATTACTTCTCATAAAACTGTTTACACCGATTATTTCGGTACTTTTAAAATTCCGGCCAAACCGGGTGATGTAATTCGTTTTACTTCCATCGTTACCGATCGAAAAGATGTTATCGTAACCGCAGAAAATTTGCAGAATGCTAATAACTTTGTCGAACTGAAAATCGCATACTATGATATTCAGGAAGTGGTTATTAATAAATTTAAACCAACCGGGAACCTCAGAAAAGATGTAAGTTCGCTGAAAACCGGAGAAAAAACATTGGCACTGCAGAAAATGATTGGCTTGCCTGCTCCAAAAGGCGATGGAACGTCGCCGCAACTTCCTGTTGCTAGCTTTTCGGGCGGTGGACTTACCTTTAGTTTGGAAAGTATTTATGATATTCTGTCCGGAGATCGAAAAAAGAAAGAACGCTCGAACCAATATGAAAAAATGAATGTTGCTGTAGCCAACATCAGAAAATATTATGGTGATGAATATTTTACTAACCTGAAAATTCCTACCAGCTTCATTGATAATTTCTTGCAGTTTGTTTATACTTCTGAAGGTTTATTTCCTCTTATCGAAGAAAATAATTACGAGGCAGTTTCCGTTTATATAGAAAAGTACTTGCCGATTTATCAACGGCGACTTCGAAATTCACATTTGATGGACAACTTAGAATGATTTCTGAATCACATTAAAGCTAATTTATAATTTTTAAATAAATTTGCACAAAAATTTTAAGCTAAACTTATTATCAATAAAAATGTATTTTTTTAAAAATATACTCCTTTCTTTCATATTTACTTCGGCAATTTTTTCCGCACAGCAAAAAGGCAAAGATTATTCTCATATCCTCAGAAGTAATAATATTTATGAAATAGATGCATACCTCAAAATTGCACATCCGGATGAGCCCAAAAGATCGGTCTTGAAACCAAGACTCATCCAATTGCTGAAAGATTATATAAAGAATGCGCATCCAACAGATCAGCGTGTCAAAGATTTTCAAGAAAAACTCGCAATCCTTCGCAGAAAGCCTTCTACAAATATTGGTTTTGATGAAATGAATGAAACCATTCGCCAAAAACAGATTGCTTATTACAAAGAACGGTTAGAATCAACAAGCCAGTCGAAAACAGCTGTTCCACATCCGCAACCATCTTCCAATGTAGCGATGGCTTATGAAAATCCAGAAGAGGCTGAATTTAATATGCTGATGTCCACAAACCCAATCGAGCATAAAAATAATACGGTGAAAATCCTAAATTCGCTATTTGATAACAGCCCAAACAACACTGAAAGTATTGTAATGATTGAAAACAAATCCAATTGTAATATCATTATGCGAATGGATGGAGTGGGTTTTACCAAATATCGTCTGGCGATTCCTGCACAATCGGATAATACGATTGTAGTACCAAAAGGAGATTATCTTTTTTCGAGTTTACTTTGTGGTGCACAGTACGCATCGCAAAAAACGGTCAACAAGGCAATCATTGTAGAATTGGGTGAAACTAAAGTCCATTGATTTTAATTTGCTTAAAAAAGCTTTAAAGTCTATATTTTTGGTTATTTTTGCACGATTTTGAATAAGAAATGGGTAAAAATAAACTGGCAAGATTTGCCGAAAACAAAATACTTCCGAACGTATTTCAACCAACCAGAGAAGAGGCACTTAATAATTATCCTTTAAAAGGTAAATGGAGATCCGAGGTTTTCAAGAATGAGAATCCAATCGTCTTAGAGCTCGGTTGCGGAAAAGGGGAATATTCCGTAGGATTGGCAAAGTCTTTTCCTGAGAAAAACTTCATCGGAATTGATATCAAAGGTGCTAGATTTTGGTTTGGTGCCAAAGAAGCTCACGAGAAAAACCTCAACAATGTTGCTTTTTTGAGAACGCAAATCGAATTGGTCGATTGTTTTTTTGAGCAAGATGAGGTTGATGAGATCTGGATTACCTTCCCGGATCCACAGATTAAATACCGCCGAACCAAACACCGAATGACGCATCCCGATTTTCTGGATCGTTACAAGAAAATTTTAAAGAAAGACGGTATTATTCATCTGAAAACCGATTCGGAATTTCTTCATGGTTATACATTAGGATTGTTGCAAGGGCAAGGTCACGAAATTATTTCTGCACATCACGATATTTATGGAGCACCGGAATACGAACCGGGCACGCCGCTTTTAAGGGATATAAAGACCTATTATGAGGGATTATTTTCCGCAAAAGGGAAAACCATTACTTATATTAAATTCAGAATTAAGTAACGGGTTTTAGTTCGATTCAAATTATTAAATCATTTTCATTGATACACAAAAAAAGCTCAGAAATTAATCTGAGCTTTTTTTGTATTGAAGATAAAATCTTATTCTGCAGCAGTATCGAAATCTGCATCTGCATCAGCAGATACTTTTTCTCCTTCTTCTTTAGATTTTTCTTTATCTGCTTTTCTTTGAGACAATCCGTCTTTGATAGATGATGAAACTACGCTCAAGATCATATCGATAGATTTAGAAGCATCATCGTTTCCAGGAATTACGAAATCTACTTTTCTTGGATCTGAGTTCGTATCAACGATAGCGAATACAGGGATACCCAATTTTTTAGCTTCAGTTACTGCGATGTGTTCTTTCATAATATCAACTACGAATAGAGCTGATGGAAGACGAACCATGTCAGAAATAGAACCTAAGTTTTTCTCAAGGTTAGCTCTTTGACGATCTACCTGAAGTCTTTCTTTTTTAGATAAAGTTTCGAAAGTTCCATCTTTCTTCATTTTATCGATATGGTTCATTTTCTTAACAGCCTTACGGATGGTAACAAAATTTGTTAACATTCCACCAGGCCATCTTTCAGTGATATAAGGCATATTAAGGTCAGCTGCATATTTTGCAACTACTTCTTTCGCTTGTTTCTTTGTAGCCACGAAAAGAACTTTTTTGCCAGCAGAAGTAATTTTTTCCAAAGCGCTACAAGCTTCGTCTAATTTTACAGCTGTTTTATGTAAGTCTACAATGTGAATACCGTTTTTCTCCATAAAAATGTATGGAGCCATATTTGGATTCCACTTACGGGTCATGTGACCGAAGTGTACACCTGCCTCTAAAAGGTCTTTAACATTTGCTTTTGCCATGTCGCTTTTTTGTTTTTAGTTTACGTTCCGCTTTTTCGCAATCAACTTTTCTTTAGATGGGAGAAGAGTTTGGGTGCTAAACTAAACGGGGCATTTTGTTAAGCTTTAGGCTTTAGGCTATACGCTTTAAGCTTTCAAGCGGTTTAATGATTTGTAGGAATTGAAGCCTAATGCATATTGCATACAGCTTATAGCAACTCTTAACGTTTTGAGAATTGGAATCTCTTTCTTGCTTTTTTCTGACCTGGTTTCTTTCTTTCCACCATTCTTGCGTCTCTTGTAAGCAAGCCGTGAGGTTTCAGCAATAATCTGAACTCTTCGTTGATTTCGCATAATGCTCTAGAAACTCCAAGTCTGATCGCTTCTGCCTGACCTGTAATTCCACCTCCGAAAACATTCACTGTTACGTCATATTGACCTAAAGTTTCTGTCAACAAAAATGGTTGGTTCACTTTGTACACCAAAACATCAGTTCCGAAATATTCTTTAGAATCCTTTTTGTTGATGGTAATTACACCAGAACCTGGTCTCACATAAACTCTTGCTACAGAAGTTTTTCTTCTTCCGATTTTATGAACTATTGACATATTAATTATTTGAATTCGTTAATATTAATAACTTTTGGCTGTTGAGCTTCATGTTTGTGTTCTGTTCCTTCATATAAATAAAGGTTAGTAAACAATTGAGATCCCAATTTGTTTTTCGGAAGCATTCCTTTTACAGATTTTTCCAATACTTTTAAAGAATCTTTTTTCTGAAGTTCAAGAGCAGTCATCGACTTTTGACCACCTGGATATCCAGTATGCCAAATGTAAGTCTTGTCAGCCCACTTGTTCCCGGAAAGGGTTACTTTCCCAGCATTCAAAACGATTACGTTATCTCCACAATCTGCGTGAGGCGTAAAATTCGTTTTGTGCTTTCCTCTCAAAATCTTTGCAACCTTAGAAGCTAGTCTTCCTAATGGCTGTCCTTCAGCGTCTACCACAACCCATTCTTTATTAGCGGTAGCTTTGTTAGCTGAAACGGTTTTGTAACTTAATGTATTCACACTTTTTCGTTTAACGATTAAACATAATTTTCCCTAAATAGGGTGTGCAAAGGTAAAGATTTTTTTTGAAACTGAAAATATTTTAGAAAAGATTATCCTAAGGTTTTGAAAATGATTGGATTATTGAGGCTTTTTTTCGATTTAATGACTGCGGTGATCACAAATTATTCATTATTTTCTTAAAGATTTCGAACTCTTGAAACTTGCCAAGAGGTAGTACGCAACAAAAACCATTGAAAATTTAATCACTGAAGGTACCGCTTTTTCCAAATCAAATAGTAATACTCCCAAAATGATTAAAACTCCCATCCCCAGAAATGAAATCCCAAGCTTCTGCGCCAAACTGAATTTTTCATCATCAAGGAAATAAGCCATTCCCCAAGCCGCACCAAATGCAACAGCATAATATAAATCCAACGCCAAACCGTCGCTTCCCAATAAAAAATGATTGAGTAGAAAACTGATCACGATTCCGGCGAAGAAATAAATAATGGCACGTTGCATATCAATAATGTTTCCGCAAAAATAAGATTTAATAAACAATCTGGTATTTTTTTTATATTTGAGAAAAATATAACAGTCGTGAAAATTAGACCAACATTGACAATTTTGAGCATCTTGACTCTTATTTCTTGCCAAGGAATTATTGATAATATTAGGGAAGAAGATGTTGCCGAAAATTACGTATCTCCTTTTATGGGTGTTTACAAAGGAAATTATTCCGGCGACGAAGTGGGTATATTAACCATTGAAGTGGCAAAAAATGGATATGTTTCTGTAACGAAGGTTTCGCAATTCGGTACCGAAAATTCTTTTTTGTCCGGAATGGTGCGGGATGATAGCTCGCTGCAATCTGTTACCTTACAATCTGGTTTTACCCTGCTGGGAAACTTAAAAACAAAATCCGGCACCTGGAAAATGGGTGATTGGGTCGGAAACTGGTCGGTTACGAAGCAATAGCACTATTATATGACAAATTATTTTTTCAATAAAGATATATAGAACCCTTTCAATCAACCGAAAGGGTTTAATTTTTTAAAATTACAAAAAATCCTATATTTGGAATCTTACGAACATTCAATTATGGAAACCCAAAAATATTCTCCCAAAAACAAAATTCGTATCGTTACCGCCGCCGCATTATTCGACGGACACGATGCTGCCATCAATATTATGCGTCGTGTAATCCAAGGAACGGGCGTGGAAGTCATTCACCTCGGACACGACAAATCTGCTGAAGAAGTGGTGAACTGCGCCGTTCAGGAAGACGCCAATGCAATCGCCTTAACTTCTTATCAAGGTGGTCACAACGAGTATTTTAAATACATTTATGATCTTTTAAAAGAGAAAAACGCTTCTCACATCAAGATTTTTGGCGGCGGAGGCGGTGTTATTTTGCCTGAAGAAATCAAAGATTTGATGGATTATGGCGTGACAAGAATTTATTCTCCTGATGACGGCCGCGAACTCGGTTTGCAGGGAATGATCGATGATTTGGTACAGAAATCCGATTTTCCAACAGGAGAAAAAATTACTGTTCAAGATTTAGATAAAATTAAATTTGAAGATTCAAAATCAATTGCTGAAGTGATTTCTGCTGTTGAAAACTTTTCCGAAACAAAACCGGATTTAGTAAAGGAAATCGATGAAAGAGCAAAAGATTCTACAATTCCTATTATCGGGATTACCGGAACCGGCGGTGCAGGAAAATCTTCATTAACCGACGAATTGGTGAGAAGGTTTTTACGCTCCAATCCGGAGAAAAAAATTGCCATCATTTCCATCGATCCTTCCAAAAAGAAAACCGGGGGTGCTCTTTTGGGCGACAGAATCCGCATGAATTCAATTAATGATCCGCGAGTTTATATGCGTTCTATGGCAACTCGAGAAAACAACGTGTCCGTTTCGCCGCACATTCATTCCGCATTAAATATTTTAAAAATAGCAAAACCCGATGTCATCGTTCTCGAAACTTCCGGAATTGGTCAGTCAGGTTCAGAAATTACCGATATCGCCGATGTTTCCATGTATGTGATGACGCCGGAATATGGTGCGTCAACCCAATTGGAGAAAATCGATATGCTTGATTATGCAGATTTGGTTGCGTTAAATAAATCCGACAAACGCGGAGCTTTGGATGCACTGCAAGCGGTAAAAAAGCAGTTTCAGCGAAATCATGTTTTGTTTGATCAGCCATTGGAAAATATGCCGGTGTATTCCACCAAAGCCAGCCAGTTCAACGATTGGGGAACAACCGAACTTTTTAACGAATTAATAAAAAAAGTAAATGATCAATTTTCGGATTTGAAATTAAGCGAATATGTAGAACAGAACGTTTCAGAAGAAACCACCATCATTCCTCCGAAGAGAGTTCGCTATCTTTCCGAAATTGTTGAAAATAATCGGGCTTACGACAAAGAAGTAGTTGATCAAGCGTTGATCGCAAGAAAGCTTTACCAGCTTCAGGGTGCCAAAAACATTCTCGAAGACGATGTAAATGTCCAGGAAATTCTCGAAAAGAGATATCAGAAAATCAAAAAAAATCTTAGCCAGGAAAATATATATTTCTTGAACGGTTGGCACGATTTCAAACTGAAGCACGAAGCTGATGAATATATTTATCTCGTTCGGGGTAAAGAAATTAAAGTTCAGACCAAATCGGAAACGCTTTCTCATCTTAAAATTCCGAAAATTGCTTTGCCAAAATTTCAGGATTGGGGCGATTTGATTCGTTGGAAAGGGCAGGAAAATGTTCCCGGAGCATTTCCATTCACCGCCGGAATTTATCCTTTCAAAAGAACTGGTGAAGATCCGACCAGAATGTTTGCCGGAGAAGGAGGACCCGAAAGAACCAACCGCAGATTCCATTATGTTTCCGCAGAAATGGATGCGAAGAGACTTTCTACCGCGTTCGATTCTGTGACGCTTTACGGTCAGGATCCGGCGTTTCCGCCTGATATTTATGGGAAAATCGGGAATGCCGGCGTCTCGATTGCCACTTTGGATGATGCTAAAAAATTGTATTCGGGTTTTGATTTGGTAAATGCCATGACTTCCGTATCGATGACCATCAACGGTCCCGCGCCAATGCTGCTCGCATTTTTCATGAATGCAGCCATCGATCAGAATGTTGAAAAATACATTGCCGAAAATAATCTTTGGGATAAAGTTGAAGCAAGACTCAAAGAGAAATTCGACGATAAAGGATTAAAAAGACCAACATACAGCGGCGAACTTCCTCCTTCGAATAACGGATTAGGTTTGAAACTATTAGGACTTACCGGCGACGAGATTCTAGATGCGGAAACGTACGCCAAAATTAAAGCGGAAACCATCGCGACCGTACGTGGAACCGTTCAGGCAGATATTTTAAAAGAAGATCAAGCGCAAAATACTTGTATCTTCTCTTCTGAATTTGCTTTGAGATTGATGGGCGACGTTCAGGAATATTTCATTAAAGAAAAAGTGAGAAACTTCTATTCCGTGTCGATTTCCGGTTACCATATTGCTGAAGCGGGCGCCAACCCAATTTCGCAGTTGGCATTTACGCTTGCAAACGGTTTCACGTATGTGGAATATTATTTGAGCCGCGGTATGGATATCAACGATTTTGCTCCGAATTTATCTTTCTTTTTCTCGAACGGAATCGATCCGGAATATGCGGTAATCGGCCGTGTAGCACGAAGAATTTGGGCAAAAGCAATGCGTGAGAAATACAATGCCAACGAGAGAAGCCAGATGTTGAAATATCATATTCAGACTTCGGGCCGTTCGCTTCACGCTCAGGAAATAGATTTTAATGATATAAGAACTACTTTACAAGCGCTATATGCGATCTACGATAACTGCAACTCGCTGCACACCAATGCTTACGACGAGGCGATCACTACACCGACAGAAGAGTCTGTGCGTAGAGCAATGGCTATTCAGCTGATTATAAATAAAGAATTAGGATTAGCGAAAAACGAAAATCCTTTACAAGGTTCTTTCATTATTGAAGAACTAACGGATCTAGTTGAAGAGGCTGTTTATGCTGAATTCGACCGAATTACCGAACGTGGAGGCGTTTTGGGCGCTATGGAAACCATGTATCAGCGTTCCAAAATTCAGGAAGAATCGATGCATTACGAATGGCTGAAACATACCGGCGAATATCCAATTATTGGCGTGAATACTTTCCTTGGCAAAGATGGTTCACCAACAGTTTTACCGGGAGAAGTAATCCGTTCAACTGAAGAGGAAAAGCAACAGCAGATCAAAAATCTGGAAACTTACCAAATTGCCAACAAAGCCCATACACAGAAGGTTTTGGAAGAATTACAACATGTAGCCATCAATCAAAAAAACCTTTTCGAAGTGATGATGGAAGCGGTGAAATTCTGCTCTCTTGGACAGATTACTAATGCTTTGTTCGAAGTGGGCGGAAAATACAGGAGGAATATGTAGTTTTTATCAACTACACAAACCGTCAAGGTTTTTAGAACCTTGACGGTTTCTTTAAATCCTTGCTTTTTTATTAGAATTAAATTTAATATTTTTATAAAAATTACAAATGTGAATCCTGTAAAAATATTAATTTATTCAACTTTTTTTCTTGCTATTTTTTCGTCCTGCAAATCCGAATCACAGAAACTGGCAGATGAAAATACAAATCGAAAGGCCATTATCGACAGCGTAATTACGCAGTTTCAGAAAAATTTGTTGGTGCAACAGATTGATTCGGTATTTTCGAAATCCAAATTCAACGGGAGCATTTCGGTGATGCAAAATGGCAAAATTCTTTATGAAAAATATAATGGTTTTGAGAATTTTAAAACCAAAACTCCGCTGGATAGCAATTCAGTTTTCGCCATTGGATCCGTGAGTAAACAAATTACGGCGGTGATGATTTTGCTTCTTGAAGAACAAGGAAAATTGAAAGTGGAAGATCAAGTTTCGAAATTTTTAAAAGAATTTCAGTCCAAAACTTTTGAAAATATTACCATTGCGCAATTGCTGAATCATACTTCCGGGCTCAGCGATTCGGGAAGTGGTTTGCTTTCAAAACCTGGAACAAAATTTAATTATTCCAATAAGGGTTATCGATATTTAGGTGAAGTAATCGAGAAAGTTTCGGGTAAAGCGTATGGCGAAAATGCGAAAGAACTTTTTGCGAAGGCTGGGATGACAAATTCATCCACTTCAGATTTATTCGTGAACCATCATTTTTCGAGTGCATATTTGGGAAATTCTTCTCGATTTCAGGAAGTAGAAAACATGCCGAAAAGACTTTCTAATAATGAGATTTCGGTAGGAGCAGGTGGTGTTCTTTCGACGATTTCGGATTTGCATCAATGGAATTTTGCTTTGTATAACGGGAAAATTCTTACATCGGAATCGCTTAGGAAATTTATGTCTGATTCTTCGGAAAATAACCACCCGATTTTGGGCAAAGTGGGTTATGGTTTTGGAATTATGATGAATGAAGGGAAACCTAAATCCTATTTCCACACCGGCTATGTTAAAGGATCACCATCATTAAATATTTATTATCCCGAAACGAAAACTTCGGTGGTCATTCTCTCGAATATCGCCGATGAAGCGAAAGGAAAAAATGCTGTTTTTAATCCCCACAAACAAGTAAAAAAAATTACCGAAGTAATTGAAAACGCATTGATTGAAACGCAAAGAAATCTTCATTAAAATAAAAAATCCGGAACGAAAGTCCCGGATTTACTTTTAAGAAAAAAATATTTATTTCTTGTTGAAATCTCCTGCGTACACCGAAATAATTTTGTCTAAACTTAAATATTTCTTCAAAGCAGAATTGACTTCTTCCAATTTTAAATTCTGGATTTTCGCGTTCAATGCGTCGTATTCATCAAGAGAAACTCCGTATTGAAGTTTTTTGTTGACCAAATTGATCAAAGTATTATCCATTCCAAGATTGGTTTGTTGAACGTTGGCGTAGCTTTTTTTATTGTCAGCCAATTCCTGAGCGGTAAAACCATCTTTCAATGCTTTGGAAACTTCCTCTTTCCAAGCAGCTTCTACAGCATCTCTTTTAGTTGGATTTAAAAATGCGTAGTAATTCCAAGATGCCACATCATTGGTAACCGGAACACTGAGGTATGAGCCCACACCGTAGCTGATTCCTTCTTTTTCGCGCAATCTCATTGGAAGTCTAGCAGAAAGGAAACCTCCACTTCCTAGGATTTCATTGGCCAAAACCAAAGCTGCATAATCAGGATTTTTCTGATCCATTCGGAATTTTTCGGTTCCTAGAGCGACCGCATTTTCTTTGTCGGGAGTGATGAAGTTTTTGTCTAATTTTTTAGTTTCAAAATAGGTAGGTTTCACTTCCGAATATTTTGTTTTAGCGGTGAATTTTCCGAAGGTTTTTTCTAATGCGTTTGCCGTAGTTTTAGCATCGATACTTCCTAGAACAGTTCCGAAACCATTACTTGCACCCATCAAATTTGAATAAAAAGCGGTGATTTGATCGCGAGTTACTTTTTTATTATTGTCGATTTCTTCTTGCAAAGTTGGAGTGTAGAAAATGCTTTCTTTCGGATAGGGATTTGCCAAACGCTGAAGTTCGTTGCTTGCGATGGCTTGAGGATCTTTTTGTTGCGCTTCCAAATAGGTATTGTTTTCGGCAATCAATTTTGTAAGTTCATTTTGGGGGAAGGTAGCATTGGCTAAAATATCCTGCAAAATTTCCATTACTTCTCCGAAATTGTTTTTATAAGTCGATACATTGATCAAGAAATTTTGACCACTGGTTCGGAAATAGATGGAAGAATTGAGTTGATCCAAACGATCTTGGATTTGCTCTTTGGTTTTCGTTTTGGTTCCTGCACTGAGTAAAGCTGCAGTTAAAGCTCCGACGGACGATTTTCCGGCCAATTCTTTTTCGTTACCGATAAGAAATTTGAAGTTGGCGATAATTTTTTCACCCTTTAATTCTTTGTTTACCAAACCGTATTTCATACCGTTCGATAGTACGCCTTCTTTCAGATTGTTTTTTAAGTTGGCTATGCTTGCTTCGAAAGGAGCGGCTTCTTTTTCTAGAGCTTTTCCTTTGTAATCTTTGGTTAGCGCGGCAATTTGTTCATTGCTGAATTCTGCAGGTTTTACACGCTGCTCGTCTTTAGATGGAATGAAGATTCCTACAGTTCTGTTATTGCTTTTAAAATATTTTTGTGCAACTCTGTTGAGGTCTGCAAGACTTAATTTTTCAACATTATCACGATAAAGGAAAGCTAGCTTGTAACCGCCGGCTCCAACAATTTCTGTATAACCAATAGCTTTGTTAATAGTGTTGTTCTTAGTATTTTCTATTTGTTTTAAAAGTTTAGCTTTCGCTCTTGCTAAATCCTGTTCTGTGTAGGAGATTGTTGCAATTTTATCGAGTTCAGATCTAACCAAATTTTTTGTCGCTTCCAAATCTTTATCTTTTGGAACATCAAAATGGAAATAAACCAATCCAGCATCTCTCACCGTTGGCGAATATGCCCATAAACTTGATACTTTCTGATTTTCTACCAAACTTTTATAAAGATATCCAGATGGATCCGCAGTTAATACTTCTATTAAAGCATCCAAAGCTGCATAATCTTTGTCTGCATACGCAGCTGCATGATAGCCTGCGGAAACAATTTTACTATCTCCGGATCTTCTTACTTCCACAAATTTTTCACCATCTTGTGCGGGTTCTACTGTGTAAGTTCCACCGAGCTCTCGGGAAGGTTTCGGAAGCGGAGCAAAATATTCTGACACGTATTTTAGCGCATTCGCTTCATCAAACTTTCCGGCAATAACCAAAGTTGCATTGTCGGGTTGATAATATTTTTCATAAAATTTTCTAAGGACCGGAGCTTTCACTCTTTCGATATCTTCTTTGCTTCCGATGGTGCTGTTCCCGTAGTTGTGCCACAAATAAGCAGCAGAAAATACTTTTTCCATAAGAACTCCGGAGGGATCATTTTCGCCAATTTCGAATTCATTTCGTACCACCGAAAATTCTTTATCCAGGTCGCTTTGCAAAATAGTGGCATTAATCATTCTGTCCGCTTCCATCATCAAAGCCCATTTTAGATTTTCATCATTGGAAGGGAAAATTTCGTAATAATTGGTGCGGTCGTACCAAGTGGTTCCGTTGGCAGCGCCACCTTTGTCGGATAGTTGTTTTTTGATGTCACCGAGATTTTTGGTGCTTTTAAAAAGCATGTGCTCTAGCAAGTGAGCCATTCCTTTTTCGCCGTAACCTTCGTCTTTGGAACCTACATTATAAATTATGTTCACCACCATATTACTTTGTGACGGATCGGGTAGAAGCAGGATCTTCATCCCATTGCTCAAGGAATATTCCTTGGTTCCCTCGATGTTGGTTACAAATTTCGGGACTTCATTTTTTTGTGCATAAGCTACATTTCCTGCGGAAAGCGCGGCAATAAGCGTTAAGTTAAATAGAAATTTTTTCATTTTTTTATTTTGTTTTTTTTGGTTTTTAAGGTGTTTTTTTGGATCAAACTTTATAATCCTTCAAACTCACTCTTATTCAATAAGATAATGGGCAGGTAAACAAATTTAGAATTATTTTTAGGATTTAATGGCTATAAAATGAGGCAATTTGTTTGAAACTGCTATTTTTGTGAAGTGCAAACAGAAAAAATTATTTTAGGAATCGATCCGGGAACTACGATTATGGGTTTCGGAATCATCTCTGTGAAAGGAAGTTCTATCGAACTTATTTCCATTCATGAACTTATTTTAAAGAAATATCCTAATCACGAAACGAAACTCAAAATTATTTTTGATAAGACATTGGCTTTAATTGATGAATATCATCCTGATGAAGTCGCCTTGGAAGCACCTTTTTTTGGAAAGAACGTGCAAAGTATGCTGAAACTTGGTCGTGCACAAGGTGTCGCAATGGCGGCATCACTACATCGTGATATTCCGATTACTGAATATTCTCCGAAAAAAATAAAAATGGCAATCACTGGAAACGGAAACGCGAGCAAAGAACAAGTCGCCGGAATGCTGAAAAACCTTTTGAAATTGAAAGAATTTCCAACAAAATACCTTGATGCTTCCGATGGTTTGGCGGTCGCGGTGTGTCATCATTTCAATTCTGGGAATCTGGTTTCAGACAAAAGTTATTCGGGTTGGGATAGCTTTTTAAAACAAAATCCGGATCGAATTAAGTAGGAGATATTTTATTTTAATTTTCTGAATTTATTTGTAAATTATTGAATGATAATGATTTAATTTGTAAAATATATTTACAAGAATTCTACAAGTTATCTTCTTGGTTAAACATATTACTATTTGTAACATTGTGGAGTTTTTATGGACAAATTAAATAAGTTTAATGAATTTTTAAATACGGTAAGAAATGAAAAATATCCCTCAAAATATAAGTCCCGTAAATCATAAAATGAATTGGTTTCAGCAATTCTTGATCATTTGTTCTGGCGGAAATCTTCATATCCTGAGAAAAACTCCTAGCGAGTGGAATAAGTTTGCTGGGATCGGTGGGATTGTTTTATTTACAGCAGTTTTCGCAACTTTATCCGCCGGTTATGCGATGTTTACGGTGTTTGATGATCTTTGGGTTTCGGCAGGATTTGGGTTGCTTTGGGGATTGATGATTTTTAATCTTGACCGCTATATCGTTTCTTCCATTAAGAAAACAGGAACTTGGTGGAACCAGATTTTAATGGCAATTCCAAGGTTGATCTTAGCGACATTTTTAGGAATTATTATTTCCAAACCTTTAGAACTGAAAATATTTGAGAAGGAAGTCAACAAACAGCTTAATACTATTATTCAGCGAAACAAGACACAGCTTCAGGCGGAAATGAACGGCCGGATCCTTCAACAAAGCGGCCCTTTTGAAACAGAAAAAAAACAAATTTCCAACAAAATTGCGGAGTATCAAAAATCTTATGATTCTGCTGCGGTAGAGCTAGAGAAGGAGATTTTGGGAAAACAAAGTGGTTTGACGAGTGGGAAAGTGGGTTTCGGTTCCAATGCCAAAAGGAAATCTGAATTGAAAGAACAGCGTCGCCAGGATTTGGAAAATTATCAAAAACAAATCGCTCCAAGATTGGAATATTTAAACAAAGAAATTTCTAAGGTCTATACCAATATCGAAACTGAAAGAAATAAAACCGAAACTTTTGAAGACAAATTCAATGGTTTTGCCGCCAGACTTCAAGCGTTGGATGAATTAGGAAAAAACTCCGCAATCATAGGACTTGCAGCAAGTTTCATCATGGGACTTTTTATCTGTCTGGAGATTTCTCCGGTTCTGGTGAAGCTCATTTCGTCCGTTGGTCCTTATGATTATCTTTTAGAAAAAACAGAAAACGATTTCCGTTTATATTCCAAAGAAAAAATCGAAAAAGGAAATGCGGGAACCGATTGGAGAATTGAGGATTTTAAGGAAAATTTAGGCAAAGATAATCCTGCTGAAAGGCACACTTAATTCGTTGAAAGTTTCAAAATCAATGGTGTGGTGATTTGTTTTTGTGAGTAATATTTTGCTGCGCAAACGTTGGCTTTCATCGTGTAATTGCCTTTA
Organism: Chryseobacterium senegalense; assembly: GCA_001403755.1. Classification (GTDB taxonomy): domain Bacteria; phylum Bacteroidota; class Bacteroidia; order Flavobacteriales; family Weeksellaceae; genus Kaistella; species Kaistella senegalense. Next base: position 210,113 of record CYUH01000013.1, on the reverse strand, counting down.
TAAATGACAAATTGGTTTTTGCTTTGTTTAGGGATTGGCAGGTTGTAAATTCGGTTACCCTGTATTTCGACCAATCTTAGGATAATATCGCAATTGGAATGGTTGTCGATGACAGCAGCGGTTTTCGGATCTTTGGAATCGTCGTCATTCAACAGATAGGTGAGGACTTCCGCGGTTACTTGTTTTTTATCGATTTGATCTTTTTCCATCAACGCTTCGAATTCGTTGCTTTCAGTTTTTAAAACCACTTTTTTCGATGGATATACAGGATTTGCTGAAGGCAGAATATCACATTGAACCACAAGGAAAAGCAAAAGAAAAAGCAAGTAAGATTTCATTTTTAAAATCATTTAAAAGTAAAATTAAACAATAATTTTCAACATTAAACATAAAAAAAAAGGGTTGCTCAATTGGCAACCCTTTGGTTTTTTGACAGTTTTTTATAACGAATAGTTCGGAGCTTCCTGAGTAATAATCACATCGTGAGGATGAGATTCTTTCAGTCCGCTTCCCGTGATCATCACCATCTTGCCGTCTTTCTGTAAAGTGTCGATGTCTTTTGTCCCGCAATAGCCCATACCAGCGCGGATTCCGCCGGTCAATTGGAAAACAACTTCTTCTAATTTTCCTTTGTGAGGAACTCGGCCTTCAATCCCTTCTGGAACGAATTTTTTGGCTTCACTTTGGAAATATCTTTCTTTTCCGCCACGTCTCATTGCCGACAGTGAACCCATTCCTTGATATGATTTGAATTTTCTTCCCTGGAAAATAATTTCCTCACCCGGAGCTTCATCAGTTCCGGCAAGTAGCGAACCAAGCATTACCGCACTCGCACCGGAAGCCAAAGCTTTCACTATATCTCCGGAAAGTTTGATTCCACCATCTGCGATTACGGCTACATTTTTTGTCTTAGCATATTCAAAAACATTATAAATAGCAGAAAGTTGAGGAACACCCACTCCGGCAACAACGCGTGTAGTACAGATTGAGCCAGGACCAACACCTACTTTCAGCACATTTGCTCCAGCTTCGATGAGATCTTTTGCAGCGTCTGCAGTCACGATATTTCCACCTACAATATCCAGATCTGGGAAACCAGTACGGATTTCTTTAATTTTATCTAAAACTCCTTTCGAATGGCCATGAGCAGAATCCACTGCGATAATGTCGACACCGGCTTTCACCAATGCTGCAACACGATCCATCGTATCTTCGCCAACTCCAACGCCGGCTCCTACGATGAGGCGGCCATTTTGATCTTTATTGGCATTTGGATATTCCAATTGATTGTCGATATCTTTAATGGTAATTAAACCAACTAATTTGAATTCTTTGTCTACGATAGGAAGTTTTTCTACTCTATTTTGAAGAAGAATCGCTTTAGCTTGTTCGAGATTGGTGTCTTTATCGGAAGTGATCAGTTGTTCTTTGGTCATCAATTCTTCAACCTTGGCTTCTAGGTTTTCCTGGTATTTCACATCTCGATTGGTGATGATTCCGATAAGTTTATTATCAGCATCAACCACGGGAAGTCCGGAAATTTTGAAATTAGCCATCATTTCTTTTGCCTGAGCTAAAGTGTGATCTTTGGATAAAGTCACCGGGTCGGAAATCATTCCGTTTTCCGAACGTTTTACACGGTAAACTTGCTCGGCTTGTTCGGCAATGGGCATGTTTTTGTGAATGAAACCAATGCCGCCAACTCTCGCCATTGCAATGGCCATTTCGGCTTCAGTAACCGTATCCATCGCAGCGGAAACGATCGGCGCATTGAGCGTAATTTTATCGGAAAGTCTTGATTTAAGGGAAACCTGATTAGGCAGAACTTCTGAGTAAGAAGGGATAAGTAGAACGTCATCGAAAGTGATGGCAGTTTCTACGATTTTGTTGTGAATAGACATCTTTACTTTCTTGCAAAATTATGGTTTTTTTTTGGAAAATCGAAATTGAGTTTTTCTTTCGTATTAAAAAAAGCGATCAAGTAGTGTTATCTTCAAAAAAAATAACAGCAAGCTCGTTGCTGTTATTTCTAATTTTTATTTCAAAGTCATTTTTTTTACATCATTTTTCTCAGAATAATTGATGATTCGTGAGATGTCGTCGGGGGTGAATTTTCCTGTGACATCTACAAAGACCAGTTCTTTTCCGGAATGCACGGTGATGAGGAGTTTTTTAATGACATCGCCGCTTTGTTTTGCTTGGAAATTGATGGTTTCATCGGCTTTTTTTACAATCATCCATTCTTCAAAATTATTAGAAGTAAGGTATTTGGCAAAATCACCCAACATTTCCTTGTTGCCATTTTCTACGGTCATCACCTTCACATCTGAAACTTTTTTGATGAGGTTGATGAGTTCTTCACTTTCGCCATCTTCTTTCAAAGCTTTTTTCACGATAGGTTTAGCGAGAAACATGGGCACATTAACACTGGTAAATTTTGCACCGCCGTAGTCGTAATGAGGATTATCGAAAAAGCCCATTTTTGGTGAACTCGATACGATGCAGGATTGCAGACTCAGCAGTAATAAAGCTAGCGGAATAAGGATTAAATTTTTCATGGTGAAAATTTTTACAAAGGTTTCATTGAGGCTCCGCCAGTAAGTGAGGCGTTACGCTTTACATTATTGTTGCTGCGGTATCTTACACTCGCACCCGAGGTTCCTGTAACGTTAATGTTTTCAGTTGCGTTCACTTTTATATTTGCTGCTGAAGAAGCATTGATTTGTGATTTCTGTGTTTCCAGATCCTGTGCGTTCACTGTTGCCGCGCTGGAAACATCGAAAGTTGTTTCTTTTATTTTTCCATATAATGTTGCTGAAGAACCGCTGGTCGCACTCATTTCAAGCTCGTCGGCATTTACGTTCAGCCTTACGTTTGAACCTGAAGTTGTGGAGAGTTCTACTTTTCCCTTCGTGTCCAGGTCGGCTTTCAGATTTGCTCCCGAAGTTGCGGCAATCTGAAAATAATTGCTTTTTAACGTATTCAGGGTGTTAAAACTGGCACCTGAATTTACCGCGATTTTGCTCAGCTCCGGAGCAGAGATAGTCACACTCAGTTTTTTGAATTTCAGATTTCGGTTATTATTGTTATCGATATAAATTTTCAAAATGTCACCTACAACTTCAGTTTTTACAAATTCCGGTCTGTCGGAATCTACCACCACTTTTTGTTGAGCTTCCTGGGTGAAGGAAACATTGATGCCCGATGAAACCTGAATGCCACTGAAACTGTCAACTTTACGTATTTCTTCCCTTGCTGAGCCGGATGAAGCTGAAGTAGTATTGCCTTCCGATCCACCCATTCCATAAATTTGCGTCTCGTTGATAAGCTTGTTCACATCATCCATAGAAATTTTCCCATCGAGCATCATTAAAACAGTATTCCCTTCAGAGCTGATATTTAAAAGCAAATTGTCCAAAATTCCATTGGTTGCATCAGAAGAAAGGAATTTAATTTTATTGTCTTTGCTGTTCACGGTCATCAACTCCTCATATTTCATGTTTTTAATGGAATTGTTAATGTCGGATTGCAAACTTTGAAAATTGCCTAAATTTTTGTTTTGGCTTCCCGTATTGTTTGCTGCGGTCGGTTTTTCCACGATAAGGATTCGCAAACCATTGATTTTGCTAAGCAAAGGTTTAATTTGCTCGAGTTCTGAATCGTTGATGTTCAGCTTGTTGAGCATGTTGAACATCGGTTTTGCAATTTTGATGGAGGTAACTCCTTCAGATTCCTTGTATTTATCAAAAAGTTGATCTAATTTGTCTTTCTGGGCATTTATTTGGATAAAATACGAGAAAGTAAGGGCGAATATTAAGAGTAATTTTTTCATGATTTTAAATTTTAGTAATCATTAATAAAGCTGTTCACTGCTTCAGTCGAAGCTACTGTTTTAGATACATTTTCAGAAAGAATTCGGAACGAATATTTCGTTAGATCGATGGCTTCCTGTTCGTTTTCTATTTTTTGCCCGTTGATAATCACGTAGTTGGATTTGTACTCGGGATTTTGGGCAGTTTTGCCGGTTGCAGATTTTTCTGGTGTGGAATTATCGACAAACTGCGGCCGCGTCTGTCTTTTTATCCTTCCTCTTTTCGGAAGAATTTTTTCTATTACATCTTCATCATCGTTGATGGATACTGAATCGGTAACCAAGCTATCAGAAGTTGTTTTCAGGGAATCTTTCGAGTTATTGATCGCGACAATCTCGTTCCCGTTACCGAAATCATTTTTTTGTTTTAAGATTTCATTTTTTACCAATTGATCTTGTTCATCCATCTTATTTTGGTCGGAAATTTTAAAGAAAACTCCGATAGAAACAAGCAGTCCTACGCTCGCTGCCATCCAATAAAACTTCGGGAAAGACGCGCTTTTCTTTTCTGAAATTTTAGTAGTGAGATTTTTTTCTTTTTCAGCTTCCGCCAAGAAATCTTCAAAATCCCAGTTCATCTTTTCTTCCCTGAGCTCTTGGAAGATTTCGTCGTATTTATCCTGTGATTTGTCGGTTTTCATAATTCATCAATTTGGTAATTTGTTCTTTAATTTTTTGTCGAGCACGCATTAAATTTATTCTTACTGCGTTTTCTTCCATTTCCAACATTTTTGCTATTTCCGAGATTTCATATTCTTCAACATCTTTCAGGTGAATCACGGCTTTTTGTTTCTGCGGCAGTTGCCTGATGAAGCCTAGAATTTGATCTTTCAAATTATTGGTTTCGATTTGGTAAAGCTCGCTACGGTGAAATTGAAAATCTGCAAAACCCATTTTCACGTCGTGATGCTTTAGCCGGTTCAGACATTCGTTTTTTACCGATTTCATCGCGTATGATTTCAGGTTTCGGAATGTGGCCAATTCTTCTTTTTTTTGCCAGAATTTCATCATTAAATCCTGTACAATATCTTCGGCTTCGTCACTGCTCATCACAAATCTTTTTGCAAAACGATACATCTCATCCTTGAGACAGAATACCGTTTCTTTAAAGATTGCGTGAGTCATAGTTTAGTTTATAGGTAAGACAACGAAGTTCGGAATTTTGTTACATCAAAATAAAAAAAACTTCAAAAATTGTTTTTGAAGTTTAAGATTATTGCCTTTAATCTGAATAATTAAAGCCCTTAATTATTTTATTTGTTAAGTTTTTCCGGACTTTGCCTATTGGAGTAAAATGAGAGAATCTGAATTTGGTTTTTGGTTGCCCTATAATACATCGAATTAAACTTTAAGAGAAAAGATTTTCTGGCTTGTAATCTCTCAGATAGTGGGAAAATGTCGGGATTTTTAGAAATTATTAATAATATCCGTTCAATTTCATCACCTAGGCGGTTGATTTCTTTTTGGGAAAATTTTTCCTCAAGATATTGAACGGTGTTTTCAAGCTCTTCTAAAGCCAGATCGGTCCAAACTATTTCACGACCGTCTTCCATAAATTTTCCGTGCTTTCGAATGTGAATTTAGTTTTCCCGAGTCTGCCTGTTCAATACCTTTTTCGATTGCTTTTTTTTCCGCATCCGAAATTTCGTTCCACCAATCTTCCTTTTTTTCACTCAAAATCAGATCTGAGATTTTTTCCAAAAATTTAAGATCTTCAATTGTTGAGAGCCACTGAATAAGTTCGAGCTTTTTGTTTTGGATCTGTAATTCAGTATTCATTTTTAAATTTTTATCAAATTTAGAAATATATTTTCAGATTTAAAATATCAACTTGCGATCGAAACGTTTACAAGTCCGTCACCTTCTTATCAATTTTATAAACTGTTCCTCGAAAAGCAGCGACCAATTCCTGGTTTTGGTTGGTGATCTTGATATCGTAAATTCCGGTTTTGCGTGTATCGGAAATTAAGACGCTTTCTGCTCTCAAAATATCGCCCATTTTCACGGCTTTGGTGAAATTAATGGTACAATTCAATGCGACTGAAGCTTCGTTGGTATTGTTGCTTGAAAAAGCCAGTGCTGAATCTGCAAAGGAAAAAGTAATACCACCGTGAACGGTTTTCAGTCCGTTGATCATTTCCTGTTTTACCGGCATTTCTATTAAGCAATATTTTTCGCGGATTTCAACCAGTTTTATTCCCATCCATTGTGAGAAATGGTCTTGATTGAGCATGTATTGGGCTAGTTCAAAAGGGGTCATTTATTTTTTATTATTTAAATAGTAGGTTATAAAATTCGCCAAAAATATTGCGGCAAAAAGTACGATGCAAAAAAGTGAATTCTTATTTAAAAATGCTAGGAAGTTTTGATTATTTCCCTCCATTATATATTTTATCAGAATAAAAATTGCAATAAATAATAGCGTTCTCTTTAAACTTAAATTTAAATATTTCATCAAATTCTCTAATTTAAATTTTTTAGCAGGGGACTTTGTCGATACCTTTCTTCCAGATATTCTTCGTATAAGTTTTGAAGCGTCTCAGAAATTTTTCGATAGCCAATTTCTCTTCCCCACGCCAGCAAACCTTTTGGATAATTCACCCCTTTTTGCATCGCTAATTCCAAATCTTCATCATTGGCAATTTCGAGTCTTTTTGCTTCTACAGCTTCGTTGATGAGCATGGAAATAATCCTGTTGAAAATGGTTTGGTACAATTCGTCGTCTTTTTCTAGAGCAGGTTTTTCCGCGTTTTCCGCATAATCATAAAATCCTTTTCCGGTTTTTCTGCCCAAAAGTTTCGCCTCGCTCATTCTCTGCTGAAGCAAACTCGGTTTGTATTTTGGATCGTAAAAATAATCCTGGTATACCGTTTTTGTTACCGCAAAATTCACATCAATTCCAATTAAATCCATCAATTCAAAAGGTCCCATTTTGAAATTTCCCAAAGTCCGCATTGCATCATCGATTTGTTCTGGAGTTGCGATATTTTCTTCGGCAATTCTTAAAGCTTCACCATAAAACGGTCGCGCAATTCGGTTCACGATAAATCCGGGAACATCTTTCGCAATAACCGGAGTTTTGCCCCAATTTTCCATTAAAGAATACATTTTTCTCGCTAAAGTTTTCTCCGTTAAAAGTCCGGGAATGATTTCCACCAAAGGCATTAGCGGTGCCGGATTGAAAAAATGAATTCCGATAAAACGTTCAGGTTTTTTAAGTTCCGAAGATAGGGAAGTGATAGAAATCGACGAGGTATTGCTCGCAATCACGCAGTTTTCGGAAACAGTTTCTTCTACATTTTGAAAAACTTTGCTTTTAATTTCTTTGTTTTCAATAATGGCTTCGATAACCAAATCACATGTTGCAAAATCCTGAAGTTCGTTGCAGGGTCTTATTTTACTGAAAATTTCTTCGCTTTTTTCGGCAGAAATCTTCTGTTTTTCGACCAGTTTATTTAAAGTTTTTTTTAAACTTAGCAAAGATCTTTCGGTTTGTGCAGAATTGGTATCGTACAAAAACACGTCGCATCCGGAAGTTGCCGCAACCTGCGCAATGCCGATTCCCATGGTTCCGGAACCGATGATTCCTACTTTTGAGATCTGAGGTTTGAGATTCGAGATTTGAGGATTCTGGTTTTCGTTTCTTGGTTCTTGCATTTTTTATCTATTTCCCTTGATAATTTGGTTTTCTTTTTTGCAGGAACGCTGCAACACCTTCGCGGAAATCTTCCGTTTCCGCAGCTTCTTGCTGAAGGATTCCTTCCAGATCGAGCTGTTGACTCAGGTTGTTGTCGTAAGATTCATTAAATGCTTTTTTCGTAAGCGAAATGGCTTTTGTAGGTAAATAAGAAAGCGTTGTAAGAACTTCCAGTGACTGGTCGGTGAAATTGGCGTCTTCAAAAACATCCGCAATCAAACCCATATTTTTTGCTTCCGGAGCGGCAATTTTCTTTCCGGTGAAGGCCAGATAATTTGCCTGCTGACGGCCTAAAAGTTTCGGTAACCAATACGTTCCGCCGGTATCCGGAATTAAACCGATGTTCACGAAAGCCTGAGAAAAATAGGCGGATTCTGTTGCCAAAGTAATATCACAAATCAAAGCCAACATCGCGCCGGCGCCTACTGCAGGACCATTCACGAGCGAAACAACAGGTTTTCTGCATTTGGAAATTTCCTTTACCAAAGGGTTGTAATAATCGATCACAATTCTCTGAATCACTCTTTCTTCACCTTCATCACCGTAAGAAAGCGCATCTTTGAGGTTCTGTCCGGAACAGAACGCTTTCCCGCGGCCTGAGATTGCGATACAGCGCACTTCTGGGTTTTTCGAGGAGTCATGAACAAATGTCCGGAGCTCTTTCAGTAAAGTTTTGTTTAAACTGTTATACGTTTCAGGCTGGTTGAGGTAAGCGATCTGAAGTTTGCCTTCAAGATGGGTTTCTATTTCGAGATGAGTGTACATATTTTTGAGTTTATATGGCTCCAATTTACCAATATTTTTTAAGTCCGGAAGAATTAAAACTATGCAGTAAATTAAATCAGTGGCATTTAAAATAGTCGAAAGGTTCCAGGCAGTCGTTGCACTGATAGCTGGCTTTGCAGAGGGTAGAGCCGAAGCGGCTGATCTGTCTGGTGTTTTCTGAACCGCATCTCGGGCATTTTTTCGGAATGTTGAGGTGATCTTCGTGGGCGCCCTTTTCCGGAGGTGTAATCCCGTAAATGCGGAGTTTTTCCCGTGCTTCATCGGTGATCCAGTCGGTCGTCCATATTGGGGAAATTTTGGTGATGACTTTTGCCTTAATTCTTTTTTCTTTGAAAAGTTTAATGATGTCTTCTTCAATATTAAACATCGCCGGACAAGCAGAATAAGTCGGTGTAATCACGATTTCAGCTTCATTTTCGGAAATCATTTTTGCCTCGCGCACAATTCCGAGCTCCACGATGTTGATCACGGGGATTTCAGGATCGGGGATTTCAGCCAGTATGTCGAGAAGGTTGTACATTATTTACTTTTGATGAAAGATTACCAAACACAATTCGGATACGTTCGCTGCATATATTGCAATTCGCAAAGGATGTAACCAAAATATTCTGTGTGATAGCCGGTTCTGGAACCTTTCTGCATGAATTCGTTTTCCGGAATTTCAATACCGAAATTTCTGAAATCCTCTGCAACCAAAAATTTCCAGTTTTCATAGAGATCCTGTGCATTTGGCGCGATTCGGAGTTGGCTAAGATTCTTTTCGCCTTCGGTTTCTGCAAACATTCCGGCGGTATATTCCCAAAGGTTTTCTACTGCATTTTTCAGCCGTGTCTTGCTTTCTTCTGTCCCGCCGGCAAACATTTTAATCCATGTTGAAGTGTGCGTGTAATGGTATTTTACCTCTTTTAAAGATTTTTCGGCGATCGCAGCAATTTGTTCGTCGCTGCTTTTCATTAATTCCTGATAAAGAATTTTTTGATAAACCGAAAAGAAATAAACTTTCAAAATCATATTCGCATAATCGCCGTTCGGAAGCTCCGAAAGTTGGCAGTTCAAGTATTCTTTTTCCAAGCGAAGAAATGCCAAATCGTCCTCGGTTTTACCTTCATTTTGAATTTGAGCGGCATATTTATAAAAATTGCTCGATTGGCCAAGATAGTCCAGCGCGATATTCGTCAGTGCGATATCTTCTTCCAAATAAGGTCCTTGTCCGCAGAGTTCGCCCAATCGTTGCCCGAAAATCAGCGTGTCATCGGCAAGTTTTAAAAGATAATTAAAAAGTGGATTCATTTTTATTTGAGATTTAAGAGCCAAGGTTTAAGAGTCGAGATTGTTAGTTCTGATTCTTACTTCTTGAATCTTGTTTCTAAGAATTTACATATTTTTCACGTCGTTCGGGATTTCGTAGAAAGTTGGGTGGCGATACAATTTATCATCGGCCGGATTGAAAAATGCTTCCTTGTCTACGCCCTCGGATGTTACCATATATTTGCTTGGAACTACCCAAATCGAGGTTCCTTCCATTCTTCTGGTATATACGTCGCGTGCGTTCTGCAAAGCCATTTCGGAAGTAGCCGCCTGTACTGTACCTGCGTGTTTGTGGGAAAGTCCGGGTTTTGTTTGGATGAAAACTTCCCACATTTCTAAGTTGCTCATTGTATTATTTTTGAGGCGTTAAGATAATTATTTTTATTAAATTTTTTCTCCGTCAATAAAAACGCTTTCCGCTTTCAAACTTCCTTGTTGGTAAAGAATATTCTGAAAATTATCGGTTTTAAAGGTGACAAAATCAGCTTTTTTGCCTTTTTCCAATTTCCCGCGATCTTCCAAACCGAGTGCAAAAGCCGAACGGAAAGTAATTCCCGCCAAAACTTCTGCCGTGGAAAGTTTCTCGAAAGTGGCTAAAATAGAAGCTTGGGTAATCAGATTTCCCATTGGTGCCGAACCGGGATTCCAGTCGGAGGCGATGGCTAAAATACCGTTTTTGTCTAAAATTTTTCTTGCCGGGGAAAATTTTTCTCCCAAACCTAAACTTGCGCCGGGAAGTGCAATTGCCACGGTTTCCGATGATGAGAGAAACGCAATATCTTCATCAATAGTGGCTTCCAAATGATCGGCTGATTTTGCGCCAACTTCCACAGCAATTCTTGAACTTCCGGGTGTAAACTGATCAGCATGAACCGTAATGTCAAAGTCCATTTCTTTCGCTTTCAGTAGGAAATTTCGGCTTTCTTCCGGCTGAAATGCAGATTTTTCAATGAAAATATCTACACGCTTCGCAAGTTTTTCTTCCTTTACTTTAGGTAAAATTTCATTTAAAATATATTGAAGATATTGCACATTGTCACCTTCGAAATCTCGTGGTTTCAAGTGGGCGGAAAGGCAAGTCGGAACTAAAGTTGCTTTGGTGAAATTTTGTGCTTTCTTGATCACGCGGAGCATTTTTAGCTCGTTTTCCACATCCAAACCGTAACCGGATTTTATCTCGATCGTGGTAATTCCTAAAGAAATTAAAAAATTAATTCTTTCTAAAGTGGTTTTCAGCAATTCTTCCTCCGAAGCTGCTCTCGTGTGTTGCACGGAACTCCAGATTCCGCCGCCACTTTCGGCAATTTCCAAATAGGTTTTTCCTGCGTTTCTCATCGCAAAATCGTTGGCTCGATTTCCGCCAAAACAAATATGCGTGTGCGCATCGGTGAAAGCGGGTAGTGCAACTTGAGTTTCTTCAATATTTTCAATTTCAGCGGTTGGATATGCTATTTTTAAACCATTAAAGTTTCCAACATCAACAATCTTTCCGTTTTCGGAGAGAATTCCTCCATTTTCGATGATTTCGAGTTGTTCATCTGCCAATTTCCCCCGCAAAGGCAGATTGGCAAGCGTCACGATTTGTTTGAAAGGTCCAGTTATTTTCATATTGGTAAATTTAATATTTAAACATTATGCCAGCAAAGTTTTTTTATCAATGGATAAACTAAGCCTTATATATGGTGGATTTATTGATGGTCTTGTGTTTAGATAATTAAAATGAATTATCTTTGATTCATTAAAATTAAAACAAAAAAATGCCAGATTTTCTTCACCCTGATCAAGAAAATTTTTCCGACGAGGAATTGTTACAAGAAGAAAAAATCCGTCCTCAGAGTTTTCAGGATTTTGCCGGACAACGAAAAACATTGGACAATCTAGAAGTTTTCGTGGCGGCTGCCAAAAATCGAGGCGGCTCGCTGGATCATGTGCTTTTGCATGGTCCGCCGGGATTGGGAAAAACTACTTTAGCCCACATCATCGCGAATGAATTGGGTGTAGGATGTAAAATTACTTCGGGACCGGTTTTGGATAAACCCGGAAGTTTGGCCGGACTTTTAACCAATCTTGAAGAAAACGATGTCCTTTTCATTGATGAAATCCACCGATTGTCGCCGATTGTGGAAGAATATCTCTATTCCGCGATGGAAGATTATAAAATCGATATCATGCTGGAAAGCGGTCCCAATGCGCGTTCCGTTCAAATTGGCTTAAATCCCTTTACCTTGGTTGGCGCAACCACTCGTTCCGGAATGCTGACGAAACCCATGTTGGCAAGATTCGGAATCCAATCGCGGTTGGAATACTACACCGTTGAACTTTTAGGAATGATCATCGAAAGAAGTGCGCGAGTTCTCGGGGTTCCGATTTATGAAGATGCTGCGTTGGAAATCGCCCGAAGAAGCCGTGGAACGCCCAGAATTGCAAACGCTCTTTTAAGAAGAGTTCGGGATTTTGCGGAAATAAAAGGCAACGGCGAAATCGAAATTGAAATTACCAAATTCGCATTAAATTCCTTAAATGTTGATGAATTCGGATTGGACGATATGGACAATAAAATTATGCGCGTGATGATCGAAAATTTCCGTGGAAAACCAGTGGGAATCTCCGCTTTGGCAACTTCGATTGGTGAAAATCCTGAAACTTTGGAGGAGGTTTATGAACCATTTCTCATTCAGGAAGGTTTCATTATCAGAACACCGAGAGGACGGGAAGTAACGGAAAAAGCTTATAAACATTTGAATATTTCCATACCGAAAAGGCGGGATGAACTTTTTTAATCTTTGTTTTTATGAAGAACATTTTTAAATTGATATGGATTCTCGTTCCGATATTTTTCTTTTCGCAGAAAAAAGATACCAATTGGTATGCTTTCTACAATCAGGACTCTACTAAAATTGGTTTTAAAGATGTAGACGGAAATATTAAGCAGCCAGCCAAGTTTGAGCCTTTTATGACGGAACAGATTTTTAAAAAGGTGATTGCCGTGAGTGAGGATTTATCCTCAGGAATGAGACAAACATACTATCTGAATAAGGATGGGAAAATCTTTGGTAAGGATAGTGTTTACATTTTTGATTTTGAATATGCATCAGAAAGTGATGGTAAAATAAAATTCAAAGATTATAATTATGATCGAGTTGGATTTTTTAATGTTGATGGAAAAGTGGTCATTCCAGCTATTTACGATGATGCTGGTGACTTTCACAATGGAATCGCTGTCATTTATAAAAATGGAAAAAGATGGTGCTACGATAATGAAACGACAACTTCTAAAAACTGTGAACATTATGGCTGGAAAGGAGGAAAAAGTTTTGTCATAAACTCCCAAAATCGCGAATTGTTTCAAATTGCAGATAGAACTGATTTTTCTTATTCGATCGATTATACAAATTTCAAGATCAATGAGAAAGTTGACAAAGATGTTTATACTTCATACAAAGGAAGTGATGGAAACATCTATTCTTTTTACAGTCCAGAAAAAGATTTTGAAAAATGGTTTAATATTAAATTTTTGCCAGATTTCAAGAAGAACAATACCGTATTACCTGAGTATTTTTATGATTTAATTTCATCTGCAGATAATGATAATCAGCAAAATACAAGATGGAAAAATCATAAAAAAGAAGAATACTTGAAGAATAAACAACAAAAAATCGATGAGATTTTTAGAAAATTACTTTCAGGAGAATACGAGAAGAATATAAGTTGGGAAAACTCAATCAATCATTCTTATTTTCCGGAAAATGAACTTCCAAAAGAAGATTTGAGAAATAATACAATTATTTCTTTTCTCCCAAGAAAGGCAAATGACTTTTCAACAATCAATAGTTTTCAGTTCACAAAGATTGGAAATCAGTTTTATATTACATCTGCACCATAAATGTACGTTCCAAAAATCTACAGAAGCGAAGACGAGGAACTGATGAAAAAAATCATCAGCGAGAACGGTTTTGCACTTTTAATATCAGATAAAGAAAAATTATCCGCGACACATTCCATGTTTTTGCTGAATGAAAATGAAGAGAGTTTTTATCTCGAAACTCATATTTCCAAAGCAAATTTTCAGGCAAAAGTTCTGAATGATGGCGACGAAGTTTTGTGTGATTTTCTTGGCGCGCATTCCTATATTTCGTCTTCGTGGTATGGTCACAAAAATGTTTCAACCTGGAATTACGAGGCGGTTCAAATCCGTGGTAAGGTGAAACTGATGAATAGTGATGAACTTTATGAACATCTCCGAAAGCTGACTTTTAAATATGAAAAAAACCAGAAATGCCCGATGCTGGTCGAAAATATGGGAGATGAATATGTGAAAAATGAAATGAAAGGCGCTTTTGGAATCCATATTTTTCCTACGGAAATATTCATTGTCAATAAATTAAGTCAGAACAGAAATGAAAGTGATTTCAGGAATATCATTAAAGAATTAGAGGAAACTTCGGACAAAAATTCGCACCGTATTGCTGAGAAAATGAGAAACCTGTAACGAAGTTCTTTGTGTTAAAAATAAGCGAAAGGAGAGCCGCCAAGTCCGTTGAAATAAAATAAATTGCTAAATTAGAAACGGAAAATCAAAAAACAAAATATATGAAGCTATATCCAATACAATGTGGGAAATTTAAATTAGACGGTGGCGCTATGTTTGGAGTCGTTCCGAAAACCCTGTGGGAAAAGACCAATCCGGCCGACGAAAGAAACCTTATCGAGCTTGGAACGCGTTCGCTTTTGGTGGAGGATGGCAAAAAATTAATCTTAATCGATTGCGGTCTCGGCAACAAACAAGATGAGAAATTCTTTGGTCATTACTCACTTTGGGGCGATGATTCTTTAGACAAAAACCTTAAAAAATACGGTTTCGTGCGCGAGGATATTACCGATGTTTTCTTTACGCATCTTCATTTTGACCACTGCGGGGGCGCGATAGAGTGGAATGATGAAAAAACCGGTTACAGACCGGCCTTTAAAAATGCACATTTCTGGACCAACGAGGAACACTGGAAATGGGCCACAGAACCCAATCCGCGTGAAAAAGCAAGTTTTTTAAAAGAAAATATCCTCCCGATGCAGGAAAGCGGACAACTTAACTTTTTGCCAACTCCGACCCGTGGAAATTACGGCTTCGCACCCGATCTCAAAATGGATGTGATTTTTGTAGATGGACACACCGAAAAACAGATGCTTCCCGTGATTCAGTATCAGGAGAAAACGATTGTTTTTGCGGCAGATTTAATTCCTACGGTTGGCCATATTCCGCAGGTTTATGTCATGGGTTACGATACGCGGCCGCTGCTGACGATGGAAGAAAAAGCTAAGTTCCTGAAGCAGTGTGTGGACAACGAATATCTTTTGTTTTTCGAGCACGATGCCCACAACGAATTGGCAAGTTTGAAAATGACCGAAAAAGGAGTTCGCTTGGATGAAACATTTTCGATGAACGAAGTTTTTGGATACTAATTTGAACGGATGCACACAGCATGGAAGAAGAAAATTTAATAAACAATAAAAAAATTATCGGTCTCACAGGTGGCATCGGTTCAGGGAAAACTACGGTAGCGAGATTCATCGAAGAAATGGGATTTCCGGTGTATTATTCGGATGATCGAGCGAAGGAAATTGTAAATGATGATGAGGTTTTAAAAAATAAAATTAAAGAACTTCTAGGCGAAGAAGCTTACGATGAAAACGGATTTTATAATAGAAAATACGTCTCAGAAATTGTTTTTAATAACGATGAAACACGGCTTAAGCTCAATGCGCTCATTCATCCCGCTGTAAAAATCGATTTTGAAAATTGGGTTAATAAGCAACAAGCGGAATTTGTTTTTAAAGAAACCGCACTTTTGTTTGAATTAAATCTTAATGAAAGCTGCTACAAAAGTGTTTTGGTGACTGCCGACGACAATATCCGCATCAAACGCGTGATGGATCGGGACCAAAAAACTTATCGGGAAATTGAAGCAATAATCGATAAACAAATGCCCGAAAAAGATAAAATAAAACGTGCTGATTTTGTGATCTATAATAATGAAGGAATCGATGAGCTGAAAGCTGCGACCGAGAAAATGATGGTTAATTTGAGAGAAGCTTCTCATAAATCTTAATTTTTCCCTTGATAACAATTTCGAAATTCCTATTTAATTAAGATTTCTTAATATTCCGGATTCAGATTTTCGGAGTAAATTTGGATCTCAAAATTTCTCCATGAAGAACCTATTTTCTTTAGCTTTTATTCTAATTTTCGGATGGGCTTTTTCTCAAACCGATACTGCGCAAGTCGTGGTTCCGAACCGAAAAAATACAGACGCTTCTCTTCCAAAACCTTATGTGATTTTGATTTCTGCGGATGGTTTCAGATATGATTATGCGAAAAGATATCATGCGAAAAACATACTGAAACTTGCCGAAAAAGGTGTTTCCGCAAAAGCGATGATTCCTTCTTATCCTTCGATTACGGGACCGAATCATTATACGATGATCACCGGACTTTTCCCATCGCATACCGGTTTTGTAGATAATTATTTTTATGATCAAAAGCGCAATGATATCTTTGGTATGAGTGTTCAGAGCAAAATTTCCGACGGTTCCTGGCTCGGCGGAATTCCACTTTGGAGTCTCGCCGAGAAGCAGGGGACGCTCGCAGCTTCTTTGTTTTGGGTAGCTTCCAACAGTGATGCGGGAGGAACTCGGCCAACCTATTATTACCAATATCATGAAAAATTTACGGCAGATGAAAAAATAAATATCGTCCTCAACTGGCTGAAACTTCCGGAAGATAAAAGGCCACATCTGATCACTTTTTATTTCCCTGAAGTGGATAAAAATGGACATCTTTATGGCACAGAATCTCCCGAATTGCGCCAAGCAGTCGAGTTTGTAGATGATGCAGTCGGGAAATTAATTCAGAAAGTGAATGAACTGAAGCTTCCGAATGTGAATTTTATTTTTGTTTCGGACCACGGGATGATTGATGTCGATTTGGAAAATCCCCTGGAAATTCCCGAAATACTTTTGGATAAGAGCCGTTTTACCTATTTCAATGCTCAAACTTTGCTCCGTGTGATGGTGAAAAATGACGCGGAAGTGAAATCCGTTTATAGGGAATTAAAGAAAAATAGAATGCGAGATTATAAAGTTTATCTCACCGATAAATTTCCTAAAAAATTGCATTATGGTACTTCTGATGACCGTTTCGGAAGAATTGGGCAGATTCTTTTAGTTCCTAATGCTCCGAAGGTTTTCTTGGAATCCGGATCTAAAAAAACACCCGGAAAGCATGGTTACAATCCATTTAAAGTTCCGGAAATGAGGGCGACTTTCGCTGCTTCCGGTCCGGCTTTTAAAGAAGGGAAAAAAATCGGAAAGTTTCGGAATGTGAATCTTTATCCTATGGTTGCTGAAATTTTAGGATTAAAAGTTTCCCAACCTATTGACGGTTCACCGAAAACGGCAAAAAAGGTTTTGAAATAGACTTTATATAAAAATATCCGGCTGAGCAATCAACCGGATATTTCATTTTTTTATCTACAAAAAATTAGTTTTTCAGAGATTGCATATCGATCACAAAACGATAGCGCACATCGCTTTTCAGCATTCTTTCGTACGCTTCATTGATGTTTTGCATATTGATCATTTCTATTTCCGGAAGGATATTTTTCTCGCCACAGAAATCGAGCATTTCTTGGGTTTCTTTGATTCCTCCGATTACTGATCCAGCAACTGATCTTCTTCCACCAATCATGGGTGGAGTGAAAAGTGCATCTTCCATTTTTCCGATATAACCTACCAATACAAGAGTTCCACTAATATTTAAAGTGCTGATATAAGGATTAATATCGTGGTCGTAAGGAACAGTATCAATAATTAAATCAAACTTTCCTTTTACGGCGTTCATTTCATTTTCATACGTTGAAATTACTACAGCATCGGCTCCCAAATCCAGCGCATCCTGAATTTTGTCGGGGCTTCTGGAAAATAAGGTAACATTGGCGCCCAGACCTTTGGCAAGTTTAATCGCCATGTGTCCCAATCCGCCTAATCCTACTACTGCAACTTTACTCCCTTCCTTCACGTTCCAATGTTTCAACGGAGACCACGTAGTAACGCCAGCGCAAAGTAGCGGTGCAACAGCTTTTAAATCTAAATTTTCCGGGATGTGTAGCCCAAAAGCCTCATCAACCACAACTTTTTCGGAGTAACCTCCAAAAGTGTGGCCACCCAAAAATGGATCTTTTCCGTTGTAAGTTCCTGTAGAGCCATTGAGACAATATTGCTCCAGGTTTTGTTTGCAGCTCTCACATTCTCGGCAAGAATCTACCAAACAACCAACACCGGCTAAATCGCCTACTTTGAATTTTGTTACCGCAGAACCTACTTTTGTAATTCGGCCAATGATCTCGTGTCCCGGAACAGAAGGATATTTGGTGCCGCCCCAGTCGTTTCTTGCCGTATGGAGGTCGCTATGGCAAACTCCGCAGTACAAGATATCGATTTCAATATCTGTAGGTGTTACTTCTCTTCTTTCAATTTGCATCAGTTGCAAATCTTTATCTTTTGCTTCGGTTCCGAAGGCTTTTACAGAGGTTGTATTCATATAAATTTTTTAAGACTTCAAATTTATAAAATAGAAAAATGGAGTTGTCATAATTTTTTCTTAAAGTTTTAACGTTTATGAAATAAGTGGGGAGAAAATTTATTTCCCGAGACTTAGTCTCTCTTCCTGAAGATCAATCAATCTTAAATGTTTTCGAACAATTTCTTCATCGAGAAGAAGTTCTTCTCGGTTTTTATTGATGAGCCACATTCTTTGATGCTCCAAAATATCAGCAAAAATCTTTTGGTATTCGGGGTAATTAATGATGATTTCGGAACTGTTAATTCTGTTTTCCCAGCTTTGAAACTGTTCTTTGAGCGCTGGGAATTGTTCCAACTTGTCGGGATACTCTTTTTTAACTTTTTCGACGGCAATTTTTGCTAATTCGCTTCGAATTTCATAGTCGATTTCTTTTTCGGATTTAATGAAATCTTTATCTTTTAATTTTACTTTTTTCAGTAAAAGAGGAAGCGTTAAACCTTGCAAAACTAAAGTAAGTAAAATCACTACAAAAGTGATGAAAAGGATGAGGTTACGGTGAGGAAATGGGCTTCCGTCCGCCAAAGTTACAGGTATTGAAAGTGCTGCTGCCAACGAAACCACCCCGCGCATTCCGGTCCAGCCGAGAACGATTGGAACTTTCCAACCGGGATGCTCGTTATCTGCAACATTGATGAAGTTTCGCATAATTAAAGTGAAAACCACCGCTCCATAACTGGCGAACATTCTAATGATAATAAGAACCCCGGTGATTAAAACACCATACATAGTTGCTTGATAAATGCTGGTGTCGCCGAGCCCCGAAACAATAAGCGGAAGATCCAGCCCAATCAACATAAATACCATTCCGTTGAGTAAAAAACTGAAACTTTGCCAAACATTTATGCTGTGAAGCCGCGATGCGCCACTAAGAAAGTGATGTCGGCGAACTGATAAAAATAATCCACCGCTTACGACCGAAAGTACGCCGGAAGCGTGAAATTCTTCCGCAGCAAGATACATGATAAACGGAGAGGCAAGGGTGAAAATGGTATCCATATTGGCGTCAGTTGGCAGTAATTTATGCATTTTCATAAAGAGAAAAGCAATTAAAATCCCAATTCCTGCTCCGCCTACACACATCCAAATAAAATCCACAATAGCTTGCTGCCATATGAATTGTCCTGTTGCCACAGCAATTAATGCAAAGCGAAAAATAATGAGGGAGGATGCATCATTCAACAAACTTTCTCCTTCTAAAATAGATTGGAATCTTTTCGGGATTTTTACAAATTTTAAAATAGCTCCTGCACTTACTGCATCTGGTGGAGATACGATTCCGCCTAACAAAAAACCTAATGCCAAAGAAAATCCGGGAATAATATAGTTTGCAGCAAAAGCGACCACAATTGCAGTAAAAAAAACAACTACAAACGCAAAACTAAAGACAATCCTTCGCCATCTCCAAAGTTCTTTCCAAGAAGAATTCCATGCGGCTTCATAAAGCAAGGGCGGCAAGAAAATAAAGAAGATGAGTTCTGGCTCGATCTCTACAATTGGAATACCCGGAATAAAACTAATTCCCAATCCCGCTAAAACCAAAAGAACAGGGTACGCTACTTTTATCTTTTGCGCAAGCATGATTAGAAGCACAATGATAATGACTAACGTAAGATAGAAGGCCAAATTTTGCAACATTTAAAAAAAAATTTCAGTAAAAATAATGCAAAAGCGGCAAATTTTTTCGATTAATTTTTAATTAGTATAATATTGTCGTGATCTGAAATGATTTCCAAGACAATTTCGAAGAAAGTAAGTCCTACACCATTATGCAGTTCATCTATTTTGCGTTGAACAAATTTACGGTTAAAAATTTCTGGAGATTTCAATTTGTTTTGATAAAACTCCAAGGTTGTTTGAAAGCCCAGTGATTTCTGGTTTTGTTCGATATCTTTCCAAATCAGCTGGATTTTTTCTTTTCCTTTAATCTCGCCGAAAGATCTATATAATAGATCATTGAAAGCATCTAAACTCTGCGCAATTTTCCAGTTTTCTTGTGACATAAACACTCGGTTTACTTCCTGGTAGAAGGTCTCGATATTATTAATGTTTTTGCCTTCGATAATAATTTTTTTCATCAGAATTTTTTTCACCTATTCGGGAACCCAAACCGAGACATTTCCTGCCGGAACCGGAAAATTTCCCCATCCGTTTTCGTCAATGGTAACTTTTTCGGAAAACCATCCCATAAAATCATAGAATTGCTTCCCTGCATATTTTTCACCCATTTCCATTGGTTTTTCGTAAGCATCTCTGTTGCTTAAAACTACTGCGCAACCAGCGTGTTCATCGTCACCTTCGCGGGTCCAGGCAAGACAGTTCGCGTCTTCAAAATAATCTTTTTGCGCTCCGTAAGCAAATTGTTGTCGCGCTTTCAATAGTTCTTCAATTTTTTCTACTTTATCCAGAAATATTTCCTGATCGTTTCCTTCCTTGTCTTTGTCGGTATAGTGCGCTCCGAATAAATCCGGATAAAACACACAAGGATATCCGTTGTCTCGAAGAAGAATTAGGGCATAAGCAATAGGTTTAAACCAAGATTCTACAGGAGCTTCCAAGGCTTGTAGCGGTTGTGTATCGTGATTATCGACCACGGTTACAGAAAATGCGGGATTCAGTAGAGTCAAGGTTTCATCAAATATTTTTCTTAAATCATAATCCGCACCTTCTTTCGAAGCAATGTGAAAATTTTGTTGAAGAGAAGAATCGAACAAACTCATGCAACCTTCGGTGGCATTTATATAATCTTGCAAAAGATTTACTTCGCCAGGAGCCCAATACTCACCGACGGCGAAAATATTTTTAGCAGTATTTTCCCGAAGTTTGTACAGCCATTCTTTGTAGAAAACCGGAGATTGGTGTTTCACTGCGTCTAAACGAACTCCATCGAAATGAATCTGGTCGTGATACCATTTGCCCCATTTGTCGAGTTCTTCCCGAACGAATGGGTTTCTGTGGTCGATATCGTTGTACATCAGATAATCATAATTTCCTTTTTCGGTATCGATCATTTCTTCCCAACCATCGCCGAAATCGTGGATGATTTGGTAAATTCCTTCTTCCTGACCTTCCGCATAATCTACGCCAGAAAAGCAGGTGAAATTCCATTCGAAGTCTGAATATTTTTTTTCACGATTCGGAAAAGTGAATTTTGTATAACTTTCAATTTCGAAAGGTTCTGAAATGTTTTCTTGTCGGTTTTCGGGATTTACTTTTACGGCATGAAACTTTTCTTTTTCGTCGCCGCCGGCTTTATGATTCAAAACGATATCCGCAATTACGGAAATACCCTTTTCTTGCAAAGTTTTGCAAGCGTTTTGGTATTGTTCTTTCGAACCATATTTGGTCGGAATGGTTCCTTTTTGATCAAATTCTCCTAAATCATATAAATCATAAGGATCGTAACCCACGGAAAAACCGCCACCAGAAGCTTTATAAGCCGGCGGAAACCAAACCGCAGAAATTCCCAATTGTTTCAGATATTCCGCGGAATCTTTCGCGTGGTCATAAAGTTTCGAGTTTCCTTCGGAGTACCAGTGGAAAAACTGAATCATGGTTGCATTCATTATTGATGAATTTTGATTGGTGAAGTTAGCAAAAACAAGTCCAATATTCAGGGAAAAAAGGAGATTTCATAAATTAAACCAATGCAATTGCATTCAAGCTCATCCAAAAGTCTATTTTTTAATTCCCGAAACTTTAGTTTTTTGAAATTGACGATAAGTTACTATTTAAATTTTTTGAAATTAATTTCTTGTAAAAGCAATATTTAAACTGAATAAAGAGCTTATGTGGAACATGATCAAAAGTGGAAAGAACGAACTATTTTTTTTAATTTTTAAAACAATGATTTATTATTCGTATTCTGTAAAAGGAATTTTCAACTGTACCGAAACTTGCTTTTTTTCTAAAGTGTTGAGGTTAGAAAGCGAAAGCCCCAACAACCTAACTGGTTTATCGAAGGGACGAAGTTCCCAAAGTTTTTTCGCTGTTTCATAAAATTCGGAGTGATTTAGAAAATAAGTTTCCTTCGTTTTGCTGCGGGTATATTGGGTAAAATCTTTGTATTTAATTTTTAGAGTTAATGTTTTTCCTTTGATTTCTTTTTTGCTAAGTCGGTTTTCAAGCTCCTGGCTGATGGTTTTCAGCTGAGCGAAAACAGCTTCTTCATCCAAAAGATTGTCCCAGAAAGTTTCCTCCACCGCCACACTTTTCTGGATACGATGAGGTTTTACCTCGCTGTGGTGAACGCCACGGACGACATTGTAGTAATAATTCCCCGATTTTCCAAAAATCCTGACGAGTTCTTCCAAAGATTTTTTCTTTAAGTCGGCACCTTTATAAATATGCAATTCATGCATTTTGTTGGCCGTTACTTTCCCGATTCCGTAGAACTTTTCAATCGGCAAATCTTCCATAAAATCCAAAATTTGAGTTGGATGAATGGTTTTCTGCCCGTTTGGCTTGTGGTAGTCGGAAGCAACTTTCGCAAGAAATTTATTCACCGAAATTCCAGCAGAGGCTGTAAGTCCGGTTTTTTCATAAATTTTTCTTCGGATTTCCCTTGCTATGTCATTCGCAGAAGAAATTCCTTTTTTATTTTCGGTGACATCCAAATAAGCTTCGTCCAAAGAAAGCGGTTCAACAAGATCGGTATATTCATGAAAAATCTCGCGAATTTGCATTGAAATTTCTTTGTAACGCTGGAACCTGGGTTTCACAACAATTAAATGCGGACATTTTTCCAAGGCCATTCTTCCGGGCATTGCGGACCGAACTCCATATTTTCGGGCTTCGTAACTTGCTGCCGCTACTACACCATATTGTCCGCCACCTACACAAACCGGTTTCCCGCGAAGTTCCGGATTGTCATGCTGCTCCACGGAAGCATAAAATGCGTCCATATCAACATGAATGATTTTTCGGTGACTTTGCATGGGGTAAAATTAGTAAATGTACCCGAACATTGATGGGAATTGAAAAGTCTTTGTGATTATTATCCTTTCATTAAATTATATTTATCGGCCTTTTAGTGGCTTTATTTGAAAGATTTAATGTAAATTTGGGTAAATTGTACAAAGTGCAATCATTAAAAAAAGATAAAAAATATGACCGACGATAAATTAGCCGTACTCATCGATGCCGATAATGTTCCTTATAAAAATGTGAAGGAAATGCTGGAAGAAATTTCGAAAAACGGAACACCAACCATCAAAAGAATTTATGCTGATTGGACCAAACCTACCGTTTCCGGATGGAAAAATGTTTTGCTGGAAAATGCCATCACGCCGATTCAGCAATACAGCTACACGACCGGGAAAAACTCTAGCGACAGTGCATTAATCATCGATGCAATGGATATTTTGTATTCCGAAAAAGTGACCGGATTTTGTATTGTTTCCAGCGATAGCGATTTTACGAGATTGGCAACACGATTGCGAGAAGCCGGAATGACCGTCATTGGATTTGGGGAAAAGAAAACACCAAAACCATTTATTTCTGCTTGTGATAAATTTATTTATCTGGAAATTCTCAACAGTACTGAAGATAGCGAAAGTGCTGAAGAACCTGAAAATACCGTTGCTAAAAAAGCCACCAAAACCAAGAAAAAACAGGAACCATTGAGTAAAATCGATGCCCGAACCGTGAAGTTGATTACCGAAAGCATCAACGCTTTGGCGGATGAGGACGGCTGGACTTTTCTCGGGAATCTCGGAAGTTTCATCATCAAAAAGAAACCAGATTTTGATCCACGAAATTTCGGTTTCCCCAAACTTTTGCCATTAATCAAAAATATCAGCAAAATACAAATCGACGAACGCGAAACTGGAGTGGGAAACATCCGACATATTTATGTGAAAGTGAAGTAATTTGCTTTAAATTTTTAACCAAACAAAAACGCACCTTCGAATAAGATGCGTTTTTTTATTTTTAATGAAAAAAATTAGTCGTTATAATTTTTCGCTAAACCTTTCACGATGGTAATTACGTTTGGCATTGCTTTGTTCGCAGCTTGCAAAACTTCTTCATGAGAAACAGTAAAAGCGATTTCTGGTCCGCCAACATCGGTGATGATGGAAATTCCAAAACAATTCATTCCTTGATGTTTGGCAACAATCACTTCCGGTACTGTGCTCATTCCCACTGCATCGCCGCCAATTGCTCTGATCATTCCGTATTCAGCGGGAGTTTCGAAGGTTGGACCTTGTAGCGCAACATAGCAACCTTGGTGGATTTTGATGTCGGATTTTTTAGCCACATTTTCCGCGATTTCAATCATTTTTCGGTGATAAGGTTCGCTCATATCGACAAATCTCGGCCCAAATTCGTCGAGGTTTTTCCCTCGAAGTGGATGTTCCGGTAGCATGTTGATGTGGTCATTAATAATCATAATGTCCGCTACACGAAAATCAGGATTTACTCCTCCGGCGGCATTAGAAACAATTAAATTTTTAATTCCTAAAAGATGAAAAACTCGAAACGGAAAAACTACCGTCTGAATATCATGACCTTCGTAATAATGAAATCTGCCGCTCATCATCAGTACTTTTTTGCCTTCGAGAGTTCCATAAATTAGTTTTCCTCCGTGTCCGGCAACGGTTGTTTGCGGAAAATTGGGAATATCGCGATAATCTAAGGTATGAATTGGTTGTACTTCATCTTTCAAAGCACCCAAACCGGAACCTAAAACGATTGCAAAATCTGGAATATCTTGAATGATTTGCTTAATAAAATCTGAAGTCTCTTTAATTTTTGTTAACATAATTTAGGATGATTTGGTTGAATTCTTCCTGGCGATCGATATGTACGTTAATTGGCCAATAGTACACAATCTCCCGGAGATAATCGAAAGTCTTGAGTCTTACATAGTCTTTTTCGGTGGTCAATATTATTTTGTATTCGCCAAGTTTTTTATATTCTGCGATGATGGTTTTGATGTCCTGATCGCTGAAATTATGATGATCTTTGAACTTTAAATGTTTCACACGCTGAGAAAATTTAGCCAAATGATTTAAAAGCGGCTTCGGATTCGCAATTCCAGTGATGAGCAAGATATCATAATAACTTAAATTATTATCGGGAAGCGATTGGGTTTTATTATAAATATTTTCGTCGTAACCAATGCTCGAAAAAAATATTTTTTGGTAATGCTGAGGTTTTATTCTTGAAATATAATATTGTTTTTTCTCTTCGGTTAAATCATCCGGACATTTGGAAACCATAATGATCTGTGCTCTTTTTGCACCGCTTCGACTTTCTCGTAAATCGCCTGCAGGCAACAAAAAATCTTTAAAATAAGGATCATTGTAATCCGTCATTAAGATGTTGAAACCCGGTTTTATCGCTCGGTGTTGGTAAGCGTCATCCAGAATGAGGACGTTCAAATCCATATCGGCAATCATTTTTTTTGCTCCGGGAACTCTTTTTTCCGAAACTCCGATTACAAAGCGGTTTTTGAATCTCTCGAATAGCTGCATCGCTTCGTCGCCCACGGTTTTATAGTTGCTATCGTAGTTGGTAATTCCATAACCTTTGGTCAATCGGCCATAACCTCGAGAAAGCACCCCGGTTCGGTAATGTTTTGAAAGTAATTCTGCCAAATACATCACCATGGGAGATTTTCCACTTCCGCCTACGGAGAGGTTTCCAACATTGATGATTGGTGTTTTCAGTGTAGTCGATTTAGTGATTCCCCAGTCATACATTACGTTTCGAATACTTGTAACCAAATGATAAACCAGGGAAAAAGGGTAGAGATACCATCTTTTCATAGACTGCAAAAATACATTTTTTTAGCGCGAAAGAAAAGTCCTGAACGATGGTTTTTAGGAAATTTTATAGTAAAAATTGTAGAGAAAATAATTTGCTGAAACCACAATATATTTCCATAATAACGGCAATTTTTCAACAATTTGTTTAAATTTGCTTTACTTACATAAAAACAATGAACAAGAAAAATGTCGCCGTGGTAATGGGAGGTTATTCTGATGAATATAAAGTTTCTCTCAAAAGCGGACAGCTGATTTATGATTCTCTCGATCGGGAGCTGTATAATGTATATAAAGTGGTGATTTTGAAGGATGAATGGTATTTCCTCGATGATCTCGAACAAAAAGTTCCTATCAACAAAGCCAATTTTTCTGTCGATCTGGAAAGTGGTTTCACGGTGAAGTTTGATGTATGTTTTAATACGATTCACGGAAAACCCGGTGAAAATGGCGAGTTACAAGCGTATTGGGATATCATAGGACAAAAATATACCGGCTGCGGTTTTTATCAAAGTGCATTAACTTTTAATAAAAAAGATACCCTGGCTGTCCTTTCAAAATACGGCATTCCTTCTGCAAAAAGTATTTATCTAAGAAATGGCGAATCCGTAGATGAATCTCAAATTATCAATGAATTGTGTCTTCCATTGTTTGTGAAACCTAATCAGAGTGGCTCTTCACTGGGAATTTCAAAAGTAAAAGAAGCTTCCGAACTGAAAGCTGCTTTGGATTTCGCATTTGCGGAAGACGATGAAATTTTAATTGAAAGTTTCCTCAATGGAATGGAAGTTTCTGTGGGTGTGGTCGATTTCAACGGCGAGACCATCGTTTTAGGAATTACGGAGATTGTTCCTCACAAAGATTTCTTCGATTACGAAGCCAAATACGAAGGAGCATCGGAAGAGATTACTCCCGCAAGAATTGACGATGCAACCCGCCAAAAAGTGGAAGATATCGCCAAAAAAGCGTACAATTCTTTAGGGATGAGTGGGTTTTCCCGAAGTGAATTTATCATTATGAACGGAACTCCGTATATGCTCGAAATGAATACCAATCCGGGATTTTCGCCCGCAAGTATTCTTCCACAACAGGCAAAAATCTATGGAATTTCGATCCAGGATCTTTGCGGAAATGAAGTGGAGAAAGCGCTGAAAAAATAAATACGAATCCGATTAATCCATTACTATTTATGAAAATTGCTGTATTTCCGGGATCTTTTGATCCGATTACTTTAGGACATTACGACATCATTGAAAGAGCAGCTCCGCTTTTTGACAAACTGATTATTGCAATCGGGCAGAATTCTCAGAAAAAATACATGTTTCCCCTCGAAAAAAGAATGGAATTCATCCGCAAATCCACCGAACATCTTTCGAATGTAGAAGTTGATTTTTTTGAAGGACTTACCGTAGATTACTGTTTGCAGAAAAATGCCCAGTTTATCATTCGGGGTCTGAGAAATCCCGCAGATTTTGAGTTTGAAAAAGCAATTGCACACACCAACAGAACGCTTGCCCATAAAAAGCTGGAAACCGTTTTCCTGCTTACTTCATCCGGAAAGTCATTCATCAGCAGCAGCATTGTCCGCGAAATTATCACGCACGGTGGCGAATATCAACTGTTGGTTCCAGATGCGGTGAGGGTTTGATATCGGCATTAAGCAATAAGCGTTAAGCAATAATTCTAATAGTGCATCAGCAATTCAATTTTATCATAGAAATTTTGGGAACCATTTCCTTCGCAATGTCCGGTAGTTTTGCCGCGATGCAAAAACGGTTGGATCCATTTGGTGTGCTTATTATTGCTTTTGTAACGTCCGTTGGAGGTGGTACCGTGCGGGATTTACTGCTCGATGTTCCCGTTTTTTGGATGCATGATTTGTGGATGTGTTCGTTGATTTTTGTCACAGCGATTCTTTCTATGATTTTTAAGTCGATTGAAAAAAAATTCAGTGTTACTTTGTTTATTTTTGATAGTTTCGGTCTTGGACTTTTTACAATTATAGGGATTCAGAAAGGTCTGAACGCCGATCTTCATCCTATAATTTGTCTTACTTTAGGAACGATAACCGGTTGTTTTGGAGGAATTATTCGCGATATTTTATTGAATCGCATTCCTTTGATCTTTAGAAAAGAAATTTATGCAACTGCCTGCATTGTAGGAGGCGGTGTATTTCTTTTTTTAGTAAAATATAGTGCACTCTCTTATACATTTGTCCAGATTTCCACAATTTTATTGATTGTTGCGATTCGAACTTTGGCAGTAAAATATCATTGGCAAATGCCTAAATTCTACGGCAATGAACAAAATGCAGAGATGTAATTTATTGGGTTGAAGATCGATGGTTTCATCAAAGAAAACATCCGTTCAAAAACCGTATTTTTGTAAAAAATTTTTTTCCATTGAAAAAGAAAAAACAGGATTTCAGCCATCTTTCAGCCAGCCAGCCGATCGGTATTTTCGATTCTGGAGTGGGAGGTTTAACGGTTGCAAAGGAAATCAAAAGACTACTTCCTCACGAAAATCTTATTTATTTCGGCGATACGAAACATCTTCCGTATGGTGAGAAATCTAGGGAAGCGATTGTAGGTTATTCCACCAAAATCACCAACTTTTTACTGGAAAAGAACTGTAAAGCGATTGTAATTGCCTGTAATTCGGCGACGGCAAACGCGTTGAAAGAGGTTTTGGAGCTGGTTTCAGATCGAGTTCCGGTGATTGATGTAATTAATCCTGTCGCTGAAAAGGTAGCGTATGAAATTCATAATAATGTTGGAGTAATCGCCACAAAAGCTACGGTCAATTCGGGATTGTACAAGAAATCCATTCGTAAACATAATAAATTTATCAAGGTGGATGAGCTTGCAACGCCACTTTTGGTTCCTGCGATAGAGGAGGGTTTTAAAAATCATCCCATTACGCATTCAATAATTTATAATTACCTGAGCAATAGTAAATTAAAAAATATTGAAACGCTTATTTTAGGTTGTACACATTATCCTCTGCTCATCGATGAAATTAAGCAGTATTACGGAAATCGCGTTCGTGTAATCGATTCTCCGAATATTGTTGCGAATCAGCTTAAAATGATTTTGGAACAGCATCACCTTCTCAACGATAAAAATGCAAATCCATCTTACCAATTTTACCTGTCGGATTTGACTAAAAACTTTGAAAAAATCTCTAAAAAATTCTTCGGAAAATCAATTGATTTGGAGTTGAAAGTTTTATAAAATTAAGTTGAGTAAAAGAGCTTAATCTTCCGAAAATTCAGCAGTTTCAGTTTCATTTGGCTTGAAGAAAGAGAAGCTCACATTTCCGTATTTTCGGGTATCGAGCAAGTTCGGATGCTCAAGTTTGGTTCTGCTTTGATGTTCCAAAATAAAAATTCCGTTCTCCTTTAAAAAAGCATTATTTAAAACCAATGCGATCAATTCGTTGTATTTTTTTTCGTCCGTTTCGAACGGAGGATCGGCAACGATAATTTCATGCAATTTTCGGTTTCGGTTTTTCTTTAAATAATCGAAAACATCAGCACGTTGCACATTGATCTGTAAACTCATGTCGAGTTCTGCAGCAGTAGCATTGATGAATGCTGCGTGTTTCGGATTCATTTCTACAGACGTCACATTTTGGCAACCACGGGAAGCAAATTCCAAAGAAATCGAACCAATTCCCGCAAAAAGATCGAGTACAGCGCTGCTTCCGATATCAAAACTGAAACGGTTTTCGATGATGCTAAAAAGAGCTTCTTTGGCAAAATCGGTGGTCGGTCTTACTTCGAAATTTTTGGGAGCAGAAATTCTTTTCGATTTCCATCTTCCACTGATAATTCTGTACATAATGAAGGAATGTTGGGTGAGGCGATTGGTTATTGGGCGTTGAGGATGAAATTTTTCTTCGGAATATTGTCGTAAACGATTTTCAGATTTTTCACAAATTTTCTGAGTTCGGAGATAAAGGTTTCATTTTCAGTTGTTTCGCCATACACCAAAAATTGGGTTTCATTGATTCCAAATCCTATTTTGCTTAATGTAAACATAATGAAATAAAGAAAATCGACCTCCGAGTTCACGTCCAGATTATTGTAAAGCACAATTTTTTTCTGGTTCAATGCGAAAAATTCACACTGATTATGATACAAATTGATATGGATTTCTTTTTGGTTTTTCGGATTGATGGTGTTCAAAAATTTTTCCCCCGAGAAATTAAAGTTTGTTGTAACGTTCAAATCTTTAATTAATTGATAATAATTTTTAGGAAAAGTATAATAAAACTGAACTCCAAATTTCTTGTTCACGGAAAGCAATAATTCTTCATTTTCTCGATCTACAGGCGCATTATAGGCAATTAAATCGTAACCCAGGTCGTGTTGCGAAAATCCTTCCGGCATCAAAGTGAAATGATTTAAAGCAGAAAAAACAGCAATTTCCTTGAAATTTTTATTGGCTAAAACTTTAGCAAGGTGATCGGCGATATCATTTTCCGGAGTTTCTTCGGTTACAAAGAGAGATTGTTCCTCCGAAACATTTCTGTTTTTGGAAATCTGGTATTGTAAACCATCTTTGGTGAAAAGAAGAGAAAGCTTTTGCATAATTTTTTATCGACAGCAAATTTAATAAAAAAATAGGAGTATGTCCTGATCGGCCGAATATTGATGAAATTCAGGTTTTGAAAAGGTATTTTCTTATAGCTAAATTTGCTAATTTTACCAAAAATAATTATGAAAATGAAAAGTTTATTGTTCATGATTTTGCTTTTTGCAGGAATCAGTGTTTTTTCGCAGTCCAAACAGATCAAACAAGTTGTAGATGTTGCTTGCGGACAGTGCCAGTTTAAGATGGATAGCAAAAAAGGTTGCGATTTAGCAGTGAAAATTGGTGGGAAATCGTATTTCGTAGAAGGAACCAACATTGATGATCACGGCGATGCACACGCAGAAGACGGCTTTTGCAATACTATTAGAAAAGCTGAAGTGATGGGAACAATTAAAGGCGATAAGTTTGTAGCGACTTCATTCAAGTTGTTGCCGAAGGGTAAATAGTTCTTTTGAGGAAAATCTATTTCAAAGTTACCAAGATGCTTCCTCGTTGATGGTAGAAAAAATCGTGGTCGTCGAATTCCAAATTGGATTGCCCGATTAGGTAATCGTGTACCATCTTTTGTAATACTCCATCGCCGATTCCGTGGATGATTTCTAATTTTTTCAAGTTGTTTTTCCGGCAGAAATCCAGCGTTTCTACCAATTTTTCTTTTTGCATGAAAATTCTTTCAAAAGCATCATAATCCGCGGGGTTTTTTACCAAATTTTCAAAATGTAAATCAAGCACCAGATGTTTTTTGTGGTGTTTTTTGGAAATGGTTTTTGGATTTTCGGCTTTTAAAACCGTTTTCACCAGGTCGTAAATTTCGGGATTCTGTGGCACCAATTTATTTTTTTTAAATTGATGAGTGAAGCCGTGCTTATCTTTGAAAACCACAATTTGTCCCTTCACAGAAGTGATGGTTCCTTGTAAATCTTCATCAATGGCTGCTACTTTGTCGCCGATTTTCATGGTCAAATGTTCTTCGTGCAAAAATACAAATTAAGATGAATGAGCGGAAATTTATAAAAATGCTGGATGATCAATTCTCAGGATGTTACATTTCATGAAGACTGAAAAAGTGCTTTATTGCAGTAAAATGATTTCAAATACATGAAAAATCATTAAGACTTTTTCGTGAAAAATGTCTAAATTTGAAACCATTAATTCAATAAAATCAGGAGCAATTTTAAACCACAAATATTTAATTTAATTATCATTATGGATCCAATTTTTGACCTCATAGAACAGGAAAGACTAAGGCAAACCCACGGCATTGAACTGATCGCATCAGAAAATTTTGTTTCGGAAAATGTGATGAAAGCTATGGGCAGCGTATTAACCAATAAATATGCTGAAGGGTATCCGGGAAGAAGATATTATGGTGGTTGCGAAGTGGTAGATGAGGTTGAAACCCTTGCTATCGAAAGAGCAAAACAACTTTTCGGGGTAGAATATGCTAATGTGCAGCCTCATTCTGGTTCACAAGCTAATGCAGCGATTTATTTGGCGATCCTGAAACCGGGAGATCAGATTTTAGGATTGGATTTATCCATGGGAGGTCACCTTACGCATGGTTCTTTTGTAAATTTTTCCGGAATTCAGTACGGAGCGAATTTTTATGGAGTGGATCGTGAATCCGGATTGATCGATTACGAAGCGATGCGCCAGAAAGCATTGGAAGTAAAACCGAAAATGATCATCGCAGGGTATTCTGCTTATTCCAGAGATATTGACTTTAAAAAATTCCGTGACGTTGCTGACGAAGTGGGGGCAACACTTTGGGCTGATATTGCGCATCCTGCAGGATTAATTGCCAAAGGATTGCTAAGCTCACCCTTCGAACATTGTCACGTAGTAACTACAACCACGCATAAAACGCTTCGTGGACCGAGAGGCGGATTGATTATGATGGGCAAAGATTTTGAAAATACCTATGGCCATAAAACGCCAAAAGGTGAAACCAAAATGATGAGTGCCGTTTTGGATAGCGCCGTTTTCCCTGGTATTCAAGGTGGCCCATTGGAGCATGTAATTGCCGGAAAGGCGGTAGCTTTTGCTGAAGCGCTTGACGATAAATTCGAAGTTTATGCAAAACAAGTCGTTGCAAATGCTCAAGCTTTGGCGAAAGCGATGATTGCAAATGGTTTCGATATCGTAAGCGGAGGTACTGATAATCACTTGATGTTGGTTGATCTCAGAAATAAAAATGTTAACGGAAAAGAAACCGAAAAAGCATTGGTGAAAGCCGACATTACTTGTAATAAAAATATGGTTCCTTTCGATGATAAATCAGCATTTACCACTTCCGGAATTCGGTTGGGAACTGCCGCGATTACGACTAGAGGTTTGAAAGAAAATGATATGGAAGTGATTGCAGGATTAATTAATGATGTGGTGACAAACCTCAAAGACGAATCGGTGATTTCCGGAGTAAGACAAAAAGTAAATGAATTGATGAATTCAAAACCTTTATTTCAATACTAATTAATCAAGTTGTACTGCAATTAAAAAACAAAAAAATCCTGAAGCAATGGACTGCCCCCAAAAAGTTAGACACTTTTTAGGGGCATTTTTTATGGGGAAAAGTAAATATTCAGTAGACTTTAAATTAAAAGCTATAAAGAGATATCACAAAGGGGATATTGGAACAGACGATTTAGGAAAACGCATTGGAGTTTGTGGTTCATTGGTTCGTAAATGGATAAAATTTTATGAACTTTATGGCGTTTCAGGACTTGTTCGGCTTTCCAATACGCATTACACAAAAGATTTTAAATTAAAGATTTTATCAGTAATTGAGAAAGAGAATTTAAGTTTAAAAGAAGCGTCGAGAAGGTTTAATATTCCTGCGGAGTCCAGTATTCTTATTTGGCAGCGTAATTACAAAAAAAATGGTATTTTAGGTTTAGAAAACAGACCCAGAGGAAGACCTAAAACCATGAGTAATTACAAGCGAAAAAAAAAGAAAACAGGCAAACCCTTAACAAGGGAGGAAGAACTGTTGGAGAGGATTTATTATTTAGAAGCCGAGAACGCCATTTTAAAAAAGTTAGACGCCTTAATTCAGGAAAGGAAAAATCCAAAGCCATCGAAGAGTTAAGGCAGGACTTTGATTTAGCAGTACTGCTGCATTGTACATCGATGGCAAGAAGCAGTTTTTATTACTATCAAAAACGCTTTCAAATGAAAGATAAATATGCGGAAATAAAAGAAATGATTAAGCAGGTTTATCATCGTCACAAAGGAAGGTTGGGCTATAGAAGAATTACTTTGCTTTTGAAAGAAAAAGGAATTTTGATTAATCACAAAACTGTTTTACGACTTATGAAAATATTAGGATTAAAGAGTATTATCCGAGTGAAGAAATATAAATCTTACAAGGGAGAGCAAGGGAAAATTGCGCCCAATGTTCTACAGAGGAATTTCAAATCGGACACTCCTAATCAGAAATGGGCAACCGATGTTACAGAGTTTAATGTATCGGGTAATAAACTTTACCTATCTCCAATCATCGATTTATTTAATGGTGAAATTGTCAGTTTTGACTTATCTGAAAGACCTGTGTTTAGCCAAATCATCAGAATGCTAAAGAAATCATTCAGAAAAGTAAAATCTACACAGAACATCATTCTACATTCTGATCAAGGTTGGCAATATCAAATGAAAGCTTATCAAAATATATTAAAAGAAAAAGGAATTGTTCAAAGTATGTCCCGAAAAGGAAACTGTTTGGACAATGCGGTGATAGAAAACTTTTTTGGAACGATAAAATCAGAAATGTTTTATACCAGAAAGTTTGGTTCCATTCAGGAACTTAAGAAGGAAATAGTGAAGTACATTCACTATTACAACAATGATAGAATAAGACTCAATCTCAAAGGAAAGAGTCCGGTACAGTACCGAACTCTTTCCTTTGAAAATATTGTTTAATTTTGTCTAAACTTTTGGGTGCAGTCTACAATTCAGGATTTTTTTTTATAGATGATGTTTTAAGAAAAATTAAGAGAATTTTCCTCTTTGTCTCATATTCGGGTTGTGCATGTGCTTTTGCATTGATGGCATTTTCAATTGATCTTTCATCATTTTAATTTGCTCGGTCATCATTCCCGCAGTGTCCAATCTTTTAGCTTCTTCCAACAACTTGCTGGCCTCTTGTTTTCTTCCTTTTTGCATCGCTCCTGCAGCAATATTCAAAGTGGCCATTGCTCGGTCGTGTTTCATGTTTAATCCGTATTCTAGCGCTTTTTTCATGAAAGGTTCCACTTTCGACGGGTTTTCCTGAGCCAGGGTTAACCCTTGAAGATAATGGAAATATCCGTACTGAGATCGGTGAAGCTGCGTTTCGAAGTTCGTGATTTTCCTGAGCCATAGCGCAGCTTTTTCCATATTTTGTTTTCTTAAATACCAAAAAGCGGCAAGGATGAATTCGTTCTTATAAAATAATAAGATTGGAAGTGCGGATAAGATTACGACTACGATTCCCCAACCAATGTTTCGGTTCATCATCAGATAAATTCCAGCGGCAATCATCAATGCGGCGATTACGAATTTTATGTATTTGTTCATTGCTTAATTTTTTTGAAGTGCAAAGATAGAAATTAGTTTTAGTTTTCAGACTTTCTTACAAATGTTTGGAAACAGAAGTCGTACTCGTTCTTTTCGTCTTTTTCGTGGCAGGTTTCTTGTGTTTTTTTCCAAATTTTCGAGTTTATTTTGGGGAAGAAAACATCAGCCTTCAGGTCTGCTTTTACTTGAGTAATTTCCAATTGATCGGCAAGATCGATGGTTTGTTCATAAATATTTCCACCTCCGATGATGAAAATATTTTCATCCATTTTTTTTGCAAACTTTATGGCTTCTTTGATGCTTCCTACGATCAAAATGCCTTCCTCAAACCAGTCTTTTTTTCTGCTGACAACAATATTGGTGCGGTTGGGAAGTGGTTTACCGATACTTTCATAAGTTTTTCGTCCCATGATGATCGGGTGACCGGTGGTGATTTCTTTGAAATGTTTGAGATCTTTCGGAAGATGCCAAAGTAGCTGATTGTCAGCACCGATTTCATTGCTTAAGCCCATGGCTACTACAATTGTTGTCATTTTTTTAAAATTTTTACAAATTTAGTACATAATTTGTATATTTGGGTACCGAATAAAAAACATTAAAAATATTAAACTATGAAAAACAGAGGTTGTATGAGCGCTGGAACCATTGGTATCGCTCTTCTCGTTATTGCTGCAGTATTATTTTTCTGGGGTAAAAATGGCTATAACTCTTTTACCACCAAAGAACAAAATGTAAACACCAAGTGGTCGAATGTAGAAACCGTTTACCAAAAACGAGCGAACTTAATTCCGAATCTTGAAAGAACCGTGAAATCATATTCGCAATTTGAGCAAGAAACTCTAACACAAGTGGTTGAAGCCCGTTCCAAAGCAACATCAATGACGATTGATCCCACCAATATGACCGAAGCTGATATGGCGAAATTCCAGGCTGCACAAGGCGAATTAAGTGGGGCCCTCAGCAGATTGATGGCGGTAGTTGAAAGTTACCCAAATTTGAAAGCAGATCAGCAATACATCAATTTCCAAAGAGAATACACCGCGATTGAAAACAGCATTAGATCTGAAACAGTTTATTACAACGAAGCGGCTCAGGATTATAATACTTCTATTAAGACGTTCCCGAATAATATTCTGGCCAATTTTACCAACTTTAAAGAAAAACCTTATTTCAAAGCTGCTGCCGGAGCTGAAAAAGCACCTGAAGTATTCACTAATTAATGAGTAATTTCCTGACAGATTATCAAATGGCTTCCCTCGTGGAAGCCATTAAAACAGCCGAAGATCACTCCACCGGAGAGATCCGAATTCATATTGATTCCACCACTGAAGGCAACAATGCGGAAATCGCCTTTGAAGTTTTTAAGAAACTTTGCAAAGATCAAACTGCAGAGCGGAATGCAGTACTTTTTCATGTGAATTTTGAGCAGCATTATCTCACGATTATAGGAGATGCCGGAATTCATGCGAAAGTTCACCAGAATTTCTGGGACCAATTGCACGATAAAATCACCCAGGAATTTGCCAAAGAAAATTATTTCGAAGGACTGAAAAATGCCGTACTCGAAACCGGTTTGGAACTTAAAAAACATTTCCCGATTACGGGAAAAAATACCAATGAATTGCCGAATGAGATTACCTTCTCTTAAAAATTTTTTCGCTCTTTTGTTTCTTGGCTTAAGCGTAATTGCTTTTGCTCAATTGGTTCCGAAAAAACCTGCAGTTCTTTATCCTATTTATGATCAGGTAAATCTTTTGACAGCGACCGAAAAAGAGCAACTCAACCAAAAACTGATCAAATTTGCCGACTCAACTTCCACTGAAATTGTAGTGATCATTATCCCAACTTCCGGCGGTGAAGACGTGAATTATCTTGCGACCATGTATGGTGAAAAATGGGGAATTGGTGAAAAAGAACAGGACAATGGAATAGTTTTTCTGATTGCTACGGAAGATCACAAAATGGCGATCCAACAAGGTAGAGGCGTAGAAAGATACCTTACTGCGTCAGTTGCCGGCCAGATTTTAGATTACATCGTTACTCCCAACTTCAAGCAGGGACTATGGTATCAAGGCATCGATCGTGGTACAACGGCTTTGATGGAAGTAGTTCAGGGTAAATTTAAGCCGATCGCGACCGATACTTCAGATCACGATGGATTAAGCGTTTTACAAATTTTAATCATTGCTTTCTTTGTGTTTTTGATTCTGAGCTTTTTGTTCGGAAACAAAGGCGGAGGCGGCCGAAACAATAATGATGACGATGAAGATGTCATTTTATCCCGACGCGGAAGACGGACTTATCCGGGAGGATTTTTCCCTTTCCCTGGAAGCTTTGGTGGCGGATTGGGCGGTGGTGGTTTTGGCGGAGGCTCAGGAGGCGGATTTGGTGGCTTCGGCGGAGGCGGAAGTTTCGGCGGCGGTGGAGCTTCTGGCGGTTGGTAAATGTTTCAGTAAAAATAAAGAAAAATCACTCACTTAGCGACTGATTTTTTTTTTGAATTAATCCGAATTTTGTCCGAAAGTAAGCAAATTTCCATCAGGATCCAGGATTGAAAATTCCTTCTGTCCCCAAGGTTTTTGCTGCTAGTTTCCGTTCGGATGAATGTCAATTTGTTTTCGGAGGAAATCCTCGTACAAAGATTCAATACCATCTGTTCGAATGTAAACTTGTCCATAATTTTCCAACGGATTGATGCTTTCAAACAAGAAAAAATGCAACTCGATCTGGTCTTTTTTAATCATCAAATTTTTATTAAAATCAACCGCTCCAATTTCCTCAAAATCCAACGAATTGATATAGAAATTTCGGGTAATTTCCTTATTGCAAATAGGAATTTTTGGATGAATGTGGGTCTGCATAAAGTCGTTTTAATTATAGAAAGCCATCAAAAATTATTGGATAGAAATACTTCCGCCGCTGCTTTCTTTTTGGCTAATGATGTTTAGGTTTCCTTTTTTAATCACAGAAATATCTCCCGAAGAACTTGCCGACGCACTCAATAGTCGGCTTACCGAAACGCTTACACTTCCGCTGCTAGAAGCTTCAATTTCAGCGTTTTCCGTAATCACATTTTCTGCATTTAATGTTCCGGAAGATGATGCGTCTAACTCTGCGTTTTTGGTTTTTCCTGAAATTTTGATGTCGCCGGAAGAATTTACTTCTGAACTAAGATTCACCGCCCAGATTTGTCCGGAAAAAGTTCCGGAACTTGAAACCTCAATCGATAAATCATTGGCTTCCAAATCACCGGAAATTTTTGCTGAACTTGAAACTTCAATATCGGTTTTGTCTTGGGTAAATTTGTCTTTAATCTTAATGTCTGCCGAAGAACTTGCTTCGATTTTCGAAAAATCTTTCGCAAAGATTTTAGCTGCTACATTTCTCGCTGAAATATTTGCATTAGGTTTAAAATGGATATAAAGTTTTCCATTGGTGTTTTCTACTAAAATATCATCGATAATATCGCTTGGAGCACTGATCACTACTTTTTCTTGATCAGATTTCACCACTTCTGCCGAAATGGATTGGGCAACTTTGATTTCATCAAAATCTTTAACGAATTCTTGGGTTTTGATGGTGCCTTTTCCTTCTTTCGGAGCAATGTTAAAGGAAATCCCACTGTCGGATTTTTTATCGCATGCAGTTAAGATAAATGCCACAGATGCAGATAATAAGAGTGATTTCATGAAAATGAGTTTTTATTTTTGTTTAAATTTAATACCTTTACTTCAATTAACAGTTTAAAAATGAAAAATATTACATCCGTACTATTAATTTCTTCTTTGGCGATGAATACCGCCTGTACCACAATGAAAAATACAGAAGCACAATCCACCGAGATTCCGGCACCGGACGCTAGTTTGGCCGCAAACCCTTTTATGAAAAAAAGCAGTTTGCAGTATCAAGCTCCGGAATTCGACAAAATTAAAGATGAAGATTTCAAACCTGCTTTCGATTATGGAATGAAAGTTCAGCTTGCCGAAATTGAAAAAATTGCGAACAGTACTGAAGCTCCAACTTTTGAAAACACCATTCTCGCATTAGAGACCAGTGGAGAAGTACTGAAAAGAGCCCAAATTGTATTTTATAATTTGACAGGCTCCAATACCAATCCAGCTTTACAAAAACTGGAAGAAGAGTATGCTCCGATTTTCTCCGGGTTGAGCGATAAAATTTATCTTAATGAAAAACTCTATTCGAGAATTAAAGCCATTAAAACTGATGGTTTAGGTTCTGAAGAAAAGAGAGTTTTAGAATTGTACAAAACAAATTTCGAAATTGCTGGCGCTAATCTTTCTGAGGAAAATAAAGAAAAGGTAAAGAAAATTAATGAGGAATTGGCAACACTTTCCACTCAGTTTTCTAATAAATTATTGGATGCGAGAAAGAATGGAGCAGTTTTAATTTCTGATGTAAAAGAGCTTGATGGTCTTTCCGCTGACGAATTGGCTGCGGCAGCTGCAGATGCAAAAGCTGCGGGATATGAAGGAA
Source organism: Chryseobacterium senegalense (assembly GCA_001403755.1). Classification (GTDB taxonomy): domain Bacteria; phylum Bacteroidota; class Bacteroidia; order Flavobacteriales; family Weeksellaceae; genus Kaistella; species Kaistella senegalense. Next base: position 170,404 of record CYUH01000013.1, on the reverse strand, counting down.
AATATTTGCTTACTTTGCTTAATACCACACAGCAACCACTTCTTCAGAATCTGAAAAACAGAGCGACAAGAGAAAAACTATTCAAAGCATCTTGGTACCGCGCGGAAAAAGGAAATGCGGATGATACCAGAAGTATTTTGGAAAGACAGGCAAAACTAAGAATGGAAAAAGCGCATCTTTCCGGGAAAAAATCTTTCGCTGAATGGAAGCTTCAGGATCAAATGGCAAAAACTCCTGAAAATGCAATGAATCTTTTAGCACAACTCGCAAAACCAGCTGTAGAAACTGCTAAAAGAGAAAGCGATGAAATTCAGGCTTTGATTGATAAGCAAAAAGGCGGATTTACTGTAGAACCGTGGGATTGGAATTTCTATTCTGAACAGGTGAGAAAAGCAAAATATGACCTTGATGAAAATGAAATCAAACCCTATTTTGAAGTATCGACAGTGTTGGAAAAAGGGGTGTTCTACGCAGCGGAGAAATTTTATGGAATCACCTTTAAAGAAAGAAAAGATTTGCCGGTTTACCATCCGGATGTAGTGGCTTACGAAGTTTTCGACCGCGACGGAAAATCAATGGCGCTTTATTATCTTGATTTCTACACGCGAAGCAACAAAAACGGTGGCGCGTGGATGAGTAATTTTGTGGAACAATCGCATCTTCTTGGACAGAAACCTGTCATCGTAAATGTTTTCAACTATCAGAAACCGGCTGACGGAAAACCTTCATTGATTTCTTATGATGATGTTTCTACAATGTTCCATGAGTTTGGACATACGTTGCATGGCCTTTTTGCAAACCAGAAATATGTTTCGATTTCCGGAACCAATACGCCAAGAGATTTTGTTGAATTTCCTTCTCAGATCAACGAGTTTTTTGCTTTGGAACCTTCAGTTCTGAAAAACTATGCACTTCATTACCAAACCAAAAAGCCAATGCCACAAGCTTTGGTTGAGAAGATCAAAAAAGCCGCAAGCTTTAATCAGGGATATTCTACGACTGAGTTGGTTTCTGCTGCTACTTTGGATATGAATTGGCATTCTGTAACCGATGAATCACAACTGAAACCAGCTTTGGAATTTGAGAAAGACGTTTTAGCCAAATATGGTTTCAACTTGAAGCAAGTTCCACCGAGATATCATACGCCTTATTTCGCGCACATCTGGGGTGGAGGTTATTCTGCAGGTTATTACGCCTACATGTGGAGTGATGTGCTGAATGCCGATGCGTGGGACTGGATTACGACCAACGGCGGAATGACGAGAGAAAATGGCGACCGTTTCAGAAAATATATTCTCTCGGTTGGGAACTCAGTGGATTTAAATCAAGCGTATAAAGATTTCACTGGCAGGACTCCAGACATTAAGCCATTGTTGAAAAATAAAGGATTTATTAAATAAACTACCATTCACGTGGGACCGCAGAAAATTTCTGCGGTTTTTTTGTGTCTTAAATGGAAGGGAAATGACTGAGGTTTTAGCCCGGATCGCAGCGGAAATCCTTTTTGTGAAGCAAAAAGATTGCAGCGAAGAGCCGGACCGAAGTTTCGAGAGGGAACGATCATTCGTTGCTCCCAAAAAAATTCCTTATTTTTGTCAAAATTCATCATAATGCCGAAAATTTCTCATAGAGCAGAAAATATGCCTGCTTCACCTGTAAGAAAATTAGTTCCGTTTGCGATTCAAGCAAAGCAAAAAGGGCTGGAAGTTTTTCATCTAAATATCGGTCAGCCCGATATTGAAACTCCTGAAACAGCACTGAATGCAGTAAAAAACAATCATTTAAAAATTTTCGAATACGCCCTTTCCGAAGGTAATATCGAATATAGAACTGCATTGAAAGATTATTACCATTCATTGGGATTTGAGGATCTTACCACAGATAATTTCATTGTAACCAACGGTGGATCGGAAGCTTTGAATTTTGCTATTTCTACGCTTTGTGATGATGGTGATGAAGTCATTATCCCGGAACCTTACTATGCGAATTACAATGGTTTTACCAATGCTTTCAACGTAAAGGTTGTCGCGGTTCCTTCAACCATCGATACGGGATTCGCACTTCCGAAAATAGAAGAGTTTGAAAAGAAAATTACTCCTAAGACTCGCGCCATTATTATTTGTAATCCCGGAAATCCTACCGGTTATCTATATACGCAAGAAGAATTGCAACAACTTGCAGTAATCGCTTTGAAACATGATATCGTGATAATTTCCGATGAGGTTTATCGCGAATATGTGTACGATGGAAAACAGCAAACTTCGATGTTGGCTTTCCCGGAAATCGCGGAAAACTGCGTGATCATCGATTCTGAGTCGAAACGCTATTCGATGTGTGGAGCGCGAATCGGATGCATGATTACCCGATCGAAAAAAATCCACGATGCAGCGATGCTTTTTGCACAAGCACGACTGAGTCCGGTACTGTTGGGACAAATTGCCGCAACAGCTGCTCACCAAAATGACAGCGCTTATATCATGAAAGTGCGCGCAGAATATACGCACCGAAGAAATGTTCTGGTTGATTTGCTCAACGGAATTCCTGGAGTGATTTGTCCAAAACCAAAAGGTGCTTTTTATTGTGTAGCCGAACTTCCGGTGGATGATTCCGATACATTTGCACAATGGCTTTTGGAGCATTATTCAAACAATGGGCAAACCATAATGGTTGCGCCAATGAGCGGTTTTTACAGCAATCCGGAGCTCGGTAAAAAACAAGTACGAATTGCTTATGTTTTGAAAGAAGCAGATTTGCGAAGAAGTGTAGAGTTATTAGAAGACGCGCTTCAGAAATATAAAATCGAGTTTAATCTTTAGTCGATGAGGACGGGCTTTAGCCCGTTTTTTAATTTATAAATCAAGTTTTGGCTTTAGCCGAAAATTACTATTTGAGTTGAAATTTTTTAAAAATATGAACATCCAAGAAGATTTCTCATTAAAAAAACACAATACTTTCGGAGTTGATGTTTCGGCGAAATATTTTGCCGAAGTTAGTTCTGTTGATGAATTATTAGATGTTTTAGAAAACCATCAACCATCAGCCAACAACGATCAACCACTTTTCTTGGGAGGAGGAAGCAATATTTTGTTGACCGAAGATTTTAATGGATTGGTTATTCAATTAAATTTAAAAGGAATTACTGAGGAAATTATCGACGATAATACCGTTTTGGTTAATGCGCAAGCCGGTGAAAACTGGCATCAATTTGTGCAATACTGCTTGAATAAAGATTACGGAGGATTAGAAAATCTTTCATTAATTCCGGGAAATGTAGGCACTTCGCCGATGCAAAATATCGGAGCTTATGGCGTGGAAATCAAAGACCGTTTTGTAAGCTGCAAAGTTTTAAACCTGGAAACATTGGAGATCGAAAATTTTACCAATGAAGAATGCAAATTCGGTTATCGCGAATCGTTTTTCAAACGTGAGGGAAAAGGAAAATATGTAATCCTAGAAGTTACATTTAAACTGTCCAGAAAAAATCACCAGATAAAAACAGAATACGGAGCCATTAAAACTGAACTTGAAAAATTGGGTGTTGAAAATCCTTCGATTCAGGATATTTCCCGTGCGGTGATCAATATCCGACAAAGTAAACTCCCGGATCCGGCAGTAACGGGCAATGCAGGAAGTTTTTTCAAAAATCCCAGCATTCCTTTGATGCAGTTTAATGATTTAAAGCAAAAAATCGAACACATTCCAGGTTATCCGAACGGAGATTTGGTGAAAGTTCCTGCAGGTTGGCTGATTGAACAATGTGGCTGGAAAGGCAAACAAATCGGTAATGTTGCATCACATAAATTGCAGGCATTGGTGATTGTAAATGCGACCGGTGAGGCTTCGGGAAAAGAAATTTTCGATTTTTCGACGCTGATTATTGATTCGGTGAAGGAAAAATTCGGGATCGAACTCGAAAGAGAGGTTAACATTCTATGAAAATAGAGTTGAAAGGTCATTTGAAAAATTTTAGGGTATCGCAAATCTATTAATATGATGAAAATAACCATTCTGGGAGCGGGGAAGATGGGGGTTTCGTTTGCGAAATCTTTTTTAAAATACGAGCTCATTAAGCCTGAACACCTCCAATAAATTACCAGAAAATTGAGCACCATTCCGCGGCTTACCGAAGAATTTCCGGGATCAAAAATTTCTGTTTTTGATGAAGATATTATAATTGATTCCGATTTGGTGATTATCGCTGTCAAACCACAGGATTTTCAGCTTTTGACGGATAATATTTCATTTAAACTTAAGGAAGACCAGATCATTCTTTCTATCATGGCGGGGATCAAAATTAAGCAAATTCAACAATTTCTTAATCACAAAAAAGTAGTTCGTGCCATGCCTAATTCCCCAACACTTCTTGGGATGGGCATAACCGGATATAGTGTTGCGGAAGGGATTTCTTTCAATGAACTGATGTCGATTGAAAGATTACTCAACGCTACTGGCCGCTCTATCTATTTGGAAGATGAAGATCTTCTGGATAGCGTCACAGCGCTTTCCGGCAGCGGACCGGCGTATTTTTATTATATTGTAGATGCTATGATCAAAGCAGGAGTAGAAATGGGAATTGATGAAAATCTTTCGAAGCTTTTTGTTAAGCAAACCATGCTCGGAGCCTATCATTTAATTAATAATTCCGAAAAAAACCTGGAGGAACTTATTGCAGATGTAGCTTCAAAAGGTGGGACAACCGAAGCAGCGTTGAAGGTCTTCGAAAGAAATCAGCTGAATGAAACGATACAAAAAGCCATATTAGCCGCGGAGAGAAGGTCGAAGGAGTTGAGCAGATAGTGATTTTAGAAATTTATAAATAATTAATTCATAAATATTTGTCTATCTAAAATTTTCTTCGTTATTTTGCACTCTCAAATTATAAGTAGTAATAAAGAACATCGAGATATGTCAAGAATTTGCCAAATAACAGGAAAGCGTGCCATGGTTGGAAACAATGTTTCTCACGCTAATAACAAAACGAAGCGTCGTTTTGAAATTAACTTATTGGAGAAGAAATTTTACCTTCCGGAGCAAGAAAAATCTGTAACCCTAAAAGTTTCTGCACACGGATTGAGAGTTATCAACAAGATTGGTATCGAAGAAGCATTGGAAAGAGCAACTAGAAACGGATTTATAAAAAAAGATAAGTAATGGCTAAAAAAGGTAACAGAGTACAGGTGATTCTTGAGTGCACTGAGCACAAAGAGACTGGTGTAGCAGGAATGTCAAGATACATTACGACAAAAAATAAAAAGAACACTACTGAGAGATTGGAATTGAAAAAATACAATCCTGTTCTTAAAAAATACACCCTTCACAAAGAGATCAAGTAATTTTTTAAAATAATAAAAAATGGCAAAGAAAGTAGTAGCAACACTTCAGGGTGGAGCAGGGTCTAAAAAAATGACCAAAGTAGTGAAAATGGTAAAGTCTCCTAAAACCGGAGCTTACGTTTTCGAAGAGAAAGTAATGAACGCTGATGATGTAGATGGTTATTTGAAAAAATAATTCTATATATGGCTTATGATATAAAACTATCCAATTTTTGGGTAGTTTTTTTATTAGTCAGAAATAATTAACTTTGCGTACTTATCATTAACTAGTAAAACACAATTAAATTCGGTGAAAAAAAATTATTTATTACTCGCTATTTTAGCGTCAGGATTGTTCTATGCACAATCCACATCTACTGGCCAACCTGCCGCACTAAAATCTACATCAGGAACTGGTTTGCACCATAAACGTATATGGTGGATCAATTGGGACCTTAATAACAATAAAGCTGCAGGAGATAATCTGGTGAATGGAGCTACAACAACTTTTGTTTCACCGGCTGGGTTTACCTATAAAGCTACGATTTCAGATGTAAAAGTATATACCGGAGCAACCGCTGCGAGCCCTATCGGAGCTCAAATTACTAGCGGACCAAAATTTTGTCCTCAATGCTAATGTTCCCAACAGCTGGAGTGGAAATAACTTTCCTACTGCATATTCCGGATTCAGAAATTTCACCACTAATCCTTCCACCGCAGTAGCAGAATCGAGTGCTGTTATTACAACCGACAACATTTATGGCAATGTGGGGAATGGTAACCGAGTTACTTACCGTCTTACAGTAGAAGCGACCGATCCATTGGGAGTTAAAGGCAATGCGACAGGAATTGTTCTTGCGGGTTCTGAATCATTAAGTGGTACTGGCGAATGGTATTCACTTTCAGCTCCGCAAGGACGAATTAGGTATATCGATAAATATATTCGATCTACCGCACCTTGGATTAATTATTCTGTACAACTGAAAATTTCTAACGCTGGAAAAAAGGTATTTGTAACCAACCCAGGTGGTGGAGATACTCGTGGAGATGTAATGCTTTTTGCTGAAGACGTGCCATACGTTGATGCTGAAGTGAAAGGTGGCGGCGGACAAAGTATTGCCATTGGATTTTTAGAAGAATTAGATTATTCCGATGCTCCACAAACTTATGGAATAGCATACCACTTATTTGAAAATAAATTTAGCGGAGGATTATTTCCAGATGGAAATAAAACTTTAAGTACGGATTCTAATGTGATCGACTATGCATCGCCAAATAGTGAACTTGCAAAATTCTTCGATCCAACGCTACGATTGGGAGCGACTATCGACTCAGAAGAAAATCCGCTACTTTCTTTGCCCGCAAATAGTACAAATATGCCAAATCCCAATTGGGATGATGCAAATGGGAACGATGAGGATGGACTCAATTCCATAACTTCAATTGTAAATGGTTTTATGAAGGTTGCATACGTGAACATTTCACCTTTAACCTCATATATGTCTGTTTGGGTTGATAAAAACAAAAATGGGATTTTTGACAGTACTGAAAAATTATTGAAAACTATACCTGCCAACAAAACAGGAAATGCAATCTTCGATTTATCCTCATTAGGTTTAAACCCTGGGAATTATTATACCCGAATCCGTTACAGTTCTAATGATAATTTAGGTCCGACCGGCTATGCTTCCGATGGAGAGGTGGAGGATCATTTGATTAAGGTGGACAAAAACTACTACAGTATTTTGGGAACAATCTACCAAGATAACAACGGCGTAATACCGGACGGTACCGCAATGTATAATGTTAAAGTAAATCTTTACGATGTTGATGGGAACCTGGTTGATACCACGCTTTCTAATTTCGAAGGGCAATATATGTTCACGGGGTTAACTGGTGGAAATAAAAAATACACCGTAGAAGTAGTTGCCCCATCGTCCTACCAACATGTTTCATCCACAGATACAACTCCATTAGATGGTAGAACTGAAGTAACGGTGAATGGTCAAAACGTAACAGGGGTTAATTTCGGTCTGTACTTCGATCTTTGTTATAAAACCCCACCTGTAATTACCGGAGGATTGCCAACAAATCATGGAATAACCAATCTCGGCAGAGCTGGAAAAGACGATGGCAATTGGCCGATGATAAGAACCGGAGCGTGGACTGCTTTAGAATCTAAAACTAAAGGATTTGTAATCAATAGGGTTGCTGCGAATTTTGAACCGCCATTAGATGACGGACAAATACCGGCTATTATCGAGCCAGTGAAAGGAATGATGGTTTATGACACCACCAACCATTGTTTAAAAATATACGATGGAGTTGCTTGGAAGTGCTTTAATGTGCAAACTTGTCCACCGATAAATTAATATACCAGATGAAAAACATACTCACACTCGGCTTTTTTATTATTAGCACGTTACATTATTCGCAAGTAGCTATTGGAAAAGCTTCCGTCAGCAATACAACTTCAGTTTCTTTGGAATTTGGGAATACTGCAGCCAAAGGACTTTTGTTACCTTGGGTGACTAATGAGGCAGCTGTTACAGGGGCGGTACCCGGCACAATGATTTATGATTTGAATGACAAAAAGGTAAAATATTATAAATACGACGAAAGTAAATCCTCCAATGTTTGGTTCGATCTTTCTGTTGATGCTTCAGGCGTGGCTGATGATTCTGCACAGAAATTGCTAACTGAAAATCCAACCGCAAAAACCAGGATTGGAACTCCTAAAACAACAGACGTTCCCGGTATTTTGGTGTTGGAAGATGATAATAAAGCAATGATTTTGCCTTTGGTAGACAAATATTCTTCGATCATTAATCCATCTCCCGGAATGATGGTTTTCGATACTACCAATAATATGCTTTGCTTTTTTAATGGAACAAATTGGTCATTTTGGAAAGATTAATTTCATTCACCTAATCTATTTTCAACTATCCAATTTTTGGGTAGTTTTTTTTTATCTTTGCTTTGATTTAATAGCACTGATACAATCAGAAATAAATTTCGATAATGAGTTGGTTCAAAAATATATTTAAAAAAGAAGAAAAGGAAACTTTAGACAAAGGGCTCGAGAAATCGAATCAGGGATTTTTCGAAAAAATTTCCAAAGCGGTTGTAGGAAAATCGAAAGTTGATGATGAAGTGCTGGATGATCTGGAAGAAGTGTTGATCGCTTCCGACGTCGGTGCTTCTACAACAATAAAAATTATCCAAAGAATTGAAGACCGAGTTGCTCGTGATAAATTTGTGAGCACAGATGAACTTGATGCTATTCTGCGAGAAGAAATTTCCGGATTGCTTTTGGAAAATCCCCATTCAGGAACGGGAAATATCGATGAAACCAAAAAACCTTATGTGATTATGGTTGTTGGTGTAAACGGTGTCGGCAAAACGACGACCATCGGTAAGTTGGCGCATCAATTTAAATCGGAAGGAAAAAAAGTAGTTTTAGGCGCTGCAGATACTTTTCGTGCGGCGGCCGTGGATCAATTGGTGATTTGGAGCGAAAGAGTAGGCGTACCCATTATTAAACAAGGGATGGGTTCCGATCCGGCTTCTGTTGCTTTTGATACTGTACAAAGTGCTGTTGCTAATAATGTGGATGTTGTCATCATCGATACTGCGGGAAGACTTCACAATAAAGTGAATTTAATGAATGAGCTTACCAAAATCAAAAGAGTGATGCAGAAGGTGATTCCCGATGCTCCACACGAAATTCTTCTGGTGTTGGACGGCTCAACAGGACAAAATGCCTTTGAACAAGCGAAACAATTTACTGCAGCTACTGAAGTTAATGCATTGGCAGTGACGAAATTGGACGGTACTGCGAAAGGTGGTGTAGTCATAGGAATTTCTGATCAGTTCCAAATTCCTGTGAAATATATTGGTGTTGGCGAAAAAATGACGGACCTGCAATTATTTAATGGAACGGAATTTGTAGATTCATTTTTCAGAAAACGTAATTAATTCCAATAACCTAGTTTTAATTACTTTTTCTGCTAATCTTTAGAAAAACCAAATACTAAATATTAACATTAAAATTTTAAAACTATGGGTATTTTAACTTGGATCATTTTTGGTCTTATCGCAGGTGCAATCGCTAAATTAATTATGCCAGGAAACCAAGGAATGGGTTGGCTAATGACCATTATTTTGGGTATCGTAGGTTCTTATGTAGGGGCATTTGTAGGACAGCTTTTAAATTTGGGAGATGTAACCGGATTCAATATCGGAAGCATGTTTCTAGCAATTGGTGGAGCTTTAATCGTCCTCTGGATTTACGGAATGGTCACCAAAAGAGGTTAATGAAAATTTAATAAAAAAAACCGGTTTGAAGATTCAGACCGGTTTTTTTGTGATTTCTTTACTTAGAACTTCACCTGATAAGGCATTTCCATCATTACTTCGCTTTGTAGTTTCGAATTGGTTATTTGTTCGAAAATTTTATAATTTTCTTTGCCTATTTTGTTTTTAATGAATCTTGTAGAGATTTCATTTTCTTCCATATCTTTGAATAATTTCTCGAATTCACTTACCTTTTTTGGATAAGGTGCAACGTTGAACTTATTTAATTTAGCCTGTTTAGCAGCATAATTAATTGCATCATTTAAAGTTCCCAGTTCATCCACTAGACCGATTTGTTTTGCTCTTTTTCCACTCCAAATTCTGCCGCCTCCGACTTCATCAATCTGTTCGAAAGACTTTTTTCTGTTTTTAGAAACAAAATGCACAAATCTTTTATATGTCTGTTCCACACTTTTTGTCATTATTGCTACACCGCCTGGCGTAATTCCGTTCAATGGCGAATACATATTGGAATTCGCATTCGTATTTACAGCGTGAGAACTTAATCCGTTTTTATTAGCGATTTCTTTAAAATAAGGAATCATCCCAAAAACACCGATTGATCCTGTAAGTGTATTAGGTTCGGCAAAAATTTTATCGGCCGCCATTGCAATATAGTAGCCGCCTGAAGCTGCATAATCACCGAAAGAAACGATAACCGGTTTTTTCTTTTTCAATTGTTGCATTTCAAACAAAATTTCATCTGAGGCATTAGCGCTTCCACCCGGGGAATTTATTCTGAGAACAACCGCTTTCACTTTGTCGTTTTCTGCTAGTTTTTTGATTTCTTTCACGAAATTTTCCGAATATATCGCATCGTTTCCTTCACCATTATAAATCGCTCCCGAGGCGTAAAGAACCGCAACTTGGTCATCTTTTTTCAGATTATCTTCACTGAATGAACTGATGTATTTGCTGAAAGAAATTTTGTTCAGCTTATCATTTTTCTTGAGGTTAATTTTTGCTTTAATCAAATCATCGTATTCTGTTTTCTGCATCAATCGATCCACAAGTCGGTGCTGAAGACTCAAATCTGGAATAATTCCATACAAACTATCGACTACGGTTCTAAATTGAGCAGTATCAATTTTTCGCGAATTTGCCATTTTCCAGGAATTTCCGCTCCATAAATCATTCAGCATCGTCGAGATTTGTTCTTTGTTTTCGGGCGACATATCGTCTCTCAAGAAAGGTTCTACAGCAGATTTGTATTTTCCGTGTCGGATTACTTCCATGCCAATTCCGTATTTTTCAGCAAAGCTTTTCATGTAAAGAATTTCCGTGGTCATACCCTTAAGTTCAATGCCGCCGGATGGATTCAGAAAATATTGATCAGCAACTGAACCTAAGTAGTAGGCTGCTTGCGAAACCGAATTTCCATAAGCGTACACAAACTTTCCGCTTTTTTTGAAATCTTCTAATGCATTTCGAATGTCTTCCAGTTGGGTCATTCCGGCCATTATTCCGTCGGTTTCTATACTGATTCCTTTTATTTTATCATCGGATTTTGCCTTTTTTATGGCTTCCAACATGTCGTAGATAAGAATGTTTTTTTCTTTTTCATTAAAAGCAAAGATATTGCTGTTGTCTTCGGTAGGACTGTCGATTATTTTGGTTTTAAAGTCTAAAGTAAGAATAGAATTTTCTTTCACTTTGGTTTTACCATTGTCACTAACTGCACTTACGGCAACCAAAGTAATGATAAACATGAAAAAAATTGCAACGATAATCATAATTGCAACTATATTTGCTAAGACATTTTTAAAAAAACTCCTCATAAAATTTATATTTTGCAATATGTCGCAGCATACCGTCACTTTGTTACTCGGGAGTAACCTCGGAAATCCTGAAGCTAATTTGGAAATTGCCCAAAACCTCTTAAGTAGAGAGATAGGCGAAATTTCAACAAATAGTAAAATATTACATTCTGAGGCCGTAGAATTTGTCAGTAACTATAATTTTTGTAATATTGCATTGGTGCTAAAAACACAATTTTCACCTGTGAAACTTTTGAATTTGATAAAAAAGATAGAGTTTGAAATGGGAAGAACAGCTGATTCTGCAGTAACAAAAGGATATACGGACAGAATTATTGATATTGACATCGTGTCATTTAATGATTTGAAATTTGAATCTAAGCGGTTGCAAATTCCTCATTTAAAGCATTTGTATCAGCGCGAGTTCTCAAGAACATTGTTGGAAAGTATAAAAACACACTAAAAACATAAAGTATGAAATTAGGTTTATTATTATCATTAACCCTACCACTTGTTTTTTATGCTCAGGATCAAACACCTGTTTCAGCAAAAAATGATTATCCGAATACTTTTTCCAGCGGCTCTGCCAATGTTCAAAAGTTCGATAACTCAGCAAGAAGGTTTAATGACTGGGCGGTTTCCGTCGGTGGAGGGGCGGCTATAATGCTGCATTCGGACTTGAGGTCTATTTATGACGGCAAATACAACGAAGGTTGGAACGCCTATGTAAGTTTAGACAAGCAAATTTCCCACACTTTTGGTGTTAGTTTGCAATATCAAATGGGTAAATCAAACCAGCAAGGTCAATTGCCAGGAGCAGAAGGTTTAAAAGCCGGTGTCGCTAATGCTTGGACAAAATATCAGCAGATTTCAGTCCTTGGCGATGTAAATTTTTCTAACTTATTGCGAAGAGTTGATAATACTTCCCCGTACAGGTGGGCTCTTCATGGATATCTAGGAATGGGATTCCAAGGATATGAAACATTGCTTTTAGATAACGATGTTTCGCAATATGCACCACGTACCTTCCCAATTGCCGTTGATCAAAAGCTAGGTGTTGCCTCTTTCTTTGTACAAACTGGTGTTGGTCTCAAATATAATTTATCCAAATTAGTGGACGTTGAGTTGAGATCAATGTATATTATGAGTGGTGACGAAGAGTTTGATGGTGGTGGAGATCTAAGAGAGACCGGTCAACCAAGAATCAATTACAACCTTATCAATGATTCGTATAGCGACAATTTGCTTACCGTAAATTTAGGCCTATCATTCAAACTAGGGAAACATCCTTCTCATTTAGCTTGGCATGATCCTTTGCAGGAAGCATACTATAAAACTAAATTCTTGGAAGAAACTCCGAGCGAAATAGTGGTGTGCGAAAAAGGAGATCAAGATAATGATGGAGTGTGTGATGATTGGGATCGCCAGATTGATACCCCTGCGGGAGCCAGAGTAGATGGTTCTGGTGTAGCACTCGATATGGATTTAGATGGTGTCATCGATTTATATGACAAGTGTGTTACCGTGCCTGGACCTGTAGAAAATAATGGCTGCCCATCCGGAACAGTTCTGAAATAATAAACATCATTTTTAACTTAAAAAAATAAACTTATGAAACTAAATTTAGCAAGCTTCGCATTGGCATTAGCTATACCTACTGCTATGTTCGCGCAGGACTCAGTTGCGGTTTCAACTGGAGGTTATCCTAATACATATAGCTCAGGATCTGGGAATGTTTCGCCTTTTACCCAAGAATCCAAAAGATTTAACGATTGGTCAATTTCTGTCGGTGCAGGCGTACCGTTGTTGGTTACTGCAGATTTAACGTCTCTTAATAATGGTAACGGAAAAAACCTTTTTGGTTACTCTGCTTACTTAAGTGTTGATAAAGCAATTACCCACGCATTTGGTCTAAACCTTCAATATGATAGAGGGGAAACTAGACAAGGTTGGTTTAATACAAAAACAGATAATGCATCTGGTACTGGTTATCAAGATGTAGGTGCCAGAACTCAATATGACGCAATTTCGTTATTAGGAGATATCAACTTCTCAAATTTATTAAGAAGAGTTGATAACAAATCTCCGTACAGATGGGCTCTTCACGGGTACGCTGGTATAGGTACATTAGCTTATCGTTCCTATCTAGAAGATGCATCCGGTCAAAAATTAATGACAGAGATTAAGCCTTTTAAACTCGGCTCCATGTTTGGACAAGCTGGTGCCGGTGTAAAATATAAAATTAACCGAAGAATCGATGTAGAAGGTAGAGTAATGTATATCGTAACAGGAGATGACGAATTCGACGGAGGAGGTGAGCAATATAGCAACATCAATAGAAGAGAAGATCAAATCTCAGATAATTTATTCAACGCTACTTTAGGACTTTCTTTGAAATTAGGAAAGCACGAATCACACTTGATGTGGCACGATCCGTTGCAGGAAATTTATTACAAACTAGATGTTTTGGCTGATAAAAACCAAGATGTTGAAGTATGTAAAAAAGGTGATGCAGATAACGATGGAGTTTGTGATGATTGGGATCGTCAACTTGATACTCCTGCTGGTGCAAGAGTGGACGGAGCTGGTGTTGCGTTGGATACTGATTTAGACGGGGTAATCGACCTGTACGATAAGTGTGTAACTGTTCCAGGACCGGTAGAAAACAACGGATGTCCTACCAATTCTAGCTCTACAGTTTCTGATAATACAAGAACTTTGGAAGGAATTGAGTTTGATTTGAATTCAGATAGAATTCTCCCATCAAACACTCCTATTTTGAACAGCGCGGTAAATTATATCAATTCTTCAAATGGAACTTATAACGTAATCGGAGCAACTGATACCAGAGCTTCTGATGCGTATAATCAAAATCTTTCTGAAAGAAGAGCCAATACGGTGAAGAATTATTTAATCCAAAATGGCGTGGAAGCAGGTAAATTAAACGCGATTGGTAGAGGTGAAAAAGACCTTAAATATCCTGAATGCGATCCAGCATCCAAATGTCCTGAATGGAAAAACAGAGCAAACAGAAGAGTTTACTTCGAAGCAAAATAATTTTCCCATACTTTAATTAAAGCCGCGCTTTGCGCGGCTTTTTTTGTTTTATGAAGTTAGATTCAGTAATTTTACTCCATGATTTCTCAACAAGATTTTCAGCAACTCAAATTTCAAACCCTAAAACATTTTTGGGGGTATGATCATTTCAGAGATTCGCAGGAAGAAATCATTAATTCGGTAATTAATCGGAAAGATACTTTGGCGCTTTTACCCACTGGAGGTGGAAAATCTCTATGTTATCAGTTGCCCGCTCTCTTGTTGGAAGGAACTTGCCTCGTTATTTCCCCGCTTTTGGCATTGATGAAAGACCAAGTTTACCAATTGAAAAATAGTGGAATTGAAGCTGAATATTTATCATCCGAATTAGATGAGTTTGATGCGGAAGTTATTTTCAACAGATGTAAAGATGGTTTAACCAAAATTTTGTATGTCTCTCCGGAACGTCTTACTAATCGGATTTTTCTCCAAAATGTCGAGGAAATTCAAATTTCTTTTATTGCGGTAGATGAAGCACACTGTATCTCGGAATGGGGACAGGATTTCCGACCGAGTTATCAGAATATCAAAGCTTTTAGGCAGGATTTCAATAATATTCCTTGTTTGGCGCTTACCGCAACCGCGACTCCTCAGGTTTTGCGGGAAATTCAGCTGAAACTAAACCTCAACAATCCGGAATTGTTTCAAAAAAGTTTTAGGAGAACCAATATCAAAATTATTTCAGATAAAATTTCAGATAAATATCAAAGAGTCTTAAACCTTCTCAAATACAACAATTCTTCCGGAATTATTTATGTAAGAACCAGAAAGGAAGCTGAAGAACTCACCCAATTTTTGCAAAGAAATCAGATTTCCAATGTCGATTTTTTTCACGCAGGATTGCCTGTTAAAGAAAAAAACCAAAAACAGACAAATTGGATCAACAGCAACAACCAGGTTTTGGTTTCTACCAACGCTTTCGGGATGGGGATTGACAAAGATAATGTGCGTTTTGTGATCCACTTTTCGCCGCCACCGTCGATTGAAAATTACTATCAGGAAATCGGTAGAGCTGGGCGGGATGGATTGGAATCTCACGCTTTTCTTCTTTGGAATGAACAGGAACTTTCGGATTTCGACAGTATTCTTCGCAACCAAATTCCTTCAAAAAAGGAATTTTACGATATCGTCTCTTATTTGTATTCCAGTTTTCAGGTTGCTGAAAACGATTTGCCGGAGACGGTTTTCCAACTTCAGGTGCAGCGAATTCAGAACTTTACAAAAGCTTCAATGGCCAAAATTAAAAATGTTCTTAATTTTTTACACGTCCAGGAAATTGTTTTTTTTAACAATACTAAATCCCGCTCATCTTTAGAATTAAAAATTGCGCCAGAGGACATCGATTTGTTATCCAAGAAAGACGCTTATTTTATTGAACTGTTACTCAGAAATTATTCCGGACTTTCATCTCATAAAATCATGTTCAGTGAGTTGACGATGAGCAAGAAAATCGACGTTGATGTTTTTTTAATTAAACAAAGAATTAAAGAACTTCAACAAAAAAACTTTTTGGAATATATCGATGGAGCTTTGGCGAGTATTAAATTTTTAAAACATCGAGACGACCGAGCAATCAGCGGAAAATACTGGAATCTTTTCGAACAAATTCAGAAAAATAAGTTGCAAAAATGGGAGGAAATGAAATTCTTTCTTCAGGATTCCGACTATTGTAAAATGAAACTGATTTTGTCTTATTTCGGGGAGAAAAATGTGAAAAATTGTGGACAATGTTCCGTTTGTGAGGGCAAAAAAGAAAGCGTTTTCGGAAGGAATATTTCTCGAGAAATCATCGAAATCCTGAAGCAAAAACCATCAAATGTTGAAGAAATCGCCATTAAATTAAACTACTACAAAAAGGAAAATATCCTAGAAAATCTGATTCATCTTTTAGATTCTGGTGAAGTAAAAATGCTCAATTTCCGTACTTATGCTTACAAAAATGAGTGATCATCTTCAATTTTCCTAAAAAAATATTACGCAATGAAATCATTAAAAGTTATCTTTTTCGGAACTCCCGAATTTGCTAAAAATTCCTTAAAAGCCATTCACGAATCCCAACACGAAGTTGTGGGAGTGGTTACCGTGGCAGACAAAGCTAGCGGACGCGGGCAAAAAATTCATGAATCGCCAGTGAAAACATATGCTGTCGAAAACAACCTTCGCGTTTTTCAGCCAGAAAAATTGCGAAATCCTGAGTTTTTAAATGAAATTAGAAATTTAAATGCCGATGTTTTTGTGGTCGTAGCATTCCGAATGATGCCGAAAATTTTATTCGAAATGCCAGAAATGGGAACCTTCAACCTACACGCATCTTTGTTGCCCGATTACCGAGGCGCCGCGCCGATTAATTATGCGATCATCAATGGGGAAAAGAAAACTGGTGCGACAACATTTTTCATTAATGAGAAGATAGATGAAGGAAACATTCTTTTGCAAGAAGAAATTGAAATTTACGCTGATGAAAATGCTGGGATGTTGCACGATCGGTTGATGGAAATGGGCGCAAAACTCGTTGTGAAAACTTTGGATGGACTGGCTGAAAATTCTATTCAGGAAAAACCACAGCCGACCGTTGAACATCCTAAAAATGCGTTTAAAATTTTCAAGGAAAACACGAGAATTAATTGGGACATGAACTCCGAAAAAATTCACAATTTTATTCGCGGAATGTCTCCGTACCCGTGTGCTTTTACGACGATTAAAATTGGCGAGGACGAAAAATCCTTGAAGATTTATGAAGGAAAATTTGAGATTTCTGCTCATGAAAAAACTCCCGGAAGTTTAGAAATCGACAAAAATCAGTTCAAGATTTACACCAAAGACGGAGTTTATTTCCCGGAAGAACTGCAACTAGAAGGCAAAAAAAGGATGAATGTAAAAGCTTTTCTTAATGGCTTTCAGCATTTCGATTCTATTTCGAGATAAGAATTTCGAGAAATTAATTTCTGTTTTTCAGTAAAATCCAACCTTTGTAGGAAACGGGCAATTTTGTATCCGGTTCGATCCAATTCAAAATATACCAGTAATTTCCCGTTGGTAAAGCTTTTCCGTTCATGGTTCCGTCCCAAAGGTAATTTTTATCTAAAGATTGAAAAACCAGATTTCCATACCGATCAAATATCTCGATGCGTACATTTTCTTTGATTTTTAAATCGGAATAATCCAAGACATCATTGAATCCATCGTTGTTTGGTGTAATTACATTAATTAAATTAATGACCAAAAATTGTTTTTCGATGGTTTCACATTTTTTCGATTCGCGAACGTATATCGTATGAAGGCCACGTGGTATATTGGTGAAGAAATTTGAACTTGTAAAATTGATGCCATCCATGGAATATTCATAGCCGGGATTTCCGCCAGAAACATACACCGTCGCGGTGTTTCCGGTCACGTCAATATTGGTGATTTCTGGAAGTTGCGCTGCGAAAACTGTAACATCCTGTTTCAAAGTGCAATCGTTTTGAGAAGTGAGTTCCACCTTATATTTCCCAACCGGAATATTCGAAATCTCGTTCAGCATATGTCCTTCAGCAATAATTTCGCCGTTTTCTTTCATCCATTTATAGTGTTTAAAAGCTGTTTCTGCTTTCAGCGTTGTTGTTGCATTTGGACAAATGGTTTGATCCACAAGATCAACGGATTTTTTTGGGGTATTCAGATGAAGTGTTGCGCTCGCAGCTGGGCAATTTCCGCTTTTCACTTGTGCGTAGATAATCGTGTCATTAGTGTAAGAAAAATCGTCGTTAAGTTGATTAAAATGGGTGGAATCTGCATAATATTTCACCTCAAAATAATCCTTATAATTTGAAATAAATTGAGCATTAAGATCTTGAAGGTTTAACTGAATTGGTGCGCCGTTATTATCATTACAAAAGTTTTTTTCAGAAACATGGGGTCTTTCCGCAAATTCAATTCGGATTGAACCTTTCAATTGGCAACCGGAATCATCAATGTTTACTTCATAATATCCATTTTCGCTAACGACATAATTTGCTGAGTTTGCACCGGGAATTGCTAGTCCATCTTTATACCAAGTATAAGTTGCTCCGGGAGTTGAAGCATTTAAAGTGATGCTCGTATTTTCGCAAAGTGCACTACCATCCGCGATCAGATGATTTTGGCCTAGATCTTTGGAGCCAACGAAGCTTCCGCCTTTCAAGAAAACAGCCGAATCAAAAAGTCCATTTGCGTCACCATGATCCGCAATAACTAGTTTGATGTGATAGGTTTCTCCGACATCTACTGTTGCTTTAGCGGTAAGAGTTTTGGTTTGCCCGTTGAAATTTGTTGGTGTTTCTTCTTCATTAAAACTTCCAAAATAGCTCACATTCATCGGGCACCCTTGCGCAGCATTGATGGTCATGGTGGAAACCGGAGTATTAGTTCCTGGAACCCTGGCGATATTTTGATACGGTTCCGTGGAATTTTTCTTTTTAATAAGAAAAGCAAATGCGTCAGAATAATAGCAATTAATCCTTCTATATTCTTCAGAAAGGAACATATATTCAAAGCTTATTTCGCTGTATTTCAAAGAGACGAAATCAAATTCTAAGACTGTTGCATTTAAAATATTATCAGAGTCTAAACCATTATTATTTAGTGTTTCTATTAAATCTGGATCACCGCCCCAGTTTCTTTCGGCAAATGGATCGGTACGTTTTTCTGTTTGAACGAAATTATTAGGACCCACTGCCTGCAAAGCACTTCCCGTGGAGAGAATAATACCTTCCTCCATTTCAAATGAGCTTCCGTTTTTATTGAAATATCCGTAACTTTTATTGCCGCTTCCGAAATCGTAACCGCTGATGGTGGCATTATCTACCGAAATACATGAAGAACGGACCCCTCCGAAGAACACGTCTTTCACCAGTTGATTTGCATCATAATTGGTATCCACGCTTATGTATTGCGCCGGTAGAAGCAAGGAACTGAAAAGAAAAATTAAACAGTAGTTGAAAATTTTATTCATGTTTTTCTAAAGGAAATAGAAGTCAAAATTACTCCGAAAATATCGGAAAAAAAATCTCCTGCGAAGATTTTTCGCAGGAGATAATTATATTTCTATAAAAGAAGATTATGCAAGACTTACTCTTACAAAACCTACTACTTTTAGATCTGAGTTTACAGATTTTACATAATCAGCAACAGATTGGCTACCGTCTTTGATGAAAGCTTGGTGTACCAAAGTGTTGTCTTTGTAGAAACGCTGCATTTTTCCTTTAAGGATATTATCAATAATGTTTGCAGGCTTACCTTCTTTAGTTAAGATATCTCTTTCGATTTCTAATTCTTTGTCGATAGTTTCTTGAGAAACTTGTGTTTCGTCAAGCGCAATTGGGTTCATTGCAGCAATTTGCATAGAAACCGCTTTAGCAGCATCAGCAGCACCGTCTACGTTTGCAGAAAGAGAAGTGATCGCCGCGATTTTGTTTCCAGCGTGGATGTAAGCACCTAAGAAAGGACCTTCGATTCTTTCGAAAGAACCGATTTCGATTTTCTCACCAATAACACCTGTTTGCTCTACTAATTTCTCAGCAACAGTAGTTCCGTGGAAATCAGATGCCAAGAATTCTTCTTTGTTTGCATAGAATACTGCTTGCTCAGCAAGTTCGTGAGCCAATTCAACAAAAGCGTCGTTTTTCGCAACGAAATCAGTTTCGCAGTTCAAAGCGATGATTGCTCCCATCGTATTATCCTCATTTACTTTAGCGATTACAGCACCTTCGGTAGATTCTCTATCCGCTCTGTTAGCAGCTACTTTTTGTCCTTTTTTTCTAAGGATTTCAATAGCTTTTTCGAAGTCTCCTTCCGCTTCTACCAATGCTTTTTTGCAGTCCATCATTCCTGCTCCTGTTGTGTTTCTTAATTTAGCTACGTCTGCAGCAACGGGTGTATACATAGAATTGTTTTTTTATGATTAAATTGTTTATTTAGCTTATTTTTGAGCGTTGCAAAGATAATAAAATTCACACAAACTAAAAAGAAGATTTCTTCGTTATTACTAAAATTTAAGTTCCTAAAAATCATTCCTTTAATGAAAAAATATTTTTATATTCTGTTTTTTTTGGTTTCGGCTTTTTCCTCTGCACAAGCACAGTACACAGTTACTCAAGTAGAAAATAGTACGGATCCGCAAGTGATTGCTACCTTCATTAAAAACAATCCCGATCATCCGAAGACACCCGAATTCAAAAGAAAACTAATAGCAGCAATTAATAATAATAAGCCTGCAAGCCAGAAATCAGCAAGTGCAAAACCAAGTGTACAACCCATCAGTACTGCGAAACTTAAAAATGACATCAAAAAAGATGTTGCAAAAGATGGCGTAAACGACAAAAACAAACGTACCGCCGAGCTACTCACTCATCTTTTCAACACCGATCCAAGCAGCAAAGTGGCGTATATTCAGATTATTAACCGCTCAAAGTGCAATTTAATTGTGAAAATTAGCGGAAAAAGGTTTTATAATTTAGATGTTCCGGCTAAAAACCAAAATTATATTTTGGTGGATAAAGGAAATTATACTTTAACGACGATGGTTTGTGATGCTAAGTATACTTCAGTAAAAAATATTTCCAAAGATATAGTGGTAACGCTAAATTCGCCTAAATAATCATGCTTTCTTATGGGTGAAGACATGAAAATTTTTGGTTAGCTCTAGATATTCGTCGGAATATTGTCTGGGCGATTTTTCAATGTAAAAATCGGATTCATCCGGGTTTTTTTGGTGAAATCCAAATTCGAGAACGCAACGTTTTGGCAAAGCATTTTTAATTCCAGAAATATTAATTTTTCGGTGTAAAAGAAGTTGGTTTTCAATGCAAATCTGGATGAAATCATCTGCAGAATCATGTGGAATAATTACCGAAAACAGCCCGTTCTCAGATAAAAGGTGGCTCGCTTTTTCGCTGAGATCTTGAAAAGACAATTCGGTTTGTTGCCTCGCCAAAATGTCTTTTTGTGAAGGATTTTCTTCAAAATAAGGAGGATTAGAGAAGATCAAATCGAATTTCTCATCGGTTTCCCATGATTTTAAATCTTGATGTACCGCGCTGATTCTCTCTTGAAATGGCGAATTAGCGAAATTTTCGTTCGCTAATTGTACGGCTTCCGGATTAATATCGATGGCTAAGATCGCGGTAGTTTGATTTCGTTGGGTAACCATCAATGAGATTAATCCTGTTCCTGTTCCGATTTCTAACGCTTTTTTAGCATTTAAAACTGAACATAGCGAACCGAGTAAAACGCCGTCGGTTCCCACTCTAAAGACTTTTTTGGATTGTTGGATTTCAAATCTTTTAAATTTGAAAGGCTTCATGAAGGAATATTAGAAGGAAATGAAATCGTGAAAGTTGAACCTTTATTGACTTCAGATTTCACCGAAATTTCTCCTTTGTATTCTTCCACCATCTTTCGTACCATCGTTAAACCGAGTCCTGTGCCACTGGTTTTCGAGGTGAAATTGGGTTCGAAAATACGATCATACATTTCTTCTGAAATGCCGACGCCGTTGTCTTCCACTTCAATGATAATTCTCTTTTGTCGCTGCTCCAAATTCACATTGATAATGCTTTCAATATCGGTTTTGCGCGCTTGTCGGGCGTTGGTGATTAAATTGGTAATAATTCTGGAGAGGTAAATTTTATCCATTTCAACCATGATGGAGATCTTGTTGGAATGGAAATAAATTCGCTCATCGCTGAAAACATTTATGATATTCCTAATTTCATCATTAAGATCGAAAAGTTCATTGTTCTTTTCCGGGAGTTGTGCAAATTGAGAAAAAGCATTTGCTACCGCGGTAATCAAATCGATTTGATCTACCATTGTTCGGCTAAGATTCTTTACTTTATCACGAATATTCGGATCGGTTGGATCAAATTTTCTTTCGAAATTCTGTATGGTGAGTTTCATTGGAGTTAGCGGATTTTTCACTTCGTGGGCAACTTGCTTTGCCATTTCTCGCCATGCAACTTCTTTTTCTTTGAAACTGAGTCTTTCTTTTTGATCTTGTATTTGAAGGATCATCCGGTTATAAGCTTTAACCAAAGGATTGAGCTCATCATTTTGGTGGTATTTGATAGGTTTCGGATCGTCGTCTAATAAGGTGATTTTGGTAATAATATTCGAAAATTTAGACAAAGCTTTGGTAAGGTTGTTTGAAATAATCCAGCTGACCCAAATCCCAAGTCCGATAACGAAAACATTTACAATAAACATATAATTTACATATTTATTGAATACCTCGAAATAGGAACCATCATTATGATAAAATGGAAAATAAACAATGCCGATTGGTTCCAGCATGTTGTTTTTCAGGATCATATACGATGAGGTGAGATTAGAATCTGTTTTTTCGTCGTATTTCTGAAAGTCGACTCTTTTGTCAGTTTTCAGGACGCTGTTTACGATATTGATCGGGATTTTTTTTTCAGCGATCAAATTGATGTCTTTGTTGGAAATCAAATAATTGCCGGCCAAATCATAGATGATGATGTCTTGATTGTTGATGTCCGCAATTTCAAAAATATCATTTGCTAAAATTTTGGGCAAATCATTGGTTTGCACTTGGGTATGACTTACAGAATAATCGAGTGCTGAAAGTAGCGATTCTGCTTTTCTCTGCAAATCGGTTTTGCTTTGTTCAAGAGCATTATTTTTTAAAATATAATAACTAAGACCTGATGAGATGATTATACTGACTAAACAAATCAGCATAAATCCTCCGAAAACTTTATTCCTTAAACTGTAGCCTTTGTATTTAGTGAATGACATTTTTTCTCATCAATTTCGTTACATATTTTCCAATAATGTCGAATTCTAAATTGACTAAATCACCAGTTTTGAGGTTCTTCATATTCGTAAATTCCCATGTATAAGGAATTATTGCAACAGAAAATTCACCGAATCCACTTTCTGCAACAGTTAAGCTTATTCCATTTACGGTGATTGATCCTTGCGGAACGGTTACGAAATCATCGGTTTCATCATAATTAATGGTGATAAAGTAGCTGCCGTCTCTGTCTTCAATGCTTTTTACAGTTCCGGTTCTATCGACATGTCCCTGAACGATGTGTCCGTCCAGTCTTCCGTCAAACTTCAAACACCGTTCCAAATTCACCTCAGTTCCCAATTCCCATTGGTTAAGATTAGTCTTTTCTAAAGTTTCAGCTATCGCTGTTACAGTGTAATGTTGATCAGTGATTTCTACCACAGTGAGACAACAGCCGTTGTGCGCTAAACTTTGATCAATTTTAAGCTCTTGGGTGAAAGGGCAACTTAATGTAAAATTAATGTTTTCGCCATTGCCCTCAATTTTTTCGATGATGGCGGTAGCTTCTATAATTCCTGTAAACATAGGGTACGATTTGTGGGGAAAAGTCAAGTTTTAAATAAATTCCGAATAGTTATTTCTAAATTCCTAAATTTGTGAAATTCTATTAATCTTCAAAGATAATTAAAAATGAGTTCTAAACAGCACAAAGTAAGGGTAGGAATTTCGATTGGTGATTTTAATGGTATCGGTCCGGAAATCATTATGAAATCTCTGAAAGATAAAACAATTACCGATTTTTTCACACCTATTATTTTTGGCTCCGGAAAACTATTTACTTACCAGAAAAATATTTTCAAGCTACAACAACTCAATTTTAATTATATCACCGACGCTACACAAGCGCAAAGCGATAAAATTAATATGGTGAATCTTACAAAAGAGAATGTGAATGTGGAAATGGGTGTTCCTACGGAAGAATCTACTAGAATGGCGATAGATTCTTTGGAAGCTGCAACCAATGCACTGATCAAAGGCGATATCGATGTTCTGGTAACCGCACCTATTAATAAGGATGAAATGATGAAGAATGGTTTTGCTCATGCAGGACATACCGGCTATCTAGAAGAAAAATTCGGAAAAAAGGGGTTGATGTTTTTGGTGACCAATGATTTGAAAGTGGCGGTGTCCACGCATCATATTCCGATTTCACAAGTAGCGGAAAGTATTTCAAAAGAAAAAATAAAGAAACAAATCAAAATGCTGAACCAATGTTTGGTAGAAGATTTCCAAATCACTAGACCGAAAATTGCCGTTTTAGGACTGAATCCACATTCCGGCGATGGCGGTGTGATCGGTAAAGAAGAAATCGAAATTATTGAACCGGCAATCAAAGAGCTTTTTGATAACGGAGTTTTGGCTTTTGGCCCATTTCCGGCAGATAGCTTTTTCCAGCCCAATAAGTATAAGAATTATGATGCTGTTTTAGCGATGTACCACGACCAAGGTTTGGCTCCATTCAAAACCATCGCCTACGAAGAGGGAGTGAATTATACAGCCGGTTTACCTTTCATCAGAACATCACCTGATCATGGAGTTGCTCATGACATTGCTGGGAAAAATATTGCTGATGAACAAAGTTTTAGCGAAGCGTTGTTTATGGCTGTGAAAATTTTTAAAAACAGACAAGAATATAATGACTTAATGACTAACCGCATGCGACCTCGCAGAAACGCTGCAAATAATGGTGTTGATGAGGATCTTCCGGACGAAAATGGGCATTAAGATTCTGAAAAACTGATTTCTTGATTATTTGTTTTAAAAATTATTTGTAATATTAAAAAATTTGCATATTTTTGCACACTCATTTTATGGACAAGTTTAGAAACTACGATATCGTGTTTTCAGGACAAAAAAACGGTCAACACGAATTCCAATTTGAGATAGATAAAGCGTTCTTTCAACTTTTCGAAACTGAACAAGAGTTTACAAATCCTAAAATTGTTGCAGATGTTTTCATGATGAAACACAGCACTTTTTTGGAGTTCGAAATTGAAATTTCCGGAATTGTAAATTTGGTATGTGATATTACCACAGAAAATTTTGATCACCATATAGAAAATGAGATTAAAGTTTTGGTAAAATTCGGAACAGAGTATGATGACAGCGAGGAAGATGTAATCACCATCCCGAG
Organism: Chryseobacterium senegalense; assembly: GCA_001403755.1. Taxonomy (GTDB): domain Bacteria; phylum Bacteroidota; class Bacteroidia; order Flavobacteriales; family Weeksellaceae; genus Kaistella; species Kaistella senegalense. The sequence goes on along the minus strand of CYUH01000013.1, from coordinate 144,913 downwards.
TACAGACCACGCTTTCAACGTAGCGCAGCTGATTTATGAAATCGTAATGCTGTCGATACCGATGAAGAAAATTTCACCAAATGTTTCCGATGAAGATTTGGAAATATTGGAAAAGTTCAGTCCGAAAGAAGAAGTTGAAGAAGAACAAGATATCGACCCGAGATGGGAAGCATTAAAAAAGTTAAAAGATAAAAATTAAATAGTTTAAATGATGAGAATTGAGCAATCAAACCTCATCGCTCATCAAACAAAATTATAAGAAATGGCACATCCAAAGAGAAGACAATCGTCAACAAGAAGAGATAAGAGAAGAACCCACTACAAAGCGGTAGTTCCTCAATTAGCAAAAGATGCAACTTCAGGTGAAATGCACCTTTATCATAGAGCACACTGGCATGAAGGAAAACTTTACTACAGAGGAAAAGTAGTAATGGAAAAAACAGTAGAAACTACAGAAGAAAACTAAGAGATAATCTTAGAAAACATTCGATTTTATAACAAAACCACTCGATTTTTTCAATTTTGAGTGGTTTTTTGTTGTTTTTTGTTGTTTTTTAGTATCTTTGGCATAATAACAAATACCACATATAATGGACATTAAAGACATACAAAATCTCATCAAATTTGTGTCTAAAGCAGAAGTTTCTGAAGTAAAATACAAAACAAAAGATTTTGAAATTACCATCAAAACTCCACTCGCAGGTAGCGAAATGAGTTATGTATCTCAACCAGCAGTCTATCATACTGCACCACAACAAGCTCCATCAGCTTCCGCACCACAACAGGTAACACAATCGGCTGCTCCGGCTTCAGCAGAACCTTCTTCCGACGACAGTAAGTACGTTACCATTAAATCCCCGATGATTGGTACTTTCTACAGAAAACCTTCTCCTGATAAAGATGTTTTCGTAAATGTAGGAGACGAAGTATCGAACGGAAAAGTAGTGTGCGTAATTGAAGCGATGAAACTATTCAACCAGATTGAGTCTGAAATTTCCGGGAAAATTGTGAAAATCTTAGTGGATGACGCGTCTCCGGTAGAATACGACCAACCTTTATTCTTGGTTGATCCATCTTAGGAATTTTAAATGATAAATGATAAATTTTAAATGAATAGAACTCATTTAAAATAATTTAAAATTCAGAATTTAAAATTTAAAATTACAGAAAAAGATGTTCAAAAAAATATTAATAGCTAATCGTGGCGAAATTGCAATGCGTATTCTGCGTACTTGCAAAGAGATGGGGATTAAAACCGTAGCGGTTTATTCCACAGCGGATAAAGACAGTCTTCATGTAAGATTCGCGGATGAGGCTGTATGTATAGGCCCACCGATGAGCAAAGATTCTTATCTGAAAATCTCAAATATCATCGCAGCTGCAGAAATTACCAATGCTGATGCAATTCACCCGGGATACGGATTTTTATCAGAAAATTCAAATTTCTCCAGAATCTGTCAGGAAAATGGAATCAAGTTTATTGGTGCAACTCCGGAACAGATTGATCGAATGGGAGATAAGGCAAACGCAAAGGCAACCATGAAAGAAGCCGGTGTTCCTTGTGTTCCTGGCTCCGAAGGTTTAATCGATGGTTATGAAACCGCTGCAAAACTTGCTGCCGAAATCGGTTATCCGGTGATGATTAAGGCAACAGCAGGAGGTGGCGGAAAAGGAATGAGAGCCGTTTGGAAAGCAGAAGACCTACAAGAACATTGGGATTCTGCAGTGCAAGAAGCGACAGCCGCTTTCGGAAACGGAGGCATGTATATGGAAAAACTCATTGTAGAACCGCGACATATCGAAATTCAAATTGCAGGTGACCAATACGGAAACGCGTGCCATTTATCTGAAAGAGATTGTTCTGTTCAAAGAAGAAACCAAAAACTTACGGAAGAAACTCCTTCGCCGTTCATGACGGATGAGTTGCGTGAAAAAATGGGACAGGCAGCAGTGAAAGCTGCTGAATATATTCGGTATGAAGGTGTTGGAACTATCGAATTTTTGGTAGATAAAGACAGAAATTTCTATTTCATGGAAATGAATACCAGAATTCAGGTGGAACACCCTATCACTGAGCAAGTTGTAGATTACGATTTGATCAGGGAGCAGATTTTGTTGGCATCCGGAACCCCAATTTCAGGAATTAATTATTATCCAAAACTTCATTCAATTGAGTGTAGAATTAATGCGGAAGATCCATATAATGATTTCCGTCCATCACCAGGAAAAATCAGTGGTCTGAATATTCCGGGAGGACACGGAATTCGTGTTGATACTCACGTATATTCAGGATATTCCATCCCTTCCAACTACGATTCGATGATTGCAAAATTAATCACTACAGCACAAACTCGTGAAGAGGCCATCGCCAAAATGAAGCGTGCCTTGGAAGAATTTTACATAGAAGGTGTGAAAACAACCATTCCTTTCCACAGACAATTGATGGAGAATGAAGATTATATTGCCGGAAATTACACCACAAAATTCATGGAAGATTTTGTGATGGATAAAAGTTTTGATCATTAAATTTCATTAATGATGAACCATAAGACTAATAGAAATATTAGTCTTTTTTTATGTCGTTATTTTAGTATTTAAATCATTAACTTTGTAAAAAAGCAAAATTTATGTCAACAACATCAACAACAAAAAATTCGCAATATTACATCGATTTAGAAAATCAGCATGGAGCCCATAATTATCATCCACTTCCGGTAGTTTTAGAAAAAGGGGAAGGCGTTTATGTTTGGGATGTTGAAGGAAAAAAATATTATGATTTTTTGTCTGCCTATTCTGCGGTAAACCAAGGACATTCTCATCCTAAAATTGTGAATGCATTGGTAAATCAGGCACAGAAATTAGCTTTAACTTCGCGTGCTTTCTACAACGCCAATTTAGGAGTATATGAAAAGAAAATTACTGAACTTTTCGGTTTTGATAAGGTTTTGCCAATGAATTCTGGAGCAGAAGCGGTTGAAACTGCTGTGAAACTAGCCAGAAAATGGAGTTATGAAGTAAAAGGAATTTCCGAAAACGCAGCAAAAATCGTTGTTTGTGAAAATAATTTCCACGGAAGAACCACTACCATCGTTTCTTTTTCTAACGATCCGGATGCTAACAACAATTACGGACCTTTCACTCCAGGGTTTGTGAAAATTCCTTATAACGATTTGGATGCTTTAGAAAAAACTCTTGAAAATGATGCTCCAAATATTGCAGCATTTTTGGTGGAACCAATTCAAGGTGAAGCCGGAGTATATGTTCCAGCCGAAAATTATCTAAAAAAGGCAGCTGAACTTTGCCAGAAATATAATGTACTTTTCATTGCTGATGAAGTGCAAACCGGAATTGCAAGAACGGGAAAACTGATTGCTTGTCATCATGAAAATGTGCAACCAGATATTTTGATCTTGGGAAAAGCGCTTTCTGGAGGGATGTATCCCGTTTCAGCAGTTCTGGCGAATGATGAAATTATGAATGTGATTCATCCGGGACAGCACGGTTCTACTTTTGGAGGAAATCCGATTGCTTGTGCAGTTGCAATCGCAGCTTTGGATGTCGTGGAAGAAGAGAATCTTTCCGAAAGAGCAGAAGAGTTAGGAAAACTTTTCAGAGCCGAAATCGAAAAACTCATCGAGAAAACTGACTTAATTACCAAAGTACGTGGAAAAGGTTTACTTAATGCAATTTTGATAAACGATACCCCGGAAAGTTCCACCGCTTGGAATCTTTGTCTTCAACTCAAAGAAAACGGTTTGCTGGCAAAACCAACGCACGGAAACATCATTCGCCTCGCTCCACCTTTGGTGATTACAGAGGAACAATTGCTGGAATGTGTAGCGATTATTGAGAAGACCATCATGGAGTTTAAGAAATAATAGGTGGGAATTTCTGTAGTAATCAATACCTACAATGCCGCGTTGCATTTGGAGAAAGTGTTGGAGTCTGTAAAAGATTTCGAAGAGATTTTAATTTGCGATATGCACAGCTCTGATTCAACACTGGAAATTGCCGAAAAATACCATTGCAACATTATTTTTCACGAAAAAATAAGTTTTGTAGAACCTGCCCGAAATTTTGCGATACAAAGCGCCCAGAACGATTGGGTGCTACTTTTGGATGCGGACGAGGTGATTACTTCCGATTTGAAAGCCAAATTGTATCAATTTAAATATAATCAAAAAGGCAATACAGCATTGGCAATTCCACGAAAAAACTATTTTATGGGAAAGTGGATGCGTGCAGCTTATCCGGATTATGTTTATCGATTTTTTCGTAAAGACAGCATCGTATGGCCGCCTTTCATCCATTCGAAGCCGGAAATTCGCGGGAAGGTGGTGCACATTCCTCCACAGGAGAAAAATCTTGCTTTGGAGCATCTAGCAGATGATTCTATTTCGGTAATTTTAGAGAAAAATAATACCTATTCGACCGCAGAAATAACCAAGAGAAAAGGAAAAAAAGTAAGCTTTGGGAAGTTGATTTATTCTCCTTTTTTCTGGTTTTTTAAATATTACGTGATCAAAAAAGGATTTTTAGACGGTAAAGAAGGCTTAATATTTGCTACTTTAAAAGCGCAATACAAATTTAATACTTTAGCTAAAATTATAGAATCCGAATCCAATGCTTGAAAAATCAGTTGAAGGCAAATCTTTTATTTTAATTATTCCTAATGATTTTAAAATTTATGAAATTTTTGAATTTAATATTCAAAAATTTGGATTTGATTTAACATCGATTGTTCCTGCTGATTTTAAGTATGAAAATAATCTTCTACGCGTAAAAAATTTTTTCTTAAAGAATTTTTTTGGCAATCGAACCTATAAAAAAGAACTGATTAGAAAATTCCGTTCAAGCCATATGTGTCAGGAAATTGGTCATCTGAGGGAAAAAAGTATCGATTATATCTTAATCATCAGACCGGATATTTTTGATCAGGAAACCATTGAAAAACTGATGAACATTGGAAAAAAAGTGGTTGGATATCAGTGGGACGGTTTGAACCGTTACCCGGAAGTATTCAACTGTATTCCGCTTTTCGAGAAATTTCTAATTTTTGACGAAAATGATTACAAAAATTATCATATTCAATTACCAAATATTCAGTTATGCGATAATTTTTTTTTCGATTTTGATGATGAAGCGGAAAATTGTTCGCAAAATAATACCATTTATTACGTCGGTTCTTATATAGAAAATAGGATTGATGATTTAATTTATTCAATGAATGAACTTGCTAAATTCGATGTGAATTTTGATATAAACTTAAAGTATTTTCGTTCTAAAAAGCCTATTAACAGACCAGAAATTAAATTTTTCAAAGACAATTTTACGTTCAAAGATAATATCAAACGACTAAAAGCAGCAAGTGTAATTTTGGATTTTAAAGTGCTGGAGCATAACGGTTTATCCTTAAGGTTTTTTGAGTCGCTTCGGTATCAGAAAAAAATTATTACGAATAATAAAACCGTGATGGAATATGATTTTTATAATCCACAAAACATTTTTATTATTCATCATGATGATATTGCCCGGTTGGGTGAGTTTCTCAGTTCGCCTTACAAGCAGATTCCTGCTGAAATTGTTGATCAGTATTCCTTCAGCAGTTGGTTGAGCAGATATGTTTTGTAATTAAATTATAGCAGCTTATTGTCAATTAAATCCAGGATTTTTTCATCATAATCTACATCAAATTTTCTTGCCCACAATTGGTCAACTTGCGAAAGTTCCTGCAAATCCTTGTCATTAAAAATTACTGGAAGCGCTACATTTTTCCTTTCCCAATTAACATAAGTTTGGGATGGTTTTATCTTAATTTCTTTGCTGTTTTCTGCCAAATTTATGATGATGGATTGAAAAAAAATCTCATCGGGTGCAGAGGTATAGCGGTAATACTTTTCTAATTCGGTATACTCTTTTTTAATGAAATCGTAAATTATTTTAGTGGTCATTTCATTAAAAGCCCACCATTGCGAACCTGCAAATTGTTGTTTGAAAAATGGCTTTCGTTTAGGAAGCGTGAGCAATTTTCGAAAGGTTTTCACAGACATCCTTCCCTTAATTAGATGAAAAATGTTTCGCGCCTTTTCTTTCGGCGAACTATGTTGAAAGGGAGCATAACTGTTGCTGTCGCTTTTTCGATCGGAATGTATAAAATGATAATGCTCTACCTTATCTCGGACCATTTTTTTACGCCATTTTTCTTCGATGGGAATTGCTTCAATGAAATTAAAATCGATGTGGTTCGCGAGAAAACTATTAATGAATTGATTGGATTTTATCGGGTAATCTTGTCCGCTTAGTAAAATAGTGAAACCTTTACTTCCGTGCGCAATTGAATTTTCAAGCAAGTGTAAAGTGGCTCTTACGATAGAAAAATCACCCCAAATGCATTTCTCTCTTTCGGGAATGATTTTGGTATTTTCTAATGAATTTAGAATTTCAAATTCTTCTAAATTGCTTTTTAAATCTACATGTACAAAAAATTGAGAATTTCCATCGTCCAATCTGTTAATCAATCGGCAAACTTGTTGCGGATTTTTATGAGAGAGGATTAGGTAATTTTTTTTCATTAAAATTTAAAAACTGAAATTAACTACTCTTTATCGGAATTCTCGTCTGAACGCTCATAATCATCCTGAATTCTCACAATATCATCCTCACCAAAATAAGTTCCTGTTTGTACCTCAACAAATTCCAGTAATTCCGCACTTCGGTTTTCAATGCGGTGTTTCGCGCCAAGTGGTATGAAAATGCTTTCACCATATTTAACAGAATGTTCTACCTCATCAAGTACTACAACCGCCTCACCTGAAATTACCGTCCAAAATTCTTGGCGGTGATGGTGGAATTGATAAGAGAGTCTGTGCCCTGGATTTACTTCGATTCTTTTCAATTTATAATGCGGCTCATCTGCCAAAACATAATATTTCCCCCAAGGTCGTTCGCCGATTTCTAACATTATCATTCAAATTTATTGCAAAACTAAATAAAATATCTCAAATTCTCTCAACACTCATTTTTTCCTTAAATTTGCACCCTAAATTTCGAACAATAATGAGCAAAGTAAGAGTGCGTTTTGCGCCAAGTCCAACCGGGCCTTTACATCTAGGTGGAGTGAGAACTGCGTTATATGATTATCTTTTCGCTAAAAACCAAGGCGGAGACTTCGTGTTGAGAATTGAAGATACCGACACCGCAAGATATGTTGAAGGTGCGGAAGAATATATCATGGAAGCACTGGAATGGTGCGGAATCATCCCGGATGAAAGCCCAAAACATGGCGGAAAATTTGCGCCTTACCGGCAATCTGAAAGACGCGATATTTATGATCAATATTTAGCGGAAATCCTGAAAACTGATTATGCTTACCTCGCTTTCGATACGCCCGAAGAATTGGACGAAATTCGCAAAGAATTCGAACAAAATGGTGAGGTGTTTGCCTATAATTATATTACAAGAAACCGATTGAGAAACTCGCTTACCCTTTCGAAAGAGGAAGTTCAGAAGTTATTGGACGAAAAAGTACCTTATGTCGTACGCTTCAAAATGCCGGTAGATCGAGTGCTCAATTTGGAAGATATTATTCGTGGTAAAACTTCAGTAAATACAAATACTTTGGATGATAAGGTTTTGGTAAAAAACGATGGAATGCCAACTTATCATTTTGCCAATATTATCGATGATCACGAAATGGAAATCACGCACGTTATTCGCGGTGAAGAGTGGTTGCCTTCTCTAGGTTTGCACTATCTTTTGTATGAAGCAATGGGATGGGAAAGACCCGAATTTGCCCACCTTTCGTTAATTTTAAAGCCGGAAGGCAAAGGAAAACTCAGCAAAAGAGATGGTGATAAATTTGGTTTCCCGGTATTTCCGTTGAATTTTAAAGATCCCGAAACCGGAAGTATTTCTAAAGGTTATCGTGAAGAAGGATATCTTCCGGAAGCTTTCATTAACATGGTTGCGTTGCTGGGTTGGAGCCCTGCAAATGACCGCGAAATTCTTTCTTTAGAGGAAATGACCAAAGAGTTTGATTTGCATAAAGTTCATAAAGCCGGTGCAAGATTCAACAAAGAAAAAGCAGAATGGTTTAACCAGGAATATCTTAAATCAAAATCCGATGCAGAGGTTTTATCATTATTAAAACAAGCTGAAGGTATTAATTTAGAAGGATCCAGTGATGAAAAATTATTAAAGGTGATCTCGTTGATGAAAGATCGGGCAACTTTTGCAAAAGATATTTATAATGAAGGAAAATTCTTCTTTGAAGCGCCATTTTCCTATGACGAGAAAGCGGTAAAAAAAGCTTGGAATGAAGAGACACCTGGGATTTTGAATGATTTTTCTGAAAAACTATTAACCCTTACAGATTTTCAAGCCGTTACAATTAAACAATCCATCCATGATCTAGCCGACGAAAAAGGTCTTGGAATGGGCAAAGTGATGATGCCGCTGCGTTTGAGCTTGGTAGGTGAACTGAAAGGTCCGGATGTTCCTGAAATTCTTGAAATCCTTGGAAAAGAGGAAAGCATTGAGAGAATAAAAAATGCAGTGAATAATATCGGCTAATTTTCTATAATTTTTATTAAATTTGAAAGATTAATTCTTAACTAAAGAAATGGAATACTTAAATTTTGAACTTCCCATAAAAGAGCTGATGGATCAGTATCAAACTTGTTCATTGGTAGGCGAAGAGAGCGGAGTAGATGTGAAATTGGCTTGCTCGCAAATCGAAGATAAAATTATAGAAAAGAAAAAGGAGATTTACGGAAACCTTACGCCTTGGCAAAGGGTTCAGCTTTCCCGCCATCCGGATCGTCCTTATACATTAGATTTCATTAAGGGAATTACTGATAAAGATAGCTTTCTTGAGCTTCATGGCGATCGTAATTTTGCTGATGATCCTGCAATGGTTGGCGGTTTAGCTACCATAGATGGTCAACGAGTAATGATTATTGGTACCCAAAAAGGAAGAACCACCAAAGAAAGACAACTCCGAAGATTCGGGATGAGCAATCCGGAAGGATATAGAAAAGCACTGCGCTTGATGAAATTGGCAGAGAAATTCAAAATTCCAGTGATTTCATTGGTTGATACTCCGGGAGCATATCCTGGTCTGGAAGCTGAAGAACGTGGACAAGGTGAAGCTATTGCTCGAAATATTTTTGAAATGACGATGCTGAAAACGCCAATTTTTGTTTATATCATTGGCGAAGGAGCAAGTGGTGGAGCATTGGGGATTGGTGTTGGAAACAAGGTTTATATGTTGGAAAACACTTGGTACACAGTGATTGCTCCAGAAAGTTGTTCCTCTATTCTGTGGAGAAATTGGGATCATAAAGAAGATGCAGCGATTGCACTGAAACTAACTCCGCAAGATGCTTTGAGAGAAAAATTTATCGATGGAATTGTAGAAGAACCACTTGGTGGTGCACATTATGATCCACAAGTTGCTTACGATCATTTGAAGGCGTCTATTTTGCAAAATATAAAAGCTTTTTCGACATTTTCAGGGAAAGAACTTGAAACCCAAAGACAAGAAAAATTTATTGCAATGGGCCAATTCAAAGGGTAAAAAATTATATTGTAAATTAGAAAACGGACTTTCGTCCGTTTTTTTTGTGAATTATTATTAATGCTTTAGCAAAAATTGCGACAAAAAAATCCTGTAACATCAGTACAGGATTATCTATTTAAATTTCAATGTAGTCTTATTCGAAAAGTTCCGCAGTATTGAGCACGGTTACTCTTCCGTCTTCGCAGCGTATCGCTTCGCCGGGGAAGTTTTGGATCATGTGATAATCGTGCGTTGCCATTACCACCGCTGAATTATTTTCAAAAGCAACTTGCTTCAGGAGCGTCATAATTTCGTTGGAAGTTTCAGGATCTAGGTTTCCGGTAGGCTCATCTGCAAGGATCAGTTCAGGATGGTTCAGAAGCGCTCTCGCAATGGCAATACGCTGTTGTTCACCACCTGAAAGTTCATGAGGCATTTTGTGCTTCTTCGATTTCATACCTACGCTTCCTAACACTTCATTGATGCGGTCATCAATTTTGGTTTTGTCATTCCAACCTGTTGCTTCTAGTACAAAACGCAGATTTTTTTCTACAGTTCTGTCCGTAAGCAGTTGAAAATCTTGGAAAACGATGCCTAATTTTCTTCTTAAGTTGGGCACGTCGGAAGCTCGAAGTTTTTCGAGGTCGAAACCTGCTACATTACCGTGACCTGCAGAAATTGGGATGTGTCCGTAAAGGGTTTTCAGCAGTGAACTTTTTCCGGAACCTGTTTTCCCAATCAGATAGCAAAATCTTCCTTGTTTGATATTAAGGTTTACATCATTAAGTACAGTGAAATTTTTCTGAGCTATTTTGGCATTTTTCAGATGGATTACATTTTGTCCTTCGTGAGATGAATGTGGCATATGGTATAAATATTAAAGATAAATTTTAATCAAATTTCGCATAGGATGCGTAAGTTGATTAGCCCTTCAAAAATAAAGAAAACTTTTTCGTTTAGCTAAATTTTGGCAAATTTTAACAACAAAAAATGCCTGAAAAAGTTATTTTCAAGCATATTTGTATATGATGATTTTCTGAGATTATCTCTTAGCGCGCGCAGCACTTACAGTTAAGCTCTTTCTACCTTTTGCTCTTCTAGCCGCCAAAACTCTTCTACCGTTTGGGGTTGACATTCTTTCTCTGAAACCGTGTTTGTTTCTTTTCTTTCTTTCTGATGGTTGGAATGTTCTCTTGCTCATTGCTTATATTTTTTAGTAAAAACTATCTCTTATTTTTCAGATTGCAAAGATAGGAAACTTTTTATTTTCTGCAAATATATTTTAGATATTTTGCAAAATAATAGCTACCGGTAAAATTTTCATTTTGGTGAGCGGTATCATGCCGAGTTTTGCGTGCTTTGAAAAATTATTTTTTTCTAATCGAAAATAGTTTTTGTGGGTTTCTGCAGATTTGTTAAATGCCTTTTAATACTATTTTCGTTGTAATCTCTCAGAACAAAAAACATATCTTTGTCGTTCAAAATTATAGAGAAATATGTTTACTGCTTCGGAAATTTCAGAAATTCAAAAATTACTTATACCAGAGAATAAAATTGTTATCATAACTCATTACAATCCAGATGGAGACGCTATCGGGTCGAGTTTGGGGCTGAAGCATTTTCTGAAGCAAAAAGGTCTGGACGCAGAGGTAATCGTTCCTAACGATTTTCCAAAATTTTTGAAATGGATGCCCGAATCCAAAAAAATCATCATTGCGGATTACAAAAGAAAACAAGCTGGAGAAGCGATTTATCATGCGGATGTAATTTTTATTCTAGATTTTAATGCTTCACACAGAAGTGGAAATCTTGTAGGTCCATGGATTGAAAAGGCTAAGGCGAAGAAAATTCTGATCGATCATCATCAACAACCCGATCAATTCGATTTTGTGTACTCGGATGTTACAATTCCGGCAACTTCGCAGATGGTGTACCATTTTATCCAGCAATTAAATGAAGAAAAAATAGTAAACAAAGATATTGCGGAATGTTTGTATACCGGGATTATGACGGATACAGGAGGTTTTCGTTTTCGGTCCACGAGTGCAACTACCCATCGTATTGTAGCGGATTTAATTGAAAAAGGAGCAGAGCCTTCGATGATTACGTCGAATACTTGGGATACGAACACGGTTTCCAGACTGCATCTTCTCTCCTTAATTCTAGGAAGGATCGAAGTGGTGAAAGAGGGCAAAGTGGCAATTCTCTGGCTGAGAAGAGATGAATTGAAAAAATTCGGTTTCCAAAAAGGTGATACCGAAGGTTTCGTAAATTACGGTTTAAGTATTATGGGAACCCAAGTTTCAGCTTTTTTCATGGAAGATTTGTACGAAGATTTTATTAAAATTTCGTTCCGCTCCAAAGATCAAGTAGATGTAAATCAATTTTCAAGAAAATACTTTAATGGCGGCGGCCATATCAACGCTGCGGGCGGTAAATACCTGAAATCAATCGAAGAAACTATCGAAGACTTCAAAGAAAAAATCGAAGCAGAGGATTTTTAGTAAAATTGCCATCTTCCCATCATTGTGGATAAATATTTGAATTTTTATAAATAAAAACGCATTGTTTTTAGAGAAAAGGTATATATTTGGCGCCTTAATAAAACAATATTTTTTTATGAAAAAAATTCTACTTTCGTGCTTGTTAGCATGTGGTTTGGTTGCGAATGCACAAACGGTTATTTTCTCTGATGATTTTGAATCTACAGCAGAAGGAACAATCGGAAATTGGGAAGAAGGCTTTTTTGGAACGCTTGCCGCTTATCCGTATAACACTTTTACTGTTCGCGGGAATTGTGCTGCAAATTTAATTAATGGTACTAAAAGTTTACAAATTGTAAATGTAGCGGATGCTGCACAAGATGCTGATCTCACTATGGCTTCATGTGCATATGGAAATGGTTCTGCCACCAATGCAAGTTATGCTCCTCTTGTTTATACGCAAATCGAAGCAGGGAATTACAAAGACCTGAAACTTTCGTATGTCTGGAAATGCCAAGGGCAGGCAAGCTCGGATTATGGGCAGCTTATGTATTCATTGGATGGTTTGTCATGGACTTCTGTCGTATCTAATTTAAGATCCGGAACTGCACCTTACCAAACGGTAGTAACCGACTATGCATTACCGGCAGCTGTTAATTTCAAGACTTTTTATTTAGGTTGGAGATTTGTGCATAATACATCGACTGTCAATCAGCCAGGATTCACTATTGATGATGTTGTTGTGAAAGGTACCATGCCTTCTGCAGTTCCTGCTTGTTCTTCAATTACTAGTCCTGCGAACTCATCTACTGTAAATTATGGTTCTGTTAACTTCACTTGGGCAGCATCTGCTGATGCATCTCAGTATAAATTAGCTGTGGGAACAACTCCTGGTGGTAGTGATGTGTTTAGTGGTACAGTAACAGGTCTTACTCAGGCAGTTTCTTTAAATGCAAATACAACGTATTACGCGAAGGTAGTTCCTACCAATAATGTTGGTGATGCAGTAGGTTGTACGGAAATAACATTCAGTACAAATAGTACGATAGGTTATTGTGCAGCTGCAGGATCAAATGCGCAATATGAAAAAATTACTAATGTTACTTTTGCAGACATTAATAATCCATCTGCTGCAGGTACTACTGCGCTAGGATATGAAGACTTTACTTCAATCGTTGGTAATGTAAACAGAGAAAATACTTATGTTTTCACAGCAGCTTGCTCGGTTTCATCTTATTCTACTGATCAACTTCTTGTTTGGATTGATTATAACCAAAACGGTAGTTTCAATGATCCTGGTGAAGCGGTATTATCTACAGCACTTGGACAAGCTCCTTGGACAGGTTCTATAACCATTCCTGCGGATGCTTTATTAGGAAATACAAGAATGAGAGTGAGAGTTCAGGATTCTAGTGCAGGTGCAAATGCTACCTCTTGTGGAAACTCTTCTTACGGACAAGTTGAAGATTACACCATTAATATCATGGAGAAAATTACAGCTGGTACTGCAAATGTTGATAAAAACAGTGTGAGTGTTTATCCTAATCCATTCAAAGATGTTTTGAAAGTTTCTGATGTAAAGGGTGTGAAATCGATCTCTATAAGCGACGTTGCAGGTAGAAGTATTAAGACTTTGGCAGCAGCTTCCGAACTTAATCTTTCTGAGCTGAAAGCTGGTTTGTATATCGTAACGCTTCACATGGAAGATGGTTCTACCAAATCTATCAAAGCAATTAAAAAATAAGTGAATTAATCATTCTTTTACTTTAAAAAGAAAGCTGCCAATTTAGGCAGCTTTCTTTGTTTTATATATACTTTATTTATTTTAGTAATAGAAAGGCCAATGCAATGATCGCCGGTAATGCCTGCACGAAAAATATTTTTTTAGAAGCGGTTAATGCGCCATAGATTCCCGCTACAATTACACATCCCAGGAAAAATACAGCTACATTTTGTGACCATGTTTTGTCTTCGATGAAGAATGACCAAATTAATCCCGCAGAAAGAAATCCGTTATACAAACCTTGGTTCGCTGCCAAACCTTTTGTTGGTTTGAAAAGTTCATCTTTTAAAAAGCCCTTAAATGTTTTTTGCCCAAAGTTTCCCATGCGAACATTTCCATATACAAGATGTAAAGATGCTCCATGGCGACTAATCCGATTAATATTTTTGATAAGATTTCCATGTTTGAAGGTTGTTCTTTAGAAAATAAGGTTTTTTGGGAGATTATGAAGAAGTTCCGTATTGATGATTGCCGCACAGATTTCCGGTTTTTCCCAATGTCCGTTGTGGCCACAATCCAACAGATAGGATTTTATATTGGTTTTGTCGGGAAGGTTTTTCAATAGAACGTCGGTTTTTACAGCGTTATCGTGTTTTCCTGCGATCACCAAAATTTTTCCTTCAAAATTTTGCATAACCGATGTTTTATCGGTTCGTTCGATCATGCCTTTTACAGCGGCAAGCGCGCCTTCATTTTTCGTGGAAAGTGCAATTTCTTTCGCGAGTTCTATTTTTCCTTCCAAAATATCTTTTTCATTTTCATTAAATAAATTGGGAATACCAGCGCGAACATAATTGGGAAATGCTTCCTGAATAATCCTGAAACTTTTCCTGCGCTGCTCTTTTTTCTCTTCATCGTCCGGGAAATAAGTTGAGAAAAACAATGTGAAACTTTTCAAAAAATCCGGAAATTTCTCCGCAAAAGCCAGCGATGTATAGCCGCCCATTGAATGTCCCAGAAGATGAAATTCTTTCAAACCCAGCTTGTCGGTAACTTTTTTCACTTCTTCTGCCATCAGTTCCATGGTGTGGATTTCACTGTAAATTTTAGATAAACCATGTCCCGGCAAATCAATTTTTATTAAAGTAAAATCTTTGGAAAGGTATTTTTCTAGGTCTTCCCAAATCATCAAATTTTCCATAAAACCGTGGAGTAGAACCAAATTTTCCTTTCCTTTTCCGGATATTTCGAAGTGCAGCATGATCTTAATTTAAATTGGTTTAAAAATAAATGTCAATATAATCCACAAATCCGGAGCTATTCACTTTATCTTGCAAACGCCAGAATTTTCCTTTTCCTTCGTCGAAAAATGTTGTTTTCTTGGTTCGCGTATATTTTTCTCCTTGAATTTTTTGGTCGATTTTTCCTTCAAAATTCAGGTGTTTATCGGAAACCCTAGAGATTTTTCCTTCAATTGTTAAAGTGTTTTTCCCCGAAACAGCTTTTCCCGAAACGGAGTATGCATCCCTTCCGATTTTTTCGAATTTTGCACTTCCAGTGAACGATGAAATTGCATCTGAGCTGAACTTTAATTGATGCTTTCCACTTAGGTCGGAAAACCGATTTTGTTCGTTCTTTAATTTGATGCTATCGTTGATTTGGCTTCGAACCGCGTTGATAGAATCAATGATTTTAGTACTGTCGGATTGGGTATTGGTGGATTCGCCTTCTTTTTTGGAGCAGGAGAGCAATAAAATACTGCAGAGGATAAGGATGTTTTTTTTCATAACCATTCATAATCGAATGATTCAAATTTAGTCAAAAATCTAAACATTCCACGTCTTTTTTTGAAAAAGGAAATGAAGGGACGAAAGCAATCAATTGGACTTTACGATTTGGTTTTGGAGTCCATCACAATCGTTACCGGACCGTCATTAAGTAAAGAAACTTTCATATCGGCGCCGAAAATTCCGCTTTCGGTTTTCAACCCGGATTTTGCGATTTCAGTTTTAAAATATTCAAAAAGAGGAATCGCTTTGTCGGGTTTTGCGGCTTTAATGAAAGATGGGCGGTTTCCTTTTTTATAATCGGCAATTAATGTAAACTGACTGATGCAGAGAATTTCTCCGGAAATATCGGTCGCAGAAAGGTTAAGTTTTCCTTCCTCATCACCGAAAATTCTTAGGTTTAAGATTTTTTGAACAAGCCAGTCGGCATCAGCTTTATCATCTTCCTCATCAATTCCGATCAGTAACAGTAATCCTTTGGATATTTCACCAACAATCTTTCCTTCAACTTTTACATTAGCTTCCGTAACTCTTTGAATAACGATTTTCATGGAAATTGAATTGCTTAAAAATTAATCAAAAATAGATAGTGTTCCTGTGGCGGAATCGAAATTGTAGTGATAGGTTTTGGGAGCAATTTGCGCAACTTTGGTAGGTTCGCCAGTAATCAAAATCCATTCTGCCCCATCTTTCGGGCAAATTACTTTGATGTTGTCTTGAACTTCCAGCGTGGTCGAATTGTCCGGACAAAGATGAGGTGCATTTCGGTCATAAATTTTAAAGCCATTAGTGGTTCTTACGACAATTAATCCACGCGTTCCGGCTTCCTGTTCATTCACATAAATCCACCCGTTTACATTCTGCAGATTATAATATGCGGGCAAATTTAGGTTTAGAACTACGCTAATAGGTACCTTCGGAAAGCAACTCACGGTTTCCTCGCGAGTTGAGCATGAAGTTATATTTAAAGCGCTGAAAATGAATACTATTGATAAAATTAAAACCGAAATGTTTCTTTTCATTTAAAATAAATTTATATATTTGTAAAACGAATACAAACAGAAATCATTGTCCGGCAAATGTCGGATTATTTTTTTATACTAACGCAAATTACAGAAAATTATGGCAAGTTATGTTACCAAAGATGGTTTGGATAAAATGAAAGTTGAACTGGAACAACTGGAAACCATCGAAAGACCAAAAATTACTCAGCAAATTGCTGAAGCTAGAGATAAAGGCGATCTTTCTGAAAACGCAGAATATGATGCTGCCAAAGAAGCCCAAGGAATGTTGGAAATGAAGATTTCCAAGTTAAAAGACATGATTATCAATTCGAAAGTAATTGATGAAACCCAGCTTGATACTTCGAAAGTTTCAATCTTGACCACCGTGCGATTGAAGAACAATACAACCAAAGCTGAGCAGAAATTCACTTTGGTACCAGATAACGAAAGCGATTTGAAAGCGGGTAAAATTTCTATTAATACACCGATTGCTAAAGGACTTTTAGGAAAAGTTGTAGGCGAAACTGCTGATATCGTATTGCCAAATGGGAACAAACTTTCTTTCGAAGTTTTAGAAATTACTTTGTAAAAACTGTTTTTTTAGAAGTAAAAAATTTCACAAAAAATTCCACCTCAATTTTTATTTATACCTTAAATTTGCACCATTAAATAAAAATTAAAATCTAAAAGTAATGAGTTCTATTTTCACGAAAATTATTGCAGGTGAAATTCCATCCTACAAAATTGCTGAAGACGAGCAGCATTTGGCTTTTTTGGATGCAATGCCATTGGTAAAAGGACATACTTTGGTGATTCCCAAAAACGAAACCGATTTTATTTTCGATCTGGAAAATGAGGATTTTAAAAACTTATGGAGTTTTGCGCAAAACGTTGCCAAAAAACTCGAAAAAGCCTACCCGTCCCAAAGAATAGCGGTTGCAGTGGTAGGTTTAGAAGTGCCTCACGCACACATTCACTTAATTCCGATTGAAAAAATGGATGATATGAACTTCAAAAATGAACGGTTGAAACTTTCGGATGAAGAGTACAAAGAAATACAAAGCACCATCATCAATTCATAAAATATTATTTTGTCAAGGTCGAAAAACTTTGACAAAATTTTTTTAAAACAAACATTCTTACACTTATTATATAAAGAGATATGAATTCAAACCAATGCTCTTTCTGCGGAAGAAAACGCAAAGAGGTAGAAATATTGATTTCTGGAAACGAAGGTTTTATCTGCGAAAATTGTATCGAGCAAGCACACGCTATCGTGGTTGAAAATGCCCAAAAAGAAGGATTTTCGCCAGCGGATAGCATGGAAGATCTAAAAAAACCAAAAGAAATAAAAGAACACCTTGATCAATTTGTGATTGGTCAGGATCAGGCGAAAAAACAGCTTTCGATCGCGGTTTATAACCATTATAAAAGGCTTCTTCATGCCAAAACCGAAAACCGAGAAGTAGAGATTGAAAAATCAAATATCATCATGATCGGTGAAACAGGAACCGGAAAAACGCTTTTAGCAAAAACGATTGCTAAGGAACTGAATGTTCCGTTTTGTATCGTAGACGCAACTATTTTAACTGAAGCGGGCTACGTGGGCGAAGATGTGGAAAGTATTCTTTCTAGATTACTGATGGTTGCTGATTATGATGTAGAAAAAGCAGAGAAAGGAATCGTTTTC
This sequence comes from Chryseobacterium senegalense, assembly GCA_001403755.1. Classification (GTDB taxonomy): domain Bacteria; phylum Bacteroidota; class Bacteroidia; order Flavobacteriales; family Weeksellaceae; genus Kaistella; species Kaistella senegalense. The sequence continues at coordinate 126,667 of CYUH01000013.1, read as the reverse complement.
ATTGATGAAATCGACAAAATTGCACGAAAATCCGATAATCCAAGTCTGACGCGTGATGTGTCAGGTGAAGGGGTACAGCAAGGATTGCTGAAATTGTTGGAAGGAAGCATTGTAAATGTACCACCACAAGGCGGCAGAAAGCATCCCGATCAGAAATATATTCAGGTTAATACCCAAAATATATTATTCATTGCCGGCGGGGCTTTTGATGGAATTAAAGAAATCATTGAAAGACGTCTCAATAAGCAAGCAATTGGTTTTAGTGCTGAAAAAATGGCCAAAACGGAAGATGATGAGTATATTTTGAGCCAACTGAATGCAATCGATTTGAGAAAATTCGGCTTGATTCCGGAATTATTAGGGAGATTTCCAATAGTGACTTATCTGGACAAGCTCACCAAAGAAACAATGATTCGCATAATGAAAGAGCCGAAAAATTCGATCATCAATCAGTTTGTGGAGCTTTTCAAAATGGATGGTGTTACATTGAAATTCACCGATGAAGCGATAGAAAAAATTGTGGAAGAAACCATGGAAAAAGGCCTTGGTGCAAGAGGTTTGCGCGGCACTACGGAGAAGGTTCTGGAAGATTATATGTTCAACATCAAGGAGCAAAACGAAATCATCATTACCGAAGAGCAACTTAATTTATAATTATTTCTAATGTTGTAGTGTGATTTAATTAAAAAAAAATAAATATATTTGTAATTGAATAGTAATGTTCAAATTTTTAAACACAAAAACACAATAGCGATGAAAACAAATTTACTAACTGTGGGGTTATTGGCTGCCTTTTTGGCAGTTGATGCACAAATGACCACCAATCCAAAAGTTATTACCCATATCGATGATAAAGCAACTTTCTATGTGGGCAAAGGATCCTTGGTTTACAACGGCGGAGGTTTACAAGTTAAAGACTCAGGGATTTTAGAAAACCACGGCAATGTGATGATTGTCGCAAGTGACGCTGCGAAGGATGTAGTAAGAACACTTAATGGAACAAGCGATAAAGTTGAAGGTTCAGCAGTAGGCGGTACTATTGTTAATAAACTTAATGAGGCAACCGCATTTGGCACTTGGAACACCAATAATCCAGCAGCAACTCCAACTTATACCTACGGGCAACTCTATATTCAAGGAATACGACAGGATAACATTAAGGGCATTGTAAATCAGGAATTTAGATCTCCGAATCATGGTGGTTACCAACAGTTTTCAGTTCCTTTTTTCGGGAAAACAGCCTCAACTTTAAGTGATGAATTGGGTAAGACTTTTAATACTACCAGATGGTCACAAAATGAAATCTTAGTTTGGAACAACGACAAGATTGTTTTTGATAATTTATCTAGTATTTCAAATGTTTTGGGAAGCGATACACGTGTTCCTTATTCATATTATATTTTAGGTGGCAAAAATCTGGATGTGGCATCGGTTACGAGAACGTTGAAGGGTGTTCCTGTTTCTGACCTAACTTATAATTCTAGAACCTTATCCGGAGCTGGTGCGGGTGTTTCTTATGGAACAAACGGAAATGGCATCAACCAATATAATGAAAAATATAACTCCTATCTTGGTGATAATTTCGCGCGCACTAGAAACAAAATTTGGGATGGTACAGATTATGGGAAGAATATGTATTTTTTCACCAATCCTTATCTTACCAATCTTGATTTACGTAATTTAAATGTATCAACGGATGTAAATTATATTCCTAACATTAATGGAATCAGACTTGAGCCTACCAATGTGCAGTATCAACCGGGAGTTGGTGGAAGCATTGTAGGATTTAAATATGTAACAAATACAACAAATGGAATTTGGACTGGTGATGTAGATTATCTTTTGGTAAGACCTATGGGTACATTTGTCATAAAATTACTGGATAATTCACAAACACCTACTCTCGACCTTTCTAAACTTCGACGATTTAATTATTATTCGAGAAATACTTCGACTCCTTATTCTGTAACTGCAAACCGCGGGCAGAACAATGGAACCGTAAAAGAATTAGCAATAATTGGTCTTAATAGTAGCGGCGGAGAAGTCGCAAGAATGTATTATGTGGTGTACCCAGAAGGAACTTCAGGTAATTCAAATAATGCAAGAGCGCAGGCAGCAGCGGGCTCAACAAGTTTATTGGGATCCTATGAAGAGAATCCAATCAGCGGAGGTTATGATACTAATTACATGAACTCATATTGGCTATATATCAACGAAGCTAATGAAAATGATTTTAAGGGTAAGAATATCAAGATGGTAAAATATACCAATGATATTGTTTCTTTTAAAGTACAAGTTAAAGAAAATGGAATTTTGATTCCCGATGGTCAACATCTACTTTCAAGCAATGAAGGATTTTATTTCAGAGGACCAGATGGCAATGTACAACCGCTAAGTCAGAATAAGGTTTTAGCCTCTGCGGGAAGTTCGGATCAAGATTATGATGTGTATTACGGTCTTCCTTCCGGAGTTTTAGGAAGTGATCAATCTAATGTACCATCTCGAACGATGGTTACTTATGATCCTTATGTCGGTAAATACGTTGTGGTATTCGATCCAAACTGGAAAAAAGCTGAAGTTCAAGTGTTTGATATGAGTGGTAAATTGGTAATTTCTGCAAAAGACATTAACACGATATCTAATTATGAAATAAATCTTATTGAAAATCTTAAAAATGTTTATTTCGTAAAAGTAATTTCTGAAAAAGGTGTGACCGTTCAAAGTAAAATTATCAAATAATACACAAATTATGAAAATCTTTAATAAAATTATATTTTTGCTGTTTTTTGGAATATATTCGTCAATATATGCAGAAGTTCCACCGCCAATGCCTGCACCTGGAGATACCGGTACTCCTGGTGTACCCGCATCCCCAATTGATATGTATCTCTATCTATTGGCGATCGTTGCATTTGGCTTTATGTGGTATTACCATGCTAAAACACGCAAAACCTTAGGATAAAATTTATTTTAGCAATACAAAACTCATCGCAACTCGGTGAGTTTTTTTATATTTACATTATGAAAAAAGTTTTAGGAATTATAAGTTTACTTGCGCTGAATTCATTATCTGCGCAATTTAAAATAGATATTGAAGCTCCGGCTGCATTTACCCCAAAGGAAGTTTATCTTTATACCTTAAATGGTTCTAAAGATGTTTTAAATACCAAAGAAATTAGAAAAGGAAATTCTTGGCAATTTAAAGTGGCTAAACCCTACACAGGAATGCTGAAACTGTATTTTCCGGAAGGGAATACCTCACTGAATTTCATCGCCGAAAACAAAGATGTAAAACTAAAATTCGATTCTGATAAAGGCAAAATCACCAATGTGCAATATTTGGATGAAAGCAATTCTGTAATGAATAATTTGCAAGATGTTCAACAGAAAAAAGAGTATATTTTGCCTGCTTTGGTTCAAATAAAAGATTATTACGATAGCTCTACAAGCTTTAGAAAAGCCCTGAATGATGAGATTGCGAGACTTTCTTCAAGCGTTGCGGATCTCAGTAAATACCCATTCGTACAGTACTATAATTCTAATTACTCCAAGTTTTTAGATAAAACTACTGCGAAAAAAGAAATTACTCATGATGAAATCATTCATTATCTTAGTAATTCCAATGACATGCTCGAGACTTCCTCACTTTTGAGGCCTATATTAATCGCTTATTTGAACATTGGACCAAGTACGAATGTAGCCAACGATGTCGATAAATTGTTAAAAGCTGTAAATCTGGAAACTCCTCGCGGACAAACCATTTTGTCCGAATTGATCGAGATTTTCGACACTTATGGTATGGCAGATTTGAAGGAAAAATATCTTACCGAAGCTAAAAATTTAAAATGCACCATCAATGATCGGTTGAGCAACACAATTGCAACCAATAAAAACACCGAACTAGGGGCAACTTTCCCGAATTATATTTTCCAAAACCCTACCAATACTACTGCAAAATCAATAGCGGATGTGAAGGCAAATAAAAAGATTATTGTTTTCTGGTCGTCAACTTGTTCCCACTGCGAAGCAGAACTTCCTAAGCTTATCGAAAAATATTATGCGATAAAGTCCCAAAATGCCGAAGTTATCGCATTTTCTCTGGATTCTGAAAAAGCAAATTATGATGCAAAAGTGAAAAGTCTTCCTTGGATTAATGATACCGAACTTAAAGGTTGGTATAGCTCATTTGCAGAGACTTACAATGTGAGAGCAACGCCTACTTACTTTGTTCTGGATGCTAACAATAAGATTATTGCAAAACCGGATCATGCAGCAGATGTAATTTCCTATTTAAAATTGAATTAAATTTTTGCTACATTCCAAAATATTTTTATCTTTGCACCACTCTAATGGCGAGGTAGCTCAGTTGGTTAGAGCGCAGGATTCATAACCCTGAGGTCACGGGTTCAATTCCCGTCTTCGCTACAAACAATTCTGTAAATCAGTGATTTACGAATAACAGGGACTAAAACAGGGACTTTGAGTCCCTGTTTTTTATCGCCCTATTTTGTAATATTCTTTTTCAGCTTCTTTTTGCACATCCAGTCTTTCTATAGCTATATTAATCCGTTCGGAATTATTTTTATTAAATAAGAGCACATTTTCAATTGCTCGCTCCCCTAAATAATTTCCAGTCTCATTAATTTTCAACTGCATTTCCTTCTCCTGCCTATACTTCTCAACCAATCCCTCCCGAACATTAGGCAAATCCTCCAACCTTTTATCCAATTCCGCAATTTTATCTTCAGTAATTTTTGTTTGTTGTTCAATCTCCGTCACATTCACTCCTTTTTGTGAAAGAATGTCAATTTCCTCTTGGACTTTCTCTTTTGTCAAATCAATCGTTTTTTGATAGAATGGAAGCTGGTTTTTCCAGTATTCGGCATTTTCGCCCTCTTCCTTGGAATAGCCTAAAATTCGGTTGTAATTGTGCTGTGCCTTAGTTACTTCCTCTTGAATTTTGATGAAGCTGTCATATTTTCGAAGAACAAAAGCAGAATCAGCCAAAAATTTATTTTTCTCGGTTTCAATACGCTTTTTCATCAGTTCAATTTCGATATTGGCTCTGGTTTCCGGATTCGTGATGATGGCGGTTTTCAGTTCCTGTGTGCTGATGTCAGAAATATCCAAAACATCGGCTCCTTTCTTCATTGCCTCCAAGTATCTTGCCTGTTTGGATTGCAGTTTTTGAAGCATAAAGACATCTATTGAATCATTAGTCAACATGAAATTAATTCGCACATTTTCATTTCTGTTTCCTTGTCGCCAAGCGCGTCCTTCCACTTGACGTAGAGAAGTAAAGTTGTACGGAAGCGAAAGCATATAAATATCCGTGGTATTTTCCTGCAGGTTCATTCCTTCCTGAATCGCCTCGCTTCCAATAACCACCTTTATTTTTCCCGAATTGAAATCGTCCTGAATCTTCAATCGGTTTGGCTTGCTTGTCGAACCAGTGATGACTCCGACTTCTTCTGGTTTGTATCCGACTTCCCGTACCAAATATTCCCTTAGTTTCGGAAATTCTGAAACAGCTAATTCAGAGTAGATGATTTGACCGGAATCCGGAATGTCTTTTTTGTTCTGCCTAATCAAATCCATCGTCTGCTTCAGTTTCGGAGAATCCTCTATGAATTCTTCCAATGACGGCTCTTCTCCGTCATAATATGGTGAAAGATACGGCGAAATCGCAATCAGACGGGCATTAAGGATATGCGTAAGAATTGCGCCTTTTTGGGTCTCGCTAAAGTTTTCATTGAGCATTTTATATTGCTCACTCGTCAAATCGTTCTGCTCAATCTTATATTCCTTGTTAATTCGGTTGGGTCGCACCAATTCGGGATTATCTTCTTCGCCTTTGATGTCAATAAATTCCGATAAAAGTTGCTGAAACAGGGAGTTGTTTTTAAAACGACGGACATTCGCCTTGAATTTCACATCACCTTTCGCGTCAATCTCCATATCGTTGTCCGCCTCCATAAAGGTTTCAAAAAAAGTGTTGACATTGATGTAACCCGACTCTTCTAATCTCTTGTTCGCAATCAATGACAAAATAGAGTAATATTCCAATGGTTTATTGGTAAAAGGCGTTGCAGAAAGCAGGGTAACATTTCTGCCGTCGTTCTTTTCCTGAATGTATTGCGCCGCCATCCAAGTATTGATTCCCAGTTTCGAAGTCTGCTGGTTTTGATTTCTAAAGTCTGAAGCAAATCGGCGGTCTTCTATTCTAACTTTTCCTACGATATGGTTCGCGTTGTGGACTTCATCGTAAGTCAGATGGTCAAAACCAAAGTCTTCCCAATCGTAAATCTTACCCCGCTTCATTTTACCCACCAATTCTTTTTCTTTTTCCAGTTCTTTTTGAAAATCCCTTTCGCTGATGGTGTTTACGCTTCTCAGTTCATTTTCTGAAATATAGGAAAACTTGGAAGCCAGACTTTGGGTAATGTTTTCAGAAAAACCGATATTGTTGAAACCCTCGTAAGTGACGATGGTGATTTCCCCGTCTTTATTATCAAATTTTGAGAGGTCGAAGTCTTTTCCAAGATTTCCCAAGATATTCACTTTGGCTTCAGGAATGGTTTCAAAAATCGTTTCCACCCACTGTTTTAAAATGCTGTCATTGGGAACAACGATCAGCGGTCTTTTTGCGTTACCTCTCTCCATCGCTTCGTGCATGGACAGGATTCCAGACAATGTTTTTCCAAATCCCACTTCATGTGCAAGTAATCCGACACCTTTCGTGGTCTGCCTTCCGATTCCGCCTTTCTGAACTTCAGTTAATCTAAGTTCTCGACCTTTAAAATTCAAATGGATTTTTGAAAACAAAGGAAACTTTGAATAGTCCGGAACATAGATGTTGTTGTAGTTTCGGTTAAAATCATTGACAAAACGCTTCCTTAAAGCGTCCGACAATTCTTCCCTCAAAAATTTTTGAAACAAGTCGTTGGCGGCGACTTTTCGTCTTTCGCGAACCAAGGCATTCCGTTCCTTGTCGCTTCCGGTAACGTTTTCGTTGTCTACAAAACTTCTTACTTCCCAAGATGAAGAACCTGCAAATGCCTCACTGGACAGCGTTCCGACAAAATCCTTGAATTTTTCTGCAAGATTATAGGGAACCGTTACAGTTTCCGTCTGTCTTGTGTTTTGATTCCAGCGTTCCTTTTCTATGGTTCCCAAATCAAACTGGTGGACAAATTCATGATTCGGACTGATTGAGATTTCGTCTAAAGTTTTTGGTTTTGGAAGAACATTGAGGAGTAAATCCTTTTGTTTCTCATATTGATTTTCTGTTCCGCCAACCGAGAACCTGTCCTTAAAGTCTATTTCCAGTTGTTCTAATTTGGCGTAGATATTCCCTTCGGCGTAATAAAAATCGTGAACCCAATTTCCGTCCATATAGTTGGCAAATTGGTAGTGCTTTCCGTGATTGTTTAATGTGCCGTCGTAGGAAGTGTCCCGAAATGCCTCAATCTGTTCTTTAGTAATATCGGTACTGTTCTGAAGCGAGGCATTCACAATTTCATCGGCTTTGAAAAATTGGTATTTTAAAACCCCTTTCTTGATTTCCGGTTTGGTCTGAATTCGATATTCCGCATTTTTCTCTTTGTGGGACTGGATAATTTTATCCGCTTTACGATGAATTTCATCAATTTGGTCTTTCGAAAAATTTGGGGGATTATCAAAAATTTGGGTTTGGAGTTTGAAATACTTCTCAATCTCCTTTTCAATTGCGGGAGATTTGAATTTTACTTCATTAAGTCTGGAAAGAACTTGCTCAATTTTATCTTTCGTTTCTGCAAGGTCAATTTCTTCTGTTTTAGCGGGAATGGTGTTTTCTAAAGTTTTGCTTTTTGATTCTCCTTTAGGTTGATCAACCTCCAAAAACAAATCTTCAAAGAGGTTTCCAATTCTTTCGGTCTGCTTTTTATTTTTGAGTTGCTCAATCCTAGATAAGGCGTCCTCTAAATTTCCATAGACATAGTTTTCCAACCTCCCAAAACGGTTGGTTTTCTCTCGGGTTTCCCCTAAAATCCTGTCGGGATGTTTTTCAAAATAATTGGAAATATCTGTAGAAATTTTCTGGGAATTTTTTTGCAGAATAATAATGTCCGTTCCTACCTGAGTTCCGGCAAAAGCACCATTCGGCAGACGAAAACCTTCCAAAATATCTGCATTTTTTAGTTGGGCTTGTCGGTTCAACCAACCCGAAGGAAGCACCATTGCCAAAACTCCATTGGGTTTAAGAGAATCTAAAGACCTTTTGACAAAATAGTCCTCGTATTTGGAGATTTTGGGTTCTTCTCCCAAACCTTTGTATAATCCGCGATGGTCGCCGTAGGGTGGATTACCGATAACCAAATCGTATTTTTCGGCAAATTCCTTCTTGTTGCCTTTCTCGTCGATAAACTCGGTTTCAAAGGAGCGGAGATGGATGTGGGCTTCGGGATGAAGGATTTTCGCAATCTTTGCGGTGGTTTCGTTGATTTCAAAGGCAGTGATATTGGACTTGATTCCCAATTCTTTCACTGCATACAGAAAATTTCCCGTTCCAACGCTGGGTTCCAATACCGAAATTTCCTGCCTGTTCTTAAACTGGTCTTTGATTAAATTTCTGACGGCATCTACAATCCTTGAATCGGTGTAGTATTCATCCAAAATACCCCTGCCTTCTTTAGCTGTTCCGCCACTTTTGAATTGATGACAGATCTCTTTTAAATCCTCGGTAATGTTAAGACTTTCCTTGAGTTTAACTTGCTTATCGCTGGAAACAAAACAAGCTGCGGAAACAACTTCCGCAACTTGTTCATTGGTCAGTTTTTGACCTTTATATTTTGAAATAAGAACCCCTAATGCCTCATTGTTTTGAGTAGATGTTTTTACTATTTCTGCTATTCTATTGGATACATTTCTCCCGGATACGATTCCGCCCAAGGAATGTTCTGCTCCCTCATTTTTTGCAGCATTTTGCGGTTGTGTTCCGTCAACGGGTCCTCGCTCTGGTTTTCCGACCAGATGCTTCCAGATTGTGTCTTCAAGTCCATTTCCAGCATGGTTGCCGTCCACAGCTTGTCCTCCAAAGTGATTTCCGTTTTGCTTGGGTTTGCTTGTTTGTTTAGATTCTCCAGAATTTCGTTGAGGAAGTTCGGCTCCCAAGTGCTGAGTGTCGGAAATTCTTTCGGATTGAGTTCCATCGTCTTCATTTCTTATCGTTTTTTGTTCAACTAAAGTAGTATTTTTCTCTTGAACTTGGAGTTTATTTTTTAAATATTCTTCCAAGTTTTGATTCCCATTTTCAGAAATCCCATACAGCATGCGGATGTCCTTGATGTTTTTATTTTGAAATTCATTGAGGATTTTTTGCGTGGACCTATTTCCCGCATCATCACCAGTCAGACAAAGAAATATCTTTCCGTCATAGTTTTTGAACCGTTCGACAAAGCTTCCAGTATTTTCATTATAATTGAGTGTTACAAGGGTTCTGCCGTTGTTTTGATTGTTTAGTTTCAAAAGTTCCAAAAACGAATCTTTGTCGTTATCGCTGTTAAAGACAATCAGTTCGTTTTTAGTTCCCTCAATAATGGAAATTTCTGAACTAGAATGATTTAAATAGGATGTCTCACTCACTTTTTCTGTTTTTTACGAAGTGGTTGAACTCAAAAATGTCTTTCGCCGTGTCGTCCCAGTTTTTTCTGGGAAGCAGTTGCAGGCTTACAAAGATGTCGGTCTTTTTATTGTAGGAATCGATGCGCTCCAATCTTCCGCCATAATCCTTTTCGGCGTGTCTGTAGAGGGAATACGGCAGAATCGTGTCTGTCGGATAGATGTAGAAACGGGTATAGTTCCAAGGCGAATTGATTTCGAAGCGTCTGTATTTTTTCTTGAATAACACCGTGTCGGAGAGTTTCCGCCTGTTATTATAGTTCGGAATCATTTCTTTTGAGAATATGGCGCCGTCCTTCTTGTTCCAAACCAATGCGGGTTTTTGTTTTTCAAGAATATCGGAAAGTATGATGTTGCCGTTTTCAGCATCCAATGGATAGCAGAAAGAATCTCTCACGAGATAGGCATTTTGATTCATTTCGGGAAAGGTGTGGTTTGGAACCAGTTCGATAATTTGGTTTTCCGAATAACTCATTTTCGAGATGTGGAAACTCTGCATCTTGTCCAATCCTCTGGAGGCATCAAAATAGACATTGGTAATGAGGTCGATTCCGCCTTTTTCGGATTTGATTTCCTTGTGGCAGGAATTTAGGATAAATACTGAAACGAAAACTAAAAATATGGATTTGATGTTCATAATGATTACATTTTAAAAAAAGCGGCAAATCAAAATTTGACTTACCGCCTTCGGATAATAGTCAGGTATTATTTATTATCGTTTGATGCTCTGTTCCTTCACATGGGCTTTCTCCTGTTTTTCTTCATTTTCCATTCCCTGCAAAGGTTTGTTGGTGTTGATGCGGTTCATGTCGTTGTCGTAAAGGTTCAGGTTCTTGTATTGCGGATTGAGCACTGCTTTTCCTTCCACCACCTTGTCGTCCATTTCAAATTTCACTTTCACCAGATTTCCTTTTTCAAGTGACTTGATGGTGTTATCCCTGTATTCCGGCTTTTCGAAAACGAGGTTGGCTTTTTCCACGATTTTGTCGGTATCGACACCGTAGTTTTTGTAGAAATTCTGGAACATATAGTTTCCTTTCTCCGTCTTTGGCTCCTCAAAGTTGAACTGCACGAAGGCGGTTTCCGACTGGTCGCTTTTGGGGTTGTGGAACTCGATTTTCACGCTCCGTCCCTCCAAAAGATTTACGGCTTCTTTTGCGGTAAAGGTATTTTCTCTGTTTACCGAAAAATTGTGGGTGATTTCTTCGCCTTTCTCGTTCTTCAATTTGGCGTCGTAAGAGTTGAGGAAAACACCACCCGTTTCCGTCTTGTTGAATTTCAAGGCAAAATCAACCTTGTTTCCGGGCAGTGCCTTGTCCGAGGAAGTTTTGATTTCGAATTGCTGGTTTTTGGACTTGATGCCTTTTTCCAATTCTTTGTGAAGTTTTTCGTCTTCGCCGAAACCGAGGTATTTAAGCTGATTTTTTAGATAATCTACCTGGTTGAATTCTTTTTGTGTTTCCATAATGTTTGGGGTTTGATTGTTAAAATATTCTTTGTTTTTATTGAGGTGTTGTGTTAAGTCATCTCCGTTCATTTTGGCGTAATCTTTTATAGAAGGCTCTCCAATGATGTCGTCTATCGAAAATCCTGACCTTGTGGCATCCATTTCTTCTTTAAATCTCGAATGAAAATTACTTTGGCTGAATAAATTGCTCCGTTTTTTCTCATCGGGAAGAAAAAGACTTTTAAGGGAATCGATGATTTTTTCTGTTTCCTCATTTCCCTCGTAGGTAAGCAGTTCTCCGCCAACGAATAGCAAAACATGGTCTTCCGGCTTTCGATACAGCTGGATTTTTGAGGCAATCTGGCTGTAGTTCACTTTGTCGTCTTCCGTCAAGGAGATTTCAAATTCGTGCTTGGTATGACCTTCGGAATCGTCAATAAACAGTTTGACGTAATCCTTTTGTGGTGGTTCTTCCATATTTCTAAAATTTTTAGAGTAACTATTATTTAGGTTGTTTTCCGATACGCCGACAATGGGTTCCGCATTCAGATGGTTCTTGCTGAATTTGTCCAAAAGGTGGTCATAGACGTTGATTTTGGTCTTTTCGTAAAGGGAGTGGTAGTTTCCGCTTTCCAATAAAATCGCATCCAAAGCCGTGAACCCCATCAGTTCGAGTTTGTCGCGGTATTCCTTGTACATCTGCTCGTTTACATTGTTTCCATAAAGGATGACACCCGTTCCGGCGTGAATCGTCATCAGTTCGGTCAGTTTCTCGAACTGTCGATGCTGCGGAAGAATGAATTTTCCCACGATATCGTTCGCATTGTTCAGGATGATGGCTTCCGTTTTGTCCGACAACCCAAACTTTTGACTCGAAATATAGGCGGCGGTATCTTCGGGACTATTGATTTTAAACGGCTGATAATTGGCGGCAAAAATCTGCTTGTTAAAGGAAAAGGTGCTGACTTTTCGCTGCTGTTGGTTTTGCACCGAAAGTTCCAACGCTTGGTCGCTTCCCAAATCTCCGTTGAATACTAAATATTTCCCCGAACGAAGATTGATGACGATGCCGTCTTCCACCTTGATTCCCGTGTGGTCGAAGATTTCGTGCAACCTTTGCAACAACATTCGGTCGTGTTTGCTCGAAATCAGTTGTCCGCTAGGATGGTTGTGGACGAGCGTGATGCTTTCGGGCTGCATTTTGAAGACGTTTCCCGTCAACAAACGCAAATCCACCACTGTGGAAGTAATACCGCCTGTTGAAAGATGCTGAACGAGGTAGCTGTCGTCCTTGAATTTGTAGAGTGCAAAGGTGTGTTCCACCGCCTCGTCTTCGAGTGCACGGAAAAGCCAAGCCACATCGTTCACATCGGAAACTCTGGTTCCCGCCATGAATGAAAGACTTTTATTTTCCGAAAACTGTCTCTCTACGAGCGCAAAATCATTGGCGTATCCTTGATTGTCCTTTTCCCGTAGGAGGGCGGAATTTGGGTCAGCATCATTTCTCCCGCTGAAGAGTTTGTAGGGTAATACTTCGCCCGCCGACGTTTTGAGATATTGCGTATCCTCGTCCGTCGGAAATTGGAAATTCGTGTTCGGTCCATATTTGCTCTGGTAATTAATCGTTTCTGTTTCCATCTTTTCAAAAATTTATCTGCGGAATCCACGGCGTTTCTCCTGTTCCTGTTCGATTTCTTCTTCCTGCTCTTCCCGGTTTCTGTTCGCGTCTTCGTACGTATCCCTGTCATTGACGTTCAGGTCAATTTCAGAATTGCCACCTTTTAAAATCTGTTTTTCATCGGGTGAGATGCTGTTCACGGTGTTGATTTCTCTTGAAACGATGTTCAAGTCGTTGGAAATCTCCTTGGCGATTTCGGGATATTGGTCCATTTTATCCATCAGAAAATTTTTCAGTTTCTGAAGTTCGTTTTTGTAGCGGTTCATTTCCACGACATCCTTTTTGTCTACAATGATTGCGGTGAGTTCGGTGGCATTTTTTATGAGGTCGAACTCGGCTACGATGTTGTTTTCCTTATCGTAGATAAATGCCTTTTTCTCAAGTGAACGTTTATGTTCATTTTCATTTGAAAGGTTTTGAATATTGGAATACTCAATTTTCTCCTTGCTATTTTCGATGATTTCAGAAATACTTTTGTCCCGTTCCAAAAAGATGACTTTGAGTTTGGTGTTGTTCTCCGTCAGTTGGAAGGTTGCCCTGTTTTTTCCGTTGTCGGCGACAATGGTGTAGCCCTGAAAAAATTTTTGAATATCGTCTGCTTTCAGATTTTTGGAAAACGATAAGTCTTCGTTGATAATTCCGAATTTTTTAAGGTCTTCGGTCGGTAAATGTTCTGTTTGCATAGTATGTAGTGATTAATTGGTTTGCGTTGATTAGGTCATTGAGGAAATGCGCAGGATTGATGTTTCTGCCATATTCCTTTACCGCGAAATGCAGATGTGGCCCGGTAGAATTTCCGGTATTGCCGCTTTTTCCGATGATGAAGCCTGCTCTTACTTTTTCGCCGACTTTGTAATACATTTGCGACAGGTGCAGATAGGCGGTTTCAAATCGGTCATAGTGTTTGATTTTGATATAGTTTCCACCACCTTTGGTATCCCAACCCGATTCGGTGACGAGTCCGTCAAGGACGGCGTAAACATCTTCGTGGTCGGCTTTCAGATCAATGCCGGTGTGCATTTTAAGACTCCCAAAAATAGGATGTATCCTTGAGCCGTAACCCGAAGTGATGTACAGATTACTCTTCAGCGGCATCACGATTTTGGATAAGGACGGCATCCACTCTTTTTCATCAGAAATATTAATTGCTTGCTGTATTTGGGTATTGTTTTTAATTTTATCATTTTCCCTCTTTAAAATCAGTTGATGCAGGGAATCTTGCAGATTTTCATACTGCATTTTCCTGAAGTGTTCTGCACCGTTATACTGCTTCATCAACGATTTCAGTGAATCCAGCTCGGTCTTTAAGTCCGATCTTGAAGTAAAGTTGAATACGTCCTTCCAAGATTTTTTGTCTTTCCTGTCCTTGGTTTCAGCCATTTTTTGTACGGGAATTAAAACTTCGATTTTTTGTGATATGATTGGTGTCAGCGTATTGAACTGGGCTGCGAGGCAATTTCCCATCAGAAAAAGGATAGGTAAAAGGATTCTAATTATTTTTTGTTTCATTATTTATTCTTTTGAAAGTTCGTTTACAATGAGTTCCACCTCTTTATTGATTTTTCTGAAGTTGGTCATCAGGACATCGTTTTTCCTATTGTTTCCCATTTTGTCGACAAATGAGTAATAGGAAGGCATTTTCACATAGTTGTGTTCTTCCTGTTTGATGGCCTTCATATCCAAATTGATTTTGCCGTTCATCGCCGAAGTTTTGTATTCCTCGGTGTCGTTTTCCTCGCCCTGAGCAATCATTCCGACCATTTCACCAGTTTTGAGCGTCGCAATTTTTCCTGCAGGAATCATAAAGTCCATTTTCTCGTTGATGCTGGTCGTCGTTCCTTGTTGGGAGATGGATTGGGAATAGGATTTTTGCTTGATTTTTCCGAACAGTTTCTCCAGCCATTCCAGAGTATTTTTGTCCCTTGCGGAACCTGAAAGGATATTTCCAACAATGGCGGAAATGGTGTCGGCAACTTCTTTTTTGTAAAACTGTCGGAGTTGTGGGATTTCCTGAAGTCCCAATAAGACCGCCACTTTGTTGCTCCTTGCGGTCGCCACCACGTTGTCGATTTTATGTATGTAGATGGTGGGAAACTCGTCAGCAATAATTCCTCCCGGCAAATTGTGTTTGGAGTTGATGAGTCGTAAAGTCCTGTTCAAAACCGATGAATAAAGGGCGGAATTGATGTCCTGCGTTCCTGGATCGGATGCCAAAATCAGGATGGAAGGATTCTCCCTGTTCGTAATTTTAAGTTCCACTTCGTCGCCCGAAAACACCCAGAAACTTTCCTTGGTCGCCAATCGTGAGAGAAATATCTTCAAGGTTCCGACCTGTCCCTCCAACTGGTCAAATGCCTTGTTTTCATACGCCGTCTTAAAGGGAGAAAGCAGTGAGAATATTTCCTCGTTGGTAAAAAGTGTGTCAAAAATCTCCTTGTAACTTCGGTTCATAAAGGACAGGATATGTGGTAAATCCGAATATTTTCCGTCCTCGTAGGTGGCAAAAAAGTAGATACTCGACGAAAGAAAGTTGATGGCAGATTGGGTGAAAAATGCATCGGAACCGCCTCCCGAACTTGAACCTCCCTTTTGGAGCGAGGATACCATAGACTCCGCCATTTCCTGTGCTTCCGCCAAAGTTTGGATGTATTCCTTTTTGAACGGGTTTACCCTTTTGGATTTTTCAACCTCGTTTAGATTGATGACATGAAAATCGTATTCATACCCCGAATCTTTGCTTTTCTTCAACAGATAATGGTAGTAGGCAATCTGCGCCAAATCGGGAAACTTGAAATCGTAAATACACAGGCAGAAGCCTTTCGCTATCATTTGCCTGATTGCGGGATTGATGATTCCGAAAGACTTTCCACTTCCAGGCGTTCCAATCACCATCGTCCCACGAAATGGATTGATATTGACCCATCCCTTGTTGATTTTTTTACTGTATCTGAAGAGATATGGGATATTGATCGAGGTGTCCGTTTCTACAAGTTCCTGATTTTGGGCAAAACTTTCTTCCTCTACATTCCATCGGTCTTTTCCCATTTTTTGTTGCATGAGTTTTGAGATGGCGTCTGCTCCCATTTGAAGGATTACTGCACCCAAAAAAGACAATACGGCATAGATGACCTGATAAAGATTCAGCGCAGGAAAAATTTTAGGGAGTTTGGAGTTTCCTGCCTCGTTTTGCCAAACGAGTGAAGAAAAAATCATCAACAAGCCCAATATCATGGGGATTACGATTTCCGTGGCGATGTTCAAATCCTTTTTCTTCTTCGCCTTTGTTCCAATTGCCACCAATCCAATCAGAATCAGGGTCGCAAACTTTGCGTTGATGGGTGGGTAAAAGAAACTCATCTTCGAAAAATTTTTCAATAGATTTGAAACTACAGGAATATCTGCATCGAGGTAGAAAAGGGACGCACAATCCAGTGCCACGACCGCATAAACCGCCTTTTGAAGGAATCCGTAGATTTTAATTTGGTGTTGTTGTTCCTGCATTACTTCCTATAAATTGTAGTTTTTTAAAAACTCTTTCTCTTTTTCCTCTATAAGGCCTTTACCATAAATCTTCACTGCAATCTCCTTATACCACGCTTTCAGATAAGCCATTTTTATAATTTCCTTTTCTATTTCCTTCTTTGCTTTTCTGAGACGGAATAAAAAAAATATGGATATGCAAGAAGCGATGAAAGCGATGAACGCCAGGAGAAGGACAATAATTAATTCTGTTGGTAATGGGTTCATAACTAAAATGTATCTGCTTTTAAAATGTCTGAATAATTCACCTTCATCTCGATGGTTCTTCCCGAGAGTTGTTCCTCAATCAGGCGGATCATCATCACCTTGCTGTTCGGAAAAGTGAATTTTTTGAAGACATAGATGTTTCTGAAATTTTTCCTGAAATGTTTCGGGGCGTAAAGTCTAAAAATCGGTGTCATTTCGATGCTTTGATTGTTGGTCGCCTTATAGATTTTTTTGTCCTCGATGGAAAATTTAAGGTCTTCGATATCGTAACTGAGGTTCGAGCTGTTTTTGAAGGTCATATCGAGAAAGATATAGTCGCTGATGACGTACACATTGTTGAGCTGCATACTAAGTTTAAGGTCTTTCTGCTCGCTGATTGGATTTTCTTCCGTCTTCTTCTTTATGATGTCCATCGCAAACTTGGTCAGCTCCAAGTTGGAAAAACGGGTTTTGTCCAGTTCAATCGGCTGCATCTCTTCTGGCTGGATATGGATGTTGGTCACGGTGTTTTTGTTTTCCGAATTTCTGTAAATAGCCTTGTATTGGGCAATAAAAGACTGACCTACAACGGTTATTATTCCTATTTTGTCGCCATTCAATAAAGAGGTGGTTTTTGCCTTTTCCTTTGGGTCGACGTTGGTAGGAGCATCCGTGATCTTGATTCTCGCGATATTGGTGTTCGGTAGATCACCCGTGAGTTTTTGGGTGGACAAATCCACATATTGAATCGGTTCGGGTGAGATGATATGCAGGTTAACGCCCTCTGTAACGATCAATTCTGGTAAATCCGAGATGACTTGTTCTTTAGTAGCTGTTTGTGCAGATAAAAAATGGGTAATGATTAAGAATAGTATAAAAAATGTATTTTTCATTGTTATTTTTTTTGTTGGTTTTGTGAGTCTTTAAGCTGTTTTTCGTCGATTAGAAATACATAGGAGTTGTATTTCAGCTTGGCTTTGTTGGTTTTAATGAGGTTGGCGATGGATTTTGATGTAGACGTGAAGAGTTTGGAGCCGATGCTCGTGAAAAATCCCTGTCCGCCCAAGTCCATCTGTGTTCCCTGTACGGAGTTGCTCCCCATTTCCCGAATCATGTCCCTGAAGACGCTTTCGGGAACATAAAGCCCCTTCATGCCGTCAATGTCGTAGATGGAGAGGTTGACTGGTAAAATTTCTCCCCTTGTAAATACCGAGACAATCTTGAGGTCAACCCGCTGCATGGAAAATCCAGAGATTTGTCCGTAAAGGATGGAACCTTTCTCAATTTTTTTGTTGCCGACGAAGATGTCTTCCAATAATCGGAACCGGATTCTGCTTCCCAGAAATCCCTTGTTGTTTTCATCAATGACGGCTTTGATAAAGCTGTTCTCATTTTCCCTGTAGAAGGCATTGAACTCGCTGTTGATTCCCGACTTGCCGACATTGAAGGTAGAATTGAGGAACTCGTCCATTTTTTCCTTGTTGGCTTTGAGTTTCTGTTCCGCCAATAGTTTGGCTTGGTATTCGGGATCCCTCGCTTTTTCTAAGGAATCCATGACGAGCATCTGCTGTTTCAGATATTTTACGGGGTCTTGCTGGGTATTTTGATTACCAGATTTTGTATTTTCTGATAATTGCTCATTTTCCTGTTTTCCGTAGGATTTGTCGTTCAGCATTCTAATGATTTCGGAAGACCTTTTAAAGTCCTTGTCCTCGTTTTGTTGTTTTGGATTGTAGTAGGAAGAGTTGCCTCCTTTTGACGCCTGCTGATTTTGTCTGCTCGATACCGCCTTTAGTGAGTCTATTTTTCTTTTCTGGTCCAATGACAACTGGTCTTCATAACTGAGCAGGCTGTCCTGTTCCTTGTCCAATCCTCCGAGCATCGTCCTGTTGTCGTCCTTCTTGAAAAAGGCATCATACGCATCGTTTTTTGTCATGATGGAGTCCCTTGTTTCTCCCAGAGACAGGGAAAGTTCTTTCGGCTTGTCCTTTTTAGAGGTGTCCTCTTTGGTAAATTGGGCACCTACATACACAAAGAGCAGCAGGAACGGCAATGCCAGAAGGGGCATCACATATTTTTTTTCCTTAAAGTTGATTTTCTTAATGTCCATGTTGCAGTTCTTGGTATTGGTTGTACAAATATTCTATTCTCAGGCTGTCCTCTTTTTGGAGTTCCTTTCGATCCCTTTTCATTTTTAAAATTTTGAGTTCATTAACTATTTTCTCCATTTCTTTTTCTTGGTTTTTGTCAATTTGCTGGATCGTGTTGCTCTTGGAATAGAGGTTTGGGGGCTTAATCTTAAATGTCGAATGACTCGGAAAGAAAATTCCCTGTATCAGCGATCCTATAAATGACACGGAGAGAAAAACCATCGAATAGGTGAAAAACTTCTTCGGATTTTTTGCCGCCCATTCCAATCCCTTTTTTGCGGTTTGTTTTAGAAAATTTTTCATCTTTAATAGGAATTTTTGGTTTGGTTGGAAATTTCCTCGTTGTCGATAATTCTCCAGTTCTTCAGCATCACACCGTGCGGATTGTTTGGACTTCGGATGATGTCCTCAAAGTATCCTTCGGTAATCAATTTTCTTGTAATCACGGCAGACTTTCTGGTAATCATCTGCTTTCCGAAAAAGGAGAATTTCTGTTGCTCCATATTGAGCGAGATGGAATCCGTATGAATACTGACCATGGAACTGGAGGCCACAATCTGGTTGTAGAAGCCTTTTTCCTTGAGATTGGTGTATTCTTTTTTTCCGCTGTCGTCAATGAGGTACAGTGATTTTTGAATATTCTCTTTGATGTAGGCATCATCGGGAGCCAAGGTGAAAAATAGTCGGTGGAACAGTTCAATTTGGGCTTTGTATTCTACGGGTCTGTTTAACAAGACATCGGTCTGCTTTGCCAGTACCGGAACTCCGTTGTCCAAAATGTAGATGGACTTTCTGGAATCCTGAATCATCCTATAGGCAAAGAAGAAGCCCGCCAATACGATAATTACGGCAAATGCCACCGTTCCCAATGAAACTACCTTGTTGATTTTTATTCTTTGTTCGATATTTTTGATCAGCATCTTATTTATTTTTTGTTGTTATTCATCGCACTGTTGACCATTCCCGATGCGGAACCTGATGCAGCCGATTTTGCTGCTGCTCCCGCTACTGAAGCTCCGCCCGTTTTGGCTGCCAATACCGTTGTTTTAGCGGCACTCGCCATTCTTCCTGCCGCACTCTTCATCTTGGTCATCGCACCTGCGCCTCCTGCCGTAACAATGGTGTCGGCAATGGTGGGCGTCATCAAAACCCCGATTCCCGTCACGATGTAGGCGACACAGGTAAAAAGTCCATTGTAAATCATTCCGGAATTGCTCACATAGACCATCAAGGCGTCCAGATTGGTGATGGTTCCGTTCGTTAAAAGGGTGTCGTATCGCTCAATCTCCATCTCGTAACCCGAAGCGATCAGTTGCTGACCGATATTGATGATGGTATAGGCAACAAAGGTGTACAGGTTGATGTTGATGAACTTGGAAACCCAGCTGTACAGCGAGTTTTCAAATCCTGGAACGAGTGCCATTCCCACAGCGATAGGTCCCAGAATAATAAGGATGTAGGCCCAAATTTTTTGGATGAAGAAAATAAGGTAGACACAGATTCGAAGGATGGAAAGGCAAACGAACTCGATAATTTCTGCAACCAGTTTTTGGAGCTGGAACTCCATCCGTAACTGCCATTCCTTGATGGGTTGGATGAGTTTGTCGAGTCCCTCGCTGATGTCGAACCAAGAGTCGTCTGCATCTTTGCCGGTGTTGTTGATGACGTCCTGCTTCGCATCCTCGTCAGCTTTGAGTTTGATGACGGCATCGAGTAACTGTTGCTGTTTCTTGAATCGTTGAATCCTCAAATCATTCACTTCGGACTCGATGTCGCTGAAGATGGCGATTCCCGGTTCTGCAATGGCTTCAAAGGGTGCCTGAATCAGATTGACAAATCCACTCCAGTACACCAGGGTAAATCCAATAAGGATGGGTTTGAGCATCGGGGTGATTTCCCATTCCCGGTCGCCCGCCGCCATTTGCCAACCCATGTATCCGAGATACATCAACGCTCCCAGTCCTCCGATCGCCCTTCCAACCAAAGCGGATCCGACAGCACCGTCTTGAACGCTGTTGTCCAGTTTGGTAAAGACCTCCATAAACCATTTCTCAAATGCGCCGTCGCCCTTTAGAAATTGGAGCAGGTTGCTGTAGTCGCCGTCGGTTTGGGCAAAGCCGATTATCGGCAGCAATATTGCCAAGAGGCAAAATAAGGGTGTAGTATTTCTTTTCATCACTAAAATTTATGTTTGTACTGCTGCATCGTGTTGTGGATGATCTGCTTGTCGGAAGCGGGAGTCCAAGCCTGTGGCAATGCATAAGGCGAATGGTTTTTCAGAATATTTTTATAGTCCAAAAGAAGTGTCGTCTTATCGTTGTGTTTCCTTAATTCCAGCACGAACCTTCTCCATTTGATAAGGGTGTCATGGTACATCAAAAAGCGTTTTCCTCTCGGCATATCCATCGACCTCGACATTGAATATTTTTCCTTGATTAAGTCCAATTCCTCCTGAAGTCTTTTTAAAGTTCCCGTGGTATTGAGCGTTTCGTAGGTTTGCTGGTTCTTCAGCCTCCATTCGATAAAGTTTTGAGGATTGTCTGGAAATTCGGTAATGGGTCTGAGCATCCTTTTGTAGTAGAGCAACCAGAGCGGGTCTGCATCGACCGTCGCCGAAGTCCAATGGGCAAAGTCTTGGACGCTTCTTTTATAGATGGTGTCGGAAGCCGCCTTTATCTTTTTTGCCTCCTCTTCCTGAAGTTTGACCTGCGCAAAACGCTGGTTTTGGAGTCCCGTAGGTTTTAGCGGCCGGATGTCTTCTCCATCCTTATAGTCCCTGTTTCTGCTGGGAGCCCACATTCCCCAAACCGTGGCATACGCAAAGTTGGTCTGAATGCCCAAAAGATATTTTGGATAGGGACGCCAGTCGCCCCAACTCTGGAACACCATCCTTTTGTGCTGGGCAACGATGGAGGGATCGTTCAACCGCTTTACGGTAAACTGTCCGAATACGCCGACTGCTGTCAGCAAAAGCGGAACGAGGGCAAATTTTTTAACTAATTTTTTCATCTTTTTAATTGAATATGTATTTGTATTTCTGGATAATGTCTCCGACAATCGCCCTGTCGATATTGAGGTAGTTTCTTAGCACTGGAACCTGGTACAGGTACGGAATCTTCTTGGCGTTTTCTAACCGCAATATGATGTAGAGGATGTTTCCATTGATGTTCCGAACTCGCGTAAACACCTTTTCAATAAGCATCTCCCTGTCCATCGGATCCATCAGGAAATCCTTGTTCTCGTTCAAAATATCCTGCGTGACTTCCTGCTGGAGTTTTAAGGTCTGTTTGCCGATTTCGACATAGTATTTGGAAACCAAGACGGCATATTCCGGATGTTGCGCCGATAAGTCCAGCATCTTGTTGGAGTTGTTCGCCACCTTTCCCAGATATTGGTACAGGTAGATTAACTTTTTGCTCTGCGTAAGTGCCGAGTTGACATTTTTTAACTGCTGGTAGATGTATTCCTGAATCGCGATGACCTGCGCGGTTTTATTCTTAATGTCGTCATAAAGTTCCTTCTGCTTTTCATAGGAATTTAGAAAAGCCTGCTCACTTCCCAGTCTCACTCCATGATTTGTGGTTATCTGCACCAAGAGTTTGTCGTTGATGACGATCTGCTGTCCGTTTACCAAACCAGCAGAAAAAAACAGGATTACTCCGATAAATGCTTTTTTCATGGTTAAAAGGATTTAATGTTTTTCATAATGTTCTCGACCACCTGTCTGTCCCGATTCACATAGTATTGAAAGGCTCTTTTGTTTCGTAAAACTTTTGCCTTGATGTCCCGAATCTTTAAAAGCATATGGGTAGAATTTCTGCTCAGCGTCTTGACTTCTCCCAAGGCATAATCCAATAAAATCTTGCGCTCCGACTTTTCCATCTGGTTCATTGCCCCATAGGAAACCACAATCCCGACAATCAGCCTCGTCACCATTTGCAGATCGTCCACAAACTGAACTTGTGAAGGCAGAACCGCGATGATGGAATAGGGAGCCGTACTGATTTCATGGATAATGGCTTGCTGGTTTTGGGTGATTTTCGTAATCTCCCTGCTCATCGCAATTCCTGTGGGAATCGCCTGAATGGCGAACGATACGATTCTAAGCCTGTCCTGAATTTTGGTCACCTTGTCCTTGAAATTGTTCCACTGGGTTTTGTTGGCGGTTTCCACCGTGGCATTGGCAATCTGGTTTTTCCGCATCTCCTTCTGCCTTTCGTTTTCATCCATCGTCGCCTTAATTTCAAGATTCATCATCGGAAAGGAGACGTTTTCCTGCTGCCAAGACGGCGTGGAACCGCCACTGGATGAAGTGAGAATGATATACGCCAGCAAGCCCCCAAACCCCCAAAGTGGGCTTTTTAAAGCGTTAATTATGGGATGTTTCATTTTCATCTTATTTTTTACATTGTTCCCCTTTGGAGACAGGGGCTAGAAATTTCTTTTATATCGGTTCATGATATTTTCCACAATGCCCTGGTCGGTATTGATGTATCCTGCAAATGGATTGATGGAGTTCCAGAATCCCAAACGGTTGGCTTTTTCCAGTCTCAACTTGATCGCAAGAAGCCACAGCTTGAGGTTTTTCACGTTCTCGGAAATGTTGTGCAGTATCTTGTAACGGTCTCCTGCGGTCGCAAGGTTCAGTTCTCCCGAGGCGAGTATGTCGGACACATCGGTCACGATTTTCAGGCTCTGTTCATAGGTTTTCTGTGAAGCTTTTACCCCGAATATCGCATATTGCGGATGCTGTGATGCCAACTGTACTACCTGCGAAGAATAGGTATAGCATTTATTGAGTTCGGAGTAGATTTCTTTTACCTGTATTCCGTTCTGCAAAGTTCCCGAAACTTCCTTCAGACCTTTCAGAATCTTATTCTGAATATCGTTGGCAACCACCATCTGGGTTCCCACCCACGCTTGGGCATCCTTCAGTTTGGAGGTTTCATCAATCACATCGTTCTGCTTGGCTTTCAAGTTTTCTGAATAGAGGATCATCGCCGCCGTTACCGTCGGGTCGATGTAGGTGTTTTGGGAGAAGCCCCATGTCCCCCAAAGGGGGAGAATCAACAGGAAAAGCCTCCTCCAAACCCTCCAAGAGAGGGAATTTATTGAAAGTCCCCTTTGGGGATTTTGGGGCTTATATTTTTTCATATTCCTCGTGTTTTTGGTTGATTAATTCTGAAAAATGGATATTTCGGTTTTCCAATTCCTGCGAGATGATTTTGAAGATATTTTGCCCTTTGTGCGTCTTCTTCATCATCCTGTAATAGGAAACCACCTTTTTGTCCAATGGCTTTTGATAAAGGTTGACGAGCGATACCAAGTTTTCAAGGCTGTCTCCGAAATTTTTCAAATCGCCTACAATTTTTTGCAAAGCCTCGTCGTAGTTTCCGTATTGTTGGACATAGTATTCGACTGCGGATTTTTCTGGTTTTTCCGTGGTGTAGGTTAAATACTGCTCCAAGGAAACCTCATTGCCGTACACTTCTCCTTTGGAACCCCGCTTCAGATAAAATTCCTTGAAACGGCTTCTTCCAAATTTGTTGTTCAAATTATTGATGGTGAAAATCTTGTTTTGTTCCACCTTGTTCAATGAAAGCAGTGATGCAATCTTGTCGAAGTTGTCCTTGAACTTGGTCTGATCCAGCAATATGAAGGTGTCCGCGTTATTAATAATACTGTCTTTTACGACGGCGTTTCCGATGATGTCGTCCAATTCCTGGGTAACAACCACTGCTTCTCCCCAAAATTTCCGAACCGTCTTGTAAAGATAGAGAATATATCCGCCCATCAGTTTGCTGGCAATCGCCTTCCATGCTTCCTCGATGATGAGCGCCTTTCTTCGGTCTTTTCGGAGACGCATTTTCTGGATGAAGGTATCCATGATAATGAGTGTCACGATCGGAAACAGTTTCGGGTTGTCTTTCACATTGTCGATTTCAAAGACGATGAATGGTTCGTCAAAGAGCGTGTTGTCTGCACTTTCGTTGAGTGTCGTTCCATATCTTCCGCCTTTGTAGAAATCCTTCAGCACGAACAAGAATGTCCTTAGATTAAATTCCTTTTCGGTGATGTGGTGTTTCTTATTGTTCAGGTAAAGGGGCAGAAATTTATCGCAGTAGTCATAGAATCCGTTGAAGGAAAGTTCTTTTGCCTCCAATTTTTCTTCGAGCTCCTTAATTTTCTTGATGATGGTTTTTCGGAAGGACTCGTTCCATTCTTCCGCCGTTTTCGGCTGCCTGATAATCTCGTTGGACTTGATGAGGATGAGTTGCGTCTCATTGTAGATTTTTCTCTTATCTTCATCGTTCAAGGTTTCATAAGCTTCGTAAACCTTGTAGAATTTTTCGCTGTCGTAATTCGGGTTGTTCATATTTTTGTCCGGATGATATTCGATGGCCAGTTTTCGGAACGCCTCCTTAATCTCGTCAGAACCTGCATCGAAAGCGATTCCCAAAATATCGTAATAGTTGTACTGTCCGTTCGACTGGTTCTCAAAATCTGAAATAATGTCTTCCTCGTGGATGTTGTATTTGTTCAGATAGAGAATGAGTTCCTCCGAGGTCTTATGCTCATACCACCTGGTTCCCGAATTGAAATATTGGTGGTAATACGACATCAGCACATTGTCCAAAATGGATTTCTGCGCGGACGACATCGTGGCATCGGGACCTTGCCAAATCAGGAAAATCAAATTGGTCAAAAATTCTATTTTTTCGATGTTGAACTCTTTCTTGTCCATCAGAAAGGGATTCATGGTAATGGGTTTCTCTTCGGTGTACTGGATGTATCTCCCGCCTTTGTATTTGCAGGTTCCCGAATAGGAATCTCCCGTGTCCACAATAACCACGTCATAATTGTACGTCAGGTATTGCTCCACGATATTGTTCATCAGGAAGGACTTTCCAGAACCAGACGGACCGAGGACAAACTTGTTTCGGTTGTTGATTCTTCCTGTCTTCATCGGCAAGTCCGCCGGATCAACTTTCAATGGAACGCCTTGTCGGTCGGTAAAACGCAGATAAAAATTGGATTCCTCGTTCACGGGGTAACTTTCTTTAAAAAAAAAACACAAGGCCGCTTCGCTTGTCGTCATAAATAAATCGTATTCCCGAAGTTCCGTGGCATTGCCTGGAATGGCGGAGCGAAATAGTTCGAGCTGGTTGTAGGCGTTCTTGGAGACGATAATTCCTTTCGTAAAAAGCTTGTTCTCGATCATCGACTGTATTCCTTCCATTTTTTCCAGTGTATGTGTTGAAAATATAAGGGAGAAATGGGCATTGACCACGAGTTGTCCGTCGATGGCGATATTGTGGAGAAGCGTTTGGATTTCTTCCGCAATAATGGCGTTGGATGGAGAGTTGTTTGCCGCCCCCTCGTGCTTCTTTTTCTTTTTGTCGAGTTCCCGCTGTTGTTGTGCCTGCAGAGGAATGGTGATGACCTGATTGTAGATGATGGTTTCGTAATCCTCCAATTCGTTGATGAAGGTGAAGTTGTCCACCGCCGTTTCCGAGGCTGCTCCGTTTCCTCCCAATATGGAAAAAGGATCTATTTCTGAAGGCAGGTCGATATTTTCGACATCCACATAGGAAATATTTTTGACGAAGCGGTTTCCGATTTGGAGATATTCGTTGGTACTTTTGATATTGTCAAAAACCGGGGTTTCCGTAAACTGCATCGACAATACACCCGAAATGTAGTATTCAAAATCTTTCTCATATAAAAATTGGGGTTCGCAACCGCTCTGCTTCAAGAGCATCAACACCTTTTGGCATTTGTCGCGAAGTTCTTTGTAACTTTTTTCGGAAAACTGGTAGTGCTTGTTTTTCTTCTTGAGTTTGTCGTCCACAATGTCCGTAAACAGGAGTACCGTTTCGATGGTTTTAAATAGTCTTCCGTCAAAATGCTCGGAGTATTTCTGCTGGAGGAACTGGTTGGATGATTCGGCGGTATATTTCTTTTTGGAAAAGATGTCGAGTTTTTGAACGATTCTTCCTTCGCCAATAATGGATACGACTTGATTCAGCACGGTATGGAAGTTCAGGTAGTTGTCTGGGTCGGCGGAATACTGTTCCACAATGTTCTTAATTCTGATGCCGATAATCGGATTCCCGTACTGTCCGAAGAGGACATCAAAATCCCATCCAAAATCCTTTCCGTAATCGTAGCCGATGAAGGGAATGTCAAATGCCTGTTTCTTTGTCTTTACCATCTTTTAAAAATCTTTTGTTGTTGAGTTTTTTTGGGAAAATGAATGTCTGGTCAAAATTTTTGGTCTTGTCGTAGAGTCCGTTTTTGTCCTGCCTCTTGAAAATAAGGTAGACACCTCCCGCGGTTACCAATAAACCTAATAGCGAACCCAGCAATCCGAATTTGGATAAGATGAGTGCCGCGACGACACCTGCGCCGATGACGGCTACCGCATAAATGATGTATTTGCCTTTGAGTCCGAAGAATACAAGGGGTTTTTTGAGCCCCTTGTACAGGTAATATCCCATCTTAAGCAAAGAATGCGGTTACAAATTCCGGAACCACGATAAGGAAGATCATCGCCCCGCCATAGCCGAGGATTTCTTTGTTGACATCCTGGTCGCCGTTCGTCCACTTGTTGTACACCCTCAAGCCTCCGATAAATCCTACGAGTCCACCGACTGCCTTTAATATCAGCTTGATGGGGTCCCAATAGTCCTTAATGTCGGAAGCGGCATTGGAGATGGCGGTCGCTCCGCCCTGCGCAAGCATCGGGGTCATTGCCAGCATCACCAAGGCAAGGGTTAGAACTTTCTTTTTTGTCACGTTTTTTCTGATAAAATTTTTCATCATTTTTAAAATTTAGGTTAGTTATGTATGGTAAATTGGTTAAATCGTCGAGTGGTAAACCTTTTGTCCCTCAATATTGTCCACCAGTTTTACGTTGGTTTCAGAAAGGTTGACAAATTCTTTCCATTGGTCTTTCTTGCTCTGTGCATCATTTTTTTTCTTGGAAACTATTGGCTCAATAATTTCTGGCTTTTTGCTGATTTCCGTTTGCTGTGGCGGATTTTCATGGTGTTTGGTTTCGGGCTGTTTTGAGCTGGTCCCATCCAAATCCTCTTCCTCTTCAAATCGTTTCCTCAATTCTTCCAAACTGGGATTGTCTTCAAAATTGTTCTGTCTTTGAATCGGAATGGGTTCGCTTTTTAGGAATGATTTCGGGGTTTTGAGATTTTCCACATCCTCGATGCCGATCAAGGTGGGTTCCTCATTCTCCGCCTGTGCAAAGTCGCCGAGTGAGTATTCTTCTGCAACATCGGTCTGAACGGTTTTCTCTTTTTTTAGGAAAAGGTCGTAGACGATATTTCCGGCATAGTACAGAAAGTAGGCTCCTAAAAGGATGAGTGAGTATTTTAACATAATGTATTGATTTGAGGTTTGTGGTTTATGGATTATTTTTTTCTTGTCTCTTTTGTCTCTCGTTAAAGCGCAACTTTTTTGACCTCGCTGATCTGCTGTATAATTTCGTCGAACGGCTTCTTTACGGCGTATTTTTGCTCGTAGGTGAGTTTTCTCGTGTCGATGGTTTGGAGGCAGTTTCTCTTGAACACGGGATTTTCTAGTAGAGTTCCGTATTTTGCCAACTCGATATCCATTTCCTTTTGGTTGAGATATTTGTAGCCCTTGTCGTATTTGGAGCGGATGAAGATTCTTTCCGCCTCGCTTTCCAACAAACCCAGAAGATTTTTGAATACCAAGGTTGATTTTACGGACACATCGGAATACTCAAAGGGAATGATGATATAGTCGCTGTACACCAAAACATCGCTGTATCTCTGGTCCAGTGTTCCCGCCAGATCGAACAGGAACAGGTCTTTGCTTTCTTTCAGGTCGACAACCTGTTCCAAGTCCTCGAAAGGCGGCTCATCGTCATCTTCGCCAATGACTTCCACCTCGTAGAGTTTGGGCAGTTCCGAGTCCGCATCCTCCCTCCATTTGTTGAAGAAGGATTTTTGGTAGTCGAAATCAAACACCTTGATCTTCCTTGTAGAAATTCTGGAGAGATAGTTGGCGAATGCGATGGCGAGGGTGGTTTTCCCTGTTCCGCCTTTTTGGGTGGCAAATGTGATGATCATTCTTATGTTCTTTTTTTATTTTTGCGTCTTTTTCTTAACTCTTCTTCGGCGGGGTCTCTCCCTGTTCCTCCCGACGGTTTGGTGAATTGGAAAATAAGGTCGTCTATGGTTCTATCCAGTTCCTTGGAAAGATTTTCATCTCTACTTTCCGGTGTCAATTCTTTGCTTGGATTGAGGAATTTTTGATAGGCATTCTCTCCAATTAAGTTTTCCAATGAACCCACATAATGCAGTTTGGAGTGGACGGCATAATATTTTCCATCTTCCGATTTTATGAGGTGGACATCCTTGTTATTCTGTGTTTCGACATAATCCTTTACCTCGTTTTTTATGGCGTTGAAAACCTCCCTGTTCTTTATTTTCTTAGACTCGAAAAGCATAAATTCTATTATAGCGTTTTCGGGATTCTGGCGTTTCAGATGCTCCATTAATATTTGTTTTGAAAAACTGTCCGCCAGATTATAGTCCTTTAGACTTTCAAAAAGTTTCTTGTCAATTTTCTCATCGGTCATCTCAAACAGGTCGTCCATCTTCATGATCTCACTTCCCTTGAACACCTTTCCCGATTTGTGGTCGATGATGCTGTATCCGAAGGGTTTCTGTCCGTCCTTGTGGTGGAAGACCACATCCAGTCCGTAGATGTCCCGCAATTTTTTCTGGAGCTCGCTCTCGAACTCTATCTTGGGTTTCCAATGGTCGCTGTGCCTTTCTTCCGGTAGCAGTGATTCCTGCGCCCTTCTGTCCTCTACCTTGAAGACTTTATTGCAACAGAGGTCTTTGTATTTACTCAAAATGGCTTTCAACTGCCTCTTTCGTCCGTTATCCGAATTGGGGGTAAAACTGATTTGGTTGCCGTAGATGGTTTTAAGTTTTACCCCGTTCTTCAGAATGGAAAAGTCATTTTCATCATTTGTGTCTTTAGTTAGTTTGAACCCGCTTCTTTCAAGCAAAAGCTCCAGTTGAGTGATGGAGTTGAATTGGTAGTTCAGCAGTTTCTCCAATTTTTCTTCGGAACTTATTCCGTAGCGCTTTTCCAATATATCACACAGTGCTTTTTGGGCTTTCAAGCGTTCGTAACTGTCGTTGATTTTCTTTCCAGTCTGCTTGTCAACCCTTGTGGAAACGATATGGACGTGGTTGTTCTCGGTGTCGCTGTGGTAAACCACGATGAACGGCTGTTTTAAGTAGCCCATTTCCCGCATGAAGTCTTTGGCGATCTCGGTGAGTTCCTCTTTGCCATGATTCTGATATTTTGCAGAAATCACGGCGTGGAACTGGGGTTTCTTTACCTTTTCATTTTTTGAGATGGATTTGAAGTAGTCCCGAACCTGCTCCGGACTGCTTTCCCCATTGATGAACGAGGGAAAGTTTTTCATCAGCATCAGTTCTCCCGTTCCTTTCTCCACCTTTTTGTCGTTGTACTGCACGCCGTGAAAATCTGAGCCTGAAGCAGATATAATCTTGACAATCATTTTGCGAGCATTTCATAAATCTTTTTGAAGATTTGGTTTTGATGTTTCTTCAATTTGGTGATTTCTGAAAGCTTTGCGGTGAAGTTTTTCAGTTCTGACTCCGAAATGAACTTTTGCCCGTTTGCAATTTTAGCTACCTGGTTGCTGTTGGTCTCTATCTTGATGAAGACGTTGTCTTGTTTTTCAATGAACGCCAGTATCTGTCTTCTTTCGTTGTCTAAAATTCTGTTCTCAACTGATGCCGTCAGTAAGTCGGTCAATGTGAGGTTTTTCTCTTTGCATAGTTTTTTCCAGTTTTCCTTTCTGGATTTTTGAACCCTTATGAGAATCTGGTCTTCTTTTCCTTCGTTTCCCATTTTGAGTGGTTCTTTATCTTGTTTTTTTTATGGTAGATATGGTTTGATCCAGTTGGAATATCCCTGAACTTCGCCGTAGGTATAGTAGGAAGTGGACATCGCGTTTAGGGAGGTTTGCGGAATCTGGATGCTGTAATTCTCTAGCAGTGCCGGAAAATATTGTGTGGAATTTTCCGTATGCAGTAAGACAATCTGGTTGGGGATGTATCCGATGTCGCTGTAGATGCTCGCAATGCTGATGAAGGCGTTTCCCGTAATCGGTGCGGAATCTGAAGACCTGTACATCTGAAACCATACGTTTACAATTCCCTGTACTTTTCTGAACAATACCGCTCCCTTTAGACCTCCGAAATTTTTGGTTCCGATGGTGTAGTATTTTGAGGCGGTAAGATAGGCGTGGCTATTTCCCGAATAGTTTACAGGGGCAGACCATTTTGAAGTTGCCGTAAGTGCGGCGGTGCTGTTGGGATCGAAGGTGAGTACGATTCTGTATTCGACAGGCCGCTTCTCCTTTACAAAATTCTGCCATACGTTTCCGTCAAAATAATACATTCCAACTTCTGAAATATTGATGACCTGTCCCGAAAGATTGGAAGCCGGAGCGGTGGCAAATACTACAGCGCCCTTTTTTGACTGCGTGTAAAACTTGTTCGCCAACTGGTCACCCGTTATCCTTGGAGGGATAATACCGTCATAATGTGAGGTGTCGTTTGGTTTTCCTACTACGTCAAAAGTAGTTTCGGGTGTCTGTGTGTTTATTCCGACCTGCGCATTGAGCTTGATGGCAAAAAGTGTCAGCAGAAGATAGAAGGTTGCTTTCATTTTTTTGTTTAAAATTTCTGTTGCAAAATTGGGACATCAAATCCGTGAAAACAATAGTGTTCATGGGGCGTGGGCTAAATAAGAACAATTTAGACGAGTTTAGATTCTCCGAAGATTAAAAAAGAATAATTTAGATGAGTTTAGATGCTTGAACTTGATTTGGTGAATAAAAAAACAAGTTCCGCAGTTTTTTTCCCTTTTGCAAAAAGGCAAGATCGTCTTTGTATCATCAACTTGAAAAGTTGTATATACAAAGACACATCTTGCAACAAAAGTTTACTGATTTTTTTAGAGGTCTGAAAAGGTTCCTCGAATGCTTATATTAGGGTTGTTTTGCGGTTTTTTATGATAAAGTTGCTTTGGAAGGAAAAAAACATGGAAAACGGGGAGAATTGAGGTGTAACTTTTCTACCCACGTTTGCGAGTAGGATGTGGCTGATTTACGCAGGTTGCATGATAACCTGTAGCTAAATTACCCAACTTATTGAAAAAGATAAGTTTATTTGGTGCAGGTTTTGAAGGAAGGTGTGTCTTTTTATCATTGAAATTTTTGTCAGAATGCTTATCATTTAGGAAAATGTAGGGTGGGTCTATTTTACCCAGGTTGATTTTGAACTTGTGTCTATTTTTCGCAGGTGGTTACTTTGGGAGTGCATATTTAACAAAAGAATCGGAAGGACTGAAAATTCTGTAGATGATTATTTCAGAGTTATTTTTTAGATTTTAGTTTAGATAATCTTGGAATTAAAAATAATGAAAAAGATTCTCTTGGAAATGGGCTTTTTTACGCGGCTTTGTGATTGGGATGTGCCCAATTTACGCAGGTTGAAAAATTGCCTGTGGTTAAATCAGGCAGGTTTTTGAAAAAGATGACTTTATTTGTTGAGAATTTGCACTAATAATGCACGGAAATCCCTCGTTTCTGTAAGAAATCTTAGCATTAACAATTATTTTTAATAAAAAATGCAAGAAAATTACAATTGATTGTTTTTCAATGAGTTAAAACTCTATTTGAGTATATTAGGTAACGAATTAGTAACGGAACTCAATTCCCTGATTTACATCGTTTTTCATTCACTTATAACGTAAGACAAATGTACTATTTATATTTTTTACAGGAAAATTATTGCATGAAAAAGGCAATGACAGATATTAATTTATTCCACTTTTATATTTTCTATTAACTACCTAAATTAAAAATAAATCTTTCCCAAGTTGGGTGCATCTTGGGAAAAAATGTAAATAGAAATAGTAAATTTTGTGCTTTAATTAGGGATAACCTGATTATAAACTCTGGCTATTCCGTCTAAAAATTATAAGCTATGAATTACTCTACCCAAAACATTATTTTAGAAATACATAGAAAGGAAGACAAGATTTCGTCACAGAGCAAAAGGCTGATTGATGAAGCACACGAAATGACAATGTATCTGCAAGACCTACTATTCTCGGTTAAAAACAGTATTATTTCTGAAGGCTTTAAAAGTGAGGATGAAGAGGTTAATTTCTTCCGAACCATTAAACCCCAAATATTGGGAAAGCTGATTTACTACAACAAGATTTACCGTATTGAAACAGCTTGTCCAGTAAATAACGGTAAGATATATGAAAACTATTTTTCTAACCAGTTATCCAATCTGAAACGGGAATATATGGAGCATATTTGTAATTCTGATTTTTATCGGTATTACCGCTCTGGAAGAACAGATCGAGACAATATATATTTTAAACGAGGACATATTAATTACCATGATGGATTGAATAGCATGGTGTTTGAGATGGACCCTTCCTTCTCTACATTTTTCGATTATAAGGTAGCAAGAATTATCAGTAATGAATTGTTATACACATATCTCATTTCAAAAATAAATCCCGACGAAAATCCTGATATGAACTTTCAAAAACCCGAAGGAACTAAAGATGTGTTTTGGACAGAGAGTAAAAATGCACTCATTGAAATTATTTATGCACTTTATGCTTGTGGAGCAATATCGCATGGTAAGATTGGAATCCGGAAAATAAGTCTGATGTTTCAAATACTTTTTCGTATTCCATTAGGTGATTTGCACCATGCTTTTCACCGGATGAAAACACGATGTGGATCCCGAACAGCATTTTTAGACCAACTGAAAACTTCTTTAGAAGAATATATGGATAAAGACCTATAATTCAATCTACAAACGAAATACAAAAAGCAGTGCATCTATTGGACTGCTTTTTTATTTGCCCATATCTGCCAATTGGCAAAACCTACTATCCGAATACTTATATCTTCCTAAACGCTAGATAAACATAGATTTTCTACGCATAAAAATTTAAAAAAAACTGCCAAACCAATTGGTAAGCCTTGGCAGACATACTCCAAAAATATCTGGCTTCAGTTTTTTAAAGAAATATATTTCATCTTCTTCTTTGTCAAATCCTTTTTCCAGAACATATAGTTTAACTTCCTTAAGATAATTTAGGATGAGAGAAACGGATGCCTCTGCCAGTTGGATTGGTTCATCAAACTCAATTTTATATACTTCAATTCGTTCATCAAGTTCTTTTAGTTTATCTCTATAAAATTTATGCATTTGAAAAATATGATAAAAGTGTCAACAACGAACTAAATTATATTAGCTCGAACACTTAAATTATTGGTATTAATATGTTAGAAGTGTTTATCTATGGAATTTAGCGTAAAGCAAAAAGTACTACCAGCACCATACTCACTCTCTACCCAGATTTTTCCTCCCTGAGCTTCAATAAACTCTTTGCTGATACTTAAGCCTAAACCAGTACCTTCTTTTTTGGTGCCGGGAATGCGGAAATAACGTTCGAAGATTTTATTCAAAAATTGAGGTTGTATGCCTTGACCCGTATCTGTTACAGAAAATCTTATTTGATTTTCTGTCTTTTCAACTTTGACATCAATTGTAGCATTCTCATACGAATACCGAACGGCATTGGAGATGAGATTGGTAAGAACCCATGCCGTTTTTTCACTATCGGCAGCAACCAGTATATTATCTTCTATATCAACATCGATTTTAATATTCTTGTACTCAGCAGCAGATTTATTTGCGTTAACAGCATATTCAATCATAGGCTTTATTTCTGAACTAATTAAGTTTATTTGAATAGCCCCACTTTCAACCTGTGTGATGTTTAGTAGTTCTCCGGTAATTCTTAAAAGGCGGTCAGCATCGTCTTTTATACCATTAACCAGTCCTTTTTGTTCCTCATTTAAGTGACCTGTCTTTTCATTCTCCAGAATTTGAATACCTAACTGTATCGACGCAATAGGTGTTTTAAATTCATGGGAAACAGTTCCCATAAAATTGGTCTTTGCCAGATCCAGTTCTTTAAATGGTGTGATATTTCTCAGAAGAATAACCTGACCTATAAATTCACTGTCTGCTTCTCCGGTTGGAACGATGTTGATATCCACCACCTCTTTTTCAAAGTAGCTTTCCTTTCTGTCTGCATAAATCTTTAATTGTTCGAATTTAGCATTTTCGGGCTTTGGAAGAAAAATATCCTTGATAATACTTCTAATTAAATCATTGGTAACGGCTACATCCTGTATTTGTTTACCAATGAATTCTTCTTTTTTTAGACCACAAATATTTAATGCCTCTTCATTAGCGAAAAGCACTTTTTTGTTTTCATCGATACCGATAACTGGATCATGAAGATTATCAATTAACGTTTCAATTCGTTTTTTACCTTTTAGGATTTTATCGAGCTTACTCTCGGAATATTCTTCCAGCTTCTCCGCCATCGTATTGAATGATTTTGCCAAGTCACCAAACTCATTATGGCTTTCAAAATGCACCCTCTTTTTATAATTCTGCCCCGCTATTTCTTTTATACTATCGGTTAATTCCTTAATCGGGTTGGCTATATTAGAAGGCAAATTGACCAGTAAAATAAATGCAATCAGGAAGCAAAGTGAACCAGTAACTGAAATGATGACAATTGCTTTTTGAGCTGTATCATCGGCTATATCACTTTTTCGGTTGATCGCCTCCATATTCAGACGCATTAACTCCGTGATGTCTTTCCTTATGGATGATATAACTATAGAATCTTCGGGGTTTTCTTTTAAATCTTTAAAATGTTTAACGATAAGATTGGTAGCTTCGATTTCTCCAATCTCAGTTACATTCTGCTTTTGCAGATCGAGATTTTTTTGAAAAGTATCTACAGCGGATTTGTCTGAACGAACATCTTCCAAAGATAACAGCATGTTGCGGGCATACTGTAAGGTATTGTAATTGGCAACTAAGATATTATTAGTGTCTTTTTTCAGTTGGTTTACATACCAGCCACTAACAATTGCCAGTGCCAGTATCAGTAAAAATAGAGCACCAACTCCAACCGTTAATTTTGCTTTAATTCTCATTTTATGATAGTATTACGAGATCAATATTTTCTTGTGACAGCTTGTTCAGTAAGGCATTAAATGTGTCAGTTGCTAATATAATCTTAGCTAAGTTTAAATGTGGTTTACCTATACACACTGTTGTTATCTTACGATCTTCACATTCTTTGATGATTGCCTTAGTGGTATTTTTTGCTTTCACCTTAATTATTTCTGCCCCTAATTCTGTAGCTAATTTAAAATTATTAATCAAATGCCGTTGTTTATCTAGAGCGATTTTATCAGAACTTTCCTTAGGTATTTGCACATACATCACATACCATTTGCTGTTGTAATAATTAGCTAATCGTGCCGTTTTCCTAATAACGTTTTTTGCAGTTTTTTCGTTTGAACTGATACAGGCCAGGAAACGTTCTTTTTTGACACTTCTTGTAAATACTACTTCGGTTTCTACTTTTCGCTGCACCTGCGAAGCTACCTCCTTTAACGCCAACTCACGAAGCTGCAAAATATGCTCGCTCTTAAAAAAATTATTAAGTGCTGCTGTTATTTTAGAGCTTTCATAAATTTTTCCGGCTTTTAAACGATCTATCAGATCTTCTGCTGTAAGGTCGATATTGACTACCTCATCTGCCTGAGCGACTACGCTGTCGGGAATACGTTCCTGTACATCAATCCCCGTAATTTCCCGTACTTCTTCATTCAAACTTTCAATGTGTTGAATATTGACAGCACTGATGACATTGATACCCGCATCTAAAATATCGAGTACATCTTGCCATCTTTTTTCGTTATTGCTGCCTTCAATATTGGTATGAGCCAATTCGTCTACAATCACAACTTCCGGACGAAGGTTTATAATGGCTTGCAGATCCAGTTCTTCGAGTTCTTTCCCTTTATAGAAAAGTTTTCTGCGTGGAATGATCGGAAGCCCATCCAACAAAGCATGGGTCTCTGGTCTTTTGTGTGTTTCGATATATCCGATTTTCACATCGATACCGTTTCGCAATAGCGTATGTGCTTCCTGTAACATTCTATAGGTTTTACCCACACCAGCACTCATCCCGATATAGAGCTTGAATTTTCCTCTTCGGGATTTCTGAATGAGGTCTAAAAAATGTTCTGCACTTTTTCTTTCGTCCATACAATCTGTTTGCTTATATAAATTTACAAATTCCCCTTAGACAAATTGTCCAGGGGAATCATTAGTAAATGGAAATATTTAGAAACGTATCGCCAGCGATGTAACCGCCATAACGTTGTCTTTTTTCATATTGTCATCTCTGTTTAAGAAAATGGCATCTTTACTATTTAAGCTTTTAACTTCTGTTCTCCATACCAAATTAGGCAGAATTTGATAATCAACGTTGAGTGAAGCCCCAAATGTTTGAAATCCGTTTTCCGTTCCCGAGGCGATGATAACGCCATTCTTATCGTGGTAATATTCTCCTCTTGCAGCGATGCTTATTTTTTCAGTAGGGCTGTATTTCGCAATCAGTACAGGCGTATACCATGTATCATAGTCATCACTTGCTTTTTCTTTTTGTTGTGCGCCGATATCAAAGCCAGCGATCAATGCAAATTGATTGCTGATTTGAAACTGCCCATACAGATTGTGGAAGTAACGCATCTTACGCTCTTCATCAGGGAAGTCGTTGCCTATGAAATAACTACTGTTTAAAGTCACTTTATCCGAAGGACGGTAAGTTAATTGATGACCAAAAGCTGGTGTGCTATTCCCTTCAACACGTTGGATACGTTGCCAGCCATTCAACACCAATATTGCCATATTCCATTTTCCATTATCGGTAGCATACGACAACTTAGCTCCGGTTTCAAAATAGGGCGAATTATCAGCCATCATACTTCTTGTCAATGTAAAGCAGTCCGCTCCGATAGCACTTTCAAAGCCAATGTGAGATGGCAAGATACCTGCATCTAACCATAAATTCTTCGTTTTAGATAGTTTCACACCTACATTTGCTTCATATATATTTTTCAGCACGCCTTCTTCGGCTGCATAATTAGCATTCATATAAGAACCTACTCCAAGAGCCAGATTTGCTCTCATATTTTCTGTTTCATAAGCTGCTTTTATAAATCCCAAATTTAGACTCACTTCATTGTTGCGGTTGTGGCTGTACACAAATCCGGGTCTGGTATTGGATTTCGGGTTATTAAAATCCTGCTGATAATATACCTCAGCATATCCACTGATGGTTAACGGCTTTTTTTCAGTTTCCTGAGCACATACACTTCCTGTTGCTCCCAGAAGAATAGCTGAGAACATAATTATTTTTTTCATCTTATTAATTTGATTTTTAAACGTGATGAAGCTATCAGATTTATCCTCCCTGTGTGGTTGAATAAATCATGATGGTTTCATTTTTGAATTATTAAAATTTTACTGTTTATTGAATTACTCCTACAAGGCATTTTCAATGGCTACACACACATTTGAAAACCTGTAAGTTTTTTTAGGAATTACTTATTTAAGTTGATCCAGAGCGATATTTAATTTAAGTACATTGATCTTTTCGGGACCAAACATGCCCCACAAAGGTTTTTCGGTTTGTTCATCAATTAATTGATTCAATTTAACCTCATCAATCCCCCTTGTTTCAGCGATTCGTGCTACCTGTACCTTGGCAGCCTGAACGGAAAAGTTCGGATCCAATCCACTTCCGCTGGCAGTAACTAAGTCAACAGGTATTTCAGATTTATCAATTCCGGGATTATGTACTAAAAAAGTATCAATTCGTGCCTGAACCTCTGCTAAATATTCCTCATTAGAAGGACCTTTGTTACTACCTCCTGAACCAGCAGCATTGTAATCTACGGCCGATGGTCTTGACCAGAAATACTTATCCTCTGTGAAAGACTGACCAATATTGACATAATGTTTCTTTCCGTTGTGTTCTATAATTTCTCCTTTTCCAGCATTAGGAGCAAACTGTGCGATACCCCAGACTGCAAGTGGGTAAATGACTGTAAAAAACAGGATCATAACAGCAGTCAATTTTATTGCGGGCAAAATATGTTTTTTCATTTTATCTAAATTTTATAAAGGATTAAAAGAAAACGGATATAAGCATATCTATCAGCTTGATTCCTACAAAAGGTATCAGTACACCGCCTAAACCATAAATGAACAGGTTTCTTCGAAGTAATGCACTTGCTCCAATAGGTTTGTAAGCTACACCTTTCAATGCTAATGGAATCAACATCGGAATGATGATTGCGTTGAAAATTACAGCTGATAGTATTGCACTTTCCGGACTGTGTAAATTCATAATATTCAGTCCTTGCAATGCAGGAATCGCTGTGATGAACAGTGCTGGAATGATGGCAAAATACTTAGCCACATCATTCGCAATACTGAAAGTAGTCAATGTACCACGGGTCATCAGCAATTGTTTTCCGATTTCTACGACTTCAATCAATTTGGTCGGATCGTTATCCAGATCGACCATGTTTCCTGCTTCTTTTGCTGCCTGAGTACCAGAATTCATTGCTACACCCACATCAGCTTGTGCTAAAGCCGGAGCATCGTTTGTTCCATCACCCATCATAGCGACCAAGCGACCTTCCGACTGTTCTTTTTTGATGTAATTCATCTTGTCTTCGGGTTTTGCTTCTGCGATGAAATCGTCCACACCTGCCTTCTCAGCGATAAATTTAGCAGTCAAAGGATTGTCGCCCGTTACCATGACGGTTTTGATACCCATTTTACGCAGCCGTTCGAAACGTTCTTGAATACCCGGTTTGATGATGTCCTGTAGCTCAATTACACCCAATGCGATTTCATTCTCTGATACGACCAACGGTGTACCTCCATTAGAAGAGATGGCTTTCACTCTTTCTTCGACCTCTTTTGGAAAGTTATTACCTGCTTTTGTAACCAGATTTTTTATCGCATCGGTTGCACCTTTTCGGATACGCACATTCTCATAGTCTATACCTGAACTTCTAGTTTCTGCTGTAAACTTGATGAATTGAGGATTTTTGACTTCGTAACTCAAAGGGTTGATACCTGCTAATTCGATAATCGATTTACCTTCAGGAGTTTCATCAGCCATGGAGCTTAATACAGCCGCTTTAATTAATCTTTTCTCGTCAATACCATTTGTTGGATGAAAATGAGTTGCTTTACGGTTACCAATCGTGATTGTTCCTGTTTTATCCAATAATAAGACATCGATATCACCTGCGGTTTCTACCGCTTTACCACTTTTTGTAATAACATTGGCTCTCAATGCTCTGTCCATCCCTGCAATACCGATTGCAGACAACAATCCTCCAATGGTAGTCGGGATAAGACATACAAATAAAGAGATAAAAGAAGCAATGGTAATCCCCACATTTGCATAATCAGCAAATGGCTTAAGCGTCACACAGACAATGATAAACACAAGTGTAAATCCTGCTAACAAAATGGTTAAAGCAATTTCATTTGGTGTTTTTTGTCGGGCTGCACCTTCTACCAAGGCAATCATCTTGTCCAGGAAGCTTTCGCCCGGTTGCGTTGTTACCTGCACCACGATTTTATCGGACAAAACTTTGGTACCACCGGTAACAGAACTTTTGTCGCCACCTGCTTCACGAATCACAGGAGCAGATTCTCCGGTAATTGCACTTTCATCGATGGTCGCTAAGCCTTCAATAATTTCCCCATCAGAAGGAATGATGTCGCCAGCTTCACAGATGAAAACATCACCTTTTTGTAATTGAGCAGAGGAGATCGTTTTCCCATTTTTTAATCTTGCAGGCGTTTCTTCTCTTGTCTTACGCAAACTATCTGCTTGTGCTTTACCTCTTGCCTCAGCAATTGCCTCGGCAAAATTGGCAAATAACAGGGTAAGCAAAAGGATAATAAAGACGGTAAAATTATAACCAAAACTTCCTTGTCCCTGAGCTCCTGCCAACGTCCATAAACTCACGGCTAGCATAACCAAAGTACCGATCCATACAGTAAACATGACCGGATTACGGAACATGGTTTTCGGATTGAGTTTCACAAAAGATTGTTTCAGTGCTTCCTGAACCATATCTTTTTGAAACAATGATGTATTATTGTTCATTTCTAAATTCTTTAATCAGTTTAATAAAGTGAAAAGTACTCTGCAATAGGACCTAATGCCAATACCGGGAAGAATGCTAAGGCAGCTACGATTGCGATTACAGCGAATACCATTAGTCCGAAAGTTGCCGTATCGGTTTTCAGGGTTCCGTCTCCCTCTGGTATAAATTTCTTTTGAGCTAACAAGCCTGCAATGGCTACCGGACCAATGATCGGTAAGAATCTTGAAAGAATAAGTACAAATCCTGTTGCAATATTCCACCAAGGTGTATTATCTCCCAATCCTTCAAAACCACTACCATTATTGGCAGATGACGAAGTGAACTCGTATAGCATTTCACTCAATCCGTGAAATCCCGGGTTATTTAGAGAGTCCATAGTATATTGTGGTGATGCAGCGGCTAATGCTGTTCCTACTAATATCAGGAAAGGATGAAGCAAGGCAATAATCATGGCTATTTTCATTTCTCTTGCCTCCACTTTTTTACCTAAGAATTCAGGTGTTCTTCCTACCATCAATCCACTGATAAATACAGCAAGAATGATGAAAATAAAGAAGTTAAGTATTCCTACACCGACTCCTCCATAAAACGCATTGATCATCATTGCCAATAGCTCATTCATGCCTGACAATGCCATTGAGCTATCGTGCATAGAGTTTACTGATCCAGTAGAGATTACAGTGGTGACAATGCTCCAAAAGCCAGATGCAGGTGCTCCTAATCGAATTTCCTTTCCTTCCATAGCCCCCAAGGAATTGTCTATACCCATGGCTGCAATTGCGGGATTGCCATTCATTTCCATATTGATATTTGGAATGGCCAGCATTAAAAAACCTACTGTCATTACACCAAATATCATCCACGATAGTTTTCTTCTTCTGGTAAAATAACCAAAGGCAAAGATCATAGCCAAGGGTACAATCAGCTGAGCCACCATTTCGACCATATTGGACAGATAAGATGGGTTTTCAAACGGATGGGCAGAATTCACTCCAAAGAATCCACCTCCGTTGGTTCCTACGTGTTTAATAGGCACAAATGCTGCTGCGGGTCCTCTTGATACTTCCACAGAATCACCTTGTAAAGTGGTAATAGCGTCTTTACCTTCAAAAGTCATCGGAACTCCATCGAATAAAAGAATTATGGCAATCACAAATGATACAGGTAATAAAATACGAGTACATGATTTTATAAAATTGCTGTAAAAATTCCCCAAGGTTTCAGATGATTTGTCTCTGAATGCTCTAAATAGCACTACTGCGGCAGCCATACCAGTTCCGGCACTTACGAACTGTAAGAACATTAACCAGTATTGTCCAAGATAACTTAATCCTGATTCCCCGGAATAGTGTTGCAGATTACAGTTTACCACAAATGATATCACGGTATTGAATGCAAGGTCTGCGGACATACTTGGATTGTTATCCGGATTAAGCGGGAGGCTTCCCTGAGTCATTAGAACAACCATTCCCAACAGGAACCACACCATATTGATCGTGATCATGGCTACCATCTGCTGTTTCCAGTTCATTTCTGTTTGCGGATTGATACCGCTTATTTTGTAAAAGATTCGCTCTATCGGATTAAAAATCGGATCGAGCAGCGTTTTTTCACCGCCATAAACTTTTGCAATGTATTTACCGAAGGGTATTGCAAGCAATATCGACAGGGTAAACATTACGATTATTCCTAAAATTTCTGTATTCATTTTTATTAATTAAATATGGTTTTAAACATCCATCCGAACAGCCTGACCAATGCCAATACAATCAGGAATATCAAAGCAATTCGGGCTACATCTTTCATTTCAGTAAATATCTTTTTCATAGCAATATTTGAATTTTTAGAAAAGCCAGATAATGATCGAAATGAAGAACAGTATCCAGAATATAATGGATATCCATTCCTTGATTTTTCCTTTTGTATCTTTCTTCATCTGCTGAAGCGTTTTAAAATTTTTCCGGTTTGAGCAATACGTAACATATATAGGCAAATACACCTATGGCTACTATGAATAATGCTGTCATAGACTTGTTTTTTGTGTTAAATAATTTGTGTTCTGAAGCTGATAAACATGTTTCAGGTTATTGGGAATGAGCTGGTACATATAAATCCATTGTTCTGTAGTGCAACGTCTTTTCATTCCTTCAAAAGAGCGTACAAACAAATTTTCAATGATGTACTGTACATATTCATTACCTCTTTTATGAAGCCAACCGATGAACTTGATCTTTACCCCAATTTTCTCTATCTGTCCTTTGGAAAGCAAGAGATTGATGTGGTTGACGATTGCCTGAAATATTCCCGCAAAATTTTTTCGCATGGATAGTTCGTTGATCTCTTCTTTAATTTCACCGTAGTGATGTGCCAGGTACGTACTGGCTGCGTTTTCATTTATTTCATTCATTGATTTATAAACTTCTTTTTATTTACTGAAGAACATCGCATAGAAAATACAGAAGACAATAAAAGCTAAAAGTATTTTTGCCAATATATCCGTAACTATTTCCCTGTTTGATTTTCGTTCTTTTTTCATCTGCTTATTAATTGAAAGAATAGAAAGAAAAACACAAAGCCGATCAAAATACCTGCGAATCCTCCGAGCTTTACGCAAACGGCAAACAGGACAAACAATAAGATTGCTAATACTGCTTTTTTTATTTTAGCCGACCAATGTATTTTTCCCTTTAAAACTTTCATTATTTAATTAGTTTTCTAAAATGGTTTTGATATATCCTTTTCGTAATTCGATGGGAAATAAATCCATGTGTTTTTTTAGGCTTCCGGGGCTTTCTTCAAAAGACAAGGCTGTCAGAAACTCATTTTCAATGGCATTCCGGGTGTATTGATTCCCTCCCTGATATAAAAGGTTTATAACTTTGGCTATCTCCTGAACACGCTCTAATTCATCTTCCGATCCAGAACC
Organism: Chryseobacterium senegalense; assembly: GCA_001403755.1. Classification (GTDB taxonomy): domain Bacteria; phylum Bacteroidota; class Bacteroidia; order Flavobacteriales; family Weeksellaceae; genus Kaistella; species Kaistella senegalense. Next base: position 82,867 of record CYUH01000013.1, on the reverse strand, counting down.
TATTTTTTGGGAACAAACTTCTGCCAGTTTATGTAGTAACAGATAGTCTGCGATAGAATCGTCCAAAGTATCCAAATCAGGAATGAGTCTTGCGGCTTCAGGAGCCCATTGTTGTATCGTATTTATGATTTTTGTTTTCATTTTATTTTAGATTTTCTCAAAGAAGTCAATTGACTTAATGAACAGACCGAAACAGGCTAAACCTGCGAGTACTAAAACTATTGTTATCATTTTTATCTATTTTTAAGTGGTACTAATGTGCTTCATAATTGCTCCAAAAATCATGACCACAATAAAGGCAAAAAGCAATAAGTGGTATGATTTTAGCCATTTTGGAAACGAAGGAGGCTCTTTTCTTTGCTTCCATTTTACATTTCTTTTCCTCATTTTTAATTTCTTTTATATCCTCTATGCCAAATCCTATTCCAATAGAACTTTTTTGAATTTAAAATATTGATTTTCAATATTTTATCTCGTTATTTCAGGATTTGTTGATGCAAAAACCTTATCAAAATGATAGGGTAATTATCATTTTGATAAGAGCACAGATTTTTTGGTGGTAATGAGCGAAATCCTAAAGGACTATATCACCTTGATTAATACGGGGAATCGTTTTTAATTTTATATTTTCGTACTTTATTAATCATAGAATGACTGGTTTCTAAGTCATTTTCAGCACAAATCGGAGGGATAAGCAAAAAAAGATGAGTAAACTAAAAAAGACCCCTATTGAGAAAATCGTATCGCCAATTCAAAGCTTTATTAAAAATGAAAAAGCAGGTGGCATTGTATTAGGAATCAGTGTAGTGATTGCATTGATGTTAGCCAATTCGCCTTTAGCAGAAGAGTACCATCATGTTCTGGAACATAAATTTGGATTTCAGTTAGACGGAAGCACGTATTTTGAATACAATCTGCATCATTGGATTAACGATGGTTTAATGGCTATATTTTTCTTTGTAGTGGGTTTAGAACTAAAAAGAGAAATCGTTGGCGGGGAGTTATCCAATCCACGTAAAGCTTTATTACCCATCGCTGCTGCATTTGGTGGAATGGCTGTGCCAGCTGCAATTTATTTTTTTTTGAATCCAACAGGAGAAGTGCATAGTGGTTGGGGAATTCCAATGGCGACAGATATTGCATTTGCCTTGGGGGTACTATATCTATTGGGGAATAGAATTCCGCTTACACTAAAAGTTTTCTTAACCGCTTTAGCTATTGTTGATGACTTAGGAGCTGTATTGGTTATTGCATTTTTCTATACTTCGGATATCTCTATGTTCCATCTCATTATCGGTGCTTTGGTGCTTTTGACGATGTATATCGGTAATAAAATGGGGGTAAGAACCATTTTATTCTATGCCATTTTAGGAATAGGCGGAGTTTGGACAACTTTTTTACTTTCGGGGGTACACGCCACTATCGCAGCTGTTTTAGCAGCATTTACCATTCCGGCAGATGTAAAGATCAATGAGAAAATATTCAGTAATAATATCCAAAAACTTTTAGATAAGTTTAAAGGTATTGACCCGGATAACAGTAAACCTACTTTGACAAATGAACAATTACATATTCTGGAAGAAATTCAAAATAGTACAGTAGCCGCCACTCCGCCATTACAACGATTAGAACATGCTATGCATCCCATGGTAACCTTTTTGATCATTCCTATATTTGCTTTGGCAAACGCTGGTGTTTCATTGGCTATCGATATGGAACATTTATTCAGTACCAATGTAGCTTTGGGTGTTGCTTTAGGTCTTTTGGTAGGTAAGGTTGTTGGAGTAGTTGGTTTTACATTGCTTTTGGTGAAGCTGAAAGTGGCTCCTTTTCCAGAAGGAATGAATGTAAGAAATTTGTTTGGTTTAGGTTTACTGGCTTCTATAGGTTTTACGATGTCCTTATTTGTAACTTCTTTGGCGTTCTCGCATGAGGAATACATGACACAGGCGAAGATTGGAATTTTTGCAGCTTCTATTATTGGCGGTGTATTGGGTTATTACGTGCTGAGTAAGCAGTCTAAAAAGCAACTGTAAACCTTGTAAGCAAATGAGCAATAAATTATGGGATTTTATCAATCTGCACAATGGTGAAGAAGATAAACAGAAAGTTTTAGAGAATGTAACAGCTAACATTTCGTTCAGGGGATCCAACCTCTGGATATTAGCTTGTGCCATCCTTATCGCTTCTGTTGGATTGAATGTCAATTCAACAGCTGTGATTATTGGAGCCATGTTGATCTCTCCTTTGATGGGACCTATTTTAGGAGCAGGATTTGCCTTAGGAACCTATAATTTTTTACTCTTACGGAAATCTATTAAAAATCTTTTAATAGCAACTGTGGTCAGTTTATTGGTCTCTGCTTTTTACTTTTATATCAGTCCGTTCAAAGATGTACAATCCGAATTATTGGCTCGTACTTCTCCGAATATATATGATGTATTGATTGCTTTTTTTGGAGGTTTAGTCGGTGTTATTGCGATCACACGGGTTGAGAAAGGAAATCCAATTCCCGGTGTAGCCATTGCTACGGCTTTGATGCCTCCATTGTGTACGGCAGGTTATGGATTGGCTACCTTTAATTTTAGCTATTTCTTTGGTGCTTTCTACCTTTATACCATCAACTGTTTTTTTATTTGTATTGCTACTTTTTTAGTCATCAAATACTTAAAATATCCTGCTTCTGCTACGATCGAACCGAAGAATGAAAAACGTATTCGCTACGGAATTACCACCTTGATGATGATTATGATCATTCCCAGCTTTTATCTGGCGTATAATCTATTTGAAGAAAAGAAGTTTACTAAAACCGTGGAAGAATTCATCAATTCTGAATTCAATAGCAGAGGATATACGGTGATTTACAAGAAACTGAATTACAATTCAAACCCTAAAAAGGTGGATCTGGCATTTCTGAATAAAAAACTCAGCAAAGAAGAAATGGAAATGTATAACCGATTACTGGATGAAAGAGGTATTCACAATACGATGCTGAATTTCAGACAGGATGATGCAGATCTTAAGTCGGAGATACTAAGTGAACTGAATAAGCAGGATGCTTCTTTATCTGAAAAAGATGTAACCATCAACAACCTTCGACAAGAACTGAATAAATATAAAGTAAATGAACCGGGACTTGTTAGAGAACTGAACGTTCTTTTCCCTGAACTGAAAGATGTTTCTCTTGGAAAAATAGAAAAATTTTCAGGAACAGATAGTGCCAAAGTTGAATGGTTGGTGTTATATCATTTGGAACAAGGGACAAAAGAAATTGATAAATCGAAAATGAAAAAATGGCTGAACGAGCGTCTTCATGTTGATAATACATTAATCCTACAAGACACACAATCGGAATAGCCTGAGAATTTTTAAATGAAAGAGTTTTTATATGCCAAATGGATACAACAGCTCATAATTGTATTGCACTTGGTTGCACTTACAGCATTAATAGCTGATTACGGTTTTATACTCAATCCAACCTTACAACTAAGTATCATTTCTTTGTATCTTTTTGTATTGGTTATTGGTGTTTTTTATACTGTCCTGAAATACTATTATCATCGAAAAGAATTCATATTAAGTGTATTTATTTTTGATACATTGAGTGTTTTGTTTGTACTTTATTGTTTTTACAAACAATTATCAACAGGGGGAATATCGGAAATAACCCATTGGATACGGTTGGCTGTTATCTTAAAATTGATACGGGAGTTTACACGTCCACGTTTGAGCTATAAGCGTTCTTTACTCAATCCTGCCCAATTGTTTATCATCAGTTTCATGGGATTGATTGTCGTGGGAGCCCTACTATTAATGCTGCCCAATGCAACCTATCAAGGTATCAGCTTTGTAGATGCTCTATTCACTTCTACCAGTGCCGTTTGCGTGACAGGCCTTATCGTAGTCGATACGAGTAGTTATTTTACTCCTTTTGGGCAAACCTTAATCATGCTGTTGATCCAAGCCGGTGGTTTAGGTATCCTTACATTTGCCAGTTACTTCAGTTACTTCTTCAAAGGTGGATCTACCTACGAAAACCAATTGGCATTGAGTGATATGACCAATTCAGAGAAAATAGGCGAGGTTTTTACGACGGTAAAGAGGATTTTAACCATTACTTTTTTAATAGAGTTTATTGGAGCGATATTAATTTTCCTCAACCTGGATAAAGCTTTAATTCCATCCTTTTCAGAAAGAGTTTATTTTTCTGTGTTTCATTCTATATCCGCTTTCTGTAATGCGGGATTTTCAACCTTGCCCAATGGAATGATGGAAGACAGTTATGTGTATAATTATCCCCTACAGTTTATCATTGTCATCATCTTTGTATTCGGAGGTTTAGGTTTTCCAATTGTTATTAATTCAGTACGGTACATTAAACATTTGATAGCAAGATATATTCTTTGGTTTGTAGAGAAAAAGAACAATTATCGCCCATGGATTTTAACCTTGAGTAATAAGATAAATTTATTGACCACTTCCATATTGATTGTTTTGGGAACCGTCATTATCTACATCAAAGAATATTACAATGTATTGGGCAATCATCAAGGTTTGGGAAAGGTTGTTACGGCATTATTTACAGCAACTACACCCAGAACGGCAGGTTTTAATTCTATAGACTTTAGCCAAATGCACTTTTCATCTATCATCATTATCATTTTTTTGATGTGGGTAGGTGCATCTCCAGCTTCAACCGGTGGTGGTATTAAAACGAGTACGTTTGCCATTGCTACTTTGAACTATTTTAGTCTTGCAAAAGGAAAAACCAGAATAGAAGTCTTCAGAAGAGAGATTGCGGATATTTCCGTGAGAAGAGCTTTTGCCGTAATGAGTCTATCCTTATTGGTAATAGGAATAAGTGTCTATCTGATTTCTCATTATGATAATCATGTACCTCTTTTGGATATTGCATTTGAGAGTTTTTCGGCTTATAGCACTGTTGGGCTTAGCTTAGGAATAACCGGAGATTTAAGTAGTGAAAGTAAATTGGTTCTTATTGGAACTATGTTCGTTGGAAGGGTAAGTATGTTAACCATTCTGATTGCCTTTTTTAAGAAGGTCAGACAGGGTAACTACCATTATCCATCGGATGAAATATTAATCAACTAAAAGAATAATTGAAATGAAATTTATAATTATAGGATTGGGAAATTTTGGAGGCTCATTGGCAGAAAAACTAACCCAACAAGGAAATGAAGTTATCGGTGTGGATTCACGTTCGGAAAAAGTTGTAGCATTAAAAGATAAATTGTCTCACACCATCTGTATGAATGCTACAGATCAATCAGCCATTACTCATTTACCGCTAAAGAATACGGATATAGTGATGGTTTGTATTGGTGAAGACGAAGGTGCAAATATCATGGTTACTGCTCATTTTAAAAATCTGGGGGGTAAAACGATTGATTAGTCGTGCCATTAATCCACTTCACGAAAGTGTTCTACAGGCTATAGGCGTTAATGAAATTGTACGTCCGGAAGAAGAAACTGCTGAAAGATGGGCTAAAAAACTAAGCCTAAAAGGTGTTATAGATTCTTTTGAGCTGAACAAGAGTTATAGTATTGTAGAGATTGTAGTACCAGAAAAATACATTGGAAAAACCATAGAAGAAGTAAAATTCAGAGAATTGCATAATGTGTTAATTCTGACTATTATCAGAGATGCCCAAGAGAAGAGTTTCTTAGGAAGAAGTAAAACCGTTGCTAATGTGCAGGGAATTCCGGAACCTACTACTATGCAACAAAAAGATGATATCATCGTTATTTATGGTAATAATGAAGATCTACAGAGATTTGCAAAAGTAAAATATGAATAATTGCTACGATTACGTATAAATCAAAATGGATAAAATCAATAAATATCAAACGATTGTTATTTTAATCGCAGTCATTGTAGGCTTAGTTATTGGTCAATCTTCCTTGATTTCGGACATCTCGGCATCCTTTATTATTCCGCTATTGATGGTCATGCTTTTCGGTTTATTTCTGACCATTGATATCTCAGAGCTCAAGCACTCGTTTCTGAATATCAAGTTTTCTATAACCAGTATTCTAATCAATTTTGTGTGGACACCGATCTTTGCTTATCTATTAGGAAGTATATTTTTAAATAATGATATAGATATCTGGATGGGGTTTGTCATGCTTATGGTCACACCCTGTACCGATTGGTATTTGGTTTTTACAAGTGTAGCAAAAGGAAATGTTCCCTTGTCAACAGCTATTCTTCCAACAAATTTAATCTTACAGGTATTACTTTTACCAGTATATCTTTTACTGTTTTTTGGTAAATCAGGCAATGTAGATTTAGGGACACTTGCAGAGAGTATTATTATAGTGTTAGTTATACCTTTTACTTTGGCAGTTTTAGCCAAAACAATCGTGAAAAGCAGGAAGAGTCTAAGTAAAAATGCCTTTTTAGGATTTTTTGAGACTTCACAAGTGTTTTTTCTTTCTTTGGCTGTAGTCGCTATGTTTGCATCTGAAGGAAAAGATTTGATCAATCATCCGAGCATTATTTACAAAATGCTTCTCCCTGTTTTAATATTCTTTTTCGTAGCATTTCTAGTAGCGTATTTTGTAAGTAAGATACTGAAGTTCAACTATGCGGACAGAGTAAGCTTAACATTGACAACCATGGCCAGAAATTCACCGATTTCATTAGCCATAGCCGTTTCTGCATTTTCGGCAGAACCGCTGATTGCTTTAGCCTTGGTAATCGGGCCACTAATAGAGTTGCCTATTTTGGTTCTGACCACTCAATCACTTTTGAGGACACAAAAAGAATAATCTGCTACTGAAGTTTATACAATTCCATTTTTCGGTAAAGTGTTGCAATACCGATTTCTAACAAGCGAGCTGTTTCTGCTTTATTTCCATTGGTATGATTTAATATTTTTTGAATGTGCAGTTTCTCTGCACTAGCCATAGAAAATGCAGACAATTGTTTTGCATTTGATTTTGCATATTGAAGGTCTACAGGCAGCGTATCTAAATCAAGCAGGTCATCATCCGCTAAAATCACGCTTCGTTCAATCACATTTTTCAGCTCGCGTATGTTTCCTTTCCAGAGATTATTTTCCAAAGCTGTAACATAATCTTCCGATAGGGCTAGCGGCTTTCTATTGGATTTAATTGCAAAAAGATCGGCATAATACTGTGCCAACAATTTGATATCTTTTCCCCGCTCTCTCAAAGACGGAAGTTCAATACCAAATACAGAAAGTCTGTAAAATAGATCACTTCTGAAATGACCTAACTCAATTTCATTTTCCAGATTTCGATTGGTTGCTGCGATGACTCTTACTTTGACTTTAATGGGTTTGGCATCACCAACACGCAGAAATTCGCCTGTTTCTAATACACGTAAAATTTTAGCTTGCAAGTCCATGGCCATTTCTCCAATTTCATCCAAGAATATGGTTCCATTATGAGCTTCTTCAAAAAGTCCTTTTTGATCTTTGGTAGCTCCTGTAAATGAACCCGCTTTGTGACCAAATAATTCGTTTTCTAAGAGCTCTTTGCTAAATGCGGAGCAGTTTATCGCAACAAAATTTTGGTTTGCTCTCGGACTACCTTGATGAATGGCCTGTGCAAAAACTTCCTTACCAGTACCTGTTTCTCCGGTTAATAATACTGTTGTATCTTTTGGAGCCACTTTTTTAGCCAGTTCAATTGCTTTTAAGATGGGCTTTGATGTACCGATAATTTTATCAAATGAATATTTTCTGCCTAACTGCTTTTCTAATTGTAAGACTCTTTTGTTTAAAGCTACTTTTTCACTGGCTTTATAGAGAAGTGGAATAATCTTATTATTGTCATCTCCTTTGGTTATATAATCGAACGCACCGTTTTTAATAGCTTGTACACCGTCAGGTATATTGCCGTAGGCAGTCAAAAGAATCACTTCTACAGCAGGATATTTATCCTTAATGAGTTTAGCGGTGTCCACACCGCTTCCATCAGGGAGTTTGACATCGCAGATAATAATATCTATTTCTTCAACCTCTAACCTTTGTAATCCTGATTTGATATTGGATGCCTGAAAAACATCAAACCCTTCAAAACCAATTATTTTTGAAAGGAGGTTTCTCAATTTTTCCTCATCGTCTATTATTAATACTTTAACCATTTATGAGCTGAATTATTAGGTGTAAAAATACCAAATATTACGTTTGTTTGATGAATAGATGATCTACAAAAAGTATTATTTTATTTCTCCTGTACCAGATGCTGTAAATCCGGGTCGTTTTTAATACGTTTCAATTCGTTCTCTACAATATATAAAATATCTGTTTTTATCTGTTTGTAATTGCTTTCAATTTGCTGTTTCATTTGGTCTTCGCCCAGCTCATTTACAAAAGACAAAATCTGCGGTATCTTTTGATAGGTTTTTGTTTCGGATGCAACCTTTTCATTGTCTAAAAGACTGAAAATGAATTTAAAAGAGATAATTTTAGGCTGTAATTCTTTTGAAGATACCGAAGAATATATTAATGTGGTTTTTGCTCAAAAGATTGGCGATAATTTTCAACATAATTCCAACGCTATCGTTTTAGAAATTCCTGTTGAGGAAATGGAGAATTTAAAGCTGCAAGAATTAACGGAAAAATATTGTACCAATTTCGATTATTTTTTAGAAATGTCTGTGCTTCAAGACTTTTATAATGATTTAACTCAAATGGAAGAATATAAATCTGATGACAAAAAAGTAGAGCGTCTAATTTATTACGCTAAAAATGATGCTTAAAAGAAACTATCTCAAAATTAACTTTGAACAAAAATCAAATTTGCAAAAATCGGAAACGAATATTTTCTTAAAATTTTTGGAAAAATTAACTAGCATAATAATTCCTAAAGCAAACCCTGATTTTGATAAAAAAATTTCAAATATTGAAACTTGGCTAATTGAATTTGATGAAGAAGGTATTCCGATAAGAGAAATCGGAATAAATAATCAAAATGAACCAATTATGGTTATGCCGTGGAAAAATAATTATGGATTTTGGACAGATAATAAATTGAAGTATGTCGATTTCAAGGAATTATTTAAATTTCAAAAAATTGACAAAAATGAGTTTGAAAATAATTGGAAAAGTTTTGAAAATAACAACTCATAAAAAAACTGCAGGTAACATGGATTTTGCAAGATGCGGGGTTGAAGGAAATCTCAGAAAAGTTTCAGAAAATACCCGCAAAAAACTTTTCCATTTTTTAGTTTTTTCGTAATTTTAAAAAATGGAAAAAGTTTTTGCTAGAGATTGGTTCTCCTCTCCACTTTCGGTTGCAGTAGCCCGCACCTCGCAAAGCCCCTTTCCGTTGTACGACATTTTAGAAAGATTCCGCTTTAAAACAAAAATTTTGCATTGATTTAACTTTTTACTATATTTGTATCCAAATGAATACAAAATGTACTTTATTGAGAAAACAAATGAGTTTGACAAGTGGTTCCGAAAATTAAAAGATATCCGAGCAAAGGCTAAAATCTTGTTCCGAATCCAGAAATTACAAAACGAAGAACATTTTGGAGATTGCAAACCTGTTGGAAATGGAATCAGCGAATTGCGAATAAATTTTGCAAAGGGCTACAGAATCTATTTCAAAGAGACAGATGGAAAAATTATTATCTTGTTAATTGGCGGCGACAAATCAAGCCAACAAAAAGATATAGAAAAAGCGAAAGAAATTTGGGATAAAATAAAAGAATAAAGAATGGATATTTCAAAATTTGACATTGCAGATTATTTGGACAGCAACGAAATGATTGCTGAATATCTTAATGTTGTCCTTGAAGAAGGCGATGATTCTGAAATTGTTGTAGCAATTGGTAATATTGCAAAAGCAATCGGAATGACAAAAATTGCAGAAGAAACTGGAATGAGCAGACCGAGTTTGTACAAAGCACTATCTGAAGGTGCAAAACCACAGTTTTCAACAATTATGAAAGTTTTGAAAGCAGTTGGCGGACAAATAAGAGTTAATCCTATAACTGCATAAAAAAAACGTCGTACAACATGGGTTTGGCAAAAGCGGGGTTGAGAGTTATCATTTAGAAGATTTCAGCACTTTTCGCCGCAAAAAACCATTTCGTTTTTTTATTTTTTGTAATTTTGAAAAAACGAAAATGGTTTTTGCTCGGTTCGGGTTTAGTTGGAATTTCCGTCTTTCTTATCCCCGCCTTCGCCAAGCCCTTTCCGTTATCGGTAATGGCATTTGAACGCTTCGACACAAAATCAACCGACCGAAAAAAAAGCAAAAATTTGCCAACGCTTCGCAAAAATTAAAAGAGGTGCAAGCCACCTCACAAATCCAACGCTTTTGCACCACATTTAATTTTGCCCAACCGCACCCAAGCCCAGCCACCACCCTGACATTTTCAAAAAAATCAAACAGAAATCTTACTAAAAACTTTGGCAATCGAAAGCTAATGATTAAATTTGCCAAAATTTGGCAACTTAATTTATTATGGAGACAATCGGAACAACATTTAAAAATATACGAGAGGAACGCAACCTACTTTTGGAAGACATAACCAAAAGAACAGGGATAAGTAAAGCCGTTCTTAGTCGAATAGAAAATGGAAAACGCTTGCCTACAAGAGAGCAGGTAAACCAACTTTGTAAATATTACAAAACTGAAAAAAACGAAATTATTGTTCAGTGGCTTAGCGACAAACTTGTTTATGAAGTACAAGACGAAGATTTTGCATTGCAAGCAATGCAGGTAGCAGAAGAAAAAATCAAATACGGAACAAGTTCAAACGGACAAGCAAATGATTTTGTTTTATCCCTTAATGGACACAAACAAAAAAGAAAAATTGAAGACTTTGTAAACAAAGTCGTTCAAGGCGATTGTTTGGAAGTAATGCAATCAATTCCTGATAAGTCCGTTGATATGATACTTTGCGATTTGCCTTATGGCACAACCCAAAACAAATGGGATTCGGTAATAGACTTGCAGAAACTTTGGGCTGAATATGAAAGAATAATCAAAGATAACGGGGCAATAGTTTTGACTTCGCAAGGAATTTTTACCGCAAAATTGATTTTAAGCAACGAAAAATTATTTAAGTATAAAATTACTTGGATAAAATCCAAATCAACTAACTTTTTAAACGCTAAAAAACAACCGCTACGCAAACACGAGGACATCTGTGTTTTTTACAAGAAACAACCAACATACAATCCTCAAATGACAGAGGGCGAAGCATACGATAAGGGCATTAGAAAAGACCAATACACAGGAAGTTACGGAGATTTTAAGCCCAAACACGTTAAAAGTAATGGAGAGCGTTATCCAAATGACATTGTGTTTTATGAAGAACAAAATCTTGACGATTTTGTGTACATCAAAACAGCAGAATCTGAGGGAACTGTTTACCACCCAACTCAAAAGCCGATTGAATTAGGAAGATATTTAATTAAAACTTTTACAAATCCGGGCGACATTGTTTTGGACAACGCTTGCGGTAGTGGCAGTTTCTTACTTTCTGCAATTTTAGAAAACAGAAATTTTATCGGAATCGAGAAAAACGAAGATGTGTTATTACACAAAGTGAAGCCTACTGATTACATCAAAGTTTGCACAGACCGAATTGAAGAAACATTAAAAAGAAAAGAAATTGAAGAATCTACATTGAGATTGTTCAAAGAACCAATTGCAGAATATCACACATTGAATTATGAAGTTAAATGAAAGAGTTTGGGCAGGTCAAATCATTAGTTGGATAAAACAATCCATCAATAACGGTACAACATTATTCCAAGATGCAACGAATGATGAAGGGCTGAAAGTAGCCTCAGGAAGAACAAAATTTCCTGATGTCCTTTTATTTACCGATAAAGTTTCGGGTATTGTCTTCAATGGTTGGGAATTAAAATTCCCTGATACACCTGCGGACGATTCCGAAATGTTGGAAAATGCTTTGGAAAAAGCCGAACGACTTCAATCAAATTCTTTCGTTACTTGGAACGGAACTGAAGCAATCATTTGGAAAATCAATGATGATAATTATTCGCTTTCGGGCTTGGAAAAACTAAAAGTTTATCCAAAAGAAAAAGACATCACGAAAAGAAATGATTTAGCCGACAGAAACAATTACAACAAACACGAAGTAAAACTTCAAAAACGGCTTAATGAAATTTTGCACGATTTAGGGCAACTTTACAAAAATGGCGAACTTAAAAATGCGATAAACATTTCATCAAATATTGTTGAAGCCGTAACCCAAACAGCATTACATTTTATTCCGCAACTGAAAAACGAAATCAACGAGCTAAAAGGCGATGATAACACATTCAGAACGGAATTTAACCAATGGAAAATTATTGAAAGTGCGACACTTAAAATTCTCTCAACTTCATCAAGACGAGTTGAAAAGATTGAACCCGAAGAAGTTTTAGCCAAGTTCACTTATTACAAACTCATTGGCAAAGTCCTTTTCTATCTTACACTTTCAGAAAACCTATCGGGCAAGGTTTCTAAGTTGGAATTGAAAAATAGCAAACAAGTTCAAAAACAGCTAAACGAGTTTTTCAATCAGGCAAAGAAAATAGATTATCAAGCAGTTTTTGAAAGTGATTTTACCGACAATATTCCTTTCAATGAAACAATAGACGAGCTATTGTTTAGGCTTATTGCGGTTTTCAATGAGTTTGATTTTAAAGTTTTGCCAACCGAAGTAATCGGTTATATTTTGGAAAATTTAGTTCCACAAGAAGAGAAACAAAAATTTGGGCAATATTTCACTTCCGAAACATTGGCAAATCTTGTTACATTTTCTGCAATCAAAAGTAGAAATGATGTTGTGATTGACCCAACATCGGGAACAGGGACATTTTTAAATTCGTTTTACAACACGTTACAGTTTTTTGGAAACAAAAACCATCAACAAATCTTAAATCAGATTTGGGGTAATGATATTTCACATTTTCCTGCGACACTTTCAGTTATCAGTTTATACAAACAGAAAGTTGATGATACAGCAAACTTTCCAAGAATAATCCGTAATGATTTTTTCACACTTACGCCAAGTCAAACAATCGCAATTCCCGACAACAAAGACATTGATAAAATCAATCAAATTCCAATTCCGAAATTTGACGCTGTAATTTCAAATTTTCCGTTCATTCAACAAGAAGATATTCCGAATGAAATTTTGAACACACAGTTTGAAAATGAGTTTGCGAAAACGCAAACAGCATTTTTGAATGGAAGCAAGTTTGACATTAACGGCAAAAGCGATTACTATATTTATTGCTTTTATAACTCATTGAAGTTTTTAAACGACAAAGGAATTTTATCAGCAATTACTTCAAATGCGTGGTTAGGGAAAAATTACGGCTTGCAATTCAAAAAGTTTTTGTTGGATAATTTCCATATCAAATACATTGTGAAAAGCAATGCAGAACATTGGTTTAAAGATTCTAAAGTCAGCACAATTTTCATCACACTTGAAAAAGGAACGAGTAAAGAACCAACAAAGTTTATTACAGTAAATGAAAAATTGGAAACACTGTTTAAGGACAATTCTTTACAAGCGTTTGAAGATTTTTATACCGAAGTTGATAATTGCAATAATCCTAAAAATGCAAATTGGCAAGAAGATAGCCAATTCAAAAACGTATTTCACAAAACAGACGGAACAATTAGAGTAAGCATTGTTGAGCAAACGCATTTACTCAATTCTCTTGCTACGCAAGAAAATTGGGCAACGTATTTTGTCAACCAAAATCCTTTGAGTGTTTTTGAAACTAAATTAATAAATCCTTTTCCGACCATTTACGACACAGGTAGAGGAACACGAACAGGTTGGGACGAAATGCACATCATTTCCAATGATGAAAATAAGTCGTTGAAAATTGAAAAGGAATTTTTGTTGCCGATTTTGAAAACAAGTCAGGAACTAAAAGCGATTGCTTATAGTAACAAATCGGAATACAATCTTTTCGTTTGCAAAGAAGATGAAAAGACCTTGAAAACGAAATATCCAAATGCTTACAAACACATCAAAAAGTTTGAAACGACTACAAACAAAACAGGAATTTCTTTACCCAAAGTTTTGAAAACGAGAAAGCCGTTTTGGTATTCGCTTGCACCCGAAGAATCCGCAAATATTTTCATTTCCATAAATCCGAGCCAACGACTATTCTTTTCGTTCAGCAAATCGCCGTTGTATCTCAATCAAAGATTGGTTGCCATTCGTGTAAAAAAGAAAGATGTTGAGATTGTGTCGGCTTTACTTAACTCAATCGTTTCACTTTTGATTGTGGAACTAAACGGAGTTTCAAGAAATTTAGGAGCATTGGACTTGAACGCAGACTTTTTCAAAACCAAAATGAAAATGTTTGACCCAATTTTGCTTTCAGACAAACAAAAAGAAAGTATTCTTGCTAAATTTGAAATACTTAGCAAACGACAAATTCAAGATTACGAAAACGAATACAAACAGAAAGACAGAATTGCTTTTGATGAAGCAGTTTTGAAAGCCTACGGCTTCAAAACTGATATTCTTCCGCAACTTTATTCACTTTTAACGGAAACCATTCGTAACCGAGTGGAAATGAAAAATAGATAATACCTAAAATATAAATGATACCCAAAGCAAATAAGATAAAAGATTTTGGAGTTTTCAAAAATTTCAACGGTAATTCATTGCCTGAATTTAAAACATTTAATCTTATTTATGGTTAGAATTATTCAGGGAAAACAACACTTTCAAGAGTTTTCAGATGTTTAGAAAAAGGACAACTGCACAACGATTATTCATCTGCAACTTTTGAACTACAAAATGCCACTGAAAAATATGATAATACTTTTGGGATTAAACCAAACATTCGTGTTTTTAATTCTGATTTTATAAAGGAAAATTTAAAATGGGATTCAGAAAGTATTGAACCTATATTTTTACTTGGCGAAGAAAATATTGAATTGCAAAATGAGCTAAAAACTAAAGAAGCATCTTTGCTAACAGCGGAGGAACAGCTTGCAGAAGCAAAGCGTTTAAGAAGTGAAAGAGAAAACCGAATAAATTCGGCTTTGACCAACAAGGCAAGAGAAATAACAACTCAACTAAGTTTAGGAAGAAATTTTAACCGTGATAGTTTACGACATCTTGTTGAATCTGTAAAAAACGATGTTGCAAGCCACACATTGAATCAAACAGGTTTTAATACTTACAATGCACGAGCCGTTTCTAATGAACAGAAACCATCGATTGGTGCATTCAACTTTTCAATAACCAATATTTCAAAAATGAAAACAGATGTTGAAACAATTTTACATCGTCAGGCAACATCTTCAAATAAAATTAAAAAACTATTGGATGACAAGCCAATTAGTGATTGGGTTGAAACAGGTAAAGAATTGCATAAAGATAAAACAGAATGTGAGTTTTGCGGAAACGCTTTACCTACTGATTTATTGACTAAGTTGAACGAGCATTTTTCAAAAGATTACGACCAACTAAAAACAGACATTGGAAGTAAATTAAATGCGCTGAATGCTTCAAAAATAGTTCTCTCAAATCCTTTGCCTACCGAAACGGCATTTTATACAGATATTCAAACTGATTTCAGAACAAAGAAACCTTTGCTTGAAACAGAAATAACGAAATTCAATACCTTAATAACTTCTTTAATCACAGATTTAGAAAGTAAAAAAGAAAAACCATTTGACAAACTTGAGTTAACTGCATTTACAGACAATACAGAAGCACTTAACACTGCTTTGTCTGATTTCAATACTGTAATTGCTAATAATGATAAACGAACTTCTGAATTCACAACAGGGAAAAATGCTGCAATAGAAAAACTAAAACAACATTTTGCCAGCCAATTTGAAACAACAGAAACTTATTCTGCAATTCAAACTCAATTAGCAACCGAACAAACAGTAATTGAAAGTAAGGCAGCTTCTATTGAAACACTAAAACAAGAGATAGCAACAATCAAAGCAAAACTTGATGAAACCATTAAGGGTGCAGATAAAATAAATGAGTATCTAAATATCTTTTTTGGAAAAGACGATGTTCAAATTGCACCAACAGATGATAAAAAATTCAAGTTAGTTAGAGGAATGGAAGTTGCAAAAAATCTAAGTGAAGGAGAAAAAACAGCCATTTCTTTTGCATATTTCACCGCAAAAGTTGAAGAACAAAACAATCAACTTTCTGATACAATTATTTATATTGACGACCCTGTTTCAAGTTTGGATTCAAACCATTTGTTCAATATTTATTCATTCATAAAAAACTCTTTTTACGAATTTACTTTTGATACGGTTTTGAACAAAAACGTTCATAAGGCAAAATGTAAACAACTTTTTATTTCAACTCATAATTTTGATTTTCACAATTTAATTTTTGATTGGTTTAAGAACATCGGGAAAGGAAAACAAATGTTTCTGTTAGTTGAACGACATAAAAATTCCTATAAAGACGAATCCATAATTAAAGAGAACACAAACTTACTTACAATCTTTAATTCTGAATATGCTTATTTATATTCATTGCTTGACAACTTTCATTCAAATCCTCTTGATACCTATGATTTTTTGTATCACTTACCCAATATAACCAGACGGTTTATTGAAACATTCCTTAACTTCAAATACCTTACACCAAGCAAAATTGAGGAAAGTATTGACAAACTTATTACAGATTCAGTAAAATGTGAACGAGTACGAAAATTTATACACTACCATAGTCATAATTTGACAACTGAAAAAGTTGCAAGATTTGCAGACTTAGCTGAGTGCAAAGACGTTGTTGAAATAGTAATTGAATCTGTAAAAACTAACGACCCAACACACTTTAACTCACTAAAAGAAGCAATAACTACAATGGCATAGCTTGACACATTTGGTAGCACATTTGCATTTTTCCAACCGCTCAAAGCCAAACAAAAAATGCAAAAGAGCTACCAAGCAAACGCTCAACAAAACGACCGAAAAGAGCCACTACCGATAACAAGGGTTTGGCGAAATGGCGGGTTAAGTGCTAAATTCAACTTCAGTAATTCTATCACCGCATAAGCCATTTTTATTTCCTTTTTTTGTAATTTAGCAAATAAAAATGGCTTATGCTACTGTTGTGCAAAATTGAAAGTCTGTGCTTCTATTTCCGCCACTGTCGCCAAGCCCCGAACCGTTAGCGGAAACCCTATCAAATGCATATTCCTGAAATAGGTTGACAAAAAATTCATTAAATATTGTCAAACTATGGAACAACAAAAATTCATTAGGTGTCCAAAATATACCTATCAAAAATTACCTTTTCAGATTAAACTTCAAATTGTTCAAAAGGTAACCAACGGACAGATTTCTATCAATCATGCTGCTAAAACGTATGGAATATCCAGATCAACAATTGATTATTGGGTTAAAAAATTAGCTACCTTTAATCAAAAATCTATTGGCATGAGTAAAGATCAAGAAATTAAAAAACTTAAAGAGAAAATCCAGGAACTGGAGTTTGTGAAAGACTTCCAGCAGGATCTTATCCTTGATTTTGAGGAAATCGTAGGCAAGGAACTCTCAAAAAAGCATTTACCCAAAGACTTGATAAAAGAACTCGAGAAAAAGAAGAAAAACCGTTTAAAAAACGGTGGCTAGCCGATGTCTTTGGGATATCACGACAAGGCTATTATAAGCGGATGAAGCATCTGGAAACACAGTCTCATCAGTATGAATTAATTCTCTCCGAAGTTCGCAAAATACGCAAACTTCAGCCCCAATATGGAACCTTAAAAGTCTTTAAAGAGCTTTCTTTTTTCTTTCATCAGCAAGGAATAAAAATGGGGAGAGATCGCTTCTTTAAGCTGTTAAAATGGAACGGAATGCTAGTGAAAAAATCTAAGAATTTTATCACAACAACCAACTCTAAGCATAGGTTTTTCAAGAATCCCAACCGAATATTGGACCTTGAAATTAAACAATCCGAACAAGTTTGGGTGAGTGATATCACGTACGTGAAGCTTCAAAATGATTATGCTTATTTAGCGCTCGTTACAGACGCTTATTCAAAGAAAATTGTGGGTTTTAATATTGACAACCATATGAGAACGGAACTCGTTGTAAATGCTCTTAAAATGGCTTTAAAAGAAAGATCTTTCCCTGATAGAAAAATCATTCATCATTCTGACAGAGGAATCCAGTATTGCAGCCCAGAATTTGAACGATATACACTAAAAAATGATATTATTTTAAGCAACACTCAAAACTCTGATCCTTATGAAAATGCTGTTGCAGAGCGGATGAACAGAACTCTAAAGTACGAATACGGATTAAAAGAAACCCTACCCGATTTGAAAACTGCTCAGAAAATGACCCAGCAAGCTGTAAACCTCTACAACAACCATCGATTGCACTTTTCACTCAATTTTCAAACCTCTGCAAAAGTGCACCTCAAAGAAAATGTAAAATATAAATCCTACAAACGAAAAAAAATGCTAATTTAGAACCACAAAAAAACTGAAAAAATGTGTCAACTATTTCAGGATAATACAAAAAAGATTCGTAAACAACAACTAAATTTCAACTTTTTGAATGAAATATATTTATCAATTATTTTTAGCTTTTAATTCGACTTGGCTGATAGTTGTTGTATATCTAATCAAAGAAAATTATGTGTTTAATTTTTTAGAAGAGTATTCGATTTATTTTTCTTGGTCTTTATTTATTTTAATTCCGATAATATTAACAGCATTAAGTTTTTTAATTGCATATAAATTACCAAAAGACCAACTATTAAAAACATCAATAAACGAAATTGAATTAGCAAATAATAATTTTTTACCTACTTATTTAGGGTATTTTTTCGTTTCTCTTGGCGTTAATGAGATTCCAACTTTAGTAGTTGTATTTATAATGATTTATATCTTCACATATTTATCTCAAACATTATATTTCAATCCAATTTTTTTACTTTTTGGTTATCATTTTTATTTTATAAAAACCAATAAAAACATTAAAATTTTTCTTATTACAAGAAAACAATTAAAGACACCAGGCGAAATTGGATTTGAAAAATTAAGAAGGATTAACAACTACACATTCATAGACTTATAACCAATAAATTATGGCGAATTATATTTTCGGAAAAGTAAAAAGAAAACAAAATTTTTTTAGAATTATTGAAACAGAGGAAGAGGTTTATAATACCGCTAATTTAGTTTTAAATGGCATTGATTACAATCCTGCAACATTGATTGAAGATGAAGAGATTTATCAGTTAAGTAATTTTTCACAAACAGAATACTGTTTAAATTTTATAACGGAAGAATTAAACACCGTTGATTTTACTCAAATTACAAAAGCTGATTTGAAAAAATTGTCCTTTATATGTACAATACAAGAAAATCTGTATTTTTTCCAAATCATTAATTCTAGCTTTTTTATAAGTAAAAAGTGGTTTTCAATTGATGAACTTACCTTAGAAACAGAAAAACCAATTATAACCATTAATCCTTTCGCAGATGCGATTTACAATAAAGAAAATGACACTCTATATTTTAAAAAACTGACAGCTGCTCAGAAAATATTTAAAGGAATGGATCAGCTTTATAAGGAGGCTACAGAAGCTGAAACTCAAACATTTTTACAATCAGATTTTTTAGAAGTTTCTGTGGATTTTCCGGTAAATTTAGTTACTATTCCAAATCGCAAAAGAATTGCATTGGTAAACGAAACTTTAAATAAACTTTCTGATGCTGAAAAAGTTGCAATTTATGATTACACAAACGAGTATGGTCAAGTAACATACGAAAATGGGAAGTTCAAAATTGAAAGTGATGATGATTTAAAGTTTGTATTATGGGGTATAGAACAACGATTTTATACAACTCAGATTGGAGGAGAGAAAAGGGTTGCAAATTCTATAATCAGTATCTGAAATAAGGGCATCCGCTAACATAGTATTTGCAAAATGCGGGATGAAGTCTTGAATTGAAAAGCCTAAATATTTAGCCGCATATGCTTTTCAATTCCACTTTTTTTAGTAATTTACTGTCATTGGTTGCTACCGAAAAGTTTACGACCTGTTTATCGTTTTTCAAGGTGTTGATTTCTGCATTTTTGGTAATTCTACCTACGATTGTGTTCATAATCTTAAATTTTAAAATGTTAATATTTTGTTAATTTTTGTTTTGTCAAAGGTCAAATGTTGGGAGTGAATTGATTTGGTATCGAGGACACTCGGCATTTTTCTTTTTTTATATTAAGTTAGAAAACAGTATTTTTTGCTGGATTTTTATTGTTTTTCCGTTGATTTCAAAGAACGTCTATGGTTGATTTGATTCGTACAACTGAGGTTCCGGCTTTTTCTTTGCCCATGAACATAGGACGGCACCATCCATACAAAACCCGATTCGGTTCCGCTGGATAAAGGCAGAAAATTCCGAATCGGGCTTGAAATCTTTTTGTCCGAAGGATTTAGGAGTGTCTGGAAAAATTGTTGGAGCTTGTGGAAAGAATTTTTTTAGAAACCCAAAAAGATTTTTTTGTGCGGATGGTGCCGTCCTACATTTGCAAACGTAAAAGCCCAACCGCAGTTGGGAAACTTAATCAATGGACGTGGTTGTTAATGGAAAACTAAAGGAAATTCATTGGAAAATGGTTTCTCCAATGATTTAAACTGATCAAATATTACAAAACCACTCGTTCAAGTCCTTAAAATTATGATAAATTAAAGAGCAATCCTCTACATTTTTGTATTGACTTTTAATTTTTAATTTAACCGATTTCCCATTCTTATCATTGTCTAGAAAAAGTGAAATTTTCTCATATTGTTTCAGTTTTTCTTCCACCTTGAAAAACATTGCGGTTGAATTTAAAGTCAAGTAATCACAGTTTGAATTATCTGATTTGTCTAAATTTCGGTAGGTCAGATAATCGAAAAAGCCCTCAAATATGAGAATCTCGTTCTTGAGATTGTTATCATTAACAATCAACGTCACATCCTTTTTTCCCAAACATATTTTTGACTGTGGATTGCGAATCTCAAAACCTCCGGACTTATTCTGAAATCCAATTCCGAAATATTTTCTTCCTTTCAATTCGTAGTGAATTTCCTTAACCCTATGCTTTTGCTCAAAAACTCTTCGGGACTTCAGATACTGAATTAATGCAGGATGCTGGATTTCTTTGATTTCTAAAATCTGATTGCATGTTTGACCAGTAGTTTCGTGATATTTTATTTCATTTTGAACTCTAAAATCCAATGTTGAAAGGCATTTCAATGCTTCTGAAACGGAACATTTCTTTATCTGTTGGACAATTGAAATCACATCGTAACTTTTTCCATTTCCAAAATCGAACGCCTTGTTTTTGACAAAATCGACCGCCAGACTTGGAATTTTTTCCTCCCGGTCCAACGCAAAATAAAACGCAGTTTTCGGATTTTCTTTGACCGGAAACAGCCCGAACGACTCCAAAACCGCCCGAATTCCGACGTTTTGCTTGACTTTTTCGCAATTCATTTTTTTTCTTTTAATGCAAATTACTTATCCACATTTCCCTTTTAAATAAAAAAAGACTTTTAATTTACTTTTATATTACTTTTAGCAAACGGCATTCTTCTTTTGCCACAAAGGATTTGATGGTGTTTTTCGGTGAGTTCAATTCCGAAAACTAGTGAGTTCAATTCCGAAATCTGGGTGAGTGCAATTCCGAAATAAAGCCTGTTTTGGGGTGAGTGCAATTCCGAATCGATTTTTCCATTTATTCTGATAACCGTAGTTATCCACAAAACAGCTAGGTTATCCACAATTTTTGTGTTTTCTAAATCTTCGGGTGAGTGCAATTCCGAATTCGATGCTGTTATTTTGTTCATTTTTAACATTTCTTTAACTTTAGTGAGTGCAATTCCGAATTGGTGGTGAGTGCAATTCCGAAATCAGACAATCATCGGATAGCCATTAGGGAATATTTCTCCCATTTTTGTATTTCTATACAAATGCTTGATGTGTGCCTGAATTTCAATAAGAAATTTTTGACCTTTAAAGTCGGTCGATGCTATCTTTCTCATTCTGCAGTTCCTAATAAATTCCTTGAAGGCTCTTTCAATCAGTTCCCTTGTCTGCGGTATATTTTCGTATTGATGGAAAAACTGGACTGTTTCGGCTTCGTCTAATCTATATCGTTTTTTGAAATAGAGCAATCTTCGGTTAATTTTATGACTTTGGTTAAAATTCTCTTGGTTTGATTCTATAAGTTTTTTTGCTTCTTCAAATGGATGAGAAAATCCTTTGGTTAAGATAGGAACAATAAATATGGAATCGTTTTCATACCTGTACTGGAAAGAAAAACTATTGTATCTGTCGAGATTGATTTTGATGGGCTTTAGAAATTTGAAGCAGAAATCTTTGGTATTTTTATAATTTAACCCAAACTTTTTATTGAAATTACCCAGCTTCAGCATTGTTCCCGATTCGGGAATTTTTGAAAGCCAGATGGAGAAAATAATGTGTTTGTTGTTTCTGATATTATACACCAGATGATAGAGTACATAATTATATTCGGGAATAACCAATAATTTTTTCAGCCAGTAACTGCTAATTAGAAATGTGGTAAAACCTCTTTGGTCATAGGTTGGCGTAGAAATAAGTCCGCCAAATGTTTTGATTTCTTTCCCTTTTGAATTAAGCGATTTGTACCATCCCATCTTAAATTTGGCGAGAAACTCATAGGCATCCACAACCTGCTTTGTGGAACCACTCGGAGAAATTTTACTGTTCCGGATTTTGATGGAGGCGAAAATGTTATTTTCTGTTTCAAATTCTTCATCAAATAGGGAAAGTTGCTTCGGACGGTCTTCGGGACGAAACTGTTCATTGCCGATAATTGCAACGATATTGAAAATGACTCGAAGCGCATTGATTGGGATGTCCGCCGCTTGTTGGTCATCAAAAATAAAGTCGTCCACGAAATGGTTTCCCAGCCGAATCTTGTCGGGAACTTTTTCTCCCTTGTCCTCAAACTTCTTTCGGACATGGCGCAAATCTTTTTCAGATAAAGACATTTTCTATTCTTAATGTTCCTGATTTCTTATTTCCTGATTTCAGATGGTAATTATTTGGTTCGAACAGTTTTCTTTACTAGTTTTATTTTCTCACTTTTCAGTGTTTTGTCTCCATCAATGAGATTGTAGTGTTTGTAGGAATCAACACCAGTTGCTTTGAACACCCTTTTTTCGGCTTCTCCTATATTGGGGATCCTCACTTTCTGGATACCCAGATATTCGTAAGATATTTTATTGATGGTTACTTTTTGACCAGGTTTTAAGTCAGATATTTTCATTGTTTTAAGTTTTTACGATTTGTTAGAAATGAAATCGACTTTTTATTGATTTCATGATGTTTTCGGTCGTTTGATATTTGGAATGGAATCGACGGAAACTGTATCATCATTTTGACTATTCTTCAAATAGGGCAGGATACTTTTTAATGAGGATTTCCAGTTGGAAATGGGTCTTCCAGAACTATTCCGCCAGTCGTCTTCTAACCACGAATGATATTTTTCTTCAATTACAGAGTCCAAAAGAGGCTGATAATCCTCTAAAGTTGTTGCAAACTGAATAAATTCTTCCAATTCGGGAATAATTTTTGACTTGCTGCTTTTGGAAGTATCAGTAATGGAAACTTTATCACTAGATTTACTGATTTTGGGAACAACTTCCTTGGACGAATCGCTTCTCTTTAAAGTTTCATGTTTTTCAACAATCTCCAAACTTGGTACTTTTTCGATTTTTTCCTTCTCTATTTTCTCCAGTATGGGAATATCAGATAAGTAATTTAACAGAATTCTGTAATTACAAGGAAATCCACTTTTGGACTCAAATTCAACAAGACCCAACTCGCGAAGTTTATCTTTGGTCGGTTTTATGGTTTTTCTAGTTATTCCCAATGCATTACCGAGTGCAACATCGGAAATAACGACCTTATAACTATCGTTGTCCTTTCCTAATTTCAAAAGGTACAGATAGAGCGAAATTGCCGAAGAACCAAGTCTTGCCTTGTGATTGAAGTCCCAAAATCGGTCGATAAGTTCCAAGTAATACATTTCTAACTGCTTGCAAAAAGTTCTATAGCCTTTTTCTTGTCGATGATGATGATGTTTCCTTTCTGAATGATGGCTTCATCCAAAATTCCTGAAGATTTAATCTTGGATGCTTTTGAAATGGAACAGCCCAGAATTTTTGCCAAACCTTTTAAACCGTATTCATACATATTTTCAGAATTTAAATTTTTAGATATCTCTAAAAATTCTTTTACGGTCAGATTGCAAAGAGGTGTTTGTGGGGTTATGTTTTCCATCAGCTGTTATCTTTAAAAAGTTCTAATGCTTTTTCCGAATCAATGATAATTTTTCTCCCATTTTGAATGATGGCTTCATCAAAAATTCCCTTACTTTTCAATTTTCCTGCTTGATTTTTAGAGCATCCCAATATTCTTGCTAATCCAGAAAGACCGTAAACATACTTTTCATTAAATACCTTTTCTTGTGTGGGGTTTTCTGATGATTCTTGTTTTCTGGCATCTAAAATTTCCACAAATTCTCCTATGGTCAATTGCCAAATTGGTCTATTATAATCTTCCATTTTGAAATTTTTATTGTAATTTATTCTAAAAAAATACTTATTTGTATATATTTAACTATATTTGTATTGCAAATATAGAATAAATATTGAAACATATCTATATTTTAATCTCAAAAGCAAAAAAAATTTAAAGATGACTATAACTGAAAGATTGCAAAATTACATGACCTACAAAGGGTTAAACCCCAATAAAATCACTGTTGAAGCTGGTTTGTCTGTTGGTTTAATTGGCAGAGCTATAAAAAACAACTCGGGACTCAACTCAGATACTATTGAAAAAATACTATACACTTATCCCGATTTGAATCCGGAGTGGTTTATTTCGGAATCTGGTGAAATGCTAAAAACCAACAACCAAAACATTAATAATAATGGCTCAGGAAATAATGCAAACAGCAACATTAATGGAAATATTAGTGGAAATGTTACTATTTCGCATAGCGAGTTTTCTAATATGATAGAACTTCAAAAAGGCTATCAAGAAATACAAAAAGAACTAACAGAAAGATTGAAAACCAGTCAAGAGCAACTATCGGACAGCATGAGACAGGTTACTATACTTCTTGAAATTTTAAAAAAATAACTATGAAAAGGATTTTGATAATTAGTGCTATTTTATTTGGGGGAATCGTGATTGCTCAGCAGAAGAAAAATGCTTTTAATAATTGGAAAAGTAGAGATAGAGATATTGCACAAAAGGTTTTTTCAAAATACCAGGAGAAAGAAATTAAAAAATCAGATGATGAAAAAGCGGATTTGATAAAAAATCAAAGAAAGTTGAAAATTGAGATAGTAAATGCGGGGGACTTTGAGAAATACAATCAAAACATGTGGCTTCGTATTGTAAAAGTGAATAATGGAAATTTAGAACAGATTGTTAGTAAAAGTAATACGGAAATTTCAGTTGTTACAAATACTATGGGAACGAATAATTGGAAAGATGAAGCGGGAGGCTTAAATTATAAGTCTTTCAATGAGTTAATGAAGGTTTCCCAAGAGTTTACAAATTATAGAAATGAAGCAGGAATATCAGAAAATTCTTTAAAGCCCATTGAATTTATTGAAACCAGCGAACCTGTTTTATATTTCTCTTTAAAAATCTACACCCATAAAGGCGGTTCAGAGCAAACAACTTCTTCAGCATTGTCCAAAACAATAAATGTCTATGCTGACAATCAACTTATAAAAACTTTAAAATACTCGTTAGACGACTTGATTAAAGCAGAAGGAGTGTCAATACGGGACTTTAAATTGGGTTCTATTGAAAGTAGATAATCAATTTTTTCTAATATGAATATAAAATATCACGCTCAATTTCTTCTTGATAGGGAAAAAGACAACCCTACTGCAAAACTGCGATATCGCATTAAGTGGGATGGCAACATTGTGGCTTTCAATTTGGGATATAGAGTAGAAGTACAAAAATGGAGCACAGAAACACAACGCTGTAAAGCAAATACAACTCACGGGAACAAAAAAGTCTCGGCAAGTGTTATAAATAGAAAGATACAGTTATTTGAATCAGCTTGTGAGAGAACTTTTCAGAAATACGAAATTGATGGTGTGATACCTAACCAAGAACAGTTTAGGGAATTGTTTAATGTTGAGATTGGAAGAACGCCCAAGGAAGAACTGAAACCTGAAAAGAGTTTTTTTGAGGTATATGATGTGTTTGTTAATGAAGAATCAATTAACAGTCAATGGAATTTCAGGACTCTTCAAAAAATGAAAACTCAGAAAAAAGTATTGGAAGAATTTGATAAAGAAATTTCATTTGAGAAATTTAATGAACAATATTTTACAAGTTATCAAAAGTTTTTAGAGTCAAGAAATCATAAAAACTCAACCATTGCGAAAGAAATTGCCGCCGTAAAATGGTTTCTAAAATGGGCTAAAAAGAAAAGATATACGATTAATACGGATTTTGAGTTATTTAAACCAAAAATAAAAAATGTTCAAAAGAAAATTATCTTTTTGAACAAAACGGAACTTAAAAAATTTTGTGATTACGAAATTCCAAAAGATAAGGCTTATCTAGAGAAAATTAGAGATATATTCCTTTTTCAATGTTTTACAGGATTAAGATACTCGGATGTTTATAACTTGAAAAAATCTGATATAAAAGAAAGTTATATTGAGATTACAACACTAAAGACTTCTGACAATCTCATTATTGAGCTTAACAATAGAAGTCGTGAAATTTTAGAAAAATATAGTGATGAAAAATTTTGTCAAAATAAAGCTCTCCCTGTTATAAGTAATCAAAAAATGAACGATTATTTAAAGGAGTTAGCTGAACTAGCAGAAATTGACGAACTGGTTACGCAGACTTATTTTAAAGGAAATGAAAGGATTGAAGAAGTTTCTCCCAAATATTCACTTATGAGTACTCATGCAGGAAGGAGAACCTTTGTTTGCAATGCTTTGTCTTTGGGAATTCCACCTCAAGTGGTTATGAAATGGACAGGACATAGTGATTATAAGGCAATGAAACCATATATTGATATTGCTGATGAAATAAAAGCAACAGCTATGGAGAAGTTTGATTCTTTTTAACGAAAATCTTTCTCGCCTAATAAGTGAATGACCAAAAATTCCTTGAAAGAATAGTCTTTTTTTTAGTAAGTTTAAAGTATCTTTGGAGATTGTGTACTAATTGTATGTAGTAATATGGCAGCACTTGACATTCTTGAATTTCTTGATTTAGGTAGGGCAAAGTCTATTCAATCCGATAGTGAAAAACTATCGAATGGTGAAGCTGTTATCCTAAATGAAGTAAAAGAAAAAGATTTTGGTGTTGATTTAATTTATTTCAATACAGACGAAGAAACCAATAATAGTTTTCCTGCTGTTTTTCTGAAAAAAGTTGCAAAATTTAATGACGAAATATATTTAAAAGACATTGCTGAAACACACCGTAAAATTTGGAACTACAAAAAAGTATTGTTTCTGTATGTATATTCGGAAACAGAAATCCGTATCTACAATTGCTCTGAAACTAAAAACGGGATTAACTTTCTTTTAATAAAAGATAAAAGAAATTCTGAGGTGTTGAACCTTGAATCTCACAATCTAATAAATTCCTATTATGAATCCAACCACACTAAAATTGGAATTCTCAAGCATCTTATTTTTGACTTTACAAATAATCTCAAATAGTCCCTTCTTCAAAAATCGGGGACTAAATCGGAGATTATCTAATAATATTAATTGGGTTTTGTTTGGTTGTAAAATTTCATAAATTGCTAATAATCTGTTTTTTAATTATTTATTGGGATTTATTGTGTTATAAAGATACTTCCGTCTTCGCTACAAAAAAAGTTCAGCAATTGCTGGACTTTTTTAGTTTACGGAAACAATGTTGTTGTTCCGAAAAAGGAGATTAAAATTATTTGCCAGTTAAAATTAACTTCTTCGAATCTGGAATTATCTTTGTAATTTAAGATTAAAATCTTGTCATTGTCAGTCTTTCCAACTTTTCGGAGGAAAATTTATTTAACATAATTTGTGATAGTTTTTGTTCCAATAATTTTGTAAGTTTAAAGATAAGTCTTAATTTTACGGCGTCTTAATGATGATATCAATTATCTAAAAGACAATAAATTTTTTTTCATCATTTGTGTTTTTAGAATCGTGTCGCAAGATGCGATTCTTTTTTGTTTTTATTACTTAATCATTCTTTCGTAACGCACCATCAATTCTACAAAATAGGAGTAAGTAATGCTTCCTTCTTGTTGGTTACTTTTCAGGAATAGATCGTTGCTCAGTTCGAAGAATATTGAAAGAATTCCATCGTGGTTTTGGGCGAACATTTTTTCATAAATACGATCTCTTTTCATCGCAGGTGAGTAGTTTTCGAGTACTTTTTTCACAAAGTCTGGATTTTTTTCGACCAATGAGTTTGATAGAGACCTCAAAACAAAAAACTCAACACTGTATTTCAATTCCGAATTTCCAGAATTTTTGCCTAAAAGATATGCGATAAAGTTGGCTTCTTGCTCTCTGGCAAAACCCAATTGATGAGCACTTTCGTGTGCCAAAGTAAAAGGGATCTGTGTAGAGGGCAATGCTGCATTATACTGCGCTTCTGCGGTAAAAGGATTATAGTAACCCAAAATACCTGTATAGCTCATGATAATGCGAAATAAACTGGGCTTAAAATTATTGATTGTTGTGCTTTTCTTACCGCTGAGAAACTCGGGAACCTGCCTTTGTTGGGACACAATTTCGGATTCTATTGTAGATAAATTCTGAATTTTGAAAACCCCATTTTCGTCTTCTTTTACCAATTTACGGGTCTGTTTGCAAAGATTAAGGTATTTTAAGGTTAAAAATTTTGTTTCTTCTAAAGAGATTTCTTCGGGTGGTAATTGTTGGATCATGGGTTTCTGAAAGTAGAGTTGTCCCCAGAAAATTTGGTAAATGATATAAATCAAATTTAAAATGACTAAAAGCTTTACTAAATAAGTGTTTCGGGTTTTCTTCTTTAAAATTTTAAATAGAAATATAAGAATCGTCGCTCCTGAACTAACATAGAAAATATCACCTACCGAAAATGGTATTGGCGCAAATAGTTTTTGATGAGCTGTCTTTTGCCATTCGAAAAAACTCGAGAACACGTTGATGAAAAAAGGTATTTTCGAGAATAAGTAGAACAAAAGAAATTGGGCAAGTAGAATACCCGCCCAAAACCTTTTTCTTTGATAATATGATCGATTAGTGTGCATTTTCATTTTCTAAATCATCAACGTCGATCCCTTGATTGCTAAGTGCTTTTTTAGCCAAATAGGCAAACAATGTAATATATACGAAGCAGAATACCGGAATAATATAGGAATTGTGAATACCGACAATATCCGATAATTTTCCTTGTAGTGGAGGAATAATCCCACCTCCTAAGATCATCATTACTAAGAATGCCGAACCTTGTGCCGTGTACTTTCCAAGACCGGTAACCGCCAAAGCAAAAATTGAAGGCCACATAATACTACAAGCTAAACCTCCGGAAAGAAACGCATAAATCGCAATATTTCCGGTTGTTAACAAACCAATAATCATTGCCGCTACTCCAAATAATCCAAATATTATTAAGGTTAATGCTGGCTTACTCTTGGTGAGTAGAAATAAGCAAATTTGTATGGCAACACAAATCACATAAAAATAAAGATGGGACATATCTTTTTGCGCAACTGTATTAATGCCGATGATCACCAAAAATGCGATGAGCGGTACTACGATGGTTGCGATGATTTGTTGCTGTTTGGATAGATTAAAAACGCTTATTGCTCCTGTCCATCGACCGATCATTAAGCTGCCCCAGTACATTGAAATGTACGGTGCCAAATCTGATGATTGATGTCCCCCAAATTCTGGTAAACTTAGTAATTCTCCTAAATTACTCCCAATTGCTACTTCTACACCCACATAGGCAAGGATTGCAATCATTCCTAATACCAATTGTGGATATTTCATTGCTCCCCAACCTTCAGGATTTTTCTTTGCACTGAAATTTGCAAACACAAGCGAAGCAACTACCGCTAATAAAGCACCAATCAAATAAATCATCCTCGTTTTTTCCAGCGGATGTTTTATGGTTTGTAATTCCGTATTTTTCGTTTCAATACTTTGCATCATTACTTCTTTTTTAGCAAAGTCTGTTTCTTCTAATGATGCAGTTTTTAGGGTGTTAATATCTTTATTTAACACTTCAATTCTTTTTGCTTCGTCAGAATTGTATGTCGCAAAAACAGGCACAAAACAAATGAGAACCAATAAACTCATTATGATTAAATTCGTTCTGGCTTTTCCAGCTTTTTCTATTTGTTCTGATGAGATACCGGCAGGAAGTTTTTTAGAGAAATAGAATATACCAGCCGCAATAATAAATAGAGCGCCAACTGCCGTATACAGTAAAATAACTTTATCCAGAGTCAAATGTTTTATCTGATCATCATCTACCGTTGCGGTGGTGCCAAAAAGCGCAAGACCCACAATGATAGGGCCAATTGAAGTACCAAAAGAATTTATTCCGCCCGCCAGATTTTGCCTACTTGCACCAGTTTTGGGATCTCCCAATAAAATAGCAAATGGATTCGCTGCAGTTTGTTGAATCGAAAAACCTAGCGCAACCACGAACAACCCTATCAGCATGCCATAATAGAAATTGCTTTTTACCGCAACAATCATCACTGCTGCGCCTACTGCTGAAAGCAATAGTCCGTAAACTATACTTTTTTTATAGCCCCATTTTCCTATAATGTCATATCCTTTAATCGTACTAAAAATAAATAGCAATAGTGCTCCAAGAAAATAAGCGGTATAAAATGCAAAGTCGATAAGCTGCGATTGGAACTGATCTAAAGAAAAGTAATTTTTACAGAAAGGAATGAAAATACTATTCCCCGCTGCAATAAAACCCCAGAAAAAAAACACTAAAATTAAAGTGTATAATGCAGGATAATTTGTTGGTTGATTTTTAGATGACATATTTGTTTATAATTTCTTAAAAACAAATATAACCAATTATTTTTCAGTTTGAGTTTTCCAAAGTCTTTTTTATTGCGCTATAAGCCAGTGCTTTTAGGTCACTGGTCGATTTGTCTGGAGGCAAAATATCATTAAAATAGACCTTCACCTTACCCGGAAAACCTTTCGAATAATCAAATGGAAACATTTCCTTTAGCCCAACAAACGTAAAAACTGCCAACGGTGATTGATGTTTTGAAGCCAAAATAAAAGCACCATCTTTAAAATGATCCAAAACCACTGAAGTGTCATCCGGAACGCCACCTTCAGGAAAAATAACGATGCTTTGGCCTTCTTCCATACGTTCGGCGCATCTTCGGTAAACATCTGCGCGGCTTTTGGCAGAGCTGCGATCCACCATCACGCAAATTCTTTTGTAAATGGTACCAAAAATCGGGATTTTCACCAATTCCTTTTTACCAACATAGCAAAGCGGATGGTTCGGCATCAAAATACAAGGAAGCATCACATCCATAATCGAGGTATGGTTTGATATGAAAACGTATTGCGTGTTTTTATCAATTTTTTTATCGGTCAGTTTTTTCAGTTCATAGCGGAATCCCATGCCGTAAAACATACCAAAACACCAAAGCCGGATAAATTGATAAGCATATTTGTAATCTTTTTTTCTAATGGATAACAACAAAACCGGAATTCCAAGGATGATGGTAAGCACAGTTCCCAAGATAATCATCCACCCGCGCCATATATAATTCAGGATTTTTTTCATTTAATATTTTCTTTTACTGATGAAATTATCCGTTAAAAATCATTTTCTTTTTTACGGTGTAATTCAACATTGAAACCAATAATATTGCCGCAATTTTACTAATCATTTCCTGGCTAAATACAAAAAATCCTAAATTGATAGCATCCGTAAATACAAAACGGAAAAACATTTGAAAAACAATTAAACTCAAAATCGTTGATAAAAAAGAAACCGACATGAAATAAGCAAATTCTTTTCTTTTGGAATGTTTTCCCCGTTCGAAAACAAACCAAATACTAAGAAAATAATTGGTAATAATTCCGCAACATGTCGAAAAGATATTGCTTAAAGGATAGTGAATTCCATGAAAATTATTCTCATCAATAAATATTTTCGGCAAATATAAACTCAGTATTTTGAACGAACCGATTTCTACAACAGCACTCAGTGCACCAGCAAAAATGAAAAGCAAAACCTGTTTCTGTTTCAGTAAAAATTCTTTCATAGGATCTAATCTCTGCAAATTTATAACTATATGTTAAACAATCAGAATTCTTGTTAAAATATTTTTTTATTTCGAAAATATGTATAACTTTATTTTCCCGAATAAGAGATATTTCCTGATAAAATTTTCATTTTCAATCGTTTGTGAGAATGGTTTTTATCTTAAAACACATAAGTGAACATTTTTTTTTTCGATGAAAACTAAACTCAAAACTCATGAATACTCCCAGAAAGTACCGAAAATTTACTCCGTACAAGCAAAAAATTGAAGCTTTGGAAAAGGAAAGTCCAAGATTCAAAAGAATTTATTCCGAGTACGAATTGATGTCCGATGAATTATGGAATCTGGAGAATACGGATATTTCAAATATCCCCGATGATTTTCTGGATGCCATCAAACTCCAGACTTCGTACCTCGAAGAAGAAATCGATGATTGGCTCGTCGATGAAAGTAAAAAAATACAATAAACGAACCTGCAGAAATGCAGGTTTTTCTATTTTGCTATCTTTGCAGAAATTTTCCGGGACCGGAATTCCTGCTATGCATATTAATCTTACTCAAAATAAAAATTTCAAGCTTTTCAAACTCATCTCTGAAACTGCAGAAAAAAACAGCCAGTCCGTTTTTATCGTGGGCGGCTATGTGCGAGACCTTCTTATGAAAAGAAAAGCTCCTACCGATATCGATTTTGTTACCGAAGGAAACGGGATGGATCTCGCCAAAGCGGTTGCCAAAGAAATCAATTCAAAATTAAAGGTTTCAGTTTTTAAAAATTACGGGACAGCAATGTTCAAACACGAAGGTTTAGATTTGGAATTCGTAGGTGCCCGAAAAGAAAGTTATGCCGAAAATTCCCGAAAACCATCGGTAGAAATCGGAACTTTGGAAGATGACCAAAAACGCAGAGATTTCACCATTAATGCACTGGCAATTTCCCTAAACAAAGACAGTTTCGGTGAACTGATCGATCCATTCAACGGAATTTCAGATATCCAAAATAAAATTATTCGTACTCCATTGGAGCCAAGCCAGACCTATTCCGATGATCCTTTGAGGATGATGAGGGCGATACGCTTTGCTTCCACTTTAAATTTTAAAATCGAAGAACATTCACTTCAGGCAATCCAGAAGGAAGCGGAAAGAATTAAAATTGTTTCCATGGAAAGAATCATGGTGGAATTCAACAAAATCATGCTTTCAGAAAAACCGTCAACTGGTTTGAAATTGCTCGAAGAAACCGGACTTTTACCGATTATTATACCTGAATTAACAGCATTGCGCGGAATCGAAGAAGTAGAAGGACAAACCCATAAAGATAATTTCTGGCATACGCTGGAAGTGGTTGATAATATTTCGGAAAATACCGAAAATCTGTGGCTTCGCTGGGCGGCTTTGCTGCACGATATCGGAAAAGCACCCACCAAAAAATTCGTGGAAGGAACCGGCTGGACTTTTCATGGACACGAATTTTTGGGATCAAAAATGGTGAAAAATCTTTTCTACCGACTGAAATTACCGATGGGGAGTGATATGAAGTATGTACAAAAAATGGTGAAACTTTCGTCAAGACCGATCGCATTAATCGATGATGGTACTTCGGATTCCGCACTGCGACGATTGCTTTTTGATTCTGGTGATGATTTGGAGGATCTTTTCACACTTTGCAAAGCAGATATCACTACAAAAAATGCGTCGAAACAGGCAAGGTTCAAGAAAAACTTTGAATATGTTGCGCAGAAAATAAAGGAAGTGGAGGAAAAAGATCAGGTTCGGAATTTCCAACCGCCAATTTCAGGTGAAGAGATAATGGAACTTTTCAGCTTAAAGCCGGGAAGAGAAATCGGGATTTTAAAGGAAAAAGTGAAAGAAGCGATCTTGGAAGGCGAAATTGAAAATGATAAAGACCAAGCCCGAAATTTCGTTATCAAAGAAGCGGAAATATTAGGATTAAAGCTTGTTTAAAACAAAAAAATCAAAAACGGATGCAAAAAAATTGCATCCGTTTTTTTTAACAACATAACCTTAAGATTTAGAAATTGTAATTCACACCAACGGTGTAATTTCTTGGTTTTGTGGTGAATCCAACAACATCGACATAAGAAGTGTTGAAAAGATTTCCGATATTCAGATAACCCTCAATTTTGGAATTGATTTTCTGATTGATGTTTAAATTAACAAGATTATAGCTTTCCAATTCTACGCGATCAACAGCAAAAGTTGCCGAATTGTAGTAAGAATCCATTCTTTTGGAAACAAATTGATGGCTCAAATTAATTCTTGTGGAAGCAAAAGGAAGGATTTCGAGGTAAGAATTGACGCGCTGTTTTGGTTGTCTCAACATGGTCGCTTCTTTGTCTTTTTCTACAAAACTAAAATTACCGCCGAAATTGATCATTTCATTTAATCGATATTTCAAACCTAGTTCAAAACCTTTCACTTTATTTTCGCCAACATTTTTAAATTGTCCTGCAAAAGTGGTGAAATCTACCGTTTCGAAGGCGAAAGCATCTTTTTCTGATCTTTGGAAAAAGCTTGCATTGAAAACAATACTTTGGTCTTTTTTACCCAAGCTTAAATCGATTTCATGGGAAGAATTGGTTTCCGGTTTCAGGTCGAAATTGCTTAAAACATAAGGTAACGAACCATAATTTTGGTAAAGTGTAGGTGCAATAAATGCGGTAGAGTAGGAATATCCAACTTTGAAATACAGCGTTTCCAACTCTTTTAAAATATACGGATTTACGCTATAAACCCAATGATTTCCAAACTTGGAATGATCGGTCATTCTGGCTCCCGCATCCAAATTTAGAAATTGATATTTCAAATTTACGTTGGCAAAAGCATCGAAAGTGTTGGTTTTGGTTTCGTTTCTATTTAGATCTTCAACAAAAGAAGTTCCTCCCCAAGGAAGCGATTTTGCGCCCATTTTTTGGTCTTCGAACTGAATTCCGGCGATAAAACTGATGTTTTCTGAAATTTTATAATGATTAAATAATTCGGTGAAAAAATTACGACCGGTGTAGGAAAACTGATCTTGGTATTCGTTCCCCACGAAGTTTTGTCCCAATCTTTCATTCCCAGAAAATCTAGTACTTAAAGTAATTTCGCCATTTTTGTATCTGTAATTAGCGTTACCGCCGATATAGCTTTGTTGGTCATCAGAGCGGTAATTTCCATCAGTGAAAGCACCTTCGTCATAGTTAAAAAGATGATGATTCCAACCTCCGTTGATGTTGATATTGAAGTTTTCGGTGGCGTAACCAAAATTGGCATTAATGTTCTGTTTTTCAAAACCATCTTTCTCGAAATTTTCGCCTTCTGCGGACGAAAGTCCTTGCGATTTTTCGTTAAACCCTGAAACTTGATAATTGAATTGATTTATTTTTCCTTTAGCTAAGGCATTTTGTGCAAAAGTTGAAAAAGAACCGGCTCTCGCTCCCAAGAGGCCTTCAATTTTTTTATCTGAAGATTTTTTCGTTTTAATATTAATGACAGAAACCGTTGCGTTGCTTCCATATAGTACCGAAGAAGCGCCGTTCAAAATTTCCAGACTTTCAATGTTTTCTAATGCAATCAGTCGCAAATCGGAAACTACATAATCGTTTCCAGTGACATCTTTCAACGGAACTCCGTCTATGAGAATTAAAACGTTGGCACTTTTTCCGCCACGAATTTTCAGTGATTTTGGTTCTTGGTTGTTGTTTTGGTTACCCGTGATTTGAAACCCAGCAATTTGGTTCAACACATTCGGAAGATCCTGACCTTTGTATTTTTCTAGATCTTTCTCGGTAATCAGCTGTACATTTTTTCCGGTTTTGTAAAGCTGTTGTTTGGTTTTGGAGGCAATCGTGATTTCCTCGATTTGGGTTTCCTTTTCTTGCTGTGCAAAAATGTTTGAACTTACGACAAGCATTGCTCCAACAAAAATTAATCTTTTTTTCATTAAAAAAATAAATTAAGTTAAAAGTTTACTTATCGGAAAAAATGCAGGTAAAAGTACTGAACAGAACATTCAGCAATTCACAACTTTTCCTCCGAAAGCGTTTAATAATACTACTTTTAGCAAGGTCTCCTGACTTTCACATTGTTTTCACCTTCCCGTTTCCAGTGGTTTAATTCGAAACAATTTTTTTGCGTGATTTACAGTTGCGGGGACAGTTTGTGATTTACACACAATTCCCTTTTCTAAAAGTGCTGCAAATGTAGCGTTTTTGTAATGATATTTCAAGAACAGCGACAAAAAAGAAACCCGAAGAAACTTTCGGGCTTAATTTTTTTATTCTTTCGGGACCTTGTTTTTTAGGTAATGATAGGTTTCTATCTGCGAACGAATTTCTTTCTGATCGTTTTTCACATATTCGTTTTGAAGTTTTTTATCGAGAATTCTAGCTTTTACATTGTCGCTCAACTGAATTTCGAGGATGTCTTTCAATTCTTTTTTTAAGTTTTTCTGAGTGATTTTTGCGGCAGCTTCAATTCGGTAATCGAGATTTCTGGTCATCCAATCGGCAGAAGAAATGTATAGATCTTCATTTCCTCGATTGTAGAAATACATTACCCGTGCATGTTCCAGATATTCATCAACGATGCTGATCGCTTTTATTTTTTCTTTAAATTCCTTTTGATTGACCGCACAATAGATCCCACGAACAATCAATCTGACGTGTACACCGGCCTTTGCGGCTTCATATAATTTTTCAATTAAAGTTCTGTCGCTCAGTGAATTGGTTTTTATAATCATTTCGGATTTGCGCCCACCTTTAGCTTCTTCGATTTCGCGATCTATATGTGCTATGATTTTTTCACGCATAAATTGCGGACAAACCAGAAGTTTTTTGCAAGTTTTCAATGTGGGCAAAATATCAACTTTAGGTTTACGAAGGACATTGAAGATTTTATTAATGTCTGCCATAATCCCTCTGTCCGAGGTCATCAGCAAATGGTCACCATATATTTTCGCCGTTTTTTCGTTGAAATTTCCGGTGCTTACAAAGCCGTATTGAATGGTTTTGTTGTGAGCTCTCTTTTTGATGACGCAGAGCTTCGCATGCACTTTTTTATTAGGAATTCCGACCAGTACTTTCACGCCTTCCTGTTCCAAAATTTCTTTCCAAACCAAGTTGCTTTCTTCATCAAAACGGGCGCGAAGTTCCACCATTACGGTAACCTCTTTACCGTTTCGGGCAGCGTTAATCAGTGCATTGATGATCTTCGAGTTGCTTGCTAATCGATAAGCGGTGATTTGGATGGTTTTTACATCCGGATCCATCGCAGATTCCCGCAACAAATCAATAACTGGAGTGAATTTGTGATACGGAAAAGTAAGCAAAACATCAGTTTTCTGAATCACATCTGTCACACGTTTTTCGATGAATTCTGGGTGGTCGAAAGAGGTTCGCTCTTCTGGTTTAGTATAAGTTTTGAAAACATCCGGAAAATCCATAAAATGTCTGAAATTATGAATTTTGCCACCAGGAATAATGCTGTCTTTCTTGGATAAGTTCAGTTTCCGAATCAGGAATTCGATCAAAGATTTATCCATTTCTTTATCGAATACAAAACGTGTAGGTTTCCCTTTTCTTCGGGATTTAATGCCTTTTTCGATCTTTTCGGCGAGGGTAGTTTTGATGTCATTATCCAAATCAAATTCTGCATCTTTGGTAACTTTAAAACAGTGCGCCGAAAATTCATCATAGCCAAAATATGAGAAAATATGCGGCAAATTGAAGGTGATAACATCTTCCAAAAGCATTACGTTTTTTTCGTTTTGATTTTCAGAAGGAAGCAAAACAAATCGTCCGATTTCCCTGGACGGAATTTCGATAATGGCGAATTTGGCTTCATATAAAAAATCTTTTCTGCGCATCGCTATGCCGAGATACAGCGATTTGTCCCGTAAGTAGGGCATTGGTGAATTGTCATGAAGCAAGATTGGAATCACGTTGCTTTCCACCATTTCGTCGAAATATTGCTGCACAAATAATTTTTGCTCTGCAGTAAGATTGTTGGCAGTTTTAATGAAGATATTCTGATCCGCCATTTCCTGCTGAATTTTCTTCCAGGTTTTGTTGAAATCTTGTTGTTGCTTAATCACGACTTTGTTGATTCGCTGTAAGATTTTGGTAGGTTGCTGGTAGAAAGATTCGGAAATGTATTTGCTCTTGAAATCCATTGCACGTTTTAATCCAGCGACTCTTACGCGGAAAAATTCATCCAGATTATTCGAAAAAATTCCCAGAAAACGGATTCGCAGGTGGAGTGGCACGTTTTCATCCATTGCTTCTTGCAAAACTCTTTCGTTGAAGGCTAGCCAAGTTACATCTCTTGGATTAAACTGATTCGACATGGTAATTGATGAAATTATGATTTGGTCAAAAATAAGAATTTTAAGTCATTTTAAATATTGGCATTTACAATAAGAAATCGTTAAATCTTATTGACAGGGCAACCAATCAACTTTTTTCTAAATGTCAGAATGGTGAGACTGTGTCAATTTGTCATGTTTTTTGTCTTGGTACAAAATTGGAGAAAGTCAGTTTGTAAATTTTAAATTAAAAAAAATAAAAATATGAGTAAAATAATTGGAATCGATTTAGGAACAACCAACTCTTGTGTTGCTGTAATGGAGGGAAAAGACCCTGTTGTAATTCCTAATGCTGAAGGTAAAAGAACTACGCCTTCAATTGTTGCCTTCACCGAAGATGGTGAAAGAAAAGTAGGAGATCCTGCAAAAAGACAAGCAGTAACCAACCCTACCAAAACCGTATATTCAATCAAAAGATTTATCGGTACCCACTTTAAAGATGATGCTAAAGAAGTTTCTAGAGTTCCTTACCAAGTAGTAAGTGGACCAAACGATACGGTAAAAGTAAAAATTGACGACAGAGAGTATACCCCACAAGAAATTTCTGCAATGATTCTTCAGAAAATGAAGAAAACTGCGGAAGATTATTTGGGACAAGAAGTAACCAGAGCGGTAATCACCGTTCCTGCATACTTTAACGATGCGCAAAGACAGGCTACTAAAGAAGCTGGTGAAATCGCTGGCTTAACCGTTGAAAGAATTATCAATGAGCCTACCGCTGCAGCTTTAGCTTATGGTTTAGATAAAAATCATAAAGACCAAAAAATCGCAGTTTACGATTTAGGTGGTGGTACTTTCGACGTTTCTATCCTTGATCTTGGTGACGGAGTTTTCGAAGTTTTATCAACCAATGGTGATACCCATCTTGGTGGTGATGATTTTGATGATGTGATCATCAACTGGATGGCAGATGAATTTAAATCTGAAGAAGGTGTTGATTTAAAATCTGACGCCA
This sequence comes from Chryseobacterium senegalense, assembly GCA_001403755.1. GTDB lineage: Bacteria > Bacteroidota > Bacteroidia > Flavobacteriales > Weeksellaceae > Kaistella > Kaistella senegalense. The sequence continues at coordinate 43,214 of CYUH01000013.1, read as the reverse complement.
TTGCGTTACAGAGATTGAAGGAAGCTGCCGAAAAAGCAAAAATCGAGTTGTCATCTTCAAGCCAAACAGAGATCAACCTTCCGTATATCACTGCTACCGCTACAGGACCAAAACACTTGGTGAAAACCTTAACAAAAGCCAAATTCGAGCAATTGTCAGCAGATTTGGTTAGAAGATCCATGGAGCCTTGTAAAAAAGCTTTGGCTGATGCAGGTCTTACCATTTCAGATATCGATGAGGTAATCTTGGTTGGTGGTTCTACTAGAATCCCAATCATCCAAGAGGAAGTTGAGAAATTCTTCGGTAAAAAACCTTCAAAAGGAGTAAACCCGGATGAGGTTGTAGCAATTGGTGCAGCAATCCAAGGTGGTGTTTTAACTGGTGATGTGAAAGATGTTCTTTTATTAGACGTTACTCCACTTTCATTAGGTATCGAAACCATGGGTTCTGTTTTCACTAAATTAATTGAAGCAAACACAACCATCCCAACCAAAAAATCTGAAGTATTCTCTACCGCGTCCGACAATCAGCCGGCTGTAAGCATCAGAGTAGGACAGGGAGAAAGACCAATGTTCAACGATAACAAAGAAATTGGAAGATTTGATTTAACAGATATTCCACCAGCGCCAAGAGGAGTTCCACAAATCGAGGTGACTTTCGATATCGATGCGAACGGAATTCTTTCTGTTTCAGCTAAAGATAAAGGAACCGGAAAAGAGCAGTCCATTAAAATTCAGGCAAGTTCAGGACTTTCTGACGATGAAATCCAAAGAATGAAGCGTGAAGCAGAAGAAAATTCTGCAGCAGATGCTAAGAAAAAAGAAGAAGTAGAAGTATTCAACAAAGCGGATGGATTGATTTTCCAAACCGAAAAACAATTGAAAGAATTTGGCGATAAATTGTCTGCGGACAAGAAAACAGCCATTGAAACTGCAGTTGCTGAATTGAAAACCGCTTTCGAAGCTAAAGATTTAGATTCTGTGAAAACCAAAACTGAAGCTTTAGACGCTGCTTGGATGGCCGCTTCTGAAGAAATGTACGCAGCGGGTCAACAAGCCCAAGGCGCTGATGCTGGTCAATCTCAAGGTCAAGCAAACAGTGCAGATGATGTGCAAGATGCAGACTTCGAAGAAGTAAAATAAGGATCAACTAAACTGATTAACAATAATCATAAAAACGCTGTAAGCTAATAGTTTACAGCGTTTTGTTTGTTTTTTAAATCGATTACAGAATTTTTTTTAGATCAAAAAAAATTAGGGATAAATATTTTTCTAAGGGTGATGCCTACTTTATCACAGTTTTCAACGCGTCATCAAGCGCATTGTATTTAAAAATAAAACCTTTTGATTTAATTTTTTGGTTGCTGGCATTTACTCCATTTAAAATCATTTCGCTCATTTCACCCATGATAAGTTTTAAAACCACGGCAGGAACTGTCATTGGTATGTAATTTTTATCCATCGATTTCGCTAAGGTATTCATTAATTGTGCATTTGTGGGAACTTCGTCTGCACAAGCGTTAAAGGCACCGTTCATGTTTTCATTTTCAAGGGCGAATAATAACATGCCAACCAAATCGTCCACATGGATCCACGGAAAATATTGCTTACCGCTGCCAACAGGTGAAGCAAGATGTAGTTCGGTTAATTTTTTTAATGGTTCCAGAAATCCACCATGAGCCGAAATTACAGGAGAAATTCTAAGTTTTACAATTCTTTCCGAAACTGCTTCGAACCGGTTTGCGGATTCTTCCCACAAACGACAAACTTCCGTAAGAAAATCTTTTTTTTGCGGCTCATCATTTTCCGTAGCAGCTTTTTCATCATTCCAGTCGCCGTAATAATTAATTCCTGAAGCCGAAATGAATGATTGTAGTTTAATGTTTTTTTCTTTAATTTTTTTCTCTAAGAATAGGGCAGATTTCACTCGTGAACTGATGATTTCCTTCTTATATGCCGCAGTCCACCGTTTAGCAATTGTTGCTCCTGCCAAGTGAATGATGCTGTGAATACCTTCTAGAGCGCCTTCCTCCAAATAGTCATTTTCATAATCCCAGACAAATTCGTTTTCGAAAATGTTTTGTTTTTTCCTCACCAGGCAATGTGCAGTATAACCTCTTTCCTTAAGCACAGAATACAATTTTTTTCCTACCATTCCTGTAGCTCCCGTGATTAAAATTTTTTTCATTTTAATTTTTTTTAAGGTTGTGGAGATTTAGATCAAATTATTAATTTCCTTAATATCAGAATCCTTGTATTGGTGATAGACATTAAAGTGAAATTCGTTTAATTTTTTTAAAGTATTCAGTAAATTATTCTTTTCATCACTATCTAATTTTGCAGATAAAACTCTGGAAGTGATGCTTACAGATTCAACGGATTGATCAAAGTACTTTTTGCCAAGTTCGGAAATTTTCAATCGGGTTACCCGCTTATCTTTGCTGTCCCGAATTTCCTCCAGCAGATTGTTTTTCACTAATCTTCTGATGATCTCCATTCCTGTCTGTTTTTCATGGGCATTCTTTTCTACCAGTTGCATTTTGGTTAGCAAAGGTTCGTCCATGATTCTATAGAGGTACGTGAACTCTTCATTGTATAATTCCGGAAAATCTTGTAGGCCTCTGCGAATCATCTGCTTTGTAAAACGAGAAAGCAGGATCACTTGCTTGGCAATTTCATTTTCTAAATCGTTGACCTTCTTGTGTTCACTCTCCGAGATAAATCGTGGGCTTTGACTTTTGTAATGCTTGTCATTTAAAAAATTACGAAAATCCTCAATGGTGGAATCGTTTTTAGAGCTTCCGGAATTTTCAAATTCTTGAACTTCTAAAAGTAAATTGATAAAAAAATTGGTATTCATGATTAAGAGATTAAAAATAGAGGTTCTGAATTTGGTTTTGCATAAGACAATTTCGCAATTTTTTCCGGTACAAAATACGTAACTAATCCGTAATTCATCAGTGTACTTTCTAGGTTTACAAATCCGTCTTTCTCTAAACGGGAAGGCTTAACAACCAGATGTTGGATTTCGCCGATGACTTATCCATGTTATTTATAAAACTCTTGCTCTGTGGTGTTTAAATCTTTAGTAAATTGGTAAATATTTTTTGGACGCTCGCCATGAATCAAAATATAGTCGGAATAAGCTTCGATAATGCTGTCTTTTGTGATTGTTTGTGTTTTCATTTTATATGTGATTTATTTATTTGTAAAATATTTTACAAATATAAAAATAAAAGTATATATTTGGACAATTATTTTTACTCATGAAAAAAGCTATAATTATTGGATCCGGTTTTTCATCTTTGTCTGCGGCGTGCTACCTCGCAAAATCGGGACTTAATGTAACTGTTTTAGAAAAAAATGAACAGCTTGGAGGAAGGGCTTCCATGATGGAGATTGATGAATTCAAGTTCGATATGGGACCGAGTTGGTATTGGATGCCTGATGTTTTCGAACGTTTTTTCGCAGATTTTGGTAAAAGCGTCTCAGATTATTATACGCTTGAAAAACTTTCTCCGGCCTACCGAGTGGTTTTTGGTAAAAATGATTTTATTGATATAGAAGATACTCCAGAAAAAATTATCCAAACTTTTGAAAGAATTGAAAGAGGTTCGGGAAAGCATCTGAAAAAATTCATGAATGAATCGCAAGAGAATTATGATATCGCTATGAAGGATTTGGTTTATCAGCCGGGGCTTTCTATAACGGAATTGGTGTCGTGGGAAACAGCAACGCGATTAGGTTTGTTCGTGAAAAATATCAGTCAGCAAATCCGAAAAAATATTAAGAATCCAAAACTGAGAAGTATTTTGGAGTTTCCCGTCCTGTTTTTGGGCGCGAAACCAAAAGATACACCCGCTTTTTATAATTTTATGAATTATGCAGACTTTGGTTTGGGAACTTGGTATCCGAAAGGCGGTTTTAATGCCGTTGCTTTAGGAATGGTGAAGCTGGCCAAGGAATTAGGAGTGGATTTCAAGACCAATGTTGCGGTGCAGTCGATACAGACAGAAAAAGGTAAAGTGGTGAGTGTTTCTACGGAAAAAGAAACCTTCGCTGCCGATGTTTTTGTGTCGGGAGCGGATTATGCCCACACCGAAAATTTACTTAAAAATAACAGAAACTACAGTGAGGAATCTTGGAAAAAGAAAACTTTTGCTCCCAGCTCTTTGCTATATTATGTTGCTTTTGATAAGAAGGTTGAAACTTTGTTACATCATAATCTGTTTTTTGACACCGATTTTGAACAGCACGCTGAGGAAATTTATGACACAATGACCTTCCCGAAAGCGCCTCTGTTCTACGCTAATTTTTCCAGCAAAACGGACAGCTCTCTTTGTCCGGAAGGTAAAGAAATTGGATTTTTCCTTATTCCTATTGCGGTGGATTTAGAAGATTCGGAAGAGATCCATGAGCATTATTTTAATTTAATCTTAGATAGGATTAAGGATTCAACCGGTGAAGATCTTAGGCCGAAGATTTTATTCAAAAAAAGTTTTGGAACCCAAGATTTCAAAAATCGCTATAATTCCTGTCGGGGAAACGCTTATGGTTTAGCAAATACGTTAATGCAAACTTCTGTTCTAAGACCTTCCATAAGAAATAAAAAATTAGATAATTTCTTTTATACAGGTCAGTTAACCGTTCCTGGTCCTGGGGTACCCCCCGCATTAATTTCCGGAAAGGTGGTAAGTGAATATATTTTAAGCAAAGGAAAATTTAATTAATAAAGAAGATCATTATGAATAATTTTCAAAAATTCAATAAAATTTCAGATTGTACTTCTCAGTTGGTAACCAAACAGTACAGCACTTCTTTTTACTGGGCCTCTTCGTTATTCAGTCGGGAGATTCGTCAGCATATTTATAATATATATGGTTTCGTACGGTTTGCTGATGAAATAGTCGATACCTTCCATGATTATGATAAGCAGAAATTGCTTAATGAATTCGAAAGAAATTACAGAGAAACTTTAGAAAACGGAATTTCACTTAATCCTGTGATTCAGTCATTCTGCAGAACTCAAAAAGAAAATAATATTCCGCAGGATTTGGTCGATGCATTTCTATATTCCATGAAAATGGATTTAGGCGAGATTAAAGATTTAAATGATGAATTGTATAATCTCTACATTTATGGAAGTGCAGAAGTAGTGGGATTAATGTGTTTAAAAGTATTTGTGAAAACACAAGAGGACTACGAAAAAATGAAACCTTACGCACAAAGTCTTGGTGCAGCTTTTCAAAAGATCAATTTTCTTAGGGATATTTCTGCTGATTACAACGATTTGAATCGTACCTATTTCCCCAATGTGAATTTTCTGGATTTTTCAGAAAGAGAAAAAGCAGAAATAGAATTAAATATTAAGAGCGATTTTGAAAAGGCGCTAATCGGGATCAAGATGCTTCCTTTATCAAGCAGAAGTGCAGTTTTTATGGCGTACAAGTATTACATCAGTCTTTTCAAGAAAATCAAAAAACAGCGTGCAGAAAACCTCATGAAAAGTAGAATCCGTGTTTCTAATGCAAGGAAAATTTATCTGATGGGAGAGATGCTTCTAACTAAGAATTTATACTTTATTCGATGAAATTTTTGGTCATAATTTTTACGTTGATGTGCAATATTATTTTTGCTCAAAGCCTTAAAGAGCTGAGAAATTATTTAATTAAAGGTGAAAAATCTTCAGTTGCAGCAATACAATTGATGGAGAAATCTGAGGCGCTTTTTAAACAAAATGAATTGCCTATTTACCAAGGTTTTTACAGTGTCGGACAATTTTTCATGGCAAAACATGCTGCCAATCCTTTTAAAAAATTATCCTACTTTAAAGAAGGAAAAAAAAGCCTGAATCATGCAATTAGCAGCGATTCGAAAAATTTGGAATTAAGATTGTTCAGACTGATGACCCAGGAACAGGCACCAGCTTTTCTGAATTATACCGATAATATTAAAGAAGATCGGTCATTTATCTTGAAAAATTATGAAAATACAACGGACGAAGATTTGAAAATTTTCATTAAAAAATATTTAAAAAAATGATTCTACTATATTTGGCAATAACAGTGGCTACTTTTGTAGCAATGGAAGGCATTACATGGCTGACACACAAATACATCATGCATGGATTTCTCGGCTGGTATTTTCACGAAGATCATCACCAACCTGGCTATCCACATGTTTTCGAAAAGAACGATTTTTTCTTTGTGGTTTTCGCTATTCCTTGCATGATTATGTTCTATCTCGGTACTGTGGGCGGAATTACCTGGTTAGCATTTTTAGCAGCTGGAGTTTTGCTCTACGGAATTTGCTATTTTTTGGTGCATGATGTACTGATACACCGAAGATTTAAATGGTTTGATAAAGTGGACCATTGGTACTTCCGAGGGTTGAGAAAAGGACATAAAATTCACCACAAACATTTAGGAAAAGAAGATGGCGAGTGTTTCGGAATGCTTTACGTACCCAAAAAATATTTTATTGAAGCCAGAAAAATGCGTAAATAGTTGATCATGATGTTTTGTTGGACTTTTTACATTAATGATTAACTAAGAATTAACCATTGTTATGGAGAAATATTACTATATCCTTTTAAATATCGCGACATTTTCAGTGCCGTTTTTTTTTAGTTTTGAAAAGAAGTGGATGCATTTTGCAAGGTTTTGGAAACCATATTTTCTAGCAATTATCAGCGTTGGGTTATTCTTTATTATTTGGGATATCTTCTTCGCATATTCCGATATTTGGGGTTTCAACGATCAATACTTATTAGGATTTAGAATTTTGAAATTGCCTGTAGAAGAATGGCTGTTTTTTCTTCTAATCCCTTATTCCAGTAACTTTATCCATTACTCACTGGAATATTTCTTTCCAAAATTACAGTTAAGTAAAATAGCTACCCAGATCATCAGCATCGCGCTACTAATAATTTCGTTGGGAGTTGTGCTGAATAATTACGATAGATTGTACACCTTGTGCAGTTTCGGTTTATTTGCCTTGCTCATGTTGGCTCAAATCATCTATCAGTGGAAATATGCCCGACGTTTTTATCTAAGTTTTATCCTGATTTACCTGCCATTTTATTTTGTAAACGGTGCTTTAACGGGAAGTTATTCGGCAAATCCCGTAGTTTATTATGATAATGCTGAAATTCTCGGAATTCGTGTGGGAACCATGCCACTGGAGGATTCTTTTTATTGCTTTTCGATGCTTTATGGCAGCGTATTGCTTTTTGAATTTTTAAAGAAAAAAATGAATTTAGATCAACCTATTAGAATCAATCATGGACATAAAAATAACTAAACAATCCGGCATTTATACCTTGACTTCTAGACAGGTTTTGCCAATGCCCCTGGAAAAAGCTTGGGCATTTTTCTCTTTGCCGCAAAATTTAGACAAAATTACCCCAGATGATATGGCGTTTTCCATCACCAATAATCCACCAAATTATACCTATCAGGGACAAATCATTACCTATAAAATAGGAGTTTTTCCTTTGGTTAAAAATAATTGGATAACGGAAATTACGCACCTGAAAGAAGGCGAGTTTTTTGTAGACGAACAACGTTTCGGACCTTATGCGATGTGGCACCACGAACACCATTTTGAAGAACTGCAAGATGGAAAAGTTCTCATGACGGACATTGTAAATTTCAAATTACCGATGGGATTTGTTGGCGATTTGGTTGCAGGATTTTTTGTGAAAAACAAAGTGAGAAAAATCTTTGAAAGTAGATTCAGAATTTTGGGAGATTTATTTCCCTCGCACAGTTCGTAAGCGCAATGCAATACCACCCTGTATAAAATATATTTTTAATAATGAAAATCAATATATTCTGGTTCAGAAGAGATTTACGATTAGATGATAATCATGGGCTTTATCGGGCATTATCCCAACATTTAAAAGTTGTTCCCATCTTCATCTTCGATCAGCAAATCCTAACTCAACTTTCCGATAAGAAAGACAAGCGGGTTCAATTTATTTACGAGGCAATTGAAAGGTTAAACAAAAAATTAGCAAAGGTGGCTTCTGGAGTTGATCTCTATTATGGCAACCCAAAGGAAGTTTTCGAAAAAATTATTAAAAAATATGATGTTCATTCCGTTTTCACCAACGAAGATTATGAACCGTATGCGCTGAAAAGAGATGATGAAATTCGTGAATTTCTACAATCTAAAAACATTGAATTTAAAACTTTTAAAGATCAAGTCATTTTCGCACCACAGGAAGTTTTAAAGAAAGATGGGCAGCCGTTTCAAGTGTACAGCCCGTATGCTAAACAATGGGAATCTCAATTACCTGAAAATTTAGAAGAGTATAAATCAGAAGATTTATTGGATCATTTTTTTCAATTTACACCCAATCATCTGACTCTGAAAGATATCGGTTTTAAAAATGCAGGAGAAATTTTTCAGAAGCCCAATTTAAGCGAGGAATTACTGAAGCAATATGGTGCAAAAAGAAATTTCCCCGCAGCAGGTGCAACTTCACAAGTGTCAGTCCATTTAAGGTTTGGGACCGTGGGAATCCGAAAATTAGTGAATTATGCCCGGAAAAACAGTAATAAATTCCTTCGGGAATTGATCTGGAGAGAATTTTTTATGATGTTGCTCTATCATTTTCCACATACCGTCACCAAATCTTTCAAGCCTAAATATGATCAGGTGAAATGGGAGTTCGACGAAGATAAATTTAAAAAATGGTGCGAAGGAAAAACAGGTTTTCCACTGGTGGATGCTGGGATGAGAGAGCTTAATGAAACTGGTTTCATGCACAACCGAGTTCGCATGCTCGTAGCAAGTTTTTTAATCAAAGATTTGCATATTGATTGGAAGATCGGGGAGGCATACTTTGCCAATAAATTGTTGGATTATGATCAGGCGCAAAATATTGGAAATTGGCAATGGGTAGCAGGTTCAGGTGCAGATGGTTCACCATATTTTAGAGTTTTTAATCCCTATCTGCAACAGGAGAAATTTGATAAAAATTTTACATACATAAAAAAATGGATCCCCGAATTTGGAACAGCAGCGTATCCAGTTGAAATGGTTAACCATGATGAGGAAAGAAAAAAAGCCATCGAGTATTATAAAGATGCGTTAAACAGAGATTAAATTTATGGTGATCTCATTTTTTTGAATATTTAAATAAGCACAAAGCACTAATGAACATCAATCGCAAGGTCAAGCAAACAGTAAGATGATGAACAAATTGCTGACTATAATGGTGTAAAAGACTCATGTATTAAAATGCATGAGTAATTATTCATAACCGTCGTACACAATATGTTTACGGCGGTTTATTTTGTGACGCATATCGCTTTCTGTTTCAGCGTCGCTTTCTGTTGCCTTATGTTTAATAAAATCCCTAAAAATTATATGATCGGTAGTTTATGCAAATTCCGTTCGTCGATGAAATCTTTCAGTTGGTCGATAAACTTGATTTGTATTTCTATTTCATTTTAAATCAATAGGTTATGGTTCTACCTTTGTTTCATCAAAATAAAGATAGAAGTCATGAAAAAGATTATATTATTCCTAATATTTGCGGTGAATGTGGCGGTTTTGGGCAGAGTTCCAGGTGGTCGGTTCAGGATTGTATTGATTATGCAATCGAAATCCAAACAACCGCTGTTTAGCCGCAATGGTTTCGTCGTCTAAAATGTAAATATACATTATTTAGGAAACTTCGCATTCTGCAGACGCAAGAATAAAATCTTTACAAAATGCACAATTATTTTCCGCACCGTCACTCAAATACCATCTCTGTCTGTAGTTTTATATATTTTCTAAACCTCACTTCTTATCCTGCTAAGTGTTTCCTGAGAAATGCCAAGATAGGAAGCTATCATCCCAAGCGGCGCACGCAAAAGGATATCAGAGTTATCTTCTAAAAGCTGAATATATTTTTCCTTTGCCGTCATATACTGCAAGGAATTGATGCGCCTTTCCATATTCGACATCAAAAGTCCCAAAACACGGCGGCTGAAATTGGCGATAGTAAGCGAAGTTTCGCAGAGCTCTTCCATTTTCGAGTAACGGAAAAAAACAATCTCACTGTTTTCTATAGCTTCAATGGAATGCCGTGCCGGAATTTTCTCAAAAATAGTGTCTTTATTGGCGAGAATGCTGTTTTCGGGGTAAAAATTGGTGGTGATGTCTTTTCCTTTTTCAAAATAAAACGAGCGCAGAAGCCCTTTTTCTACAAAATACACCTTGCGGTTTAGCGTGTTTTGATCGCTGATAACGGTTCCCTTTTTCACAGATATTTTTTCGGTCTGGGTGTTTAGAAAACTGCGGATATCATCATCGATCGTAATATATGTGGCAAGGATTTCGGGAAAAGTCATCAGGATTCAATTTGTACAAAAATAAAAATAATGCCCCAGAATTGAGGCATTATTCACTAACTAAACATTAAAAATAAACTATTAAAAATTAATCTTCTGTAGCCAACTGAAAAGTTCGTCATATACTTTTTCTCGCACCGGTTTTTTGGAAAGCACCAAATCGTGAATGCCGCCTTTAACGGGAATTATCGTGAGATTCCCCCTAAAATTTTCAGCATTTTTATGAATATCCTTAACGTTCAGGATGATATCGGTAGAAGTCACTTCCTCATTCCAGACTTTTGGATAGCCCGATTTTTCAGAATGCATCACCAATACCGGAACCTTGAGTTCTGCGTTGCGGATGTCTTTCTGTGCACGGTGAATAGCACGGATAAAGCCAAAATTCACTTTCCCGTTGGCATTGGGTTTCAGTTTTAAATCATAATTCCATTCGCCTTTAAAATCTTTATGCAGGCTTTCACCGTAGAAAGTGGAAAATCCGCCGCCAATTTTCGTGTCAGGATGACGTTTTCCCAAACCGCTGATGATCGGAATTCCAATTTTTTTTGACAGAAACCCCATATTGAAATCATAAAACGGACTGTTCACCCAAAGTCCGGCAATGTTCGGATTTTCAGGGTGATATTTCATATACCGTGTCGTAATCAAGCCGCCGGTTGAATGCCCTGCCAAAAGAATTTTGTTATGATTTTCAGCAGCAATGATTTTTAAAGCTTCATCGATTTCGGCATTGTATTCGTCCAGATTTCTGACATTATTAAAAGTTTGATGCGGCAAATATGAACGCCCATATTTTCTTAAATCCAAAGCATAAAAGTCAAACCCCTTTTCATTGAATCTTTCAGCCATTTCCGCCTGAAAAAAATAATCGTTAAACCCGTGAATATACAACACTGCTTTATGGGTCGGAATTTCCGCTTTTTTGCGGATGATAGTTGCGGTAACTTTTCCTTCGTAATCGTTCGGAAAATTCAATGTTTTCTGCTCGAAACCGTTTCCCAAAATATCCGGAAAATATTCCTGCGAGAAGAACAACCCCGAAAGGAAAATCAGCAGCAGTAAAAAGTTCTTTTTCATTGTCCAGTTGTTTGTTATCGCAAAGTTCCGGCTTCTTTTTAAATTTGGCTTTGACATTAATCAAAAAAACGCCCGGAAATTTACGGACGCTCTTTCTATAATAATGAAAACTTCTATTTCAAAAAGTCTTTACCCTGAAAAGTCGGGTTGGGATATTTATAAAAACCTTCGCCGCTGGAAACGCCAAGTTTTCCGGCATCGATAAACTGATTTTTCAGCACGTTGACAAATTTCATTTTTTCCTCATTTCCTGAGCGTTCCGCTTCGGTTTTAAAAATGTGGTATACGGTTCCCAAACCAACCACATCCAAAATTCCGAATGGTCCGATTGGCGAACCCGTTCCGAGCATCCAGGTTTTGTCGATGGTTTCAATGTCCGCAACGCCTTTCGCATATAAAGTGATTCCCGAACTCAGAAGCGGCACCAAAAGCGTGTTGAGAATGTAGCCAGGCTGTTCTTTTTTCAGTGGCAGCGCAATCATTCCGATCGATTTGGCAAATCCCACGAGCGTTTCAAATACTTCAGGATCGGTCTTTTCGGTGCCCATAATTTCCGCCGTGTTGTGTTTCCAGATTTCGTTGGCGAAATGCAAAGCGAGAAATTTTTCCGGCCTTCCGGTTTCATCCATCAATAAACTCGGCAAGAGTGTGGAAGTGTTGGTGGCAAAAATGGTTTTTTCGGGGGCGATTTTGGATAAATTTCTGTAAAATTCCTTTTTAATGCCGATACTTTCCGGAATGGCTTCAATCAGAAGATCCGCTTCCGAAACCGCTTCCTGAAGGCTGATGGAAAACTGCAGTTTCTGATAGGCTTCTTCCAGTTTTTCAGATGAAATCTGCAGGTCCGATTTGTATCGAGGCAGAAAAGTGTCAATCAGTTTTTTGGATTTTTCAATTGCCTCAGCGTTGATGTCGTAAATGGTCACGTCGTAGCAGTGCAGTGCGGATTGAAAAGCAATCTGCGAACCCAAAACGCCGCTTCCGGCTACGGTGATTTTTTTTATTGTTGTCATTTTTTTTAAATTTTAGAAAACCTTACAGGTATTAAAGACCTCTAAAGTTTTTCAGGTTAAATAATTACGCCCCTTCTTGCTTATGCTCAAAGAGACCTTTCAGTTTGTCCCACTGTTGCGCGAAAAAACCATCGTGTTCGTCGTGTGAAATTTCCGGCAGAATATGCTCAAAATAGGTATTCTTCAAAACTTTGTTCAGAATTCCGCTTCCCGGAAAACCTTTGCCGTCGTTCAAAGTGTTGGCAGCTTTCAACAAATGACGGATGTCGTATTGCAACGGATTGATATCAGGGACCTGTTTATTGCTGTCAAGAAGTTCATAAACCGCAATTCTCGCTGTTCTCACCGAACTTTCCATTGTAAAAACCACGTCGTTATTGGTTTCCACAAACTGTCCGACCAGTCCGAGATTCACGCAACCTTCGGGTACAACCTGTGGACGGTCACCTTTTGCACGCGGTAAAAACATCGAAGTGATATACGGCATATAAGTGGTTTTCACGATCGTATTCTGTATGATATTGTCCAGTTGATTTTCAATACCTAAATGATAGGCCAACTCTCCCAAAATCTCGTTACCGGTGCATTCCGGCATTGTTTTCTGAACGTAATTTCCCTTTTCGTCCATCAGTAAAGCATACACCCAGATGACCAAAACATCATCCGGCTGATTCGGGAAATGGGGCTGTCTGTTGCAGGTAAAACTCATCACCCAATTGCTGTCGGTAATCGAAATAATACCGCCTGTAACGGTTTTGCCGGAATATGGATCGTTCACCGAATACTCTTTCAGTTTTTCCACGAAAGCAGACGGTTTGCAGGTGAGCGTTGCCGACATCCACGCCGATTTGGAAACATCCGAATTGAATTTTTCAGGTTTGCCAAACACTTTAGATTTTTTTGCCAGATTATTCCAAACAGTCCATCCTTTTGATTTGCCGGAATTTTCTTTGGTAAAATCTACCAATGGCGCCGTAACATTGTCGCCGTAGCGTGTATCTTCCGTCATCGATCCGGTAGTGACGATCACAAAATCATTTTCGCGTACGGCAATTTTTACTTCAGAACCGTTCTGTTCCGTGATAATGTTTCTGACGATTTTTTTGTCAGCATTTATTTCAATATCCAAATCTTTCACCACGGTTCCAAACTGAATTTTAACCCCGAGTTCCTGTAAATGTTTCCGTAAAGGCACTACGAATGTGTCATACTGGTTGTATTTCGGGAAAACCAGCGAGGAAAGGTCGTTCAAACCATCGATAGCGTGAAGGAAACGGTGAAAATAGAGTTTTAGTTCCAGTAAACTTTGCCAGTTTTCAAAAGCAAACATAGTGCGCCAAAACCACCAGAAATTACTTTCCAAAAAGGTTTCGGAAAACCAATCTTCAATCGTTAAATCGTCCAAATCTTCTTTTTTCGCGAGCAAAAGTTTCATCACCGCCAACTGGTCTTTTTTATTGAGCCCGAATTTGCTGAAATCTTTTATTTCGCCTTTGTTGTGAATGAGCCTTGCTTTGGAATGGTTGCGGTCGTTGTCGTTTACAATACGGTATTCATCGAGCACGGAATAAGGTTTCGGAAGTTCCAAAGCGGGAATATCCTGAAACATATCCCAGAAATTTTCGTAGGTAAAATCCATTTCACGACCACCGCGAATGATGTATCCCGTTTCCGCGTTTCCCGAGCCGTCCAAAGAACCGCCTTCAATATGGAGCTGCTCTAAAAAAGTAATATTTCCGGCAGGAATTTGCCCGTCGCGAATGAAATAATAGGCCGAAGAAAGTCCGGCAATTCCGCTGCCGACAATGTAAACCTTGCTGTCCTTAAATTTGCCGTTCGGAAGTCCGATATTTCTTTGGTAATTCCCAATCTGATCCGGAAAAGGCATTGTGTTGGTGGGTAAATTCTGTAGACGCGTTTGGCTTGCATCGGGTTGATGATTTACTTTTCTGTGATTTTCGGTTGTATTCATAATTAATTTTTTGTTGATTAATGATGACTCAAAGGTATGACCGCAGGTTTTTTTATCTTTTGACATTTGTCAAAAAGTGATTAAAAGTGAGAAGTATGAAGTTAGAAGTTAGATGTTATAAATTGGAGATTATATGTTAGAATTAGAAATATGTTTGGTCAGATTAAGGTTTAAATTTTTCAGACTTTTTAATTACGAGAAACCCTTCCCAATCCGGAACTACAGAAAATGAGTAGATGAAGATGGCAACCGCCGGATTGCATTTTATTTAAATTAAAATTATGGAACAATCTATCATACATATCGAAAACCTGAAATGCGAATTTAAAATAGGCACAGAAACCGGTTTTCTAATCATCATTTTCAAAGTTTTATCATTAAAATCAGCCATTTTTTTGAATGAAATGTTTTCTGTGGAATTTTCCATGGAAACTTTCTCGCTTCTGCCTTTTAGAATATCTTTGCAACTTTATTTAAAATTTAAAAATGCTCTCAAAAATTATCGTTCATAAAGTAGGAAACAGAATCAATCAGGAATCTTTAATCCTTTCCCAAGAAGAATTGCAACTGGAGGAAGACATGAAAGAATTACTCGAAGATTTCTTTCTGAAAGCCTTCAAATCGGAGGAACAGTTTTGTTTTTACAGCGACACTTATTTGGTCAATAATCCTGTGTACAGCTCAGTTTCCGAGATTTTTGAAGACAAAAACAAATTCGTTTACGAAGCGGAAAATATTGCGCAACATTTGTATGATATCGCTGAAAATCCGCGGGTACAAAGCGGCGAACTCTTCATCGTTTATTTTGAAGGCGAAGAAAATGCCGACGGAAACAAGATCGATTCTATCGGGATTTTCAAAACCGAAAATAAGAATCCTTTCCTGAAAATTTTCCCTCAGAATGAAGCTTTCGAAATCGAAAAAGACTACGGAATCGGGCTTTCTAAGCTGGATAAAGGCGCGTTGATCTACAACAGCAGCAAAGAAACAGGTTATGCTGTTTCGGTGGTGGATAACAACAAAAATGGCGATATGTACTATTGGTTCGAGGATTTCTTGAAAGTAAAACAGCGCGACGACGAATATTTTCAAACCCAAGAAACGCTCACGGTTTACAAAGAATATATCACCAAGCAACTTCCCCAGGAATTTGAAACAACCAAAGCCGACCAAGCCGATTTTCTGAACAAATCCATCAATTTTTTCAAAGAAAAAGAAACATTTGATTTTGATGAATTTACCAAAGAAGTTTTGGAAGATCCTAATGTTATCGAAAGTTTCAGTAACTTCAAATCCGATTATGAACAAGAAATGCAGGTTTCCATTTCCGAAGATTTTGCCATAAGTGAAGCGGCGGTGAAGAAGCAAAGCCGAGGTTTCAAAAGTGTCATAAAATTGGATAAAAACTTCCATATCTACGTTCACGGCGACCGAAAACTCATCGAAACCGGACAAGATGAGAAAGGGAAATATTACCGACTTTATTTCGAAGAAGAACAATAAAAAAGCAATCCTTTAACTTAAAATTCAGCAAAAATGCAGGAAGGTTCTTTCGTGGTTTTTCTTAAAAATAAATTGCAGCGATTCAAGGGGCAAACCGTTTCGCGTGCTTCTAGCAAGGTGGAAACCGATTTTTCTGCCATTGATTTTACCAAAATTATAGACCTGGATTCCTTTGGAAATTTGATGCTATTGGTGTTTAATGATTTCTTTCTAAGTATTGATTTTGGGAATTCGGGAACGATGTTGGTGAACAAAACTAAAAAAACAGCCGCCGATTTTTCTTTGCATTTTCCACATTCCGAGATCAATTTTTATTCCTGCGAAACTAAAATTCATCAAGGAAAACCAAATGATTATTTCCAATTTCCTAATGATATTTTAAATAAAAAATTTGATGGAGAATTGGCGTTGAGCAAACTTCAGCAATATTTCGCGGAAGAAAATATCGGAAATGCTTTGATGGAAAAAAATGTTGTTGTAGGAATTGGCGATCTCATCAGAACTGAAGCGCTTTATCAGGCAAAAATTCATCCCGAAAGTTTGGTTAAAAATATCCCTGAGAAAAAACTGATCTACCTCATCGTAAGCGCTGTGAATTTCGCAGATGAACTTGTTGAAAGTTATAAAAATAATGAGGTCAATTCCAAAGCATTGATTTTTGAGAAGAAAATTTGTCCGAAAGATAAGACCGAAATTCAGATCGCTGCGTCCACACAAACTGACTCGAAAATTTACATTTGCCCGAAATGTCAGAAATTCTATAAATAAAAAAATCCTGCCGAAACAGGATTTTTTTGCTTTAATATTCGAAAACGTTTTCCTCGAAAAGTCCGTCAACAGACCAATATCTTTCGCCGGTATCGTAATTGAAAGTAAGAATTTTCGATCCTTCCGGAATTTCGGAAAGTTTTTTGTTAATCGCCGCCAAAGAAGCTCCAGTTGAGATTCCCGCGAGAATTCCTTCCTGTTTTGCCAGTTTTTTGGTGAATTCGTATGCTTCTTCTTTTTCCACCTGAATGGTTCCGTCGAGAATTTCCGTGTTCAAAACTTTTGGGATAAACCCAGCTCCAATTCCTTGTAATGGGTGCGGACCGGGATTACCTCCGGAAATTACCGGTGAATCTTTTGGTTCCACTGCGAAGCTTTTCAGGTTCGGGAACTGTTGTTTCAAAACTTGCGTAACGCCGGTGATGTGGCCGCCGGTTCCCACGCCCGTAATCAAATAATCGAAACCTTCGGGGAAATCGTTGAGAATTTCCTGGGCGGTAGTTTTCTGATGAATTTCCGGGTTTGATTGGTTTTCGAACTGTTGAGGAATCCAAACATTATCGAGAGTTTCTGCCATTTCCAAAGCTTTTTTCACTGCGCCGGAAGTTCCGAGTTCTCTTGGAGTCAGCACAAATTTAGCACCGTAAGAAGACATGAGTTTTCTGCGTTCCACACTCATGCTTTCGGGCATTACCAAAACCAACTGATAGCCTTTCACCGCGCAGACCATTGCTAATCCAACGCCGGTGTTTCCGGAAGTGGGTTCTACAATTAGGGTGTTTTTATTAATTTTCCCTTCTCTTTCCGCTTTGTCGATCATTGCGAGTGCAATTCTGTCTTTGATGCTGCCGCCTGGATTTTGGCGTTCCAGCTTCATCCACACTTCCACCTTGTTATCAAAAATAGTATTGATTTTAACGAGTGGAGTGTTTCCAATGGCTTCTAAAACATTATTAATCTTCATGATTTGAATTATTTATTTTAAATTTTATTTGAATTAAATGATGAAATTTATGGGTTCATTACCCGGGAATTTGTTCTTCACCGTGACTTGTCCTTTGTGAAATACCACCGAATTTGGTGCCACACTTTCGGTGATCCAAACATTTCCACCGATGAGCGAGTTTTCGCCGATGATGGTTTCGCCGCCGAGAATGGTTGCGTTGGCGTAAATCACCACATGATCTTCGATGGTTGGATGGCGTTTTTGATCCTGCAAATCTTTCGTAACCGAAAGTGCACCGAGAGTTACGCCTTGATAAATTTTCACCTTCTTGCCGATGACCGTGGTTTCGCCGATGACGATTCCGGTACCGTGGTCGATAAAGAAATTTTCACCGATTTCTGCACCGGGATGAATGTCGATTCCGGTTTTGCTGTGGGCATATTCGGTCCAGATTCTTGGTATGAGCGGAATTTTGTTTTTAAAAAGTTCGTGGGAAAGTCGGTAGATCGCGATTGCAAAAAATCCCGGATAGGAAAATACCACTTCTTCTACACTTTGTGCAGCGGGATCGTTTTCAAAAATATATTGCGCATCGTTTTGCAGTGCATGGTAAATCTTGGGGAATTTTTCAAAAAAGACATCACTTTCCACCTTTTCATTTTCTGTCTTCACCGTAGCTAAAATTTCGGTAAATTCAGCTTTGAAGTCACTTAGCCGCTGCTCAATCAGTTCAATTTCCGAGCACCGCTGATATTCCAAAAAAAAGATAAAACGAAACAGGCGGTCGATAAAATCTTCGGTTTTCCTCTTGTCGATATCGAATTTCCTATTCTGATAGCCCAAATGGAGTTGTTCGGTGAAAGTCATATAAGGGATAATTTCTAACAAAGGTAATTAAGAATTAAGAGAATGCGATTGATGTAGGGTAATAAAAAATCAACCAAGATCATTTATAAAATAAATAAATTCGAAATTTAGAATTGCCCACAACTTCAATATTTCTTAGATTTGTCCTAAGACATTGAAGGATTTTTTAAGCAAAAATATTTTTAAGGTTTATCAATTTAAAACATTAATTAAGTAAAAAGAGGAAACCGAAAGGTTTTATATCCCATTTGAAAAACAATAAATAATTAGATATGAAAGTAACCGTTGTAGGTGCAGGTGCTGTAGGCGCAAGCTGTGCTGAATACATTGCGATGAAAGATTTCGCTTCAGAAGTAGTTTTAGTTGATATCAAAGAAGGTTTTGCGGAAGGCAAGGCGATGGATTTGATGCAAACCGCTTCATTAAACGGGTTTGATACCAAAATTACCGGAACTACCGGAGATTACAGCAAAACCGCAGGTTCTAAAGTTGCAGTAATCACTTCCGGAATCCCAAGAAAACCGGGAATGACCAGAGAAGAATTAATCGGCATCAACGCAGGAATTGTGAAGGATGTGACTGCGAATTTGGTGAAACATTCTCCGGATGTTATCATCATTGTGGTTTCAAACCCAATGGATACCATGGCTTATTTGGTTCACAAAACTTCAGGATTACCTAAAAATAAAATCATCGGAATGGGGGGTGCTTTAGATTCTGCACGTTTCAAATATCGTTTGGCAGAAGCATTGGAAAGCCCAATTTCAGATGTTGATGGTATGGTGATCGCCGCACATAGTGATACCGGAATGCTTCCTTTGATGAGTAAAGCCACAAGAAATGGAGTGCCCGTAACCGAATTTTTGTCCGAAGAACAGCAAAATTATGTTGCAGAAGAAACCAAAGTAGGAGGAGCTACGCTTACAAAATTACTTGGTACTTCAGCTTGGTATGCACCGGGAGCTGCAGTTTCTGTAATGGTTCAGGCGATCCTTTGTGACCACAAAAAAATGATTCCTTGTTCATTAATGTTGGATGGGGAATATGGTGAATCTGATATTTGCTTAGGAGTTCCAGCGATTATCGGTGCTAATGGTGTTGAGAAAATCGTGGAAATTTCCTTGACAGATGCAGAAAAAGAGAAATTTGCTACTGCTGCAAAAGCAGTGAGAGAGGTAAACGGAGATTTGAAGTTCTAAAAAATTCACTGTTATAATAAATAACCTTCCAGGAAATAATCTGGAAGGTTTTTTTATAAATAAACTTTAAAATTCTTTATCATCGTAAAATTTGAGGATTTAATAGGAATTTAGCTCCATTCCCACACAAACCTCTTATCTTTGTATCTCTTTAATAAAAGTAAAAATAATGTTCAGAAAAACTCACATTTTAGCTCTTGCGTTCATGTCGGCTCTCAGCATGAATGCTCAGAAAAATAAAACGACTCAACTCGAAAGACCGAAATTGGTGGTGGGCTTGGTGATCGACCAGATGCGTTGGGATTACTTGTACCGTTACTATGACAAATTCGGGAATGATGGTTTTAAAAGACTTTTAAACCAGGGATATTCACTAAATAATGTACACATCAATTATGTCCCTACAGTTACTGCTCTAGGTCATACATCGATTTATACCGGTTCTGTTCCGGCCATTCACGGGATTGCAGGGAACGATTGGACGGATAAAACCACCGGGAAAAATGTGTATTGTACCACAGACGACAGTGTTATGCCTGTAGGAACCACCAACAAAAAAGTGGGAAGCCACTCTCCGAAAAACCTCTGGTCAACTACCATTACTGACGAACTGAGAATGGCGACTAATTTTCAAGCTAAAGTAGTAGGCGTGTCCCTGAAAGATCGCGCTTCCATTCTTCCTGCGGGACATAACCCTACCGGAGCTTACTGGTTCGATGATTCGTCCGGGAATTTTGTGACGAGTTCTTATTATTGCAACGATTTGCCTCAATGGTTGAAGAATTTCAATGGGCAGAATTTACCAGATAAATTAATCGCAAACGGATGGAATACTTTGCTCCCAATCGACCAATACACCGAAAGCTCACCGGATAATTCTCCGTGGGAAGGATTGCTGGGAAGTGCAAAAACACCTACATTTCCTTACAGCAATTTGGCGAAGGATTACCAAGCCAAAAAAGATAATATCAGATATACCCCTTTTGGTTCTACCTTAACGCTGAAAGTTGCAGAAGCTGCTTTGGATGGTGAACAATTGGGAAAAGATAATGTGACAGACTTTCTGGCAATTAATATTGCTTCAACAGATTACGCAGGCCACAAATTTGGACCCAATTCCATTGAAGTTCAAGATGTTTATTTGAGACTGGATCTGGACTTGGCAGATTTCTTTAAAATGTTGGATGCCAAAATTGGGAAAGGGCAATATACCGTTTTCCTTTCAGCCGATCACGGTGGTGCACATTCGGAAGGTTTCATGAAAGAGCATAAAATGGCAACTGGATTCTTTGCTGATAATGCTGAAAAAAACTTAAATGATCTTCTAAAATTAAAGTATCAATACGATAAACTCATCATTGCGATTGATAACTATCAGATTTATTTGGATCAAAATTATATGAAAGCCAATAAGCTCAATGCGGAAGAAGTCGCGGACTACTTGGTGGATGAGCTAAATAAAGATCAAACTGTTCTTTTCGCCGTGAATTTGAAAAAAATCGGGCAAGCTCCAATTCCGGAACCCATTAAATCTAGAATAATCAATGGGTATAACTGGCAAAGAAGTGGCGATATTCAGTTGGTTTCCCATGATTCGATGCTGCCGCCCTATTCAAAAACCGGAACCACACACAGCGTTTGGAATTCTTACGACTCTCATGTTCCGTTGATTTTCATGGGTTGGGGGTTCAAAAATGGAGAAAGCAATAAAGATTACAACATGACCGATATTGCACCCACTTTAGCGGCTCTACTCAGAATCCAGTTTCCAAGTGGAAATATCGGAAATCCTATTGTGGAGGCTTTAGGCAAGTAATATTAAATAACTCATAAACGAAAAAGAACGCGCTGAAATCCAGTGCGTTCTTTTTTATGTTTGATAGTAAAAAACTATTTTCCCTTTTGTGGTGGGTAATTTGCCATAATTTCCGAAACAATTTCCGGGATTTGTTTTTGTTTCTGTTTTGGAGAATCTACCGAAATTCCACTTCCGATACCTTGCCAAACCAGTTTTTGTGTTTTTGCATCAATCAAATCTACAATCAACGAACCTTGGTTATAATTGGAAGTCCAAGTTCTGTTCACCCCAACTCCCCAACCGAAAGGGCCGCCCCAACCGTACATTCCGTAAGGTCGAGTGCTTTGTACATCCTGAATTTTCTTGTGGTTGGCTTTCACATTTACAATCAAATCAGGATTGTCCGCCACGCTCAAGCCTTTGGTTTGCAATTGCTTGGAAACTTCATTCAGTACTCGGTCTTTATCAATATCATTGAGTTTCAAATCGTCGATTCTCAGTTTATATGTTTTGTAAGCATTGAAGTTTGCGGTTTCCGCGTAATCGGATTTTACATTAAAAGGACTACAAGAAGTTAATCCTAGAGTAGCCGAAGCCAGCAACAGGAAAAAATATTTTTTACTCATCGCTTTAAAATTTGTTTTACGGTATTTGCTAATTGTTGATTTCATCGCCAATATTTTATTTAATTTTTTTTAATCGGTTTTATAAAACGGTCGGTTTTTTTATCATAACCATACGGGCAATGTTTGCATCCACTTTTGCAGCAATAGCCACGCTTCAGGTGGAATTTCTCTGTGAAAACTTTGTAGCCCTGCTCGTTATAATAATAATCTTCGTTTTCTTTGATGGTATTTTTGCTCATGGGTTAAATCAGAATAACTGAAAATTTTATCTTTGTTGCATGATATTGGTTTGCCAAAGGCTTCTCAAAAATACGAAAATTTCAGCGATTACCATTTTTCCCTTTATTATTCTGCGGAAAAGTGCCTCGCGCCAGGATCTCGTGCTCATCAATCATGAGAAAATTCACCTTCGTCAGCAACTGGAGCTTTTTATTATTTTCTTCTATTTATGGTATGTCATCGAATATTATTACTGGTTTTTCCGGCTCAGAGATTCCTTTCAGGCCTACAAATCCATCTCTTTCGAACGTGAAGCCTACGCAAAAGAAAGCGATTCCCATTACTTGGAACACCGAAAATGCTGGAGTTTTTTGAAGTTTATTCTTTAATTTTTTGGCGCACATTTCCGGCTTTCACTACTCGCTTTTTTGTTCCTAGCTTTCCCTAGGTTTACAAAAAGAGCTCAAACATGCCGTTCAATCCGGGGCGCAACTCGTTTTCCGATTGAAAATTTCGTTATTAATCAAAATATTTCCCCGAAATTTGTTTCATGAAAATCCCGGAAATCAAAATTCCCATTATTCAAATTCCTTTAGCAAAGAACATCACGCTTTGCATCAAACGCGAAGATCTCATTCATCCCAAAATCTCTGGGAACAAATTCTGGAAACTCTTCTACAACATCAATCATTATTTAGGAAAAAACCCGGAAAAACCTTTCCTGATCACTTTCGGGGGCGCATTTTCCAATCATATTGCCGCCGTAGCAGCATTGGGAAAAAAATCGGGGATTCCAAGTTTGGGCATTATCCGTGGTGAGGAATTACACGATCGATGGCAGGAAAATCCAACCCTTAAAACCGCTGCAGACAACGGAATGGAATTTCGTTTCGTGACCCGAGAGCAATATGGCGACAAAAATCAGCTTACCGAAAATTTGAAAATTGAATTTCCCAATGCATTAATAATTCCGGAAGGCGGAACCAACGAAAATGCTGTGAAAGGAATCCAGCACCTGTTAAATCCGGAAACTAAAAGTTTTGATTATCTTTGCACTGCAGTTGGAACCGGTGGAACCGTAGCAGGATTATCCCGATTCGCGGAGCAACATCAGAAGGTTTTGGGTTTTAAAGTAGTTATTGATCATTCATTGGAAACGACGGTTGCAGAACTTTCCGGAAAGAAAAATTTTGATCTGATCGATGCACAAGATGGTGGGTACGGCAAAATAACTGATGAAAATATCCGTTTTATCAATGATTTTTACCATGATTTCGGAATCAAACTCGATCCCATTTATACCGGAAAAATGATGAGGAAACTTTTCGAGCTTATCAAAGAAGATTATTTTCCCGAAAGGAGCCGGGTTTTGGCTTTCCACACCGGCGGTTTGCAAGGAATAGAAGGAGCCAACGACATGTTGAGGAAGAAAAACAGAGGGTTGATTCAGCTCGGAAAGTGAGGGCTTTAACCTTCAAAAAAAATAAAAACATTGGCATCAGACCAAAATTTAAAATATTTATGAAAAGCATATTTTGTATCCTTTCAATACTTATTTTATCAAAATTCCAAGCTCAGAGCTGGAAAAACGATGAGCAGTATATACAAAAATTCGCGCCCTACGCGGTAGAGGAAATGGAAAAGTACAAAATTCCGGCCTCCATAACTTTAGCACAAGGACTTTTAGAAACCGGTGGCGGACAAAGCCGCTTGGCACAAATCGGGAACAATCATTTCGGGATCAAATGCAAAGAAGACTGGACCGGAAAAACCATGAAACACACCGATGATGCGCCGAATGAATGTTTCCGGGTGTATGATGACCCGCGGGAATCTTATGAAGATCATTCGAAATTCTTAGCTTATCGGCAGTATTATGTCAATCTTTTCAAGCTGGACATGAAAGATTATAAAGCTTGGGCACACGGATTGAAAAAAGCTGGATATGCTACAAATCCGCGCTATGCTTATATTTTAATTGATAAAATCGAAAAAAACAGACTTTACGAATTCGATAATACCAACTCCAAGGAAGTCTTGTACACCATTTTGAAAATGTATCCTAGTTTGGAAAGCGATCGAATCTTCATGGCGCAGCTAGAACAAAGCAAAGTGAAGCCAAAACCTGCAACGGTGACGGTTCCGTACGAGCAAACTTCTTACGCAAAACAGCAACAAACAGTCAATAAATTGAAAACAAGTGCAGAAATGCTAAATTCAATTTTGGTTAAAAACCATCCGAATGGCGGTAGAAAATTTGTTGTGATTCCGGTCGATACCCAACTGAAATTGATTGCCAAAAAATTCGGAATTTCTGAAACTAAATTGATGAAATGGAATGAACTCGACAGTGGAGGTTTGATGAGAAACGATATTCTTTTCCTGGAATCCAAAGCATCAACCGGAAATGTGGCCACGTACAAGACGAAAGTAGGAGAGACCATGCATGATGTTTCCCAAAAATTCGGTGTGAAACTCTCGAAATTATATGCGAAAAACAGGATGGAATACGGAGAACAGCCAAAAGTTGGTCAGCTTATTTACCTTCAAAGTAAAAAACCGAGAAGCTAAATTTATTACAAAAATTATTTAAAGAAATGTTATATCAAAGAAGTTCAGCTTTATTCGATGAAGCGTATCAATATATTCCTGGTGGAGTGAATTCGCCGGTTCGCGCCTTCAAATCTGTTGGCGGCGTTCCTATTTTTATGAAATCAGCGAAAGGTGCATATATGACCGATGCAGATGCTAATGTATATATCGATTATATTAATTCATGGGGGCCGGCAATTTTAGGACACACCCATCCTGAAGTTTTGGAGGCCATCAAAAAGCAAGCTGAAAATGGTTTTTCCTACGGAACACCTTCCGAATTGGAAACCGAAATCGCCAAATTAATTGTAGAAAATGTTCCGAATATTGATCAGATCAGAATGGTTTCTTCGGGAACAGAAGCTTGTATGAGCGCGATTCGCTTAGCAAGAGGTTTTACAGGCAGAGATAAAATCATCAAGTTTGAAGGTTGTTATCACGGGCATTCCGATTCGTTTTTAATTAAAGCAGGAAGTGGCGCTGCAACTTTCGGAAATCCCAATTCTCCGGGAGTTACTGCCGGAACAGCTAAAGATACTTTGCTTGCCAAATATAATGATGCTGAACAAGTTGCCGATTTGTTCCGACACAATCCGGGCGAAATTGCCGCCATCATTGTGGAACCTGTTGCCGGAAACATGGGCTGTGTGTTGCCTGAGAATAATTTTCTTCAAAATCTGAGAAAACTTTGCGATGAAAATGGTGCGTTGCTGATTTTTGATGAGGTGATGACCGGTTTTCGTTTGGCTTTTGGCGGTGCGCAAGAAGTGTATGACGTGAAAGCCGATTTGGTCACTTACGGAAAAGTGATTGGTGGTGGACTTCCTGTGGGAGCTTTTGCCGGACGAAACGAAATTATGGATCACCTTGCTCCAAAAGGCGCCGTGTATCAGGCAGGAACTTTAAGTGGAAATCCTTTGGCAATGAGAGCCGGCTTGACCACTTTGCAATTGATCAGAAAAGATGAGAATTTCTATCAAAATATCAATAAAACAACTGAAACGCTTGATTTTGAAATCGGGAAAATTCTAAATTCTAAAAATATCGAACACCGAATCAACAGAAAAGGATCGATGATGAGCGTCTTTTTTCATATCAATTCGGTTTCTAATTTTGATGAAGCTGCAAACGCCAATCATTCGCTCTTCAATAATTTCTTTCATTATCTGCTTGAAAACGGGATTTACCTTCCGCCAAGCGGTTACGAAACGTGGTTTATTTCCGATGCGATTAAAGAAAAAGAAATCGACCGAACTTTGGAAGTTATTCGAAAGTTTGAGTACTCATAAACATAAAAGCCAACCGGAAATTTTCAGTTGGCTTTTTTTTAAGTATAAAAATGATTAAGGTTTTGCTCTTTCATATTGATGTGGGAAAAAGCATTCGTCGTTATTTTTAAATGACCCACGTGCCGGAAGATATGGATTTCGTAAAATTTCGCGGGCAACAAAGATCAGATCTGCTTGCTTATTTTGTAGAATTTCTTCGGCTTGTTTTGCAGATTTTATCAATCCTACAGCGCCGGTTGCAATTTCGGCGTCTCTTTTTACAGCTTCCGACAAAGGAACTTGGTAACCATCATACAGATTTATTTTCGCTCCCTGAATATTTCCACCGCTGGAAACATCGAGGAGGTCAACCTTTTTTTCCTTTAGTATTTTGGCTAAAGCTACACTGTCTTTAATATTCCAGCCACCTTCCGCATACTCCGTTCCGGAAATTCTTACAAATAACGGATGGTTTTCATCAACAACCTCGTTTACCGCTTCCACAATTTCCATTAAAAATCGGCTTCTGTTTTCAAAACTTCCGCCATATTCGTCGGTTCGCGTGTTCGATAAAGGCGACAAAAACTGATGAACGAGATAGCCATGAGCTGCATGAATTTCAATCACATCAAAACCAGCATCGATGGCACGTTTTGCGGCTTCTTTAAAGCTATTAACCAAATTTTTAATTTCTTCGACTGAAAGTTCGTGTGGAATTCTTTCATCTTCGGAATAAGGAATCGGAGAGGGTGCTACAGTTTCCCAACCTTCTTCCAAAGAAATCTGTTTTCCGTTCCAGGTGGAAGCTTTTCTTCCGGCATGAGCAAGCTGAATTCCGATTTTGCTTGCAGAGTTTTCATGAACGAATTTCACTATTTTGGAAAGCGCATCTGCTTGATCAGTATTCCAGATTCCCATGCATTTATTGGTGATTCGACCTTCCGGAACCACGCCCGTTGCTTCGATAATGATGAGGCCGACTCCGCCTTGGGCGCGGCTTCCATAATGCACAAAATGGAAATCGTTGGGCATTCCATTTTCGCAGGAATACATACACATTGGCGACATTACCCAACGGTTTTTCAATTCTAGATTTCTGAGTTTTATAGAGGTGTATAACATATTTTGGAATAAATTTAAACCTGCAAATTAACGGTATTTTTCCCATTTTTCAAGTTCGTTTTGAGATCAACTGTATGCACGCTGTTTCACAAATTTTCTTATCTTTACTTCCCAATTTTTTTAAATGGAAAAAGAATTAAAAATCACTTTCGAATCCATCGAAAACTACAATAGTCTTGATGCGATCGAAAAAAAACTCTTCGAGGCGGCTCAAAAGATTCGCGAAAATGCATACGCTCCCTATTCGGATTTTCTTGTTGGATGTGCGATACTTTTGGAGAACGGCGAGATCATTTCGGGCAGTAATCAGGAAAATGCGGCTTATCCTTCGGGGTTATGTGCTGAACGAACCACCATTTTTTGGGCGGCAGCGAATTTCCCTGATGTAAAAATGAAAAAATTATTCGTTATTGGCGCTCCAAAAGAAGCGGTTCATTCCGTTCCTATTCCGCCTTGTGGTAGTTGCAGACAATCGATTTTGGAGTATGAAGCTAAACAAAAAGAAGGAATTGAAATTTATTTTGCTTCATTGGATGGTGAAATTTTCAAAACCAAAACAATCCGGGATTTATTGCCGTTTTCATTTGATTCTTCTTACCTTTAAATATCTATTTATTTCATTTGTATCCTTCGGAATTTTAATTTAAAGATCATGAGAATTGCAGCCATCGATATCGGGAGTAATGCCGCTCGACTTTTGATTAATGAAGTCATCGAACCCAAAAAAGGCAAACCGGAATTTACCAAACTCAATCTTTTGAGGATTCCATTGCGTTTGGGGATGGATGTTTTTGCAAAAGGAGAGATTGGTCCGGAAAGAGAAAAAATGGTGATTGATTCTATGAAAATTTTCAGTGATTTGATGAAGATTTACAAAGTGGAACATTACCGAGCGTGCGCTACCAGTGCGATGCGCGATGCGAAAAATGGACAGAAGATCATCAATGAAGTACAAAAATCTTCAGGAATTAATATCGAAATTATTTCCGGTGATGAAGAAGCTACTTTAATCTATGAAAATCATGTTGCTGAAGGCTTAGATAAAGATTTTGCCTATCTGTACATCGATGTTGGCGGAGGTTCTACCGAACTTACTTTCTATGAAGGTGGAAAAATGATCTACGAAAAATCTTTCAATATCGGGACCATTCGATTGCTTAATGGTTTGGTAACCGATGATCATTGGAAAGAAATGAAAGAAGAAATCAGAAAAAACATCAATAGCAAAAAACCTATTGTCGCCATAGGTTCCGGCGGAAATATCAACAAAATATTTTCGATGAGCAAAACGAAAGACGGAAAACCCATGTCCACCGCTTTTCTTAAAAAATATTACAAAGAAATGAATGACCTTTCGGTACAGGAACGAATGAGCAAATATGGATTGCGAGAGGATCGTGCGGATGTATTGGTACCAGCTTTGGAAATTTTCAATAATGTGATGAACTGGAGCGATATCAGCAAAATATTTGTGCCGAAAATTTCGGTTGCCGATGGATTGATTCATAGCATTTTCGATGATTTGAAGGCAAAGAAAAACCTTTAAAAATCATCATATTCTTCTATCTTAAGGAATTGTAAACAACTTTTTGTTCATAATTCTTTAATCTTGTCTTAAACATTCTTTTACTTATTAATTTGATTTTTGCACCAATCTAATTTAAAAGTAAAATAATGAGAAAACTTTACCTGATTCAACTCTTTGCGATTATTTTTTCGCTGAGTTTTCAGTCGGCGAATGCACAAACGCTGGTGCATTACTGGAATTTCAACAATAACTCTTCCCTTGCCACCATCACTATGCCCAATGTCGCATTGGTTCCCGGAGCGTCGCTGCAGGGGATTCCCGGTGGAACGAGTGTAATTGATTTCGCGGGAGGAACCGGCCAGAACTTCAACGTTGAAAATTTAAATGCTAGAAACGGTGATAGCTCCGGGACGCATTTAAGATTCAACAATCCTATTGGTGGCGCATTGCAATTTAATCTGCCCACAACCGGTTACAAAAATGTGGTAGTGAAATTCACCACAAGAAGATCAGGTTCGGGCGCGGGAACCCAACTTTGGCTCTATTCCATTGATGGAAACAATTTTATACCCTTTACAACCATTTTTCCTGCAGACGGAAATCCAACCTTGCAAACTTTGGATTTTTCCACAATTCCCAACGTTTCCAATAATCCTAATTTTAAATTGAAAGTGGAATTCGCTGCAAATCCAGGTGGTTCGGTAGGCAATAATCGACTTGATAATTTTACTTTAGACGCTACCCCTGAAGGAATAGATTCTACTGCGCCTGTAGTTACTTACAACCCACCAAATAGCGCAACTAATGTTGCCACTACCATAAAGCCGAAAATTTCTTTTAATGAAAATATTCGTCTTATTGATAATTCCGAAATTACCAATTCCCAGAACCTTGTAGAACTTCGCTTGGGAAATTCTGATGGTAGTTTGGTTCCTTTTTTCGCGAATTTTTTCAATAATGAAATAACAATTAACCCTATTCCAGCTTTAGACGTTAATCAAACTTATTACTTGGCATTAAAACCCAACATGGTTGAAGATTTTAATGATAATGCGGTGGTATCATCGACTTCCAGTATTTTCACTACCTCCGGAACATCTGTTTCTTTCGCTAAAAATTTCGTGAAAGTTAATGAAAACGCCGGTACACTTATTTTTGACCTTAATATTACTTCACCATCCAACGCAACGGTTGACTTAGTGGTGAAAGCTGCACCTTTCAGTACTGCAGATTCTGGCGATTTTACTTTAGCAACACAAACCATCCAAATTACTCCTGCAGCTCCAGGTACTTATAGTATTTCTATTCCTATTATTGATGACCAATTGGAGGAGCAACAAGCTGAATATTTTGTGTTAAGTTTGGAAAATCCTGTGGGAGCTACTATTTCCGGAAGTACCTTTGCAACAATTTATATCATTGATAATGATAAGTTGGCACCGGTTCCAAATAATCAAATTTCTTTAAATTATATCGGAAGTTTCGATCCATCAGGCTCGAATAATAGCACCACAGAAATTGTAGTTCACGACCCGATTTCCAAAAGATTGTTTACCACAAGTGCTGTTTCCGGAGTTTTGGACATTGTAGATTTCAGCAATCCATCTGCTCCTTCGGTAATCAGTTCGGTTGATATGAATGCTTATGGTGGATTAACCAGTGTGGCAGTGAAAAATGGAATTGTAGCAGTTGCTTCTCCAAATTCAGTTCCTCAAAATAACGGATCTGTTGTATTTTTTGATACAAACGGAAATTTTATAAATAAAGTTACCGTCGGGGCTTTACCAGACATGATTACATTTACGCCCGATGGAAGCAAAGTTCTTACTGCAAACGAAGGCGAGCCGAACGCTGATTATTCCATAGATCCAGAAGGTTCGGTTTCGATTATTGATCTTTCTGGCGGAATTTCCACGATTTCGCAAGCGAATGTAACCACACTTTTATTTACTGATTTCAACAGTCAGGAAGCATCTTTACTTGCATCAGGAATCAGAAAACTAAAAGCTTCAAGCACACTTTCTCAAGATTTGGAGCCGGAATATATTGCAGTAACCAGCGATAATCAGAAAGCTTTTGTAACGATACAAGAAAATAATGCCATTGCGGAAATTAATTTAAATTCTAAAACCATCGCTGCACTCTGGGCTTTAGGTAAGAAGGATATGAGCTTGCCAGGAAATGGTTTCGATGCCTCGGACAATAATAATGAAATATTGATCGCTAACTGGCCGGTGAAAACCTTCTTTATTCCAGATTCAGTAGCAACTTACAACGTTGCAGGAACTCATTATATCGTAACAGCAAACGAAGGCGATGAAAAAGAATTCACCAATTTAAACGAAAGAACAACAGTGGGAGCATCGAGCTATGTCTTAGATGCGGCAATTTTTCCACAAGCGGAAGTATTGAAAGCCTCTCATAATTTAGGAAGATTCCGAGTGACAAATTTAAACGGAAATACAGATTCTGATGCTGCTTTCGAAGACATCAATGCAGTCGGAGCTCGGTCTTTCTCTATTTTCAATTCGGATACAAAACAAATCGTTTTCGATAGTGGTGATGATTTTGAAAGATACACGGCACAGCACTTTACAAATATTTTCAATGCTGATCACGAGAGTAATACCCCGAAAAACAGAAGCCGATCAAAAGGTCCGGAACCAGAAGGGGTGACAATCGCTAAGATTGCAGATGAAACCTTTGCATTTATATCTTTGGAAAGAGTAGGTGGGGTAATGGTCTACAATATCAGCAATCCAAATGCTCCTGTTTTTGTTGATTATAAAAATACCAGATCCACTTCAGCTTACGGTGGAGACAACGGTGCGGAAGGAATTACCTATATCCCAAAAAATGAAAGTGCAACCGGTAAAGGATACATTGTTATTGCCAACGAAATCAGCGGCACCTTGACCATTTACGAAATTAATGATGAGGTGCTGGCTCCAGGTGAGGTTGCCAATGTGCCAAAAACATTTGCTGTCTTTCCTAATCCTGCTCCAAAAGGTTCGGTGTATTTCAACCGAGCAGCGGATGTGGAAATTTATGATATGGCTGGAAAGCTTGTTCAAAAATCGAAAAACGCGAAAACAATCGATACTTCCACCTTCAGCACCGGAGTTTACTTAATAAAAACTTCCGAAGGAATGGTGAAAAGAATAATCGTGAAGTAACTCTTATTTTTTTCAACAAAGCGAGGATTCCCAATTCGGAAATCCTCGTTTTTTTTATTTTTAAAATTTCGCTTAAATTTTACCTTTTCCCCAATTCTATTACTTCCAGATTTTCAATTTTTTCACCATTAATTTCAAAACGCATCATGGTGCGGGTTTTATGCCAACCTTCTTTTCCGCACGCGCCGGGATTGAGGTGCAGTAAATTATTTTTTTGATCGTACATGGCTTTCAGAATATGAGAATGTCCGGAAATGAAAAGGTTTGGCGCTTTTTCAGCGATTTCTTTTTTGGCTAAGGGAGAATATTTTCCGGGATAACCACCGATATGAATCATTAAAACATCTACATTTTCAATGGTAAAACGCGAAACTTCCGGGAAGGTTTTTCTTAATTTTTCTCCATCTATATTTCCGTAAACGCCACGCAACATGGTAATTTTTTCCAGCTTTTCCATAACTTCCGGATTGCCGAAATCTCCGCAATGCCATATTTCATCGGCTTGTGATGCGTAATCTAAAATTCGGTCATCAATATAAGAATGAGAATCGGAGAGGAGCAAAATCTTTTTCATAGGAAAGCAATTTACTCGATTTTTCTTGAATTTTACGGATTAAATTTTAGAAATTTGCATCAATGAGATATTTCATCGAGTTTTCTTATCAAGGCAAGAATTATTTCGGCTACCAAATACAGCCCAAAGAGATTTCCGTACAGCAAGAATTGGAGAAGGCACTTTCAACTTTGTTGAGACAAGACATAAAAACCACAGGTGCAGGAAGAACCGATACCGGAGTTCATGCTAAAAAGATGTTTGCTCATTTCGACACCGATTTGGTTTTGGATCATCATCTGGTTTATAAACTCAATAGTTTTTTACCTCAAGATATCGCTGTGAAAAGAATATTTGAGGTGAAAGAAAATTTGCATGCCCGGTTTGATGCTACTTTCCGAACTTATGAATATTATATTTCTTTAGAAAAAAATCCTTTTACCTTGGATCATTCTTGGCAAATGTGGAAAAGAAAACTGGATGTCTCAAAAATGAACGAAGCCTGCAAAATCCTTTTTGAGTATGAAGACTTCACGAGTTTTGCAAAACTTCATACCGACAATAAAACCAATAAATGCCAAATTTATAAAGCGTTTTGGGAACAAAATGGAACGGAACTGAAGTTCACTATTTCTGCGGACCGGTTTCTGAGAAATATGGTTCGCGCGATAGTAGGAACGATGGTGGAAATAGGAAACGGGAAAATACCCCCTGAAAATTTAAGAACCATCATCGAAGAAAAAAACCGAAATTCAGCGGGTACATCGGCACCTGCGCAAGGACTATTTTTGGTGGATGTAGGTTACAATTTTGAGTAAGACCAATTTTAAAATGAAAAAACAAAATACCTGGGATATTATTAAAAGACTGTTCGTTATCGGAATGAAATTTCGGACATGGTTTATTATTACCTTAATTATATCCATCTTTTTATCGGTAATTTCTACCTATAGACCGTACCTTACGATGCAGATTGTGGATTCCGACATCATCAAACTGAGAGATGAAGCGTCGATGATGAAGCATATTTATCTATTAATCGCTTTGGTTTTTGGCGAAACCATTCTCAATTTTTTTCTGGTTTATTTTTCCAATTATATTTCCCAAAATGTAATTCGAGATATCCGTGAAAAATTGTATCATAAACTGATTTATTTCAAAACTTCTTTTTTTGATAAAACCCCAATCGGACAACTCGTCACTCGTGCAGTAGGTGATGTAGAAACGATTTCAACGGTTTATACCGATGGATTTCTGATGGTTTTCGGGGATATTTTGAGGATTGTTTTCGTTTTGATCATGATGTTCCAGGTGGATGTGCATTTAAGTTATATTTCCTTGGCAATTCTTCCGCTGATGGTGGTTATTACGAGATTCTTCCAGAAAAAACTCAAAAAAGCTTTTACTGATGAACGAACTTGGACCGCAACTCAAAACTCATTTGTGCAGGAGAGACTTTCCGGAATGACAATTATTCAGGTTTTCAACAGACAAAAAGCCGAGTTTCAAAAATTTGACCAAATCAATATCAATTTGAAAGCAGCTTTACTGAGAACGGTTTTCATTTTCTCGCTGTTTTTTCCGGTTGTAGAACTGATTTCTTCCCTTTTCATCGGGTTTGTATTGTTTTACGGAGGTTATATTACGATTTCCGCCGGTGTGGTGATCGCGTTTATTCAATACATTTCGATGCTCATTCGCCCGCTTCGCCAAATTGCGGATCGTTTTAATAATATACAAAGAGGAATTGTAGGTGCAGAAAGAGTTTTAGGTATTATGGATGAAGATTTCTCATTGGCCAACAATGGGAAAGTGATTAAGCATCAGTTCGACGGAAAAATTGAATTTCAAGATGTGAAATTCTCTTATGATGATAAACAGGAAGTTTTGAAAGGGATTAGTTTTAAAGCTAATCCGGGCGAAACCGTAGCGATTGTAGGTGCAACAGGAGCTGGAAAATCCACAATCATCAGTTTAATTACCAGGCTATATGATATCAATTCTGGGAAAATTCTTTTGGATGATGTCGAGTTGAAAGATTATGAACTGTATAATTTAAGAAGCCATATCGGCGTTGTTTTGCAGGATGTTTTCCTTTTCCATGGTAGCATTTTCGAGAATCTTTCGTTTAGTGATGAAACGGTAACTTTAGAAAAAATAAGAAGCATTGCCAAAGAAATCGAGGTGGACGATTTTATCATGAGTCTTCCCGGTGGCTACGATTATGTGGTTCGAGAAAGAGGTTCTTCGATTTCCTTGGGACAAAGACAACTTTTATCGTTTTTAAGGGCCTATCTTTCGGATCCGAAAATCCTTATTTTGGATGAAGCAACTTCCTCCATTGATCAAGCAAGTGAAAAATTGATCCAAAGAGCGACAGAGAAAATCACCAAAAACCGAACTTCAATTATCATTGCGCACCGACTTTCAACCATTGAAAAAGCAGATAAAATTATTGTAATGGAACACGGGAAAATTGTAGAAGAAGGAAAACACATGGAATTGCTCAACAAAAATGGTTATTACGCAACTTTGTACAAAGCCCAACTGAAACATGAAGTTGAAGAAAGCGAGTAGAATTCATTAAAAATTTACATAAAAAAAGATCGGTTCCCATCGGAGTCGATCTTTTCTTTTCTTTTCTTTAAAATGATAAGTTAATTTCCCACCACAGTTTTTGCAGTGACAAATTCTTTCAAGGCAATCATCGAAAGTTCGGTTCCGTATCCTGACCTTTTAGCGCCACCAAAAGGAAGTCGAGGATCCGAGCTGGTTTCCTTGTTGATGCTCACCGTTCCGGATTGCAGATTTTCGATAAAGAATTGTTGGCGTTTCTTATCTTTAGTCCAAACCGAATTTCCTAAACCAAACGGAATGTCATTGGCGATTTTTAGGGCTGCATCGTCATTTTTTGCAATCATTACCATTCCGAGTGGCCCGAAAAGTTCTTCCTTTAGAATAGGATTTCCGGATTTTACTTTGATAAGACCTGGCTGAAATTGTGTTTCGGAAATTCTTTTCAAAGGTAAAATGATTTCTGCACCATTTTTTATCGCTTTTTTATATTGATTTTCCAACTCGTCGGCCAAATCCGGACGGGCCATTCCGCTGAGATTGGTCTCTTTCTTCATAGGATTTCCGGGGATAAATTTTTGATATTCTTTAATGAAAATCGGCATGAAATCTTTTTCCGTGTTTTTCTGAATGATAAATCTTTTCGCTGCATTACACGCTTGTCCGCAGTTTTGAAGTCGAGCTTTTGCGGCACTTTCTGCTGCTTTTTTTAGGTTAGCATCATCCAAAACAATGAATGCGTCGCTTCCACCGAGTTCGAGCAACGATTTTTTAATGTTTTTTCCGGCAATAGCAGCCACTTCAGCACCGGCTTTTTCACTTCCTGTAAGACTTACCCCTTGAATAATCGGGTTTTCTAAAACAGATTTCACTTCCGAATGACCAATTTCTAAATTCTGAAAAATGCCTTTCGGAAATCCTGCATCAAGAAATAATTTTTCCATCAATTTTCCGCTTCCGAAACAAATTGAGGCGTGTTTTAAAACCACTGTATTTCCTGCAAGAATCGCCGGAACCGCAAAACGAAGTACCTGCCAGAACGGAAAATTCCAAGGCATCACTCCCAAAATTACACCAAGTGGCGCATAGTGAACTTCCGAAACGCGAAATTCTGTTTTTATTTTTTCTGGTTTTAAGATATTTTCTGCTTCAGCGTAATACCGCGTCATCAAAGCGCATTTTTTGATCTCCGCAATCGATTGGGTGATCGGTTTGTTCATTTCTTTGGTGATGTTTTTGCCGAATTTTTCAACATCTTTTTCCAGCAACTCACCTAATTTAACGAGCAATCGTTGTTTTTTGACAAATGGAACTTTTCTCCATTCTTCAAAAGTTTGTTGAGCTTTTTCTAATTTATTGTTCAAATTCATTGATTTTTATTTATGATTAAAATTTAAAACGAGATTTGGTTTTTATTAGCAACAAATATAATAAAAGCATTAAAGTTAATCTCTTTATATATATGTACAAACTGATTGTAAGCTGAAATCTGAATTTTGGTTTTTTTTTAGTTGAATGAGAAATGATTTCGTTGCAATCAAGAACATAAGATAGAGAATGATAAGATTTAAATTAATTTAGATTGAAAGATTTGAGATTATGATAATTTTAAGTATTTTTGAAAAAATAAAATTTAATAAAAAATGAATACACCGTCGGAATTAAAGTACACCAAAGATCATGAATGGGTAAGAGTTGAAGGAAACGTTGCAACTATCGGGATTACAGATTTTGCTCAGAGCGAACTGGGCGATATCGTTTTTGTAGATGTAGACTCTGTAGATGAGGAGCTTTCATCGGGTGATGTTTTCGGAAGTGTGGAAGCTGTGAAAACTGTTTCTGACTTGTTTTTGCCTTTGACTGGGAAAATTGTAGAATTTAATGCGGATCTTGAGGATCAGCCAGAATTGCTGAATACTGATCCTTATGGGAAAGGTTGGATTATTAAACTAGAAGTTGCGGACGATGCAGATACTTCAGAACTACTTACTGCAGAACAATATCAAGAATCACTTGGATAAAATTTCGAAAATATTTAGTAAGATTTTGCCCATTTATTGGGCATTTCTTACTTTTATGCTCCTCAAGCCCGGGGTTGAAAATCAGGAATTTCCCTTTATGTTCGAAGGGATTGATAAGGTTTTGCACTTAAGTATCTTTATGCTATTGGGATTTTGTTTTATGGCGACATTTCCCAAAATAAAATTCATTAATTATATACAAATAATGCTGATTTACTCCATCTTAACTGAGATTTTGCAGGACGAGATGGGTTTTGGTAGGTCATTAGAAGCCCTCGACTTGGTTGCTGATACCATAGGTGTACTTGTAGGTTACTTTGCGTTTATGCAGTTAAAGAGAATCAATTTTTAATTAGAATTTAAATAAAATATCATCTTCCCATTCCTCTGAGTGGGATTTTTTATGTTTTATAAAAGAATATTTGATGAGTAGTTAATTTTTTCTCCCAGATATACAGCAAGTTGTGGATTCTTTGTTAAAATAGGTTAGGAAAAATTTGGAATGGGAGAAAAAGTTGGTATCTTTGCAAACCCAAACAGAGAGATTTGTTATAGGGGAGCGAAGTAGGGATTAGATTGAATTAAATAGGAATGAGAATTTATAAGGCTTACGAAAAAAAGTTTTAAAAATTTTTCAAGAAACATTTGGTCAATTAAAAAATAGTTTATACTTTTGCACACGCAAATCAGGGGATGAAACGATAGAAAAAGTTCACTGAGATACAAGCGGAAGAAGAGAGATCATTGAAAATACAATAACAACCAAAAAAGTAAGGAAAAACTAAAGCGTCAATTATTTTTGAGTGAGTCAGACAAACATACAATGGAGAGTTTGATCCTGGCTCAGGATGAACGCTAGCGGGAGGCCTAACACATGCAAGCCGAGCGGTAGAGTTTCTTCGGAGACTTGAGAGCGGCGTACGGGTGCGTAACACGTGTGCAACCTACCTTTATCTGGGGGATAGCCTTTCGAAAGGAAGATTAATACCCCATAATATAATTGATGGCATCATTGATTATTGAAAACTCCGGTGGATAGAGATGGGCACGCGCAAGATTAGATAGTTGGTGAGGTAACGGCTCACCAAGTCTGTGATCTTTAGGGGTCCTGAGAGGGAGATCCCCCACACTGGTACTGAGACACGGACCAGACTCCTACGGGAGGCAGCAGTGAGGAATATTGGACAATGGGTGAGAGCCTGATCCAGCCATCCCGCGTGAAGGATGACGGTCCTATGGATTGTAAACTTCTTTTGTACAGGGATAAACCTACTCTCGTGAGGGTAGCTGAAGGTACTGTACGAATAAGCACCGGCTAACTCCGTGCCAGCAGCCGCGGTAATACGGAGGGTGCAAGCGTTATCCGGATTTATTGGGTTTAAAGGGTCCGTAGGCGGACTTGTAAGTCAGTGGTGAAATCTCATAGCTTAACTATGAAACTGCCATTGATACTGCAGGTCTTGAGTAAATTTGAAGTGGCTGGAATAAGTAGTGTAGCGGTGAAATGCATAGATATTACTTAGAACACCAATTGCGAAGGCAGGTCACTAAGATTTAACTGACGCTGATGGACGAAAGCGTGGGTAGCGAACAGGATTAGATACCCTGGTAGTCCACGCCGTAAACGATGCTAACTCGTTTTTGGATTTTTAAGATTCAGAGACCAAGCGAAAGTGATAAGTTAGCCACCTGGGGAGTACGTCCGCAAGGATGAAACTCAAAGGAATTGACGGGGGCCCGCACAAGCGGTGGATTATGTGGTTTAATTCGATGATACGCGAGGAACCTTACCAAGACTTAAATGGGAATTGACAGATTTAGAAATAGATCCTTCTTCGGACAATTTTCAAGGTGCTGCATGGTTGTCGTCAGCTCGTGCCGTGAGGTGTTAGGTTAAGTCCTGCAACGAGCGCAACCCCTGTCACTAGTTGCCATCATTCAGTTGGGGACTCTAGTGAGACTGCCTACGCAAGTAGAGAGGAAGGTGGGGATGACGTCAAATCATCACGGCCCTTACGTCTTGGGCCACACACGTAATACAATGGCCGGTACAGAGGGCAGCTACCAGGTGACTGGATGCAAATCTCGAAAGCCGGTCTCAGTTCGGATTGGAGTCTGCAACTCGACTCTATGAAGCTGGAATCGCTAGTAATCGCGCATCAGCCATGGCGCGGTGAATACGTTCCCGGGCCTTGTACACACCGCCCGTCAAGCCATGGAAGTTTGGGGTACCTGAAGTCGGTGACCGTAACAGGAGCTGCCTAGGGTAAAACAAGTAACTAGGGCTAAGTCGTAACAAGGTAGCCGTACCGGAAGGTGCGGCTGGAACATCTCATTTTAGAGCGTCTTT
Organism: Chryseobacterium senegalense; assembly: GCA_001403755.1. Lineage (GTDB taxonomy): Bacteria > Bacteroidota > Bacteroidia > Flavobacteriales > Weeksellaceae > Kaistella > Kaistella senegalense. The sequence continues at coordinate 3,691 of CYUH01000013.1, read as the reverse complement.
AGACGATAAACAAACAAGATACATAAAGTATCACAAGCACTTACTCAAAAGATGCTTTAGTTTTTTTACTTTGGTTGGTATTTAAAAATACACCCACTAGAAATTAGTACAGGGAAGAGATACAAGAGCCAGGAGGCAAGAATCAAGACAAGAAAAGTCTTGTATCTAGCATCTTGAATCTAAAAGTCTAAAAAGACAGTCTCGTAGCTCAGCTGGTTAGAGCGCTACACTGATAATGTAGAGGTCGGCAGTTCGAGCCTGCCCGAGACTACTAATTAAACAGATTGGGAGATGCCAGAACCAAGAACCAAGACGGTTTAAGTCTTGAATCTAGGCTCTCGGTTCTCAAAGTCTACTAGAGGGGGAATTAGCTCAGCTGGCTAGAGCGCCTGCCTTGCACGCAGGAGGTCAAGGGTTCGACTCCCTTATTCTCCACAGTATTAGTGAACTGATTTAAAAGTTACGGATAGAGCCAAAAACAATATCTGTTCATCAGGGGACTAATAAGACATAAGATCATTGACATTAACGGTAAGAACATCACAAAGAGAAAACCGAGCACTTACGAGTGCGGAGTTTACAAAAATATCGTAAGGTAGTAATACCTTACAAAAAATACTGAACTAATTTAAATATTAGGAAAGAAATCGTTAAGGGCGTATGGCGGATGCCTAGGCTTTCAGAGGCGAGGAAGGACGTGGTAAGCTGCGAAAAGCTCGGGGGATCGGCACACACGAATTGATCCCGAGATGTCCGAATGGGGCAACCCGGCTGGTTGAAGACCAGTCACTCTAAATTTATTTAGAGAGCAAACCCGGAGAACTGAAACATCTAAGTACCCGGAGGAAAAGAAATCGAAGAGATTCCGTAAGTAGTGGCGAGCGAAAGCGGATTAGCCCAAAAGTCTTTATATGTTTAATAGAATGTTCTGGAAAGAACAGCCATAGAGGGTGATAGCCCCGTACATGAAAGGCATATTTAGATGATAAATGAGTAGGGCGGGACACGTGAAATCCTGTCTGAATATGGGGGGACCATCCTCCAAGGCTAAATACTCCTGAAAGACCGATAGTGAACAAGTACTGTGAAGGAAAGGTGAAAAGCACTTCGAATAGAAGGGTGAAAGAGAACCTGAAACCGTACGCCTACAAGCGGTCGGAGCCCACAAGTTGGGTGACGGCGTGCCTTTTGCATAATGAGCCTACGAGTTAATTTTACTAGCGAGCTTAAGCACTTCAGGTGCGGAGGCGGAGCGAAAGCGAGTCTGAATAGGGCGGATAGTTAGTAGGATTAGACGCGAAACCTTGTGATCTACCCATGGGCAGGTTGAAGCTTTGGTAACACAAAGTGGAGGACCGAACCGGTTGACGTTGAAAAGTCTTCGGATGACTTGTGGGTAGGGGTGAAAGGCCAATCAAACTGGGAGATAGCTCGTACTCCCCGAAATGCATTTAGGTGCAGCGTCGATGTTAAGTTTATTAGAGGTAGAGCTACTGATTGGATGCGGGGGAGTCAAATCCTACCAATTCCTGACAAACTCCGAATGCTAATAAATGTTCGTCGGCAGTGAGGGCATGGGTGCTAAGGTCCATGTCCGAGAGGGAAAGAACCCGGACCAACAGCTAAGGTCCCCAAATCTATACTAAGTTGAAATAACGCGGTTGAACTGCATTGACAGCTAGGATGTTGGCTTGGAAGCAGCCATTCATTTAAAGAGTGCGTAACAGCTCACTAGTCGAGCGGTTCGGCATGGATAATAATCGGGCATAAGTATAGTACCGAAGCTATGGATTTATAACTTTAGAGTTATATCTGGTAGGGGAGCATTCTATTTGCGCCGAAGCAGTATCGTGAGGTATTGTGGAGCGGATAGAAAAGAAAATGTAGGCATAAGTAACGATAAAGCGGGCGAGAAACCCGCTCACCGAAAGACTAAGGTTTCCTCAGCCATGCTAATCAGCTGAGGGTTAGTCGGGACCTAACGCGAACCCGAAAGGGGAAGTGGATGGACAATGGGTTAATATTCCCATACTTGCTCACACTAAAAAGGGGACGGATTTACGTACTTGCTGGAGACTGACGGAATAGTCAAGGCCTAGCCTTCGGGCGAAGCTGCTGCAGGGAAATAGATTCCAAGAAAAGCCGAAGTGAAGCAACCCGTACCAAAACCGACACAGGTAGTCGAGGAGAGAATCCTAAGGTGCTAGAGTGAATCATGGTTAAGGAACTAGGCAAAATAGTCTCGTAACTTCGGAAGAAGAGACGCCAGCAGCAATGCTGGCCGCAGTGAAGAGGCCCAGGCGACTGTTTATCAAAAACACAGGACTCTGCTAAATCGAAAGATGCTGTATAGGGTCTGACACCTGCCCGGTGCTGGAAGGTTAAGGAAGGTTGTTAGCGTAAGCGAAGCAATTGACTGAAGCCCCAGTAAACGGCGGCCGTAACTATAACGGTCCTAAGGTAGCGAAATTCCTTGTCGGGTAAGTTCCGACCTGCACGAATGGTGTAACGATCTGGGCACTGTCTCAACCATGAGCTCTGTGAAATTGTAGTATCGGTGAAGATGCCGATTACCCGCAATGGGACGAAAAGACCCTGTGAACCTTTACTATAACTTCGTATTGACTTTGAATAAACAATGTGTAGGATAGGTGGGAGACTTTGAAGCGGGCACGCTAGTGTCGGTGGAGTCAACGTTGAAATACCACCCTTTGTTTATTTGGAGCCTAACTTGAGAAATCAAGGACATTGCGTGGTGGGTAGTTTGACTGGGGTGGTCGCCTCCAAAAGAGTAACGGAGGCTTTCAAAGGTACCCTCAGCACGCTTGGTAACCGTGCGTAGAGTGTAATGGCATAAGGGTGCTTGACTGTGAGACCTACAAGTCGATCAGGTGCGAAAGCAGGACATAGTGATCCGGTGGTTCCGTATGGAAGGGCCATCGCTCATAGGATAAAAGGTACTCCGGGGATAACAGGCTAGTCTCCCCCAAGAGCTCACATCGACGGGGAGGTTCGGCACCTCGATGTCGGCTCGTCACATCCTGGGGCTGGAGAAGGTCCCAAGGGTTGGGCTGTTCGCCCATTAAAGTGGCACGCGAGCTGGGTTCAGAACGTCGTGAGACAGTTCGGTCTCTATCTATTGCGGGCGTTAGATGTTTGAGAGGGCTTGAATCTAGTACGAGAGGACCGATTTGAACAAACCTCTGGTGTATCAGTTGTACCGCCAGGTGCACCGCTGAGTAGCTACGTTTGGAAAGGATAAGCACTGAAAGCATATAAGTGCGAAACCTGCCTCAAGATGAGACATCTTTTAAGGGTCGTTGGAGATGACAACGTTGATAGGCTACAGGTGTAAAGTCAGTAATGGCATAGCCGAGTAGTACTAATTACCCGTAGATTTATAGCCTAATAAGGCGCTCTGTAAGTGCATCAAAGGTTTACTCTTTGTGAAAGTTTTTATCGATATAAAGCCATAGGCTTTATGCTATACGCTAAGCAATCGCTTACAGCTTATAGCTTACTGCCTAACGCTAATAAAGCCTTTAGGGTGGTTTTAGCAGAGGGGCTCACCTGTTCCCATTCCGAACACAGAAGTTAAGCCCTCTAGCGCCGATGGTACTGCGAAAGCGGGAGAGTAGGTCGCCGCCAGTTTTTTTTAAAGCTCAATCATTTTTTTGATTGAGCTTTTTTT
>CYUH01000012.1 GCA_001403755.1 Chryseobacterium senegalense | reverse complement strand
TAATTTTTTCTCCCAGATATACAGCAAGTTGTGGATTCTTTGTTAAAATAGGTTAGGAAAAATTTGGAATGGGAGAAAAAGTTGGTATCTTTGCAAACCCAAACAGAGAGATTTGTTATAGGGGAGCGAAGTAGGGATTAGATTGAATTAAATAGGAATGAGAATTTATAAGGCTTACGAAAAAAAGTTTTAAAAATTTTTCAAGAAACATTTGGTCAATTAAAAAATAGTTTATACTTTTGCACACGCAAATCAGGGGATGAAACGATAGAAAAAGTTCACTGAGATACAAGCGGAAGAAGAGAGATCATTGAAAATACAATAACAACCAAAAAAGTAAGGAAAAACTAAAGCGTCAATTATTTTTGAGTGAGTCAGACAAACATACAATGGAGAGTTTGATCCTGGCTCAGGATGAACGCTAGCGGGAGGCCTAACACATGCAAGCCGAGCGGTAGAGTTTCTTCGGAGACTTGAGAGCGGCGTACGGGTGCGTAACACGTGTGCAACCTACCTTTATCTGGGGGATAGCCTTTCGAAAGGAAGATTAATACCCCATAATATAATTGATGGCATCATTGATTATTGAAAACTCCGGTGGATAGAGATGGGCACGCGCAAGATTAGATAGTTGGTGAGGTAACGGCTCACCAAGTCTGTGATCTTTAGGGGTCCTGAGAGGGAGATCCCCCACACTGGTACTGAGACACGGACCAGACTCCTACGGGAGGCAGCAGTGAGGAATATTGGACAATGGGTGAGAGCCTGATCCAGCCATCCCGCGTGAAGGATGACGGTCCTATGGATTGTAAACTTCTTTTGTACAGGGATAAACCTACTCTCGTGAGGGTAGCTGAAGGTACTGTACGAATAAGCACCGGCTAACTCCGTGCCAGCAGCCGCGGTAATACGGAGGGTGCAAGCGTTATCCGGATTTATTGGGTTTAAAGGGTCCGTAGGCGGACTTGTAAGTCAGTGGTGAAATCTCATAGCTTAACTATGAAACTGCCATTGATACTGCAGGTCTTGAGTAAATTTGAAGTGGCTGGAATAAGTAGTGTAGCGGTGAAATGCATAGATATTACTTAGAACACCAATTGCGAAGGCAGGTCACTAAGATTTAACTGACGCTGATGGACGAAAGCGTGGGTAGCGAACAGGATTAGATACCCTGGTAGTCCACGCCGTAAACGATGCTAACTCGTTTTTGGATTTTTAAGATTCAGAGACCAAGCGAAAGTGATAAGTTAGCCACCTGGGGAGTACGTCCGCAAGGATGAAACTCAAAGGAATTGACGGGGGCCCGCACAAGCGGTGGATTATGTGGTTTAATTCGATGATACGCGAGGAACCTTACCAAGACTTAAATGGGAATTGACAGATTTAGAAATAGATCCTTCTTCGGACAATTTTCAAGGTGCTGCATGGTTGTCGTCAGCTCGTGCCGTGAGGTGTTAGGTTAAGTCCTGCAACGAGCGCAACCCCTGTCACTAGTTGCCATCATTCAGTTGGGGACTCTAGTGAGACTGCCTACGCAAGTAGAGAGGAAGGTGGGGATGACGTCAAATCATCACGGCCCTTACGTCTTGGGCCACACACGTAATACAATGGCCGGTACAGAGGGCAGCTACCAGGTGACTGGATGCAAATCTCGAAAGCCGGTCTCAGTTCGGATTGGAGTCTGCAACTCGACTCTATGAAGCTGGAATCGCTAGTAATCGCGCATCAGCCATGGCGCGGTGAATACGTTCCCGGGCCTTGTACACACCGCCCGTCAAGCCATGGAAGTTTGGGGTACCTGAAGTCGGTGACCGTAACAGGAGCTGCCTAGGGTAAAACAAGTAACTAGGGCTAAGTCGTAACAAGGTAGCCGTACCGGAAGGTGCGGCTGGAACATCTCATTTTAGAGCGTCTTTAGACGATAAACAAACAAGATACATAAAGTATCACAAGCACTTACTCAAAAGATGCTTTAGTTTTTTTACTTTGGTTGGTATTTAAAAATACACCCACTAGAAATTAGTACAGGGAAGAGATACAAGAGCCAGGAGGCAAGAATCAAGACAAGAAAAGTCTTGTATCTAGCATCTTGAATCTAAAAGTCTAAAAAGACAGTCTCGTAGCTCAGCTGGTTAGAGCGCTACACTGATAATGTAGAGGTCGGCAGTTCGAGCCTGCCCGAGACTACTAATTAAACAGATTGGGAGATGCCAGAACCAAGAACCAAGACGGTTTAAGTCTTGAATCTAGGCTCTCGGTTCTCAAAGTCTACTAGAGGGGGAATTAGCTCAGCTGGCTAGAGCGCCTGCCTTGCACGCAGGAGGTCAAGGGTTCGACTCCCTTATTCTCCACAGTATTAGTGAACTGATTTAAAAGTTACGGATAGAGCCAAAAACAATATCTGTTCATCAGGGGACTAATAAGACATAAGATCATTGACATTAACGGTAAGAACATCACAAAGAGAAAACCGAGCACTTACGAGTGCGGAGTTTACAAAAATATCGTAAGGTAGTAATACCTTACAAAAAATACTGAACTAATTTAAATATTAGGAAAGAAATCGTTAAGGGCGTATGGCGGATGCCTAGGCTTTCAGAGGCGAGGAAGGACGTGGTAAGCTGCGAAAAGCTCGGGGGATCGGCACACACGAATTGATCCCGAGATGTCCGAATGGGGCAACCCGGCTGGTTGAAGACCAGTCACTCTAAATTTATTTAGAGAGCAAACCCGGAGAACTGAAACATCTAAGTACCCGGAGGAAAAGAAATCGAAGAGATTCCGTAAGTAGTGGCGAGCGAAAGCGGATTAGCCCAAAAGTCTTTATATGTTTAATAGAATGTTCTGGAAAGAACAGCCATAGAGGGTGATAGCCCCGTACATGAAAGGCATATTTAGATGATAAATGAGTAGGGCGGGACACGTGAAATCCTGTCTGAATATGGGGGGACCATCCTCCAAGGCTAAATACTCCTGAAAGACCGATAGTGAACAAGTACTGTGAAGGAAAGGTGAAAAGCACTTCGAATAGAAGGGTGAAAGAGAACCTGAAACCGTACGCCTACAAGCGGTCGGAGCCCACAAGTTGGGTGACGGCGTGCCTTTTGCATAATGAGCCTACGAGTTAATTTTACTAGCGAGCTTAAGCACTTCAGGTGCGGAGGCGGAGCGAAAGCGAGTCTGAATAGGGCGGATAGTTAGTAGGATTAGACGCGAAACCTTGTGATCTACCCATGGGCAGGTTGAAGCTTTGGTAACACAAAGTGGAGGACCGAACCGGTTGACGTTGAAAAGTCTTCGGATGACTTGTGGGTAGGGGTGAAAGGCCAATCAAACTGGGAGATAGCTCGTACTCCCCGAAATGCATTTAGGTGCAGCGTCGATGTTAAGTTTATTAGAGGTAGAGCTACTGATTGGATGCGGGGGAGTCAAATCCTACCAATTCCTGACAAACTCCGAATGCTAATAAATGTTCGTCGGCAGTGAGGGCATGGGTGCTAAGGTCCATGTCCGAGAGGGAAAGAACCCGGACCAACAGCTAAGGTCCCCAAATCTATACTAAGTTGAAATAACGCGGTTGAACTGCATTGACAGCTAGGATGTTGGCTTGGAAGCAGCCATTCATTTAAAGAGTGCGTAACAGCTCACTAGTCGAGCGGTTCGGCATGGATAATAATCGGGCATAAGTATAGTACCGAAGCTATGGATTTATAACTTTAGAGTTATATCTGGTAGGGGAGCATTCTATTTGCGCCGAAGCAGTATCGTGAGGTATTGTGGAGCGGATAGAAAAGAAAATGTAGGCATAAGTAACGATAAAGCGGGCGAGAAACCCGCTCACCGAAAGACTAAGGTTTCCTCAGCCATGCTAATCAGCTGAGGGTTAGTCGGGACCTAACGCGAACCCGAAAGGGGAAGTGGATGGACAATGGGTTAATATTCCCATACTTGCTCACACTAAAAAGGGGACGGATTTACGTACTTGCTGGAGACTGACGGAATAGTCAAGGCCTAGCCTTCGGGCGAAGCTGCTGCAGGGAAATAGATTCCAAGAAAAGCCGAAGTGAAGCAACCCGTACCAAAACCGACACAGGTAGTCGAGGAGAGAATCCTAAGGTGCTAGAGTGAATCATGGTTAAGGAACTAGGCAAAATAGTCTCGTAACTTCGGAAGAAGAGACGCCAGCAGCAATGCTGGCCGCAGTGAAGAGGCCCAGGCGACTGTTTATCAAAAACACAGGACTCTGCTAAATCGAAAGATGCTGTATAGGGTCTGACACCTGCCCGGTGCTGGAAGGTTAAGGAAGGTTGTTAGCGTAAGCGAAGCAATTGACTGAAGCCCCAGTAAACGGCGGCCGTAACTATAACGGTCCTAAGGTAGCGAAATTCCTTGTCGGGTAAGTTCCGACCTGCACGAATGGTGTAACGATCTGGGCACTGTCTCAACCATGAGCTCTGTGAAATTGTAGTATCGGTGAAGATGCCGATTACCCGCAATGGGACGAAAAGACCCTGTGAACCTTTACTATAACTTCGTATTGACTTTGAATAAACAATGTGTAGGATAGGTGGGAGACTTTGAAGCGGGCACGCTAGTGTCGGTGGAGTCAACGTTGAAATACCACCCTTTGTTTATTTGGAGCCTAACTTGAGAAATCAAGGACATTGCGTGGTGGGTAGTTTGACTGGGGTGGTCGCCTCCAAAAGAGTAACGGAGGCTTTCAAAGGTACCCTCAGCACGCTTGGTAACCGTGCGTAGAGTGTAATGGCATAAGGGTGCTTGACTGTGAGACCTACAAGTCGATCAGGTGCGAAAGCAGGACATAGTGATCCGGTGGTTCCGTATGGAAGGGCCATCGCTCATAGGATAAAAGGTACTCCGGGGATAACAGGCTAGTCTCCCCCAAGAGCTCACATCGACGGGGAGGTTCGGCACCTCGATGTCGGCTCGTCACATCCTGGGGCTGGAGAAGGTCCCAAGGGTTGGGCTGTTCGCCCATTAAAGTGGCACGCGAGCTGGGTTCAGAACGTCGTGAGACAGTTCGGTCTCTATCTATTGCGGGCGTTAGATGTTTGAGAGGGCTTGAATCTAGTACGAGAGGACCGATTTGAACAAACCTCTGGTGTATCAGTTGTACCGCCAGGTGCACCGCTGAGTAGCTACGTTTGGAAAGGATAAGCACTGAAAGCATATAAGTGCGAAACCTGCCTCAAGATGAGACATCTTTTAAGGGTCGTTGGAGATGACAACGTTGATAGGCTACAGGTGTAAAGTCAGTAATGGCATAGCCGAGTAGTACTAATTACCCGTAGATTTATAGCCTAATAAGGCGCTCTGTAAGTGCATCAAAGGTTTACTCTTTGTGAAAGTTTTTATCGATATAAAGCCATAGGCTTTATGCTATACGCTAAGCAATCGCTTACAGCTTATAGCTTACTGCCTAACGCTAATAAAGCCTTTAGGGTGGTTTTAGCAGAGGGGCTCACCTGTTCCCATTCCGAACACAGAAGTTAAGCCCTCTAGCGCCGATGGTACTGCGAAAGCGGGAGAGTAGGTCGCCGCCAGTTTTTTTTAAAGCTCAATCATTTTTTTGATTGAGCTTTTTTTTGTGCCTAAAAAGTACTACTACTAAAAAATAATAGAAGGTATTATACTAAAAACCCCTTCGATCATCTTGATAGAAGGGGTCTTTATAATCTGCTATTCTACTTATTTAGTATTCATCGGAGGTGGTGGTGAGGAATATTCTACTTTCGTAGAAACCGAAACTTCTTTTTCAATTTTTTGAGCCAATTCAATACCCCATTTTCTTCCAACTTCCATACTTTCTTGAAGGACTGTAGGCATTTTTTCAATCATTTTCTTTCCGGTAGATGTATTGTAAAAATTCATAAGATCGACTATTTCATGCTCTGTAAAATGTTTTGAATATACAGGAACCAATTTTTGTACGAGTTCATAATAATCGACATGTTTAGATGCATTATCCCAATATTCTGACGAAATTTGTGGATTATTTTGTTTGTAATAGTTTATCATATACTCAAAGGATGTTTTCATCGCTTCGGTACTGCCCATTGTTTCCAGCAATTCGGCAATTTTGAGTTCTTTGCTAGATTGTGCATTTGTTAAAACTCCTAACGCTAGAAAAGTGATTGCTAATATATTTTTCTTCATGATTTTAATTTACTTCGAATTTTCTCTCACGAATTAATTCAGCGATAGCCAACATATCCTCGCCTATTAATCGGTCATCTTCTAATTTTTCAACTTTTGTACGAATGACATTATAAGCATTTTCAACATATTTCGAACATGTGGCCGGTCTTCGGAATTCTAATCCTTGCGCTGCAAACATCAATTCTACCGCGAGTATATTCTCTAAATTTCCTAAAACCTGATTGAATTTTCGTCCCGAAATACTGCCCATCGAAACATGATCTTCTTGACCCAAACTTGTCGGAATAGAATCCGCGGATGACGGAAAGCATAAAGTTTTATTTTCGGTAACCAACGCAGCAGATGTATATTGTGGAATCATAAATCCTGAATTTAATCCCGAGCTTTCGGTTAATAATCTTGGTAATCCAAATTTACCTTCAAGGAGCAAATAGCTTCTTCTGTCAGAAATATTTCCGAGTTCCGCTGCTGCCAAAGTGCAATAGTCTAACGGTAAAGCAAGCAATTGACCATGGAAATTTCCACCTGAAATTGATTCTTCAGCGCTTAAAACAATTGGATTGTCGGTAACGGAATTAAGTTCTATTTCCGCTAAACTTTTCAAGTGTTCAAAAGCATTTCTGCTCGCACCATGAACTTGCGGCACACATCGCATAGAATAAGGATCTTGTACCCGATCACAAAATTCATGAGCGTGAAGATTTTCAGAATTTTTCAAGAATTTTAGCATTCTCGCTGCGACTTTTTTGCTTCCGGAAAAAGGGCGAATATCGTGAAGTTCTTTTTTGAAAGGACTTGCGCTTCCTCGATACGCTTCCAAGCTCAAAGCTGCAGTTAAATCTGCCAAATCAAGAAGATATTCGAATTTATTTAAACCTAAAATAGCATGAGCCAAAATAAATTGAGTTCCGTTGATCAATCCTAAACCTTCTTTTGGTCCCAAAATCAAAGGTTTAATATCTTTTTCAGACAAAACTTCAGCGGTATTTCGGATTTCATCATCTTGCCAAACTTTTCCTAATCCTAAAAGCGGTAAAACCAAATGAGCCAAAGGCGCCAAATCTCCGGAAGCTCCGACGGATCCTTGCTCTGGTACTACCGGAATAATATCCGATTGCAGCATGAAAATTAATCTTTCAATAACTTCCAACGAAACTCCCGAAAATCCTTTTGACAAGGCATGAATCTTGGAAATCATCATCACCTTTGAAAGTTCTTTCGCAATAGGTTTACCAACGCCCACTGCGTGAGAAATAATTAAATTATGTTGAAGTTGAGCAGTTTCTTCCTCAGATATTTTCACATCACACAAAGGTCCGAAACCTGTATTAATCCCATACACAGTACGATCCGACGCGACAATCTGTTGCACGTTTTGCTGAGATTGTAGGATTTTTTGTTTGGATTCTTTGGTAAGTTTTGCTTTTTTGGGATCATCAAGGATCGCCATGATATCAGAAATTGTAAAGGTATCGATGCCGTAAATCATGAATATAAAATTTGCTTAAAAATACAATTATTTGCATAAAAACCTAAATCTTCTTTGCAGTTTTAAAATGATCCTATCTCCACCATATTTGATTACCAAATCAAAAATCAATTCCTTATTTTTGTAAGATGAATCTCGACCTTGAACTTCAGCTCAAAACTTTACCTTCAGAACCCGGAGTTTATCGATATTACGACAAAAATAATCAGCTTTTGTATGTAGGAAAAGCCAAACATTTGAAGAAAAGGGTACTTTCTTATTTTAACAAAAATCTTTCAGGTTACCGAACCCGCATTATGGTTGGTAAAATCCATCGCTTGGAAACCACGATTGTTCCTAGTGAATATGATGCGCTGTTGCTTGAGAATAATCTTATTAAAGAACATCAGCCATTTTATAATGTGATGTTGAAAGATGATAAGTCTTATCCATGGATTTGCATTAAAAATGAAGATTTTCCGAGAATTTTCCTAACAAGAACGAAAATTAAAGATGGGTCGGAATATTTCGGTCCTTATGCAAAAGTGCGTCCGGCAAAGGTTTTACTTGATACCATTAAACATATTTATAAAATCAGGACTTGCAATCTGAATCTTTCTCCGGAGAAAATTGAAGCCGGAAAATATAAAGTTTGCCTGGAATACCACATTAAAAATTGCCAGGGTCCCTGTGAGATGTTGGAACTTAAAGAAGATTATGACCAAAAAATCAACGCGATTCGTGGCATTATCAAAGGTGATTTCCGGTTGGCCAAGCAATATTTGATCAATCAAATGACGAAATACGCAGAAAATTTGGAATTTGAAAATGCCCAATTCATCAAGGAAAGAATAGATATGTTGGAAGATTACCAACACAAACACACCGTGGTGAATCCAAATATTGATGATGTGGATGTTTTCGGGATGACGAGTGACGAAACTGCTGCGTATGTAAATTATTTCAAAATTCAGAATGGAAGCATCATCCAAAGTTTTACCACAGAAATTAAAAAAGTGTTGGAGGAAACTGATGAAGATATTTTGGAGGAGGCCATGATAGAAATTCGTCAGAAATTTAATTCCGATTCCAAAGAAATATTAATCCCGTTTCATCTGAGTCTGGAAATTCCGAATGTAAAATTGATCGTTCCGAAAGTTGGCGACAAAAAAAGAATCGTAGAACTATCGGAAAAAAATGCGAAAGAATACCGCATTGAAAAACTGAAAGCAGTACAAATTGTAGATCCCGAACGTCACACCAACCGCATCATGGCGGAGATGCAAAAACTTCTGAGGATGCCAGAAGAACCGCGTCATATTGAAGGTTTCGATAACTCGAATATTCAGGGAACTAATCCTGTTTCTGCATGTGTAGTTTTCAAGAATGGTAAACCAAGCAAGGAAGATTATCGAATTTTTCACCCAAAAACAGTGGTGGGACCTGATGATTTTAAAACCATGGAGGAAGTAATTTATCGCAGATACAAAAGACTTCTTGATGAAAATGAACCTCTGCCGCAACTGATCTTAATTGATGGAGGAAAAGGTCAACTTTCCTCGGCCGTGAAAAGTTTAAAACTTCTAGGACTTTACGGCAAAGTTACGATCATTGGAATTGCCAAAAGGTTAGAAGAAATTTATTTTCCGGAAGATTCAGTTCCGTTGTATTTGGATAAAAAGTCGGAAACTCTGAAAATCTTGCAAAGAGTGCGCGATGAGTCGCATCGTTTTGGAGTGAGACACCACCGAACGCGCAGAAAAAATTCGACGATCAAATCTGAACTTGAGGAAATTCCAGGCATTGGCAAAAAAGCGATTAAACTTTTGCTCTCTAAATTGAAATCGGTGAAAAGGGTAAAAGAATCCTCCAGAGAAACTTTAGAGGAAATTTTGGGAAAAAGCCGAGGAACAAAGGTTTGGGAGTTTTTTAATTCTTCAGAAAACGGATAATTTGCACTGTATTTATTTCTTCAGAAACTCTTCTTTTGCATAGCTTCCATCGGATTGAGGAATGTCGACCACGATTTTCCCATTTTCCCAATAGCCCAAAGTGTGGCGTCCATTTTCCAGCTGAACGTGATAAACACCGTTTTTGGTGGATGTTTTAAAAATGGCAAAAGGAACGGAATTGTTTGGATTGGCAAGGATGAATTGGTTCGGAGAAATGATGATTTTTTTGAAATTAAGAGTTCCGTTGCTGAAAGTTTCTGCTTTGCTTTCGGCGATCACGTCGTTTTCTAACTCAAGTTTTGTTGCATTTGTTTCAGCGTTTCTTTGAGAAATTGGTTGCGATTTATCTTTCAGAATTGTTATTGCTACGCTTTTTGGAGCTGAAGCTGGAATGGTATTTACAGCAAATTGCAGTGCTTCTTGCATTCCGGGTTCGAATTCTTTAATATTCGACTTTCCTTCCGTATTTGCAATTATTTTATCATTGCAATCTTTAAAACTAATTTGAACTTTATTTTTAATGAAAGAACTGGTGTCCGAAACCTCTGCTCGCAGCATTTCGCACGATAAATCTGCCGCATTTTCTACGATGATGTATTTTTTTGCCTTCAATTTACTTTTCAATAAATCGGTCAAACCATATTTATTGGCTTTGGCATCCTGAAAATTCTTGGGAACATAAATAAATGCGTAATCTGAAATGTTTTGGCTAAATGCCGTTGCAAAAACCATTAGCAATGAAAATGAAAGTAGTTTTTTCATGGATAAAATTTTAATTTAAAAGGTTTTTAATTCCTGAAATCTCCCATATCAAGTTTCAGGGAAAAGAAATTGGAGAAAAAATTCGAGCCTCCAACTCCGGAATTGGTAATTGCATAATCCAAAGTTAAACCGTGATATTTAATGCCGATTCCGCCACTTGGCTGAAAAGAAACTTTACGTTTTAAATCTTCTATATCTGTTACCGTTTGGAAGCGATTTATTCCTAAACGCACAAAAATCATATCTTGAAATTTCAGTTCAGCTCCGGCATAAGGGGTGATACTGGCAAAATCTGTGGAAATTACGGCTGCTGTTTTTGCGAAATCGATGTTTAGACCGGCTTCCGGTTGCAATGTCAGATCTCGGTTGATTTCGAAATTTCTACTTATTCCTACATTGAGTTTTGGCATGGTGATTTCCATCTTATCTTTTGGAGCAGGGTTAAATTCTTCGCCATTTACCACTGCGGAAAGCTCTTTTTGGTTTACTGTCCAGAAATTAACGGTGGTAGTTGCATCTCTCAACATCGCTCCATAATTCCATCCGGAATCGGCATTATAGAGAACTCCGGCATCAAATCCGAAACCGTAACCGCTCGCAAATTTTCCTACATTTCGATATACCAATTTGGCATTCACCCCAACAGAAAGCCGATGATTGCCACCCGGACGAAACGCATAAGAAAGTAACGCTGCATAATCGGATTGGGAAAAACTGGAAATTTTATCGTAGTCAATATTTCCTTCAGAATCAATCATTTGTGTGGTGTTCAAAATATTATCAACACCTAGCCGAACCACGGAAATGGCAAAAACACCACTATTATTATCTAAAGCTTTTGCATAAGCCAGATAATCATATTTTGCGATAGATTCGAAATATTCGGCGTGCATCGCTGCTCCTTGCCAATCTCTGTCGACTCCTATCAAACCAGCTGGATTCCACATCGGAGCATAGACATCATTTTGGTTGGAAATTACTGCCCCGCCCATTGTAAGACCTCTCGCGCCGGCTCCGATATTGAGAAATTCATTAGAATATTTTCTGATGATTTGCGCATCGGAAAACAATCCTGAAAAAATAAAAAGGGAAAAGAGAACTTTTTTCATCAAATTTCTAATTTTTTGGTGGCTTTTCTTGCTTTAATTACACCATTGGCAACAATGGCCATAATCATTACCGACGAAGCTGCATAAAATATTGGGCTCATTTCTTCGGATTCTCCAAAGATAAAAAATGCAAGGATAATTCCGTACACGGGCTCAAGGTTTACCGTAAGAATGAGGGTGAAAGGAGAGATGTATTTCATCAGTTTCACCGATTCCAACATCGGAAATGCCGTAAAGACACCTGCCAATAAAATAATTAACGCTAAATCCCGGTAACTTATTTCATTGAGTTGAGAAAGTTGTCCCGTAAATAGATAAAATATGGAGAGAATCAAAAATCCCGCGAATATTTCATAAAAAATAATATTTTCGGCAGTGGTTTTTCCGTAGATTTTTCCGTTGTAAACCGAAAAAATAGTTCCAAAAAGTGCTGTTAGTACCCCAAAAAAAATTCCCTCCTTATATTGAAATTCTGTTTTGAAAATAAGTCCCATACAAATCACCATCACAATTCCCATGATGACTTCGGAAATATCGATTTTGCGCCGGAAAATAATGGGTTCCAAAATTGCTGCAAATAGCGTGGAAAGCGACAAACAACTTAGCGCAATCGCCACATTGGAAACTTTGATGGAATAGAAAAAACATAACCAGTGAAACGCCATGAAGCCACCAATTACTGCCAATTGTAAGAACAGTTTTTTAGAAATTTTTAAGCGAACTTTCTTCACGAAACGGATAAAAATATATAAAAACACCGCTGCAAAAAACATCCTGTAAAAAACCAAGACATGAGCATTGGTATGGATGAGTTTCCCTAAAATGGCGGTGAATCCCCACAAAAAAACAATCAGATGTAAGCGAAATAGCGCAGAATTTTTGAACACTGTTTTTATAGAATTTAATTCCTGCAAATCTACAATTCCGTTTTTTAATTACAGCTAAAATATCGCTCCAATTCCTGGTAATATCATAAAAAACCCCAAAAATCTTTGCAACTTTCGGGGTCTTCAAATAATAAACTATTAAAAAAATAAACTAAGATCCGGCTTGTTGAAAACAAAAACCAAGAACTATTTTAGGATTTCATTTCTTTTAACGAAAAAAAAGGAAAAATATTTTGCAATAATTTTTTTTATGATCGTAAAATAAATTTTTGAAATTCAGCAGTTTAAACTTTGATGGCGTTCTACAAGAAAATATCCGCAAAAAACCTATCTTTAGACAAATTTTTTTCAACAATGGATTTAGACTTTAATAAAAGAGAAGATCAAAATAAATTAAAACTCGCAGAAATCAATCGTTTATTCGCTGAAATAAGAAAAGGCGGAGGCGAAAAACGTTTGCAAAAACAAAGAGAGGAAGGAAAACTAACGGCTCGCGAGAGAATAGAATATTTACTCGACAAAAATTCTGAATCAATCGAAATCGGTGGTTTTGCAGGCTTCGAAATGTACGAAGAAGAAGGTGGTTGCCCAAGCGGAGGAGTAGTAGTGGTAATGGGTTATGTATCCGGAAAGCAATGTTTGGTAGTTGCCAATGATGCTTCGGTGAAAGCTGGAGCGTGGTTTCCGATTACGGCGAAAAAAAATCTCAGAGCTCAGGAAATTTCGATAGAAAATAAATTGCCGATTATTTACCTGGTTGATTCTGCCGGCGTTTTCCTGCCGATGCAAGATGAAATTTTCCCGGATAAAGAACATTTTGGGAGAATTTTCCGAAATAATGCCAAGATGAGTGCAATGGGAATTATCCAAATTTCCGCGGTGATGGGCAGTTGTGTTGCCGGTGGCGCATATCTTCCGATTATGAGTGATGAAGCGATGATTGTGGACAAAACCGGATCTATCTTTTTGGCGGGAAGTTACTTGGTGAAAGCTGCAATTGGTGAAAGCATTGATAATGAAACTTTGGGAGGAGCAACTACACATTGCGAAATTTCGGGCGTTACAGACTATAAAGCGAAAGATGATAAAGATGCACTCGATAGAATTAAAAACATCATGAAATCGATTGGCGATTACGAAAAAGCAGGTTTTGATCGAATAGAAAGTGCGCCACCAAAAGAAAAAATTGAAGATATTTTCGGACACATGCCGGTTTCCCGAGCGGATCAGTACGATACTTTTAATATTATTAAATGTTTGGTTGATCATTCCGAATTCGAAGAATACAAGCCCGATTATGGCAAATCGATTATTTGTGCAACCGCCAGAATTGATGGTTGGAGCGTAGGAATTGTTGCTAACCAAAGAAAACTGGTGAAAAACGGAAAAGGGGAAATGCAGTTCGGCGGAGTGATTTATTCCGATTCTGCGGATAAGGCAACAAGATTTATCGCGAACTGTAACCAAAGAAAAATTCCGTTAATTTTCTTGCAAGACGTTACCGGTTTTATGGTGGGTTCCAAATCCGAACACGGTGGAATCATTAAAGACGGAGCGAAAATGGTAAATGCCGTCTCCAATTCGGTGGTCCCGAAATTTACCGTAATTACAGGGAATTCTTACGGCGCAGGGAATTACGCAATGTGCGGAAAAGCGTACGATCCAAGGCTGATTGTTGCCTGGCCATGGGCAGAACTTGCGGTGATGGGCGGAGCGCAAGCGGCAAAGGTTCTTGCGCAGATTCAAACTTCGACTTTAAAGAAACAAGGGAAAGAAATTTCAGAGAAAGAACATCAAGAAATACTGGATTCTGTCGCTAAAAAATATCAGAAACAAACCGAACCTACTTACGCAGCAGCGAGATTGTGGACCGACGCAATTATCGATCCTGTTGATACCAGAAAATGGATTTCTATGGGTATTGAAGCGGCAAATCACGCTCCGATTACCGAAAAATTTAATTTGGGGGTAATCCAGGTTTAATCATTAAAAAAGATTAGCATGAAAAAATTTTTACTAATTTTTGTCGCATCGAATTTTGGTATCTTGTCTGCTCAATGTACCATCACCGGTGCAGAAACTATTGAAGTTGGAGAAAAGCAGATTTATAAAGTTACCGGTCAGGGCGATGTTTGCGCAGATTGTTATGAATGGAGTTATCCGGATCAAAAGATTATTTTCGAAGGTGAAACCAACAAAAGTGAAATTAAAGTAAAAGGTTCGGTTCCCGGAGATGCTGTTTTTTGGGTAAATATTAATGCAAAAAATAATCTTCTAAAATGCAGCAAACAAATTGCAATTATTGAACCTGCTACAAAATTCAGAGCGGGTGATACCGAGAAATGCGAAATTCCGGTTACGGATTTCAAAGAAATAAAAGTTGGGGACAAGAAAGTAGCTTTCGAGGCGGAAACATCGGAAGAAAACTATACATATCTGTGGACCGCTTTTTACAGAGATGGAACACAAAAAAAATCAACGGATCGGAAACCACAATTCGAAGTAACCAATGATTATGTGATCGATAAAGCAGAACTTCAAGTAACTTTAAAAACCTGTACCAAAAAGATTTCGAAATCGTATCATTCCAATTTTTGGTACTTTTTCTAATAAAAAAAAAGAGACTGTCACGAAAAGGCAGTCTCTTTCTTATTTTATCCAATTTTCACACTGGTCATGCTCAAACTTCCGCCGATGAGTTCGTCATTGAATAACGAAAGCGAATCCGATTTTTCTTTTAAACCTAAAGAATAAATCAAAGGTAAATAATGATCGGGAGTTGGTACCGCAGTTTGTAGTGCGACTCCATGTTTATGGTAATCAATTAAATTCTGGAAATTACCATCCAAAAGCCAATTGTTGGTTTTTTCGCGGGCTTCGATGGCCCAATCCCAGCCGGCTCCTGCGGTGTTGATATTTTTCCAATCCACCAATCGGAGGTTGTGAACGATATTTCCACTACCAATGATCAGAATTCCTTTTTCTCTCAGTTTTTGGAGTTTTTTGGCAAGATCAAAATGATATTGTGGTGGCTTGGTATAATCGATGCTCAGCTGAATCACAGGGATTTCGGCATCTGGATAGAGATGTCGGATAACACTCCAAGCTCCGTGATCCAAACCCCAATTGTAGTCTTCTTCTACAATTTCCGGAAGCAGAAGGTTGGCGGTTTCGCGGGCAAGGTCCGGACTTCCCGGAGCGGGATATTCTACCTCGAAAAGTTCTTTCGGAAAACCATAAAAATCGTGGATTGTTTTGGGCATATCCATCGCCGTAACAAAAGTTCCGTTGGTAAACCAATGCGCAGAAATACAGAGAATTGCGTTAGGTTTAGGAATTTCTTTGGAGATATTCCTGAAACCCTGTACAAACTGATTTTTTTCTATTGCATTCATCGGGGAACCGTGGCCCAAAAAGAGAACCGGCATTTTTTCGGTATTTTGAAACTGACCGGAAATATTGGTTAAATCGTTGATATTCATGAATTATTCTTATCTAAAAAAAATCAAAGTTCATCACAAGAAATCCCGGATGAACTTTGAAAAAAAATAAACTATGAAATTATTTATGCTTTCACGTATTGCAGTTCACCTGCAATTTTCACTTCATCGGAAACCATTACGCCACCTGCTTCCAGTGCAGCATTCCAGTTAAGTCCGAAGTCGCTTCTTTTTATTTTTCCTTCAAAAGAGAAACCTGCTTTGGTATTTCCCCAAGGATCTACATTAATTCCTCCGAATTCTACGTCTAAAGTAACCGGTTTTGTAATACCATTAATGGTTAAATTACCAGTAATTTCATCATTTAAAGAATTGGATTCAAAAGTAATCACAGGATATGCGGCAACATTGAAAAATTCTTCACCTTTCAAGTGATTGTCACGATCTGCGTTGTTGGTGTTTACAGAATTTGTTTGTATGGTAGTTTTTACAGTAACGTTTTTAAAAGTATCATCTTCACTTTCCAATTCCGAGGTGAAATCAGTGAACGAACCTTTTACGTTAGAAATCATCATGTGTCTTACTTTGAAAGTGATTTCGCTATGAGTTGGGTCTAAATTCCATTTTGTAGCCATAATTTTTTATTTTTTTGATTAATATTTAAATTTCTTGATGCAAAGATAGTTCAGTCTATCAACTCGCTACATTGATGTAGGTTAAGAAAGTATTTTTGTAATTTTTTTTGATGCTTTAACATTCTTCACTACAACATTATCTTTCTTTATTAATTTTTAAATATAAATTTGCAGCATTTCTTTGAGTATCAATGGTATTCCAACTAATCTTAACATTTTTTTAACAACTCGTTTTTATTTCTTATTTTTAGCCATCTAATTATTAAGTAATGCAATTCTCTAAATTTTCTTTATTATTCTTTGTTGCAGGAAGCTCTTTATTTGCACAGAGTCAAAAATTCACCATCGCAGAAGCAGTTAATGGTTTGAGGAGTAATCTCGCAACTAAAAATATTTCCCAATTTTCTTGGAGTGATGATCACAAATCCTTTTATCAAGCAACTAAAAATGCTTATTTAACCACCGAAGTTGCCAATTTGAAACAGGATACTTTGGTTTCCCTTTATCAAATTAATAAAAATCTAGCACCCAATCTTCAACTGAAAAGTTTTCCACGTATTACGTTTATCAATGGAAGTAAGGGATATTTTACCCAAAATTCTCAATATTTCCGGATTGAAAAAACCGGCAAAGAATGGAAAGTAAAAGAATGGATTACGCTGGACAAAGCTGCAGAAAATGTTGAAATTCTCGGCAATAACCAAGGTTTTGTTTATACCATAAAAAATAACGTTTATTTAAATTTGAACGGAAAAATCACCGCCATTACTAATGATGAAAACGAAGGTCTTGTCAACGGACAGGCGGTTCATCAGCGAGAATTCGGAATTGACAAAGGAATTTTCGTGTCACCGGACAATTCCAAAATTGCGTTTTACAGAATGGATCAGACGATGGTTACTGCTTATCCGATCATCGATTGGAGTGTAACCCCTGCAGTCAATAATAACATCAAATATCCGATGGCGGGAGCACTGTCGCATCACGTTACTTTAGGAATTTTCGACATTAAATCCGGTAAAACAACTTTCTTGAAAGTGGATGGCGATCCTGAACAATATCTTACCGCAATTACTTGGAATCCGGATTCAAAATCTGTTTTTGTGGGCGTTCTTAACCGCGATCAAAATCATTTGAAGATGAATCATTACAATGCCGCTTCAGGTGAGCTAGCGAAAACAATTTTTGAGGAAAAATCTGATATTTATGTAGAACCACAACATTCCTTGTTGTTTTTCCCGAATTCTAGTAGCGATTTCATTTGGCAAAGTCAGCGCACTGGCTACAATCATCTTTTTCATTATAATTTAGAAAAAGGTTTAGTGGCGCAATTGACCAAAGGTGATTGGTCGGTTACTGAAGTGTTGGGTTTTAATGAAAAAAAGAAAGAAATATTCTATGCTTCAACGCAAGAAACTCCTTTAGAAAGGCACCTTTACAAAATCAACTGGACCAATTTTAAAACACAGAAATTGGATGCCGAAGCCGGAATGCACGCCGGAATTCTTAGCAAAGATGGTTCTTGGCTGTACGATTCTTTCAGCAATGCCAATTCACCGAGAGTCGTCAATTTAATTAATACCAACACCGCGAAATCCAAAAACCTTTTGACTTCCGAAAATACTTTGAAAAATTATCAGAGACCGGAAATTAAAAATGTAACCTTAAAAGCCGATGACGGAACTCCACTTTACGGAAAAATAATTTTGCCAACGGATTTCGATCCCAGCAAAAAATATCCAACCCTTGTTTACCTGTACAACGGTCCACATGTGCAGTTGGTAACCAACAGTTTTCCGGCATCCGGGAATCTTTGGTACGAATTCATGGCACAGAGAGGATACATCGTTTTCACCATGGATGGAAGAGGATCTGCAAACAGAGGTTTAAAATTTGAACAGGCCGTTTTCCGCCATTTGGGCGAAGTAGAAATGAAAGACCAACTGAAAGGCGTGGATTATCTAAAATCTTTACCTTATGTAGATGCCGATAAGATGGGAATTCATGGCTGGAGTTTTGGTGGTTTTATGACGACGAGTTTTATGCTTAAACATCCGGAAGTTTTTAAAGTTGGAGTTGCGGGTGGACCGGTAATCGACTGGAAAATGTACGAAATTATGTACACTGAAAGATACATGGATTCGCCACAAAATAATCCTGAAGGTTACAAGCAAGCCAATCTTTTGGATAAAGTTCAGAATTTAAAGGGCAAACTTTTAATGATTCATGGTGCGCAAGATAATGTTGTGGTTTGGCAACATTCAATGAAATTTTTGAAAGCAGCAGTGGATAATGGCGTTCAACTGGATTATTTTGTTTATCCCGGCCACGAACACAATGTTTTAGGGAAAGATCGGGTGCATTTGATGCAGAAAGTAACCGATTATTTTGATGAATATTTAAAGTAAGAAAACGCAAAAATCCGGAGGTTTGTTCTTCCGGATTTTTTATTTAATGATTTTAAAAATTGTATTTATGGATTACTCACGCAATACTTTCACGCGACCGTCTTTCCACATTCGGATAATCGAAGAGCCTGAATATTCTGATATTTTGTCGTGGTTTTCATCTGCAACTGCATCTACAGAATTGATGATTTCCTTATTGATGTCCGAAAATTTCATCGGAGATTTGTCGCCACTAAGATTTGCTGAAGTCGAAACCAACGGTTTGTTCAATTTTCCGATGAGTTTTTTCAGGTAATTATCCTTCACCAAGCGAATTCCAATACTGCCATCTTCCGCAAGAATTTCCTTGGGCAAACCTTTCGGACTGTCGTAAATAATCGTCACTGGCTTTTCCGATAAATCCATAATTTCCCAAGCCAATTCTGGAACTTCGACCAGATCTTGCAATCGTTTTTCGTTTTCCACCAAAATAATCATCGACTTGTTTTTTTCACGCTTTTTAATTTCGAAAATGCGGTTGATCGCATTTATATTTGTTGCGTCACAACCGATTCCCCAAATCGTGTCGGTAGGATAGAGTATGGTGCCGCCGGATTGTAAGGTGTTGATGAGATTTTGCATGGATTTTTGTTTGTAATTAAGATGCCACAAATTTAAAATATTTGTAGAAAAAAAAGTTTTAAACTTGACATTAAATTTTATCAGTATTTTTACCAATAATTATGGAAAAACAATTTAAAGATCCTTTACACGGAAAACGTTTGGACGCAATTTTAGAAGAATTGCTCAAATATTACGGAGGTTTTGAAGAGTTAGGGAAACAAATCAATATCAAATGTTTCACCGATAATCCGAGTATCAATTCCTCGCTGAAATTTCTTAGAAAAACGGATTGGGCAAGGGCAAAAGTGGAAAGTCTTTATCTTTACGTTTTAAGACAGAAAAAGAAGCAGGAGAAAAGAAAGTAATAAATTAATCCATAAATTTTCCGGAAACATAATACCATCTTCCGTTCAAATTTTTAAAAAGCGAATGTTCATGATGAATTTGCGGTTTCCCATTTATATCATTATAATAAGCTTTAAATTCTACTTGGTTTAAAGTTGATTTCAAGATTTCCAATTTCGTCCATTCATTGATTTCTCCCCATTCCTGCAAATCGTTTTTGTTATGGAATTTTCTTTTTGCAGGGAGCGTTGTTTCTATCAAATATTCACCATTCGGAATTGCAAAAGCCGAAAATCTCGAACGCATCAAAGCTTCTGCAGTGGGAGCGTGCTTTTCATCCGAATGAAAGGGTTTACAGCAATTTTCGTAAAGTTTTCCGGAGCAACAGGGGCAGTTCATATTTCTTTGCTGTATTTATTTCAATTAAGATTTAGATAAACTATGTTGTTGAATTTTGAAAATTATATTTTTCTATAAATTCTTGGTATTCTGTTGAAAAAGTTTTTTTTAGATGATGTTTTTCCTGATTTTTAATATAATTTCTCATATTTTCAACCATCGATTCAGAAACAGATACGGCAAAATATTCACTTTGCCAATTGAATTTTTCTTTGGTTAATTGATTTTTGTTAATCCAATGCGAGCTTTCACCTTTGATTAATTGAACAACAGTCTCGATATTTTGATTTGAACTTAACGAAATCAAGCAATGACAATGATCTGAATATCCATTAATCATATCAATAAAAATGCCTTTTTTGGTAGCATTTTCCTTAATATGTTTCCACACAGAAACCCTCAATTCTTTGGAATTAAGAAGTGGTTTTCTTTCTAAAGTTGAAAAAACAATATGTACATAAATTTTAGTAAATGACATGACAATTGGTTTATTCAAATATAGAAAATTTTGTAGGTTTTGGCTAAAGCCAAATTTAGAGTTCACAAAAAAAACGGGCTAAAGCCCGTTCCTATTGAATTTCGTAAATCTTATAAGCAAAAAAATTATTAAAATTTCAATCGAATTTTAAGTTTCTGATTAAAAAAACATCAATAGGGGTGGGCTTTAGCCCACCTTTCAATTTGCGGATTAATTTGGCTTTAGCCAAAACTTATAAAAAACTAAAATTTTGATAAATACCTTTCCTCAATAATATTCAAATGATGAATATTATGCCCAACAATTAGTTTCCCAATGGTTTCAACAGAAATTTCATTTCCATTTGCAACTCCTGTTTTCGAAAGCTGAATTTCATTTAAATTTTCAAAAAGAAGACATGAAGATTTTCTCACGGTTTCAAATTCATCAATAAGACTTTGCAACGATCTTTCAGAAGAAAAATAATGTTTTGCGTAGGTTTCTTCATCCCAACCCGGAAGTTCGGTTCGGTCTTTTCTGGCAAAACGAAGAGCGCGGTAAGCGAAAATTCTTTCCGCATCAATTAAATGTTGCAAAAGTTCTTTCAGCGTCCATTTTCCTTCTGCGTAAGCGTATTCTGACTGTTCCGGAGTTAAGCTGTCGAAGAATTCCAGGCTTTTGACACCAGAAATTTTCATTTCCTCAATCCAGTTTTCCGACGGAATTAAATCGAGATAGCGTTGTATGTATTTTTGAAAATTAGTCATATCATTATGTTTTTAAAAGGTCTCGCAGATTATACAGATTGAGCAGATTTGTATTGATCAGCGTAATCCGCAAAATCTGCGAGAGTTATTAATGAGAATGAAAGTTTATCAAGAGAACGCTCTTTCTAAATCGGCGATGAGATCATCTTTATCCTCAATTCCTACGCTTAGTCTTACCAAATCGTCGGTAATGCCTAATTCTGCACGTTTCTCTGCCGGAATCGAAGCGTGAGTCATCAACGCAGGATGGTTTGCCAAAGATTCTACACCGCCTAGAGATTCCGCCAAAGTGAATACTTTTACTTTTTCTAAAAACTTGATGGCATCTTCTTTTTTTCCAGTTTTAAAGGTGAAAGAAACCATTCCACCGAAATCTTTCATCTGTTTTTTCGCCAAATCATGTTGTGGATGAGATGCCAAACCTGGATAAATCACTTTGTCCACGGCAGGATGAGATTCCAGATATTTTGCAACAGCCATTCCGTTTTCCGAATGTCTTTGAACTCTTAATGCCAACGTTTTAATTCCACGAAGAACCAAATAAGAATCGTGTGGACCTAGAATTCCGCCGCTCGCAAACTGTATAAAATGGAGTTTTTCGCCCAGTTCAGGAGTTTTTGCAATCAGTGCTCCCGCAATTACATCGGAATGTCCGCCAAGATATTTTGTCGCTGAATGCATAACGATATCAGCACCTAAATCAATTGGTCTTTGCAAATATGGAGTCGCGAAAGTGTTATCAACCGCAACCAAAATATCTTTTCCTTTTGCTAAATCGGTTACTGCTTTGATGTCAACCAATTTCATCAATGGATTTGTTGGAGTTTCAATCCAGATTAATTTTGTTTGATCGCTAATTAAATCAGAAATTTTCGAAGCATCGTCAAAATTCACGAAGGTAAATTTCAGTTGATACTTTTCGAAAAGGCGGGTGAACATTCGGTAAGTTCCGCCGTAAAGATCGTCAACCGCAATTACTTCATCGCCCGGATTTAATAATTTAAGAACACAATCGATTGCCGCCAAACCGGAACCGAAAGCTAAACCTCGCGCGCCGTTTTCAATGCTTGCCAAACTATCTTCCAGTGCTTGTCTGGTAGGATTTGCCGCTCTAGAATATTCGTAACCGGAATGAATTCCCGGAGATTTCTGAGCAAAAGTTGAGGTTAAAAAAACGGGTACATTCACCGATCCTGTTGCGGATTCGTGGTGTTGACCACCGTGGATTACTTTGGTATTGAAATTCATGATTTTATATTGCTTTAGGCTTTAAGCTTTAAGCAATAGGCTTTTATTGCTTTAAAGCTTAAATATGATTAAAAAAAATATAAACTGCATGCAAAAAAGCTTAAGGCTTATAGCATACCGCTTATTGCTTATTTACATTCTTATTGCCGATTTGGCTGCGAATTCTTCGGCCATTTCTTCCATCCATTTTGCAACATCTTCTTCGCCGGTCGCACGTTCATAAGTATTAGCCAATGACACGAGGATTTGGTGAAGGAACATTTTCATTTGGTCAACCGGCATATCTTTCGTCCAAAGATCAATTCTCAGGGCTTCCATCGCTTTATCATCCCACACGGAGATCATGGTGGCTTTGGTTTCTTCTTTTTCTATTCCGCCGTCTTGTGCATTCCACATCATTTTTTCGGGAACGTGGTTTTCGTCAAGCTCTACATCTATGGTAATTTGGGTCTTTTTCATGTCTTTTTTATAATAATTAAAGGGCTTTTCAGCGATTAATTTTTAGGTTTATATTTACTTTGGTTAAAGATTTCCTGCGCATTCATTTTTAAGAAATCTGCTAATTTAACTTCCGGATTTTCCTGGAAAAATTTTCTACAGATCTGCCATCCTGTGAAAATACCAATTTGCGGTGATGAATCGTTGTCGATTTCGGTATAGAATTTCGAGAAAGGTCCAGGATTGATAAATCTTTCGTTCAATCGCACATCATCGCTGAAAACCAGGTTATTTTCCACAAAATAATTCCAAATATTCACCTCATTTTCTACCGCCCATTCGTATTGTTTTTGGGTGTAGTTCATTTTCAAATAATCTGGAAAACTTGGCAAAAATGCATCTTGTAGCGTTACTATTTTTCCATTGTAAATTAATTCATCAATAAATTTTTGATTTTCAATGTTTCGTGGAACAAAAGACTGCGCGAAAACTTCCGATACTTTCGGAACAATATTTTGCGGATTCATCGATTTCTGGAAATAAAGTTCCAAACCTTGATAATTTGGATTGTTTTCTCCCATAAATGCAGAAATATCGATAAACAACATATTTTCTTCAGGTTTATAGAAAATAGGTTCCATAATTCCTTGCAACGCTGATGAATAAAGATAAACTTTCGGGGCGATAAATTCAGGGAAATAATGACGAATGTGGGAAAACAAATTCGATAAATCTTTGTTGAGTTTGGCAACATCGATCTTTGCGATGGCTTCCTTATAAATTTTAGCTTCGTTGGCGTCAGCTCTTCTCAACGCATAATCCTCATCAGAAACGGTGCCCTGAAACCAAGGAAATTTATTTTTAAAATCTTCTAAAGGAACATTGGGATCGTAAAATAGCTTGGAAATGTCGACGATTTCTATCTTTTTTGTGGAATCATCTATTTCGATTTGCCAGATGTTTTCCGGATTTTTTTCGCAGGCAAATGCTCCAAAAACGAAAATACCTGAAAACAATAAATATCTAAAAAACTTCATTATTTTTACATCAAAATTTATGTGGCAAAAATAAGGATATAAATATAAACTTATGCTGAAAAAGGTTTTTTTTGAAGTGATGGGGATTATATTTACCTAGGTACAATAAAATATATTTAAAAATCATGGATGTTGATATCGAAACAGAAAGACTGATTCTTCGGAAATTTGTGGAAGAAGATGTTGATCGTCTTTTTTTGCTCGATTCCAATCCGGAAGTGATGAAATATATTGGAATGCCAACACTTTCTAAAATAGAAGAATCCAAAGAAGTGGTAAAGTTGATTATGCAGCAATATGCAGAAAATGGAGTTGGAAGACTTGCTGTGATAGAAAAGGAAAGCGGACTTCTCATTGGTTGGAGCGGACTCAAATTAAATACTACTGTGGTGAATAATCATCAAAATTTTTATGAGCTCGGTTACCGATTTTTGCCCGAAACTTGGGGAAAAGGTTATGCAACCGAATCCGGAAGAGCGTCGTTGGAGTATGGTTTTAATGATTTGAAAGCAGAAACAATTTATGCGTATGTACATTCCGACAACCAGGCTTCCAATCAGGTTTTAACCAAACTTGGTTTCGAGAAAACAAGCGAGTTCACAGAACCGGATGGGGTTTGTTTTTGGTATGAATTAAAAAAAGAAAATTTTAAGTAATATAATACATGCAAAGAGAAAAAATAACTGAAAAAATCGTAAACTGGCTGAAAGATTATGCCGAACAAGCACATGTGAATGGCTATGTGGTTGGGGTTTCCGGTGGTGTAGATTCCGGTGTAGTTTCTACGCTGTGTGCGATGACGGGTTTAAAAACACTTTTGATCGAAATGCCGATTCATCAAAAAGAAGATCAGGTAAGTCGCGCGCATGATCACATCGAAAATTTGAAATCGAGATTTCCAAATGTGGAAGCCATTTCTTTGAATTTAACTAGCACTTTCGATGAATTATATAAATCTTTTAACGTAAATGATGGAGATTTTCCAAACGAAAAACTTGCTTTAGCTAATACCAGAGCACGGTTACGAATGCTTACTTTATATTATTATGGTCAACTGAACGGTCTTTTGGTTTGTGGAACCGGCAATAAAGTGGAAGATTTTGGGATTGGTTTTTACACCAAATATGGCGATGGTGGAGTAGATGTGTCGCCGATTGCAGATTTGTACAAAACCGAGGTTTATGAACTTGCGAAACATTTAAACCTGATTGAATCTATCCAAAACGCAATTCCTACCGACGGTTTGTGGGATGTTGACAGAACCGATGAGCAACAAATCGGAGCAACTTATCCGGAACTGGAAAAAATTCAGAAAGAATGGGGAACAAAGACTGAAGCGGATTATGCGGGAAGAGATTTGGAAGTGTTTAAAATTTTCAGCAGAATGAATAAAGCTGCGCAACACAAAATGCAACCGATACCGGTTTGCGACATCCCTGAAGAGTGGAGGAACTAAGATTGACAAACAATTTTAACTCATTAAAATGAATAAAAATAGCGCGAAACTGGTTCTTTTTTTCATCATCGGAATGCTGAGTGCATTTCTGGTGATGTATCTGATTGATAATTACCGAATCGAAAAGAAAAATCAAAATTCGGAAGTTGCGGAAAATTCCACCATTAAATCTGAAAAATCGAATAGCGATGAGGAAAACTCCTTTGATGAAAATTCGATTCAAGATTTAACCAATGAATTTAAGGTCATTAATTATGTAAAAGCCAATCACGAATTGCCCGATTATTACATCACCAAAAGTGAAGCGAGAAAGCAAGGTTGGGTAGCTTCTGAAGGTAATCTTTGTGATGTTTTGCCCGGAAAAGCCATTGGTGGTGACAAATTCAGTAACCGAGAAAAAACGCTACCTTCCGGAAAACAATATTTCGAAGCTGACGTAAATTACAATTGCGGCAACCGGAATGCCGATCGCATCGTTTTTACAAAAGATGGTGAAGTTTATCTCACAAAGAATCATTACAAAAGTTTTCAAAAACAATAAAAAAACAGATTTCTTAATCTAAAAATAATTTCATGACAAACACGGTTTATATCGACTTCGCAGAGCTTGGTGACTATGATGATTTCTATGCTCAATTAAAAGAAAAGCTGAAGCTTCCGGAAATTTTTGTTGATAATTTGGATGCATTGTACGATTCCATTACGGGGTTTGTTGAATTGCCACTTCATTTGGAATTTGTAAATATGAGCGTGGAACAACTCGAAACTTTCGAAGATTTATTGGTGACTTTAGAAGATGCGGATGATGAGTTAGACGAATTCACATTTGCTTATTATCTGGAACAGTACGAAGATGAGGAATAACAAAAAAAACCTGACAGCGCTAGACTGCACCCAAAAGTTTAGACAAAATTAAACAATATTTTCAAAGGAAAGAGTTCGGTACTGTACCGGACTCTTTCCTTTGAGATTGAGTCTTATTCTATCATTGTTGTAATAGTGAATGTACTTCACTATTTCCTTCTTAAGTTCCTGAATGGAACCAAACTTTCTGGTATAAAACATTTCTGATTTTATCGTTCCAAAAAAGTTTTCTATCACCGCATTGTCCAAACAGTTTCCTTTTCGGGACATACTTTGAACAATTCCTTTTTCTTTTAATATATTTTGATAAGCTTTCATTTGATATTGCCAACCTTGATCAGAATGTAGAATGATGTTCTGTGTAGATTTTACTTTTCTGAATGATTTCTTTAGCATTCTGATGATTTGGCTAAACACAGGTCTTTCAGATAAGTCAAAACTGACAATTTCACCATTAAATAAATCGATGATTGGAGATAGGTAAAGTTTATTACCCGATACATTAAACTCTGTAACATCGGTTGCCCATTTCTGATTAGGAGTGTCCGATTTGAAATTCCTCTGTAGAACATTGGGCGCAATTTTCCCTTGCTCTCCCTTGTAAGATTTATATTTCTTCACTCGGATAATACTCTTTAATCCTAATATTTTCATAAGTCGTAAAACAGTTTTGTGATTAATCAAAATTCCTTTTTCTTTCAAAAGCAAAGTAATTCTTCTATAGCCCAACCTTCCTTTGTGACGATGATAAACCTGCTTAATCATTTCTTTTATTTCCGCATATTTATCTTTCATTTGAAAGCGTTTTTGATAGTAATAAAAACTGCTTCTTGCCATCGATGTACAATGCAGCAGTACTGCTAAATCAAAGTCCTGCCTTAACTCTTCGATGGCTTTGGATTTTTCCTTTCCTGAATTAAGGCGTCTAACTTTTTTAAAATGGCGTTCTCGGCTTCTAAATAATAAATCCTCTCCAACAGTTCTTCCTCCCTTGTTAAGGGTTTGCCTGTTTTCTTTTTTTTTCGCTTGTAATTACTCATGGTTTTAGGTCTTCCTCTGGGTCTGTTTTCTAAACCTAAAATACCATTTTTTTTGTAATTACGCTGCCAAATAAGAATACTGGACTCCGCAGGAATATTAAACCTTCTCGACGCTTCTTTTAAACTTAAATTCTCTTTCTCAATTACTGATAAAATCTTTAATTTAAAATCTTTTGTGTAATGCGTATTGGAAAGCCGAACAAGTCCTGAAACGCCATAAAGTTCATAAAATTTTATCCATTTACGAACCAATGAACCACAAACTCCAATGCGTTTTCCTAAATCGTCTGTTCCAATATCCCCTTTGTGATATCTCTTTATAGCTTTTAATTTAAAGTCTACTGAATATTTACTTTTCCCCATAAAAAATGCCCCTAAAAAGTGTCTAACTTTTTGGGGGCAGTCCACGCGTCAGGTTTTTTTTATCATTCAATCTAAAATCTTATCGAGAAGCGATGAATACGGTAATCGGAAGAACATAAGATTTGTTCTTTTTGGAACTGTCATCGAACCGGTACAGTAGATGGGTCATCACTTCTTGTAACTCTTGGTTTACATATTTGCAATCACCGTTTACGGAAACGTGATCGATTTTTCCGTTTTCAGAAACTTCAAATTTCACTTCGCTATTGATTTTGCCTTCTGAAAGATCAGGGTTGGTAAAATCGAAATTTTGAATGACGAGATTTCTAAGTTCGTTGAAGCCATCGTTTGCATTGATATTTACTTCTTTGATAAGGTTGCTTTGCTGTGCATTAACAGTTGAAGTGAAGCCTGCTGTTAATAATATTGCGAAAACGCCGAGGAGCTTAATTATATTTTTCATAATGCTATTTGTTTGTGTTAATGGTATTAATTAATCATTTATAAATACAAAGCAATGAAATTAATTTAAAATTAACAAATAATTCATATTAAATTCACATAAGAATATTAAAATTTAATATTGGAGCTTATAAATTGGTTAAAATACTTGATTTCAAACAGATGCAATATGAACAGAATATTAACAAATTAAAATACCACCGGCGAACCGATGGTATTTTTTTGATATGAATAGAAGTGAAAAACTATTATAAGCTAGACCAAGTTGCAGCCCACGATGGAGTTGCAGTTCCGCTTCCAGCTCCCGTTGCACTTGTGTTTTCGGTATAAGTGTTCGCTAATACATCAACATTAGCTCCAGCAGATGATTTAGCGGACGCAATTTTATCTACAGCGTCAAATTTCACATTAGTGATTTTTCCACCACCGTTGAAATAAGCCACTGATGCATCATGTTCTACGTTGATTCCTGTTTTCCAGTTAGAAAGGATTACGTTGTCCATTGTTGCATGAGTTCCAAATCTTAGTTTCAATCCGTCGCTTTCCGTTCCGTCGTTTTTAGCACCGATGAAAGTAGCATTTTTGATGGTTGGGTTCGATCTTGGGGAAGCATTGTTGTCGTTCGAGTTGTTATCCGCCTCGATTCCTCTGTTACCAACTCCGTTGCTTCTTCTTTTAGTATAAATGTTTGTTGCAGTACCGTTCCAGCCTTCTGTCCAGTCAATTGCATCATCTTCGTTTCCTACAGAAACGATGTTGGATACATTCACAGTACCACCGAAGAATTCTACTCCGTCATCGGCTCCGTTGAGTACCGCGATGTTGCTGATGGTTGTACCTTTTCCTACACCGAAAAGAGAAAGCCCGTTGAATTCTTTTTCACCTGTAAAGATTGCTCCAGAATATTCGATTCTTACATAAGTTAATGAACCTGAGTTATCATCTGTAGCAGTTCCGCCATACGTTGCGTTTCCAACCTCAGCAGAAGCGGTGGTTCCTTTGTTGATAGGAGCTTTACCAGCGATTACAATACCGCCCCAGCTTCCTGGCGTAGCAGCAGGTGAAGTGAATACTACAGGCGCAGAAGCAGTTCCGTTTGCGAAGATTTTCCCACCTTGTTCAACAGTAACATATGCAGCAGTACCACCAGTGGATTCGATTCTTGTTCCGGCAGGAATTATCAATTGTCCACCGTCTTTTACGTGTACACCTCCTGTTAATTTATATACTTTAGTTGCATCCAAAGTTACCACCTCGCCAGATTTTACATCTCCTTTAAAATCGTTTGGATTCGCTGCAATTCCTACAGGAGTTACAGGAGTTATTGGATCGTCATCTCCGTTATTACAAGATTGTACAGCAAAAGTTGCAGGTAATAGTAGCGATAGTGCTAATACTTTTAAATGATTCTTTTTCATAATATTTACTTTTAGATTTAATCTATTTTTATTTTTATTAAAATTCGTAGGAAACTCCTACTCCTATGTTAGTTCCTTTTTTATAATCTCTTACAGAAACATCGCCGTTTGTATTTTCTTGAACTCTTTTGAAGCTAGGATTCAGCAGGTTTTTACCACTTACTGAAAATCCGATTCCATTAGCAAACTTCACTTTTGCAACCGCATCTAATACGTTGATGGCTTTATCCACCAAGTTTCCTTTGCTAGCATATCCGATTGCATAGATATTATCGGAAATATGGGAGTAAGAAACTACCAAATCCAATGAGTTTTGGCCTCCCCATTTTTGTTCAAAACCAAGGTTCACATTTGCAAGGAAATCGGATGCACCTTGCATTTTATCGCTTGATGTTGATGGGTCGATAGAAATTGTGTTGCTGTAAGAAGTTGTGGTTTCTGCAACAACTTTTTCTCTATCAAGATCTTGCTTGGTGTTGAGGTATGTACCGTTCAGGAAAGTGTAGATTCTTGTATTATTGTTTTGGTAAAGATCTTTTCTAAATTCCATTTCCACTCCGAAAACATGACCTTTGTCTCCGATATTCACAAATGAAACTGAATTGGAGGAAGAGTTTACGGTAACTCGGGAAATTGGATTTTGGATGTATTTCCCGAATGCTGTAACCGAAATTACTTCACCTTTTTTCGGGAACCATTCCCATTTTAGGTCTGCATTGTAGTTATCTGATGGATAAAGTGCAGGATTACCAAAACTTAGCTCATCTACCTCCTCGTACTCATAAGGTGCAACTTCCAAAAGAAGTGGAGTAGTATAAGATTTAGACGCGGAGAATCTAAGGTTATTCGTATCGTTTACACTATATTTTAAGTTTAACGCAGGTAAGATTTTAGAATAATTTTTTTCAACCGTTCCTTCTTTTATAGAAGTGCTGTATTCTATTTTTTGATCGAGATTATCGTATCTCAAACCGATTTGTGCTGTAAAACGATCACTAAATTTATAATCTAAATTAGCGTAACCGGCATTATTTAAAACTTCAGATTTGTAAAACTGAGGAACCAACGCAGTTTCCGGATTCCATTTGATGTCTCCACGGAAAGTTACAATATCAAAAAGTCCTGCAGTATAGTTGGTGGAGTTGAAGAAACTTCCGTAATCTCCAGGGTTTAGATAATAATTTCCCTGAGATGTATTGATTCTAAAGTTAAACTGTGTAGCGCGGAAATCACTTTCTTTATATCTTCCGTTGTATCCGAAAGTAAGTTTTACATTTTCGTTAATTTCATAATCCGCGTGGATGTCGCCTACATAATCGTTTTCAATCAGTTTATCAAAATATCTGTGATTCGCTCCCGGATTACTCGCTCCGAAATAATTAGAATCAGTTCTTTGGTTATAGATTGAGATATTCTGCATTCTGTCTGGTCGGCGGCTATCTAATCTATTGTATCCAAGATTCCAATATAATTTCAGTGGAGAAGCAATCTTGTGTTCACCGGCCAATTGATTGATGAATAAATCATTGGTTTTATAGTTTGCTCTACGAAGTAAAGCTGTTTCTTCAGCTCTATTTTCGTTGGTATCTCTTATGTAACCGGAGTAGTTTTCCAATTTTTGTTCCGTGGTGTGGATGTAATTGGAAACAAACTTCAAATTATGGTTGCTGTTCAGTTTGTAATTAAGGTTAATCAATCCTGTAGAATTCGTACCGTAAGAATATTCGGTTCCGAAAAGATCTTTCATTGCAATTCCTACATTATCAACAGATCTTGTGATTCCTTCCTTGTAACCGTAGTTGTTATCAAATGATCCGAATCCGAAAACGCTCAGTTTTCCTTGTTCACCAATTTTGAAAGTTCTTCCGAAATCAATACCCAATGAAGAATTAATCGGCGTGAAAACCTCTTTATCCGCCCATGAAGTTTTGAAAACGTAACCGTTGTTTACTAATGCAGCGTTACTTGGTTTATTAATTTGTTTGAATCCGAAATAATCAGGGCCATTTTGCAAATAGAAATTACTTTGATTGATCGCATTAGCATTAACAGACGAACCAAGATTTAATTTAAAATAAGGCTTACCGGTATATACTTTAGAAACAATATCTACATTGGCTCCCGACATGTCGCCCCACATTTTTGGGTTGTACACTTTTTCAAGGCCTACATAATCGATCATATCGGTTTTGATGATGCTGAGGTCGATGTTTTTATAGATAGGATCATTCGATGGAATCGGCAATCCATTCATCGTAGTGGCATTGCTTCTATCACCTAGTCCACGGATGAAAACCTGGCCGCTGCCTTCCTGTTTCTGAGCTCCGGTGGCTTTCGTTACTGCCACAGAAACATCCCCTACACCTTGTTTCTCCAATTGATCTGTACCTACCCGTTCGATTACTTCTACCGATTTTCTTTGGATACTAATGATGTTACTCTCAGAGCTCTTTTTCACGCTTCCTTTTATCGTAACACCTTCAATTCTTTTTTCAGTCTTTACTGAGTCATTTTTAGTTTCCTGGGCATAAATTGCTGCCGAACAGGTTAGAAAAAATACTGCAATACTTAGTTTGCTCATTTTTATTTTATACTATTTTTTTTTTCATTGCAAAGGAAGATATTGTATCACGATTCGGTGTTGCCTGAGTTTTAATTTTGCATTAAAGATTTTTGAACAAAAACAATCGAATATTAATTATTTGTAAATAAAGACCAGTGTTGCCTTTGCCTAGGTATTTTTTATTAATTTTGAAAGGTTAAAAAGTAAAAATGAAACAAAAAAAAATTCTTTTAATTGATGATGAACAGGATATTTTGGAAATTCTTTCCTATAATTTAGAAAAAGAAGGAT
Organism: Chryseobacterium senegalense; assembly: GCA_001403755.1. Classification (GTDB taxonomy): domain Bacteria; phylum Bacteroidota; class Bacteroidia; order Flavobacteriales; family Weeksellaceae; genus Kaistella; species Kaistella senegalense. Next base: position 131,671 of record CYUH01000012.1, on the reverse strand, counting down.
ACGATGTTTCTACCGCTCGGAACGGAATTGAAGGAATCGAAAAAGCTCGTGAAATTATTCCGGATCTCATCCTTCTGGATGTGATGATGCCAGAAAAAGACGGCATCGAAACTTGCCAGGATCTAAGAAAAATAAAAGAGTTGCAACAAACCCTCATCGTTTTTCTTTCCGCAAGAAGCGAAGAGTTCTCGCAATTAGCCGGTTTCCAGGCAGGTGCCAACGATTATATCGTGAAAATCATTAAACCAAAAATCCTTATTTCTAAAGTAAATGCACTTTTGCAGCTTACTTCCAGAGTTTCAGATTCTACAAAAAACATCGAAATTGGCGATTTAATTATCGATAAAAACAATTTCCGCGTTTCCAAAGCTGGTCAACAATTTTTGCTTCCTAAAAAAGAATTCGACCTCTTATATCTGCTCGCTTCCAATACCGACAAAGTTTTCAAAAGAGAAGAAATCCTAGAAAAAGTGTGGGGAAATGATGTGATCGTGGGCGAAAGAACCATCGATGTACACATCCGAAGACTTCGAGAAAAACTAGGTTTGCGAACCATTCAAACCCTCAAGGGAATTGGTTATAAATTAGTTGTGTAAATTTGTGAAATGAAGTTTCACAGACTTACTTTAGTTGCATCGGTTTTTTTAACAGTGGTGATGTCGATTATCGCAATGATTTTCGATTATACCAACGATGTGGTTTTTAATGAAAAAAACAATTTCTACCTCACACTTTTACTTTGTGTAATTTTTATTTTCGTTCTTAATTATTTGATTTTAGAATATCTCTTTAATTATTACGGCAAAAAACAAATCAAAAAGATCTCTACGATTTTGCCCGGAGATTTCTTACCGGAGGACGAAAATAATATGAATTTTAAAGAATTGGGCGAAAGAGTTTCCGAATTCAGCCAGAAAAATGCCACCGAAATCGATACCATGAAGGAAATGGAAACCTATCGGAAAGAATATATCGGAAACGTTTCTCACGAACTGAAAACACCGCTTTTTTCCATTCAAGGTTATGTAGAAACATTGATCGACGGCGGAGTAGAAAACCTCGCAATCCGCGATAAATATTTGGAAAGAATCGATAAATCTGTCGAGCGACTTCTGAATATCGTGAAAGATCTCGATATGATCAACCAATACGAATCCGGCGAAATTACTTTAAATTTAAGCCGATTCGAACTTAATTCATTAATCCGCGAAGTAATCGATTTACTCGATCTGGAAGCGCAACGAAAAACTTCTGTTGTTCAACTCCAAAGTTCTGCAAATCAGATTTTTGTGAATGCCGACAAGCAGAAGATTTCTCAAGTTTTAATTAATTTAATTTCAAACGCTATTCATTACGCCAACCGAGAAAAAGCGCAAATCATCATCCGAACTCATGTCCTGAAAAATAAAGTTTTAGTAAAGGTAGAAGACAACGGAATGGGAATAAAACCGGAAGTTCTGACCCGTATTTTTGAACGGTTTTATCGGGTAGAAACCAGCCGAAACCGGAACGAAGGAGGATCCGGTTTAGGGCTTGCTATTGTGAAGCATATTTTGGAAGCTCATGGTGAGAATATTTCCGTAGAAAGCGTATATTTGGAGGGCACGAAGTTTAGTTTTATGCTCGAAAAAAGCATTTAGAAAACGGCAAAATGTAAGCAAAACTTTTTTAATAAAAACGCTTAAAATTTTTTTTTGTCAAATTGCAATTGTTTTATATTTGCACCCTAATTCATACTAAAACTCATCTTAAACTTTCAAACTAAAATGGTTTATAAAATCCGTATTATTTTAGATACCAAAGACGATATTTTCCGAGATGTCGAAATTAAAGATAAACAAAATCTTTGGAATCTCCATTTAGGAATTAAAAGCGCATTTTCTCTTCTGGGAGAAGATTTGTCCCTCTTTAATATCCTTGATGAAGATGGTACCATTACAAAATCAGTTCCTCTGGAAGACATGAGTGATGATGGCGATGGCGAGATCATGTCTGATGTTTATATCAATGAAGCATTCGAAAAAGTGGGCGATAAAATCCATTTTCAATATGGATTCATGGATTTGTGGGAATTTTTCTGCGAATTGGTAGAAATAATTGATGAAAAGCCTGCCGTAAACTATCCGATTACCGTTTTCCGTTTCGGAAGTATGCCACTGAAAGCGCCAAGCAAATCTGGCGGCAAAAAAGGATCGAAAAATGCGGCAATTCCACTGTTGGACGATGATTTTGAGAGTTTTGATGATAATTTCACTTCCGGAAATTTTGCTGACGAAGATGAAGGTTACGATGAGGAAGAAGAAGATGATTTCAAGGATGATTTCTTCGAAGAAGATGATGCCGACGAAATTTAAAATACTTACAACGCCCCGAAATATCGGGGTTTTTTTATGCTCTACAACGAGAGTTCAGCCTTTTCTTAAGGTGATTTTTAATAAATTATCGTTCGGATTTTCCATTTAAAAATAATACATTTGCTACAAATCATTAGCATGAAAAAACTCATACTGTTAGCCATCATTGGTTTAGGAATTATTTCCTGCACTACCCAAAAATCAACTAAAATGAACGATTTGCCCAAAGAATGGAAGCATACAACGAATATTTACGAAGTTAATATCAGACAATATACCAAGGAAGGAACTTTCCGCGCGTTCGAAAAAGAAATGCCGCGGCTGAAGGAAATGGGCGTGAAAACGCTTTGGTTTATGCCGATCACACCAATCGCTCAGAAAAACAAAAAAGGACCTCTCGGAAGTCAGTACGCAGCACAAGATTACACCGCAATCAACCCGGAGTTCGGGACAATGCAAGATTTCAAACACATGGTGGATGAAGCACACAAAATGGGTTTCAAAGTCATTATCGATTGGGTGGCGAATCATACCGGTTGGGATCATGTTTGGACTAAAACCAATCCCGATTTTTATTTGATAGATCCAAAAACAAACGATTTCCAAAAAGCTTCCGGAATGGATGATATCATCGAACTGGATTATAAAAATCCAAAGATGCGTCTTGCGATGATTGATGCCATGAAGTTTTGGGTTCGTGAAACCAATATTGATGGGTTCCGTTGCGATTTAGCATCATGGGTTGAGGTTGATTTCTGGCAACAAGCAAGACCGGAAGTTGAAAAGTTGAAACCTCTTTTCTGGCTCGGCGAATTCGATGAGTTGGAAAATCCGGAATACGGAAAGGTATTCGATGCAAGTTATGTCTGGAGTTGGATGCACAAAACCAAAGATTTCAACGAAGGAAAAGCTTCTTTTAATGATTTGAAAGAACTTCTCGGAAAATATTCTGCAATCGGAAATGGCTCTATGAGAGCGTGGTTCACATCCAACCATGATGAAAATACCTGGAACGGAACTGAATATGAAAAGTACGGAGCTTTGGCAAAACCTTTGGCAGTGTTTTCGATCACTTGGAACGGTGTTCCGTTGATGTATAATGGACAGGAACTTCCATTAAAAACCAAAAGATTAGAGTTTTTCCAGAAAGATCCAATTCCTTGGACGGGAAATAATGAGTTGCACAATTTTTACAAAACTTTGCTTCAGCTGAAATCGAATAATCCCGCACTTCGTGGCGGTGATGACGCTGCAAAAACTTTTATTTTGAAAACTTCTGCCGACGATAAAGTTTTGGCTTATGTTCGAAAAAACGGCAAAGATGAGGTTTTAGTGATACTCAATTTTTCTAAAGATAATGTTTCCTTTACCATCGATGATGCCAATGCAACAGGAGTTTTTTATAATGTTTTCAGTGGTCCGGTGAAAGATTTTTCTTTGGACAAAGGTTTTTATTTACCAGTAGGAGGTTATGCAGTAATGAAAAAATAATGGTGGATGGACAAATCTGAAATTCTAAAAATCATTCACCAAAAATTATCAGAAAAAATTGATCATTTAGAATATTTAATTGCCGAAACCCGCGCTGCAAATAACGAAACCAAAAGTTCGATGGGCGACAAATACGAAACCTCGCGCGAAATGGTTCAGCAGGAAATCAATAATCTGCAAATCCAATTGAATGAAAATATTCGGTTGAGAAATTCTCTGAAATCGATCAGTGTAAATCCACATCAGAACGTAGGTTTGGGAAGCTTGGTGGAAACGGATAAGGGTTTATTTTATATCGCAGTTTCATTGGGAATGATCGATTATGAAAAAAAAAAATATTTTTAATTTCTCCGGAAAGCCCATTAGCACAATCCATGAACGGAAAAACGGAAAGCGTGGTATTTTCAATGAATGGAACTCAACAAAAAATTGTAAAAATTTGGTAAATTTGAGCACTCTTATTCGCATGAATTTCAATTTCCGAATGGACCAATTATGACCTTTTCAAATTAATTTCAATGCAAAATTATTTAGATCTTCTTCAGCATATTTTAGACAAAGGAACAGATAAAACTGATCGAACCGGAACCGGAACCAGAAGCGTATTCGGGTATCAGTTGCGTTACGATTTATCAGAAGGTTTTCCGTTGGTTACCACCAAAAAAGTTCATTTGAAATCGATTATTTACGAGCTGTTGTGGTTTTTGAAAGGTGATACCAATATTAAGTATTTGACTGATAACGGCGTCTCCATCTGGAACGAGTGGGCCGATGAAAACGGAGATTTAGGTCCGGTTTACGGTGCACAATGGCGAAGCTGGAACGGTGCTGATAATAAAATTGTTGATCAAATTTCTGAAGTGATCGACCAGATTAAAAAAAATCCGGATTCGCGACGATTAATTGTTTCCGCATGGAACGTGGCAGAAATCCCGAATATGGCTTTAGCGCCTTGTCATGCGATGTTTCAGTTTTATGTAGCGAACGGAAAATTGTCGCTTCAATTGTACCAAAGAAGTGCCGATGTTTTCCTCGGAGTTCCTTTTAATATTGCGAGTTATGCGCTTTTATTGATGATGGTTGCGCAGGTTTGCGATTTGGAAGTGGGCGATTATGTTCACACTTTCGGCGATGTGCATATTTATAATAACCATTTCGAGCAAGTCAATAAACAGCTTCAAAGAACACCAAAAGCTTTACCAAAAATGAAATTGAACCCGGAAATCAAAGATATTTTCAATTTCGATTTTGGAGATTTTACTTTAGAAGACTACGAACCTTATCCGGGAATTAAAGCACCGGTTGCGATTTAATGTTTTCTATTTTATTATTTTTCAGTGATTTAGAAAATTATTTTCTAACTTTGAATTAAAATTTAAACAAAATGGAACTTACCATTCAATTAGAAGATCATGCGGATTTGGCTTTTATCAAAAAACTTTTGACACAAATCAAAGGCATAAAAAGCGTGCAAGTTTCAGAAGAAGATAAAACCTATTCCTGGGAAGAAATTGAAAATTCCGAATATTTCGGGAAAGTGATGGAGCAAAGCCGTGAGCAGATAAAAAAAGGAGAATATATTGAGCATTCCGAAGAATTAATGAATTCTATTTTTGGAAAAAAATGAAAGTAATATATTCGAAAATTGCTTTAAAATCGCTTCAAGAAATTATTGAGTTTTTGGAAAATAAGTGGACAGATAAAGAAATCCGAAACTTAAATAATGATTTGGAAAATTTAATAAATTCTTTAAATGATAGAATTATTTCGTATCCAAAAATAAATTCTAAGGATAATTTAAGATTTGCTTTAATTGGAAAGAAACAAGTAAAAGTATTTTTTGAATTAAAAGACGATTGTGTTGAAATCTTATTATTCTGGGCAAATAAAAAGAATCCCGAGAATGTAAAACATTTATTGAATATCAAATAGAATATTCAAAATTATAGTGAAGTTTCATGCTTCACTTTTTTTGTAACTTTTCCTGAAATTAAAAGACTTATTCCCCAATGAAATCATTAAAAATAAATCTTGATGAAAACGCCAGTTTGGAAAAACTGACGGAACTTTTGCTTCAGATCAAAGGCATCAAATCTGTAGAAATCATCGACGATGAAAACACAGAAAGCGATCTGAAAAAAGCATTTACCAAAAGCAAAGAACAATTGAAAAAAGGAGAATATGAAAGCATCGTCAACGATATTTTCGATATCCTAATTACCAAAAAAGCAAAATAAAAATTATTATTTCAAATGAAGAAACTTATCCTATCCATCAGTTTACTCGGAATTTTGTTTATCGGAAATGCCTTCGCGCAGACCGAAACTTCCGGACGAGCAAAAGTGTACCGACAAACCCATACCAAATCTACCGAACTGAAACATACGAAACTGAAGGTGAGTTTCGACTATGCGAAAGAGCAGATGAGTGGCGAAGAATGGCTTACCGCAAGTCCGTATTTTTACCCATCGGATTCTTTGGTTTTGGATGCAAAAGCCATGTTGATTCACGAAGTGGCCTTGGATAAAAATGGTTCGAAAACGCCTTTAAAATACGATTATAAAAATGATGTCCTGAAAATTAATTTAGACAAAACCTATAATCGAAATCAGGATTATACGGTTTACATCAAATATACGGCTCGTCCGAATGAGGTTAAAGACAAAGGAAGCGCAGCGATAACTGACGCAAAAGGACTTTACTTCATCAATGCGCAAGGAAAAGACACCGATAAACCAACTCAAATCTGGACTCAAGGAGAAACCGAAGCTAGTTCCGCGTGGTTTCCAACGATCGATAAACCCAACCAAAAAACCACTCAGGAAATCTACATGACTGTTCCGGATAAATATGTGACTTTATCCAATGGTTTGATGAAATCTTCAACCAAAGAAAACAACGGAATGCGCACCGACCATTGGGTGATGGACAAAAAACATGCGCCATATTTATTCTTCATTGGAGTAGGCGAGTATGCTGTGATAAAAGATAAATGGAGAAATATTCCTGTAGATTATTATGTGGAGAAGGAATACGAACCTTACGCAAAACAAATTTTCGGAAATACTCCGGAAATGATAGAATTTTTCTCGAAGCGATTGAATTATGATTATCCTTGGGCCAAATATTCGCAAATTACTGCAAGAGATTATGTTTCCGGAGCGATGGAAAATACCACAGCGGTTCTTCACCAGGAATCTGCTCAACAAAAACCGGGAGATTTAATCGATGAAAACAAATGGGAAGATGTGATTTCTCACGAGCTTTTCCACCATTGGTTCGGCGATTTGGTTACCGCGGAAAGCTGGAGCAATCTTACTGTTAATGAGTCTTTCGCCAATTATTCCGAATACCTTTGGAACGAATACAAATACGGAAAAGATTTTGCCGATTATACTTTAATGAAAGCCTCCGAAGGGTATTTCCGCGATCCATCCAATGTTTCCAAAGATTTGGTAAGATTCGATTATCATTCCAGAGAAGATATGTTTGATGGAGTTTCTTATAACAAAGGAGGTTCAATCCTTCATATGCTTAGAAATTATTTAGGGGATGATGCATTTTTTGCAGGTTTAAATGATTATTTGAAAACCAACGAATACGGAACGGGCGAAGCGCAGCAAGTTCGTCTCTCTTTAGAAAAAGTTTCCGGTAAAGATCTTAATTGGTTCTTCAATCAATGGTATTATAGAAGCGGCCATCCGAAAATTTCGTACACCACATCGTTTGAACCGGTGAAGAAAATGGTAACCATCACCATTAATCAAAATCAGATATCGGAAAATTTCGAGTTTCCATTGGCAATCGACGTCTACGAAAACGGAAAACCAACCAGAAAAAATGTGTGGGTAGCAGCCAAAGAAAAGAACGATTTTACTTTCCAGGTTGGCAAAAATCCTGATTTCATCAATATTAATGCAGATGGAATCTTGTTAGCAGAATATACCGAAACCAAAACACCGGAACAGTATTTCACTCAATATACCAACTCCAAAGAATTTTTGAGTAGATATAAAGCAGTGGAAAATGCGGTAGAAAATAAAGGAGTAAACGCAGCTTCACTTAAAACATTGGTTGCAGCGCTGAAAGATTCCAACTTCAGAATACGAATGAAAGCATTGAGCGGATTAGATCTTGCGAAAGCTGATCAGGCAAAAGCAGCACTTTCGGAAGTTGAAAAAATGGCTTCGAACGATCCGAAAACGTTGGTTCAAAGTGCGGCGATTTCAGCTTTAGCAAAAACAAAAGATAAAAAATATCTGCCGCTTTTTGAAAAAGGAATCAATGCCGTTTCTAATTCGGTGAAAGGAAGTTCACTCAGCGGGATTTCGCTTGTTGATCCTGCTAAAGTTGCCACGTTGGCCGACAAAATTGATTTGGAAAGCGCTAGTGAGGATTTAATTTCCGAACTTTTACCGGTTATCGTAAAAAACAAAATCGAAAAACAAATGCCTGCAATTGCTTCTACAGCGGCGTTTTATCCTTTCATTAAATTCCAGAATCCGGAATTGGGAGCAGCAGCTGAAGAAGGTTTTAATTGGATTATGAGTTCCGATAATTTGAAAGCTACGGAAAATGTAACTAAAATTTTAACCCAAGTGAAAAAACAAATTGGTGAAAATCCACAAGCCAAAATGATGATTTTACAAATTTTGAAAGATGGACTTGCCAAAAAAATGACTGTTTTAAAAGCAAATCCTTCAAGCCCAACCATCAATCAACAGATTGATGCGCTTAATAAAGCGATTGAAGCGTACAAGTAATTTTTACTTTGCCGATAATTTTTTTTGCCGGAGCTTGTAGTTCCGGCTTTTTTATTTTTCAGTGGAAGATATTTTTCAGAAATTTGTTTTAAAATTTAAGAAGTATGAACTATGGTATTGAGGCAGCGAGCTTCCATATTCCGTCCCTGTATTTGGAAATTAAGGAGTTAGCAGAAAAAAGAAATATAGAACCCGCAAAACTCGAGAAAGGGTTGGGTATACACAAAATGGCTTTACCCGATGCGCATGAAGATGCAGCTACCTTCGCCGCAGAAGCTTTACTGAAACTTATTAAAGATTACCAGCTTAACCCAAAAGATATTTCCAGAATTTATCTCGGAACCGAAAGTGCTTTGGATGTGGCAAAACCGACAGCGACTTACGCGATGCAAATGGTGGAAAGCGTTCTGGAAAAGGATTTCGGGAAACGTTGCTTCAAAAATTGCGATGTGGTGGACATGACGTTTGCGTGCATAGGCGCGGTAGATGCGTTGCAAAACTGCCTGGATTTTTGTAGAGCAAATCCCGGAAAAAAAGCCGTTGTTATTGCTTCCGATTATGCAAAATATGAGTTGGCTAGTTCCGGCGAATATACCCAAGGCGGAGGTGCAGTCGCGATTCTTGTGTCTGATAAACCTCAACTTTTAGAAATAGAAAATGTGTACGGAGTGGCAACAGATAGTGTTTTCGATTTCTTTAAACCAAGAAGAATTGCCTTGAAATCCGATTTAACTTCAGCAACAGAATTTATGCCTGATAAAATTGAAATTTTTACGGATGAACCGGTTTTTGATGGACAATATTCCAACCAATGTTACCAAGACAGAATTCGCGAAGCTTACGAGCATTATAAAGAACAGACAGGAATTGAAAAACCTTATGAAAACTGGCGATACCTGGTTTTCCATTTGCCGTATGCATTTCATGGGAAAAGGGTTTTTACAGAACTTTACAGTTTAGAAAATAAGCTTTCTTATCAAAGCGCTGAAGACCAGAAAGCAGTAGCAAAATCCGAAGATTATCTCAAATTTATTAATGAAAAAATAGAACCTTCGCAGCGCGCTTCTTCGGAAGTTGGGAATATGTACACAGCTTCTATTTTTATGGCGTTGCTTTCTGCGTTGCAGGTGAGCTACGATAAAAATGAAAATTTGCAAGATCAAAAAATCGGATTTTTAGCGTATGGCAGTGGCTCAAAAGCGAAAGTTTTTGCCGGAAAGGTTGGAAAATCTTGGCGAGAAGTGGTTCAGAAGTGGAATGTTTTCGAGAATTTGAAAAACAGAAACGCTATTGATTTTGAGACCTACGAAAAACTCCATCGTAAACAATTGGAAACATCGGTAAATCCGAATTATAGAGGATTTGGACTAAAAAGTATCGAAACTCAAAACCCACTATCATTGGGAGCAAGATATTATGATTATCAATAATTTTCAGTTTTAAATAGAGAAAAGCCGTTTCAGTGGAAGCGGCTTTTCTTTATTAATGATATTGAATTTTGTTTAAATCTTACACCGCAAATTCTTTGGGTTCCTGAAATTTTTCTCCCGAAATTTTGGTAACAAACATTGCTGCAACGGTGTCTCCAGTCGAATTGAGAACAGTTGCCAACGGATCTACCAAAGTCCCAATAATCATGACCGCTGGAATGGCTTCCACAGGTAGTTGGTAAACGGAAATCATCAGCATTTCACCAATGTAGCCTCCGTTTGGGATACCGCCCGCAACAATGCTCACGAAAATGGTAATTCCTAAAGCTAATAGCAAATTCATTGGATCAAAGAAATCGCGCCCGATGATGAGAAATGCGACATAAATTTTGATTATAGAAGACATCGACGAGCCGTTTTTGTGAAGCGTACTGCCGATAGGAATTACAATATTGGCGATGGCATCGGGCACACCAATTCTTGCGGCTGCTTGTAGATTTGCGGGCATCGTAGCGAAACTGCTGCACGTGGAAATTGCCGTTAAACTTGGATAAATATTGTTTTTCCAGAATATTTTTATTCCGTCTTTGCCTTTAGCTAAAAATGCATAAAGCGAGAAAAAGACAAGAAAATAAACCACTCCGGCTGCGTAATACAAGCCAAGTGGTTTGGCATAAAATCCGAAAAGCTGAGGTCCGACCGTCGCTACTTGATAAGCGAAATAGGCACCTAAACCAATGGGAGCAGCCTTCATTACTAATAATAAAAGTTCTTTCATCACTTCGTACCCAGAAGCGAGAAAAAGCGTGAAATCTTTCCCTGCGTGACCGGTTTTTCTGGCAGCAGTTCCAGTGAGAAAAGCGAAAATAAGTAAGGCAAGCATATTTTTTCGCGAAAACAATTCGGTAAACTCGCCGACCGTGAAGAAACTCACAATTCGATCACCCCAAGTAGCGTCGTTGCCCGTTTCCAAGATTTCTTTAGAGGTTGACGGTAATGCTTCCGTAGGAAAAAAATATACTGCGCTGATCGTAAAAAGTGCTGCAAGGATGATGAATAAAAGAAAAGTGAAAATCATTGAGAAAATAATTTTACCAAATTTCGACTGCTCTTCCAGGGAAGCAATGGAATTAGAAACCGCGAAAAAAACCAATGGAACTACACTCACAAACAATAAATTTAGGAAAATATCACCCAATGGTTTCACATAATCCACCGCTTTTGGAAAGAAAATTCCTAGGAAACTTCCGGCGGTGATCCCGATGATCAGCAGGATAATTCCAGAGTAATTTTTTATTAATTGTTTCATACATTCATAATTTGATCTTGCAAATTTAATCGTTTAGATTGATATCGACTTGGTGAGTTTCTTTATACATTTGCACATATTTATTTTATTCGTGAAAAACCTTTTTACTTTTTTAATCGTCCTCTCTTCATTTTGGCAATCTTTTTATGAAGCTCAGGTTTGTCAATCACTTTCGGTAACAGATGCAGCGGGAAATAGCGATGTTTTAATAGATTGTAATTATCCTTTGGTGAACAATAATCGGTGTTTGACGCTTAATGCTTCTGCGCCTACAACCCGCGCAACTGATGGGTATTCGATGTCTCCGATCGCGTACTCACCATACATTCCTTTTAATAGTGGAACTGCTCTAAATGCCGATTACGATGATTTATTTGCTGCTTCTATTGATATTCCGTTCACGTTTTGCTTTTTTGGGAAAAGTTATAACAAAGTCGTTGTGGGATCCAACGGTCTGATCACTTTTGATCTTTCTCAATTGAATAAAATCAGTTTTCCGAATATTGCGCATAGTAATCCGCATCCTTTATTGCCGGGAAATTCGATTTTTGGAGTGTATCAGGACTTAACGTTTCCGGCTTCGGAGCCTTCGGAAATTTATTATTCGGTGATTGGAGCGGGATCTTGCAGGAAATTGGTCATTAATTTTTATCAAGGAAGATTGGTTGGTTGTGATGAAAGAGTTTCTACACAGATTGTGCTTTCAGAATTTACGAATGAAATTGAGATTTTTGTTGAAGATAAAAAATTACCATGTTCTACCGCCAGATTTTCTAATTCGCTTTTAGGAATTATGAATGAGGACGGAACAAAAGGATATTCACCGGCCAATAGAAACACCGGAGTTTGGGCAGCACAGAATGAAGGCTGGAAATTTTCGCCCAACGGAGCAGTGATCAGTCCGGTTATTGATTGGTTTGACGTTGCTAATTCTTATTTGGGAACCGGAAAATCGATTTCAGTTTGCCCGGAAAACACCACGACTTATAGAGCCAGAGCCACTTATAATATTTGTGGAACGCCACAGGTTTTCACCGATGACATTAATGTAAATTTTGCGCCGGATTATCCGCTTGCCAAAAATTTCACCAAAACTTTTTGTATAACCAGCGGAACTTCGGAAAGCATCAATTTGGATGATTATCAACAGAATGTAACTCCTCAAAATATTGGAAATTTTAATTTTACTTATTTTAATTCAGCAACCGATGCGGGATTTGGAAATAATTCAATAGGTGCGAATGTTTCGATCAATAGCAATACGACCTATTTTGTAAGAATTCAGAATAAAACAAATCCAAACTGTTTCCGAGTAGCTGAGTTGAGGTTTGAGTTCATCAGTAATGTACTTTTGGGAACCACCGTAAATTTATGTGATTCCAATAATGATGGAATCGAAAATAATTACCAGCTTTGGAAATTCAATAATCAGTTATTTTCATCCGGTGCAGCTGCGACAATCAGTTATTATACAAATGCTGCGGATGCGAATTCCTCAACAAACCCCATCTCTGTTGCCAATATTACTGCCACGACACAATTATGGGTGCGATATACTACTGCTTCTTGCTCCATGGTTTTTGGTCCCATTTCGGTGAGTTTTACTCCAGGTCCAGCGGTGAATACGCCAATTCCGTTTGCTGTTACGACCTGCGATTATAATGATGATCTAGAAGAAAATTTCGATTTTTCCACCAATCTTGATAGCTTGGTGACCAGCGAAACGGGTGTTGTCATTTCGTATCATAGTACTTTTCAAGAAGCGTACGATGGTTATGGGTACAGTTTGAGTACCATTCATAATGGGCAATATTCTGTATTTGCCAGGGTTGCTTATCCGGGTGGATGTTTTTCGATTGCGGAAATAAAATTAGACGTCACGTTTACAAATATTCCGGCTACTGCGAAAACAATCCCTATTTGTTTCAATGGAACAGACGATATTACGGTGGATCTGGCAGCGCTTTCCCAAACAATGTACGACAGTACAGCGCCTGGAATTACGGTTACTTTTTACAATAACCAGAATGATGCAGAAATTCCTCAAAATGCAATTTCTCCTTCGCAAGTAGTTACTGATGATGGTTATCATGTGTACAAAACTTTTTATGTAAGATTTGAGGGAGCAGATCATTGTTTTACGGTTCGGCCTTTAACCATTTCGCTCATTCATCCCGTTGCGATGAGAACCGATTTCAGCGCTTGTGATACTGGAAATAATGGAAGCGAAAACATCAATCTTACGGATTATAGTTGGCAAATTGCAGGTTCGCAATCGGCAACGGTTTCTTATTTTCTGAGTAATGCGGATGCGGTCAGTGGTACTAATCCTCAAACAAATATTCTTTTATCGGGCACTCAGACTTATTATGCAAAGGTTCAGGTACAGAATTGTGTGGAAATTTATCCGATTACCATTAAATTGGTGGTTGCTCCGGATGTGACTTTTAATAACAATTTCATGGCAAATGATATTTGCGACAACAATAACGATGGTAAAGAACCTTTTGATATTACTAAATACGAAAGTGAGATTTACAGCGATACTTCCTCTGTTATTTTTACCTATTATAAGAATTATGATTCGTCATCTCAATCGTTGTATAACCCAATTTACAATCCACAATCTTATTTAGCTTCTGCGGAAAATACGGTTTATGTGAAAGTTCAATTCACCGCAAGTGGATGTTTTTCTATTGTTGCGTTGAATTTGAAAATTAATTTTTTACCGACAATTATCCTTTCTGAAACAACTTTGAGACGATGTGATCCGGGTTTTGATTTTAATGAAAGCTTTAATCTGAGTGAAGCAACGCCTTTGATGTTTGATCAGTCGCAAAATACAGTTCAGCTTTCCGATATTCAAATCACCTATTATAAAACTTTATATGAAGCGAATGCAGGACTGGTTTCTACCCAAATTCCTTCTCCTCAAATTACCGATAATGCACTTACCACCATCTATGCGAGGTTCGAGTCCACATTGACACAATGTTTTTCGGTACAGGCCATTCATTTGAAAACTTATTTCCCGCCAAAAGCAATAAATTCGGTGATAAACGGAATTTGTGATAGCAATTTGGATGGGAAATATGAAGTTAATCTTTTGAATTACACTTCTCAAATGGTTGATTTCCATGATCCTGAAAACCATTTTATATTCTATTTAAATGAAACAGATGCAGAGAATAGCCAGAATGAAATAACAAACCCTTCCAATTTTGAAATTGCTACTTTGCCTGCGAGAATTTGGGTGAAGGTTGAGAATATTCCGGGCTGTAATGACCTTGCATCCATTGACTTACAAGCTGGAGTCAAGGTTGTAATGGGGAATTCAGGGCCGTTTACTTTGGAATCTTGCGATGCTGGAAACGATGGAAGTGAAGTGGTAGATTTAACCCAATTTGAAACGCAAATGCTCGCAGGTGGAACTTTTACTTATTACCCGTCGCTTGCAGATTTACATAATAATACCAATGCGATTACCAATCCATCGAATTTTCCCTACAACACAGGTCCGGGCGGAAATCTAATTTATGTGAAAGTAGCTTCATCAGGGTTTTGTCCAGAAATGGCTACCATTAAAGTTCAGTTCAAAGTGGCGCCATCTTTTTCTATTCCTGATCATTATTTCTGTCCCTACGATGGCGATTCAGTTGATATAAAACCAGATTTTTCAGGATTAAATCTAGTTTCCTACGAATGGAAAAATCCGGCAGGACAAGTGGTTTCTACAGATCCCGAATTGCTCGGGGTGAATGTCGCAGGAACTTACTCTATTACGGTTACAGCAGCAAATGACTGTACTTTTACCACCACTATTGAAGTGAAAAACTATGAAGTTCCTGTCATTACGCAACTTGTTCCAAACGATAATTCATTTACCGTAATCGCGACAGGAAGCAAACCTATTTTATATTCAATCGATGGAATTAATTGGCAAACGAGCAATGTTTTTGTGAATTTACCGAAAGGGATAACCACTTTTTATGTGAAGTTTGAAAATGAACAATGCAGAGGATTGCCGAAAAAAGGCGTGGTTTTCGATATTCCGAATGTGTTTACCCCAAACGAAGATGGGATTAATGACCATTGGATTATCAAAGGTTTGGATGTTTTTGAAGGGCAACAATCATCAATTCAGGTTTTTGACCGTCAGCAAATCTTGGTTTTCGAGCAGAAATCGGCAGATCAATTTGTTTGGAACGGAAAATATCTCAGTCGTCCGGTTCCTACTACCACTTATTGGTATGTGATCACGCTTCCCGATGGGCGACTTTACAAAGGTTGGGTAGTGGTAAAAAACCGAAATTAAATCCGAAATCTCACTAAGAATATTAATTTTTAATCAAAAGATCTGTTTCAGCATCGAGACAGATTTTTTTTTGCATTTAATTTTAGTGAATAAATTTTGTTTAAAAGCTTATTGATAAAGGATCGTAATGCTTTATTAAAATTTAAATGAAAAAACTTTTTAAAAATTCACTACTTTGTATTGCATATTACTAAACTAATTTTATATCTTTGCATTGTAAGAATGAGATTCCAACTCTAAGAGCTGGAAAATTTTAATAAGATACCAATTAATAACCTCAAATAATATGAACACCGAAAACACCAAAGCGCAAATGCGGAAAGGAATTCTGGAATTCTGTATTTTGAGTTTGATCGACCGACGAGAAATGTATGTTTCCGATTTAATCGACGAGCTCAAAAAAGGAAAACTGGATGTGGTGGAAGGTACCCTTTACCCTCTGCTTACAAGATTGAAAAACGGAGAATTCCTTTCGTACCGATGGGAAGAATCTACCGGAGGACCTCCAAGAAAATACTATCAGATTACCGAAAAAGGCAAACTTTTTCTCGCTGAATTGCTCAATACTTGGAATGAACTTACCGAATCTGTAAACCAAATTACTAAAAACAATAACCCGACGAACGCACCTGAAAGCTCGTTCCAGCCAAATACTTAAAACCATGAACAAGACACTCTCAATAGGACTCGCCGGTTTCTCTTTCACAATCGAGGAACATGCATACATCAAACTCAGCGATTACCTTGCTGCGCTCCGAAGCTCTTTGGATGCACACGAAGCAGATGAGGTAATGCACGATATCGAAATCAGAATGGTGGAAATCTTCAAAGATACCCTTGGTAAAAGAGAAGTTATCAACGATGCTGATGTAGAAAAAGTAATTTCCCAAATCGGAAAACCTGAGCAAATCGAAGAACAAGAAGAAGCTTATTTCTCGGAAAAAAATGCCAGAAAAGAAAGTAAATCTGCAGGTAACAGCCGCCAAAAACAACTTTTCCGTGATCCTGAGAAACAGAAAATCGCTGGAGTTTGCGCCGGTTTAGCTCATTATGTTGGAATGGATATAAGTGCGATGCGTGCTATTTGGCTGGGCGTTGCAATTTTAGGAATTTTCACTGCGGCAATTTCTACTTCATTAATCATCTTAATTTATGTGATTCTTTGGATCGTTTTGCCAAAAGCAGAAACAGCAACGGATTTTTTGAAAATGAAGGGAAAGCCCATGAATTTTGATAATTTAAAAAATGAATCCAACAAATTGGTGCAATTTGCAAACGAATCTACCCAAAGAGTAGGCGAGATCTACAACGAAAATAAACCGTATATCAACAATGCAGGAAGCGGTTTGTGGAACGTGTTCCGCTATATTCTAGGAAGTCTGTTCGCTTTCATGGCATTAATGTGTATTGTAGGTGCATTTTTCCTCTTCGGAATGTTTGGGACCAATGAATTTCCACCGCTAAGAGAATTTAATTTTCTTTTTGAAGATGGCGGAATGAGCAATGTTTTATATGGAATGATGATTATCGGAGTATTGATTCCTGCACTATTATTCAGCTTGCTTTCCATCAAATTAATCTCACCGAAAACTCAATTGAGAAACGTAGGATATGTACTTGGAGCATTATTTTTAATCCTTTTGGCATTCGGAACTTATTTCGGAATCAACATGGCAAAAAAAGATATGATCTACAAAGGTCATAAGGTTGATACCGAAAACGTCGCCATCAATACCACTTCTGATAGTTTGTATGTGGATATAAAACAAGTGGTTATTCCGCAAAACTTTATCGGATATGATGACGATATTTATTCCGACAAGAAAGATGTCTACGAAGAAGATTATCCTTACGTAAATGTAACGCGCAAAGCGGATGTGAAAACACCTTATTTAATCATCAAAAAAGAAGGAGAAGGCTACAATGTTCCTATTGAATTGACTGTTCCTCTGGAAATTGAAAACAACAAAATCCTCTTGCCAAATTTCGTTAAGTATCCTTACAAACACCGTTTCCGCGATTATTCTGTGAATTATGAATTGGTTGTTCCGATGTCCACAAAAGTTTTCAAACTGAAAGAAGATGGCGTAAACCTCGATGGCGATCTTGATGGTGACGGAAATGATGATGATAGTGACGACAACGGCGTGGTGATCGAAAAAAATAAAATAAAAATCAATGGATCTACGATTCAGTACAGTTCCAATGATGCTGACAGCGTAATCATCAACGGGAAAAAAATGCCAAAAGCAGCAGCTGATAAAGTAATGGATTCTATGAAAGTAGATTTTGATAAATTTCAGGATGTGAATATTTCCATCAAGAACGGCAAGAAAGAAATTTCCATTAAAACTAAATAATGAGAGTGGATGAGCAAAGGCGGAGGCATTTATCTTTATAAAAAATCCGCTTTTCGCTTGTTCCACGATAAAATATTTTAATAAATTTTAACATGTTATTTTGTGATTTTATTAAAATAAAACTTAATTTCGTACTGTTAATTTTAACCAGTCACTATTAACATTTAAACAACAGCAAATCATGGTACAGTTCGTTATTGAAATCGCAATCAAAATCATCGATTTCATCAGCAGTTTATTTTAGTTAAGAATATTAATTCAATATATTTGTAAAGTATAACCAATACACTGGTTATACTTTTTTGTTTAAATATTTCAAAATGAAAAAATTCCTCGGAAAACTGATCCTGAAACTTGTTGGCTGGAAAATCGTTCTTGAAGGCGATGTAGAAACGCTCAACCGATGTATTCTTGTAGTGGCTCCTCATACTTCCAACTCAGAATATATTTTGGGAAATTTGGCATATTGGGCACTCGATAAACCGCTGAAAATCATCATCAAAGATGCGCACACCAAAGCTTGGTATGGCTTTATCGTTAAAGCTTTAGGCGGAATTGGGATTGACCGTTCACAGAAAAATGATTTGGTGAATTTCGTTGCCGATGAGTTCAAAAAAGATGATTTCAGTCTTGTAATTACTCCCGAAGGAACCAGAAGTTGGGTACCCAAGTGGCGAAAAGGGTTTTATCACATGGCACTCGCTGCTAAAGTTCCGATTGTGGTTGCAGCAGGCGATTTCAAACACAAAGAAATCCATCTGGGCTATAAAATTTCTGTAGAAGATTTGGAAACCCGGACTTTCGAAGATATCATGCAGGAAATGGAGAATTATTACAAAAATATCACTCCGAAATATCCGGAAAAATGGAATCCTAAAATCTATTAATTTCTAAAATTCAATATGGAAGACCGTAAAAAAAACGAAATATTACATCAATTAAATAATTGGGGTGGGGAAAATTTGGGCAAAACATTATCCATCGTTTTTACAAATGTTACCGATGAATCGCTTACTGCCACAATGCCGGTTACTCCAAAAGTTCATCAACCTTTTGGTATTTTACATGGTGGCGCAAGCTGCGTTTTGGCGGAAACCTTGGGGTCTTGTCTCTCCGTTTTGCATGTCGATACCGAAAAAGTAGTGCCGGTGGGAACCAATATTAATTCCAATCATTTGCGAAGTAAGAAAGATGGTACCATAACAGGAACCGCAAGATTTATCAGAAAAGGGAATACCATGCATGTTTCCGAAATCGAAATTCGCGATGAAAAAGGTGCATTGATAAATCACACCACGATGACCAACAATATCATTCCAAGACCGCAGTAGATATGGTTTTCTTTAGATTTCCTTTCTCCGAAACATTGTGGACCACTGAGCAAAATTCAGCTTCGCAGCATGTTTCTTTCCATTCTTTTGATCAATCTGAAAGGATGGATTTTGAGGGAGATT
This sequence comes from Chryseobacterium senegalense, assembly GCA_001403755.1. Taxonomy (GTDB): domain Bacteria; phylum Bacteroidota; class Bacteroidia; order Flavobacteriales; family Weeksellaceae; genus Kaistella; species Kaistella senegalense. Next base: position 112,195 of record CYUH01000012.1, on the reverse strand, counting down.
TAAAAGAGATTTCGCTTTCTCACTTTCAAAACCTGAACATTTTAAGTTCAGATTTATCAGGTGAATTAATTGATTTTCAAGAAGAAAAACAAATTGAATATCAGCAGAAATTAGACAAAGTAATTCATTTTATTCAAGAACACAATCTTTCAAAATTGGTGATTTCCAGAAGAAAGTTGGTTGTTTTTAATGAATTTGCAGTTGATTTAAACCAAACATTCCTGAATTTATGTGAATCCTATCCGAACGCTTTTGTGTATCTTTTTATTAAAGATGATCGCTGTTGGATCGGTGCCTTTTCTGAAGTTCTGGGTAAATTCAACAACAAAACTTCCGAGTTTGCAACCATGAGTCTGGCGGGAACTATTCCTGTCGAAGATTCCTGGACTTCAAAAGAGGTAGAGGAACAAAAACCTGTCACGGAATTCATTAAAAATATCCTTAAAAAATTTGCTTCAGAAGTTACTGAATCGGAAACCTACGATCATATTTCCGGAAACATTAAGCATTTGAGAACAGATTTTAAAGCACAAATTGAGAATTCTAAACTAGAAGATCTTATTGCTGAACTTCATCCAACGCCTGCTGTTTGTGGAATTCCAAAGGAATTATGCAAAGAGGCAATTGAAAATTTCGAACCTCACCCTCGGAAATTTTATGCAGGATATATTCAGGTCGAGACAGCGCAAACGATACAATATTTTGTCAATTTGCGGTGTGCGGAGTTTTTCAAAAATGCAGCTTTGATCTATGTTGGTGGCGGTATTACTGCGGAAAGTATGCCTGAAAAAGAGTGGAAGGAAACCGAACTAAAATCTCAAGCCATTTTGAAAAATTTAGAGATAAAGAAAAATTAGAATGCACATTCATCACATCGCGATTATTTGTTCGAATTACGAAATCTCCAAAAACTTCTATACCGAAATTTTAGGACTTCGTATTTTATATGAAGTTTACCGCGCTGATCGTGATTCATATAAATTGGATTTGGGTATTGGAAATCAGTATATTATCGAATTGTTTTCTTTCCCTAATCCTCCGGCAAGGCCTTCGCGACCAGAAAGTTGCGGATTGAGGCATTTGGCATTTGCGGTAGAAAATGTGGAGGATAAACGAGCGGAATTGATTTCCAAAGGATTGGTTTGTGAAGAAATTCGGGTGGATGAATTTACCAACAAGAAATTCTTTTTCACTCGAGATCCCGACGATTTGCCGCTGGAATTTTATGAAATGAATGGATGAAGAATAAATGATTATTAAATAAAATTTAATCTATAAAAATGAAAATCGGAATTTTAGGAGGCGGTCAGTTGGGCCGAATGTTTATTCAAGAAGCGTTGAAATACGATGATGAATTCCATGTTTTGGATCCAAATCCGGATTGTTCTTGTGCTGGAATTTCTCATTTTGTGAAAGGTGATTTTAATGATTATATTGATGTTTTGGCTTTCGGAAAAGACAAAGATGTGGTAACGATTGAAATTGAACATGTAAATTCGGAGGCTTTGGAAACCCTTGAAAACCAAGGTGTAAAAGTGGTTCCGAATTCCAAAAGTGTAAAAATCATTCAACAAAAAATTCTTCAGAAATACTTTTATCTAGAAAATGAAATTCCTAGTCCGGAGTTTCAAGTAATTCAAAATGCTTCGGAAAGAAATTTTTCGCTGCCGTTCGTACAAAAAATGAATACCGGCGGATACGATGGCAAAGGCGTACAAATTATTAAATCGGAGGAAGATTTGGATAAAATGTGGAAGGTACCTTCGGTTTTGGAAAAGTTGGTAGATATTGATAAGGAATTGTCTGTAATTATAGGCATCAATGAAGCTGGTGAAAGCCAAACTTTTCCGGTGACAGAAATGGTTGCCGATCCGAAGCTGAACCTTTTGGATTTTAACATTTGTCCCGCGGCAATCTCTGCAGATGTAGAAGATCAAATTACCAAAATTGCGGAACAATTTACAATGGCAATTGCTTCCCCTGGTCTATTTGCAATTGAACTTTTCTTAGATAAAAACGGAAAGGTTTGGGTAAATGAAACTGCTCCTAGACTTCACAATTCGGGTCATCAAAGCCAGGAAGGAAATGCCAATTCCCAGTTTGAACAGTTCTATCGCGTGGTGAAAAATTTACCCCTTGCAGATACAACAAGTTTTGGTTTTTCCGGCATGCTGAATTTGGTAGGAGAAGAAAATTATTCAGGAAAAGTGAAATACGAAGGATTAAATGAAGTGATGAAACTACCCCAAACTTACATACATCTTTATGGAAAAACCGATACCAAACCCGGCAGAAAAATGGGCCACATTAATGTTTTGGCAAATTCCCGAGAAGAACTTTTAGAAAAGCTTACCCACATCAAATCTTTAGTGAAAGTGAAGGCGGAAACCATATAATGGATGTCTAAGGTTCAAGTTTTATTTTTGTAAATTTGAAAATATTATCTTTTTAACGATAAAAAATATAAAAAAAAAATGGTAGGAATTATAATGGGCAGCAAAAGCGATTTGCCGGTGATGCAGCAAGCAGCGGATTTTCTTAAATCTCTAGAAATTCCTTATGAATTAACGGTGGTTTCGGCTCACCGAACTCCTGAAAGAATGTTTGAGTATGCAAATTCTGCTAAAGACCGCGGTTTGAAAGTAATTATCGCCGGAGCGGGAGGAGCGGCTCATTTGCCGGGAATGGTGGCGAGTTGCACCACTTTGCCGGTGATTGGTGTGCCAATTTTATCGTCAAATTCTATTGATGGATGGGATTCTGTTTTATCGATTTTGCAGATGCCATCTGGAATACCGGTGGCAACAGTAGCGCTGAACGGAGCCGCAAATGCAGGAATTTTAGCTGCGAAAATCATTGGAACTTCCGATGAAACGATCGCAACGAAATTGCAGAAATATCAACATTATTTAAAGAATAAAGTGCTAGATACAGTGGATGAAATCAAGCAATTTCATCCTAATTCTTTTGATTAAACAACAAAAAAGCCGCATTCATCGAATGCGGCTTTTTTGTTAGCTCTTGTGTATATTTTATTTACTATACGAAGGCAACGACGGGTTTGTAAGAATGCTGCATTTCCGAGCATAGATCGAAGTGGTCGTCGAGTTGTTCGTGAGATCGCTGTCTGTAATTTCCGTAGTATTTACCGTAGAAACACTTTTGAAACTTGCATTGGTTGGAATGGATCTTTTATAGTAGTTCCCAGTGATCGTGATAATTCCTGAAGAATTGCTAGCCAAACCTAACTTACCAGTAATACTGTTGGAAGTAAAGTTGCTTGTTGGCAAGTTGGAACTTGTAAATCCAGTAGTTGACAAGCTTGTAATTTTAAATTTGGTGATATCTAAAAGATTTCCTGCGGCGTCCTGTATCTGATTGGTATAATCAATATTATTTAGATTTGCTGCGGTATCATTTGTTACTTCAATCGAAAAAGTAATAGGGTTCTCTTTTATATCATTACATAGTGATGCGGAACTGGATCTGCTGTCCACACGAATATTTCCCGGCGTTGTCAATACGATATTTCGGATTTCATGAAAATTATATCCTCCACCAGTAGAGGCAGCAAAGCCTAACTTTAAGGTAGGTGGCAGCGGATAAGTGGTTCCGTTCATCGTATAAGTAAGAATGTTGGTGAAGGTGGTTTCACCTTGTTTTCTCCACTTTATGTTGATTAAATAATCACTTCCGGATTTTGTAATGTAAACTTGCACTCTTCTGTAAAAGGCAGTAGGAGCTGGTCGCGAAGTAACAATGGTGTTGTAATCAATCTCATCGCGGCCTCTTATGTCATTATCAGTTCCTGTTCTGTTGCCCAATGCAGTGTGGGTTAAATACGGGTTTGATGCAGTATATGTTGCTGAGGTTGGACCACGTAGAACAATTGCATTTGGTACAAAGCCAGTGGTTCCTCCGTTCCTGTTTTCCGCTGCACGAGCGTAATTTCCGTATTCATCAAAACCTACGCCGATATATCCTCCACTTAACCCCGTGGTATTTGCAGGGTTAGAATAGGTGGCATAACCTAAAGATCCACCGTATCCTCCCAATTTGAAGTTGGCATCAGTGATATTTCCATCAAAAAGAAAAAAGGTAAGTCCATCAGCGCCCAAATAACCGTCGTTTGAAGATCTCCAAGATACATATTCAAAATCCGCAAGCACACCCAAGGTTGTCGGAAAACTGTCTTGTGTATACATGTAACCCTTTTGGTTTGCTGAGCCATTGGTAAGACGCAACCACCCACTTCCGTTCGGATCAACTCCTGTGGCGGCCGTAAGGGTCGCATTATCTCCAATCTTTAGTCCGGTTGCGTCATTTGTTCTAAAAGTATTGGTCAGGGTAAACTGAGAGAAAACTATCCCCGAACTAAACAATAGAGCCCCGCAAAGAGTTTTATAAAATTGCTTCATCATCATCGGTTATTTTACCACAAATACAATATTCATAAAACTTGCATCGGAAGCATTTCCTATCACGTTGTAAGACATTACTCCATCAGCAGTTATAGATACATTGTTCATCAGAGAAGTATCATAATAGGTAACATAATATTCCAGTTCATTTTTTGGAAGAGTAGGGATACTGCCTGTCGATCCGGTGCTTTTTACTGGCGGAGTATTGAACTGTGTATAGTACAAATTATATAAATCCATCGTTTTTGTTCCCAAGGTGGAAGTGTTCACCAATACTGATGGCATGTAGAAAAATTTTGGGAAATTGTTATTTCCAAAAGCGCCTACCCATTTGCTGATGGTGTTATTATAGTAATAAAAACCGGGCGTTTTAATGTTTGACGTTTTGGTAGAGGCAGTCGTGGGAATGCTGGTAACATACACTAATGTAGCATGCTGATTGGTACCATAATTAGCATCCTTGGCTTTCAGTTCGTCACCGGAAATTCTTGTTACAAGTACTCCATCGGCTACAGTAGCAACAGAAGATTTTGAAACATCAAAAGAAGTGGATGGCGAAGTGGTGTTAATTCCTACTTGCGCATGAGCGTAAAATGTAGAGATGAAGCCAATAAGGTAGATAATTTTTTTCATTATTTATGGTGCTTATACTTATTTTTTTTAACTCGCACAAATATATGCACATTTTGTTAATTAGAAAACCGTTCGAAATTAATTAACAATTAATTATTCTGTCCATCACACGCTGTTTTTGAAATAGCTCGTATATTTATGGATTAAAAATTTTGGTAGTGATGTCACTGTTTTTGAACTACTTAAGTATTTATTAGGGTAACTCCAAAAAAAAGACCTCGTTTAGAAGTCTTATTTAATTGTTGCGTTTCTAGTTCAAAATTCCTATTTGTTGCATGCATTTTTTCATTTTTTCATACGTTCGCTGAATATCATGGTCCAGCCCAACGGACATCCTTATCAAACCTGGAGAGAGACCCATTTCATTTTGCTCATCTGGTGGAATTTCGGAAGATGTTGAACTTCCTGAAGCCGAAAATAGTGTTTTATAAAAACCGAGACTTACCGCGAGATAACCTAAATTTTCTTTTTGCATCAACTCCATCAGTTCATTAGCTTTTTCTACTGTTTTCACATCTAAAGTTAGCAACCCACCGAATCCATACTCTTCGTTCATCATTTTTCTGAAAAGTTCGTGTTGTTTATGGCTTTTCAGACCTGGATATTTTACATCTAAACCATCTTTTTCAAATTTTTCAGCTAAATATTGAGCATTTTCACTGTGTTTTTTTATCCGGATGTGTAGCGTCCGTATATTTTTCAAGATGCTGGATGCTCGCAAACTGTCCAAAGTTGGGCCTAGTAACATGCATGCTCCTGAATTTACGTCCTTTAAATCATTGATGAATGACGATGTGGCACACACTACGCCTGCCACTGCATCGCTGCTACCGTTGATGAATTTGGTTAAACTGTGAATAGCAATATCGGCACCGAGCTGAACAGGAGCTACTGAAAGCGGAGAAAAGGTATTATCTACTACAAGTTTCAACTGATGCTTCTTGGCGAGTTCTGCCAACGCTTCAAGGTTAGCAATTTCAAGAAGGGGATTGCTTACTGTCTCGCAGAAAATCACTTTTGTATTCTTATTTATCGCGCTTTCAACTTTGTCTAAATTGGTGATATCCACGAATGAAGTACTAATTTGGAAACCCGGCAGAAAATTTTTCATAAAAGCGTAAGTTCCACCGTAGATCGTACGACTGGAAATGATGTGGTCACCACTTTTGCAAAGCTGTAAAAGGGTAGAAGTGATCGCCCCCATTCCCGATGCGGTTACATTTGCACTTTCCGTTCCTTCCATTTGTGCCAAAGCTTGCCCTAGATATAGGTTGCTTGGCGAGGAATGTCGCGAGTACAGATAACAACCTTCTGTATTGCCTTCGAAGGTATCGAACATGGTTTTCGCCGATAGAAATGTGTAAGTGGAACTGTCGGAAATAGAGGGATTAACTCCGCCAAATTCTCCAAAATATTGCAAATCCTGAATGTTGTTTGCTGCATTAAATTTTTCCATGATTTTTTTTACTAAAAATGTATGTTTTCCAATTAAATAACAATAAACATCTAGAAATTTAGAAAATAAATAGAAAATTTAATGAGATAATAGAATTTAAATCTATATTTGATCATTAATGCGAAGTTTCACCGAAAAAAATTCTTTCAATGTTGGATATTAAAGACAAAAAAATACTTATTCTGCTCCAAACTGACGCGAAAAAAACTACAAAACAGCTTGCTCAAGAACTCGATTTGTCAGTTACTGCGGTTTTTGAACGGATAAAAAAACTAGAAAAACAGAAAATCATTTCAAAATATGTTGCATTGCTCAACAATGAAAAAATTCAGAAGAGTTTCGTTGTTTTATGTCATGTAAAACTCATTCAACATCGAAAAGATTATATTTCCCAATTTGAAAATGAAATATCCCAGTTTTCCGAAGTTTTAGAGTGTTTTCATGTTTCGGGAGATTACGATTATATCCTGAAAATTTGTGTCCGCGACATCCAAGAATATCGAGAATTCATGGTAGAAAAACTCACTAATTTGCAGCAGATTGCGAGTACGCAGAGCTCTTTTATGATTAAAGAAGTGAAAAATTCTACAGTGGTTGCGCCGTAAAATTTAATAAAATATTCCCTTTTTTCTTTTGTTACTTTTTCTTTTTTGCTTTCGTGTTTAAAGTTTTGAAAAGCCATTGATAAGCTTCTGCAAATTCTCCTTTCCAGTAATTTTCATTGTGCTGACCGTAAGAATCTATTTTCACAACGGTATTTTCAGGCTTTAGACCTTTTTTCTCCAAAACGTCTTTTACGGTTTCCAAATCTTTTATCATGTTCTTGCTTTCGCTGGAACCAGCAACGAAATACATCCGTGTTTTCGATAAGTTTGCATCAGAATTTTTAATGTAATGATTTAATTCTTCGTTGACAATCCAGTAAGCCGGACTGAAAGAGCCGATTTTTGAAAAAATACGATGATATTTTATGCCGCAATAAGTAGAAATTAATGCTCCTAAAGAACTTCCAATCAGTGCATTATGGTTTTTTCTTCTTTTTGTTCTATAGTGTTTGTCAATGAACGGTTTTAAAGTTTTTGCAAAGAAATCTGCATATAAATTGCCTTCTCCACCTCCGTATTGCGAGTTTTTCCAAGGAGTATATTCGTCAATTCTATGGCTACCACCATTGTCGACTCCTACTACGATAGCGCCGTAATCGCCTTCTGAAAAAAGTTGGTTCAGGGTTTCGTCGATTTCCCATTCTCCTGAAAACGAGGTGGATTCGTCGAAGAGATTTTGCCCGTCTTGCATATAAATGACAGGATATTTTTTCTTCCCGTTTTCGTAATCAGGGGGAAGATAAATCCAGATTCTTCTTGTTCTTCCGAGTTCCGGAATAAGAAAAGAATCGCTAATTAAATGTACATTTTTGGCTGCAGTGCTGGTTTTTTCGCTAGTTTTTTCCCAGGAAATAATTTTCGCTTCAACTGTTTGTGGCTTCCCCGTGAATCTGGAATTGCGGTTGGGTAGTGGTTTTCCGAAACCGTCTCCTTCGGCGGTATCCCAACTGCCGCGAGTGAATTTGTATTCAATTGTGCCGTCTTCTTCAGGCAACGTGATCATAAGATTGCCTTTTTTATCAGCAATTAAAGGGGTAGCATTCGGATTCCATCCATTGAAATTCCCTGCAACATAAATAGTGCTATTCTTTGGAGTGTCTATAGGGATTTCCGTTACTTTTAAAGTGATTTGAGCTGAAAATTGTACCGAAACACAAATCAGAAACAGCCAGTTTTTCATTATTTTTTAAAGAAATCCATCAAATCCATGTAGTTTTTTTGGTTCACGCCGTGTCCACTCATGTATTCTCTGAAAGAGAAGTAGCAGCTTAAATCGTACAACAGATCAGCTGCCTTGCGACCCCATTCCAATGGGATTACCGCGTCTTCGGTTCCGTGAGAAATGAAGAATCTTAATCTTTCGAGTTTCTTTTTATCCTTTACCATGTTTTCCATCAGTTTTTCTTCCGGATAACAACTCAAGCAGGCTACTTTGGAGAATAATTGAGGGTTTTCTAGAGCCAATGCATACGACAGAATTCCTCCCTGCGAAAATCCGCACAAATGAGTTTCATTATGCGTTAAACCGTAATGGTTGCTAATCTTCAAAATATTTTCCAAAATTCCATTCAGTGAATCTTTGGCTTGCGGAATATCGATTCGGTTTTCCATGTTCATCAGATCGATGTCGTACCAAGAATACCCTTCATATTGTGAATTCATCGGTGCACGAAAACTAACCACCAACCAATCTTCGGGCAGAGTAGGAATGAAGGAAAAAAGATCTTCTTCGTTGCTTCCGTAGCCGTGAAGTAAAATTAATAGTGGAGTTTTCGAGTTCAAGTTTTGTGGTTCGCGAACCAAATAATGTAAATCCATAGAACAAAGATATTCTATTTTTTAGGAGTTGCAATGCAGAATGATCAATGGAAATTTCAATATTTTTTCAACCTACATCTTTCTCCTTCTAGAAATGAAGTAGAATTAAACATTTTTTAAATATAACATTTTTATCTAAAGTTTCGCTTTAAATAAAATATATTTTAACATGTGAAAATTAAATACTTAAATTAAAAAGTTAAATTTTACTTTAAGTAATTATAAATAATTAATAAGTGCAATTTACATTCGTAATCATCTTATCTGAAGAAAAATTTAAATTATTTTTAATGAAAACTTACAGTGCTTCTCCTTAATCTTAAAATTGTGATAAGCATTTTATTGGTATCAACTTTCTTTGGTAAAAAAAGAAGTAATGAATATCCATGACAATAATTGAATTGAATTTTTAATTTAAAATAATTAGTTTATTCGTTTCAAATTTCTTAGTAAAAATAATAAGGAATGAATATACAATTTGAATTATTGAATTGAAATTTAGAGCCAAAAAAAATCCTGAATAAGAAATTCAGGATTAAGATTTTTGAGAAGATTAATGTTTTTTTGAACAAGATTGTTTTATATCTCTCTCGTAACTTTTGTTACAGGTTTTAGCTGGATGAGTTTCATTTTATCCAAAAGGATCATGATGTAATAAGTAACATCGATTTCGTGCCATCTTACGCCACCGAAATTAGCTCTTCCGCCATGTCTGTGGTGATTGTTGTGGTAACCTTCGCCCATCATTAACCAGTCAAAGTGAAAGAGGTTTTTTGAAGTGTCTGAAACTTTAAAATTCACATATCCGTAAATGTGTCCGAACCAATTGATGATTACGCCGTGAATTGGAGCCATCATGTAGGCTACCGGAAGCAAAATCCATTGCCACCAAGCGGTCGCGAAAAAGTAGAAAAATGCAGTGTAAGCAATTGCCCAACCAATTCTGGAACCCCACGAACTTGCAAACTTGTCGAAACCTTCCCATTGAGGAACGTTTTTGGTGAATTTTTCCTCGATTTTTACCTTTTGCTGGTTGATTTGCTGGTAAATCGTTTTGGTGCGCCACATCATCGTGAAAAGATTGTGATCATATTTTGGTGAATGAGGATCTTTTTCGGTGTCGGCATAAGCATGATGCATGCGGTGCATTACTCCATAACCGTAGGCGGAAAGGTAGTTGGAACCTTGGGTAATCCAAGTCAGTACATAACATAATTTTTCGCCGAATCGCGACATCTTGTAGGTTTGATGCGCTGCGTACCGGTGAAGGAAAAAAGTCTGGAAAAACAGCCCTGAATACCATAGAACTGCGATGAAAATGATGATAACCATTAGAAATAGGAATAAAAGATTAAAATATAAAAATGGGTGGTTGGCCCGGATCAAAATGTTGTTAAGAAATAAAAATCCGGATTATTTTCCGGATTTTGTTTCTGGTTATATTGTTTTTACGATGAAATAATTTTTCTTGCCTTTCTGCAGCAAGAGAAATTTTCCGTCGATCAGGTCTTTTTCGGATACAGAAAAGCTATCGTCCACTTTTTCTTTATTGATGGAAATTGCGTTGCTTTGTAACTCCCTTCTTGCTTCACCTTTTGATTTCAAGAATCCGGATTGTTCGGAAATTAAATCGATCACACTGCTTCCCAACACTTCATTTCGGTCGATTTCCTTTTGTGGAACTCCTTCAAAAACTTCCAGAAAAGTAGCCTCGTCCAAATTCACCAAATCTTCTGCAGTAGATTTCCCGAAAAGAATTTCCGAAGCTTTCACTGCTTTTTCAAATTCTTCGCGGTTGTGCACCCAAACGGTAACTTCCTCAGCGAGTTTTTTCTGAAGTTTTCTCTCGTGTGGAGCCGTTTTGTGTTCAGCAATTAAGTTATCGATTTCTTCTTTACTTAAAAATGTATAGAATTTAATGAATCTTTCTGCATCTTCATCGGTTGCATTTACCCAAAATTGGTAAAATTTATAAGGCGAAGTTTTCTTTGGATCGAGCCAGTAATTTTCGCCACTTTCCGATTTTCCAAACTTGGAACCGTCGGATTTGGTGATTAATGGAACCGTCAAAGCGAAAGCTTCTCCTTGTGCTTTTCTACGGATAAGTTCTGTTCCGGTGGTGATATTTCCCCATTGATCGGAACCTCCCATTTGTAGTTTTACATTTTTTGCACGGTACAAGTGTAGGAAATCGTAACCTTGCAAAAGCTGGTAAGTAAATTCGGTGAAGCTCATTCCTTCTGCGCCACCTTCGCCGGTAATTCTCTTTTTTACCGACTCTTTCGCCATCATGTAATTTACGGTGATGTTTTTCCCAATATCACGAATGAATTCTAGGAAAGAAAATTCCTTCATCCAATCATAATTATTAACCAATTCAGCTTTGTTGGCCTCATCTCCGTCGAATTTCAAAAATTTCGAAAGTTGGTTTTTTAAGCAATCCACATAGTGGTTTAAAGTCGCTTCATCCAAAAGATTTCTCTCGTTGGATTTTCCCGAAGGATCACCGATCATTCCGGTTGCACCGCCTACCAACGCGATAGGTTTGTGTCCGTGTAGTTGAAAATGAGCCAGAATTTTGATCTGAATAAGACTTCCGATGTGCAAAGAATCTGCTGTTGGATCAAAACCGATATAAGCGGTAGTGATTTCTTTGTTCAGTTGTTCTTCGGTTCCGGGCATCATGTCGGCAAAAAGTCCGCGCCATTTCAGTTCTTCAATAAAGGAATTCATTTTCTCAAAAATTATTTAATTAGCAAAGATAAGGTTTCGAGTTGCAAATTGCAAGTTTCGAAATTATGGAGGTTTTCTGTTTTTTTTTGAAATGTGAGATGAAAGATGGTTTGCTTTTTCAGATTAAAAAAAGTAAGGCTCAATCGCAATAAAAAAGTTGACTTTGGATGTTTTGAATTAAAATTTAAATCACAGATTTTCATTTAATTATAAAAGCCTAATTTTGCACCCCGAAAAAAGAAATACGAATATGAAAAGAATTGGCGAATACCGAAAATTGTTGGGAGTAGATCAAACTGCAACGCTGAAAGACCTAAAAACCGTGTATAGAAACACGATGAAAGATGCACATCCTGATAAATTTGTGAATGACGAGGCCGGAAAATTAGATGCTGAAGAAAAAAGCAAATCGGTAATCGAAGCGTATCATTTTTTGGTGAGCATCAACCCGGAAACTCAGGAAAAGTATAATGAAGAATATACGGAAACCATTACCCAATCTACCATTCAGGATTTTTATTTGGAAAAATCTATCTTAAAAATTCAGCATTTTAATGGGAAAATGTACGAATACATTGGAGTTCCAAGAAATACATACATCAAAATGGTGAACGCCGATTCGCCTAGCCGTTTTGCAAGAAGACATATCTACGGAAATTTTATTTTTAGAAAGTCGGGCGAAGTGATGGCGGATTAATTCCCCAGATTTTTTTTCCTTTTCAAAACCTTTCCTCGCGGTTCATCGCCTTCGTACAAAGCGATTTCTGTATGTAGAAATTCTGCTGCCGCGGCGGAATCGGCTACTTTTATTGCGCTGCGTTCCAGCATTTCTGATTCAAATTTTGATAATACTGTTTCTCGAATACCATTCTTTCGCCAATCGGAAGATGGATTGCAATTTCTGGAAATTTCCCGAGCCAGTGATAGTGCATCCAGCAATGCTTGATTAGCACCTTGACCTTTAAATGGACTCATCGGATGTGCTGCATCACCGATCAAAGTGATGGATCCTGCATTTTCAAAAGATTCCGGAGATAGTAATTCGCGATCATAAACTGGATAACCGGAAACGAAAACTTCCGGAGTTGCCGATAAAATATCAGGAATCGGAGCGTGCCACGGAGTTCGGCGGATGGCTTCTTCTTTTAAAGCGTATGAGCCTTTTGCACTCAAAATTTTGGCTTCTTCTTCCGCTATCGGAAAACTGAGTTGCCACATCACAGATTCGGAATCGTAAGGCATCACATAAATTCTTTCGTGCCCATTTGCGGTCTGGAAAACCGTTGCGGAATCCAGCAATTCACTTTCCCGATTTTCCAAAGCATTCAAAGGACAGATTCCAAGAATGACCATACAATTCAAGTATCTTAGTGGAAACTTGTCCTCATTAATTAAAAAATTTCTTACCGTACTTCTAATTCCATCGGCTCCTACGACCAGATCGGTGTGAATTGTTTTTGTTTGACTGCCGTTTTCAAAGTGCAATTCTATAATTCCGGTTTTATTTTTTTTAATGTTTAGCAATCGGTGATTCCACTGAATATTATCCGTGTTTCCGAGTTGTTCTAAAAGGGCTGCACGCAAAGCTTGTCTGGCAATATGAACATTGGTTTTTCTAGGCGATTTTTGAGTTCTGTTTTCGAGCCATTTTCGCATTCCCCATTCGCCAACCACTTTTCCGTTGGGATTATGAACCAGATGTCTTGTAGAAACTACGGATTTTTTTAAATTGAAAATTCCAAATCCTTCAATCGCTTTACTCGCTTGCTGAAGCGTGAGTCCGTAACCTTGTGAACGTGAATCGAAACTTAAATCTCTCTCGAAAAGCGTAAAAGGAATGCCACGATGCAAACACGCCACCGCAAGTGCAACGCCACCAATTCCACCACCAATAATCGAAACATGTGGGAATCGCTCGAAATCCGGAGCGGGAAATTCTTCAAAAACCATCAAGCCGGAACCTGAGCATTTTGCGCAAGAATAGATATGAGGAATCGGGAGAACGGGTGGTTTTCCTTGTTTACCGGATTTTTCAAAATTTTCTAATGCTGAAAGGTAACGAAGTCGCACGCTTTTTCGGATTCGGCGCTTTTTTTTGCCAATTCCCAGACATTCCGGGCAAATCGTCCAATACTTTCTGTTATTTTCCGTCATTTTTGATGATTTCCGCTGATTTTTAATCTTTAAAAAATATTTTAATTAAAGGGAAATACATTTTATAAAAATTAAAATAAAAAAACAACGAATTTAGTCATGAGTACTACAAGATTGATTGGGATTATTTGTTTTTGCCAATCCATTTTTTTTCTCGCCATTCTTGTTGTTTGGCTTTCGAAAGATAGCTCCAAGCGATGATCCGGGTACTTTTGTTTCCTGTTCCCATCGGAATGGTTTTTATTTGCACAATTTCCATTTCGTTGAGGAGCTTGTAGATTCCTTTCAGGTTGCTTTGTTTAGAAACTAATGTTGAAAACCAAAAAACATCCTCTGAGAATTGTTTGCTTTCGCGAATCATTTTGTGGATAAAAGCAGCTTCTCCACCTTCATAAACCAATTCATTGCTGATTCCTGCGAAGTTGAGCGTTGCTTTTTGAGGTTTTTTCCCGGTAAGATTTTTTAATTTTCTTTGCGTTCCTTTTTCCGCATCTTCGACAGAGGAATGAAATGGGGGATTGCAAAAAGTGAGATCTACTTTGTCGTTTTCACCAATAATTCCCTCAAAAAACGCGTCGGAATTTTGTTGTAATTTCATCTCGATTTTGCCCGCTAAACTGTCGTTTGATGCCACTATTTTTTTAGCCGTTTCTACAGATTTTGGATCAATATCTGAACCTATGAAATTCCAGCCATATTCGGTAACCCCGATGATGGGATAGATGCAATTGGCTCCAACGCCGATGTCTAAAGCGGTAATTTTGTTTCCTTCAGGCAAATTTCCGAAGTTGGTTTGTTGCAAAAGATCCGCGATATAATGCAGATAATCTGCTCTTCCCGGAATCGGCGGACAAAGATTTTCATCCGGAAAATCCCAGTTTTTTATTCCGTAATAATGACTCAGCAACGCTTGATTGAGCAATTTTACCGCTTCAGGTTTAGCAAAATCCACGGATTCCGCACCGTATTTATTGGGTTTAAGATGTTGCTCGAGTTCGGGAACGACTTTTTTTAAGGCTTCCAGATCATACGGTTCACGGTTTTTATTGCGAAGATGAAGTCGTGTTTTCTCGGGAGTATTGTTTTTAATGGTCATCTTGGGATTATCAGTATTGATTTTGAGAGATTATGCTCCGATATATTTTTTGACAACTTCTTCAAATTGGTCGATATCGAAAGGTTTAGCCAGATAATCATCAGCACCTGCTTCTTTGGCTAATGCATCAATATTGCTGTTTGCCGAAAAATAGAGAATAGGTATATTTTTTAAATTTTCGTTAGATTTTAACATTCTTGTAGCTTCAATCCCGCTGATGTCAGGAAGCCAATTGTCCATGAAAATAAGATCCGGCATAAAATCCGAGACTTGTCGTTCCACATTATTTGTTGTGGGCGAGGTTTTTACTTGGCAACCCAAATCTTCAAGAATTTCGGTGCACAGTTCCAGAATTTCCAGATTATCGTCGAAGATAAATATTTTTTTTGCTGTGGTAGGATTCATTATTTTGAAAGCTTATTTATATATGCAGCCATTTCTGAATCGTCCAAGACTGCATCGGGGTTTACGTGTTCTATTGCGAATTCGGGCATATATCTTACAATGGCCGAATTGGGGTTTTGAATGATCACTTTTCCGCCTTTATGTTTAACTTTTTTCAGTCCTTCTGTGCCATCGTTATTGGCTCCGGAAAGCAGCAAACAGACAAGATTATTTTTAAAAACTTCCGCAGCACTTTCAAAAGTGACATCGATGGAAGGTCTTGAGAAATTCACTTTCTCGGAAGCATCGAGTGAAAAAGTTTGATCAGCCTCGATTAAGGTGTGATAATTCGGAGGTGCAAGATAAATCGTGGCAGGTTTTATTTTTTCTTTTTCTTCAAGTTCTTTTACCCGCAGTTGTGTTTTGGTGGATAAAATATCGGTCAGGATATTGTCCTTCCCGGATTTTCGATGCAATACAATCACAATTGGGAAATCCAGAAAAGAATTAAGCCCGGGCAATATCTTCAGTAAAACCTCGATGCTTCCTGCTGATCCGCCAATGATTAATGCGCTGCAATTTTCCATTTTTATTGTATTTTACGCCAGATTTTTTCTCCTTTTAATCTTTCATAATTTTTAGAAATTGATGAAAAATCCAAAGTTTCTTTCGTTCCTAATGCCAAATAACCACGCTTCTCCAAACTATTATCGAAAAGTTCAAAAACGGTATTTTGCAATGGCCTGTCGAAATAGATAATCACATTTCGACAAAGTATGAGTTGAAATTCATTGAAAGAATTGTCCGTAACCAAATTATGCGTAGAAAAAATGATTTTCGATTTCAATTCGTCTTTCAATTTACCGAGCGAATAATTGGCGGCATAATAATCCGAAAATTGTTCACTACCGCCTGCGGCGATATAATTTTCGGTGTAGAATTTTATTTTACTTAAAGGAATCATCGCTTGAGCAGCATTTTCGAGCACTGCACTGTTGATGTCGGTGGCGTAAATCAGAGATTTATGCAACAAGTTGAGTTCTTGCAAGAAAATCGCAATCGAGTAAGCTTCTTCGCCTGTACTGCAACCGGCCACCCAAATTCTGATGAACGGATAAGTGCCAAGTTTGGGAAGGATTTCTGTCCTTAAAGTTTTATAAAAAGAAGGATCTCGGAACATTTCCGTTACATTGATCGTAACTTCTTCCAGAAATCTTTTAAAATACCCGGGCTCTGTTCTTATTTTGTAGCGAAATTCAGCGAAACTCACAAAATGATCCAGCTGATAAAGCCGCACAATTCGCCGCTTGAGCGAAGCACGAGAATATCCCGTAAAATCATAACCATAGACTTCCAGGATATCGCCGAGTAGGGTTTCGAGATAGATGTCGCTGTGTTCGGAGTTCACGTTTTTTAATGGATTATATGTTTGAGCATTTTTACCAATTCATCAACATCGACGGGTTTAGATAGATATCCGTCTGCGCCAGCATAGAGACATTTTTCGCGGTCGCCGGTCATCGCTTGTGCGGTGATGGCTATTACGGGAATTTCTTTCAGTTGTTCATCAGTTTTCATTTTCGCGATCGCTTCATAACCATCCATTTCGGGCATCATCATATCCATTAAAACCACTCCGATCGAATCGTTTCCCGAAAGGATCTGCAAACCTTCTTTGGCACTGAGTGCTGAAAGACAGTGATATTTTCGGGCTTTAAGAACTGCATTCAGCGCGAAAATGTTTTTGCTGTCATCAT
The DNA here is from genome assembly GCA_001403755.1 of Chryseobacterium senegalense. Taxonomy (GTDB): domain Bacteria; phylum Bacteroidota; class Bacteroidia; order Flavobacteriales; family Weeksellaceae; genus Kaistella; species Kaistella senegalense. The sequence continues at coordinate 95,138 of CYUH01000012.1, read as the reverse complement.
CGATGATGAGGATTTTCTGACTGCTATTCATACTCAGTATTTTTAAATTTTATCATATAACCAAACGCGTAGCAAAGAAACCAGCTGATCTACATCGACAGGTTTCGAAATATAATCGGAAGCTCCCACTGCAATGCATTTTTCACGATCGCCCATCATCGCTTTGGAAGTTACTGCCAAAACAGGCAAATTTTTGAATTTATAAGATGATCTGATCTCGCGGATGCTTTCGTAGCCGTCCATTTCAGGCATCATCATGTCCATTAAAACCACATCTATGATTGGGTTTTCATTTAATACTTTTAAAGCTTCTTTTCCATCCATTGCCGGAATAGCTTTCATTCCGTGCATTTCCAGAACTTTGGTCAGTGAGAAAATATTTCGCACATCATCGTCGGCGATTAAAACGGTTTTCCCTTTCAGGATGTTTCTCATTTCGCCTTCGTCTTTATAATGGGAATTTGAATTGTGATTTTTCTTGTGTTTTTCTTCCACTAAATGCAGGAAAAGCCCCGCTTCATCTAAAATTCTTTGGTAAGAATAAGCAGTTTTTACCACAATAGAATCTGCGTACTTTTTGATTCTATTTTCTTCGCCCTTCGAAAGGTTTTTCCCTGTGAATACGATGATGGGTAAATTTTCTATTCCTTTGTTTTGTTTAATGGTTTCCAGAGTTTCATAAGCGGTTCTATCCGGAACTCCCATGTCGAGAATTACACAATCGATTTCTTTATTCTGAAGAGATTCAATGCTGTCGGAAACGCTTATTACAATATCCGTGGTGATATTATTTTCGGCCAAAAAGTAACTTAAAGCTTTCGCGTGTTGCTCATTTTCTTCTACGATCAGCACCTTTTTTGGTGAACGATTCAGAGCATTTTCAAGTTTAATGAAAATTTCCTGCATTTGTTCTAAGGCGAATGGTTTATTGATGAAATCCACAGCGCCTCGAAGTAGGCTTTCCTGCTTAAACTTCATCGAAGACATAATGTGAACCGGAATCGGTTTGGTTTTAGGGTTCGATTTCAATGCTTCCATCACTTGCCAACCATCCATGATCGGAAGTTGAATGTCGAGCAAAATTGCCAACGGTTTGTAATGTTGCGCCATTTCGATTCCCACATCGCCGCGTACAGCCACTATTACTTTGTAATTTTTAGTTCTGGAAAAATCGCGAAGAATTTTGGCAAAAGCCGTATCATCTTCAATAATCAAAATTACTTTATCGCCTTCCTGAATTTGATCGCGATCATCTTCAATCGGTTGCGGAATTTTTTGAGCGACGAATCTTTCAGGTTGATTATTCTCTTGTTTTTCTTCGATTTGCGGAGGCGTCGGAAGTGTTTTTGGCTCTTCAGAAATGGTCGTTTCTTGGTTTTCCATCATTTCTATCGGCAGGGTTAAGGTGAATTCACTTCCTACGCCTTCAGTACTTTTTAATGAAATTTCTCCACCGAGAAGTCTTGCTAATTCACGGCTGATGGATAGACCAAGTCCTGTTCCGCCGTATTTTCTTTGGGTAGAACCATCTGCTTGTTGGAAGGCTTCAAAGATCATTTTCAGCTTATCCTGTGCTATTCCGATACCGGTATCGATTACCTTGAAAATTACATTTTTTTTCGACTCGTCATTAGAAACTTTTAAGGTAATACTTCCTACCGCAGTAAATTTGATCGCGTTTGAAAGTAAATTTTTCAGGATTTGCTCTAATCGAAGTTTGTCGGTTTTTAAAATTGGAGTAGTTTTCGGTAAAGTTTCGATGTTTAAAGAAAGATTTTTGTCTTTAGCAATGGCACCGAACATCATTTTCATATCGGTGGTTATTTCTTGAAGCGGAACTTCCTCTATTTCCAAAATCATTTTGCCGGATTCAATTTTCGAGAGATCCAGAATTTCATCAATCAATGTTAAAAGTCCTTGCCCGGAACTTTGCATCACTTCAGCATATTCCACATATTGTTCGTCGAGATCGTCGCTTTCTGTCATGAGTTTGGAAAGCAACAGGATAGAGTTCAGCGGCGTTCGCAATTCGTGAGACATATTGGCAAGAAATTCCGATTTATATTTGGTGCTTTGCTCCAATTCGATGGATTTCTGCTGAATTTCGATATTATGCTGCTCGATAAGCATGTTTTTTTCTTCCAAAAGACTCGTTCGTTCTTCGAGTTCTTGGTTGCTTTGCATTAATTCTTCTTGCTGTACGCGAAGTTCCTCCTCCGAAGCGAGAAGTTTTTGAGACTGAGCTTCTAATTCTGCATTAATATTTTCTAATTCAGAATGTTGTGTTTGTAATTCTTCGGATTGTGCTTGGGTTTCTTCCAGAAGTTCCTGCATTTTAATTCTGCTTTGGGCACTGAAAAAAGCGAGGCCGATATTGCCGGCAACTGCATTCAAAAACTCAAGTTGATGCGGCAGATAGTTGTGCATCGCTCCCAATTCAATCACACCAAGCGGAAGATTATAGCGCGTAATAGGTACTGCGACGATATTTTTTGGTTTGGTATTTCCGGTGGCAAAACTTATTGTGAGATTATCATCAGGAATATTTTGAACCACAATTTGTTTTTCGGAACGGAACGCTTCTCCGGCAATTCCTTCACCAATCTGCAATGGTTTTCTGGAGTTATGATCTGCCAAAGCATAACTTCCGGCAAGGTGCAAACGGTTATCTTCACCTTGAAGATAAATCGCAGCTACATGACTTTCAGTACTACCGGTAAGCTGATTCAGAACGTCGGAAGCTAGTTTTTCAATGCTTTTGTCGCCCATCATTTTATCGTTCAGTTGGGCAATTGAAGTGCTAAGCCATTCTCTTTCCTGAAGTGCATTAAATGAAGATTGAAGAGACTGCGCCATTTTATTTAATGGTACAGCTACGTTTCCAAGGTTTTGTACTGCAAAGGAATCCGAAATAATATCATAATTGCCCGCAGAAATTTTTGCCGCAACATTTTCTATGGCAATCAGGCGGTTTTGCGTTTCTTCATTTTTTTGTTCTAGTTCCTCGGTAAGTCTTGTTTTTTCGTTGAAGTCATTGGATACTTTTCTGAAAAAAGACAAGGTTATGGAAATCGCGAGCAACGCGGAAAGGACAATGAGAAGTGGCGTGTACGAAGCAAACTTCTTCATGGTTTCGGTTCGGGATGCAAGAACGATTTGTTCCTCTTCTTGCATTTTGAGCACTATTGCCCGAACATTATCCATATATTGTTTACCAAGATCCAAGAGTTTTGGATCAATATAATTTTTCGTGGTTTTGCTCTTCAGATTATTGTCCAGAATTTGCAAACGCAAATAAGTATATTTCTTAAGGTTTTCGAAATTACCTTTTTGAGTGGGCGTTGCAGAAATTTGTTTAGAAACTTTATCGATTTGTACTTCAATATTTTTTTTAGCTTCGAGATAAGGATTCAGGAATTGTTTTTTTCCTGTTAAAAGATATCCTCTTTGTCCGGTTTCGGCGTCTTTAAGCAGAGAAAGGGTAATGTCTAGATTTTTGATCACCCGATTGCTGCTCCGAACCATTTCAGAGCTTTCGATAAGGTTACGGATGCTGATGTACGAGGCGAGTGAACTTATAAATAACAGCAAAAGTGATAATCCAAGTCCGAAAAATAGATTTTTTTTAAAACTCATTGTTTTCGTTTTTAATTTCTTCCTTTTCAGGATTTAGGGGAATTGTAAAATAAAACTCCGAACCTTCACCAAGAACACTGTTGACCCCGATGATTCCGTTGTGTCTCTCGATAATTTCCTGGCAAATGTATAAGCCGATTCCCAAACCTTGGAAACGGGCTGATGTTTCTTCGATTCGGTAAAATTTATCAAATATTTTTTGCTGGTGTTCCGGCGACATGCCGATTCCAAAATCCTTCACCGAAAAGCAAAGATTGTTCCCTTTCAGTTCTGAACTGATATGGATTTCATCCGAATCAGGCGCATATTTGATGGCGTTAGTCATGAAATTGATAATCACCTGCTCAATTCGCATTTCGTCTGCATAGATTTGGGCTTCAACTTTATTTTTTCTAATGATTTTAACCTGTGGATTCGATTGTTGCATAATTTCAGCAATGTGCGAAACCAAACCATCGAATTCGAAATATTTCTTGTTGAATTTCAGTTTTCCACTTTCAATTTTCGAGATATCAAGCAAATCGGCGATCAATAAATGGAGTTTTTCAACTTGATTCTGGACTTTATGAAGTCGGGTTCGCACTGTTTCGAGGTCGTTTTTATCCAAACTTCTTTCCAAAAGTTGAATGTATCCTTTGATACTCGTCATCGGTGTTTTCAGTTCGTGACTTGCGATACTGATGAATTCGTCTTTTTTTCTTTCGGCTTCTTTCCGAAACTCGATTTCTTCGCGAAGTGCGGTTTGCATTTCGTTCAATGCGCGGCTTTGCTCATAAATCCGATAAAAAGTTTTCACTTTAAGCAAAAGGATATTGATGTCCACCGGTTTGCTGATGTAATCGAGACCGCCGGAAGAGTATCCTTTAGTAATTAAATTTAGATTTGCGCTCGCTGCAGAAAGAAATATGATAGCGGTTTCTTTGGCTCGGCTGTAACCGGAAATGGCTTCCGCTACTTCAAATCCATCCATTCCGGGCATTTGCACGTCCAGAATGATTAGGACGTAGGATTTTTTTAGAATTTTTTTTAATGCTTCCTCCCCTGAAGATGCGGTATCAACCTCAAAATCATTTTTCTCGAGTACCTTTTTCAAAGATATAATATTCTCAGGAGCATCATCTACAATTAGAATCATTATCAAAAATAAATTTAGGTAAAAATGGGATAAGTTTCCAAAGGTAATAATTTAGTCCTTAAGAACAAACTTAGCAACTTTTGTTTAAATAGTGGTTGATGTATCAGTTAGCCTTATTTAATTAGGGTTACCCGTTCACTTCGCGAACTTTCTTCTGCTGCTTCAATCAGTTTCATGTTGATGATAATTTCAGCGCCAGGAGACGGCAATGGTTGCTGGAAAACGATGTGCTCGTATATTTGTTGATAGTAGTTCATGTAATTACCAGGTTCGCTTTTGGTTAATATTCTTTCAGATTCGGAGTTTTCATTTATATAATTCAGAATCCCATCATTTTCTGTTAAAGGTTTTGTCCAGTCTTCCCCGAAAACAGGAATTGCTCCTGCAACCAGTTCGCTTTCCTGTTCGTCGGTTCTTTTTTGTAAGAAACTTCCTTTGTCCCCATGTATTGTGTAAGCATAATGAGCTTCTTTGCTAAAAACTGAGGACTTCAACCGTACTCGTAAATCATTCTTATAATAGAGCAAAACTTCAAAATAATCATTGGCAAAAGCAGCTCCTTTCATTGAAAATACATCGGCGAAAAGTTTTTCGGGAGTGCCGAAAAGCTGCATCGCCTGATCGATGAGGTGAGCGCCTAAATCATGCAAGGTACCGGAACCCGGCTTTGCGGGATCTTCTTTGTGAACTTTAGCACTGGGATTTGTACGGAAGCGGTCAAACCGGATTTCTACTTCTTTGATGTTTCCTAAATATCCTTCCGATAATACTTTCCTGACCTGCTGATAATCCCGATCGAATCTGCGGTTCTGATAAACACTTAAGAACAGATTCTTTTCTTCGGCAAGTTCCACCAATTCCTGCGCTTCCGCAACATTTGTGGTAAATGGTTTTTCGACAATCACGTTTTTACCGGCATTCAGAGCCATTTTTGCATATTCGTAATGGGTTTGAACGGGCGTATTCACCACCACCACATCGACATCAGATTGCAACATCTCCTCCACAGAACGGTATAATGTGGATTCGGGATATTTTGTTCTAGATTCTTGTCTATTTCTTTCCACTACTGCGGATAAAAAAAATCCGGGATGTTCTTTTACAAACGGCGCGTGAAAAACTTTTCCACTCATTCCAAAAGCGCACAAACCTACTTTTACTACTTGCATTGTCTATTATTTTTTACAAATATATTTAAATCTTTAAGGTAAATCCTGAAAAAACGGAATTTTTGATGTAACAAAATCCAAGTAAAGTGAATTTTTAATAAGCTGATTTTTAGTTACATATTTGATGCAAACGACTACAAACGATATTAAATAGTTTGTTACCGACTAAATTTTGCCAACCGGTGAAACTTTGCACCAGAGATTCGGGGAAAATCAGTGAGACCCGTTTCTAATGTTTAATTAAAAATTTTAAAGCCATGTCACTAAGAAACAAAGTTACCTTGATTGGTAGAACAGGAAAAGATGTAGAATTTGTAAAATTCGACAACGGAAGAATTGGAAAAGTAAGTCTCGCAACCAGCGATTTTTACACCAACGCACTCGGCGAAAAAGTGGAAGAAACCCAATGGCATAATTTGGTATTCAACGGAAAATTGGTTGATATTGTAGAAAAATATGTCGAAAAAGGCAAAGAAATCGCGGTAGAAGGCAAAATAGTGTACCGAAGCTGGGACGATAAAGAAGGAATCAAACATTACATCACCGAAATCAGAGTAGATGAAATGGTGCTTCTGGGCGGTAAATAATCTAAGCTGCCAAAGTCTTTCGGTAATTGATTTTGGCAGCAATTTTTTCATTTTCAAAAACACAAATCATGAAAGTAAAAGTTTTAAAAGTAAGATTGTCTGATGAGTTTATTGGTAGAGATCAAGCTGCATTAGATCGTTTTTTGCGAGAAAATAATGTACTAAAATTCGAATCGGCATTTGTACAGGATGATGAAGCTTATTGGTCGGTAATTTTATATTACGAAGATCCAAAAATTATATTAAACGACACCAAATCAGAGAAATATACTTTGGAAGAGGATGCGGAACTTAATTCCGACGAAATAAAAATTCTCGATTCTTTAAAACTCTGGCGCACCGAAAAAGCGAAAAATCAGAAACTTCCCGTATATTTTATTGCGACCAATCAAGAATTGCGATCTATCGCCAAATATAAACCTGGAAAAAAAGAGCAACTGCTTGAAATCAAAGGATTTGGGAAGCATAAAATAGAAAATTACGGCGAAGAAATTATTGAGATTTTAGAATCGGTTTAGGGTAATATTCTTGTTTTGTTTTGCTTTAGTCCCACAAAAACACAAATTCCTATATATTTTATTAAAGCCGGGGATTGCATTCTTCGGCTTTTTGTGATGAAAAATCCTTTCCAATTCCTTAATTTTGCGACCGAAAAGCAATCCGAAATTGCTTATAAATCATTACGTATTACAAACCAGCATGAAGCCAAGCTTAGCAAAAGGAACGCGCGATTTTACCGCCCGGGAAGTCATTAACAGAAGAGCCATCATAAATACCTTACAGAAGAATTTCGAACTTTTCGGTTTCCAGCCTTTGGAAACTCCAAGTTTTGAGAATCTTGCAACGTTAACCGGTAAATATGGCGAAGAAGGCGATCGATTGATTTTTAAAATTTTGAATTCCGGCGATTACGCGGCGAAAACCAAAGACGAAGACTGGAACGCAAAAAATTCCCAGAGACTGATTTCCCAGATTTCTGAAAAAGCTTTGCGTTACGATCTCACGGTGCCTTTCGCAAGGTTTGTAGCAATGAATCATGGGCAAATGGTTTTTCCTTTTAAAAGGTATCAGATTCAGCCGGTTTGGCGAGCTGATCGTCCCCAGAAAGGACGTTTCAGAGAATTTTATCAATGTGATGCAGATGTGGTAGGAAGCGAAAGTCTGTGGCAGGAAGTAGAATTAGTACAACTTTATTTAAAGTCATTTAAGGAATTGAATATTCCGGTAACCATTCATCTGAACAACCGAAAGATTCTTTCCGGTCTGGCTGAATTTGCGGGAATTTCTGAACAATTAATCGACTTTACCGTGGCGTTGGATAAACTAGACAAAATCGGAAAAGAAGGAGTGGTAAAAGAACTTTTAGAGAAAAATATTTCTCAAGAATCCATCGATCAACTGGATTTTCTCTTTAGCCAGAGTGATGATGCTTTGGAAAATGTTCTTCATTTAAAAGAGAAGTTTGCAGAGAACGAAATTGGTCTTCAAGGTGTTGAAGAATTGGAATTTGTGCTTACTAAATGTATGGATTTGGGGATTTCTGCCGAGAATTTAAAATTCGATATCACGCTCGCTCGTGGATTGGATTATTATACCGGAGCAATTTTTGAGGTGAAAGCTAATGATGTTGCAATGGGTTCCATCGGTGGTGGCGGAAGATACAACAATCTTACCGAGGTTTTCGGGGTGAAAAATATTCCGGGCATCGGAATTTCTTTCGGTCTCGACAGAATTTATTTGGTAATGGAAGAACTTGGACTTTTCCCCGATAATAGTGAAAGTACAGTGAAATATTTATTTGCCAATTATGGTGAAACTGAAGCGGTAGAAGCATTAAAAATGATACAAAAACTCAGAGAGAAAGGTATTTCTGCGGAATTGTATCCTGAGTCTGCGAAACTTAAAAAGCAATTTACCTACGCTGAAAAGAAAGGGATTCCGAATCTTGTTTTCTTCGGCGAACAGGAGATTTCTGACGGAAAAATCACCATAAAAAATCTGGAAAGTGGCGAACAGGAAACTATCGCACTTTCGGATTTTATGAAGTCAGAATAAGTGCTTCCTCCCACGACAATATTGTAATTCTGAATAACGGATTTTATTGGATCAATAAGTTTTAAGCAAAATCAATAGGTTATTTTTCGGAAAAGCCTATATTTATATCTTAATTGCTAAATAATTCACAATGGCTTATATGATTCTTCCTGCATTGCTGACTGTGGTTTATATCGCCTATCTTTTCTACTTATTTTTCTGGAAAAGAGATGTTATGAAGTTCCGTGCAGTGCTTTATCCGGGACTGGTTTTCATCTCGATTTGGGCTTTGTTGTATTATTTTGTCTTCAGATAATTTTGATATCAATATTATACGATGAGGTAGATTTATACTTTTCTTGAGACAGCTTTCGTAGCATTTGTTGCAATTTTTGCTAGAATCGTTGATAGACGCATGGAAATAATTATCAAATTTTCTAAACATTACAATGAATTATCTTGAAATAAACCGAAATTCGTGGAACGCCAAAGTAGAACCACATCTGAAATCCGATTTTTATTTTGTTGATGAATTTCTCAAGGGGAGAACATCTTTGAATTCCATTGAACTGGAAATTTTGGGAGATGTTTCGGGGAAAGAAATCCTTCATCTGCAATGTCATTTCGGGCAAGATTCTATCTCGCTTTCAAGAATGGGGGCGAAGGTTACGGGCATCGATTTTTCGGACAAAGCGATCGAAGCGGCGAAAGATTTAGCACAAAAATGTGGGACCGATACGCATTTCTTGGTTTCTGATGTCTATGAATTGCCTAATATTTTGGACAGAAAATTCGACGTCGTTTATACAAGTTATGGCACAATTGGCTGGCTTCCCGATCTGGAAAAGTGGGCGGCAATTGTTTCTCATTTTCTAAAACCCGGGGGAAAATTTGTTTTTGTTGAATTTCATCCTTTTGTTTGGATGTTTGATGACGATTTTACGCATCTTAAATACAGTTATTTTAACGAAATGCCCATTGTAGAGATTGAGGAGGGAACTTATGCTGATCAAAACGCCGATCTGGTACAGCAGTACGTGATGTGGAATCACCCAACTTCCGAGGTATTGGCGGGATTATTAAAAGCCAATCTGTCACTACGGTCTTTCCAGGAATATGATTGGTCGCCGTATGCATGCTTCCGGCATAATGAAGAATTTGAGATGGGGAAGTATAGAATTCCACAATTTGGCAACAAAGTTCCTCATGTTTTCTCTTTGGTAGCCGAAAAAGGTAGTGCTAAATTTTAGATATAAGAGTTTCGCCGTGATAAAATTTTTTGTATCATTGCAAAACTTTCAGGGGAATTAGCTCATCTGGCTAGAGCGTTAGACTGGCAGTCTAAAGGTGACGGGTTCGATCCCCGTATTCTCCACTATAAAAGGGTTACAGAGCTTTGTAATCCTTTTTTTTTTTTTAAATTATTTGTTTTTAAGTTTTCTAATAATTTTTAGTAAAGCATCTCGGTTTTTGGCTTCCTGATAAAATTTGGGAAGCTTTTCTAATAAAGTAAAATGCGAGCGGTCTTTGTGTTCCCGCAGAGCGGCAGAAATATATTGTTCCAAATATGCCAGATGCTCGTGGTTATAGCTCCAGAAAATATCATTTTTAAAGGGATGTTGCAACCACAACTCGGCTCCAAAATATTGATGAGCTGCCATTCTCCAATTTCCGGTGATGCCAAACACGGTTGCTTCGGCAACAATTTCCTTATTATAGCTGCAGTTTTCGCAATAAAGTCTTACTTTTTTGGCTTCGGTATTGGTTTTTGCAACGGCTTTCTTTTTGCACATTGGACATTCGACCAAAACTTCATTCTGGAAATGAGTCAATCTTAAATTTTCGTCCTGAAAACGGTTGTTTTGCATTTTATATGAGTTTACTTCTTGATGGTTTTAGGGCTTTTATTGTACCAATAATACTTTTTTTAAATTCATAAGATTCATCTAAAAATATAAATTTTTTGCTCCTGCTTAGCTAAAATACTGAAAATCTCTCACCGCGAAATAAAAAATCCACCTCGATTTGGACTGCCCCCAAAAAGTTAGACACTTTTTAGGGGCATTTTTTATGGGGAAAAGTAAATATTCAGTAGACTTTAAATTAAAAGCTATAAAGAGATATCACAAAGGGGATATTGGAACAGACGATTTAGGAAAACGCATTGGAGTTTGTGGTTCATTGGTTCGTAAATGGATAAAATTTTATGAACTTTATGGCGTTTCAGGACTTGTTCGGCTTTCCAATACGCATTACACAAAAGATTTTAAATTAAAGATTTTATCAGTAATTGAGAAAGAGAATTTAAGTTTAAAAGAAGCGTCGAGAAGGTTTAATATTCCTGCGGAGTCCAGTATTCTTATTTGGCAGCGTAATTACAAAAAAAATGGTATTTTAGGTTTAGAAAACAGACCCAGAGGAAGACCTAAAACCATGAGTAATTACAAGCGAAAAAAAAAGAAAACAGGCAAACCCTTAACAAGGGAGGAAGAACTGTTGGAGAGGATTTATTATTTAGAAGCCGAGAACGCCATTTTAAAAAAGTTAGACGCCTTAATTCAGGAAAGGAAAAATCCAAAGCCATCGAAGAGTTAAGGCAGGACTTTGATTTAGCAGTACTGCTGCATTGTACATCGATGGCAAGAAGCAGTTTTTATTACTATCAAAAACGCTTTCAAATGAAAGATAAATATGCGGAAATAAAAGAAATGATTAAGCAGGTTTATCATCGTCACAAAGGAAGGTTGGGCTATAGAAGAATTACTTTGCTTTTGAAAGAAAAAGGAATTTTGATTAATCACAAAACTGTTTTACGACTTATGAAAATATTAGGATTAAAGAGTATTATCCGAGTGAAGAAATATAAATCTTACAAGGGAGAGCAAGGGAAAATTGCGCCCAATGTTCTACAGAGGAATTTCAAATCGGACACTCCTAATCAGAAATGGGCAACCGATGTTACAGAGTTTAATGTATCGGGTAATAAACTTTACCTATCTCCAATCATCGATTTATTTAATGGTGAAATTGTCAGTTTTGACTTATCTGAAAGACCTGTGTTTAGCCAAATCATCAGAATGCTAAAGAAATCATTCAGAAAAGTAAAATCTACACAGAACATCATTCTACATTCTGATCAAGGTTGGCAATATCAAATGAAAGCTTATCAAAATATATTAAAAGAAAAAGGAATTGTTCAAAGTATGTCCCGAAAAGGAAACTGTTTGGACAATGCGGTGATAGAAAACTTTTTTGGAACGATAAAATCAGAAATGTTTTATACCAGAAAGTTTGGTTCCATTCAGGAACTTAAGAAGGAAATAGTGAAGTACATTCACTATTACAACAATGATAGAATAAGACTCAATCTCAAAGGAAAGAGTCCGGTACAGTACCGAACTCTTTCCTTTGAAAATATTGTTTAATTTTGTCTAAACTTTTGGGTGCAGTCTAATTTGAGGTGGATTATAATTTATTTTATGCAACTTATTTTGTTGCGACAACATGAAGCTCTAAATCTACTTCCTGAGAGATCATCCAATCTTTTGGATCTCCTTCTGCTCCATAAGTTAATCCCCAATCTTGTCTGTTGATGGTGAATTTTGAAGTAACTTCAGCTTTTCCGTTTGCTACAACTACTTTAGCAGGGAAAGTTACATTTACGGTTTTATCTTTGATGGTAAGGTTACCGCTTACAGTTTTGTTAGCACCTTCAGTTTTGCTTTCAGTTCCTGCTGCTAAATCTGAAATCTTAGTGATTTCGAATTTCACAGTTGGGTATTTTGCTGCGTCGAAGAAGTCAGCACTTTTCAAGTGGCCATCTAAATCTGCAGAAGTTTTTCCTTCACTTTGTGCAGGATCTACAGATGCAGGATCGGTTACCAACGTGCTGACATCAGAGCTTAAACTTCCTGAAGTAAGGTTGTCACCATCTAAAGTAAGAGTTCCTGAAGTTTTCATGCTTCCGAATCTTGGATTAAGGCCGCCTTTGTGATATCCTGTCCATTTTACCGAGCTGCTGTCTGCATTTACAGTATAGGTTTCACCTTTTTGTTCAGCTACAGCTTGTTCAGTTGCAGTAGAAACTTTGTCGGTTTTCGATTCTTTACAAGATACTGCAAATAAAAAAGCAGATAATGCGAAGATTGATAGTTTTTTCATTGTGAATTGATTATTGATTAAAATAGATTTGCAAAAATAACCACTTTCATCGATCAATTTATTGATGTATGATAAGAATTATCAATAAACATCATCTTAAAAATAAAAGTTCTGCTTAATAATCACACATTCAATCCCTAATGAAGTTTTAATTAATAATATTTTTTTAAATTTTATCTGAGAAAAACTCGAAAAGCAGATGATCAGATATCAAATAGCCAGAAATTATTTGATCTTCCTTTTCAGATTTTTAATTCTTAACTTCTTTCAGCCTGCTGATTTTCATGGATAATCCTTCATGCGAAATGCCATAAAATTTCCGTATTTTTGCCAATCCCGAATTGGCTAATTTCGGACCATTAAAATGAAAGATTCCAAAGAATATATTGAAATTTACGGAGCACGGGAACACAACCTGAAAAATATCTCCGTGAAGATCCCTCGAAACGAACTCGTAGTCATCACCGGCTTATCGGGAAGCGGAAAATCTTCGCTCGCATTCGATACAATTTTCGCCGAAGGACAGCGCAGATACATCGAAACCTTCTCTGCTTATGCGAGGCAATTCCTCGGTGGACTGGAAAGACCGGATGTCGATAAAATTGATGGCTTATCGCCGGTAATAGCAATTGAGCAGAAAACCACCAATAAAAATCCAAGATCAACCGTAGGTACCGTTACCGAACTTTACGACTTTCTGAGGTTATTGTTCGCAAGGGTTTCTGATGCATACTCACTTTCCAGTGGAAAAAAACTTGTAAGCTATTCCGAGGAGCAAATTTTGGAAGCGATTCAGAAAAATTATAAAGGCGAAAAGGTAATGCTCATGGCTCCTGTCGTTCGTTCCAGAAAAGGACATTACCACGAACTTTTCGTTCAAATGGCGAAAAAAGGTTACGGACAGGCCAGAATTGATGGTGAATTACAAGACATTGAAATCGACCTGAAACTCGACCGCTACAAAACTCACGATATCGACATTGTTATCGACCGTTGGATTATCGGCGAAAGCGCAACCGAAAACCGGATGGAAAAATCTTTGCGCACAGCCATGCAAATGGGCGAAGGAACTATCGGAATACAAAAACTGGGTTCGGACGAAATCGAATATTTCTCCAAAAATTTAATGGATGCCGAAAGCGGTTATTCCATGGCGTTGCCAGAACCGAATACCTTCTCGTTCAATTCACCAAAAGGCAGTTGCCCACATTGCAAAGGTTTGGGAACCATCAAAAAGGTAAACACTGATTATTTTGTAGAAAATGCCAATCTTTCCATCAATCAAGGTGCTTTATTGCCTCTGGAGGATATTAAATCCAACAAATGGATTCTCGGGCAGATCAAAAATATTCTCGAAATATTTGGTCTCGGATTGATGACCTCATTCAAGGATATTCCACAGGAAGCTTTGGATTATATCTACAACGGTTGCCACAAAGAATTTAATAAAGATTTAAAATACGCAGGAATCACCAAAAAAATAAAGGTGAATTTTGATGGTTTGGTGTCGCTCATTAATGATATGATTGAGGATAAGGATAGCTATGACGCTGTGCTCCTCGAAAGACATTTTACCACCGAAGAAGTGTGCCCGCAATGTAAAGGTACTCGCTTGCAACCCTCAAGTCTTAGTTTTAAAATTGATGGAAAAAATATTGCAGAAATTAACGCACTTTCTCTTCTTGATTTAAAAACGTGGCTGAATGATGTGGAAGATACTTTCAGCGAAAAAAATAAGGTAATTGCCCACGAAATCTTAAAGGAAATCAAAACGAGATTGCAGTTTCTCCTGGATGTTGGACTGGATTATCTTAGTTTAAGCAGAAGTTCTCGAACGCTTTCTGGTGGGGAATCGCAGCGTATTCGTTTGGCTACACAGATTGGGTCACAACTCGTAAATGTGCTTTATATCCTGGATGAACCTTCTATCGGACTTCATCAAAGGGATAATGAAAGACTCATCAATTCCCTGAAACATCTCCGCGATATTGGAAATTCCGTAATTGTTGTCGAGCATGATAAAGATATGATTCTGGAAGCAGATGAAGTTCTTGATATTGGTCCGCGAGCGGGAAAGTATGGAGGTGAGGTTCTTTGGCAAGGAAAACCGATAAATTTGCTCAAAGCCAATACCATCACTGCCGATTATATCACCGGAAAAAGAAAACTGGAGATTCCTGAAACAAGAAGACCTGGCAACGGCAAGTCCATTGTACTCAAAGGTGCTACCGGAAATAATCTAAAGAATGTAACCCTCGAAATTCCATTAGGAAAATTGGTGGTCGTAACTGGGATTTCTGGTAGTGGAAAATCTTCTTTAATCAACGGAACTTTGTACCCGATTCTCAACCGACATTTCTATAGAAGTGTTCAGGAGCCTTTGCCTTACAAAAAAATTGAAGGAATCGAACATATTGATAAAATTGTTGATGTAGACCAAACTCCGATTGGTAGAACGCCGCGTTCGAATCCGGCAACATATACCGGAATGTTTACCGACATCAGAAACTTGTTCGCAGAATTGCCAGAATCGAAAATTAGAGGTTACAAAGCCGGTCGTTTTTCATTTAATGTTAAAGGAGGCAGATGCGAAACTTGCCAAGGTGGTGGATTGAAAGTGATTGAAATGAATTTTCTGCCAGATGTATATGTACACTGCGAAACTTGTAATGGAAAACGTTTCAACAGAGAAACTCTAGAGGTGCGGTACAAAGGAAAATCCATCGCAGATGTCTTGGAAATGACCATCGATGAAGCTACGGAATTCTTTCAGCCAATTCCAAAGATTTTTGCTAAAGTGAAAACATTACAAGATGTTGGTTTGGGTTATATCACGCTGGGTCAGCAATCGACCACGCTTTCGGGCGGTGAAGCACAAAGAATAAAGCTGGCCACCGAATTGGCAAAAAGACAAACCGGGAATACCCTCTACATTTTGGATGAACCCACCACGGGATTGCATTTTGAAGATGTGAAAGTATTATTGGACGCCATCAATAAATTGGTGGACTTGGGAAATTCTTTCATCATCATCGAACATAATTTAGATGTGATAAAAATGGCGGATCACATTATCGATGTTGGTTTGGAAGGCGGTAACAAAGGTGGCGAAATCATTGCCAAAGGAACGCCCGAAGAAATCATAAAATCTAAAAAATCATTGACTGCGAAATACCTTAAAAAAGAAATGGAAGCATAAATTTCAGAATCTTATGATAAAATAATGACCTTGTCAGCGTTCTTGGCAAGGTCTTTTTTTTACCTTACAATTTTTTCAACTGTCAAAATTGATATAATCCTAAAAAGAGTTCATAATTTTTTCGCTTTTTTTTAACTTTATTAAAAATTTTGAATGGAGGATTTACTCAATATTGTTTTACGTTCCCTTGTTGTTTATTTATTTATGGTGGCGGGAATACGCATTTTCGGAAAAAATCAGCTCTCACAGCTCAATGCCGGCGATGTAGTTTTGCTTCTTTTAATTTCAAATGCGGTTCAAAATGCGATGGTTGGTTCTAATTCTTCGCTGGAAGGTGGTCTTTTAGCAGCTTTGGTACTTTTTCTCACTAATTTTTTACTGAAAAAACTGATGTTTAAAAATCCCAAAATAACAAGCATTCTAGAGTCTGATCCAGTCATTTTAATTCGGAGTGGAAAGGTGCTGCACGATAATTTGCAAAGAGTAGAAATTTCCCTAGATGAGCTCGAAGAAGCTGTACGTGAACATGGAGTGGAAAGGATTGAGGATGTTAAACTCTCCGTCATGGAAGTGGATGGAACGATCAGTGTGATTTCTGAAAACATAATCGATCAACAAATTCAATATTCCCGAATTAAAAGAAAATTAAAGAAAAAATATCATTAAAAATGAACTACGAGATACGAGCAATGCAACCAGAGGATGGCGCCAAAGTCATCGAAATTTTCGAAGAAGGAATTGCCGGCGGCAATGCAACTTTCGACCAAACAGCACCGAGTTGGGAAGCTTGGGACCAAAAATATTTCAAAATAGCTCGACTGATTTTGGAGGATGAAAACGGTAATCTGGTAGGCTGGGCGGCATTGCAACCCATCAGCAACCGCGATTGCTACAAAGGTGTTGCCGAAGTAAGTATTTATTTGTCGAACGTTGCGCAAGGTAAAGGTTTAGGCGCGATGTTGCTTCAGAAATTAATCCTTGCCAGCGAAGAACATGGTTTTTGGATGCTTCAAGCAGGTATTTTTCCAGAGAATCAGCCGAGTTTAATTATTCATCAGAAATTTGGTTTCAGAATCGTTGGAAATCGCGAAAAAATTGCTCAAATGAATGGCGTTTGGCGAGAGGTACTTCTGCTTGAGAGAAGAAGCAAAACAATTGGTGTCTCTTAAAATACACCGATTTTGTCTGTTTCCTAAAGTGTTTTCTTCCTTTAGACTTTTTTCTAAAATTAAAAATTTTCCCGTTTGGCATCATCATTGAAATAGCTATTGAGAACTTTAAATATTTAGAAAGAATGAAAAGTCTATTTAAAATAGTTGCTATAGCAGGACTCGCTTTCACCCTCGCTTCATGTGGAACGGCGAATGATGTTTATGGCAATAATTATCCAAACAATGGAACTGTTTACCGATCATCGGACGGAACAGTTTACCGACAAGGCGAGATTTATCGTGATATAAATGGGAATGTATACCAAAACGGGCGTGTGATAAGAACAGGCGACGTGTCGGGCCGACCGGGAGTTTTGGGAAGAAATGGTAATAATACCGTTTATTATCCAAACGGAAATGCAAAAAGATTACCTCCGGGACAGGCTAAAAAGATCTACGGTGGTAATGCAAAAGATTATGCTTACGGACAAACCAAGAATCGAAATGGGTCTTGGAATAACAACCGAAATTGGCAAGATGACGACCAATACGGCGATTATAAAAAAGGAAAACACAAGAAGGATAAGCACAAAAAAGGAAAGAAAAATCACAAATAAAAAACGCGGGAAAATATCCCGCGTTTTTTGCTATTCAGCAAGTTGGTTTTACTTGTCGATAGACCCTAAAACTTTTTGTGCAAATCCGTTCAGTGCATCTTTTTCACTCATTCCGTTTTTCACGTTTTGGTGAACTTCCAGCGCTCCGCAGATATTGGTAATCAGTTCTCCTGCTACATTAAGGTCTTCTTCCGTAGCGCCTCGAAATTCGCAGAAAGCTTCTAAAACTTCTACAGTTTTTTCTAAGTTTTCCGGAGTTTGAGTTTGGTAAAACTGTCTAATTATAGGTAGTTTCATGAGTTCGCTTCGTTAAAAAGATTAATAAGACTTTCCGCTTGATTGGTTTGTACTTGGTTGAATAATTCCCCTTTTTTGAATATTGCAAAGGTTGGTAAATTATCTACTTTTGCCAATTTTCGGCTTTCCGGCAATTTTTCCGCATCTACATAGTAGAAAGGAATATTTTCGTTCTCTGCAGCCAATTTTTTGAATTTTGGTTTCATAATTCTGCAGTTCCCGCACCAGGATGCGCCGTATTGTACTACAACCTGATCTTGTTCTGCAACAATCTGTTGCAAAATGTCTTCTGTTAATTCTGTATACATTTCGGTTGTGTAATTTTTAATTAGTTTTTGTGAGTCGCAAGGTATTCCGCAGTAGAGTTTCTATCCGCTTTCATTGCATCTTTGCCTTCTTCCCAGTTCGCCGGACACACTTCACCATGTTTTTGTACGTGCGTGTACGCATCGATTAATCTTAAGAATTCTTTTACGTTTCTTCCCAATGGCATATCGTTCACAGATTCGTGGAAGATTTTTCCTTCTTCATCAATTAGGTAAGTTGCTCTGTAAGTTACGTTGGAACCAGTGTAAAATTCATTACCATCTTCATCAAATTCGAAATCCTGATCTACAATACCAAGCATATTAGCCAACTGTCTGTGAGTATCGGCAAGAATTGGGTAAGTAACTCCTTCGATTCCTCCATTATCTTTTGCGGTGTTCAACCAAGCAAAGTGTACTTCGTTGGTATCACAAGAAGCTCCGATTACTTTGGTGTTTCTCTTTTCGAATTCAGGTAATGCCTCTTGGAAAGCGTGAAGTTCTGTTGGGCAAACAAAAGTGAAATCTTTTGGATACCAGAATAAGACTACTTTTTGTTGATTTTTTGTTGCTTCTTCAAAGATGTTGATTTTCAAATCATCACCCATTTCGCTCATTGCATCGATTGCTACATTTGGGAATTTTTTTCCTACTAGTGACATAATAATTGGTTTTTAAAATTAATAGTACAAAAATACAAAGTTTTTATCAATGGAAAAATATTTTCTGATTTATAATATCTATAATAGTAAGAGGTTTGCTATGAATTCAAAGTCGTCTTTATCTAATTAATATTTTTTTTGATGTAATTAAAAATATTACTGTAAATTCACCTTTTAATTGTATAAAGTTATGAAAAAAATCCTTGTTATTCTCTTGGTGGCGTTCATATTAATTCAATTTTTCCCGATTGATAAAAATAATCCAGCTCCTACGCCGCAACTGGATTTTCTAACCATAAAAAATACCCCGGAAAGCACCGCGAAATTAATTAGAACTGGTTGTTACGATTGCCATAGCAATGAATCTAAATACCCTTGGTACAGTAATTTCCAGCCTGTCGCATGGTTCCTGAAAGATCACATCGATGAAGGTCGAAGAAAATTAAATTTTTCTACTTTCGCTACCTATGAACCGAAAAGACAAGCGCATAAACTGCATGAAGTTGTGGAAATGATTGAAAATGGAGAAATGCCTTTGGATTCCTATGTTTTGATTCACTCGGATGCGAAATATACCGAAGCTCAAAAACAAGAGTTGATCAAATATTTTACTAAAATAGAAAATGATATTCGATTAACTCATAACCTGCCTGCAGAACAGAAAAAATAAAAGTGGTCAACTCGTCTAAATATTATGTTTTCTATGATGGAGATTGCGGTTTTTGTAATCATTGGGTTCAATGGATTTTAGAAAATGATGCTCGGGATCAGTTTCTTTTTTCGTCTTTGCAATCCGATTTTGGACAAAATTTTTTAAAAGAAAGAGGGCTCGAAACTCGGGATTTAAAAACAATTTACCTCTGGAAACCTCAATCTTTTTATCTCACCAAATCACAAGCAATCTTTAAAATTGGCTATGTTTTAGGAGGAAGATACCTTTTGCTAAGTTATCTGAAATACTTTCCCCAATTTTTAACAGATTTTGTTTACAGTCAAATGGCAACAAATCGTCATCGGTGGTCGCCAGATAGCTGCATCGTTCCTTCACCGGATCAAAGAAAGAAATTCATTTTTAATAATGATTAAATCGGGAATTTTTAAGTACTATGACCGCTTGAAAATTAAATTATCGCTCGATTTTTACCTCAAACTAATTCTTATATTTGCAAAATGGAATATAATACCAACAGAACGCATCTGCACATGCCCGAGTACGGCAGAATTATACAGCAGCTTGTAGAGCGTTGCAAAGAACTGGAAACTAAAGAACAGCGCAACGAAATGGCCGTGGCCATCGTGGATTTTATGGGGCAGCGCAACCCGCAACTTAGAGATGAAGAAAACTATAAACATAAACTTTGGGATCACCTTTTTATCCTTGCGAATTACGATTTAGATGTGGATTCCCCTTATCCTTTTCCCACTATGGAAGAATTGAAGGAAAAGCCCAAAAGAATGGAATACCCAAAACTTCAAGGTGATTTTAAATTTTACGGAAAAAGTATTTTACAATTAATCGATAAAGCTATTGAGCTGGAAGATGGCGACGAAAAAGATGCTTTAATCCAAGTGATCGCAAATAATATGAAGAAATCCTATAATGTTTATAACAAAGAACATGTTCAGGATGAGGTAATTTTCAGGCATTTAAAAGATCTTTCCGAAAACAGATTAGATTTGACCGGGCTGGATTCCCTTGAAAAAAGTAAAATTTATTATGCCACCAACCGAAACGGAAAATCCAACGGAAAAAATCAAAACCAAAATAACCAAAACAAAAGAAGAAACTTTCAATATAATAAAAATCGAAAATAAGCATGAGCGGATCATTTAAGATAAAAGGAGGAAAAAGGCTACAGGGTGAAATAACTCCGCAAGGTGCCAAAAACGAAGCGTTACAGATTTTGTGTGCAGTACTGCTCACCGAAGACGAAGTGCGAATCAAAAATATTCCAGATATTCATGATGTTAACAGGTTGATCGAAATCCTAGGGGATTTTGGGGTAAAAGTAACTAAAAATGCTCACGGCGATTATACCTTTAAATCGGATTCAGTAAATTTTGATTATGTAAAATCACAAGAATTTAAAGAAGATGGTTCCAAACTTCGTGGTTCCATTATGCTTTTAGGCCCAATGTTGGCGAGATTTGGCGAAGCGTATATGCCGACTCCCGGAGGGGATAAAATTGGTAGAAGACGCCTGGATACTCATTTCCAAGGATTTGTAGAACTGGGTGCGGAATTTCATTATGATGAAAACCAGTATCTCTATTCATTAAAAGCAACTGAACTGCGCGGTAAGTTTATTCTTTTAGAAGAAGCTTCTGTAACGGGAACAGCAAATATTGTTATGGCCGCCGTTCTAGCAAAAGGACAAACCAAAATCTACAATGCTGCTTGTGAACCTTATTTGCAACAACTTTGTAAAATGCTGAATAGAATGGGGGCAAATATTTCCGGAATTGGTTCCAATTTACTTACTATTGATGGGGTTGAAAGTTTGAAAGGAACAGAGCATACCATGCTACCCGATATGGTGGAAATTGGCTCCTGGATTGGACTCGCTGCGATGACAAAATCCGAAATTACTATCAAAAATGTTCACTGGGATGAACTTGGCGTAATTCCAAATACCTTTCGAAAATTAGGAATTCATCTGGAAAGACGTGGCGACGATATTTTCATTCCTGCTCAGGAAAATTACAAGATTCAGAAATTTATCGATGGTTCTATACTAACCATTTCCGACGCACCTTGGCCAGGATTCACGCCGGATTTGCTTTCCATTATTTTGGTCGTAGCTACTCAGGCAAAAGGAACCGTATTGATTCATCAAAAAATGTTCGAATCCCGATTATTCTTCGTGGATAAATTAATCGATATGGGTGCACAGATTATTTTGTGCGATCCGCATCGTGCAACCGTTGTAGGGTTGAATCATGAATATCCTTTACGTGGAACTACTATGATTTCTCCCGACATCAGAGCTGGAAATGCTTTATTGATCGCGGCACTTTCTGCGGAAGGAAATTCTACCATTCACAATATCGAGCAAATCGACCGTGGTTACGAGAATATCGACGGAAGATTACGAGCTTTAGGAGCTGAGATTGAAAGGGTATAATTTGTCTCTTGAATTTAATTTTAGATAAAAAAAATCCGCTTTTTTTGCGGATTTTTTAATTTTTAACTTTTAAACGTTATCTTTGCAAAAATTTTTGGGCTTCAAAAGTTGAAGTAACCCATTAATAATTAATTTATTAAACAAATTTTAATGAGCAATATCGTTGCAATTGTTGGGCGCCCCAACGTAGGAAAATCAACCCTATTTAACCGTTTGTTAGAAAGAAGAGAAGCCATCGTAGATTCTACTGCCGGTGTTACCAGAGACCGCCATTACGGAAAATCCGACTGGAATGGAGTAGAATTCACTGTGATTGATACCGGTGGCTATGAAGTAAATACAGAAGATATTTTTCAGGAAGAAATCATCAAACAAGTTGAATTGGCAGTAGATGAAGCAACCTCAATCATCTTTATGCTGAATGTGGAAGAAGGTTTAACAGACACTGATCAGGAGATTTATGAAATGCTTCGTCGATCCAACAAACCTATTTATATCACTGTAAATAAAGTAGATTCCGCAACCGAAGAACTTGCGGCAACAGAATTTTATCAACTCGGAATTGAGAAATATTATACATTGTCTTCAGCGACGGGCTCCGGAACGGGCGAATTGCTTGATGATATTGTGAAGGAATTCCCTACAACCGAATACAAAGATCCTTTTGAAGGCTTGCCCAAAATCACTATTGCAGGAAGACCAAACGTTGGAAAATCCACTTTAACTAACGCTTTGCTGGACGTGGAAAGGAATATCGTAACTGATATTGCAGGAACAACTAGGGATTCTATTCAAACATTATATAATAAATTTGGTCACGAATTTGTGTTGGTTGATACCGCCGGAATGCGTAGAAAAGCCAAGGTAAAAGAAGATTTGGAATTTTATTCCGTGATGCGTTCTATTCGTTCTATCGAATATTCTGATGTCGTAATCATCATGGTTGATGCAACTTTAGGTTGGGAATCTCAGGATATGAATATCTTCGGGTTGGCACAGAAAAACAGAAAAGGAATTGTAATTTTAGTGAACAAGTGGGATCTTGTTGAAGATAAAAGTACCAATTCGACCCGTGATTTCGAAAACCAGATCAAAGAAAGAATCGGGCAATTTACCGACGTGCCAATTCTGTTTATTTCGGCTTTAACCAAACAAAGAATCCTGAAGGCAGTAGAAGTTGCGATGGAAGTATATGAAAACCGTGCAAAAAAAATCAAAACCTCCAAATTAAACGAGGTAATGTTGCCAGTTTTCGAGCAAACACCACCGCCGGCAATTAAAGGAAAGTACGTAAA
This sequence comes from Chryseobacterium senegalense, assembly GCA_001403755.1. Taxonomy (GTDB): domain Bacteria; phylum Bacteroidota; class Bacteroidia; order Flavobacteriales; family Weeksellaceae; genus Kaistella; species Kaistella senegalense. Next base: position 71,765 of record CYUH01000012.1, on the reverse strand, counting down.
AATAAAATATTGCGTACAACTTCCAACGCCGAGTCCGCAATTTGTATTTTTCTGCAACCTTCCGCAGTATGTGAAAGAATCTTATAAAAGATTCACCGAAAACCAATTGAGAAAACATTTTGGTTTTACAGGAGTTCCTATCGAAATATATTTCCGTCAGAAATAAATATTTTTAAGCCTTTCAGTTTTTTTTTTCTGAAAGGTTTTTTATTAAATGAATTTTTTCCCGAACTTTACCGAATAAATATTGCCTATGATTACTGTTTTATCCGATCAATTCTCACTTGTGAATACCTGGATTAATGAATTGCGAAATGTAGAAGTGCAAAACGACCGAATGAAATTCCGTAGAAATATGGAACGGATCGGCGAAATTGCTGCCTTCGAAATCAGCAAAGGTTTAGAACAGAAAGAAATAGAAATCACTACACCTCTGGATCTGATTAAAGTAAAAGAAATCGCTGTTCAGCCGGTGATTACAACCATCTTGAGAGCCGGAGTTCCTTTGTTTCAGGGAATTTTAAATTATCTTGATAAAGCAGATTGCGGATTTGTGGCAGCGTACCGAAAGCACGATGCCAACGATTATTTTTCGATCAAACAAGATTATCTTACTTGTCCCAATATTGATGGGCGACCTTTGATTGTTGCTGATCCAATGTTGGCAACCGGCGCAAGTTTAATCGAGGCCATTAAGGATTTACTGAACCATGGAAAACCAACCCAGCTTCATATCGTGGCGGCTATTGCTTCACAACAAGGCGTCGAAACGATTCAAAATGAATATCCGGATGCGAAAATTTGGGTAGGTGTGATCGATGAAAAGCTCACTTCGAAAGGCTATATCACGCCCGGTTTAGGCGATGCCGGAGATTTGTCTTATGGTGAAAAACTTCAGCGATAAACGACTTTCGATATACAATTAAAACCTTCATTTCATAAGTGAAGGTTTTTTTTTGGTTAATCTGTGGCAATCATTAAAACAGAAATTTTGTTGTTTGGATATTTCAGGAGTTCCCACGCCACGGAACTTATCGTATTGCCGGTCGTGAAAACATCGTCAATTAAGAGGATATGTTTTCCCGAAACTTCTTTGGTGCTACTGAAGAGGTTTTGCGTTTCCTCGCGTTCTTTTCTGCTTCTTTTTGCTTGTGCTTTTTTATAGAAATTTCTTTGAATTAAAGTGTGATCAAAAGGAATTTCCAATTCTTGGGAAAGCGTTTCGGTGTAGAGATGAAGCTGGTTGTAGCCACGTTTTTTCAATTTTTTAGGATGAAGCGGAACGGTGACTAAAAGGTCGGGGTTCAGAATGTTGAGGTCTGTTTTTTCCAATGTCCATTTAGCTAAAATTTTTCCAATTTTTTCCCGATTTCCGTATTTCAACTGATGGACAATCTTTCGGCTCAGATTTTCGTTTTCAAATTGCATCAAAGCGACCGCATTTTCCGTGGGGAAAAGCAACGCGCATTTTTCTTTAAGCAAATTATTATTCGCAAAACGACTATGAGTGAAATGGATTTGATCAAAACATAAATCACAAACTACTTCTTCTGAATGAATAATTCGGTTACATTTAAGACATCGATTAGGAAAAAGGATTTGCAGAATATTCACTTTCAGTTATTTAAGTTTTAAAATTACAAAAATAATGCACTGAAATCACAACAAATTTTTCCTGATTTTTTGGATGGATTTTCTCATTTCCTCATTGAAAAGTTCCTTCTCCAAACGAATTGGCGGTGCCTGTCTTACTTCGCAATCCGAAATGCTGCACGTCTCGCAAGTAACGCCAACGCTGATTGTTTTTATGCGATCACTTTTGGCAAATTTTATCTTTTTCAGAGAATTGGTGTTGAGCAAAATTCCCAAGCAATAACTGCGGTTTGTCCCGTCTGAAAAAGGATTTTTCTGAGAAGTTGAAATCACTAAATAAGAAAGACTGCTGTCTTTGTAATGCGAAATTTGCGCATCGGTTAGTTTTTCATTTTCCTTTAAACTTACCAGGTTTTTCACCGCAATCCATCTTCTGCAATAGTGTTCGTTGGTTGCGTTGGCATGCGGAGCTTGTTGTTGATTAAGGTGTAATTCCTTAAAGATGTGTATTTTATCAGAATGTTTCTTTTTTGTAAAGCAAAGATAAAATAGGTCTTTAATTCCCAATTCCGGCGGTAGAATATTGGTTAGTCGGTAATAAAAGGTTTCTGGCGAATTGGTGAATTCTTGAATTAATTGGTCGAAAACAACCGGTTCCCATTGATTAAGCTGAAAAAAATCATTCAATTTTTCCGTCAAAGCTGCTTTCGGGATGAGTAAACAACCGGCAAAATACGATGCATGGAAATTATTTAGCAAGTTTTCAAAATTGGTAAAATCTAGCCAGGAATAAGTGTTGGGACGTGGATTTAGATTTAAAACATTAAAGCCAATTTCTTTAGCAAAAATGAAAGTTCGCTGGTCTTCGCTGAGTTTTTCGTTCAGCAAAAGCAATTTTTTTTCAGGAATAAAAAGTGATCTCAGCTTCCCGGAAGCACCGAAATTTTCGAAATTCATCGTTCTGATTTCATAGCCAAAAGACTGAGTTAGCAGTTGTTCAAAATCATCCACTTTTGGTTTTGAATGCAAATGATTTTCCATGAAATACTCATGTGCTTTTTCCTCAATTTCCGGAAAATAATTGTCGTACAACTCCTGAAAACTCCGCAAAACTGCAAAATAAAATCGCTCTTTTCCCAAATTGTAATTCTGCGAAATTTCAATAAGAGTGTTGATGAATGCAGTAACTTTTTTCGGTGCATCGCTGATGATGCTGATGAGGTTGCTTTTGTTAATACCGAAAAGTTCGAGCGGAATTTCCTTGAAAAAATCAGATTGCAGGATCTCGGTAAAAGGAGCCAAGCCTTTATCGAGTTTTGTCGAAACTAAATCATCATAATTGCAGCCTAATTTTTCGGAAAGTTGAATGATTTTTTCATGTTTTGGGAATTTTTTTCCGTTCTCAATTTCATTCAAGTAGGATTTGGACATGCCAGTTTCATTGGCTAAATCCTGCAGTGACCAGTTCTTTTTTTGCCTTTGTTGCTTAAGTTTCAGTCCGAAAACTGTTTTGATAAAGTTGCCGTCTTGTGTCATTATTTTTCTGCTGATTGCAATTTATATTCTTTCTAAATATCCTTGTGGAAATGCGATTGACACAAAGGTAATGAAAATAAATTCTAATGTTCGCAAAAATATTTTTCAGCGAACGTTCGCTAATTAAAATATTTTGTCTAAGTTTGTAAAAGCAATACCGAAAAATATTTCAATATGGAAACAGCCACTCATTTCAAAATTCTTGCAACGGAGCAGTATAAGGAAGTTTTTACGCCGGAACTTGTTGAGTTTTTATATCAACTTCACGATGTATTCGGGGAGGAAAGAGAAAGGCTTTTGATTGCCCGACAAATGCGACAGATAGAATTTGATCATCATCAATTGCCACAATTCTTGCTTGAAACTGAAGATATCAGAACTGGAAATTGGGTTTGTAATCCGCTTCCGAAAGATTTGTTGGATCGTAGAGTAGAAATTACCGGTCCTGTGGAAAGGAAAATGATTATTAATGCGCTCAATTCCGGAGCTTCGGCTTTTATGGCGGATTTTGAAGACAGCAACTCCCCAACTTGGAAAAATTGTATGGAAGGACAAATTAACCTTTCCGAAGCCGTAAACCGAACCATCAGTTTTGAAAATGAAAATGGAAAAAAATATGCACTTAACGATGAATTAGCAACGCTATTGGTTAGGCCGAGAGGTCTTCATTTGGAAGAAAAAAATATTGAAATCAATGGGAAAAATGCTTCTGGTTCTTTGATTGATTTCGGGATTTTCTTCTTTAGAAATGCAAACCAACTGATTGAGAACGGAAGCGGACCTTATTTTTATCTCCCAAAATTAGAGCATTACAAGGAAGCTAAATGGTGGAACGAGGTGTTTAATTATGCTCAGGATTATCTGAAAATTCCGCGTGGAACCATTAAAGCAACGGTTCTAATTGAGACCATTACCGCGGCTTTTCAAATGCATGAAATTTTATTTGAACTCAAGGAACACAGTTCCGGACTGAATTGCGGTAGATGGGATTATATATTTTCTTACATCAAAAAGTTTAGAAATCTACCAGAATTTTTGGTTCCGGATCGCGACCAAGTGACGATGACTACTCCTTTTATGAGTGCGTATTCCAAGTTGGTAATCAAAGCTTGTCATCAAAGAAACGTCCATGCGATGGGTGGAATGGCAGCGCAAATTCCGGTGAAAAATAATGAAGCAGAAAATGAAGTGGCTTATGCAAAAGTTCGTACAGATAAAGAGAGAGAGGTAAAAAATGGTCACGATGGAACTTGGGTTGCACATCCCGGTTTGGTGAAAGTGGCGAAAGATATTTTCGATGAATATATGCCTTCTCCCAATCAAATCGATAAAAAATTCGATGAATATCAGATTTCAGAAGCAGATTTGCTCGAAATTCCAAAAGGAACCATCACCGAAAAAGGTGTTCGCAAAAACATCAATGTAGGAATTTTGTACATCGAATCTTGGCTAATGGGTGTTGGAGCTGCCGCACTTTACAACTTAATGGAAGATGCAGCAACCGCCGAAATTTCAAGAACACAAATCTGGCAATGGTTAAAAAACGAAGCCAAATTAGAGGATGGAAGAACGCTTTTTCCAGAAATGATTCTGAATTGGCAAGTTGAAGAACTTCAAAAAATTAAAGAATATATCGGCGAAGAAAGGTTCGCTTCCGGGAAATTTGAATTGGCCACTGAAATTTTCAACGGCATTGTTTTAAATGATGCTTTCGTAGAATTCTTAACCTTGGAGGCCTATCAGTTTATTTAAAATTAAGAGTCATTAAAAATTCAACAAAAAATAAAATCCAAAATATTATGAAAAATCAAGAGCAAATCCAGAAATTGGAAAAAGACTGGTTGGAAAACCCAAGATGGAACGGAGTAAAAAGACCTTATTCTGCAGAAGAAGTGTTAAAATTGAGAGGTTCCTATCAACTCGATTATACCGTTGCAAAACTCATGTCTGAAAAATTATGGGAAAAACTGAACAATCAGGATTTTGTGGCAGCATTGGGCGCACTTACCGGAAATCAGGCAGTTCAGGAAGTTGATGCCGGTTTGGAAGCAATTTATCTTTCCGGTTGGCAAGTGGCTGCAGATGCGAACTTGAGCGGCGAAATGTATCCTGATCAAAGTCTTTATCCGGCGAATTCGGTGCCGAGTGTTGTGAAAAGAATTAATAATGCTTTGCTCAGAGCGGATCAAATTCAATCGGTAAACGACGTGGACGAAGTGAACAGAAAAAATTATTTGGTACCAATTGTTGCTGATGCGGAAGCTGGGTTCGGTGGAAATTTGAATGCTTTTGAATTGATGAAACAAATGATAGAAGCAGGAGCAGCGGGTGTGCATTTCGAAGATCAATTGTCATCTGCTAAAAAATGCGGGCATCTCGGAGGAAAGGTTTTGGTGCCTACCCAAGAGGCGATTAATAAGCTGGTTGCGGCTCGCTTGGCGGCCGATGTATGCGGAGTTCCAACAATTTTGGTGGCAAGAACTGATGCTGATGCCGCGGATTTGTTGACGTCGGATATCGATGATCGCGACAAGAAATTCGTAACCGGAACTCGTACTGTGGAAGGCTTTTTTGAAGTGAAAAATGGAGTAGAGCAAGGAATCGATCGAGGTTTGTCCTACGCGCCATACGCAGATTTGATTTGGATGGAGACCTCCAATCCGGATTTGGATTATGCCCGAAAATTTGCGGAAGGAATTCATGCTAAATTTCCTGGTAAAATGCTGGCTTACAACTGTTCTCCATCATTTAATTGGGCTGCAAAACTTTCGGTTGAAGAAATGGAAACTTTCCGGGAAGAGCTGGCGAAAATGGGTTATAAATTCCAATTTATTACTTTGGCAGGTTTCCACGCATTAAATACATCGATGTTTGAACTGGCTTTAGCTTACAAAAAACGTGGAATGGCGGGCTATTCCGAACTTCAGGAAAGAGAATTCGCATTGCAGAAAGAAGGTTTCCGGGCGGTAAAACACCAAAGCTTTGTAGGAACCGGATATTTTGATGCATTGCAAACCGTGATTACTGCTGGAAATTCTTCTGTAGTCGCGATGAAAGATTCTACCGAATCGGCGCAGTTCCATTAATCATATTTTTTAATAATTGTTATTTTGAAGTCCTTCTGCTTTTTTGGCGGAAGGCTTTTTTTTTAGCTTTATCCTTTATAATGGTTCATTTCATTTTAATAAAATTTTTTCATCGTTCCTGCGATCTTCTAACTTTCTTTATCTTTGCAAAATGATACGAATTACCAAAATTTTCACTTTTGAAACGGCACATGTTCTGTATAATTACGACGGAAAATGCAAAAATATGCACGGGCATTCCTACAAACTTTTTGTATCGGTGAAAGGAAAACCGATCAATAATTTAGACGATCCGAAAAACGGAATGGTGGTGGATTTTGGCGATATCAAAAAAATCGTTAACTCCGAAATCATCGATGTTTGGGATCACGCCGTTTTGGTAAATGGAAATTCTCCGCACCAAGATTTGGGGCAAGATTTGGAAGGAAAAGGACACAAAGTAATCTTCTGCAATTACCAACCAACTTGCGAAAATATGTTGTACGATATCGCCGAAAAAATTCAAAATAAACTTCCAAAAGAGGTGCAACTTGCTTATCTTAAACTTCACGAAACCGAAAATTCCTACGGAGAATGGTTTGCCGAAGAAAATAACTAAAATTTTTCCTGGTTATTTTAATTAAAAAATCTAAAATTCGCACCTGAAATTTATTCATGAAAATAAAATTAGAACAGCACAAAAAAGTATATTTTGCGTCCGATCAGCATTTTGGAGCTCCAACTCCACAGGCAAGCAAAATTCGTGAAGAGAAATTTATCCGTTGGTTAGATGAGATAAAATCTGACGCGCAAGTCCTGTTTCTCATGGGTGATTTGTTCGATTTTTGGCATGAATGGAAATACGTAATACCGAAAGGATATGTGCGTGTTTTGGGCAAATTAGCAGAATTGAAAGATGCTGGAATTGAGCTTTTTATGTTCGTAGGAAATCATGATTTGTGGATGAAAAACTATTTTGAAGAAGAAATTGGTTGCACAGTTTTTTTCGAAAAACAATTCTTTGACATCAATGGAAAAAAATTCCTTTTGGCTCACGGCGATGGTTTAGGCCCGGGTGACAAAGGTTATAAAAGGATGAAGAAATTATTTACCAATCCGTTGGCGCAATGGGCTTTCAAATGGCTTCATCCGGATATTGCAATGAAAGTAGCCATTTATTTTTCAACCAAAAATAAAATGATTTCCGGCGAAGAAGACAAAGCGTTTTTGGGCGAGGACAAAGAATTTTTAATTGTCTATTCCAAAGAAAAATTGAGAAATGATAAGATTGATTATTTCGTTTATGGTCATCGGCATTTGCCCATGGTTTTGGATTTAAAAATGAATGAAAACGAAGCGAAATACGTTAACCTTGGCGATTGGATTTCTTACTTTACCTACGGAGAATTTCAGCAGGATTTTGAACTGAAAATTTGGGAATAAGAATTTCTTAATGATTGTAGAATGTTAAAATGGTTTCATGATTTAACTATTGAAATCAGTACGCTTTTTCAAAAACAATAAAACAATTTGAATAAAATTTTCGACATAAAAACTGAAGCAGATTTTCGACAAAAATGTTTGGAAACTTTCCGTTATCAATATGAAACTGTGGAAGTTTACCGGAAATTTTGCGATTATCTGCACATAAACGTTACTGAGATTCATGATATTGAAAAAATTCCCTTCTTGCCAATTGAAATGTTTAAAAATCATTTGGTTTCAGATCGAAATTTTTCTACAGATCAGTATTTTCAAAGTTCGGGAACCACTCAAATGAATCGTTCCAAACATTTTATTGCGGATTTTGATTTGTATGAAGAAAGTATTTATCACAGTTTTGCGAAATTTATTGGAAAGCCCGAAGATTTTATTTTCTTAGGATTATTGCCCAATTATTCGGAAAATCCACATTCATCTTTGATTTATATGGTCGATTTTCTCATGAGAAAATCCGGAAAACCTGAAAATGGATATTTTCTTTATAACCATCATGAATTATTGGAACTTTTACAAAATTTAAAACATAAAAAAGTCATTCTTTTTGGTGTTTCTTTTGCGCTTTTGGATTTTTTGGATTCTTTTTCCAAGACACTCAATTTTCCAGATTTATTCATTATTGAAACCGGCGGAATGAAAGGCAGAAAAGAAGAAATGACGAAAGATGAGTTGCTGAAAATTTTGCAGAAAGGTTTCGGAACCGATCGTATTTTTTCGGAATATTCGATGACAGAACTGCTTTCCCAAGCCTATTCTTTAGGTGAAAATATCTATGAAACACCGCACTGGATGAGGATTCTTATTAGAAATACCGAAGACCCGTTTTCCTACGTGGAACATGGAAGAACCGGCGCTATTAATATCATTGATTTGGCGAATGTTCATTCCTGTAGTTTCATTGCAACGCAGGATTTAGGTAAAATAGTGGAAGAATCAGGTGCATTTTTAGAGGTAGAAAGTGAACTTTCAGCTCCAAAATTTCAAGTTTTGGGCAGAATTGATCATTCGGATATTCGCGGGTGCAGTTTGCTTGTTTCTTAAAGTTTTCGATATCACAAAAATTATTGTGCATTTCGATTTTTTTAATATTTCTCTAATGAGCATTTACAAAATTTAAATTTTAATGGATATTGACTTAGAATTTTCAGAGAATGATTTTTTATCGTTACATTTTCTTAATTTTACAGCCATTAAAATTTATAATGCTATGAAATATTTTTATACGCTGATGATGGCTTTCCTATTGCCTTATTTAGCCATCGCACAACAAACTGTTTCGTATTCGGTAAATCCGCCGACTTTCAACGAAACTGAGTCCATTACCATTACATTTACGGTCAATGAAACAAATTTCGAGGTTGGCACTTCGCATGCACTTTATTTGTGGGCCTGGTCTTACGATTCGAATAATGCCCAAGCCGATGCTCCCACGAACGGAACCTGGACCGCCTCGAATGCAGCTAATAAACTGACTTATGTTTCCAGTTCGGGTTCTACAGGAACGTACACGTTTACCATGAATACCGTGAAATCTTTTTTCGGAAACCGAACCAATCCGCTATCTAAAATTGGATTTCTAGTAAAAACACTTAACGGATCTGTTCAATCGCAGGATATTGTCTTGAATGTTGGTAAATTTCAATTTAATTTAACCAATCCTGCTGCCGGAAGTACCAATGTGGTCAATTCTGGAACGGTGATTAATATTACAGGAACTTCTTCGCAGCCTGCAAATTATGTGGTGAAAGCCAACGGAAATCCTGTTTATACAAGTTCTGCGGCTTCTGCCAATTTAAATTTTCCGTATACCGTAACTCAGGATGCCAATATGGAAGTGGTTGCAACCAATCCTTCGGATGGTACTGTCGTTACTAAAACTTTCACTATTGCTCTTGCAGTTCCAGTGCAAACGGCTGCAATGCCGGCCTATATGAAACAGGGAATTTCTTACGATCCAACGGATCCAACTAAAGTTGGTTTAGCGCTTTATGCACCCGGAAAAGCTTATGTAAACGTGATCGGTAGCTTTAATAACTGGACGGTAAGCGCAAATTATCTCATGAAAAGAGATACCACAAATCCGAATCTTTATTGGATTGAAATTACAGGATTAACGCCACAACAAATTTATACTTTCCAATACAGAACTTCGGATGGAATTAAAGTAGCGGATCCTTATTCGCCTTTGGTTTTGTCGCCTTATGATGATCAGTATATCAACCAAAATGGCATGGTTTACCCAGATCTTCCGGCTTATCCTGATGGTCAAGATTTCGAAGTTTCTGTCATTCAAACAGCAAAACCAGCTTATAATTGGACCGTAACGAATTTTACGAAACCAGCAAAAGATAATTTAGTAATATATGAATTATTGGTAAGAGATTTTACGACTCAAAAAACGTGGCAATCATTAATTGACAAAATTTCATATTTAAAATCATTAAAAATCAATGCGGTAGAATTGATGCCGGTGATGGAATTTGATGGGAATAGTTCTTGGGGTTACAACACCGGGTTTCATTACGCTCTAGATAAGGCTTACGGAACTCCTGAAAAATTCAAGGAATTTATCGATTTGTGCCATCAGAACGGTATTGCAGTTATTTTAGATATCGCCTTAAACCACGCAACCGGAAGAAGCCCAATCGAAAGAATGTGGATGGTTGATCCGGATGGTGACGGTTACGGTGATCCCGCAGCAGATAATCCTTATTTCAACCAAGTTGCGAAACATTCTTATAGTGTATTTAATGATTTCAACCATTCAAAAGCCGAAACAAAATATTATGTAAACCGAGTTTTGGAGCAATGGATCAAAGAATATAAAATTGACGGATTCCGTTGGGATTTAACCAAAGGATTTACACAAAATTGTACCGCCGGAGACGATGCATGTACCAACGCTTACCAGCAAGATCGAGTGAATATTCTGCGTGCTTATGCCGACAATCAGTGGAGTTATGATCCAACTTCGTATGTTATTTTCGAACATTTGGGAACTGATTCGGAGGAAGCGCAATGGGCAAATTATAGAATAGGAGAGGGCAAAGGAGTAATGATGTGGGATAAGCAAACAAATCCTTACAACCAAAATACGATGGGATTTGCTGAAAACAGCAATTTCAATAGAGTGAAATACAGCGTTCATGGTTTCTCTGGACTCCGGGCAGATAGCTACGGCGAAAGTCATGATGAGGAGAGATTGATGTATAGAAACCTGAATTTCGGAGCTTCAAACGCAGGATACAGTACAAGAGATTTGAACAATGCTCTGGAAAGACAAAAAGCTTACGGAGCCGTATTCCTTACCGTTCCTGGCCCGAAAATGATTTGGCAATTCGCTGAACTTGGTTTTGATAAAAGTATTTATACTTGCGAAGACGGAATTACCGTAAACACCGAAACCGACGCAATTCCGGGAGATTGTAAATTGAGTCCGAAACCTTCCGCTTTTGGTTTAAATTATGACACCAATGCCGCGAGAAAATCAGTTTATGATACCTGGGCAAAAATTTTAGAATTAAAACTTTCGCATGATGTTTTCAGTTCTAAAACCTTCACGGTAGAATCTGGGAACCTGATGCCGAGAATTTTTATTAATAATGATGCATCTGCAAGCGCATTGAAAAATGTGGTTATTTTAGCAAATTTCACGCTTACTTCTCAAAATATCGTTCCGAATTTTCCTTACGGCGGCAACTGGTATAATTTGATGGATAATAATTCCATGGCGGTTGCAGATCCTGCGGCGCCAATCACCATCGAACCGGGTGGCTTTAGAATTTTCGCACCGAACCCGATTTCAACCGAGGTTTGATGAGCTTGAAATATTCCACATAATTTTCTTGGTTGCAGATCCTGCGGCGCCAATCACCATCGAACCGGGTGGCTTTAGAATTTTCGGGAATGCATCTGCTTTAGCAACCGGCGAAGTTGGCGCTTCTAAAAATGAAGTTTCGCTAATTTTAACTCAGAATCCGGTAACTAACGGGAACGCTTCCATTCGTTACACCAACGCGAAAAACGGAACGCTTTCAATTTATGATTTGTCGGGATCTTTAGTGAAAACGGTGAAGGTTTCGAAAGATAATGGTGATGAAACGATTTCTGTTAATGGTTTGAAATCGGGAATGTATTTAGTTCAGTTGAAATCTGAAAAAGGTGTTGCAGTAACGAAATTAATCGTGAAATAACATAAAAATTTAATTAAACAAAAAACGGTTTGCTAAAAATGCAAACCGTTTTTTTATTTTTAAGAAAAAGTAAAAATTAAATGATCGCCAATTCCAAAGCTTTTCGAATGAGTTCTTTGGAATTTTTCGCTTGAAGTTTTTTCAAAATATTTTTTCGGTGAGATTTTACGGTATGTTCTGAAATGTTCAGAATTTGCGAGATTTCGTTTCCCGAATTTCCTTTGGCAATATGATTTAATATTTCTAGTTCGCGACGGGTGAGTTTCTTAAAAATTTTTGAAACAGGCAGGAAAGCACTTTTCTCTAATTTGATTTGATGAAAATCGTTTCGGGAACCAATTCCGGAAATCAAAATTGTGTAAGGATTATGTTCCGTGATATGCTGAATATTAGTATGAATATTAATAGATTGGATGATTCTATCATCCTCTGAAAGTTGCGTGTGTAAAGCTTGGTGATGGAACAATTCGTAATTTCCTTCGGCGGTGAGCATTCGGAAACAATAAGAAGATTTCAGTTCCAACGCCTGCGCAACACCTATTGTTTTTATTGTTTCATAAGATTTGCTTTCGGCCTCTACTACGAACGGAAGATCGTCTGGATGAATAAGGTTGATGATTTCTGAGATATTCTGCGGATATTCTGTCAATGGATGCATTTCCAAAATAGTAGGACGATGGTTGCTAATAGTTCCATTGGGAATATTGAGAACATAATAATAGTATTTTCCTGTCGCGAAGAAATCAGCAAAAATTTTTTTTACTTGAGGATTGTTGGTTGGCTGAATTTGTGGTGAGATGGCGCCAAAATTTAAATCCCAAACTTTTTTTAAAATGTGTTGGCCTTCCGAATGATCGCTTTCATTAACCATATTTTCATTATTTAATGATAAATTTAATAATTATTTTAGTTAAATATCCCCCATAAGTGGGATTTTTTTTCCAAGTTTAATATGATAATTTTGCATAAACACAAATGATGTAGAAAGTATTAATTTTGAAAACAAAAAAACCTTCCAGAAAATCTGAAAGGTTTTTTTTAGCTTAAAATTTGATCTTATAAGGAAGCAGAATGTACCAACATATCTACTAATTTGTTGGAATATCCCATTTCGTTGTCGTACCAAGAAACCAATTTCACGAAATTTGGTGAAAGCATGATTCCAGCGTCTTTATCGAATACTGAAGTTCTCTTTTCTCCAACAAAATCCTGAGAAACCACTGCGTCTTCAGTATATCCTAAGATTCCTTTTAATTCTCCTTCAGAAGCTGCTTTTACAGCTGCACAGATTTCGTCGTAAGAAGTTGCTTTCTCTAATCTAACTGTTAAATCCACTACAGAAACATCTGCTGTTGGAACTCGGAAAGACATTCCGGTTAGTTTTCCGTTCAAAGAAGGAATTACTTTTCCTACTGCTTTTGCAGCTCCGGTAGAAGATGGGATGATGTTGTTCAAAGCAGAACGCCCACCTCTCCAGTCTTTCATAGATGGTCCGTCAACGGTTTTCTGAGTCGCTGTAGTTGCGTGAACAGTCGTCATCAAACCTTCTACAATTCCGAAATTATCGTGAATCACTTTTGCTAAAGGAGCAAGACAGTTGGTGGTACAAGATGCGTTAGAAAGAATTTTGATATCGTCGGTTAATTCTTTGTGGTTTACACCCATTACAAACATTGGAGTATCATCTTTCGGTGGAGCAGAAAGGATTACTTTTTTCGCACCAGCATTGATGTGTGCTTGAGCAGTTTCGGTGGATAGAAATAAACCGGTAGATTCCACGATGTATTCAGCACCCACTTCGTTCCATTTCAAGTTGTTAGGATCTTTTTCGGCAGTTACTCGTATTTTTTTACCATTCACGATAAGGTCATTGCCTTCTACAGAAACTTCTCCTTTGAATTCTCCGTGTACAGAATCATACTTTAGCATATAAGCCATATATTCGGCATTGATAAGGTCGTTGATTCCTACTACCTCGATGTTTTCTCTCTCGGTCATTGCTCTGAAAACTAGACGACCAATTCTACCGAATCCGTTGATTCCTACTTTGATTGTTGACATAACATTTTGTTTAATAATTATTATTTGTTCTGTTAATTGAGTTTTTTTGGAAATTAAATCGCTAAAATTTCGGATAGCAACATAAGTTCTTGATTGATTTCATTGTGTTTTTTAATGGCTTCTTCAAATGGCGTGAATACCAATTTATTCGATTGCAAACCGGCCATTACATTGGTTCTCCCTTCCATCAAACCAGTTACGGCACCAAAACCTAAACGACTCGCCAAAACGCGGTCGGCGCAACTTGGTGAGCCCCCTCTTTGGATGTGACCCAAGATGGCTACGCGAATATCATAATCCGGAAAACCGGCTTTTGTTGCTTTTGCTAAATCGTAGATGCTGCCCAGTTGTTCACCTTCAGCTACTACCACGATGCTTGATGATTTTCCTGCTTTTTCTGCTCTTTCGAAAGTAGCAAATAGATCTTCAATGCTGTCTTTCTTTTCAGGAATTAGGATATCCACAGCTCCGGTTGCTAATCCGCTATTCAATGCAATAAATCCGGCGTCTCTTCCCATCACTTCCACGAAGAATACGCGGTTGTGCGAAGTTGCTGTATCACGGATTTTATCAATCGCATCCATTGCGGTATTCAGGGCGGTATCGTAGCCAATGGTATTGTCTGTCCCGAAAATATCATTGTCGATAGTTCCTGGAACTCCGATTACTTTGATCCCAAATTCTTCATTGAAGATTTTTGCTCCCGTAAAAGTACCGTCACCACCGATGCAGACTAATCCGTCGATGCCGTGTTTTATGCAGTTGTCGTAGGCTTTTTGTCTGCCTTCTTTAGTTTTGAATTCTAAGGATCTAGCGGAACGTAAAATAGTACCACCGGCGCCGATGATGTTTTTTACGGATCTTGGTCCCATTTTCGTAAAATCGTCGTGAATAAGGCCGTTATAGCCTTCCCTTACCCCAAAACATTCAATCTGATAATGGTTAGCAGTTCTTACAACTGCTCTCAGAGCGGCATTCATACCGGGTGCGTCGCCACCGGAAGTAAGAACCGCAATCTTTTTTACAGCACTTTCGTTCATACATAATAATTTCTTTACAAATTTACGAAAACAAGTTTAAAGAATAAAGTTTTGCTTCATAACATTTGGTAAAAAAACATTAGTTTTGCAACATGATGACTAAAGAACATCTGCGAAGTTTTTTAGCTACTGTATTTACAGGGTTTTATCTTTTCGTGGCTCTGTTCTCTCAGAATTTTCACAATCATGGAAGTGGCGAAGTTTTCAAGGATTATCACTTCAAAAAATCGGAAAAAACATTTTCCAAAAGTTCTTTTTCAACAAATTTCATCGACTGTCTATCTTGTCATCTTCTGCATGATGGACACACGCTATTCCCTGACGTTTTCGAGTTATCAACGACGAAATTAATCGATTTTCGTCAACAGATTTTCGCCTATAAACAGAGATTTTCATCTCTGGAATTTCTCAGCATTCAGCAAAGGGGTCCGCCTGCATTTTTTATTTAATTAAAATTATTTTTTCGAAAATGAAACGCTAAAGATTTGATTTTTAAATCTTTACTGTTTTATGTATTAACTTAATACTAAAATTAATTTAATGAAATTTTTATTCAATTTTTTGTTGGTCTTTTTGGGACTAACCATTGTCAGCGCGCAAAAAACCTTCACAGTCCAAGGGAAAATTATTGATTTTCATGATAAAATTCCTTTGAAGAACGCCACGATCACAATCGGAAGTCAAACCGAAACTTCAGATGAAAAGGGCAATTTTATTTTTAAAGCCATTGAAAAAGGAAATTACACCTTGCTGGCTTCACATCCGGATTGCCAAACGCTTTCTGAGGAAATTGTGGTAGATAAACATCTGCAAATTATCCTGAATTTAGAACATCATATCTCCGAAATTGAAACTGTGAAAATTCACGCAATTCATAAAAAAGAGGGATCTGTTTTGATTAAAACCTTAAACAAAGGAGAAATCGAACGGAATTCTACCGAAAATCTAGGTAATCTGCTCGCCGGAATCTCAGGTGTCACTGCTTTGAAAACAGGGAATAATATTTCTAAACCTGTTATCCATGGTTTGTACGGAACGCGAGTTTCGATCATGAACAATGGGGTGAAAATGGCGGAACAGGAATGGGGAGTTGAACATGCACCCAATGTTGATGTGAATATGTTTGAACACATCGATGTAGTAAAAGGCGCATCGGCGCTGAAATATGGCAACGAAAGTGTGGGTGGAGTGGTGATTTTGGAACCGGCAATCTCCCCAAAAAAGGACACTATTTTAGGTCGATTAAAATTCTCCGGGATATCGAACGGAAAAGGAGGAGAAGTTGCTCTAGATGTCGCTAAAACCTGGGAAAATCAATGGTTTGTAAAGTCTGGTGGATCTTATAAAAAGTTGGGCGATCAATACATTCCGCATCATACCTTGCAAAACACGGGAGCGGAAGTTAGCTCTTTTGATTTTTCCTTCGGGAATCATCCTTTCAAGCAGGGTTTTGATGTTTTGTACAGCGGGATTCAGCAGGAATTTGGAATTTTCAAAGGAGCGCATCTTGGTGGTCCGGAAGATTTTTATAAAGCCATCAATTTGGGACAGCCTTATTTTTTGGATGAATTCAGTTATCATATTGAAAATCCAAAGCAGGAAGTGAGCCACCATTTAGCAAAAATTTCTGCATACAAACGGTTTTACAATATCGGGAAGATCTCTTTTCAGTATAGTTTTCAATCGAATAATAGAAAAGAATACGACATCAGAAAAGGTGATTTGAGCGACATTCCCTCGATGGATTTGAGATTAATTACGCATAATGCAAGCTTGACCCATCTTTTGGAGAGAGGAAAATGGAGCATGGAAAGCGGAATTTCTGTTGGTTTACAAGATAATTTTCCGAATCCGGCGACTAAAGCAAGACGTTTGATTCCAGATTATTTTCGCTACGATGCCGGAATATTTTCTGTTTTCAAATTTCAGATCAATGATCAGCTGAATGCAGAAGCAGGTGCGCGATACGATTTCAACCGATACGATGCTTACAAATATTACGATGCCTCCGTTTGGGAAAAATATGCGAACATCTTTCCGGAATTTCTTGTTAAAGAAAGCGATAGCCGAGTTTTGACACGTCCTATTTTGGATTATCATAATTTTTCGGGAAATCTGGGTTTCAACTATCTTTTAAATAAAAATTGGAATTTGAAACTTAATTTTTCCCGAGCAGAACGAGCTCCGAATGCGGCGGAACTGTTTGCGGATGGTTTGCATCATTCTGCCGCGATTATGGAAGAGGGTGCCTTGAACATGAAAAAAGAAAGCATCTACCATCTGAACTTTTCTACCATCGCAGCAGTGGACTTGTTGAAAGGATTATCTTTCGAAATCAATCCTTATCTCATGTTTTCAGATTCGTTTATTAACCAGATCCCAACCGGGGTGAAATCTACCAATAGAGGGGTTTTTGTGGTGTGGAGTTATCAGCAAATCAGAGCGAGAATTTTCGGAGTTGATGCTGATGCGGAACTTAAATTTACCGATCACTTGAAGTTGAATTCTTCATTCAGCACCTTGCGTGGTGATGATTTGGGAAATGTAGAGCCTTTGATTTTAATGATGCCTACAAGCTGGAGAAATGCAATAGAATGGAAATCTGAAAAATTGCCCAACCTTTTTGTAAAATTGGAAAATGAAACCGTATTTCAGCAGAAAAGATATCCGATCCGGAATCAAAATGTAGATTTCATCGAGAACGGAACTTTGGTTACCAGAGAAATCGACTACAGCTCTACGCCGGCTTCATATTCAATTTTCAATGCGACTTTTGGCTTTGATGTTTTAAAAAACATGAGTGTCAATTTTAAAGTCAACAATATTTTTAATACCAATTATAAAGAATATCTCAACAGATTGAGGTATTTCATGCCGGAGCCGGGACGTAATTTCGTGGCGACGGTTCAATTTAAATTTTAAGAAAAAAATCGAATTTATTAATCAGTAATAACCTTTAACCTTTAAAAAATAAAAAAATGAAAAATTTATATACGACCACTTTATTATTATTTGCAGCATTTATCTTATTCTCTTGTAGAAATAGCAATGAAATTCCGGAAGATATTCATGAACACGAAGAAATTGAGAAACTGGTCATTACTGCAACCAATAAAAATAAAGCTTCAGATGTTCAGGTAATAAACTATATCGGAGGTGTAGCAGATGGATCTTTGCAATTGCAACAAGGCGCAACCTACGCGGTGAAATTGGACTTCCAGGTGAAACATGATGACCATTATGAAAGTGTAAACGAAGAAATAACCGAAGAAAAAGATGAGCATTTCATTACTTTCCAATTCTCTGATTCAGATGTTGCCGTTAAACGAGCTTCGGACGATGTCGTAAGAACTGATGGAAACAAAGTGGGTTTAAGCACTGAATGGAAAATTAATTCGGTTTCAGCGACAGGGAAAACCAATATCAAACTGGTGCATACCCCAACTTCGGTAAACCAAAATTATCCTACAGCAGATAACCAACAAGGTCAAACTTCTGGTGGAGAAACCGATGTGAATGCACTGGTAAACCTTAAATAGAAATTTTACCGCCACAAATATGCGATTAATCTTTGGTAAGCGTGTATTTGTGGTATTTTGTTTAATTAAATCATTTGCTTGATGGCAGATGATTTTTTTTAGTATTTTTTATGATTTTTTAGCGAGAATCTTTTAATAAATTTTTACTATTTTTGCAACCTAAATTTTCAAAACATAACAATGAACGTTACAGCGACAAACCATGATGAAGTAAGCGCGTTACTTACAGTTACACTAGATAAAGCAGATTATAAGGATAAAGTTGAAAAACAACTTATCAATTATGCTAAAAATGCACAAGTTCCAGGTTTCAGAAAGGGAAAAGTGCCATTGAGCATGGTGAGAAAACAATATGAAGCAGGAATCGCTTTTGAAGAAATTAACAAGCAGGTTTCTGAAGCGCTTAATAATTATGTAAACGAAAATAACTTAAGATTGGTTGGGCAGCCAGTTCCACAGCCGGTTGAAGAATTAAACCATAATGCAGATCAAGTTACCGTAGCTTTCGAAGTGGGTTACGAACCAGATTTCAAAATTGATTTGACAAAATACGAAGCACCTCACTTCAAAGTAGAAGCTTCTGATAAAGAAATCAACCAAAGCATCGAAAACATGCAAAAAAGATTTGCAGAAAAAGTAGTACAGGAAAACATCGCTGATGATTCTCAAGTTGCTTTGCAAATCAGCCAAATCGTTGAAGAAGATGCAGAAGGAGAGCACCATCATCACCCGAAAAATGTGGTAATCGATGCTGAGAAGAAGGAAGCTTTCAAATTGGTGAAAGATTTGAAAATGGATGGATCTGTAAAAATTTCCAAAGAAGATTTACAGAAAAACGAAGACTTAGCAAAAGAATTAGGCTACAGCAAAGAAGAAGTTGAAAATTTACACCACGACCAACTAGAAGTTACTGTAAAAGATTTCTACGGATTGAATTTAGCAGAACTTAACCAAGAATTGTTCGATAAAGTATATGGTGAAGGAAACATCAAATCTGAAGAAGAACTTAAAGAAAAAGTAAAATCAGAGCTTGACGAATATTTCCAGCAAAATGCGGATGTACATTTCGTGAACAAGATTTTGGAACAAATTAACAAGAAAGAAGACGTGAAACTTCCTGAAACTTTCTTGGTAAAATGGTTAATGTTCAGCAACCAAAATATCCAATCAGAGGAACAAGCAAAAGAGATCCTTGAAGCAGAAAAAAATCAATTGAAATACCAGATTTTGGAAGGTAAATTGATGAACGACAACGAAATCAAATTAGATTACAGTGATGTTTTGGCACAAGCGGAGCAGTTGGTAAGAAATCAATTGGCAATCTACGGAATTCACCATTTGGGCGATGAAGAAATTCAGAAATACGCAGTAGAAATGTTGAAAGATCAGGAGCAAGTTCGTCAGATTTCTAGTGAAGTAGGAATGGCAAAACTAAAAGATGTAATCCTAGAAAAAGCTTCTAAAAAAGAAACTAAAATCTCTCACGACGAGTTTTTGGAAGAATTGAAGAAGTAATTTTACTTTAATAAATATAAAATCCGTCTCAGCAATGGACTGCCCCCAAAAAGTTAGACACTTTTTAGGGGCATTTTTTATGGGGAAAAGTAAATATTCAGTAGACTTTAAATTAAAAGCTATAAAGAGATATCACAAAGGGGATATTGGAACAGACGATTTAGGAAAACGCATTGGAGTTTGTGGTTCATTGGTTCGTAAATGGATAAAATTTTATGAACTTTATGGCGTTTCAGGACTTGTTCGGCTTTCCAATACGCATTACACAAAAGATTTTAAATTAAAGATTTTATCAGTAATTGAGAAAGAGAATTTAAGTTTAAAAGAAGCGTCGAGAAGGTTTAATATTCCTGCGGAGTCCAGTATTCTTATTTGGCAGCGTAATTACAAAAAAAATGGTATTTTAGGTTTAGAAAACAGACCCAGAGGAAGACCTAAAACCATGAGTAATTACAAGCGAAAAAAAAAGAAAACAGGCAAACCCTTAACAAGGGAGGAAGAACTGTTGGAGAGGATTTATTATTTAGAAGCCGAGAACGCCATTTTAAAAAAGTTAGACGCCTTAATTCAGGAAAGGAAAAATCCAAAGCCATCGAAGAGTTAAGGCAGGACTTTGATTTAGCAGTACTGCTGCATTGTACATCGATGGCAAGAAGCAGTTTTTATTACTATCAAAAACGCTTTCAAATGAAAGATAAATATGCGGAAATAAAAGAAATGATTAAGCAGGTTTATCATCGTCACAAAGGAAGGTTGGGCTATAGAAGAATTACTTTGCTTTTGAAAGAAAAAGGAATTTTGATTAATCACAAAACTGTTTTACGACTTATGAAAATATTAGGATTAAAGAGTATTATCCGAGTGAAGAAATATAAATCTTACAAGGGAGAGCAAGGGAAAATTGCGCCCAATGTTCTACAGAGGAATTTCAAATCGGACACTCCTAATCAGAAATGGGCAACCGATGTTACAGAGTTTAATGTATCGGGTAATAAACTTTACCTATCTCCAATCATCGATTTATTTAATGGTGAAATTGTCAGTTTTGACTTATCTGAAAGACCTGTGTTTAGCCAAATCATCAGAATGCTAAAGAAATCATTCAGAAAAGTAAAATCTACACAGAACATCATTCTACATTCTGATCAAGGTTGGCAATATCAAATGAAAGCTTATCAAAATATATTAAAAGAAAAAGGAATTGTTCAAAGTATGTCCCGAAAAGGAAACTGTTTGGACAATGCGGTGATAGAAAACTTTTTTGGAACGATAAAATCAGAAATGTTTTATACCAGAAAGTTTGGTTCCATTCAGGAACTTAAGAAGGAAATAGTGAAGTACATTCACTATTACAACAATGATAGAATAAGACTCAATCTCAAAGGAAAGAGTCCGGTACAGTACCGAACTCTTTCCTTTGAAAATATTGTTTAATTTTGTCTAAACTTTTGGGTGCAGTCTAGCAATGAGACGGATTTTTTGATTTAATTTTTTAGTAACTGAAATAATCCAGATTTTTATTAGAAGTAAGGAAGTTCTCCATTTTATCAAGCTGTTTTTCAGAAATATGAATCTCCAGCGTCAGTAAGATATGATCTAAATCTTTTTCGATTGCAATTTCGTTCAGATCGCTGGTCATGGATTTCAGATTGCCCAAAATTGTTGTTTTGTGAGCGAGAAAATTATGAGTGCTCATGCGCATCTTCAGGATTTTGTGGTGATGAAGAGGCAGAAAATGTTTTGTAAGATATTTCGCAGTGTAAATAATTAGAATTGCTGAAATAAGAAAAGTAAAGGAGATATATATTTCTCCGAAACCAATAGCCATTCCCACTGCAGCAGCCATCCAGATAATGCCCGCTGTGGTAAGTCCGTACACGGTAAAACCTTCTTTAAAAATTACGCCGGCGCCCAGAAAACCAATTCCGCTCACGATATAGGAAGCGATTCTGGTAGGATCGCCATCACCGGCGAGTTTATAGGAAATAATCGAAAAAAGGGTAGAACCCAGACAAATGATGGTGATTGTTTTCAAGCCCGCGGATTTGTCCTTTATTTCCCTTTCAAAACCTAAAATGAGCCCTGCTATAATAGAAATAATTGCTTTGTAAATATCTAAAGATTCAAAATGTTCCGACATTTTTTATTTAAAGATAGACATTTTTTACGAACCAAATTCCACTTTCCATTCATCAGCAGCTTCGCAAAGCGTGGTGTAGAATTCTTCGCCATATTTTCGGATCAGCGGAGTTTTTAGGAATTTATACACCGGAACTTTCAATTCTTTACCCAGAACACACGCATCGCTGCAGATTTCCCACTCGTGGTAATTCATCGCAGTAAAGGTGGAGTATTCAGTCACGCGAATCGGGTAGAGGTGGCAGGAAATAGGCTTTTGCCAATCTACCGCGCCATCTTCGTAGGCTTTTTCTATTCCGCATTTGGTGATTCCCTTTTCGTCGAAAATCACGTAGGCACATTCCTCGCCATTGACCATCGGAGTTACATAATCGCCATCGTGTGGATCGATCGTCCAAGTTCCCTGTTCCTCTAGCGCAGCCACGCCTTCCGGCCGAAGATAGGGTTTTACTTTTTCATAAATTTTATCAAGAATTTCTGTTTCATATTTTTCCAGCGGTGCGCCCACATCGCCTGCCACGCAACATGCGCCTTTGCATTTGGTGAGATTGCACACAAATTCCTCTTCAAAAATATCTTCAGAAATTAGTTTATTGTCTATTTGTATCATGAATTTTTTTAATATTAAAATTGTAAATAATTAATCACTTTAAAAATCATCAAACTGGTGATGATGATCCAAAGTCCTGATTCCTTCATCCAATATTTGGGCAAAAATCTTAGCATTCTGCTCAGGATAATGGAAGCAGGAAGTGCAAGTAACAGCAAATATTCATACACATTTCCCATGTACAAGAAGATCGTAGCAAGTTGCGCGAATGAATAAATGAGCAAAAATGTATATTTAAATTTGCTTGTTGGACTTTTTTTATTGAAATTTCTAAAATGATCAAATACCGAATGTATTAGCAGAAGCCCAATCGGAGAAAGCCAAAGTAGTTTTTCGTTATTTTTTGATACTTCAAAGGAATAAAAAGGAAAATAAACTTCGTTCCAGGAATTCATTCCAAGAAAATAAGCAATGCTGAAATAAGAAATTGCAACCAATGACATCCCAAAAAACAATTTGAAAATATGTAATCCAACCCGATCGGAAGTCCCAATAAGGTGTAAAATCACAAAAATTGACATCGGCCAAGTTGTGGGTAAAAAAATAAAATTTAACGCTAAAATAGCGCCCACCAGAATGATAGAATTTCTACGAACCGCCAAATCATTATCGGTAAGCAACAGAATAATAATTGAATTGGTGAAAAGCGAAACCGCAATTCCAATATCCAAATCACCGGGATACAGCGCGAATATAAACGCCGTATAAAGAAAAAATGGCAAATGCGTTTGATAATTCAGTGAAATCGCATTAAAACAAAAATATCCCAAAGCAACACCTGCAAAAGTTATCACTGCAGAAATTATGTCTAATGAATTGAAATCGAGGAAGTTAAATCCTATTACAATTAAAAGAAGTATGACAATGTAAATCGGTATTGAAAAAATATTGCTTTCTTTTGAAAGTAATCGAAACATTTTTATTAATTTTGTGCAAAGTTAATTTAAAAAAGGAAAATAATGACGTCTTTCTTTCTCTTCTTAAGCGATGCATTCAAATGGTCTTTTGGGTTTTTTGATTTTGCAGGTAATTTTCTTAACTGGGTTTTATTTCTCGTTGCTTCGGCATTGTTTACCTATTGGTGCTATGTTTTGGTTACTACTTTAGGAGGTGACAAAGACAAAGAATATTTTTCGCCAACAGAAGGACATCACCCTTACTACGATCCAAAAATCCACTCTAAGAAAACTAAATAATTGATACTTACATTATTTATAAAAATCCCGTAATTCTCAGAATTACGGGATTGTTTTTTTTGTTGTAATATTTTAATGAACCGGAATTACCAGTACAGGAATTGGCGAACGACGGGTAAGTTCTTTGGTAAGACTTCCCACAAATACGTCATAAATTCCGCTTCTGCCATGTGAGCCCATTACCATATAAGTGGCATTTTTTTCTTTGGCGTATTCTAGAATTATATCACCGGCAACACCCTGTTTCAATAGATGTTCACAATCTACACCTTGTGCAAGTACGCGCTGCTGAATATTATTTAACCGAAGCAGCTCTTCTTTAATTTCATTTTGCTCCACTTCCGGAAAATACTGAAATCCCATATCTCCAATTGCAAAACCAATATCCGCAGGTGCAACATGAATTAAGCATAGTTTTCCCCCGATTTCTTTCGCAAATTTTATTGATCCATCAATCAATTGGTCTGTAGAATCACTGAAATCTACAGGTAGTATAATATTGATCATAATTTAAATATTTTGTTGCTTAAAGTTACGAAATTTTACTGAATTCTGATATCCAGCATTTTTTTATTTTCAAGATAAGCTTCCAATATATCATTTTCCTCCACTTTACCAACACCTTTCGGGGTTCCCGTAAAAATAAGATCTCCGGTTTTTAAGGTAAAATATTGCGAAACAAAGGCGATAATTTTTTCTGGACTGAAAAGCATCAGTGATGTGTTGCCATTCTGAACTTCTGCTTTATTTTTATGTAAAGAAAATTGCAGGTTTTTCAAATCGTAATATTCTTTTTTGCAGAAATCTGAGATCACTGCAGAACCATCGAAGCCTTTCGAAAGTTCCCACGGAAGTCCTTTTTCCTTTAGTTTGGTTTGTAAATCTCTCGCAGTAAAATCAATTCCCAAAGCGATCTCTTCAAAGTGATTTCCGGCTTTTTCTTCCTGAATATATTTTCCGCCTTTTGAAATTTTCAAAACCACTTCCAGTTCGTAGTGAATATCTTCTGAAAATTCAGGGATATAAAAATCCGAACCTTTCTTTAAAACCGCGGTGTCGGGTTTCATGAAAATTACGGGGTTTTCAGGGACTTCATTACCGAGTTCCTTGGCGTGTTCTGCGTAATTTCTGCCGATGCAAATTATTTTCATAATTAAATTTGTTACGTTTTGAAAAACTTATCCTTAAATAAATCTTTGATGACTTAAAAAAATTAAAATTTTGAACGAAGTTGAATTCCTGTCAAAATTTTCTTGGTATATAACGGAAAATCAGCACTCTGGATCCATCCGTAATAGCCCAAATCCTTTTGGAAAACGTCTTTCACGCGCTGTCCTTTGTATTTCCCAAAAGCGAAAATCTCCTGTTGATCCTCATCAAAATGAATCATTCCTGCCAAATCAGCAAATTTGGTGTGAAAAGAAAACTCGCTCAGTGCAGCAATATCGTTTGGAAGCTCTTCGTAGTGAGCAACTTGCGCATCCAATACTTCAAAAGTCGCTAATACATCAGCTTCAGCAGAGTGGGCGTTTTCCAATTCTTTTTTGCAATAAAATTTGTAAGCAGCAGTGAGATTTCTTGGCTCCATTTTATGAAAAATCGTTTGCGCATCAACCAATTTGAACTTGCTTAAATCGAAATCGATTCCGGCTCGCAGAAGTTCTTCCGCCAAAAGCGGAACATCAAATCGGTTGGAATTGAATCCGCCCAAATCAGAGCCTGCGATCATTTCCATAATTTTCGGAGCGATTTCTTTAAACTTAGGAGCGTTTTTCACATCTTCATCCGTGATTCCATGCACCGCAGTAGATTCTTTCGGGATGAACATTTCGGGATTTACGAGCCAGGTTTTGCTTTCTCGCGAGGAGTCCGGATTTACTTTCAGGATGCAGATTTCCACAATTCGGTCTTTTGCTACATTGGTTCCAGTAGTTTCCAGATCGAAGATGCAGAGCGGTTTATAGAGTTTTAAATTCATTTTTCTTATTTGGGAGTGTACTTATTTATTAACCTGAAGATTTATTTTAATTGCTTTTGAAAAATAAGTGAAATCAAAATATAGTATAAAATCACCAATGGAATTCCGATGGTCTTAAAAATAATTAAGATCAATACAGCGCCGATTAACAAAGCGATCTTCGGATAATTGTCTTCTAATTTCATCGATTTGAATTTCATCGCAATCATTTTTACTGGGCTTACTAAAATCCACGAAGAAATTATCGTAAATATTACCATTAACAAAGGATTTTCAAAGATAAATTTTAAATTTCCGCTTTCGAGAAATGCGTAATAAAGTCCGAAAATCAAAATGGTATTTGAAGGCGTATTCAGTCCCTTGAAATAATAGGTTTGCTCCTCATCTAAATTGAAAATTGCCAACCTTAAACATGAAAATAAAGTGATTAAAAGCCCGAAATATTTTATTTCAAAAGGCAGCTCCATCCCGAAAATTTGATTTGCGAAAGGTTCCAAAGCTTTGTACATCACGATACCCGGCAACAAACCGAAACTTACCATATCGGCAAGAGAATCGAGTTGCGCTCCTAAATTTGAATTGGATTTCAGCGCTCTCGCAACAAAACCGTCGAAAAAATCCAGGATCAAAGAAACGATAATGCAAATCGCCGTGATTCGATAATTCCCGGCAAGCAATTGAATGACACCGGTGCTTCCGGAAAATAAATTGGCCAAAGTGAAGGCGTTTGCGAGATTGTTTTTAATGAAATTCATAGGAGCAAAAATAGGGTTTTTATTAAAATTTTCCTCTTCAATTTCCTGAAAAAACTATTTATTAACGAAAAGTGAATTTAATGTAACTTTGCACAGTTTTTTTAGAATTTTTGGATGAAAGATATAAGATTACAAGAGGTTTTTGCTCTTTTTTATAGATTGTTTTTGGCGTTTTTCTTTTATCAGATTGCGCGTTTTCTCTTTTGGTTTTTTAACCGAAAACTTATTCCGATTGATTCCTTATCGGATTATTTCAGTATTTCTTATCACGGAACAGCGTTCGACACCACAGCGATTTTATATGTGAATTCTCTTTTTATTTTGCTTAGTTTGCTTCCACTGATTATTAACACGAAAAAAAATTATCAGAAATTTCTCTTTTATCTTTATTTTATAACCAACGGAATTGCGTACGGAATGAATTTCGGGGATTTTATTTATTACCGATTTTCGCAGGCACGGCTCACCACGGCAGCTTTGAATGTGGCAAAACATGAGGATAATATCGGAAAGGTATTCATGGTTTCGGTCGTGGAACATCCATTTGTAATTGTATGGTTCACTATCTTGATGGCTTTCTGGATTTTTCTTTATAAAAAAGTGAAAGTTGAGGAACAGAAACTGGAGAAGAAGTGGAAATATTTTGTTTTTTCAGTATTGAATTTATGCATTGTTGCAGCGCTTGTCGTGGGCGGAATTCGTGGAGATTTTAAACATTCCACAAGACCAATTAATCTGGTGGATGCCAACCGACATGTAAAAAATCCGCTGCAAGCAAATGTAGTTTTGAACAGTGTTTTCTCGTTTTTCCGAACGATGAATACGAATAATTTCCGGGAAGTTCATTTTGTAAATGAGGATTTTATTGAGAAAAATATTCAACCCTATAAAATGTATCCACGAGAAAATGTGGAGCCGAAACCCAATGTGGTGATCTTTATCATTGAAAGTTTTGGGAAAGAATATTCCGGAGCATTTAATAAGAATACAAAGATTAAGAATTTTGTTTCTTACACACCTTTTTTCGATAGTTTGGCAACACATAGTTTGATCGCCACGAATGCATTTGCCAATGGTAGACAGTCAATCCATGGGATGAGTTCTGTGTTGGCGGGGATTCCGAGTTTGAAAGATGCTTTTACCAGTTCGCCATATTCCAACCAGAAAATCCAGTCGATTGTTACGGTTGCAAACGAAATGGGTTATGATACTTCGTTTTTTCATGGTGCGCCAAATGGATCAATGGGATTTCTTGGTTTTGGAAATATTTTGGGTTTCAAACATTATTATGGGAAAACGGAATATAATAATGATGCCGATTTTGATGGAATGTGGGGGATTTGGGATGAACCTTTTTTTCAATATTTTGCTAAAACCTTAAACGCAAAAAAAAATCCTTTCATGGCGACCATGTTTTCTGTCTCCTCGCACCATCCTTTCAAAATTCCGGATAAATACAAAGGGAAGTTCAAAAAAGGTCCGCTGGAAATCCATGAACCAATTGGTTACACCGATTTTGCATTGAAAAAATTCTTCGAAACGGCTAAAAAAATGCCTTGGTACCAAAATACAATTTTCGTTGTGGTAGCCGATCATACCAACCAGATTGCTTATCCGGAATATGAAAAAGCGATGAATCGTTTTGCGATTCCGATTTTGTTTTATTCGCCGAATACCAAATATCAATTGAAAGGTGAGATTACCGAACCTGCGCAACAAATGGATATTTACCCAACGTTAGCCGACCTGATGGGTTACAATAAAAAATTCAGAAGTTGGGGAAGAAGCTTGGTTTCGGAGAAGAAAGAAGATTATCTAATTGTAAATTCCAGTGGAGTAGAGCAGTTTATGATTGGCAATTACATTTACTTGTTTGATGGGAAAGATTTTACGGGAATTTATGACATCAGAGATTTGGGCTACGAAAAAAACCTTCTCGGAAAAGTGAAAAATCCGGAGATTTATTTGGGAATGATGAAGAGTAAGGCATGGTACCAAGATTATATGAATCGGGTCATCAACCGTAAACTTCATTAATCAAAATAATTTTGAAGTGTTTAGATTTCCAGAATTTCCTAAATACAATCATTAGTATGTTGTGAATAATTTAAAATTTTGTTTTTAACTTTTTTTAGTTACATTTATCAAACTAAAAATTTAAAAATAATTAATCTTATGAAAAAGATAATTTTCGCTTTCGTTGCCTTATTTTTCGCAACACTATCGTATGCACAAATCGAAGGGAAATGGAAAACCATCGATGATGAAACTGGTCAAGCAAAATCTATTGTAGAGATTTACAAAAAATCTGATGGTAAATACTACGGGAAAATCTCTCAACTTTTGATAAAACCTGCTAATCCAAATTGTGTAGATTGTAAAGACGATAGAAAAAATAAACCACTTTTGGGTATGGAAATCGTGAGAGGATTGAAAAAAGAAGGTAATGAATTCACAGGAGGAACCATTACCGATCCTAAAACGGGAAAAACTTACAAGTGCAACATTTCCAGAGAAGGGGATAAATTGAATGTTAGAGGTTATATTGGATTTTCACTAATCGGAAGAAGCCAAACTTGGCAGGCAGTGAAATAACAGAATTATTTCAACAATAAAAGCAAGCAATTCGAAAGAGTTGCTTTTTTTTGTCCCATTCCGCCCGAAAATTTGCGAAAAAAACTTTACTTTTGTACTCTAAATTTTTCAAAAATTATGGCAGAATATACTTTTAGAGAAGTAATTGCACAAGCAATGAGCGAGGAAATGCGCAAAGACTCATCAATTTATTTAATGGGTGAAGAGGTTGCGGAATATAACGGTGCGTATAAAGCATCAAAAGGTATGCTCGATGAATTTGGCCCTAAAAGAGTGATAGATACTCCGATTGCCGAGTTGGGTTTCACAGGTATTGCGGTAGGATCTGCAATGAATGGTAATCGCCCAATTGTAGAATATATGACCTTTAATTTCTCATTAGTAGGAATTGATCAAATTATCAACAATGCCGCTAAGATTCGTCAAATGAGTGGTGGACAGTGGAACTGCCCAATCGTTTTCCGTGGGCCTACCGCATCAGCTGGTCAGTTAGGAGCAACACACTCCCAAGCTCTAGAAGGTTGGTTTGCAAATATACCAGGTTTAAAGGTAATTGTACCTTCTAACCCCTATGATGCAAAAGGTCTTTTGAAATCTGCAATCCAGGATAATGATCCGGTAATCTTCATGGAATCCGAACAGATGTATGGTGATAAAATGGAAATTCCTGACGAAGAATATTATCTTCCAATCGGAAAAGCGGATATTAAAAAAGAAGGTAAAGATGTTACTTTGGTTTCTTTTGGTAAAATTATGAAACTAGCGATGCAAGCCGCTGAAGATTTGGAGAAAGAAGGTATCTCCGTGGAAGTAATCGATCTGAGAACAGTGCGTCCGTTGGATTTTGATACCGTTATTGCTTCTGTAAAAAAGACCAATCGCTTAGTAATTTTGGAAGAAGCTTGGCCTTTCGGTTCTGTTTCTTCAGAAATCACCTATATGGTTCAGCAGAAAGCTTTTGATTATCTTGATGCTCCAATTAAAAGGATTACAACACCTGATGCACCTGCGCCTTATTCGGCTGCATTATTTGCGGAATGGTTCCCGAAACTTGAAAAAGTGAAAGAAGAAATAAAAAATGCATTGTACATCAAAGCTTAAAAATAAAAACTCCTGAAAGGGAGTTTTTTAAGTTTATATTATGTATAAAAAAATCATTGCTGAATGACTTTTTAATCTAAATTTGCGAAATATTTAAAACTGAATAATGGCAGAAGCAACAGAAGGTGGTCATCATTTTGACACGAAGAAACTCACTGCAATGGGAGTGCTGGTTTCACTTGGAATTGTTTTCGGAGATATTGGTACCTCGCCGCTTTATGTAATGAAAGCGATTGTGAACGCAAGAAGAGAAGGGGGCAATTTACCTTTCGATGAGTATATTGAAGGAGCGCTTTCATGTATTATTTGGACTCTTACGTTGCAAACCACCATTAAATATGTCGTTATCGCACTTCGGGCGGATAATAAAGGGGAAGGTGGAATACTTTCTTTGTACTCTTTAGTTAAAAGGCTCAAGAAAAAATGGCTGTATGTCGTGGCGATTATTGGGGCATCCACATTGGTGGCAGACAGTGTGATAACGCCTTCTTTAACAGTGATGTCTGCCGTGGAAGGTTTAAAAATTTATAGTCCGAATACGCCTGTTGTTGCGATTACCATGATTATTTTGGCGGTCGTCTTTTTCATTCAGCAATTCGGAACGGCTTCTATCGGGAAGTTTTTCGGTCCGGTGATGGTTCTTTGGTTCCTTGTTTTAGGAATTTTCGGTGGAATGCACATTTTCGATCATATCGAAATTTTCAAGGCATTTAATCCCTATTACGCGTATAATTTAATTACTCATTCACCAAGTGCCATCGTCATTATGGGAGCGGTTTTTCTTTGTACTACCGGTGCAGAAGCGCTTTATTCTGATCTTGGGCATTGCGGAATAAAAAATATCCGGGTGAGTTGGGCTTTTGTAAAAATGATGCTCATCCTGAATTATCTCGGTCAGGGAGCTTGGCTGCTGGATAATTATCATCAAGTAGCGGAAGGAATCAATCCAATGTTTGGTATCATGCCGGTTTGGGCTATTTTGCCCGGAGTTATTTTGGCAACTGCAGCAGCAATTATTGCCAGTCAATCTGTAATTACAGGATCCTTTACGATGTTTTCGGAAGCAATGTCGATTTCCTTCTGGCCAAATCAGCAAATTGATTATCCGTCCGGAGTTAAAGGACAAATGTATATCCCGAGAATCAATTGGGGACTTATGGTGCTGTGTTTTATCGTAGTAATGTATTTTCAGCATTCCGAATCGATGGAAGCAGCGTACGGACTTACCATTACTATCACGATGATTATGACGACGCTACTGTTGTTCTTTTGGCTCAGCAGAACTCGCGTAAACAAGGTTTTTGCCATCTGTTTTATTGCCGTTTATTTGTTTATTGAACTTGGTTTCTTTTATGCCAATGTCATCAAATTCTTCGATGGAGGTTGGCTTACAGTAGCGCTTGGCGGTTTCATTGCGGTTTGCATGTATGCTTGGTATAACGGTAGATTAATTAAAGCTAAATTCATCAAATTCGTAAAACTGGAAAAATATGTTTCGATCATTAAAGATTTAAAACTCGATGAAACAATTCCTAAATATGCGACAAATCTTGCTTTTCTTAGCCGTGCTAAAAAAGAAGATGAAATTGAAGCGAAAATCATTTATTCCATTCTTCGAAAGCAACCGAAGCGAGCAGATCATTATTTTATTCTGAATATTATCAATCAGGAAGATCCTTTTACTTTTAAATATACGATTGATGAAATTATGCCGGGTACGATTTACCGAATTAATTTCCTACTTGGTTTTAAGATTGATCGACGAATCAACGATTATTTCGATCAGGTTTTAGAGGATATGATGCAAGAAGGTACAATACCTTCCCGAAGCAGTCATCCGTCGCTTAGAATCCACAATATCCCACCAGATTTGAAGTATGTTATTATTGATAACACCTATATTAACGATACTTTATTAACGGTGAAAGAAAAATTGACCTTAAGTATTTACCATTTTGTGAAATATATCGGTAGTGACGATTTCAAAGCATGGGGAGTTTCGCCACACAATGTTGTTGTTGAATCCGCACCATTGCTGGATCAAACAATTGTTACCAAAAGAATTCAGCAAGTCAATTTTAAACATTACGACGCTTAACAAATTTTTCCCGGTTCTTGCCGGGAATTTTTTTAGTGGTTGGTTCACCGATTTTCATTTAGAATAAAATCAATAAATTTGTAGATAATTTTTTCAATGGACACTAAACAGAAAGAACTTAATATAACAACGATAAAAGAGGTTTTAAGACATTACCTCCTAGAAAAAGGTTTTAGAAATACGCCCGAACGGTACACCATTTTGGAAGAAATATACAATATGGAGCATCACTTCAATGTGGACGATCTTTACCTCCTCATGATGCAAAAAAAGTATCACGTTTCCAAAGCTACGATCTATAATACCATCGAAATCTTTCTCGACGCTGGTCTTATACGCAAGCATCAATTTGGTGAGAAAACCCTTACATCCTCGTCTTACGAAAAATCATATTTTGATAAACAACACGATCATTTGGTGATTTACAAGAAAGATTCCGACAAGGAAATCGAAGAAATTATCGAGTTCTGTGATCCGAGAATTCAGGGTATTAAAGAATCCATTGAAAGTGCATTTGGCGTAACTATTGATTCTCACTCACTTT
Source organism: Chryseobacterium senegalense (assembly GCA_001403755.1). Classification (GTDB taxonomy): domain Bacteria; phylum Bacteroidota; class Bacteroidia; order Flavobacteriales; family Weeksellaceae; genus Kaistella; species Kaistella senegalense. The sequence goes on along the minus strand of CYUH01000012.1, from coordinate 38,707 downwards.
ATTTCTACGGTACCAAAAAAGATTAATGAAGAACTTTTTCGTCTTGTTAATGTTAATCAGTGCGAATGCTTTTTCACAGATTATCACGTCGCCAAAAGATCCTTTGGTGAAAGATCCTTATTTCAAAAATGCACAGAATGCTTCACAAGGGCAAAAGGTGCGTCTCATCCATTCAGATTTCTTTCAGAAAACTCCAGAAAAGTATAATGGAAATCCATATTTTTCAGGCAATGTTCAGTTCGAGCATCAAGGCTCTTTGCTCAGCGCAGATGAAGTAATTTTCTATGAAGAACAGAATTTTGTGAAAGCCATAGGCAATGTGAAATTACAAAACGCCGATGGATCCGTAATTACAGCTGGAGAAATGGAATACGACGGTAACTCCCAAAAAGGAGTGGCTAAGAAAAATGTAGTCCTTACAGACCCAAAACAGACCATAAAAACCGAAACACTCTACTACGACAGGATTTCCAATAAAGCCTATTTCAACACCGGAGGAACTATTTCGGACGCTAGCAATGTGATGTACACCAAATCCGCTACCTACGATCTCAGCTCTAAAATGATCGATTTCACCGGTAATGTGAAAATCAACAACCCCGAATATACGGTGGAAGGAACCAACATAAAACAAAACCAAAACACCAATACTGCGGATTTCTTTGGTCCAACTACCATTACTAATAAGCAAAATCCGGCAAATCAAGTGTACACCGAAAGAGGTTCGTACAATATGAATTCCAAAGAAGTGTACCTCAAGAAAAATTCCAGGATTAACTATAATGGTAAAATCCTTACGGGAGATGATATGTACTTCAATCAAATTACAGGTTTTGGTAGGGCCAAAGGCAATGTTACGCTGCGTGATCCTAAAGAAAGACGCTTTATGAAAGGCGGTTATGGGGAGATTTTCGAGAAGAAAGATTCAGCCATGATGACTGATCGACCGTATGCAGTGAAGATTTTGGAGAAGGATTCCATGTATTTTTCCGCACAAAAGATCCTTGCCTATCAAAAGATTGACGCAACCGACCCGCTCAAAAAGAAAAGTTTCCTCCGTGCGTATCGGAAAGCGAGGATGTTCAAGTCCAATATTCAGGTTCGCGCAGATTCTTTAAGCTTTAATGAAACCGACGGAATCATGCATCTCTTCGGGAAACCTATCGCGTGGAGTGGAGAGAAACAGATCACGGGAGATAAGATAGAGGCCTATTTCGATACCCAAAACGAGTACATTGATTCCTTAAAAGTAGTAGGGAATGCCTTTGCGATCAGTAAAGCCGACTCACTTAACTTAAAGGACGAGTTCAATCAGGTGAAAGGAAAACTAATGACCGTTTACTACAAAGAGAACAAAATTCAACTAGCAAAAGTGATCGGAAATGCCCAAGCAATCACCTACGCGGATGATCAGAATGAGAAAACCAAAGAAACCGAAAGAATCGGAGTGTCCTTGTCTACCTGTGGAACCATTGAAGCTGAATTTGAAGAAAATAAAGTCCAAATCATCACTTGCAATGTAGGAGCAAATGTAGATACCTTTCCGATCAGCCAAATCTCTCGGGAGAAACGCTTTTTCCCCGATTTCAATTGGAATACCAAAGATCGGCTAAGAAAGTGGGAGGATATCTTCCTGGATACTCCTGACTACGAAGAAGTGAAATACGAGTCTGATGACGCATTATACAATGCGGCGCAGAAAGCGATAGATGATGCAAAACTGAAAGAAGAGGCCAAGAAGCCCAAAAGGGTGAGGAAATAATATTTTCAGCTTTAAAACAACATAAAAACACTGATATTCGGTGTTTTTTTTATGCAGTTTCATTAAATAAAAAAACCTCGAAATAATCGAGGTTTAAAATAATGGTGAGCGCGTCAGGATTCGAACCTGAGACCGTCTGCTTAGAAGGCAGATGCTCTATCCAGCTGAGCTACGCACCCTAGAAGTGAAAATAAAAAATTCCCGAAGGAATTTGTGAAAAATAAGTCGGGGCGGCAGGATTCGAACCTGCGACCTCCTGGTCCCAAACCAGGCGCGATGACCGGACTACGCTACGCCCCGAATAAATTTTTGTGCAAAGGTTGCGGAGGGTGTGGGATTCGAACCCACGCGACCCTTTCGGGTCGACAGTTTAGCAAACTGCTCCGTTAACCACTCCGGCAACCCTCCTTTGCAATAATTTTAAGAACTTCTTTTCTGTAATTGCGAGTGCAAATATAGAATTGTTTTTGATACTAACCAAAACTTTTTGCAATTATTTTTTTGTATTTTTGAAAAATAAATCAATAAAAAAAGATTGAAAATGCGTAATTCATTATATTTCATGGGATTAAGCGTGATGCTTTTTTCTTGTACTTCTCAAAAAAATATTCAAAAAAATTCAGCAACACCTCAAAAAAATGTTCCGACGGTAAAAACACCGGTTAATAAACCTGCTCCGACGGTTGGTCACTCGGAATTGAAAAGGGAAAACGGGCATTATTTTTATAAAGTAAATATTGCCGACGCTACTAAAAACGATAATACGATGAGTTATGGCTCTATTGTGTCGGCCAATCCTTCGGGATATAAAGTGGTGAATACCTTTTTTCCGGCAGTCGCGCAAAATTTTCGTCAGAAATACATTATTCTACATTATACTGCTTTGGATGACGATAAATCGGTTACCGTGCTCACTCAGCAATCAGTAAGTGCGCATTATTTGGTGAATAATTTAGGCGACAACGAAATATATCAGTTGGTAGATGAGAATAAGAGAGCGTACCATGCCGGAATAAGCTCCTGGAGAAAGGATAGAATGCTTAATGATACCTCGATAGGAATCGAAATCGTAAATGCAGGTTATAAAACTGATGCTGCAGGAAATAGAATTTTCCCGGAGTTTGACGATGCACAAATGAAAAAGGTAGCAGCTTTGGTTAAGGATATTGCGAACCGATATATGATTCCCCCAACCAATATTCTTGCGCATTCCGATATTGCACCAACCAGAAAGCAAGATCCGGGGCCGAAGTTTCCTTGGAAAAAATTATATGATGAATACCAAATAGGAATGTGGTATGATGAGACCGTAAAACAAGGCTTTGTTGACCAAATTGTTCCGGAAGCGTTCGTAACAGAAGTTTCTACTCCGCAATTTATTTTTAAGTACCAAACTGCACTGAAATCGCTAGGTTATGGGTTGGAACCATCCGGGATGGTAGATGATGCGACCAAGAAGACTATTGAAGCTTTTCAGTACCATTTCAGGCCGGGAAAATATGATGGGGTGATGGATGCAGAAACATGGGCGATTTTGCAGGCTTTAAATTCGAAATATCCGAATAAATAATTTTAAACATCATCAAACAAAATCTTTCGGGCGGTAATCTATCGCCCTTTTTTGCTGGAAAAAAATCAAATCCGTTTTTCAAATTCAACATTTTACCTTAACTTTTCATCAAATTATTTTTATGGAAAATTTCAGAAATGAAAGCGATCTTTTAGGTACTTTGCAAGTGCCAAAAAATGCTTACTATGGTGTTCAGACTCAGCGTGCTATTGCAAATTTTAAAATCTCCGGGCAGTATCTTTCATCTTATCCTCATTTTATCAAAGCTTTGGCGATGGTGAAAAAATCAGCTGCAAAAACCAACTATGAGTTGGGCTTATTGGAAGAAAATCTTTACAAAAAAATTGCAGAAACCTGTGATGAAATCATGGAAGGCCAACTTCATGATCAATTTCCGATCGATATGATTCAGGGTGGAGCCGGAACTTCGGTGAATATGAATGCGAATGAAGTAATCGCCAATCGTGTTTTGGAAAAATTAGGAAAGGAAAAAGGTGATTATCAGTTTTGTTCGCCGAATGACCATATCAACCTCTCCCAATCGACCAACGATGCGTACCCAACCGCAATAAAAATGGCACTTATTCAGATGAATGAGGAGCTTGTAGAAAAACTGAAGAAAACCATAGCTGCTTTCCGTGAAAAAGGACAGGAATTCAGCAAAATAATTAAAATGGGACGTACCCAACTTCAGGATGCGGTTCCGATGACTTTAGGACAGGAATTTGAAGCTTTCGCAGCAACTTTGGAAGAAGATATTTCTAAGCTCAACAGCAATGCAAATTTATTTGTTGAAATTAATATGGGAGCAACGGCGATTGGTACAGGAATTAACGCACCGGTTGGCTATGCAAATCTTTGCGCAAAAAATCTCTCCCAAATCACCGGTTATCCCATTGTTTCCGCGCCAAATTTGGTAGAAGCTACACCGGATACAGGATCTTATGTAATTTATTCATCTGCAATGAAGAGACTTGCAGTGAAACTTTCGAAAATTTGCAATGATTTACGATTGCTATCATCAGGTCCGCGCGCAGGATTTTTTGAAATCAATCTTCCGCCGATGCAACCTGGTTCGTCGATTATGCCAGGTAAAGTAAACCCAGTAATTCCGGAAGTGGTAAATCAGGTGTGTTTTAAAATAATTGGAAATGATTTAACGGTGACTTTTGCCGCAGAAGCCGGACAATTGCAGCTCAACGTGATGGAACCGGTTTTATCACATTCCATTATGGAAAGTATCAATTTCTTGGGAAATGCTTTGGATACTTTAAGAGAAAAATGCATCACCGGAATTACCGCCAACAAAGAGGTTTGCCTCAATATGGTGAAACACAGCATCGGAATTGTTACGGCGCTAAACCCGTATATCGGTTATAAAAACTCTACTGAAATTGCCAAAGAAGCTTTTGAAACTGGAAAAAGTGTTTACAATCTGGTTTTGGAAAAAGGCCTTCTTTCTCAAGATAAATTAGATGAAATTCTCGATCCCGAAAACATGCTGAATCCTCATCAGCTTTAATAAAAAATAATTATATTTTACAATTTATATATGAAGAAAATCCTCACTACTTTAACCTTAATAGGAGCGCTAACGATGATGCATGCACAACAATTTGAAACTAAGAAAATGACTGACAAAGCCGGTTATACCTATGAAACGGTAGTCAATGATAAAAATGGAGTAAGAATTTATACCTTAAAAAATGGCTTGAAGGTTTACCTTGCCCAAAATTTTGATGCTCCAAAAATCCAAACTTATATTCCGGTTAGAACAGGTAGTAACAACGATCCTTCTGATAATACCGGTTTAGCGCATTATTTGGAACATATGATGTTCAAAGGGACTTCCAAATTGGCGTCCGCGAATTGGGCTAAAGAAAAACCCCTTCTGGACCAGATTTCATCGCTTTACGAACAACATAAAGCTGAACAAAATCCTGAGAAGAAGAAGGAAATTTATAAAAAAATAGATGAGATTTCTCAAGAAGCCAGCAAATATGCCATTGCGAACGAGTACGATAAAGCAATTTCCTCTCTGGGAGCGACCGGAACCAATGCGCACACTTGGCTCGACGAAACGGTTTACAAAAATAATATTCCAAGCAACGAACTGGAAAAATGGTTGAAAGTGGAGAAAGAAAGATTCTCTGAATTGGTTCTGAGGTTGTTTCATACAGAATTAGAAGCTGTTTATGAAGAGTTTAATCGCGCACAGGATAACGATTCCCGCTTGGTAAATTATGAACTGATGGATGCACTCTTCCCGAAACATCCGAATGGACAGCAAACTACCATCGGGAAATCCGAGCACTTGAAAAATCCTTCAATGGTAGCGATTCATAAGTATTTTGATACGTATTATGTTCCGAATAATTATGCGATGGTTTTGGTGGGTGATTTGGATTTCGATAAAACCATCAAACTTGTGGATCAATATTTCGGTTCTTTCGAATACAAAGAATTGCCAATGAAAAAAATGGTCTCGGAAGATCCAATGACCAAAATCGTGGAAAGATCTGTGAAAAGTCCTTCTGCAGAGCGTTTGCAAATTGCTTGGAGAACAGATTCCTACGGTACGAAAGATGCAAGACTTGCCGAAATTGTGGCTAACTTGCTGTCTAATTCCGGAGAAACCGGTTTGATCGACCTAAATATCAACCAAAGTCAGAAAGCGCTTCGTGCGATGGCTTATTCGTCTCCGTTCAAAACGTATGGAAATTTTTCAATGATGATTGTTCCGAAAAACGGACAAACTTTAGATGAAGCCAAAAATTTATTGCTCGACCAAATTGAACTTATCAAAAAGGGGCAATTTCAAGATTGGCAAATTCCGGCCATCATTAATGATATGAAAATTCAGCAGATGAAATCTCTGGAAACAGCCGATGGATTGGCAACTGCATTGTACGGAAGCTACATCAACAATCAAAATTGGGATAGCGAACTCAACCAAATTAATGAGTACGAAAAAATCACCAAAGATGATGTGGTGAAATTTGCCAACGAATTTTTCAAGGATAACTATGTAATCATTAAAAAAGAAAAAGGCGTAAATGATAAATTGGTTCGAGTGGAAAATCCGGGTATTACCCCAATCAAACTTAATAAAGAAGATCAATCGCCATTTTTAAAATCAATCATTAGCGAGAAATCTTCCGAAATTAAACCGGAATTTATTGATTATTCTAAAGCCATAAAAACCGATAAAATTGGATCTAAAAAAGCCAGCTTTGTAAAAAATAAATACAATGATATTGCGCAAACTTATTTCATTTTCCCTTTTGGCAGCGATCACGATAAGGAATTAGGTTTGGCAACTCAGGTGTTGCAGTATCTGGGAACCAACAAATTATCTGCGGAAGAGCTGAAGAAAGAATTCTTCAAATTGGGAATTTCCAATGATTTCCGCACGGCTCCTGATCAGCTCATTATTTCTTTAAGTGGTTTGGAAGAAAACATGCCGAAAGGAATAGAATTGCTGAAAAATTGGTTACAAAATGCTAAGCCAGACCAAAAAGTGTATGAAGAGAATGTGAAAACCATCTTGGAAAGTCGTGAAGTTGCGAAAAAAGACAAAGGGAGAATCATGGCTGCACTTTCCAACTATGCGAAATACGGAAAAGTTTCCAGATTTTCGGATGTAGTTTCTGCAGAGAGATTGAAATCCATCAAATCTGAAGAAATGACCGCGAAAATCAAAAATCTTTTAAATATGCCGTATGAAATCTTCTTCTACGGAACAGATTTCAATGCTTTTAAAAAATATGCGAAACCTTTTGTAGAAAAGGAAACTTTGAAAGCGCCGGAAAAGAAAATCTATCCGGAACCGGCTACCGAAGGCAAAGTGTTTTTCACCAATTATGATATGGTGCAAACAGAAATGAGCAAAGTAGGGAAGGGGAATAATGTGAATTTGAAAAACTTTGGTAAAATAAATGTTTTCAATGAATATTTCGGCCGAGGATTGTCTTCTATCGTGTTCCAGGAAATTCGTGAGAGTAAGAGTTTAGCGTATTCTGCGTATGTTTCTTATGCTGCTAATGGTGAACTGAATCACCCCGATTATGTAACAACTTATATCGGAACGCAGGCAAACAAACTTCCGCAAGCGGTGAACGCAATGGATGAATTGATGGCCAATTTACCACAGGTTCCTGCACAATTCGAAAATGCTAAAAATGCAGCCTTGAAACAAATTGCTTCCGGAAGGATCAACAGAACAAACATTTTCTTCAATCAAATGAATCTTAAAAAATTGGGAATCGATTATGATTTAAGAAAAGACATCTATGAAGAAGTTGAAAAACTCACCTTGGCAGATGTGACTAATTTCTATAACAACGATATAAAACCGATGAAATACAACACTGCAATCATCGGGAAAAAAGAGAATTTAGATATGTCGGCAATCAATAAGATGGGAACTTTTCAAGAGGTTTCTTTGGAAGAGATTTTTGGATATTAATTAGTGTCCTACATACTTAAAAAAAAGGTGAAGCTTCGGTTTCACCTTTTTTTGTTTAAAGTAAATGATGATGTGCAAAAAGTAGTTTGTGAAGCAAAAGTTTATTTTGAACTTTCCACTCTACAGGATTTAATTAGATTATATTTTTTAAAGAAACTATACCAAATAAAAAAACATTTTTTAGAAAAATCGGCAAAAAAAAGAACGCACCATTGCGGTGCGTTCTCCATTTATTTAATTAAAAAATTACTTCACGATTTTCATTTCATTGATCAGCCATTTCGCATCAGCGTATTTATCAATCACGAAAAGGATATATTTCGTATCAACCATGATATTTCGGCTAAACCTTGGGTCATAATTGATGTCGCTCATCGTGCCTTCCCACTGTCTGTCGAAATTCAGTCCCACGAGGTTTCCGTAAGCATCCAGCGCTGGACTTCCGGAGTTACCACCGGTAGTGTGGTTGGTTGCGGTGAAATTTACGGGTACTTCGCCGGTTTTATCTTTGTAAATTCCGTAATCTTTAGTGTTATACAATTGGATCAATTTTTTAGGAACATCAAATTCATAATCTCCCGGAATATATTTCTCCATAATTCCTGCGATATGTGTTTGATAACCATAAGACACTGCATCTCTCGGATTGGAACCTTTCACTTGTCCATACGTTACGCGAAGGGTAGAATTGGCATCAGGGAAGAATTTTCGGTCTTTATCAGTTTCCATTTGCTGAGCCATGAATTTTTTCTGCAAAACATCAATTTGCTGCTGGTAAGAAGTCACTTTAGCATCGGTTGTTGGTATATAATGTTCTCTAAATGTGGTCAAAAGCTTCATTAAAGGATCTTTTTTCAGATTTTGCAGCAAAGCGTTCTGATCTGCAAACACCTTGTTGAGGTCGGAATAAGTGGTCGCTCCGTTTAATGCGCCACGTCCAGTCATTACCGAATTCTTTGAAATTTCTTCAATCGCCTTTAGGTTTTGGTTTTCGTCTTTGTACTGTTCAAAACCTGCTGGTAAAAATTGTTTCGGAGTTTTGTTGGCATAAAGAGCTAATAATTTTGCAGTTACTTTAGCATCTAAAACCGCATCGTAATCTTTATAAATTCCGGCAAGTCGGGCTTTGAAATTTTCAGTAGTTTTTGCGTCCATTTTCCCCGATTCCACCGCAGAAACATAATTGTAATAAAGGTTTGCAAGGGTTAGTGTTTCTGCATTTCTCAAAACTTCACCATAAAAAGCTTTATTGAGGTTATAAGGTGCCTGTTCGGTATAAAGGCGGTTCAGCTCATCGATGGTAGGTTTGATCTGTGCATTTTTAGCGATTAAAGTCTGCTCATATTTTTTCTTCTTACCTACTGCATCAGATTTTTTTAAACCTTCTACTTCGCCGATCCATTTTTTCCAATAATTGGCAACAGATGCATATTTGGCTGCATATTTTATTCTGGTTTCCGCGTCGGTTCGCATTTTTTCATCCAGTGTTTTTAGTGCAACTTCTCGCACCGAAATCATTGCAGGATCGGTTTCGGTCATTATTTTTTCTACCGCAATTGCCGGTAAATATTCGGTTGTTCTTCCCGGGAATCCGAAGACGAAAGTGAAATCATTTTCCTGCTTGTCTTTTATGGAAACAGGCAAGAAATATTTCGGTTTGTACGGGATATTGTCTTTGGAATATTCCGCCGGTTTATTATCTTTATCTGCATAAATTCTGAACATCGCAAAATCCCCGGTATGTCTTGGCCACACCCAGTTGTCGGTATCCGAGCCGAATTTTCCAATGCTTTGTGGCGGTGCACCTACCAAACGGATGTCTTTGTAGGTTTCGATGATGTAGGCATAGTATTTATTGCCATAATACATCGGTTTGATCACTACTTTTTGCCAAGGTTCCAACTTAAATCCAGCCTTTACAGATTCTAAATTTTTATTGACAAGCTCCTGAGTGGCTTTAGCGTCTAAATTTTGGGTTCCTGCTAAAACTTCTTTGGTTACTTCTTTGATATCCGCTATGAAATCTACAGTTACACCGGGGTTGGGCAATTCGCCATTCATGTTCTTTGCCCAAAAACCATTCGTTAGCAAATCATTTTCTACGGTAGAATGATTTTGGATATTGTCGTAACCACAATGATGATTAGTAAGAAGCAAACCTTGCGGAGAGATAATTTCGGCAGTACAACCGCCATCAAATTGTACTACAGCATCTTTAATGCTGGGTTTATTAGGATCGAAAATCTGTTTTGCTGAAATTTTCATTCCTAAATCTTTCATCTCTTTTTCATTGAGTTCAGTAGGAATCCACATGCCGCCGTATTGCTGTGCAAATGCCATTACTGCGGGAAAAAGTATCGCGGAGAGCAATAAGTTTCTTCTATTCATTTTTTAAAATTTGCCTTAAAAGTAAGGAAATTTTAGGAATTTGAAATTTACCGCTTTAGAACCGCCTTTATCTATTCCAGAATTAATGCTCGTTTTAGTTTTTAGAAAAATTCATATTCTGAATTCGCACGGCATTCAAAATGGCTAAAAGAGCGACTCCCACATCTGCAAAAACAGCTTCCCACATAGTAGCCAAACCTCCCGCTCCAAGTACCAGCACGATCGCTTTCACCCCAAAAGCAAGGGCAATATTCTGCCAAACAATTTTCTTAGTTTCTTTCCCGATTCTTATGGCCATTGGAATTTTCGAAGGTTTGTCGTCTTGAATGACAATATCGGCTGTTTCGATTGTGGCATCACTTCCGAGACCTCCCATCGCCATTCCTACATCGCTCAGAGCAACCACTGGAGCGTCGTTTACGCCATCTCCAACGAAGGCAACGCTTTCGTTTCGTGCCTTCATTTCTTTCATCTTGTTTACCTTATCTTCCGGAAGAAGGTCTCCGAAAGCGTTGGTAATTCCTAATTTTTGAGCAACTTCCAAAACTACAGAGGATTTGTCACCGCTCAACATTGTGGTTTTTATTCCTAATTTTTTTAGTTCAGCTACTGTGTGCGCCGCATCGTCTTTAATTTGGTCTGAAATGGTAAGATATCCAGCAAATTTACCGTCATACGCCATCGCAATAAGTGTATCGGAAACCGCGGTATGATTGACGTGATGCGGAATAGCAAATTTCTCCATCAGTTTGAAATTTCCGGCAAGAAATTCTTTTCCGTTAATGTTTCCTTTCAGTCCATGTCCGGCGATTTCCTCCAGATTTTCAACAGCAATTAGGTGGTCGATTTCACCAACAAATTCACGAATTGCAGTGGCAATGGGATGAGTAGATTTGTTTTCAACTGCATTTAAATACTGAAGGACTTCTTGTTGATTAAAATCTTTTTCTATAAGTACGTCTTGAACTTTAAAAACGCCTTCAGTCATCGTTCCGGTTTTGTCCATCACCACGTTTTGAATATTGGATAAAATATCCAGAAAATTGCTCCCTTTAAAAAGAATTCCGTTTTTGCTTCCTGCGCCAATTCCACCAAAATAACCGAGCGGAATAGAGATTACCAAAGCGCAAGGACAAGAAATCACCAGAAATACCAAAGCCCGATAAAGCCAGTCGCGAAATTCATAATTTGGAACAAAAAAATAGGGAAGAAAGCAAATTCCAATGGCAAGGAAAACCACAATAGGGGTGTAGATTTTAGCAAATTTGCGGATGAAGAGTTCTGTCTTCGCTTTATGGGAGGCCGCATTCTGAACCAATTGAAGGATTTTCGAAAGTTTGGAATCTTCATAAAGCGTATTGATCTTCACGAGTGAAATGGTATTCAGATTGATCATTCCTGCTAAAACGTGATCTCCTTTTTTCAGGGAATTGGGTTTACTTTCTCCGGTGAGAGCTGTGGTGTTGAATGCTGCCGTTTCAGAAATGAGTTCGCCATCTAAAGCGAGTTTTTCACCAGGTTTCAACTGAATAATTTGTCCTATTTCTGCTTGTTCTGCCTTTAGTGTTTTGGGAATATTGTTTTCCAACACAGTGATTTCATCTGGTCGTTGATCGAGTAATGATTTGATGTTCAGTTGCGCTCTCTGCACTGCCATGGTTTGAAAAACTTCGCCTACGGAATAAAAAAGCATCACGGCTACGCCTTCCGGATATTCGCCAATGGAAAATGCACCTACTGTTGCGATTGTCATCAAAAGAAATTCTGAGAAAAAGTCTCCGTTTTTGATGCTTGAAAAAGCTTCTTTCATCACCGGAAATCCTACCGGTATATAAGCTAAAAAGTAAAGTGCAAAGCGAACGAAACCACTAAACCATTCCTGCTTCAGCAGGTCATCAAATGCAATTCCGATAAGCAAAAAAGTAAAAGAGATTAATGCAGGAAGAAACATCTGAAAGGGAGATCTTTCATCGTGGTCATGGGAATGGTTATGTTCATGCCCTTCGTGTTCGGGGTGTGCGATATTTGATTTATTTAATGGTTTTTCGTTAGTACTGCAGCATTCTTTTGACATATCTTATGGAATTTTCTTTTCAAATATACAAAATGAACACCGAATCTTCATGTGGCATTACTTTTGAAGTTCAAACAGAAAAACACATGGAAATCATTGCGGAGCAGTTGCTAAAATTGTTGATCCTCGCCATACCGGTCGCATGTATTGCATGGACAGTCACCCACGAGGAGATTTTTAGGGAACCACGCGAATTTTGCATAGAAAAATCGCAAAGGTGCCGGAAATTGTATCAAAGGAAATTTTTTTATCTATTTACCTGCGAGTATTGTTTTAGTCATTATGTGACGCTTTTTTTCCTGGTAATTACTGGTTTTAATATTTTTTTTGATGATTGGCGAGGCTATTTGGTGGCTTTTTTTATCATCGTAATGGTTGCAAACCTTTATATGAGTTTGTTTGCATATCTAAGGCAAAGTTTAAAACTAGAAAAAATAGAAGCCAAATTGAAAGACAACGAATGGCATGAAGTGAAAGAAGAAATTAAATAAACTATTAAAAAAATAAACAATGGAAAATACAGAAAGACTACAAAATTACCAGTATGAAAATTATACGGTAGTGACCAATTTCGAAACCTATCAGGATGTTGTTGATTATGCGAACGCTAACAATGGTGAAATTATAGAAGTAGGATTTACTGATGGTTCGGATAACCCGATGCCTAATGCTACAGGAAATTTACTTGCCGAAAAAAAGACGTTTAAGGTAGGTCTCGATCCCGAATATGAAGTTTTATATTCCTACGATGAGCGGTTCCAGGAATTGGCAGAACAAATTCTGGAACACATGAAAGAAAAAGAAAATGATGTAGCTCCTGAAGATTGGATTGCCGACCAGAATATTGCACAAGGAGACCGCATCATCATCATGAAAAACGGAGAAGTAAACACCGTAACTACCAGAGAAAGAATTAAGTTTCTGATGCGCGGCAACCTTTATGAACTTGCGGTAAAAGTACCTACTGTAAAGGAAGATTGATAAATTAAATTATACTGATTTCAAATCCTGTTTATGCTGTTGAAAATACAGAATAAACGGGATTTTTGTTTTAAGTAATTGTAATAAATTTTTATTTTTGATTTAATACTCATTTCTCATCATTTTCCCTGAATTTTAAATATATTTGAAGAGATAATAGGTCATGAATATAATGGCTTTAAAATAACCTCTAAGAAAATTCCGTTACCATGGAAAAAGTCCTCCCATACTCGCTATTCACAGATGACGATATCTATCTTTTCCGTGAAGGAAAACATTACCAACTCTACGATAAATTCGGCGCTCATACCTTGGAAGTTGAAGGAAAGAAGGGCGCTTATTTTGCCGTTTGGGCACCTCATGCGAAAGAAGTTTCGGTGGTAGGGAATTTCAATAATTGGCATTCCGAATCGCACAAATTGTACCCGAGGTGGGATGGTTCGGGGATTTGGGAAGGTTTTATTTCAGGATTAAATTGGGGGAATATTTACAAATATGCAATCCGTACCAACAGCGGAGTTCTTTTAGAAAAAGGCGATCCTTTTGCCCTGAGTTGGGAACAGAATGTACAAGCCAGTTCGGTAATTTCAACCACTTGGTATGAATGGAAAGACAAAAATTGGATGGATGAGCGCTCAAAAAAAAATAGTTTGGATGCCCCAATTTCTGTTTACGAAATGCATTTAGGATCCTGGATGCGCGGGGTCGACGATCCCGATCGTTTTTTCAGTTACCGCGAAATTGCAGAACGATTGATTCCTTATTTAAAGGAAATGAATTTTACCCATGTGGAATTTATGCCTGTGATGGAATATCCTTACGATCCGAGTTGGGGTTATCAAATCACCGGCTTTTTTGCAGCTACTTCGCGTTTCGGTTCACCACAGGATTTGATGTTCCTGATTGATGAGTTGCATCAAAACGGAATTGCAGTGATCCTCGATTGGGTGCCGTCGCATTTTCCGGGAGATGCGAACGGACTTCATTTTTTCGATGGAACTTATCTCTATGAACACGAAGATCCCAGAAAAGGTTTTCATCCCGAATGGAAATCTCATATTTTTAATTACGGAAGACCGGAAGTGCGATCTTTTTTGGTGTCTAATGCGATGTTTTGGCTCGACCGATATCATGCGGACGGATTGCGCGTAGATGCGGTGACCTCAATGCTTCATCTCGATTATTCCAGAAACGATGGAGAATGGGAACCTAATATTTACGGAGGCAATGTAAACTTAGAAGCTAAACAGTTTTTACAGGAATTCAATACTGCGGTCTATAAACGTTTCCCGGATATCATCACCATTGCTGAAGAAAGTTCAGATTTTCCAATGCTTACCAAACCGGTGCATGATGGTGGAGTAGGTTTCGGAATGAAATGGATGATGGGGTGGATGCACGATACTTTAAAATATTTCAAAGAAGATCCAATCCATAGAAAATATCAGCATCACAAAATTACATTTGCATCCATGTATATGTATAATGAAAATTATATGATGCCGCTTTCGCACGATGAAGTTGTACACGGAAAATCCAGTTTAATCTACAAAATGCCGGGCGACGAATGGCAGAAATTTGCCAACTTGCGAGCGCTCTATACGTATATGTTCACCCATCCGGGAGCCAAACTCTTGTTTATGGGGAACGAATTTGCACAAACCAGCGAGTGGAATTATAAACAAAGTCTCGATTGGCATTTGTTGCAATATCCGATTCATAAAGGATTACAAACTTTTGTAAGCGATTTAAATCACCTCTACACCAGCGAACCTTCTTTGTACGAAAATCAGTTCAATTGTAGCGGTTTCGAATGGGTAGAAGCTAATGATGATGAAAATTCCATTTATATTTATCTGAGAAAAGGAAAAAATGAAGATGAAGTAACGATGACAGTCCTCAACCTTACTCCAAGAGTTTTCGATTATAAAATTGGCGTGAATGAAGGAACCAACTGGGAAGTAATCCTAAATTCTGATGATAAAAAATACGGCGGAAGTGGTGTAATCGCCGAAATTGTAGATGAACAGGATGATGAATGGATGTATCGACCGAACTCCATTATTTTGAAATTACCACCTCTTGCAGGCGTCGTACTCAAACAGAAAAAAACAGTTAAAAGAAAACCAAAAAAACGGGTTGAAGTGCCAGATGTATTATCGAAAAAAGACTAATCAGTTTTATATTCATGTATAACCGCAAACTTTTTAAATGAAAATATTTAACCTTTCTCTTGAATGTTATCCTGTTGCTAAAGTAGGCGGTCTTGCCGACGTTGTGGGAGCTTTACCGAAATATCTAAACAAAATTGAAGGCGTGGAAGCCAGTGTAATCATGCCTTGGTACAATAAACCTTTTGTGCACGACCACAGTTTCCAAATTGTATTTGATGGCTGGATTCACCAAAGTCGACAAATGTTCCAAGTCCAAGTGATGAAGGAGCGCTCGAAAGTTTTGGGTTTTGATTTGTATTTGGTGAAAATCCCCGGACTTTTAGATCGCGACAATCCCTACGGATATTGGGACGAAAGTCAACAATTTTTGGCATTTCAGCATGGAGTTTTGCATTGGCTTACTGCGATGGAGATTCGTCCCGATATTTTGCATTGCCATGATTATCATACCGGTTTGGTGCCTTTTATGATAGAATATTGCCCGGAATTCAGTTTTTTGAAGGGTGTAAAAACCGTGGGAACCATCCACAATGGTGAGTATCAAGGACAAATGAGTTGGGAAATGACCAGTTATATGCCTTGGTTCTATGGCGAAAACTGGGGACTCCTCGATTGGGACGGAAAAATCAATCCTTTGGCGTCAATGATTAAATGTTGCCATGCTTTCAATGCGGTTTCAGAAGGATATTTGAATGAATTGCTTCAAAGTTTCCGTGGTCTGGAAGGTTTGGTAAATCATGAAAGAAAAAAAGCTTACGGCATTATCAACGGAATCGATTCGGAAGTTTGGAATCCCGCAACCGATCCATTTCTGGATTTTCATTATTCCCGAAAAAATGCGCATGAAGGTAAGCTAAAAAACAAAAAAGAAATTTGCAAAGAATATGGTTTAAATGAGGATTTGCCTTTATTCAGCTTTATCGGTCGGTTTGCTGGTGAGAAAGGCGCCGATTTGCTGCCCGAAATTGTATGGAAAAGCATCCAACAGACTTATGGAGCCATCAATATTATGGTTTTAGGATCTGGCGATCCATATATTGAACGTGAATTAACTCACCTCAATGAAGCTTTTTCCAATTTCGCACTCGATTTGGGGTACAAAGAATATCTGTCGCATAAGATTTATGCATCTTCCGATTTTTTGCTGATGCCTTCGCGGGTGGAACCTTGCGGACTCAACCAAATGTATGCAATGCGTTACGGTACTATTCCCATTGTAAGATATACTGGTGGTTTGCGCGATACAGTAGAAGATATATCAACCGGAGGAAGCGGATTCAATTTCGGTTCAGCAACTGCCGATGATGCGGTTCATGCCATGCATCGTGCGCTTTTTGTTTACCGTCAAGAGGAGCTTATGGGAGATTTAGTTCAAGCGAATATGAGTTACAATTTCTCTTGGGAAAAATCAGCCGAGAAGTATATGGAAATGTATAGAAGGTAATTGAATTGCTTATTTTAATGGATAAAAGTTCAGGAAATTTATAGAAAGGCTTTGTCGATGGTATTATTCTTGTAAAGTTCATGGGAAAAAATATATGTTCGCAGAAAAAATGAAGAATTTATCCTTATCTGGAATTGCATTCGCTGCTTTAGTCTTTACAATTCTTGTACAATGTAAAAACGACAAAGAAATATCCGCCCAGTCTTCTAGCCAAACTCTTCCTCAGAAACAAGATTCGTTGGTGGAAACACCAGCTCCGAAACCTGCAATTAAATATACCTCAATGATTTTCCCCGCCAAGAAAAAAGATTCTGCAATGGCGGCTTTTAATAAGCAGTTTTCCGAAGAAGATCGTTACACCATTCTGGCATTAAACAGGCTTGATGATAAAAATAAATGGCGTGCTGATACACTTGCAATTCCCGACAAAATAGATCATAGTTTAATGATGTATTCGCCATTTCCTACTCAGTTGGATGTGTTGAAAGAAGTGAAGAAAATGGTTTTTTTCTCTTATCCAATACAAGCATACGCTATGTATGAAAACGGAAAATTGATCAAATGGGGACCAACAAGTATGGGCAAAAAAGCTGCGCAAACCAAGCGCGGACTTATGTTTGCGAATTGGAAAAAAGAGCTTGCCATTTCAACCGTTAACAGCTCCTGGAAATTGCCATACAATGTTAATGTTCACAATACCTTAGGAATTGGGTGGCACCAATATGATTTACCGGGTTATCCCGCCTCACATTCTTGTTTAAGATTGCTGATGAACGATGCCAAGTTTCTTTATAGTTGGGTGGATACCTGGATATTGAGTAATGGAGGAGCGACTGTAAAAGCCAACGGAACGCCAGTAATTGTATTTGGAGACTATCAATGGGGTGGCAAAAAATCTTGGAAAAAACTTATTGACGATCCTAAGGCTAACGATATTTCGGTGGAGGAACTTAATAATATCATCAATTCGAATCTCGAGAAAATTCTGGAAGAGCAGACAAAAAGAGAAAATGTGGTCGCAGCAACTTCTACCGAAGTGAAACCTGCTGGATAAATATTTCAGATCTTTTAATTCTCAAATTGTTGGATCGATTTCTCTGCAAACTCGCGAAGTTTTTGCATTTCGGTTCGCGCTTGATATTGCCCAACTCTAGCGGCAAAATAAGTGCTTCCTAAAAAAAACAAAGTAACAAATGACGCTGTAAGAGCCCATGGAAAATCGGTGCTTTTAATTTGTTTCTCCACAAACCAGATGGTGATAAAGACCATCCAAAGAATACTTCCGATGAAATAAAGGAACATAAAAAATGTCCAAACTGCACTGGTCGGCCCGAAAATCCCACGAATGACGGTTTTGTTTTCTTCGGAATCGTATTCGGTTCTTAGTGATAGGCACGGTTTCCAAAAGTTGCTGTGCTCACTTTTAACCATAATAGTTGCCGTTTCGGAATTAATGTTTCCGGTGTAGTGTTCCGATTGATTTTTAAGAAATTCTTTCAATAACTCTACATATTTTTCACGGCTGATTTCGGTATAAATTTTAAACCGTGGACGCGAACGGATTTGATCTAAAACGGATTCTTCAATTTTCATCTTGGTAAGGAATTGGATCTTTTAATATCAATTTAAATATCATGATTTGGCCACCTCGTTCAACCTCGAAATTCACTGTGGTTCCATCGTTATCTTTCATTAAATCATTAATTTTTTGTAAAGTATAATCTCCCGCTTTCTTCTTGTTGATACTGATGATTTTATCATCTTTCCGAATTCCGGCTTCGTAGCAGGGTGCTTCTCTTCTGCATCCGGCGACTGAATATTTGGGTTTCAAAACAAAATGATATTGGAATTTTTCTTTTGCGGAATAAATAGTTTCTCCTTCATTTACCTGGTTGTTTTTGGTGGTTTGCACGGTTACCAAATCTTTGTCCCAAGTCATCCCATCGTGGCGAATGTCTAATCCACTTTTATTAAAAAGAAATGGATCGTTGAAATGTTTGTTTTTCTTAAGGTAAATCTTATTTTCCGGATAATTAAATACTACTTCAAAGCGCCTCATAATATCGCTTCCTATAGAGCCTTTTCGGTTGGGAACCAGTTTCAAATTTTGTATGGAATATTCATCGGGCATCGCACTTAGTGGTTTTTCCAAAGCAAAATCGCCAAGATAAATCCGGTGAATTCTACTTCTTTTTCCGAAAATATCCCCATTGAAACCCTGTCCTAAATAATCATCAATATTTGGGCGGTTGTACACAAAATCTTCGATGAGTTTCGGGAAAAGCCATACAGCATCGCTATTTCCCAGATCAATTAGCATTTTCGATTCTACAGGAGTGGAGGTCATTTCTACTCCTGCCATGATGTAGGGTTTATTGCCCTCCACGGTGATGGGGAATTCGGTGTGTTTTTTTACTTTCTTCTTGAAAAGTTTTTGATCTTGGTAGATGGTGATTTTCTTGGTGAGATAATTAATCGAAACCGGATGATTTTTAAAGAAATGAAACCCGATGATTCCGTTCACAGGAATTCCGACATGCGAAGAAAAATTGATGCTTTCGTCAAGAATTATATAGATTTTATGATTGAAATCTTTATAATCTTTCCCTATGTTCACGATGTTATTGTCCGAACTTAAACCTGCGATGTCTCCACTTTCACCCAAACCGGAAAACTTCACTTTTTCGATGTCATTAAAATTGATTTCCTTATTGTCTAAACTGAAGAGGATCGTTTCATTCACCCCGGAATCCAGCAGAAAAGTAAGGTCAACACCATTGATGTTTAAAGGTACAAATATTAAATTATTGATAAACTGAAATGGGATTACTGTTTTTGTGCCATCGGCAATTTCGAATCCCTTTTGCCCGAAAGAAAAAGTAAATGCAAAAAGTAATAAAAGCAAACAGGGTTTCATTGATTGAAGATACAATAATTTCGTCAATTTCATTAAAATTGATTAAAATTAGTACATTAAAAATGCTAAATTTGTTGTATGCAAAACGACGCAAAAACAGAAAAATTCCGACAAATCGTCGAGAATAAATTCCAGATATACAACTCACTTTTTATGAGTTTGCCTTATGATAAAATGACCAATATCGGCATGCTGCTCCCTTTTTTATACGAAGAAAGCAGGATTGGCTACGAAAAAGGACTGAGTCCGGAGGAGATTGTAGAAGAGTTTTTCGGTAAACACACCGATTTGGTTTCCGAAGAACAAAAAACCGAACTGTTGTTTAAAATTATCCAATATATCGAAAGGCAAGTAGTGCTTTTTGATAGTATTGAAGACGCAGCTTTTCCGCAATTATATTCGCCAAACGAAGCCGGAACTTTGGCTAATCTTCACGATCGATCGGTGCAGGAACATCAACTGGAAGCTACCCGAAAAAAAATGCAGGATTTTGCCGTAAAAGTTGTTTTTACAGCGCATCCTACACAGTTTTATCCGAACTCTGTGCAAAGAATTTTACATGATCTTCGGTCTGCGATAATGAAAGATTCTGTAACAGAAATCGACATGCTTTTGCAACAATTAGGGAAAACGCCTTTCCTGAATCGGGAAAAACCCACTCCGTTGGATGAAGCAATGAGCATTATTTTTTACCTCAGATATGTGTATTATGATTCGATAGGCGAACTTTACAGTAGCATTAAAAACACCTTTGGCAATCAGCATTTTGTTCCACAGCCAGATATATTCCAATTAGGATTTTGGCCGGGAGGCGATCGAGATGGAAATCCTTTTGTTACCGCAGAGATCACGAAGCAAGTAGCGCAAGAACTTTATATCTCCATTCTGAAATCCTATTATGCGCATCTGAAGAATTTGCGAAGAAGATTAAGTTTCCGAGGTGTTTCGGAAGTTTTGGAAACATTAAGTCAAGAACTGTATGAAGCCATCTTTAGAAATCAAGATATCAGTGTAGAAAAGATTTTAAAAAGATTGAAAGAAGCGGAAAAAATCCTCTTGGATCAACACAACGGACTTTTCAAAAATCTCTTAGAAGATTTTCAGGATCGCGTCAAGATTTTCGGGACTCACTTTGCAACCCTCGATATTCGGCAGGATAGCCGCATTCATCAGCAAGTAATCGATGAAATTATTGCTAAAAAAGCGGGCTTCACATCAGAACACATCTCTACAAAGGAAAAATTAACGTGGCTGCTGGAAACCGATGTCGTTTTGGATCCCAACGATTTCGAAGGCATTACCAAAGATACTTTGGAGAATATTTTCAACATTAAAAAAATTCAACAGAAAAATGGAGAACGAGGACTCAGCCGGTACATTATATCTAATTCGGATGAGGTTAAAGATGTCTTAAATGTTTTCGGAATGTTCAGACTTTGTGGTTATCGGGAAGAGGATATCAACATCGATATTGTTCCGCTTTTTGAAACGATGGAAGGTTTGGATGCCGGTGAAAAAGTGATGAAAGAACTCTATGAACTTCCAGCTTATCGAAAACATTTGGAAAGACGCGGAAATTCGCAAACGATTATGCTCGGTTTTTCCGATGGAACCAAAGATGGCGGTTATTTGAAAGCCAACTGGGAAATTTACGAAACCAAAGAACAGCTGACCAAGATTTCCGATGAAAACAATATTAAAGTGATTTTCTTCGACGGACGTGGCGGTCCACCGGCAAGAGGTGGCGGCAAAACCCACGATTTTTACGCCTCTCAGGGAAAAACTATCGCCAATAACAAGATCGAACTTACGATTCAGGGACAAACGATCACCAGTGTTTTCGGCAATAAAGATCAGGCGAAATATAATTTCGAACAACTGCTAACTGCGGGAATAGAGAATGATGTTTTTAAAAATTCAAAAAAAGATTTATCTGAAAAGGAGAGAAAACTTATTCAGGAATTGGCGGAAATTAGCTTCAAAAAATATTCAGATCTGAAGGCGCATCCGATGTTTGTGCCGTATTTGCAGGAGATGAGCACCTTAGAATATTACGGTAGAACCAACATCGGCAGCCGACCAAGCAAAAGAGGTGGCACCAATGAACTGAAATTCGAAGATTTGCGCGCGATTCCGTTTGTAGGTTCGTGGAGCCAGTTGAAACAGAATGTTCCAGGGTTTTTCGGATTTGGTTTTGCTTTAAATGAACTTAAGATTCAAGGTAGATTTGATGAAGTTCATGCGCTTTATAAAGGATCAGATTTTTTCAGAACTTTAGTCTTAAACTCGATGATGAGCATGAATAAATCGTATTTTCCGCTTACTTATTACATGAAAAACAATGCGAAGTTTGGCGGGTTTTGGAATATTTTGTTTGATGAGTATCAACTTTCAAAATCCATGATGTTGGAACTTACCGGTTATAAAATGCTCATGGAAGAAGATCCTCTTTCCAGAAAATCAGTTAAAATTCGCGAGAAAATTGTGCTTCCATTGTTGAGTATTCAGCAGTACGCTTTAATGAAAATTCAGAAAAAAGAAGGAAACCTGGACGCCTACGAAAAACTCGTGATACGTTCGTTGTTCGGGAATATAAATGCAAGTAGAAATTCGGCGTAAATTATTTGAATATGAACAATAATTCCCGTGTTTATCGGATGTCTTTTGCCAGTGTTTATCTACATTATATTGCAAAAGCTGAAAAGAAAGGCCGCACAAAAGCTGAGGTTGACCAAATTATTTTCTGGCTCACCGGCTACGATGAGAAAATGCTGCAAGAAATCATCAACGATAAAACAGATTTCGAGAATTTCTTTAATCAAGCTCCAAAAATGAACCCGAATGTTTCGAAAATCACCGGTGTCATTTGCGGTTATCGTGTAGAAGAAATTGATGATCCGATCTTACGAAAAGTTCGCTATTTAGATAAATTAATCGATGAATTGGCAAAAGGAAAAGCGATGGAAAAGATTCTGAGAGCATAAAAAAAAATCCGACTCACCACTGAGTCGGATTTTATTATTTTTACTGCTTAATGAGTTTCTCGATATACTCGTTTTTATCGGTTTTTATTTTTAAAAAATAAATTCCATTGATTAATTTTTCGATATTATGATTTTTTTCGCTCGAAAGATTTTGCGATTTTCTACCCAAAACATCATACAATTCTACCGAAACAATTTTCTCTGTAGTTTTGATTGTGAAAGTGGTACTTACCGGATTCGGATAGATTTTAATTGAAGAATTGCTAACGTTTGCGGTCGCCAATTGTGCTTGCGTAAGCGACGCTCCGAAATTCAGAATTCCGTAGCCCATTGGGTCGGTATGGTTAGGATATAATGATGATTTTTGTCTTAAAATATCTTTCACATCATCTAACGGTTTAGTAGGTACCGCCTGCAACAGACACGCCACACCGCCCGCCGCGAGTGGAGTAGCGAAGGACGTTCCGCTGCTTGTGGTTGCGCTGTTATTGTAAGCCATCGCCGTATTGGTTCCTCTTGCACTTGCGTCAGGTTTAATGAGACCTAATGCATTGGGTCCGTAAGATGAAAAAGAAGAACTCGCGCCACTAGAAGTTACAGCCCCAATGGTGAAAACTTTTTCGTTGTCCGCAGGGGTAATGATGTAATGCCAGGAATTTTGAGCTTCATTTCCGGCTGCTGCAAGCACGAAAATTCCTTTTTCGGCTGCGATTTGTGCAGCTCTTGCGATGAAAGAAGTGCTGCCATCCATATCCGAGTACAGCAAATTGTAGCGGCTGTCATCAAAATCGTAATATCCAAGAGAAGTTGTGATGATGTCAACACCTTTTCTATCGGCTTCTTCAGCAGCTTCTGCCCAATAAATCATCTCTTCCGGGATTTCGTTTGCTGCGTCTTCTGTTGCGTAAAGGTAAAAATCTGCATCTGGAGCGGAACCAACATAGGAGTTTTCGATATAGCCTGCGATAACTCCTAAACAGTAAGAACCATGGTTGTTCAAAGAAGTATTGTAGATATCAGTGCTTTTGTTCACAAAATTATAGCCACCCTTTATTTGTCCGTTGTTGCGGATTCTTGCGTAAGCAGATCCGGTGTTTACCCTCGGAAATCCGGTGTCGATCACTGCTATTGTGACGCCCGCGCCGGTATATCCGGCAACGTGTAGCGGACGGAGATTGATTTGGTTGATCTGAGAAAGTCCTGTTCCGTAATTGAAGTCGGTTTTTCCGACCGTATTATTAAAAAGCTCAAACTTATCGGATTTTTTTGCGCCTTGTTTTCCTCCTGCAGGATGTTTAATGAAACTTTCTACGGATTGAACATAACTTTGAGCCTGTAGCGTAGCGATTTGCGAAGCAGTGGCTTTTACCGCAACTCCATTCATCCATTTTGAATAATCGGTTACGGTGAATCCTAAATTTTTTACATTTTGAACATAAGTAGCTTCCAAAGGCGCATCCTGATCGTTCAACGGAATGTTGAGTTTGGCTCTTCTGTCCAGCGATTTCTGAGAAAGTTCGGAAAGAGGGTTCGCATAAAAAGCAGCTTTATTCGGCTTGTCTTTAAAGAATACAAAAACGAGTTCGGTTTGCGCGCTGACAACAGCGAAAGGTAAAATAATTAAAAAAGATAATATTTTTTTCATAAAAAATAGGATTGTTGAATTTCAACAAAATTAGGAAAAAATTGAAAATTGATTATTAATTTGAGAAATATATTTGAATGAATTCGCTCGAATGTGTTTTGCATTGTATATTTCTTAATTGAATTTACTACTATTCATAATAATACCAATATTTCCTAAAGCAAGTTCAAGAGATCTTGAAAAGGAATTATGAAAACAAAAGGAGTTTTAATTTCTCTGAAAATTTAATTTTCTTAAATTTGAGCAAATATTTTTTTAGAAACCTAACCCACCAGGAAAGGTAACCGATTAAAAAAAATAAAAATAGAAAAACCTATGAAAAAAATTCAGATGGTTGACCTTCAAAGTCAATATTATAAGATAAAAGCTGATGTCGATAATGCCGTTTTGAATGTACTGGATTCTGCAGCATTCATCAATGGTCCGGAAGTAAAATCTTTCCAAAATGAATTGGAACAGTACCTCGATGTAAAACATGTAATTCCTTGTGCGAACGGAACCGATGCGCTCCAAATTGCATTAATGGCACTTGATTTAAAGGAAGGCGATGAGGTGATCACTGCTGATTTTACCTTTGCAGCAACCGTAGAAGTTATTCATCTACTAAAAATGAAATCTGTTTTGGTGGATGTGGATTATGATACTTTCACCATCGATCCAGAGAAAGTGAAAGCTGCGATTACGCCAAGGACGAAAGCAATTATTCCCGTGCATCTTTTCGGACAATGTGCCAATATGGAAGAGATTTTGAAGATTGCCAATGAACATAACCTCGCGGTAATTGAAGATAATGCTCAAGCGATTGGTGCTGATTTCACCTTTGCAGACGGAACGGTAAAGAAATCCGGAACAATGGGCTTGATGGGAACAACGTCTTTCTTTCCTTCCAAAAATTTGGGATGCTACGGAGACGGCGGTGCTATTTTTACCAATGATGGTGAATTGGCGCACAAACTTCGCGGCATTGTAAACCACGGGATGTACGAAAGATATTACCACGATGAAGTGGGTGTGAACTCGCGTTTAGATAGTGTGCAAGCGACAGTTCTTAGAAAAAAATTAACGCTTCTGGATGGTTATAATGAAGCAAGAAGAAAAGCTGCGGATTATTATGATGAAGCATTTGCGGACCAGCCTAATATTTTGGTTCCCGGAAGATCGGAAAATTCAACGCACGTTTTTCATCAATACACCTTGCGAATCCTTAACGGAAAACGCAACGAATTGCAGGCGTTTTTAGCAGAAAAAGAAATTCCAGCGATGATTTATTATCCAGTAGCTCTAAGAAAGCAAAAAGCATATTTCCAGGAAAGTGATCCGAAGGATTTTGCCAATACCGATCGGCTTTTGGATCAGGTGATTTCGTTGCCCATGCATACTGAACTCGATGATGAGCAACTGAAATATATTACTGATGCTGTTTTGGAATTCTTCAATTTGTAGATCATTGAACTACAGAAGCAATCAAAAAATATTAAAAAATACAATATGACGATACTCGTTACCGGCGGCCTCGGCTATATCGGTTCACACACTGTGGTAGAACTTTTAAACAATAATTTCGATGTAGTTATTGTTGATGATTTATCCAACTCCGAAAGGTTTATTTTAGAAAACATTCAGAAAGTAGCCGGGAAAAAGCCGGTGTTTTATCCATTCGATTTGAAGAGGAAAGAGTTGCTCGCTCAGGTTTTCGATGCTCATAATATCGAGGGATGCATCAATTTTGCTGCGTTCAAAGCGGTGGGAGATAGTCAGGAAAAGCCAATCGATTATTATGAAAATAACTTGTTTTCTTTGATCAATATTCTTCAAGAATTTAAAACAAGAAAGATTTCCAATTTTATTTTTAGTTCGAGCTGCACGGTTTATGGACAAGCAGACCAGATGCCGATTGATGAAGAAACTCCGCTGAAAATGCCAGAATCTTCTTACGGGAAAACCAAACAAATGGGCGAGGAAATCCTAAAAGATTTCGCAACGGCTCACCAGAGAAAGATTTCATTGTTGAGATATTTTAATCCAATTGGTGCACATCCTACAGCTTTGCTGGGCGAATTGCCAATCGGGATTCCTAATAATTTGGTGCCTTACGTTACCCAAACAGCATCCGGAATCCGCGAAAAGCTGAATATTTGGGGAAATGATTATCCTACCGAAGATGGCACTGCCATCCGAGATTATATTTATGTGGTAGATTTAGCAAAAGCCCATGTGAAAGCTTTGCAGAAACTTATCGCTTCAAACGAAGATACCGTAATTGATATTTACAATCTGGGAACTGGAAAGGGTTCATCAGTTTTAGAAGTGGTGAAAGCGTATGAAACTGCGAATAATGTCGCCGTTCCTTACCAAATTTGTGACCGTAGAGCAGGAGACATCACTATTGCTTATGCCAATGCCGATAAAGCTGAACGAGAACTGAACTGGAAAGCTGATACAAGTTTGGAGGAAGCATTGCGCACGACCTGGGAATGGCAGAAATATTTGGAATCGCGAGCTTAAAATAACACGCTTAAAAATAAGAAAATCCCATTCGAAAAGAATGGGATTTTTTTTATTATCAATAAGATTACATCGGTACTTGATCATCATCGCCGGATGCGTTGCTGTTGATGTCTTTTTTGCGTTTCGGCTGTTCCACTTTGTCACCTTGTTTGAAACGGTAGCTCAGCGACAGGCTAAACTGTCTCGGTTGCCACTGCATATAATTATACTGCGAGTAGGATGGGGTAGTCACTAAACTTTCTCTCGATCGGGTATTGAAGATATCCTGAATATTGAAAGAGATCGTTCCGCTGCCTTTCCAGATGGTTTGGCTGGCTCCTAAATTCACAGCATACATCGCTTTTCGCTGTGTAGAAACTGTATTCTGAGCGCCGCGGTAGAACCCTTGGATTTGGAAACTTGTCGTTTTTGTTGGTTTGAAGGTGTTGGTCAAACGGAATCTGCTCGAAAAACCATCTCCCGAGAAATCAAAATCTTCGTATGATCCTTCGCTTTTATACCCGAAAATATCCGCACTTGCCATGATTTTCCACCATTTGAACGGGTCATAGGTTGCATTTAAGTCTAAACCGTACTGGGTCTCACTGCCTGCATTTACCGGCATGGTGTAGAGTACAGTATTTCCTTGTTCATTCAAGCCGCTGTATTGGTACATGTTCACCTCATCTTCAGATTTTTTGAAGTATAAAGTTGGGTTGAGGGAAAATTTGCTTTTCGATAAACTGTATCCCAATTCGAAAGAATTTTCGTAGGTAGGATTTAAATCTGGGTTACCGCTGAACAAGTTTCTATTGTTGTTATACGACATGAAAGGGATCAGGAAGAAAGATCTTGGACGGTTGATTCTTCTGGAATAGTTCAACAATAATTGATTGTTTTTGCCTAAATCGTAACTTAAGAATACGCTTGGGAAAAATTTCAGATAATTCTTTTCTACATTTTTTTTCTCCGCATCGCTAACTCTTTGGAAATCAACGTTGATATTTGTATTTTCCGCTCTTAAACCTACTTGATATCCGAAATTTTCTATCTTACTTTTGAATTGTGCATAACCAGCAAGAATATTTTCGTTGTAGAATGTATTGCTCGTAAAATTAGGCAAAATACTTACAGGACCGTTGTTTTGGCTTTGATCTACGTAGTAATCGTAATCATTTTTATTGGAATCAAATCTTGCCCCGGCTTCTAGTTTCGAAGCTTCGCCGATCGGCAATTCGTAATCGGCTTTCGCCAGAAAAGTACTGTTTTCCGATATTGTTAGGATATTGTTGATTGTGTTGGTTGCTACATCGAATTCATTATCGTACCCGTTTTCGGTAATTAAGGATGTACCGTCACTTTTGTTTTTTTGGTAGCTGGTCGCAAGGGAAAGCAACTGACCTTTATCGCCGATTTTTTGTTCGAAACCAAGATCTGCCTGGAAGGAATTATTAACATTGGTTCCGGTATTCAATCTGTTGGTGTATTGGTCTTGCAGGGTATAAGGTACATTTGGATATCCGGTTGCATTTCTGTCTTTAATGATGACACGGTCGAAATAATTCGTTTGTCCGGTGGATTCATTATTAAAATTTCTGAACATTACTGATGCATTCAAAGTGGATTTTTCGGTAAGATCAACCACGAAACCGGTATTTACGTTGTAGCTTTTATTTTCACCTTCATTAATTCCATTCTGCACGGATCTCATTGAAAAACCGTCATTCAAATTCTGAGGATCGAGGTAAGAATTGAAATCGGAGTTGTTCTTCGATTTGTTTCTATTGTAACCACCACCGCCATTGATGTAGTAAGTCCACGCGCCCTTTCTCCAGCTTAGGTTAGTATTCAGACGGGTATTAGGCAAATAACCCAAAGTTCCTTCTACACTTCCGTTGAAACCTACTTTTTTAGATTTTTTAAGGATAATATTTAGGATTCCGGCTGTTCCGCTGGCTTCAAATTTAGAGGAAGGATTGGTAATCACTTCAATTCTTTCGATTTGGTCTGCAGGTATAGATTGTAAGGCATTGGCACCATCATCAATACCAAGCATTGACGAAGGTTTTCCGTTAATAAGGAACCTCACATTCGAATTTCCACGCATAGAAACTGTTCCGTCGGTATCCACATCTACTGATGGCACGTTTGCCAAAACATCCTGCAGGTTTCCACCTTTTGCCACGATGTCCAGGGAAGGATCATACACTTTTTTATCGATCTCCACACGGTAAGGTTTTGCTGCTTGCGCAGTAATTACCACACCTTGGATATCTTGCGTTTTTGTATTGGTGTTAGTAGCTTCCGCTTGCACCGAAAAATTCCCCAAGTTTCCTGCTGCAGTTATTTGTCTGTTGAGGGTTGTCTTTTTGAAGTCGATGGCATCGATGGTGATGTCGTAATTCCCGGGAATCAAGGCGAGCTTGTAATCACCTTTTTCATCGGTTAAGGTAGCATCACTATTGAGTTTGCTAGCTTTGTTGTTGAAACTGACCGAAGCATAAGGAACCGGCTGGTTTTGTTTGTCAACAATCTTTCCGGAGACGTTTACTTTCTGTTGTGCGAAAGCTAAACTTGCAGCTCCAAGGACGAATACAAGTCCCAAAGTTCTTTTTCTAATAATTGATGAAATCTCAATTCTGTCTGTCATATCTTTAGTTTATACTTCTATTGATGATTTTAATGGAAGCGGGTTAAATAAACAATGCTTAGTTAATGTTAAATTTTTATTAATTTAAAAACTGTTGAAGGTTTTCTATTTGATGTTTTTGGAGTTTAGCCATTCCTGATAATCTCGTGCATTTTTGGCATGTTCAGCATCACTTGCGGTAAAGCGATGAAACCCGAAACGGTTCGGATCTGCTGCCATGAAGATATAATTGTTTTTTTCCGCATTCAATACCGCGTCCACAGAGTTTTTGTCGGTCACACAGATCGGTCCCGGCGGAATTCCCACATTCGCATATGTATTGTAAGGAGAAGGATGTTTCAAGTGTTTATAAAGTACCCTTTTTATCGGTGTGGTGAAGTTTGAATCTTTGTTGATGGCGTATATCACCGTAGGATCGCTCTGCAGTTTCATGCCTTTTCTGTACCTGTTGAGGTACAGTCCCGCAATTGTTTTTTGCTCATCGGGTTTTCCTCCGGATTCTTTGTAAACAATGGAAGCTAGGGCATAAATTTGATCTCTGGTGAGTCCGCTTTGCGCTTCTTTAGCTTTTCGCTCAGCAGTCCAGAATTCGTTGTAATCGTCTTCAAACTTTTTGAAGAATTCCTTGGGAGTTACCGTCCAAAAGAAATTATAGGTATCGATAAAGAAATATTTTTTAAGGTCTTCCGCATTGTTGTAACCTTTTTTAACAGCAATTTCATTGAAATCTTTCACAAACCGCAAGGAATCGAGTTCGGTTTTGCGGGTTACGCGTCCCACCATTTGATATACATCGCCAAAATCTCCGATGCGGTAGGTGTTTTCGGTTTGGTTTCCGGCTTTAATCATGTTAACCAAATTCGTGTTGCTGCTTCCGGAAACAATTCGGTAGCGCCCTGCCTTGAAATATTGATTCATGCTTTTGCTTTTAGCTACCTGCACAAATTGCTCTTTATTCTTCAAATAGGGCGAAATAGAATCCACAATAGCATTGAAGTTCGCGGTGTGAGGAATGAGGATATAACCTTCTTTTTCCACGTTGTTGCCGTAATATTTGCTATAATATTGGTAGCCGAAAAAACCACCAATAAGAATGATAACGAGGGCGAAAATTGCAAAAACGGAAGCGCCTTTTTTCATAGTTTAATTGTCTGTATTTTAATGCTTTGGGAGATATTTATAAATTTATTTTCCCTTTAAATACTTGTTTCGCGGGTCCTTCGAGCCAGATATTATGGTAGGAATTTCCATGTTTATCTGCATATACTTTCAATTTTCCACCGAGAACTTTTACTTGTACAACTTTTTGACTTTTATCTTTCAAAAAGACCAGTGCGGCAGCTGTAGCTCCGGTTCCGCAACTGAAAGTTTCATCCTCTACGCCACGTTCATAGGTTCTCACGAAGATTTCATCATCGGAAACTTGCTCTACAAAATTCACATTGATTCCTTCCTTTTGGTAAGTCGCTGAATTTCTTATTTCGTTACCGTGTTGATAAACTTTATAGTGATCTAAATCTTCTACAAACTGAACGAAATGCGGCGAACCAGTATTTAATACAGAGTTTTCACCATCCTGATGGATGAAATCGACATCAATCATTTTTAGTTTTACGATGCCGTAGTGCATTTCCGCTTCATGCATTCCATCGATTGCCAAAAAACGGGTCTTATCCTGGAAGATATCGAGAAAATGAGCAAAAGCAACGATGCATCTGCCGCCATTTCCGCACATTGTACTTTCGTTTCCATCGGAATTGTAATACACCATTTTGAAGTCTGCGCATTGATCTGTTTCCAAAAGGATTAGTCCATCGCCACCGATCCCGAAGCGACGGTCGCAAAGTTGTTTAATCAATTCTTTATCTTTGGGAAACTGCAGGTCGCGGTTGTCGATCATTACGAAATCGTTTCCTGTACCTTGGTATTTGTAGAACTCCATCTCATGAAAATTTAAACCGACAAAATTACGATATTTTGAGTCAATTTCTATTGAATAATTTTTAAGCAAAAAAAAGAGAACTTCCATGTTGAAAGCTCTCTCACGTTATTTTTAGTTGCGACCTCTGAATCCGGAGTTATTGGAATTATTCCTTACCGAATTTGCAGGTGTTGAAGTGGGTTGTTTTGCCTCCGATGTTCCTGTTCTGAAACCTCCCTGACTGGTTGATGTTCTAGGTGTTACCGGCGTTGTAGAAGGAGTAGTGCTGTTAGCTGCTCCTCTATTGTTGTTCGTATTGTTGCGGAAACCACTGTTGGAAGTATTTCCAGTTCTAGTTGTAGTGGTGGTTTGGTTGCTGTTACGAAGCGTTTGGCTGTTGTTTCGGAAAGTTGCGTTGTTAGTATTACTGCTCCCTGTCCCGTTGATATTTTGTCTCACAACATAGATTCTTCGGTTGTTTTGTCCCACATAATAGGGCACCCCATTGTCGTAATAGTAGTTCATGTTTTGGCGATAGTAGTAACCATCGTTTCCGTAATATCCACCTTGTCCGTAGTACGATTGTGGCGCATAATAATATCCGTTATCGTTATAGGCGTCATAATAGGGATTGTTGTTGGTTGCGTAGCCGTCGCTATAGGCAACACAAGAAGTCAGCCCTGCTGTGAGGATGATGACTGCAAAGTATTTAATATATTTTTTCATTGGTTTAAAGATTAATGGTTTTCTTATTTTTTTTCCATTCAAAATAGCCCAAAATGGCCATGCCTGTAAATACCAAATACTGTACCGAAGTAATGCCTAAACCTTTGTAAATCATCATTGGTATGCAAATGAAATCGCCGATAATCCAGAATATCCAGTTCTCAATTTTGCGTTTTGCCATAAGCCACATTCCGACCAGGAAAACCGCTGTAGTGAAAACATCCAGCCAATTCGCCCAATCCAGGTGACCGAGCCCCAAGGTGACGTTGCGCATAGAAAAATGATTATCGATGAACGGTTTGTAATAGTACACAACTGTTACCAGTATTAAGCTCAAGAAAAAAAGTACCGACGCGAATAGCCATTCCTTTTTTTGAGTCCAAGATACCTCGACATGAACATGATCTTCCGAACTTTTTGCCCAGAGTATCCATCCGTAAATACTCATCACAGTATAGTAAAAATTAATCATCATATCTCCCAGAAGACCAAAGTTGAAAAGGATGTACACATACAGGGCGGTAGATATAATCCCGGTCGGATATACCCAGATATTCTTTTTGATGGAGAAATATACACTAAGTAAACCAAAAATCGTGGCCACCGCTTCCAAGACGATTTGGTAGGTTTCGTAAGTTTGATAAGGAAGTAGGAAAAGTTCGTACAGATTCATGTTTTCAAAGATAAATATTTTATTTCCGAGATCGTATTTATCATTTCTCTATGGAAATCAGAAAACTAACAGCGTTAATTGATATTTTTAAAAATAAAATTGCTAAAAAAAGTTAATCATTACTAAATTTTTATATTTTTGAAAATCTTAAAAAAGAATAATATTATTTAAAAGCTATGGCGAATATTTGGATAAAAAAACCAATGGAAGCTTATGAAGCGGACATTAAAAAAAGTGAATTAAAAAGGGTTCTTGGCAAATGGAGTCTTACCGCAATTGGTATCGGAGCCATCATTGGAGGAGGAATTTTTGTACTTACCGGTACAGGAGCTTATTATAATGCAGGTCCGGCCTTGGCGCTTTCTTTTGTTGTTGCGGGTATAGCTTGTGTATTCGCGGCCTTATGTTATGCGGAATTTGCTTCTATTCTTCCGGTTGAAGGATCGGCTTATGCATACGCTTACGGAACCGTCGGCGAAATTTTCGCTTGGATTATCGGTTGGGGATTGATCTTGGAATACGCGATGGGATCCATGACCGTAGCGGTTTCGTGGTCGGGGTATTTTGCCAAATTGCTTAAGATGTTCGGCTTGCATTTGCCGTATTGGATGACCACCGATCCGGGAACTGCCAAAAAAGCTTTCGGTGAAGCGACCAGACAGATCGCGAATGGCAATCTTCCGACTGATAAATTACTGACTTTTCAGGAAACTATCAATAATTTCAATGCAGCTCCGGAAATTTTCGATATGAAAATTTTCCTAAATCTTCCTGCCCTGCTCATTGTTTTATTTGTTATTTCTATTTTGATTAGAGGAACCAAAGGAGCAGCAAAAGCCAATAATTTGATTGTCATCATGAAGGTTTCTGCGATTATATTTGTAATTATTGCGGGACTTTTCTTTATTAATGTTGAAAACTGGACGCCTTTTATCCCTGAAGCGACCGTTATTACCGAGAATGGGGTTTCCCATTCGGCGTACGGTTATGGGGGAATTATAGCGGGTGCGTCTGCGATCTTTTTCGCGTATGTCGGTTTTGATGCGGTATCAACCCAAGCGGGAGAGGCCATCAATCCGAAGAAGGATGTTCCTTTTGCCATCATCACTTCACTGGTGATCTGTACGATACTCTACATTTTGGTTTCACTGGTGCTTACCGGGATGATGCATTATACGGACTTCAATCCTTTAGGCAAATATCCGGACGCGATTAAAGCGCCTGTAGCTTATGCATTCGATATTGCGGGACAAGCTTGGGCAGGATATATCATCACGATTGCGGCAACTGTCGGTTTAATTTCAGTACTTATGGTAATGATTATGGGACAATCCCGAATTTTCCTGGGGATGTCGAAAGACGGTTTAATCCCTAAAACCTTTTCTAAAGTAAATCGTGAAACAGGAGTTCCTGCCAAAAACTTAATGATTTTGGGAGCTATCATTGCGATTGTGGCTTCACTTACACCCATTAATGATTTAGCACACATGACCAGTTTTGGTACCTTGTTCGCCTTTACCATGGTATGTTTAGCAGTATGGGTACTCCGGGTAAAACAACCGAATGTGGAAAGAAGTTTCAGAGTTCCAGCGTTGCCGCTGATTGCTACTTTAGGAATTCTGATTAATGTGTACTTAATTTACAATCTTAGTAGGGAAGCCAAAATGTACTCAACAGCATGGTTGCTTATTGGTTTCGTAATTTATTTCCTTTACAGCAAGCGAAATTCAAAACTTCAAACAGAAGGTTATGGCGAGACCTTTAAGGCAGAGAAAATTCCATTGGAAGATGTGGATATCGATATAGACAACAAAAAATAATTGATGGAAAGAGGCCGTTTCAAGTTGGATGCGGCCTCTTTTTTTTGTTTTTAATAACCTCACTTTTATGAAAAAATTCTTCGTTTTTTTCGTGCTCATTCACTGCAGTTTTGTTGCTGCTCAAAAAGTGCAATTCCAGACCTTGCTACAAGATAAAATCTCCATTCGGGCGTTACAGATTTGGCACGGCAAAGTGTGGTATTCCGGCACTGATTCCAAATTCGGATATGTGAGTTTGAAAGATACTGCAGAAAAAGTGCAAATGAGAATAACTGCAGAAAAACTGGAATTTCGAACTTTAGCACAGACCAAAGATGCTTTTTATACTATTAATGTCGGTGCTCCTGCGAAATGGTTTACCATTCAGAAAAGTAATTTAAAGGTTGATCTAAATATGATCGACACCACCAAAACCGTTTTTTATGATGCTTTCGCTTTTGACCAGGTTAAAAATCGTGGCATTGCAATTAGCGATCCTAATGTAGATGGAAGCAGTAAAAATTTGATTTTCACGTATAAATCCCGCAAAAATCCAAAAACTGAATTTCCAAAATATTTTCCTGGTGAAGCACATTTCGCAGCCAGCAATAGCAATATTGCAATGCACGGAAACTGGGTATGGATCGCTACAGGCGGAATGAAATCCCGAATTTTCAAATTCAATTGGAGCCATCCTTTCACGTGGAAAGTTTATGAAACTCCATTCGTTCAAGGAACTGCTTCAACCGGTATTTACTCCATCGATTTTTACGATAAAAATTTTGGAATAGCCGTTGGCGGCGATTATACCAAACAATCCGAAAACATCAACAACATTGCAACCACCCACGATGGAGGAAAAACATGGCAAATTCAAGCATCAGGAAAGAATAGCGGCTATAAAACCTGCG
The DNA here is from genome assembly GCA_001403755.1 of Chryseobacterium senegalense. GTDB lineage: Bacteria > Bacteroidota > Bacteroidia > Flavobacteriales > Weeksellaceae > Kaistella > Kaistella senegalense. The sequence goes on along the minus strand of CYUH01000012.1, from coordinate 3,133 downwards.
TGAAATTTCGCCCTAAAAGTAAGGGGAAAGACATCATCGCTGTCGGAGATCAAGACATACAACTTTCTACCGATTTCGGGAAAACATGGACTACGATCTCAGATGAAAAAGGGCTTTTTGTTGCCGAGTGGATTGATGAAGATAATGTGGTGCTTGCGGGAAAAAATAGAATCGTGAAGATGAAACTCCAGTAATCGAATTTTAAGATCAAGCAAGACTGGAGGAGGTAAAAAGTGGTTTTCTTGGTTACAGATTTTTTTGTCCCACAACGCTTTTCGTTTTGGGGCTTGCCGAAGGCGGGAATTCTTGCTGCAGCCTTGGTTCGGGCGTTTGCTTTACTGTATCCGGTTTTACCCGCGCGAAGGTCCGCTGTCCATCATTCACAAATACGATCTGCCCAATTGCACCACTCAGGGTACCATTTTTCTTCAGATTTGCCATAAGGAATAATTTTGAGGTTGGAATAATACTTTTTTCAAGCCAGACTAAGCGAAAGCTACTGCAGACAAAAAAATAAAATAAAAATATTTTATCAATCCAATATTTCTCTAATAATTTATTGGACTTATATTGGACTTATGGTAAAGGAGAGTAGGAGGGACCTCTTAAATAAATTAGGGGTGGCTGCGAAGGAAAAGGCAGAAATTTCTATCTCTCAATTCTTAAGAATGATTAAGAATGTCTTGAAAGCTTATTTTTAAAGAATTTTATGCAAAAAAGGAAGTCTTGGTTGTTTGAAAAAAATTTATAGAGAGTCCAACGGACTTTTTATCTTGGATTTTGAAAGATCTGTAACATGAGTGTAAATCTGGGTGGTTTAAATGGAATTATGTCCTAGAAGCTCCTGTATAAAGCGAATATCGGTACCTGTTTCCATTAAATGCGTGGCAAAGCTGTGGCGCAATCCGTGAATACCAACTCTCTTGCGAATACCCGCCTTTTCCATTGCCTTCTTAAAAACCGATTGTGCAGACCGTACAGAATATGCCTCGCCTTCTTTACCCTCGAAAAGGTAAACCTTTGGGAGGTAGCTCACGTAATATTCCCGCAATTCCGGCAGCAAACTGTGCGGAAGTACGGCGATGCGGTCTTTTTTACCTTTCCCTTGTTCGATTCGCACCAGCATTTCCGCACTATCGATATCGGAAAGTTTTAACGCTACCACTTCACTCACACGAAGCCCCATGCCGTAACATACTTTCAGAACAAGGGAATGTTTGGGATTTTCTGTGGCCGCAATTATTTTTTTAATTTCAGCTTTGCTAAGCATTTTGGGAAGGAGCAGTTTTTTCTTTGGGCGTGGAATGTCGAAAAACATTTTTTGGCGGTGGAGCACTTGCTCAAAATAAAACTTTACGGCATTCATACGGCTGTGGATTTCGCTTTCCGAGAGTGTTAGTTTTTCGTGGCAGTAGAGGAAATAAGAACGCAAACGTTCGGGCGTAAGCTCCTGCACGGGATTTCCCTTCAATACAGATAGCAGCTGGGCAAACTCTGTACTGTAAGTTCTTGCCGTACTTGCACTATAGCCCTTCAATAGCAGATGCTCCTGAAAACGCGTGAATTCTGGTAAGTTGATAAAATGGATTTTTGCTAAAACAGCTTCACCTGTTATTTTTTGCGGAAGACCGAAAATTGCGCGGTGAGATCTGGTATCAGCTACGTACCATTTTTTCTGGGTCGCCGACCAGCGGGCCTTGGTTTGCGATCTGAGGTGGCTAATAAGCTCTTTATCCTTATCAAAACTTACCCAAATCACTTTCGATCCATAGTGGGTGCCGACGGAAAAACTATATCTTTTATCTGCAAAATCAATCACAAAGCTTCGTTTTTTGTATATGTTAAAGTTTCTTAAAAACTCAATAAATTCGGCTGAATTATGGTAAAACAATTCATAATACGCAATACAAATTTACATATAATTCACTATTTAACAATAGATTAGGCGGTTTATTTGATTTATTTCAAAAAATTCTTGGTGCTTTCGAAAATCTGCGTATATTTGGGTGTTAGCTGTAATTGTATCAAAAATGCGTCTACAAAACATAATTTCACTTGTTTTCATTTTATTATTTCTTCAAAATTGTGTGAGAAAACCGAAACAATCTCTTACTTGCCGTGATTTTAATTTTGGGAAATTTGAATTAAAAAATATTAATGATAACAGAAAATACATAATTACAAGAAATCAAAATTTTCAAATAGAAGAAGTTTACAATCTTGCAACAAATGAGAAAATTAAAAATGATAGATATTATATTATAACTTGGAAAAACGATTGTGAATATCAACTTAAAATGGACACATTGAAAAGTGAATATGATAATTTTGATTTACAAGTCAATTCTTTAGGTGGACTAAAAAACAGAATATTGAAAATTGAAGGAAAATGTGCAGAAATTGAAACATCACTGGAAAATCAAACTTCAATCTCTAAAATTTGTAGACAATGAATTTAAAAATTTTAAATGTAATACTTGCTTCTATAGTTGTAATTTCAAACTTATATTTACTTCCACTAAATATTTCAATTATTAACGAAAATGGCGGGGCAATGGGAATTGGATGGATTATTTCTCCCTTCTTAACAATTTGCAACTTATTTATTATTCCTGCTATTTTTACATTATTCAAAAACATTAGAGATAATAGACTCCTACTTTTTCTAAATATTCTTGGAGTAATTTCTTGTGGATTTATAGCATTTCTTGCAATTTCAACACCAAAAATGGATTAAAACAACTACAGCTAACATAGTATTTGCAAAAGGCGGGGTTGAATATTTAATAGAACTATTTGTTGCATTTAGTCGCAACTTGCTTTTCATATTGTATTTTTTTGTAATTTAACAATCTGAAAAAGCAATTTGCTTCGTTCGGTGGAAATTGAACTTTCGGTTAAATTTAGCCCGCCCTTCGCAAATACTTTTTCCGTTAGCAGCAATTCCCCTACTCGAAAACGAAGTTGTTTTTAGCCGCTAACGAGATAAAGTCCGTACTTCATATAACTATCTTAAATTCTTTATTCTTATCTTAGTAATCGCTCCTTGAAAAGACCGGTTTAAGCAATGGTGTTTAAAAACCCGTCTGCAATTCAGGTAAGATTGCACAAAAGTCTTTGGTAGTAATACTTC
>CYUH01000011.1 GCA_001403755.1 Chryseobacterium senegalense | reverse complement strand
GTTTCATAAATCGCCTTGTTTTCATCCTTGATCTCCTCCAGGATTTCCTCTCGAACCTCGGTCTTGGTGCGGATGCTTTCGCTGTACCAGATTTTTCCGAGATAAACAGTTGCTGATAAAATAAAAAATGCAACCAGCAATATAGGCAGGATTCCGAAAAACCAATATTTAACTGTATCTGATTTCTGATGGAATTTTTCCAGATGCTTTATAACGTCCGGAGATAATTCTGCGATAATATTGTTGGGGATGGATTTAAGCAATTCCTGCCGTTTTAGATTATCTTCATGTGCCAGTGCTTGGATTTTTTTTATATCCTCCTTGATGTCGCAGTACATGTGGAAAATCGCCTTCCCCGAAATTTCTACCGCCTTATTGCTTTCTATGACGCGGTGCAAAAGTTCGATGCCTGCATCTTGTGAAGAATAATTTTCTGTATTCATGTCATGGTTGTTAAATTCGTTGTTATTCATTTTCTTTTTTTTATTGATGTTTTTTAAACCTATCGCCTTCTTTTTCTCTTCCTCAGCAATTCATCGTCTGTCGCCTGTGCGTAGCTCGGTTTGAGCAGTTCCTTCACGGCATTCTCAATCTCCTTGAGCCCTGATTTTTCCGGATGCTTTATTTCGTTCGTTTGCGGATTACTCTGAGTGAAAATTGCCAAATGATGGTTTTCCGCATTCCGGTTTAGGATTTCTTTGATGTCCTTAATCTTCAGTTTGCTGGTGATCTCCGAAAGTTTGTAACCGGGATGGTACTGCCTCTGGGTATGGTCGTTGATGTCCTTCAGCCGGACAATCCGCATCCCCGACATACCCTCCTTCACATTCTGCGAGAGCGTCACTCTGTAACCGCATCTCCGCATATAATCGACCAAGTCATCAAAATTTCTTGAGACCTTCATACAGTTTTGCAGGATTTTTAGCATCTGTTGCTTTTTCTCCTTTCCGATTTCCACATCTGTTTTGAGATTCATCTCTTTGCAGACATTTCGAACCGATTCACCAAAGCGTTTACCTATGTTTGCCGACTTCACCGTGCATTTACCAAAAACATCTATGCGGTTCACGATGAAATGGATATGTTTCTGCTTCGTGGAATTGTGGACATCCAGGACGACCTGGTTATTTTCCGTAAGTCCCACATCCTTCAATGATTTTAAAGCCAGTTCCTTCAATTCGTCGTTGGTCAGTATGTCTCCAATTTCCTTTGCCGGAGAAATGTAACCTGTGAGAGCCCATTTCTTTACATTCGGATTTCTCTCGGCGACAATCTTCATCTCTTCAAATCTTTCCTCCGGCATTGTTGAAAGCAGGTTGTTGGAATAAATACATTCCGCCGTGCCTTTGTCATTGCCATTGTATTCAATCGCGATCTTACTGATCCTCCTCGTCGTTGCCGAATTGTTCATTTTCGATGATTTTTTGGTAGAGGTATTCCCGGATCAACCTCGTTGTGGTTTGAATTTCCTCAAGGATCTCTTTTTTGTTTTCAAACTCATTCCATTCTCTGTTCCGGAGCAGATTGGATATCCTTATAAAATTGTTGCCGTAATTCAACAGAACCGCGTCGGTTTTAAACTCGTTTATTTTGAGTTCTTTTTCGGTTGAAACCAGTCTTAAATATTTTGATATTTTGAGTTTGTAGAAGTCAGCCTCCTTTTGAATTTTCTCAAACTCCTTTTCGGTAAAACGAACTGAGACTACCTTCGAAAATTGGTTCGCCGTCTTCTTTTTCAAACCTCCCTTTCGACCAATTTCGCGAAAGCGGTTCCTTCTTTTTTCTTCTGCAACCTTTGCAATTTGCTGCTCGGAAATCTGTCTTACAAACTGTTTTAAAAAGTCATTTTTCATATTGTGTTTATGTGGTGTTTAATTTTTTTATGATTTTAAATTACTGGCTTGAATTCCATTTCCAAACAAGTGTTTCCGACGACAGGAGGAAACCAAAAAGCCCGATTTTTACGACAAGCATACGCTTGTTGTAAACATTGGGTACTTTTTGCACTAAATACATGGCAAGTTTTTACCCAGCTTTTTTAGAGTATTCCACCTGTGCTTATTTTAAGCAGGTCGGCTTGGTTGAATCTTCATCTTTTTCTCCTGTAAATATTCCGGTTTTCCTCGGGCTCGTGTATGGCTGTTTGATTTTTTTCAAGCTTATTTTCAAGTGTCTTTTCTTCCTGTGATATCAGGAAATCATTCAGATCTTGATGACGGAAATATTCATTCGACCGGTCATCTGCCTCCGGGAATATTTTCAAAATTGAATCCCTGCACTGTTCGCCGGCGCGGTCGTTATCCAAGTACATTTCGACAGATTTATAATTTCCAAAAAGCCCTGATGCCTTGTGAACCATGGCGACAGAGTTCAGAATTAGATAGTCGGAAGGTGTCTTTTCCGGTTCTAAAATTTTATGGGAGAGGTAGTCGGTAAAGCCCTCGAAAACCTTGAGGTTGTCAGAATTATTTTTTATCGTGGTGATATCCTTTTTTCCAAGACAGATTTTGGAAAAACTGCTGCGGATTTCGTAGCCTCCCGAATCGTTTTTGAATCCTAATCTGAAATAGTTCTTCCCATTCATTTCGTAATGAATTTCCTTAAGTTCAGATTTTTGAGATTCGAGTTTTCTATATTTTAAATATTCAATCAACGCTGGATGCGACACTTCTTTTACTTCTAATATTTGATAAGATTTAGTTTCTTCTTTTGGATTGTTTAAATTTCCCTTTTGCTTTTGAAAAGAAAAATCAAACTTTTCAAGATATTCAAGAGCATCGGATACAGTGCATTGTTTGAGCTCCTGAACTATCGACACGACATCGTATTGTTTTCCAGTGCCAAAATCAAAGGCAATATTTTTCACATAATTCACTAATAAACTTGGCGTTCGTTCTTGTCGATTGATAGCATAATAATAGGCAGTTTTCGGATGTTCTTTGCTTGGGAATAGAGAAAAACTTTCCATTACTTCTTTGATGCTGATATTTTCGTTGGCTTGTTTGCAATTCATTTTTTGTGTTTTTAAAATTTATTTCTTTATATCCAGTTATATTTTTACCGTTTTTCCATACCTGCCTACCTAAATATTGAATATCAGTTAGTTATATTAATTAATGACTTACCTTGTTGTTACCTGTTAATTGGATCCCTTCTTTAACTATGGTAGTTTAGGTAAAGTCTTATCTATTTTATTACCTTGATAAAGATTTGTAAATGAGTTCTGTAAGTCCACTTAGGTAAGTAGGTAGGATAAATTGAATGTCAAGGATTTAAACTTTCTTTCAGTCAATCTTTCTTCGGATCAGGTAGCCGTAAACCTGCAGTTTCGGATGCTTGATTCTTTCATACTTGAGCTTGGTGAGCGCCTTTCCGACCTTGATGTTGTTCAATCTTAAATTCAGGGCGTTGTTCATTGCCACAACGATGTCCGTCGCCGTAAGAAAATCCTTGATGTCCTTCGATTTCTCGAAGTGTGCGGAAACGATTTCCTGCTCAAGTGAAAGCTGGGAAAACTGTTCGTTCCTCAGCTCATTAGCCTCTATGTCCGAGAGCGTCATTTCCGGTTGGTAATTTTTTCTTTCAAAAGCATTGTGGTACGCCTGCGCCCATACCTTGTCTATGTCTATTTCCTTGGAATAATTGAAGTCAATGCTTAAAACTTCGAAAACCAGCCATCTTACGCTTCCTGTCTCGTCGGTAAGGAAATCTGTTCTGTTGGTTGAGGCAACAAAGGAACATATCCTATCCATGTTCTCCGGCTTTCTCCCATACGGCACCCTTACTTTCGCGCCACCCATCGAGATGAAGGATTTCAGGGTGTTGACATCCGATTTGGACAGCACGGCCAGCTCGTCCGCATTGAGGATGAAATTTTTGCAGATGGCAATGATGCCGTCCTTGTCCACTGTGACATTTTCGGAATAATAATCCCTGAGCCCGTCCGGGATGAGGAACCGCAGGAAGGTGGTTTTGCCCGTGTTCTGTTTGGAGCTTGCCAGCACGAGGCACTGCTTGTTGACATAGTCTTTCTTCAATGCGCAAAGCACGGCGCGGGTCAGCCACTTCTCGAGATGGTAGCGGAACGCTTCGCTGTCGTTGGTCCGAACAAATCCCGCCAGCTTCCGGATATGGTCTTCGCCGTCCCAGCCGGTGAGTTTTTTAAAGTATTCCGCTAACGGGTTGTATCTCTTTATCAGGTGGCTCCGTACGAGGATCTCCAACTTCTGCATCGTAATCTGAATCCCGGCCTGTACGAGTTCTATCAGCAGGGAGTTGATGTTTAGCTCTGTCCAGCCCTCCTTTCCCTTGAGCGATATTTCTATCTCCAGGGCGATGGCGTTAAAGCGAAGGTCATACTTGCTTTCAAGATACTTCATCACCATATCGAAAATGGTAGTGGTCTCGGAAGCGGTTTGGTAGAGTACTGGGATTTTTTGCTCTTCAGCCGGCTTGTTGGTTATTTCTTCCATCGCTCCAGAATTTCCTGCTCGAATGCGACATAGTCATCATTTTGTATTTCCTCCACATTATCCCCCAGAAGATAAGCTTCGAGGTCCTCTTTGCGAAAGTAGATTTTCTTTTGCCCCTTCTTTTTGTAGGCCTTCAATTTGCCGTGGTGTTTGAGTTGGTAGAGATAGTCCGGATCCAGGTTGAGGAACAGCGCGGCCTCTTCCTTAGAATAGATGTTCTTGGTTCCGAGGGCGAGCATCTGTAGCGCCTTCGAGGTAAACTCTTTTTGCGAGTTTACCAAAGTGGACATTTGGCTTTCTAGCGCAGCTAGTCTTTCTTGGTCTTTCATTTCGTTGAATTTTGTTGAGGCCAAGATATTTCCCAAAGAAATAGCCGCCTAAAAGCGACTTGAAAATTTTTTTGTAAAATAAAACAACCTAAAGAAATGTGCATTTCGCAGGAGGTTTTGTTTTATAATATATTATGAAATTTAATTTTTAAAACGATAAAAAATCGCATTTAAATAATTGATTTACAATAAAATGATTCATCTAAAATATTTATCTGACAAATTGAAAATACCCATATTTTTTACTAAAAAAGACATCAAGAAAGATATTTCGACAAATTTTTAGAATTTATGGGCTAGTTTTCTAGTTCTCCCTTCCGTGTCAGGGCGGAAGCTGTTTCGTTTATGATTTTGGCAGTCTCCGCCTGAGAATATTTTTCTGCCTTGCATTTTTCAATCAGGTCGGTATATCGGGAGAAGAAGTCAAGGATAGGTTGAATACTCACGCCGTTTCGTGCAATTTTTGTAAAAACAATCTTGCCATTCTTTCTTTTTCTTAGCAGAAAATCCTCTAGCGGCTGTCTAGATTCCTCACTTATAAAATACTCCGTCATAAGGTTAGATATATTCAAATGTGTCGTGTTCCTAAACTCAAATGGAAAGTCCGAAGTTTTCAGCAATCGGTTATTTTCGTCAGCCAATAAATGAATCTCGGTGCTGATATCCTTATGAATCTGTATCTCTCCTGCTAAGCTTTCCTTAGTATGCTGAATTTCTTTCTTCAATTCGGCAGCATGATGGGTAACCGTATCGGCAGCATTTTGCTTCTCCAAGAAAACAAAGCGTTCGTCATATCTCTTCCTTTGAAATTCTCGAAACGCTTTCAGAGGTTTTCCGGGGTGATCCATTTTTGCCTCAAGCAATACCAAAATAATGATCTGTATAACGATATAGAAAAAGACTTCAACAAAGTCCGGCTCCACCTCCCGTATCTGCCTCAGTATCTTTACGCCCCAGAAGAATGAAAGTACAACGGATATCGCCACGCCCGACACCACTATTAAAAAACGGTCTGTGTTCCAACTGTTATACCAACTGGCTTTCTCTGAACGATAATAATTGATGACAAATGGGCTTACAGCGAACCAGATCCGCCCAAGAAGAAAGCTCGGAATGAGTATTGTGAAAATTAGTATCGTGGTATAAGCGACAAGATATATACTATCCATTTAGTTTCTATACAAAATAACAGCACTAATATAGCAATAAAATAAATTTAAAATGTTCGTCAAATGTTCGTCAAAAATAAAAAAAGACACTTACAAAATTCTGTAAGTGTCTAATTTTCAGTGTGGCCCAGCTTGGGCTCGAACCAAGGACTTGCTGATTATGAGTCAGCTACTCTAACCAACTGAGTTACAAGGCCAAAAACTTCGGAAACGAATTCCCTGCGTTTTTACGAGGTGCAAAAATAAACTTTTTTCTATAGAATCAAAAATTTTCACAACTTTTCTTGACATAATTCTACCAAAACACCATTTGTAGATTTTGGATGCAAAAAAACCACCAACTTATTATCCGCACCATCTTTTGGTTCCTCGGAGATGAATTGGAAGCCTTCTCTTTTTAATCTTTCAATCTCATCGAAGATATTATCCACCCCAAATGCTATATGATGAATCCCTTCGCCTTTTTTATCAATAAATTTTGCAATAGGACTATCGGGATTGGTCGCTTCCAAAAGTTCTATTTTGCTATCTCCTAACTCATAAAAAGAAGTAGTAACCCCTTCCCTTTCTACCGATTCTTTCTTGTAATTTTCTTTTCCTAAAAGCCGAGCAAAAAGATGATCAGAAGTTTCGAGCGATTTTACAGCGATGCCGAGATGTTCTATTTTCATATTAAAAATTAATGATATTATTTAATGAATTTAGCAGAAAACCTCACAAATATTACAAATCCGGTCTTCATACATGGGTTTTTAATTCAAACAAAAATAGTAAATTTGCGCCATGAACGAAAGCAACAGACAAAGAAAAGTAGCACAAATTATACAGGAAGATTTCGCAGAATTTTTCCGCAAGCAGGCATCAGAAAGTAAACAAACGTTTCTGGTAACGGTATCGGATGTAAAAATAACTCCTGATTTGAGTATTGCAAAAATTTATTTAAGCATTTTCCCGCAAGAATTCCGCATGCAGATTATGAAGGAAATTAATGAAAATAAGGCGCAATACCGAAATTTCATGGGGCAGAAAATGGGAAAACAAGTGAGAATTATTCCGGAAATCAACTTCTATTTGGATACCACGCTGGATGATGTAGAGAAAATTGAAAAAGAACTCAGAGGCGAAGGCGATAATCCTATACTTTAATCAAAATATTTTCCGATAAAATTTCCTGTTTTGAAAAACACTGCATTCTACATCGCAACCCGGTACTTGCTTGCCAAAAAAGGAAGTACTGCAGTTACCTTTATCACTTGGCTTGCTGCTTTGGCGATGATGGTTGCGGTGACGGCGATGTTTATCATTATTTCGGTTTTTTCGGGACTCGAGGATCTCAACCAGGATCTTATCGCAAATCTTCATGCAGATCTTACCGTAAAAAGTAAACAAGGAAAAACAATTCCTGACATTGATAAAGCCACGAAAATTCTTCAAAATGAAAAAGAAATCCAGCATTTCTCTAAAGTTATTGAAGAAAAAGTGTACATCAATTTCCGGGAAAACGGCGACATTGCAAATTTGCGAGGGGTAGATTCGGCTTATATTTTGGTAAATCCCATTCATAAAAATATTTTCTACGGTAGCTATCCGAGTTTCAAATATTCCAATGAAGTTCTCATTGAAAATAAACTCGATAACCGACTTGCCATTCCGATCGGTGAGGGTTCCGAATTCGCGACTTTAATGATGCCCAAACCGGGAACCGGCCTTATCAGCAAAGAAGAAGATATTTTCAATAAAAGAGAGATTTTTCCATCGGGAGTTTTCCCAGGAAATGATCAGCTCGACAATATGATTATCTCACCGATCGAACTTACTTGGGAATTGCTGGATTTGCCAAAAAAATCCGCCTACCAAATTGTGATTAAACTTAATAATCCAGAAAACGCAGATTTGGTAAAGCAAAAGCTTCAAAAATTATTGGGAAACAAATACGATCTCAAAACAAAAGCTGAAGAAAATGCTGCTTTCTGGAAGATGATCAATACTGAGAAACTGTTTATTTATCTGATTTTCGCGCTGGTAATTTTCATTACGACATTTAATTTGGCAGGTGCGATCATCATTCTTCAACTCGACAAAAAGGAACAGGCAAAATCGCTGATTTCTTTGGGAATGAATTTGAAATCATTAAGAAATATTTACTTCTATACCGGAGTTTTAATCGTGTTATTCGGTATTTTGAGCGGTTTAATCATCGGTACAGCGGTGAGTTATCTTCAAATTAGTACCGGATTTTTCAAGGCAGGTGCCAACACCGATTTGGCTTTTCCGGTTCGGATAAAATTCATCAATTACCTTATCGTAAGTGGAACTGCTGCCTTATTTGGTTTCGGAATTTCGTGGTTTTTCTCGAAATTCAATCGTTCTTATTTTTCTAACAACTAAGAATTTTTGCTTCTACATCTTGTATTCTAATTCTCTACTTTAGTATCAACTAAAAATAACTTCCGTTTCATAATTCAATTTCCCTTTCCCAGTAGTCTTTAGAAAAGATTAAATTAAATAATTATGAATTTCTCATAAATAGAATCTTAAGATTTGTTTTTTTCCTAACTTTGCCCTCCAATTTTATTTATAATTTAATGAAAAAATTTACTACCCTTTTGCTTGGCATGATGTTTTCGCTAACATTAGCACAAGCTCCTGCCAATTACTACAATGGCACCGAAGGATTAACCGGAGCAGCATTGAAAACAAAGCTCAGCTCCATCATCACTGCAGGTCATAAAGACAACGGCTATGACGGTCTTTACACAGGATATGTAACCACGGACACTGATCATTTCTATGAAAACGACGGTTCTGTTCTCGATATGTACTCGGAAAATCCAACCGGCACAGATCCTTATACGTACCGACATGGTATTAAAAAATGTGGAAATTACAGTGTAGAAGGTGATTGCTACAACAGGGAACACGTAGTGCCGCAAAGTTTTTTCAATTCTAAAGCGCCAATGGTTTCGGACATTCATTTTATTCGCCCTACCGATGGTAAAGTAAACGGAATGAGAAGCAACTATCCTTTCGGAACTGTTTCAAACCCTTCCTTTACTTCAAAAAACGGAACTAAAGTTGGTCCGAACACCGCCGCGGGATATTCAGGTACTGTTTGCGAACCGATCGATGAATTCAAAGGTGATATCGCGAGAATGATTTTCTATTTCGTAACCAGGTATGAAAGCCAACTTGCTGGTTTCTCGACAGGCGGAATGTTAGGAGGATCTCCTTATCCGGGCCTTCAAACTTGGGAAAGAGATGTACTAATGACATGGTCCGCTCAGGATCCGGTTTCTCCTTCTGAAATTGAGAGAAACAATGCATCATTTACCTTCCAGAAAAACAGAAATCCTTTTATCGATCATCCGGAATGGGTACAGCAAATTTGGGGAACACAGGTTGCAGACAATCAAGCTCCAACTACTCCGACGAATCTGCTAGTGGTTTCTACATCAACCAACTCTGCTAACTTAGCTTGGACTGCTTCTACCGACAATATCGCAGTAGCATATTACAAAATTTACTCAAACGGAAATTTCCATAGCAATGCAAGTTCCAATTCCGCAACTGTTTCTGGCTTGAACCAAGGAACAACTTATAATTTCTATGTAATTGCTGCTGATGCCGCAGGAAATCTATCTCCACAAAGTAATACTGCTTCTGGAACTACCTTAATCGATAATGAAGCTCCTACAGCTCCTACCAATTTGGCAGTAACTTCCGTAGGAACCAACAATATCGCTGTACAATGGACTGCTTCAACGGACAATATTGGTGTGACCGCTTACGACATTTATATAAATGGGAATTTGATGGGATCAACATCGGCGACTTCAACAAATATCGCAAACTTAAATCCGTTGACAACATACACAATTTATGTAGTGGCAAAAGATGGCGGAAATAATGTATCACCACAAAGCAATTCTGTAACTGCAACCACTACCGCTGTTGGAACTAACTGTGGCGATGAAAACTTCGACAGTATTCCTGCAAGCGCTTCCACCTACTCTACGTATAACTGGACCAGCAATGGAGTTTCTTGGACTTCAGAAGATTCCAGAACCGACCAAACGATCAACGGAAAAGCAATTACCATCCGAAACGGCTTCCTTACAGCATTGTCTGTACCCAACGGAATTGCAGATTTAACCGTGACTACGCAATTGAAATTCAGTGGATCTGCAGGAACTTTAAAGATATTGGTAAACGGTGAAGATACCGGAAAAACCATTCCTTACAGCTCCACCGCAACTACAACAACTGTAACCGGAATCAACGTAGCTGGAACTGTAGAAATTACGCTTCAAAACACCAGCACTACCAACCGAGTTGCAATTGATGATATGAAATGGACTTGCTACACTTTAGCTGCCGTAAACGATAGCGGAATCAACAAAAACGCTCTTTCCATTTACCCAAATCCGGTAAAGAATGGTGAATTAAATGTTTCCGGTAAAAATTTAAATGCTATTGAAAATGCTCAAATTTTTGATTTCACCGGAAAAATGGTTCAATCGATCAATCAGCCATTCAAAAATTCAAGCAAAATTATCTTGAAGAATTTACCGAAAGGCGTTTATATTCTGAAAGCTGCGAATAGCAGTGCAAAATTCATTGTGGAATAATCTTAGTTTTCTATTATATTTCATTCAAAGACTGGTTTTTTTACCAGTCTTTTTTTTATTTTTGAGGAATGGAAGAAATAAAATTGGGAATCATCGGGAGAAATATTTCGTATTCCTTTTCTAAAAAATATTTTGAAGATAAATTTCAGCGGTTGATGTTGAAAAATTATGCGTATGATGTTTACGATTTACAAGACCTTTCCGAAATTGAAAACCTGCTCGCAACTCCTAATCTATTAGGGTTGAACGTTACGATTCCTTATAAAGAGAAAATCATTCCCTATCTCGATGAGCTTAGCGACGAAGCTAAAAAAACCGGAGCTGTAAATTGTATTTTGATTAAAAACGGCATCAAAAAAGGTTTTAATACGGATGTTTATGGCTTTGAAAAAACTTTGTTGCTTCACCGAAAAGTATCGCACGATTCCGCAATAGTTTTGGGAAATGGCGGTGCTGCAAAAGCCGTTCAATACGTTTTGGAAAAACACCAGATCCCTTACCTGACAGTATCCCGAACCACCGAATTAAATTACGAAAACCTCAGTTCGGAAATGGTTGCAAAAAATCCTTTAATTATCCAATGTACGCCGGTGGGAACTTTCCCGAATGTGGATGATTGCTTGAAATTTCCTTTCGAAGGAATCACGGAAAAACATTTAATTATTGATTTGATTTACAATCCCAACTACACCAGTTTCATCAAAAAAGTGGCAGAAAAAGGCGCAAAAACCGCCAATGGTTTCTACATGCTTGAGCAACAGGCAGAAAAAAACTGGGAAATTTGGAACTTTCAATAAAAATAAGTTAATTTAGTGCTTTAGTTACCAATTCTATTAATGATTAAGAATTTTTGCCCTTTTTAATACTAATAAAAACGTTTGCTATGATTACAGAAGATTCAATCTCTGACAACAATGAGAAAAAACCCATCACCGAAGATGTTTCCATCGAAAAAAACACAGAAACTCCAGCCGAAAACACGCTAGACGTTACTGAAGAAAATTCGGAAACACCGGCAGAAGTCTTACAGGAAACTCCTGAACATCAAGCAGATGTAGACACCCAAAAATCGGTAGAAATTCCTACGGAAAAAGTGCTTTCTGAAATCGATCCTGGAAAAGCAGACCACGGTGACCCGCAGGATTTGCATCAAGGAGATGAATTGGAAAATGTAGCGCATTTAACTTTGCCTGAAGTTCTGGAAGAAATGGAAGCTCTCATCAATAAAGAAAATGCGGGTGCTTATTTTAGACAATTCAATCAACTGAAAGAGCAAGCGAATCATTTCATTCATGATGAAACAGAGGACCAAAAAAGCGAGTTTGTTTCAGCAGGAAATCCCGAGGAAAATTTCAGTTTTCATCACCCGATGCAGTCAAAATTATCAAGTTTAATCCATATTTTCCGTGAAAAGAATGATGAATTCGCAAAAGTGCAGGAGGAAAATCATTCTAAAAATCTTGAAGAAAGGCAAAATATCATTGAACAACTCAAAAATCTTTATACCAACACTGAAGTAGGAACCAATCTTTTCAAGGCGATTCGCGAGATCAAAGAGGCTTGGAAAAATGCCGGACAAGTTGCAAAATCCGAGTTTAAATTACTCAACAACAATTATTTCCATCATTTGAATCAGTTTTATCAAATGCTGGACATGAACAAAGAGTACATGGAGCAGGAATATGCTCATAATTTGGAGAAAAGGTTGCACATCATCGAAAGAGCGAAAGAATTGGAAAACGAACCAGCAGTACAAAAAGCGCTGAACGAACTTCAATACTTACACAAACTTTGGAAAGAAGAAGCAGAACCGGTTGCCGAGGAATTCAGAGAAAAAACTTGGGAAGAATTCAAGGAAATTTCGAATAAAATCCACGAAAGAAAAACTGAACTTTCCGCACAAATCGATCAGGAACAACAAGAAAACCTCGAGAAGAAAAATAAAATCATCGGGGAAATTGTAAAAATAAGTAATCCGGAGAAAGAACCTAATCACAATTACTGGCAAAATGCTATCAAAAAAATTGAGGATTTAAGAACCGAATTCTTGAAAATAGGAAGCGTTCCGAGGAAAGAATCCAACCAAAATTGGAATGATTTTAAGGTAAACCTTAGAAATTTCAACACCAAGAAAAACGAATTTTATAAAGGCCTAAAAAATAACCAGCAATCCAACCTCGAAGAAAAGCTGAAATTGATCCAAACTGCCAAGGACAATAGCCTATCTGAAGATTGGGAGATTACCGTGCCTCTTTTCAAAAAGCTTCAAGAGGACTGGAAAAAAATCGGACACGTTCCAAGAAGCATGACCAACAAAGTTTGGGACGAATTCCGTGAAGCGTGCAACACATTTTTCAATAATTATCGTGAGAAAAACAACGCCGTAAGCGACAACTGGAAAGAAAATTTCAAGAACAAAAATCAACTTCTTGATCAATTGAAAGAAATTACCGATCAAGAAGGAAGTATTGAAAAAATTGAAGCAATCAAAACCAGTTGGAATAATATCGGAAAGGTTCCTCGCGAGAAAATCGGCATCAATACAGAATTCAACAAAACGCTTAGAGAAAAACTGAAACTCAACAAAATCTTCGAATTTGATTTGAAAGAAGAAGGACTTTCTGAAAATCAACTGACCGATAAAGCCAGAAAAATCAAAAACCAAATTGCGGATTTGGAAGCTGAAATCGTGAAGATGGAAAATAACTTGAGTTTCTTCAGCAATTCCAATCGCGAAAATCCATTATTGAAAGATACATTCGATAAAATAGACGAGAAAAAAGCTCAATTAGAAGCGATGAAACTGAGTTTGCACAAAATCGTGTCCGGAGAAAATCAATAAATCGTGTCATGATTAAGAATCTATTTTTAATGTTACTGGTTGGATCTCTGAGTTTAGTGAAAGCTCAAGAATCTGCCCAGAGTATTTTGTCCATAGCCAATCCTATTGAATTTGACGGAACTGAATTTTTCCTCAATCAATCGAAACAACGTTCGAAAACACTGTTCCAGGAACAATACATCCCAAAAGATGAACGCATTGAAAATTTCAACCAATTGATCGACCTTTCTTTTTTCAATAAGGAAATTGATATGGAACTTGCGGTGCGGCAAAAAGTGGAAATGGTGCAAAATCGTCGAGAAAAAGATAAATTTTCCCAGGTCAACGTAACCGAAAGTCCGGATGGTGGGGAATACATTGTTGATTATTCCATCTCGGAAAGCCCTACAAATGGCGATCCGTATGTGGAATACAACATTTACCGGTTCAAGCAATCTGAAATTGGAGGTCAAAAAACTTTTTTAATGATTTCTTATGCAAAACGAATCTATGGGGATTTGAAATCTGCTGCGAAATCTTTGTCCAAACAACGCGACCACTTGATGAGCACCATGATTGAGTACAAAATTCCTGAAATTAAAATATCTCAAGCTGCTTCCGGAAATTAATTTTTCAAAAAAATAACTACGAAACACCCGGCAAAAGTTGGGTGTTTTTCATTAAAACAAATATTATTTGCAATAAAATGACCGACGAAATTTACATCAAACGCTGTCTCGAACTTGCTCAAAAGGCTCGCGGAAACACCTATCCCAATCCTTTGGTAGGAAGCGTGATTGTGTACAACGGTGAAATAATTGGTGAAGGTTACCACAAAAAGGCTGGAGAACCTCACGCTGAAATCAATGCGATTAACTCAGTGAAAAACCCGGAATTATTGAAGGATTCCACAATCTATGTGAGTTTGGAACCCTGTTCTCATTTCGGAAAAACTCCACCTTGCGCCAATAAAATTATCGAAATTGGATTTAAAAAAGTGGTAATCGGAACTTTGGATTCTCATGAAAAAGTAAATGGAAAAGGAAAACAATTAATTGAAAATGCCGGAATAGAAGTCATTTCAGGAATTTTGGATGATGAATGCAAAGAGCTTAATAAGCGATTTTTCACTTTTCATCAGAAAAAAAGACCTTTTATTCTATTAAAATGGGCAGAATCGGGAGATGGTTTTATGGACAAAGATTATAAGCCTTTTCAAATAGGAAATCCTCTGACCAAACAATTTGTTCATCAAATAAGAAGTGAAGAACATGCAATTTTGGTCGGAACAAATACCGCTTTGAACGACAATCCGTCGCTCACAACTCGCGAAGTTTCCGGAAGAAATCCCGTGAGAATTTTAATTGATTTCGATTTAAAAGTACCTGAAATTTTTAATGTTTATAATGAAGAAGCCCCAACTTTGGTTTTAAATTCCATCAAAAATTCGGTGGAAGGAAACATTCAATTCATCAAAATAGAAAAAGAAAATTTCATTGAAAATTTAATGAAAGCTCTTTACGAACAACAAATTCAATCAGTTCTCATTGAAGGTGGAAGATATACTTTACAACAATTTATAAATTCCGGAATTTGGGACGAAGCCATCATCATCAATGATGAAAATCTAATCTTAGAAAACGGAACCCCCGCACCAGAATTCCCAGCAAAAAGTTATAAAACTGAAATTTTCAGAAATAACATGCTTAAATTTTACAAAAATTATTAATCCTTGGAATTCTCATTCAACACAATAAAATCTGCCATAGAAAATGTTCTTTTGAAAGAAAAAGGAAGTAAATTTTTGAGTTTTGCATTTCCATTAAATGATGAAGATGACATTAAAAAATACTTATCTAAAATTCGCGAAGAACATCCAAAAGCAACGCACCATTGCTACGCTTTTCGCTATGGCATAAATGGTGAAAATTATCGTGCAAATGACGACGGAGAACCTTCGGGGAGTGCCGGGTTGCCGATTTACAACCAATTGTTGGCGCATGATATCACGGATGTGTTGGTCATTGTAGTTCGGTATTATGGCGGAACCAAATTGGGCGTTTCCGGTTTGGTGAAAACCTATAAAGAATCCGCAAAATTGGCTTTAGACGAAGCGGAAATTTTAACGAAAGAATTGGAATTCGATCTTGAAATCCATTTTGAATTTCATCAGCAAAACCAAATTTTTACTTTGCTGAATAAATTCGATGGAAAAATAATGGACTTTTTGACCGATGAAAAATGCACCATTAGAGCCAGAATTAAAACCTCATTAAAAGAAAACATCTCGGAACAATTGTCCGAGATGCAACATATTTCTTTTGAATTTTTGTAAACCTTAATCCCTTCTTCCCATCAGCATCGAAGCCCAATAAAGCAACTGTGCCAATGATCCTAGAGCTGCCACCAAATAAGTTCTGGCCGCCCATTTCAGAGAATCCTGAACGCCAACGTATTCTTCTGCAGTTACGGTTCCGGTGTCTTTTAACCATTTCATTGCTCTGTTGCTCGCGTCGTATTCTACCGGCAAAGTAACGAAGGCAAATAAAGTGGTTACCGCAAACATCAATACGCCAATTGCCAGAACGGTTGTATTTCCGTTCGGATTTTCGATGGTTCTAGTAGCTGCCATCAAACCAATACCGGCAATGAGGACAAACTGCATTAAATTAGAGCTGATATTCACAATCGGAACCAATTTAGACCTCAATTGTAACATAGAATATCCTGCCGCGTGCTGCACTGCATGACCACATTCGTGAGCTGCAACTGCTGCTGCTGCTGCGTTTCTTTGCATATAAACTCCTTCGGATAAATTCACGGTTTTATTGGCAGGATTGTAGTGATCCGTCAATTGTCCAGGAACAGAAATCACTTGAACATCGGTAATCCCATTATCTCTCAACATTTTTTCAGCCACCTCTTTTCCCGACAATCCATTTCGGAGGTGCACTTGCGAGTAATGTTCAAATTTAGATTTCAGTCTGGCAGAAACCAACCAACTTACGAGCATTGAAATCCCAATAATTAAATAATAGCCTGTCATTTTATTTTATGTTTTAATAGGTTTTAAAATCGCTTTACTGATGTAAAAAATGTGCCAAAGTTTTGATATTTATTTTAATCAATTATATTTGTTTATTCAAATCAAAAAGCATGGCTGAAATCTCAGTAATTGAAGTAAAAACATCAAAGGATTTAATGCATTTCATTAAATTTCCAATGGAACTTTACAAAAATAATGAAAATTATGTCCCATCTTTAATTAATGAGGAAAAAAACATCTGGAATCCTGCGGAAAATCCGGCTTTAAGCTATTCTGAGGCGAAACAATTTCTTGCATACAAGAATGGAAAAATCGCAGGTCGAATTGCCCTCATGATAAATCATAAAGAAGAGAAAGAATTGGGCATCAGTAAGGTGCGTTTTGGCTGGTTAGATTTTATTGATGATTATGAAGTTTCCAAAGCACTAATTGACACCGCGATTTCATTTGCTAAAGAGAAAAACATTAACAAGATCGAGGGTCCGATGGGTTTCACCAACCTTGACAAAGCCGGAATGTTGACGATGGGGTTTGACAAATTGGCAACGATGATTGGCTTATATAATTTCGAATATTATCCAAAACATTTAGAAAAATTGGGCTTGGTCAAAGAAAAAGAATGGGTAGAATTCGAAATGAATTTCCCAACAGTCTTGCCGGAACGGGTTGAAAAATTCAGCAGTTTAATTGCCCAAAAATACAAGCTGAAGGTAATCGATTTTAAGAATAAAAAAGAAATTTTGCCTTTGGTAGAACCTATGTTTAAGTTGTTGGATCAAACCTATAATTCGCTATCGACCTACACGCCGATTACCGATGAACAGATTAAAACCTACAAGGAAAAATATTTTCCCTACATCGACAAAAATTATGTGATTTGTGTGGAAGATGAAAACCATCAGTTGATTTCTTTTGCCATTACGATGCCCTCCTATTCGCAGGCTTTGCGTAAGTCTAAAGGAAAACTTTGGCCTTTCGGTTGGTGGCATTTTTTGCAAGCGGGCAAAAAAAATGATCGAGCCAATTTTTATCTCATTGGCATTCATCCGGAATATCAACGTCGTGGCGTTACAGCTATTATTTTTAAGGAAATCTTTGTAAGATTTAATAAAATGGGAATTAAATTTGCAGAAACCAACCCGGAATTAGAGGAAAACAAGAGTGTGCAGGTTTTATGGCAGGATTACAACCCGGTCAATCATAAGCGCAGACGCACCTACTCCATGGAAATTAATTAGCGATAAGCCATTAAAATCATACAAATAAAAAAATGAAGAAGCAACTGTATTTTTATTTAGCGATGATTATTGCTTTCATTGCATATAATCAGTTTTTTCAGGTTCAGGATGAGCGAATGAATACCTTGATCAACATCCTTTTTGCCAGTTTCTTATTTTTATACATTGGTTATGTAGCTTTTTTAGTCCTGAAACGTCTTAATAATTCGGGCAAAAAATAGATTATTTTTATTGATTCTAAATTAGTGAAAATCTCTTTTTACATCATAATTTCAGGGGTTAAATTTCCTCTTTAAATCTTTATTCGTTAAATTTGCAAATTGAGAAAATAATGTAGACATGAATATACCAGAAAACTATCTTCCGATTCTTATACAGATAGCTGTAGGTTTTGGATTCGTTGTACTTTGTATTTTAGGCACCCACTTTTTAGGTCCTAGGCAAAAAGCCTCTTCCGTAAAGAAAAACGAGAATTTTGAGTGTGGTGTGGAAGTAGAAGGAAATGCGAGAAACCCTTTTTCTGTAAAATATTTTCTTACTGCAATTCTATTTGTACTTTTCGATATCGAAATCGTGTTCTTCTACCCATATGCCGTCAATATCCGTGAATTTGGTATGGAAGGATTTTTTGCTGTACTTACCTTCATTGCAGTATTCTTCGTGGCTTTCATTTATGTGTGGAAACGCGGTGCTTTAGATTGGGACAGGTAATCATCTTGTTCCATTTACTTTTTTTTAAACTTAGAAAACAAAAAAAATGTCAGATACTAAACCAATCATTAGAATGGATGCTGAACCGCCGGAAGGCTTTGAGGGCGAAGGCTTTTTTGCCACCAAACTCAGCAGCGTTATCGGAATGGCCAGAAAATATTCTCTTTGGCCGTTGCCCTTTGCTACTTCTTGTTGCGGTATTGAATTCATGGCCGTACTAAATCCTACTTATGATGCTTCCCGATTTGGGATGGAGAAAAACTCTTTCTCACCAAGACAAGCAGATATGTTGATGGTATGTGGTACAATATCAAAAAAACTAGGTCCTGTATTGAAGCAGGTGTACACCCAAATGGCAGAACCCAAATGGGTAATTGCCGTTGGTGCTTGCGCTTCTAGTGGAGGTATTTTCGATACCTACTCTGTTTTACAGGGAATAGATAAAATAATTCCGGTAGATGTCTATGTACCCGGATGCCCTCCAAGACCTGAGCAAATCATCGAAGGGGTTATGCAAGTACAAGCACTTTGCGAAAGCGAAAGCATTCGCCGAAGAGACATGCAAGAATACAAAGAATTACTCGAATCCTACGACATAAACTAATTGGAAATGACAAACGAATTCGTTTTAGAAGCAATTACCAGAGAATTTCCAGATTCGGTGATCTCCCATTCGGAACCTTATGGTTTTCTCACGATTGAAATAAAAAAAGAGGACATCAAAAAAGTAATTCACCACCTTAGAAATTCTTCTTTAGAAATTAATTTCCTTACGGATATTTGTGGTATTCATTATCCTGAAAATACGGCCAAAGAAATCGGAGTAGTCTATCATCTTCACAATATGATGACCAACTTTAGGATTCGTCTTAAAACATTTATGCCTAAAGAAAATGCCGAGGTAGATTCTTTGACCGATCTATACGCTGGTGCAAACTGGATGGAAAGAGAAACTTATGAATTCTATGGCGTAAAATTTAAAGGTCATCCCGATCTACGGGTGATTCTCAATATGGAAGACATTGGCTATCATCCTATGTTAAAGGAATACCGCCTAGAAGATGGTACCAGAACGGATAAAGATGACAAAATGTTCGGACGATAAAAATGCAAACCGCTTTTTGCAGATTATACTCCAATCTCCGCCAAAAGCCAAAAGCCAAAATCAATTATGAAAGACAACGCGCTATCCAATATAATCAGCCAACACGATTCAAAAGAACATATTGATGGGCAGCTATATACCCTGAATTTGGGACCAACACATCCGGCTACTCATGGTATTTTCCAAAATATTCTTACGATGGACGGGGAAAGAATTCTGCACTCCGAGCAAACCATCGGTTATATTCACCGTGCTTTCGAGAAGATTTCTGAAAGAAGAAACTTCGCACAAATTACTACCCTTACCGATAGAATGAACTATTGTTCTGCTCCAATTAACAACATTGGGTGGCATCTTACGGTTGAAAAACTCATTGGTTGCGAAGTGCCAAAAAGAGTGGATTATATGAGGGTCATCATGATGGAATTGGCTAGAATTGGCGACCACATGATTTGCAACGGTGTAACTGCAATGGATGCCGGTGCTATTACAGGACTTACCTATCTCTTCCAAGAAAGAGAAAAAATATACGAAATGTACGAGCAAATTTGTGGGGCAAGAATGACCACAAATATGGGAAGAATCGGAGGTTTCGAAAGAGATTTCAACCCGAAGTTCCATGAGCTTTTACAAAATTGGTTAAAGACATTCCCGAAAATCTGGGGCGAATTCTGTGCATTAAACGAAAGAAACCGAATTTTCATGGACAGAACCATCAAAGCTGGCCCGATCTCTGCAGAAAGAGCAATGAGTTATGGTTTCACAGGGCCTAACCTTCGTGCAACCGGTGTAGATTATGATGTTCGAGTAGCAAGCCCATATTCCTCTTACAACGATTTCGATTTTATTATTCCTGTAGGAACTTCAGGGGATACTTATGACCGATTTATGGTAAGACAACAGGAGGTTTGGGAATCTTTGAAAATCATTGAACAAGCTTATAAAAATTTGCCAGACGGTCCTTTCCATGCGGATGTTCCGGAATTTTACCTTCCAGAAAAAGCAGATGTTTACAATAAAATGGAAGCATTGATCTATCACTTCAAAATCGTGATGGGAGAAACTGAAGTTCCTGTTGGTGAAGTGTATAACGCTGTAGAAGGTGGGAACGGAGAATTAGGATTCTATCTTGTAAGTGATGGTGGCAGAACCCCATACCGATTACATTTCCGCAGACCTTGTTTCATCTATTATCAAGCTTATCCCGAGATGATCAAAGGGGCAATGATTTCCGATGCCATCGTAACCATGTGTAGTATGAATGTGATTGCGGGCGAGCTCGACGCATAAAAAAATGTTGAGTTTAGATTATCAATTGTAAAATAATCTAAACTCTTTAAATGTAAATTAATATCAAAATTGATAGGATTTTTAGAACTAGGATTTTCATCTAAAATCTAAAATCTAAAATCTAAAATCTTTAAATATGAGCGAAACTATTGCTTTTAAACCTGAAACCCTAGAGCAGGTTCATAAAATTATCGCAAGATATCCGGAAGGAAAGCAAAAATCTGCTTTAATTCCCATCCTCCACGTTGCACAGAAAGAATTTGGCGGTTGGCTGGATGTTCCGGTGATGGATTATGTTGCTTCGTTGCTAAGTATTAAACCTATTGAAGTGTATGAAGTTGCAACTTTCTATGCGATGTTCAATATGAAACCCGTAGGAAAATACGTATTGGAAGTTTGCCAAACGGGACCTTGTATGTTGAAAGGGAGCGACGATATCTTAAGCTACATCCGCGAGACTTTGAACATTAAAAACGGAGAAACAACTGCCGACGGACTTTTCACCCTGAAACCTGCGGAATGTCTAGGTGCTTGTGGATATGCACCAATGATGCAGTTGGGCAAGTTTTATCACGAAAATTTAACAAAAGAAAAAGTAGATGAAATCCTGGAACTTTGCAGACAGGGTACGCTTGCTTTAGACTAATATCAATTAAAAAATGAGTAAAAAACTTTTACTTAAAGACGCACATGTAGAAGGAATCCGCTACTTCGACGTTTACCGCAAGCAAGGCGGGTACGAAGCGGTGGAAAAAGCCCTGAAAATGACTCCAGACGAGATCACCGAAGAAGTAAAAACTTCTGGATTGAGAGGTCGTGGAGGCGCTGGTTTCCCAACCGGAATGAAATGGAGTTTCCTAGCAAAACCCGAAGGCGTGCCAAGATATTTGGTAGTAAATGCCGACGAATCGGAGCCGGGAACTTTCAAAGACCGATATTTAATGGAATACATTCCGCATCTTTTGATCGAAGGAATGATTATTTCATCCTTTGCTTTAGGAGCTAATACTTCCTATATCTACATACGTGGCGAATATTCCTGGATTCCAGATATTTTAGAGGAAGCCATCGAAGAAGCCAAAAAAGCAGGATTTTTAGGTAAGAATATTTTAGGAACCGGTTACGATTTAGAAATTTACGTTCATCGTGGAGCTGGAGCATATATTTGCGGAGAAGAGACCGCGCTTTTGGAATCTTTGGAAGGGAAAAGAGGAAACCCTAGGTTGAAACCACCTTTCCCGGCGGTAAAAGGACTTTGGGAATCACCAACTGTAGTAAACAATGTCGAAACCATCGCAGCAGTTGTGCCAATTATCAATATTACCGGTGCCGAATATGCAAAAATCGGGGTTGGTCGATCCACTGGAACTAAATTGATTTCCGCTTGTGGAAACATTAATAAACCAGGTGTTTATGAAATTGACATGACCATTACTGTGGAAGAGTTCATCTATTCTGATGAATATTGTGGCGGAATCCCTAACGGGAAAAAGCTGAAAGCATGTATTCCGGGAGGAAGCTCTGTACCGATTATTCCGGCAAATTTATTATTGAAAACCATCAATGGTGAACCGAGATATATGAATTATGAATCATTATCCGACGGCGGATTCGCGACAGGAACAATGATGGGTTCAGGAGGTTTTATCGTTTTAGATGAAGATCAATGTGTGGTGAAACACACGTTAACTCTAGCGCATTTCTACATGCATGAAAGTTGTGGACAATGTACCCCATGTCGCGAAGGAACCGGCTGGATGTACAGAATCCTAAAGAAAATTGAAAATGGAGAAGGAACCATGGCAGATATCGATTTGCTTTGGGATATCCAAAGAAAAATTGAGGGTAATACTATTTGTCCGCTGGGTGATGCAGCAGCATGGCCGGTTGCAGCAGCGATTCGTCATTTCCGCGACGAGTTCGAATGGCATATTAATAACCCCGAAGCATTAACAAGAAATTATGGATTGGCCAATTATGCAGATCCAATCCCGGTAGCTGCGAAAGCAGAGTAAGATGAAGAAGTTCTTTAAAATTTTTGCATTCCTGTTTTTAGGAATGAACTGGGGTTTAGCTCAGGCAGCAGATTCACCTCATGAGATCTCTGACGATTTCGACTTTGGTATTAAGCCAATGTCGAAAAAAGGACAGATGTTCGTTTTCTGGGGATGGAACAGAGCGGGATTTACCAATTCTGATATCCGGTTCAAAGGAGCGGATTACGACTTTACATTAGAAAATGTAGTAGCTCACGATCGACCATCGCCTTTGAGTTTAGATTATGTGAATCCGGGGAGTTTGTCGATTCCTCAATTTAACTTCAGATTGGGTTATTTTATTAAAGATAATTTAGCTTTGGTTATTGCACAAGACCACATGAAATATGTGATGGATCAGGATCAGCTGGCAGATTTTAAAGGCTCTATCTCCGATCCGGTTTATGCTGGAATGGTGCAAAACGGACAAGTGAATTTAGCTGACGAGCAGTTTCTCACTTTTGAGCATACCGATGGGCTGAACTACATCAATATCGGTTTGGAAAAATACCATTCGTTATCGAGCAAGAAAAATGTAGATATCGTATGGAGTTACGGTGGCGGAGTTGGAATGATGATGCCAAAAAGTAATGTGAAATTGTTCGGAAACGAAAGGAGTGACCGTTTTCACGTTGCAGGTTTCGGAGCGGATGCAAGAACTAATATCAACTTCATCTTTTGGAAACATTGGATGGCAAGAGTAGAAGGAAAAGTGGGCTACATCAATATGCCCGATATAAAAACCACGCTAAACAATAAACCTGACAAGGCAATGCAGGATTTTTTGTTTGCACAAGTGAATTTCGGTATAGGATATACCTTTAACACGAAAAAATAATTAATTCATTTTTGAATTCATCTATAATGAGCGAAGAAATAAAAAAATTTAAAATCACTATTGACGGACAGACTACAGAAGTTTTGCCCGGAACTTCCATTTTGGAAGCAGCCCGACAAATCGGAGGTAAATCAGTACCACCAGCAATGTGTTACTACAAACCGCTGGAAAGCAGCGGTGGTAGATGCAGAACCTGCCTCGTAGAAGTTTCTAAAGGATCTGATGCAGATTCGCGACCGATGCCCAAACTCGTCGCGAGTTGCAGGACCAGCGTAATGGACGGTATGGAAGTGAAAAATCTGACCTCCGAAAAAACCCAAGAAGCCAGAAAAGCAGTTACAGAATTTTTGCTGATTAATCATCCACTAGATTGCCCGGTTTGCGACCAAGCAGGAGAATGTCATTTGCAAGATTTAGGTTACGAGCACGGTGTAGAAGCGACCAGAACCGAATTCGAAAGAAGAACTTTCGAACCCGAAGATATAGGTCCAAACATAAAATTACACATGAACCGTTGCATTTTGTGTGCAAGATGTGTGCTTACGGCGAATCAATTAACCAAAGAACGTGAGCACGGCATCCTTTTCAGAGGTGAGCATGCAGAGATTTCAACTTATTTGAATAAAGCTTTGGATAATGATTTCATCGGAAATGTAATTGATGTTTGTCCGGTTGGTGCATTAACCGACAGAACCGCGCGTTTCGCCAGTAGAGTTTGGTTTACAAAACCGATGAACGCTACCTGCAAATGCGATAAATGTTCGGGAAAAGCTGTAGTTTGGATGAAGGGTGACGAAATCATCAGAGTTACTGCAAGAAAAGACCAATATGACGAGGTGGAAGAATGGATCTGTAACGAATGCCGATTTGAGAAGAAAGATCTAAAAAACTGGAACATCGAAGGACCAAGACATATCGACAGACACTCTGTAATCTCGCTTAACCACTATGAAAAGCCGAAAAATATGATCAGTCTTTTGAATAATCCTGATGCAAAAGAAATCGGCGAAAAAGACGAAATAATTTAATTTGAAAACGATTTAATTTAAGTATGAATTCATCATATTTAAATTTCAATGATAATACCTATGGATTTACTTACCTTTAAAATCATTTTAGTTCTTGCACTTTTCGCCCTATCAATGGGTGTTGCCGCCTACTCTACTTGGGGCGAAAGAAAAGTTGCTGCTGCCTTGCAGGACAGAATCGGACCGAACAGAGCCGGACCATTTGGGATTTTGCAACCGTTGGCAGATGGTGGTAAACTCTTCTTCAAAGAAGGATTTGTACCACAAAATGCCGATAAATTCCTTTTCTATCTGGGGCCAGGAATCACGATGTTTGTTTCCCTAATTACCGGAGCGGTTATTCCTTGGGGAAAAACATTGAATATCGGTGGAACTTCATTTGACATTCAGGTAGCCAATATTGACATTGGGGTTCTTTATCTAATCGGAATGGTATCGATCGGAGTTTACGGAATGATGATTGGTGGTTGGGCTTCGAACAACAAATATTCCTTGATTGGAGCTATCCGTGCATCTTCCCAGATGATTTCTTACGAATTGGCGATGGGACTTTCTTTGTTATCAATTATTTTAATGTCGGGAAGTTTAGATTTACACTTCATCACTTCAGCACAAGGAACAGGAAAAATCTGGGGCTTTATTCCTGCAGACGGAATGAACTGGAATATCTTCTATCAACCATTGGCATTCATTATTTTCTTTGTAGCAGCTTTGGCAGAAACCAACCGTCATCCATTCGATTTGCCGGAATGTGAATCTGAATTGGTGAACGGATATATGACCGAATATTCTTCCATGAACTTTGGGCAATATATGTTCGGGGAATATGTAAATATGTTTATTTCTAATGCATTGATCGCAACTTTATTTTTCGGAGGATTCAATTATCCAGGAATCAACTGGGTTTCTGAAAACTGGGGAGAAAACGTAGCCGGTATTTTAAGTATCGTTGCCATGCTGTCGAAAGTAATTTTAGGAATTCTCGTGTTCATGTGGATTCGTTGGACAATTCCAAGATTCCGTTATGATCAATTGATGCATCTTGGTTGGAAAACCCTTATACCTCTTGCTTTGGTAAACTTGATTATCACCGCTGCTGTAATTGTGTTTTTTGCCCAATAATTAAAATTAATTAAAGTTTTCATGCTAAAAAGCTTAAGCCAATAGCTAAAACAAAAACAATATGAAACTGACCAACAGATCTAAAGTAGTCTCGAATAAAGAGATGACTTTTATGGAAAAAATATACCTCCCGGAAATTTTCAAGGGAATGGCGATTACCTTGAAACATGCACTTGCCGGTAGCAAAGGTAAAGTATTTTCTTACCCCGAAGTACAGAAACCAAGAGCCAAAGTATGGCGCGGACAGCACGTGCTGAAACGTGATGAAGAAGGTAGAGAACGTTGTACAGCATGTGGACTTTGCGCTGTGGCTTGTCCGGCAGAAGCGATCACCATGACCGCTGCGGAAAGAACCAAGGAGGAAAAAGATCTTTACAGAGAAGAAAAATATGCATCGGTATATGAAATTAATATGTTGAGATGTATTTTCTGTGGAATGTGCGAGGAAGCGTGCCCGAAATCTGCAATTTATTTAACTGATAGATTGGTGGATGTGGAAACTAACCGCGGAAGTTTCGTGTACGGTAAAGATAAGCTGGTGGAAAAAATCAATGAAAGAATTGACGTTTCTGAAAGACAGAGTGAGTTACAAAAAAAATCAGTAAAATAAATGGAACAGATTATATTTTTCTTGGTCGCATTTTTGGCAGTAGCAAGCGCTGTATATTTCGTATTTGCAAGAAACCCCTTGTACGCGATACTTTCGCTCATCGTAACCTTCTTTTCCATCGCAGCAATGTATATCTTGCTCAATGCTCAGTTTCTGGGAATCGTTCAGGTTATCGTCTATGCAGGAGCCATCATGGTATTATTCCTTTATGTATTGATGATGTTGAACTTAAATAAAGGCGATGAAAGTAAAAAGCAGAATTTAAGCAAATTCATTGGAGTTTTCGCAGCCGGAATTCTGTTAATAGGAATTCTTGGAGCTTTCAAAGGTCTTACAGGTAACAGTTTCGCAGAAAATGTAGATTCGTCAGTGGGATTGACCAAAAACCTTGGCCGGTTATTATTTAACGAGTATGTATTGCCATTTGAACTTGCTTCTATCCTTATTCTCGCGGGAATTGTAGGCGCAGTTTTAATCGGTAAAAAAGATTTATAGTATTATGGGAGAAGTAAATTCATTTGTACAGACCGTCCCTTTGGAATATTTTATTATTCTGAGTACAGTTTTGTTCTGTTTGGGAGTTTTGGGAGTATTAATCCGAAAAAATGCCATCATTATTTTGGGATGTGTAGAGCTGATGTTGAATTCTGTAAATCTTTTGCTGGCGGCATTTTCCAGCTATAAAGGTGATGGAAGTGGCCAAATTTTGGTTTTTTTCATCATGGTGGTGGCAGCTGCTGAAGTTGCAGTAGGGTTAGCGATTATCGCAATGATGTACCGAAATACCAAATCGGTTGACGTCAGTATTTTTAATAAATTAAGAGGATAAATAAAGGATGGAAAATTTAGTTTACGCAATTGTTCTATTACCCTTATTCGGATTTTTGATCAATGGACTTTTCGGGAAAAGTCTTCCAAAAATCGTAGTGGGAAGTATCGCAACACTGGTAGTTTTTGCATCTTTTTGTATCGCTGTCAGTTTATTTTTGAATTTTAATGCAGATTCGCAACCTGTTATCGTAAGAGCTTTTGAATGGTTCCGGGTGAATGGTATCCAGGTGAACTTCGGTTTCCAAATCGATCAATTATCATTAATGATGATCATGATTATTACCGGAATCGGATCACTAATTCACCTCTACTCTATTGGGTATATGAGCCACGATAAAGGTTTCTACAAATTCTTCACCTACTTAAATTTATTTATCTTCTCCATGCTTTTATTAGTAATGGGAAGCAATTATCTCATTCTTTTTATCGGTTGGGAAGGCGTAGGATTGTGTTCTTATTTGTTGATTGGTTTTTGGTACACCAACAAAGAATATGGAGCAGCGGCAAGAAAAGCTTTCATCATGAACAGAATTGGAGACTTGGGTATGTTGATTGGGATTTTCATGATCGCTTATCAAACCAACGCTGTTGATTTCCTTTCTGTAGCACAAAATTCTTCTAAATTCCAACTAGATTCTCCTGTAATTATTTTCATCACCGCAAGTCTTTTCATCGGTGCAATGGGAAAATCAGCTCAGGTTCCTTTATTTACATGGTTGCCAGATGCGATGGCGGGTCCAACTCCGGTTTCTGCGTTGATCCACGCTGCTACAATGGTTACCGCAGGGATTTATTTAGTAGTAAGATCCAATTTCCTTTATTCATTGGCACCCACTACGATGGATGTAATTCTTTTCGTGGGGTTATTGACCGCTTTGGTGGCCGCATTTATTGGTTTAAGACAAAATGATATCAAAAAAGTTCTCGCTTACTCTACTGTTTCGCAGTTAGGATTTATGTTTGTTGCGCTTGGCGTAGGAGCTTACACTACTGCAATGTTCCATTTGATGACGCATGCATTCTTCAAAGCATTATTGTTCTTAGGTTCAGGTTCAGTGATCCACGCGATGAGTGGCGAACAAGATATGAGAGTAATGGGTGGTTTAAAAAATAAAATTCCAATTACGCATTTCACTTTCCTTATCGGAACATTGGCAATCTCTGGTTTCCCATTCCTTTCAGGGATGATTTCCAAAGATGAAATTTTAACCAATGTTTACGGGAAAAACCCACTTCTATGGGCTGTGTTATTTATTGTGGCAACAATGACGGCGATTTATATGTTCAGAGCATATTACCTAACCTTCCACGGGGAATTCCGAGGAAGTGAAGAGCAAAAACATCATCTTCATGAAAGCCCAAAAACGATGACCATTCCATTGATCATCTTAGCTGTATTATCAATTCTTGGAGGTTTCATCAGTCTTCCGCATTTCATTGGTCATGGTCATTATGCGAAATTAGCAGATTGGCTGAAATCGATCTATGTATATGATGTATCATTGCCTGAAGTAAAATTCGGAACCGAAATGATCTTGTTGGGATTAACGCTTGTGATGTTCTTCACCGTGTGGTTTATCGTAAAAAACATCTATGTAAACAAGAAAAAAATGGCTTTACCGGAAGAAAAATATACTGGCTGGGAAAGGCTTTCGAACAAGAAATTGTTTTTGGACGAAATATATAACGCAACCTTCGTGAGAATGACGGAAGGTTTGGGAATTGGAGGAAATATGTTCGATAAAGGCGTCTTGAATAGATTCGTAGAATTTATCGGGACAGGCGCTGAAGATTCAGGAAGAGCAGCAAAAAGACTTCAAAACGGAAACGTGGAGAATTATGTGCTCATCATGTCATTGGCGATCGGAATTATTTTAATTGTTAACTTTTTATTACAATAGTAAATGTCGTATCTATTATTAACATTATTACTATTACCTCTCGTAGGTTCTGCATTGGTGTTCGCGTGGAAAAACCCCGCAAGTAAGTTTTTAGCATTGGGAATTGCATTTGTACAAATGTTCCTTACCTTTTATATGCTATCGAATTTCGATTTCAAACCCACTGTTGACGGAGTTCTTCAGTATGAAATCAATTATCCTTGGTCACAATTTATCAAGAGTAATTTGCATTTCGGGATTGATGGAATGAGTATGTTGCTGGTATTATTAACCAATATCTTAACGCCACTCATCATCCTATCATCCTTTAACGAAAAACCGGGATACAGAAACACGTTCTACGCATTAATTCTTTTGATGCAATTCGGATTGGTGGGAGTTTTCACTGCTTTAGATGGTTTGTTATTCTACATTTTCTGGGAAGTGACCCTTATTCCAATCTGGTTAATTGCCGGAATCTGGGGTCAAGAAAACAAGAAAATCGCGTTCACCACCAAGTTCTTCGTGTATACATTTGTAGGATCTTTGTTCATGTTGATGGGATTGATCTACGTTTATACCCACTCGGCATCCTTTGCATTAACTGATTTGTATAACGCAAACCTGAATCCATCGGAACAAACAGTGGTTTTTTGGTTCATCTTCTTTGCATTTGCAGTGAAATTACCGGTTTTCCCTTTCCATTCTTGGCAACCGGATACTTATACCTATTCGCCAACCCAAGGTTCGATGCTTCTTTCGGGAATTATGCTGAAGATGGCGGTTTACGGACTTTTAAGATATTTATTACCAATTACTCCGGCACCAATTCTTGGGATCTCTGGGCAAATCGTTTTGGTGCTTGCAATCATCGGAATTGTACACGGAGCTTTAATTGCCATTATCCAGAACGATTCAAAAAGAATTATCGCTTATTCTTCCCTATCCCACGTTGGATTGATGGTGGCCGGAATTATGGCATCAGCAATTTTAACGGTTAAAGGAAGTTTCGTAATCGAAGGCGCAGAAGGCGCTATGGTACAAACTTTCGCTCACGGTATTAATGTGGTGGGATTGTTTTATTGTGCTGATATTCTTTATAAAAGATTTAAAACCAGAGATATTCGACAAATGGGTGGATTAGCAAAAGTAGCTCCGAAATTTGCTGTTTTGTTTCTGCTTATGTTGTTGGGTTCAGTTGGTTTACCGTTAACAAATGGCTTCATTGGAGAATTCATTTTGTTGAAATCAGTATTCGATTATAGCGGACTTGCAGCGATATTTGCGGGACTTACGATAATTTTTTCTGCGGTATATCTTCTGAGGTTTTACGGTAAAGCCATGTTTGGCGAAGGAGATGAAGCGATCTTAGCTTCAGCAAAAGACCTTTCAGCAGTAGAATTTTCAGTGTTGGCGAGTTTAGCAGTTTTTGTAATTCTACTAGGAGTTTTCCCTCAGCCGCTAATCGAAATGGTGAACAGTTCGCTGAAGTTTATTTTTACTTCAATGATGAATTAGAAAAAATAAAATAATTAAGAAATAAAAGACAAAGATCTTAGACCAAAAATCTGGAATCTGAACTCTAAAATCTCAAATCTAAATTAAATGAGCGTTTTAATCATTATATTCCTAACTGCAGTTGCCGCATTGTTTGCAGGAGTTTTCGAAAAAGGAAAATTTTCAAGATACATCGGTATATTAGGGCTTCTCATGGCGTTATATGTAAGCTTTCTGCCGGAATGTTCTTTCTTTAATCAATACAAAGCCATGTTCGAATATGGCCCGAACGCGGCGCTGTTTACCAAAATCTCTATCGTAGTCACCTTGTTGCTCTTCTTTTTGGGAAGTTTCGCCTTCAGCAATCACAGAAGTCACCAATCTGAATTGTACGCGTTGATTTTATTTTCGCTGTCCGGAGCAATCATCTTGTTTGGATTCCAAAATTTGGTAACTTTATTCCTCGGAATCGAGATTCTTTCCATCCCATTGTATGTATTGGCAGGAAGCAATAAGACTAATCTTCGTTCCAACGAAGCTTCTATCAAATATTTTTTAATGGGTGCTTTTGCCACCGGTTTCCTTTTATTTGGAATTGCCTTGATTTATGGAACTTCAGGAAGTTTTGATCTTTATACGATTCACCAATACTCCATCGCCAATCCTAAAGACTTGATGTTTATTGCAGGCGCAGTATTAATGTTGGTGGCATTATCATTTAAAGTTTCTATGGCGCCTTTCCACATGTGGAGTCCGGATGTTTATCAAGGTTCACCTTCATTGATCACCGCCTTTATGATGTCGGTGGTAAAAATTTCAGCGTTCTTCTCTTTGTTTAGAGTAATGACGATTGGATTTGCCGGAATTATCGGTGAGTGGATCAATATCATCGGGGTCTTAATCATCATCACTTTGTTCCTGGCGAATACGATGGGACTTGCACAGAGTAATGCTAAGCGGATGTTGGCTTATTCTTCCGTTTCCCACGTTGGATATTTGGGATTAATTTTCTTTGGTTTAAATAATCTTTCAGCGTACAACCTTGCATTTTACCTTTTCGCCTATTCAATCGCAACAATCGGTGTAATGTCTTGTTTGATCTGGGTAGAAAAACTTAAACGAGAAACTTCCTACAACGCTTTCAAAGGTCTGGCCCAGTCGGAACCGATTATGGCAGTCGCGGCCGCGGTTTCTATGTTATCTATGGCGGGAATCCCACTTACTGCAGGTTTCATGGGGAAATTTTCCATCTTTGCACAAGCCATTCAGTATCCGAAAATGGGAACCTTCATGGTTTTGATCGCGGTTTTGGGATCAGCAATTTCTATCGCTTATTATTTACGATTGATCATGATGATGTTCTTCCCGAAAGAAAGTAGTTTCAAAACTTCTGAAAGAGTACCGTTAACTTACAATATTGTTGCAGTATTCATCATTTTT
Source organism: Chryseobacterium senegalense (assembly GCA_001403755.1). Taxonomy (GTDB): domain Bacteria; phylum Bacteroidota; class Bacteroidia; order Flavobacteriales; family Weeksellaceae; genus Kaistella; species Kaistella senegalense. Next base: position 72,311 of record CYUH01000011.1, on the reverse strand, counting down.
GCACTTTTTGCACTGGGAATTTTCCCGGATTTGTTTGCAAGACAGTTTGGATTGTAAAAGGCATTTAAATATTATTTATATAAGACATTTCTTCGGAGATGTCTTTTTATTTTTTGTTAAAACCACTAATCAAAACTTCTTATATCGCCTTCCTTTTTTTTAAATATTAAAGAAAATTAACCAAACGATAGTCATTTAAAAATAATTAGCAAGTTATGGCTACCTCAATTGTGGAACTTTTAAATAATTAACAAATATTAACTTTTCTATTCATTATACAATGATTAGTTTTATATTAATAATTAAACAAATCAACGATGAGTTCAAAAGTTTACGACAGAGTACAACTGAAAGAAAAGTACGACAACTACATTAACGGACAATGGACTCCACCGGCAAGTGGAAAATATTTTGATGTAATCACCCCATTGGATGGAACAGTGATGGGTCAAGCGGCACATTCCAACGAACAGGATTTGGAAATGGCAGTAAATGCTGCGGAAGCGGCTTTCGTAACTTGGGGAAAAACTTCCGTTACCGAAAGAAGCAACATCCTCATTAAAATTGCGGATCGCATGGAAGCCAACCTGGAAAAAATTGCAGTGGTAGAAACCATGGACAATGGAAAACCAGTTCGCGAAACCCTGAATGCCGACATTCCTTTGGCGATTGACCATTTCAGATATTTTGCCGGGGTGATTCGAGCAGAAGAAGGTTCTTTAATGGAATTAGACAACGATACGGTTTCCTTAATTGTGAATGAACCTTTAGGAGTGATTGCTCAAATTATTCCTTGGAATTTCCCGATACTGATGGCTGTATGGAAACTTGCTCCAGCTTTGGCAGCAGGAAACTGCGTGGTACTGAAACCGGCTGAAAGTACACCCATCTCAATTTTGGTATTGATGGAAATTATCGGTGATTTGCTTCCACCGGGAGTCGTAAATATTGTAAATGGTTTTGGAGGAGAATTAGGTCATGCCCTGGTTACCAACAAAAAAGTGGCAAAAGCAGCCTTCACGGGTTCTACCGCAACAGGAAGACTGGTGATGCAATATGCTACTGAAAACATCATTCCGGTAACTTTGGAATTGGGAGGTAAATCACCAAACGTTTTCTTCGAATCCGTGATGGATGAAGACGATGCCTTCTTCGACAAAGCGTTGGAAGGAGCCGCATTATTTGCTTTAAACCAAGGTGAAATCTGTACTTGCCCGTCCCGATTACTGGTACAGGAAAGTATTGCTGACAAATTCATCGAAAGAGTCGTAGAACGTGTTAAAGCCATTAAAGCAGGAAATCCACTCGATACCTCTACAATGATTGGTGCGCAAGCTTCAAAAATCCAGTACGACAAAATCCTTAGCTACATCAACCTTGGTAAAGAAGAAGGTTGCGAAGTGCTAACAGGAGGCGGCGCTAATTCACTGGAGGGCGAGTTGAAAAACGGGTACTACATCCAACCTACACTACTGAAAGGCCACAATAAAATGAGAGTTTTCCAGGAAGAAATTTTCGGACCTGTACTTGCAGTAACCACTTTCAAGGATGAAGCAGATGCAATCGCGATCGCAAACGATACCATTTATGGTTTAGGAGCCGGAGTTTGGACCAGAGATGCTCATCAACTGTATCAAGTACCAAGAGCAATCCAGTCAGGAAGAGTTTGGGTAAACCAATACCATTCTTATCCTGCAGGAGCACCTTTCGGAGGCTACAAACTGTCGGGAATTGGTAGAGAGAATCACAAGATGATGCTCGATCATTACCGCCAAACCAAGAATATGCTCATTTCTTACAGCAAAGAAAAATTAGGATTCTTCTAAATGAACAAAGGTGGATTTCTTAAAAAAATCCGCCTTTTTTTTCTTTTCAATGAAAAATTATGCACCCTAAAAATTACTATAATGAACAATACACAGCGACTTTCCGCAACCCCAAAAGCTTTGGAACTGATCAAGGAACTCTCTGAAGAATTTGGAGATTTGATGTTTTATCAAGCAGGTGGCTGCTGCGAAGGAACCCAGCCCCAATGTTTTCGCAAAGGACATTATTATCCGCGCACAAAAGATGTGTGCATCGGTACTGTTCTAGGTTTTTACTTTTGGGTGGATCACGATTTATATGAATACTGGAAATACAACCATTTCGAACTTGATGTTAGCGACGGTTTTGGAGTAGGCGGATTTTCACTGGAAACTGCAAAGAAAAAAACCTTTAAAATCAATTATCGGGTTTTATCCAAAGACGAATTCGAAAATCTCGAAGAACCACTTCGTTATCATCAGTATATGATTTTGGAGAAAGAAAAGCAGAGTTTGGCTCGTTCCTAAAGAATGAATAATATTTGTTTTTTTCATTTAACTCATTTAATTATTTTTGGGCTATTCTTATTTCTAAATGGTAAATTTTCTTTTCAATTGATCCGCCTTCGGTAATACCGGAAAGTCATGTTGAGTGCTATTAAAACAAATTCATGAATGAAAATTTTCATTATATTGCATAAAATTACTGAATAAGATGAAAGGAAAAATAAAATTAAAGCTCAATCAAAAATCTTCTTTTAAGAATAATATATACGAAATTTTTATAGACGATACGTTCGTCGGTAATGTCGATTATAAAAATCCAAAATTGGATATTGTAACAACTCTTGGAAATCATAAAATTCTTGTGAAAGGACAAGATTATGAGAAAGAGCATAATTTTAATTTGAGTGCGCGAAAAATTATTTTACCTATTGATATTAATGAAAATTTCTTATGGACAAATCAACACACAGAATTACCTAAAATAATAAATGGAGTTATCATAGGATTTTTATTGGCTTATGCTTTTGTTATTACATATTTGCTGTATAACAGGCAAATTGAATTTAGGTATCCGCTAGTTATTCCTTTTTTCATCTTATTATTTGCAAATTCATCTCTAAAAAGTATTCAGAAATTTAAATTGAATTTTAGATAGTTGAAAGCAACTGCATCTATTAACCAGACATTCGTTGCGCCCGAAAAGACACCAATGAAGTGAAAAATCATCAAATCAAAATAAATAAAAAAAAACACTAAGATAAACGCCTTTTGAATGTAAAATTTGGGAGCTTTTCTTTAACATTCCGGGTTTGTCTTAAAAAGATTTTAAATAGATTGCAGAGACTTTGAGAAAGGTCTCTTTTTTTGTTTCCATTCTATTGATTTTTTAAGTAACTTAGTTCCATTGAAAGATTATTGGCTACGATTGGTCTGAACTTGAACTTTCCCTAAAAATAAGGTCACACTTCGCCGATACTTTTTCCGTTATGCTTAATTTTAAAAGAACACTATGTCAACAAATCAACAAATTATCCTAGAAACTCTATTACAACAACAAAAAAATGAACTCGGCGATGCAGAATTGTCTAATGACGATTTTTTTCATCTATTTGTTACAGAACAAGTTTTGAAAAATCTAGAGCTTTCTTACGATGAACTTCTTGAAGGAATTGTTGACAACGGCGGAGACGGAGGAATTGATTCAATTTATACTTTCGTCAACTCAGAACTTGTACAGCGAGATAGTGAATTAATTGATGGGAAAAGAAATTCAATAATTGATGTATATATTATTCAATCTAAGAACACAAATGGTTTTGGAGAATCTCCGATTGAAAAATGTACTTCTTCAGCTAATGATTTATTTAACTTTTCAAAAACTGCTGATGAGTTACGAAGCGTTTATAATAATGATTTATTAAATAATCGGGAAGTTTTTAAGAATCAATACCTACATTTAACATCTAAATTTCCAGTTTTAAATTTTCATTATTTCTATGCGTCTAAAGGAAATGAAGTACATCAAAATGTACAACGAAAGGTTGATAATCTTATAGAAATAATTCAAAAACATTTTGATAAAGCAACAGTAAACTTTAGGTTTTTAACCGCCGGTGATTTAATTGAGTTGTCAAGAAAAGAGCAGATAAAATCAAAAGGCATCACATTATCCGACAATCCAATTTCAACCCAAGATGGAGGTTATATTGCTTTGGTACCTTTAAAAAATTACTTTGCTTTTATTACTGACGATAATTCAGAAATTATAAAATATTTTTTTGATTCTAACATTAGAGATTACCAAGGTAGTGTGGAAGTAAATTCGGGAATTAAAGAAACTTTACAATCAAGTTCTGATGAAGATTTTTGGTGGTTAAACAATGGAGTAACAATTACTGTTACAAACGCTTCATTTTCAAGTAAAGTTCTTCAAGTTGAAGAACCACAAATAGTAAATGGACTACAAACATCTTTTGAATTATATAACTATTTCAAAGTGAACCCAGACGCTCAAGAAAGCAGGAATGTTTTAGTAAGAATAGTTAAAACAACTGACGAAAAAAGTAGACTAAAAGTTATTAAATCAACAAATAGTCAAACAAACATACCTCCGGCTTCCCTTCGTGCGACAGATCCAATTCATAGAGATATTGAAGATTATCTTTTATCAAAAGGTTTTTATTATGATAGACGAAAAAATTATCATAAAAATCAATTAAGACCTATAAATAAAATTATTTCAATTCCATTTTTAGCTCAATTGGGAATGTCAACATTACAAAGAAAACCTGATTACGCAAGGGCTAGACCATCTACAATTATTAAAAATGACTCGGATTATGATACAATTTTCAGAAATTCTATTCCTATTGAAGTATATTATAAATTAATTTTTGCTCAACAAAAGGTTGAGATGACACTCAATTCCTATGATAGTCCTAAATTAAATCGTTCCCAAAAAGGTGATATTAAATTTCACGTTTTAATGTATGTAATTTTAAGTATTTGTAATCATATCTCGCCAAACGCTGAAAAAATAAAACAAATTAATCTTGAAGAAATTTCAGACGAATTGTTGAAACGAGCGGTAGAGAATACCTTGGTTGTATATGACGCAATGGGTGGTAATAATGGAGTAGCTAAAGGAAAAGATTTTGTAACCGAAATTTTACAAGTAATTGACGATGAAGAAATTAAATAAAGTCGTTGGTAATAACCAGAATTTAGTTTCACTTAAAAACCAGCAACGCAAATCCTCGTAAACGCAATCTTCATAAGTTTCCAACATTCCACATTCATCCTAAAATATTTTCAAAAAATACCGAAGAGACCTCTAGAATGGTCTCTTTTTTGTAAGTCAGTTGTAGCCTCTTTAAAACATTAATTAGGTCATAACACATTTTAAATTAATCAAAAAAAAGATAATGAACACATTTAAATTTTTAACCGTAGCAGCACTAACCACCATTCTTGTTTCTTGTAACGAAAGCAAATCAACCGTTGAAACTGGAAATAAAGAGCAGAAAAAAACAGAGGCACAGCAGAATAATGATTTTACTTCAGGAATCTACACGGCAACATTGCCTTGCGCAGATTGTATGGGAATCGAAACCTATATTACGTTTCAAAAAGACAACAAAGCGGTTAAAAGTACATCGTATTTAGACAGCGACGGTACTTCTGAAAACGAGTATGGTACCTGGACAAAGAATGATAACATTATTGAAGTATCCATCCCAAATTCGCCCAAGGAATATTATATGGTAAAACCAAATAAAACCTTGGTAAGATTGGATGCTGATAAGAAAGAAGTAAGCGGAGAATTAGCCAAAAATTACATTTTTAAAGAAGTAAAAGCATTCACGCCCGCTGAGTTGAACGGTACCTATAACACCAACAACGATGGGAAAGGATACAACCAAATTCTGGAATTGAAATCTGAAAATGACAGTATTTATTCAGTTAAAATTTCAGTTACCGGCGCTGTAAAAGGTTGTACGTTTGAAGGGAAAGGTAAATTAGTGAATAATCAGATTGATGTTGATTTAAAAGCAATCAATAAAGATTTAAATGGGACGATGACAATTCTATTTAAGGATAAAACAGCTGAAGTCTTTACTTCAAAATTTGAAGATAGATTCGCATTAAATTACTTTTGTGGTGGCGGCGCAAGTTTAGCCGGAGATTATTATAAAAAATAGTATTATAATAGTATTATCACTAGCTGCTCGGTAAATAATTTCGCTCGACCGCTGAAAGTTCAATAATTATAATGTTGTTAAACGGAAACTTCAGAAGCTTTTTAAGGATTATCCTATCCTAATAAAAGTATTTACTGAAAATATTGATAAACAAAAATCCAGTTGATCAGCTCAACTGGATTTTTTTGTTAGAATCCATCGAAATGAAATTTATTTAGAGTAAGCAAAAAATACAATATTCTTTATCACAGGAATATTTTCGATGGATAAGAATTAATTTTGGCAGAAAGTTTATTTCACCGGAATACCTGTGAACGTTCCGTAAACTTTTGTAATGCCGTTTCCTGTTCCGGTAGCTTCAAATTTTCCTGATACTTTGGAGTCCGTTTTTTCAGTTATGGTGATGGTTCCACCCGTGGCGTTGAAATTTTTGGTGACGTAAACCAGAGCTGTACCTTTGATGTAATCGCCGTCGGAAATATAGGTTCCTACCGCCGAACTTTTCATCAGATTAATTTCGAACACGGTAGCATTAGAAGCATTAAGTGCGAAAATGGAACTTCCCTGAAAATAGGCGGAAGAAGCTTTTTGTTCAGGCGCAGTTTCGGAGTCTTCCCTCCACGTAAATCCTGCAGTTGTGGAAGTTGCAGTGTTTGTTCCATCATCTTCGTTCCTGTCACAGGAAATGAATAGAACCGCCAATACCATCAAGGTTCTGAAATAAAAAAACAGATTTTTCATACTATAAAATTTTAATTTGATTAAAAGAAAACCGCACCCGGAAACCGAAGTTACGCAGGCACGGAATCACAGATTTTTATTGGTTCACATCCATTCTGGAAACCAAAAGCCGGTCGCCATTTGGAGTTTCGCTGAAGAAATAAATATAGTCGCCTATCTGTATGCGGTTATGTTTATCGTAGAGGTAGTATTTCTTTTTCTCTAAATCACCCAATGTTCTAAATTCTGAAGATTTCCCACTAGCAAGATCAATCTTACCATATTCAATACTGTAAAATGGTGAGTAGGTAGTGGTAGTGGTATTGGTGGTGGTTCCTGTGAAATAATTGCTCATTGAACTAAAACTGGTGTCTTTATCTATAGCCTTTACAATTTCCATGATCCAGTTAACAGATTTCCCGTCTTTGCTTTCAACTAAATATCCAACAGCGGGGAAATTATCTGCGGTCATCGGTGAATTATTGAAAAATCCTTTCTTATTTTTCTGATCGAGCTGCACGGTGTAGTTTCTTACCAAATTCCCGTCCGGAGAAAAATGCAACAAATACATTCCTTTATAAACTCTGTCATATCCACCACTTCTACTTGTACTTATACCTGTTAATGCTCCCAAAAGTTTGTTGCCTCCTATTCCACCACCATTTGGTTTGTAATCCTGTACGCTCAGCATCATCGATCCATCTTTCAAGATTTGGAAATTATTGGTAACAAACTTTTTACCGTCAAATTCCAAAGCTTTTTTCATGTCCGGACCGGCAACAGCTTTTTGGTTAAGTTCAGCCATAGGCGTCGCTTTAATGACAGAAACATTTCCCCCAGAAACTTTTGCAATGATAAAGTCGTCATATTTTTTTTCGTCCAGGGCATTGTCCAGTGATTGCTGTGACGGAGCCATATCGTCTTTTCCGGAAACCATATTCGCCATTTTTCCGATTCCTCCGAGCATTCCTCCAGTAGATTTAGCGGCGGCTTGTTCCTCATCATCCATACTTGATGGCGACACGGTAGCTCCTAAGATTTCGTCTGCATATTTTCCTTCTTTTTTAATTCCTAAACCATACAGAATCACTTCATTTCCTTTATTATAGGCATTAAGAATACGGAAACCTGCCGATGGTGCAGAGAAATTAAACTGTTCCTTCACGGCGCCTTCAGGTGAAATCCTAAGATAGGTTAGTTGGTTTGGAGTTCCGGCATTGCTTTTTCCGTAAGCTTTTGTAGGCGCTAAAACAACAATCCAATCTCTTGGGAAATCGTCATTAGAAACGTCTCGGCTGTTGTCGTCCATTAAAGGTTTGGAGAAAATTGGTTTCAAAGGAGTTGGCGTTGCAATAGAAGCTATTTTTTTGGATTCTCCGCTGTTTGAAATCTTTACTAAGTCGAGATTATTCAGGGAAGCACCTTTGGTATAAGGATACGCGAGCGCATAAATCGTACTGTCTCTTTCTACTTCATACGCACCGCTGAAGAGATATTCTTCCCCGTTTTCACTGGTGAGTTTTTGTTTGTCGAGGAGTTTTATTCGCTTCACATAATCTCCGGCAAGCCAGTTGTATTTCGCTTTAATTTCGCGTTTTTTAAACATCATTTTTCCGGTAAGATTGGTGCTCACCGAAGCTGCGGTGGTAATATATTCGTCGCCTTTAAAATTGAAAAATTTCCATTTTTTCTTCACTTTCTCTACATCCCATTCGTCTTTTAAGGTGTTGACAAGATTGGCATCTTTGTCGAAAGTGTAGGTTTCAATCTTAACTTTTCTTTTGCTTGAAGGCAGGAAATACACCATTTCGAAACCTCCATTTCCGCTGGGTTCTACGCCACCGAGATAGCCTTTTTTTGCTTTTCTGGAGATTTCATAATCCTTTTCCAGGATATCAAAAGTGGATTGTTGTGCAAAGGTGGCAACGCCGAAAAGTAGGGCGGCCGTACTGAAAATAATTTTTGTTGTCATAGTCTGTGATTTTTTTTAACAAGATAAAAGTATCTCAAAATCCAGATGACGATCTACCCTCTACAGGGTATTTTTGAGTATATCAACGATTAATCTGCCAATAAATTGAGGTTGGCAACCACTTGAATTAATTTAGGAAGCGAATGGGTTTCTGTTTTTCGATAGATATTTTTTCGGTGGGTTTCTACAGTACTTTCGCTGATGAATAATGCATTAGAAATCTCTTTATTGGTAAGTCCGTCGATCATTAATTTAACGATCTGTTTTTCGCGGGCCGTCAATATGATTTGCGGATAATCGATGATTTTTCGCTTAAATTGGTTCAAAGCCATTTCTGCTTCTTTGCTAAGGTGAATGTATCCCAACTGTACCTCCTGCAACGCTCGCACCAGACTCTGTCTGTTGACATTTTTGGAAAGATAACCTTCAATTTTTATTTTTTCAACCAGTTCATAAACTACTTTCGGATCACAGTTCATCGATAGAATAATGATCTTAAGATGGGGGAACTCTTGTTTGAGGATTTTCGCACATTCGAATCCGTTCATCGTGGGCATCATTAAATCCATCAACAATAAATCCGGATTGATCTTTGCTTCTCGCATATCCTGCAAAAAATCACAGGCATCGGTATAGGTTTTCAAAATCGCAATATTTTTCTCCAAACCGAGCAGCATTTCGATTCCATCAATTATAATCTGATGATCATCAACTATGGCAATTTTCATAGGAAAATAATTAGACGATTGGTATTTCAATAAAAACTTGTGTACCGCGATCTGCAGCGCTATCAATCCGCATTTTTCCTTTCAGCATTTCAATCCTCGCCTTCATATTTTGCAGACCTATTCCATCTTTATTTTCCGTAATTTTTAAAGGATTGAAACCTTTGCCATTGTCTTTAATCTCTGTGGTAATTTTTTTACCGGACTGGATCACAGAAATATCGATTTTATCTGCACCCGAATGTTTAACCGTATTGTTGATGCATTCTTGAATAATCCTGTAGAGCGTCACCTGAATATTTTGATCGACTTCGGTTTCAAGGCCTTCAATTTGAAGATTAACAGCGAGTTTCGGAGTTGACGTCTTCTCGATGAGGTCTCTCAAGGCATTGGCCAAAGAGTTTTTAATCAGCATATTCGGCATCATCTGATGCGAAAGCGTACGAACATCCGCAATGGCATCCGACAAAATACTAGCGATTTTTTGAGTGATGTTTTTAAAATTTTCAGGATTGTCTTTATATTCATTCAAGACATTCACATTCATATTAGCAGCCATTAAAAGCTGTCCCACTCCGTCGTGTAGGTGCGTTGCCATCCGTTTCCGCTCATTGTCTTCGGCTGTTATTACCGCTTTAGTAGCCAAATCTTGCTGATGGAGAATGGCTTTTTGATGTTCCACTTTCTGGCGATGTTGACGGTTTCTGTAAAAAACAAAACCGAAAAGAAGCAAAGCGGCCAAAGAAGAAATTGCAACATTTCTCTTAAATATTTTAGATTTTTGCTGAAGAATTTCGGAATCTTTCTTCAATGTTTGGTACTTTTTTTCGAGTTCTGCGGTACTGGAAATCACGTTGGTATTCACCAATTCATTATCTAATGCGATGTATTTTTCAAAATAAAATTCTGCACTGTCCGGCTGCTCGGTGTTATGATAAATATTTGTAAGGAGTTTGTAGGTAGAAAGCTGATTTTCTTTAGATTTTTCTTTTTCAAAAGTTGGCAAAATGTTCAAAAGCATTCGTTTAGCATCTTGGTATTTGCCTTTTACAATTAAGCTTTGCGCCACATCAATGCTGTTGCTTTCCTGATCAATTTTAGAATTAAATTCTTCCCGAACTTCTTGCGAAACCTGTAGATTTACTTGCGCCAAAGAATCCTTTCGTTGAAGGATGTACAGATTTCCCAAGTTTCTGTTGGCAAAAGAAAATCCCTGTTTATTCCCAATTTTATTACAAATTGCTGCACTCTTTTGATACTGTTTTTCCGCTTCGGAATAATTTTTCTGCATCTGAAATGCTTTTCCCAAGTTGAGGTAATTTTCACAGAGTTTATTCTCTATTTCCACGCTTCTTTCCTGCGATTCAAAATAGTTGATCGCTTCTGTGATGTATTTGATTGCATTGCGATTGTCTTTTAAATCCACAAACAACAATCCGATATTCGCCTTGGTGATGTTGGAATTTCGCACATCTTCTTTCGCATCAAAATACTTCAAAGCTTCCAAGTACATTTTCATCGCTTTGTTGTACTGAAAACTGCTTTGATATACCGAAGCCAGATTATTATTGAGTTTTGCAATTCCTGCTGCGTTCTTTTGTCTTTTGCGAATTTGATAAGATTTCAGATAATTTTTTTCCGAATTTTTGAAATCATTATTTCGAAAATGAACCGCTCCCAAATCACTGTAAACCTGCGCCAACATAACAGAATCTTGAAGTTTTTCCGTTGCCGAAATGGCTTTTTTGCCGTAACTAAGTGCAGAATCCACCGAAACACTTGCGTAATACCAAGTAAGATCGGAGTAAATTGACGCCCGTTTTTTATCGTCGGGATTTTTACTGAGATCTGATTTTAAATTGCTGATGACTTCAGACAAGTTTTGCGCATTCAAACCAGCACTGAAACCCAAAGTCAAACTAAGGAACATTATACATCTACAAACCATCGCGAACCGATTTTTCAACAAAGTAGAAGATGATTCTGGTGTAGAAAAATTAGAAGAAAGAGTAGAATTTATTTTCATATTGGTGTTATTAAGTTCAATTCTCCGAGGTTTTATGAGCGCGACTGCATCAGGCTAAAATCGAAGAAGCTATAATTGTGTTTTTTAATTTTCTGGCAAAATAGTTATGCTCTAAAATTTAAAAATAAATTGATGATTGCTGCATAACCAGTTAGAATAGAATCAAATATACGTAAAATCCGAATTGAAAATACTCCTAGTTTTTAAAAAATATTTTGAAATTTTTAAGACTGTTTTTTTCAAAAAAAATCCGCCTCAATGCTGAAACGGAATTTATTATTTTCTACGCCATTGAATTTGTGCGCTGCGAAGTTGTTTTTCAAGTTTGGTAATGAAAATTTTGTGATGCAATATCCATCCTACTAAAACGCCAATTAAACTTCCGATAACGGTATCTAAAATTCGGGCTTCCATCAACTCGTTCACATCGGTAAATAAACCTGATGCATTTTCTGCTAAAAAAATCGTTAAAGGTGTAATGAAAATCACTGCCAAACCATAATTTCGAACGACCAAGACTTCCACAATGAATTGCAACCCGGCGATAAGGAAAACCAGTTCCAAACCTGACGGTTTCGCAGAAAGCAGCAACCATGTAATTCCAACTCCTAGCAGGGTTCCTATAATTCGGTGCAGATTTCTTTGCCATGCATGGAAAAGATTTTTCCCTTGAAGGATTGCCAGTGCGGAAACAGGAATCCAATAGGCGCTTTTCATTTCCAACCAATGCCCGATCATCAATCCTAAAAACATCGCAAATCCAATGATTAAACTTGCGACCAATTCGGTGTATCTTTTCTTCCTTAACCGAGTTTTTCGTTTGGTTTCCATTACTTTTTTAGCTACAAAAACAGAATAGAAAAATGCCAACAAAACCGACAGCATCGCTCCCATCGAAACCAAACCTATATTCAGCGGGATGGATTCTGCGTGAAAAGGAATGGATGATCCTACCGCAGCAACCATGATGAAAAAGAAATTCCGTGGTGGCGGAACATCGAACCAAGAGGTAATCAGATGCACCAAAAATGCAATGAAACCTAAAGCGACTGCACTGAATAGCGGGTTAAAACTGAAGACATATCCCAACCCAAACGCTATGCTGAATCCAAATGCACATACGCACAGATGAATCATTCTTTTAGAAATCGAGGCCTGAGTAAAATAGAGAATTACCAATGCGCCAATACTCGATAAATTTCCATAAGCCGGCCGTTCGAAATACCATCCTACCCAAAGACATAATCCCACGCAAAGCCCTGCCAAAAGAGGAAGATGCCAAAGTCTTTCGGTTTTCTTTAATTCCAAAAAGGCATGAACATGATTGTTGAGCCGGTGATTAAATTTCATGCATCCATTATTTCAGTAATTTGGCCTCTTCCCATAGAAGATCCATTTCCTCAAGTGATAAATTTTCTAATTTTAAATTTTTTTGATCCGCTAAATGTTCCATCTTCTGAAATCGGTGGATAAATTTAGTATTCGTTTTTTCCAAAGCAGAATCTGGGTTGATTCCTACTATTCTGGCGTAATTGATTAGCGAAAAGAAAACATCGCCCAATTCCATTTCTTTTTTTTCTAAATCTGTTTCTGCGTGGAACTCCGCGAGTTCTTCATCTACTTTTTTCCACGCATCTTCCGCATCCGCAAATTCGAATCCAATTCCTTTTACTTTTTCTTGAATTCTAAAAGCTTTTACGATACTCGGAGTTCCTTTGGTAACACCGGAAAGCACCGATTTGTTGCCTTCTTTCAGCTTGAGTTTTTCCCAGTTTTGTTTTACTTCTTCTTCATCTTTTACCTCAACATCTCCGTAAATATGGGGATGACGGAAAATGAGTTTTTCGTTTAAAGAATTGATGACATCCGCAATATCGAAACTGCCTTTTTCGGAACCAATTTTGGCATAAAAAACCAAATGCAGAAACACATCGCCGAGTTCTTTTTTAATTTCGGTTAAATCCTCTTTCAACAAAGCGTCCGAAAGTTCGTAAACTTCCTCTAAAGTCAGCGGTCTCAGGGATTGTAAATCTTGCTTTTTGTCCCACGGACATTTCTCCCGAAGATCATCCATAATATCTAACAATTTGGAAAAAGCTTCGAGCTTCTGTTCTTTGGTATTCATTGGAAAAAGGATTAAATTGGGATTAAATTAAAGGTACTTGAGTTCTGGAAACGAAGTTCCTGAAAACAAAAACTTTGTCAAAGTTACCAACTTTGACAAAGCTAAACGATCATCGAAAAAGAGATTATCCCATTTTTCTGTGGGTACTTTTCGGAGCTGCTTTTGCAGTTGAAGTAGCTGCTTTTGCTTTAGGAGCAGCAGGTTTTTCAGCTTTCGGAGCTGGTTTTTTGGTTTCTTTCTTATCAGTGTTTGCAGGTTTTTCTTCTGCAACTTCCGCTGTAGTTTCTTCCGCTTTTGCAAAACTTTCAGGAGTGATGTATCCTGCTTTGCTCAAGATATTGTACCATTGCGCCAATTTCTTAATATCGGAAACATACACTCTATCCACGTCATAATCCGGAAGAGATTCCAGCATGAAAGCTCTAAGCTCAGCATCAGAGGATTTATGAGAAATGGTTTCTTTATAATCGTTGTTTTTAGCAATGTTTTCAAAGACTTCAAACAAAGGAACCTCTTTATCGAAAGTGAACATCGCGATGTTATCTAGCAAACTAACCTGTGAGGTATTGCCAATACTTACTTTCTTCTTGGTCATAACATCTTCAATGATAAAACCACTTTTCAATTGCGAAACTAATTTGTAAAGCCCTGGTTTTCCGGAGATTGAAATTATTTTTTCTAACTGCATTTTCTTATTTTTTTGTTTGAATTTTTATGATATTTAAAGCGGATCATCGTTCGATTAAAATTCCGCTGTTCATTTTACTTATTTTGGAAATCTCATTTTATAATTTACGGCTACATCACCATGAGAGATTTTCACCAATTTCCCTTTTACGAGCTTTTTCTTTAAGGAACTTAGGTGATCGGTGAAAAGAATTCCCTCGATGTGGTCATACTCGTGCTGAATTACACGGGCTCTCATATCGGAGAATGTATCAGTATGTTTCACGAAATTTTCATCGTAGTATTCAATAACGATGGTTTCTTTTCTTTTTACATCTTCGCGAACATCGGGTATGGAAAGGCAACCTTCATTGAATTTCCATTCTTCACCAGATTCCTCCAGAATTGTAGCATTAACGAAAACTTTCTTGAAATTTTTCAATTCCTCGGCAATATCGGCATAATCTTCATCTTCTGCCAGAGGCGAAAGATCCACCACAAAAAGCCGGATATCCAATCCAACTTGCGGCGCTGCCAAACCAATCCCATGCGCTGATTCCATTGTTTCATACATGTTCTGAATGAGTTCCTGAAGATCAGGATAATCTTGATCGATATTGTGACAGGTTTTTCTTAAAACTGCGTCGCCGAATGCACGTATTGGTAAAATCATTTTTGTTTCTGTTCTAAATAATTCTGCAAAATAAGGGTAGCGCTTACTTTATCAATCAACCCTTTTTCTTCTCTTTTCTTTTTGTTTTTTCCACTTTGCGAGATAAAAAATGAAGCCATTTTGGAGGTAAACCTTTCATCAAAACGGTGCACCGCAATCTCCGGGAATTGGATTTGGAACTTCCCGATAAACTCCAGGATATCCTGCTCTACTTCCGAGAGGTTTCCTTTCAAGTCGGTCGGTAAGCCAACCACTACTTCTTCCACTTTGTTTTCAGCAAAATAAGCAGTACAAAACTCGAAAATATCTTGAGTAGCTACGGTTGGCAATCCGGTCGCAATGATCTTCATATCATCCGTTACCGCAATTCCACATCGTTTTTTTCCGTAATCAACCGCCATTATTTGCCCCATAGTCTGCAAATTTACAAATATTTGTCTTTGCGCACAAAATTAAAAAAAACTAAACCTCAACGGTTAAAAAGGCACACTTTAATCATTAAAAAACCAATAAAATTGATTATTTATTTTTTTATTTTCATAAAAAAAAGAGATAAAATATGTAAAACTTATCATCTTAAAGAAGATAAATGATTAAGTTGTTAAATTTTTGATTAATTTTAATTTTCCAAAAATTCGATACGTATGAAAACACTTATACTGGTGCGCCACGCCAAAAGCGATTGGCCCGAAGATACCGATGATTTTGATCGTCCATTAGCCGAAAGAGGCATTGAAAACGCCCATAAAATGGCTGCTTTCTTAATGCAAAACAAAATCCAAATCGATCAGTTCGTATCCAGTCCGGCTTTGCGCGCTTTACACACTTGTGAAATTTTCAACGAAACGTATCACATTGAAATCAAAACTGATAGAAAACTCTATAATGCTAATGAAAACAACTTCGAATCGGTGATTTATGACCTTAACGATGATTTAAATTCCGTGGCAATGTTTTCGCATAATAACGGAATTTCCAATTTTGCGAATATGATTAGCGAGCAAATCTTCTCGTTTCCCACTTGCGGCGCAGCAGGTTTTTCCATTGACTGCGACTCATGGTCCGAATTTGAAAATGCTGATAAAAAGCTGCTGTTTTTCTATGAACCTAAAAACCTGAAGTGAGAGACCTGGAACTGCTTTAAAAATCATTGTCGAATCCCAATAGAAAACCCCGAAAATTTTATTCAAAAATCATTTCCGGGGCTTCTTATTTTTTTAAGCGAAAAATAACACTAGTCTTTTCTCCTCAAATCCAAATCATCAAAATCGAAACTGAAATCGGTGATATCGGAAATAGGTTTCATTTTCGCAGATTGCGCTTTGCCGCTTTCATCATAGTTAAAGATCACAAAAGCGTCAGCATCATAGCTTCTATCGTCCCATTTTGCAATAAAAGTATTGTTGCTGTAAGGTAAAAGCTCGCCTTTCATACGTGGAGAGTTCTTACAATAAATTCTGTAAATTTTTCCTTCCTGCGCTACAATCACTTCTCCAAACCATTCATCACGATAAGTTCCTACAACCTGTTCCGGTTTAGGTTGAAGGTTTTTCTCTTTTTGGAAAGCAGTTGCTTTTGCAAAAATCTCTTTTTTTCCTTTGGTGAAGTCGGCATCAATTTTTGCCATTCTATCGCCGTAGGTTTTCAGCCAGTTACGATCTTGAAGACTGAGGTAAGCGTCCTTCACCGTATTGGCAATGGTATTAAAAGCTGCACCACTCTGCTGATTCGTGAGAACCACAATGCCCAATTTCATATCAGGAATCAGAGTAAATTGAGTTACGGTACCAATTAATCCACCGGTGTGATATACTTGCTTATGCCCCTTAACATCAGTAAGAAACCAACCCAAACCATAACCCCCGAAATTAGAATCATAAGGATTTTTAAGCGCAACTGGCGTAGAAATTTGAAGATTCCACAATTGCTGAATTTGTTTGTCGGAAACAAGTTTTTTGCCGTCTTTGGTCGTGAAACCGTTCATCAAGAACTCCGCCCAAGTCGCCATATCGGTGATGTTGCTGATGATTCCACCTGCTGCGTTAGCCGTTTCGTTCCAATCATGTGGTACTGCCACCACTTTTCCATCCACCGGAGCGTGTGCATCGATGATGTTGGTTACTTTTGCTGCTTTTGCTCGGTTATAACTTCCGAAGCTGGAGTTCATCCCCACCGGCTTCAGAATTCTTTGTTCCATAAATTCCGCCCAAGAAAGTCCAGAAACACGGTGAATAATTTCACCTGCTACAATGAACATGATATTGTTGTAATCCAGGGAAGTACGGAAATCTTGTTCAGGTTTTAGGTACCGAACATTGTGAATAATGTCATTCACCGTGAGACTTCCACCTTCCGGGAAAAACATCAAATCTCCCTGCCCTAATCCAAGTCCGGAACGATGGGTAATTAAATCCTTGATGGTGATATTGCGGGTAACGTAAGGATCGTACATCTGAAATTCAGGTAGGTATTGGGTGACTTTATCGTCAAAACTCAGTTTGCCTTCGTCGGCTAGCATGGCCAATGCAGTTGCGGTAAACCCTTTGGAGTTGGACGCGATTCCAACTAGGGTATTTTGATCCATTTTATTTTTGGAGTTAAGAGAACTTACCCCGAATCCTTTGGCATACACCAAAGTTCCATCTTTGACGATACCAACCGAAATTCCTGGTACGTCAAAAGTTTTCAAAGTATTTTGAATGAGTTCATCCAGTTTTTTCTCTTTGATTTGGGCATACGAAAAGATAGAGATAAAGATAAACAGAAAGGAAAAATTGCGTTTCATGAAGTTAAAATTTAATCTGTACGAAGATATAATTTTTTTTCAGAGCATCTGCATATCGGGATTACGCCAGCTTTCCAATAATATTATTTTTGAATGAATGTTTCGAAGATCCCAACCAAAAACCTCGTCAATATTTTGATAAATGATAATCTTAAAAGTGGCCTGAAGATTTCGACCATTGTTTAAGTAAAATGAAGCCGTATGCTGCGTGACTAAGGAATGAAATTTCGCTGAAAATGGGAAAAGCAAAAATAACCGGAAACTTCAAACAATAAAGAGTTCGGAAAGATTTTAAAAACAACAATTTTACCCATTAAATTTTTTAAGAAAAGCAGTTTTTCGACTTTAATTATTGGTATTTTTGTATAGGATTACAATCACCATTCTGCGGTGGATTTTTCTTTAATCTTAATGAAATACCATGCCTTATAACATTCCGAATCATCTGAAAGGGCTCACCGAAGCCCAATTAAAAAGTTCCCGAAATCAATTTGGTTACAATGAAGTCGAGCATCAGGAAAAAGACCAATGGTATCATTTGCTCCTCGACATCCTGAAAGAACCGATGTTGCTATTGCTAATTGCCGTTGCCATTATTTACATCATTGTGGGCAATACTGCAGAAGCAGCTTTTATGTTGGCTGCCATTGTTGCCGTTACTGCTATTTCTTTCTTTCAGGACAACCGAAGCAAAAAAGCATTGCAGGAATTAGAAAAACTCAATGAACCGCTGAGTACAGTGATTCGAGACGGAAAAGTAATGCAGATTCCCACTCGCGAATTGGCAGTTGGTGATTTATGCGTGATCGAAGAAGGAAAAATGCTAAATGCCGACGGAAAAATCGTTCATAGCAATGATTTTTCAGTAAATGAATCTTCGCTAACCGGGGAAAGTTTTTCGGTTTTTAAAAGTTCTACTTCCGAGGAACCGCAAGTGTACAGCGGAACCCTGGTTGTTTCAGGTTTAGCCGTTTTTGAGGTTGAAAAAATAGGTCGTGAAACCCAATTAGGCAAAATCGGGCAATCCATCCATTCTATTACTGAAGAACGTTCCCCACTCTATCTTCAGATCAACCGATTTGTAAAGAATATGGCGATTTTCGGAACAATAATTTTCTTGATGGTTTGCATTTTTAGTTATGTGAAAACACAAAATATCCTCGATAGTCTTTTGTCCGGACTTACCATGGCGATGTCGGTTTTGCCGGAAGAAATTCCGGTTGCTTTCACTACTTTCATGGCTTTAGGAGCCTGGAAATTGATGAGGGAAGGTGTCATCATCAAACGAAGCAGCGTGGTGGAAACTCTTGGAAGTACCACAGTTATTTGCACCGATAAAACCGGAACCATCACCGAAAATGCGATGCAGTTGCAAGCACTGTACAATTTTAAGACCGATCGTATTTACCAACCAAAGGAATTTAACCTGCCGGAAGTTTCCAACTTGATAGAATATGCAATGTGGAGCAGCGAACCAGTTCCCTTCGATCCTATGGAGAAAACCCTTCACCGAATTTACCATGAAACTCATTCAAAGGACGAAAGAACAAATTTTCAAATGATCCATGAGTACCCACTCGGGGGAAAACCACCAATGATGACGCATCTTTTTGAAAACCAATCTGGAGAAAGAATTATTGCCGCAAAAGGCGCTCCGGAAGCCATTCTGCAAGTTTCTGATATTCCTGAAAATCAGAAAGCAATATTGAAAGAAAAAATACTGGAATTCGGAAAAAATGGATGGCGCGTGTTGGGAGTAACAAAAGCCCAATTTATGGGGAATGATTTTCCCGAAAAACAACAGGATTTCAATTTTGAGTTTCTCGGTTTTACCGTTTTTTATGATCCGCCCAAAAAAGACATCAATGAAGTTTTCAGGAAGATTGATGAAGCAGGAATTAAAGTAAAAATCATCACCGGTGATCGTTCGGATACTACTGAAGCGATTGCGCAACAAGCAGGAATCAGCCATTCCGGCAAAGCGGTAAACGGCAACGAAATGATTTCAAAACCAGACCTTGAACTGCAGGAAATATCAGCAAAAACCACTTTGTTTACCCGCATGTTTCCGGAAGCGAAATTAGCTGTGATCAACGCCTTAAAAAGAAACGATGAAGTCGTAGCCATGTTGGGCGATGGTGTGAATGACGCACCTGCACTGAAAGCCGCACACATTGGGGTAGCAATGGGAAATAAAGGCACCGAGATCGCCAAAGCTGCCGCTTCGCTGGTGATTATCGATGATGATTTGGGAAAACTTATCACCGGAATTGCCGCAGGAAGAAGAATTTATGCCAACATCAAAAAAGCCATTCAGTATATTATTTCGATTCACATTCCGATTATCCTTACGGTTTCGTTTCCTTTATTTCTAGGTTGGATCTACCCTCAAATATTCACTCCTGTACATGTAATTTTCTTAGAGTTAATCATGGGTCCCACCTGTTCCATCGTTTATGAAAACGAACCTTTAGAGAAAAACGCAATGCAACAAAAACCCAGAAAAATGACTGATACTTTCCTTAACGGAAAAGAACTTTCGATCAGTATTATCCAAGGTTTAATGATTACTTTGGGCGTTTTATTTGCCTATCAATACTCGGTTCGAATGGGCGGTTCCGAGGAAAAAACGCGCGCAATAGTATTCACCACATTAATATTCTCAAACATTTTCCTAAGTTATGTGAACCGCTCTTTTTACTACAGCGTTGTGGAAACCTTTAAAAACCGAAATATTCTTTTATTGGCGGTTAGTGTTGTTACCCTTTTGTTTTTGTCGGCAATTCTTTTCATTGATCCTGTGACTCGCTTTTTCAAAGTTACCACACTTTCCGCTTCTGAGATTGGGTTTGCTGCATTGGTGGCTTTTGCTTCTGTGATTTGGTTTGAAGGGTTTAAGTTGTGGAAAAGAATGAGAAAATCGGAGGGATAGTTTTTTATGAAGGAAAAAGAAAAATTTATTTTTTCAAAAGGTGCTTTAAATTCAAAAGAATTCCGCTGAACTGGCTGAAGCTGAACTGGCTGAAGCTGCACTGGCTTATTCACACTGAATTGGAAAATTTAGGAGATTTTTTTAATTAAAGGTTTTTTACTTTTCGAAGGCAAATTTTTAAAAAGATTATCATTCTAAGAATTTTTAACCTTTTAACCCTTTTTATATTTTAACCTTTTAACCTTATAGCATCTTAACCTTTTAACCCTTTAACCTCTTAACCTCTTCACCTCTTAAGAATTTTTAACCTAAAAAGAATCCGAAAAATTTCTCTGAAAACCCTAACTTTGTCCTAAAGTAAAAAGTAAATGGAAAATAAAAAGGAATTCTTTCTCGAGTGCTACAAACTCGGCATTATCAAATTCGGACGTTTCACCCTGAAAAGCGGTATCGAAAGCCCATTTTATGTAGATCTTCGGCCACTGGCTTCCGATCCGAAAATATTAAAACGACTCGCCAATTATCTTTTGGATATGCTTCCGCTAGACAATTTCGACCTGATTTGCGGTGTTCCCTACGCTGCACTTCCGATGGCTACGGCAATGTCGCTGGAAAGCTACCTTCCATTAATTATCAAAAGAAAAGAAGCCAAAGAATATGGCACCAAGAAAATGATCGAAGGAATTTTCCAGAAAGGTCAGAACTGTCTTTTAGTAGAGGATGTTATTACGAGTGGGAAATCCCTTCTAGAAACCATTCCGGAAATAGAAAATGAAGGAATTTCGGTTTCGGATATTGTCGTTGTTTTGGATCGTCAACAAGGCGGAATAGAAATGCTCGAAAACAAAGGTTATCGCGTTCATACATTGTTTACTATTTCGGAAGTTTGTTCCATTTTAAAGGAAGAAAATCATTTAACTGATGATGAAATAATAAGAATAGATGACTTTCTGAAGGGAAATGTGGTGAAATTTGAAGAGAAAAAACGACCGTCTTACGAGCAAAAACTCGAAAATGCAGAACACTCTGTTGCCAAAAAACTTTTGGAAATTTCCATTGAAAAAAAATCCAATCTGATTGCTTCTGCTGATGTCATTACCACTCAGGAACTATTGGATTTTGCCGAAAAAGTTGGTCCGCACATCGTTGCCCTTAAAACTCATATTGATATCATCACCGATTTCGATCCCGATAAAACCATTCTTCCGCTGAAAGATTTGGCCACCAAATATAATTTCCTATTGATGGAAGACCGAAAATTTGCCGACATCGGGAACACCCAGGAATTACAGTTTTCCTATGGAATTTATAAAATTTCCAATTGGGCAGATTTCGTGACCTCTCATGTGATTGGCGGCTACGATTCATTGGATTGCTTCCTGAATGTGGGTGTTGTGGCGATTTTAGGAATGTCGTCCAAAGGAACTTTAACAGATAAAAATTATCAGGAAGAAGCTTTAAAGGTAGCACAATCTCACCCAAATGTGATTGGTGGCGTTTCCCAAAAACAATTGCCGGAAGAGCTTTTACTGTTTACTCCTGGTGTTAATTTATCGGATTCTGGCGATGGTAAAGGGCAGCAATACAATACACCGGAACACGTTTTCAGGAATTTACAAACCGATTTCATCATCGTAGGTCGCGGAATTTACAAAGCTGATGATGCCGAAAAAGCAGCGCTCAATTACAAAATTGCCGGCTGGAATGCTTATCTGGAAAGTTTGTAAACCTAAAAACCGAATTTTTGGCTAATCTCATTCTGCTATTTCTCTGTTTGTTTCTGGGATTTTTTTTCAGAAGAGCAAAACTGTTTCCGGAAAACGGTCATATTGCGCTGAACGCTTTTATTATTAATATTTCGCTGGCGGCGCTTTCGCTGTACTACATCCCAAAAATCGTCATCAGTTACGAAGTGATTTTCCCAGTCGCTGTTGCTTGGTTGAATATTTTTTTGGCAATGGTTTTTTTCAGCGTTCTTGGTAAAAAAATGAACTGGTCGAAAGCCGTAATCGGCGCGCTAATCATGTGCGCCGGTTTTGGAAATACATCATTTGTAGGAATACCGGTCATTCAATCCATTTACGGCGCAAGCGGACTTAAAAGTGTGATGCTGGTGGACCAACCCGGTTCTTTTGTCGCGCTATCCACCGTGGGAATTGCAGTGGCAAACTATTATTCGGGAACAAAAAGTACAGTTTCGCAAATTGCAGGAAAAATCATTCGATTTCCTCCATTTTTGGCATTTTCTGTGGCGATTATTTTGAATGTTTTAAATATTGAAATACCGCATGACCTTGATGAAGTTTTAAATAAATTGGGAGCTACCACCGTTCCGCTGGCCTTATTTTCAGTAGGAAGTCAGCTTCATTGGCAGAAACTGGATTCCGATACCAAGCCTTTATTTTACGGTCTTTTATTTAAATTGATGCTGTTTCCAGCTTTCATCTTCCTGTTTTATTTTATCATTTTAAAACAGAGCGGAGAAATGATTGAGATTTCAGTTTTGGAATCCGCTATGGCTCCGATGATTACTGCGGGAATAATTGCTGCAGCCCACAAATTGGAACCGAAACTCTGCAATCTGATGGTTGGCGTGGGAATTCCGCTATCTTTTATTACGCTCGCTTTTTGGTATTTGGTTCTTCATTTTTTTGTTTAAATTGAATTAAGACCTGTTGTGCGTATGGCATAAAACACATAAATATTTACTTATTTGTTTTTGAGGTCTTATAAAAAAAATTAAAAATAAAAGCCAGAAATCGCAATTCAGCAAAAACAAAAAGACATAAAATCTCCATTTCTCGGGAAGAAAGACAAAGATTTTATAAAACTATCGAAATTCCACCACTTAAACAGCAAAAATTTTTTGACGCACTTTTTGTTTTGTTCCTTAACGAATTCGCTTTATGAGTTGTATAAAATAGATTTCCTTCAACTCATTTTTTCTCTAAATGCATAGCAAATAATGAAATCGATTTATTAACTTACATCAAGAATAATTTAACGGAAGGTTTGTACCTTTGATTCAATAATTTAGGAATGAAAATTTTATTAAAAATTCAGATTTCCTTACAAATAAGATCATTATGAAAGTAGATATTTGGAGCGATATTCGCTGCCCTTTTTGTTATGTCGGGAAAAAAAAGTTTGAAATGGCACTTGAAGAATTCGCCAATTCGGACCAGATTGAGGTCAATTGGCATAGTTTCCAGCTGGATTCCAATCTGCTTACCCAGCCGGAGAAAAATCCTTATGAATATTTCACGGAAGTAAAAGGAATTTCACTGGAACAAGCCAAAGCCATGCACGAACACGTGAAAAAAGCCGGAAAGGAAGTCGGAATTGAATTTAATTTTGACGATTCAAAAGTGGCGAATTCATATCGTGGTCATCTCCTTATTCAACTTGCGAATTCAAAAAACTTAGGCAATGAAATGGAAGAAGCGATGTTTAAGGCTCAATTTATCGATGGTAAAAATATCGATGATGAAGCGACGCTTTTGGAAATCGGCCAATCTTTAGGACTTTCTGAAAATGAAATCCAAGTAGCATTACAGTCCGATGATTTTGCACACGCCGTTTCACAGGATGGATTGCTGGCTCGACAACTGGGAATTTCCGGTGTTCCGTTTTTTGTATTTAATGATAAATATGGCGTTTCCGGTGCGCAACAACCTGAACTTTTCCTAGAGGTTTTGGAAAAATCTTTTGCAGAATTTTCTGCTGGAGACCAAGGTTTGCAAATCATCAACAGCGGTGCGCAATGTGACGTGGATGGAAATTGCAACTGATTTCTTACCTTACATCAACGCCAATAAAAAATTTTCGAAATATCTTTGCTGTATTAATTTTAACATTAAATAATAGTATTATGAAAAAAATCTTATCCCTCATTACCGTTGTGTTATTCTCGGTTTCCACCTTTGCACAATTGGTTTTAAAAAACGATCCGGCTCACTCTAGAATTCAATTTGCAGTAATGCACCTTGGAATTAACGACATCACTGGAAATTTCGACAAAGCAGCTCTAACCATCAATGCTGATGAGAAAAACTTTGCCAACTCTACCCTTTCTTTCTCTGCAGATGTAAACTCGATCAACACTCATGTTGAAGCAAGAGATAACCACTTGAAAAGCGCGGATTTTTTTGATGCAGAAAAATTCCCAACTTTAGAATTCAAAAGTACTTCTTTGGCTAAAACCAAAAAGAATTATTACACTTTGAAAGGAAATCTTACCATGCACGGGGTAACAAAACCAGTTACTTTAACGTTGGTTTACCGCGGTTCTACGGTAAATGCGATGAATAAAAAAACCACATATGGTTACCAAGTTATGGGAACTTTGAAGAGATCTGACTTCAACATCGGAGCTAAATTCCCTGCACCAATGATCAATGATATGGTGAGAATTAAAGGTGATTTTGAATTAACCGCAGAATAATAGTTAGTAATTTTTTTAGTTGGAAACGGAAATTCAGGAAACTGGGTTTCCGTTTTTTTGTTGAATTTTAAATGAAAATTAAAAAATTCATCCTGATACAAAACGCAATAAATATTCGTTATAAAAATCAAAAACTAACAAAAAACAGCTTAATAATAACATTTCATTTAGAAAAACATCATTATATTTGATCGAATTTAAAAGATGAAAATATTTTTTTGCGGTTTGATGCTGGTTACCAATATTGTTGCAATTTCTGCGCAACAAGACAGTATATACATTGAAGCCAAAATCCCTGAAAACAAAAGACAGATAACTGTATATCAAGATATTACTTATTACAACCATTCTGAAAACGAATTAGAACAGATAAAACTCCTCAATTGGATTTCCGCGTACAAATACAATAACACTTCACTGGTTTACCGAAAACTGGAAGATCGAAAAAGCGATTTACACTTTGCAAAACCCCTTGAATTAGGCAATCTAGAAAATCTCAATATTCAGATTGATGGAAAAACGATAACAGGAATTGACGGCACAAGGGAACAGATTTTTCTTCCGCTTTCAGAGAAGCTTGCGCCCGGAGAAAAGGTGAAAATCACCTTAAATTATCAGTTGAATTTGCCTTCGCAGAAATTTACCGGTTACGGAACCGACGGAAAAAAAGTAGCTCTGAAATACTTTTTTCTGGTTCCCGATGGTTTTGATGATCATAACCAAATTCAAAGAAATTTCATCGATATTGAAGAAAACCAAAATCCGGGAAGTTACTGGAGAGTAAATCTTGAAATTCCTATAAACCACTATTCGCAAAGTAATCTGCCGGAAATTCAGCCCAATTATTTTGAAGGCAAGTTGGTCAATGATCCGGAATTTCTAATCTCGGAAAACAGTTTCCCAACGATTGCAACAACTATTGAAGGACAAAAAATTACAATCAATTTCGGTTACCAACTGACCGAAGCCGAGAAGCAGAATTTGGAATTTTATCTTCCACTACAACTCAATTTCATTAAGGCAAAAACAGGTTTTTTACCCTCGAAAATATTCATCAGCGAAAAATTCCGCGAATCTGAGAATTTGATGGGAATCGATGACATTAAATTCTGGAAATTCCGTTATCCACTTTTCACGGACGCTGAAAAAATTGATATGAATTATTTCAGTATTTTATCGAAAAAAATTGTTGAGCAATCTTCTATTTTCGAGAAAAGTGGTGATCACTGGTTGATGAACGGGCTGAAAACCTACCTCGAAATTCAGTACATCGATCGGTATTACCAAGAGCGAAAGTTGCTCGGCGATCTTCCCGACAATTTGAAAATTCTAGGTTTGAAACCTTTGAAAATATTCCATGCATCCAAACTGAAGCTTTCGGAAAGATACGGACTTGCTTACCAATATATTTTGACTCAAAATTTAGATCAAAAAATAGGACAACCATTCGAAAATCTGAGCAATTTCAACGCTACTGCGATCAGCCATTTCGAAACGGGAAGTCTGTTTTCGTTTGTAGCAGAAAAAATGGGAAAGGAAAAATTTGACGATTTTGTGATTCATTTCCTGCAAAAAAATACCGGAAAAAGAATCGATAAACAAGCTTTTTTAGATGAATTGACTGTAGCTTCCGGATATTCTTCGGGCTTTTTGGAGCACTTTATACAAAATAAAAACCGAGTAAATTTTAGGCTGAAACGATTTAAGAAAATCGGGGATGAATTTCAGGTGAAAATCTCCAAGAACAATTTACAAGAGATTCCTTTCAAAATTGAAACCGAGAAAAAAAACGGTGAGAAAACCGCATTTTGGTTCGATACCGAACGTTCCAAAGAAGCAAAAATTTACAATATCCCACAAACTGATGCTGAGAAAATCGTGATCAATAGCGAATACATTTTCCCGGAGAAGAATTTCCGCGACAATTATCTTTATGCCAAAGGTTTTTTCGCAAATACCAAAAAAATTCGGCTCAAGTTTTTCAAAGACATTCCCAATCCGGAATACAATGAAGTATATCTGAATCCGAAACTGAATTTCAACGCGTATGATAAAGTTTTGTTGGGTTTAAATTTTAAAAATTCATCCTTATTCGACCGAAAATTTGTTTATTCGTTCACCCCCTATTTCAGTTCAGGAACGGGAAAATTAACGGGTGCAGGCGGTGTTTCTTATTCATTTCAGCCGGCCGATAGTTTTTACCGGAGTTTAGATTTGGGCGTTTCAGGATCATATTTCCATTATGATTATGATTTAACTTACCAAAAATTTTCAGCATTTGCGAATATTAATTTTAGTAAAAATCCTCGAAGCGATATCGGCCGAAGTTTAGGCTTTTCCTATAATTTTTTCGAAAAAGAACTCACTCCGGAGATGACTGCAGCTAATGAATACGGCAAGTACAATATCTGGACACTAGGGTACGGTTATTCCGATAGAAGACTTATTCATGAAAAATACCTGAGCGGAAACCTTCAGTTGATGGAGGATTTTCAGAAAATTTCGGGTGAGGCATTCTATCGCTGGGAATATGCGCCTGATCAAAAAATAAGTTTCCGGTTTTTTGGAGGTTACTTTATCACCAATAAAACCAAGAACAATTTGTTTGATTACGGCATTTCGAAGGTTTCGAATTATGCGTTCTCGTATGGACTTTTGGGACAAAGTGCGACGAGTGGTTTGCTTTCCCAGCAATTGATATTGGCGGAAGGTGGTTTCAAATCTTATCTTGGGACAACAGCCAATCGGTGGATTACTTCGGTGAATGTTGATGCACACGTTTGGCGTTGGTTTAATGTGTATGCGGATGCTGGCGTTTACAAAAACCAAATGCACAATCCTCAGTTTATTTGGGATTCCGGGGTAAAAGTAAAGGTGATTCCTGATTTTCTGGAAATTTATTTTCCGATGCAAAGTTCGCTTGGTTTTGAACCTTCATTTAAAGATTACGGAAGCAGAATCCGTTTCACGTTGGTACTGAATTTCTCTGCGATCACGGGATATTTTAGAAGAGGATGGTTTTAATAAGGGATAATTAACAATGAATAAAATAAAAAAGCCACTTCTTTCCGGAAGTGGCTTTCTATTGAATAAGATCCAATCTTAGTTTTTAACAACTTTTCTGCTCACTTTAGCAGATCCATTATCAACAGTAACGATATAATTACCTTTTGATAAAGAAGAAGTGTTTACAGATTGTCCGTTCTCTACTCTGTTTGAGCTTACCAAGCGACCATCTACTGAATAGATGTTCACAGTTGCTTTTCCCGGAAGGATTAGACGAAGTTCGTTACCAACAATAGTGTTCATTTTTACAGCTTTATCGAAAGCGTTTACATCTGAAACAGCCATTGTTGCTTTATCGTAGAACATAATATCATCAAAATAAATAACTCCTCCGTTTGCAGTTGGAGTTCCGTAAACTCTTAAACCTGGTCTAGCCAGAATTGCTGTTGCATTAGGAACACCTTCAGCTGTAAAAAACTTCCACTCTGGAGAATCAGTAGAAAAATCAGCAGCTTGAAGACTATTTGTACCTGTATCAGCAGTACTAGTTCTCCATTGATTCCAATATTTAAAAGATGCATTAGGAGTATTATCAAGATACCAACCAGAAAAAATATAAGTTACTCCTTGAGTTATTGAAATATCTGGGGTTGGATTAATAGTTTTATTAGCACTTGTACTGGTACCAGTAGGAGCAGGAGCAGTAACACCCGCTGCATAAGTGCCTCCATGGACAGGGTCTGTAGATTGAGTATAAGTAATACCACTAGACCACCAACCATCAGGTGTGCCGTTGGTCCATGTTTCAAAACCTGGGTTTTGAACCAAATTAGTTTGTGCGCTCACCAAAGCAGTGGCAGAAACCAAACTTAAAATTGTAAAGATTTTTTTCATAATATTAAATTTTAATTTTTTCCTAAAAATTGGATTGTTAAATTACGTATTTTTTTAACATCAAACTTAAAACAAGAAAATTTAACAATTCCTTAATTTTTCTAAAACAAGAAATATTACTGAAAGTCTGATTCTATCTCATTTATTTAAAAATTCAGAAATTCTTTCGAATAGTTTTACATTGCAAATTTAACCAATATTTTGCTAAAATTCAGATGATTAATGTTATGTTTTATTAACAAAAAAAGCTCCCAAAAGGAAGCTTTAATACGATTTTAAGTAAAAAAAATTACTTTTTGATGATTTTCTGAGAAACAACTTGTCCGTTTACAGTACCTGTTACGATATACATTCCTTTTGCCAAAGAAGCTACATCTAAAGTAGTGTTTTCGTTTACAGAAGCAGTTTTTACTACTTGTCCGTTTGCATTGATTACTTTTACATCAGCTTTTGCAGCGAAAATAATATTGCTATCTACAACAGTGTTTTTTACTAATTTTCCTTTCGAAGCGTTTGCATCAACTACTGCTAATGGAGTATCAGTTGTTATAACTTTAATATTATCGATATAAGCTCTTTTTGCTGTAGTCTCAATTGTCACAGTTGAATTTGCAACGCCTCCTGTAAAACTTACAGATTTGCTTTCTACAGATCCAGACATTACTGCTGCGTAAGATACAGTTTTTGACGCTTGACCAGTAATTGTTACTTTAATATCACCTTCTACTGAAGTCCATCCTTTAACATCAAAAGACACGATGACATTTCCTCCGTCTGTAGATAAATCAACAACTTTTGAAGTCATTGATCCTACTGCACTACCTGATCCAAATTTAGCCATTCCACCTGCCATGTACACTTTAGTTCCTGCAGGAAAATTCGAAGATGGAACACCAGCTGGTAATGCAGTAGTACCGGGGCTATAAATGTCTGTACCGTCTGGAGCGTTTGTGCCAGTATTTGAAGTGTTTCCACCTTTAATATAAGCTGCAAAATCTTCAGAAAGAACTGTAGTTTGAGTTTGAGAATAAGCTGAAGCAGATAACAAAGCTACTGCAAATAAAGAATAGAATTTTTTCATTTTTTAAAAAATTTGTTAATTAATAATTTCTGCGGCAAAAATACATTCTTTTTTATATAATTCACAATTATGAGGTTAATTAATTGTTAAATATTTAACAACAATTTAAAAGACAGTTTTTCGTTACTTTTACACAACTTTTTTTCAAGAGATTTTGCCAAGAAAATTACATTATTCCCTTTTTATGATTGCAGCATTTTGCCTTACAAATGCGCAGATTTTCACATGGAAAAATCCCAATCTCCCGCAAGATTCTACCAAAAAAGATTCAGTAATTGCAGCAAAAATTGACAGAGACTTTTTTACCAAAGACACTTTAGATTTCATCCGCACTCCCAACAAAGTGATTCTTGATGAAGGAATTTTGGTTAAAAACACGCGATCTCAAATCCTGGGCGACCTCAATTCCAAAGGTTCCATTATCCGAGGAATCACGTTTGGAAACAACCAAGGACAAAGCGTACAAAGTTCGATGGATCTTCAGATTTCAGGAAAATTATCGAAAGACGTCACGGTTTTGGCGTCGATTTCCGATCATAATTTGCCCATTCAAGCCGATGGATACACGCAAACTTTGGAAGAGTTCGACAAAATTTATCTCCAGCTTAATATCAAAGACCGCTCTATTCTGCGCGCCGGACATTTAGATTTGCTTGATGAAAATACTTACTTCGGGCGTTACCAAAGACGAAGTATGGGTATGCAGTTTCAAACCAATTTCGGAAAAGAAAATACAACTTTTGTGGATGTTTCTGCCGGAGTTGCACGAAGCGAGTTTCATCGAATACGCTTTCAGGGTGTTGAAGGAAACCAAGGTCCGTATCGACTGAACGGGAAAAATGGGGAGCTGTTTATCACCATTATTTCTGGATCTGAGCAGGTTTTTATTGATGGAATATTGATGAAAAGAGGCGAAAACCAAGATTATGTCATCAATTACAACACAGGGGAAATCACTTTTACCAGTTTTAGGCCGATTTTGAAACAGAATTTTATTACCATTTCCTATAATTACGCCAACAGAAATTATACAAGATTTTTAGTTACGGGAAATATTCAACATCAAAGAGAAAAGGCCAAATACGGTTTCAGTTGGTTTCTGGAAAATGACAATAAAAACGCTCCACTTTCTTTGAATTTAAGCAAAGAAGATCAGCAAATTCTTGCCAATGCAGGCAACGATCCTGATCAAATGTACGCACCATCCGGAACGGTTTCGGAATATGATGTAAATAAAGTTTTGTATCAACTTGTCGAAAATCCGAACGGGAATTATTATGAATTTTCAACCGATCAAACGCAGACTTTGTATCAGGTTTCTTTCACCTATTTCGGAGCAAATTCCGGCGATTATCGCATCAAGCAAACCACGAATAATGGACGTGTTTTCGAATATGTGGGAAATAATTTGGGCGATTACAAAGCAGTTCGAAAATTGCCCGCTCCACAGAAAACTCAGGTTCTTTCCGGAAATACGGAATTTTTACTAAAAGATGGAAAAGTTGGAGCAGATTTCTCCCTCAGCAATCATGATGTTAACCTTTTCTCCTCGAAAGATGCGCATCAAAATATCGGTTACGCCGGACGGGTTTTTGGGTTTAAAACTTTTTCTAAAAACAATTGGAAAGGAACGCCAAGTTTTGAATTTCAACACCTTAATTCTCAATTTCATATTTTGGATCGGATCAATGATGTTGAGTTTTCCCGGGATTTCAATTTGAATCAGGAATTCAACCAAATTACTCAAAATCGATTGATTTTCAGTTTTTTAAACCAATGGAAAAACCAATCGTTCCTGAATTATAAAATCAATTACCTCGATGAAAAAGAAAGCTATCGCGGAATAAAAAACGACCTTGATTTTGGATTCAAAAAAGGAAAAATCAGCACGAAAGGAAATTTCTCCTACCTGGATACGAAGGCGACTTTCCAAGATACACAATACCTTCGAAGTGGCATCATTACGGAATATACCACCAAACAAGGAAGTTGGGGAATCGGTGCGAATATGGAAAACAATGTAAAAACCTTCAACGAAACGAAGCTTTTGGATGTGACCAGTTTCCGCTGGAAAGAAGCATTTATTCAGAAAAAAATCGGGGATTCGATGCGTACAAAGTTGCTGGCGAAAGCTTATTTTCGGGATAATGATTCGGTGCGGGGAAATTCATTGGAAAGCATGAATCATATTTTGGGAATCGTGGCAGAAAGCCAGATCATTAAAACTGAAAAAACCACGCTCAACGCTTTAATTCATTACCGGAAATTTTATTATCAGAATCAGGATATTGCAGAAAATTTCAATCAGGATTTTGTAGTGGGAAATGTAATGTACAACCAACAGTTATTTCGAAACGGGATGCGTTTGCAAGCGTTTTATGAATTAGGAAACGGGCAAGAAGCGCAACGTGAATTTCAGTATATCAAAGTGAGCGACGGACAGGGCTTGTACAAATGGACCGACTACAACGGCGACGGAATACAACAACTGGACGAATTTGAAACTGCAGAATACGCAGATTTAGCCCAATATATAAGGGTTTACACCAATACGGTGAATTACTTACCATCCAATAAAAACAAGTTGCAACTGGCTTTGTTTGTGAATCCCTCGGTAGTTTTCAACTCGGAAAACAGGTTTTTCAAACGTTGGAATTTTAATATTTCGCTGAATTCGCAAAATTCGTTTTTCAAAAGAGATCGGGTTTTTGTCCTCAATCCATTCGAGAAAAATGAAGATCAAATTCTTAAAAATCAAAATTTACTTGCATCCGGACAATTTAATTCTACCGAAAAATCCGGTTGGAATGGCAATTACCGTTTCATTGCTAATGATAATTTAATTAATGCCAATTTCAGCAATGAAGAGCGATCACAAACTTCGCATTTGTTGAATTTAGGATACTGGTTCAATAAAAATTTCCGAGTAGATTGGGAAAACTCGGTGCATCAAATTGAAAATGCATCACAACTTTTCAGTTCTAGAAATTATCTTCTGCATAATTTCGAAACGAAACCTAAAGCCACATATAAATTTACCGAAAAACTTCAGGCAGAAGTTTCATCAGCATGGCGACAAAAAATCCGAAAAGACGGAGAAGAACTGCTAAAAACCCTTGATTTAACGGGAAGTTTGCAGTGGGACTGGAGAAAAACATCGGTTCGTGGCAATTTTTCTTTTATCAATAATGATTTCACGGGGAATAATTTCACGATTGTCGGCAACCAAATGCTGGACGGATTGAAACCCGGAAAGAACCAGGTTTGGTCGGTATTCCTACAACAGGCGGTAAATTCTTTGATTCAACTCAACGTCAATTATGAAGGTAGAAACTCCGGAGAAAGAACAATTCATATTGGATCTGTTCAGGTGAAGGCTAGTTTTTAGGAAGAAAATTTGAGCAGCAAAAAAAACTTAGCGTCCATAAAAAAAGTCCGGGAATTCCCAGACTCTTAATTATAAGATAATCGTAAATTATTTCTTGATCACTTTTACAGCTTTTACATCATTCCCTGTTTTTACTTTTATGATGTAAACACCAGGCGCAAGATTTCTCATATCCATAGTTCCTGAGGCTGCGTTCCATTTAGAAACTCCTGCTTTTTGTCCCGCAACATTATAAACTTCTACCGCATCAATTTTACTAGAATGTTTGATGCTCACAAAGTCTACAACAGGATTAGGATAGATTTTTACCGTAGCTTTAGTAATATCATCCGTTGCCAATACTGCAGTAAATTCATCTGCACCCATATCCGGAGTTACGGTGTTGCGTACTTCCCCATCGATATCTACGGTTACTTCTGCTAAAGCAGTTCCTTTATCGCTAAGCGCATCATTATTTGCGGCAGTTAAGTGAAGATCAGTTGCTGAAGCAAATACCGGTGCAACATTCAATGAATTTACATTTCCGCCAAAGCCAGCTTGAACCGCTGCTAAATTCGATCTTGATGATCCAATGAAACCTAGGTTTGGTCCTGTGGTGAAATAGTTATTGTAATCGATATTTAAAAAAGAGGAACTTGCCGCTCCAGAATAAATTGCATAACGATCTCCAGTTACAGTTTGATTATTTACAAGAATATTGTTTCTAACATCTACAGCTCCTGCTGTTACTGAACTCAATATATTTAAGGCTGCAGGACGACCAGCTGCTGTTTGGCTAGTGTTTAGAACAACAGTATTATGATAAACCTTAATTCCGGTTCCTGCTCCTGAAATTACAATACCATTTCCGTTATCGGCAACTCCTCCTAAATTATATCCTCTACTGTAAACATCTCTTACGAAATTATTAGAAATCAAAACATTGCTAGAACCCGCTGCCGCATTGGAATAAATCCCATTGGACCCATATCCGGTGGTATTGCTATTGCTAACGTTGCTAATATCATTACCCGTTACTACAACATTATTGATATTAGCTCCTACCAAAATCCCCGAGGATGTTGAAGTGGAAGCAGTGCTTGCTCCTAAAATTTTATTGCCACTGATGGTAACATTTTTAGCATTTTGAACCGCAATTCCTCTGAAGCCCATTCTTTCTAATGGATCTATTGAACCTATTGTATTGTCTTTAATCATAGCTCCATCATCCTGATTAGTGGCTAGTCCCAAAACAAACATTGCATTCTGGGCTCTATTGAAGGTATTGCTTTCTACAGTAAGATAATTATTTGGGATTGTACCTGCTGCTCCAAATGTAGGTCCGGATACCAAAACTCCTGCAATAGTTCCCGATGGAGAAAGTCCTAAAAATTTGATGTTCTTTAAAGTTACATGGTCTGCTCCATCGGTTGCGGTACTAGCTACCCAAAGCATCGTAGGATTATCCGCAGCCGTAGCATCGATGTTGTTTAATGTAAGATTATCACCTCCTGTTCCATCGTTACTTCCATCGATTGTTACATAATCTGCTCCGTTTACTTTTATCAATACTGGTGCGGAACCTGAAATCGTCGCATTGACACCTGCAGCAGGTTTAATCGTCAAGGTATTTGCAGCACTCGATCCGGCATTAGCATTAATGGTAATTGGGAAAGTTTCTGATGGATAAGTTTCATCCAGTAAATTAAATGTCACTGGACCTTCGATTGGTGCAGCATTGAAATCAGCAACAGCAGCAGTTAACGTTGGATAATTACCGGCAACACCTACGGTATAAACACCATTCAACGCAGCTACTCCTTTGGATGAAGTTTTGATCACTGGAGCAGAAACCATTTTGGCTGCAGCCTGATTAACCGCTTCGTTATCACTCAGTTTGGCAAGTTCTGTAGGATTTTCCACCACTCTTGCAGTTTGTGCTTGGAATAGAGTTACTCCTGTGCCCATTAAAAAAAAGGCCAATGCGACCTTCACGGGGGATCTGAAATACGTCTTTTCTAACAATTTTTCAGAAACAATGTAATTTTTTTTCATAAATTTTTTATTTGATATTAAACTTATACCAAATTTATAAAAACATTGCAAATAACAAAATTAAATTATTAAAATTTGTAAAAAATTTAAATTGCCTTATCCCGATGATGATAACATATGGTTTACAAGGATAAAATCAGTCCTCATAAATCACATATTTTTCCCTTATTCGTTGAAAATTTTCGAGGTCTTTTTTCCAGGAATTTTTAATTTCGTCAGCAGTTTTCCCAGAAATAATTTGTTTCCTCAACTCATCTGATCCCGCTAATTTATCAAAGAAAAGATTCTTTAGAAAGAAATTTTGATCTTTGTTTTGGTAATTTTTGTAGGCATTCAACAACCAATCAATTCGAAGTTCACGCAAATCCGAGTAATTTTGGGAGAGATTCTCTCCATAGCATAATTTTCCGTTCAGAAAAGGATCTTTCGCACCAAAATTGGGTCTCGGCGTAAACTGATAATTCATATTTTTCAACCACGGACTTCCATAAATCTGAAAGGGCAAATCGGTACCGCGACCAACTGAAACCTGCGTCCCTTCAAAGAAACACAAACTTGGATATAAATTAATGGATAGGTTATTCGGTAAATTTGGAGATGGTTTATCTGAAACGCCATATCGTTGCTTTTTATGATAATTCAGCATCGGAATCAAGGTGTACTTCGCTTGAATTTTATTACTCAACCATTGTTCACCATTTACCATTTTTCCGTATTCGCCCATGGTTAAGCCATAAACAACGGGAATATTGTGCATTCCCACGAAACTTTTCCAGCCATCCTTTAGCACAGGACCGGCGATATAGCCATCGTGTGGATTCGGCCGATCGAGAACGATAACTTCTATGTTATTTTCCGCTGCGGCTTCCATTACATACGTCAACGTAGAAATATAAGTGTAAAAACGAACTCCGACATCCTGAATATCAAATAACACCACATCAATACCTTTTAATTGTTCCGGTTTCGGTTTTTTGTTGCTGCCATAAAGCGAAACTATCGGAATTCCGGTTTTGGTATCGACTCCGTTTTTCACATGCTCACCGGCATCTGCATCACCGCGAAATCCGTGTTCAGGAGCGAAAATGGATTTAATTTTTACATTATTTTTCACTAAAAAATCCACCAAAAAAGTTCTGTCTTGCAATAATCCGGTTTGGTTGGTGACCACCGCAATGGTTCTATCTTTCAGCAACGGAAGGTAGAGTTCAGGCCGATCTGCACCATTTCTGAAACAAGAATCCGTAGTATTTTGCGCAAAATTCAGCGGGCAAAACCCAAAATAAATTAGCACAACTAGAAGTAAATCTTTAAATTTGAGTTTTAAAATCATTTGCTTGAAATTTCCATTATATTTTTCCAAAAAAATAGCTTTTTCCAAAGATAATAAAAATAATCTCTCACGAATTATTATCTTTATTGGCAGGCTTTCTGTGGCATTAGGCGTTATCGTTTCTTTGATTACA
This sequence comes from Chryseobacterium senegalense, assembly GCA_001403755.1. Classification (GTDB taxonomy): domain Bacteria; phylum Bacteroidota; class Bacteroidia; order Flavobacteriales; family Weeksellaceae; genus Kaistella; species Kaistella senegalense. The sequence goes on along the minus strand of CYUH01000011.1, from coordinate 35,361 downwards.
GTCTCCACCGGTTTGGGCTCCAAAAAAGCAATAAAAGAAAGAATGGCCGATTTTTCCGGTCATATTTCCATTAAGTCTAAACAATCCAATAATTCATACAACTCTTCAATTTTGAGTTCGGATGGACTTCAAATCAATAAAATAAAAGCGTTACCCGATGTAGCAACCACCCAAAGTTATGTGTCGGTGAGCGGAATTTTAAGAAACGAACATAATTTTGCGGGAATCATTTTCAAAGGAGTCGGTAAAGATTTTGATGCTGAAAGGTTCAAGAAGTTTCTCATTGAAGGAACGACTCCGAAAGCTACCGAAGTAGGCTACGAAAGCGGAATCTGCATTTCTAAAAAGATCGCAACCGATTTGAATTTAAAAGTAAAAGACAGCATTGTAGCAATTTTTTCTAAAGAAAATCAAAGTCCGCTGTATCGAAAATTTGAAGTTGTAGGCATTTATAAAACCGATATCAAAATGATTGACGATGTTTTTATCATCGGTGGCATCAATCATGCACGAAAAATTCAGGGGATGAAAGCCGGAGAAGTTGGTGGTGTGGACGTTTTCTTGAACAATATCAATAATATCGACAAAGACGCACCGAAAATCGATGAGCTTGCAGGTTACAAAAATTACACCGTAAAAGCCACGGACGAATATCCACAAATCATGGATTTTATTGCAATTTTCGATACGAATATTGCTTTAATCATTGTCATCATGCTGGTGGTAGTGGTCATCAATATTGTAATGGTTTTGCTGATCCTCATCATTGAACGAACTAATTCCATTGGGATGCTGAAAACTTTAGGAGCAAGCAACGGACAAATTCGCGCTATTTTCATCAATTACACTTTGCTGATTATGATTCCTGGATTAATTATCGGGAATATCATCGGATTAGGATTTTTGCTTTTACAAAAATATTTTGGCATTATTCAATTAAATCCGGAAAATTACTATTTAAGTGTAGTTCCGGTTGATCTCAACCTCCTTTACATTCTTTTCATTTCCTTCGGAATGCTTATTGTATCGGCTATTTCACTTATTTTACCAAGTTATTTAATCAGTAAAATTTCTCCTGTAAAAGCCATTAAGTATAATTAATATTTAAAATTATATCTTTGCAAATTCGTAATTTAATAAAATATTATTACGAAAAATTCAATTCTAAAAAAGGAAGTTTCCTGAAATAAAAATATCATTTAGAAATAAAAACTTATATGAAATACGCACAAAATATCCTCGAAACCATCGGGAATACGCCACTGGTAAAGCTAAATAAAGTTTTAGGTGACGACTTTCCGGCATTGGTTTTGGCGAAAGTAGAAACCTTCAACCCCGGAAATTCTGTGAAGGACAGAATGGCCCTGAAAATGATCGAAGATGCCGAAAAAGACGGAAGATTGAAACCTGGTGGAACCATTATCGAAGGAACTTCAGGAAATACCGGAATGGGCTTGGCTTTAGCGGCAATTATCAAAGGTTACAAATGTATTTTCGTAACCAATTCCAAACAGTCGAAAGAAAAATGCGATATTTTGCGTGCAGTTGGTGCCGAAGTAATCGTTTGTCCAACTGATGTGAAACCTACTGATCCACGTTCGTATTATTCTGTTTCCAAGAGATTGGCCACTGAAACCGAAAACGGATGGTACGTGAATCAATACGACAATTTATCCAACAGACAAGCGCATTACGAGCAAACCGCTCCGGAAATTTGGGATCAAACCGAAGGCAAACTAACGCATTTCGTGGCTGGAGCTGGAACCGGCGGAACAGTGACCGGTTGTGGAAAATTTTTTAAAGAAAAAAATTCCGACATCAAGGTGATCGGTGTAGATACTTATGGTTCGATTTTAAAGGAATTTCATGAAACCGGAGAATTGCATTATGACCATGCCTATACCTACATCACGGAGGGAATTGGCGAGGACATCATTCCGGAAAATTACGATATGTCTGTAATTGACCATTTCGAAAAAGTAACCGATAAAGAGGGTGCAATTTATGCTAGAAAATTAGCAAAAGAGGAAGGTATTTTCTGTGGATATTCTGCTGGAAGCGCGATTTCAGCGTTGGTTCAGATGAAAGATCAATTTACCAAAGATGATGTGATTGTGGTTCTGCTTCACGATCACGGCTCCCGATATGTTGGTAAAGTTTACAATGACGACTGGATGAAAGAACAAGGTTGGTTGTAGAATTAACGGTAAAATAATAAGCGGGTTTCGGCCCGCTTTTTTTATTGAGGAATCTTTTTATTTTAAACAAAAACTAAAGTATTTCTGCTAATTTCTTCGTTAAATTCTTTCTGGAAAACTGCTCGATATTTTCTGTATTTGAAGAGATATTTCCAAATTTCCAATCATTAAATTTTTCTACGATAAATGCTTTCACACTTTCATAATCATCGTAAGAAAAATGTTTGCCCGCGCGGGTTTCTTCTAAAATGCGTTTCACATCGCTCTGCTTTGGGCCAAAAGAAATAATTTGTTTTTTCGTTGCCAAATATTCGAAAATTTTCCCGGGAATAATTCCTTTTGATTTATCTTCAGGGAAATTAGTAATCAATAGCAAATCAGAATTTTGCATTTCCAAATTCGCTTCGGAATGAGGAAGATAACCTAGATTTTTCACCGAATTATTAAGTTCGGAGTTGGTAATTTTATCCAAAATTCTATCATCAACTCTACCGACAAATTTTAGTTGAAAGTTCTTTCTAAAATCTTCGCTTTCTTTAATTAAATCAGTCAACACTTTCCATAAAACCTCGGGATTTCGCAGCTGTTCCAAAATACCGATATAGCTTAAAGTAAAATGAGTTGTTGGTTCCGGGTCTGCGGTTTTTGATTTTTGGTTGTCAACATCAAAACCATTGGTAATACAAACGGCCTTCGCTCCTTTTCTCCTGAAATTTTCGGCATCGGAATAGCTTGTTGCCAAAGTGATATCCGCATTTTCAAAAACTTTTTGTTCAAGATTTCGGTGTTTTCGATCGGCAAATTTTGTTAATTTCAAATGCTGGTAATAAGAAATTTCCGTCCACGGATCTCGGAAATCGGCAATCCATTTTAGATCAGGAAATTCTTTTTTTAAATTTAAACCAATTAAGTGCACAGAATGCGGAGGGCCAGTGGTAACCAAAGCATCAAAATGGTTTTCTTTTAAATAATTTTTGAGATAATTTACCGATGGATTTACCCAAAAAACCCGCGCATCCGGAATGAAAAAATTTCCGCGAACCCAGATGGAAAGTCTGGATTTCAAGTTTTGATTTTCACCCACATCAAATTGTCCGGCTTTGAATTTTTTATTGTCTTTTCCAAAGAATTCCGCGATTTGATAGGGTTCCCAAATTTTAGTTTTGATGATTTCCAAATTTTCGGCAACATCCTTTTCCAACGTATCATCCAAAATCGGATAACTCGGATTTTCAGGAATGAATACTGTAGGTTTCCAACCAAAATCCGGTAAATATTCCGCAAATTTTAACCAACGCTGAACGCCAGGTCCACCTGCAGGCGGCCAATAATAAGTAATGATTAAGATTTTTTTATCTTTCATTTGAACTTAGTTGTTCTCCAAATTTTTGTCTTCTCTTTTGCGGTAAAGAAAGAAAATTCCACCCAAACTCAGCAACACAAATAATCCAAAGGCAATCATAGAAATTAATTTTCCGGTTTGAATAACAGCCGGTTCAAAAATCATTTTCACCGTATGATTACCCGCCGGAATGTGAACCGCTCTCAGCAAGTAATTCGCTTTAATATAAGGAACTTCCTGATCATCAATGAACATTTTCCAACCTTTAGGATAATAAATTTCAGAAAATACCGCTAGCTGCGGCGTTTTCGATTGAGTTTTAAATTCCAATTCGTTGGCTTGGTATTTTGTTAAATTCAAGAAAGCAGTAGAATCTGCCTGCAAAGTTTTTCCTTCAAAATATTTTCTGTCGCTGTTTGCAACCACCGCTATTTTCTTTGTATCGACTTCCCCAATTTGCTTAATTTCTTCGTTCGGAGAATTCACAAATTTAACTTCGGAAACAAACCATGCATTGCCATTCGCTTGTGGATTAACCACTGCTTCAGGTTTTTCTGCTTCACCAAAAATCATGTATTTTGCATTAAGCATATTTAGGATTCGCGGAACTTTTACTGTGTCCATTTTCCCGAAATATTCATTGATCAGATCATCATAACGGCGTAATTTCACGGCATGATAACCACCAATTGAAGATTTGAAATAGGAAGTATTGGTCTCGCCAAAAGTACCTAAAACCTGGTTGTAAATTCGATAATGCGTCTGATCTTTAGTGGCGATAGTTTCCAAGGTTTTGTTGATATTTACATTAGCCAACAATGCCTGAAGATTGGTATTATCACCTACTTTCTGCATCAGCAGTTCTGAATTTTCTGTTTGGAATGGATTTTCAGTAAAAGTTTTATCGATGAAATTATCGTTGTTTAAATAGCGTTTGTTCACGCTCCAAAGATCAAATAAACTCACCAACCCGATGATCAAAATCGCAATATTTTGATTGATTTTTTGCTTTAAACTCAGGAATAACACAGCTGCTGCGATTCCGACATAAATAATCGCCTTTATCGCATCAATTCTAAACATATTGAATCTTTCATCCACCAAAAAGTCTAAAAGATAAGGTGGCAAATACGTTTTTTCGTTCGGAGTATAAAACCCTAAAAGCGACTTTCCGAAGATCATCAAAATAAAAGTAATTCCAATAACAGCTCCGGTTACGTAGGTTAAAATTTTCTTTTTATAATCTTCTGTTAAGATATTTTCCGCAGAAGTTTCTGTATTTTCATTAGAATTGAAAAATCGATAAAGCCCTACAATTGCAATTAAAGGAAACAATAATTCAACCACCACCAAAATTGAACTCGGTGCCCGGAATTTATTATAAAATGGAATATAATCAATGAAAAAATCAGATAAAATCATGAAATTGCTTCCCCACGCTAAAAGAACGGTGAGAATTGACGCGCCCAAAATCCAATAACGGTATTTTTTCCAAGCAAAGAAAAAGCCCAAAATCGCCAGAAAACAAACGATTGCACCTTGATAAGCCGGCCCGGAAGTTCCCGGTTGATCGCCCCAATACGTCAAAGAACCAAAACCTTTGGAGATTTGATTCATTTCTTCCTGTGAAGACACATTGCTTTGGACCATTTCCTGAACTTTCTGCATCATTTTATCCGAACCTTCTTCGTTACTGGAACCGCCCATCAATCTTGGGATAAAGAGGTTTAAAGTCTCCAGTTTTCCGTAACTCCACATCAAAATACTTTCATTGTCCATTCCGGATTTTTCAGAAGAATGAACTCCATTATCGAGAATTTGTTTCCCACGAACAGTTTCCGAAACATACTCGGAATTCGCCATAATTCTTTGGGAATTCATCCCGATACCCAATAAAAATGCCACTGCCAAAACTCCAGAGGAAATTCCAAAATGTTTCCAATCGGTTTTCCCCTGAACTGCACGAACCAATTCTGAAACGAATAAAAATCCAAGTGCAAGGAAAAGATAGTAGGTCATTTGTGGATGGTTCGCGGCAATTTGCAACCCCATAAACAGCGTGGTCACTATGAAACCTGTGATGTATTTTTTGCGGATATAAACCAAAAGAATTCCCGCCAAAAGCGGCGCAAAATAAGCAACGGTGTGAATTTTCCCGTTATGTCCAGCTCCGAGTGCAATATAAAAATAGGTAGAAAGTCCGAAAAAAGTAGCGCCTAAAAAAGCATATTTCCAGTTGCGAACAGCAACCATTCCGAGGAGAAAAAATCCGGAGAAAAGCAGAAATATATAATTCGCAGGTTTGGGCAAAAAATTCAGAACATCATCAATTTTTTTAATAATATCGCCACGAAACTGCGCTCCCATTTGATAAGTCGGCATTCCTCCAAACATAGAATCGCTCCAGTAGGTTTCCGCTCCGTTTTGTGCACGATAATCTAAAAGCTCCTTTGCCCCGCCTTTGTATTGTACAATATCGTGTTGGAAGAGCTGTTTACCCGTAAGAACCGGATTGTTGTAAACCAAAGCCAAAACAACGAAAGCCAGAATGCTCCCGATGATGAAAATGAGATTTTTATTTTTTGCCATGTTGTGGTTTTAATGAATAAAAACCCTTTCAAAATTTTATATTCAAAAGGGTTCAGGTTTATTTTTCTGGTTGTTTATTTTCTTTTATCTCTTCGTATTCCACCGTTTCGGCATCCCAATTAATTTTGGAATCGACCTTAGCATTGGGTTTTTGCATCTTGGTTTTTGGATTTACGTCCGCTTTTGGAAATTTGTAAAAGGCAGAAAAAAACATTCTTTTTAAGATATTCCAAAGAAAAAATATAATGATGGTCGTAAGAATTATTTCTAAAAGGTATTTCATTTTTTTTTAAGAATAATTAATGATAAGTTTTCACCAATAATTTACTTCGCCGGATTCACCACCACTGTAGAGTTGGAAACACTTTTCATGCTTTGAGATTGTTTGCCATCCGACAAGGTTTCCGTTTGGGTAGTTTTCACCGAAATCGTTTGATTTTTGATCCAGCCGGTATTTTGATCCAAAGTAATTATTCCGTTTTGGGAAAGTTCAGAACTCATGCTTCTGGTAACTCCTTGCTGGGTTTTTTTATCGCTTTTTTTAGGAATTCCGCCATTTACAGCAATCGTTGCTACACCATTATCCACACTTTTCAGGATGTAATTGGTGGTTAATTTTATTTTTCCGTCTGGTGTTGCATTTTCACTCTCACTCCATTTGTCGCCAATTTTCGCTCCTTTTGCTGGAATTAAAATTAAGTTTTTAGAAAATTGATCTTTAAGAACTTTTTCGTTAAAACTCTCTTTGAAACTATTAGCAAACGCTGTTTTTTGTTTGGCATCCTTGATGACGCTGCCCACAGAAGCTGTTACTTTGCTATAAATTGGGTCAAAGCCAGTAATTGAAATCACTTTGCCGTTTTGATCCATTTTAAGGTTCAGTGTATTGCCAACCAAAGCTTTGTTCACTTTCCACATCATTTTTAGTTGCTCTTCTTTCGGTTCTGTAAGCTTGGTATCGACCACAATCGATTTTCCGTTAGCAGATTGTGAATTTCTTTTTCCTAAAAGGTTGATGGTGATATCATAAATTCCGTTCTCGAAATTATTGACTAAAAAAGACATTTCATCGGTCGTTTCGCTAGTACCGCTTTGGGATTTCCCGTCCGGAGCCGTCATCGTCTGAACATCTTTTTGATAAGTTGTGAGCGGATAAGTTTTTCCTTTTTCTAATACAAAAGTTTGCTTATAAATCCCCATGGAATCTTTGATCGCCACGGTTGAACTCTCTTGTGCAACGGTTGCGGAATCACTTACCGGAACTTCTACCGTAACAGTTTTCCCGGTTTGTGGATCAACTTTAGTAATGGTTTTTGTTTCTTTCTTACAAGAAATTAGGGCTATTGAAATAAGCGCAATGGCTGTAATTTTTTTCATTAAAATAATTTTCGGATTGATAAATCTGTTGCAATCATCAAAAATCTTACCTATTTTGAAATCGCAACGACAAATTTAAGGTAATTATTTTAAGAGCCTTTGAATCCTCAAGAAAAAATTGGAATTTCAGCAAAAAAGAATTTAAAATTAAAGTATTTCAGTTACAAAGAAATTCCTCCGTATCGAACGAAACTGCCCAAAATAAGCATTAAAACGCCGATTACCGTTACGGCAATTATGTGAAAAGCCATCAAGGGTAAATTCTTCCCAGAAAGTTTTGGCAATACAAAAAAGTTGGCGCTCAGTGCAAAAAGCACGGTGAGGAAAAGTAAAATTAATTTCAATGAAACCACAGTTTCTATTGCATTTGAAAACCGGAACCACGCATTTAAGCCAATCCCAAATTGGTAAGCCATCCAAACTCCGGTTATTACCATTATCAATAAGGCCGGAATTCCTATTTTCTCGAATTTTCTTTCAAAATTGAGTAAAATTTCAGGGTCATTTTTCTTTAAAACTTCCGGCAAAATTCCAATGGCCAAAACCAAATGACCACCGACCCAAACCGCCGCTCCCAGCAAATGAAAAATTAAAAGTAAATGATGTGACATTATTTCTCTGGTATTTGTTTTAGATGAACATCGTGATGATCAAAACAGCCAAAACAGTGAGAAGAATTTTAAAAAAAATTATCATCGCGAAGTTAGCTGTTCATTAAAACAAATGTAAAAATTATTTTTGAGTAAATTTGTAGTTGAAAAATCGTCGTTTTAATCGACAATTAAAACCCATCTATATGCAAAACCCATTATTAGAAAACTTCCAAACTCCATATCAATCAGCTCCTTTTAACGAAATCAAAGAAGAGCACTTTCTTCCGGCTTTTCAGGAATTGATCAAAATATCCGAGAAGGAAATTGATGATATTGTCAAAAATCCTGAAGCGCCAACCTTTGCCAATGTGATCGAAGCATTGGCTTTCTCGGGTGAAAAACTCGATGTCGTATCGGGAATATTCTTTAACCTGAATTCTGCGGAAACCAACGATGAAATCCAGAAAATTGCTCAAGAGGTTTCGCCACTTTTGACGGAATATTCAGCTAAAATTTCGCAAAACGAACAACTTTTTGAAAAAATAAAAAAAGTTTACGACGAAAAAGAAAATTACAAACTCAATGAAGAGCAAGAAATGCTGCTTACAGAAACATACAAAGGTTTTGTAAGAAGCGGTGCACTTCTGAATGAAGCCGACAAAAAAAAATTCAAAAATATCAGCATCGAATTATCGAAAAAATCGCTTCAGTTTGGGCAAAATGTTCTGGCAGAAACCAATAATTATTTCAAACATATTACGGACGAAAAAGATCTCGCGGGAATTCCCGCTCCCATTTTGGAGCAATATCGGGAAGAAGCGCAGGAAAGAAATCTCGATGGATTTGTGATTACATTGCAGTACCCGAGCTATCTTCCGTTGATGACTTATGCTGAAAATCGGGAACTAAGAAAGGAACTTGCGTTAGCAAACGGGAAAAAATCATTTAATAATAATGAATTCGACAATCAGAATTTAATTAAAGAAATTGTCGCTTTAAAACAGGAAAAAGCTGGACTCTTAGGTTATAAAAACTACGCAGATTATGTTTTGGAGGAAAGAATGGCGAAATCTCCCGAAAAGGTATATACATTTTTGAATGAACTTTTAGAAAAAGCAAAACCATTTGCCGAAAAAGAGATTGAGGAATTGAAATCCTTAGCGAAAGCTGATGGAATCGACGAAATGGAAAGCTATGATCACGCTTATTACGCTGAAAAACTTCGCAAACAGAAATTCGACATTGATGATGAAGAGTTGAAACCTTATTTCCAATTGGAAAAAGTTCAGGACGCGGTTTTTGGTTTGGCTTCAAAATTATTCCAACTCGAATTTAAGGAAACCGATAAAATCCAAAAATACCACGAAGAAGTAAAAACGTATGAAATCTTCGAAAATGGCGAGTTCAAGGCGCTTCTGTACGTTGATTATTTCCCACGAAAAGGTAAAAGAGCCGGCGCATGGATGACGAGTTTTAAAAATCAATTTAAGAAAAACGGTGAAAATTCGCGGCCGCATATTTCAGTGGTCTGTAATTTCTCGAAACCTACTGCCGACATCCCTAGTTTGCTTACTTTTCAGGAAGTGACCACCCTTTTCCATGAGTTCGGTCACGCTTTGCACGGTGTTTTAGCAAATACAACCTATCCAAACCTATCCGGAACTTCCGTAAAATGGGATTTTGTGGAGCTTCCATCTCAGTTTCTAGAAAACTTTTGCTATGAACCGGAATTCTTGAAAACTTTTGCCAAACATTATAAAACCGGCGAAACCTTGCCCGACGAAAAAATAAATAAAATCGCAGCATCTAAAAATTTCTTGGAAGGTTATCAAACTTTAAGACAAATCGGTTTTGGACTTCTAGATATGGCATACCACAGCAAAAATGAAAAAATAAACGATATTAAAACATTTGAAGTGCAGGAAACGAATGCAACAAACCTGTACCCAAGTAATCCCGAAACTGCGATGAGCACAAGCTTCTCTCACATTTTCCAGGGAGGTTATTCCGCAGGATATTATTCCTACAAATGGGCCGAAGTCTTGGATGCGGATGCATTTCAGTATTTCAAAGAAAACGGAATTTTCAACCCCGAAATTGCCGCGAAGTATAAAGTATTGCTTTCTTCGGGAGGCACCAAAGATCCGATGGAACTTTATAAAAACTTCCGAGGTAGCGAACCAAAGGTTGAAAGTCTTTTGAAAAGAGCTTTTGGATCATAAGAATCACTCCTATATGTAAAAAAAACACGTGAAATTTTCACGTGTTTTTTTGTTAGTTAAGGCGATCATCACAAATTATTTGGAAAGCAATCTCGCACGCTCCTTTGCAAGGATCGGTATCGAGATAATTCCCATCACCACCATGATAACCAGCTGCATGGTATGAGAAATGAACGCATAGGAAAGCCCGACTTCTCCACCTTCTTCGGGATTTTTTCCGATAGAAAGGAAAAGTGCCATGATCCCTAGTTTCAACGCAAAATGAAAGGCACCAATTCCGCCGGAAGCCGGCACCATCATTCCCAAAGTTCCCACCACGATAATGAAAAATCCATCAGCAAAACTAAATCCGGAGGTTTCAGGCAAGGCAAAACACACCAAATACGCGGCAAAATAATAGCAAATCCATATTGCTAAGGAGAGTAGAATAAACTTTAATTTTTGTTTCAATTTAAAAATGGAAGTCAACCCATGAAAAATTCCTTTTGTGAAATTAATGGCCTTTTGATAAATTGGATATTTTGTAAGATATTTTCTGAAAGCGAAAAATAAAATTCCTAAAGCAACGAAAGCACCCAACAGGAGATAGATTTTATTCCCTGAATCAGCTTTCGGCTCGTTTCCATTTTGAGCGGTTACATATTGGAAGAAAGACACCATTGCATCGTACTTAAAAACAAAAGTCAGAAGCAGAAAAAAGCCCATACAAACGAGATCCACTACCCTTTCCAAAATGATGGTTCCGAAAGATTTGTCCACCGGAACATTCTCCACTCCATATAATGCGGTAGAACGTGCAACTTCACCACTGCGGGGAATGGTAAGATTCATTAAATATCCAAAAGAAATCGTCCACAATGCATTGGAATTAGAGATTTTATATCCTAAAGGTTCCAAAAGCAAATTCCAACGAATCGCCCGGAACCAATATGCCAAAATACCAAAAACCGTGGCTGCAAATACCCAAAAATAGTTGGCCTTTTTAAAATATCCTGCAATTTTTTCAAACTCGATACCGCGCAGAGCGAGCCACATGAAAAGCGCAGCAATTGCTAAGGAAACAGCAATCGTAACAAAGGATTTCAAAGGATTTGATTTTTTGGTTTCTTGCAAAATATACGGAGTTTCTGAAGAAAATTAAGTAAGAAGATTGGTTTTCTCGTCCGGGAAAATAATCTTTGGTTGGAAAGTTTGCGCTTCCTCCGGCGTCATCTGTGCATACGAAATAATGATGATGATATCGCCTTTCTGAACGCGTCTTGCAGCTGGACCATTGAGGCAAATTTCGCCAGATTTTCTTGTACCTTTAATCGCGTAGGTGTCGAAACGTTCACCGTTGTTCACATTTACAATGTAAACCCGCTCTCCTACCACGATACCGGAAGCTTCCAAAAGGTCTTCATCAATGGTGATACTTCCAATATAATTAAGGTCGGATTCCGTTACGCGAACTCTGTGAATTTTAGATTTAAAAACTTCAATTAGCATGGTGCAAATTTAATTATTTAAATGAAACCACGCAGAAATATTTAATTTTATTCATTCATTTATTTTCAAAAAAAAAGTACTAAAAATACGATGAATAACCATTATCAGTACAAAAACGCAGATTATAAGCAAATAAGTGAAATGCTGACATGAAATTCAATAATTCATAATTTCATATTAAAAAATTATAAACTTTACAAATGTCCTTACAGAGAGGGTTTGGCATAATATTAGAACTCGCGAACGCCTATTAATTGATTAAAATTAAATTTGTGAGTTTTTGTTAAATTCTAGATTTTAATTAATTTTTAATTAAATATATCTTAAAAATTTGCACAATTTGAAAAATGTTTTATATTTGCTTTAACAATAAAACTAACCTTAATAATAATTATTATGAACAAGTCTGAATTAATCGACGCAATCGCAAAAGATGCAAACATCACAAAAGTAGCTGCTAAAGCTGCATTAGAATCTTTCATATCCAACGTAACCGCTACTTTGAAGCAAAAAGACGGTAAAGTTTCTTTAGTTGGATTCGGTACTTTCTCCGTAGCTGAAAGAGCTGCTAGACAAGGAATTAACCCTGCAACAAAAGAACCAATTAAAATTGCTGCTAAGAAAGTTGCTAAATTCAAAGCTGGTGCTGAATTAAGCGATGCGGTAATGAGCGGAAAGAAAAAATAATCCTTAGATTATAAAAAAAATTTAAGCCTCATCTGCAGATGAGGCTTTTTTATGTGATCATATTAAATTTAAGGCGCAAGACGGGAGATTTTCCAATTGTAATCACCCTGAAGTTCATAGATAATTCGGTCGTGCAAACGGTTTGGCCTTCCTTGCCAAAATTCTATTTCGTAGGGCTTAGCCAAATAACCACCCCAATTTTCCGGTCTTGGAATTTCTTTATTCACAAATTCTTTTTCCAAATCTTTCAATTTATTTTCCAGAAAATCCCGATCCGGAATCACCTCACTTTGTGGAGAAACCACTGCTCCGAGCTGGCTACCTTTCGGCCTCGATTGAAAATATCCGTCACTGAGATTTTCCGGAAGCCTTTCCAAATCTGCTTTAATAATTATTTGCCTTTCCAACGTAGGCCAAAAAAAGTGAAGACAGGCCTTTTTATTGCTTTCAATTGCTTTGCCTTTGCGGCTATTGTAATTGGTGTAGAATACAAAGCCTTCCCAAGTGTAAGATTTCAAAAGCACCATTCTGGTCCGCGGGCAACCATCGTCTTCAAGCGTGGAAACCGCCATCGCATTCGCTTCCGAAACATCGGGATTCTCACTTGCCTCCAAAAACCAGTTTCGGAATTGCTCCATAGGATTTTCTTTTATTTGGTTTTCAAGAAGTTGAGATTTTTCGTAGACTTTTCTTTTATCGTGTAAGTTTTCCATTCAATTTTTTTATTACATTTGATTATAGGTTTTTTAGTCGGCCTAGTGTTTCAGATGAATCATTCATACAAAGGTAAAATTTTAATTTCTACTCCGGATATTTCCAGTGATATCTTTTCACGTTCTGTTATCCTAATGATTGAACATACTGCGGAAGGCGCATTCGGATTGATCTTGAATAAAAAAAATACGAAAATGAGTGCGAGATTACTCTCAATTTTCGGATTTCCGGTGGATGTGTATGAAGGTGGTCCTGTAGAAAACGACAAAATCTTCTTCATTAATAAAGGCGAAAAAATTACAGAAAACTTCACCGAAATTGGCGAAGATTATTACCTTACGGAAGATGTTGAAAATGTAGTTTCGGCAATTATCGAGAAGAAAATTTCGACGCAAGATATCAAAGTTTTTTCGGGCTATTCCGGCTGGGGACCGCAACAACTGGAACAGGAAATTCGACAGAAAGTGTGGACTGTGGTTGATGCTTATAATCTAGATTATACCTTACCCACCGATCATCATTTATGGAAAAATATTATGCAAAATCTCGGAGGCGAATTTTTGCTTTGGGCCAATACTCCGGAGAACATTTCGTTGAATTGAAAATATTGAAGATTTTAACATAACTTTAGTAATTCAAAGATAATTTCCTCGCATAAGAATCGTTCTTAATAGAACTTCAACTAATCAAAACCCGGTAAATGACTTTCTCAAAAGGTTGCTTCTCGGGTTTGTCAATTTCTATTGGAAGTGAGTTTTCCACTGATTAATCATTTCCTCAAAACGGCTTTTTCCGAATGTTTTATTTCGTATTTTACTCACTGCAAAAATCCCTTTTTCATCCGACATTACGAGTACTTCTTCTGCTTTTTGCGATTCAAAAGCAATCATTTCTGCTTCCTGAATTTCCGCTAAATTATTTTTATGAATAAAAGTCACGAAATTCTCCATCAAAGGCGAAATATAAGCTCCTTCTGACTGCTTCGGAATTTTAATCGTAAATCCTTCTAAAAACAATAAATTCCCCGAAATACTTCTGGCAATTCTTTTATTGGGATTCAGCAAAATAACATCGTCTAAATCGTTTTCCTTTGCGTAAATTTCTGCATACGTATTTTCCGGACAGTGCACGCGAATGTTGCTGAGCAAATTGGTGTTCACATTGATTTCCTTTATTAAATCCATCTCATGATCTCCCTGGATCGCTAAAACATCGTGGTTTTCATCTACTTCTGCGTAAAACGAAATATCGGCTTTCTGCAAAAAGTGGTCACCTAAATTTCTGTACATCAATATTTGGATAATCCCGTTGGAAACTCCTTTGTTAATTACATTTGCCAAAAAAAGTTCTTCGAAGAAATCAAGGGTAAAACCAAGCGGAATATTTATCCTCATTTTTCGCATCGATGCCATGAGGAAAAAGTAAGATTCCTCGGCCATAATGAGTTGGGAATTGCGGACAAAGAAAGAAGCTTTCACCGCATCACCAAAAAGAAATGCTCGGTTTTGAGGTTTAAAATTTTCGGAAGTAAAGGTAATTTTTTCCAAAACGAAATAAATTTATATTAAAAAAAATAATGAACGAAAAATCGTCCATCAAGTTTATTTTTATTCAATTAAAAATTAAGAAGCTCCTAATTTGATTTTAAGGTTTTCGATTAGATTTTCCCAGTAAAGTTGGTTTTCATCCTCGTCGCCGGGCTCACAGAAATCGGTGATATTAAGGGAGAGATCATCGGTGATATCATCGATCGCAATGGTCATCTCGAAGAAATTTTTTGTTCCTTCGTCTTCTTCCCAACGAAAACGAACGAAACTCTCTGGCTTATAGCGAATAAGCGTTGCTTTTTCAGACGGGCCACCATTCCAACTAAAGAAAAAGTCATCACCTTTTTCTACTACTTCATCGGCAAACCATTCAGAAAGTCCTTCTGCACTTGCCATATATTCATACAAAATTTCCGACTGACAGTGCATTGGAAATTCATACTGCACTTTCGTTTTCGCCATATTGCTCCCTGTTTTTTTAATGTGTCGCAATATATAAATTAATTTTTAATCTAAGCAAAATATTTATCTGAAAATGCGAAATATCATATTACGTTAACAGATCGAGATGTACGCAAACGATTCGCCCCAAAAGTTAATCTTCATCGAGTACTTCGAGGATGATCTTGCAACCTTCCTTAATCTCTTCTAAGGACAAAGTTAACGGTGGAGAAATCCTCAAATATTCATTTCGGTACAACTGCCAAAAAACAATTAAACCTTTATCCATGCATTTTTTAGCAACATCGATCGTGTATTCCGGCGAACCCAAATTCACGGCCAACATCAATCCACGACCGTTAATGTTTTTAATTTTAGGATGAACCAAAAGTTCACGGAACAATTTTTCTTTTTCGTGCACCTCATTCATCAAACCACTTTCCAAAACCTCTTTTAAAGTAGCATAGCTCGACGCAGCAATCAGCGGATTACCACCAAAAGTTGTGATATGTCCGAGTTTAGGGGAATGAGATAAGCTTTCCATAATTTCACGGGAACTCATAAACGCACCTACGGGAACACCGCCGCCCATTCCTTTTCCCATCGCCAGAATATCCGGAACAATTCCATAATGTTCGAAGGCAAAGAGCTTTCCGGTACGTCCAAACCCCGGCTGAATTTCATCGAGAATAAGCAATGCTCCCACCTCCTCGCATCGGGCTTTTAGTTTTTTTAAATAATCTTCTTTAGGAAGCAGAAATCCCGCAGCACCTTGGATGGTTTCCAGGATGACACCTGCAGTTTTTTCAGTGATCTTTTCTAAATCTTTCTCATTATTAAATTCAATAAAACTCACCATAGGCAAAAGCGGGCGAAATTCACGTTTGTGATATTCATTTCCGGCAACCGATAAAGCACCGTGAGTATTGCCATGATACGCATCTTTAAAGGAAATAATTTCTTCTCTTCCGGTATATCTTTTGGCCAATTTCAAGCTGCCATCAATCGCTTCCGCACCAGAATTCACGAGATAGGTCATCTCCAAAGGTTCAGGAGTTGCGTCCGCAAGCAGTTTACAAAGCGCAACAGGCATTTCCTGCGCATATTCGCCATAAACCATTACGTGCAAATATTTTTCAGCTTGGGTTTTTATGGCGTCTACAATTTTCGGGTGGGAATGTCCCAAAGTATTGGCTGAAACTCCCGCAACGAAATCGAGATACTTTTTTCCGTTTTTGCCATAAATATAGCTTCCTTCGGCTTTTTCTACTTCGAAACCTGACGCAAATGGAGTGGTTTGCGCTTGATAATTAAAGAAATCTTTATGCATAAAAATACTAGGTAATTTAGAGTAATAAAACAGCTACAAAGTTCGGGAAATAAAATTGTCTTACCTTAAAATTTAAATAAAAATATATTCGTAACGCGTCTTAAACTTTAAAAACTAAAGTCGCTTTTTCCTAAAGGTAAAATAAACAATCACCGCACTGATGGCCATCAGCATAAAGCCAAGAAAGAAAGGTGCTCCCGGAAATTTGAACGGGGCCGCATCGTGAGTGAAATAATAAAAAATATTGGTCATCAGCGGTGGTCCAACAATCGCTGTTAAGCTCACCAAACTCGCTAGAGCTCCTTGCAATTCTCCTTGCTCATTTTTTGGAACCTCAGAGGAAATTACCGATTGCAAAGCCGGGCCGGCAATTCCTCCCAATCCGTAAGGAATGAGGAAAGCAAACATCATCCAACTTTCACTTGCAAAAGCAAAAAGAATCATACCAACGGCATAAAGCGACAGACCGTAGAAAATGCTTTTTTCATTTCCTAATTTGGGCTGAATAAATCGAATTAAATACCCTTGAACCAAAGCTGCCATAAACCCCGAAACACCCAGTGAAATTCCGACCAATTTCTCGGTCCAGTTGAATTTGTACATGGTGAAGAAAGTCCAGTTGGTTTGTACCGCATGTCCGGCAATGTACACAAAAATTAATGCGGCAATAAGCCCCAAAATCTGAGGATACTTTCGCAACTGAAGCAGAGATCCTACGGGATTTGCGCGCTTCCAATTGAACGGACGGCGATTTGCTTTGTCCAAACTTTCCGGGAGGATAAATAAGCCATAAAGAAAATTCACCAAACACAATACAGAAGCTGCATAGAAAGGAACTCTCGGACCATATTGCCCTAAAACTCCTCCGATGACCGGACCAATGATAAAACCTAAACCGAAAGCAGCCCCGATCATCCCGAAGTTCTTTGCGCGATCTTCATCCGTAGAAATATCAGCAATGTATGCACTTGCGGTGGTAATACTTGCACCAGTAATTCCTGAAAAAATTCTACCTACAAAAAGCCAAAAGATCGTTGGAGCAAGCGCTTGAATCATGAAATTAATAGAAAATCCCAAAAGCGAAAACAAAATAATCGGTCGCCGGCCATAGCGATCACTTAAACCTCCTAAAACGGAAGCGAAGACAAACTGCATCCCGGCATATACAAAACTCAGCCAGCCACCATATTGAGAGGCAACGCTGAGATCGGGATTATGAATAAGCTCCTGGATAAGTTTAGGAACTACAGGAATTACAATTCCCCAGCCTGTAATATCAATAAGGAGGGTAATAAAAATAAAACCTATCGCTGCGGATTTCTGATTTTTTTTCATGTATTACAAAGATAGTTGATGTGAAAACAAGTTTCTTATTTTTTTTAAATAAAAATGTCCCTCTTTCGAAGGACATTATATAGATTTTAAAAAGGGATTAAGCTTTTTTCGCTTTCTCTGTTGCCTCTTTATCTACCGAAGATTTTCCGTGCACAGCTTCTTCTCTTCCTTTCCCTTTCAGGAAGTCGTAGGCAATTGCCGAAGCGATAAAGATTGAAGAGTAAGTACCGAATGCAATACCCAATAGCAATGCAAACATAAATCCTCTAAGGTTATCTCCACCGAAAATAAAGATGGCAAGAATTACCAAAATGGTAGTGAACGAGGTGTTGAACGTTCTGCCCAAAGTACTGGAGATTGAATCATCAAACAGACCTGCTAAAGTAAGCGATTTTTTCTCTCTTAAATACTCACGAATTCTGTCGAATACAATTACCGTATCGTTAATCGAATAACCCAAAACAGTAAGAATCGCAGCGATAAAATCCTGGTTAATTTCCATATTGAATGGCATATATTTATGAAGGAACGAATATACCCCCAAAATAATAATTGCATCGTGAGCAAGACCAGCAACTGCACCTAAGGAGAATTGCCATTTGCGGAATCTTAATAAGATATAAAGGAAAATACCAGCCAAAGCGGCAACGAGTGCAAAAGTTCCTCCGGTTTTGATATCATCCGCTACGGTAGGACCAACTTTAGTTGAAGACACAATACCCGCACGGTCTTTGTCCGCAGATTTGAAATTCTGCAAAGTCATGGTCGCAGGAAGTTCTTCTCTCAAACCTTCAAATAATTTTTCTTCAATCGTTTGATCCGCTTTCAAGGATTCATCATCGATCAAATAATCGGTTGAAATTTTTAATTGATTATCGTTACCAAAAGTTTTCGCCTCTACAGAAGAGTTTTTATTATCTTCAGTTTTGAAGATTTTCAATAACTTTTCTTCTACTTTATTTCCATCAACCGGTTTTTCGAATCTTACTACATAGTTTCTACCCCCTGTAAAATCGATCCCGTATTTAAACCCGTTGGTGAAGATTGAAATTAAACTTGCAACGGTAAGAACAGCTGAAATGATATAGGCAAATTTTCTTTTCCCGATGAAATCGATCCAGACATTTCTGAAGAGATTTTTGGTTGGAGCAGTCCAAACTGAAAGCCCTTTTCCTTTGTTAAGTCTTGAGAAAATCATCACTCTTGAAAGCAATACCGATGTAAAGAACGTCATCAAGATACCGATAATTAAGGTTACCGCAAAACCTTTGATTGGTCCTGTTCCGAATATGTACAACACTACCGCAGTAAGAATTGTGGTAAGGTGACCATCGACAATCGCAGAAAGTGCATGTTTGAAACCATCTTTATAAGCTTCCAGAATGCTTTTACCAGCGAAAAGCTCTTCTTTGGTTCTTTCATAGATAATTACGTTGGTATCCACCGCCATCGCCATTGATAAAACAATACCAGCAATCCCAGGGAGCGTAAGTGTAGCATCCACAGAATCCATGATCCCGAAGATGTAGAATAGGTTAATAACCATTGCGATTACCGCATAAACCCCAGCTCCACCGTAATAGAAAATGATATAGGCAATGATCACTAAGAAAGCAATAGCAAACGAAAGCATCCCCGCGTTGATCGACTCCTGACCTAAAGAAGGACCTACAACATCTGCCTGAACGATTTTCGCACTTGCAGGTAATTTACCCGCCCCTAAAACATCTACCAAATCCTGAGCTTCTTGCTGAGAGAAGTTTCCGGAAATCTGAGTACGTCCGTTTGGAATTTCGTTTACTACGTTTGGAGCGGTATAAACCACGTTATCCAATGTTACTGCAACCGGTTTGTTTACGTTTTTCCCGGTAAGGGTTTTCCAGTCTTTCGAACCTTTAGAGTCCATCTGCATATCCACTACCACTCTTCCTAGTTCGTCATAGTTTACTCTTGCAGATTCTACCGCACCGTCCACCGGCGCTTTTTGGGTAATGTTTCCGCGGATCGCATACAATACCAAGTTATTTGGATCTGTCGCTTCTGGCTTATAACCCCACATAAATTGGGTGTATTTGATATTTGCCGGACGAAGATTTTTTGCTATTTCAGAATTTAGAATTTTATTAACAATCGCGGTATCCGAAACCTTGATGTTCGCTACCCCGTTGGCTCTAAGGGTATTCAACTGAAGCATGTTCATCAGATTGGTGTTTTTAGCAACCCCAATAGAGTCTCCACTTGCCGCGATTACAGTATTTAGCTGTTGGAAATAAGGATATACTTCTTGTGCTTGCTGTACTTCCCAAAACTGAAGTTTAGCAGAAGTTTGCAACATTTTCTTAACCCGATCAATGTCTTTAATTCCTGGCATTTCTACAGAAATTCTTCCGGTTCCCGGAACTCTTTGTACGTTCGGTTGGGTTACACCCATTTTATCGATACGGGTACGAATTACTTCGTAAGCAGAACCTTCCGAAGCTTCAATTTTTCTTCTGATAATATTTTTCACCTCATCGTCGGAAGAGTTGTATTTGATTTCAGATAAATTGGTATTCCCAAAAATTTCTGGATCTGCAAGTTTCAGGTTGGTATTTTTTTCTTTGTTCACCAAATCGAACTGAACGAAGAAATTCTCGATATAAGTTTTGGTAGAATTTTTCTGAACAGCATCAGTTCTATTCAAAGCTTCCAAAAGAATTGGGTTCGGCGAATAGTTGGTTAATCCGTTTACTAAATCTCTTTGGTTGATTTCTAGCAAAACGTTGATTCCACCTTTCAAATCCAAACCAAGTTTCATTTCTTTTTCTTTCGCTTTAGAATAGTAAAGCTTCGTGAAACCGAGATTCAGGGTGTCTTGAGAAAGTCTGGCTATTTCTTTCTGATACTTTGCTGGGTTGTCTCCAGCAAGTTCAGTTGCCTGCTTTTCAATTTTACCAGCATACCAAGTTGGCAACAATTCATTAAGACAAATAAGTCCCAAAATAACCGCAACCAGCGTAATAAGTCCTTTTCCTTGCATTGTTAATAGTTTACAACATTAAAATTATAGTCGGCAAATATAATGATTTTCAGCAGAATTAAGAATATTTTAACAAAAGAATTTGCTTTGATTTTTTTAAGTAGAAAAAACCACAAAAACGTGCGTAAATCGTGATGAAATCACAATATACGCACGTTTTTATTGAATTCAGAAAAAATATAAATAGGTGAGTATTATTTGAAAAATCAAATCATTTCCAAAATTAAATCGTCATCGAGAAAATTCGGGTTTCGGGTTTGTTGCGCATCATTCTCAAGTCAAAAGTCATCGCTACATTTCTGGTAAAGGCACGACCTTCCTCGGTAATTTTAATCGAGTTTTCGGAAAGCACCACCAAACCGTCATCTTCCATTTCCTTTAGAGACTCCAATGCATTTTGAAGCTCCGGAAAATCGGTTGATTCATCCCAAGTAGTTTCGAGGCGACACATTAAATTCAGAATATGTTGACGCACCAAAAGATCTTCCTGATTTAAAATATGACCTCTAAATACAGGAATTACTCCCTCTTCTACCCTTTTCTGATATTCTTCCACGGTTTTTTCGTTTTGTGCAAATGCATACCAGGAATCCGAGATGGCGCTCATTCCTAAACCAACCATCAATTGGGTTTTGCTTGACGAATAGCCCATGAAATTTCTATGAATATCTCCAGAAATCATGGATTGATATAGGTCATCATGCTCCAAGGCGAAATGATCCATTCCGACTTCGATATAGCCCAACTCTTCCAAGAGTTTTTTTCCGTTTTCGTACAACTTCCTTTTCTCTTCCCCGGTTGGCAGATCATTTTCATCAAAACCTCTTTGTCCAACCCCTTTAATCCACGGAACGTGTGCATAAGAATAGAAAGCCAAACGATCGGGTTTCAGTTCCAAAGTTTTACGGATCGTATATTCCATTTTTTCCCAATTATGAAATGGCAGTCCGAAAACTAAATCGTGCGAAACGCCTTTATAACCTATTTCTCTAGCCCAATTGGTCACTTTTTCTACATTTTCGAAAGGCTGAATTCGGTTGATCGCTTTCTGAACTTGCGGATCATAATCCTGCACTCCAAAACTGCATCTTCGGAAACCTAAATCGTATAAAGTTTGCAAATGCGCTTTCGTGGTATTATTCGGATGTCCTTCAAAAGAAAACTCCGGATTTTCAGCAATTTCTGCGTGCGCGAATATTCCTTCCAATAAAATTTTGAGATTCTCGGGCGAGAAAAATGTTGGCGTGCCACCACCCAAATGAAGTTCTTTGATTTTCGGTTTTTTACCAAATAATTGCAGGTATAATTGCCATTCCTTCAGGACGCTTTCCAAATAAGGTGTTTCCACAGAATGTTGTTTGGTAATGCGTTTATGACAAGCGCAAAACGTGCAAAGTTGCTCGCAAAACGGCAAGTGAATATAGATGGAAATTCCTTCAGCATCGTTGCTTTCATTGAAAGATCGGATGACTGACTGCTGCCATAAATCCGCAGTAAAAGCCGCTTCGTCCCAAAAAGGAACGGTAGGATAAGATGTGTAACGAGGCCCTGGAATATTATATTTATTGATGAGAGAAGTATTCATGGTGCAAAAGTAGGAAATTTATTTCCTTTGCTTCACTGATTAATGTCAACTGAAAAATTGACTATTATTAACTCGAACAAGCCTTAGGATTTACCATTCGATGGGCTTTAGCTCATCGTACTATTATTTTGATGCAACCGATGGTTGGTAATTTATTCGTTACCTTAATTGATATGATGCTATAGATTCTAATTTCCCCACCCATCCATAAGAATTCCATCTACCATATTTAAAAAATCCATCGCTTTTGATGGATTTTTGCTTTCAATATTCTACATTTGGATTGAACAATTCTTTTGTTTGCAGTTTAGAATAATAAAAATATGAGTGAGATTTTAAGACGTCAAATTGAGAAAATTACACCATTAACTGACCAGGAGTTCGAGTACATCCTGTCTCATTTTACCTTGAAAAAAATTAAAAAGCATCAGATTTTAATTCAAGAAGGAGATACCGTACAAAATGATTATTTTGTGATGAATGGTTTGTTAAAAGCATCTTACCTGAATAAAGAAGGGAAAGAGCACATCATGCAATTTGCAATGGAAGATTGGTGGATTACCGATTATCAAGCATATTTTAATCAAACGGAAGCTACTTTTTCCATTGATGCATTAGAATCTACCGAAGTACTTACTTTGTCTCTCTATAACCGAGAAAAACTCTGTGCAGATATGCATAAAATAGAACATTTTTTCAGGAAAAAGTCTAATAATGGTTACATCGCGCTCCAAAGAAGAATTTTGTCTCTGCTGAATAGCAATGCCAAAGAACGCTACGAACAATTTATTTCTCAATATCCCACACTTTTACAACGATTGCCCAAAACATTAATCGCTTCATATCTAGGTGTTTCCAGAGAAACTTTGAGTCGGCTTTCGGTGTAATGTGATGTAGGTCACTTAAAAGTTGTGATGTATGTCCTGTTGTTTGTGGGGAGCTGCATTTACCTTTGCACTATCAAATCATTAAAAATCAATAGTAAAATGAATCACAACAAGTTTTTATCCAAGATTATTTTCTTAACGGGTTGTATTCTTTTTTTAGGGATTAATATGATCAATGCACAAACAATTAAATCTAACAAAATGAGCAAAAAAGTATTATTCGTGGTTACGAGCCACGGCGAATTAGGAAACACTGGTGAATCTACTGGTTATTATTTAGGTGAAGTTACGCATCCTTGGGCTGTATTGGTAGATGCTGGTTACGAAATAGATTTCGTGAGTCCAAAAGGTGGAAACCCGCCGTATTATGGAAATACTCCAGATGATAAGGTCAATGAAAGATTTTTGGCAGATGAATATTATCAAAATAAAATTCAGAACACCATGACGCCTTCAGAAGTAAATCCTGATGAATATGTAGGGGTTCTTTATGCTGGAGGTCACGGTACGATGTGGGATTTTGCAGATAATGAAGAATTGGCGGTAATCGCACAAAAAATCTACGAAAAAAATGGAATCGTAAGTGCGGTTTGTCACGGTCCTGCCGGATTGGTGAACATTAAACTCAGCAATGGAAAATACTTGGTAGATGGCAAAAAAATCAATGCTTTCACCAACGAAGAAGAAGCTGCTGTGAAATTAGATGAAGTGGTTCCATTTAGATTAGAATCTAAATTAATAGAACGCGGAGCCAAGTTTGAAAAATCTGGTTTATGGCAAACTCACGTTACCGTAGACGAAAGAGTGGTAACAGGACAAAATCCTCAATCTGCTCATGCAGTTGGCGAAGCAGTTTTAGAAGAACTTAAAAAACTCTAATGGTTAAGAAAACAAAAGAGACTGTTTTCAGTCTCTTTTTTTGCGCTAAATTGAAAATTTTCTTTGAATAATCAAGATAAATCTTGTATACATAGCAAAGGTTTAACCTTTCACAAAATGATATAAAAAAATGGAGCCGGGAAAATACCTGACTCCATTTAACTGTATTAAAAACTTGTGTTCGATTGCTTACTTTACTGCTAGTAGATCTACCATTTCAAGTACAGGTTCTTTAGCAAGTAATTCAGAAGCGTTGGCCATTAAAGCCTTTGCAATCTCACCATTCAAGTGAGCATCTCTTGCATCTGTAGTTCCGAACGTATCGAATATACCAAAAGTAGAAGGGCCAATTTGTAAAGCATACCATCTTACGGTTCCTGGCTCACCTTCCGCAAGCGGCAAGGCTGACTTTAGGAATTCCAATACTTCATTTTCTTTACCCGGTTTTGCTTCTACTCTTGCTAATATTGCAAACTTTTCCATAATATAAAATTTTAATGTTATTAAGAGTGTTCTTCAACTCTTTCTAACAAAAGTAAGTCTTCATTATCAAACTAAAAATACAAAAGATGTTAAATAACGTTAATCATCGAAAATCAGCCAATTTTGTAATTTCTCTGCTATAAAAATTTGTTCATAGTGATTCACATTCATGATAATTAAATAATTGCTAAAAAACACGCACAAAAAAAGAGACCTTTTTCGAAGTCTCTTTAATATCTTTAAAAAAATCTAGAAAAAACTATAATTTTCAAAAAGCTGCGGAAGCTTGCGTTCGACAAGAGGTACATGGTAATTCTTATAAACCCAATGGAATTTTAACTATTCTACGCAGTTTTCTAGAAGTTTCTAAAGTATTTTTTTTCGACAATTTTTATTATGAGCACCAAAAGAATTCCCGCAATAATAATTGCTGGAATTCTTTTTTTTGAATCTTGTATTGATTCATTTTCACAGTCAATATTCAAATATTCTTTTGAATTAATTTTTATAGAAACTATACTTTTAACATTGGGAAACATAAATCTTTCATTCTGATCAATTTGCAATACAATTTCTTCATTAATAATTGCGTCTTTTTGAAATTCTTTGTATTTAAAACATTTAGCATATTCTGGAATTATTTTAAGAACATCAGAATTATTTTCGATTTCAATATTGTATGAAATACTTGTTCCTTTTGCCGATTTGCTTTCATAAATCGATTTGAATTGTCCTTTTATTAATTCAGTTTTATTTATTTGTATTTCTTTTTTTGTCAAAGTTCCATATAAAACATAACTTATACTAAATGCAATTAGAACAAAGAAAATTAGTTTGAATATTTTCACTATAATTCTTTTGGTGACGCGTTTTGTTAAAATTGCGTGCAAGGTATCTGGGCTTTGCTAAAGTTGGTAATTTTCACTACTAAATTTCTTGTGGAGAACCAAACTTTGATCAACCAAAAATGTGTGTTTGGAGTACTGATTCCTCCTTGGTCAATACAATGTTGACCAAAACCTTCTCTAGCTTTCCCAATCGTACAATCCATTACTTTGTAAAGTTAATTAAAATATGGATAAAACCGCTCACAAAAAAAGATACTATTCTCGAAATCTCCTGAATATTTTTAAAATCCTTCGGTGAAAAACCAATAAGAAAGCCGATCATTTTGAACCGGAATATTTTGAATACCTCAATTTTTTCTTTGAAGCTTTGGATCGTAAAATGACAAGAGAAAATTAAAACTCTAGTGTTGGTAAATTGCTTTAAAGAAAATGTAAAAGTTGCCTGATAAAAACCTGCTTCAGGAGAAATTACGAGATTTTTTCGAAAGGTGTAGATAAATTTTTTAAACAATTAAATTAATTGTCAAAACACCTTTAATGCAATTCATTTTTATCGTTTATACCTATGCAAAATATGGTATATTTGCACCATTTAAAATCATTAATGAAACATTTGTTTCCCATATTGATCTTATTTATGATGGTCTTACGTCCTGTAATGCCCATTCTCAATTATATGGTTAATTATGATTATATTGCACAAAATCTTTGTGAAAATAGGGACAAACCTGAAATGAGTTGCAATGGCAAATGTTATCTTAGCAAAGAACTTGCAAAAACTACAGATACTTTTCCAAAACAGGATAACTCAAAAATTAATATTCAAATTTTGGCAGATTCTTTTGTTGCCAGTGATATATTTTCATTCTCCGAGCTAAATATTGGTTTTAATGAGAAACCTAAGCAAAATTCATATTTAGCTTTATGCTATCATTTTTCTTTAAATTCAAATATATTTCATCCACCTTTGATTTAATTTTTCATTCTACATGTTTACTGTTTTCATCTACAGAAAGCAGTCATTTATTTTATAATTAAATCAAATTTCGAAAAATGAAAATCTTTGTTTTGATGATACTACTTTCAGTATCTGCAATGTCCTGTGCTCAGGAAACTCCTAAAGTGAAACAGGTAAAAAAAATGATACCTAAGAAAGAAATAAAAGGTATAAAAGTCGTTAATGCAGAAGATCCTATTTGTCATATGAAAACTGCAGAATTTCTGAAAGACACGGTAGTTTATAAAGCTAAAACGTATGGTTTCTGTAGTGACTACTGTAAATCTGAATTCAAGAAAAATCCTGAAAAATATGTCCAAAAATAATACGAAGAAACCAAATTCTTCTAAAAATAAAATCATTTTTCCTGTCCTTGTTCTTATGATTCTTTTCTTAGGAATAGGATTCGGAATGTCCTATTTCAAAAAAAACCTTTTCACGGTAATGAAAGTTCCGGATTTTGAACTTACCAACCAAAACAATCAAAAAATTTCGGATGAAACAATGCTTGGTAAGGTATATCTTGTCGAATTTTTTTATAGCCGTTGTCCTACGATTTGTCCGGTGATGAACAAGAATATGAAGTTCATTCAGGATGAAATCAACAATCCGGATTTCGGAATTATTTCCATTTCCATCGATCCTGAAAACGACACGCAGGAAGTTTTGAAGAACCACGCTAAAATGGTGGGAGCAACCTCTCCTAACTGGCATTTTTTGACAGGAGACCGAAATTATATTGGTAATATAGCAGATAAGTTTAATATTTATGTCGGAGATAAAGAAGATGAAGCAGAAAGCCTCAATCACAGTGGAATGATTGCCTTGGTAGATAAAGAAGGGAATCTTCGTTGTCGGTTTGATGAAAATAATATGCCTATACTCTATTATTCAGGATTGAATTATGAAGATCCCGAAGGAAAAAAGACCAATTTAATCGGAAAATATCATCCTGACCGCGAGAAGTTAATTGAAGATATCCGAAAACTTTTACAATAATATTAACCCAAAACAAAAAGAATATGAATTTATTAAGACCAGCAGCTGTTGTTCTACTAATCACAGGACAATTTGCATTTTCACAATTCAAGCAAATGCCGCTTCCTTATGCATATAATGCTTTGGAATGCTCCGTAGATGCCCAAACAATGGAAATCCATTACACGAAACACGCAGCAGGATATGTAAACAACCTGAACAAAGCAATCTTAGGAACACCTATGGAGAAAGAAAGTTTGGAAAAAATCCTTTCTCATGTTTCCAATGAAAGTTCCGCAGTTCGGAATAACGCAGGAGGACATTATAATCACGAATTATTTTGGACGGTTCTTACTCCGAATAAAAATACCCAACCGTCGGAAAAATTATTGAAAGCCATCAACGAGACATTTGGTAATTTAGATAATTTCAAAAAGGAAATGAGCAAATCCGGAGCTGAAAGATTTGGTTCCGGATGGGCTTGGCTTATCGTTACTCCGGAGAAAAAATTAGCGATTACTTCTACCGCCAATCAGGATAATCCTTTGATGGATATTGCCGAAGTGAAAGGAACGCCCATTTTAGGAATTGATGTTTGGGAACATGCGTATTATTTGAAATATCAAAACAAAAGAGCCGATTATCTTACCGCAATCTGGAACGTATTAAACTGGGATGAAGTAAATAAAAGATACGCTGCGGCAACCAAAGGTAAGTTTGATGATTGGTCGGAAATGAAAAATTTTCATGAAGTAATGTCACAAACTTATCATCCATCTGAAAAAGGAAATCTTGAGCCGATAAAAACTAGAATTGGCGAAATGGTGGAAAAAGCAAAAGCATTGAAGTCAAGCAAAATCCCTGCAGAATTCAATAAAAAAGGCGTTCCCGAATCGTTAACAAATTTGGTGAAACAAAGCGAAGCATTGAAGAAAAAAATCAGAAAATCAACGGATGCAGAAATTACCAAAGATCTGAACGCTATTCACGATACCTTCCACACAATTGTTGGATTGTGTACCGCAGAAAATCACGATCATTAAAAAACAAAATTAATCTTTGTCAAAGCCTCAAAACTTTGACAAAGATTTTCTAAAATGAAATATATTCTAAATCTGTTACTTGCATTTTACTTGATGCTGAAACCACTGTTTCCGCTTTTGGATTATGCCGTAAATTACGATTATATTTCTACGGAACTTTGTGTTAACACCACTCAGCCAGAGCTTCATTGCAAAGGAAAATGCTATGTTTCCAAGGAATTGGCAAAAGCTTCGCAGGAAGATTCTTCACCATTTTCCAAAACCAAAATTCCAACTCAGAAAACATTGGATTTTTACCTTCCCACAGAAATTTCTGAGATTTCAATAGTAGCAAAAGAATTTTACACCAATTCACTCTTTATTTATAAAACAGATTATTCATATCTGTTTCTCAAGCATATTTTCCGACCTCCTATTATTTAAGTTTTTATTTTTGATAATCATCCTATTTGTGGGGCAAATCGCTCAACAAAGGATTCTACTATTCTTATTATTCAATTAAACTTAAATTATTTAAAAAAGAAAATTTACAAATTTTTATCATTATTCTTTATTGCATTCACTTTATTAGCCGTATCATCTTGTAGAAACAGCGACGACGACGATATGCAGGACACAACTCCGGGAAACCTCCAAATTAAATTTGAAAATGGTTTCAACAATCTTGGAAATATTGTTCTGAATCAAACAACGCAAACTTCCAGTAATGGACAGAAACATCAGTTTTCCACTTTAAAATATGTGATCAGTAATATTGTCTTGATAGACGAAAGCGGAAACGAATTCAAATACAATTATAATAATCCTGATAAGGGAGCTTTCATTGTAGATCAGGCGCAAGCAACCGGCGGAGTTTTTTACCTTAATCTTAACGATATCCAGAAAGGAAATTATAAAAAAGTCAGATTCGGTCTTGGTGTAAGTCCACAAGCTTACTTACTGGGACATAATGGACAAGGTGAATTTTGGGCAAAAGCTAAAACAGCCGGGATGGCTTGGTCTTGGGCAATCAAATCATCATCTTCGAGAAAGATGAAGACGCTGTCTGTTAAGAAACCATTACTATTTAAGTTATTGAAAGTTTTGTTCTAATAACATGTCAAGTTCATTTATATCAAAAGGCGGTTTAATATATATCGTGATTGTTTGGGACTTTGCGCATTTGCTTTTGTCAAAGAAAGTTCCGTCTGAAGAATGAAAAGGTACTTAAAAAAAGTATATTTACGTTGCAGACAATGAAGCAATTGCGTCTTACCGGCTGTTGCTTGAAGTGCGTGCTTTGCAGTTACGTGCTTTTCGGAACAGATCTGCAAACTTTATAGCCTTTTAACTCTTAAGTTTTTTGGTAAAATTTTTGAACTCAAAACATATCAGTAATTTTAAGTGTAACGGAATAAATGTAGGAATATATGAGTAGAGGATTTGTGAAAGAAGGTGATCAGGAGAAACTCCCGATGATTCCGCCTCGTGCCGATTTACCACCCGGTACGGTAAACTTCGTTACCGAGTTCGGATACGGTCAGTTAATTGCCGAACGTGATCAAATGATTAACGAGCGCGACAATACCGTAATTTCGGACGAGAATGAAAATCGCATTGCCGTTAATTTAATCAATGCGAAATTGCAATTGTTACACGATCGAATTTCGTCTGCGAAAATTGTTAACCTTGCCAAACAACCAAAAGATATCGTTAGGTTCGGTGCTGAAGTATTTTTTAAAGTTGACTCCGATCCCACAATCCAGCACTATCAAATCGTAGGCGTAGATGAGGCCAATGTTGCAGAAGGAAAAATAGCGTTTACCTCTCCTATTGCGAAAATCTTTATGGACAGAAAGGTCGGCGATCGCGTGACCTTGAAATTGGGCAAATTGGAAAAGCAATTTGAAATTGTGTCGATAAAATACTGATGGATTTGCAAAGTTTCAGGCTGTTGATTTGGACTTGGTCGCCGCTCGCATTCTGACTAAGTTTAAGCTTTACGATTACTAATCAAAATGTTTTGAATTCATTATCCTTGTGAGTCAGTCCAAATTTAGGGATTTGTTTTTGTATTCTTTTGGGTGGTGCTATTATTGTTTTCTCGTCCAGAAAAAGGTTTTGTGAAAGTGGATTGTACCCTTGTTCTTTAACGAGCATCTTCCTGATAACAACGGCGAGCTTTCGGGCGGGTGCAGAAAAAGCAGGTGCCTTACCCTTTTTGTAGCTTAATCTTTTAAAGAACTCTGCCAGCGACCCTTCCTTTAGGTTGCCGATTGAATTGACCGTGTTTCTTAATGCTATTTTCAGCCGTGAACTAAACTTTCAATTTCGCACTAGCTTGAGCAACAGCTTTTTGATATTTAATTAGATAAGAAAAAATGAAATATAAAAAGTTGTTGCGAATAAAAACCCCAAACTTTTTATATTTCCTTTAAACCGCCATTACGACAAACCGCTGTTAGCTGGCGCCCTTGTTTCTGTCGGATTATAAGTTGTCCGCTACAAATTGTCTGCAATACTCCTTGATCTGCTGTCTGACTTCTCTGAACTGTTCGTTTATTTCTTCTTCTGTTCCTGTTGCTTTTGCAGGGTCAGGAAAGTTATGATGAAATTTCTTTGCTTTATATGGAAAAAACGGACAACGTTCTTTGGCATTGTCGCAAACTGTAATTACAAAATCAAAATCAATGTCGTAATATTCATCAATATTGTTTGATGTATGTTTTGAAATATCAATTCCGTCTTCTTGCATTATTGCAATGGCTTTAGGGTTTACTCCGTGTGTTTCGACACCTGCACTGTAAACTTCTGTATTTCCATTCGCAAAATGTCGTAAATAACCTTCAGCTATCTGACTTCTACAACTGTTACCTGTGCAAAGCACTAAAATTTTTTTGCTCATTGTTTATAATATTTTTGTTTTAAAAATAGACTTACTCTCACCAATAAAATCAACACGGGAACTTCAACCAAAGGTCCGATTACACCCGCAAACGCTTGAGGCGAATGAATACCAAATACCGAAATGGCGACGGCAATCGCCAATTCAAAGTTGTTGCCAGTAGCTGTAAATGCAATAGATGCGTTTTTGTCGTAAGGGACTTTTAGAAATTTAGCGATGAAAAAACTCACGAAAAACATTAGTCAAAATATATGATTAGCGGTATTGCTATCTTTATCACATCTATTGGCAACTCCAATATCTTGTCGCCTTTCAAACTGAACATCAGCACAATGGTAAACAATAAAGCATACAATGTAATGGGTGATATTTTGGGTACGAATGTTCTGTTATACCATTCTATGCCTTTTGATTTTACCAATGCGTAACGGCTCACGAAACCTGCAAAAAAAGGAATACCCAAGTATATCAAGACGCTTTCCGTTACGTCTTTCATCGAAACGCTTACATTAAAATTGGCAATTCCTAATTTATTGGGCAATATGTTGATGAAAAGCCACACGAAAAAACTATACGTCAATATCTGAAAAATACTGTTTAGGGCAACTAATAATGCCGTGTATTCTCTGTTTGCTTTTGCCAAATCGCTCCACACAATAACCATTGCGATGCACCTTGCCAAACCGATTAAAATTAATCCCGACATATATTCGGGTTCGTTTCGTAAAAACAGAACGGCTAAACCAAACATCAAAACGGTACCTATAACCCAATTCAATATTAAGGAAATTGCAATTACTTTTTTATCTTTTAGAGCTTTAGGTAACAAGCTGTAATCCACTTTTGCCAAAGGTGGATACATCATCAATATCAATCCGAAAGCTAAGGGTATATTAGTTGTGCCAACAGAAAGGGAATTCGTAACGTTTGAAAAGTTTGGAAAAAAATAGCCTAAACCAACGCCAATAAGCATTGCAAGGAAAATCCAAAGCGTTAAATAACGGTCGAGAAATTTTAGTTTTGGTTGCATAAGCTTATATTTAACAACATCCACCGCCTGGTGTGCAAGAAGCATTTTGATTTACAGACAATTCGTTTAAATTCTTCTTTGCTTTCTCGGACGGAATTCCACACGCATCTTGTGCTAAACAAGCAGTTGTTTTGTTTTGCAAAATGAAATTTATTCCGTCAAATGCCAAGCCGTATTTTCCTATGGTTTCACTTTGATATTCCACTTCAATTTCTGCATCTTCAATGCCCAATTTTTCTTCGGAAAGTTTAATGATTTTTAAAAGTTTAGCAGGTTTTAAACAATGTTCATAATCATCGGCATTCCATAGCTGAAAATTTACCGTTTTTCCTGTGCGAATTACTCCACCACAATCAATGAAGTTTTTTGTAACCATTCCGACTTCGGTTACGTGAAAATGTTCTGGAACGAAAGAGCCGTTTTCCAATTTGAATGTTACATTTTCTAAAGTTGGTAAGAGTGCTTTTACTTGTGATAATTTCATTTTGTATTATTTTATGTTAGCAACAATTTTTGTTTTTCAGGGAAAGTTTTGCCGAAATATTTGTAAAATATTTTTGCAGTTCTTCAATAGTATTTTCGTCAATGCAATAGCAAATCGTGTTACCTTCAATGGTTCCCTTAATTAGTTTTGCATTTTTAAGTTCTTTTAAATGCCTTGAAACAGTTGGCTGTGCTAAAGGAAGTACATCAACAATATCTCCACAGATACAAGTGTCAACTGATAATAAATATTCTATGATAGCCACTCGGGCAGGATGTCCCAATGCTTTTATAATGTGAGCAATTTCGTGTTGGCTGTCTGTAAAATCTTTTGGTTTTGTTTGTTCTGCTTCCATTTCTTTATTTCTATATTGCAATATTACAATATTACAATAAATAAATTAACAAACAAAAGAATTTTTTTTTTGCAACTATTTTCACAAAACGTTCAAAGAATTCCTTCAGAACCGCTCTTTCGGCAATGCGATCTTTACTTTACATCCATAAAATTAATACCTTTAAAATAAACAAGACAGAGGTGAACTAACAATACCCTTAGAGATTAAAAGCCTCATCTAACATATCAGTCCTCTGCCTTGTTTTAAAAGGTTGAAAAAGCTTTAGATAGAATACCAGATTACCCAGATCTAATAAAGATTTTAAAGCAATTCAACATTAATTTAACACCACTAAATTATGAAAAATTACACAAATTTCATCGGAATCGATGTAGCAAAATTAACGCTGGATTACTGCATGATTACCCCGAACCCACAGCCCGAACAGGGCCAGATACTGAATACGCAAAAATCGGTGGATAAGTTTTTAAAAACATTGAAAAAAGCCGGCTGCCAGATGAATGAGACCCTTTTCGTTTTCGAGAATACCGGCATCTATTCCTCGCTGCTCGCCTTGGTTTTAAGTGAAAACAAACTTGATTGCGCGCAGGTTCCTGCGCTGGAAATCAAACGCTCGCTCGGAATTACGCGCGGCAAAAGCGACAAAGTAGACGCCAAAAAGATTGCAAATTACGCCAGGCGAAACACTGATAAAATTGCACTTTCTGCGCTTCCGGAACTGAGCCTGCAGCAACTCAAAATCGTGTTTGCCGAACGCGAAAAAACCATTGCCGCCATAAAATCGTTCGAAAGAACAATGGAAAACGAAATGTTCCTGAGTAAAGAAGTTTTTGCCAGCGTAAAAGCCATCAACCGGCAAACTGTGAAACAGCTCAAAAAGCAACTTGCCATGCTTGATGACAGAATTAAAATTCTGGTCCGGGAAAATGAAATTCTTTACAAACAACAGCAACTTTTAAAAAGCATTCCGGGAATTGGCGAGCTTACCTCTGTCTATCTTTTGATTATAACCAAAGGGTTTACGGCATTTGCAAACGGGCGGAAATTTGCGTATTATTCAGGAGTAGCGCCCTTTGAACACAGTTCCGGAACGAGCGTCAAGGGGAAAACCAGGGTCAGCCATCTGGCGGATAAAAAGATGAAATCGCTACTGCATATGGCATCCCTCACCGCGATTAAATACGATGCGGAACTGAAAAACTATTACACGCGTAAAAAGGCGGAAGGAAAACACAGCATGCTTGTTTTAAACAATATTAAATGCAAAATCGTGTACAGAATTTTTGCAGTTATTGCGCGAGAAACAAGCTTTGTGAATCTGCATAAATTTGCAGCGTAATTTTATCACTTTTTGTTTGCTTTTTGTCATAGAATATGTTAGCAGAAGTGCTTTTATTTTAATTTCCTTTTATCATCATTCATTTTTATAGGATTTTGCCTTCCATCAAAAATGTCGTTAATGATTATTTCTTTATTTTCAACTTTGTAAATTACTTTATAGTTTCCACAAAGAATATATCTGTGATTTTGATTTAGTTTTTCAAGATTTAATTCGACTTGACCAGATTCTGGGTTATTTATTAATCGTTTTGTTGATTCTAAAATTTGTTTTCGAATTTTGTGAGCAACTTTTTTACTAACTTTACTGGAATAATAATCAAAAATATCTTTAAGATTGTCTATTGCAAAATCAGTCCAAATAATTTTCATATTACCAATTTGCTGATATTTTTTCTAAATCTTCTTGTGATTTAAATTTCCCGTTTTTAAAATCTTGTTCAGACTTTTCAATTCTATTTATTAGCTCTTCAGCAGTAAATGGTCGAAATTC
Organism: Chryseobacterium senegalense; assembly: GCA_001403755.1. Taxonomy (GTDB): domain Bacteria; phylum Bacteroidota; class Bacteroidia; order Flavobacteriales; family Weeksellaceae; genus Kaistella; species Kaistella senegalense. The sequence goes on along the minus strand of CYUH01000011.1, from coordinate 192 downwards.
AGAATGGTCTTCTTTCTCAAATTTTCGTAAAATATAATTTTCAATTTTTTCAAAAAAACTTTCGTCCTGCAATTGTGCAAGATATGTGATTAAATTTAATTTTCTAGTTTCTAAATCCATTGTAAAATTATTTAAGTCAAATTTAGTAAATTATTTTCGGATTTTGAATTTGTTGACGTTTTTTGTAGCATT
>CYUH01000010.1 GCA_001403755.1 Chryseobacterium senegalense | reverse complement strand
AAAAAAAGCTCAATCAAAAAAATGATTGAGCTTTAAAAAAAACTGGCGGCGACCTACTCTCCCGCTTTCGCAGTACCATCGGCGCTAGAGGGCTTAACTTCTGTGTTCGGAATGGGAACAGGTGAGCCCCTCTGCTAAAACCACCCTAAAGGCTTTATTAGCGTTAGGCAGTAAGCTATAAGCTGTAAGCGATTGCTTAGCGTATAGCATAAAGCCTATGGCTTTATATCGATAAAAACTTTCACAAAGAGTAAACCTTTGATGCACTTACAGAGCGCCTTATTAGGCTATAAATCTACGGGTAATTAGTACTACTCGGCTATGCCATTACTGACTTTACACCTGTAGCCTATCAACGTTGTCATCTCCAACGACCCTTAAAAGATGTCTCATCTTGAGGCAGGTTTCGCACTTATATGCTTTCAGTGCTTATCCTTTCCAAACGTAGCTACTCAGCGGTGCACCTGGCGGTACAACTGATACACCAGAGGTTTGTTCAAATCGGTCCTCTCGTACTAGATTCAAGCCCTCTCAAACATCTAACGCCCGCAATAGATAGAGACCGAACTGTCTCACGACGTTCTGAACCCAGCTCGCGTGCCACTTTAATGGGCGAACAGCCCAACCCTTGGGACCTTCTCCAGCCCCAGGATGTGACGAGCCGACATCGAGGTGCCGAACCTCCCCGTCGATGTGAGCTCTTGGGGGAGACTAGCCTGTTATCCCCGGAGTACCTTTTATCCTATGAGCGATGGCCCTTCCATACGGAACCACCGGATCACTATGTCCTGCTTTCGCACCTGATCGACTTGTAGGTCTCACAGTCAAGCACCCTTATGCCATTACACTCTACGCACGGTTACCAAGCGTGCTGAGGGTACCTTTGAAAGCCTCCGTTACTCTTTTGGAGGCGACCACCCCAGTCAAACTACCCACCACGCAATGTCCTTGATTTCTCAAGTTAGGCTCCAAATAAACAAAGGGTGGTATTTCAACGTTGACTCCACCGACACTAGCGTGCCCGCTTCAAAGTCTCCCACCTATCCTACACATTGTTTATTCAAAGTCAATACGAAGTTATAGTAAAGGTTCACAGGGTCTTTTCGTCCCATTGCGGGTAATCGGCATCTTCACCGATACTACAATTTCACAGAGCTCATGGTTGAGACAGTGCCCAGATCGTTACACCATTCGTGCAGGTCGGAACTTACCCGACAAGGAATTTCGCTACCTTAGGACCGTTATAGTTACGGCCGCCGTTTACTGGGGCTTCAGTCAATTGCTTCGCTTACGCTAACAACCTTCCTTAACCTTCCAGCACCGGGCAGGTGTCAGACCCTATACAGCATCTTTCGATTTAGCAGAGTCCTGTGTTTTTGATAAACAGTCGCCTGGGCCTCTTCACTGCGGCCAGCATTGCTGCTGGCGTCTCTTCTTCCGAAGTTACGAGACTATTTTGCCTAGTTCCTTAACCATGATTCACTCTAGCACCTTAGGATTCTCTCCTCGACTACCTGTGTCGGTTTTGGTACGGGTTGCTTCACTTCGGCTTTTCTTGGAATCTATTTCCCTGCAGCAGCTTCGCCCGAAGGCTAGGCCTTGACTATTCCGTCAGTCTCCAGCAAGTACGTAAATCCGTCCCCTTTTTAGTGTGAGCAAGTATGGGAATATTAACCCATTGTCCATCCACTTCCCCTTTCGGGTTCGCGTTAGGTCCCGACTAACCCTCAGCTGATTAGCATGGCTGAGGAAACCTTAGTCTTTCGGTGAGCGGGTTTCTCGCCCGCTTTATCGTTACTTATGCCTACATTTTCTTTTCTATCCGCTCCACAATACCTCACGATACTGCTTCGGCGCAAATAGAATGCTCCCCTACCAGATATAACTCTAAAGTTATAAATCCATAGCTTCGGTACTATACTTATGCCCGATTATTATCCATGCCGAACCGCTCGACTAGTGAGCTGTTACGCACTCTTTAAATGAATGGCTGCTTCCAAGCCAACATCCTAGCTGTCAATGCAGTTCAACCGCGTTATTTCAACTTAGTATAGATTTGGGGACCTTAGCTGTTGGTCCGGGTTCTTTCCCTCTCGGACATGGACCTTAGCACCCATGCCCTCACTGCCGACGAACATTTATTAGCATTCGGAGTTTGTCAGGAATTGGTAGGATTTGACTCCCCCGCATCCAATCAGTAGCTCTACCTCTAATAAACTTAACATCGACGCTGCACCTAAATGCATTTCGGGGAGTACGAGCTATCTCCCAGTTTGATTGGCCTTTCACCCCTACCCACAAGTCATCCGAAGACTTTTCAACGTCAACCGGTTCGGTCCTCCACTTTGTGTTACCAAAGCTTCAACCTGCCCATGGGTAGATCACAAGGTTTCGCGTCTAATCCTACTAACTATCCGCCCTATTCAGACTCGCTTTCGCTCCGCCTCCGCACCTGAAGTGCTTAAGCTCGCTAGTAAAATTAACTCGTAGGCTCATTATGCAAAAGGCACGCCGTCACCCAACTTGTGGGCTCCGACCGCTTGTAGGCGTACGGTTTCAGGTTCTCTTTCACCCTTCTATTCGAAGTGCTTTTCACCTTTCCTTCACAGTACTTGTTCACTATCGGTCTTTCAGGAGTATTTAGCCTTGGAGGATGGTCCCCCCATATTCAGACAGGATTTCACGTGTCCCGCCCTACTCATTTATCATCTAAATATGCCTTTCATGTACGGGGCTATCACCCTCTATGGCTGTTCTTTCCAGAACATTCTATTAAACATATAAAGACTTTTGGGCTAATCCGCTTTCGCTCGCCACTACTTACGGAATCTCTTCGATTTCTTTTCCTCCGGGTACTTAGATGTTTCAGTTCTCCGGGTTTGCTCTCTAAATAAATTTAGAGTGACTGGTCTTCAACCAGCCGGGTTGCCCCATTCGGACATCTCGGGATCAATTCGTGTGTGCCGATCCCCCGAGCTTTTCGCAGCTTACCACGTCCTTCCTCGCCTCTGAAAGCCTAGGCATCCGCCATACGCCCTTAACGATTTCTTTCCTAATATTTAAATTAGTTCAGTATTTTTTGTAAGGTATTACTACCTTACGATATTTTTGTAAACTCCGCACTCGTAAGTGCTCGGTTTTCTCTTTGTGATGTTCTTACCGTTAATGTCAATGATCTTATGTCTTATTAGTCCCCTGATGAACAGATATTGTTTTTGGCTCTATCCGTAACTTTTAAATCAGTTCACTAATACTGTGGAGAATAAGGGAGTCGAACCCTTGACCTCCTGCGTGCAAGGCAGGCGCTCTAGCCAGCTGAGCTAATTCCCCCTCTAGTAGACTTTGAGAACCGAGAGCCTAGATTCAAGACTTAAACCGTCTTGGTTCTTGGTTCTGGCATCTCCCAATCTGTTTAATTAGTAGTCTCGGGCAGGCTCGAACTGCCGACCTCTACATTATCAGTGTAGCGCTCTAACCAGCTGAGCTACGAGACTGTCTTTTTAGACTTTTAGATTCAAGATGCTAGATACAAGACTTTTCTTGTCTTGATTCTTGCCTCCTGGCTCTTGTATCTCTTCCCTGTACTAATTTCTAGTGGGTGTATTTTTAAATACCAACCAAAGTAAAAAAACTAAAGCATCTTTTGAGTAAGTGCTTGTGATACTTTATGTATCTTGTTTGTTTATCGTCTAAAGACGCTCTAAAATGAGATGTTCCAGCCGCACCTTCCGGTACGGCTACCTTGTTACGACTTAGCCCTAGTTACTTGTTTTACCCTAGGCAGCTCCTGTTACGGTCACCGACTTCAGGTACCCCAAACTTCCATGGCTTGACGGGCGGTGTGTACAAGGCCCGGGAACGTATTCACCGCGCCATGGCTGATGCGCGATTACTAGCGATTCCAGCTTCATAGAGTCGAGTTGCAGACTCCAATCCGAACTGAGACCGGCTTTCGAGATTTGCATCCAGTCACCTGGTAGCTGCCCTCTGTACCGGCCATTGTATTACGTGTGTGGCCCAAGACGTAAGGGCCGTGATGATTTGACGTCATCCCCACCTTCCTCTCTACTTGCGTAGGCAGTCTCACTAGAGTCCCCAACTGAATGATGGCAACTAGTGACAGGGGTTGCGCTCGTTGCAGGACTTAACCTAACACCTCACGGCACGAGCTGACGACAACCATGCAGCACCTTGAAAATTGTCCGAAGAAGGATCTATTTCTAAATCTGTCAATTCCCATTTAAGTCTTGGTAAGGTTCCTCGCGTATCATCGAATTAAACCACATAATCCACCGCTTGTGCGGGCCCCCGTCAATTCCTTTGAGTTTCATCCTTGCGGACGTACTCCCCAGGTGGCTAACTTATCACTTTCGCTTGGTCTCTGAATCTTAAAAATCCAAAAACGAGTTAGCATCGTTTACGGCGTGGACTACCAGGGTATCTAATCCTGTTCGCTACCCACGCTTTCGTCCATCAGCGTCAGTTAAATCTTAGTGACCTGCCTTCGCAATTGGTGTTCTAAGTAATATCTATGCATTTCACCGCTACACTACTTATTCCAGCCACTTCAAATTTACTCAAGACCTGCAGTATCAATGGCAGTTTCATAGTTAAGCTATGAGATTTCACCACTGACTTACAAGTCCGCCTACGGACCCTTTAAACCCAATAAATCCGGATAACGCTTGCACCCTCCGTATTACCGCGGCTGCTGGCACGGAGTTAGCCGGTGCTTATTCGTACAGTACCTTCAGCTACCCTCACGAGAGTAGGTTTATCCCTGTACAAAAGAAGTTTACAATCCATAGGACCGTCATCCTTCACGCGGGATGGCTGGATCAGGCTCTCACCCATTGTCCAATATTCCTCACTGCTGCCTCCCGTAGGAGTCTGGTCCGTGTCTCAGTACCAGTGTGGGGGATCTCCCTCTCAGGACCCCTAAAGATCACAGACTTGGTGAGCCGTTACCTCACCAACTATCTAATCTTGCGCGTGCCCATCTCTATCCACCGGAGTTTTCAATAATCAATGATGCCATCAATTATATTATGGGGTATTAATCTTCCTTTCGAAAGGCTATCCCCCAGATAAAGGTAGGTTGCACACGTGTTACGCACCCGTACGCCGCTCTCAAGTCTCCGAAGAAACTCTACCGCTCGGCTTGCATGTGTTAGGCCTCCCGCTAGCGTTCATCCTGAGCCAGGATCAAACTCTCCATTGTATGTTTGTCTGACTCACTCAAAAATAATTGACGCTTTAGTTTTTCCTTACTTTTTTGGTTGTTATTGTATTTTCAATGATCTCTCTTCTTCCGCTTGTATCTCAGTGAACTTTTTCTATCGTTTCATCCCCTGATTTGCGTGTGCAAAAGTATAAACTATTTTTTAATTGACCAAATGTTTCTTGAAAAATTTTTAAAACTTTTTTTCGTAAGCCTTATAAATTCTCATTCCTATTTAATTCAATCTAATCCCTACTTCGCTCCCCTATAACAAATCTCTCTGTTTGGGTTTGCAAAGATACCAACTTTTTCTCCCATTCCAAATTTTTCCTAACCTATTTTAACAAAGAATCCACAACTTGCTGTATATCTGGGAGAAAAAATTAACTACTCATCAAATATTCTTTTATAAAACATAAAAAATCCCACTCAGAGGAATGGGATTTGGGGATTTATAAAGAATTAATTATTTATTTAAAGCTTTATTAAGGTTTATAGCATCTTGATAAGTTGGATTTAACTGAACCGACTTCGCTGCATATTCTTTCGCTTTTGCAGTATCGCTGTCTTTTACTAAATATGCTACCGCAAAATATGCATAAGATAACGTTTCTTTATTGGCTTCAACTTCAGCCGGCTTTACAGTAGCAATAAACTTCTCATAAGCCATTTTTGCCAATTCGTTATTACCTGCCTGTTGGTATGCATATCCTTGGCTGTAATATGCCGGTGCCCAATCTGGAAGCAAGCCGCTCATTTTTTGCCAAGAAAGTATTGCTCCATTCCAGTTTTTAGCTTCCTGATATGCGTTGGCTAAGTTAAATAAAGCATCTGTATCTTGTGGATTTTCAATCACTTTCTTTTTCAACGCTTCTATTTGGGGAGTTGTTGGTCCCGCATCCACAGCAGATTGACTAATTCCACCTCCGCCTTTGATCTTCAATAATTCAGCATCCCAATTCATTGTTTCGTCTTTAGCGGCTTTAGCTATTGCGATTTTCTGTTGTGCTTCGCTCGTTAAGGCAGCCTTTCTAGCAGCATCGGTTTCTTTGTGAGCTAATCCTGCAGCAATCAAACCTAACAAACCTTGATCAGCTGGTTGTATTCTAGATTTTTCAGCTTTAGAAATAAATTCATCCATACTAATTTTAGCTACAGCATAATCGCCGTCCGCGTATTGTAGATAAGCTCTTAATTTATATTTAATGGGATCATTAACCTTATCAAATACTTTATCTAAATAAATTCTAGAATTTGCATAATCTTCATTAGTAAAGAACAGTTTAGAAATTTCTAATTGAGTATCCGGATCTTCATCAGCATATTTCGCATAGTTCATCAAATCTTGAGTTGCCAAAGCATTGTTCTGGTATTTGATATTATAAGCCGCTTTAGCTTTATAAGCAGGTGCATAAGTTGGATCTGAGGCTATTGCTCTATCAATACTTTCTTTAGCTTTCTGCCATTGCTGCGCTTGCATCCAAAGGGTTCCAATTCTTGTATAAACTGATGCTTTATTTTTTGCAATCGGTAATGCTTTGTCATAAGCCGTCATCGCAGAACCGGCAACTTGCGGAGAATTCGTCAGTTTCAATCGGTACGCATCTCCTAATGTATAATAAAAATATGCTGGTGTACCACCTTTCTGAGATTTTTCAACCGCTCTATTTAAGTAATCAATAGCTAGGTCGGCATTGCTTGTTCCACCGAAAAGAGTAAGCGCTTCGGCAGCTCTGTAAAGAACTTCAGGATCTTTGTCTCTGGCATCACTTACAATGCTTTGAATTTCAGCGACAGCAGATTTATCACCTTTTCCAAGTTTTACGGAAGCGATACCTAATTTATTTAAATTACTTTTTTTATCTGTCGCTAAACCTTTATTAAAATTCTCGAGTGCCAATTCGAAATTTGGTTCAAATTGGGTGAGATATGAGTTTCCTAAGTAAAAATAATTTTCTGCTGTTGGAGATTTAGAAATCATTTGATTGAAAACCTGTTTCGCATTCGCGTACTTATGACTATCAGCACTTGCAATTCCATCTTGTAAAGTCTGTGCAAAAGCGAAGTTGGAAAAGAATCCAACTGCAACTCCTAAAGCAATTTTTTTTGTTACGTTCATTATATCTTTCATTTTAATTGTTTAAAAATAATATTAGGTTCAGTTTATCCCAATTTTTATACCAAAATTTAAATATTTACTTCTGAGATTAAATTTTAAATAAAAATTAACGCATCTGAACCTCTCTCTGGAAAATATTGTACGGCTGAAGTCCTTCTTTAGAGACCACGATCTGTCCTAATTGTTGACAAGAAAACCGAATCAGTCCATTTGCTAATCCATAATAGGCTTCATTAGTTACGAAATACAAAACTCTGGCAAATGGATAGTTCAATGTTCTGAGATTTTGGATTTCTGGAGTATAGGATTTATTACCCGAAACTACAGGAAGTATTTTCACAGAATTTCTAAGGTTCTCAGACTCTTTATCATATGGTCTACTAATCGTATTAAGACTAATTACTCCAATTTTATCAGGAAATTTACTGATTTCTTCGATGATATTTTTATTTCCGCTAATAATCGAAAATTTTAATTCAGAAGGAGTTTTATTTAATTTCTGAGCTACAAAATTCAAATTACTAGAATTGGTCCCATCGAAAATCAATTTTTTATCCTCAGATTGCAATTCAGTTTGGATTTCGTCCATTGAAATTGATGTTTTTGAAGAATTTTTCGAAACTACAAAAACTACCGCATCCACTGCGAACTTTGCAGGGAGCAAATCCATGTCTATTTTATTCTTATAAGCTGCTTTCTCTTCTTTTGTTAAATCTCTTGACAAAATTATAGCCCTAACTTTATTATCCAATAAATCCAAAAACGCCAAATCCTCTTTTTTAATCTCAAGATTAATTTTAGTTTTAGGGTTCAACGCCATATATCTATCAGTTAATGCTTCGGCAACACTTTGAAAAGATTCATCAGCAGCGATGGTGATGGTTCCCTGCTGCGGATCATCTACCACTCTATCCGTTTTTTTACAAGACATAAGTAAAGTAAAAAAAATTAAAGTGAAAATTTTAAAACTATTCTTCATCTTTCTCTTGTCGAATTCTATAAACCACTCGCCCAATTCTGAATATTCCGTAAAGGATCAGCAATGCTCCCATTGCATAAGCAATGTTTGGTTCGAGGAAGATAATAAAAAATTTATAAATGATGACAACGATTCCTAAAACGATGTAAAAGAATCCTGCGATAAGTGACAACCAATTAAATATCATAAATCAAAAATACAAAAAATAAAAAAAGAGAAGCAAAAGCTTCTCTTTCATAATATAAAAATTCTTTCTGAGAATTATTCGAATTGCATTGTTAATGGTAATCTGTAACGATAACGTACCGCTTGACCATTAATTTTTGCAGGTGCCCATTTGTTTTTAACAGATTTAACTGTTCTGATCGCTTCAGCATTGAAATCCTTGTTAGGACCGGACGCTTTAACGTCCGTAATACTACCATCACGCTCAACTACAAATGTAATTTCAGTTTTCACTGTACCTTCATCACCATCCATTACTGAAGTATCGAAGTTGCTTTGCACTTTACTTCTGAATGAGTTAATTCCTCCAGGGAACTCTGCAAGCTGCTCAACCTCTGTATAAACTTGAGTTTCTGAAACTTGCGGTTTAACTTCTACCGTGGTCGATTTACTTGGACCTGGTGGCGGTGGTGGTGGTGTATAAGAAGGCGTCTTTACCCCTTCTTGGCTAACCAAACCAGTAGTTGTTTCCAACTGTTTTGTGATAGGCGGCGGTGGAGTTTCCACTTTTGGTGCCTTCACTGGCTCTGGTACCACGTTCTGAATAACCTCTTGTTGTGGTGGTTCTTCTTTTGGTGGCGGTGGTGGAGGTGGTTCTTCTTCAACTGGTTCCTCGATAATTGTCTCTTCCGGTATAATGTCTATCAAGTTTGCATTAACTTCCTGAGTTTCTTTAGCATTCATTTGCTTAATTTTCATTATCACAAATGGTGTAAATGCAGCAACGCAAAAAAGAATGGTACCGAAAATAAACGCCTTGGTAAGAACTGATCTGTAGTTGGTTCTAAGATCATAAGCTCCATAGGCTTTATTTCTGTTTTCAAATACAATTTCATCTAAAGATAGATTACTTTTGTATGTGGTATCTTCTGCCATTTATTCTTTCTTTTAAATATTATTATAAGACATTCTACTTAGCGTCAGCTGCTGGAGCTGCCGGTGCTGAAGTAGCACCCACTTTTTTGTCATAAACGGCTTGTTCCCAACTTTTCACATCGGTAATACCGTATATTTCATTCTTGGTAATCGCCATTTCATCTAGAATATCTACAAAGTTCTTATATACCGCATCGTCCGTAGGCTTAATGATCACTGTAAATTTACTTTGATCCTTTGCTCTGGCTTTTGCTTGCTCTATTACTTTAGTAATCCCTTCTCTATCAAAAGATGTTTCCTGCAGCGTTTGCTCATTGAGTCCAGCTTGATCTAACTGATGATAGAAAACTCTATTGTCTTTTCCTATAATTAGCGAAATTGAATTAGATAAATCAATTTCAGTTGGAGGAGGTTTTGGTGCATCCGGTTTTGGTTTTGCCGGAAGACCTAGGTCCATCACATTCGGTTTGTTGAAAGTAGTTACCAACATAAAGAATGTAATCAAAAGGAACGCCAAATCCACCATTGGGGTTAAATCTACGTGTGGGGCTTGCTTCTTCGAGCGAACCTTACCGCCTTTCCCGCTGTTGTCTTTTACTTGTACTTCTGCCATTTCTATTTTATTGCGCCACTTCCTGACTTGTTATTAACCAGAATTTTAAGAAATCAATATCTCTTAATCCTTCAAATAAAGCTTTTACTTTTGGATATTTTGTTTGCACATCTCCTTTGATTGCCAATTTGTAATCAGGATTTACGGCTAAACTTTGTTCTACCCAATCGATTAATTGCTTGTTAGTACTATCCAATGGAATTCCTGTTTGGCTTTTAAAAGCTTTACGGTCGTCATCGGAAAGATTCAAATATCCTTTCAATTGGTTCATCGGAACACCTACTGATTGTACTTTAGTGAAAGCAACTTTCTCGGCATCAGTGAATTTCATTCCATATTTGGCCCCCATTTTATCTAGCAATGCGATTCTTTCGGTACCGTTTTCAACGGGAGTGAAATAAAATTTGCCGTCGGTTGTACTAAGCACAGTCATTAAACTCGCATCCGGAAGGAGCTTTTCAGAGATAGAAGATGGCGTTGTTACCGTCTCAATATCAGGTTTTGCAAACTGAGCCGTAAGGATAAAGAACGTAAGGAGTAGGAAGGATACGTCGGTCATCGCCGTCATATCTACCCTAATGTTATGTCTTTTTGGTTTGACTCTCGCCATTATTTTATAATTTTATTATTAAACTTCATGTTTTAGATTGGTTTCAAAAAACCGAATCTATTAACATCGATTTGGAATTTCTTAGTGAAATTCTGCGAAAGACTGCTGAATTGACATTGCAATTTCGTCAATTTTGAAAGTAAGTCCGTCGATCTTAGAAGTAAAATAGTTATAAAGAATAATCGCAACGGCAGAAGTACCAATACCTAACGCAGTATTTACAAGCGCTTCGGAGATACCGATTGATAATGCTGCAGAATCCGGAGTTCCACCACCTGCACCTAACGCACTAAATGCCTTGATCATCCCGATTACCGTACCCAATAGTGCTACTAGCGTTGCTACCGTACCAAGTGTAGAAAGAATCATCATGTTTTTCTCAAGCATTGGCATTTCAAGAGTTGTTGCTTCTTCGATAGATTTGTTAAGCGCTACCATTTTTTGTTCTTTGTTCATTGAATTATCATGAGCCAAAGCTTTGTAGGTAGTTAAACCTTCTTTTACTACGTTACCTACAGAACCTTCTTGTCTGTCGCACTCTTCTAAAGCTTCATCTACTTTGTTTTGGTTAAGCAATCTTCTTACATTTAAAACGAAGTTGTCAACATTACCTTTACCAGCTGCTTTTCTTAGAACTAATGCACGCTCGATAGAGAATACGATTACGATAATCATGAAAGAAATTAGAATAGGAACGATAACTCCACCCATATATATAATCCCCATAAATCCGCTTGGATGTAATTCTTTAGATTCTAAATCAGAGAAAGCAACTGAAGAAAGCCCATTTAATCTTGGATCAGCCTTGAAGTTTCCTGGATTACCTAAAACAAATACATAAATACAAATTCCTATAGCGATAAGAATAGGAATAATTAACGCAGGATTTAATCCCCCTAACTTTTTAGCAACTACTTGCTCCTCGTTGTTTGAAACATTCATTTCCATACTAAACTAAATTATAATTGTTATTTTTTTTAAATTTTCGAGTGTAAAATAAAGTCAAAATATTTAATAATGCAAGAATTTACGGTCTTTAAAATTATTTTTTTTACAGGTTAACATTCATTAACATTGCATTATTTGTAATTTTTATACCAATTTTTGCTGATATTTTTCAATTTTAAAAGCACAATTAAAAATTAACAAGATTTCAACCTTTTTTTTTACGATTGTTCCATGTGTTTATTTTTACAACTTTTCAATTACAGAACAATATTAATGATTTTTTTTTGTACGATAATTATCTTTTTTGGATTATTTCCAGCCAATTGTTGCAAAACGCGCTCATCTTTCAAAGCCAATTCTTCGATTTGTGATGCTGATAAATTTGCAGGTAAAGTTAGTTTTAACCTCATCTTGCCATTAAAACTTACCGGATACTCGATTTCGTCTTCTACCAGGTATTTTTCTTCAAATTCCGGGAATTTTTCGAACTCAATAGAATTTTGATGTCCCAATTGCTGCCAAAGTTCTTCCGAAATGTGCGGTGCATAAGGCGAAACAACGATCGCAAGTGCTTCTAATATTTTCCTTTTGTTGGTTTTAAGTTTTTGAAACTCATTTACCGCAATCATAAAGGATGAAACCGATGTATTGAAAGAGAATTGAGCAATATCGGAAATTACTTTCTTTATTAAGGTATGAAGTACTTTATATTCTTCTTTCGTCGGCTCTTCATCCGAAACCTCGAAAACATCGCCATTATAATATAAGTTATAGAATTTCTTCAAAAATCCATAAACTCCACTTAATCCCTGTGTATTCCAAGGTTTTGATTGTTCTAACGGGCCTAGGAACATTTCATACAAACGCAAACAATCTGCTCCGTATTCTTCACAAATATCATCTGGATTGACAACGTTGTATTTAGACTTGGACATTTTTTCAACTTCACGTTCGGTGATGTATTTTCCGTCTTCTAAAATAAATTCTGCATCTTTAAATTCTGGTCTCCAATTTTTAAATGCTTCTGTATCTAGTTCATCTGAATTTCCTTTTAATAATGAAACATCAACGTGGATTTTTTGTAAACTTTCAAAATGTATTCTTGCAGGAAGACCATTATTAACTTCAGAATATCTTTTCTCTAAATATTTTATTTCATTTTCATTTAGCCCTTCTTTTTCTATCCTTTGAGCTATACTTTTTGAAACATAAACTTCTGGCCATTTATCATTATTCAAATCAATACCAATCAAATAATCAACATGAAGTCTATAAACAAACGCACTCATTCCCAAAATCATTCCTTGATTAATCAATTTTTGGAAAGGCTCATCTTGGTTAATGTAACCTCTGTCTTTTAAGAACATATTCCAAAATCTAGAATACAATAAGTGACCAGTTGCGTGTTCGCTTCCGCCAATGTATAAATCTACTTGTCCCCAATAATCTGATAAATCTTTTGCACAGAATTCGCCGTCATTTTTCGGATCCATATATCTCAAGAAATACCAAGAACTTCCTGCCCAACCCGGCATTGTAGAAAGTTCAATCGGGAAAACGGTTTTGTCATCAATTAAATCTGTATCAACTACTTTTTGATTCGCTTCGTCCCAAGCGAAATTTTTTGCATTTCCTAATGGTGGATCACCGTCTTCTGTTGGCAAATATTTTTCTACTTCTGGCAATTCCAAAGGCAATGCAGAAACAGGCAAGGTATATGGCATTCCATCTTTATAATATACAGGAACTGGTTCTCCCCAATATCTTTGACGAGAAAAAATCGCATCACGCTGTCTGTAATTCGTCGTTCCGTGACCGATTCCCTTTTTTTCAATTTCTGAAATTATTTTTGCTTTCGCATCGTTATAATTCAGTCCGTTCAAAAATTCAGAATTTACACAAACAGAATCTTTAGAATCATAAGACTCTTCTTGAACATCTTGATCATTTTCGATGACATTAATGATTTCTAAACCGAATTTTTTAGCAAAACGGTGGTCGCGTTCATCATGCGCAGGAACCGCCATTACAGCACCCGTTCCATAACCCATCAACACGTAATCTGAAATATAAATTGGTATATTTTTCCCTGTAAAAGGATTGATGGCATAACTTCCTGTGAACGCTCCGGAAACGTTTTTCACGTCTGCCATTCGATCTCGTTCGCTTTTTTTGGAAGTTTCCGCGACATAATTTCCAACTTCAGATTTTTGTTCAGTGGTTGTTAATTTCTCCACCAAAGGATTTTCTGGTGCTAAAACCATAAAAGTAGCCCCGAAAATAGTATCAGGACGAGTGGTGAAAACTTCAATTTGTTCTTCGATTCCAGAAACATTGAATTTCACCGCCGCTCCTTGAGATTTTCCAATCCAATATTCCTGAGAATCCTTCAACGGTTGTGGCCAATCTAATTTTTGTAAACCTTGCAACAGTCTTTCAGAATAAGCAGTAATTCTCATGCTCCACTGCATCATTTTTTTCTGAAATACCGGATGACCGCCGCGTTCAGACTTACCATCTTTTACCTCATCATTCGCAAGAACAGTTCCCAAATCAGGACACCAATTTACGGTAGTTTCGGCTCTATACGCCAATCTGTAATTGAGTAATATATCTTGTTGATCGAGTTCAGCTGCGTTATTCCAATCTACTGCGGTAAAATTTAATTCATCATTTTGAACAGCATTCAAATTTTCTGTACCGAATTTTGAAAAATGCTCAACCAAAGTTTGGATAGATTCTGCTTTATCCGAAGTTTTATTGTACCAAGAATGGAAAAGTTCAATAAAAATCCATTGCGTCCATTTATAATAAGAAGCATCGGAAGTTCTCACCTCGCGGCTCCAATCGAAAGAGAAACCAATTTTACGCAATTGTTCTTCGTAGCGTTTAATATTTTGTTCGGTAGTAATCGCTGGATGAGTTCCTGTTTGAATCGCATATTGCTCAGCCGGTAATCCAAAAGAATCGTATCCTACAGGATGTAAAACATTAAAACCTTGATGTCTTTTGAATCTTGCATAAATATCAGATGCGATATAGCCTAGTGGATGACCAACATGTAAACCCGCTCCAGAAGGATAAGGAAACATATCTAAGACATAAAATTTCGGTTTATCCGTTTTGTTATCGGTTTTGTAGGTTTGATTTTCTTCCCAGAATTTCTGCCACTTTTTTTCGATGGATTGATGGTCGTAAAACATGTTCTAATTTTAAATAAGTCACAAATTTAAGATTTTACAATGGATTTTAAATCAAACTAATAATTGTAAATTTGTGAAAACTTTAGATAAAAATTCGATGCCCGAAGTTTCCATCATCACGCCTGTCTATAATTCTTCAAAATTTTTGGCCCAAACGATCGAATCGGTATTGGCACAAACTTTCACCGATTGGGAATGGCTGATTACCGATGATCATTCTACCGATGATTCCGTGAAGATGATTCAGGAACTCAATGACAGTCGGGTAACACTCACCATCTCCGGAACAAATGGCGGCGCTGGACATGCCCGAAATATATCTTTGGAAAAAGCCACCGGAAGATTCATCACTTTTTTAGATGCCGATGACTATTGGGAACCGAATTTCCTTGAAGAAATGGTCGCTTTTATGAAAAAAGAAAATGCCGAACTCGCCTACTCCAATTACGCGAGATGCGACGAAAATCTGCGCCCAAAAATCGAAGATTTCAAAGCTGATAAAGAAGTAACTTTCGGTAATTTATTGAAAACCTGCAGACTTTCATTACTAAGTTCCATGTACGATTCGAAAAGAGTTGGAATCGAATTTTTCCCGGAAGGAAGCAAGCGCGAAGACCATGTCATGTGGCTGAATCTGCTTAAGAAAATCCCGGTAGGGAAACCGCTTCCTAAAACCATGGCAAAATACAGAATGCACGCTTCCAGCATTTCCCGAAAAAAAACCAACATCATGAAAGATCAATATTTGGTGTACAAAGATTATATGAAATTTTCAACCCTGAAATCGCTGTATTATACCGCCAATTGGGCTTTGAACGGATTTATGAAATACTCAAAACTTTTTAATTAATGGAATATTCAAAAGAATTCAAACAAGCTTTAAGCGAATTTTCGTCAGTAGAAAAAGATCGATTGATTTTCCGTTTGTTAAAAAAGGATAAATTGCTCTCGAAAAAACTCTATTTTGAACTGATTGATCCCGAAACCACCGATCAAAAAAGGGATCAATTGGAGGAAAACATTCGCGAAAAAACCATGTTGGCCACAAAATACATCGGAAATCCGAAATATTACCTGGTGATCATCCGAAGAATCAGCGCTGAAATTACCGAACATGTGAAAGTAACGACCGACAAATTCGGTGAGGTTTATCTGAATCTTTTTTTGGTTGATCAAATCTTGCAAAATAATGATTCTTTTGCGAAGCAAAGATTCGACAACGTCTATAAACTCTACATTTATTTAATCAACAAAATTATCCGCGCTCTATTGCTCATCAAGAAAATCGATGAAGATTATTGGATGGAATTTGATGAGATTTTAGAAAAAATAGAGCACAAAGTTCATCAAAACAGCTATTTGGAAAAATTATTCATTAATAACGGGATCGAATTCAATTGGCTTCAGGTCGAAAACCTTCCGGAGCATTTAGATTTAATCATCAAAGACATCAAAAGCCAGGGCTTTTTAAGATAACATCTTGTTCAGAATAAATTCCGAAGCGTTCGGCTGGGAATCAATGAAATTTCTAGCATTTAAGCTCATTTTTTTTAGTGATTCCTCGTCGTTTAAAAGGTTTAGAATATAAGGCGCTGCGAAAAATTCATCCTCAAAAGATTTACCTCCGTGTTGCGCAATCAGCTCATCCGCTTCCGGATTTTTCTGGTAATGATCACCAAATAGAACTGGAATTCCGAAAGTGGCTGCCTCCAAAATATTATGAAGTCCTTTGGAATGAAATCCACCGCCAACAACCGCCAAATCACCATAAGAATATAATTTGGAAAGTAAGCCAATGCAATCGATAATAAGAACTTGGGAATTGGAGGAATTAAAAATCTGCGAATTCGTCAATTTCGAATAGAGCATCGCATTGGGGAAAATCTCCTTCAAATTGGCAACTCTTTTCAGATCATGTGGCGCAATAATCATTTTCAAATCCCGATTTTTCGAGGCGACAATTTCAGCTAATCGTTCCTCGGATTCCCACGAACTTCCGAAAACGATCGTTTTTTTATTTTGTTTAAATGCGTCGATATATTCCACAACATTATCTCTTTCTCTCAACTTTTTCACGCGGTCAAACCTAGTATCTCCTGCGGTAGAAGAGTTCGAAAGCCCAATGCTTTTCGCCAAAGCAGTTGAATGTGTGGTTTGATGAAAAAACCAATCCACATTCTTCGAAAGCTGCTCCACAAACCAATTCCCGTAAGCTTTGAAAAAAACCTGAGTTTCATAAAAAAGTGCGGAAACCACAAAAACCTTCGCTCCATCTGCTTTTAGTTTTCCCAAAAGATTATACCAATAATCATATTTTACAGTGAAAAAAATGTCGGTTTTGAAATGAGAAGTAAATTCGTTTATCCAGATTTTTTTATCAAAAGGCAAATAGCAAATCGCATTTGCAATGGTATTTTTATGAATCACATTTTCATAACCGGAAGGTGAAAAAAAAGTAATGAGAATTTTGTGATGAGGAAGTTTTTCTTTCAATTTTTCCAAAACGGGAAGTCCCTGTTCGTATTCGCCTAAACTCGCTGAGTGCATCCAAATCACCTGATCATCAGGTGAAAATTTCGATTTTACTATATCACAAGATTGCCTTCTTCCAGCCAAACCTTTTTTTAATTTATAATTAAAAATCGCACCGATTTTCATTCCGGAGATCAGCAAGGAGACGAATATGTTGTAGAAAAATTTCAAGGTGAATAAAGTTTAATTGGATGAAAATTCTTTGGATTTATTTTTCGATAATTTCCACGAATAAATCATCATACCGATGATGAAAAGAAAAACTAATCCTAATAAATAGTTTGTCGCAGAACTTAATCCGGCGGTTTTTCCTAAAGCGTTGAGCAAACTTTCATAGGAAATAACGCCAAATAAAGAAATCGTTAAAACCATTAAAATGGAAACCACCAATTCTGAGATTGTTGGATTATCTTTTAAATTTTGGGGAATATTGAGCAGCGGAAAATTAGGTTTTTTGGAAACGTACAGCAAAAATACAAAGATCGCTGTCATCAAACTATTGAGGATAAAAAGAGATTTTTTAGAGCCAAAACCATCTGGATTTCCTGCAAAATCATAATGAACAGGAATAATTTCTGGTAAATTTTTATAATTCAAAATCGTGAAAATCCAAATGAAAATCAAGATGAAAAAGGAAATCGACTTTAAGAAAAAGGAAATATTTTTCATGGCCAATAATTATAAAATTCGTTTCACAAACCGCAATTTGTGGGTGTGCTTTGCTAAATCTTTATTGAAAATTCCTGTAGAATCCAGCAAATCGATTCGTACTTTTCCGTAGGCGTGAATAATTTTTTGATCTTCCAACATGATGCCCACATGGGAAATTTTGCCTTCCTGATTTTCAAAAAAAGCCAAATCTCCGGGCTCACTTTCTTCCACAAAATCCAAAACATTTCCCACTTCCGCCTGCTGGTAAGCATCTCTAGGCAACTGAATTTCGTGGACTTTGAAAACCAACTGGGTAAATCCGCTACAATCAATCCCGAAAAAACTTCGTCCGCTCCATAAATACGGAACATTTAGAAAACGTTGCGCGGTTTCAGAAAGCGACTTCCCTGTTGCTTCAGGCAATGTTTGTTCTTCATCATAAAGTATTTCACTTCCTATGGAAAGCAAGATTTTACCTTCCTTAAAATTAAAAAATTTAAAATCTTCAGTAAGAATTTGTGAAGTTTTTTGAGCATGGTCGTCCCCGGAAATTTTAGAAATTTGCTTTGCATCAACCCAACCTTCGTAGCCATCAAAATCCATTTTTATTTTTGAAAAACTTCCGTTTTCTTCGATAATTTCCACCTTTTCGCCATAGAGAAGTTGGGAAACCATCTCCGACTGATGAGAGTTTTCTGCCCGAAGTGGCGCTACCGAAACATTGCAAATTCCTTTTTCCATATATTATTTCTCGCTGATTTAAATGATATCGCTGATCATCAACCCTCAAATTTATAAACAACTCTTTTAATAGATTCTAAAATATTTTCCGTATTAAAATTCACCAAAATACCCAACCTTTTATCTGCAAGTTTTAAATAAGTTAAAAGTTGTTTATAGTGTATATCTTCTAAGCATTTGACAGATTTCAGTTCAACAATCACCAAATTTTCAACAAGAATATCAATTTTAAAATTACAGTCAAAAATGATATCATTATAAATTATTGGAACCGGAACTTCATCTTTTACCTGTAGGCCAAGATCTTCAAGCTCGTACACCAGCACTTTTTGATATACCGATTCTAACAAACCAGGTCCTAATGTGTTGTAAACATTAAAAATTGCTTTTCTTATCTGATACGAAATTTCATTTTCAGTCATAGATTATTAATTTTTGTTATCAAACAAAATCAGCGCTATCAGTTAGATCTGCGAGAAAATGTTAAATTTTTCTCATTAAATTCACCCCGTCGCGCAAAGGTAAAATAAGATTCTCAAAATCTTCGTCCTGAGCAACCAAATCATTCAGTTCTTTGATATTTTGCGTAGCTTTCGTCTTCGGATTTTCCTCCAAAACTTTTCCGTACCAAAGTACATTATCAAACATCACCACCGAACCCGATTTCAACCGAGGTTTGATGAGCTTGAAATATTCCACATAATTTTCTTTATCTGCATCGATGAAAACGAGATCGAAAATTTCGTTGGTTTCTTTCAAAAATACTTTCGCATCTTGAATTCTAAAGTCTATTTGCGCTGAATATTCACTTTCATTAAAATACTTTTGAGGTAAATACGCCAAATCTTCGTTCACATCCAAAGTGGTGATTTTGCCTTCTTTTGCTAAACCTTCTGCCAAGCACAAAGTCGCATAACCGGTGAAAGTCCCGATTTCGAGAATGTTTTTGGGCTGCATCATTTTTGAAAGAATAGCAAGCAGTCTTCCTTGCTGATAACCGGAAATCATGTGCGGTTGCGTGGTTTTTTGGTAAGTTTCTTTTCTCAACTTTTTCAAAATCGCCGGTTCCGCAGAAGCGTGATTTTCTAAATATCGGTCCATTTCCGGACAGTTTTCTTCAAAAAAACTCATGGTAATTTTTTTCCAAATTTAAGCAAATAAAAAAATCCCGAACATACTCGGGATTTCTCATCTTTTAGGTTGATTTTAATTTTTCACAGGTGCAATATCCATCAGTTTCATGAATTCATCTAATTTAGGCATGATGATGATTTCAGTTCTGCGGTTTTCTGCTCTTCCGGAAACTGACGCATTGGTAGTTTTCGGGTTGTATTCGCTACGTCCGCCCGCTGTAATTCTGGCAGGATTCACACCGAATTTGGTCTGAAGGATTTTCGCCATTGAAGTTGCCCGTAAAGCGGATAAATCCCAGTTATCTTTCGGTAGATTAGCTGAATTTAACGGAACATTATCGGTATTTCCTTCAATTAAAACTGAATAAGTATCGTAATCATTAATCACCTGAGCAACTTTACCCAAAACGTCCTGAGCTGCTGGTAGCACGTTATAGTCGCCTGTTTTGTACAGCATTTGATCTGATAAAGAAATCATTACCACGCCTTTTAAAACCTTCACCTGAACATCTTTGTCTGCAACATTATCCAAAGATCTTTTCAATTTATTCGAAAGTGCGAGGTTCAAACTGTCGTTTTTCGAATTGGTAGAAATCAATTGCTTGATATATTTGTTGGAAGAATTGATCTCACTGATGAGTTCGGTAATGTTTTTAGAACCTTGACCAGTATTAGCTAAACATGCATCCAAAGAAGTTTTCAAAGCATCGTTCTGGCTTCTCAGAAGATTATTTTCGCTCGAGAGTCCGGCATTCGTAGCTTTCAAATCCTGAATCTCTCTTTGTCGTTCGCCGATATTGGTGATGCATTGATTATAATTTAAATTTAAAGCATCAAATTGCTTTTTGCTTACACACGAAGTGAGCGCAAGTGCCATCATTGCAATGGCGAAAAGGGTTCCTGTTCTCATAAAAATAGATTTATTTAAGCCAAAAATAGAGAATTCGATTGAAACAGAAGAATTATCTTTGCCAAATAATTCTTAAAATTGCTCACCAAAGAAACATTTCATCAAGCGCTCCGAAATCTGCTTCAAAACCCAGAAAGCAACAATTTTTTGCTTGCGGTAAGCGGTGGCGCAGATTCTATGGTCCTTTCGCAATTGTTCTATTCTTTAGAATTAAAATTTCAAGTAGCGCACGTAAATTATCATTTAAGAGGAGCAGACTCCGATGCTGACCAGCAATTGGTGCAGGATTTTTGCTCGGAAAATAACATTCCGTTTCATGTTTACGAAGTAAGCGACAACGATCAAAAGCCCAAAAATTCCATCCAAACTTGGGCAAGAAATCTTCGTTATGATTTTTTTAGAAAAATTCAAAATGCCGAAAACCTCGATTATTTGGTCACTGCGCATCACCTCAACGATCAGCTGGAAACTTTTATCATCAACCTTTCGAAAGCCTCTGGAATACATGGTTTATCGGGAATTCCAGCCAACGAAAATCAAATAATAAGGCCTCTTTTGAATTTTACTAAAGATGAAATTTACGCATTTGCCGAAACCCATCATTTGGAATTTCGGGAAGATGTTTCCAATAAAAAAAACGATTATTTAAGGAACTTCATCCGTAATGAAATCGCTCCCAAACTCTTGGAAACCAACGAAAATTTCCTCCAGAATTTTGCTAAAAGCATTAATTACCTCAACCAAACGAAGCGATTTGTAGAAGAAAAAATTCGGCAATCCGAACTCGAACTGGTCTCGGAAAAAGATCAACTTTTTTACCTTAACAAAGCGAAATTCGCGGAACAAGACGATCTGACGAAATTTGAAATCCTGAAGAAATTTGGTTTTCAGGATGAAAATGAAATTTCAAAAATCGTCAAGGCAGACAAAGGAAAAACCTTCAACTCCGCAGATTTTCAATTGCTGGTCGATCGCGAGAATTTCGTTTTGATCGAAAATTCTTCCAATCAAATTTCTACTGATAACTCAGAAGAAATCATCATCGCAGAAAGTCTTTCAAGCATTAAAAATCGTGAAATTTCTCTTTCACAATGGATCATTAATGAAAAGGAAACGCGTTGGTTTATCGATGAAGAAAAGCTGATTTTTCCTTTAAAATTAAGAAAGAAAAAAACCGGCGATTTGATTTTCCCAATCGGGATGATCGGCAAAAAGACCGTTTCGAAGTTTTTTAAGGATGAAAAAATCCCTATTTTAGCCCAGCAGAAAATCTGGCTTTTGTGCAATGGAAATGATGAAATAATGGGAATTCTCCCGCTTCGTCAAGACCGTAGATTTTCTGCTAATCAAGATACTAAAAGTGCAATACAAATCAAATTTTAACCTTCTTTTTTGAGGTTTAAAACAATCGTAAAAATGAAATTCAAAAATTGGCTCGTCCTCATTATCATCTTCTTTTTTCAGGGAATTTCTGCTCAGATTAAAGATCCTGTAAAATTCAAATACAACATCAATCCGCTTCCCAACGGAGTTTACGAAGCCGTTCTTACCGCAACCATCGAAAAAAACTGGCATATATATTCCAAAGATTTACCGCCGGATTCCGGAATTCCTACGGAAATGAAACTTTCTTCAAAAGAAGGAATTCAATTGATTGGCGGCGTGGTAGAAGTGGGAAAGAAACACGACGAATTTTCGGAAGCGTTCGGCGCGCAAATCGTTTATTTTTCGGATTTGGTGCTTTTTAAGCAAAAATTTAAACTTAAAAATTCCGCAAAACCAGCAACAGTTGCTGCAGAAATTACTTACCAAACCTGCAACGACCGCGTTTGCCTGGCTCCAAATACTTTAGAATTTGAACAGAAAATTTCGGTAACAACAACGCAGAACGCAGTAGCCGAAAATATAACCGAAACTGAAAAAATCAGTGAAAACCCAGTCACAAAAGACTCCATCATAGTAAATACTGCGCCGGAAACAGCGGTTGCAACTTCTGCATCGACAGTTGCTCCGGAACAAAAAGGACTTAAAATTTCTTCCTTAGATTTTCAAAATCCTTTGACCGATTGCGGAATGGAAAAACAAGAAAACAACGAAAATTTCTGGACCTATTTACTTCTAGGATTTTTCGGTGGGCTCATCGCATTGCTTACTCCGTGCGTATTTCCGATGATTCCTCTGACAGTTTCTTTCTTCACGAAAGGTTCAAAAGATCAAGCGAAAGGCAAGCGCGATGCTTTTATTTACGGATTTTTCATCCTGTTGATTTTTGTCTTATTGAGTGTTCCTTTTCATATTATTGATGGAATTGCGGGGAATATTTTTAACCAAATTTCGACCAGCGTTTGGTTGAATGTTACGTTCTTCCTGATCTTTATTTTCTTTGCCGGAAGTTTCTTTGGATATTACGACATCACTTTACCGAGTTCCATTGCCAATAAATCTTCGAAAGCGGAAGATGCCGGAGGTTTGATCGGGATTTTCTTTATGGCACTCACTTTAGTGATTGTTTCTTTCTCTTGCACAGGACCTATTTTGGGAAGTTTGCTCGGAAGCGCGGTTACAGGATCTGCGAACGTTCCGATGTTGCTTACTTTTGCTTTGGCAGGTTTCGGACTGAGCTGGGCCATTGTATTCGGACTTTTGGCATTGTTCCCGCAGGCTTTGCAAAGTTTGCCAAAATCCGGTGGTTGGATGAACACCGTGAAAGTCGTTTTAGGATTCATCGAATTAGGATTGGCATTGAAATTTTTGTCGAAAGCAGATTTGGTTTCAAAGACCTTCTTCCTGAAAAGAGAATTGTTCATCGTACTTTGGATTCTTATTTCCATCGGATTGGTATTGTATTTATTTGGTAAAATTAAATTCCCCCATGATGACAAAAAGCAAAAAATCTCATTAACCAGAAAGATATTCGGGTTACTAGGAATTAGTTTTATCGTGTATTTAATTCAAGGTTTAATTCCTGCCGAAAGACCAAAGCTGCAAATGCTTTCCGGGATTTTGCCTCCGATAAATGTAAGTTATCTTCATAATGAAGAAGACGGAATTTTGGGAATGCATCCGGAACATGATTATTTCAAAGCTATTGAATTAGCCAAAAAAGAAAATAAACCTGTCCTCATTGATTTCACCGGTTATGGTTGCGAAAATTGCCGAAAAATGGAAGAATTTGTGTGGAGCGAACCCGATATTTTACCGATCCTTCAGAATGATGTGGTTTTAGCTTCGCTATATGTTGATGATAAAGAAGAATTGCCGGAAAACGAGCAAACCAAAATTGATATGGGAAATGGACAAATGAAAAAAATCAAAACCATCGGCGACAAATGGTCGATGTTTCAACAGGTGAATTTCAACAATAATTCCCAACCACATTATGTTTTGGTTTCGCCGGATGGAAAAGTAATAAACACCCCGGTTTCCGGTTATATGCCGAAAGAAGATTTTAAAAATTTCCTGAACTGCGGAATTGAATTTTTCAAGAAAAACAAATAGAATTTCACTTAAAATAGAAAATGTCCGCACCACAAAGTGCGGACATTTTTTTATCTGAAATCTAAATTAAGGATTTGTTACTGGAACACTGCTGAATCCTATGGAAGTTTTCAGCGAAATATCTGAAGTCGGAGATTGTTTCAAAACATAAACGATTCTTGCTTGAACCGAACCGGATTTCATTAGATTATCTAAAGTTTTGGTTGTATTTGCATCCAAAGAAAGTGTATTTCCTACATTGTCGGCAATCGCATCTCTGGAGGCAACCAAAACTTCATTCGCGCCATTGTTTGAAAGATAAACTTGAACCGATTTGAAAACGCCCATACTCGTATCATTACCTACCGACATCGTCACGTTCGAAACTCGGATGTCTTTCACATTTGCGCCGGCTCCAGTCAATTGGTTGATACTTTGCGCTGCCGAAACACTCGACAACGTAGTATTGGCAGGAGATCCTGAAGTAACGATCACTGTTGCGTTGTAAGGAAAGGTATTTTGTAAGATTGAAGAAACGGTGGAGCAACTTGCTAATGTTGCAGTGGCAACCACGGCTGATAAAAATAGATTTTTCATAGTAGTAAATTTAATATGAAGCGTTTCATTCAGAAATTATACCAATAGAAGATTTTAACATAAGATTAACTCAACCCTTAGCAATTGAACATTTACAGGACAGAAACTAAAAACTTTTCCTGTTGCAATTCCCGAAGCCCTTTTGCTCTTCCCGATCATGAGTCAGATTTCCCCATTTTCATAAGATTTAAAGAAGATGGTAGAATTAAGTTTTTGACGCTAAAGTTTTCGACGCTCTTTCCTAAGTAAAATCCGTATCTTTGGAAGAGAAAAAAAAATAAATGTTCAGCAATCTTCGACACAAAATGGAGCGCCAGTGGTTCGGTGTTCTTACCAGAATGGGCGCAAAATTGGGAATTCCGGTTTCTAAACTTCGGGTATTTTTTATCTATTCAACTTTTGCTACTGCCGGAGTTTTTTTTCTGATTTATCTGGGTTTGGCTTTCACTTTGTGGATCAAAGATATGTTTATCACCCGCCGACCAAGCGTTTTCGATTTATAACTTGAAAATTTAATGATTTTATGGTAATGGAATATTTACAAGTGAATTCTTTTGATGATTATCGAGCAGAACAGATTTTCAAATCTTATTGCGAAACCTTTCCCGAGGATGAAAGACGAAGCGAAGAACAATTTCAGTCCTTATTTTCTAATCCGAATGTAAAAGTATTTTCAGTACTGAAAGACCTTAAAAATATTGGTTACCTCATCGTTTGGGAGCTTAGCAATTCGGTATTTGTGGAGCATTTCGAGATTTTTTGGGAATACCGCAGTTTAAAATATGGTTCAGAAATTATTTCAGATTTATTCCGAGATTATTCCCACATCATCCTGGAAGCAGAACCGGAAACACTGAACAGCGATGCACAACGCAGAATCGATTTCTATAAAAGAAATGGTTTCAAAATTATTGATGAACAGTACATCCAACCGAGTTATGGTGAAGGAAAATCTCCACTAAACCTTTGGCTCTTGGCCAATTGGCAACCCGAAAAACTCGATTGGATAAAAGAGGAAATTTACGATATTGTTTATCGAAAACT
Organism: Chryseobacterium senegalense; assembly: GCA_001403755.1. Taxonomy (GTDB): domain Bacteria; phylum Bacteroidota; class Bacteroidia; order Flavobacteriales; family Weeksellaceae; genus Kaistella; species Kaistella senegalense. The sequence goes on along the minus strand of CYUH01000010.1, from coordinate 13,732 downwards.
TTAACAATTAATTCACCTGGTACTCAAGTTTAATCGTGATACTCGCTTCTTTATCTTTGGAAGCCGTATTGAAAGTACCTCCATACGAATATTCTTCAGTAGAATTAGGTGCGGTAATTTGCGTAACCCCCATAGTAGCTTTTTTCAAATTTCCTAAGGAACTCCCTGCATTTTCCGCTATTTTCTCGGCCCGTTGTTTCGCATCTTTGGTCGCATCGGCGATCATTTGCTGCTTCACATCTGCCAATTTGGTGTAAAAATAATTCGGTGGCGAAGATGTAAACTCAATGCCTAAATTGATGATTTCAGTAATATTTCTAGACAAATTCTCGATTTTAGCGACATTTTTACTCTCAAGAGAAACTGTTTGAGATAGCTGATATCCTGCAAAAGTCTGTTGACTTCTACCATTGATATCAGTGGAATAATTAAATTGTTTCTGAATATCTACCGCCGAAAAAACGATTTCATTCTTCGGAATTCCTTTTGAAATCAAGTAATTTTCAATGATCTTTTTATCATTCGCCAATTCATCATAGGCTGATTTCAGTTCGAAACTATTCCTCGAGAAATTACCGCTCCACGCGATAAGATCCGAAGTAAATTTTTTGGTTCCCAATCCCGTTACAGAAATGGTATTTTCTGATTTATTTCGATTTTTAATGGCGTTTCCCAACAAGGCTAACCCCACAACGAAACCTAAAGAAGCAATGGCGATGGCAATGATATTTCTGTTCATATTGATGATTTTCCTAATAGCCATCAAAAGGCATTCCAAGACATCTCCTTTCGCCTAACTTTCATTTTTAAAAATTTCGGATGTGGGAGACGAACTCACTTTTTTAGTTTTTATGTATTCTTTGTAAGCCATTTTCATCTCCGAACTAATTTTAGCCACATCAAAGGATTTCCGGTATTTTTTTGCTAACTCGTACGAAGCATCAGCATAGATCAGGAATCGGTCGATTTCCTCCTCATCCCAACCTTGGCTGATATAAAAACTTAAATCCATCGTGGTTTTTATTCTTCGGTAGAAATCCTGAGTTTCTGCATAATTGGCTTTCGTAAGTGGTTGCTGAGTGGCTTTGTTGAACAAACTAGACACTGCCGAAGCCAGACCTAAAATATTCACTTGGCCTGCATTATAATTCGGTTGCGCAAATGCGGAAGGCGTTGATAATTTCGGTCTGACTTCATTTAAGGGCGACTTCATGTAAGCATCCATTGAAGAATTTAATGCAACTACTCTTTTCGATGGATCCAGAGATTTTACATCTTTTTTCAGATTTCCTGTGGCTTGAAATGCCAATTCGATTTCTTCAATCAGGTAAGGCGCTTTGGACAATGAAATATTCAAGGGTTTTAAGAAGTTTTCATTGGAAATTCTTACAACAAATCTATCATACGAATTTTTTAAAACACGAATTTCATCGCCATTTTTGGCTGCAATCATAAAGTTTCCGTCACGGTCGGAAACAATTTTCTCATCGGTTCTCATATTAATCACCACAGCATCTGGAAGTTTGTCTCCCAGCTCGGTAGAAACTTTTCCAAAAATATATTCTTGAGAATACAAAACAGACGTGCAAACTAATAGAAACAGAAGGAGTAATTTTGGTTTCATTGGCAAATTTTTATTAAAAGTAATTTTATTTAACTACACTTTTTAAAGTTTAACCTCCATTAACGCTTTTATGAATTTTTTAGAAATTTCTTTTGCTGTAAACGTTAATAATTTTGGGAATCGGGGTGGTCGGGAAACACTGCTTTCGCGTGAGGGATAGAAGCGGCATCCTTTTTCATTAGCGGCGGCTCCGCCGCCGCTAATGAAAAAGATAAAGCGGAGAGCCCGGCCTGAAGGAGGAAATGACGCCGCGCCCGCCTGCGGCGGGCGCGGCAAAATGACCGACGGAAGGACACGCCCAAAACACTTTGCTGTTGGGAATAATTTTTGCTTATATTTGCAGACTTACAAAAAATTGGGGTTGACTGGTTTCGACAGCAAGATCAATGGGTAAGTAAGCATGCAGAGAACCGTAGCGCGATCTCTTTAATCCCTTGCTACACAATTTTAACTGGCGACCAAGAGTTTGCTCTTGCAGCTTAATCTGAATTATAGTAGGGTTCAGCGTTTTCCCGAAGTATAGTAAGGAAGCAAGATATCCCGCAGAAGTTCTGTTTCGCGACGTCTGATTCCGGGGTATAGCAATGCGGAAATAAGGTTTTGGAAACTTCGGCCAAAGTACGAAAACTAAAGAAGATAAGTCGTAAATTGGGTGTCTGTGCTCTGTTTACGATCGAAAACCAAACGCAGAATAAGCATGTAGAAAGCTTGCGTGTTGCTTGTTTGGACGAGGGTTCGAATCCCTCCAACTCCACTTTTACACAATTTCATACAATTGTATAACATTGTATAAACACCCTAAGATATTGATCTCAGGGTGTTTTTGTTTGTATTGACTTCTTTTAGATTACTTTAGATTGTAATTTGGTCGTAGCCAATGTTGTAACCATGGCCAATCAAAAATTACGCTGTTAATTAGCCATATTAAAATTTAAAATATGACAAAATTATTCATGAGAAAAAATCATTCAAAGAAAAGAATAAGTCTACGGTATTGCGTAGGAAGAAATGTAGATATTGTTCTTGCAACTCCTTTCACAATAGATCCCAATGATTGGGATCCTAATAAAGAATGTTTTGATATAAGTAAACGTAAGAAATATCCGAAAACTAACGTAGATCGCGCTTATAACGACTTAATCGACGAGTTTAATCTGAAAATTGAAGAGTTCAAAGTAAACCTTAAAAGATTTCTCATCAAACAAGAAAACGTGGATTCAAAGTCTCTGCAATCGTTTCTTAGGACCTACAATGGTAAAAAAGAAATACCAAAAACGACTACCAAAGCAGTAATGAATAAAACGATCCCTTTACTCATGACAGAATTTATAGAATATTATATAAAGGAAAGAGATCGAGATTCATACCTGCATATGAAAGAACTTTCTTTGGGATCTGTAAAAGCTTACAGAAAAATTAAAGAAAAGATTAATCAAATTAACCCCACACTTAAGATTACTGATATTAATGATGAATTTCGGAAAACTTATACTATTTGGGGTAAGAAAGAAAAGTATTCCGATCATTATATCGTTAAAAATCTAAAGTATATTAAAACGTTTGTTGAATATGCGAAGAAGAAAGGACTGCCCGTATCGACCGATGTTTCAAATTGGAGTTTTAGGGAAATTAAAAAAGATTACTACGATCCAACCTTAAACGACGAAGAATTGAATATTATAGAAAACTATGAATTCGTCGAAACAGAATTAAATATTGCCCGAGATTGGTTAATTCTGGGATGTCATTGTGGGCAAAGAGTCTCAGATTTATTACAATTCACAGAATCCAAAGTTACCGAGGGAGATTTTATTGAATTCACTCAGAAAAAGGGAAATAAGAAAATTGCAATATATATGTTTCCGACTGTTAAAAAAATCCGAGAAAAATACAACGGTTTCCCTCCAAAGATGACAGATCAAAGTTTTAATCTTCATATCAAAGAGGTGGCTAAAAAATGTGGTTTAAGAGAGATAATTAAAGGTGGTAAAATGATTGAGAATCGAAAAGTTGTAGGCGAATATGAAAAATGGGAATTAATTACATCCCATATTTGTCGTAGATCTTTCGTTACAAATTATCGTTACAAATTAGGGGACGATACCATGTTATATATGACAGGACATACAACTACCAAAATGTTGGATCGGTATGACATGAGAACACCGATAATCAAGGCAAAACAGGTCAAGAAAAATGTGGATGAAAAATTAAGAAACATATAAAATAAAATAACCGTCTCATAATGGGACGGTTATTTTAACTTTAAAATTCATCTAAGAAAGGTATTTTACAATATCTTCTCGAAGGTAATAAGACCGATTATTAATAGGATATTGTTTAAAAGTTCCATTTTTAGTCCACCGCCACAGAGTAGAAGAATCCACTTTTAATAGTTGTAGGACTTCTTTTCTTGTTAGATACTCGGGAGGTTGATTTTTATTTGTAGCTTGATTTAAGAGTTCACTAACATCCTCAATAATTGAGCTTTTAATTTTACTGACCAATTCTTCTATGGTGGTCTCGTACAAGTGAATTTTTTTTTGCGAGGACCCAGCTTCATTTGGGTTTTCATTAAATTTTCCCATAATAGTTTAGATTTAAATGTTAATTGTATTTTTTACTGGCGCATTCAAAGGACTGAGATGCTACTTAATCCTTCTCAATACATGTTTTTCACAAAAGTCACCGCTTCCACAATTGGTCACAAGAATACCCGTTCACAAAATTTGTGAATTCAATTTTCGTTAAGTTTTGTTGGAATTATCGCACCTGAAACGGTGACTTTAGTTTAATAAATTACAGTCAGCAAATTATGCTGCAATTTGGATTTCTCCCTCCTCATACAGAGAATCTTTTTTCAGTTGTTGATATTGGTGTTCATTATTTTCAGATATACCTTTCTCCAAAACTGTTTTAATATTCGGAATGTTCCGTCCTAAAAGTTCTGTAATGATTACTTTTCTGTTAAGTGACAATACCGTCCTCCCCGTCGTTCCTGTCCCACCAAAGGGGTCCCATACTGTGCCGTTTTCGGGAATGAAACTCATAATGAAGGGAACAGGCAAAAGCGTTGGAAACGATCCAAAGAATTTCTCATCTAAGCCTTCATCCTGTGACCTTCCTGACCCCTTATTTAGAACTAAATAATCCACAAAATCATTTTCGAACATGAAGTCCTTACACTGATCGTAAGGATTGGTAATATGAAATCCTGAACTGTTCTTTATAGTCTTCCCCTGCTCGGAGCAGTTTTTATTAACTGATGCAGATTTATTGAGATTGGCCAGCTTAAACTTATTGTAATTATATTTCTTGGTTTTGCTGAAAATCATGATATATTCGTGCGTATTCGTTAATCTCTTTACCTTTTCATTCTGAGGTTTTGCATCGTTCTTAACCCAAATGCAGGTTTGAATATAGTGAAAGTGTTTTTTCATTTCAGTAATATAAAGAGGTATAACTCCCACACATTCCCCTTTAATAAAGGTTTCATTCATGTTTATCATGATTACTCCCTTATCATCCATAACCTCAGTTCCTCTTCGAATCACATTAACAGAGTTTTTCACATACTCTTCAGGTGATCTTTCCCAGCCCAATTCTTTACTATATTCAGGATCATGAGGTTGGGAATACCTAACCTGTTTGTAATACGGTGGTGAAGTAAATATTCCATGAATCTTTGTATTTTCAGGGAAAACAACCTTACTACTGTCGCAGTGGAGAATCTGATATCGATCTTCAGTGATTTCGGCAGGTACGTCTATCGGGGTAAATCGATCTTCGGCTTTATTTGAGTAAGCTTCGATAAGAGCTATCACCTGTTTTTTGAATCTAATTTCCCCATCTACATACGACTGCAAAATACCGCTTTCAATCTCGTTTTCTAAAGTATAAGGTCTCATTTCATTGTTCAGACAACCTCTTACCTCAATGCTTTTGTTAACTGTCATGCTGTGATTTTCATCTAAGATTTTTTCAGACATTTTAAAGGGGTTAGCAGGATTTTCTATCTCCCATTCTAAAAGACCTTTGAAATGATAAACGTTACTTCGGCACCATCCACGCCCCAAAATATTAGAAAGTTCAATACATTTTTGGTTTACCGTTGATTCATCAAGTTTTTCCTTTGTACCAATCCTCAAATAATGTAAGATGATTCTCAAGATATCGGACGAATCATAGTGACACTTTTGTTGAGATGCAATGATCCTGTCCTTTATTTCATGAGCTGATTGGGGTTCAAAATCTATTAATGTACAGTGGATGTGAGTTAAATTTAACTCTTGTAATGCTGAGAACCGTAGAACTCCATCTACAATTATATACTCATTCCCTGACTTATAAACCGTCAGTGGTGTGTAATATCCCCCTTTCTGTATCTGCATCTTGAGTTCCACCACGAACTTCCTTTTTGCGGATTCGTTAAACAACTCATGCCAGCCCTCAGGGATTTTAATAGTGCTAACTGGGATCAAAACTGTTTTCTGTGATGCTAACACCGCACCCGATTTGTTTTTTACTTTACTCATGATATTAAAATTTTAAATTAATACCACAAATTTATCGGGAAGAGGAAAGCAACTTAGTTAAGTGTAGCGCTACACATCAGTCCACACGAAATTTGAGGAGAGATTGATCGATTTCAATATTCTGTTCGTCATCTACCTGATAGTAATAATAATGAGTATTAGTTGGTAATTTTTTACTTTTTATTGAGAAGTAGTCTATCATCCCCTCGTTCATCAACGAATTTAAAACCGTTTCTTTAGATCGGGTAATATGGGTGGATGCTTTTTTAAGCAAGAGGTTCATTGTATAACTGTTAATTTCTTCACCTACTAATGTTCCCAAACTCATGAATTTTTTTCTGATTTGGGGGTTGTTGTATAAATCTTCGCGCGTTACAACTTTATTATAGTTAATTATATAAAATAGATAAAACATCTTACGGACCGTAGATTTTCCAAAATTAATATGGTTTCCACCACAATTTAATTCCCCGTATTTATTAACTATAATTTTCTTGTTGGTACTGTTACTTAACTCATAATTATTCCGAAACCGATTATTAATTCGTCCCAGAATGTTACGAATCTGTTGAAGGTTATTTTCTGAAACTCCATTATCCAATGCTTTTTGTGTGCATGTATGACAGATAAAACCCGACATTATTTTCGTTTTTATATCAGAAAAGTTTTTACAGTAATCATTTATACAACCTTTTGCTTCCACATGCACCTCCCGAAATAATTTAGTTGAGTTAATTTTTATTCCACTAATCGACTGAAATATATTCTCTATTATTTGATGGGCAATACCCAGATAAGGCCTGTCCTCGGTCATCTTTTTAAAGCCTTTACTATTCTTAACCACAATGTTTTTAAAGATATAGGCACTGTTCCAATCTTTGTCCTGTAATGATTTACTTGTTGGGATATCTATCCCTTTATCGGTGATTAATACAAAATACTCATCCCATATTTTATTTTCACTTTTTATTCGGCCGCAAATTCTTGCGATATCTTCCATGTTTAATCGTTCTACGTCATTGTATATTTTAATGTACTCAGAATCAATATTAATAGGGATAGGTTTAAAAATAATTTCTCCCTTATCCTTGGAGAACATATCCAATATTACCTCTACATCATCTTCTAAATCCTTGTTCAATGTTGTAACAAATACTACCATTATAATTTTTTTGAAAAATAGCCCGAATTATGAACTTATGCAACACCAGTTTTTCTTATGGTTTAGATCTAAAGTCTTTTACGATATGCTAAAATGTGTTAAAATGTGTTAAAATGCGTTAATTCCTGATGGCCGATTTGATATTTTGAGATTTTAGGGTCATATTTTAAATATGAAGGATTCGTCCCGATTATAAACCTCTATAAAAAAAATTAAATACATGAGGAAACACATTTTTAAATATTCCAACAGTAAACTGGGATGGAATAAGAAGCCAACAAAGAAAGAGATTGGCTCAATTACAAACACAATGAAAGATTTCTCTTCTACTATAGAAGAATTTCTTGATAACGTCACCGTACCTAATGCACAGTCGTGGTCGGGGGGAAGATTTAAAGGTAAAATCTGTAATGAAAATTGGATCGACCAACAAGTAATTGGATTAGATTTCGATTCGGGCACTAAGCAGCCGCAAGAGGTCATTGATTATTTCACAGGTTATGGTATTACACCCAGCATTTATTACTGTACATTTTCACATCAATCTTACCATCCTAAGTTTAGGATTGTTTTCTTTCTCGATGAACCAATAACATGTAAGAATCAATTAAAATTAATTTTCACTGTTATGTCTTACGGTTTGGATATCGATACTAAATGTTTCAACCCAGCGAGAATATTCCTTGGCGGAACGCAGGGAGAGATAATGAATCATTCCCCTATTTCTCAAGAGCTATTGATGCAAGCTGTAAGAAAAATGGGAGAGGATTATTGTTTAAATGTTGGTGTTAGTGGAACGGATCGTGATACGAAATTTTCGGAACAACTATATATTAATAATAGTTCTACCGAATTAACTACACACACAACTACTCCAATACCACGTGATCAGAAGATTGATTTGGAAGCCTTAGCACATGAAGTTAAAGTTTTAGAAAAATTACGTTCGGGAGAGAGAAAACTACACCATAATGAAGTTTTTGGCTTAATAACCAATTTACAATATATCCGTAACGGCAAGACCTTTATGTTAAAACATATGAAAGAATATGACAGAAATAATGAAAAGGGATATAGCCCAAATAACTATGCAGCAATTGAGTATGTAACAAAAATGAGGTACCATCCAATGGCAGTAAAAAGATTTTCATACTGTGATGAAGATAAAGAACTTGATAACCTACTGAATATAGCCATGAAGAAGGGTAAAGTTGTAATAAAGGAAAAAGCGAAGAAGATTCCCCTCGCTGAAGCTGAGAAGATTTTGAAGGAACAGTTTAAATATGTGATGGAGAAGAAAAAAGAAGACGACACCGTATATATTTTCCGTCTTCCTACCGCAATTGGGAAAACCAAGATATTAGAAAGTGTGAAAAATTCGGTCATTGCAGAACCAACCAATTCCTTAAAAAACGAAGTTAAAATGCGGATGGTATCACCATCGCGCATGACACCTGATCCCATCGAATTTATGGATGAAAATCTAAACAGTACTATAAACGGTCTTTATACGGTGGGTCTTCCCAAGAAAGCGATGGAAATTATTTATAATGTATCTGAAGGAGATGGACCCAGTAATGATCAAGAAATTGCCAAAACCTATATTACGGCCCTAAAAGATTGTTATAGTAGAAAGTATAATACATTAACCACCCACACACGTGCATTAAATACCAATCCTGAAAACCAATTCCCACATGAGACGATAATCTTTGATGAAGATCCTTTAGATACATTAGTTAAAGTAGATTCAACAACGGTGAATGATATTTCCGCTTTTCAATGGCAGTTTGAGGGCATTACAGAAGTTACAAAATATTTTAAAAATCTGCCTGATGGAATTTACAATACACCAACCTTTTCATTTAATTTAGAGGATCTTGTGAAAAATGTTAGTAATGGATCAGGCATTAGCAGCAATGTGTTTCAATTTTTCGGGAGTAATAGTTTCATATATAAAGATGGAAAGATAAATTATATAATGAGGACGGAACTACCCATACATAAGAAGGTAATCATCCTTTCTGCAACGATCGACCCCGATTTTTACAGAAAGATTTATCCTGAATATAAATTCAAAGTTGTAGACATTACACATGTAGAACAGGTAGGGAAAGTTATACAGTACACAGGTATTTCCTGTTCAAGGGAATCATTGAAAAACGACCCAAAAACCATACAGGATCAGGTGCAGGAAACAAAAGTTATCACATTCATGAAACATAAGAGTTTATTTCCTAATGCAGTTAAGGATATTCACTTCGGAAATTGCGCTGGATACGATACCCTCGCAGGTCATGATCTTGCTGTGGTAGGAACACCTCATATTGCCCCAGAGAAATACTATCTTCTTGCCAAGTTGATGGGTGTGAAATTTGTCTATGGTGACACTCCCGTAAACAACCAACGCGTTACTTATAATGGGTTCGAGTTTACGATAAAATGTTTTATAAATGAAGAATTACGAAAAATACAGTTCAGTAGTATTGAATCGGAACTACTACAAGCGGTAGGTCGAGCCAGAACATTGAGAAAAGACTGTACCGTTGAAGTTTACTCTAACTTCCCTTTATATGTATCAGCTGAATTTCATGTGAAGAAAGTCGCCTAAAGACACTTAAGCATCATCAAAAGAGACACCTTCGGGTGTCTTTTTGTCGTATTGGACAGATCCAAAATAGCCGAGAGATAATAATAATTAAAATTAAACAATCGTTTATTAATAGGTCACGCGCGCTGAATGCTGCAGTCTATAAAATATTTGTTTGGCTGAAATAACATTGATCTGAACGTTTAATAAGAAGGTTTTTTGGCTATTTTTCCTGGGACTTGGAAATGTTTATTGTTTGGCTCCTGAAAAAAAAAGGAAGTGTTGCTTCCTTAGTGTAAAATCAATCCTCTTTTTACAGCAATATTTTTCACTTTCTGTACCGTTGAAGAAGACATCGATAAAATTTTACAGATCTCACGAATGGTTCTCCCTTTTTTTAGTAATTCCAAACACTTCTGAGTTTTTGGTTTATTTAGAAATTTAGATTCTGATTCTTTCGAATTTGCAGGTCTCCCGATGTACCCCCCGTTCTGAATATAGACTTCGCGGCCGACACGGGTCAAATCCCTTATAGCTGACAAATTAAGCTCACTTATCGAACTAAGAATTGCCGTAATTAATTTCCATATCTGGTTAGGTTCTCCATTAGGTCGGGATTGAAGACCGATATCTCTTACGTGGACATTGATCTGTTTCTCTTCGAACCACTCCAATGTAGAAATAACATCACCTGCGTTTCGGCCACATCTCGAAATCTCCTCTAATACTATCTCAGAAATTTTTCCTTCCTCAATAAGTTTAATCATTTCTTTCGCCTTAGGGCGGTCTTTAAATTTCACAGATCCTGAAATCTTATCGAAAAATACCCGATCGTATTTTTCTTTATCTGCATCAAATCGATTACCTGTCTGTTGTAGAGTGCTTACGCGGTTATACTTTACTCTCAATTTCTCCATAATGTTTCGTTTTTAATCTAACATTAAATTTACAGCTTCCTGCACTATTGGCCTAAGCTTTCGGTTGGAAATTTGGCTACCATTTATATGTTAACTAAAACAGTTACAGCTTGTTGGAGCCAAACAATTTATTATGGCCCTGCAGTGCAATTTTCACCCAGAAAAGTTTTACATAATGGTTCAGGTGTACAATATGTACAGAGGATTAGTAAACCATTAGATCACCAAGCCAAACAATTAATTTCTTCAGCGGTCCTTGGAGTTCCTTATAGCGAACACAAAATTATTATGTTAGAATTAATCCCAGATCGATAGTATTTAGTAATTCATTGAGAGAATAACGGACAAATTTTATAACAAAGTAATCGACCGAAGAACAGTCGTACCTTAAAAATGTTTTTTTTAGTGGTTTAAAAAAGGTTGTGCCCCCAAGCCCTACATTTCTCCCCCGTCTATAGATATCCCCCCTGTGCTTTGGCCCCCTCCCCAAAAAACCTTTGACAGGGGGGATGCTTCCGTAGATGAAATAAAAAAAATTTTCCCTTAAAATTCTAAAAATTTGGTATTAGAGGGTTTTGAGAAAAAAAATTTTGACCGATTTTTTAAGGGATAACCGAGATGTAAACAACCCTCAATTATTTTATAACACTATAATTAATGATTCATTACGGCTGGTGAATTTGTTTAATGTTTAATCGACGTTATAATTTCACGGAATAATTTTGTTTATCGTCGTCGCGGATGTAATTCTGTTGTTCACTTATTAAAGTAAACTAAATTGCGTAATTTTCATTGGGGAAATACATATAACCACACTTCATGGCAAAGAAGAGCGAATTTCATTTGACAAACTTTTAGACAATGAAAAATTAAAAGCATTAATACCAACAGACGATATTGCTTATTTTAAGTTTTTATTCTTATCTGACGGAATGAATTTAAGAAATAATATTGCTCACAGTATTTTCACAACAAGAAACTATAGTTCTGGAACAATATTTTTGCTAATTGTAGCACTTTTAAGGCTTGGAAATTATAAGCTTAAATCAAATACGTAAAAAAATAAAACTAAAAAACTGTGAATAAAAAACACCGAATTAACTTGATGGATTATTGTCACCATTTATGACAAGGAATACATCTAGATTTGTTATGGAATTTCAAATCTTTGCCATATGAAACTTATAGCAATAGTCCAGGAAATAGTCCAGCCTACGGACGATTTCGTCATCGTAAAATTTAAGTCAGACAAAAGCCATCAGGGATTTCAAATATTCATCTCTTCACCATATCTAAAAAAAATTAGAAAATATGACGAACTGTTGTTAGATGTTAAATTTAGAAGCGTGGTGATGAGGGACCTTCAAGGGGCTAAAACCTATGATACGCAGCTTTATAATGAAATGGCAATTGAAGTTACTGATATGATGAGAAAAGAATATAAATAACTGTCTAGGATGTGAGAATGTTTTGTACTATTCTGGCAATGTTTACGTAGTTCGGTTTATTGTTTCTTTTATTTCCTCATTAAAATATTAAAGAATTAATACACCTATATTTTTTTTTAAAAGTTACGGCAAACGCTTACAAATGTTTATATATGCCTATATCATTGTTTTTCAATCAATTGCTGCATAATTAAAATAGTATTATATTATGTAGGTATTGCGTATATTTGAGAGTTAGCAGAAATTCCCCTACTCGAAAACGAAGTTGTTTTTAGCCGCTAACGAGATAAAGTCCGTACTTCATATTACTATCTTAAATTCTTTATTCTTATCTTAGTAATCGCTCCTTGAAAAGACCGGTTTAAGCAATGGTGTTTAAAAACCCGTCTGCAATTCAGGTAAGATTGCACAAAAGTCTTTGGTAGTAATACTTCAGACGGCGTTAGTTTTTAATGGCGAGTCTGCGATAAGCAGATATCCCGATCAGAATAATTTCAAATTTAGCAAAGTGCAGTCCTTGGAGCTTTTTATTGGTTTAATTGAAAAAATTGAGACATGGAAACTAAGAAGCAGATTTCACTCGAAGTGGTAAATTCCAATGCTGCGGGAATAGACATTGGAAGCCGTAGCCATTGGGTAGCAGTAGGGCAAAATGCAGAGGATGTAAAAGAATTTGGCGTGTACAGCCAAGACCAGTTGGAAATGTGCCACTGGTTACACTCGAATGGCGTTACCTCGATCGCCATGGAATCCACCGGAACTTATTGGCAAAATCTGTTCTCAACTTTGGTGGGACAAGGTTTTGATGTGATTTTGGTTAATGGCAGACAAACCAAAAATATCAAAGGAAAAAAGACAGACATTAAAGATTGCCAATGGATTCAAAAACTTCATTCTCTGGGGCTTTTGAGTGCCAGCTTTTTACCCGATTCGGACACGGACACCGTACGAACCTATTCCAGACACCGTCAAAACCTGCTCAAGCAATCTGCATCATGCACCAGGAGAATGCAAAAATATCTGCGACTGATGAATATGAGGCTTGAGGTTGTGGTAAGGGATATAGTCGGTCTTACAGGATCTTGCATTATTGAAGCTTTTCTAAACGGAGAGTACAGGGGAGAGGAATTGGCAAAACTCCGTCATTACAATTGCCGAAAATCAGAGGAGGAAATCGCAAAAGCTCTGCAATTCAATGGGCGCAAAGATTATCTCTTTGCCTTGCAGCAAGAGTGGGATTCCTACAAACACCTCCAGCAACAAATCATGGATACGGATTTGCAGATCGACCGGCTCCTGAAGGAATTCATCGAAAAGGACGGCCATAAGAAACAGCATACCATTGAAAAAAAAAGCACAAGCGTAAAAATAAAAACGCAGTAAGCCAAACCGACATGAATTTAATTGCTTACCAATATTTTGAAGGGATAGACTTGATGGCGATTGAGGGGGTAAG
>CYUH01000009.1 GCA_001403755.1 Chryseobacterium senegalense | reverse complement strand
TTTTCAAACCCCTGCAAAAGTGCACCTCAAAGAAAATGTAAAATATAAATCCTACAAACGAAAAAAAATCCTAATTTAGAACCACAAAAAAACTGAAAAAATGTGTCAACTATTTCAGGATAATACACCAAAACCCGTCAAAAAGGAATGATAAACAAAATTTTAACACTGTTTTTTTCAATAAATTTTATAATAATTTTAGCACAAAAAAATGTAAATGCCAAAATAATAATTGATGAAAATAATAATTTAAAAATTTCTGAAACATTTTCTTCAAAAAAAAATATCGTAGTCTTTCCAAACTATATTACTTTACCTAACTCTTTAAAATTTTTAAGTAATGAAACTTCAAAATATAAAAGTTATGAAATTGGCAATAAATTTGACTATGAAGTAAATACTGACAAATCTAATATAAATGACGATTTCTTTATTACAACTTTAAGATATTTAGGATTGGAAAAACCTGACTTTTTAAAAGAAAAAAAATTCTACCTAACTATCTCTTCAAAAAACCATAATGTTATTTTTCCGACAGCAGAAGATTTGCAACGAAAATATATTGCTACACCAATTATTGTTGCAGGAAAATTTAAAAATTTTGAGGTTAATGGATTTCAAATTTACTATCTTGAAAAAGAAAGCGGACTATTGGAAGAAATAAAAAAAGCAACAGAAGGAATTTCTAAATCTTTTGAATTTTATACTAATCTTTTGGGAAAAAAAGAAAAACCAAAAATCATTTTTGCGCCTATAAATGGACCAAGTGTAACTAATGAAAACATTATAATTTACAATAGCGCCATATTCAAAAATAACGCACCTAGAACAACCATTTCGCACGAGATTGCCCATATTTGGTTTGGAGGGGATGGAATTATATTCAAAGAAAATTCTTTAACAGAGGCATTGGCAGAATTCCTTGCTTTTGAATATTTAAAAGCAACATATCATTCTGACAATTTCAACAAATACTTTGAAGATTTAATTGGCTATAAGCAATTTATAACCGAAGGAAAAAAATCCTTTGGAGGATTTGCCAATCAAAATTTGGAAAAAAGTGAAAAAAATTTATTTTCTTATAACTTATTACCACTTTATCTTTATTCAAAACAAAAAAACGATGTAAATTTTATCAATGTAATTGGTGATTTTTATAAGTATAAGAAAGATGACAGAACTACAAGTTTAGATGAATTAAACTTCTTCCTACAATCAAGAGGTTACGAAACATTATTCACAGATAAAATTCCTGACTTTTATTTTAGCGAGTGTGATAAGTCAAAATTCTGTATTAACTCAAACTCTGAAAAAATATATAATTTAGAAATTGAGAACACTTCTAAAGATAACTTGGTAACAAAAAAAATTATAAAAATTTCCAACAAAAATTCTGAAATTCTTGATACGAATAATATTAAGAAAGTTATAATAGACCCAGAATACAAAATTCAACAAGTTTCAAGACTAAATGACATTTGGAATTTAGAAGATAATAATATTTTTAACAGGAATAGGTATTTTTCAACTTCCAAACTAAATCCCAAAATGTTAGAAATTTCAAATGAAATTGGGAAATATTTCAGTAATTTAGAAAATAATGAAATAACAAAAAACCTTGTTATTGATAACAAAGAAAAACTTATGTTCAACGATTTGAAAACAAAGTATTTAAATTCAAAGTCTGTAATTTTATCAGGTGCTTCAAGTTCTTTCAGTGAAAAAAGCAATTCTTTATATCTTAGTTTTTCTTTTAATGACAAAGCAAATAACGAGATTAATGTATTAAAAATGATTTTAAAATTGGATACCCAAAATCAAAAATTAGAATTAATAAAAATAGAAGAATAAAAAATACGGCATATAACATGGGTTTTGCAAGATGCGGGGTTGAAGGAAATCTCAGAGAAATTCTAGAAAGTACCCGCAAAAAACCATTTCATTTTTTTTTGTAAATTTGAAAAAATGAAAATGGTTTTTGCTAGAGTTTCGTTCTCCTCTCCACTTTCGGTTGCAGTAGCCCGCACCTCGCAAAGCCCTTTTCCGTTATACGACATTTTACCAGATGCATATTCCTGAAATAGGTTGACAAAAAATTCATTAAATATTGTCAAACTATGGAACAACAAAAATTCATTAGGTGTCCAAAATATACCTATCAAAAATTACCTTTTCAGATTAAACTTCAA
>CYUH01000008.1 GCA_001403755.1 Chryseobacterium senegalense | reverse complement strand
CCGGTCTTTTCAAGGAGCGATTACTAAGATAAGAATAAAGAATTTAAGATAGTAATATGAAGTACGGACTTTATCTCGTTAGCGGCTAAAAACAACTTCGTTTTCGAGTAGGGGAATTTCTGCTAACGGAAAAAGTATTGGCGAAGTGCGGGCTTAATTTGAACGAAAGTTCAAGTTCAGACCAATCGTAGCCAATATTTTTTCAATGGAACTAAAATTAAGAAAAAATGTGGAATTGGAAAATATTGGCGGCTAAAAAAGTAAAGTAGTTCAATTTAGCCTTAACCCCCGCATTTTGCCAATACACTGTTAGGCGATGTTTTTTTATTTTAGGTGTAATCAAATTCGGTGTCATTTTCATCTCGTCTTGCGTCCCAAATTGATTGAACAATTAGTTCTTTTTCTGTAAATTCATAGAAAATTAAATAGTCTCGAACAATATTTATTCGAGTTTCCCCATCATTTGTGGTTCTTCCGATTTTCGGATGTTCAGATAAAAGATTTACGGCTTCACTAAATAATTTGTTAAGTTTTTTGCTATAGGTTTTAGATTTTGTTCTATTAATCCAATAAATCAAAATTTCTTTTCGTTCAAATTTTGCAGATTTGGTCCAAATTATTTTTCGTTTAGCCATTGTTCAATTTCGTTTTCTACTTCATCATTTGTAAAAGTTTCTCCATTAGTATATTCTTTTCTTGCTTTCATAATACGATTTTTTTGTTTTTTCGATAGTTCGAAAATTTCTTCATCAAGTTCGAAATCAAGAAGTTTTTTTAATTCTTTAATAATCCGAATTTCTTTTAATTCGGTTATTTTATTGATTAATTCTAATTTAAGTTTCAACTCAGCTGTACTCATTTTGCAAATTATTTATCTCAAATTTACATAAAATTTTGAAACAAAATATTTAAGCGTATAGTTTTTATAAAATATCGCCTAACGGGAAAAGTATTGCCGAAGAAGCGGGCTTTTTATAACCGAGATTTCAAAAGAAATACTTCCCGAAGCAAAAATTTTTCCCTTTTTCAAACTTACAAATTTCTTTGGAAAAGGGAAAATTTTTTGCGACTATTTTCACTAAACTCTCAAAGAATAACTTCAACCCCGCTTTTTTGGCAATACTATGTTATCTGCAGGCGTTTTTTAACCTTCGCTAGACGTTCCCTGTAAATCTGTATTGTTAATAGAGAGAATGTTGGAATTTGAAAATATTATTTTTCTTGTCACCAAATCATTAATGCAGTCAGTAATGTCCTTTGCATTTGTTTTAAGTTTTGGATAGTTCAAAATCACAAAACTATTTACGTCCTCAATTTTAATAGTTTTTGATTTTGTAATATAAGAAATAATAACATCTTCTAATTGCTCTTTAATAGAATATGTAGAATCTCCCGAACTAAAACTGTTGTTAAAGAAATTTGATTGCATAACTTCATAATTACTTTTCATTAAACCAAAAGTGTCCTTGTAGAATCTATCGAATAAATCTTGAATTTTTTTAGTATTATTTTCAATAATTAATGAATTTTTTAGTGCTTCTCTATTTGACTTTTCAGACCATCTATAGAAAAGAACAGATAATATCAATGATACAATTGCTAAAATAATTGAAGCAATTGATACAGTAAAAGATATACTTTCAAAATTTAATTCCATAATTATTTGTTATTATGTAACCATTTATATGCTCTCTCTTTAAACCCTTTTCCTGCCCAAGAATCAATTTTAACTACCAAAAGTTCATCATTTACATCAATGAATTTTCCTAAATGGTCTCTTATTTCAGAAACATTTTTTTCAGATTTAATAATCCAAGTTGAATCTAGGTGATGCCACCAAACGCCATATGATTTTATTTGCGTAAATAATTCATTGTAATCTTGTCCTGGATTATTTAAATCATATGATATGAGTATAAATGCCATTTTTTTGATGTAAAGATATTAATTTTTTTTTTTACAGAATTTTGTTTGTATTATCCTGAAATAGTTGACACATTTTTTCAGTTTTTTTGTGGTTCTAAATTAGGATTTTTTTTCGTTTGTAGGATTTATATTTTACATTTTCTTTGAGGTGCACTTTTGCAGGGGTTTGAA
>CYUH01000007.1 GCA_001403755.1 Chryseobacterium senegalense | reverse complement strand
AGTCTTTGGGTAAATGCTTTTTTGAGAGTTCCTTGCCTACGATTTCCTCAAAATCAAGGATAAGATCCTGCTGGAAGTCTTTCACAAACTCCAGTTCCTGGATTTTCTCTTTAAGTTTTTTAATTTCCTGATCTTTGCTCATACCGATAGATTTTTGATTAAAGGTAGCTAATTTTTTCACCCAATAATCAATTGTTGATCTGGATATTCCATACGTTTTAGCGGCATGATTGATAGAAATCTGTCCGTTGGTTACCTTTTGAACAATTTGGAGTTTAATCTGAAAAGGTAATTTTTGATAGGTATATTTTGGACACCTAATGAATTTTTGTTGTTCCATAGTTTGACAATATTTAATGAATTTTTTGTCAACCTATTTCAGGAATATGCATGTTTTAATATGGCATATAACGGAAAAAGTATTGGCGAAGGGCGGGCTACTTAGAACAAAAAGTGGAAAGATAAACCACCTTGAGCAAAATATTTTTTCCACGGACTAAATTACAAAAATAAAGGATGTGGAAAAATATTTTGCGGCTACTGCGACTGAATTCTCACACAATATATTCAACCCCCGCCTTTTGCAAATACTATGTTGTGCGATGTTTTTTTTTAACATTGTGATTTAATTTTTATCGATTTGGCTCTGATCGCAAAAAATTCCTTGACTAAAATTTCATCATCTTGGATTAGTTCTGGATATCCGCAAGACATTATTGTCGTAGAATTGGCTGATTTCCAAACTTGCCGAAAACAACCTTCTAGTTCAGGAAAGTTGTTGACAAAGAATGAGATGACAAATTTATCATTCCAATATTCCTCTATTATAGACTCTAAAATGTCATCATATTTATGGATGATTCTATCTGGCAGAATACTATTAAGTTTTAAAGGTATATTATGGCATAAATCAGCCAACAATCTAGCGTTATTGTCTTGACTGTGTCGAATTTCTATAAATGCATAGTATAAGGCTTTGTGCAAAATCAATCTTGTGTCAATTTGCGAGTCATCGGTAAAAAAATCTTCATAAACCTCAAAGAAAAGGTCGAAAGCCACACTACTATTCCCATTGCAATAATTTAAAATAATCTGAACCCAATCGATATCAACCTTTTCGGAAAAATATAATTGGCAGTATTTGGAGAATAAGATATTGTCTTCAAAAGAATGCGCAACATTAATTCTATCAATATACCTTGCCAACTCGTATAAATTTCTTTCGCCTAAATAATTGGAAGGGTTATTTTTTAATTTTGAAATATCGTTTGCAATTCTATACATAATATTGGTTTAAAATATCGCACAACGGAAAAAGTATTGGCGAAGTGCGGGTTAAATGGAACGAAAAGTTCAATTTAGACTAAACGTAGCCGATGCTTTTTCAATGGAACTAAGTTATAAAAAAATGTGGAATTGAAAAGCAGCGGCGGCTGAATATCACAAATCTTTCAATCTGCGGTTCAACCCCGCATTTTGCCAATACAATGTTAGCAGAAGTCGCAATTTTAGTTAATTAGTAAATTAATTCTTCTTCCAAGTCCAAACTCAAAAATTTTATATAAAGTTGAAAGTTGAATATCACATTTACCATTTTCCAATCTTGAAATATAACTTTTTTTAGTTCCAACTTTTTCAGCAAGTTGCTCTTGTGTCATTTTCGCTTCTTTACGTGCTTCTTTCAACATTTCACTAATTACAAAATATTGTGCTTTTTCTTCGAATTCATCGCGTTTTTCAGTTCCTATTTCTCCGTATTTGATGTTTAATAATTCATCGAAATTATTCACATCACTTATTTTATTTTTCATTTTCTATTTTTTAGAATTTAAATATTCATTTTTCAATTTAAGAGCTAATTCAATTTCTTTTTTTGGTGTTTTTTGAGTTTTCTTTTGGAAAGCGTTGAACAAAACAACTAAATTTCCTTTATCAAAACAGCAAAAAATTCTATAAATATTACTTTCAAACTCAATTCGAATTTCGTAAAGTCCGTCTGTTTCTGCCATATGTTGCAAAAACTTCTTTGGAACATTTTGAACTGTTCTGACAAGTTTAAAAACATATTCAATTTTCTCTTGAACTTTTTCGTTTTGTTCCAAATAGAAATTAACAAAATACCGTTCGTAGAAAATAATTTTTCTCTCAAAATTCATGTTACAAAGTTAACTTAAAAGTTATCAATTTGCAAGTTTATTCTGAAATATTTTTAAAGCGGAAAGTTTGGATGCGATTTCTGCTAACGGAAAAAGTATTGGCGAAGGACGGGCTACTTTGCAGATAATTTCAAAGGAAACTGAACCTGAGCAAAATGCTTTTTCAGATTTCTAAATTACTGAAAAAAGAAATATGAAAAGCATTTTTGCGGATACTGCTAACTGAATTCTCGAAGACAATATTCACCCCGTCTTTTGCCAATACAATGTTAGCAGAAGTGCTTTTATTTTAATTTCCTTTTATCATCATTCATTTTTATAGGATTTTGCCTTCCATCAAAAATGTCGTTAATGATTATTTCTTTATTTTCAACTTTGTAAATTACTTTATAG
>CYUH01000006.1 GCA_001403755.1 Chryseobacterium senegalense | reverse complement strand
CTCACCTGTTCCCATTCCGAACACAGAAGTTAAGCCCTCTAGCGCCGATGGTACTGCGAAAGCGGGAGAGTAGGTCGCCGCCAGTTTTTTTTAAAGCTCAATCATTTTTTTGATTGAGCTTTTTTTTATTTTATAAACTAATAGTTTTAGAAAATAATCGAATAAATCATACTAAAAAAACCTTCGGTCATCTTGAATGTAAGCAGCTACGCTGTGAAATTTGCTTTCCAAACCTATTAGCGGTATAATGCAGAAGAATCTTTTAAATCATCTTATCTTTTCTTTATGCAAATGAGCAACAAAAATATAAGATGGAACAATCAGTAGAATGAATAAATATCCAAGATTCTTTTTTTTTAATCCATTTAAATTCAAGGTGAATAAGAGTGAAATTTGGACACCTTCATTGATGTGCGAAGTTTCAGCTTATTCTTCCAACCTCCAATATTTTGTATGGATTCCCATCAATTAGATTTAATCATCAAGCATCTTTCAATTTAAATATTATTCATAAAGTTTTTGAGTCATCTTTCAACCTTTTATGCATGTTTTTTTTTAATGAAGCCTGGGCAACCTCTTGTTTTTAATTAATATTTTCTAAAATTTGACAACCGAACTAATCTACTTCTGATGCAGGTTTTCATTCTTAAATAAACAGCAGAACCCACCAAGCATAATTTTTTCTCCCAGATATACAGCAAGTTGTGGATTCTTTGTTAAAATAGGTTAGGAAAAATTTGGAATGGGAGAAAAAGTTGGTATCTTTGCAAACCCAAACAGAGAGATTTGTTATAGGGGAGC
>CYUH01000005.1 GCA_001403755.1 Chryseobacterium senegalense | reverse complement strand
TTTGAAGTTTAATCTGAAAAGGTAATTTTTGATAGGTATATTTTGGACACCTAATGAATTTTTGTTGTTCCATAGTTTGACAATATTTAATGAATTTTTTGTCAACCTATTTCAGGAATATGCAGTTGATACGCTTGCAGATAACGGAAAAAGTATTGGCGAAGTGCGGGCTAAATTGGACGAAAAGTTCAATTTCGACCCAGCGGAGCCGATGCTTTTTCAGATTGTTAAAATTAAAGAAAAAAACAATATGAAAAGCAGCGGCGGCTAAATATCACAAATCTTTCTACCTGCGATTCAACCCCGCATTTTGCCAATACTATGTTATCTGCAGTAGCAATTCATTTTATTTTTAACGGACTTATCGCAACGTTATGATTATCAAAATCCTTCACTAAGATTCCATTTTCATTCCAATAAGGATTTTTGGCTTTCAGAATTTCGATTTTTCTTTCTTCGAATTTCTTAATAATCTTTTCAAATTCATCTTTTGATTCCGGATAAAATACGATTATGTCATCTTCATCAAAAAAGTGATTTGGAATTTCAAATGATGTTGTAAACTCTAAATGCCAATCAAGATTTTTTTTGCCAATGAAAATTCCGTCATATCCATTATGATTCTCAAATCCACCAATTTTTTCAAGACCTATAATATCAACGTAAAAATTCAGAACATTTTTTAAATTTTTAGTATGTCTTGCAATTCTCAGATTCATTTTTATTTCAAATTTCTGTTGTTTTGACTCGGTTTTTATGCTATTCTGACTAACGTTAAACTTTACTATTGATAATCAATTTGTTTTGAATTCAATATCCTTATTAGTCAGTCCAAATTTAGTGATTTGTTTTTGTATTCTTTTGGCTGCTGCTATTTTTCTTTTCTCG
>CYUH01000004.1 GCA_001403755.1 Chryseobacterium senegalense | reverse complement strand
AGAGTTATCATTTAGAAGATTTCAGCACTTTTCGCCGCAAAAAACCATTTCGTTTTTTTATTTTTTGTAATTTTGAAAAAACGAAAATGGTTTTTGCTCGGTTCGGGTTTAGTTGGAATTTCCGTCTATCTTATCCCCGCCTTCGCCAAGCCCTTTTCCGTTGTACGCAATGCCATCAAAACCCGCGCTGACAAACAGATTTCGGGATTTTTAATCTTAAAGAAACTGAATACAGACCGAAATGTGCGTGAAAACAAGGTCTGAATTCATTTTCTAAAAAAGGACTGAATAAAAGACTGAACCTGAATATTAACAAGAATTTTGACGGCACTACTCCAACGGAACCAAATATTGCGCTCCAAACTGCGTGAATATTAAAATCTCTGAAAAATTGTGCTGACTTTTAGAAACTTTGCGCTAAAGTGCGTGAATAAAACTTGCTCTGAAAACATGATTTTGAGAAAAATGTGCGCCGAAAAACTAAATAGAAAACTTGAATTTTAACGCCGAAAAAAATCCGCAAAACCCGTTCCGAAAAAATTTTTGAATTTTAGCGTTTGAAAAATCTAAAAAAGAGCAAAAAGTAACCGAAAATTTTTAAATTTACTCGTGAAAACTGAAATTAACAACTAAATGGAAAAAGGCACTGCGTACAACATGGGTTTTGCAAGATGCGGGTTTGAAGTAAATCTCAGAGATATTCTACAAAATACCCGCAAAAAACTTTTCCATTTTTTAATTTTTTCGTAATTTTAAAAAATGGAAAAAGTTTTTGCTAAAGATTGGTTCTCCTCCCGACTTTCGGTTTGCAGTAGCCCGCACCTCGCAAAGCCCTTTCCCGTTAGCAGAAATGCTACAAAAAACGTCAACAAATTCAAAATCCGAAAATAATTTACTAAATTTGACTTAAATAATTTTACAATGGATTTAGAAACTAGAAAATTAAATTTAATCACATATCTTGCACAATTGCAGG
>CYUH01000003.1 GCA_001403755.1 Chryseobacterium senegalense | reverse complement strand
AGCAAAAACCATTTTCGTTTTTTCAAAATTACAAAAAATAAAAAAACGAAATGGTTTTTTGCGGCGAAAAGTGCTGAAATCTTCTAAATGATAACTCTCAACCCCGCTTTTGCCAAACCCATGTTGTGCGCAGTATTTTTAGTTCGGCGACTTGGATTTAACTCGTTAAATTCAGGTCAGAGAATTAAAAATCAAGCACGACAATTTTTTTCACGCACGAAATCGCAAAGATTTTCAGAATTTTATTCACGGATTTTGGAAAATTATTCACGCAGAATTTATTCACGCCGTTAAGCTCAAAATTTGTAAAAGTCAAGCACAATTTTTAAAATCCAGTCGAATTTTTGTAGATTGATTTTAGGTTTTTTGCGCATTTTTCAGTCAGCGTTTTGAAAAATTCAGCACAATTTTTAATACTCAAATCCGTAAGTTTTTCGTAAAGATTTTTTCTGGATTTAGGAAAATCAGCGCAAAGAATTTCAGATTTCAGTCAGTTTTAGAAGTTTAAATTCAAGTCAAAATTTTGATTTTTCAGACCGAAATTTCTTTTTGATACCGCGCTTCTAATATTGCGCACAACGGGAAAGGGCTTGGCGAAGGCGGGGATAAGAAAGACGGAAATTCCAACTAAACCCGAACCGAGCAAAAACCATTTTCGTTTTTTCAAAATTACAAAAAATAAAAAAACGAAATGGTTTTTTGCGGCTAAAATTGCTGAAATCTTCTAAATTATAACTCTGAACCCCGCTTTTGCCAAACCCATGTTGTACGACGTTTTTTATGCGGTAATAGGATTAACTCTTATTTGGCCACCAACTGCTTTCAAAACTTTCATTATAGTGGAAAACTGTGGTTTTGCACCTTCGGATAATGCTTTGTACAAACTGGGTCTGCTCATTCCAGTTTCTTCTGCAATTTTAGTCATTCCGATTGCTTTCGCAATATTTCCAATTGCAACAACAATTTCAGAATCATCACCTTCTTCTAGGACAACATTAAGATATTCGGCAATCATTTCGTTATTGTCCAAATAATCTGCAATATCAAATTTTGAGATTTCCATTCTTTATTTTTTTATTTTGTTCCAAATTTCGTTCGCTTTTTCAATATCTTTTTGCTGGCTTGATTTATCTCCACCAATTAACAAAATGATAATTTTTCCATCTGTCTCTTTGAAATAGATTCTGTAGCCCTTTGCAAAATTTATTCGCAATTCGCTGATTCCATTTCCAACAGGTTTGCAATCTCCAAAATGTTCTTCGTTTTGTAATTTCTGGA
>CYUH01000002.1 GCA_001403755.1 Chryseobacterium senegalense | reverse complement strand
AGAAAAGAAAAATAGCAGCAGCCAAAAGAATACAAAAACAAATCACTAAATTTGGACTGACTAATAAGGATATTGAATTCAAAACAAATTGATTATCAATAGTAAAGTTTAACGTTAGTCAGAATGTTAAAACCAGATTCCGTATGAAATATATTTTTGCAATCTTTGTTATAATACTTACAACGATAGGTTGTGAAAATAAAACTAATTCTAACGAAGCAGAATTAATTAAAGTTGGTTATTATCCTCCTTTTATTCAGCATTTTGAGATAATTGCAAATCTCAAAAATAAATCTTTAATATTTTACAATCCGTCAAAATATTCCATTCCTCCACCTCCGCCTCCACAAAAAAATGCGAGTGAAAAAGATTTAGAACTAAGATTGGAAGAACATCAAAAATTCATAAATGAAAATCCAAAAATACAACCTGAATATTTACAATTAAATGATGAAGATATAAATGCCATTCAAAAAATAATTACTTCTTTTATAGAAAAGGATTTTCAAGAAGATGAAAATAAATATCCCGTGATTGACGGAGGCAACACAAATACCGTCATCTTACTGAAAAATCACAAGGTATTTTCTATTGGTGGTTACGTTGGAACCAATACAGATAAAGAACTTGAATTAACATCTAAAATATTTAGTCTGTTTAAATCAAAAAGTAAGTCAAAAATAAATAAAGGATATATTAAAAAACTTGAGAGACGATAACACTTCTGCTAACAGCGGTTTTGCAATAGTGCGGGATTTTCGCAAGTATAAAGATTTTAGTTATTCCGAAGTTTAGCTTATAATAGAAAGATTTGGCATATTAAGCCGCACCATCGCAAAGCCGCAAAACGTTAGCCGTCATCTTATGAACCCAATGCATACAATTGATAATATTCTTAATTTACAAATTTCATATCAAAAAGATACTTGGTCTGACATTGAATCAGATATTCCACTAAATAAAATTTTAGATGCAATTAAGACAAAAAAATTTGACGCACAAATCAATATATTAAGAACTGAACTTAATAAAGGAAATAAGGAGTATTATGATAATTATAAAAAAAGATTACCAGCTACAACATTTAGTGGAACTTTCAAAAAGAAAAGAACGCAAGAAAATCTTAAAAATTATAATCCACTAATTGTTCTTGATATTGATAAATTAAATTCTGAAGAGATGGTAAAAGTCTATTCAGAATTGCTAAATGAAAATATAGTTTTTTCATTTTGGAAATCCCCATCGAACAATGGATTTAAAGGACTTGTTCCTTTAAATTTCAACATTGAAAGTAAAGAGTTGAGTTATGATTTTTTACATAAATGTGCCTTTAGAAAACTATCGCAATATTTTATTAACATATAATATAGAACTCGACAAAAGTGGTAGTGATATTACGAGACTTTGTTTTATATCGTCAGATAGTGAACTTGTTTTAAAAAATGAAGTTTCATTTTTTGAAATACATAATTCGGATATAAAAATAATTCAAAAGTCAAAAGAAAATTCTAAGAAAATTCTACGAGTTACGAATAGCAAAGATGCCCTTTACAATCCTTTAAACAAGAATAATCCTAGAGACCGCAAGTTTATGTCAGATATTATCAAATATCTTGAAAGGAAAAATAAGACAATAACATACAATTATAATGATTGGTGTAAAGTGGCAATGGCAATATCGAATACTTTCACATATGATATAGGATTAAAATATTTTAAAAAATTGAGTATCTTAGATAAACAAAAATACAATGAAATAACTTGTACTAATTTTTTGACAAATTGCTACGAAACAAGAAATGGTGATGTTAATTTCAGTACAATAGTATATTTAGCAAATCAACAAGGTTATAAAACAAAAAATCAAAAAAATGGGGTTCCGAAGGCGGAAGAATAATTTTTCGCAAGTATCACTCTCAAAAACGGTAAAGCACTGCCAGAGAGCTTAAAAGAGGCAAGACTTTATATGTCAGTATCTTTGTCAATATGTGTTTAACACTTTACAGGAACCCCTATTTTTTTATAATTATGAAACCTATTCAATTTTATTTTAGAGAAGAAGAAATTCTTAGACTGATTTGTAAAATCAGGGTTAAATTGGCAAAAAATAGGTCAAAAAAACATTTAATTCATTTATTAACTTCAAATCCAAAATTTAATTATCACGAAAAGGAAAAAATCACACCCAGAAATGAATTTGAGGTATACCAAAAAACTATTACTGAACAATTAAATGAGGTATTACCTTCTCGAAAAAATTGGGTCAAACTAGGTGAAAGTTCGAGACAAAAACCTAACAATTCAAAAGAATTTTTAACTTCTAATGATAAAAATTTTTATTCGCTTTTAAAGACAATTAAAAAACATAAGAAAAAAAATTCTAAAGAAATTTGGTTTATAAATCTGAATAAACTAATCGCAGAAATACAAGATTCAATAGTTAATAATTCTCACAAATTGTCAACTCCTATCATTGTTCCAAAACTCAAAGAAAAACTAAGTAAAACAAATAAAAATGAATGCAGACCAATTTGTATGTTCAATCTTAAAGATCGCATTATTTTAAGTCTTACTAATAAATTTCTTACTCAATTATTTGATGATAAATTCCAAGATAGTTCCTATGCATTTAGAGCAAAAAAAAATCAGCAAAATCAAATATTATCTCATCACGATTGTATAAAAGATATTCTGGATTATAGATTAAGAAATATTGATAAGAAATTGTTTGTAGCGGAATGTGATATGAAAAAATTTTATGATACAGTAAATCATAAGATTGTTAAAATGAAATTTGATGAATTAATTAAAATTTCTCAAAATCAATATCCACTTTTAGATTTAACCTTTGTTAAAAATACATTTTACTCATATTTAGACTGTTTTTGTTTCAATAAAGATATTCCTAAAGAAAACAATTATCAATATTGGAATTCATATGGAATAACTAATGGATTTTTTGGATGGATAGACAATGATATTAATATACATTACTCCGATATATCAGATCAAAGGATAGGAGTTCCTCAAGGCGGTGCTTTATCTGGTTTAATAGCAAATATTTATCTTAACGAAGCTGATATACAAATTCAAAATTTTAATGTTTTTTACTCAAGATTTTGCGATGATATGATTATAATATCAACTTCACTAAGAGAGTGTATTGAAGCAAAAGAAAAATATGTTGAAACTCTAAATGCTTTGAAATTATTTCCACATCCATTTAAAGAAGATATTAAACTGATAGATTTTGATGATAATAATGAAATTTTCTATAAACCTTTTTGGTCAGGTAAATCAAAAGGACCATATCAATGGGGAAAAATTGAAGAAATTAATTTTCCTTGGATTGGATTTGTAGGATACGAGATAAACAATGATGGAGAAATTAGAATTAGAAAGAAGTCATTTGAAAAAGAAATAAAGAAACAAAAGATAACAATTAATGAAATAAAAAAAGCTATTAAAATCGGAAGAAGAAAACCGAAAGGTACTGCTACTGAATCAGCAATTAATCGACTAATTGGAATGTCCGTAGGAAGGATTGGTATTGAAAACTTTGACGAAGTTTCTACTGATTTGTGCTGGAAAAACGGATTTAAACTGCTTACAATTAATAAACATTCTTTAAACAGATAAAACAACTCGATAGAAATCGAAACAAATATTATTATAAACTTCTCAAAGATGTTAAACTTCAAGAAGACATAGAATTTCCTATTGATATAGAAAAAAGAGAAATAATTAAATATAATAAGCCTTTTAGTTACTTTTATCAGATACTAGAACGTCAAATGAAAGACGACGGCTAACATTGTATTGGCAAAATGCGGGGTGAAGGGATAATTGAAAGATTTGTCACATTTAGCCGCCGCTGCTTTTTCGTATTGATTTTTTTCGTAATTTAACAATCCGAAAAAAGCATCGGCTACGTTCAGTCTAAATTGAAATTTCGTTCAAATTAAGCCCGCCCTTCGCAAATACTTTTTCCGTTGTACGACATTTTAGAAAGATTCCGCTTTAAAACAAAAATTTTGCATTGATTTAACTTTTTACTATATTTGTATCCAAATGAATACAAAATGTACTTTATTGAGAAAACGAATGAGTTTGACAAGTGGTTCCGAAAATTAAAAGATATCCGAGCAAAGGCTAAAATCTTGTTCCGAATCCAGAAATTACAAAACGAAGAACATTTTGGAGATTGCAAACCTGTTGGAAATGGAATCA
>CYUH01000001.1 GCA_001403755.1 Chryseobacterium senegalense | reverse complement strand
TTTCAAACCCCTGCAAAAGTGCACCTCAAAGAAAATGTAAAATATAAATCCTACAAACGAAAAAAAATGCTAATTTAGAACCACAAAAAAACTGAAAAAATGTGTCAACTATTTCAGGATAATACAACCAAAGACAACCCCAAAACAAAATTACCATGAAAGACAACTACAACAAATCAATTTCTTTAAAATGTTCTACATGTGGAGATTCTTCATCATTTGAATTTAATGAAGAAAAAACTTGGGTAAAATGCACAAAATGTAATACAGAATATAATGGTGGATATGATGAATTAGTTGAACTTAATCAATCAGACATACGTGAACAAATTAATAATATGAAAGATAAAGTAACTAAGGATTTAAAAGCAGACTTAAATAAAATGTTTAAAGATGCAGTAAAAGGAAATAAGAATATAAAATTCAAATAGAAATGACCCTCCAACAAATAATTCCAATAATTATTTCTAGTTCTGCACTTCTATTGTCATTGTATACTTACTTCAAACATGATAAGAAGATTAAAAAGCAAAGTTCATTAATCAATGAATTTCAATTAATAAAACTTAGAAAAGAAACTGAATCTGAAAAAAAAGCAATAATTGAAGCAAACATCATTAAAGGTGAAAAAGGAAAACGCACAATTAAAGTTTTCAATAAAGGAAAAGCAGTCGCTAAAAATGTAGTTGTAACATTTCCCGAAGAATATAATATTTTATTAACAAATTATCCTAAATCATTAGATATCAGACCGCAACATGCAATGGATATAACTTTCTTTGCTTTTGCAGGTTCTCCAGATACTTTGCAAATCCATTTTGAATGGGAAGATGGACTAAATAAGAACAATAAAGACAGTCAAATAATTCAAATATAAATTACACTGCTGCTAACATTGTATTGGCAAAATGCGGGGTGATGTGCAAAGTTGAACTTTTGTAAAATTATGCCGCCGAATATTTTTCCGTTCACGATATTTTTGTAATTTAGTTCACGGAAAAAATATCGGCTCCGTTTGGTCGTTCTTGAACTTTTAGTTCTTCGAAAGCCCGCACTTCGCCAATACTTTTTCCGTTAGCGGAAATTCTGCATAAAAAACAATTAAAATGAAAAAAAAATTTTTTTTCTTAGTATTAATATTATTCTTATTAAACTCCTGCTCTACTCGATCTATTGTTTATCCAAATTCAAACGATGACTCATATACATTTATACAAGAGAATAAATTTCATAATATAAAATTTCATAGTTTAGGTGGAAGAAAAGACCTACCTAAATTTTTACCGACTAAAAATTGGATTTTTACAAATAGAAATTATATGTCTAAAAATAAAATCGACGCTAGTTTATATAGTATAAAAAATTTCCCACCTGAAATTCACAATATTAAACCAACCTCAATAAAGCTATTTAATAAAACAATCGTTGGCTATGAATTAGAAATAAATAAAAAAATTAAACGTTTTTTTAAAATCGAAAATACAAAATATGTTTATGAAATTGATTTCAAAAGAATATCGAGTGACTTCAGTTATATAAAAAAATTTTACATCGATGAACAAATGAATGGATTAGAATTTTAAAAGAACTTCCGCTAACATTGTATTTGCAAAAGGCGGGGTTGAATATATCTGTGAAAATTAAGTTAGCAGTAGCCGCAAAATATTTTTTCACTTCCTTTATTTTTGTAATTTAGTCAGTGGAAAAAATATTTTGCTATAGGCGGTTTTCCTTACGACTTTTTGTGCAAAGTAGCCCGCCCTTCGCAAATACTTTTTCCGTTAGGCGAAAGTTTACAACCACTCTTCATAATTGAAGAAAATTTGTAACTTTGATTAAAATTCAACAAAATGAGTACAGCAGAATTAAAATTAGACATAATAAATAGAATTGCAAACCTCAAGGAATCATATATCATTGAGGAAATAAAAAAATTGCTTGATTTTGAACTAGATGAATCTGTTTATAAAATTTCTGATGCTCAAAGAAAAAGATTAACCGAAGCTAAAATCGATAAAGTATTAACTGAATCCCAAGCGAATAAAGAAATTGAGGAATGGCTAAACGAAAAATAAATTGGACTGAAAAAGCCAATTTTGAACGTAAAGAAATTCTCGAATATTGGATTAATAGAAATAAATCAAAATCATATAGTTTAAAACTCAATAAACTATTTATTGAAGCAATGAAACAAGTTGCTGAATTTCCTAGAATAGGAAGAAAAACTGATTTTGAAAAAAATGTATGCTTAAAAATTGTCCGAGACTATCTTCTATTTTATGAATATGACTCTAAACAAATTAAAGTTTTGTCTGTTTGGGATGGAAATAGAGATGAAATCAAATTAAAAATTAAATAAACAAAACCTTCGCCTAACAGTGTATTGGCAAAATGCGGGGTTTTGGGATGAATTGAAAAGCAAAAAAATATTCCGCTAATGCTTTTCAATTCCACTTTTTTTCTTATTTTAGTGTACTTGAAAAAGCATTAGCTACGTTTGGTCATTCTTGAACGTTCCGTTCTTCGAAAGCCCGCACTTCGCCAATACTTTTTCGTTAGGCGACATTTTATAAAAACCGCGATGAATAGAATATTTCCTCTATTTTTGACTCTTTTTTTTATTTTGAATTGTAAAAATGAAAATCGAACTCAAAGAGAGTATCTTTTAAAAGAAACTAACTTCAATTTCCAAAAAATAATCGCAAAAGATATTAATGAAATTGAGAATGAAAATGCGGGAATTCAAATGCGAAAACCATTTAAAGTAACTTTGAGTGAATCTTACTTTCCTGAAATAGAAAAATATGAATTTGAGCAACCGATAATTTATTGGCGAGATTCTTCAAATATTAAAAATACTGTTTCTTATTTTTTCACCAAAAAGGATAGTTTAGTTCGGGTAATTGAATATGCTTGGAGTAAACCAAAAGATAACGATTCGATTATTTTGAAAATTTATGAAGAAAATCTCAAAATAATTTCAAAAAAACTGAATCAGAAAGGGAAAGTAAAAAATGAAAATAATAATAATTGGAAGCAGCAAATAATTTCTTGGGAAAATGATTCAATTTATGTTTGGAGTTTTATTTTTAGCAACAAATTACCACAAAGAACGAGAGTAATTATTCGTCAAAAACTTTGAGAATAAAAAAAACGATCGCCTAACATTGTATTGGCAAAATGCGGGAGGAAGGTCAAAGTTGAAAGTTTTGAAATACTTATCCGCCGCTGCTTTTTCGTATTGATTTTTTTCTTAATTTAACAATCCGAAAAAAGCATCGGCTACGTTCAGTCTAAATTGAACTTTTCGTTATATTTAGCCCGCACTTCGCCAATACTTTTTCCGTTAGCTGCAATTCCCCTACTCGAAAACGAAGTTGTTTTTAGCCGCTAACGAGATAAAGTCCGTACTTCATATTACTATCTTAAATTCTTTATTCTTATCTTAGTAATCGCTCCTTGAAAAGACCGGTTTAAGCAA